>NZ_FOCF01000003.1 GCF_900110035.1 Sphingomonas gellani | reverse complement strand
GACGTTCTCTGCTCTCCGCCATGGGCCTGTTGGCCGCGACGCCTGCCGCCGCGTTGCAACGGCGCAAGCGCGCTGCGGGGCCTGGCGCGACGGTCCTGTCGACTTGGGATTTCGGCGCGGCGGCCAATGCGGCGGCGTTTGCGCGGCTGAGCGCGGGCGGTTCCCTGCTCGACGCGGTGGAGGCCGGCGGCATGGTGCCGGAGGCGGATCCCGCCAATCACTCGGTCGGCTATTCCGGCTATCCCGACCGCGACGGGCATGTGACGCTCGACGCGGTCATCATGGACGATACCGGTCAGGTGGGCGCAGTCGCGGCGCTGGAAGACACGGTGCATGCGGTCTCCGTCGCGCGGCGGGTGATGGAAAAGACGCCGCACACCATGCTGGTGGGAGACGGCGCGACCCGCTTCGCCCGCGACCAGGGCTTTCCACAGCGCGCGCTGCTCACCCCGGAGGCGGAAAAGGCGTGGCGCGACTGGCTGCGCACCGCGAACTACCGGCCGGAGGCGAATGTCGAGAACCGCGTGTCGCGAACGCCTGGCGGCGCGCTGGACCATGACACGATCGGCATCCTGGCGCGCGACGCGGCCGGGCGGCTCGCGGGCGCCTGCACGACCTCCGGCATGGCGTTCAAGATGCGCGGCCGGGTCGGCGATTCGCCACAGGTCGGCTGCGGCCTGTTCGTGGAGCGCGGTGTGGGTGCCGCGACCTCCACCGGCCTGGGCGAAGAGGTGACGCGCGTGGCCGGCACCGCACGCGTGGTCGCCTCCATGCGCGCCGGCCTGTCCCCGCAGGCCGCCTGCGAAGAGGTGGTGCGGCACATCGCCTCCCTGCGCGGCGACGCGATCCGGGGGGTTCAGGTCGGCTTCCTGGCGCTTGGCCCGCAAGGGGAAGTGGGCGCGTTCTGCCTGTTGCCGGGCTTCACCTATGCTGCGACAGACGCCGCCGGCCGCACGGTCGTCCACAAGGCCGGATCGCTGTTCCGGGCCTGAGGTGACACCGACGCCAGCAAAGCCCCCGCGCCGCCTGTTGGAGGTGTGCGTCGATTCGGTCGCGGGGCTCGTCGCGGCCACGCAGGGCGGCGCCGACCGGATCGAGCTGTGCGCCGCGCTGGGCATCGGCGGCCTGACCCCGCCGGAGTCGCTGATCCGCGCCGCCGCGGCGGGGACCCTGCCCGTCCACCTGCTCTGCCGCCCCCGCGAAGGGGACTTCATCGCCTCCACCGCCGAACGGGCGCTGGTCGCCGACGACATCCGCCTCGCGGCCGAGGCGGGTCTGGCCGGCGTGGTGATCGGCGCGAGCGAAGCCGACCGGCGGCTCGATATCGCCACCTTGTCGGCCTGGATCGCGCACGCCCGCGCATTGGGCGCTGGGAGGGGACGGCCGCTGTCGCTGACGCTGCACCGCGCCTTTGACCTGGTGCCCGATCTGTCGGAGGCGCTGGAGCAGGCAGCTGCGCTGGGTTTCGACCGCATCCTGACCTCGGGCGGGGTACCGCGCGCGACGGAGGGACTCGCGAATCTGGCCACCCTGCACCGGCGCGCTGCCGGCCGCATCGTCATCCTGGCCGGCAGCGGCGTCGATGCCGCGACGCTGCCAGCGATCCTGAGCACCGGCGTGCGAGAGGTCCACGCGTCCTGTCGCACCGCCGTCACCATCGACGCGCATGATGCGGAGCGGCGCTTCGGCTTTGTCGGCGCGACACGTGCGGTCACGGATCGCGCGAAAGTGGCCACGCTTGTCACGGGATTGCGCATCGCGCAAACCGATGATACCAATCTATGACGAATAACTTTCGCGGAATGGCAAAAAGCAACGTGCCCGCCTTACCATTTGTTCGATCATCCAACCCGGCGGAGCAGGGTAATGCCGCGCAACGCCCCATCGCACCATGGGCTTACACCAGCGGACATGACCAAATGCGGGCAAAGCCGACCATTGCCGGCGTTTCGATTCCTACACTCCCCTCCCCCGTACCCGATGCGCCGCACTGCTCCGACGCCTTCATGAAAGCCGTATGACCATTCACGCGTTCGCCAACGGGCACATCGTTACTCCCGGCGGCGTCCTGCCGGCCGCATCATTGGATGTGGAGGGCGGGATCATCGTCGCGCTGGACCCGCAGATCCGTGGCGACGCTATCGACCTCGATGGCGGCTGGATCATGCCCGGCTTCGTCGATGTGCAGGTCAATGGCGGCGGCGGCGTGCTGTTCAACGATGCGCCGGACGTGGACGGAATAGCGGCGATCGGTGCCGCGCATCGCCGTTACGGCACCACCGCCTTTCTGCCGACGCTGATCAGCGAGACGCCCGCCATCATCGGCCGCGCGCTGGACGCGGTGGATGATGCCATTGCGGCCGGGGTACCGGGCGTCGTCGGCATCCATGTCGAGGGGCCGTGCATCAACCCGGCGCGCAAGGGCATCCACGATCCCCGCCGCTTTCGCCCGCTCGACGATGCGCTGTTGGACCTGCTTACCAGGCCCCGACGCGGCAAGGTGATGGTGACGCTGGCGCCGGAGATCGTGCCGTCGGACCGCATCGCCGCGCTGGTCGCGGCCGGCGTGATCGTCAGCCTGGGCCATAGCGACGCGACCCTGGACGAGGCGCAGGCCGGGTTCGCCGCGGGCGCGAGCGGGGTGACGCACCTGTTCAACGCCATGTCGCCGCTGCTGCACCGCGCACCGGGACTGGTCGGCGCTGCGCTGGACAATCAGGCCGTATGGTGCGGCATCATCGCCGACGGGTTCCATGTCGATCCCGCGGTACTGCGCGTGGCGCTCCGCAGCCGTCCGCACGATCGCCTCATGCTGATATCCGACGCGATGCCGTCGGTCGGTGCGGCGGAAAAGGACTTCCTGCTGGGCGACGTGCCGATCCATGTCGAGGGTGGCCGCTGCCTGGGGCCGGACGGCACGCTGGCGGGATGCGACATCGACATGGCGGCGGCGCTGCGCGGCGCGGTGTCGATGATGCAGTTGTCGCCACAGGACGCGTCCACCATGGCATCGGCCAACCCAGCCGCGCTTCTGGGTCTGTTGGCGGAGCGTGGTGCACTGGCGGCCAGCTTGAGGGCGGACTGGGTGCAGCTGTCCGCCGACCTGCAACCGGTCGCAACGACCGTCGGCGGGGACCGCGCCGAGCCAGAGCCGTTCTTCGCGCCGGCGCCAGCGGCCCACGTCGCCTGACGTCCCGCGCCGTGCCCGCCCATCCGCAGGATCATCGCATGGCCACCATCACCCTCGCTGCCCCGCTGGACGGGTGGATCACACCGCTGTCGGACGTACCCGACCCGGTGTTCGCGGAACGGATGCTGGGCGACGGCATCGCCGTCGATCCTGTCGGCGACCTGTTGTGCGCCCCCTGCGCGGGCACGGTGCTGAGCGTCCAATCCACCGGACACGCCCTGACCATGACGGCGGAAGGCGGGGCGCAGTTGCTGATCCATCTCGGGCTGGACACGGTGGCGCTGGGCGGGCGCGGCTTCACGGTGCTGGTGCGCGGCGGCGACACGGTGGCGGCGGGCACGCCGTTGATCCGTTTCGACCTGGACCTGCTGGTACGGGAGGCGCGGGCGATGGTGACGCCGATCCTGCTGGTCGGTGACGGCTGGCAGGTCCGCGACCGGGCCGCGCCGGGGCCGATCGCCTCCGGCGCGCCGTTGATGACCCTGGCGCGCGTCGATCCCGCCGCACCGCCACCCAGCGGGACGGACGGCGCGCTGTTCGAACGGACGCTGGTCGTCGCCCTGCCCCACGGCATCCATGCCCGCCCCGCCGCGCGGATAGCCACCCTGGCGCGGCAGCAGCCGGCCGCGGTGACGATCGCCCGGAACGGGGAGCATGCGGATGCGGTCAGCCCGACCGGCCTCATGGCGCTGACCATCGGCCGGGGGGACACGGTGACGCTGTCCGCTCGCGGGGCCGGTGCCGAGCAGTCGGTCGGCGCGCTGATCGCCCTGATCGAGAGCGGCATGAACGAAGCGGAGGCCGCAGCCGCGCAGCCGCCGGTCGTGCAGGCGCCATCGGCAGCGGACAGGCCAGCGGGGGCGCTGACCGGGGTCACGGCGGTACCCGGTCTGGCAGTCGGCATCGCCCATCGGCTGCGCACCGCCGATCTCGACGTGCCGGAACACGGCGTCGGCATCGCGCAGGAGGAGGCGGCGTTCGAGGCGGCGCGGCAGGCGCTGTCCGGCGATCTGACGCTGCGGGAACGCGCGGCGACCGGACCCGCGCGCGCGATCATGGAGGCGCACCGCGCGCTGCTCGACGACCCTGCGCTGCTCGATGCGGTCCGCGCCGGCATCGTGCGCGGCGAGAGTGCCGGCCATGCCCTGCGCGGCGCGATCCGCCCACTGGCCGGCCGGCTGCGCGCCGGCGGCGATGCCCGGCTGGCCGAGCGTGCCGACGACATGCTGGATCTGGAACGGCAGCTGATCGCACGGCTATTCGGCAACACGACCGTCCCATCCAGCTATCCGCCCGGCACCATCCTGCTGGCCGACGACCTGCTGCCGTCCGACCTGATGGCGATCGATGCGAAGGCGCTCGCCGGGCTGGTGGTGGAACGTGGCGGGCCGACGTCACATGTCGCCGTGCTGGCCGCGTCCCTCGGCCTGCCGACGCTGGTCGCAGTGGGGGCGGCGCTGGGTGGCGTGGATGAGGGCAGCCGCGTCGTGCTGGATGCCGGCGCCGGATGGGTACTGGCCGACCCAGACGCGGACCTGCTCGACACCGCGCGCGGACGGGTGGCGGACGAGGCACGGCGGGGGGCGGACATGCTGGCCCGCGCGGGAGAGCGCTGCGTCACCGCGGACGGCACGCGTATCGAGGTGTTCGCCAATCTGGGCTCCGCCGACGATGCGGCGCCTGCGGTGGCGCGCGGCGCGGAAGGATGCGGCCTGCTGCGCACCGAATTCCTGTTCCTCGACCGCGACACGATGCCGACCGTCGCGGAACAGGCGGCGGAGTATCAACGCATCGCCGAGGGGTTGGAGGGGCGACCGCTGATCGTCCGCCTGCTCGATATCGGCGGCGACAAGCCGGCATCGTACCTGCCGATCCTTGCCGAGGAGAACCCGGCGCTGGGCCTGCGCGGCATCCGGGTGAGCCTGGCGTATCCGGCGGTGCTGGAGGACCAGATCCGCGCGATCCTGTCGGTACGCCCGATCGGTCAGTGCCGCATCATGCTGCCGATGGTCGCGGGGCTGGACGAGGTCCGCGCCGTGCGCGCGGTGCTCGACCGGCTGCGCGCGGAATTGTCGATCACCGACCCCGTCGCGCTGGGCATCATGGTCGAAACGCCCGCCGCCGCGGTCACCGCCGACCTGTTCGCGGCTGAGGTCGACTTCCTGTCGATCGGCACCAACGACCTGACCCAATATGTGCTGGCCATGGATCGCGGCAATCCGGCCGTGGCGGGGGGCGTCGATGGCCTGCATCCGGCGGTGTTGCGCCTGATCGGCACGACCTGCGACGGTGGGGCGCGACAGGGGCGCTGGACCGGCGTGTGCGGCGGGCTGGCATCCGATCCGCTGGCGGTGCCGATCCTGATCGGCCTGGGCGTCACCGAATTGTCCGCCGCGCCCGCGGTGGTGCCGGAGATCAAGGCACTGGTGTCCACCCTGTCGATGGCCGCCTGTCGCGATCACGCGACGGCGGCGCTGCGTTGCGATTCCGCCGCCGGCGTCAGAACCCTGGCGCGACGCTTCGCCAAGGAAGGAGCTAAGGCATGAAGGCGATCCTTGGCGCGTTGCAGCCGCTTGGCCGGGCACTGATGCTGCCCATCGCGGTGCTGCCCATCGCGGGCCTGCTGCTGCGGCTGGGCCAGCCGGACCTGCTCAACATCGCCTTTGTCAGCGCGGCGGGGGAAGCGATCTTTTCGCACTTGGGCCTGTTGTTCGCGGTCGGGGTCGCGACCGGTTTCGCCCGCGACGGCAACGGCGCGGCGGCGATGGGGGGCATGGTCTGCTACCTGGTGTCCGGCAACGGCGCACAGGCGCTGATCGACGCGCCGGCATCCGCGCTGAGCGGCGTTCCGGATACGCTGTCCGCGACCGTATCGGCGGCGTGGAAGGCGGCGGCGATCGCGAAGCTGGACGTGCCCGTCGGTATCCTGTCGGGCCTGGCCGGCGGGCTGCTCTACAATCGGTTCAGCGCGGTCAAGCTGCCCGACTACCTCGCCTTTTTCGGCGGACGGCGCAGCGTGCCGATCCTGGCGGGGTTCACCGGCCTGCTGTTCGCGCTGGTGCTGGGCGAGAGCTATGGCGCGATCAGCGGCGGCATGGACGCGCTGTCCGGCGGCGTGGTCGCCGCGGGCGGCTGGGGCTTGTTCGCGTTCGGGCTGCTCAACCGGCTGCTGCTGGTGACCGGGCTCCACCACATCCTGAACAACGTCGCCTATTTCGTGGTCGGCGACTATCATGGAAAGACGGGCGACCTGACCCGTTTCTTCGCGGGCGATCCCAGCGCGGGCGGCTTCATGAGCGGGTTCTTCCCCGTCATGATGTTCGGCCTGCCCGCCGCATGCCTGGCCATGTACCACGAAACCGCGCCGGACCGACGCAAGGCGGTCGGCGGACTGCTGCTCAGCCTCGCGCTGACCTCGTTCCTGACCGGCGTGACGGAACCGATCGAGTTCAGCTTCATGTTCCTGGCGCCAGCGCTGTACGCGATCCACGCGGTGCTGACCGGCTTGGCGGAGGCGGTGATGAACGCGCTGGGCGTGCGGCTCGGCTACGGCTTTTCCGCCGGATTGTTCGACTATGTCCTGAACTTCGGCAAGGCGACGCGGCCGCTGTTGCTGCTGCCGGTGGGGCTGGTCTGGTTCGCGCTGTACTATGGCCTGTTCCGCTTCTTCATCCGCCGCTTCGACCTGCCGACACCGGGGCGTGAAGCGGTGCCGGCGGCCGAGGTTCCGGCGCAGGGATCGGACGCCGGGGGCCGCGGCGGCGCCTTTGCGCGCGCGCTGGGCGGATCGGCGAACCTGCAATCGGTCGACGCGTGCACGACCCGGCTGCGGCTGGTGGTGCGCGATCAGGCGGCGGTGGACGAGGCGGCGCTGAAGGCGCTGGGCGCGCGCGGGCTGATCCGCCCGTCCGACACCGCGTTGCAGGTGGTGCTGGGACCGATGGCCGACATGGTGGCCGACGAGATCCGCGCGGTGGTGGCAGCCGGCGGCGATGTCGCCCAACCGCTCGCGCAGGCGGCGGCAGCGGAGCCGGAATTGCCGCTGGAGCTGACACCTTCGCTGACGGCCGCGCTCGGCGGGATGGACAATGTCCTGGCCGGGTCGCGCCACCACGGTCGCTTGCGGGTGCATCTGAAAAACGCGGACTGGGCGGATGAGGGAGCGTTGAGCGACCTCGGCATCCGCGCGCTCGCGCATCCCGCCAATGGCGTGCTGCACCTGCTGGCGGACGACACCACGCTGGCGACATTGGCTGGCCGCGCGGCGCTGCCCGCCTGACCGGCGGCGGGACACGCCGGTGCACGGTTCACCCGGCGTGCGATCCGTTTTACACCATGCGACCGGGACGGCCGGGGGAGAGGCGATGATGCGGAAATTGGTGACCATCTGGTCCATGGCGATGCCGGCGTTGATGGCGGGCAGTGCTATGGCCGCGCCGCGCACGGTCACCCCGCTGGACGACGGGTGGCAGGCGCGGATCGCGCCGACCGACGCGGGCGCGCTGGCCGAACACCGGCGCGAGGGGCGCTGGTTCACCGCGCGCGTGCCGGGCAGCGTGCAACAGGACCTGATCGCTGCGCACCGGGTCGCCGACCCCTTCGTGCGCACCAACGAGGCGGCGATCCAATGGGTCGGGCGCACCGACTGGCAGTACCGCCGCACGTTGCGGGTCACGCCGGCAATGCTGGCGCGCGATCATCTGGACCTGGTGTTCGACGGGCTCGACACCTTTGCCACCGTCGCGATCAACGGCCGCGAGGTGCTGAAGGCCGACAATGCGCACCGCCGCTGGCGGGTGGCGGCCAAGCCGTTCCTGCATGGCGGCGAGAACAGCGTCACCATCACCTTCGCCGCGCCGATCCGCACCCTTCAGCCCGCCGTGCTGGCGGAGGCGCACTCGCTGCCCGGCGAATATGACTCCGCGTTCGGCGACGAGCCCAAGGGGCGGCAAACGTCCCCCTATATCCGCAAGCCCAAATATCATTACGGATGGGACTGGGGACCGCGCATCCTGAATGTCGGCCCGTGGCGCCCGATCCGGCTGGAGGCGTGGGACGACGCGCGGATCGACACGTTCCGGATCGATCAGGACGCGTTGAGCGATGCGGAGGCGCGGCTGTCCGCCCGGTTCGAGGTCGTGGCGGACCATGCCGGACCCGCGACGCTGCGCGTGGCGGTGACCGGCCCGGACGGCAGGCGGGTGGAAGCCGAAGGGCGCGCGACCCTCGTCCCCGGCCTGAACCACGTCACCGTGCCGTTGACGGTGCCGAACCCGCAGCGTTGGCAGCCGGTCGGGTACGGCGGGCAAGCCTTGTACCGGGCCAGCGCCACGCTGGACCGGAACGGCGCGACGACCGACACGGCGGAACGGCGCATCGGCCTGCGCCAGGTGGAGCTGATCCGCGGGAATGGGGCGTTCGGGTTCCGCGTCAACGGCGTGCCGATCTTTGCCAAGGGCGCGAACCTGATCCCGTTCGACAGCTTTCCCGCGCGGGTGACGCCGGGCGACATGCGCCGGGTGCTGCAGGGCGCGCGCGACGCCAACATGAACACCCTGCGCGTATGGGGCGGCGGCTATTATCTCGACGACGGCTTTTACGACATGGCCGACGAGATGGGCCTGATGATCTGGCAGGACTTCATGTTCGGTGGATCGGTACCCCCTGCCCAGGCCGCCTTTCGGGAGAATGTGCGGATCGAGGCGGAGGAGCAGGTCCAGCGCCTGAACAACCATCCCTCCATCGTCGGCTGGACCGGGGGCAACGAGGTCCTGTCGGGCTGGCAGGACTGGGGCGACCGCCAGGCGTTCAAGAAGGCGATCGGCGCCGACGAACAGGAACGGATCGCGACCGGCATGGCGGTGCTGTTCGGCCAGGTGCTGCGCGACGCGGTGCTGACCCGGTCGCCGGGCACCCCCTATTGGGCGGGATCGCCCTCGAATGACTATGACGGGCCGGCCGACAGGGACGCCGCGGGCGACCGCCATTTCTGGGAAGTCTGGTCGGGGTCGAAACCGGTCGAGACCTATCTCGACAGCTGCCCGCGCTTCATGTCCGAATACGGGTTCCAGGGCGCACCGGGGCTGGCGACCATCCGCGACTTCGCCGGTCCGGGTCCGTTGTCGCCCGACAGCCCGGTGATGAAGGCGCACCAGAAGTTCCTGGCGGGCGAGGGCAATGAGCGCCTGTTGTTCTACATGCGCGCGCGGCTGGGCGAGCCGAAGGATTTCGGCGACTTCGTGTACCTGAGCCAGGTGAATCAGGCACAGGCGATCCGGATGGCCGCGTTGCATCACCGGGCCTGTCGCCCGGTCACGATGGGGTCGCTGTTCTGGCAGATCAACGATGTGTGGCCGGCGATCTCCTGGGCCAGCATCGACCATGACGGGCGGTGGAAGCTGCTCCAGTACGAGGCCCGCCGCTTCTTCGCGCCCCAGGCGATCGTCGCCGAACATCGCGGCGGCGCGACGCGGGTCGTGCTGGTATCGGATGCGACGCAGCCGGTGCCGGCGCGCTGGTCGATCCGCTCGTTCGCGATGGACGGCACGGCGTTGAAGCAGGAGGGGGGCAGCGTCACGCTGGCGCCGCTGTCCGCCACGCCAGCGGCGACACTGACAGACGACGCCCTGTTCGCCGGCTCCGACCCCGCCGCCAGCTATGCCGTGGCGGAGCTGGTCGTCGGCGATACGGTCGCCAGCCGGACGATCGTCGAACGCGGTGTGCCCAAGGACATGCGCTATCCCGACCCGGGCCTGAGCGCGACATGGGCGGGCAATCGGGTAACGGTGACGGCCGCGCGCCTGGCGCGCGCGGTGATGCTCGATTTCGGCGCAACGGCCGCCGATCCGTCGGACAATGGCTTCGACCTGCTGCCGGGCGAAAGCCGCACGGTGACGGTCACCGCCCAGGCGTCCCCCGCCGCATTGGCCCGCGCGCTGACCTTGCGTTCGCTGGGATCGCCGCGATGATCTGAGCGGGCGGCGGCAAAGCGACGACCGGGCGCGCGTCCGGGCTTGCAGCCGCCCGCACCGCCCGGCATCGGTGCGATCACACCGGTTGCCGCGCGAGGACGCTGTTTGCCATGGACCTGCTTCTTGTCGAGGATGACGAGCCGACCGCCCAAACACTGGCGGAGGAACTGCGCGCCCTGGATCACCGCGTGGTGGTCGCGGAGGATGGCGCAGCCGCGCTGGTGGCAGTGGAGCGCGACAGTTTCGACGCGGTGATCCTGGACCGCATGCTGCCGCGCATGGATGGCGCAACGGTGGTCCGCCGGCTGCGCGAGCGTGGCCGGAGCCTGCCGGTGCTGATGCTGTCGGCGCTGGGCCGGTGGGACCAAAAGGTCGACGGGCTCGACGCCGGCGCCGACGATTATGTGACCAAGCCGACCCCGGCGGCGGAGATCGATGCCCGGCTGAAGGCGCTGATCCGCGCACGCGGCTGGACCAGCACGGAGGCGGAGACGATCCGTGCCGGCGACATCGTGATCAGCCCGACCCAGCACCGCGCCTGGCGCGACGGCGTGGCGCTGGACCTCGCGCGGCTGGAATTCCGGCTGTTGCTCGAACTGGCGCGGCAGGCGGGCGGATACCTGACGCGCGCGATGCTGATCGAGCGGGTCTGGGGCTATGACTTCGAACCGACGGCCAACATCGTCGACGCGCAGGTGCTCAGCCTGCGTCGCAAGCTGACCGGCAACGGGGGCGACGATCCGATCGTCACCAAACGGGGTGTCGGATACATGCTGCAGGCGTGACATGCAGTCGCTACGCACGCTGACGGTCGCGTTCCTGGCGTTGTTCGCGCTGGCTACCGGGCTGACCGGCTATGCGACCTACACCACCGCGCGGCGCACCATAGCGATGCTGGTCGACCGGCGCATCGCCGCTGTCGCGGACACGGTGCTGGAGGATGTCGCGCCCGGCGACCGCGCCACGATCCTGGCCCGTATCGACACCCTGTCGCGGCGTCGTGACACCGGCGACATCGGGTTCGAGCTGATCGATCCGCGCGGCACGTGGCTGGGCGGAAACGTCGCACTGCCGCGGCGCCCGCCGGTCGGCCTGTCCACCCTGCACGGCACCGACCGCATCGCCGGCTTGTCAACAGGGCGCGCGCTGGTGCGGGACGCGGGCCACGGCCTGAGGCTGGCGGTGATCGCGGAAACCGAGCCGGTCGAGGGATACGGACCGGTGCGTTTGCGCAACGCAGTGATCGGCTTCGGCGCGATCGCGCTGGTGGTGCTGGGCGGAACGGTGATGTTCGGCCTGCTGATCCGGCGGCGCATCGGCGACATGCGCTCGACGGCGGAGGCGATCGTCGACGGCGACCTTTCGCGCCGCGTGCCGGTTCCCGCGGGCGGCGGCGCATTCGCGGCGCAGGCGGTGGCGTTCAACCATATGCTTGACCGCATCGTCGCGCTGATGACCAGCCTGCGCCATGTCAGCGCCGATGTCGCGCACGACATGCGCACGCCGCTGGCCCGGTTGCGTGCGAAGCTGGAGCGGCTGGCGAACGACGCGACGAGCACCGAACAGGCGGCGGCGCTGGAGGATGCGATCGCGCAATGCGACGCACTGCTGGCGATGTTCGGCGCCGTGCTGCGCATCACGGAGGTGGAAAGCGGCAGCCGCCACGCCGCCTTCGCCACGATCGACATCGTCTCCCTGGCCGCCGATGTGGTCGACAGCCTGTCGCCGCTGGCGACCAAGGCAGGCCAGTACATCGCCATGGATGCGCCGCCGGCTCTGACGGTGACGGGCGATGCCGGATTGCTCGGCCAGGCGCTGATGAACCTGGCGGAAAACGCGCTCAACCACACGCCGGCGGGCGCTCGCGTACGAGTGTCGATCCATGCTACGGGCGAGCGCGCGACGGTGTGCGTCGAGGATGACGGGCTCGGAATCGCACCGGCCGACCGGGCACTGGCACTGCGCCGGTTCGGGCGACTGGATGCCAGCCGGCACCGGCCCGGCCATGGGCTGGGATTGCCGCTGGCCGATGCGATCGCACGGCTGCACGGCGGCGCGCTGGTGCTGGACGATGCGCGGCCGGGCCTGCGCGCATGCTTCACCCTGCCGGTCGCAAATTAGGCGAGGTCAATCCGGGCGATCGACCCCGCCCATGACCGATCACATCCGGATCGACCCTTCCACGCCGAATGTGCGCGGTGCGTTGAAGTTGCCGTAATCGCCCAGGATGTTGTTTATGCTGCTCGCGCCGCTGGTGGTCAGCGCGCCCAGGCTGTTGGACGGATCGCGGCGATAGACGTGCGCCTCGTTGAACAGGTTGCGTGCCCACAGGCTGATCGTCAGCATGCGTCCATCGTTCAGGTCGATATCGGCCAGGGCGACACGCCCGTTGACGATGAACGAGCTGTCGTTCTTGGTCGCATATTGGTCGAACGTCTGCGTCGCCTGCGCATAATTGCCGTCCAGGTGGAAGCGCAGCGAGGCGCCCGCGACCGGCAGGCTGTAGTCGATTGATCCGCTCGCCGCGTTGCGCGGGGTATAGACGATGAAGACGTTCTGCTGGACGTTGGTGAACGGGTTCAGAACGGGCGGAATGCGCGTGTAGGTGTATGCGTACGACCCGGTCAGCGTCAGGCCCTGTACCGGATTGACGGTCAGGTCCGCTTCCACGCCCCTGATCCGCGTCGTGCCCGGCGCGTTGATCGTCTCCAGCGTGTTGCGCGTCGTGCCGTTGCCGAGCGGCGCGACGTTGGAGAAGTCGACCTGGCTGTTCTTGCGGTCCATGATGTAGCCGGCCAGGTTCAGCCGGACGCGGTGATCCAGGAACTCGGTCTTCGCACCCACCTCGTAGGAATTCACCGTTTCCGGCCCGAACGAGCGATAGCTGATCGACCGCGAGCTGGCACCGCCGGCGCGGTAGCCGGAGGCGTATTTGGCGTACAGGTGCACGTCGGCGCTGGCGTCGAACGCGACGGTCGCCATCGGGTCGAACCGGTCGTTCTTTTCGGAGAAGGTGCACAGCGGCGCCGGGTTCTGGGCCACCGGGCAGCGCGACGGCGCGTTGTTGACGATGAACAGCGTGCCGCTCTTGTCGTCATGCGTATAGCGCCCGCCCGCCGTCAGGTGCAGCGCGTCGAACCCGTCGGGCGTGAAGGTCAGCTGGCCGTAGGCCGCGTAGCTTTTCGACTTGGCACGGCTGGCGCGGTCGATGGAGCGGAAGCCGGGCTGCGAGCCGAAGCCGTTGGAGCCGCGCAGCGGATCGACGATGGTATAGGCCGTCCCGTTCGCGTTCCACTGGTTGGACGAGGGCGTCGCCGCATCGTCGTTCGCGGTTTCGGTGAAATAATACAGGCCGGCCGCGTAATCGATCTGCGGCAGGCTGCCGACCGCCTGGAATTCCTGGCTGAACTGATGCTGGTACAGGTCGGCGAGGCTGTAGCGGCTGAACAGGCCGTTCGGCGCATAAACGGGGACGCGGTGGGCGCCGCCGGAATTGTCCCACTGGGTGGAGCTGACGGTGCGGTATGCGGTGATCGAGCGCAGCTCGATCCAGTCGGCCGGATTGTACGTCAGGTGCAGCGAGGTACCGTGCGTCTTGTCGATGCTGGGGTTCTGCGGCACGCCGATGTCGGCGGTCTTCATGCGGTCGTCGCCATTGACCTGCACGATTCCGGGCAGCGGCTTCACCGTGCCGGTGAAGCTGGTCGGGCTGGTGCCCGGCAGGACGCAGCCCGCGGACGCGGACGCGGCACCCGCAACACAGCCGTTCGGGTTGTAGTTCAACAGCTGGCTGTAGAAGGGCGAGTTGGCGTCATAGCCGAAGTCGAAGGCGTAATCGGCCTTGAAGTCGTCACGCGGTGCCCAGCGCACGGCCACGCGGCCGCCGCGCCGGTCGAAGTAATTCCACCCCTTTTGCCCGGCCAGCGGGTTCTTGGTGGTCGGATCCTGATATTGCACGACGCCGTCGAACTTCAGGCTGATGTTGTTCACTTCGGGCAGGTCGATGTGCAGGTCGGCGTTGTAGCCGCCATAGTTCGCCACGCCGGCGGTCGCGCGCAGGTCGAACTTGCCCGACGGCGCCTTGGTGACGATGCTCAGCGCGCCGCCTTCGGTGTTGCGGCCGAACAGCGTGCCCTGCGGCCCCTTCAGCACCTCGATCCGGTCGACGTCGAACAAGGCGGCGTTCAGGCCGTGCTGGCGGCCCAGATAGACGCCGTCGATATAGATGCCGACGCCCTGTTCGCGGGCCGGCTGGTTCGCGTCCAGCGGCACGATGCCGCGGATGCCGACGGTCAGCGCGGTCTGGCGCGCCTCGAACGTCGCGACGCGCAGCGAGGGCACCGCGCCGTCGGCCAGGTCGAGCAGGCTCTGAACGTGACGCTCGCGGATGGTTTCCGCGCCCAGCACGTTGATCGCGATCGGCGTCTTTTGCAGGTTAGTTTCGCGACGGGTCGCGGTCACGACCACGTCGTTCAACCCGCTTTCCGCCTGCGCCTGCTGATCGGCCGTGGGATCCTTGGGATCGCTCGCAGCGGCGGGGTCGGCGGTCGTCGCGGCGGCATTGACGGCGGGCGCGTTTGCAGCGGCGGGCGATCCATTCGCGGGAGCGGCGGCGGCAACCCCCGGCGCGATCAGCACGGCCGCGCCGGCAAGCAGCCGCAGTCTGGCGCGCGAAAGTCGAAGCATGGTGTGTGTTCCCCTTAACGGACCTCTTGGTCGCAAGGGCGGCGCTACGGATGTTCGGCGGCGGAGCGGTGACTCTTTGGTGACGGCATGCGCAACCGCGTCTTCATTCTGTCATCATTTTCATGGGGCGAGGCACCGGTGACAGGGCCGTCGGTCACCGGATCGTGAAGCGTGCCTGATCCACCAAGCGGCCGGCGACATCCACCAGGCGCAATCGGTGCACGCCGGGCGCCGGCATCACCTGTGGCCGGGCCGTTGCAGGCCCCAGGTCGCGGTCGTCGAGCAGCAGGCGATACGCCTCGACGCTGCCGGTGACCGCGACGGCGAAGCGCTGGCGATCCGGCGGGATATCCGGGTCGATGGCATAGACGGTGCCGGCGACCGGGTTGACGATGCGGGGACGGCGCGACTCGCCGGGGGCGGCGGCGATCAGCGCCTGGCCGGTGCCGCGCAGGAAATATTCGCGGCGCGGTTGTTCCAGATGGTCGGCAAAGGCGATGCGCCGCACCTCCACGCCCAGCGGGGGCGGCGGGGCATGGCCGCCACCGCGTGCCGCCAGCGCCAGCATCAGGTCGCGCCACACGGGCGCCGCGCCGCTGGTGCCGGACACCGCCCGCATCGGATCGCCCTCCAGATTGCCGACCCATACCGCCACGGTGAAACGGTCGGAGAAGCCGACGCACCAATTGTCTCGCATCGCCTTGGACGTGCCGGTCTTCACCGCCGCCCAGAACGGCAGGCGCAGCGCGGAGTCGAGGCCGAAGGTCGCGGCGCGCGCATTGGGGTCCGCCAGCATGTCGGCCACGATCCACGCGGCGGCCGGCGTCGTCACCGCACGGGGCGGCGCAACTTGCGCATCCGGAGTCAGGCGCACGGGCGACCAGCGCCCGCCGTTCGCCAGACTGCGATACGCGTCCGCCTGTTCGAGCAGCGTCACCTCCGCCGATCCCAATGCCAGGGAGAAGCCGTAATATTGCCCGTCCTCGACCAGCCCGCGATAGCCGGTGTCCCACAACCGGTCGCGGAACGGGTCCACCCCCACCAGCAGCAGCGTGCGCACCGCCGGCACGTTCAACGACCCGGCCAGGGCCGTGCGCGCGGACACCGGCCCCTTGAACCCGTGGTCGTAATTCTGCGGCACGTACAGGCCCGACGCCGTGTCGAGTTGCACCGGCGAATCGTCCAGGATCGACGCCGCGGTCAGGTAGCCGCGCTCGATCGCCTGGGCATACAGGAACGGCTTCAGCGTCGATCCCGCCTGTCGATAGCTGTTCGCCCCGTCCACGGCCGGAGCCGTCGACGCGCCGCCGATCCCGCCGACATAGGCGAGCACGTCACCGCTGGCATTGTCGACCACCACCACGGCGCCATCGCGCGCTCGGCTGCCGCCCAGCCCCTGCAACTGGCGGCGCAGCGCCGCGATCGCCATGCGCTGAATGCCGGCGTCCAACGTCGTGGTGACGCGCATCCCGGCACGCGTCAGCAACCGGTCCGACAGATGCGGAGCCAAGCCGGGGTCCAGCGCCAGACTGCGCGCAGGCCCCAGCATCGACGCGGCCTGTGCCTGGAACGCGGCACAGCTCGCCGCATGGGCGATGCGGCAGGCGCGCGAGGCCAGCCGTGCCGCGCTCGCCTGCGGATCGGGCAACAGCGCCGCGAGCAGCACGGCGTCGTCATGCGCCAGCGCCGCCGGCGTCTTGCCGAAGAACGCCATCGCCGCCGCGCCGATCCCCTGCGCCTCGCCACGAAAGGGCGCGAGGTTCAGATACGCCTCCAGGATCTGGTCCTTGCTCCACCGCGCCTCCAGCGCACGCGCGGCACGCAGCTGGCGCGCCTTGTCCAGCCAGCCGCGTGCACCCGGCCGCGCGAGGTCGGGCGACAGGAAGCCGGCCACCTGCATGGAAAGCGTGCTGGCCCCGCGCGTGCGCTGTCCCGACAGCCTGCGTTCGATCGATCCGGCCAGCGCCAGCCAATCGACACCACCGTGATCGGCGAAACGGTGATCCTCCGCCGCGACCACCGTGCGGGGCACGACCGGCGCAATCCGGTCCAGCGACACCCAGCCCAGCCGACGGGTCGCGAAATCGACCCGCGTGCTGTCGATGAGCACCCCGTGGCGATCGTACAGCCACGCCTCCGACGGGCGGAAAGCGCTGCGCGCCTGCGCATAGCCGGGCAGCGCGGGCGGATAGGTCAGATAATCGATCGCCACCAGCAGCAGGACGATCCCTGCCACCGCGGCCAGGCGCAGCCTCACCGCACGCCCACCACGACCGGCTGGTTGGGCACGGCGGCGCGGATGCTGGGCGAATACATCGCCTCCACCCGGCTGGGCGGCAGGCCGAAGCGGCCGGCGCCGTTCAGGCGCAGCGTGTACGACACGACGAAGCGGCCCCGCGGCACCCAGGCGAAATAGCCGCGCCACGCATCGCGGCCACGCTCCACATAAGAGGGCTGCACACCCTCCCCATCGCCCCCGGCCTGGAGCATCGCCGATTGTCCGCCCAGATCGCCGACGATCGTCGCGCCGGCGGGGACCGGATCGCTGACCACGACCCAGTTCCGCTCCGCACTGGCGTCCACGGCGATCGTCACGCGCACCACGTCGCCGCGCGTCAGCCGGCCGGGGTTGCGCGCCTGCACCACCGACACCTGTCGCGTCATGCGATATCCCGCCGCCAGCGGCCTGCTCAGCGGTACGGCGGCGGATACCGACACGCTGGCCCATGGCCCCGCACCGCCCGCCTGCGACAGGTTCAGCGGCGCAGGGCTCGCGGCCAGCGGAAAGGACAGGGTGCGCGCCTCACCCGCCAACGGCCAGCCCCGCGCCACCTGACGCCCGCCATAGGACAGGGTCGTCGTGCCGGTCACCGCCTCCGCCGGATACAGGGTCGCGAACCGGCGCGCGGCCAGCGTGCCCCAGGCATTGGCAGTGGTCGTGTCCCAATGCCCGCGCATCTGGCGAAGCGACGCGCCGACCATCATGCGCGGGCCATCCTCCTGCCAGCCGGGGCGGCCCAGCGTGGCCAGCGTCGCCTTGATCGCCGCCTCGTCGCCCGACGACATCAGCCACCACGCCGCCGACGACTGGTCCGACAGGTCGAGACGCGTCCCTTCATAGACCAGCCGGGTCCTCAGCACGCGCTCTCCCTCCGCGCGCAGTGCGGCGCCGTTGGCCAGGCCGGGTATGCGGTCGATCGCGGCCAGATAATCGGCCAGCGTTCCGCTCGGCATGTCCGCCGGCGGCATGCCGATCTGTCCCAGCATCGCCGGGGTCGCCGCGCCGGCACGGGCCAGCGCCGCCAGCGCCGCGACCCGCTGCAACCGCACGTCGCCATATTCTTCGCGGCGCAACCTGCCGTCGAGGACGGCCTTCATCGCCTCGACCATCCGGGTCCGGGCAGCATCCGGGATCGCCAGCCCCGCCTCTCCCGTGATCGACAGGACATAAGCGGTCAGCGCCTCCGACCCGTTCAGCGAGTCACCGGGGAAATAGCGCAACAGCCCGTCCGGCGCCTGATAGGTCGGGATCTCCCCCGCCAGCCGCGTCCAGCCCGCCGCGTCGCCCAGCACGATGATGCGCGACAGGCGCTGCTCGAAACAATTGTAGGGGTATGCGCTCATATACTCGCGCACGCCCTTCAGCGGCGGCGCCAGGCTGTCGTCCAGGCGGATGTCGACGCTGCCCCGTCCCGCGATCGCACCGGCGGGCGGGGTGATCGGGATCATCGTGCCGGCATTGACCCGCGCCAGCGTCGCCGCCCAGACCTCCACCGGGATCGCCGGCACCACGTCCTGGGTCACCGTCACCTGATCGGTCGCGCGGCCGTCCGTGGACCGTGCCCGCACCTGCCAGCGCAGGGTGTCGACACCGGCGGGGGCGGTGAGGTTCCAGGCCAGCGGCGCCGCGCCCCCGGCCGGGATCGTCACGGTCAGCGGCCGGCCGGTCGCGACGCGGGGGAACACGTCGACGTTCGCGGTGACGGTCATCGGCCGGTCCGACCCGTTGCGCAGCGTGAAGCCAGCAGCATAGACGTCGCCGGTACGCACCAGCGGCGGCAAACCGGCATAGATCGACAGGTCCTGCGCGGTGCGGATGTCCGCGCTACCCGTGCCGAACAGTTGCGCACCATCGGTCGCGATCGCCACCAGCTTGAACGCGGACAAGGCGTCCGACAACGGCACCGCCACGCGCGCCTGTCCCTGCGCATCCAGCGCCACACGCCCGCGCCACAACAACACCGGCTGGAAATTCTCTCGGTTCAGGCCCGACGCGTCACCGCCGCCGCCGCCCGCCTCCACCGCCTTGCGCCCGTAATGCCGCTTGCCGACGACCTGCATCTGCGCGGTCGAGGTCAAGACCGACAGGGCTCGTTCTCCCATCTCCGCGGTCAGCACATCCCAGCTGTCGTTGGGTGCCAGTTGCAGCAGCGCTTGGTCCACCGCGACGAACGCCACGTCGGCGGTACGCGCGGGCCGGCCCTGCGGCGTGCGGACGCGCACGGAGACTTGGGCGGTGTCACGTGGCGCATAGCGTTCGCGATCCGCCTTCACATCCACCTGCAGCCGGTGCGCCTCCCACCCGACCTTCACCTTGGCGATGCCGATGCGATAGGCGGGCTTGGCCAGATCGACCAGCGCGGTCGGCTCGGGCGCCTCGTCCGGGGTGCTCGACAGGCCCAATGTGCGGGCGATGCCGTGCAGCCAGCTCCAGAAGCCACTGGTGGTGCGTCCGCGCACCGCCATCACCGACACGAAGACATCGGGCGCATAGGCGCCGTCCATCGGCACCGACACCACCGGGTCGCGGCCCGACAGATGCGTGACGAAGCTGGACAGAATGCCCTCCCGCTCCACGGTCACCAGCGCGGTGGCCTCGCGGAACGGCATCCGCACCTGGAAACGGGCAGTGTCGCCCGACTTGTACGCCTGTTGCTCGGGCACCAGGTCCATGCGGTCGCCATTGTCGCCGCCGAACCACCAGTCGTCATCGCCCGCCAGCCACACGCTGCGCGTCGCGCGCGATACATGGCCGTCGCCATCGACGGTCGTGGCCACGGCATAGACCTCCCCCGACACGCCCGGATCGACCTGGCACTGGGCCAGGCCCTGCGCGTCGGTGGCGGCGGTGCAATCCGCGTCGATCTTCGTCGTGCGCATCTGGTTGTCGTAGGCGTAGAAACCGCCGATCAGCCGCCGCCGTGCGGTCAGCACCTCGCGGCTGTACAGCGCCAGCGACACCTTTTGCCCCTTGATCGGCTTGCCCGCCGTGTCCAGCGCGACGAACCGCATGCGCAGGTCGTGCTGCTTCATCAGCCAGCCATCGGTCCTGATGCCCAGCTGCACCGCGGAGGCAAAGATCGGGATCGTCCGCGACGCGGTCAGCACCTCGCCGTTCGCATCCTGATAATCCATCTCCACCTGCATGTCGGCATTGCCGTCCAGCCCCTGCGGCACGGTGATGGTCTGGCGCGCGGTGCCGTCGCCGTTGAGGCGCGCGGGCAGGGTCTGGGTCGGTGGCAGCTCGGTCTTGTCCTCCTCGCCGTCGCCGTCCAGCGGCTTCACCCCCTCGCTGACCGCGCGTCCGCCAAAGGTGTAGCCGTCATACCCCTCCGGCGTCGCGCCGTGCGCGAACCAGCCGACGCGCAGGTCCACGGGCAGGTTGGACGCGCCTCCGCCCGACAGATAGCCGACGAACAGGTCGAGCGGCAGCGTCGCGGGACGGATCGCCGCCCCCTTCGGCCCGGTCACCGTCGCGCGCATCGTGGGCAGCTTGTATTCGTCCACCTTGAACGACTGCCCCACCTCGAACGAGCGCCCTTCCGCGACGATCGACAGGTCGTAATCACCCATTGGGGCACCCTGCGGTGCGGTCCAGGCCGTCTCACCCAGCCCGTTGGCGTCGATCGACAGCGGCAGCTCGAACACCGTGTCCGACCCGCGATGCGACAGCCTCAGCGTGCCGGACACGCCGGGCGCCAGCGCGAAGCCGTTGCCGATCGGCTGCCGCAAGATGTGCTTCATGTGGATCGTCTCGCCCTGGCGGACCAGCGCGCGGTCGAACACGGTGTGCACCGTCTCCCCCCGCGCCGAATAACCATAAGGCAGGTCGAAGTCGTAGGGGCGGATCCCCTCCCCCCAATCGGTCAGGGTGAAGCTGAAATCGTCGCCGCGCCGGGCGGACACCATCAGCGGGTGCGATCCGCCATCGCTCTCGCATCCGCCATAGGTTTCCGGTTCGGGCAAGCCGGCGGGCACGTTCAGCCCGCCGCTGCGATCCGTGACCCCGCGCGCCAGCAGCCTGCCCGAACAGCTGTCGGTCACGCGAACCTCCGCATTGGCGGCGGGTTTTCCGTCCGACAGCTGCGTCACCCAGACCAGGCTGCGCTCCCGCCCCCATTTGAAATGGACGGCCATGTCGGTGACCAGCGCGGCCGTCGCGACATAGCGCGACACGTCCCGGCCGAGCAGCGCGCGGCCCAGCACCGGGCTGGCCAGTTCGACGACGTAGAAACCGGGCTTGGCCAGCGGAATGCCGACCACCTCGAAATCCTTGCCCTTGCCCGGCAGCGCGACGTTCAGCGCGGACCCGGCACCGGCGGCAAGGACCGGCGCCTCGCCGGTATGGTTGATGCGGATCGTGTCCTTGCCGCGCTCGATCTCCTCGACCTTTGTCTCGCCGGCGCTGGCCACGGTGCGCAGCCACTTCGCGACCTCCCCATCGCCGCCATCGACGCGCATGGTCTGGCCGTTCACGCCCAACTGCCGGCCCTGCAAGGCGGGCTCCACGTTGCGGACCGTGACGGGCAGCACGCCGCCCTGCTTCGCTTCCAGGATGCCGAACCCGGCGGCGAACTTGACCAAAGGCGGTGCCACGTCGAAGCGGATATCGAGGGGGAAGCGCTCCGCGTTGGCAAGTGGGCGGCCGCTTTCGTCCTTGATCCCCGCGGGCAGCACCAGCCGTGCCGCCGTGCCGACCGGCAGCGGGCTCTTGAACAGGATGTCCGCGATCGTCGCCCGCTTCTTGTCGTCGTCGTCGAACTTGGGGGCGATCGACGTCCCGTCCTCCGTCTCGATGCGGATCGCGGCCGCCTGGCTCATCGGCACGGGCGCGGTGAAGCGGACATAGGCCGCCTCCACCGGGCTGCACCCCGCCTGTGGGTTGACGCGCGAACATTCGAAACGCGCGGTGAAGGGCTTGCGCACGGTGTAGTCGAAACGCTGGTCGGCGCCCGCCACCTTGCCGCCCGCCCCGGCGATCCCCGCGCCCCAGACCAGCGCCATGTCGCGGCCCGGCGGCAGCGGGCGGCGGCATTTCAGCGCGGTCACGCCCGCCAGCATGCGACGCCGGTCGCCTTCGGCGGCGGAAATGGTGGTCGGCAACCCCGCCGTTTCCAGGAAGTTGCTGACCTCCCAGCGTTTATCGCCCATCTCACCGAGCAGTTTCGCCGGCAGGTCGGGTGCCAGCACGTCCACCGCGATCCGCTCTCCGATCCCGTCCACCGCGCAATAGGCGTTCGCCGCGATCGAGGCGGGCGTCGCCGGCATGTTCGACGCGACAAGGAAGACCTGATCCTCCTCCACCTCGCCACCGCCGGGCATTACGGCGCGCGCGACCGGGCCGCCGGCGTCGACCTTGAAACTCTGCTGCCCGCCCAGCGCATAGCCGCTGACGCTCTTCAGCCCCTCGCGGGTCTTCATCTCGCACGCGGTGCCGCCGGGCAGCGGCGTCGCGAATTCCCAGACATAGGTCTGCTGGTCGACCCAGCGTCCCTCGCCGGCGACCGGGCATTCGACGCTGAGCGGTCCTTGCGCGCGCGGATCGCCCAGCGCGACCATCGGCTGGCTGAACCGGATCGTGAAGCGTTCGATCGCGCCCCCGCCGATGCCGGGCGATGCGAACAGGACCTGAGGGCTGTTGTCGCCCGAAGCGGCCAGCGGCGCCATCGCCAGTGCCACCAGCGCCAGTCGAACCAGAAGCTTCATGCACGGACCCCCTTGGCCCCGAAGGCTAGCCCCGTGCCCGAACAAGTCCAGAGGGTGCCTCGATGATCCCGGTGGCGGCAATGCGCCGCACCCGCCTTTCACAAAAGGCGCGGGCGGTGGGCGCGCGGCGTTGACGCCCCGCCAGCTTCGGCTAAGTCTTACAAATCGGAACAGAACGACATTCAAAGGGGAGGACCGGCATGCCGGCAGTACCGACCGCGGCCGACATGACGCCCGCGCCACGGCCGCAAGGGGGAACAGGATACCGATCGGCGCTGCAACTGCTCGCCAGCCTGTTTTTCATGTGGGGCTTCATCACCGTCATCAACGGCACGCTGCTGCCCCACCTGCGCAGCGTGTTCGAGCTGAGCTATTTCCAGGCCGCGCTGATCGAGAGCGTCTGGTTCATCGCGTATTTCTTCGCCTCCATCCCCTCGGCCAAGCTGATCGAGCGGATCGGCTATCAACGGTCGCTCGTCACCGGCCTGCTGATCATGGCGGCGGGCGCGCTGGGCATGACGCTGGCCGCCAGCATACCGTCGTACGGCGTCACGCTGGCCATGCTGTTCGTGATCGCCAGCGGTATCACGCTGCTCCAGGTCGCGGCCAATCCCTATGTAGCGGTCGTCGGCCCGCCGGAGACCGCCTCGTCGCGGCTCAACCTGGTACAGGCGATGAACTCGGCCGGCACGATGCTCGCCCCCCTGTTCGGCGCCTATCTGATCCTTGGCCGGTCGAAGGGCGGCACGGCCGGCAACGACGTGGTGCTGACCCCGGCGGAGCGGCTGGCGGACGCGCATTCGGTGGTGCTGCCCTATCTGCTGGTCGCGGGCGTGCTGGTCGTGCTGGCGGTGGTGATCGCGCGTTTTCCGCTGCCCGCCATGGGCCAGGCGACCAGCCGCGTCGCCAAGGAGGAACGCCGCAACCATTCGCTGTGGCGGCACCGCAACCTGGTGTTCGGCATCCCCGCGATCTTCATCTACCTGATCGCGGAGATCGGCGTCGGCAATCTGTTCGTGAACTTCATCAGCCGCCCCGACATCGGCAACATGACCACGGAGGCCGCCGGCCGCTATCTGACCCTGTTGTGGGGCGGCATGATGGTCGGCCGCTTCGTCGGGTCCGCGCTGATGCAGCGGGTGCGTGCGGAAACCGTGCTGGCCGCGTTCTCGATCGGTGCGTTCGTGGTCATGACGATCACCGTGTTCGCGCACGGCCCGGTCGCGATGTGGTCGCTGATCCTGGTCGGCCTGTTCCACTCGATCATGTTCCCGACAATCTTCACACTGGGCATCCGCGGCCTGGGTCCGTTGACCGAAGAAGGCTCGGGGCTGCTCATCATGGCGATCGCGGGCGGTGCCCTGGTCGCGGTGCAGGGCAAGCTGGCCGACGCGTACGGCCTGCAGACGTCGTTCCTGCTGACCGCGGCGTGCGAACTCTACGTCTTGTTCTACGCGCTGTGGGGGGCCAAACCGGTCGTGACAGGCGGTGAGCCGGTGACACCGGAACGGACCACCGACGTTTTCTCCTGACGCACAGCGCATATTTTCCAAGGACCATCATCATGTCATCGATCACCGGCGCGATCCTCGTGGGCGCGGAAGAGCGCCAAGGCAGCGGCAACGGCTTCGAGGCGGTCGACCCGTCATCGGGCAAGGCGCTGAGCCCGCGTTTCGCAGAGGCGGACGCGCACGACGTGGCCGATGCCTGCGCGCTCGCCGCCGCGGCCTTTCCCGCATTCCGCGACCTGCCGCCGGAGGATCGCGCGGCGTTCCTGGAGCGGATCGCGGATGCGATCGCGGCGACCGGCGAAGAGCTGATCGATCGCGCGATGAGCGAGACGGGCCTGCCGCGTGCGCGGCTGGAAGGTGAGCGCGGCCGCACCGTGGGTCAGCTGCGCCTGTTCGCCATCGTGGTGCGTGAAGGCGGCTGGATGGACGTGACCATCGACCCCGCGATGCCGGACCGCCAGCCCCTGCCCCGCCCCGACCTGCGCCGCGTCAACATGGGCGTCGGCCCGGTCGCGGTATTCGGCGCGTCCAACTTCCCCTTGGCCTTTTCCGTCGCGGGCGGTGACACCGCGTCCGCGCTGGCCGCCGGTTGCCCGGTGGTGGTGAAGGGGCATCCGGCGCATCCCGGCACGGGCGAGATCGTCGCGCGCATCATCCGCCAGGCGGTGGCGGACAGCGGGTTGCCGGCGGGCGTCTTCTCCTACCTGCCCGGCACGACGAACGCGCTGGGCGGCGCGCTGGTGGCCGATCCGCGCATCAAGTCGGTCGGGTTCACCGGATCGCGCGGCGGCGGGCTGGCGCTGGTCAAGATCGCCAATGCCCGGCCGGAGCCGATCCCCGTCTTCGCTGAAATGTCTAGCATCAACCCCGTGATCCTGTTCCCCGCCGCCGCGCAGGCACGTGGCGCAGCACTGGGAACCGCCTTTGTCGCGTCGCTGACGCAGGGGGCGGGGCAGTTCTGCACCAATCCCGGACTGGTCATCGCGCTGGCGAACAGCGACCTCGCCGCGTTCGAGGGTGCGGCGGTCGAAGCGCTGGCGAAGGCGCCGAACCAGCACATGCTGACTCCCGGCATCCACAACGCCTTCCAGACCGGCGTCACCGCGCTGGAGGGACATGCGGCGGTCGAAACGCTGGCCAAGGGTCCGGTGGGCGACGGCATCAACCAGGCCAGCGGGGCCATCTTCACCGCCGACGCCGATGCCTTCGCGGCGGACGCGGCGCTCAGCCATGAGGTGTTCGGTTCGTCCTCCATCATCGTGCGCGCGCCGGACATTGACGCGGTCGCATCGCTGGTAAGCGGGCTGGAGGGCCAGCTGACCGCTACCTTGTTGTTCGACGAGGAGGACGAGCCGCTGGTCGCTCCGCTGATCCCGTTACTCGCCGAAAAGGCGGGGCGCATCCTGGCGAACGGCTGGCCGACCGGCGTCGAGGTCAGCCATGCCATGGTGCATGGCGGCCCGTTCCCCGCGACCAGCGACACGCGCACGACCTCGGTCGGCACACTCGCCATCCAGCGGTTCCTGCGCCCGGTCTGCTACCAGAACCTGCCCGACCGGCTGCTGCCGACGGCGCTGCGCAACGACAATCCGTGCAAGGTCGCCCGTCGCGTCGACGGCACCATGCAGCTCGCCTGAGGACCGATCGCATGACCTCCTACCAATCCCTGGTCCAATTCCGCGCGGTCGACGGCACGCGCGGGGTGGCGGTGCTGCGCGACGGACAGGCGACCGTGATCGCGGGCGCCACGTCGACCCTGGCGCTCGCCCAGCGCGCGCTGGCGGAGGGCACCACGCTGGCCGCGCTCGCGGGTCAAGGTGGCGACACGGTGGACCTGACGGCCGTCGAACTGCTCGCGCCGATCGATCATGAGGACCCGGCGCACCTGCTGCTCACCGGCACCGGCCTGACCCATCTCGGCTCCGCCGAAGGGCGCGACAAGATGCACCGCGCGATGAGCGACGCCGCCCAGCAGACCGATTCCATGAAGATGTTCCTGATGGGCGTGGAGGGCGGCAAGCCGGAGAGCGGCGCCGGCGTCCAGCCGGAATGGTTCTACAAGGGCGACGGCGCATCGCTGGTCGCGCCGGGCGCCCCGATCCCCTCCCCCGCCTTCGCCCTGGACGCCGGTGAGGAGCCGGAGATCGCGGGCATCTACCTGATCGACCAGGACGGTGCGCCGGTGCGCCTGGGCTACGCGCTGGCCAACGAGTTCTCGGACCATGTGACGGAGCGGGGCAATTACCTGTGGCTCGCCCATTCCAAGCTGCGGCCCGCCGCGCTCGGCCCCGAACTGCTGCTCGGTGACCTGCCGCCCCATGTCGAGGGGACCAGCCGCATCGTGCGCGACGGCGAGACGATCTGGGAAAAGCCGTTCGTGTCGGGAGAGGCGAACATGTCGCATAGCGTCGCCAACCTGGAACATCATCACTTCAAATATGCCGCGTTCCGCCGGCCGGGCGACGTCCACGTCCACTTCTTCGGCACCGCCACCCTGTCGTTCAGCGACGATGTGCGCACGCAGCAAGGGGATGTGTTCGAGATTGCGGCGGCCCCGTTCACGCTGCCGGTGAGCAATCCGATCGGTGCCGAGCAGGCGACCGACGTGACCGTGCGGACGCTTTGATCCGACACGCTCATGGGGCTTGAGGCGGGTCTGCGACAGCGCGTCGGAACGCCGGATGGCGGCAGGTGCTGGCCTGCCCCCGTCCGGCTCGAGGTCCTCAGGTCCGCGGAGGCTTGCGCCGTCTCTGTGTCGTCCCCCGGCTCGGATGAGGTGGGGGGACGTGAGAAGGCATCAGTTCCACCAGGATGCCGGTTGGCCGGCCATGCGCCTTTTCCATCCGGGTCGCGGCGTACGCCGCCGCGCACGCACCCGACACTGGCATTCTCCCTTGGCATACACTCTTGCGGAACCTCGTCGTGACCACCTGCCGACCACCCCGCGCCGCCATGTCGGCGAGGCCGCGATGAAGCGAGTAGCCCTCCTGATCGCGATGGCGCTGTCGGTGGCGGCCGGCCCGCCGCCGCCCCAGCAGGAACCGACGCCAGCATCGCTGAACGCGCGGCTGACCGGCGACATCCGCCCGGTCCACGACCCCGTCATCATCCGCGAAGGCGGCACGTACCACGTCTTCTCGACCGGCATCGGCACGGGCGGTCAGGCCATCCTGTCGGCGCGCGTCTCCAACGATCTGGTGCATTGGCAGAGGGGCACCGCACCCTTTGAGCGGCTGCCGGACTGGGCCACCCGCCTCATCCCAGGCGCCACCAACATGTGGGCGCCGGACATCAGTTTCGTGGCCGGCCGATACCGGCTTTATTATGCCGTCTCCACCTTCGGCTCGAACCGATCGGCGGTCGGGCTGGCGACCAGCCCGACGCTTGATCCGGCGGCACCGGGCTATGGCTGGCGCGACGAGGGGCTGGTGGTCACCTCCGCGCCCGGCGACGACTATAACGCGATCGATCCCGCCTTCTTCGCCGATGCACAGGGTCGCCACTGGCTGGCGCTCGGCAGCTTCTGGACGGGGCTGAAGCTGTTCGCGCTCGATCCGGCAACGGGAAAGCTGCTGCATCCGGGCGAAAAGCCGCGCGCGCTCGCATCGCGGCCGGTGCCGGCCGGCGCGCCTTCCATCGTGGAGGCGCCATTCCTCTTCGCGCATGGCGGCTGGTACTGGCTGCTCGCGTCCTATGATTATTGCTGCAAGGGCGTGAACAGCACCTATTACACCGTGATCGGCCGGTCGAAGAGCATCGAGGGGCCGTATCGGGGACGGGACGGCAGCTCCATGCTGGCGGGCGGCGGCACGATCCTGCTGCGCGCCGACCTGCAGGAGAAGCAGCGGTTTCGCGGTCCGGGTCATCCCGGCCATGTCCGCGACACCGACGGCACCGATTACGTCGTCTATCACGCCTATGACCGGGACACCAACGGCGCCCCGACGCTGCGCATCGTGCCGCTGCGTTGGGGAACGGACGGCTGGCCGACCGCCGAGGGGCAATAAGGGAGGAAGCCATGGGCGATCCATCACGCCGTCTGTTTCTGGCCGGGGCCGCCGCGCTGGGCGTGTCGCCGGCCATCGCGCGGCGTGTGCCCGCGCCCCGCATCATCAACCCGCTGGTGCGTCAACGCGCCGATGCGCAGGTGTTCCGGCACAGCGACGGCTGGTACTACATGACCGGCTCCGTCCCCGAGTACGACCGGCTGGTGCTGCGCCGCTCGCGCACGCTGGCCGGCCTGTCGAGCGCCACGGAAAAGGTGTTGTGGCGCCACCTGCCGAGTGGGCCGATGTCGGGGTTCATCTGGGCGCCCGAGCTGCACCTGATCGACGGGCGCTGGATCATGTACTTCGCGGCGGGCCCAAGCGGTGGTGGCGAGGATGTGTTCCGCATCCGCACCTATGCGATCCGGTGCGACGGGCCGGACCCGATGACGGGGCCGTGGTCGGTGCTCGGCCAGCTGCAGACGCCGTGGGACAGCTTCACGCTTGATTCGACCAGCTTCGTTCACCGCGGCACCCGCTATCTCAGCTGGGCGCAGCGGGAACCGGGAATCGACACCAACTCGAACCTGTACCTGGCGCCGCTCGCCACGCCGCTGACGCTGGCCGCCAAGCCGGCGCGCCTGTCGGTGCCGACGCTGGAATGGGAAACGCGCGGGTTCAAGGTGAACGAGGCGCCCGCGCTGCTCGCCCGGCATGGCCGGCTGTTCCTGACCTATTCGGCCAGCGCCACCGATGCGCGGTACTGCCTGGGCATGCTCACCGCGCGGGCGGATGCCGACATCATGGACCCGGCGGCGTGGAGCAAGTCGCCGGTGCCGGTCATGACGACCTCGCGCGAGCACAAGATCTTCGGGCCCGGCCACAACAGCTTCACCACGGATGAACAGGGCCGCGACATGCTGGTCTTTCACGCCCGCGACTATGAACAGATCCAGGGCGACCCGCTGTTCGATCCCAACCGCCACACGCGCGTTCAGCCGATCCGCTACACGCCCGCCGGGGTGCCGGTGTTCAACCCGCCCGTCGCCAACGGTCCGCTCGCCTGACGGCACGGCGGATCAGCCTGCCGCGATAGGCGGCACGGGTGTGCGGGATGCCAGCGCTCCCGACCCGCCCACCGCATCCCACCGAAAGGCATCGTTCATGCGAAACACCCTCGCGCTCATGTCGCTCACGGCCGCCTTTGTCGCCGCACCGATCTCGAACGCCGCCCATGCGCCGCAGAAGCACGACAGCGCGCGACCGACGCTCACCAATCCGATCCTGCCGTCCGGCCCCGACCCGTTCATCCTGACGCATGACGGCTGGTTCTATTTCACCGCGACGCGCGGCGACCGCCTCGCCATCCGCCGTACCCGCGACCTGGGCAAACTGGCCGAGGCCGAGGAGGTGGTGGTCTGGCGACCGGCGGCGACGGGGGATCACGCCATCTCCATCTGGGCGCCGGAACTGCACCGCTTCGACGGCAAGTGGTTCATGTACTTCACGGCCGCCGCCGCCGGGCATGACGACGACGCCCATCGCGGCGTGTTCGTGCTGGAGAATGACGCCGCCGACCCGTTGACCGGGCGCTGGGTGGACCGGGGCCGGGTCGACACGGCACTGCCGGGGATCGACGGCACGGTGTTCGAGGCGCGGGGGCGGCGGTGGTTCGCCTATTCGGCCTATGACGGTCCCGACAGCGTGCTGATGATCGCGCCGCTCGCCAACCCCTGGACGCTTGCCACACCCGCCGTCACCATCGCCCGTCCCGATCAGCCATGGGAGCGACAGGGTGGCCGCCAGATCCTGGAAGGGCCGGAGTTCCTGGCGGGGCCGAAGGGCGACCTGTTCCTCGCCTATTCGGCCAGCGCGTGCTGGTCGGACGATTATGCGCTGGGCCTGTTGCGGCTGAGGCCGGGCGCGGACTCGATGATCCCGGCGAACTGGACCAAGGCGCCGCGGCCTGTGCTGGCAAAGGTGCCGGGGAACGACGTCTACGCGCCCGGCCACAACGCGTTCTTCACCGCCAACGGGGGTCGTGAAACCTGGATCGCCTATCACGCCAATCAGGGTGCGGGGGTGGGTTGCGGGGCAAAGCGCTCCCCCCGCGTGCAGCGGATGCGCTGGGCAAGCGACGGAACGCCTATCTTTCCGGTCCCGGCGCGAGCGGGCCAGCGAGTGGAGGCACCTCTACCCTGAAACAGGAACGTCCCCGTTTGCGCGACGGCAAACGGGGGACGCGGGTCAGCGGCGGCGGGATCGCCTTGCCGGCTCCGGCATCGTCGCCGTCGCCGTCGCCGTTGCGGGCACCACGCCCTTCGGCGCGGCGGCCAGCCGGCGGATCAGGTCGGTTTCCGATGCCCGGTACGGCGTGCCGTCGTTGCGAAACACCTCATGGAACCAGATGGTCGGCTCGCTCAGCACATAGGGCTTCTGCCAGCTGTCCCAGGGCAGGCGCGTCTGGGTCCGGCCATCGACAAAGCCCCAGTTCATCATGCCGACATCGTAGCGCTTCCCGATCGGCAGCGACCCGTCGAACGTCGAACCGTTGCCGCGCGCCATATATTCGGTGCAGATCACCGGCCGATTATAGGGCAGCAGCTGACGGATGCGCCGCTCAAAGGTCTCCGGCCAGTTGTAATCGTGGAACGTCACCACGTCCGACTGGGCCAGCTGCAGCTTTTCCATCGGCGACGACTTCCCACCCGGCGTCCAGTCGTCGCCCAGCCAAACGCCCGATGTCAGCGGCTGACCGGGATCGGCATCGCGTGCCCAGTCGAACACCTGCGCCAGCATTGCGCGGACCAGCGGCTCCTTGCCTTCCTGTCCCTTGTACTGGTCGGCGCCGTTGTCCGGCTCGTTCCACAGGTCCCATCCCAGGATGCGATCGTCATCCTTGAACGCCCCGATCACGCCCTGCACATAAGCCTTGTACTTCGGCCAGCCGGCACGGTCGCGCAGGCCCGCCATGCCGGGCGACTGCACCCAACCGGAATTGTGGACGCCCGGGATTGGTGGATGCTGCGGCCCCAGCTTCGGGTTCGGGTCCCAGCAGCTGTCGAACAACACGAACAGCGGCTTGATGCCATGGCGCTGCGCGATGGTCAGGAACTCGGCGATGCGACGCTTGAACCCCTCCGGGTCCTGCGTCCACAATTGGTCGTGCAGGAACACGCGCATGGTGTTCATGCCTATGCCCTGCGCCAGGCCCAGTTCGTAATCGATCCGCTTGGGGTCCCATGTCTCCGCCTGCCACATCTCCAGCTGGTTGATGGCGGTGGCGGGCGCATAGTTGGAGCCGACCAGCCAGGGCTGGCGCGCATACCAGGCATTGGCCTGCGCCTCGGTCCAGCGCGCGCGTGCGTCGGCGCTCCCCGCCGTGAGCGCGATGAACGCCGCGGCGGTTGCGAAAATCAGCTTCATTCTTTCCTCCCGGTTCGTCAGCGCTTCTCGACGAAGAGCCTGTAGGTCATCGTGTTGCGATAGGTCTGGCCCGGTGCCAGCCGCACCGATGGAAAGCTGGGCTGGTTCGGCGCATCGGGGAACAGCTGCGGCTCCATCACGATGGCGTCACCCATGCGATAGATCTGCCCCTTCTTCCCCTTAATGGTGCCATCGAAGAAGTTGCCCGAGTAGAATTGCAGACCCGGCTGGTTCGACCACAGCTCGAACCCGCGACCCGACACCGGCTCCACGACGCGGGCCATCAGGTGCTGGTCGGACGTGACGCGATCGCCGATCACCCAGTTATGATCGTACCCACGGCCATACAGGATCTGCGGATCGCGCGCATCGCGCACCCGGTCGCCGATCACCGTGGGATTGCGGAAATCGAACACGGTGCCCGCCACGCTGGCATGCTGTCCCAACGGGATCGAGGTCGCGTCGGTGGGGGTGTAACGCTCCGCCGGGATGGTCAGCACATGGCCCATCGCACCGCACGGGTTCCCGACGCCGGCCAGGTTCCAATATGCGTGGTTCGACAGGTTCACGACCGTCGGCCGGTCCGTGGTCGCCCGGTAATCAATGATCAGCCGGTTCTGCTCATCCAGCGAATAGGTCGCATAGGTAGTCAGCGTACCGGGATAGCCCATGTCGCCATCCGGGCTGACATAGCGCAGGGTGACGGAGGCGGTCGGCCCGCTCTTCACCTGCGTCACTTCCCACAACACCTTGTCGAACCCCTTGGTGCCGCCGTGCAACGAGTTGGGGCCATTGTTGACCGGGGTCGAATAGGTCTTGCCGTCCAGGGTGAAGCGCCCCTTCGCGATGCGGTTCGCGACACGGCCCACGGTGGCGCCGAAGAATTCCGGCTTGGTCAGATATCCGTCGATCGAGTCGTAGCCGATCTGCACATCGTCGCTCTTGCCGTCGCGGTCGGGCATGGTCAGCGCCTGCAACGACGCACCCAGCGCGATGATCGTGGTCGACACGCCCTTGCCGTTGCTCAGCGTCACGGCGGCGACAGGGCGGCCGTCCGGCATCGCGCCAAAGGTGGAGCGCTTCGCATCGGCGGCCAGCGCCGGGCTGGCGACGACCGATGACAGCAGGCAGGCCGCGATCAGGTTCCGCATCATTCTCTCTCCTCGTCGCCCGCGGGTGCGGGCCTGTTCTTGTGTCCGGACGGCAACCCGCGCCGCTCGCCCCTTGATCTCATCGCCGCGCCACGGGCCCGGCAGCGCTACCATGCCCGCCAGCGCGACCATTGCAACGCCCCCTTGCGACCGGACCGGAAAGTCCCCTCGCGTCGCGTCGTACCCTTGATCCTACAATCGCCGTAAATCCACAATCATTTATATCATACAAATCACTTGCCGTGCTCCGCGGCCAGACGTATCAGCACGTCAGGCTGACCGATGAGATCAGCGGAAATTTCGTTTGGGGAGAGGGAAATGAGCTGGAAATCGCTGCTGTGCGTGTCGGTTTCGTCGATCGTGGGACTGGCCGGCATTGTGCCGATGACCGCAAGCGCGCAGACGGCACCAGCTACCGCACCTGATCCCGCCACCGCGCAGGAAGCGCCGAAGCCGGACGCCCCCAGCGATCAGAGCGCGAACCCCGCGGCGGTTGACGCCTCTTCCCAGGACAGCACCCCGACCGACAGCGGCGACGTCGTCGTCACCGGCCTGCGCCGCAGCCTGGCCTCGGCACAGAATATCAAGCGGCTGTCCGACGGGATCGTCGACGCCGTCGTTGCCGAGGATATCGGCAAGCTGCCCGACACCTTCGCCTCCTCGGCCTTGCAGCGCGTGGCCGGCGTCAACGTGACGCGCGGCGGCGGCGAGTCGGCGGGCGTCACGGTGCGCGGCCTGCCCGACCTGACCACCACTTATAACGGGCGCCAGATCTTCACCGCAGAGGGTCGCTACGTCCAGATCCAGGACTTCCCCGCCGGCACCGTGCAGGCGCTGGAGGTGTACAAGTCGGGCCTCGCCAACCAGATCGAGGGCGGCATCGCGGGCGAAGTCAACGTGCGCGGACGCCGCCCGTTCGACTTCCAGGGCTTCGAGCTATCGGGTTCGCTGAACGGCGTGCTGTCGCAACAGTCCGAAAAGATCGTGCCCAACGGCAACCTGCTCATCAGCGACCGCTGGAACACCGGCATCGGCGAAATGGGCCTGCTGGTGAACGCCAGCTATGTCGGCATCAACTTCCTCGATTCATCCCGCGAACAGTCGGTGGTGATCGCCAGCACCAACGTTCAGAATAGCGACGGCACCGTTTCGAACCGCGCGCCGGGTCAGCCGGCCGGGCTGCGCTTCCCCGACGCGCAGGGCAATTTCCTCGGCTATGGCGCCCGCTATCGCCCGTCCGCGAACGCGGCATTCCAGTGGAAGCCGACGCCGGAGCTGGAGATCTACGCGGACGGTCTGTACCAGGGCTTCCGGTCAAAGGATTACAATCGCTGGATGTTCATGCCGATCTTCGGCGACATCACGCTGACCAACGTCACGACCTTCCCCGGCAGCAACCAGATTTCCAGCGCGACGGTCAGCGGTTCGGTGCGTCCGGATGGCTATACCGGCTCGTTCAACGGCAAGACCGACACCTATCAGGGCGGCGGCGGCGTGAACTGGAAGAAGGACCGCCTGGAGATATCGGCGGACGTCGCCTACACGAACAGCAAATACACCGCCAATCTGGTCAACGTCGACTATGCGGCCGCGAGTTCTCCGGTGCGCAACGTCAATTTCGACGCGTCCAAGAATGGCGGCCCGAGCCAGGAATTCGTCAACTTCAGCCTGGGTGATCCCGCCAACTTCATCGCGCGCGGATTGTACCAGGAACTGCTGGAGGTCAGCGGCAAGGATTGGCAGGCACGCACCGACCTGTCCTACGATCTCGATATGGGCTTTCTGAAGCGGTTGCAGGTCGGCCTGCGCTACAACGACCGCGACGCGGCCCGCGATTTCGGAAACCTGTACAACAACTTCTTCTCACGCCGACCGGATGTGACCTTCGAGTCGCTCGGCATCCCGCTGAGCTCCTTGCCGGGCTCTGACGTCCGCGTGACCCTGCCCGGCTTCACGTTCGACGACGCACAGCCGAACATCGCCTATGCGGCGATGACCCGCGACAGCATCCGCGACAACCTTCCGGCGCTGCGGTCCTTCTTCAAGGTGCCGGCCGGCACGGTTCCGTTCGATCAGTCTCAGCGATTTCGTGCAAACGAGAAGTCCTACGCCGTCTATGGTCAGCTGAAATATGGCTTCGACCTTGGGAACATCACGGTTGATGGGCTCGCAGGTTTGCGTGCAGTCAAGACCAAGACCGTCATCAACGGCGTCTCGCGCCAGCAGATCGGCACCGATGCGGCCGAGAACCCCATCTACACCTTCTCGCCGGACAAGGCTGGCAACGAGTATACGGACTATCTGCCCAACGCTAGCGCGCGGGTGGCATTCACCGACAAGCTGCAGATGCGGCTCGCCTATACCAAGACGCGGACGCGGCCGAACTTCATCGACCTTCGCCCGAACCTCACGGTCGGCACGCCGCCAACGTTTACTGAGGGCAACCCTTGCCTGGATCCCACCAGCACGACCTACAATAGCCGTAACTGCGCCCGCGGCGGCTCACAGGGAAACCCGAACCTGAAGCCGCTGACGTCGAACAACTACGACCTCAGCATGGAGTATTATTTCTCGAAAACGGGCTTCTTCTCCGCTGCCGTGTTCCGTCACGACGTGAAGGGTTTCCTGTCGACGGTGAACACCGTGTACCGCGATCCGACCTATGGCCTGGTCGCCATCGATCGGCCGGTCAATCTCGGCAACACGCGCCTGCAAGGTGCCGAGATGCAGTTCACCAGTTTCCTCGATTTCGACGGATTGCCGGAATGGGTGAAGGGCTTCGGCGTCCAGGCGAACGGCACCTTCATCGATGCCAAGGGCGACCTTCAGGACAATTTCGCGCAGTCGTACAACAACGAGCAACAGCGCTTTCCCGGCGTGTCCAGGTGGTCGTACAACCTGGTGGGCCTGTACGAGAGGCCGCAATTCTCGGGACGTCTGGCCTATAACTACCGGTCGAAGTTCGTGTCCTATTACTCGTTCGAGACGTTCGACCCGATCGCGCACCCGACCATGGAACAGGGGCGTGGCCAGCTGGACGGATCGCTGTCGGTGACGCCGGTGCCGAACATCACGCTGGCGTTCGACGTGGCGAACATCCTGGGCAATCCGATCAAGCGCGACCGTGCGTACAACACCGGCGACGTCTATCGCCGCCAGGTGTTCTATATCGAGCGCAGCTACTCGCTCGGCGTGCGGTTCCGCTTCTGACCCTCGGGCAGGGCGGCGTCAGGCTCCGGGCAATCGGCGCCGCCCTTCATCCCGACAGTGCCGGGCCGATGCGTGGCATCGGTCCGGTGTTCTCTCCCGCCAGCCAGCAGGTACCGGCATGAAGCGCCATCTGATCACATTCTGTGCGGCGATCGCTGCCGCGACCGGCATCGGCCTCGGCAGCGGCGTGCTGGCCCGCAATCCGCAGTTCCAGGGCGCCGATCCCCATGCGATGTTCGTCAATGGCGAGTTGTGGGTTTTTCCGACCGGCGGCCCGGGCGGCAGCTGGGCGGCGGATCGTTTCGGCGCGTTCTCGTCCCGCGACCTGAAGACCTGGAAAAGCCGGGGTGAACTGATCCGTCGCGACCAGATCGGCTGGATCAAGGATGATGGCGCACCCGAGCATTTCCTGTGGGCGCCCGGCGTCGCGACCCGCAACGGCAAGTGGTTCCTTTATTATTCCGTCGGGCCGCAGAACCCGACGCCCAGCCGCATCGGCGTGGCCGTCGCCGACCGGCCGGAGGGCCCGTATCGCGACAGCGGCGTTCCGCTGGTGACCGGCGGCAACGGGTTCGAGGCGATCGACCCGATGGTGTTTGTCGATCCGTCGAGCGGCAAGGCGTATCTGTACGCCGGCGGCAGCGCGGGCGCGACGTTGCGCGTCTGGGAACTGAAGCCCGACATGATCCACATCGCCCGCGAGGTGAAGGTGGCGACTCCGCCCCAGTTCACCGAGGGGTCGTTCATGCACAAGCGGGGCAAGCTCTACTATCTGTCGTACAGCCACGGCGTGTTCAACGGACCGAGCTATTCGGTGCATTACGCCACCGCGCCATCGCCGACGGGTCCCTGGACCTATCGCGGGGCGATCCTGACGGGCGACGCGCATCATCAGGGGCCGGGCCATCACAGCTTCGTGCAGACGCCGTCGGGCCAATGGCTGATCGTCTATCACCGCTGGGAACGCGGCCCCGGCGCCGGCCCGTACCAGGGGGAGCGGCAGATCGCGATCGACCGGATCCGCTACACCGCCGACGGCCGCATCCTTCCGATCCACATGAGCGACGGGAACGCCTCTCCCACCCTGCCGGTGCGCAGCCACCAATCGTCCGGATCAGGCCGCAGCGGCGGAAGTCCCCACGCCCAATCACCGGGGGCGTGACGGCACGGCCACTGCGGCAACACGCATCGTCAGAAGGCAGCGTCGACTGAGCGGCAGCCCCGCTCAGGCGTCAGGGCGCAGCCGGTAACCCACCCCCAGTTCGTTGGCGATGACGCTGCCCACCGGACCCGGATGTTCCAGCTTCTGGCGCAGGTTGCGGATGACGATCCGCAGATATTCGATGCGCGCCTCCTCCCCGCCCCAGCATGCGGCCAGGATGCGGTCGTGGGTGACGACCCGGCCGACATGCCGCGCCAGCATCGCCAGAACGTCATGTTCCTTGCGGGTCAGGTGCAGTTCCTCATTGCCGCGAAACACGGTGCGCCGGTCGAGATCGATGCGCAGGTCCCCGCGCTGCACCAGTTTCGGTGCGGTTCCTCCACCGCCCTTGTGCCTCAGCGCGACGCGGAGCCGGGCGAGCAGTTCGTCGGTGTCGAACGGCTTGGTGACGAAATCGTCGGCGCCCAGATCCAGCGCGGCGACCTTCTCGTCCACGGCGTCGCGCGCGGACACGACCAGAACGACCGCATCACCGTCCTTCCGCAACAGCGGAACGAGCCCCAGCCCATCGCGGTCGGGCAGCCCCAGATCGAGCAGCACGCCGTCCGGATGCTCGGCCGCATATTGGCGCAGGGCACCCTTGCCGTCCGCTGCCTCCACCACCGCATAGCCGGCCTGGACCAGCGTGTTGCGCAGCAGGCGGCGGATGGCGGCATCGTCATCGACCACAAGAATCTTGGCGGACATGGTCAGGAAACGCTTTCGATCGACGGGTCGCGGACGATAAGGGCGGCGGGAAAGACCAGGGTAAAGGCGGCACCGGTGGCGTCCGCGCGATTGGCCGCCTCCACGGTCATGCCCATCGCCTCCGCGAATGCCTTGACGATGGCAAGCCCCAGGCCGGTGCCGCCGACGGCGCGGTCGGAGCCCTCCAGCCGCCGAAACGTCTCGAACACCTCCGCCTCGCGTCCGGGCGGCAGGCCCGGCCCCCGATCGAGCACCGCCAGACGCAGCTCCCCCGGACGGTGGCGTCCCTCGATGACGATGTCGCTGCCCGGATCGCCATAGCGTCCGGCATTGTCGAACAGGTTCAGCAGGCAATGATGCAGCAGCTGGGGATCGGCGCGGACCAGCGGCAGATTGGGCGGCACGTCCAGCCGCACCGCATGTCCCTCCAGAGCGCGCCGGGCATCGTGCGCCGCGGCGGCCACCGCATCGCTCAGATCGGTCGCCTCCATGTTGAGCCGCAGAGCGCCCGCCTCCACACGCGCCATGTCGAGCAGGTTGGCGACGAAGCGGTTGAGCCGCGCCGCCTCCCCCTCGATCGTCGCGATCAGCTCGGGCGTCGCGCCACCGTGCAGCTGCGCGGCGGCTGCGATCACCGCGGTCAGCGGGGTGCGCAGGTCGTGGCTGACCGAGGAAAGCAGCGCGGCACGCAGCCGGTCGCGGGTCAGCACGGCATCCACGTCGCGCATCTCCGCCTGCAGCCGCAGCCGTTCGAGCACCAGCGCCGACTGGTCCACCAGGCTGCTGAGCAGGGACAGCTGATCCGCCCGCACCGGATCGCCCCCCGCCTCGCTCGCCACGCCCAGCACGCCCAGCACCCGATCACCCGCCTTGACCGGCTGGAACAGCCATTCCGACGCGGCCAGCGTGCCCGACCCCTTGCCCGCCGGATTGCCGGTGTCGAACGCCCAGCTGGCCGCCGCATTGTCCATCGCGTCCAGCCGATAGGCGGGATCGCTCGCGGCCAGGATCTCCAGGTCGGCGCCCGCCTTCGCGCCCAGAAGCACGACCTGCACGCCCAGCAGCCGCCGGACATCGTCGCAGATCATGCGGGCCGCGCCGTCCAGGTCGTTGACCGCCGCGATCTGGCGCAGGAACCCTGCCAGTGTCGCGTTGGTCCGCGCGCTCGCGGCGGCCAGGTCGGCCTGCGCCCGCACGCGCGCGGTCAGCTGGCTGGTCGCCACCGCGATGCCGAGCAGCACGACCACCGAGACCAGGTTTTCCGGATTGCTGATCGTCAGCGTGCCGACCGGAGGCAGGAAGAAGAAGTTGTAGGCGAGGCTGGACGCGATACCCGCATACAGGCCGGTGCGCAGCCCGAACAGGCTGGCCGCCGCCATCACCGGCAACAGGTACAGCAGCGCGACATTGCCCAGGTCCAGGATGTGGAACAGCGCGCTGGCGATGGCGGTCACGCCCGCGACCATGGCCGTCGTCGCGGCATAGCCAGCGGGGGTACCCCACCGCGCGGGCCGGCGGCGGACGCGCTGTTCGCGGCGGTCGCTGACCGGCATCGGCAGGACGTGCACCGTCACGTCGGGCGTGTCGCGGATCAGGCGGTCGACGACCGACCCGTGGCGAAGCTCGAACCAGCGCGACCGCGCGGACTTGCCCAGCACCAGCTGCGTCGCGCGCGCATCCGCCAGGAACGACTGCACCCCCTCCACCACATTCTGCGCCGGGACACTGGCGACCGCGCCGCCCAGTTGCGTCGCCAGGGTCATCGCCGCCGCCACCCGGCCATGCTGTGCGTCGGTGAAGTGCGCGGCGCGCGGCGTCTCGATGAACACCGCCGTCCACGGTCGGCGCAGGCCGTCGGCGACCCGCTTGGCGGCGCGAACCAGCACGTCGGCGCCGGGCAGTTCGTTGATCGCCACGACGATCCGGTCGCTGCCCGCCCAGGTGCCGCCAAGGCCAAGCGCGCGCACGTCGTCGAGCATGCGCGCGTCCACCGCCTGCGCGGCGCGACGCAGCGCCAGTTCGCGCAGCGCCGACAGGTTCGATTTGGAGAAGAAGTGCGACAGCGCACGCGTCGCCTCCTGCGGCAAATAGACCTTGCCCGCCTTCAGCCGCTCGATCAGCTCGTCGGGCGGGATGTCGACGACCTCGATCTCCGCGCTTTCCAGCACGCTGTCGGGCACCGTTTCGCGGACGCGGACGCGGGTGAAGCTGGCGACCACGTCGTTCAGGCTTTCGACGTGCTGGATGTTGACGGTGGAATACACGTCGATGCCCGCCGCCAGCAGCTCCTCGACATCGCCGTAGCGTTTCGGGTGGCGGCTGCCGGGCGCGTTGGTGTGGGCGAGTTCGTCGACCAGGACCAGACGCGGCGCGCGCGCCAGAATGGCGTCCACGTCCATCTCGTGCAGCGTACGGCCTTCATAGACGACATCGCGGCGCGGCACGATCTCAAGCCCGCGGGTCAGCGCGTCGGTTTCCCGGCGACCATGCGTTTCGACCACGCCCACAACCACGTCCACGCCGTCGCGCCGCCGCGCCGCGCCCTCCGACAGCATCTCATAGGTCTTGCCGACACCCGGCGCCGCGCCGAGAAAGATCTTCAGCCGCCCGCGCCCCTCCTGCGTCGCCGCGCGCAGCAGGGCGTCCGGATCGGGCCGCGCACCGTCCGATCCGGGGCCGACAACCGCCATCAGCGCGACGGCAGGTCGGCGCGACCGACGCCTGGCAAGGCTACGCGGGGCAAGGCGTCGAGCGCGCGGTTGAGCGCCAGTACATTGACGTGTGGGTCGCCGAACACCGACGCCTCGGTCCGCTCCGCGATCAGCGCGCGGAGTTGCGCGAGCGGCAGTCCGCGAACGCGGGCAACGCGTGGCGCCTGCGCCAGCGCGGAGGCGGGCGACAGGTCGGGGTCCAGGCCCGACCCGCTCGCGCTCACCAGGTCGGCGGGCAGCGCACCCGTGACACCCTCCGCGCGCCGCTTCGCCACGTCCGCACGAACGCGATCGGCCAGTGCCCGCGCGGTCGGCGCGAGGTTCGACCCGGACGAGGCCAGGCCGTCATATCCCTTGCCCGCCGCAGAGGGTCGCGTCTGGAAATAGCGCCCGGTCGTGAACGCCTGCCCGACCATTTCCGACCCGATCACCCGCCCGCCCGCATCGCGGATCAGGCTGCCGTTGGCGCGATCCGGAAACAGTGCCTGGCCGATGCCGGTCATCGCCAACGGATAGCCCAGCCCGAGAAGCGCGGCGAACAGGATCGTCATGACGATCGCGGGACGCAGCGCGGAGGTGAAATCCTTGCCCATGATGTGTGATCCTTTACGCGAGGGCGAGGCCACCGACCACAAGGTCGATGATCTTGATGCCGATGAACGGGGCGACCAGGCCCCCCAGGCCGTAGATGGCGAGATTGCGCGCGAGCAGTGGTCCGGCCGCCATCGGTCGGTACGTGACGCCCTTCAGCGCCAGCGGCACCAGCAGCGGGATGATCAGCGCATTGAAGATGATCGCGCTCAGGATCGCGGACCGCGGCGTCGCCAGGCCCATGACGTTCAGCACGCCCAGCCCCGGATACAGTGCGACGAACATGGCGGGGATGATCGCGAAATATTTGGCGACATCGTTGGCGACGGAGAAGGTGGTCAGCGCGCCGCGCGTCATCAACAACTGCTTGCCCAGGCCCACCACCTCGATCAGCTTGGTCGGGTCGCTGTCCAGGTCGACCATGTTGCCCGCCTCGCGCGCGGCCTGGGTGCCGGTGTTCATCGCCACGCCCACATCCGCCTGGGCCAGCGCGGGTGCGTCGTTGGTGCCGTCGCCGCACATCGCCACCAGCTTGCCGCCGGTCTGCTCCTTGCGGATCAGCGCCAGCTTGTCCTCCGGCGTCGCCTGGGCGAGGAAGTCGTCCACGCCCGCCTCGGCCGCGATGGCGGCGGCGGTCAGCGGGTTGTCGCCGGTGATCATGACGGTGCGAATGCCCATCTGGCGCAATTCGCCGAACCGTTCGCGGATGCCGGCCTTCACCACATCCTTCAGGAAGATGGCGCCGAGCAGCCGCCCGTCGCGCGCCACCGCCAGCGGCGTACCGCCGGCGCGCGCGATCTCGTCGGTGATGCGCCGAAGTTCGGTCGCCGCAGCCGTTTCCCCCATGCCGGCATCGGCGCGCAGGATCGAATCCACGGCTCCCTTCTGGATCAGCAGGTCGCCGGCCTTCACCCCCGAAATGCGCGTCTGCGCGGTGAAGGGAATGACCTCCGCCCCGGCCGGCAGCGCCGTCGTGGTGACCCCGAACCGCTCCCGCGCCAGCGACACGATCGATCGCCCCTCCGGCGTCTCGTCGGCCAGGCTGGCGAGCAAAGCGGCCTCCGCCAGCTCGGCCTCGTTCGTGCCGCCGACTGCGCGGAACTCGCTCGCCTGGCGATCGCCGATCGTGATCGTGCCCGTCTTGTCGAGCAACAGCACGTCGATGTCGCCCGCCGCCTCCACCGCGCGACCCGACTTGGCCAGCACGTTGAACCGGACCAGCCGGTCCATGCCAGCGATGCCGATCGCCGACAGCAGCGCCGCGATCGTCGTCGGGATCAGTGTGATGAGCAGCGCCGCCAGGATCGCGACCGGGATCCTGCCCCCGGCGTAACTGGCGAAGGCCGGGATCGTCGCGACCGCGATCAGGAAGATCACCGTCAGCCCGACCAGCAGCAGCGTCAGCGCGACCTCGTTCGGTGTCTTCTGCCGCTCCGCACCCTCGACCAGCGCGATCATGCGGTCGAGGAAACCCTGGCCCGGATTGACCGTCACGCGGACGCGGATTTCGTCGGAGATGACGCGCGTGCCGGCGGTGACGGCGGAGCGGTCGCCCCCCGCCTCCCGGATCACGGGCGCGCTTTCGCCGGTGATCGCGGCCTCGTTGACGGAGGCGACACCGGCGATCACCTCGCCATCCGACGGGATCAGGTCGCCCGTGGTGACCAGCACCACATCCCCGACACGCAGGGCACTGGCGGGTACCTGTTCGACCCGGTCGCCCTTCATCCGGCGCGCGGTCAGTTCGGCCTTTGTCGCGCGCAGGCTGGCCGCCTGGGCCTTGCCCCGCCCCTCCGCCAGCGCCTCCGCAAAGGTGCCGAACAGGACCGTCAGCCACAGCCAGACAATCAGTTGCGCCTTGAACCCCAGGGTCAGCCCATCGCCGCCCACGTTGATCAGGACGGTCAGCAACAGCGCCACGACCGCGGTGACGAACATTACCGGATTGCGGACCAGCGCGCGGGGGTGGAGCTTGCGAAAGGCCTCTGCGATCGCCGGGACGATCAGTTCGGCGGTGAACAGCGATGCGGTTGCGGTGCGTGCCATGGTCGGCGCCCCTTCAGAACAATTGCCCGCGGATCATGCCCAGATGATCGGCGATGGGACCGAGCGCGAGGCTCGGCAGGAATGTGAGACCGCCCAGGATCAGGATGATCCCGACCAGCAGGCCGACCCAAAGGCCGCCGGTGGTGGGGAACGACCCGGCGCTCTCCGGCGTGTGCTTCTTGGCGGCCAGGCTGCCCGCGATGGCCAGCATCGGCACGATGATGAAGAAGCGGCCGCCCCACATCGCGATGCCCAGCAGGCCGTTGTAGAACGGCGTGTTGGCGCTCAGCCCGGCAAAGGCGGACCCGTTGTTCCCGACCGCGCTGGTGAAGGCGTACAGGACCTCCGAAAAGCCGTGCGGCCCCTTGGCAAGCGGGCCGGCCAGTCCCGGTTCCAGCACCGACGCCAGCGCGGTCAGGCCGAGGATCAGCAGCGGCAGCACGGCGATGGCCAGCACCGCCAGTTTCACCTCCCGCGCCTCGATCTTCTTGCCGACATATTCGGGCGTGCGGCCGACCATCAGGCCCGCGACGAACACCGCCAGGATGGCGAACAGCAGGAAACCATAGATCCCTGCGCCGACGCCGCCGACCACGACCTCGCCCAGCTGGATGTTGAACAACGGGATCATGCCGCCCAGCGCCGTGAAGCTGTCGTGCATCGCGTTGACCGCGCCGCACGACGCGGCGGTCGTGACCACGGAGAACAGCGCCGACGCCGCGATGCCGAAACGGACCTCCTTCCCCTCCATGTTGCCGCCCGCGACACCGATCTGGTGCAGCACCGGATTGCCCGACGCCTCCGCCCAATAGGTCACGGTCGTGCCGGCCAGGAACAGGATGGTCATGGCGGCCAGGATCGCCCAGCCCTGGCGAGTGTTGCCGACCGCCTTGCCGAAGCACCAGGTCAAGCCGAAGCCGATGACGAAGATCGACAGCATCTCCACCATGTTGGTCAGCGCGGTCGGGTTCTCGAACGGATGCGCGCTGTTGGCGTTGAAGAAGCCGCCGCCATTGGTGCCGAGCATCTTGATCGCTTCCTGGCTGGCGATCGGGCCGAGCAGGATCGATTGCCGCGCCCCCTCCAGCGTGCGCACGTCGACCACGCCGGCCAGCGTCTGCGGTACGCCCGACGCGATCAGGAACAGCGTGTAGGCGACGCAGATCGGCAGCAGCAGGTACAGCGTCACGCGCGTCACATCGGCCCAGAAATTGCCGATCGCCCGTGCCTCGCGCCGGGCGAAGCCGCGGAACAGGGCAAAGGCGAGCGCGATCCCCGTCGCGGCCGAGAGGAAGTTGTGGATCGTCAACCCCAGCATCTGGCTGAGGTTCGACATCGTGCTCTCGCCGGCATAGCTCTGCCAGTTGGTGTTGGTGGTGAAGCTGATCGCGGTGTTGAACGCCAGATGCGGCGACAGGCCGGGCAGGCCCTGCGGATTACCCGGCAGCACGCCCTGCAAGCGCAGCACCGCATAGGTGAAGGCCATCAGCACGACGTTGAACAGCAGCATGTGCAGCGCGTAGCGGCGCCAGCCCTGTTCGGCGGCGGGATCGATGCCGGCGACGCGGTAGAACCCGCGCTCGACCGGTCCGAGCACGACGTGCAGCGGCGTCCTCCGCCCCTCGTACAGCGCGTGCAGCCACAGGCCGACCGGCTTGGCGAGCGCCAGCAGGATGCCGGTAAAGGCGAGGATCAGGAACCAGCCCTGAAGTGTCATGGATCCGCCTCCTTCAGAAGCGTTCGGGGCGGATCAGCACCGCCACCAGATAGATGAGAAGGCCGAGCGCGGTGAGCGCCGCCAGCCAGAGGTCGAGCGTCATGGGTCTGCTCCTCAGGCGTTGTCGCACAGGCGGATAAAGGCGAGCGTCAGCGCCGCCAGCCCCGCCATGATCGCGATCCACAGCATGTCCTGCATGGGTGTTCTCCGATGTCAGAAGGCGGCGGTCAGGGAGGCCAGGACCTCGCCGCCCGCGATGGTGCCGGTGCCGTCCTGCCCCTTGCTGAAGCTGGGGCGGAGATAGGCCGCCCGCCGGTACGAGATGTCCGTGTCGACATAGGACAGGTTGAAGGTCAGGTTCCGGTAGGTGACGTCCGCGCCCAGCGACCAATCCCAATAGGACCCGGTGGGCGACACTGCGGTCGCGTTCGGGCCCAGCCCATCCTGGCCCCAGCTGTGGCCGACATGACCCTTTGCCGTGACCGGCGTGCCGGCGATCGCCAGCGCGCTGTCGCCCCAGATATACGTGTTGTCGTCCTTGTCGCCGGGATGGTCGTACAGGCCGGCGGCGGCATCCGCGCCGCTGTTGTACCATTTGCCAATCGCCTGCTGCCGGGGCGCGTAGGCGACGCCTGCGGTCAGCGTGGCGGGCCCGGCCGTGCCGGTCAGCTTGACGTACGGCTCCGCGAAATCGGTCTTGTCCGCGCCGCCCGGATAGACATACCAGGTCAGCCCGACGTCCAGCGTGGCATTGTCGGCCAGCTTCGCCCGGTATCCGCCGATCAGGTCCAGTTCCATGTTGGCGCCCCCGAACGTGCCCCATCCGGCCAGGTTCGATGCCCAGGTGCCGACGTAGAGGCCGCTTTCGTGGGACACGGTGATCCCGCCCTGCACCGCCATCTGCCGATCCGACTGCGACACGCCACGGAAACGATAGTCGGACACGACCGCGACCGACCCGCTGACCGTCAGCGCGGCTGGCAGCGCGGCCGGCGGCGCGGTTTCTCCCGACGCGACCGTGTCATCCTGCACCGACTGCGCCTCGGTCGCGGCCGGCAGCCAGAACAACGCGGCCGCGACCGCATGGTGGACCTTCATCACTGCACCCCATTCGTGCGGCGACCGTCCCGCGACGACGCCTTCAGGGGAGCGCGATTAGGCGCATGCCACGTAGCAATTCGAGATCGATTCCCGCCAATCGCATATAGCGCGCGTATAGCTGGCGTTTTTTTCTCAACGTGCCGTGGCCGACCCACCGGCGCGGTCCGCGCGGTGACAGGACGGCGGCCGCGTGATAGGTCGTTGGCCGTGTTGGAGCAGTTCCTGACCGTCCCGTATCTGCCGTTCACGATCGCCTGTGTGGTGATGATCGGCATCGGCCTGATCGAGGCGATCGGGCTGGGTCTGGGGCATCTGGACCTGGACGGCGATGTCGGCGGCGACATGCATGGCGGGGTGCTGGACTGGTTGGGACTAGGCGGCGAATTGCCGATCCTGATATGGCTGACCTCCCTGCTCGGCTGCTTCACCGTGGCGGGCGTGGCCATCCAGCAGGTGGCCGAGGGCTGGCGCGCAGCGCCGCTGGCATGGCCGCTCGCAACCGCCGGCGCGTTGTTGGTCGGTGGTCTGCTCAACACCTTTGCCGCGCGCATGCTGGCCCGCATAATCCCGGGTTTCGAAACCAGCGTGATCTCCAGCGACGATCTGCTGCGCCAGCGCGCCACGGTGCTGGAGGGTACGGCCCGCCGCGGCGCCCCCGCACGCGCCAAGGTCGTCGACCGTCACGGGCAGGCCCATGTCATTATGGTCGAGCCCCATGACGATCGCGATGCGATCGCGTCCGGCTCCACCGTGCTGATCGTACGTCGGGACGGCGCGCGCTTCTTCGCGCTGGCGGATGACGATACGTTTCTTCGATCGATCTGATACAAGGGGTGCGTGGCTGACTGGGGGAGATGGTCGACGTGCCTGCATCGCTTCTGAACGTGCTGATCTATGCGGGCATCGTCCTGCTCGCCTTTGTGGTCATCGGCATCATCCTGACCCGCCTGTACCGCCGCGCGACCAAGGACGTGGCGCTGATCCGTACCGGGTTCGGCGGCGAAAAGGTCGTGCTGAACGGCGGCATCATGGTCATACCGGTCCTGCACGAACTGATGCAGGTGCGCCTGACCACCGTGAAGCTGGAGGTGTCGCGCCTGAACAAGGACGCGCTCATCACGCTGGACAAACTGCGCGTCGACGTGGTCGGCCTGTTCCACATCAAGGTGAAGCCCGACGCCGAATCGATCGCCGCCGCCGCGCAGACGCTGGGCGATTCGGTGAACAGCGCCGACGCGGTGAAGTCCCTGCTGGACGGCAAGCTGGTGTCCGCGCTGCGCTCGGTCGCGGCGACGATGACCATGGAACATCTGCACGCCAACCGCGCCGACTTCATCCAGAAGGTACAGGAAGCACTGATGACCGATCTGGACATGAACGGCTTTCACCTGGAGTCGGTCAGCATCACCCATTTCGACCAGACCGCGTTCGAGCATTTCAACGAGAACAACGCCTTCGACGCGGAGGGGCTGACCGTGCTCACCCGCACGATCGAGGAGCGAAAGAAGATCAGGAACGACATCGTCGCGACCAACCGCGTCGCGATCGAGCAACGCAATCTGGAGGCGAACAACCAAAGCCTGGAGATCGCGCAGGCGGCGGAACAGGCGCGGCTGGTGCAGGAACAGACGCTGTCCGCGCGCCGCGCCGAACAGGCGACCGCTATCGCCACTGCCGAGGCGGAGCAGACGCGCCTGGCGGAGATCGCGCGCATCACCGCGACCCAGGCGCAGACGGTTGCCCAGACGGAGGCGGACAAGGTGGTCCGGACCGCCACCATCGCGCGCGACGGCGCCATCCAGACCGCGACCATCGAGCGCGACCGGACCATCGAGATCGCCCGCATCACCACCGCCGTACAGACCGCGCAGAAGTCCGAGGAGGAATCAACCGCGACCGCCGCCGCCAACGAGGCGCGCGCACTCGCCGTTCGTGCGGAGGAAAGCGTTGCCACCGCCAAGGCCACCGAGATCGCCAACCGCAACAAGAACGTCGCCGTGATCGCCGCCACGCAGCGCGCGCAGGAGGAGGCGGTGCAGATCACCGTCGCCGCCACCGCCGAAAAGGAGGCCGCCGAGGCACGCGCCAGCGCGCTGCGCACAGAGGCGACCGCAGCGGCGGATGCCGAAAAAGTGCGCGCGGAGGGTCGTGAGGCGGCATTCAGGGTGGATGCAGCCGGACAGGCTTCGCTGAACGAGGCGACCAACATCCTCAGCGACGCGCAGACCGCGCTGCTGATCCGCAGGGCGATGCTGGACGCGCTGCCGGCGATCATCGCAGCGGCGGCCAAGCCGATGGAGAATATCGACAAGATCAGCATCCTCGACGCACGCGGCCTGCATGGCGACGGCCCGGCCGACGGCACCACTGCTGGCGGTCAGCCGAATCTGGCGGACGCTGCGGTCGCTGCCGCCATGCGTTACCGCGTGGGTGGGCCGTTGATCGACGGATTGATGGCGGAACTGGGCATGACCGGCGGAACGCTGGACGGGATGCTGGCGGGCAGCGGCACCCCGGCCAAGGCCGAGCCGTCCCGCTCCGCCAGTTCGACGACGTGGACCACCCGGATCAAGCCCGCGAACGGGAGCGGCGATCAGGGTAGCGGCGCGGCGACCTGATCGCCGCTCCGTCGCCAGGGCGTCCGCGCGGCGTTGCGGGAAATGCCTTTGTCGGGCGATCGTCACGCCTTCAAGAATTATGCACGGACGATCGACCTGCCATCTCGAAAGTAATGGTTCGGCGGATATCAGTCCCCCACCGCATCGACGCACAGGGATCACGCAAGGGTTACGCTTCGGTCCGGGCGTGCTACACGGGTGCCGATGCGCAAGCTGCTTCCATTCCTTGCCTGCCTGATGCTGGTCCTGACCGGCTGGTCGGCCATGGCGCATGCCGCGGAGGAAGCGGGCGGGCGGTTGGCTGGCGTGGAGCTTGTCGTTCACGCTCCGGGCGACGGGGACGAGGTGCCAGCGGACGGGGACAATGGCCTGCCCCATCATCACAGCATCTGTCACGGCCATGACCTGGGCGTACCACCGCTTGCGCTGGCCGAGGCCTGCCGACCCGTCACGGCTGGCCTGCCCGGCGGTCGTCCGACGCGCATGCTGACGGCGACCGAAGAGAGTGTCGCGCAAAGGCCTCCGCGCGCCTGACCCGTCGCCGGTCGGCTGTGCAGCCGGCCCGGAATGCTCGGTCGGGACAATGCAACATGATGAAGATGATCGCGGCGCTCTGCGTCGCGGTGCCTTGCGCGGCGTCGGCGCAGGCAAGCCAACAGCGCGCGTCCGCCACGATGGCGGACGGGCCGCTGACCCTGGAACAGGCGGTCGCGGCGGCGGGTGGCTCCGCACCCATGATGGAGGCGGCGAGCGCCGGCGTCGAAGCGGCCCGCGCAGCCCGGACGACGGCCGCCCTCCGCCCCAACCCGTCCCTTCAGGGGCAGGTGGAGAATGTCGTCGGCAGCGGACCCTATCGCGGCCTCAGGAGCGCGGAGACGACGCTGGGCGTCGCCGTGCCCATCGAACTGGGCGGAAAACGAGGTGCGCGCATAGCTGTCGCCGATGCGCAGTTGTCGCGGGCGGAGCTTCAGGCCGCCATGACCGCCGCGGATGTGCGGTATCAGGTGACACAGCTGTACGTGGAGGCGGTCGCGGCGGCGCGGCGTCTGTCGACTGCCGGGGACCAGCATAGGGTCACCGGCGACGCGCTGCATGCCGCACAGGTGCGCGTGCAGGCGGGGCGCGCCTCGCCGTTGGAGGAACAACGCGCCATGGTCGCACGGGCGCTGTCGCTTGCACGGCTGGAACAGACGGAGCGGCTGGCGGGGGCGACGCGAGAGAACCTGGCGCGCCGCATCGGCCGGCCCGTGGACGGTCCGCTGGACGATGCGTGGCTCGATGCACTGCCGCCCGTCACCTATGGACCCAGCGCCATAGCATCTGCCACGGGCACCCTGACGCTGGCCGCCGCGGAAGCCGATCTAGCGGTCACCGACGCCAATGTCCGATTGTTCCGCGCCGCCCGCGTTCCGGACCTCACCGTCGGCCCGGCGCTACGTCGGCTTTCGGCGACCAACGACACCGCTGCCGTGTTCAGCGTCTCGCTGCCGATCCCGCTGTTCAACGCCGGTCGCTCCGCCCTCGCCCAAGCACGATCCGAACGCGTGCGCGCGGATTCGCAGCGGCGCGCGACGGCGCTGGACGTCGAACAGGCGATCACCGACGCACGTGCGGAGGTCGCGAACGCGGCCGCCAGCGCCAGGGCGGCGTCGGGACCCGCGATGACGGCCGCGGCGGAAGCCGCCCGGATCGCCCGCATCGGCTATCGCGAGGGCAAGTTCGGGCAGCTCGACCTGCTGGATGCCGAACGCACGCTGGCCGACACCCGCCTGGCGGCGATCGACGCGCTGGCCACCTATCACAACGCCCAGGCTCGGCTGGAGCGGCTGACCGCCCCCGTGCCGCAGGGGGAGACACTGCCATGAAGATGCCCTTTCCAGGCGCCGCAATCGCCCTGACCCTGACCTTGGCGGGCTGCGGCGGCTCGCCCGAAACCAGCGACCCGACCACGAACGGCGAAGCGCCCGCGGGCCATGCCGCGGAAGGCGTCGTCACCTTGTCGCCCGACCGGATCGCAGCGGCGGGAATCCAGATCGCGCGGCCGACGACCGGCGGGGTCGGCGTCATCGACCTTCCCGCCACGATCGAGGGCGATCCGCAGGGCATGCAGATCGTGTCCGCCGCTCTGTCGGGTCGTGTGGTCGCGCTGGTCCGCAATCTGGGTGAGTCCGTCCAACGCGGACAGACCCTAGCCGTGATAGAGAGCCGAGAGGCGGCGCAGCTGAAGGGCGAAGTGGAGGCATCGCGCGCACGCTTTGCGCTCGCCCGGTCGAACCTGGCCCGCGAACAGCGCCTGTTCGCGGAACGCGTATCGCCCGAGCAGGACCTGATCGCGGCCCGCACCGCCGCGACGGAGGCGCGCATCGCCTATGACCAGGCGCGCAGCCAGGTGTCCGCCGCCGGCAGCGGTGCGGGCAGCCTGAACCGGATCGGCATCGTTGCGCCGATTGCGGGACAGGTCATCGCCCGCCCGGTGACGCTGGGCCAGACGGTTGCCGCCGATGCCGAACTGTTCCGCGTCGCAAGCCTGGGACAGCTGTCGCTGTCGCTCAACCTCCAGCCCGCCGATGCGGGGCGGGTCCGGCCGGGGACGGCCGTGACGGTGACTGCGCCGGGGCGACAGGGCACGGCGCGGGTCCGTTTCGTGTCGCCCGCGCTCGATCCCCAGACCAGATTGGTGCCGACGATCGCCACGCTTCCCAATCGCGACGGGGCCTGGCGGGTCGGGGAGGCGGTGACCGCCGCCGTGCAGATCGCCGGCGATGCCAGCGGCGCCGTCCGCGTGCCGACCACCGCCATCCAGACGGTGGACGGGCGCCCGGTGGTCTTCGTCCGCACCGGCACCGGCTTCCTGGCCACCCCGGTCACATTGGGGGAAGCGGCGGGCGATGGCGTGATCGTCCGGACGGGCCTGTCCGGGCGCGAGCGGATCGCGACCACCGGCAGCTTCACGCTCAAGGCCGAGCTGGGCAAGGGCGACGCGAGCCATGAGGACTGAACCATGATCGCCCGCATCGTCACATGGGCGGTCGAGAAGCGCTGGCTCGTCCTGGCCCTCACCGCCATCGCCGCCGCCATCGGCGCCGTCTCGCTGTATCGGCTGCCGATCGACGCGGTGCCCGATATCACCAACAATCAGGTGCAGATCAACGTCCGCGCACCCGCCTTGTCCCCCGAACTGGTGGAAAAGCAGGTGTCGTTCCCGATCGAAACGGCGCTGTCGGGCATACCTGGCCTGGACCACACGCGCTCGTTGAGCCGCAACGGCTTCGCGCAGGTGACCGCCGTGTTCTCGGACGCGACCGACATCTATTTCGCGCGTGCGCAGGTCGGCGAGCGATTGCAGGGCATCGCGGACAGCCTGCCCGACGGCGTCAGCCCGGAAATGGGGCCGATCGCGACGGGCCTGGGGGAGGTCTATATGTGGACCGTCCGCCTGCAACACCGCGCCGACGACACGCACCGCCCCGGCGAGCCGGGGCAACAGCCCGACGGCAGCTACATCACGCCGGAGGGAGAGCGGCTGACCACCGACGAGGACAGGGCGACCTATCTGCGCACGGCGCAGGACTGGATCGTCACGCCCTTGCTGAAGAATGTGGACGGCGTCGCCGGCATCGATTCGATCGGCGGTTTCGCCAAACAATATCTGGTCGTCCCCGACGTGCAGAAGCTGGCCGCGCTTCACCTGACGCTGAGCGAACTCGGGACCGCGTTGGAACGCAACAATTCCAGCATCGGCGGTGGCGTCGTCGACCGCAACGGAGAGGGGCTGGCGGTCCGGTCGGACGCGCTGATCCGCAACCAGGCGGAGCTGGGCCGTACCGTGGTCGCCACGCGCGAAGGCGTGCCGATCACGCTGGATCAGGTCGCGACGCTGCGCACCGGACAGGCGATCCGCATGGGATCGGCGTCGGAGAACGGGACGGAAGTGGTGGTCGGCACCGCCATCATGCGCATCGGCGAGAACAGCCGCACCGTGGCGAGCGCGGTGGCCGCGCGCCTGCGCTCGATCAACGCGTCGCTGCCGCCCGATGTGGTGGTGCAGCCGGTGCTCGACCGCACCGCGCTGGTCAACTCGACCATCGGCACGGTTGCGCGCAACCTGGGCGAGGGCGCGCTGCTGGTCGTGGCGGTGCTGTTCCTGCTGCTCGGCAACGGGCGCGCCGCGCTGATCGCGGCGATGGTGATCCCGATCACCATGATGCTGACCGGGTTCGGCATGCTGCGCGTGGGCGTCTCGGCCAACCTGATGAGCCTGGGCGCGCTCGATTTCGGCCTGATCGTCGACGGTGCGGTGATCATCGTCGAGAACGCGCTGCGCCGGCTGGCGGAGCGGCAGCACGCGGAAGGCCGGCTGCTGAGCCTGGATCAGCGGCTGGCCACCGTCGCCGCCGCCGCGCGGGAAATGATCCGCCCCTCCGTCTACGGACAGGCGATCATCATCCTGGTCTATGTGCCGTTGCTGACGCTGACCGGGGTGGAGGGCAAGACGTTCGTGCCCATGGCGCTGACCGTCATCATCGCACTCGCCTTTGCGTTCGTTCTGTCGCTGACATTCGTCCCGGCGATCGTCGCCATCTGGCTGTCGCGCCGGGTGGACGAGGAGGACGGTCGCATCGTCACATGGCTGAAACGCCGCTACGCCCCCGGACTGGACCGGGCGATGCGCCGTCCAACCGTCACCATCGGCGCGGCGCTCGTCAGCCTTGCGGTCGCGGCGCTCGCGTTCGCCTCGCTGGGTCAGGTGTTCCTGCCGCAACTGGACGAGGGCGACCTGCTGATCCAGGCCCTGCGCATCCCTGCGACCTCCGTACAGCAGAGCCAGTCGATGCAGGTGCCGATCGAGCGGGCGATGTCGCGACAGCCGGAGGTGCGGTTCGTCTTTTCCAAGACCGGCACCGCCGAGTTGGCGTCCGACCCGATGCCACCCAATGCGACCGACATGTTCGTGATCCTGAAGCCGCGCGCGGCGTGGCCGGACCCGCGACTGGCGAAGGAGGAACTGGTGTCGCGACTGGAAGGGGCGCTCGCACAAATTCCCGGCAACGCCTACGAGATCACGCAGCCGATCCAGATGCGCTTCAACGAACTGATCGCGGGTGTACGCGGTGATATCGCGGTGAAGGTGTTCGGCGACGACTTCGCGGCGATGACGCGCACGGCCGATCAGATCGCCGACGTGCTGCGCCGGACCGAAGGCGCGGCGGACGTCAAGGTCGAACAGACGGCCGGGCTACCGATGCTCGACATCCGGGTGAACCGCGACGCCATGGCCCGTCTCGGCATCACCGCCGGGGACGTGCAGGACACGCTGACTGCCACGATCGGCGGCCGGGGGTCGGGCACCATCTTCGAAGGGGATCGCCGCGTGCCGATCGTGATCCGCCTGTCCGACAGCCAACGCGCGGACTTGGCCCTGCTGGCGCAGGTCCAGGTGCCGGTGGCGGGCGGCGCCTATGTGCCGCTGGCCAGCGTCGCCGACATCCGCGTCGTCGACGGCCCGAACCAGATCAGCCGGGAGAACGGAAAGCGTCGCGTCGTGGTCCAGGCCAACGTCCGTGGCCGCGACGTCGGGTCGGTCGTCGCCGACGCACAGGCGGCGATCGGGCGACAGGTCCGCCTGCCCGCGGGCAGCTATCTGGAATGGGGTGGCCAGTTCGAGAACATCGCATCCGCCAGCGCGCGGCTGAAACTGGTCGTGCCGGCCTGTTTCGTGCTGATCCTGTTGCTGCTGTACGGCGCGCTCGGCAGCGTGCGCGACGCGGCGATCGTGTTCACCGGCGTGCCGTTCGCGCTGGTCGGGGGCGTGCTGCTGCTGGTCGTGCGTGGCATGGACTTTTCTATCTCGGCGGCGGTGGGGCTGATCGCGCTGTCCGGCATCGCGGTCCTGAACGGGCTGGTGATGGTCAGCGCGGTTCAGGCGCTGGTGCACGCCGGCATGGACCGGGCACAGGCGGCACGGAAGGGCGCGATGCAGCGGCTTCGCCCGGTCGCGATGACCGCGCTGGTCGCCAGCCTGGGCTTCGTACCCATGGCGCTGGGCCATGGCGCGGGCGCGGAGGTGCAGAAGCCCTTGGCCACCGTGGTCATCGGCGGGCTGATCTCCGCCACGTTGCTGACGTTGTTCGTGCTGCCGACGCTGTATGGCCGGTTCGGCCAACGCCCGCCGCAGGACAACTCGACACGCGCGACGAACCATCGGGAGACTCCGGATGCCGCATGACGACCATGGCGCAGGCCACGCCCATGACCATACCGCGGGGGCCAATGCACGCATGCTAGGCTGGGCGCTGGCGCTGACCGCCACCTATCTGGTGGCGGAGGTGATCGGCGGCCTCTGGTTCAACAGCCTGGCGCTGCTGTCCGATGCGGCGCACATGCTGACCGACGTCGCGGCGCTGGTCATGTCGTTGCTGGCGATCGCGCTAGGGCGAAAGCCGCCCGACGATCGGCGCACCTTCGGTTATCGCCGGTTCGAGATTCTGGCCGCCGCGTTCAACGCGGTCCTGCTGTTTGCCATCGCCATCTATGTCTTCGTGGAGGCGATCCGGCGGTTCAGCCAGCCGCAGGAGGTGCAGTCCTGGGGCATGCTGATCGTCGCGGCGATCGGCCTGGCCGTGAACCTGGTGTCCATGCGGCTGCTGACCGCCGGAAAGGATGCCAGCTTCAACGTCAAGGGCGCGTATCTGGAGGTATGGGCCGACATGATCGGCTCCGTCGGGGTCATCGCCGGCGCGGTGGCGATCCGCTTCACGGGATGGACGTGGATCGATCCCGTGGTCGCCGTGGCGATCGGGCTGTGGGTGCTGCCACGCACCTGGATTCTGCTGCGCGATACGAGCAACGTGCTGCTGGAAGGGGTACCGCGCGGTGTCGTCCTGTCGGATGTGCGGGCGGCGATCGGTAACGTGCGCGGCGTGTCGGGACTGCACGACCTGCACGTCTGGTCGACCTCCAACGACGAAAACAGCTGCACCGTCCATGTCACGCTGGACGATGCGGCCGATCCCGACACGGTCCGCACCGCCATCGTCGCCGAGATGGAGCGGCGTTTCGGCATCGCCCATGTGACCGTACAGGCGGAACGGCCGGACGCGCTATGCGACGCCGCCACACGCCACGCCTGAGGGTCGCGGAACGGCGACAATCGCGGGCCGACAGGCTAATCGCGGCGGCATCGGCATGACAGGATGATGGACCATCAAGACACTGATCATCCAGGGCGGCGCCATCCGCGACATTCCGTCCTTCTACGAAGAGATCAACCGCGTCTTCATGTCGGCAGAAGACTGGTCGCTGGGGCAGAGCCTGGACGCCTTGGACGACATGCTCCGTGGCGGCTACGGTGCGATCGAGGGGCGTGAGCCGGTGCGGCTGATCTGGCGCGACATGGAGCATAGCCGCGCGGCGCTGGGTACCGAGACCACACGCGCTTACCTCACCGCGAAGCTGGACCAGCCCGGCCGCTACAACATGGCGACCATCGGCCGCCAGCTGGCCGAGCTGGAGGGCGGCACGGGCCAGACCTATTTCGAGATCGTGCTGGCCATCATCGCCGAACACGCCAACATCGCGCTCGTCGCCGCCTGACCCGCCGCCTCAGCCATAGGGCGACAGGTCGACCTCCTTGCCGGGGCCGCCGAACAGCTTCGCGGCGGTGGCACGCACCGGCGCCAGGCTGGCGACCCCCAGCACGCCGTGGAGCATACGGATGCCGAGCCGGCTGTCGGGATGCATCAGGCGCGGTCCGATCTTCGGCACCCCCTGCCCGTCCTCGACCATGGGCCGCATCTGGCGTTCATAAGCGGCAAACGCGGCCTGCACCGTGTCGTGCCGCGCCAGCTCCTGCGCCAGCACATAGGCGCCGGTCACCGCCAGCGTCGTCCCGACCCCGGCAAGCGGCGTCGCGCACCATGCCGCGTCGCCGGTCAGCGCCACCGCCCCATTAGACCAGCGCGGCATCCGCACCTGACGCAGCACGTCCAGGTAGAAGTCGTCCGTATCCTCCATCCCCGCCAGCACGCGCGGCGTCTCCCAGCCGGCATCGGCGAATTGTTCGCGCAGGAACGCCTTTTGCCGATCGGCATCCCAGTCCTGTTCGCCCTCGGACGCCCGTGACAGGCAGAGCATCGCGCGCGTGGTGCCGTGGCGGTCGGGACGCAGCGACACGCTGCGCTTGCCCGGCGCGTTGTACCAGCGCCACATGCGATCGTCGTCGGGCGCGCGCGGGATGGTGAAATAGGCGATGGTCATGTCCATCCACCGCGCATCGTTCTCCCCGGCGAATGCCAGCTCGCGCGTGGTCGACCCGACGCCCTCGGCAACGATCAGCGCGTCGTAGCGCTCGGTTCCACCGCTGGAGAGGGTGACGGACACCCCGTCCGCTTCCTGATCGACGCCGTTCACATGGTCGCCGAAGCGGAAGCGGGCATGGTCCTTGCCTGCGTCCATCAACAGGCGTGCCAGGTCGCCGCGCAGGATCTCCATCTCCGCGGTCGGTCCGTCGGTACCGATATCGGCCGTGACGAAGCGCGCGGCGTCCGAGCCATCTTCATTGACCCACACGGTGCCTTCCTCGCCTGTGCCCCGATCCAGCGCCGCCTGTTCCAGCCCGAGCCGCCTGAGCACCTCGCGCCCGACCCCGCGAACGTCGATATTCTGTCCGCCGTCCCGAAACTCGGGCGCGCGTTCCAGCACCGTGACGTCGAAGCCATGCCGGCCCAATACGCTGGCGGTGGCATTGCCGGCGATGCTCGCCCCGGTGATCAGGACCTTTTTGGACATGGCAGCTTCTCCTCGCCGCCCTGAACATCATGAATGATGTTTATGTTCCGCCTCGAACCCGTCGATCAATCGCTGGAGCAGCCGGACAAGGGTATCCGCCTCCTCCTGCGACAGGCCGGACAGCCCACGGGCATTCTCCGCGCGCAGGGCATCGCCGCCGATCGCGGCCATGCGGCTGCCCTTGTCGGTCAGCGATACGATCGCGGCCCGGCCGTCATCCGGCGACTGCGCGCGCTCGATCAGCGCCATCCCCTCCAGCTTGTCGAGCAGGGCGACCATCGCCGGCTGTTTCACCGCCGACCCCGCGACCAGATCGCGCTGCCGCATCGGGCCACGCCACGACAGCAACAGGATCGGGCCGATCAGGCTGAGCGACAGGCCGTGCCGGCGCAGCGCGGCATCGACGTTGCGGTTGAACACCCGTGCGGCATGGTTGGCGAGATACCCCGGCGCGACCGCCGCCTCGGGATGCGGGCGATCCTCTTCCGACACCCGCGTGGGCCGGTCGCCCGACGCCCTCTCCGCGGCATCATCCATGGCCGATGTCCGACCGGTCCATCCCCAGCGCGGACAGGCGCGTGTCGAAGTTGCGGGCCAGTGCCGACAGCGTCACGCCGGCCATGCGGGTCAGCAGAACCGCCTCCGCCTGCCGCCGGGCATCGTCCAGTTCGGCGTTCACCGCCTGCTCCACCAGACAGTCGGGTCGCTCGCTGCGGTTGCCGAAGGCGAAGATGCGTGGCGCGCCCAGCGCCTCATAGACCATGCGCAGCGTCACTTCGTCCGGGTTCCTGGCCAACGACCAGCCGCCGCCATGCCCCTTTACGGAGTGGACGATGCCCGCATCGCGCAACCCGGCCAGCGTGCGCCGGGCGACCACCGCGTTGCTCCCCATCGCCCGGGCCATCGCCTCCGACGTCACCGGGCCGTCCGCATCGGCCAGATGCAGCAGGAGGTGCAGGACGCTGGACAGGCGAACGTCGGACGACATGCATGGTCAGGTGTTCCCCACGACTGCACGTGTCAACCGGACCGATCGTCCGGCGCCCCCCCCCTGGCGGCGATCCGATCCCGCTTGGCCCTCGGCAAGTCCGGGCAAAGCCGGTGTTGAACCGCCAAAAGGGTTGTCGCACGCCTGTTCTACACCTTACGGAGTAATTGTCAGCACCGGAGAAGCCATTTGGAAGTTGTATCGCTCAGCCTGTTTCTGCTCCTGGCAGTGGTGATCAGCGTGGCCGCCGCACGCATGCTGCCCCTGTCCATACCCACACCGTTGGTGCAGATCGCGCTGGGCGCCCTGATCGGGCTGTCGACCTCGTACCGGGTGGAACTGGACCCGGAACTGTTCCTGCTGCTGTTTCTGCCGCCCCTGCTGTTCCTTGACGGGTGGCGCATCCCCAAGGACGAATTGTTCAAGGATCTGTCCACCGTGGTGGAACTGGCGCTGGGGCTGGTGCTGCTGACGGTGGTGGGCATGGGCCTGTTCATCCATTGGATGATCCCGGCCATGCCGCTGGCGGTCGCGTTCGCGCTGGCGGCGGTGGTGTCTCCGACCGACCCGATCGCGGTGTCGGCGATCGCGGCGCGCGTGCCCATCCCGAAGCGGATGATGCACATCCTGGAGGGGGAGTCGCTGCTCAACGACGCGTCCGGCCTGGTCTGCCTGCGCTTCGCCATCGCCGCCGCGCTGACCGGCACGTTTTCGGCGGGCGCGGTGGCGCTTAACTTCCTGTGGGTCGCGGGCGCCGGCCTGGCGATCGGAGTCATCCTGACCGCCGCCGTGTCGCGAGCCAAGGCGTGGCTGACGCGCCGATCGGGCGAGGACACGGGGTCGCAGATCCTGGTCAGCCTGTTGATCCCGTTCGGATCCTATCTGCTGGCCGAACATCTGCACGCGTCCGGCATCCTTGCCGCAGTCAGTGCCGGCGTGACGATGACCTTTGTGGAAATCTCCCGCCAGGCGGCCGCCGTCACGCGGATGCGCCGCAACTCGGTATGGGACACCGTCCAGTTCGCGCTGAACGGCATCATCTTCGTGCTGCTTGGCGAACAGCTGCCCGCCATTCTCGCCAATGCGCGGCAGACGGTGGCGATCACCGGCCATGCCTCGCCCTGGTGGCTGGGCGCGTACATCCTCGCGATCGTCACCGGGCTGGTGGTGCTGCGCTTCGTCTGGGTGTGGGTGTCGCTTCGCCTGACCATCCTGCGCAAGGCGACGGGAATCGGGCGCAGCCCCGACTGGCGCGTGGTCGCGACAACCTCCTTTGCCGGCGTGCGTGGCGCGATCACCCTGGCCGGCGTGCTGACGCTGCCCCTGACCATGGCCGATGGCAGCGCGTTTCCCGGGCGCGACCTTGCCATCTTCCTGGCCGCCGGGGTGATCATCGTTTCGCTGATCCTGGCCACGCTGACGCTGCCGATCCTGCTCAAGGGACTCGCCCTGCCTGCCCAGCCGTCGGGGCAGGAGGAAGAGGACGCCGCCAGGATCTCAACCGCCAAGGCGGCGGTGCGCGCGATCGAGCGGCACCAGCATGCGCTGGCCGAGGAGCATGACGATCCCGACCTCTACACCGCGGCCGGCTCGCGGGTGATGGACTTCTACCGCGACCGGATCGACGGCCTGACCGACGGCGCGTCCGACGCGCTGCGCCAGCAGGAAGCATTGGCGTCGGAGCTGCGGCTGGTGGGCGTAAAGGCTGAACGCGAACAGCTCACCCGCCTGATCCGCGACCGATCCGTCGGCAGCGAGACGGCGCGCAAGCTGGTGCGGGAACTGGACCTGGCGGAGGCACGGCATCGGGGCTGAGCGCCCGGCGGTGCGTGGGTGATGCGGCGATGCCGCCAGCCGCCACCCTCATTCCGTGTCGATCTGGTTCTCCGGTCTGGCACGCCGAAAGGCGTCGAGTTCCAGGCACGCGGCCTCGATCGCCAGCAGACGCGGCCAGCGCAGGTCCACGCCGAACCGCCGCGCGTTGACCAGCTGCGGCACCAGACAGATGTCGGCCAGCGTCGGCGCATCGCCAAAGCAATAAGGGTTCGTCGCGTCGCCGATCAGCGCCGCGCAGGCGTCCAGCCCGTCGGCGATGACGTCGCGCGCCCAGCCCGTCACCTGCTCCTCGTCCAACCCCATCGCGCGGAGCCGGGCCAGCACCTTCAGGTTCTGGACGGGGTGGATGTCGCAGGCGATCGCCTGCGCAAAGGCGCGGACATGCGCCCGCTTCACCGGCTCATCCGGCAACAGCGGCGGCGACGGGTGGGTCTCGTCCAGATATTCGCAGATTGCGAGGCTCTGCGTCAGCACCGCGCCATCGACCTCCAGCACGGGCAACAGCCCTTGCGGATTGATCGCGCGAAACGCCGCCGCCTTTTGTTCGCCCTTGCGCAAATGGTGGATGGCATCGGCATAGCGGATGCCCTTCAGGTTCAGCGCGATGCGAACGCGATAGGAGGCGGTGGAGCGGAAATAGCCATGGAGCAAGGGTTCGGTCATGCGCGTGCCTGCACAGCGGCGGTGCGACCGGGGCAGCGGTGCGTCGTCAGCATCCTCACATCATCCTCCACCCGGCGGACCCAACGTCTCGTCCGAGTGGCCGCCACATCCGGCGCGCCCGAGCGCGCGCCCTGGCGCGGCGTAGCAGGACGGCCGCGCTACCGCGAGCCTCGCCCGGTACCGTCCGCCAACGCCCCTGCACGGGGGGGGGGCCGTTGTCAGAATCGCAGGCTGATCCATCCGGCCAGGAAATCGGAACTGCGATAGCCGGCATTGGTCAGCGCCGGTCCCGCCGCCAGATGCTCGTAGCGCCCGGTGACCGACAGGCGCGGCGACAGCGACCAGACGACCTGCGCCCGTGCCGTCTCCGCGACCTTGCGACCGGCAACCGACTGCGTGCCGGCGAACGCCTGGCCATTGGCCCGGTACACCGCGTCCGACAGGCTGTCGCGCCAGGAGAACTGATATTCCAGCGACGCGCGGACCTTTGCCATCGGTTGAAAGCTGACGTTCGGTGCCGCCGCGATCAGGTTGGTCGGGGTCGCGTAGAGCTGGTAGCTGTAATAGACGTTGTTGCCGAACGGGGCGAGCGCGTTGCGCAGCTTGCCGCCGTCATAGGCCCCGCCGCCGCTGGCATAGTCGACATGGAAACCGACGCGCGGCGCGCTGCGGTCCTTGCCGACGCGATAGCTCTGCGCGAACAGCAACTGCCAGGCGGAGATGTCGCGGTCGGCATAGCGGCCACCCTGGTGATTGATCGTCCAGTCCAGGTTGACCGGCCCCGCATCGCCCCAGATGTGCAGGCCGTAGAATTCACGCTCCTCACGCGCGCTCTGCCCGCCCCACACTGCCGCCCGGTTCCGCAACCGCCAGAAGAACGGATCGACGTACAGCTTGGACCCGCCGAACAGATCGCGCGGCAGGACGACGCCACCCGATACGCCGGAAAAGCGCCGCCCATCGCTGTTCAGGTCGTCGCCGGTGCCCGTCTGACCCGGACGCGTCACGGTGAAGTCGAACACGTCGACGCGCGTCGTTCGGGTGTGGCCCCAGGCACGCACGCCGTTGAAGGTCAGGAAGATCGTGTTGTTGTCACGCGGCACGACCAGCAGGTTGGGGCCGTCGGCAAAGGTCTGTCGCCCGTACCGGATGCCTAGGTCCGCGCCCCCGACCTGTGTCGTCGCGTCGGCAAAGGACTGCTGCACGATCAGCCGGTTGCGGAGCAGGCCGGATGGCGAACCGATATTGGGGCCGGAGATGCCGGCATGCGCGACCTCCCCGAAAAAGCGGAAATGCTTGCCGACATGCAGGTCCGCGCCGCCGACGATGCGGTCGATGTCCTGCCGCTGCGCATCCTGTTCGCGCAGGTCCGGATTGGTTGTCTGGTTGACGCGCAGCCGCACCTCTCCCGACAGGGTCAGGTACACGTCGTCACCGACCAGCGGGATGAACTTCATCCGGTCGATCGGATCGCGACGCTTTGCCGGATCGCTCAGCGCACTCCAGTCCTCCACCCAACGCGACTGGTTGTAGCCGTTCGCCGTCGACCCGTTGCCCAGCGCCTCGACGGGATAGGATTCGGACAGCGGCGCGGCCAGCGTCTGGCGGGCGCGTTCGTTCTGCGCCGTGGCCGGTGGCGACGGTGCGTTTGTCTGGGCCGGGGCGGACGCCGCCGCCACCAGGGCGAGCGCGGCGGTGGCGGTGGCGAAGCCCCGCGGGTTGATCGACATGATGATGCTTTCTGGTCGGCGGCGGATGCGCGGTGCGACCGCGCGTCCGTCCGCGATTACTCGGCGGGAATGGCGCTGGCGGACAGCTGGTCGACGCGGGGACCGGGATGCCCGGATAGCGCATGGGCGAGCTGCTCGCTGTCCAACTTGCCCTCCCACCGCGACACAACCACGGTGGCGACCGCGTTGCCGATGAAGTTGGTCAGGCTGCGACATTCGCTCATGAAGCGGTCGACGCCCAGGATCAGCGCCATGCCGGCCACGGGCACCGAGGGTACGATCGACAACGTCGCGGCCAGCGTGATGAACCCCGCGCCGGTGACACCCGCCGCGCCCTTGGACGACAGCATGGCGACGAGCAGCAGCAGCAGTTGCTGGCCGATCGTCAGGTCGACGTTGCACGCCTGCGCGATGAACAGCGCGGCCAGCGTCATGTAGATGTTGGTGCCGTCCAGGTTGAATGAATATCCGGTCGGCACGACCAGCCCGACGATCGACTTCGGACAGCCGGCGCGCTCCATCTTCTCGATCAGCGACGGCAGCGCGCTTTCGGAAGACGAGGTGCCGAGCACCAGCAACAGCTCCGCCTTCAGATAGGCGACCAGCCGGAAGATGGAAAAGCCGGACAGGCGGCTGACCGCGCCCAGCACGATCACCACGAACAGGACACTGGTCAGGTAGAATGCGCCGACCAGCGTCGCCAGGTTGACCAGCGTGCCGACCCCGTACTTGCCGATAGTGAAGGCCATCGCCCCGAACGCGCCGATCGGGGCCGCGCGCATCAGGATCGACACCACCTTGAACACCGCCAGCGACACGTCCTCAAGCGCGCCAAGCAGCCGGTCGCCGCGATCCCCGATCAGGGCCAGCCCGATGCCGAACAGGATGGCGACGAACAGCACCTGCAGGATGTTGCCCTCCGTCAGGGCGCCGACGAACGTGTCGGGGATGATGCCGGTCAGGAATCCGGTGATCGTGGTCTCATGCGCCTTGCTGGCGTATTCCGCGACCTTGCTGGTATCCAGCGTGGCGGGGTCGATGTTCAGCCCCGCGCCGGGACGGACGACGTTGCCGACCACCATGCCGATGATCAGCGCAAAGGTGGAAAAGAACAGGAAATAGGCGAATGCCTTGCCCGCGACCCGGCCCACCGACGCGATGTCGCGCATCCCGGCGATGCCGGTGACGATGGTCAGGAAGATGACCGGCGCGATGATCATCTTCACCAGCTTGATGAAGGCATCGCCCAGCGGCTTCATCGCTTCGCCGGTCTGCGGATAGAAGTGGCCGAGCAGGACGCCCAGCGTGATCGCGATCAGCACCTGTACGTAGAGCTGCGCGTACCACGGCTTGCGCTCGGGCAGCGGAGCCGCGGACGGTGAATGGGCGGCCTGGATCATGATCGCGAACCTCTCCTTCCGCTGCTTGCGAGCGGATCGATCTATGCTTGCATCCTGCGGCGGAACGCGGCGCGGACCATCACGAAAAATCGATAGGTGAGTTTCTAGTTATTTCTCAGTGGCTTGGGAGGTACGCCGCAAGTGAGGGCATGTCGTCCCGTGCAGCTTTTCGCCTGCGGCCGCGACGACCAGTGCAAGAACTTGCACAAGCGCCCCGCGAGACTAGGGTCGATCGTATGAGTCGCGAGAACGCAATCCGCGTGCGCTGGCTGGCGGCCGTCCTGCTGCTGGCGCTGCTCGTCGGATATGGCGCGGGCCAGATCACGTGGGACCGGGCGCGTCAGGCCCTGTCACGCAGCCTGGTGACCGACGCCCGCCTGCGCGCGTCGCTGCTGAACAGCGAAATCGCCCGGTTCCGCCTGGTTCCGCTGACGCTGAGCGACGACCGCGACGTGGTCGCGACCCTGTCCGGTTCCGCGCCGGCGACCCTGAACCGAAAGCTGGAGATGCTGGCACGGACCACCGGCGCGTCCGTCATCTATGTGGTGGACCGGTCGGGCCGTGCGGTAGCGGCAAGCAACTGGCGCACGTCGTCCAGCTTCGTCGGCAGCGACTACGCGTTCCGCCGCTATGTCCGCGACGCGCAGCGGTTCGGCGCCGCCGCCCAGTTCGCGCTTGGTACGGTCAGCGGTCGGCCCGGCCTGTACCTGGCCCGGCGAACGACCGCGGGCGGCGTTGTCGTCGTGAAACTGGAGTTCGATGGGGTGGAGGCGGACTGGTCGCGCGCCGGCGGCGACACCTTCGTGCGCGATCCCCATGGCGTTGTGCTGGTCAGCAGCCGTCCGGCCTGGCGCTTCGCCCTCACCCAACCCTTGTCCCCGCGACTGCTGGCCACGGTACGTTCCGAGGCGAGCCTACCGCCAGGGTCGCTGCGCCTGCTTCCCTCTCCCTTGCAGGAGGTGACGGCGACAGTCGCCACGGCGCATCCCGGCTGGACGCTGACGCTGCGCAAGGCCGTTGGCGCGACGGAGCGGGCCGCCGCCCGCACGGTCGGGATCGGCGCCGGACTGGCGGTGGTCGCGCTCGCCGCGCTGCTCTGGGGCCTGCGACAGCGCAGCCGCTCCGCGCGCCGCCGCACCGCCGAACTGGAGGACGCGGTGGCGGCCCGTACCGCGCTGCTGACGCGAGAGATGGAGGAACGAGCGGCCGGAGAGGCGCGCGCCGCCGACCTGCGCGAGGGGCTGCGCCAGGCGAACCGGCTGGCGACGCTGGGTCAGGTCACCGCCAGCGTGGCGCACGAAACGGCACAGCCGGTCGCGGCGATCCGGACCTATGCGCAGACCAGCGCCGCCCTGCTCGACCGCGGCGACATGGACGCCGTGCGCGCCAATCTTTCCGCGATCGCGCGCCTGTCGGACCGGATCGGCACCGTGACGGAGGAACTGCGCGGCTTTGCCCGGCGGCGGCCCGGTCCCAAGCGCCCGGTGACGCTGGCCGGCGTGGTGGACGGGGCGGCGCTGATCCTGAAGGAGCAGTTGCGGCGCGTGACCTTCGACCGGCCCGCGATCGATGCCGGGCTGCACGTCAGCGGCGGGCACATCCGTCTGGAACAGGTGCTGGTCAACGTGCTGCAGAACGCGCTGGAGGCGCTGCGCGACACGCCTGACCCGCGCATCGCGATGACGCTGTCGGTCAATGGCGGCCATGTCGTGCTGGCGGTGACGGACAACGGACCGGGCGTGTCGGCGGAGGTCGCCGCGCGCCTGTTCACCCCCTTCGTCACCAGCCGCGCCGACGGGCTCGGCCTGGGGCTGGTCATCGCGCATGACATCATGACCGATATCGGCGGCACGTTGCGCCATGTCGCGGGCGCATCCGGTGCACGTTTCGAGATAGAGATGGTGCTGGCGTGAGCGGCTCCCCCTCCCTGACCGCCCCGTTGGTCGTCGCTCTGGTCGATGACGACGACGACCTGCGCACCGCGACGGCACAGCTGCTGTCGCTCGCGGGTCACGAGGTCCGCCCCTTCGCCGCCGCCGCGCCGGCCCTGGCGGCGATCGACGACAGCTTCCCCGGCGTGGTCGTGACCGATGTGCGGATGCCGGGCATGTCCGGTATCGAACTGTTCCGCGCCCTCGTTGGGCGGGATGCCGAGCTGCCCGTCATCCTGATCACCGGGCATGGCGATGTCGAGATGGCGGTGTCCGCGCTGAAGGACGGGGCCTGGGATTTCCTGTCCAAGCCGTTCGACCCCGACGCGCTGCTGGCCGCGGTGGCGCGCGCGGCGACGGCGCGCGCGCTGGCGATGGAGAACCGTCGCCTGCGCACGCTGGCCGAGGAGTCGGCGGCGGACGAGCTGGTCGGTCAGTCGCCCGCGATACGTCGCCTGCGGACCACCCTGCCCGTGGTGGCGGACGCCGATCTGGACGTCGTGCTGGAGGGGGAGACGGGGACCGGCAAGCAACTGCTCGCCCGACTGATCCACCGGGCGAGCCGGCGCAACCGCCACCGGCTGGTGACGCTGGATTGCGCGGTGCTGCCCGCCGCGGCGGAGGATGCCGCCTTCGACGCCCATGGCGCCATTTCGCGGGCCGGTCGCGGCACGCTGTTCCTCGACAATCTGGACCGCGCCGACGAGCGTTTGCAACACAGGCTGGCGCAGTTCGTCGAACGACGCGCCGTCGCCCTCGATACGCGCGATCCCGTGCCGGTCGATGCGCGCATCATCGCGGCGGTCGATGAGGGTGGACGATCGCGCGTGCTGCCGACGCTGTTCCACCGGCTCGCGGCGGTGACGTTGCGCCTGCCGCCACTGGCCGAGCGGCCGGAGGACGTTCCCCTGCTGGTGGCGCACTTCCTGGCGGCGCAGGGGGGCGGCCGATCCCAGTCGGCAAGGGCGCCGTCCGACCTCGCGCATCTGACCGGACGGCGGACATGGCCGGGCAACGTGCGCGAGCTGGAGATGGCGGTGGCGCGCGCCGCGCTGGGCCTGGACGAGGCCGCGCCCGTATCGGCCGATCTTCCGCTGCCCGAACGGGTCCGCGCCTATGAACAGGCGTTGATCGTCGATGCGGTGACGCGCGCCGGTGGAGAGGTATCGCGGGCGGTGGACCTGCTCGGCATCCCGCGCGAGACGTTTTACTACCGGGTCAAACGGCTCGGCATCGACCTGAAGCGGCTGCGCGGCGCGCCGGGTGCCGGATAGCGGCCGGCCGATCCGCCCCCCGTTCGCCGCCGGAGGATCGATCGTCCGGCACGTGCGACGAGTTGTTCCCGAATGGTCGCGGCCGCGCCTCCACAGCCGACCGATCCGTGCTAAGCTTTCGGTCACGCACACGGCCACACGCTGGAGGATAGGATGTCGCTCATCGTCAACGGAACGTCCGTCGCGCCGCCCGACGATCCACGCGTATCGTTGCTCGACCACCTGCGCGAAGGGCTGCACCTGACCGGGACGAAGAAGGGGTGCAACCAGGGGGCGTGCGGCGCGTGCACCGTGCTGGTCGATGGCGAGCGCATCCTGTCGTGCCTGGCGCTGGCGGTGCAATATGACGGGCGTCACATCACCACGGTCGAGGGTCTGGCGCAGGACGATGCGCTGCACCCGTTGCAGGCCGCGTTCATCGAGCATGACGGCTTCCAGTGCGGATATTGCACGCCGGGGCAGATCTGTTCGGCGATCGGCATGGCGGCGGAGGTGGAACGCGGCGTGCCCAGCCATGTCACCGCCGACCTGCGCGCCGATGCCGCGCTGACCCGGGAGGAGATCCAGGAACGGATGAGCGGCAATCTGTGCCGCTGCGGCGCGCACAACGGCATCGTCGCGGCGATCCAGGCGACCTTTGTCGTGGAGGCCCAGGCATGACCCCGTTCACCTACAGCCGGGCCGGCGAGACGGCGGAGGCCGTGCGCATGGGCGGCGCGGCGGCGAGCGCGTATCTGGGCGGCGGCACCAACCTGGTCGACCTGATGCGAGAAACCGTGGCACGGCCCGAACGGCTGGTCGACGTCAGCGGGCTGTCGACGAGCATCACCGACACCGACGCGGGCGGCCTGCTGATCGGCGCGGGCGTGCGCAACACGACGCTGGCGGAACACCGCGCCGTGCGCGAGCGCTTTCCGCTGCTGTCGCGCGCGATCCTGGCCGGGGCGTCCGCGCAGATCCGCAACATGGCGACGGTCGGCGGCAACCTGATGCAGCGCACCCGCTGCACCTATTTCTACGACGCCGACGGATCGCGCTGCAACAAGCGGGTGCCCGGATCGGGATGCGACGCGCGCGACGGATTCAACCGCATCCACGCGGTCCTCGGCGCTTCGGACGCGTGCGTGGCGACGCATCCGTCCGACATGTGCGTCGCGCTGGCCGCGCTGGACGCGGTGGTGCACGTGGAGGGCAGCGCCGGCGTCCGCACCCTGCCCCTGCGCGAGTTCCACCGCCTGCCGGGCGACCGGCCCGATGTCGACACGGTGCTGGCGCCGGGCGATCTGATCGTCGCGGTGGAGGTGCCGCCACTCGGCTTCGCCACCAACTCCACCTATCGCAAGGTGCGCGACCGGGCGAGCTACGCCTTTGCGCTGGTGTCCGTCGCGGCGGCGCTGGACATGGACGGCGACCGTGTCCGCGACGTGCGCATCGCCCTGGGCGGCGTCGCGCACAAGCCGTGGCGCGCCGCCCGTGCCGAGGACGCGTTGCGCGGCGGTCCGGCGACCGAGCAGGCGTTCCGCGCCGCCGCCCTGATGGAATTCGCGGACGCGCAGCCGTTGCGCGACAATGCGTTCAAACCGGAACTGGCGACGCGCACGCTCGTGTCCGTGCTGGGCGCGCTGGCCAAGGGAGACGCGGCATGAGCATCCTCGACACCGCAAAGGAAACCGCACAGGGCCTGATGCAGGGCGCGCTGGAAAAGCTGGTGCCGCTCGCCCCCGACAGCTGGATACCCGGCGGCGTGCCGGACCCGCTGATCGCGCGCAAGCATGGGCTGATCGGCAGCCCCGTGTCGCGGCTGGACGGCGCGTTCAAGGTGCAGGGACAGGCCCCCTTCGCCGCAGAGTTCCGGTTCGACCGGATGACCTATGCCGCGCTCGCCTATGCCACGGTCGCGCGCGGGCGGGTCGCATCGATCGACAGCGCGGCGGCGGAGGGGGCACCCGGCGTGGTGCTGGTGATGACCCACCGCAACGCCCCGCGGATGAACACGCCGGCGGTGTTCGGATCGTCCCCATCGGCGGTCGGACCCTCCGACCTGCCCATCTTCCAGGACGACCGGGTCCACTGGAACGGACAGCCGATCGCCTGCGTCCTGGCGGAGACGCAGGAACAGGCCGACCACGCCGCCTCCCTGCTGGCATTCACCTATGACGAGGAGCCGTCGACCACCACGCTGGAGGGGGCAAGGGCCGCGGGGACGGAGCAGGGCGTGATGATGGGACGCCCGCTTCTCAATAAGATCGGCGATGCGGACGCCGCGCTCGCGGCGGCACCGCACAGCGTCGATCACCTTTATCGTACGCCGCGCCACAACCATAACGCGATCGAGCCGCATGCCGCCACCATCGCATGGGTCGACGATCAACTGCACATCCACGACGCCAGCCAGATGGTCACGCAACAGGCGCAGACGGTCGCCGAGGTGTTCGACCTGAAGCCGGATCAGGTGCGGCTCACCTCGCCCTATGTGGGTGGCGGGTTCGGCAGCAAGGGGCTGTGGGATCACCAGATCATCGGCGCCGCCGCCGCGAAGCTGTGCGGGCGACCGGTGCGCATCACGCTGTCGCGTGAGGGCGTGTACCGCGTGGTCGGCGGCCGCACCCTGACCGAGCAGCGGGTGGCGATCGGGGCACAGGCGGATGGCGCGATCGACGCGCTGATCCACACCGGCATGGCTGTGATGACGCCGCACAACAGCATGCCCGAACCCTTCACCCTGGGCACCCAGTCCGCCTACGCCTCGCCCAACATCACGCTGCAGGTGAAGATGGCGAAGATGAACATGCTCGCCAACACCTTCATGCGCGCGCCCGGCGAGGCGGTCGGCACCTTTGCTCTGGAATCGGCGATCGACGAGCTCGCGGTGGAGTTGGGGATGGACCCGATCGACCTGCGCCTGCGCAACGAGCCGGATCGGGACCCGGTGTCGGGCCTGCCCTTCTCCTCCCGCAACATCGCGGAGGCGTGGCGGCGCGGCGCGGAGGCGTTCGGCTGGAACGAACGCAGCGCGACACCGGGGACCAGGCGGGATGGCGAGTGGCAGGTCGGCATGGGCTGCGCCACCGGCACCTATCCCTATTACCGAATGCCGGGAGCCGAGGCGCGGATCACCCTGACCCTGCAGGACGGCGCGATCCATGCGAAGGTGGAGATCGCGGCGGCCGAAATGGGCATGGGTACGTCGACCACCACCGCGATCGTCGCAGCGGAACGGCTGGGCCTGCCCATCGAGCAGGTGGAGGTCGCGTACGGCGATTCCGCCATTCCAGGCGCGATCATGGCCGGCGGCTCGCAACAGACGGCGGCAATCGGGGGCGCCGTGATCGCCGCGCACAACGCGCTGGTCGCCGAACTGCTGAAGCTGGCCGGCAACGACTCTCCGCTCGCCGGCCTGTCCCCGGACGAAGTCGGCAGCGAGGGCGCCGCCCTGTGCAAGCTGGATGATCCGGGACGGCGCGAAAGCTACGCGTCGATCCTCGGCCGGGCCCAGCGGGATCAGGTGAGCGTCACGCAGGCGGGCTCGCCGCCGCTGGAGTTGATGCACTGGTCGATGCACTCGCACAGCGCGCTGTTTTGCGAGGTGCGGGTCAACGCCGTCACGGGCGAAACCCGTGTCGGCCGTTTCCTCGGCGCGTTCGATTGCGGTCGCATCCTCAACCCCAAGACCGCGCGGAGCCAGTTTCGGGGCGGCATCATCATGGGGCTGGGCATGGCGCTGATGGAGGAAACGCAGTTCGATGAACGCAACGGGCGGATCATGAACCCCAGCCTCGCCGAATATCACGTTCCCGTGCATCTGGACGTGCCGGAGATCGACGTAATCTGGACCGACATCCCCGATCCGCACACCCCGATGGGCGCGCACGGCATCGGTGAGATCGGCATCACCGGCGTCGCGGCGGCGGTCGCGAACGCGGTGTACAACGCGACCGGCAGGCGCGTGCGCGACCTGCCGATCACGCTGGACAAGCTGATCTGATACGCGACCGTGCGGTTCGGTGGCCGTCCCGGCGCCGAATCGCACGGGTTCATCCCGCGACCGCTAGAACATCTTCAGCTCGACCAGGCGGATCTGCCGACCGGCCGGCACGTGCAGGTTCAGCCTGTACCGGCTGGCCGTGACCGGAGCCCAGGTCAGGTTGGTGACGCCGTTCGGCACGATCGGCACGCCGGGCGCATCCACGTCCAGCCATTCGCCGGCCTGCCATCCCGTCTCGTGCCAACGCTGCAACCGCACGGTGTCGGGCACGTCGAAGCGTTTTCCATCGGCAAGAAAGGCCAGTTCCGCACGGGACAGCATCACCGGCTGGCCGAAGTTCAGCTCGAACCATTGATCGCCCGCGCCCTCCGGCGACCAGCCATTCTCCAGCTCGCGAAAGAACCACAGCCGCCCGTCGACCGCCGCGTGCAGCGCCTCCGGCTGCGCACCGCTCGACGCGCTCAGTTTCGGAAAGCCTGAGCGGTCCAGCTGCATCGCCCGGTTGATCGGCCGTGCCACCGGCGCATTCTCCGCACGGGACAGCGCCACGACGATCCGCGACAGGCCCGGCGTGTTCGCCACTTCCCGCCCGTCGACCTCGACGCGCAGGCCCGCGCCCTGTCGGAAATGCCGCCCGTCCGCGTCCCAGGTCACCGCCACCAGATGGCCGTGATAGGGGATCTGTTCGGCCCGGAACCAGCTCAGCGCCTGTGGATCGCCCCTGCTCGGCAATAGCGGGTTGACCTCCAGCACCTCGTCGGCGCGCGGGCGGATACCCACGACCCCGGTCAGGACGAGGTTGTCGAAGCCGGAATGGAAATAATGGTGGCTCCGCGCGAGCCCGACGATCGGGCGACCCGTATCGGGATGGTAATCCTCCTCCAGGTCCAGCCGCCCGTCCTGATAATGCAGGCGCGCATATTGCCGCAGCAGCTGCATGAAGTCGGCACGGGTGACGCTGGTCTGGTGGTAATGATCCAGCAGGTTGATCATGCCCTCCAGAACCTGCGTGGTCTGGAACGGCCAGACGGGGCCGTTCCACTGGCACTCGGGCTGCGTACCCTCGTACCGATATTGCCGCATGTAATATTGGTAGCCGGGCTCCACGGTCCTCAGGCCCGCCGGCCCCCGAAACCCCGTCGGCGCCATGACGTGCGACCACGCCGCGCCAAAGGCTGGCGTGTCGTCCGGCAGATCGAACGCCCAGGGGGCATAGCCGGCCAGCTCACGCCCGCGGATCGGCTGCCAATAGGTCACGAACTGGTTGTTGACCTTGTACCGGTCGGTGAAGTGGCCGAGCGCGGGGTTCCAAAGGTCCTGCTGGACCCGCGTCTTGATGGCCTCCGCCCGCGCGGCATAATCCTTGGCGGTGGCGTCGTCGCTGGTCAGCGCGGCCAGTTGCGACAGCGCCCGCGCCTGCGCGAACATGTAGCTGTTGACCGTCGGACGAAATGCCTCTCCACCGAAGAAGCCGTCCTTGCCGCCAGACGCGTCGATCGATGCGATCGTGTATTCGGTCGCGTCCAGAAGCGGCGAGATCCAGTACAGGCCCTTGGACCAGTCGAGATGGTCGTACCACGCATCGTACAGGCGGCGCATTTCGGCCAGGTGTCGCGTGGCGGCCGCCGCGTCGCCATCGACCAGGTACCGACCCCAGACCGAAGCCGCGATATAGTCGCTGAAATGCCGGTCGTTGCCGCCGGACAGCATGTAATCGAGGTAATCGTCCGCAAAGCGCCGATCGCGCAGCCAGCGCAGTTCCGCGACGTGGAACCCGGTGGCGTCGTTCAGGCTCGCCTCCGGTTCCCGCTGCCAACTGACGTCGTTCGCGAACTCGGTGGTGATATAGCCCTTGCCGCCCAGGTCACGCTGATGCGCGCGCACGATCTGCCAACGGTAGTAATAGACATCGTCCAGCGTCGGGTCGGAGGAGCGGAAGAACGGGATACGGTCGCGATACCACGCGGCATCGTTCCCGAACCTCTGCCGCGCCACCTGGTCCAGTTCGTCCGCCCGTCGACCCCTGTCCGCCGCCCGCGCCGAAACAGGCGTAGCGACGACGACCGACGCGACGGCAAACAAAGCCGCGGAACGAAGCCATGTGCGGATGCGGGATCGGGAGCGTTGAAGTGCCTGCATCCGGTAACGCTATCGCAGATCGCAGGCTCGCAACAGCCAGTCCGCGCGACGGGTTACTCCGCCTCCCCTCGGCCCGCCGGGCAGCCTTACCCCGGCAATCGCCCCATACGTATTCATGCCCGGGCTCCCCTTGTCGCGGATCGTCGGTGGATGCCAAGCGGACGGCGATAAATCATTCGGGAGAGAGCCATGTCGATCGGCCGTTTTTTGAAAGTCGCGCTCGCGACCAGCAGCGTCGCCATCGCCGTACCCGCGCTCGCTCAGGGCCCCGCCGCAGCCACGGCGACCGGCATCAACCGCGACAATGGGCTCGAAGCGCGGCGGGGAGCGATGCTGATGCGCGTGGAAGCGCTGACCGACATGGTGCTGCGGGTGCGGATCGGTCGTGACGGCACCCTGCCCGAAGATGCGAGCTGGGCAGTCGCCGCTCCGCTGCGGCAACAGCGGGTGAAGGTCACGGCCACGCCCGATGGCTTCCGCACGTCGGCGGTTCAGGTCCGCCTCGACCCGGCGACGCTGGCACTGACGGTCACCGATCTCGCCGGCAAGGTCATCGTCGCCGATGCGCCAAGTCCGGTTGCGGTGGAGGGTCGCACGTTCACCCTGCGCAAGGCCTTGCCGCAGGGGGAGCATTATTTCGGCCTGGGCGACAAGACTGGCGGGATGGACCGACGCGGGAAGACCTTTGTCGACTGGAACACTGACGCCTATGGCTTCAGCCCGGCCGACGATCCCATCTACAAATCGATTCCGTTCTTCATCGGCGTCGGCGGCGAGGGCGGCAGCTGGGGCATGTTCCTGGACAATAGCTGGCGCACCGCGTTCGATTTCGGCCACAAGACTGACGGCGTCCTGGAACTCAGCGGCCCGGACGGTCCGATCGACTATTACCTGATCGCCGGCCCTTCCACGGCGGAGGTGGTGCGCCGCTACACGGACCTGACCGGAAAGGCGCCGCTCGTGCCGCAATGGGCGCTCGGCTACCAGCAGTCCCGCTACAGCTACGAAACTGCGGACGAACTGCGTCAGGTCGCCGCCCGCCTGCGCCAGGAAAAGGTGCCGACGGATGTTCTGTGGCTCGACATCGGATTCCTGGACAAGAATACGCCCTTCACCGTCAACAAGACCAAGTTCCCGGACCTGAAGGGCCTGGTCGCAGACATGCGCCACGACGGGTTCAAGGCCGTGACGATCACCGACCTGCATGTCGGCGCCAATCGGCCAAAGGGCAGCTATGCCCCATACGACAGTGGCATGGCGGGCGATCACTTCGTAAAGAACGCAGATGGGTCCGTGTACGTGGCCCCGGTCTGGCCCGGTCCGTCGGTGTTTCCCGACTTCACGCAGAAGCGGACGCGTGACTGGTATGGCGGCCTGTTCAAGGAACAGGTCGACATGGGCATCGCCGGCGCGTGGAACGACATGAACGAACCCGCGATCTTCGAGACGCCGACCAAGACCATGCCGCTCGACGTCCAGCATCGCATTGCGACGGACGACTTCACGCCCCGAACGGCCAACCATGCCGAACTGCACAACATTTACGGCATGGAGAACACACGCGCGACGTTCGACGGGCTGCAAAAGCTGGCGCCCGACGAACGGCCGTTCGTGATGACCCGCGCAAGCTATGCCGGCGGGCAACGCTATGCGGTCACCTGGACCGGCGACAACAGCGCGACCTGGGATCATCTGAAGCTGTCGATCCAGCAGATCGTGAACCTGGGCCTGTCCGGATTTTCCTATGGCGCTGCCGATGTCAGCGGCTTTGCGGGCGGACCCAGCGCCGACCTGCTGACCCGGTGGTTCGAGATCGGCGCGTTCTATCCCGTGTTCCGAGATCATTCGGCCACGGGCACGCCCCGCGTCGAACCTTGGGTCGACGGTCCGGACCACCTCGCCATCCGGCGCCGCTTCGTCGAGGAGCGGTATCGCCTGATGCCGTACCTGTACGGGCTGGCGGATCAGAATGCGCGGACCGGCGACCCGATCCTGCGCCCCGTCTTCTACGACTATCCATCGGCGCTGCGCATGTCCTGCGACCAGAGCTGGACGTTCACGCTGGGCAAGGCGTTGCTGGTCGCGCCGCCGCCCACGCCCGAAAGCCCTCAGGCCTATGACGTGTGCCTGCCACAGGGCGGGTGGTTCGATTATTGGACCGGCCTGCCTGCTGGCACAAAGGCGATGCAGGAGACCGGGCCGATCCAGTCGGCGACGCAGGCGACGGGCGAGAAGCAGGCGCAGGGCGACCTGGTGCGCGAAACGCCGCGATTGGACCGGTTGCCCGTGTTCGTCCGCGCGGGCACCATCCTACCGCGTCAGCCGTTGGTGCAAAGCACCGCGGAAACGCCGTCCGGCCCCCTGCAGCTCGATGTGTACCCGGGTGACGACTGCCAGGGCACGCTGTACGCCGATGACGGCCACTCGATGGCCTATCGACGCGGCGTGCTGCTGCGGCAGGCGATCCGGTGCACACGCACTGCGGAGGGCATCAGGATCGATTTCGATCGGCGACAGGGATCGTTCCGGCCGTGGTGGCGGGAGATGCGCGTGACCGTCCATAGCTGGACCGGCGCCGGCACAGTCTCGGCGCGGAACCGCGCGGTGGCTTCGGACACAGACGCGACCGCGCAGACCCTGTCCTTCACCCTTCCCGACCAAGCGCGCGCCGCGAGCGTGACGATCGCCCGTCGCTGATGGCCGCGATCGGCGCGCGACCTGTTCTGGCCCGTTCATGGCGGCGCGTCCGTGCGATGCACGCGGCGCCCACCGTCTGGCCCCGACAGAGCGATCGGTGGAGACTTGCCCCGCGGTCGGGCTATGGTCGCGCATGACCTGGCGCGTCTCCATCGAGCATCATGGCGCGGAGCGGCAGCCGGTGGTCTTGATCGACCATTTCGCTCCGGATCCCGCGCAGTGGGTCGACGGGGCCGGTTTCCTGTCGTTCTATCCGATCGGGGAGCATTATCCGGGTGTACGGGCGCCCGTGCCGCCGTCGATGCTGCGCCAGCTGCTGTCCGATCTGGCGCCGGTGGCGGAGGAGTTGTTCGGAGCCGTGGAGCTGGAGGTGGTCGACGCCTTCTTCTCGCTGGTCACCACTCCGCCGGCAGCGCTCGCACCGATCCAGCGGCTACCGCATTTCGACGAGACCTCGCCCGGACGGCTCGCATTGCTCCACTTCCTCTCGACGGACGAATCCAGCGGCACGGCCTTCTACCGCCACCGCGCGACTGGGTTCGAAAGCGTGGATGGGGCGCGGCTGCCCGCCTATCGCACCGCATTGCAGGCCGATGTAGCGCGCGCCGGCCTGCCGGAGCCAGGCTATATCGGTGGAGACACGCCGCTGTTCGAACAGCTCGCGGTGCATCGCGGCACGTTCAATCGCGCCCTGCTCTATCGCTCCAACACGCTGCATTGCGCGCTGATCCCGCTGGGCATGAACCTGTCCGACGACCCCGCCACCGGCCGTCTGACCGTCAACACCTTTCTCGATTCCCGGCCCGCCGCCTGATCCGCGTCTGTGGCCGGAAAGCCACGTCCGGACGGGCGGGGAGGAGACTCCGTCTGAATACGTATGTGGCTTTCTTTCCACGGCGGAGCCAGCGGACCTAAAACCCGCCCAATCAGACAGCCGGCCGCGTGTTGCAAAGAGCCGGTGTTTTTGGAGGGGCTTTCATGACAACTTCGCAACCGCTCTCGATCCGTGCACGCCTGACGACGCGGGCCAGTGCGCTGACCATGGCCGGCGCGATGCTGGTGGCCGGCGGTGCAGCATGGGCGCAGGAAGCGCCCAACCCCGGCGCCCCGACCGCGAACACGGCGGCCCCCGCCTCTGCGCAAAGTGCGCCGCAGCCGGCCGACGGCCGTCCCCAGACCAGCGCCGATCCCGATCCGGCGGCCACCGGCGTCGCCACGGCCACCGCGGCACCGCAGGCCGATGAGCAGACCGACATCGTCGTGACCGGCATCCGCGCCTCGCTCGCCTCCTCGGCGAAGATCAAGCGCGACTCCACGCTGATCGTCGACTCCGTCTCTGCCGAGGATGTCGGCAAGCTGCCCGACGTGTCGATCGCCGACTCGCTCGCCCGTCTGCCCGGCGTCACCGCCCAGCGGCTGGAGGGACGCGACCAGCGCCTGTCAATCCGCGGCCTGGGTCCGGATTTCTCGACCACGCTGTTGAACGGTCGCGAGCAAGTGACCGTCGGCGACAATCGCGGTGTCGAGTACGACCAGTACCCGTCCGAGTTCTTCAAGAACGTCAACGTGTTCAAGTCCGCCGATGCCTCGCTGATCGCGTCGGGCATCTCGGGCACGGTGGACCTGCGCATGCTGCGGCCGCTCGATCAGTCGCAGCGGGTGTTCGCCGTCAACGCGCGCGGTCAGATGAACGGGCTGAAAAGCCTGAACCCGGACTCATCGCGCTACGGCTACCGCGGGTCTGCGACCTATGTCGACCAGTTCGCCGACGACACGTTCGGTGTCGCGCTGGGCGTATCGGCGACCCAGACGCCGTCGCAGGACGAGCGGTACAACGCATGGGGCTACAATCCCGACGCGAATGGCAACCAGCTGCTGAGCGGGGCCAAGCCCTATGTCCAGTCGAACGAACTGAAGCGCTACGGCGCGGTCGCGACGCTGGAGTGGGAACCGAGCGACAGCTTCCACTCCACCTTCGACGCGCTGTATTCGCATTTCCAGGAACGCCAGATCCTGCGCGGCATCGAGTTCCCGCTGTCCGGTCAGCTGGCCAGCGCCACCAACCCGACCGGGACCGTCGTCACCAACAGCACCGCCAGCGATGGCTTCGTGACCGGCGCCACGTTCAGCAACGTGTTTGGCGTCCAGCGCAACGACTACAACAAGCGCAAGGCCGACAACTACTCGCTGGGCTGGAACAACGACCTGCGCCTGACCGACAGCATCCACCTGAACGTGGACGCAAGCTGGAGTCATGCGAAACGTACCGACTTCCTGCTGGAAACCAACACCGGCACCGGCTTCTCGAAATCGGGGCGGCCCGACACGGTCACGATCTCGCAGAACGACAACGGCACATACCGCATCGTGCCGACGCTGGATTACACCAACACCGACATCTTCAAGCTGACCGATCCGCAGGGCTGGGGCAACAATGGCAACCAGCAGGTCGTGCAGACCGGCTTCCTCAATCGGCCCAGCTTCAAGGATGACCTGAAGTCGCTCCGCGCCAGCCTGAACGGCGAATTCGAGGGCAGCGTGGTTAAGGGTTGGGAGGTCGGCGGGAACTACAGCCGCCGCAAGAAGACCAGCGCCTACACCTCCTACTTCCTGTGCCCCAAGGGTGCGGGCACCGGCTGCACCGTGGCCAGCGGCACGCCACTGACCGGCAACGTGCCGCAAGAGGCTCTGCTGGGCGAAAATGTCGCGCTGGACTATCTCGGCATACCGCAGATGCTGACGCTTGATCCGCTGTACATCTACAACAACTCGGTGAACGCCGCGTACGACAACCGGCCGTCCGCCCTGGTGCGCGACAACAGCGTGACCGAGAACGTGTACACCGGCTATGCCAAGATCACGCTTGACGGCGAGGTCGGCGGCAAGACGCTGAAGGGGTCGCTGGGCGGCCAAGTCGTGCATTCGCAGCAGCGTTCGGACGGGCAGATCGCCAGCGTCGTCGGCGGCAACGTGACCGTCGCGCCCGCCAGCCAGAAGGTCAACTACACCAACTTCCTGCCCAGCGCGACGATGTCGGTCGAACTGATCCCCAGCGGCTTCATCAAGATGGGCGCGTCCCAGACGATGGTGCGGCCGCGCCTGGATCAGGAGCGCGTGACGCAGGACGTCGCGATCAACACCGGCAATATCGGTCAACAGCCCGTGTCGCTGTTCCCGGTGTTCACCTCCACCGGCGGCAACGTCGCGCTACGCCCGTATCAGTCGACCAACATCGACCTGTCGTTCGAGAAGTATTTCACCGGCGGCGGCTACGTCGCGCTGTCGGGATATTTCAAGCACCTGACCGACTTCGTCGATCCCAACAACAGCTACGCCTACGACTTCACGCCGCTGTTGAGCGCGCTGACGCCTGCGCAGCAGGCGGCGGTGATCGCCGCCGGTCAGACGACGGGCAACGTGTCGTCGCCGGCGAACACCGGGCGCGGCGAAGTGCTGGGGCTGGAGGGCACGCTGTCGCTGCCGTTCAAGGCCATCACCAGCGCGCTGGACGGTTTCGGCATCTTCGCCACGGGCAACTACACCCAGTCGACGATCAAGTTCGCCAGCAACCCGGCCGAGGCGATCACCCTGCCCGGCCTGTCGAAATACACGGCCAGCGGCACGGTCTATTTCGAGAAGTGGGGTTTCCAGGCGCGCGCCAACTACCGCTATCGCTCGTCGTTCCTGGCGGAGGTCGCGGGCCTGTCGGCAACGCCCACCTATCGCACTGCGCGGTCGGAGGGCATTCTGGACGCGCAGATCGGTTATGAATTCCAGGAAGGGTTCCTGAAGGGCTTCTCCATCCTGGCACAGGGTAAGAACCTGACCGATCGTCCGTTCGTCACCTACAACAACGGCGATTCACGCCAGGTGATCGATTACCAGCGCTATGGCCGGGATTATTATATCGGCCTGACCTACAAGTTCTGATCGTCCCCTCGATTGGACCTGGTCGCCATCACCACAGGGTGATGGCGACCATTTTCATTCAAGCGGGAAGAGGACAAACATACCGGCATGGATCAGCAACCCGTCACCATCGTCATCGCGGGCGGGGGCACCGCCGGCTGGATGACCGCCGCCGCGCTCGGCCAGTTCATCGAGAGCGGCTATCGCATTCGTCTGGTCGAGTCCGAGGAGATCGGCACCGTCGGCGTCGGCGAGGCCACCATCCCGCAACTCCGCCTGTTCAACAGCGCGCTCGGGCTGGACGAGAACGCTTTTCTGCGCGCGACGCAGGGCACCTTCAAACTGGGTATCGAGTTCGATGGCTGGCGACGCCCGGGTGAAAGCTACCTGCATGCGTTTGGCGATATCGGCCGCGACGTCGGCCTGATCGCGTTCCAGCACTACTGGCTGCGCGCACGTTCGCTCGGCGTAGCCGGACCGCTGTCGCATTATGCGTTGAACGACATCGCCGCGCGCGCCGGGCGCATGCATCGCGGCCCGGCCGTGACGGCGAACACCATCCCCTCGCTTCCCTATGCCTTCCACTTCGATGCGGGACTGTACGCCGCCTATCTGCGCCGCTTTGCGGAAATGCGCGGCGTCGCGCGCACGGAGGGCCGCATCGCGCATGTCGAGCGCCACGGCGACAGCGGCGACGTCGCGGCCCTGCACCTTGCCTCCGGCGAAAGGGTGGAGGGCGACCTCTTCATCGACTGCACCGGCTTTCGCGGCATGCTGATCGAGGAGACCATGGCTGCCGGCTTCGAAAGCTGGGCCCACTGGCTGCCCTGCGACCGCGCGCTCGCCCTCCCGACGAGCAACATCGCCCCGCCGCCGCCCTACACCCGCGCCATTGCGCGGGGTGCGGGATGGCAGTGGCGCATTCCGCTTCAGCATCGCACCGGCAACGGACTGGTCTATTCCAGCGTCCATCTCAGCGACGACGAGGCCGCGTCCGCCCTGCTCGGCAATCTGGAGGGCGAGACACTTGCCGATCCGCGCCCGCTGCGCTTCACGACGGGTCGCAGGCGCCAGGCGTGGAAGGGCAACGTCGTCGCCATCGGCCTGGCCAGCGGCTTTCTGGAACCGCTGGAGTCGACCAGCATCCACATGATCCAGTCGGCCATCTCGCGACTGCTCAAATTCCTACCCGGCCGCCGTATCGATCCCGCCGAGCGGCGCGAGTACAACCGCCAGACGGATTATGAGATCGAGCGCATCCGCGACTTCCTGATCCTGCACTACCACGCCAACGAGCGATCCGAGCCGTTCTGGCAGGCGATGCGCGCCATGCCGATCCCGGACACGTTGGCGGAACGCATCGCGCTGTGGCGCGGCAAGGGTCACATCGTGCGCGAGCATGAGGAACTGTTCACCGAGGTCGCCTGGTTCCAGGTCTTTGCCGGCCAGGGTGTGGACCCCGCCGGCTGGCACCCGCTTGCGAACGCCATACCGGAACGGGACCTGGGTGAGTTCATGGAGACGATCGAGGCGCTGTACCGGCGGGAAGTGGGCCGCTGGCCGGCGCACGACGCCTTTATCGCACAGCATTGCGCCGCCCGCCGGTGACGCCCCCACTCGGCTAGCGGTCAACCCCGGACTGTATATCCGCGCCGGACACGCCTTCTTCAGGCGGAGGCGCGCACCACCAGCCGGGTCGGCAGCACCTGGCTTTCCGCCGGCTCGCCATGGATGTGCCGGATCAGCGCGTCCACCAGCGTGGCGCCGGCGCGGCCATAATCCTGCGCAATCGTCGTCAGCGGTGGCCGCATCAGCCCGGCGGCGGGAATATCGTCGAACCCGATCAACCGGACGTCACGCGGGACATCCAGCCCTGCCCCGGCCAGCGCTCGCATCGCACCCAGCGCGATCAGATCGGACGCGGCGAATACGCCATCGAACGGGATGTTGCGCGCGATCAGCCGGCATGTCGCTTCATACCCCTGCTGCTCGATCGACAGCGTGTCCACCTGCAGGCCAGGGTCGATCGGCAGACCCGCCTCGCGCAGCGCGTCGGACAGGCCGCGATACCGATCGCGGAATTCAGGATACGCGCTCGATGCTTCGCCGACAAAGGCGACGCGCCGGCATCCGCGCGCGACCAGATGATCGCCCGCCTGACGGCCGCCCATCCGGTTGTCGCATCCGATTACGGTGCCCGGAACGCCCGGCTCCACCGCGCCCCAGCGCACGAAATGCGTCTTTTGCCCCACCAGCTGTTCCAGCCGCGGCCGGTAAGCCTGATAATCGCCATAGCCGAGCAGGATGATCCCGTCCGCCTTCCGGCTGTCCTCGTAATCGGTGTGCCAGTCGGCGGACAGCTGCTGGAACGAGGTCAGCAGGTCGTACCCTCGCCGGGCGGCGGTGGTCAGGATGGACCCCAGCATGGAAAGGAAGAACGGGTTGATGTACGACCCGTCGGGCAGCTGATCTTCGAAAAAGAGCAACGCCAACGTGTTCGCCTGCCCGCCCCGTAAGGACGAGGCCGCGCGATCCACCGTGTAGTTGAGCTGACGCGCGACCGCCTCCACCCGCATGCGGGTCGCCGCACTGACCGTCTTGTCGCCCCGCAGGGCCCGCGACACGGTCGGTTGGGACACACCCGCCAAGGCCGCGATGTCGAATGATGTCGGTCTGCTGGCCGCCATGGCCGCCTCGCTCTCCTTCGCTGGGCCGTCACATTAGGCCGCTTGCGGCGCATAAGATACTGGCATTGAATACGTATGCCGGTCGCTTCCCTTTCGTGACCCGGACCCGCACGAGACATGCGAGCCGGCGGCGCAAGGCCGGCCTTGGGGAGGAATGATGGCGCGTTGGGGCAGAACAGGCTGGCGACGAGCGCTGGCGGCGGTGGCTGCGGCGGCCTTGGCTACACCCGTGGCCGCGCAAAGCTATCGCGACCGGCTACCCCAGGACGAGGTGATCTATTTCCTCCTCCCCGACCGGTTCGACAATGGCGACAAATCCAACGATCGTGGCGGCCTGAACGGCGACCGGCTCGTCACCGGCTTCGATCCCACGGACAAGGGCTTCTACCATGGCGGCGACCTGAAGGGGCTGTTGCGGCGGCTGGATTACATCCAGGCGCTGGGCGCCACCGCGGTCTGGGTCGGGCCGATCTTTCGGAACAAGCCCGTCCAGGGTCCGGCCGGTCACGAATCCGCCGGCTATCACGGATACTGGATCACCGATTTCGAGCATGTCGACCCGCATTTCGGCATCGATGCGGATTTCAAAACGCTGGTCGACGCCGCGCACGCGCGTGGCATCAAGGTCTACATGGACATCATCGTCAACCACACGGCAGACGTGATCCGCTATGCCGAGTGTGACGATTGCGCGTATCGCTCTCGCGCAGATTATCCCTACACCCGCAAGGGCGGCGTCACCGGACCCGCGATCAATGCGGGATTTGCCGGCGACGCCGTGGTCACTGCCGCCAACTTCGCGAAGCTGACCGACCCGCGTTACGCCTACACGCCGTTCGTCCCGAAGGGGGGGGAGCATGCCAAGTCGCCAGAATGGCTGAACGACCCGATCTTCTACCATAATCGCGGCAATTCGACCTTTTCGGGCGAAAGCTCAACAACCGGCGATTTCTTCGGGCTCGACGACCTGATGACGGAGAACCCGCGCGTCGTGTCGGGGATGATTGACATCTTCGGCGGGTGGATCGACAGGTTCGGCATCGACGGATTCCGCATCGACACCGCGCGCCACGTCAATCCGGAGTTCTGGCAGGCGTTCATCCCGGCGATGCAGGCGCGCGCGCGGGCAAGGAACATCCCCAACTTCCACATCTTCGGGGAGGTGCACGATTCCAGCCCCGCCGCCCTGGCACGCTTCACTCGCGTCGACGCCTATCCGGCCGTGCTGGATTTCGGGTTGCGTCAGGCGGTGGTCGACACGGTCGCCGGAACGCGGGGCACCGACGTGTTCGAAACGCTGTTCGCCGCCGACGCCCTGTATGGCGGCGGGCCGGACACGCCGCTTCAGCTGCCGACCTTCACGGGCAATCATGACGATGGCCGCTTTGCCACCGAAGTACGCCGCGCGTTCCCGAAGGCTGGCGACGAGGAAGTGATGGCGCGCGTGATGCTGGCCGACGCCATGCTGATGACGCTTCGCGGGGTTCCGACTATCTATGCCGGCGACGAGCAGGGCTTTGTCGGGGACGGCGGCGACCAAGACGCGCGAGAGGACATGTTCCCCAGCCGGGTTCCATCCTACAACGACAACCGCCTGATCGGTACGGCCACGACCACCGCCACCGCGCATTTCGGTCGGGACAATCCCCTGTTCCGCCAGATCGCGACACTCGCCCGGCTGCGTCTCTCCACCCCGGCGTTGACGCGCGGGCGCCAGGTCATGCGCGCGCGGGAGGAGAAGCCGGGGTTGCTCGCTATCTCCCGCTTCGACCCGACCACCGGGCAGGAGGTGCTTGTCGCTTTCAACACCGCAACGACGGCTCTGGATCGGCAGGTGGAGATCGGCACCGATGGCGCGGTCGCCACGCTGGCCGGCGCCGGCTGCGCCACGAAGCCCAGCGCACCCGGATCGCTGCGTGTCAGGCTTGCCCCGCTCGGCTATGCCGTGTGTCGCATCGGAGCCGCGCGATGAGCGGCGGCACCTGGTGGCGGGGCGCGACCACCTATCAGATCTATCCGCGCAGTTTCGCGGACACGAATGGCGACGGCATCGGCGATCTTCCGGGAGTGACCCAGCGGCTCGACCATGTCGCCAGCCTTGGCGTGGACGCGATCTGGCTATCCCCCTTCTTCACCAGCCCTCAGGTGGATTTCGGCTATGACGTGGCCGATTATCGCGGTGTCGACCCGATCTTCGGCACGCTGGACGATTTCGACGCCCTGGTCGCCCGCGCGCACGCGCTGGGGCTGAAGGTCATCATCGATCAGGTATGGTCCCACACGTCCGACCGACATGCGTGGTTCCAGAGCAGCCGACAGGACCGTGCCGGTCCGCATGCCGACTGGTATGTCTGGGCCAATGCGAAGCCCGACGGCAGCCCGCCCAACAACTGGCAATCGGTGTTCGGCGGCCCCGCCTGGACCTGGGACGCCCGGCGTGGGCAATATTACCTGCACAATTTCCTGTCGCAGCAACCACAGATCAACGGCCATAATCCGGCCGTTCAGGACGCGTTGCTGGACACCGCCGGTTTCTGGCTGGCGCGCGGTGTCGACGGTTTCCGCCTCGATGCAATCAACTTCCTGATGCACGACCCGGCGCTGCGGGATAATCCTGCCGCGCCTGACGATGGCTGCATCCGGAGCCGCCCGTTCGATTTCCAACAGCACCTGCACAATCAGAGCCATGCTGCCATACCAGCATTCTTGGAGCGGATCCGCGCGTTGTTGGACAGTCACGATGCCCGCTTCACCGTGGCGGAGGTCGGCGGCGCCGACGCCGACCGCGAGATGAAGCTGTTCACCGCCGGCGGTAAAAGGTTGGACAGCGCCTATGGCTTCGACTTCCTCTACGCCCGCGAACTGACGCCGGCGGGAGTTCGCGATGCGCTGGCAAGCTGGCCGGATGAGCCGGGCGTCGGCTGGCCCAGCTGGGCGCTGGAGAACCACGACGCGCCCCGCGCCGTCTCGCGCTGGTGCGCACCGGAACACCGCCAGCTTTTCGCGCGCGCGAAGATGTTGCTGTTGGCCTGTCTGCGCGGCAACATCATCCTCTATTATGGAGAGGAGCTGGGCTTGACCCAGGTCGACATTGCGTTCGAGGACCTGAAGGATCCGGAGGCGATCGCCAACTGGCCGCTGACCCTGTCACGCGATGGCGCGCGAACCCCGATGCCGTGGCAGGCGGACGCACCGCATCTGGGCTTTTCCACGGGCACGCCCTGGCTGCCCGCCGGACCCGATCACGGCGCATTGGCCGTCGACCGGCAGGAGGATGATCCGACATCCATGCTCGCCTGGACCCGGCGCGTGCTGGCGCTGCGCCGCGCGCATCCGGCGCTGTCGACCGGCACCGTGACGATCCTGCGGTGTGACGATCAGGTTCTCGCCTTTGAGCGCAGCATGGGCGACGAGCAGCTGGTCTGCGTCTTCAACCTGTCCGGGCAATCGGCCCCGTACACGCCGGTCGGCGGCACGCCCCTGATCGCAAGTGGCCTGGATGGAAGCGATCACCTGCCCCCCTACGCCGCGCTTGTCGTGCAGGCCGGCTGACCGGCATGGCACCACCGGACCGGATCGTCATACTGGGCGGCGGCACGGCCGGCTGGATGGCCGCGTGCCTGATGGCGCGCGCCTGGCCGGCCTCGGCGATCACGGTGGTGGAGGCACCCGACATACCGATCGTCGGCGTGGGTGAGGGCTCGACGCCGCAGTTGCGCGCTTTTTTTGATCGGCTGGGCATCCCGGAGTCCACATGGATGGCCGCGTGCCACGCGACCTACAAGGTGGGCATCGCGTTTCGCGGCTGGTCGGACCGGCCGGGCCATCAAAGCTACTTCCATCCTTTCGCGGGACCGGCGGACCTGCATACGGAGGCGGCCTTTCATCACAGCACCCTGGCGCGCCGCCTGGGGCACGATGTGGAGGCACATCCCGACCGGTTCTTCCTGTCGACAAGGCTCGCCAGCCAAAGGCTGGCACCGCTTGCGCCCGCGCATTTTCCGTTCGGCCCGGGCTACGGCTATCATTTTGACGCCCATCTGGTCGGCGCGTTCCTGGCCGAGTGGGCGACCGCGAGAGGGGTCACGCACCTGAGGCGGCGGGTCGAGGACGTTCTCATCACGGAGGGCGGCGACATCGCGAGCGTCCTGGTCGAGGACGGAGAGGCGATCCTGGGCGATCTGTTCGTGGATGCCAGCGGTTTTGGCGGCGTCCTGATCCAGCAGGCGCTGGGCGAGTCGTTCCTGCCGTTCGCGGACAACCTGTTCTGTGACCGCGCGGTGGTGGTCCCGACACCTGCCGATCCCGCTGGTCCGGAGGTGCACACCACCGCCACGGCGCTGAACCATGGTTGGGCGTGGCGCATCCCGCTGACCACGCGCACCGGCAACGGTTATGTCTATGCCAGCCGCTACGTGTCCCCGGATGGGGCGGCGGCGGAGTTGCGCGCCCACCTCCTGCTGCCGGACGATGCCCCGGTACGCCATCTGTCCATGAAGGTCGGCCGCGTGGATCGAAGCTGGGTCGGCAACTGCCTGGCGGTTGGTCTGGCGCAAGGATTCATCGAGCCGCTGGAGGCCACGGCCCTGCACATGGTCCAGGCAACGGTAGAAGGGTTCATCGACGCACTGGAGGCTCATGGCTTCACCACTGCCGGGCGTGATGACTTCAACGCCCGCATCGCACGCCGGTACGAGGGCATACGCGACTATATCGTCGCGCATTACCGGATGAACCAGCGCGCCGACACGGATTTCTGGCGCGACAATGCCGGTCATGACCGCCTGTCCGACACGCTGAAGGCGATGATGACGGCCTGGTTCACCGGGCGCGATCTGCCGGCGGAAGTGCAGCGGCTCGACATCGGCGGTTATTACGCGCCCTTGTCGTGGGGCTGCCTGTTCGCTGGGTACGGCGTGTTCCCGGAGCCCGCCCGGTTGCACGCCGCACCATCACCGGTCGATCTGCCCGCTATCGACCGGCTGCTCGACCGCTGTCTCCTGAACTTTCGCCCCCAGACCGCCGTGCTTCCGCAGCGGGCGGGAACGCCGCGCACATCGCGGGAGATCGCATGACCGCCACCCTCGCCCGCCCCCGCCAGAGCTGGAGCGGGCTCTGGAACATATCGTTCGGCTTTTTCGGCATCCAGATCGGTTTTGCCCTCCAGAACGCGAATATGAGCCGCATCTTCCAGTCGCTCGGTACCAATCTGGACGATCTGCCTGCCTTATGGGTGGCGGCGCCGCTCACCGGCCTGCTGGTGCAGCCGATCATCGGCCATTTGTCCGATCGGACGTGGCTGGGACGGCTCGGTCGCCGACGCCCCTATTTCCTGGCCGGGGCCGTGCTCGCGGCTCTGGCGCTCGTGCTGATGCCGCTCGCGCCCGGCCTGCTGTTCGCCGCGACGATGCTGTGGGTATTGGACGCCTCGCTCAACGTGTCCATGGAGCCTTTCCGCGCTTTTGTCGGGGACATGCTGGACAAGGACCAGCACGCCGCCGGCTATGCCGTGCAGACCGCGTTCATCGGCGCCGGTGCGGTCGCTGGGTCGATCTTTCCATGGGCGCTCGAACATCTGGGCGTGTCCAACGTCGCGGCGCGCGGCGCGCTGCCCGACACCGTCCGCTTCGCATTCTGGTTCGGGGCTGTCGTGTCCCTCGCGTCGGTGATCTGGACGGTGCTGACCACGCGCGAATACTCCCCGGAGGAAATGGCGCGCTTCGACGCGGGTGCCGGCATCGAGCACGCACAACCCGACCTGTCCGGACATGACTATGGCGCAAGCCTGGGTTGGGCCGCGGCCGGTGTCGCGGTGGCCGCCACGTGCTGGGCCGCTGGGCTGGAGAAGGAGCTTTACCTACTCGGTGCGCTGCTGCTCGCTTATGGCGGTGCGGGCGCGCTGGCGATCCGGCGCGCGAGGCACGGCCATGCCGCGGGGATGCTGGGCCATATCATCGGCGACTTCGCCGGCATGCCGCCCCTGATGAAGCGGCTGTCGGTGGCGCAATTCTTCAGCTGGTCCGCGCTGTTCATCATGTGGATCAACACCACTCCGGTCGTCACCCGCAGCTTCTTCGGCGCGCCGGACCCGACCAGCCCTGCTTACCAGCAGGGCGCGAACTGGGTCGACGCGCTGTTCGCGACCTATAACGGGATCGCCGCCGTGTCCGCGCTCATGCTGCTGCCGGCACTGTCGCGGCGCATCGGCCGGGTGCGAACGCACATCGTCGGCCTGCTATGCGGTGCGGCAGGGTTCGCCAGCTTCCTGGTCATCCGCGATCCTCGCTGGCTGCTGGCGAGCGAGGTGGGCATCGGGATCGCTTGGTCGTCCATCCTTGCCATGCCCTACGCGATTCTCGCGTCGAGTCTGCCTCAGCGAAAACTCGGCATCTATATGGGCCTGTTCAACGTCTTCGTGGTTCTGCCGCAGCTGCTGGTGGCCACGGTGATGGGCACCATCATGAAGTGGTTTTTTCCCGACCAGCCGATCTGGACCATGGCGTTCGCCGCTGTCACCCTGGTTGGCGCGGCAGCGGCCATGTTGAGGGTCCGTCCTAAGTTGAACAGCGTGCGCGTCCCGCCCGTTCCGAACTAGCGTTCGCTTGCCCAACCCAGCGCGCAGCCCGTGTCGAACATGCCCGGCGATCCGATCACCCATCGACGCGGGTCGTTGGTCGTGGCTAGGATCGGCGGGTCATGACCGTCGGCACGTCATCAGACCCTATCGACTGGGCCGCGCGTGCGGCCGCGCTGAAAGCTTCTGGCGATCTTGCCGGTGCGGCGCGTGCGTATGAACAGGCGGCGCGGGTGCGTCCGGACAGTTCGGTGGCCGAGCACAATCTGGCCTCGACGCTGGGCGATCTCGGAGACTTCGCGGCAGCGGCGGAGGCGAGCGCGCGCGCGTTCGCGAAGGGTGGCGACGCGCCCGAGACATGGCTCGTCCACGCGCGTGCCCTGCAGGGCCTTGGGCAGCTCGACGACGCCGACCGCGCGTTCGAACAGGCGTTGCGCCGCCGCCCAGCCTATGCCGTGGCGCATCGCGACCTCGCGCAATTGCGCTGGATGCGCACCGCCGACCCGGCCGCGGCGATGCGCGCGCTGGATGCCGCGCCCGACACTCCCGATCTGGCGCTGGTCCGCGCCACCGTGCTGGCGGCGATCGGACGCGCGGACCACGCGAGGCAGGTCGTCCAGACAGCACTCGCCCGCGGGGGCGCGATACCGGCGCTGCACCTGATGGCCGCCGGTCTGGCCGGGCGGACCGGCGATGCGCCGGCGCAGCTCCACCATGCCACCGCCGCCCTGCGTGCCGCGCCCGCCTCCGCCGATGCCGCGCGCGCGGCGGTGGAGGCGCTGATCCACCTGGACCGCGGCGGCGAAGCGGCCTCGCTCGCGGAGCGCGTGGTTGCCGCAGAGCCCGACAATCAGGCGGCCCTGTCGCTGCTGGCGACCGCATGGCGGCTGACGGGCGACCCGCGCCACCGGGCGCTGGCCGAGGACCCGGCCCTTGTCTCCGCCGGCCTGATCGCGTGCCCGGCGGGCTGGAGCGACCTCGATGCCTTTCTGTCGGAGCTTAGCGCGGCGCTGGCCGCTCTCCATGGCTGGCGCACCCACCCGCTCGAACAGTCGCTTCGCCACGGCAGCCAGACACAGGTCGACCTGACCCGGTTGGAGACGCCTGTCATCCGCGCGCTGTTCGCGGCCCTGACGACCACGCTCGACACCCGTCTGCCCGCACTGGGCCATGGCGACGATCCGGTACGCCGCCGCAACACGGGTCGCTGGCGCTTTGCCGGCGCATGGTCGGTGCGGCTGATGCCCGGCGGCTTCCACACCGATCACGTTCATCCCGCCGGGTGGCTATCCAGCGCCTTCTACGTCGCACTGCCAAAGGCGGTTGCGCGGGAGCCGGAGGGTTGGCTCGCCTTCGGGCGCCCGGGCATTCCCACCGCGCGGCCGCTGCCCCCGTTTCGCCGCATCCGACCGGAACCCGGCATGCTCGCGCTGTTCCCATCCTATCTGTGGCACGGGACCGAGCCGTTCACCGGCGACGAGCCCCGCATCACCGTGGCCTTCGACATCGTGCCCGCGTGAAATAAATTACCGCGAGCGGGGTGCGGGACAACCCGATCCGTGCGTCAATGGCCGTAGGGACCGGCTATTTGGGGGATGACGACGATGAAACCTGCGCTCCTGCTCGGCGTCGCAGCGCTGACGCTTTCCATGCCGGCGCTTGCCGATCCGATCACGCCCAAGGCGCCGGGCGCAATCCCCTCCCCCGCGGAAGCATTCTCGACCGAGCCGGGCAGCGACTATTACCTGGCCAATTACGACGCCTATGAAAGCTATCTGAAAAAACTGGCCGCCGCGTCCGATCGCATGAAGCTGATCGACATCGGCAAGTCCGCCGAGGGTCGCACCATGTGGGTCGCGATCGTCTCGTCGCCCGCGAACCTGGCGCGGCTGGACCATTACCGCGACATCGCGCGCCGGCTCGCCAAGGCGGAGGGCGTGACCGAGGATCAGGCGAAGGCGATGGCGGCGGAGGGGCGCGCGGTCGTGTGGATCGACGCCGGGCTGCACGCGACCGAGACGGTGACGACGCAGAGCCAGATCCACGTCCTGTACCGCATGCTGACCGGTCAGGATGCGGAAACCAAGCGCATTCTGGACGAGGAGATCGTCCTGTTCGGCCAGGACAATCCTGACGGCCTGCAACTGGTCGCCGACTGGTACATGCGCAACAAGGACCCGAAAACGCGCGAGTTCCGCACCATTCCGCGCCTGTACCAGAAGTATGTCGGCCACGATAACAACCGCGACAGCTTCATGGCGCAGATGCCGGAGACCGTGGCGGTGAACCGCGTGTTCTTTCGCCAATGGTTCCCGCAGATCATCTTCAACCAGCACCAGACCGGCCCCGCCGGGATGGTCGTGTTCGTTCCCCCGTTCCGGGATCCGTTCAACTACAATTACGCGCCGCTGGTCATGAACGAGTTGCAGGAAGTCGGTGCGGCGATGCACAGCCGCCTGGTCGCGGAGGACAAGCCGGGATCGGGCGCGCGATCGGCCGCACCGTATTCGACGTGGCACAATGGCATGGTGCGATCGATCGCCTATTTCCACAACTCGATCGGCCTGTTGACGGAGATCATCGGCGGCCCGACGCCGGAGAAGATCCCGCTGATCGCCGACACGCAGCTCGCCCGCAACGACGAGACGCTGCCGATCGGGCCGCGGGACTGGCACCTGAAAGACAGCCTGGAATATCAATATTCCCTCGATCGGGCGGTGATGGACTATGCCGCCCGCAACCGCGAACGCCTGCTCCTGAACATCTGGCGCATGGGCCATGAGGCAATCGAACGGGGCAGTCGTGACAGCTGGACGACCACGCCCAAGGATGTCGACGCGCTGAAGGAAGCGGGCAAGGCGAACAAGGCCGACGAAGGCTTTGTCGGGTACAACAGCCGCGCGCGCGAGGGGATGGTCGCCCCCGAGCTCTATGCCAAGGTGCTGCGCGATCCCGCCCGGCGCGATCCGCGCGCCTATGTCCTGCCGCCGACGCAGCGTGACATGCCGACCACCATCACCTTCCTCAACACGCTGTTGAAGAACGGCGTCGACGTGGAGCGTGCCGATGCGGCCTTTAGTGCGGGGGGCAGGCGCTATCCCGCCGGCAGCTATGTCGTGCGGACCGCGCAGGCGTATCGCCCCCATGTCCTCGACATGTTCGAGCCGCAGGATCACCCCCACGACGCCGAATATCCGGGCGGCCCGCCCAAGGCGCCCTATGACATCACCGGCTACACCCTCGCCTATCAGATGGGTGTCCAATATGACCGCGTGCTGGACGACGCCCCGCCGAAGCTGACGCCGGTCACGGCCGATCTGCTGACGCCGCCGCCGGGCCGCGTTCTCGGCTCCGGCAATGCGGGCTGGGTCGTCGGGCACGAGACCAATAACGGCTTCATCCTGACCAACCGGCTGTTGAAGGCGGGCGTTCCGGTGTCGTGGATCACGACCGCGACCACGACGGGCCGAACGACGCTGACCCCCGGAGCGCTGTGGATCCCGGCCTCCGCGCAGGCGGCGTCGATCATCGCGCAGTCCGCCCCCCTGGGCGTCGACGCGTACAAGGTCGCACGCGCACCCGCAGGCGCCATGATGCCGTTGAAGCCGGTCAGGATCGGGCTGGTCGATCGCTATGGCGGCATCATGCCCGCAGGCTGGACCCGCTGGCTGCTCGAACAGTTCGAATTCCCGTTCAAGGTCGTCTATCCGCAGGAACTGGACGCGGGGAACCTCAATACGAAGTACGACGCGCTGGTGTTCGCCGACGGCACGGTGCCGGTCGAACGCGGCGGCGCCTATCCCGGCGGCTACCGGTTCGAGATGCCCAAGTCGGAGGCGATCCCGGCGGACTATCGATCCTGGCTGGGCGAGGTGACGCGCGACAAGTCGCTGCCCGCGATCGACGCGTTCGCCAGGGCGGGCGGCACCGTCATCACCGTCGGCAGCGCGAATACGCTGGCGTCGATGCTGTCGCCCGCGATCACGCCCGCGCTGGTGACCAAGAAGGCGGATGGCTCGCTCACCGCGCTCGATCACAAGCTGTTCTACATCCCCGGCTCGCTGGTCGCGGCGCGCGTCGACACGACCAAGCCGCTCGCCTTTGGCATGACACCCAGCGTCGACATGTTCTTCGACGAAAGCCAGCCCTTCGTCCCCGCTGCGGGTGCGACGCCGATCGTCACCTTCGACAGCGCGAACCCGCTGCGCAGCGGCTGGGCGGTCGGGCAGGAGCGGTTGAAGGGCACGGTGGCGGTCAGCGAGGTCGATCTCGGTCGCGGCAAGCTGTTCGCCATGGGACCGGAAGTGACCCAGCGCGCGCAGCCCTATGCGACGTTCAAACTTCTGTTCAACGGCCTGCTCTACGGCCCGGCCAGCGCCGAGGCGAAATAGGCGCAGTGACCCACCCGCTCTTCCTTCAAGGAGAACGGGTCCGCCTTATGTGCGTTGAACGAGGCGGCACAAACGCGCTCGCCCCTCACGCAACAAACAACGTTTGCGTGTTACTCCTACGTCAATTCGTTACGATTGTTCCTACATCCCTAAAATTATTTTGCGCCGACAGTGAGGGGCTGCGCGGGCTTCGCGTCTCCCGTTGTGACAGCCGCCCGATACGAGGCGGCGTTTCAAAGGGAACCGACCATGAAACAGCGCCTCACTTCGCGCCGCTTGCGCCGCTCGCTTCTTTCGTCCGGCACGGCGAGCCTGGCCCTTATTGCCGCCCAGGCCGAGGCACAGGTCTCCGTTCCCACCGACGAAAATCCCCCGGTCGCCGCCGCCGAGGCCATGGCGGAGGCGCAGAACCCGGCCGAGCCCCCGCCGCCCTCGGATGAGGTCGTCGTCACCGGTTCGCGCATCGCGCGTCGCGACTATGTGTCCAACTCACCGATCGTGTCCGTCGGGCAGGCGGCAATCGAGAATACGGGCCGCGTGACCGTGGAGAGCACGCTGAACCAGCTGCCGCAATTCTCCGGCGCGTTCGGACAGGCCAATGCCGGTTCCACCTCGACCGGCCTGAACGGCGGCCAGGCCTATGCCTCGCTGCGCGGGTTGGGATCGAAGCGTACGCTGCTGCTGCTCGACGGCCGGCGCATCCAGCCGTCGAACCCCGACGGTTCGGTCGACCTGAACATCATCCCGGAGGCGCTGATCGAGAATATCGAGGTCATCACCGGCGGCGCCTCCACCACCTACGGATCGGATGCCACCGCGGGCGTCGTCAATTTCCGGCTGAAGCGCAATTTCAAGGGGCTGGAGCTGTCCGGGCAGACCGGCGTCAGCGACTATGGCGACGGCAACACCTATCGCCTTACCGGCACGGTCGGCTCCAAGTTCGCCGACGATCGCGGCAGCGCGGTCCTGTCGATCGACTACACCAAGCGCGATCGCGCGATCCAGGCGAAGCGCGATTACTACACCTTCCGCCAGTCGACGCCCGGCCTGTCCACCATTCCGCAGGGCAACACGATATTCGGCGCGAACACGCCGACGTTGGCGGCGGTGAACGCGGTGTTCTCCGGATACGGTGTCCCGGCGCTGACCGGCAATGCGGCGGGGCGCTACACCGGCCAGATCGGGTTCAACACCGACCAGACGCTGTTTTCCACGTCGGGCGTACCGGTGTACAACTTCCGCGACCCGCAGACCGACGAAGCCTATATCGTCAATTCGGGCACCAATTCGCAGCAGATCAACTTCGGCTACAATGGCGGGTCGTTGCAGGCCGATCTCAACCGGTGGTCGATCTTCGGCAAGGTCGATTACGACGTGAGCGACAATGTGAAGGCGTTCGTCCAGACGACATACACCACCTATTCGTCGCTTGGCATCACCAACCCCACGCTCGCCTCCAACGTGTACGGCCTCAGCGTGCCGGTGACCAACCCGTTCATCACCCCAGGCTTCCGCTCAATCCTGGCGTCTCGCCAGAACCCCAACGCGCCCTTCACCTTCTACAAGGCGCTGAGCATCCTCGGGCCCCGCTACCAGGGCTACGACTATGACGTGTGGCAGGTGACGGCGGGCCTGTCTGGGAAGCTGGGGATCAGGGACTGGACCTGGGACATCTATGGCTCCACCAGCCAGGCGAAGTTCCAGAACGAACAGACCGGCGGCGCCAGTGCGAGCGCGATCAGCCGCCTGCTCAATTCGGGCACCGGAGGCACCGAGCTGTGCGCGGGCGGCTTCAACCCGTTCGGCAACGTCACCCCGTCACAGGCGTGCATCGACTATATGTCGCGCCGCACGCTGAACACCAACGCGCTGAAACAGCGCACGGTGGAGGGCAACCTCCAGGGCGGCCTGTTCACCCTGCCCGCCGGAGAGGTGCGCTTCGCGGCCGGCGCCGATTACCGGTACAATTCCTACGACTTCCTGCCCGACGCCGCGCTGGCGCAGCCCGACGGTACCAGCGACGTCCTGGGGTACAGCGTGCTGCGTCCCGCGTCCGGATCGGTCAACACCAAGGAGGTGTATGCGGAATTGCTGGTTCCGTTGCTCAGCGACGTGCCGCTGATCCAGCAACTCGATCTCGACCTCGGCTATCGCTATTCCAGCTACAGCTCGGTCGGCGGGGTCAGCGCGTACAAGGCGGACGCGACGTGGAAGGTGTTCGAGGCGCTGCGCCTGCGCGGCGGGTACAACCGGGCGATCCGCGCACCCAGCGTCGGGGAACTGTACGCGCCGGTGTCGACGGGCTCCGTCGCGATCGGCACCGCGACACCGACCACGACCAACGGCGATCCGTGCGACGTCCGGTCCTCCTATCGCCGCGGGTCGAACGCCGGCCAGGTGCGCGCGCTGTGCCTGGCGCAGGGCGTGCCGGCCTCCATCATCGACAGCTATCAGCTCGGCACCGCACAGGTGTTCGCGCTGACCGGTGGCAATCCGGACCTGAAGGAAGAAACGGCGGACACCTATTCGGCGGGCGCGGTGATCCAGTCGCCGTTCTCGGGCATGTTCCGCAACCTGTCGCTGTCGGTCGACTTCTACAAGATCAAGATCAAGGACGCGGTCGGTCCGCTGTCGGTCGGGCAGGCGTTCCAGTTCTGCTACAATTCGGGGGACAACAACCCGTCCTTCGACCCGAAGAACTATTACTGCTCGCTCATCACGCGCAACGCCGCGTCGGGTGTGCCGGTCAATCCGCAACAGCCTTTGCTGAACCTCGGCACGTACAACGTCCAGGGCATCGACTTCCAGTTCGACTGGCGCTTCGGGTTGGACTCGCTGGGACTGGGCGGCAATGCGGGGTCGATCGCGTTCAACTCGGCCGTCAGCTACCTTGACAAGTTCGAGGTCCAGTCGATCGCAGGCGCGCCGACCTATGACTATGCCAACTCGATCGGCATCGGCGTCGAAAGCACCGCCGGCATCGCGCATCCGCGGTGGAAGTCGATCACCTCGCTGACCTATACGTTGGGCCAGGCCAGCCTGGGCCTGCGCTGGCGCTTCACCGACAAGATGATCAACTCGGCAAAGGTGGTGTCGCCCGCCAGCACGACGCGCGGTGTCGACGCGTATCACGCGTTCGACCTGAACGCGCGCTTCGACGTCGACGACAGCACGCAGTTCCGGCTGGGCGCGACCAATCTGTTCAACCGGAAACCGCCGCAGGTCGGCGACACCGAGGGCAATTACGATGCCCAGAACTACGATGTGATCGGGCGCTATTTCTTTATCGGCGCGACCAAGAAGTTCTGATCCAGGCAAGAATTTCTGATCCAGGGAGGCACACACATGAAGACCCTCACCCTTCTCGCCACCGCGATGGCGACGGTCGCCACCCCGGCGGTGGCCCAACAGCTGGCGGAGGCCGACAGCCGGCAGGTGCTCGCCAACGTGAACGCCAACGAACAGGCGATCGGCGACACCGCGCTCGCCATCTGGAAATATGCGGAGGTCGGATACAAGGAGACGCAGAGTTCCGCCTTGCTCCAGTCCAAGCTGAAGGCCGCCGGGTTCACCGTGCGCGCCGGCGTGGCGGGCGAACCCACCGCCTTCGTCGCCAGCTTCAGGAGCGGGGCAGGCCCCGTCATCGGCGTGCTGGCGGAATATGACGCGCTGCCCGGCCTGTCGCAGCGGGCCGAGCCCGTGCGCGCGCCCGGCACGGCGGCGGCGGGCCACGGCTGCGGCCACAACCTGTTCGGCACCGCCAGCACCTATGCCGCGATCGCGGTCAAGGAATGGATGGTGAAGAACAAGGTCGGAGGGGAGATCCGCGTCTACGGCACCCCCGCCGAGGAGGGCGGCTCCGGCAAGGTCTACATGGTTCGCGCCGGGCTGTTCAACGATGTCGACACCGTGCTGCACTGGCACCCCGGCAACGCCAATTCGGCGGTGCAGGGGCCATCGATGGCGAACATCTCCGGCAAGTTCCGCTTCCACGGCAAATCCGCGCATGCGGCCGGTGCGCCGGACAAGGGCCGCTCCGCGCTGGACGGCGTGGAGGCGATGGACGCGATGACCAACCTGATGCGCGAACACATCCCCGATCGCACGCGCATCCATTACGTCATCACCAAGGGCGGCAAGGCGCCCAACGTCGTGCCGGACGAGGCCGAGGTCTATTACTATGTGCGCCACACCGATCCGCAGATCGTCAAGGACACCTGGAAATGGGTGACGGAGGCGGCACAGGGCGCGGCGATGGGCACGCAGACAAAGGTGGATTGGGAGATCACCGGCGGCGTGTATTCGCTGCTGCCCAACGAGGCGCTGATGGGGGTGATGGACCGCAGCCTCCACACCGCGGGCACGATCAGCTGGACGCCCGAGGAAACCGCCTTTGCCCGCAAGCTGCAGGAAAGCATGACCAGCCCGCCCCCGATCGACAGCGTCGGGACGATCGTGCCCGCCCGGATCGCCGACGATGCACTGGGCGGATCGACCGACGTCGCCGATGTCAGCTGGACCACGCCCACCGTCGGCCTGTCCACGGCCACCTTTGTTCCCGGTTCGGCGGGGCACAGCTGGCAGAATGTGGCGGCGGCGGGTTCCAGCATCGGCGTCAAGGGTGCGGTCCTCGCGTCCAAGACGCTGGCGCTGACCGCCGCGGACCTGTTCCGCAGCCCCGCGACGATCCAGGCGGCAAAACAGGAATTCGCCGCCAAGCGCGGGGCGAACTTCAAATATCAGGCGATGCTTGGGGACCGCCAGCCGCCGCTCGATTACCGCGACGGTGCCGCGGACTGACGAGTTCCTGATTTACGGACCCCTGTCCGGCGGCCGGTGCCGCCGGACCTTTTTCACTTGATCCCGTAAAAGGTCGGAGAAAGGCACCCTCCGACGCGAACGCCTGCTTACCGTGGCTCCAGCGTCACCGAAGCGCCATCCCGGCTCGTGACCCGCGCGGCACCGGTGGTCGTCAGCACCGCGACCAGGGCGTCCGCCCCACCCTTCGCACGCAGCACACCGCTATACGGACGAGCCGCCAGACCGGCATCGCGGATCACCACCTGGCGTTGCGCATAGCGGTTCAGCGTCGCCGCCACATCGCCCAGCGGCACTGCCGTGAACACCAGCCGCCCCTCGACCCAGCCGCTCTCGTCCGCAGCGCCGTCATCGACCCGAACTGTCGTCGCACGGGCCGTCAGCACCTGACCCGGCACCAGCGTCCGCGTCGCCACGGGCGTCCTGACCCGCACCGACCCCTCGGTCAACGCGACCACGGCACCGTCCCCGCGCCGCTCCACCGAGAAATGGGTACCGAGCGCCATGACGCGCGTCTCGCCGACCGAGACGATGAAGGGATGCGCCCTGTCCTTCGCGACCGCGAACATCGCCCGCCCTGCGTCCACCGCCACCTGCCGCGTCACGCCCGGTGCCGCCGCCCGGACTACGGAACGTGCGTCCATCGTCATGGCGGTTCCATCGGCCAGCCGGACGGTGCGCATCTCGCCCAGCCCCGTCTGGTACCGCGTCACCACAGGCGCGGCCGCCACCTGCTCCGCGCGTTCGGCGCCTCCATGCGGTTTCAGCGCGACAATGGTCACCATCGCGACCGATGCGGCCATCGCCGCGGCGGCGCCGGCGATGCGCCAGGACGGGAAGCGTGCCGGGGTCGGGCGCAGGGCATCGGCGCGCAGGGCGGCAATTGCCGGGTCCGAGGCAAGGGAGGGCAAGGTGGCATCGACCTGCTCCAACCGCTCCCACGCCACGCGATGCGCCGGGTTTGCGTCGATCCAGGTGTCGAACGCCTCCGCATCGCCGTCCGTCGGCGCATCGCTGCGCAGGCGCGCGTACCAGCGCGCCGCCGCGGCGGCGGGATCGTTTGGCAGATGCGTCGTCAATCGACGGTCGCCGCCAGGGTGCGAATGGCCTTCATGATATGCTTTTCGACGGCGCTGACCGAAATCCCCATGTGCCGGGCAACCGCCGCGTAGCTCATCTCCTCGAACCGGTGAAGCACGAACGCCTGCCGGGTCCGATCCGGCAGAGTGCCAACCGCCGCGACGAGCCGCTGCAATCGCTCCTTGCTGTCCAAGACGCGCTCGGGCGAGCGGACCTCAACCGGGTGGTGAAATTCTTCCAGCGAGACATGGCTGGACCGCGCGCGCACCTGGTCGCGCCGGGCATGGTCGGTCAGTACGCTGCGCGCGACCTGAAAGACGTACCCCTCCAGATTGCCGATCGGCAGGTCACCGCTGCGCGTCTGCATGCGCAACGCAACCTCCTGCACCAGATCGTCGATCTCCGCAGGCGCGGCACGCTTGGACACGAAGCGGCGCACGGCGGGCAGCAGCGGCGTCACCGCGTCGACGGGCCTACCCCCGTGATTCTGGTGCAACTTCGCGATCGGCAAGTCTGCGTAATCCCCCGACAAAAAAGGACGGCCCCCGCCTCTCCCGTCATTATTCTGTCACGCGCAATCGACCATGCTGGCAGCACCGCGTCAACCATCCGGGCGCCCGTCTTCGCACGTGCAGCAATCTATTGTGCGACTGTGTTCTTCGCGGCACAATCGGGTGACTGGAAAAGGGGAACGGGTGGGCGCGGCCGAGGCTGCTTGGGGCGGAATGCACCGCAAATGGGCGATCGCGGCGCTGTGGCTGGCCGCCGTGTCGTGTCCGCTGGCCGCCGCCGCCCAGGCGATGCCTGCGCAAAAGGGCGCCGGTCGCGCACTGGATGTCGTTCTTTCCCGTCTGGCGGCGCAGGGCGGGTACCAGATCCTCTTCGATCCGCGCCTGCTGTCCGGCAGACGTTTGGCCGGGCAGCTGCCGCGCGACGTGTCCGCCAGGCAGGCGATGGCGCACGCGCTGCAAGGCACCGGCCTGCGCCTGCGCGAGGCGGCACCCGGCGTCCTGATCGTGGAGATGGCACCCGCCGCGCCTCAACCCGCCGTCCTCAACAGCGACATCGTCGTCACCGCGCTGCATCGCCCGACCCGTCTGGGCCGCACGGCGATGGCGATCAGCGCGGTGCCCGGTACGGCCCTGCCGCAACGGCGCATCTTCGACAGCCGGACGCTGCACCGCCAATTGCCCGATCTGGTCCAGGTCCCCACCGGCCCGCTTCAGCGCCGGCTCGCACTGCGCGGCGTCAGCGGCACCGGCGAGGGGACGGTCGGTACCTATTATGGCGAGACGCCGGTGGCGGGACCATCGGGCACCGGCTTCGACGCGGGTGCGACGGCGCCGGATGTCGACCTGATCGATGTCGAACGGATCGAGCTGTTGAAGGGGCCGCAGGGCACGCTCTACGGCGCGGGATCGATGGGCGGCACGCTGCGCACGCTCTTCAACCGCGCCGATCCGTCAAGGCTGGCGGGAGAGGTGGCGGCGGAGGGCGCGGTCACCGCGCACGGACAACCCGGCTGGGCCGCGAGCGGGGTGCTCAACCTGCCGCTGGCGACAAACACGCTCGCGCTACGGGTCGCGGTTGGTCGCCGGTACGAGGGGGGCACGATCGACAATGTCCGGCTGGGCCTCAGGAACACCGACGACCGCCGGCGGGAAAGCGAGCGCGTATCGGTCGCCTGGACACCCTCCCCCGATCTGCGGCTGGACGCGATGTGGCTGCAACAGCGCAACAGCGTCGGCGATGCGGGTACCGCCGACCTGGACGCGGCACGCCTGTCGGCCGACCGCACGGTTCGCGTGCCCAGCCGCGAGGGGCTGTCGCTGGCATCAGCGACACTGCACTGGAACCCGGACGGCCTGCGCGTCGTCGCCACCGCGTCCCACTATGACTGGGACATCGTCAAACAGCTCGATTTCACCCGCGTCATCGACCGCCAGCGCGGCAGCACGGCCGCCTGCCTACGCTATGCCGCAACGATCGGCGGCACGGCATGCGACGACACCATCCGGTCTGCCTTCGTCGCCTATGTCGACGCGCGCCTGCCCGCCGCGCTGTACCAGCCGATGTCGGTGGAAAGTAGCAGCGGCGAACTGCGCGTCGGCAACGCGGGCGATGGCCCCTCCGGCTGGACAGTCGGCACGTTCTTCGAGCATCGCACGGACGCCGTGGCCAGCAACACCGTACGCGCGGACGCCGCAAGCGGGCTGGTCGTCCAGCCGCTCGACCTCACCGGGCTGCGCCTGATCGCAACGACGCTCGACCAGCAGGCGGTTTTCGCGGAGGGGCGCCAGGCGCTGGGCCGAACGGTTGTCGCGACACTGGGCGGCCGCCTTTACCGCTATGTCCGCCATGCCGAGGGTTCGACGCCCATTCCCAACATCATCACCGGCACGGCCCGGACGGAAACGGGCGATTTCCGCTCGTCGGAGGACGGCGCGAACCTGAAGGCGGAACTGGCCTGGACCCCGCGACCGGGCATCCTGGTCTATGCCACCGCCGCGCAAGGTTTCCGTCCCGGCGGCGTCAACATCACGCCCGAGCTGAACGATCAAGAACGCACCTATCGCGCCGATCGCCTGTGGAGCGTGGAGGGCGGGGTGAAGGCGCCGCGACTGCTCGCCCCGCTCGGCCTGGAGGCGTCCGTGTACCGGATCGGATGGAACGACACGATCTTTGCCGCCAACAGCGCGAACGGCGCCTTCACCTACAACACCAACCTGTCGAGCGTCCGCATCCATGGCGGCGAGATGCAGGCGACCTGGACCGCCCGCCGTTGGAGCGTGGCCGCATCCGCGGCGATCGTCGACGCGCGCCTGTCCGCCGACACGCTGCTCGGCACCAATGACGGCGTGGGATACAGGGGCGACCGTTTGCCCAACATCCCCGTCATCACCTATGCCGTGATCTGGGACTGGGAGATCGCGGAGAAGGCCGCCGGCACCAGCTGGACAATGGGCGGCGGATTGACCGGCAATGGTGGAAGCGAGTCCACCTTCAACCGGGAAAGCGCCTATCGCGAGCACAACCCGGCGCGGGTGGTGGCCGACCTGTACATCTCGGCATCGCGGGGCGCGTGGACCGTGCGCGCGGGCGCCGACAACCTGTTCGACGCGCTGGCAACCGGCCGCGTCACCTCCAGCGGCTTTGGCCTCCACCAGCTCTACGTGACACGCCCGCGGACGATCACGCTAGGCCTGAGGCGCAGTTTCTAGCGATCGCGGCCGTGCGTGAATGGGCGGCCAGGCTCGCGGCGCCCCTCTCACTGGCCACCCCATTGGCAAAGCCGGCGGCTGTGGCTAGACATCGTGACGGCGCCGGTGGACCGGCGTCATGATCGCGTCGGTGCCTTTCGCAAAAAGGCGTAAATGGGAATGCGGTGCGGGGTTCGCCCCAATGCCGCGGCTGTCCCTGCAACTGTAAGCGGCGAGTGACGGACACGTGCCCACCCCATCCGGGCGGGCGGCCACTGGAACGGATCTACCGAACCGGGAAGGCTGTGACCGGAGCGTCGACCCGCGAGCCAGGAAACCTGCCGGCGTCATGGTCGCTCTTGCTCGGGTCCAGGGGATGGCCGGGGCACGGTGTTCCGTCTGAGCGACGATAGCCATGCGGCAGGGCCGCATCGGTGCGGGTGCGCGGGCGACATGCGAGGCGCCCGCCCGTCGTGCGCGCGCCGATGTTCGTGCGGTCCCGTCGCCTCGATCGTCGCGGCGCCGCGCGAAGGAACAACCGTGCCCGATCACGCACCCAATCTGGCCAAGACCCCCGTCACCATCGTCACCGGCTTTCTCGGCGCCGGCAAGACCACGCTTATCAGCCACCTGATCCGCAACGCCCGCGGGCGACGGCTGGCCGTGGTGGTCAACGAGTTCGGCACGCTGGGCGTCGATGGCGACATATTGAAGGGGTGCGCGATCCCCGATTGCCCGGCGGAGAATGTCGTCGAACTGGCGAACGGATGCATCTGCTGCACGGTCGCCGACGACTTCATCCCCACGGTGGAACACCTGCTCGCGCTAGATCCGCGGCCGGATCACATCCTGATCGAGACGTCGGGCCTGGCGCTGCCGAAACCGCTGCTGAAGGCGTTCGACTGGCCGGCGATCCGGTCGCGGGTCACGGTCGACGGCGTGATCGCGCTTGCCGATGCGGAGGCGGTCGCCGCCGGACGCTTCGCCCCCGATCCCGTCGCGCTGGAGGCGCAACGTGCCGCCGACCCCGGCATCGATCACGAGACGCCTTTGTCGGAGGTGTTCGAGGACCAGCTCGCCTGCGCCGACATGGTGCTGCTGACCAAGGCGGACCTGGCCGGTGCCGAGGGTGTGGCCGCCGCCCGCGCCGTGATCGCCGCCGAGGCGCCACGGCCGGTGCCGGTGGTCGAGCTGATCGAGGGCGTCATCGATCCTGCGGTGATCCTGGGGCTAGATGCCGCGGCGGAGGACGACCTCGCCGCCCGCCCCTCGCACCATGATGGCGAGGACGAGCACGAGCATGACGATTTCGACAGCCTGGTGCATGACGCGGGGGAGATCGACGACCCGGCGACGCTGATCGCGCGGATCGAGGGGCTGGCGCGCGACCACGACATCCTGCGCGTGAAGGGCTATGCGGCGGTACGCGGCAAGCCCATGCGCCTGCTGGTGCAGGCGGTCGGCGCGCGCGTCCGGACGCAGTATGATCGCCCCTGGCGCGCCGGCGAGACGCGCGCGACGCGGCTGGTCGTTATCGCCGAACACGACCGTATCGACCCGGAGACGATCGGACGCGCACTGCACGATTGAGGGCCGGCGCATGCACGTCGTCTCTCGCGAAAGCCATGGGCTGGAAGAGGTCACGACCCCGCGCGACCTCGGACAGGATCCGGCGGACCTGGTGGTGCTGTCCTTTTCGGACAGCGACCTGGGTGCGTTCGCGGCCGGCTGGCACAACGCCGCCGCCGCGGGGGAAAGCCTGCCGTCGCTGCGTCTCGCCAACCTGGCCGACCTGGCGCATCCGCTGTCGGTCGACACCTATCTCGACCGTACGCTTCAGGGTGCAAAGGGCATCCTGATCCGCCTGATCGGTGGACGCTCCTACTGGAACTACGGCCTGCAACAGGTGGAGGCGCTTGCACGGCGAGGGGGGATCGCGCTCGCGGTCCTCGCCGCCGATGGGCGGGAGGACGCCGTGCTGGCGCAGGCGTCGACGGTGCCGCGTTCGACGCTCGACCGGCTGGCCACGCTTTGCGACACGGGCGGCGCGGTGGCGGCACGGGCGGCGCTGGCGCAACTTTCGCTGGCCGCCGGGCTGTATGCCGGGCCGGTTCGGGGCGTGCAGGCGATCCCCGCCGTCGGTGCCTGGTCGGCGACGACGAACGGTGTGTCCTGTCCGGCCGCGCTCGCCCTCCACACCACTGACCGGCCGCGCGTCCTTATCACCTTTTACCGGTCCTATCTGCTCGCCGCCGATCTCGATCCGATAGCGGCCCTTGCCGACGCGATGAGCGCGCGCGGGTTCGACGCGGTGCCTCTGTTCGTTCCCTCGCTGAAGGATGGCGAGGCGCGCCGCTGGCTCCGCCGCTGGGTCGAGTGGATGGCACCGGCCGCGATCATCAACGCCACCGCCTTCTCCGCCCGCGGCGATGCCGAGGACGGCTCCCCGCTCGACGCCGCGGACGTGCCGGTGTTTCAGGTTGCGCTGGCCACCGCGACGCGCGCGGCGTGGCAGGACAGCGTGCGCGGCCTGCCCCCCGCCGACCTCGCGATGCATGTCGTGTTGCCCGAGGTGGATGGCCGCCTGTTCGCCGGCGTCGCCAGTTTCAAGCAGGATGCGGTGGTCGACCCGGCCCTCCAATATGCCCGCCGCGCCCACCGTGCCGACCCCGCGCGCATTGCCGCCATCGCCGACCGCGTGGCGGCGACGGTGGCGCTCGGCCGCACGCCGCCGGCCGATCGTCACGTGGCGCTCATCCTCTCGACCTATCCGGGCAAGGGGTATCAGATGGCGCATGCCGTCGGGCTGGACGCCTTTGCTTCGGCGGAGGCGATGCTGGCCGACCTGGCCGGCGCCGGTCATGCTGCGACCACCGGCGGGTCGCTGCCGGACGAGCTGGCGCGCGACCGGCTGGTCTGGCCGCTTGCCGAGTACCGCGCGGCGCTGGCGACCCTGCCCAAGGCGCTGCGCGACGATCTGGCCGCCGCCTGGGGCGATCCTGCCGACGATCCGCTCGTCGCGGACGGCGCCTTCCGCTTCGCCGCGACGGTCCGGGGGAACACGCTGGTCACCCTCCAGCCGGAACGTGGCGACCCCGCACTACGCGCCGACGATTATCACGACCTGTCGCGCGTGCCTCGCCACGGCTACGTCGCCTTTTACCTGTGGCTGCGCGCGCGGCGCACCGATGCGGCGATCCAGATCGGCGCGCATGGCACGCTGGAATGGTTGCCGGGCAAGTCGGTGGCCCTGTCGGACACCTGCTGGCCGGAGGCGCTGTCTGGACCGCTGCCGATCCTCTACCCCTTCATCGTCAACGATCCGGGGGAGGCTGCACAGGCGAAGCGCCGCACCGCCGCCATCACGCTGGGCCACCTGCCCCCGCCGATGATCGTGGCGGGCAGCGGTGCCGGACTCGGCCGGCTGGAGGCGCTTCTGGACGAATTCTCGAACGCGGTCGGCCTCGACCCCGCCCGGCGCGACAGACTGCGCGCGGACATCGCGGACGAGGCGCAGGCGATCGGGCTGGCCGCCGAACTCGACCTCGCCGGTGCGGCGACGCCGGCCGAGGCGATCGCGCGGATCGACGCGTTCGTGTGCGACGTAAAGGACAGCCGCTTCGGCGACGGGCTCCACGTCTATGGCCGGGGCGATTGCGGCGGGGCGGAGCGTGCCGGCCTGCTCGCCGCGCTGGATGGCAGGCGAGTCGCGCCGGGTCCCGCCGGATCGCCGTATCGCGGCCGGCACGACGTGCTGCCGACGGGACGCAACCTGTACGCGGTCGATCCGCGCGCAGTCCCCTCCCGCTCCGCGCATCTGCAGGGGCAGCGCCTCGCCGACGACCTGGTCCGCCGTCACCTGCAGGATCATGGCGATTACCCGCGCAATCTAGTGATCGACCTGTGGGGATCCGCCACGATGCGGACGGCGGGGGAGGAGTTCGCGATGGCGCTGCACCTGCTCGGTGCCGCGCCGATATGGTACCATGGGTCGGACCGGGTGACCGGCGTCGACATCCTGCCGCTCGCACTGCTCGATCGTCCGCGCATCGACGTGACGCTCAGGATCTCCGGCCTGTTCCGCGACACGTTCGCGCCCCTGTGCGCGCTGTTCGGCCAGGCGGTGCGCGCGCTCGCGGCCCGTGACGAGGCGCCGGAGTGGAACCCCTTTGCCGGCCAGGCGGCGACCGCGCGCGTGTACGGCCCGGCGCCCGGCCATTACGGCGTTGGCCTGGGCGATACGGCCGACACCTACACCGATCAGGCCCGCGCGGCGGCGGGTGCCGCGTGGCTCGCCGCCTCCAGCTTCGCGTTCGATGACGGGGAGGAGCGGGCCGACCCCACGGGACTCCGCGCGCGGGTCGCGGCGGCCGACGCCTTTGTCCACTTGCAGGACCTGCCCGAAAGCGACCTGTTGCTGGCCGCCGACTATGCCGCTCACCAGGCCGGTTTCGCCGCGGCGCAGGGCGTCACCGGCGGCAACGCCGCGCTGTATCACCTGGACGCACGCGATCCGGAACGCCCCCGTACACGCAGCCTGCGCGAGGAGATCGCCCGCATCGTCCGCGCCCGCGCCGCCAATCCCGACTGGATCGCCGGCATGATGCGCCACGGCTATCGCGGCGCGGCGGAGATCGCGGCGACCCTCGACCATCTGGGGTCCTTTGCGCATCTGGCGCGGGTGGTCACGCCCGAGCTGATCGACCTGTACCATGACGCAACGCTGGGCCGGGACGAGGTTCGCGCCTTTCTCGCCGCAGCCAACCCGGCGGCGCTCGCGGCGATGGAGGCACGTTTCTCCGCGCTCCACCGGTCCGGACTGTGGCCGACGCGGCGCAACGCGATCCTGGCGGCGCTGGCATGAGCGCGGCGCCCCTCGTGCGCGGCTGGTGCCCCACCGCATGGCGCCCGATGGCGGCGGGCGACGGCCTGATCCTGCGCGTGCGACCACGCCTTGGTCGGGTGTCGCGCGAACAGATGCATGTCGTGGCGGATGTCGCGCGCGCGCATGGCAGCGGCCTGATCGACGTCACGAACCGCGCCGCGCTGCAACTGCGCGGCCTGCGGGAGCGGGATTGGACGTCAGCGCTGGACCCGCTGATCGCCGCCGGACTGGTGGACCACGACCCGGTGAGGGAGGGGCGTGCGATGCTGGTCGCCCCCGACTGGCGCGCCGGCGACGATACGCACCGCATCGCATCGGCCCTGCTTGAACAGATCGACGCACTGCCGCCGCTTCCCGGCAAGATCGGCTTCGCGGTCGATGCGGGCGCCCTACCCGTTCTGGGCGCCAGCCCAGCCGATTTCCGGATCGAGCGCGCCGCGACCGGTGCGTTGATGATCCGTCCCGATGGCCGCCCGACCGGCGCCGCCGTGGCGGACGGAGACGAAGCCGCCGCCCTGATCGCGTTGGCGCACTGGTTCCACCAGAGCGGCGGCGCGCGCGCGGGGCGCATGGCGCGCCATGCCGCGCCGCTTCCCGACTGGGCGAGCGACACTCTGTCCCCGGCCAGCGGCGGCGTAGCGATGGCGCAGGGCGACCACCCGCTCGGCGTCGCGATCGGCCTGCCGTTCGGGCGGATCGATGCGGACACGCTGGATAAGCTCGCCGCGCTGCCCGGCGTCACCGGCCTGCGCCTGACGCCCTGGCGCATCGTGCTGGTCGAAGGCGCTACGTCGGCCAAGCTGCCCCATGTCGGCCCGGTCGACCTGTCGGTGGACGCCTGTGTCGGCGCACCCGCCTGCCCGCAGGCGACGGTCGAGACACGCACGCTGGCGACCCGCCTGGCCCCCCATGTCGCCGGCCGGTTGCACGTGTCGGGCTGTGCCAAGGGGTGCGCGCGCGCCGCCCCCGCCGATGTCGTCGTGACCGGCCGGGTTGGACGCTTCGACGTGGCGCTGAACGCACGCGCGGACGACGCGCCCGCCCGCTCGGGCTTGTCCGCCGACGACCTGATCGCCTTTCTCGAAAGTCATCCCGATGCCGCATAGCTACGAAACCGATGGCGCGACGATCTATCGCCGCTCGTTCGCGATCATCCGTTCGGAGGCCGACCTGACCTGCTTCTCGACGGAGGAGGAGCCGGTCGCGGTGCGTATGATCCACGCCGCCGGCCTGGTCGATCTGGCCCGATCCATCCGCTTCTCGCCCGGCTTCGCCGCGGCCGCGCGCGCCGCGCTGGCGGCAGGCGCGCCGATCCTGTGCGACGCGCGGATGGTCAGCGAGGGGATCACGCGCGCGCGCCTGTCCGCCGGCAACCCAGTGATCTGCACGTTGCACGATCCGGCTGTTCCCGCACTGGCCGCCACGATGAACAACACCCGATCGGCCGCCGCGCTGGAACTCTGGCGTCCGCGTCTGGGCGGCGCGGTGGTCGCGATCGGCAACGCGCCGACCGCGCTGTTCCACCTGCTCGACATGCTGGAGCAGCCCGATTGTCCGCGGCCGGCGGCGATCATCGGCTGTCCGGTCGGCTTCGTCGGTGCGGTGGAGTCGAAGGACGCTCTCTGGGCCGCGCAGCCCGTGCCCTGCGCCATCGTTCAGGGGCGGCTGGGCGGCAGCGCGATCACCGTCGCGGCGGTCAACGCGCTGGCGAGCCGCGCCGAATGACCAGCGGCACCATCCACGGCATCGGCCTGGGTCCGGGCGACCCGGACCTGATGAGCGTGCGCGCGGACCGGCTGGTGCGCGGCGCGCGCCATGTCGCCTATTTCCGCAAGGCGGGTCGCATTGGCCGGGCGCGCCGCATGGTCGACGGCATGTTGCGAGCCGACGTGGTCGAACATGCGATGGACTATCCGGTCACCACGGAGATCGCGGTCAGCGATCCCCGCTACAATGCGTGCCTGTCCGCCTTCTACGCCGACTGCACCGCCCGCCTTGCCGCCGTGACGGCGGGGGGCGAGGATGTGGCGGTGCTGTGCGAGGGGGACCCGTTCTTCTACGGCTCGTTCATGCACCTGCATGCCCGGCTCGCGGGCCGCGCGCCCGTCCGCATCGTACCGGGCGTCACCGGCATGTCGGGCGCCTGGACCGCCACCGACCGGCCGATCACCTGGGGCGACGATGTGCTGACGATCGCCACCGCCACCCTGCCCGAGGAGGAGCTGGTCCGGCGCATCCGCGACACCGACGCGCTGGTGGTCATGAAGATCGGGCGACATCTCGCCAAGCTGCGCCGCGCCGTCGCGGCGGCGGGGCGGACGAGCGCCGCCTGGCTGGTCGAATATGCGGCGATGCCCGAACAGCGCGTGGTGCGGCTGGCGGACGCGGGCGACACCGCACCCTATTTCGCGATCCTGCTGATCCATGGCGAGGGGCGTCGGCCATGAGCGGGGCGGCCATGAGCGCGGCGGCCATGAGCGCGCCGGGCTGGATCGCGGTTGCCGGCCTGGGTCCGGGCGACGCGGCGCTGATCACGCCGGAGGTCAGCGCGACATTGGCGCAGGCGACGGATGTCGTCGGCTACATCCCCTATGTCGCACGGGTCGCGCCGCGCCCGGGACTGACGCTGCACGCGTCCGATAACCGGGTGGAACTGGAGCGCGCGGCGCATGCGCTTCGCCTGGCCGCCGCCGGCGCGCGCGTCGTCGTCGTGTCATCCGGCGACCCCGGCGTGTTCGCGATGGCGGCCGCGCTGTTCGAGGCGCTGGAGGCGGGACCGCACGCGTGGCGCACGCTCGACATCCGCGTCCTGCCCGGCATCACCGCGATGCTGGCGGCCAGCGCCCGCGCCGGAGCGCCGCTCGGCCATGACTTCTGCGCCATCAACCTGTCGGACAACCTGAAGCCGTGGCCGGTGGTGGAGCGCCGCATCGCGCTGGCGGCGGAGGCGGATTTCGCCATCGCCTTCTACAATCCGCGCTCGCGTGCCCGACCGGACAGCCTGGACACGGCTTTCGCCACGCTGCGCCGGGTCTGCCGGGACGACCGGCCCGTCCTGTTCGCCCGCGCCGTCACCACGTCGGATGAGGATCTGCGCATCGTCGGCCTGTCGGCGGCGCGGGGCGAGATGGCGGACATGCGCACGGTGGTGATCGTCGGGTCCAGCCGCACCCGCATCGTCGAGCGGCCGGGCCGCCCCCTGCTCTACACGCCCCGCCACGCGTCATGATGCAGCCAGCGCAGCACCGCCGCGACGTCATGCACCTCCGGACGTTCGGGGATCGCCGGGCGGTCGATCATCAGCACCGGCAGGCCGAGCGCACGCGCCGCGTCGATCTTCGCCACCGCGCCGGACCCGCCGGCGTTCTTGGCGACCACGAGATCAATGCCGTTCGCCTTCATCAGCCGACCATCCCCGACAAGGGTGAACGGCCCGCGATCCACCACCAGCGCGTGGTGCGGCAGCGCCGGCGGGATCGGCGGCCGATCCACGAAACGCAGCAGATAATGGTGCTGCGGTTGTGCCGCGAACGCCTCCACATGCATTCGCCCCAGCGCCAGCATGACGCGCCGCGCCGGGCCGCCGAGCGCCGCCACAGCGCCGGCGATATCGGCAACCCGCGTCCACCGGTCACCCTCACGCGCAGCCCAGGCAGGGCGGCCGAGCGCGATCAGCGGCACGCCGATTGCCTCGGCCGCCGCCACGGCATTGGCGCTGATCCGCGCGGCGAAGGGATGGGTAGCGTCGACCACATGCGTCACCCGCTGGTCGCGCATATACGCCGCCAGTCCCGCGACCCCGCCGAACCCGCCGACCCGCACCGCAACCGGCTGGCGCGCGGGCGCGGCGGTGCGCCCGGCATAACTCAGCGTCGCCGCGATCCCGCCGGCCGCGCATTCGGCGGCCAGGGCGCTCGCCTCGGTCGTGCCGCCCAGGATGAGGAGGTTGGTCATGGATGAGCGGGAAACCTGGCTGACGATCGTCGGGATCGGGGAGGATGGACCGGCGGGCCTGTCCGCCGCAAGCCGCGCTGCCCTGGAGTCGGCCGAGCGTGTGTTCGGGGCGCCCCGCCATCTCGCGCTCCTGCCGCCGCTGGCCTGCCCGGTTGAGCCCTGGCCCGTGCCGTTCGCCGACGGCGTTCCCGCGTTGCTCGCCCATCGCGGACGGCGGGTCGTGATGCTCGCGTCGGGCGATCCCTTCTGGTTCGGCGCAGGCGGCACGCTGGCTCGTCATCTTTCGCCCGGCGAGTGGATCGCCGATCCCGCCCCGTCCACCTTTGCGATCGCGGCCGCGCGCCTCGGCTGGCGGCTGGAGCATACGACCTGCCTCGGCCTGCATGCCGCACCGCTGACCCGGCTGCGGCCGCACCTGTCGACCGGCGCGCGCCTGTTGGTGCTGGTCCGCGATGGCGACGCCGCTTTGAAGACCGGACGCTATCTGGCCGAACAGGGCTTCGGCGCATCGTCGGTCACAGTGCTGGAAGCGCTGGGCGGCGCGCATGAGCGCATTCGCCACGCGGAGGCGGCGGACCTCGCCTTCCACGACATTGCGCACCCGGTCGCGCTCGCCATCCGCGTCGCCGGCGATGGCGCGGCAATGCCCTGCGTCAGCGGCATCGCGGACAGCTGGTTCGATCATGACGGTCAGCTCACCCGCCGCGTCGCCCGCGCCGTCACCCTGTCGACGCTGGCGCCCCGTGCAGGCGAGACATTGTGGGACATCGGCGCGGGATCGGGGTCGATCGCGATCGAATGGCTGCTGTCCCACCCCTCCACCCACGCCATCGCGTTCGAGCGGGATGCCGCCCGCGCCGCCCGCGCCCGCGCCAATGCAGCGCGCCTCGGCGTCGATCGCCTCGCGCTTGTCGAGGGTGAAGCGCCCGCCATCCTCCAGGGCCGGGCGGCACCCGATGCGGTGTTCATCGGCGGTGGCCTGTCGAAGGCGCTGCTCGACGGTCTCTCCGCGATGCTGCCCGCCGGCACGCGCCTCGTCGCCAATGCGGTGACGCTGGAGTCGGAGGCGCTGCTGGCGGACTGGCACGCTCGGCGCGGCGGCGAGCTGCTGCGGCTCGACCTGTCGCATGCGGTGCCGCTGGGCAGTCGACGCGGCTGGCGCGGCGCCTATCCGCTCGTCCAGTGGAGCGTGATCCTGTGAGTTTGGCCGCATGATCGTCGCCGGCTTCGGTTGCCGGGCGGGGGCGACCACGGACAGCCTCACCGCCGCGCTGGCATTGGCGAGCGACGGCCGGACCTGCCACGCGCTCGCCGCGCCCGCCGACCGCGCGCCGCTCGTCCAGCCGCTTGCCGATGCGATGGGCCTGCCCCTGATCGCCGTCGATCCGATCGCGCTCGCCGCGATCGAGACGCCCACCCGCTCGCTCGCCAGCCTGGCCGCGCGCGGCGTCGGCAGCGTGGCGGAGGCGGCCGCGATGGTCGCCGCCGGGCCGGGCGCCCGACTGCTTTCTTCCCGCCGCATCTCTCCCGATCGCATGGCCACATGCGCCGTCGCCGAAGGTACAATCGCATGACCGTCCACTTCATCGGCGCCGGCCCCGGCGCGGCCGACCTGCTGACCCTGCGCGGGCGCGATCTGATCGCCGCCTCGCCCGTCTGCCTGTACGCTGGCTCGCTGGTACCCGCCGCGCTGCTCGACCATTGCCCGCCGGGTGCGCGCATCGTGAACACCGCGCCCTTGTCGCTCGACCAGATCATCGCGGAGATCGCCGCCGCGCACGCGTCCGGCCTGGACGTCGCGCGGCTGCATTCGGGCGATCTGTCGATCTGGTCGGCGATGGGGGAGCAGTTGCGGCGGCTGCGCGCGATGAACATCCCCTTCGACGTGACGCCGGGGGTGCCCGCCTTCGCCGCCGCGGCCGCCGTGCTGGAGGTGGAGCTGACGCTGCCCGGCCTCGCCCAGTCGGTGGTGCTGACCCGCACCTCCGGCCGCGCCAGCGCGATGCCCCCGGCCGAGACGCTCGCCGCCTTCGCCGCCACCGGCGCGACGCTCGCCATCCACCTGTCGATCCACCGCCTGGCGGAGATCGCGGCCGAGCTGTCCGCCACCCACGGCCCCGATTGCCCGGTCGCGATCGTCTGGCGGGCGAGCTGGCCCGACCAGCGTATCGTCCGAGCCACGCTGTCCACCATTGCGGAGGCCGCATCGGGCGGGCCGGAGCGTACCGCGCTGATCCTGGTCGGTCCCGTGCTTGCGGCGGACGACTTCGCCGACAGCAGCCTGTATGCCCCCAGCTACGACCGCCGCTTCCGCCCGCAATCGGCGGCGTCGCGCTTTGCGGGGGACGACGCATGACCCCGGGCCTGATGATCGCGGCGCCCGCGTCGGGCACCGGCAAGACAACGGTGATGCTGGGGCTGCTGCGCGCGTTGCGCGACCTCGGGGTCGCGGTGCAGCCGTTCAAGAGCGGCCCGGATTATATCGATCCCGCCTTTCACCGCGCGGCGAGTGGCCGGCCGTCCTTCAATCTGGACAGCTGGGCAATGGCCCCGTCGCTGCTCGACGCGCTGTCCGCGCGCGGCGACGATGCCGACATGGTGCTGGCGGAGGGGTCGATGGGCCTGTTCGACGGGGTGGCGCGCGCCGGCGCGATTGGCAGCGGAGCCAGCGCCGACATCGCCGCCCGGTTCGGCTGGCCGGTGGTGCTGGTCATCGACGTATCGGGCCAGGCGCAATCCGCGGCCGCCACCGCGCTCGGCTTCGCGCGGTTCGACCCGGCGGTGCGCGTCGCCGGCGTGATCCTGAACCGCGTCGCCAGCCCGCGTCACGAACGCCTGGCGCGCGCCGGCATGGAGGCTGCGGGCATTCGCGTCTTCGGTGCCCTGCCGCGACGCGGGGACCTGCACTTGCCCGAACGCCATCTGGGGCTGGTCCAGGCCGTGGAGCATCCCGACCTCGACGCGAAGATCGCCGGCTATGCCGCCTTTCTGGCCGAGCATGTAGACCTGGCCGCGCTGCGCGACGCCGCCGCATGGTCCGCGCGGCCCGGGACGGAGGCGGAGCGCGCCGCCGCGTCGGTGTCGAACATCGTGCCCCCGGCGCAGCGGATCGCCTTGGCGCGCGACGCCGCCTTTTCCTTCACCTACCCGCACCTGATCGACGCGTGGCGAGAGGCGGGTGCGGAGATCGTTCCCTTCTCCCCTCTCGCCGACGAGGCACCCGACCTCCGCGCGGACCTTGTCTGGCTGCCGGGCGGGTATCCCGAGCTTCATGCCGGTCGCCTTGCGGCCTGCGAACGATTCCGCGCCGGCCTTCACGCGCACGCCGCCGATCGTCCGATCCACGGCGAATGCGGCGGGTACATGGCTTTGGGAGAGGGGTTGATAGATGCCGATGGCGTCCGTCATCGCATGGCCGGACTGCTCGGCCTCGTCACCAGCTATGCCAGCCGGCGCATGCACCTGGGCTATCGCCGTGCGGTTCTTGCCGCTCCTGTCGGAGCGCTGGCGGTCGGCACCCATCTGGCGGGACATGAGTTCCATTACTCCACCATCATCGAACAGCCCGACCCCGCCCTGGCGCACGTGACCGACGCGGACGGCAACGCGATCGCCGACACCGGTTCCTGGCGCGGGCGGGTCTCGGGCACCTTCTTCCACCTGATCGCGGCGGTGGCATGATCCGGGATGGCGACAGCGACCCGGTGGTCAGCTTCGTCGGGGCCGGGCCGGGCGACCCGGAGCTGCTGACGCTGAAGGCGGTCGATCGGCTGCGCCGGGCGGACGTGGTGTTGTTCGACGACCTTTCGTCCGGTCCGGTGCTGGCCCATGTGCGCAGCGGCGCCGACTTGGTCGCGGTCGGCAAGCGGGCCGGCCGCCCCTCGCCCAGCCAGCGGCATGTCTCCGCGCTGCTGGTCGCGCATGCGCGTTCCGGCGCCCGCGTCGTGCGGCTGAAGGCCGGCGATCCCGGCATCTTCGGGCGGCTGGAGGAGGAGATCGCCGCGCTGCGCGATGCCGGCATCGGGTTCGAGATCGTGCCCGGCATCAGCGCGGCACAGGCCGCCGCCGCCGTGGCCGCAATTCCGCTCACCCGGCGCGAATCGGCGCGGCGGGTCCAGTTCGTCACCGGCCACGACGCGACCGGAACGCTGCCGGCTTCGCGCAACATGGCCGCGCTCGCCGATGGCCAGGCGATTACCGTGGTCTTCATGCCGAAGCGGACCTTTCCCGTCCTGGCAGACGACCTCGCCGCGCATGGCCTGCCCGGCGATACGCCAGCGCTGCTGGCCGAACAGGTCGGCCATCCCGACCAGCGGCTGACCCGCACCACCATCACCGCCCTGGCGGAGCGATTGCGCGCGGGCGTGTCGGATGCACCAGCGCTGATCCTCTACGGCCCCCTGCTGGAGGAGGCATGATCGACCTGCAACTGATCGGCATCGGCACGGGCAATCCGGACCACCTGACCCGCGCGGGGGAGCGCGCGATGCGGGACGCCGATCTGATCCTGCTGCCACGCAAGAGGGCCGACACCGCCGACCTGCTCGACCTGCGCCTGGCGCTGTGCGACGCGGTGCTCGGCGACCGCAGCCGCGTCGCGATCTTCGACCTGCCGCGGCGTGACGCAGCGGCGCCGTACCTGCCCGGCGTAGAGCAATGGCACGACTCGATCGCGGACGCATGGGCAGGGGCGGTCGCCGCGCACCTGCCGGATGGCGGTCGGCTCGCGCTGCTCGTGTGGGGCGATCCGTCGCTGTACGATTCCACGCTGCGCATCACGGAGCGGCTGCGCGCGCGGGGCATGGGCGTTCGGGTCGACGTCCTGCCCGGCATCACCAGCCTGCAGGCGTTGACCGCCGCGCATGCGATCCCGCTCAACACGCTCGGCGCGCCGGTGGCGGTGACCACCGGCCGCCGCCTGGCGCAGGATGGCTGGCCGACCGGCTTCGACAGCCTGGCCGTGATGCTGGACGGTCAGTGCGCGTTCGACACGATCGATCCCGATGGCATCCACATGTGGTGGGGCGCGTATCTCGGCATGCCGCAACAGGCGCTCGCCGCCGGCCCACTGGGCGAGATCGCCGCCCCGATCCGCACCCGCCGCGCCGCGCTGCGCGCAGAGCATGGCTGGATCATGGACACCTATCTCTTGCGGCGGGGCGTCGGCTGAGCGCGCGCGGCGGATCATTCGACGAGCGATCCCCCGCGACACGTCCTGCCGGCAGGCACTAGACGCCCCGGTGTGGTGTCCCAGAAGGCTCACGGACCCGCAGCCGCCAAATGTCACGGGGCGCGACGACGCGCAGAAGCGCCGGCTTGGCAGCTCCTGCGCCCGCGCCGCGTATTCGAATCCGAACGCTACCCCGCGCTGCCATTCCGTTCCTAAGCCAATCATCGGGATGGCGCGGCGCGAACCCGATCGTCGCCGCCGGGCGGCCATATCCTCAGCCGCCGATGCTCGCCCCCGGTCCCAGCTCCTGCAAGCGCCACCTGCCATGCCGCGACAGCGCCACGCGGGTCAGGGGCGCCACATCGATCGCGAACACCGCCGCGTCGGGGATCGCGAGCGCGTGGGCGACCGCCGCGCGGATCACCGCTGCGTGGGTGACCACGACCACCCAACCCGGCTCCAGCGCGTCGAGCCACGCACCCACCCGCGCACGCACGGCCGCCAAGCCCTCTCCACCCGGCGCGCCCAGTTCCGGCGCGGCGAGCCAGCCGGCGAGTGCCGCCTCGCCTATTTCCTCCATGCCACGCCCGGCCCAACCGCCGGCGTCCATGTCACGCAATGCCGGCTCCACCTGTCCGCCGATCCCCAACAGATCCGCTGTCTCCTGCGCAGCAACGGCGGGGCTCACAACGCTCCGCGCCGTCATGGGCCATGTGCGCGTCATCGCCCGCACCTTGGCCCTGCCGCCCTCGTCCAGCGCCTCGGCCGGGTCGGGAAATCGCGCCGCCCGTGTCGAGGGCGTGGCGCCGGCGCACATCAGGATCAAGCGGGTCGTCATGCGCGAATGCTCTTGGGCGGTTGACGTGTCCTGGTCCAGCCTGCACACCCCGTCGCATCGGAGCCGGGCGGGAAGCCGGTGCGATACCGGCGCGGTCGCGCCACTGTGATCGACGGGCCCACGCCTGTCGAGAGCCAGACCCCGCCCGGCGCCTTCACCCCCCACCCGAACCGGGCGCGTCTTCCCGGCAGGAGCGATGTCATGACCACCACCCGCGCCGCTATTCACCCCGGCCCGTTCGTCTCCTCCACCCGCCCGATCCCGCTGGCCGAAATTGCGCCATGGGCGGTGTTCGCCGCGGTGGTCGCATTGATCCTGCTGTATTTCGTCAGCACGGAGCAGGGCGCGTTCGCCCTGTTCGACGGCAAGTCGGTGCACGAATATGTGCATGACGGGCGGCACCTGCTCGGCTTTCCCTGCCACTGATCCTGGCGGGGACGTCACATGACCAGATCGTTGCTCTGGCGGGGGATGCTCGCCGGACTGGTCGGGGCGTTGATCGCCGCGACCTTCGCCCTGTTGTTCGCTGAGCCGCATATCGACGCCGCCATCGCGCTGGAGGCGCATCACGCGATGGGCGCGGCCGCGGAGCCGGAGATCGTCAGCCGCGCGACCCAGAAAAGCTGGGGCCTGTTCACCGCGATGGGGCTGTACGGCACGGCATCGGGCGGCGTGTTCGCGATCCTGTTCGCCGGCCTGTACGGCCGCGTCGCCGGCCTGTCGCCGCGCGCGCTGGCGCTGCTGCTGGCGGTTGGCGCCTTTGTAGTCGTCGTGCTGGTGCCGGCGATCAAATATCCGCCCACCCCGCCGGCCGTCGGCCTGCACGAAACGGTGCGGATGCGCACCGCGGCCTATTTCACCATGCTCGCGCTGTCGGGTGCGGCGGCCACGGGCGCGGCATGGGCGTTCGGTCGATTGGGGGGCCGCACGGGCCTGCTCGACCGGATGTTGCTTTCGCTGGCGACGTATGTCGGGCTGGTGGCGATCGGCCAATGGCTGTTGCCCGTGGTGGACGAAGTGCCGGCCGACTTCCCCGCATCGCTGCTGTGGCAGTTCCGCCTGGCCTCGCTCGGGACGCAGGGGGTGTTCTGGTTGGCGACCGCGGACCTGTTCGGCCGCGCCGCCGAACGCGTGACGGCGCAAGGATACCGGTCGTGACCGACGATTTCGACCGCGACGATCGCCACGCCGACAAGATGCGCCGCATCCAGGCCGCGCGCCGCGACATGATGGCGACGAAGACGGGCGAGAAGGGCCTGCTGATCGTCCACACCGGCCCCGGCAAGGGCAAGTCCACCGCCGCATTCGGCATGGCCGTGCGCGCCATGGGACACGGCATGAAGGTCGGGATCGTGCAGTTCGTGAAGGGCGCGATGGCGACGGGCGAACGCGCGATCTTCGACGCCTTTCCGGATCTGGTCGAGTTTCGCCCGATGGGTGAGGGCTTCACCTGGGACACGCAGGATCGCGCGCGCGACATCGCGGTCGCCCGTACCGCCTGGGACGAGGTGAAGCGGATGATCGCCGATCCCGCCTATGCGCTGGTGATCGCGGACGAGCTCAACATCGTGCTGCGCTACGACTATCTGCCCGTCGACGAGGTGCTGGAGGCGGCGAACGCCCGCCCGCCGATGACGCATGTCGTCGTCACCGGCCGCAACGCGCCACAGGCGCTGATCGACGCCGCCGACCTGGTCACCGAGATGACTCAGGTGAAGCACCCGTTCCGCGGCGGCATCAAGGCCCAGGCAGGGATCGAATTCTGATGAAGCTGGACCCCGTCACGCGCGGACCCGCCGTGGTCGCGTGCAACACCTGTCGCCTGTCCACCGATGCGCGCGAGGATGCCGAGGGTCGCCGTGGCGGCGCGCTGCTGGTGCAGGCGTTGCGCGCCGCGCAGGCCGCCGACCCCGCGCTGGCCCACCTCGCGGTGCAGGAGATGCCGTGCCTGTTCGCCTGTGCCGAGTTCTGCACGGTGCACCTGCGCGCCGCCGGAAAGGTCGGCTATGTGCTCGGCCGCTTCGCACCCGATGCCGATGCCGCGCGCGCGATCCTGGAATATGCCGCGCTCTACGCCGACAGCGAGGCCGGGCAGGTGCCCTTCAAGCAATGGCCGGCGGGAGTGAAGGGTCATTTCATCACCCGCACGCCTCCGGAAGGGTTCATCGTCGAATGATCGCGTTCGCCACGCCCGCGGCCTTCGCCGCCGCGCTGCACGATTTGCCGCTGCCGGACGGGCACAGCCGTGCCGCTGCGAAGGCGCGCCAGGCACAGCTGACCAAGCCGCCGGGGTCGCTCGGCCGGCTGGAGGACATCGCGACCTTCATGGCCGGGTGGCAGCGGCGCGCCATTCCGACTCTGGATCGCGGCCGCGTGGTCGTCTTCGCCGGCAATCACGGCGTCGCCGCACGCGGAGTCAGCGCCTTTCCCCCGTCCGTCACCGCGCAGATGGTGGCGAATTTCGATCGAGGCGGTGCGGCGATCAACGCGCTGGCCGCCGCGGCGGGACTGCAGCTGCGCGTCGTGCCGCTCGATCTGGATCGACCGACCGCCGACATCGTCGAGGCCCCTGCGATGACCGAGGCGGAGTGCCTGGCGGCGCTGAACGCGGGTGCCGCCGCCGTCAATCCGGAACTGGACCTGATCGTCCTGGGCGAGATGGGCATCGCCAACTCGACCGCCGCCGCCGCGCTGGCGCTTGCAAGTTTCGGCGGCGATGCCGACGACTGGGTCGGGCCGGGCACAGGCGTCGAGGGCGCCGCACTCGCCGCCAAGCGGCACGCGGTAACTGCCGCCATGGCACGCCACGGCGACGCGAAGGGCGATTCGTTCGAGACGCTGCGCCGGCTGGGCGGGCGGGAGATCGCGGCGATCGCCGGTGCGGTCGTGGCGGCACGGCGCGTGGGCGTTCCGGTCATGCTCGACGGCTTCATCTGCACCGCCGCGATCGCCCCGCTCGCTGCCGCCAACCCTGCGATCGTCGACCATTGTGTGGCAGGGCACGTATCGGCGGAGCCCGGACACAGGCGGTTGCTCGACCGGCTGAGCCTCGATCCGTTGCTGTCGCTCGGCATGCGACTGGGTGAGGGCAGCGGGGGCGCCGTCGCCGCCTGCGTCGTTCGATCGGCGCTTGCCGCACATGCGGGCATGGCGACCTTTGCCGAGGCGGGCGTGGCGACCGCGTGACGAACCCGCGCGTCGTGCACCTGATGCGTCACGGCGAACCCGTGCTGACGGAGCGCATGCTGGGACGCACGGACTGCGCGGTGACTGCGCAGGGCGTGGCCGCCTGCGTAGATGCCGCTGCGGCCCTGTCTTTCGAAAGCGTCCTTGCGTCGGACCTGGCGCGCGCACGGACCTGTGCCCAGGCCATCGCGGCGGGGATGAACCGCACCGTGGCCGTCGATCCACGCTGGCGCGAACTCGACTTCGGCGCATGGGACGGATGCAGCGCAGGCGATGTCGACCAGGCGACGCTGGGCCGCTTCTGGGACGACCCGGATGCCCGTCCGCCACCGGATGGGGAACGCTGGTCCGAGCTAGTCGCGCGGGTCTCCGCCGCGCTGGACGATCTTGCCGACCAAACGCTGGTGGTCACGCACGCGGGCGCCATACGTGCCGCGCTGTCCGCCGCATGCGGGTTCGACGTGCGACAGACTTGGGCATTCGCCCTGCCTTATGCCTGCGTCGTCACGCTCCGGCTGTGGCAGGAGGCGGCGCCGAGCGGGCAGATCGTCGCGCTGTCGTCGGATGAGGGCGCCCGGCGATGAGGGGCTTCCTGCTCGCCCTCGGCTTCCTGACCCGCCTGCCCGTGCCGGCACTTGTCGCCACGGATGCGGACTTCGCCACCGCGATCCGCTGCTACCCGCTGGTCGGGCTGGTCATCGGCATGCTCGTCGCGGGCGCGGGCTGGTTGGGCATGCAGGTGGAGCCATGGGTCGGGGCGCTCGCCGCGCTGGCGACATGGGTCGGCGTCACCGGGGCGCTGCACCTTGACGGCTTGGCCGACCTGGCCGACGGGCTGGGCGCCGCGCACGGGGATCGCGACCGTCTGATCGCCGTCATGGCGGACCCGCATGTCGGCAGCTTCGGCGTCGTCGCGCTCGTCATGCAGCTACTCGCAAAGCTGGTCCTGTTGCACGCGCTGTTGCCGCTCGGATGGTGGCCGGTCGCGCTTATACCCTTTGCCTCGCGCATTGGCCCGCTGCTCTGGGCGCGGCTGCTTCCACCGTTGAAGCCGGGGCTGGGTGCGCGTGTCGCCACCGCCGTGCGCAGGCGCGACCTGATCGGCTGGGCACTGCTGCTGCTCGCCGGCGCGGTCGCGGCCCCCTTCCTCCTCGCCGCATTCGCGCTGATCGCCGGCTATCTCGGCTGGCTGCGTGCGCGGCTGGGCGGCGTCAACGGCGATGCGCATGGCGCCGGGATCGAGATCGTCGAGATGGGGCTGCTACTCGCCGCGGTGATCGTCGGCACGCCGTGAAAGGGTGAGCAGCGCGTCGATATCCAGATGCGCCTCCAGCCGGGCCGCGATCGCATCGAGCGCCGCGTCCACGCTGGCGGCGTGATCGGGACCGTCCCCCGCCACGTCCAGCCACGCGCGGCGCTGTGCGGCCAGCCCGAACAACCCGTGGACATAGCTGCCCGCGACCAGTCCGTCCTCGCTGGTCGCCCCGTCCACGCGACCGTCGTCGTACCGCGCGACCGGACGCACCGCGTCGGGCCCGGTGGTCAGCCCCATATGCATCTCATAACCCTGGAACGGCGCACCCCGCGCCTGCCCCGCCACCTGCACAAGCGCCTTGGTCCCGCCCAACACCGTTTCGACGTCGAGCAGACCCAATCCCGCGACCGTCTCCGCCGTCCCCTCGATCCCTTGCGGATCGGCGACGGCGCGGCCCAGCATCTGGTAACCGCCACACAGCCCCAGGATCGCGCCACCGCGCCGCCGATGCGCGGCCAGGTCGATGTCCCAACCCTGTTCGCGGACGAAGCGCAAATCGGCAATGGTCGCCTTCGATCCCGGCAGCACGACCAGCGCCGCCTCTGCCGGGATCGGAGTGCCGGGCGGCACCATCACCAGTTCGACCTCCGGCTCCAAACGCCAGGGATCGAGATCGTCGAAATTGGCGATGTGGCGCGTGACCGGGCAAGCGACCACGATGCGCCCGCCGGATCCGCGCGGGCCGGCCTTCTGCAACACCACCGCGTCCTCGCTCGGCAGTCGCGCCGCTTCCGCCAGCCATGGCACCACGCCGAAACTGCGCCAGCCGGTATGCGATGCGATCGCGGTCAGCCCATCGGCGAACAGCGCGGGATCGCCCCGGAACTTGTTGACGAGGAATCCCGCGACCAGCGCAGCGTCCGCCGGGTCCAGCACCACCCGCGTGCCCGACAGCGAAGCGATTACGCCGCCCCGGTCGATGTCGCCGACCAGGACGACCGGAACACCCGCCGCCCGCGCAAAGCCCATGTTGGCGATGTCGCCCGCGCGCAGGTTGACCTCCGCCGCCGAACCCGCACCCTCCACCACCACCACATCCGCCTGCGCCATCGACCGGCTAAAGCTGGCGAGCACCTCCGGCATCAGCCCCTCTCGCCCCCGGCGCCAGTTTGCGGCCTGCAGGACGCCGCGCACCCGACCGTGCACCACCAGTTGCGAGGTGCGGTCGCCCTGCGGCTTCAGCAGGACCGGGTTCATGTCCACCTCGGGGGCCACGCGCGCCGCCAGCGCCTGCGTCGCCTGGGCGCGGCCGATCTCGCCACCGTCGGCGGTGACGGCGGCATTGTTGGACATGTTCTGCGGCTTGAACGGTCGGACGCGGAGGCCACGATTGCTGAAGGCACGGCACAGCCCAGCCACCAACACCGACTTGCCGACATCGGACCCGGTGCCCTGAAACATCACAGCACCCACGCAAAGCCCCCCGCGACCATCCACAACAGCCCACATGCGCGGCGATACACGCGCAGCGATTGGCGCACGTTGCGTGCGTCCAGATCGGTGCGTCCGTCGCCGATCCACTGCTTTTCGGCGATCACCCCGTCATAGGCGATCGGGCCGGCCAGCCTGACGCGGAGCACGCCGGCCATCGCCGCCTCCGTCCAGCCCGCGTTGGGCGACGCGTGCCGCCGCGCGTCGCGCGCCATGACCCGCCATCCGCCCCAACCCGCCAGGCAGATCAGCGCGCCGCCGACGCGCGCGGGCACCAGGTTCGCCACGTCGTCCAGCCGGGCGGCCGCCCAACCGAATGCGCGCCAGCGTTCCTCGCGGTGACCGATCAGGCTGTCGGCGGTGTTGATCGCCTTGTACGCCCAAACGCCCGGCAGTCCGCCGACCAGCAGCCAGAACAGGGGTGCTGCCACCCCGTCGCAAAAGCTTTCGGACAGGCTCTCCACCGCCGCACGCGCGACGCCCGACCGATCCAGCGCGGCGACGTCCCGACCCACGATAGAGCCGACCGCCGCTCGCGCCGCGGAAAGATCATCCCGTTCGAGCGCCGTCGCCACCGCCCGGACGTGATCGTCCAGGCTACGCTGCGCCAGCGCGGGCCATGCGAGCAAGGCAATGACAGGCCAGCCGCTTGGCCCGAACACCGCCCGGACGGCCGCCTGTGCGATCCAGGCGCCCCCGGCCGCCGCCGCAACGACAAGCGCGATCGTGGCGACGCCCGCCAGTTGCCGCATCAGGGGCGTGGAGATGGGACGGTTCCAGCGCTGCTCGCATCCGCCGATCAACCGCGCAAAGCCGCCGACCGGATGCCCGACGCGCACATACAGCCATGCCGGCCAGCCGAGGGCGGCGTCCATCGCCAGCGCGGCGAGCGCGACCGGCTCAGCCATTGCCCAGCGCCTCGTCCAGCCGCCGCATCGCCTCGTCATCCGCCGGCAGGCCGAACCGCAACCATCGCGGCGCATCGTCGAAGGGCCGCACGAGAATGCCGCTCCGGCCCAGCCGGTCGAAAATTTCAGGCGCCGCCTCCGTCTCGACCAGCCGGAACAGCGGACATGCACCGCGTGCCGCCAGGCCATGCCGCGCCAGCACGGCGTCGAGGTCCGCGGCCACTGACGCCTGTCGCACACACGCGGCCGCGATCCAGCGCGTGTCGCGATAAGCGGCGGTTCCGCAGGCAATGGCGAGCGCAGACACCGGCCAGCTCCCCAGCCGGTCGGCCAGGCGCGCAACCCGATTTGCCTCGCCCGCGACGAAGCCGAGGCGCACACCCGCCAGACCGAAGAACTTGCCGAACGATCGGAACACCAGCACCGGGTCGTCGCGCTCGATTAGGGGAAGGATGCTCGTGTCCGGCAGCGCATCGCCGAATGCCTCGTCCACGATCAGCAGACCGCCACGTTCCCCCAGGCGGCGCGCGACCGCGATCAAGCGGTCCGGCTGCCAGGAAATACCATCGGGATTGTTGGGATTGGCGAGCAGGATCGTGCCGCCCAGGCCCGCCTCATCATCCAGTGACTCGGGTGCGATCGCCATCGCGCCGGGCAGCGCGTCGAGGTGGCTGCGATAACCCGGCCCGACCACGCGCCACGGCCGCGGCGGGTCGATCGATCCCAGCATCCTCAACCCGATCTCGCTGCCGGGCAGCGCGGCGATCGGCACCGCCGGCGCCCCGAAATGCTCGGCGGCGGCAAGGCCCAGCGCGGCGAGCGCGGCCGGTGACGGCAATGCGCGCAGGTCGGGCGCCGCCAGCCGCTCTGTCGGCCATGCGAACGGGCTGATCCCCGTGGACAGGTCGATCCACGGCTGCGGAGCCGATTGGAACCGCTCTGCCGCCACATCCAGCCGCCCACCGTGATAGGTCAGGGCGCCGCCTGCCGGATCGCTATGGTGGAACCGCGTCATCGCCGCGTCTATCGACAAAGCGTCATGACGAAACAAGCGAGCTCGGCGGGATCAGTGCACATGACGGACACCGGCAGAGGGCGCAAAACCCTGGTCGTCGGCGGCGCGCGATCGGGCAAGAGCCGCCACGCCCAATCGCTGGCCGAGCGGGCCGGCGGGGACATGGTGTTCATCGCGACCGCACAAGCGTTCGACGGGGAAATGCGCGACCGCATCGCCCGCCACCGCGCGGATCGCGACCAGCGCTGGCGCACCGTCGAGGCGCCGGTCGATCTGGCGCGGGCGATCGCGGCCGCCGACGCGCCGGACGCCACGATCTTTGTGGATTGCCTGACGCTCTGGGCGTCCAACCTGCTGCTGGGCGAGCATGATGTCGATCGTCACCTGCGCGAGGTCGAACAGACGCTCGCCGGGGCACGGGGCCGAGTGCTGCTGGTCACGAACGAGGTCGGCTGGGGCATCGTGCCCGACAACGCGCTGGCACGTCGTTTCCGCGACATCGCCGGCCGCATCAATCAGGCGATCGCCGCGCGCGCCGACGAGGTCATCCTGATGGTCGCCGGCATCGCGACGACGATCAAGGAAAGCGCGCGGGACTAAGTCTTCGACTTTGCGAGGACGGGCGGACCATGTCCGTGCGTCGAACGCCTGGTGAGTCGCGATGCGGTTGCGGCCACGGCGTTCGTAAGGCGCGTGTCTGGCGGGTCACCTGACGAGCCGCTTCAGCCACCAAGCCGCGACGTTGGCCGGCGTGCCTGAAGTCGGGCCGCCAGTTCATCGCAGACTGGCGTCAGCGGCGTGCCCCGTCCACAAGATCGATCCCGCGAACGGCCGCCGCAATTCCACAATGCTCGGGCGCCTGACCGCCGGCTCCCTCATCAAGCCGCAGGGACCACCCATTGCGCTGCTGGACCCGCTGAGCCGGCAATGCATGAGTAGGCATCAATGTGCTGGCCGCGGCCGACTTCCGCCTTAGACGGCGCCGGCGGGACGATCATCGCGCCGGCAGGGTCGCGATGGTGGACGGTGGTCGTGTGTGCCGGCCGCGTCATGGCGGGGCCGCCGGTTTGAGGCTGTGCTGTACAAGGCGCGCGACCTGCCCGCGCCGATCTTGCCGACGCTCCAATCGCGAGCGCGGCGGCCGAGGGCCGCGACTTCGACCCCGAACGGTGCGGTCGCAGTGAATACAGGGTGTCATAAGCGCCAGATCGAATGCGAGGCGGCTCGGGAAGGCGTCGGCAGCGGAAAGCCTCCGTCGACAAGGCGCAAAGTCACCACCAGGCATCGGCCGGCCATGCGCCCGGCGAAACCAAAGCCCGGAGGACGGGTTCAGCCGGCTATGATCCCTCCGGTGGACGAGCCCATGCGCCTGATCGCGATCGAAGAGCATATCCTTCCGCCATTCGTGCGCGACGCCTGGGACACTGCTCCGCCACCGCACGATCCGGTGTCGGCCTTCGCGGATGGTGGCGAGAATGGCCGCCGTCTGGCCGATCTGGGCGAGGGACGGATCGCGTTGATGGACGAACAGGGCGTGGATGTTCAGGTACTGTCCCTCACCACGCCCGGGCTGCACAACCTGTCGCCCGGCGTGGCGGTGGAGATGGCGCAGCGGGTCAACGACCTGATCGCGGAAACATGCACCAGGCATCCCGAGCGGTTTCAGGGACTCGCCGCGATCCCCACGCCCGACCCCGACGCCGCGCCCCGCGAACTGGAGCGGGCCGTGCGCGATCTGGGCCTGAAGGGCGCGCTGCTCTGCGGCAGGACGCGGGAGCGTCATCTCGACCACCCCGACCTGCGCCCCCTGCTCGCCAAGGCGGCGGAGCTGCGCGTGCCGGTGTTCATCCACCCGCAGACGCCATTGGCCGAGGTTCGCGCCGCCAATTATACGGGCATTGGAGAAACCGCGGACCTGGCGCTCGCCGCCTTTGGCCTGGGTTGGCATTACGAGGCGGGGCTGCAATGGAACCGGCTGGTGGCCGCGGGCGTGTTCGACCAGTTGCCCGACCTTCAGATCATCCTGGGTCATTGGGGCGAGGTGGTGCTGTTCTATCTGGAGCGCACCGCCGCCGTGTTCGAACGCGCGCTCGATTTGAAACACCCGCTGTCCCACTATGCGCGCCACAACCTGTACGTGACCGGCAGTGGCATGTGGAGCGACACGTACCTGCAACGCTGTCTGGACATCGTCGGGGCCGAACGCCTGCTGTTCTCGACCGATTTCCCCTATCAGTACAAGGAGGGCGGCCAGCCGCGCCGGTTCCTGGAACAGGTATCGCTGGACGACGAGGCGCGGCGGGGTTTCGCGCATGGCAATTGGGACCGGCTGACGCGTGACATCGGGTAAGCGACGCCATGACCTAATCGCGTTGCCTCGTGGATTGGCGATCCTATCGAGCGGGCCTGACGCTCGCGAGGGCCGACCTGACGCTTTCGTCGTCGAGCTCCAGACGGTCCGCGATCCAGCGCAGCGCGGCCGCGATCGTCTCGAACGTCGGCACGGACGCGCCGCAGCGACCGAACCCGGCCTCGAGATGCCATCGCCCCCGCTCGCTTCCGTAGAAATCGTCGTCCAGGCACACCAGCACCGCGACCAGCGCGCCTTCGTGCATGACCAGCAGACCGTCCGCGTCCCCCAGATCGACGGCGACCTTGATACGAGTGACGGAAAGCGTACTCATCCCAATTATTTACACCCTGGTGGCCGGCTATTCCCTGACACCGGTTAAACTTCTCACCGGCCGGCGGGTTGCCGCGGATCGAGGTGGAGGTAGTTCGGGTTGAAGTCGCTGACCGCCAGCAGCCGCTTCGCGTCCAGGATGGACAGCCGCTCACCCTTCAGGGTGATGAGTTCCTCCGCGCGCAGCCGTTGCAGGACGCGGTTCACGGTCACGGAGTTGAGGCCGATCGTGTCGCCAAGCTCCGTCTGGGTCAGGGGCAGGTCGAACGTCTCGCCCTGAACCAGGCCGACCGCCTTCATCCGCATCCACATCTCGGCAAGCAGGTGCGCGACCCGCTCGAACGGTTCACGCCGCAACGTGTTGGCGAGCCATTCGCGCAACGTCGCCTCATCCACCAGCGTCGACCAGAACAGCGCACGGGACAGGCGCGGGTGCGTGTCGAGGAACTCCACCATCGCCTTTTCCGGGATCAGGCCGATCGTGGAATCGCTCAACAGGCCGATGCTGTGATCCATCTCCTTCAGGATGAAGATGTGGATGTCGCACAGGTCGCCGGGGATGAGATAGGCCATGATCTGCCGGCCGCCATCGGGCAGCAGCTTGTAGCGAAAGGCCCATCCCTCCAGCAGCAGGATGACCTCTTCGGGCCGGTCGCCCTCCCGGATCAGGTCCTCTCCCGCCCGGCGCACGACCGTGCGCCCGCACAAGGCGTCCAGGGCCTTCTTCTCGTCGTCCGACAGCCTGACGAACGCGTCGAGTTTCCGGATCAAGGGGTTGGTCATGGTTTTCTCCACCTCAAACACCGGCGGAACTATACCCGTATAAGGCGCCGCACTTTAACGCACGTAAACCCATGTTGTCGATCCAGCCGGTCGACTGGCATCGGAGAGCACATGTGCATGGGCAGCACTCTGCATTGGCATCTCACCGCGCGCGCAGCCGCACGGTGAGTCCCCACCGGACAAGCGGGGCGATCCCCGACGCCTTCCTCACGCGCCTGAAACAGATGGCCGGGCTCGGCGATGCCGATCTCGACATCCTTCACGGCCTTTACGAGGACGAGCGGTCGGTCAGGGCACGGGTCGAACTGATCGCCCAGGGCACACGGACGCAGCGCCTGCATGTCCTGATCGACGGCTGGGCCTGTCGATACCGGCTGCTCGCGGACGGTCGGCGGCAGATCACGGAACTGCTGCTGCCCGGCGACATCTGCGATCTCGACGCGCTGTATGTGCGCAACAGCGATTTCGCGGTGATGACGCTGATGCCGTGCACGGTCGTCACGCTGGACAGGACCGCGCTGCGCACCGCCAGCCAGCGAAGTGCCGGCATCGCCGACGCGCTGGGCTGGCTGGGCGCGGTGGAGAACGCGATGCTTGCCGAACGCAACGCGTGCCTGGGCCGGCGTTCGGCACGCGAGCATCTGGCCCATCTGTTCTGCGAGCTGCTGGTGCGGCTGACCGTCGTCGGCCGGACCAGGGGCGGCGGCTTCCACATGCCGTTGACGCAGGAGGAGATGGCGGACGTGCTCGGCCTCACCTCCGTCCACATCAATCGCGTGCTGCAAGGTCTGAAGACGGACGGGCTGGTCGAACAGCGCGGCCACGACTTCGTCCTCCCCGACTGGAACGCGCTCCGTCAGGAAGCCGGGTTTCGCGCCGATTACCTTCATCTGGAGGGCATCGACGGAATAGGTGGCGACTTCGGCGCGACGCCATGGGCGTTCGCGGGACCATCACGGCCGATCGTGTTCGGGCTTTAGCGACGGTCTCCAAGCCGATGACCGGCGGATCAAACCTCCGCCAGCCACGCCCTCGCCTCCTCGGCGCTGGGAAACACGCGGCACTCCCGCCCCGAACTGATCCGCTTCGCCTGCAATCCTTCGAGTGTGGAGGCGCCGATAAAGGCGACCCGGTCCATGTCGGGGGTGACGCGGGCATGGAACGCGGCCAGCATCTCGGAAACCTCGCGGGTATGCAGATCACACTCGCGCAGGTCGTACAATGCCTTGCGCGGCGTGGTGCCCGATGGCGCGGCGCTGACGAGGTTCGTCACCGCCTGTGTATAGTCATGGGCCGTCTGCATGGACCAGCGGCCGGACAGGGTCACGCACACTGCGCCGATTGCGGGATCGAACCTGAAGGAAAAGGGCGGAATGACGCAGGGCCTTTCACGATCGCGATCAATGGGTGCGCACACGCTATCCTATCGCGAGGTTCCTGTCTTGAGGGCCAGTCGACGACGCTGCCATGGCGGTGATGGGCGAGGAAGCTCAGCCGGCCGGTGACGTTCCGCATCACGGAGCGCACCGTGGCGGACATGGACCAGCCGCCACGGTTACGGCCGCTCTATTGCGGTCGCAGCGTCCCTTTCCGTCGGAACAGCCCGCGCCGCGCCAGCGGCTCGAACATCTCGTCCGGCCCCTCGGGATCGAGCAGTTCATTGTCGGCAAGCCACTCGGCCGCGCTGCCCAGATCGGGCAATTCGTAAGGACGCAGCGACCGGCCATCGCCGCGTAACGCTTCGATCGCGGCGATCAGGCCCTGCTCCGCTATCGCTCGGCCGACCACCTCGGTCGAAAGGCCCAGGTGTTCGGCGATCAGGCCGTTGCGCAGTGCCACCGCGGCATCGGGGTCCTCGACCAGCACGTCGCACTCGCTATCCAATCGCATGGAGCGGTTGTTGATGTTGGCCGATCCAACCCGGATCGTCGTGCCGTCGACGATCATGATCTTCGCATGGACATAGATCGGCTCACCCCCGGCGGTGAACGGGTGGTACATGGCGAGGCGCCCGTGCCGATCGACCTGGCGCAGCGCCTTCATCAGCCGCGCCCGCGCGGTGTCCATGGCCAGCGGCTGCAACCAGCCTTCCGCAACGGTCGGGTTGATGATGACGAACTCTGGCCCGTCCTCCTCTTGCAGGCGAGCGGCGATCGCCTCCGCGATCTTGCGCGACGCGAAATACTGGCTTTCGATGTAGATGCTTTGGCGCGCCCCGGCGATCTGGTGCAGGAACAGCCCCTCGATCTCATGGATGCTCTGCTGATCGTCCATATGGGGGATGGTGCGCGCGACGCCGACATCGACATCGCTCAAATCAGGCTCCAGCCCGTTGGGCCAACAGCGCCCCGTGACGGAAACGGGCGCGAGCCGCTTGCCCGTGGCCCGCAGCCAACGCTCCCGGCACAGCTCCGCCATCGCCGCGCCTGCCGGTCCCGACATGGCGGTGGTCGCGTCGTGCCAGGGTTTGTACGGCTTTCCCCTGGGCGTCAGCCGGGCGGGCTCATCGTCACGGTGCTCGCGCGTGTCCCAACGCTCGCTCGTCATGTCGATCCCGCCGCAAAAAGCGAAGCAGTCGTCGATGGAGACGATTTTCTGGTGGTGCGACCCGCCCGTCGGGTGATGCCCGTCCAGCTTGGTATGGATGCGCGGGTGCCGCATCCATTTCATCACCGTGAACACGGTGGACCCGCGGAACAGCGACTTGAGCGCCCCCACGTCCCAGCGCAACAGATACAGCTCCAGCGTCGGCGTGCGTTCGACCAGCCAATACAGGAACTCGCCGACTGTGGCGGGCTCATCCTCGCCGCGCTCCTCCCCGCTCAGCCGGATGCGCGCGTCGAAGTCCCAGCCGACCAGCATGATGCGGGACCGCGCCTGCAGAAACGCCTCCCGCGCGACCTCGAAATAGCGTTCGGCGTCGATGATGACGCTGAACCGGCCTGCCCGGACCGTTTGCCAGAGCTGCTCGTCCCGTTCGTGCAATCCGCCCCTCCGCAAACCCTATCGTCCACAACGGGCACGCTGTTCCACAGCCGCCACGTCACCGGCGAACCCAAAGACCTATCGGCTCACCCGGTCCCACGGGGTGCCGATTTGATCGCCCTATGTCGAGGGCCGATCATCCGCCGCGCCTCGCCCGACGCCAGCCGCGCAATCCGCCGCGTTGCTTGCCGCGGCGGCATAGTTGTCGGCCAGCTCCTGATGAACACGTGCAACGGCCGGATCGGCGGCCTTGGCGGCCAGATCGCGCGCCGCCCGCTCCCGCCGGGCGAAATAGTCCGCTTCGCTCTCCTTCTTCATGCTCGACCCTCCGCCCCTTTTCGGAAATCGACAAGGCCGGAGGAGCCCGAAGCTCCTCCGGCCCGACCGCGTGTTTCGGCGTCAGCGCCTCAGCGGACGGTGCCGCGACGCATCATGTTGACGATCGCGAGCAGTACGATCGCGCCGAGCAGAGACACCGCGATCGACGGGATGCTGATCTCTCCGCTGGTGATCGGAACGCCGCCGATCAGGGGAGTGACGATGAAACCGGCGAGCAGCGCGCCAACGATGCCCACGACGATATTCAGGAACAGGCCCTGCTGCGCGTCCGTCCGCATGATGAGGCTTGCGACCCAACCGATCAGCCCGCCGACGACAAGCAGAATGATGATGCCCATGGAGGTTTCCTTCACCCGTTGATGTGCTGCAAGAACGAGGTGCGGGCGGCGATGGTTCATAAGGGCTACCGTGACCTACGAACGCCGAATGGTACGTGCATACCAACGCCTTTGGTACATCGCCGTGGAACCGGATGGCGCCTGGCGGCTTGTAGGCCCGTGCCTGGTTCCGAGCAGGGCAGTGTCCCGCATCCCACTTTCCGTCACCTGGAACAGCTGATGGCGCAGCTGCTGGACGGCGTGATCGTGATGGACCCGACCGGCGTGATCCTGACCGCGAACGCCGCCGCGCTGCGCATGCACGGCGTCGGATCGGTAGCCGGCCTGGGCGCGACCGCGGAGGATTATGCCGACCGCTTCTCGCTGCGCGACGGCAACGATCGGCCGCTCAAGCACCGCGACTATCCGCTGTTCCGCCTGCTGGCCGGCGAGGGCTATCCCGACCTGATCGTGAAGGTCGCGCCGGCAGGGGAGGATGAGACCCGCTGGGTACACCAGGTTCGCGACGTGACCATGGACGAGGATGGTGGAGAGCCCGACTTCCTCGCCCTTGTCATGAGCGACGTGTCCGCACGCTTCGATGCGGAGGCGCGGTTCGACGCGATGTTCAGGGCCAATCCCGCGCCCGCATTGGTGATCCGGCTGAGCGACCAGCGTGTTGCACGGGCCAATCCGGGCTTCCTCGACCTGACCGGGTTCCGGGAGGAGCAACTCACCGGGCGGACGCTGTTCGCGCTCGATCTGTTGCAGGGGATGAAGGCTCCGGCCGATGTGCGTCATCGGATCGAGGCGGGCGAGGTCGGGCCGCAGATGGAGGCGGAACTGTTGACCGCGGATGGCGCGCGGCGGCTGGTCCTGTTCGCCGGCCAGCCGATCGATGTGACCGACGAGGATGCGTTGCTGCTCACCTTTGCCGACCTTGAGCCCAGGCGCCAAGCCCAGGACGCGCTCGCGGCCGGCGAGCGGCACCTGGCGACGCTGCTGGACATGGCGCCGATCGCGATCGCGGTCACGGCCGACACGGATGGCCGGATCACACGGGTGAACGCCGCATTCGCAGAGCTTAGCGGACGTGCGGACGCGGTCGGGCGCACCATGGACCAGCTGGCGCTGTGGGCCGATGCGGAGCGCGGTCGTGTCGCCTCACAGGAGATCGCGACGACGGGAAGCATGCGCGGCCTGGACGCGCAGCTGATGACGGCGGATGGGAAGCCGATCGACTGCCTCTTGTCGGCGGAACGGATCGACCTGCACGGCGCGCCCTGCACGCTATGGCTGTTTCAGGACATCACCGAACGCCGTCGCGGCGAGCTGGACCTGATCCAGGCGATCGACGCCACGTTGCAGGACGCAAGCTGGCTCAGCCGCTCGATCATGGATCGGCTCGCCACCGTGCGCAGAGGGGCGTCGTCGGCACCTGCCGCCGATCTGAGTGCGCGGGAGCGCGAAATCCTGGAACTGATCTGCACCGACCTGGACGACGCCGCCATCGCGGAACGGCTGGGACTATCCCGAAACACCGTGCGCAACCATGTCGCGCGGCTCTACGCCAAGATCGGGGTGAACCGCCGAAGCGCCGCGGTGATCTGGGGCCGGGATCGCGGCATCGGGAGCCCGCAGGACACACTGCCGGTGCCGTGAAGCGCGCATCCGGCCACTCGTTGACGGCGTATGTCACCCCGCTAATCGCAGACCGACCTTGCCCCACCCGCGGCGCACCGTTTTCATGGCAGATGTCGACGCCACGCTGGTTTGACAACTCCGTGGGCCCGTACCGGCCTGTACGTCGCATTCCGGCAGCGCATTGCCCGCGCATACCACGTCGAGTTGGCGCCGAATAAGGAGTCATGGCAGAGGCCTGATGTGCAGCAACGACCCAGAATCCTCGTCGACGCCGACGCCTGTCCGGTGAAGGAGGAGATCTACCGTGTGGCCTACAGGCTTGAGGTGCGGGTGACAGTGGTGAGCAACTCACCCTTGCGCGTGCCGCAGCACCCGCTGGTCACACGCGTCGTGGTCGGCGATGGCTTCGACGCTGCCGACGACTGGATCGCCGAACACGCGGATGGAGCCGCGGTCGTGGTCACGGCGGACATCCTGCTCGCCGACCGATGCCTCAAGGCGGGCGCGGCTGTCATCGCGCCGAACGGAAAGCCGTTTACCACCAGCTCGATCGGCAACGCGGTGGCGGTACGCGCGATCATGAGCGACTTGCGCGCGGGTGGCGACCGCATCGGCGGACCGCCGCCGTTCGGCAAGGAGGACCGTTCCCGCTTCCTGTCGGCTCTCGATAAGACTCTGATGCAGCTCATTCGCAGATTGCCGCGATGAAGGGACGGCTCTGATCAAGAGGCGGCGTTAGTGCGTCGGTACGAGCAACACCGTTTAATCGAGACGGTCGGCGCGTCCGTAAACTCGTCCCTGGCGTCTCGTCTTCGTGTTCGAACCCGAGTGCCGGAGAGCCTGTCCAGGCTCCCCGGCACCTTGCCTCAGTAGCGGTCGGCCACCGGGGTCCGAGCGTATGTGGCCCGCTCGCGATTGATCTCGTCACTCGTGTAGGCGGGCGCGTCGGCGTCGAAGCTGGTCCATCCGGACTGCCGGTATGCCGCACCGCGCGCGGCGACGTCGACCGACCGGTTACGGTCCAGCACCGCCTCGGCCTCGGCGACCTGCGCGTCCGGCACCTTGGCGCTCACCAGCGTACCGCCGCGGCGCACGCCTTCGGAATAAACGTTGGCATCGTCGTCGGTATGCCCACTGTTCTTGAGCGCACCGACGAGGCTACCGGTCGCCGCACCGCCCGCGGCGCCGATCCCCGCCCCGGCGGCAGTGGCTGCGAGCCAGCCGGCCGCGACGATTGGACCAAGTCCCGGAATGGCGAGCAGGCCGAGGCCGGCAAGCAGTCCACCTGCACCCCCGAGTACTGCCCCGGTCGATGTGCCACGGCTGACGTCGCCATGGTCGTTGACGCCTTCATGGTCGCCGACGGCGTGCTGGCCATGGGCGTTGTTGGCGACGATGCTGATATCGCTATGGCTGATGCCAAGCGCCTCGAGACCGCTGACCGCGGTGGTGGCGTCGGTGTAATCGTCGAACAAGCGTGTGATGGTCTGCGACATGGTCGTTCTCCGCATGGACAAGATCAGTGGGTGGTCACGTTGCCCTTGTAGTCGAGCGAGACGTTCACCTTCGCACCACCCTTCATGGCGGTGCCCTGCCAGACGCCGTTTGCGTTCTTGGTGAGCTTGCTGACGCCGCTGTAGCCGTCCTTGGCGATGCGGCCACGGGCCTGGCTCTCGGTGAACGAGTTGCGCCCCTTGGCAGCCGCCGCGGTCGTACGGACGGTCGGGTCCTTGACCGCGGGATTGTGCGACCCGGCATGGGCCTGCGCCAGCGCGCCCGTGGTCGCACTCACAGCCAGCACGGCGGCAATGATCTGCTTGTACATCGTTCTCTCCTTGATGATCTTTTATGAAATGGTGCGGGGCATACCTATTTGAGGCAGCTAGGTTTCCACCTTACCTGGGCCCATCTCGGCACGTGTTGAGGCGATCAGGCCTGTGAGCGCGCCGACGATCCCCGGGTCACCGGAAGCATGCTGAGGTCCATGGTGCCCTCCGACGTCGACCGACCAGCGGATTGCTGGTGCTGCGGCCATTCCAGGTGCATCAACACAAGCTACGCATCTTGGTTCAGAAAGGAGGCCTTGCCGCCGCGCCCAAGATTAGTACCGCTGTCATGACCTTTTGGTAATTCTGTCTTACCGCCCAAAGCTGCAAGGGTCATCCGGTTGAAATGGCAGGGCCAAGCCCGGCCCTCCCCGCCCCCCGTGTCCGCGAACAACTCCATGGTCGCGCTGACGCCGCTGCGTCCAAGATGTACGGGATCGGCAAGCTGTCGAAACATGGAGTTACAGCCGACGACTATTGCAAGCGGCTCTGCTCGCTCTGCCGCAACCACCATCCGTCAGCCACGCTCCCGTATCCTCACGGCGCAGAAGGCGTGCACGCGACGCTAGCCGTCAGTCGGCAGATCGGCCACGAACGCGTTACGGAAAGGCGTATCTCATTCGTCTGGAAGGGCAATGGAGGACGACGATCATCTGCGACGCTGGTTCGTTCGCGATATCCTGCCCTATGAGCGGGAACTGGAGCGCTACATAGCGCGCAGTTGCCGCGACCGCGCGGAAATCGCCGATATCCGGCAGGATGTGTATGCGCGGCTGATCGCAGGCGGCATGGCGGCGCGCGCCCAGTCCGCGCGTGCCTATCTGTTCACGGTCGCCCGCAACGTGTTGATCGATCGGGCGCGCAGGGCGAAGATCGTCTCCTTCGAACAGGTGGCCGATATCGAGAGTTCGTGGCAGCCGGACACGGACGCGTTCGAGCGGGCACTCACCGCTCGCGACGAGCTGCGCCGGGCAATGGAAGGGTTGGAACAGCTGCCGCCGCGTTGCCGCGAGGTCGTCCGCCTCCGCAAGGTGGAAGGGCTGGACATCCGCGAGACGGCGGCACGCCTGGGTGTCGGCCGGCATACCGTGGAACGCCAGCTGACTCTGGGGCTGCGCGCGATGGCGAACTACATGCTCGGCGGGAAGGGCCGCATCGTCCGCGCGCCCCTGATGCGTCGAAGCGAAGGAGGCGAGGCATGAGCACCGCCACCGACCTGGAACAGACCGCGGCAACCTGGCTTGTGCGCCGAGAGCAGCCCGGTTGGTCGGACGCCGACGATGCCGAGCTTGCCCGCTGGCTCGCGTCCGATGCGGCGAACAAGGCCGCTTACTGGCGGCTGGAGCATGGCTGGCAGCAGGCGGACCGACTTGGCTCCCGCCGGGGCGGGGATCGCTCGCCACCTAGCTTCGTGCCGCTCCGCCGATACTGGTCGGGTCTGGCCGCTTGCCTGCTGGTCGTCGCCTCCATCTCCATCACCGTCTCGCTGTTCACCCAGCGAGCGGCGCTCACGCCGGTGCGAATCGCGACCGCCATCGGCATGCAACGTCATGTCGTTCTGGCGGATGGCAGCCGGCTGGTCGTCAACACCGACAGTGCGCTGCGCACGGCGGTCGATCGCATGAGCCGTACCGTCTGGCTGGACCAGGGCGAGGCGTATTTCGAAGTCGCACATGATGCGCGCCATCCGTTCGTCATCCGCGCCGGTGACCGCCGGATCACCGTTCTCGGCACGCGGTTCTCCGTCAGACGCGATGGCGATGCGGTGCGCGTGTCGGTGGTGGAGGGGCGTGTGCGCGTGGAGGGCGCGGGACCGGAGACGGGCACGGCCGCCATCGTCACCGCCGGCGACGTCGCGGTGGCGCGCGGGGCTTCGCTGCTGGTCGTCGACCGATCGCCCATGGTGGTCGAGGAAGCGCTGAGTTGGCGCACCGGCATGCTGACCTTCGATCGCACGACGCTGGCCGACGCCGCGACGGAGTTCAACCGCTACAACCGGCAAAAGCTGACCATCGCCGATGAACGTGCCGCGCGGCTGCGCATCGGAGGATCGTTCCAGGCGACCAACGTCGAGGCGTTCGCGCGGCTGCTGCGCGGTGCCTTCGGGCTTCAGGTCCGCACCAGCAGCGACACCATCAGGGTCGAATCCTGATCGGCGTTACGGGTTTTTCGATCCTGATCGTCTGAGGGGAAAGGATGACCGCACAAGATGGCGGCGTCCCGGCGAACTCTGGGGGGAGGATCATATGAGTGACAGAACGCTGCTTCTCGTCGGCGCGGCAATGGCTGCTTTGGCCACCGCGCCCGTGGCGGCCCAGCCGGTCGGAAGTCAGCCGCCCGTCGCGATGCGGATCTATGCGATCGCGCCCGGCGCCATGAAATCCGCTCTCGACGCCTGGGCGCGGCAATCCCGGCGGCAGATCATGTACCGCAGCGAGGATCTGGTCGGCGTCAAGACCGGGGGAGTGGCGGGCCGTCTGCAGGATCTGGATGCCCTCAACGCCATTCTGATCGGGTCCGGGCTGGTGATGCACCGTGACGCGAGCGGTGCGATCGCGATCACGCGTGGCGGCGCGCACCCGTTCCCGGTTACCGCCATGCGGTCCGTCACCACGACGCAGTTGCCCGGCGCCCCCGCGGCACAACAGACCCCATCCGACCCATCCGCTTCGGACGATAGCGCCGCCATCGGTGACATCGTGGTGACGGCACGTCGCACGGAGGAACGGGCGCAGCGCGTGCCGGTCTCGCTCACCGCCTTCACGCAGGAGATGATCCGGGAAAAAGGGATCAGCACCGCAACCGATCTCCAGAACTTCACACCTTCGCTGACCGTGCTGGGCGACGTGCGGCGGAACCAACAAACCTACACCATTCGGGGGCTGGGCGGTGGCGGCGGGGCCGGCACCGGCAGCGGCCCGGGGGTCGTCGGCTATTTCGCCGAGGTTCCGTCCTCGGCAAGCGGGCCGGGCAACTTCTTCGACCTCGCCTCGCTCCAGGTGCTGAAGGGGCCGCAGGGCACGCTGTTCGGCCGCAATTCGACCGGGGGTGCCGTGCTGCTGGAACCTGCCCGGCCGAAGATGAACATGGTCGAGGGCTATGTGCAGGGGACGCTCGGCAATCTGCGCCGACGGAGCGGGGAAGGCGCGATCAACATCCCGCTGATCGACGACGTGCTGGCGGTCCGCGTCGCCGGCCAGTTCGACAAGCGCGACGGCTATGTCCGCGATGCCGTCACCGGGCGCGACTATCTGAACCGCAACGCATATTCGCTGCGTCTCGGTGTCCAGTTCAATCCCACGGATACGATCAGCAGCTACACCGCGCTCAACTACATCGACGTGGACGAACATGGCGGCGGCAGCGTCCTGCTGGCCGTCCGACCGGGGAGCACCTACGCCGCCCTGCTCCAGCCTCTGCTTGCGCAGCAACAGGCGTGGGGCGTGCGCAAGATCGCGCTCAGCACGCCGACCTTCGAGAAGGCGAAAAGCCTGCTGGTCCTCAACAACACGGAATGGCGCCCCACCGACACCCTGACGATCAAGAACATCGTCAGCTACGCCCGCACGCGATCCAACGCGGCAACCGATCGCGATTCCACGGTGCTGCCGATCGCCGATCTGCTCGGCGCCTTTCCGGGCAGCTACAACGACAATCTGCGTACCGTGACCGAGGAGCTGCAGCTCCGCTACGACGATGGCACCTTCCGGCTGCAGGGCGGCGGCTTCTATCTGGATCAGAAGAGCCCGCAACCGCTGACGTTCGTGACCCGCAATCCGCTCCAGGCCGGCGGCATCCTCGGCGGTGGGCCGATCGTCATCCCTGCTCGGATCCAGCCGTTGCTCGGTATCGACGGCCCGTTGCTCCCCGCCATCAGCGTCCAACCCGATGCGTCGGTGCGCGGGCGCAGCAAGGCCTTGTACGCGCAGGCCCAGTACAAGATCGTCCCGACACTGACCGCGACGGCCGGCTTCCGCTGGTCCTGGGATTCCTTTGGCGGCGACATCAGCTCCTACCAGGATGCGGCGAGTTACCAGGTCTTCAACCGGCTTGCCGCACTGGGACTGATCAAGCCTTTGCAGGCGGCGCAGGCGATCGCCCTGAACGCCAATCTGTGCGTGTACGATGCCTTCCTAGCCGTCGCGGCGGGCGCTCTGCCCTCACGCTATTACCCCAACTGTACGAAGCCGAGCTTCGCGGGGAAAAGCGATGGCCCGACCTGGCAGCTTGGGCTGGACTGGCAGGCCGACCCCACCACCCTCGTCTATGCCGTATCGCGGCGCGGCTATAAATCGGGTGCGAACAACCCCATCGTGACCCTGTTCCTGGGCAACGACTATCCGCTCGCGGCGGTGAAGCCGGAACGGGTCACGGACGCGGAGATCGGGATCAAGCGCGACTGGGACGTCGGCGGGGTCAAGGTCCGGACCAACGCTGCCGCTTTCTACACCTGGTTCAACAACATACAGGTGATCCAGCGCGCGGCGATCGCCGGATCCGACATTCTGGCCAATGCCCAAAAGGCACGCGTGGTCGGCGCGGAGTTCGAAGGGGTCATACAGCCGTCCAAATGGCTGACGGTCAGCGGCACCTATTCGTTCAACGACGCCAAATACACCGATTACACCACCATCCCGATCCCGGCGATCCCGGCCGCGCTCAACACGCCCGCGCAGCCGGCCCGCAACCTGGTCGGCACGCCCTTCACCTTCGTCGCCAAGCACAAGTTCAGCCTGGACGGGCGCGTCGGACTGCCGATCCCCGAACGTGAGGGCGATCTGGGCCTTCGCGCGACATACAGCTGGCAGTCGCGTCAACTCGTCGCCGCCGACCCGCAGCCGTTCGACTCGATCGCTCCATACGGGCTGCTCAATCTCAGACTGGAGTGGAAGGATGTGCGCGGCGCGCCCCTCGATCTGGCGATCTACGGCACCAACGTCCTGGACAAGGAATATCGCATCACGGCCAATACCGGTTACAACAATTCCGGGTTCAGCAACTCGATCTACGGCGAACCGGCGCAATATGGGCTCGAACTGAGGTATCGGTTCTGATGCGGCGCGCATGGCTCCTGATCGGCGTTCTGGCCGTGGTGGGTTGTGGCGAACGGCCGGAACGCCGCGCGCTGTCAGGCGAACAACAGGCTCTGGTCGCCCGGATGGCCATGGCGGGCGCAACCGATCTCGACGCGAACGGCCGGGCAGACGGGGGCATGAGCGTTGCCGGCAAGCTGGCCGGCCGCGCCTTCGGCATAGCGGTGCCCGCGCGCTGGAACGGTGACGCGGCGCTGTTCGCAAACGGCTATTCGATACCCGGATCGCCAGTGTCGGTGCCCGCCGATCCAGCCGCCAGGGATCCGTCCGGCGGCTTCCTCTCCGCGGCGTATCGCGATGGATTCGTGATCGGTCAAAGCGCGTTCGACAAGCCGGCGATGGCGGTGAAAAGCGGGGTCGCCAACACGCTGCGCCTGCGCCGGTGGCTGCAACGGCTGGGAACACGGCGCTTCTACGTCGGCGGCGGGTCGATGGGCGGTAACATCGTCATGGCGCTGATCGAAAAACATCCCCACGCCTTTGTCGGCGCGATGACGGCGTGCGGCGTCACCGGCGACTGGGGAGCGGAGATCGGCCACCTGGTCGACCTGCGCGCGGTCTATGACGCGCAAACGCGCGGCACCGACTATGCCCTGCCGGGCGAGCACGACCTGGCCCGCGACGCCCTGTCGCCGACGCCGCCGACCGGATTGGGCTTCGCCCGCCCGGCCTGGCTCTACATGCAGATCAAGCGGATGAGCAGCCCGATCGCCAAGCTGTTCGCCGCCGCGCAGAAGCGGCCTGACGGGCCGGAAGCGGCGATGGTCCGGCGCATCGCCACCGCGGCCAACGCCGATCCCGATCCCGCCAGTTTCATGTTCCCGATCATGACCGCGATGGTCGGCATGAACGACATGCGCGCCAGCTTCGGCGGTGTCGTCTATGGCAATGACGGCAAGCACTATCCCGGATCGCCTTCGCTTGACCGCGCCGTCAACCGAGTGGTGGCCGACTCGCAGGCCATGCGTTTCGCCGACACGTGGTACCGATCGACCGGGCACTTCGCGGTTCCGCTGCTCAGCATCCACAACCCTCATGACGGACTGGTCTTCGCCGATCAGGCGACACTGCTGCGCGACCGCGTCAGGGCGGCCGGGAACGATCGCAACTTCCTGCTGCTGTGGGCGCCATCGCAGCAGAAGGAGATACCGGGCACCGGTCTGAAGGGCTGGGCGCATTGCGGTTTCACACCGCGCCAGGCTCAGGTGATGTGGCGGACACTCCACCAGTGGGTGGAAACCGGGCACCGCCCCGACAGGGAGCGGTACTGACATGGCCGGAGTTGACCGACGACGCGCGATGGGCCTGATGGCAGGCGGCACCGCCGCGCTGGCGCTGCCACGCCCTGCTTCCGCCGTCCCGTCCCGCGAAGCCTTTCTTTGGGGCGCCGCCACGGCCGGCCATCAGGTGGAAGGCAACAACTACGCCGCCGACATGTGGCTGCTGGAACAGGTGACGCCCACCGTCTTCAAGGAGCCATCCGGCGATGCCTGCGACAGCCTCCATCGCTGGCGCGAGGACATCGCGATCGTCAGGCGCCTCGGCCTCAACTGCTATCGGTTTTCCGTGGAGTGGCCCCGGATCGAGCCGGCAAAGGGACAGTTCAGTCAGGCCTATCTCGATCACTACGCCGCCATGGTCGATCATTGCCGCGATCAGGGGCTGGCGCCGGTCGTCACCTTCAACCACTTCACCACACCGCGCTGGTTCGCTGCGGCGGGTGGGTGGGAACAGCCGGACGCCCCACAGCTTTTCGCGCGCTATTGCGAGAGGGTGGCGCGTGCGATGGCCGGCGGGATCAGCCACGCGCTGACCTTCAACGAACCCAATCTCGCCCTGGGCGGCAAATGGTCCGCCACTCCGATGCCGCCGGCCGCGATCGCCAAGATGCGCGCCTGCGTCGCCGCCGCCGCCCGGGCGAGTGGGTCGGACCGTTACTCGCTCCTCAACGCCGGCGATCCCGAACCCATGATTCCCGGCGTGACCGCCGCCCATGTCGCCGCGCGCGCCGCGATCCGCGCGGTGCGCGGCGACCTGCCGATCGGCATGAGCCTGGCCATCCCCGACAATGTGCCTGTCGGCGCCGACAGCGGCATCGATCGCAAGCGGCAGGAGATCTACGGCCCCTTCTTCGCGGTGATGGACAAGGACGATTTCGTCGGCGTCCAGACCTATGGCCGGGCATGGGTGGGCCGCGACCGGGACGTGCCGGCGCCCGCCGGTGCCGTGCGCCTGCCCGGCGGCGGGGCATGGTATCCGGACGCGATCGGCAACGTCGTCCGCTACGCACACGAGGCGACAGGCAAGCCGGTCCTTGTCACGGAAAACGGGATCGACGCCGCCGACGATACCCTTCGCCAGCGCTTCATCCCGTCGGCCGTCGCATCCGTTCAGGCGGCGGTTCGCGATGGCGTTCCCGTGCTCGGGTACATCCATTGGTCGCTGCTCGACAATTTCGAGTGGCTGTCCGGCTATGGGCCGAAATTCGGGCTGGTCGCGGTCGATCGCACCACCTTCGCCCGCTCCGTCAAACCCAGCGCGACCCTGTTCGGCCGGATCGCGCAAGGGCAGCGTGGCTGATGGCGTCGCTCGACAAGCGAACCGGTCCTGTCGCCGACGCTCGTCCGACCAAGCGATGGGAAGGGGAAACTCGCACCTGCCGCAACGGCGCACCCCGTCCTAGCATGGATGGAGGAAGAACAGTGACCCGGCTCTTTGCCTCCCTGACCCTTCTGGTCGCGGCCGCGGCGCAGCCCTGCGCGGCACAGCAGGTGAACGTACCCGCCTTTTCCCTGCCGCCGTCGAGCCAGCTCAGCCCGGAAGCGCGTAAGGTCCTGATCCGCATGCGCGAGGAAACCGCGCCCAAGAGCATAGCGGGCGACATCGTCAAGCAACGTGCCTTCTACCAGGCCTGGAACGACCGCCGCCTGGTTGAGATGCACCGGGTCTTTGCGACACGCACGGCCCATGAGCTCATCGGCGGGGTGGCGGTCGATATCGTCACTCCGACAGGCGGCGTCCCCCCAGCGCAGGCGAACCGCGTCCTGCTGAACGTCCATGGCGGTGCGTTCATGTGGGGATCGGGGAGTGGCGCCCTGGTCGAAGCGATACCGATCGCGGCAACCATGAAGGTCAAGGTGATCACGGTGGATTACCGCATGACCCCCGAACATCATTACCCCGCCGCGTCGGAGGATGTGACGGCGGTCTACCGCGCGCTGCTCAAGCGCTACCGGCCGGAAAACATCGGTATCTATGGTTGCTCGGCAGGCGGCGTGATCACCGCGCAAGCGACCGCGTGGATCCACAGACAGCGCCTGCCGAGACCCGGCGCGATCGGCACCTTCTGCGGCACGGGCGCCGGCTATTCCGGCGACAGCCCCTATCTTGCCGGCCCGACCACCGACGGCGACGTTCTGGCCGCACCCTCGCTGCCCGCAACGATCCCGAGCCCATACATGGCGGGCGTCGCGGCCGACGATCCGCAGGCCTATCCGCTCGACGCCGATGCGGAGGTGAAGGCGATGCCGCCAACCCTGCTCCTGGCGGGGGGACGTGATTTCGCGGTCAGCGCGCTGACGCTTGCGCACCGGCGGCTGGCGAAGGCGGGTGTCGAGAGCCAGCTCCACATCTTCGACGGCCTGCCGCACGCCTTCTTCATGTGGCCGGACATGCCGGAATCGCGCGAAGCGTATCGCATCGTTTCCACCTTTTTCGACCGTCATCTCGGCTCTCGTCCGCTTGAAAGGAACGATCAATGATCCGTCGCCGATTGGCCCTCTCGCTTGCGCCGCTGATCCTCGTGACGGCCGCCGTGACGGCGACCGATACGCCGCCACAGCCGCTCACCCCTGAGCAGGCGGCGCTGGTTCAGCGGGCGAAGGGTCTCGGCGTCAACGATGTCGTCCTGGCGCCCGCGGCTGGTGGCGGATTTACGCTCGATGGCAAGATCGAGGGCGATCAGTTCGCGCTGGCTTTCCCCGCGAATTGGCGGGGCGACGCCCTGTTGTTCGCCCATGGCTACTCCACGCCAGGCACGCCGGTCGCCGTCGCGGCCGATCCGGTTACCCAGGGTCCCGGCACGGGCCTGCTCGGCGATGCTTATGCGCAGGGGTTTGCCGTCGGCCACAGCGCCTATGACAAGGCGGGGCTAGGCGTCGAGACGGGCGTCACCAACACGAAGCGGTTGCGCGACCTGGTCGCCGGGCTTGGCGGCAAGCGCATCTATGTCATGGGCGACTCGATGGGCGGCGGGATCGTCGTCACCCTGCTGGAAATGTACCCAAAGGCGTTCGCGGGCGGTTTTGCCCGATGCGGGGTCGTCGACGACTGGCAGGACCTGCTCGGCCGTCTCATCGACATGCGGCTCGCCTACAACGTGCTGACAAAGGGCACGCCCTACGCCCTGCCGGGGGAACAGGACGTGCGCCGCAACGCCGTCGCACCAGAGCCGCCTGCGGGAACGCCGGACGCGCTGGCCCAGCCCTATGTGTTCGGCCAGATCGGCAAGGTCGGCGCGGCCCCGCTTGCGCTATGGGCCGCAGCGCAAAAGGAGCCCGGTGGTCAGGCCGCAAAGATCGTCCGCGCCGTCACTGCGATCGGCGGCTTCGACTATGATGCCGCCGCGCTGGCCTACCCGCTTGTCACCGCTTCGCTGGGCGCGGAGGACATGGCGGCGACGGCGGGGGGCTGGGTGTACGGCAATGTCGGCAAGGTCTACGTGGCGCCCGGTCTGACGGCACAGGAACAGGCCACGCTCAACCGCGGCATCCAGCGCGTCGAGGCAGACCCGCAGGCACTCGCCTATCTGAAGCGCTGGCATACCGCCACCGGCCGCATCGCGACACCGCTGGTGACGATCCACAACCGGATCGATTCACTCGTTCCCTATACGCAGGAGGAACAGCTCGGCGCCGCCGTCGCCAAGGCCGGACGCGGACGCTATCTGGTGCAATATGGTGTGCCGCCGACCAAGGCGCCGCTGCCGATCGGAGGGATCGAGGGCTACACCCATTGCGGATTCGACAAGGCCCAGACACAGGCTGCATGGACCGCGCTGCGCCGTTGGGTCGAGACGGGATCGAAGCCGTCGGCGACCCTTCCATGAACCAGGGCCACCGTTTCGCCGCGCCGGGGCCCGACGTCTATCGCTATCCGTTGCTGATCCGCCATCTGCTGCAAAGCGCGATGGACAATCGCAGCACCAACGAGATCGTCGGGACGGACGGGCGCCGCCACGGATATGCGGAGCTCGACCGCAGGATCGGACGGCTCGGCGCGGTGCTCACGGACCTGGGCGTTCGTCCCGGCGACACCATTGCCGTGATGGATTGGGACAGTCACCGCTATCTTGAGGCATATTTCGCGATCCCGATGCTGGGGGCCGTGCTCCAGATGGTCAACGTGCGGCTGTCGCCTGAGCAGATCGTGTTCACGCTGCAGGACAGCGGCGCCACGCTGCTGCTGTTCCATAGCGACTTTGCCCCGCTGGTCGCCGACCTGAAGGGACGCCTGCCACTGATCGATCGCTGGATCGTGATGCACGATGGCGCCGGAGTCGGAGCGACAAGCGCCGATGCGGAATACGAGGCGTTGCTGGCGGCGGAGGCGGAACTGCATCCGTTCGAAGATTTCGACGAGAATGCCCTCGCCACCACCTTCCACACCACCGGTACGACCGGCCTCCCAAAGCGGGTGGCGTTCAGTCACCGGCAGCTCGTGCTGCACACGCTGGCGATCATGAGCGCATTTTCGATGCGGCCCGAACGCCAAAGGCTGACCACGGCCGACGTGTACATGCCTCTTACGCCCATGTTCCATGTCCACGCATGGGGCCTTCCCTATGTCGCGACGCTGATGGGGGTGAAGCAGGTCTATCCCGGTCGCTACATCCCCGACCGTCTGATCGCCCTTCAACGGCAGGAGGACGTGACCTTTTCCCATGGCGTGCCGACGATCCTCCAGATGCTGCTGGGCGCGCTGGGCGACGCTCGCCCGTCACGGCCATGGAAGATGATCGTCGGCGGCTCCGCCCTGGCCCAGCCGCTGCACGACGCGGCCGCCGCGCACGACATCCACGCCTTCGCCGGCTACGGCATGTCGGAAACGGCACCGGTCGTCACGCTCGCCCGTCTCGATTCGGACGACCCGGACGAAGAGCGGGGCCGCGCCCGGTTGGCCGGGCAGCCGATCCCGCTGGTTCAGGTGCGGGTTGTCGATACGGAGATGCAGGACAGCGCCGAAGGTGAGCTGGTGGTCCGCGCGCCATGGCTGACCGCAGGCTATGGTACGGACGAGGCCGCGTCCGCCGATTTGTGGCGTGGCGGCTGGCTCCACACACAGGACGTCGCGCGGATCTGTGATCGTGGCGACGTCGAGATCCGCGATCGGCTGAAGGACGTCATCAAGACTGGCGGCGAGTGGGTATCGTCCACCCAGATCGAAGAACTTGTGATGCAATACCCGGACGTTGCTGCGGCAGCGGTCGTCGGTGTTCCGGATGCCCGATGGGGCGAACGTCCGATCCTGTTCGTGGTGGCGTCCGGCCACCATCCCACATTGGCGGCGATGCACGCGCACCTGTCGCTCCACGTCGATCGGGGCGCCATCAGCCGCTATGCACTCCCCGACCGCTTGATCATGCTCGACGACCTGCCACGCACCAGCGTCGGCAAGATCGACAAAAAAGCGCTCCGCAACATGCTGGCGTGACCTGACGAATGCGAGGGTTCGCGTCCGGCCGGTACTTTGTATGCTGGTGCCGTGGCCGACCGAGCGCCTGCGGGTCGAGCTCATATCTCCTGGCAGCGGCTTAACAGGATGGCGGTGGGAGTTCAGGAGGGACATACGCGGACGCAAAGGACGCATTTGTCGTTACGAACTTCTACCATCACGCAGACGCCAGTATGAGCCGGGTCATCGGAACGGTGGATCGGCGCCTGCGGGCCCAAGCGGCAGCCCGCTGCCTTCGGCCACGGGCGGCAAACATCGACCTGTGCAATGCCCACGCGATTCTCATGCGCTGAATAGAAACAGCACAAGCCGCCTCTCGCTGGAGTTTCGCGACGGCTGAGGAGCGAGGTTTGGAGCGACAAAGATCGGCCTAGCCGGTATCGCGGACCAGACTTGCTGCGCCAATCGCGCATCTGGCGATCGGTGCTACTGCGCTCATCGAGACAAGCGTCCGCATCGTCTTTCGCTCGCCCGATCTGCATAGTCCGCGGCTCCTTGTAAACGATGGAACAGTCGGTAAGCCTGTTCAGCGGCGGCTTAACAGCACGGCAAATTTCGCAGGAGAACCACCATGCGCATGGCATTCGGCATCGGCGCGGCAATCGTGTTCATGGCGTCATCGATGCCGGTGCAGGCCAAGGAACGCGACAACGTTCTAACGGCTCAGGAACGCGCTCAGGGCTGGCGGCTGTTGTTCAACGGACGCGACTTGTCTGGATGGCGATCGTTCGACGGCACGCCCCCGGCGCAGACATGGACGGTGCGCAACGGCACGCTGGCGCTGACCAAGACCGACGGACAGATGAGCGGCACCGATCTGGTGACGTCCGACACGTTTGGCGCGTTCGAACTGACGCTCGACTGGAAGGTCGAGCGGGGCGGCAATAGCGGCATCCTGTATCTGGCGCGCAGGATGCCTGATGCACCGCTACTGTACCAGACCGGACTGGAGATGCAGGTTCTGGACGATGAAGGTCATGCGGACGGCAGGATTCCGACGCACCGGGCCGGATCGCTCTACGACATGACGGTGCCCCCGTCGGGCGCGTCGCATCCTGCCGGAAGCTGGAACCATGCGCGGCTGCTGGTGGAGAGCGGACGTATCCGGCAGTGGCTGAATGGCACACTAACCGCTGATGTCTCCTATGCCGACGACGCGTGGCGCAAGCGGATCGCAGCCTCGAAGTTCGCCAAAATGCCGCTGTTCGGTACCTTCTCCAGCGGCGTCATCGGATTACAGGACCATGGCGAGCCGGTTGCGTTCCGCAACATCAAGCTGCGCCGGATCGCCGCGTCGGCAACGAGCGCGGTGAGGTGAAGTCAATCTGGTTGGGGCAGCCGCTACGATCAAGACGTGGTCTTGGTGAGGCCGGTCGCGGCGAAAGGCGAAGCGCCGATTTCTGCGAATCTACAGCAAATTTGAGATGTTCTTGCGAGCCCTGCAGGGGCTAGATGTGGCGGAGCGGGAGGGATTCGAACCCTCGATACGGTTTTGCCGTATACTCACTTTCCAGGCGAGCGCCTTCGACCACTCGGCCACCGCTCCGCATCTGTGATGCCTGGAAGCGATGCGCCCTAATGCGCTCCGGCGCGCGGTGCAAGCGATTGCGCGTTGCGGGGCGGTTCGGCAGGATGACGACATGATCGCTGCGCTTTTCGCCACCCTTGCCGCGGCTGCTGCCGCTCCCCTGCCTCAGGCCGCCCCGGCCGCCTTGCCCTCCGATCCCGTGGAGGCGGATTGGCGCGCCATTCCGGACGACGAACTGCTGGTCATGACCTTGGCCGGGGGGCGGCGGGTGCTGATCCGCCTGGCGCCCGGCTATGCGCCCGAGCACGTCGCCAACGTCCGACGCCTCGCGCTGGCGCGTTGGTGGGATGCGGCCAGCGTCTATCGCGTGCAGGAGAACTGGGTCGCGCAGTGGGGCGACGCGACCGAGAAGAAGCCGCTTCCGCCCGGCATCGCGGCGCGGCCCGCGGCAGAGTTCGACCTGTCCGCCTTCCGCCCGGCGATACGGTTGCGCGTCAGCGACGCCTATTCGCGCACCAGCGGGATCACGGCGGACGGTTGGGCGATCGCGAGCGGCCGGCCGGGCACGGCGGAGGCCACGGGCGCGGGCTGGATGGCGCATTGCTATGGCACGGTCGGCGTCGCGCGCGATGCGTCGCCGGATACCGGCACGGGGGCGGAGCTGTTCATGCCGATCGGTGGTTCCGCGCGGCGGCTCGATCGCAATTACACCATCGTCGGGCGCGTGATCGAAGGGGCACCTCTGCTCTCCGGCCTGCCGCGCAGCGACGCACCGATGGGCATGTACGCGACGGAGGGAGAGCGCCTGCCGATCATCAGCGTCCGCCTTGCGAGCGACATGCCGGCAGCGTCGCGGCCAAAATACCAATATCGTGCCGCGGACAACGTCCGCTTCGCCGCCATGGTGGCATTGCGCGAGAACCCGAAGCCGCCCATGATCGGCCTGGGCGGCGTCGATGTGTGCGACGTGCCGCTGGCGACCCGGCCGGCGCCCTAGCCTCTTCGCCGATGTCAGGCAGCGGCGGCGAAGGTTACCGCTACCCGCAGCGGCTCAGCGACCGATCCAGTCCGCCACTTCGACCGCCACCTGGTTGGCGGCGGTGTTCAGCGCCGGACCGACGCTGGGCGCATCGATCTCTCCGACCGGCACCCGCGCTTCGAAGCGGCGCTTCTCGATCGCGGCGTCGCTGCGCCGCAACAAGGAGCCGTCGAACGTCACCACCGCCTCGCGGGTCGTCGCATCGATGCCGAACGTCCGAAGCTCACCCGTCAGCTGCCCCGCCGGCGTGCCGATCGCCTGGGCAGTGGACAAGACGACACGGCCGGTGCGCGCGGTCACCATGTCGGCCATCAGGCGCGCAAACAACCGCGCTGGCGGCTCCGCCCATTGCGCGTCCTTGACATAGGCCAGGCTGGTCGCGCTCGCCTGCACCGGCACACGTGCCGTCGCGAGGCTCGCCGGCACCGCAGGCACCTCGATCAGCAGGCCGGGCGCGTTCGCGGCGCTCTGCACCTGTCCGACCGGCACCGGCGAGGAGGACGACAGGGTCAGCAGAGAGGGCGGCGGCTTCGCTCCGAAGCTGATGCACGCGGCGAGTGGCAACGCACCGAGGACGATAGCGAGCGGGGTCTTCATGGCGGTCCTCATGTCACTCACTTGCCCTTGTAATCCGGAAGCTTGGACGATCCGAGCAACGAACCCGCGCCGCCCTGATCGACCTTTTCGGCGACCGACGACAGCGCCGTCGCGGTCACGCGCAGGTCGTGGACCAGCCGGTTGGCCTCCGGAATGGTGGTCTTGGAGAAGGTCTGCAATCCGGGGCGCGCATCCCCGATCGCGGCGTTCAGCGTGTCGGCGCTGGCCTGGGCGGAGGTGATCGCCTTGTTCAGGTTCTGCATCGCGGGACGCACATCCTGCGCCAGCGTGTCGTTCGTGGTGGCGGCAAGCGCACCCACCTGCTGGGCCGCATCGCCCGCCTGCTGGATCGCGACGCGAGTCTGCGCCAGCGTCGCCGCGATTTCCGGCCCGCGATCGGCCAGCGCGTCGGTCAGCCGGTTGGTGTTGTCCAGAATGCCCGCGATGGAGGCCTGGTTGCGATCGGTCAGCAGGCCGGTCAGCCGCTCGGTCAGGGTCGACAGGCGTTCCAGCAGCTGCGGCGCGGAATTGAGGATCGCGCCGATGCCGCCCGCCTTGGTCGGGATCACCGGCACGCCGTAGGGGCAGCTTTGCGCCAGATTGTTCTCGTCGCAGGTGATCGGCGGCGCGCCCTTCACGGCGCCGTCCAGCGAGACGGTGGACGGCCCGGTGAAGCTGCCCTGGATCGTGGCGGTGGTGCCGCGCAGGATCGGGGTGTCGTTGGTGACGCTGACCCTAACGCGCACGAATTGCGGGTCGTTCTTCCACAGCTGGATCGACTTCACCTGCCCGGCCGGCACACCCGAATAGGACACCGCCGACCCCTTGGCGAGGCCGTCGACCGACTGCTTGAAGAAGATGTCGTATTCCTTCTCGGTCGCATTGCCGATCCGCGCCAGCCACACGGTGCAGATGGCGAGCACGGCCAGCAGGATCAGCACCACGCTGCCGACAAGGACATGGTTAGAACGCGTTTCCATCAGCTGGTCCTTGCTGCGTGTTCGGGCAGCTCAGCGCCCGGATCGGTGGCGCGCTGCTGCGTCTCCACCTCTGTGGGATGTGCGGCGGCCTCGGCATCGGCGCCGCGCCCCGCATGATGTTCGGCGGCCCGATGGTTCGCCGGACCAATATCGGGTCCGTCGCCCTCGTGGCCGCCCTCCTGCGCTTCCTGCGTCGCTTCCGCGGCGCGCCCGCGCGGGCCCTTGAAATATTCCTGTATCCACGGATGGTCCAGCGCCAGCAGTTCCGGGATGGTGCCGACGGCGATCACCTTCTTGTCGGCCAGCACGGCGATGCGGTCACAGATCGCGTACAGGGTATCGAGGTCGTGGGTGATCAGGAAAACGGTCAGGCCCAGCGTCCGTTGCAGCGACCGCGTCAGCTGGTCGAACGCCGCCGCGCCGATCGGGTCGAGCCCGGCGGTCGGCTCGTCCAGGAACAGCAGCTCCGGATCGAGCGCCAGCGCGCGGGCCAGGCCGGCACGCTTCTTCATGCCGCCCGACAGTTCGGCCGGGTATTTCGGGCCGGCATCGGCGGGCAGGCCGGTCATCACGACCTTGTACGACGCGATCTCCGACGTCAGCGCCGGGTCCATGTCGCGATAGAACTCGTTCAGCGGCACTTCGACATTCTCGGCCACCGTCAGGGTGGAGAACAGCGCGCCGCCCTGGAACAGCACGCCCCAGCGCTTGCGGATTTCGACCGCCTCGGTTTCTTCGCGGCCGATGGTGGGTTCACCGAACACCGTGATCTCGCCGGCCAGCGGCGTCTGCAGGCCGATGATGGAGCGCATCAGCACCGACTTGCCGGTGCCCGACCCGCCGACCACGCCCAGGATCTCTCCGCGACGCACGTCCAGGTCCAGCCCGTCATGGACGATCTGGTCGCCAAAGCCGTTCTTCAGCCCGCGAACCGTGATGATCGGGTCGGCGCCCTCGCGAAAATGGCTGTCCGCCATCAGTCCCACCCGAGCCAAGTGAAGAACACCGCGAAGAACGCATCCAGCACGATGACCAGAAAGATCGCCTGCACCACCGCGGACGTGGTGCGGCTGCCGACCTGTTCGGCGTCCGCCTCGACCTGCATGCCCTGGAAGCAGCCCGCGATGGCGATGATCGCCCCGAACACCGGCGCCTTGATAAGGCCGACGAACAGGTCGGTGATCGGCACCACCTCGCGGATACGCTGGACATAGGTGACGAAGGGGATGTCCAGCTGCCACGCGCAGAGCAGCCCGCCGCCCATGATCGCGATCAGCGACGCGTAGAATCCGAGCAGCGGCATCAGCATTATCGCCGCCATGGTACGCGGCACGACCAGCGCCTCCATCGGCGACACGCCGATGGTGCGCATCGCGTCGATTTCCTCGGTCAGCTTCATGGTGCCGAGCTGCGCGGCGAAGGCAGACCCGGACCGACCGGCGACCATGATCGCGGTCATCAGCACGCCCAGCTCGCGCAACGTGATGCGCCCGACCAGGTTGATCGTGAATGCCTCCGCGCCGAACTGACGCAACTGCACCGCGCCCTGCTGCGCGATGACGATGCCGATCAGGAAGCTCATCAGGCCCACGATGCCCAGCGCCGCGACACCCACCGCCTCGAACTGCTGCACCACGGCATTGTAGCGGAAACGGCGCGGGTGGCGCATCACCGCCAGGAACGCCAGCGTCGTCGCGCCCAGGAAACCGAGCAGGCCGTACAGCGTGCGACCCGTCGTCACCACCGCGTCGCCGATCTCTCCGACGACGCGGGCGAAGGGCGACACGCGCGCAGGACGCCGGTCGACGGGCACGTCGGCGGCCGCGACCTGATCGAACAGGTTCTGCCCGTCCTCGTCCAGCCCCTGGATCTGCGCATCGTGCTTGGAGGCGAAGCGATGGACCACCCAGGCGCCGACCGTGTCGATCCGGTCCACACCGCTCAGGTCCACCGTGGCGACCTTGCCATCGACCCCGTCGAGTCGGTTCGGCAACGTGCCCAGCGACGACAGCGACAGGTCGCCGGAGAAGCGCACGACGCCCCCCTCGCTGCCATCCTGCGAAAAGTTAGCGGGCGCTCTCATCACCGTCTTCTTTGCGGGAAAGCGCGACGCACGGCAACTGGTTTGCTGAATGGGATGAAAGGTTTCGGCGCACCGGCCCGCGCTTCACAGCGCTAGGTCGATCGCGTGGATCGCCAGACCGACCAGCCCGCCGACCAGCGTCCCGTTGACGCGGATATATTGCAGGTCGCGCCCTACCGCGTTTTCCAGCCGGCGGGTGATCGTCGGCGTGTCCCATCCGCGCACCGTCTCCGACACCAGGCGCACGATCCCGTCGCCATAATCGGCCGCCGCCCCGACCGCGGCGCGGCGCACGAACCGATTGATCCCGCACGCAAGACGTCGGTCGCTATGCAGCGTGTCGCCGATCTGGCGCAGCACCTCGCCCAATTGACCCGACATCGCCGCCTCCGGATCGCGGGCGATGGCGAGCAGCATGCCGCGCATCTGCCCCCAAAGGCCCTCCAGCCAGCGGCCCACCGCCGGATTGTCGAGCAGGTCCTCCTTCAAATGCTCCACCTTGGCGCGGGTCTCGCGATCATAGCGCAGGTCCCACGCCAACCGGTCCAGCGCCTCCTCCGCGCGCAGCAACAGCGGGTGCGTCGGATCGTCCGCCATGTCGGCGAGCAGCTTTTCCAGACCACCGATCAGCTTGTCGGCAACCGTCTCGTCCAACCCGGTCCAGCGCAGCAGCGACCCCGCGCGGTCATGCACCATCTGGCGGATCAGGTGATCGTTGGCGCTCAGCGCGCGCGCGGCCCAGCGGATCACCGCCTCCAGCAACGGCTTGTGCCGGTTCTCGCGCATCGCGGCGACCATCATCCGACCGAGCAATGGCGACACCTGCGTGCCGCGCAGCCCGTCGCCCGCGACGTTACGGATCATGGCGCCGAGCCGCACCGGGTCTATCGCCTCCAGCACCTGCGCCACCATGCGCGACGCGCCCTGGCGGAACCGCCCCCCTGCTCCCTCCGGCGGATCGGTCAGCCAGTGGGATAGCGCGCCCGCCACATCGACCCGCCGCATGCGGCGCGCGATCACGGACGTCACCAGGAAATTGGTGCGCAGGAAGCTGGCCAGCTGGTCGCCGATCCGATCCTTGTTCCGGGGCACGATCGCGGTGTGCGGGATCGGCAGGCCCAGCGGGTGGCGGAACAGCGCGGTCACCGCGAACCAGTCGGCCATGCCGCCCACCATCGCCGCCTCCGCAAAGGCGCGGACGAAGCCCCAACCGGGATGGCTCTCCACCATCGCCCGGCTCAGCAGGAACAGGGCGGCCATCGCGATCAGCAGGCCGGTCGCCACCAGGCGCATGCGGACCAACCCAGCGGGCGCAGCCTCGTTCGCCAGCGGCGCTCGTCGGGTGGCGATCATGGCCGAAACAATCCCCCAGCGCGGGGATTGTTCAACGGCGACGTCTCCGGCCTGCTATTCGGCAGGATGCGCGTCAGGATCGAAACCGATGCGCGGCTGACCCTGGGCGATCGCCGGGCGCCCGGTGACGGCATCGACCACCACCGGCGTGACGGGTCCCTCGTCGCCGGGACGATAGGTGAGCAGGCGCCGGCCCAGCTTGCGGCCGATCGCCGTTTCGACGCCCAGCGCCAGGCTGAACAGCGACGGCACGATCAGCAGCGTCAGCAGCGTCGACAGGATCAGGCCGCCGATCACCGTGACGCTCATCGGCGCGCGGAACGAGCCATCGCCGGTCAGCGACAGGGCGGTCGGGATCATGCCGGCCACCATCGCCACCGTGGTCATCACGATCGGCTGCGCACGCTTGTGCCCGGCATCCAGGATGGCGTCGGCGCGGCGCACGCCCTTCGCCATCTCCTCCAACGCGAAGTCGACCAGCAGGATCGAGTTCTTGGCGACGATGCCGAGCAGCATCAGCAGGCCGATATACACCGGCAGGGACACCGGCATGCCCGCGATCTTCAGCGCGATGCACGCGCCGAGCGGCGCCAGGAACAGCGATCCCAGATTGACGAACGGCGGCAGGAATCGGCGGTACAACAGCACCAGCACGGAAAAGAGCAGGAAGAACCCCGCGCCCACCGCGATCACGATGTTGGTCAGCAACTCCGCCTGCTGCTTCGATTCGCCCACGCTCAGGCGCGACACGCCGACCGGCAGGTTCTTCATCGCCGGCAGCGCCTCGACCTTCTTCATGGCGTCGCCCTGCAACACGCCGGGCGCCAGATCGGCACCGATCGTCAACTGACGCTGCTGCGCGATGCGGTCGATCTGAGTCGGACCCGCGCCGAAGCCGATATCGGCGACGACCTTCAACGGAACGGACCCGCCGCTCTGGGTCGGGACGGCCAGGTTCTCGATGTTCGACAACCGCTCGCGCGCCGTCTGCGCGAACGCGACGCGGATCGGGATCTGCCGGTCCGACAAGGAGAACCGCGCCGAATTCTGGTCGATGTCGCCGATCGTCGCGACGCGGATCGCATTGGACAGAGCGGAGGTGGTGATCCCCAGATCGGCCGCCAGGTCCATGCGCGGACGGATCACGACCTCCGGCCGCTGCAGACCGCCCTCGGTGCGGGGCGCCTGCAACATCTTGAGGTGCGACATCTGTTCGACGATGCGATCAGCCGCCTCCGACAGCACCACCGGATCGTCACCGCCCAGCGTCAGCGTCAGGCCACGCGTCGGGCCGCCCCAGCCGCTGAAGTTCTGGAACGCGACCCGCGCGTCCGCTATCGCCGCCAGCTTGGGCGTCAACGACCGCTCGAACTGCTTGCTGGTCATCTTGCGATCTTCGGCCAGCGTCGCGGTGACCCGTCCGCTGCCGATGAACGCGCGCTGGTAGACGCGGGTCACCATGCCCTTTTGCGCGCCCAGGATGCCGGCGACGTGATGCACCACCGCCTCCGTCTGCTCCAGGGTCGAACCCGGCGGCATGTCGATCGACACGGACGATCGGTCGCTGTCGTTTTCCGGCTGGAACTGCTGCGGCAGGGTGGCGAAGATCACCACCGTCAGCACCAGCGCGAGGAACGCGATGCCGAGCACCCAGACGCGGTGGTCGAGCAGGCGCGCCGCCATGCGCCCCAATCGCCCGCGTGCCCGCGCCTTGGCCGCGCGCATCCGCTCCAAGCTGACCGTCCAGCGCAGCGTGTTCATGTACGCGCGCATAACGGGGCCGTCCGCGCCCTCCTGATGGCCGGTATCCTTCAGGAAATAGGCGGCGATCATCGGGGTGATCAACCGTGCGACGGCCAGGCTCATCAGCACGGACGCGACCACGGTCAGGCCGAAATTCTTGAAGAACTGGCCGGAGATGCCCGGCATCACCGACACCGGCAGGAACACCGCGACGATCGACATGGTGGTCGCCAGCACCGCCAGACCGATCTCGTCCGCCGCGTCGATCGACGCCTGATACGCGGTCTTGCCCATCCGCATGTGGCGGACGATGTTCTCGATCTCCACGATCGCATCGTCGACCAGCACGCCCGCCACCAGGCTGAGCGCGAGCAGGGTCATGCCGTTCAGACTGAACCCCAGCAGGTCCATGAACCAGAAGGACGGCACCGCCGACAGCGGGATCGCCAAGGCGGAGATCGCCGTCGCGCGCCAGTCGCGCAGGAACAGGAACACCACGATGACCGCCAGCACGGCGCCCTCGATCATGGCGTCTATCGCGCCGTGATATTCCAGCTCGGTGTCGGTGACGCTGGTGGACAACAACTGGAAGCGGACGCGCGGGTTGCGCGCCTCCAGCGCCTTCAGCTTCTTTTCCGCTTCATGGAAGACGGTGACGTCTGACGCGCCCTTCGACCGCTTGAAGTCGAAGGAGATCACCTGCTGCCCGTTGACCGCCGCACGGCTGACCTGTTCGGCAAAGGCGTCGCGCACATCGGCGATGTCGACCAGACGTACGGTTCGCCCGTTGCCGATGGAGATCAGCGTCTGGCCCAGCGCATAGGCGTCCTGCGCATTGCCCAGCACGCGCACCGCCTGTTCCGTTCCCGCGATGCGCGCCTTGCCGCCCGTCGCGTTCAGGTTCACCGCGCGCAGTTGCTGGTTCACGGCCGGCGCGGTGATGCCCAGCGCCTGGAGCTTCACCGGGTCCAGCGTCACCCGGATCTCGCGACTGACACCGCCGTTGCGGCTGACCCCGGCCAGCCCTGGGATGGTCAGCAGTTCACGCGTCACCGTGTCGTCGATGTACCAGCTCAGCTGTTCCACCGTCATGTCGCTGGTGGTGGCGGAGAAGTTGGCGATGTCGTTGTCGGTGGTGTCGACGCGTCCGATCTGCGGCTCCAGGATGCCATCGGGCAGGTCGGCGCGAATTTGAGTGATGGCGTTGCGCAGGTCGTTGACCGCGCGGTCGATATTGGCGCCGATCTGAAGCTGGACGACAGTGGTGGAGTCGCCCTCCTTCACCGTGGAGCGGAGTTCGTCGACGCCGGTCAACGATCGCGCCGCCGCCTCGACCCGCTTCGTCACCTGCGTTTCCAGCTCACTGGGCGCGGCGCCCGGCTGGCTGATCGAGACATACGCGATCGGGAAATCGATGTCCGGGTTCTGGTTGACGTCCATGCGCATGAAGCTGACGATTCCCGCCAGCGTCAGCGCGATGAACAACACGATGGGCGGAACCGGGTTGCGGATCGCCCAGGCCGATATGTTGCGAAAGCTCATGGCCGGCTCAGTGTCGCGTCGCCTGGAGGATCGGCTGAACCTCCTGCCCCGGATTGAGGAACGCGCCGGCGGCCAGCACGACCCGTTCTTGACCGGTCAGGCCGGACGTGATCGACACGCCGTTGTCGGTGACCTGACCGGTCTGTACCTCGCGCCGCTGGGCGCGGTTCTGCGCGTCCACGATGTAGACGAAATTGCCCTTGCGGTCGCTCTGCACCGCCGATTCCGGCAGCAGCGGCAACGATGTGGAGCCGCCCACGATCGACGCAGTGGCGAATCCGCCCGGACGCAGCGCCGGGTCGTACCGCAACTGGATGCGCACCACGCCCTGGCGGCTTTGCGGATCGATCACGGGCGACACCTGCCACACACGGCCCGGAAAGACCCTGGTCGTGCCCACCGGCGTCACCTGTGCCTGAGCCCCGACATGCAGCCCCGCCAGGTCCGATTCGGCCAACTGCGCGCGCATCTCCATCTCGCCGTTCATCGCCATGCGGAACAGCATGCCGGACCCGGAACTGACGATCTGTCCCGCCTCGACCTGTCGCGTCAGCACCAGCCCGGCGGTGGGCGCCCGGATGTCGAGACGACCGTTCCGCGCGCGCGTCTCCGCCAGCGACGCCTGCGCGACCTTGACCCGCGCCGCCGCGGCATCGCGCGTCGCGCCCTTGCGCTGAAGGTCGGCCTTGGAAATGAAACCGCGATCCACCAGCTGCCTGGCGCGGTCGAGTTCGGACTGTGCGATGTCCAGATCGGCGCGCGCGACACTGACCTGCGCGGCCAGGCTGGCGGCGGTTTCGGCCTGAACCGACCGGTCGATCCGCGCCAGCACCTGTCCCGCGCCGACCCACTGGCCCGGCTCCACCAGCACGGCGCGCACCAGCCCGCCCTCGCCCGCCACGCCCACCGGCATGTCGCGCTTCGCGGCGAGCGATCCGTTGGCGGCGATCACGCGGTCCACGATCTGGATGCCGGGCACTGCCACGGTCACGTTGGGCACCTGCTTCGCGGCCGATCCACCCGCTGCGGCGGCGTCGCCCGCCGGCTTGTGCCGGCCGAGCAGGAACCAGCCCGCCACGACTAGCGCAACCACCACGGCCGCGATCACCACCAGGCGACGGCGACGGCGCGCCCGCTCCGCATCGGGGTCGGGCAGGGCCAAAGGCTCTTCGGATGTCACCTGTCGCGCCTCGTAGTTCATCCGTCACACCCGTCCGTCACGGCATCGATCGCGCCATGTCCCACCGCTGTATTAGATAAATAAGGCACCGGATCAAGTCCCCCCGCGCATGCCCGATCACGTGCCGTGCATGGAGCGGGTGCGACGTCGTTCAGCTTGGGTTGCCGGCGCGTCCGCCATGGCCCTACCCATGCAGGCCCCCATGTCGGGTGGCGATCGCAAGGGAGAAATGGCGATGATGCGTGCAATGGCACTGACGACCCCTCTGGTACTGACGGCTGCCGCGGTGCTGCTGCCCGGAGTGGCGTCGGCTCAGACGGCGCCGTCCAGCGTGGAGCCGATGGTGCCCGCATCCGGAACGGTCCTGGACGTCACGGCTGAGGGGCGCACCACGCGCGTGCCGGATCTCGCCACCATCCGCGCTGGCGTCGTGACACAGTCGGCGACCGCGGCGGCCGCGCTGTCGGACAATGCGGCGCGCATGTCGAAGGTGCTGGCCGCCTTGCGCGGTGCAGGCGTCGCGCCGCGTGACATCGCGACCTCGAACGTCAATCTGTCGCCGCAATATCGCTATGCCGAGAACCAGCCGCCCGTGGTCACCGGGTATCAGGCGACCAACAGCGTCTCCATCCGCTTCCGCGACATCGCGAAGTCCGGCCGCATCCTGGACGCGCTGGTGGCGCAAGGGGCGAACCAGATCGACGGGCCCAACCTGTCGATCGACGATCCCGACGCGGCGCTGGATGAGGCGCGCGGCGACGCGGTGAAGCGAGCGCAGGCGCGGGCGGCCCTGTATGCGCGGGCAGCGGGGCTGTCGGTCGTGCGGATCGTGTCGATCACGGAAGCGGGACAGGACGCCGGCGGGCCGGAGCGGCCACCGGTCGTGTTCTCGGCCCGGGCGATGGCCGCCCCCGCGCCGCAAACCGACATCGTGCCGGGCGAGAAGCAGGTCGGCGTGACCTTGTCCGTCCGCTTCCTGCTGCGCTGAACCGCTGACGCAAAAAGGGCCTCCCGGCACGGTCTGCCGGAAGGCCCTCCTTTTTAGCCGGTGTTGCGCGCGCTTAGCGAACGCTGCCGCGGCGAACCAGGTTCACGATCGCCAGCAGGATGATCGCACCCAGCAGCGACACCAGGAACGAGGTCACGGTCAGGCCCGAATTGTTGATCGAGCCGCCATTGACGATCAGGCCGCCAAGGAACGCGCCGACGATGCCGACGATGATGTTCAGGAAGATGCCCTGCTGCGCGTCGGTGCGCATGATGATGCTGGCCAGCCAGCCGATGACGCCGCCGACGATCAGCCAAAGGATGATACCCATATTCAGTCCCTCCGTTGCCGCCCCCAGAAGGGCCGTGCGGGAGAAACTGCGACGCCTGCATCTTGTTCCGGGCCTGTATCGATAACCCCGATCAATATTTCTGCTGGCGCTCGTACAGGGAGCGATAATGCTGGATGCGCGTCACGCGCAGGCCCGGCATGCCGGACCGGTCGATCGCACGCTGCCAACCGGCGAATTCCTCCACGGTCAGGCCATAGCGCGCGCACACCTCGTCGACCGACAACAGCCCGCCATTGACGGCCGCCACCACCTCCGCCTTGCGGCGCACAACCCAGCGCGTCGTGCTGGGCGGGGGCAGCGTATCCAGGGTCAGTTGCTCGCCCAGTGGCCCGATCACCCGGGAGGGGCGGATCTTCTGGTTCTCGATCATGACGCAAACCTTTGTTCGGGCTGTCGCCCCTTGGAACAATATTCGGGCAGATACCCTGGCCCATTGAAGATCGCCTGAAGCGTGTCGGTAAACGCCGCGTTCATGGCTCGCTCCATCGGATCACGGCCTCCGCCATCGACGCGTTGAAGGCGCCGTTCTCCGGCGACAGCAGCGACACTCCGACGCCGGCCGTGTCACCTGCCTCCGTCGTCGTCACCCGCGCCTGCACCGCGGCCGTCGGACTTGCCGCCTGCCGCGCCGCCATCCCGGCCATCAGCACGGCGAGGTCGCCGGGCAGATGGCGCAGGTCCTGCGCGCGGTCGAAACGGAAAAAACTCAGGTCCAAGCGGTGCGACTCTCGATCGGTGTCGATGGGAAGCGCTGCTCTAGGTCCGGGTGAGTGAAAGGCGGGTAAAGTCGCGTGCAAGGAAGCGTGAACCTTCCCTAACGCCGCCCGCCGCCCTAGATGCGCGGCCATGCAGCACGCGGCGGAACACAGCCTGCCCGAGCGGGGCCGGGCCGGGGATGAGATCGGGGACCAGATCGACTGGGACCTGGACACGCCCGCGTCGCGCCGGATCGTCGTGGCCATGTCGGGCGGGGTCGACAGTTCGGTGGTCGCCGCGCTCGCTGCCGGCACCGGGGCCGAGGTGATCGGCGTCACCTTGCAGCTCTACGATCATGGCGAGGCGGTGGGTCGTGCGGGATCCTGCTGCGCGGGCCGCGATATCCGCGACGCCCGCGCGGTGTGCGACCGGCTGGGCATCGCGCATTACGTGTTCGACCATGAATCGAGTTTCCGCACCCAGGTGGTCGATCGGTTTGCGGACGAATATCTCGCCGGGCGCACCCCCATCCCTTGTGTCCAGTGCAACACGGGGCCGAAATTCACCGACCTGCTGACGCTGGCCCGCGACCTTGGTGCGGACTGTCTGGCGACGGGCCATTATGTGCAGCGCGTCGCCGGTCCGGCCGGCGCGGAACTGCACCGCGGCTCCGATCCCGCGCGCGACCAGAGCTATTTCCTGTTCGGCACCACGCAGCAGCAGCTGGAGTACCTTCGCTTCCCGCTCGGCGCGCTGCCGAAAAGCCGGGTGCGCGCGATCGCCGCCGACCTGGGGCTTGGCGTGGCGGGAAAGCCGGACAGCCAGGACATCTGCTTCGTCCCCGATGGCGATTATGCCGGGCTGGTCCGCAAGTTGCGGCCCGATGCAGACACCGCCGGAGAGATCGTCGACATGGCCGGCCGTCCGCTCGGCCGGCACAAGGGGCTGATCCACTTCACGGTCGGCCAGCGGCGCGGGCTGGAGATCGGCGGCCAGGCGGAACCGCTCTACGTGGTACGGCTGGAACCCGACAGCCGCCAGGTGGTGGTCGGGCCGCGGGCCGCGCTGGCGGTCGGCGCCGCGCACCTGACCGACATCAATTGGATCGGCGGCGATCATGTCGGGCCGCTGCATGCCAAGGTGCGCTCCATGGCGCGGCCGGTGCCCGCCCGCCTCGATGGCGACCGGCTGGTGTTCGACGCGCCCGAATATGGCGTCGCGCCCGGTCAGGCGGCGGTGCTCTACGCCGGGGAGCGCGTGCTGGGCGGCGGCTGGATCGCCGCGACGGAGCCCGTGGCGCTCGCCGCCTGACCCACGTCAGGCGACATCCGGCGCAACCACTTTAGGGCAACAGGAACGTCCCCTCGATCACCGTGACGCAGGCGCCGGTCAGCACAACGCGATCGCCATCCAGCGAACAGCCCAGCCGCCCGCCCCGTGCGCTGGCCTGATACCCGGTCAGCCTGTCAAGGCCGAGGCGTTCGGTGAAATAGGGCACCATCACCGCATGGGCGGAGCCGGTCACCGGGTCCTCGTCGATGCCGAACGCGGGCACGAAGACCCGGCTGACGATGTCCGTCGCCTTTCCCTCCGCCGCCAGGATGACCACGATGTCGCCCTCCCGCGCCAGCGCCGCCATGTCCGGCGCCGCGCGGCGAACGCTCTCCTCGTCGTCGACGATCACCAGCGCATAGCCGGTTTCGTACCACAGCGTGTCGACCACGCCGCTCACCTTCAACGCGGCAACCACGCCAGGCAGGTCGCGCGGCGACGGCTTCCACGCAGGCAGGCTCATCGCATAGCCCGCGTCCTGCCGCGCGACCTCCAGCATGCCGGATCGCCGGGTGCGGAAGCGCACGCGGTCCTGCGCCACTCCGGAGGACAGCACGAAATGCCCGCTGGCCAGCGTCGCATGGCCGCACAGCGCCACCTCCGCCGTGGGGGTGAACCAGCGCAGGTCGTAATCGACGCCCTCGTCACTCGCCGGCACGAGGAAGGCGGTTTCGGACAGATTGTTCTCCGCCGCGATGCTTTGCAGCACAGCGTCGTCCGGCCATTGGCTGAGCGGCAGCACCGCCGCCGGGTTGCCGGCGAACGCCTCCGTCGCGAAGGCGTCGATCTGCGCGAAGGGAATCCTCATACCCGCTTTCCGAACCAATGGGGTGTCACGTCCGCTTCGACCAGCGGGTTGTCGGTGTCCTCATGCCCCTCCGGATCGAGGTGGATCAACACCTCCACCGTCGGAAAGGCGCGTTTCAGGTTCAGCTCCACCGCCTCCACCAGATCATGCGCGCGCGCGACGGTCAGGTTGCGGTCCACCTCCATGTGGAACTGCGCGAAATCGTGGCTGCCCGACCGGCGGGTGCGGAAATCGTGGATGCCGCGCAGGCCGGGCTGGCGCGCCGCCACGTCCAGGAAACGGTCGCGCTGATCCTGCGGCCATTCCTTGTCCATCAGCTGGTCGATGGCGTTGGACGATGCCTTGAACGCCCCCCAGGCCAGCCACAGCGCGATGGCGATGCCGAAGATCGGGTCCGCCTTCGGCATGCCCAGATACTGGTCCAGCACCAGCGCCAGAATGACCGATCCGTTCAGCAGCACGTCCGACTGGTAATGGACGTTGTCCGCCATGATCGCGACCGAGCCCGTGCGGCGGATGGCGGCGCGCTGATAGGCGAGCAACACCATCGTCGCCAGGATCGCGATCACCGACACGCCGATGCCGAACCCCGCGTCGTGCGTCGGCGCCATGTCGCCGAACGCGACGATGGCGCGCCACGCGATGCCGCCCGCCGACGCGGTGATCAGCGCCACCTGAAACAGCGCGGCCAACGCCTCCGCCTTGCCATGGCCGAAACGGTGATCGTGATCCGCCGGCTCCGCCGCCAGCTTCACCCCGTACAGCGTGACCAGGCTGGCCAGCAGGTCCAGCCCCGTGTCCGCCAGCGACCCCAGCATCGCCACCGACCCGGTGTGCCACGCGGCGAACCCCTTCAGCGCCAGCAGGAACAGCGCGGTCGCGACGCTGGCCAGCGCTGCCCGCACCGCGACCGGGATGACGCGGCGACGTTCCTCGCGCGTCATGGGAACAGCAGCCCCTCGGTCCAGCCGCCCTCCGCCCGGGTGAACAGGCGCCGTTCGTGCAGGCGATGCGCGCGGTCCTGCCAGAACTCGATGCGCGCCGGCACGACGCGATAGCCGCCCCAATGCGGTGGGCGCGGCACGTCGCCCCCGGCGAAGCGCGCCTCTACCTCGGCAAAGCGGCTCTCGAACGTGTCGCGGCTGTCCAGGGGGCGCGACTGGTCGGACGCCCATGCGCCCAGTTGCGAGTCGCGTCCGCGCGTCGCGAAGTACGCGTCGGACTCCGCATCCGTGACATGCTCCACCATGCCCTCGATCCGAATCTGGCGACGCAGCGATTTCCAGTGGAACAGCAGCGCGGCGCGGCCATTCGCCGCCAGATCGTCCGCCTTCTGGCTTTCGCGGTTGGTGTAGAACACGAACCCGTCTGGTCCATGCCCCTTCAACAGGACCATGCGCGCGGACGGCTGACCGGCGGCGTCGCTGGTCGCAACGGTCATCGCATTCGGATCGTTCGGCTCCGACGCCTCGGCATCCACGAACCACGCGTCGAACAGGGAAAAGGGATCGGTTGCCATCGCAGGCCCCATACTCCAGCCGCGCCCGATTCCAAAACCCCGCGACCGGAACAAAGCGGAATCGGAACGAGTCCCGCGCCCATGGATTGAGTCGCCTCCGAAACGCATGCGCGAAGGATGAACGCATGGCCGCCAGAGCCTATTGGCAGGGTCAGATCCGGCTCGCGCTGGTATCGATCCCCGTTGAAATCTATTCCGCCACCAAATCCGGCGCGCAGGTCAGCTTCAAGCAGATCCACGAACCGACCGGCCAGCCGATCCATTACGAAAAGATCGTCACCGGCGTCGGCCCGATCGACACCGACGAGATCATGAAGGGCTATGAGGTCTCCAAGGGCGAGTACGTCCTGCTGGAACAGGAGGAGATCGACGCGGTCAAGCTGGAGTCCAAGAAGACGCTGGAGCTGACCCAGTTCGTCGACGCGTCCGACATCGACGTGCTGTATTACGAGAAGCCGTACTTCGTGGTGCCTGCCGACGACCTGGCCGAAGAAGCGTTCATCGTGCTGCGCGAGGCGCTGAAACGCACCGGCAAGGTCGGGTTGGGCCAGCTGGCGATGCGCGGACGCGAATATGTCGTCAGCCTGAAACCCTGCGGACGCGGCATGGTGCTGGAAACGCTGCGCTACGCGGACGAAGTGCACAAGGCGCAGGGCTATTTCCGCGAGATCCCGGACGACAAGCCGGATGCCGACCTGCTCGATCTGGCCGAGGCGCTGATCCAGAAGAAATCGGCGCCCTTCTCCCCGCAGGAATTCCACGACCGCTATGTCGATGCGTTGAAGGACCTGATCGAGCGCAAGCGCAAGGCCAAGGGCAAGACGATCATCGAGGACAAGGACACAGGCACGCCGTCACGCGGCAGCAACGTCGTCGACCTGATGGCCGCGCTGAAGAAATCGATGGAAAAGCCGGATGCCAAGCCGGCGGCGAAACCCGCCAAGGCCCCGGCCAAGAAGACGGCCACCAAACCGGCGGCGGAGAAGAAGCCGGCGGCGCGCAAGCGGGCCTGACCGGTGGCGGACACCGATCCCCTCGCCCGCTACAACGCCAAGCGCGATTTCGCGAAGACAGCCGAACCGCGCGGCGACTTCGCGCCTGGCAACGGCCACAGCTTCATGGTGCAGAAGCATGACGCGACGCGGCTGCACTGGGATTTCCGGCTGGAGGTCGATGGCGTGCTGAAAAGCTGGGCGGTGACGCGCGGCCCGAGCCTGGACCCCGACGAAAAACGGTTGGCGGTGCGCACGGAGGACCATCCGCTGTCCTACGCGACGTTCGAGGGGACGATCCCCAAGGGCCAATATGGCGGCGGCACGGTAATGCTGTGGGATCGCGGCAGCTGGGCACCCGTCCCCGGCAAGAGCGCCAAGGACATCGAAAAGGGGCACCTGCACTTCACGCTCGACGGCGAGCGGATGAAGGGGGAGTGGCTGCTGATCCGCCTGAAACCGCGCGGCAAGGAAAAGAACGAGAACTGGCTGCTGCGCAAGATCGACGATGCAGAGGCCGGTGCGACCGACCTGCTGACCGAGGAAGCGCTGACCAGCGTATCGACAGGCCGGACGATGCAGGAGATCGCCGACGGCGCGCCGATCCCGGAGCAACCTTCGACCAAGCCGAAAGCGAAGACTGGCGCCCCCCGGCGCGGCAAGGCAGCGCCGGCCCCCGCGTTTCGCCCGCCGCAGCTATGTACCCTGGTCGATGCGGTGCCGTCCGGCAGCCAATGGCTGCACGAGGTCAAATATGACGGCTATCGCGCGCTGATCGCGGTCGGTGGCACCGGCAAGGGACGCCAGGCGCGGGTGTTCACCCGCAGCGGGCTGGACTGGACCGACAAGTTCGCGACCATCGCGGACGCGGCCGCCGCGCTGCCGGTCGGGTCCGCCCTGATCGATGGGGAGATCGTCGCCTTCAAGGACGGGCGTCCCGACTTCTCGACCCTGAAGGACGCGATCGGATCGGGTGGCGCCATGACCCTGTTCGCATTCGACCTGCTGGAGCTGGACGGCGAAGAGCTGACCGCCCTTCCCAATGTGGCGCGCAAGGAGCGGCTTCGCCCGTTGCTCGCGGATGCCGACCCCGTCATCCAGTTCGCGGAGCATGTGCTGGGATCGGGCGAGCAGCTGTTCGACGCGATGTGCGCCGAAGGGCTGGAGGGCGTCGTGTCCAAGCTGGCCGATGCTCCCTACAAAGGGGATCGCAGCCGCGCATGGTTGAAGACCAAGTGCATCCAACGGCAGGAATTCGTGATCGTCGGCTGGCTGCCCTCCGACAAGAAGCGTGGCTTCCGATCGCTGCTGCTCGGCGTGAACGAGGACGGCGCGCTACGCTATGCCGGAAAGGTCGGCACGGGGTTCGACGCCGCGATGATGGATGCCCTGCGCGACCGGATGGACGCACTCGCGCGAACCAAGCCGACGGTGGAGGCGCCGAAAGCGGCGGTGCGGGGGGCGCGCTGGATCGCCCCGGACCTGGTGGCGGAGGTTGCCTTTGCGGAGGTGACACCGGATGGCGTGCTGCGCCACTCCAGCTTCATCGGCCTGCGCGAGGACAAGCCGGCGAACAGCGTCGTTGCCGAACGCGCCGAACAGGTCGTGGCGGATGCGCCTGCGATCCATGTAAAGGTGTCGAACCGCGACCGGGAGATCTTCCCGGAATCCACCGTCACAAAGGGGGAACTGGCCGACTATTACGCGGCGGTGGCGCCGTTGATGCTGCCCTGGGTCGCGGAACGGCCGATCAGCCTGGTGCGCTGTCCGCAGGGGCGCGGCAAGAAGTGCTTTTTCCAGAAACACGATGCCGGAAGCTTCGGCGAGCATGTGCATCAGGTCCCGGTGCTCGAAAAGGACGGGGCAACCGAGAACTACCTCTACGTGTCGGATGCCGACGGGCTTGTCGCCTGTGTCCAGATGGGCAGCATCGAGGTGCACGGCTGGGGCTCGACAGTCGCCCAACTGGAAAAGCCGGATCGTCTGGTGTTCGATCTGGACCCGGACGAGGACCTGGACTTTGCCGACACTCGCGGCGCGGCGGAGCATCTGCAAGGTCTGCTCGGCGATCTGGGGCTGGTGTCCTTCCCGCTCCTGTCCGGCGGCAAAGGCGTCCACGTGGTGGTGCCGCTGACCCCGGAGGCGGAGTGGCCGGCGGTCCGCGACTTCGCCGAACGCTTCGCCCGCGCGCTGGAACAGGCCGATCCGGCCCGCTTCGTCGCGAACATGGCGAAGGCGAAGCGCAAGGGGCGCATCTTCGTCGATTATCTGCGCAACGGGCGCGGCTCGACAGCGATCATGCCCTATTCCGCCCGCGCCCGCGCAGGCGCGCCGGTGGCCGTGCCGGTATCGTGGGCCGAGTTGCGCGACATGCGGGACGCGCACCCCTTTTGCGTACGGGATGCCGCCAAGTTGATCGAACGCGCGACCGGCCGGGGACTGCATGGCTGGGGTGTCGCCGATCAGGTTCTGCCCGACCTCTGACGGCCGGCCTGGCGCGTCCCAAACCGGATTGGACGCGGGCTGGAAAGGAGCGCGACCCGCCCCTTCCCAGCCACGCCGCCCTTACTTCGTCACGGCGTTGCTGTTGCCGACATCCTCGTCATCGTCGTGCCCGCCCTGTCCGGTGCCGGAATAGGCGATCTCCGTCTGACCGCCATGACCCATGAAACCACCCTGTTCGCCGCCCTTCTTGCCGGTGTGCGGGTTGGGATAGGCGCCGCCGTCGCTCTCGCCGCCGTCGCTCTCGCCGCCGCCGCTCGCCGCCGCACCCTGGGGGGCGCCGGGATCGCTGTTCACGCCGTCCGGCGCGCCCTTGTTCTTGTCACCGCCCGCCACCGGGGTTGGAACCTTGTCCGTCATGCGCCTTGCTCCTTTGCGTCATTAACGCAACGGCACGAATTGCGCTCCGCCCCGCTCTGCCCCACATAGCCGGGTAACACACCTATACGGGGAACACATGGCCGATCCGTACCAGACACTCGGCGTCGCGCGCGACGCGAGCGAGGCCGATATCAAGAAGGCGTACCGCAAGCTCGCCAAGGAGCTGCATCCCGACCGCAACAAGGACAATCCCAAGGCCGCCGAGCGTTTCAGCCAGGCCACGGGCGCCTATGACCTGCTGTCCGACAAGGACAAGCGGGCACGGTTCGACCGGGGCGAGATCGACGCGGAGGGCAATCCGGCGATGCCGTTCGGCTTTGGCGGCCGCACCGGTGGGGCGGGCGGCGCGCGTCCCGGCGGGGGCGGGTTCCGCAGCCAGGGGTATGAGTTCGGCGCCGGTGGCGACGGCGACATGTCCGACATCTTCGAGGGGCTGTTCGGCGGTGGCGGCGGACGCGGCGGCGGCTTCACCGGCGGCTTTGGGCGGCAGGCTCCGCAAAAGGGCGCCAACATCGCTTACCGGCTGCAGGTGCCCTTCACCGACGCCGCGACGCTGTCGCCGCAGCGCGTGACGCTGGGCGATGGCAAGTCGATCGAGCTGAAGCTGCCGGCGGGTGTCGAGACGGGCACGCAGATGCGCCTGTCCGGGAAGGGCGAACAGGGCGGCGGCGGGGCCGGCGACGCGATCGTGACGATCGAGGTCCAGTCGCACCGCTTCTTCACGCGCGAGGGCGACGATATTCGCGTCGACCTGCCGATCACCCTGGCGGAGGCGGTGTTGGGCGGGACGGTGCGTGCGCCGACCGTGGAGCGGCCGGTGAATCTGACCATTCCGAAGAACACGACGTCCGGCCGCACCCTGCGCCTGAAGGGCAAGGGGTTCCACAAAAAGGGCGGCGGTCGCGGCGACCAGCTCGTCACGCTGATGGTGGACGTGCCCGCCGACGATGCCGCGCTTGCCACCTTTGTGGAGAGCTGGTCCGGCGCTGCGGGGAACCCCCGGGCCGCGATGGGCGTCTGACGCGGTTATGGACGCCGCGACCAACCACCCGATGGAACTGACGCCCGAAGCGCGGGCACATCAGCATGGCCGCGCGCGACAGCGCCTGACCAAGGAATTCGCGAAGGTCCGACCCGGCAGCGCCGCGTTCGAGGTCACGAAACGGGCGGCGCTGGGCGTGTACAACGACGGCTTCATCCATGCCGGGAACCTCGCCTATTTGGCGTTGATGACGCTGTTTCCGTTCTTCATCGTGGCGGCGGCGATCCTGTCGCTGCTGGGACAAAGCGCGGAAACGCAGCGCACGGTCGTGTCTTTCCTCCACGTCCTGCCGCCGGATGTCGCGGACCTGTTGCGCAAACCGATCGCGGACGTGCTCGCGGCGCGGACGGGGTCGCTGTTGTGGCTGGGCGGGCTGGTCGGGTTGTGGACCGTGGGCAGCTTCGTGGACACGATCCGCGACATCTTCCGCCGCGCCTATGGCACGAAGTCGAGCATGTCGTTCTTCAAGGCGCGGTTCCGCCTGACGCTGGCGATCATCGGGTCGGTGATCATCGTGCTGCTGTCGTTCCTGGTGCAGGGCCTGCTGACGGCGGCGGAACAGTTCGTGTACCGACTACTGCCCTTTGCGAAGGATGCGGCAGGCTGGATCGGCCTGTCGCGCCTGATCCCCGGACTGGTCATGTTCGGCGCGCTGTATGTGTTGTTCTATTCGGTGACTCCGTCCAAATATAGGTATTCGGAGAGCCGCAAATGGCCGGGTGCGTTGTTCACGGCCGCCTGGTGGGTCGGGATCACCGCGCTGCTACCCGTCGTGCTGGCCAATCTGGGTGGCTACGACCTGACCTATGGCGGTCTGGCGGGCGTGGTGGTGATGCTGCTGTTCTTCTACATCATCGGACTGGGCTTCGTGTTCGGCGCGCACCTGAACGCGGCACTGGCGGAACCGGATCAGCTCGGGCTAAAGCATCAGGACAAGACCGAGAATAAAGAGGCGATTGCGGCGTGACTGGACTGATGGCGGGAAAGCGCGGGCTCATCATGGGTCTGGCCAATGACAAGTCGCTCGCCTGGGGTATCGCGCAGAAGTTGAGGGAGGCGGGGGCCGATCTCGCCTTCACCTATCAGGGTGCGGCGATGGAAAAGCGGGTGCGCCCGCTGGCCGAACAGCTGGGCAGCAGCATCGTGATCGACTGCGACGTCTCCGACATGGAGGGCCTGGACGCGGCCTTCGACGCGCTGGAGGCGGAGTGGCCGCGCATCGACTTCGTCGTCCACGCGATCGGCTTTTCCGACAAGAACGAGCTGCGCGGCAAATATGTCGACACCAGCCTCGACAATTTCCTGCTGACCATGAACATCTCCGCCTACAGCTTCGTGGCGGTGGCGAAGCGGGCGCGGCGCTTGATGCCGGACGGCGGGTCGCTGCTGACGCTGACCTATTACGGCGCTGAAAAGGTCGTTCCGCATTACAACGTCATGGGCGTGGCGAAGGCGGCGCTGGAGGCGAGCGTCAAGTATCTCGCGATGGACCTGGGTCCCGAGAACATTCGCGTCAACGCTGTGTCCGCCGGCCCGATCAAGACGCTGGCCGCATCCGGTATCGGCGATTTCCGCTACATCATGAAGTGGAACGAGCTGAACGCACCGCTGCGCCGCAACGTCACGATCGAGGATGTGGGCGGCGCGGGTCTGTACCTGCTGTCCGACCTGGCATCCGGCGTGACGGGCGAGGTGCACCACGTCGATGCCGGCTACAACGTGATCGGCATGAAGGCGGAGGACGCGCCGGATATCGCGTTGGCCTGACGCGCCGGCCGTGCTAACCTATTTCGCCTGTTTCGCCGCCGTGATCGGGTACTGGGCATGGCAGCGCAGCCGATACGAGCGCCGCCTGATTGCCCCAACCGCGCAGGCGCATGCCCTCGCGGATGCCGCGGCGATGGCGCTGGTGATCGCCCTATTGTGGGTGGGCGGGTCGGCGGCGGCGCGCTGGGGCATCGTCGCCGCGCAGGGGTTGCCGGGGGCGACGATCGGCGCGATCCTGGGCGTCATCCTGTCCGACCCGCTGCGCCAGGCGATCCTGCGCGGTTCCCGTCAGGGACGAAATGTCAGCACGCTGCGCGATGCGAGCCGGCCGGCAGGTGTCGACCCCCGCAAAGACGATCTTCCGCCCCCACGCGACTGAACGGGGTTGCGGGCCGCACCGGGCGGGCTATCGCTGCGGCATGAGTTGGAACAGCTTCGGCCGCATCTTCCGCTTTTCGACCTGGGGCGAAAGCCACGGCCCCGCGATCGGCGCGCTGGTCGACGGGTGCCCGCCAGGGATCGCCTTGTCCGAGCAGGATATCCAGCCGTGGCTGGACAAGCGTCGCCCGGGCACCAGCCGCTTCACCACGCAACGCCGCGAACCCGATCAGGTGCGCATCCTGTCCGGCGTGTTCGAGGGACGCACCACCGGTACGCCGATCAGCCTGATGATCGAGAATGTCGACCAGCGTTCCAAGGATTATGGCGAGGTCGCAAAGGCGTACCGCCCCGGTCATGCCGATTATGCGTACGACGCCAAATACGGCTTTCGCGACTATCGCGGCGGCGGGCGCTCCTCGGCGCGCGAAACCGCCAGCCGCGTGGCGGCCGGCGCGGTCGCGCGACTAGTGGTGCCGGGCGTCCGTATTCGCGCCTGGGTGGAGGCGATCGGTGGCGATGCGATCGACCCGACCGCGTTCGACGACGCAACGATCGATTCGAACCCCTTTTTCTGCCCCGATCCGGTCGCCGCCTTGCGGTGGGAGGAACTGGTCGACACCGCCCGCAAGGCCGGATCGTCCCTTGGCGCCGTGGTGGCGTGCGAGGCGACGGGCGTGCCCGCCGGCTGGGGCGCGCCGCTTTATGCCAAGCTGGACGCGGAACTCGCCGCGGGTGTGATGTCGATCAACGCGGTAAAGGGGGTTGAAATCGGCGACGGCTTCGCGGCCGCTGCGCTGAGCGGTGAGGACAATGCCGATCCGATGCGCCCCGGGCAGGACGGCCCCCGCTTCCTCGCCAATCACGCCGGCGGCATCGCCGGAGGCATCGCGACCGGACAGCCGATCCGCCTGCGCGCCGCGTTCAAGCCGACCTCTTCGATCCTGACACCTGTCCCGACCGTCACCCGCGAGGGCGAGGCCACCGACATCGCCACGCGCGGACGACACGACCCGTGCGTCGGCATCCGCGGCGTGCCGGTGGTGGAGGCGATGGTGGCGCTGGTGCTGGCGGATCAGGCTCTGCTTCACCGCGCGCAGTGCGGCGCTGACGCCAACATGGGTCAGTAAAGGGAACGTAAACCACGCTGTCTTGTTGAGCTCCCACGAAATATTGGGAGAACTCACATGCGTAGCATTGCCATGATCGCAGCGGGCGCGCTGCTCCTGCCGGCCGCCGCAATGGCGCAGACCACCGCTGGTGGCACGACCGGGACGATGGGCGCCACCACCGGAACGTCGGGCACCACCGGCACCGGGATGTCGACTGCCCCGCAGACCAGCACGACCACCGCGACCCGGTCGTCCAGCCGCCGTGGCACCACCACCGGCACCCACCGCGGCAGCGCCACGACGTCCGGCTCCACGATGACCGGCCCGACGACCAATGGGTCCACCACCACCGGCGTCGACTCGTCCACCACCACCACGACAGGTACGATGGGTAGCGGTACGGCGGGCACGACGACCGGCACGATGGGCACGACCGGGACCATGGGCACTGGAACCATGGGGACGACGGGGTCTGGGACCATGGGTTCGGGTACCACCGGAACGATGGGTACCGGGACGACGGGTTCGACCACCACCGGCGGAACCACGTCTCCCCGCTAAAACGATGCGAAGGGCGCGCTTCGGCGCGTCCTTTCTTCGTTCTCCAAGACGAGAGGGTTTGCCGCTGAATTGCTGTCAGCGTCGGAGCAGTGATTCTCTAGGTTAATCGAAGTTACCTTCGGATCAGCGAGAGCGACAGACAGCTTTGTCAGCCCTCCGTAATTAAGCGTAGCGCGTAGCCTCTAACAACGGATCATGGCCAGCGTGTCGAACGTCCGCGCGCAGCTAACTCAAGCGCAGCCGCCGACGGCACGCCACCGCCTACTCGCAGTGCCGAGCCTTGAGCCCACCGACCGCACCGCTGACAGCCGATATCAATCGGCGAACGGGTCCCGCACCAGGATGGTGTCCGCCCGCTCCGGGCTGGTCGACACCAGCGCCACCGGACAACGGATCAGCTCCTCGACACGGCGGATATACTTGATCGCCTGCGCCGGCAGCTCGGCCCAGCTGCGCGCACCAGCCGTGGTGTCCTGCCAGCCCTCCATCGACTCATAGATCGGCTCCACGCGTGCCTGATCCGCGGCGTGCGATGGGAAGTAATCCAGCACCTCGTCGCCCAGCCGATACCCGGTGCAGATGCGCACCTCGTCGAAGCCGTCCAGCACGTCCAGCTTGGTCAGGGCGATGCCGGTAATACCGCTGACGGCCGCCGACTGGCGCACCAGCACCGCGTCGAACCAGCCACAGCGGCGCTTGCGCCCCGTGACCGTGCCGAACTCATGGCCGCGCACGCCTAGCCGCTCGCCCGTCTCGTCGTGCAATTCGGTCGGAAAGGGCCCGGACCCGACGCGCGTCGTATAGGCCTTAGCGATGCCGAGCACGAAGCCGACCGCACTCGGCCCCAGGCCGGAGCCGCCCGCCGCCGCGCCCGCGATCGTGTTGGAGGAGGTGACGAAGGGGTAGGTGCCGTGATCGATATCGAGCAGCACGCCCTGCGCGCCCTCGAACAGGATGCGCCGGCCGGCCCCACGTGCCTCGTTCAGGTCGCGCCACACCGGACGTGCGAAGGGCAGCACGAAATTGGCGATCGCCTTCAATTCCGCGACCAGCGCGTCGCGGTCGATCGGTGCTTCTCCGAAACCGGCACGCAGCGCGTCGTGATGTGCGGTCAGCCGGTCCAGCTGCGGCCCCAGCGCGTCGAGATGCGCCAGATCGCAGACCCGGATCGCGCGTCGCCCGACCTTGTCCTCATAAGCGGGGCCGATGCCACGCCGGGTGGTGCCGATCTTGCCCGACGCGCTCGCATCCTCTCGCAGTCCGTCCAGATCGCGGTGGAACGGCAGGATCAGTGCACACGTGTCCGCGATCCGCAGCGTGTCGGGCGTCGCAACGACGCCCTGTTCCGCCAACCGCGCCACTTCATCGCGGAGCGCCCATGGGTCCAGCACCACGCCGTTGCCGATCACCGAAGGCGTTCCGCGCACGATCCCCGACGGCAGCAGCGACAGCTTGTACGTCGTCCCGTCCACGACCAGCGTGTGCCCGGCATTGTGGCCGCCCTGAAAGCGCACCACCATGTCGGCCCGGCTGGCGAGCCAGTCGACGATCTTGCCCTTGCCCTCGTCGCCCCACTGCGCGCCGATGACTGCTACGTTGGCCACACACCGTTCCTCGTTGTTCGGCCCGCGATTAGGGAAGGTGGGCGGCAGGGTCCACGCCTTATTTGCCAGGCGGCGGACCTGCCCGGGATGGCCGCGCGCGGAACGAGGGCGCGGGCGACGCGTAGGTACCCCAGAGTCTATGCGCGAAGGGACCGCAACATGCGCCCATGGATCTTTGGCACCTCGCTTGTCGCACTGGCGATGCTCGCCGCCTGCGGAGCGGACGGAGAGAACAGCGATGCCCCGGTCGCGGGCTTGCCCGGTGGCACCCCGACCCCGACCCCTGCGCCCACCCCGACACCGACGCCCGCCCCCTCACCGGCACCGACACCGACCGCTTCGGTCAGCCAGCGCAGCGTTGCGACGTTCGACAATCCATGGGCCATGACCTTCCTGCCCGACGGGCGGATGCTGGTGACCGAGAAGTCGGGTCATCTCCAGCTGGTCACGCAGACCGGGACCAAGACGGAGGTCACGGGCGTCCCGACCGTCACCTATTCGGGACAGCTGGGGTTCCAGGACGTCGTGCTCGACCCGGAGTTCGCCACTAACGGCCGTATCTGGCTGAGCTATGCCGAACCCGCGACCGGTGGACAGCGGCTGGCGGTCGCGCGCGCGACGTTGGTGACGACGGGGACGCCGCGACTGGACGGGCTGGCTGTGATCTGGCGCGCGACGCCCGCCACCACCGGCGGACAATTGGGCGCGCGCCTGGCCTTTTCCCCCGACAAGCGCTTCCTGTTCATCTCCAGCGGCGAACAGCAGCAGGGCACGCCTGCCCAGGACATGTCGGGTACGCTGGGCAAGATCATCCGCATCGCGGTCGACGGGTCCGTCCCGGCGGACAATCCCTTCGTCACGACGGCGGGCGCACGGCCGGAAATCTGGTCGCTGGGCCACCGCAACCCCTATGGCCTGGTGTTCGCCAGCGACGGGCGCCTGTTCGAAAGCGAGATGGGGCCGGCCGGTGGGGACGAGTTCAACCTGATCGAACCGGGCCGCAATTATGGCTGGCCTCGTGTGTCGGAGGGCGACAATTACGACGGCACCCCGATCCCGCGCCATGCGACGGACACGCGCTACACCCCGCCCTTGACCAGCTGGACGCCGGTGATCGCGCCGGGCGGGATGATCCAGTATCGCGGCACCCCCTTCATCGGTTGGACCGGCGATTTCGTCCTGGCCGGCCTAGTCGCGCAGGGGCTGGTCCGCGTCCATGTCGACGGCAACACCGCGCGGGAGGCCGCGCGCCTATCCCTCGGCGCCCGCATTCGCGAGGTGGAGGAAGGGCCCGACGGATCGATCTGGGTGCTGCAGGATGGCAGTGGCGGCAAGCTGATCGAGCTGACGCCGAACTAGCCCCCGGTCAGACCGGCTGGACGCCCCCGCCCTGCCAGATATGGGTCGCGAGTTGCGCGCCCGGCGTATCGTCCGCATCCAGCGCCGCCACCGTCACCCAACCCTGCGCACGCAACGCGGCGCCATCGCCCGGCGGCGTGCCGAACGGCAGGAACAGGCGCCGCCGTTCGGGTCGCGGCGCGCCCGCGACCAGCGCGTCGGCATAAAGCGAAAAGCCGGTTGCCGCTTCCTCGCTCCCATCGTCGCGCACCACGGTATAGGTGCCGCCACGCCCCACCTCGCGCTGGGCGCCCGACACGAACAGCGAGAAGCCCAACCAGGACTGGAACTCGAACCCGTGCCGCTCGGTCGGGTCCAGCGTCAGCGTGACGTCGCCGCCGATCCCCGCGGCGATCGTCTCCAACCCGTCGAGCCGGCTGGCCAGCGCACCCGCCACGTCCAACGCACGCAGCCGCTGCATCGCGGTCGCGAACGGCCCCGCCGCCTCGATCAACGGCAGATAGTCCGGCGCGATCGCGGCCACCGCACCGGCATCCTTCGCGTCCAGCCGGTCGCGCAGCATCGCCACCCTGTCCGCCGCCACAGGGAGCGGTCCGCCGGCCAGCACCTCGACCAGATCGGGCAGCGTGAAATCGATCGACACCCCGCCGGCACCGGCGGCAGACAGCGCCTCCACCGCGATGCCGACGATCTCCTGCGCCGCGACGACCGAGTCGAGCCCGATCAGCTCCGCGCCGATCTGTCGCCGCTGCCGCGCCGGGGCGAGTTGCCCGCCGCGCAGCTTCAGCACTTCGCCGGCATAGCTGAGCCGCACCGGGCGCGGATGGTGGCCCATGCGTGTCGCGGCGATGCGGGCGATCTGTGCGGTCAGGTCGGGGCGGATCGCCAGCGTCTGCTGGCTGATCGGATCGACGAAGCGCACCGCATCGGTCAGGCCACCCGCCTTCAACCGCGATGCGAGCCCCTCGGCGAACTCGGCCAGCGGGGGCGCGGCGCGCTCATAGCCATAGCTGGCCGCGACGCGCAGCACCGCCGCCTCCGCCGCCGCCTCCGAATCGGCAAAGGGAGGCAGGGCGTCGCGGAACCCCTCGGGCAGCAGCGCGGTCATGCCGCCTTCTCCCGCGCGTACAGGTTCATCGCGATGGAGATGCGGTCCCGTAAGCCCCGATGCGGCCGCACGCCGTGGCGCAGATAGCCGGGAAACAGCACCAGATCGCCCGCGCCGGTCGTCACCGTCCGCTCATGGGATTGCGGCCGGCCATCGGCGCCGATCGCGCGGAAACCGGGAAAGGTCATCAGGGGCATGGGAAAGCGTGGGTCCTCAAGGTAAAGCTCGCCGCCGGCATCCTCGCCCGGATCCGCACCGCGATCGACATAATAGACCGCCGCCCACAGCACCCCGGGATGCGCGTGGCTCATGTTGAGCGCGCCGGGTGGCGAGACATTGGCCCACATGCGCACCGACCAGTCGATGCTGGCCGGATCGCGATCCTCGAAATGCGACAGGCGGCGGGCGGCGCGTATGGCGGCGTCCGCCACCCGCTCCGCCGGCGCGCCGCCCCATTCCAGCATGTCGGTGCGCGAATGCCAGCCGCCGATGTTGGAGCGATTCAGCCCCTCGTCCGCCGCCATTCGATCACGGATGGCTGCTGCCAGTTGCGCGTCGATCGCGCCATGATCGGCGACATGCGCGGTCATCACCACCGTTTCGAACAGCGGCAGCATGTCGGCCTTCAGGCGCAGCATGTCGGGTCTGGCGGCGGGCGGCATCCCGCGCGCCTAGCCCGCCGCCGCGCCCGAATCCACTAGCGGGCGATCAGAAGTTCAGCCCCATCGCGGTCTTCACCCCCGGCAACGCCTTGACCCGCGCCAGCAGTTCGCCCGTGACCGGCTCGTCCACCGACAGCAGCAGCACCGCCTCGCCCCCCGCGGCGCGCCGGCCGAGGTGGAAGGTGCCGATGTTCACGCCCGCCTCGCCCAGCGTCGTGCCGAGCCGGCCGATAAAGCCGGGCGCATCGACATTGACCACGTACAGCATGGCGCCGGTCAGGTCGGCCTCGACCTTGATGCCGAACAGTTCGACCAGGCGCGGCGCCTGATCGCTGAACAGCGTCCCCGCGACGGAGCGCTCCCCGTCCTGCGTCGTCACGCTGACGCGCAGCAGCGTGTGGTAATCGCCCTCGCGCTCGGTCCGCACCTCCCGCACCGCGATGCCGCGGTCCTTCGCCAGCAGCGGCGCGTTGACCATGTTGACGGTCGCGGTCTGGGTTTGCAGGAACCCGGCCAGCACGGCGCTGGTGATCGGCTTCTGGTTCAGCATCGCCGCCGCCCCCTCGGCCTCGACGGAGATCGCGGTGATCGCCCCGGTCGCGAGCTGCCCGACCAGACCGCCCAGCTTTTCCGCCAGCGCCATGTACGGCTTCAGCTTGGGGGCTTCCTCGGCGGACAGGCTGGGCATGTTGAGCGCGTTGGTGACGCCGCCCGACACCAGGAAGTCGGCCATCTGCTCCGCCACCTGGATCGCGACGTTGACCTGCGCCTCGGTCGTGGATGCGCCCAGATGCGGGGTGGAGACGAAGTTGGCCGTCCCGAACAGCGGGCTTTCCTTGGCCGGCTCGGTCACGAACACGTCCAGCGCCGCGCCCGCGATGTGGCCCGAATCGAGCCCCGCCTTCAACGCCGCCTCGTCGATTAGGCCGCCGCGCGCGCAGTTGATGATGCGCACGCCCTTTTTCGTCTTCGCCAGGTTGTCCGCCGACAGGATGTTGCGCGTCTGGTCGGTCAGCGGCGTGTGCAGCGTGATGAAGTCGGCGCGGGCGAGCAGCGTGTCCAGCTCGACCTTCTCCACGCCCATTTCCAGCGCGCGTTCGGGCGTCAGGAACGGGTCGAACGCCACCACCTTCATCTTCAGACCGCGCGCACGATCGGCGACAATGGAGCCGATATTGCCCGCACCGATCAGGCCCAGCGTCTTGGCGGTCAGCTCCACGCCCATGAAGCGGTTCTTTTCCCACTTGCCAGCCTGGGTGGAGGCATCCGCCTCCGGCAGCTGGCGGGCGAGCGCGAACATCAGCGCGATGGCGTGTTCGGCGGTTGTGATCGAGTTGCCGAAGGGCGTGTTCATCACGACCACGCCTTTTGCGGAGGCGGCGGGGATGTCGACATTGTCGACACCGATGCCGGCGCGACCCACGACCTTCAGGTTGGTGGCGTGTTCGAGGATGTCCTTGGTCACCTTGGTCGAGCTGCGGATCGCGAGCCCGTCATATTCACCGATGATCGCCTTCAGCTCATCGGGCGTCTTGCCGGTGATCTCGTCCACCTCGACCCCGCGCTCGCGGAAGATCTGGGCGGCCTTGGGGTCCATCTTGTCGGAAATCAGTACCTTGGGCATGGGAATGTGTCTCCACCCGGCGCAGGCCGGGGTCCTGGAAAGCGGTGCCGCTTTGGGCGGTGGATCCCGGCCTGCGCCGGGACGATGCGAAAGGAGTCAGGCCGCCTTGGCGGTCGCGTAGGCCCAGTCGAGCCAGGGACCGAGCGCCTCGATATCGGCGGTGTCGACGGTGGCGCCGCACCAGATGCGCAGGCCCGGCGGGGCGTCGCGATATCCGGCGACGTCGAACGCCGCGCCCTCCTTTTCGAGGAGGGAGGCCATCTTCTTGATGAACGCCTCGTCCGCGCCGTCCACGGTCAGGCAGACGCTGGTTTTCGACCGGGTCGCCGGATCGGTGGCGAGATGGCCCAGCCAGTCGCGCGCATCCACGATCGCGTCCAGCGCGGCGGCATTGGCATCCGACCGAGCGATCAGCGCGTCCGCGCCGCCCAACCCCTGCGCCCATTCCAGCGCGAAGATCGCATCCTCGACCGCCAGCATCGAGGGCGTGTTGATCGTCTCGCCCTTGAACACGCCCTCGGCCAGCTTGCCCTTGGACACCAGGCGGAACACCTTGGGCAACGGCCAGGCGGGAGTGTAGCTTTCCAGGCGCTCGACCGCGCGCGGGCCGAGGATCAGGACGCCGTGCGCCCCCTCCCCGCCCAGCACCTTTTGCCAGGAAAAGGTCGCCACATCGATCTTGGTCCAGTCGATATCGTACGCGAACACGCCCGACGTCGCGTCGGCGAAGCTCAGGCCCTCGCGGTCCGCCGGGATCCAGTCGGCGTTCGGCACCCGCACGCCGCTGGTGGTGCCGTTCCAGGTGAACAGCACGTCGTTCGACCAATCGACCTGCGTCAGGTCGGGCAGCTGGCCGTAATCGGCGCGGATCACGATGGGATCGATCTTCAGCTGCTTGACCGCATCGGTGACCCACCCCTCGCCAAAGCTTTCCCAGGCGAGCGTGGTGACCGGGCGGGCGCCGAGCATGGTCCACATCGCCATCTCGAACGCGCCGGTGTCGGAACCGGGAACGATGCCGATGCGGTGCGTGTCGGGCAGGCGCAGCATCTCACGCATCAGCGCGATGCAGTGAGCCAGGCGATCCTTGCCCAGTTTCGATCGATGGGAACGGCCGAGCGCGGCGGTGTCGAGCCGGTCGGCGGACCAGCCGGGCGGTTTCGCGCAGGGACCGGAGGAGAAAAAGGGGCGCGCCGGCTTGCTGGCGGGCTGTGCGATGGACGCACGGGTAACGTCGGAAACGGCAGTATCAGTCAATGCAACTCTCCTTACAGAGAGCACGCGCGGCGTTGGGACCGCGTGGCCCGTCGACGGGGGTACAGAGGACCATCCCGCCGGGCAAGCGGGATTCGGCGCGAACTTCGCTCCTTTTGTCACCGCGACCTTGAGCCGGGCGCGCCGCTTGCGCATGGACACGCGGGTGAGGCGTTCGCGAAGAAGGGGATGCCGGATCATGTCCGGCATGGTGGTGGTCGTTGCGGCAATGTTCGCGGCCGCCTGTGGCCGGGTAGAGCGTCCGGCGGAACGGCGCGCGGAGCCGGAGCGGGTGCCGCTCCGCGAGACCGCGCAATGCCTGCGCGACCTGGACGCACAGGGCATCGCCTATCGCCGCCTGCCGGATAAGGCGACCGGTCCCGGCTGTGGCCTGTACGGCACGGTGCAGCTGCTAGACATCGGCGTGCCCGTGAACAACCTGACCGCGGTCCGCTGCGGCGCAGCGCGGGCGTTCAGCGCCTGGGTCCGCAACGCCGCCGTGCCCGCCGCCTATCAGATCATGGGATCGGAACTGGCGCGGGTGGACACGATGGGCAGCTATGCCTGCCGCAACGTCGTCGGCACGGCCGGGATCGGCAACCGACGGTCGGGCCACGCCCTTGCCAACGCGATCGACGTATCCGCCTTCGTGCTGAAGGACGGGCGGCGGATCAGCATCGTCGGCGACTGGAACACGCCCGACCCGGCCACGCGCACCTTTCTGCAGACCGTCCGGCGTTCCGCGTGCCGGCGGTTCGGCACGGTGCTGAGCCCCGACTACAACGCCGCGCACCGCGACCACCTGCACCTGGAGGACGACCACGCCGCGTTCTGCCGGTAACGGCGCGCGGAGCCGCCGGCATCCGCCCCGTCTGGACAGGTGTAACATTGCGGGCGTAACGCCCCGTGATGACTGATCCACGAGTACCATCGCGTGTATTCCCGCGCGCCAAGCAGGACGCCGAAGCGGCCGCGCACATCGCGACCCACACGCCGCAGACCGAGAACCCGGCCTATCGCCTCGCCTTCCAGGACATGGACTTCCTGCTGCGCGAGGATTTGCGACCCGTCCGTTTCCAGCTCGAACTGCTGAAACCGCAGCTGCTGCTGAACGAGGCGAACATCGCCTCCACCTTCGTGATGTACGGCTCCGCCCGTATCCCGGAGCCGGAAAAGGCGCACGCGCTGCTCGAACTGGCAACCGACGACAAGAGCCGCCGCATCGCCGAGCGGCTGATCGCCAAGAGCAAATATTACGACGTCGCCCGCGAGCTGGCGGCCAAGGTGTCGCGCCTGCCGCGCGATGCGGACGGCAAGCGTCAGTTCGTGGTCTGCTCCGGCGGCGGTCCGTCGATCATGGAGGCGGCCAATCGCGGCGCGGCGGATGCCGGGCAGGAATCGATCGGGCTGAACATCGTGCTGCCGCACGAACAGGCGCCCAATCCCTACGTCACGCCCTCTCTCAGCTTCCAGTTCCATTATTTCGCGCTCAGGAAGATGCATTTCCTGCTGCACGCACGCGCGCTGGCAGCGTTTCCGGGTGGCTTCGGCACGTTCGACGAACTGTTCGAGCTGCTGACCCTGATCCAGACGGGCAAGATCGCGCCGATCCCCGTGCTGCTGTTCGGGCGCGAGTTCTGGGAACGCGTGGTCGATTTCGATGCTCTGGTCGAAGAGGGCGTGGTGTCCGAACGCGACCTGGGCATCTTCACCTATGTCGAAACCGCCGACGAGGCGTGGGACGCGGTGCAGACCTTCTACCGCAACCGCGAAAAGGCGGAGGCGGAACAGGGCTGATCGCGCGCGGGAAACGCTTTCGATCGCGGCCGCTTACCTGCCGTTAACGAGCGGCGCGGCATCGCGGGCGCGAGAAGGAGCGTCCCATGTTCCACGATCCCGAAGCATTCCAGCGGCCACGCGCGTTCGACCGCCTGCGCCGCAAGATGCTCGCCCCCGCCCCGGCGCACCCGGCCGGCGCCTCCGTCGCTCCGGGCGAGTTGATCGCGCGCATCGATGCCATGCTGAAGGACCGATCCCCGGAACGGTGACCCGCGCCGGCGCGGCGTGGCGCCCGCCGGTCCCACCACGCCAGCAACACGAGAAACCGCGCACCCGGTCGTCCCGGATGCGCGGTTTTTCTGTTGTCGCTGAAATCCCCTGCGCCCGTCCCGCGCCGCTGCGCGTGATCTATTGGCCGAACCCGCTGCGGCGATAGAGCAAGGTGATCGCCACGCGACGGTTGCGTGGGTCGGCGGGATTGTTGGCGATCATCGGCTCCCGGTCCGCGACGCCTTCGATCCGCTCGAACCGCGATTCCGGGATGCCACCGCTCGCCAGTCGGCGGCGCGTCGCCTCCGCCCGGCCCGACGACAGCATCCAGTTGTTCATGGCGCGCGGGTCGCCATAGGGCACGCTGTCGGTATGGCCGCGGATCATGATCGGGTTGCCGGTCGCGCGGATCACCTCCGCGATCTTGCCGATCAGCTCCGACGCACGCGTATCGAGCGCAGTGGTACCCAGTGCGAACATCGAATAATCGGCGTCGTCGACCAGGTCGATGCGCATGCCCTGATCGGTCATGACGAAACGAACATGGTTGGCCAGCTTCGCCAGCTCGCGCTGCGCGGCCATCTGGCTGAACACCTTGCGGCGCATCGCCTCGAAATTCTTGCGATCCTCCGCACGGGTCTGCGGGTTGTTGAGCGATCCGCGATTGCCCGTGCCCGCCTTCGGCCCGCCGCCCGCCGTCGTGTTCGGCTGCGCCATGAACTGCATGGTGCTGGCACCGGAATTGGTGCCGACACCGGGGGCCTGCGCGGCGGACTGGCCACCCATCACGCCCTGCCCCCCGATACCCAGCGCACGCGTGTCGAGCAGCGTCGGCGCGAAATAGTCCGCGATACCCTTGCGCTGCTTTTCGGTCGTGGCGCCGAGCAGCCAGAGCAGCAGGAAGAACGCCATCATCGCCGTCACGAAGTCGGCATAGGCGACCTTCCATGCGCCGCCGTGATGGCCGCCATGGCCATCGGCGATGATCTTCTTGACGATGACGATCTTGGGCGGCTCGTTGCGCCCATGGGGAGCCTTTGCCATCGGATCAGCGCCCGCGCAGCCCGTCGAAGACTTCGGCGAAGCCGGGCTGGTTCTTGTGCGCGATGCCGGAGCGCGCAGCCTCAATCACCAGCGGCTGCGGATGGCCGTGCAGCGAGGCGATGATGATCTGCTTCACCGTGTGGTAGATCGCGGCATCGGCGTCCAGCACCTGCTTCAACCGTCCCGCCAGCGGCGACACGATGCCATAAGCGAGCAGCACGCCCATGAAGGTGCCGACCAGCGCCGACCCGATCATGCCGCCCAGGATGGCAGGCGGCTTGTCGATCGAACCCATGGTCTTCACGATGCCCAACACGGCGGCGACGATGCCCAGCGCGGGCAGCGCATCGGCCAGGCTTTGCAGCGTGCCGTGCGGCCCCTCCACCTCGTGGTGGTGGGTCTTGATGGAATTGTCCATGACCTCTTCGACCGCATGCACGTCGAGGGTGCCCGACGACACCACCACCAGGCGCAGCGTGTCGGCGATCAGGTTGACCAGCGTGTGGTCGGCCTGGAGGCGCGGATATTCGGCGAACACGGCGGAGGACTTCGGATCCTCGACATGCGGCTCCAGCGCGATCGGCCCTTCGGTCCGCAGCATCTTCATCAGCTTGCTGACCAGGAAGATGACGTCGAGATAATCCTGCTTCTTGTACTTCGGCCCCTTGAACACCTTGGCCAGGCCGCCGCCCATCGCCTTCAGCTCCGCACCGGAATTGCCGATGATGAGCGCGCCGACAGCGGCGCCGCCGATGATGATGAGCTCGTGCGGGATCGCCTCGAACACGGGGCCGAGCGCGCCGCCGGTGAAGGCGAAGCCGCCGAACACCATCGCGAAAAGAACAACAAGACCGATTGCCGGAAACATGGCTGGCTATCTATCCCCCGGGATTGCGAGGAACAGTGTTAACCGGAGAACGTAGCCATCCGGTTACCGGCGCGCGCGTTATTTCAGATAGTCGAACAGCGACAGGCTGGACAGCTTGGTGAAGCTGGCCTGGGTCGCCGACAGGACGGTCATCGTCTTTTGCAGCTCGGCGATCGCGCTGGTGACGTCGACGTCCTCCACCGAGGACCGCAGCGCGGCGCGGTCGGTGTTCGACTGGGTCAGCAGCGTCTGTTGCAGGTCGACGCGCGCCGCGCGGGCACCGACGGAGGCGCGCACGGTCGACACCTGGTCGTTCGCATCGTTCAGGTCGCCCAGCGCGTCCTTCACGGTGTCGCCGACGTCACCACCGCCCTGCAACGCGGCCGCCAACTTGGCGATCACGCTCAGCGTGTCCTTGCCCTTAAAGGTGAACACGCGTTCGGCCGACTCGTTCGCCTGAACCGTCTGACCATCGCCGATCGGGATTTCCGACACGTTGGTCTTGGCGTAGGAGAAATTGCCCTGCGCATCGCGCGACACCGCCGGCGTGCCGTCGGGCGTGCCGAACAGCGGCTGGCCGCGCACGTCGGACGTGTTCGCCAGGCCCTGCAGGGCGCCGACGATGGAGCCCAGCTCGTTGCCGATGATCGACCGGGTCGCGCCGTTCTGCGTGCCGCTGGCCGCCTGGATCGCGAGTTCCAGCGCGCGCTGAACCTGGCTGGCGATCTGTTTCAGCGTGCTGTCCGTCTGGCTCAGCTGCGAATCGGCCAGCGTCAGGTTGGTGCCATAGACCTTGGCATCCGAGTCCATCCGGTCGAACTCGGCCGACTGCTGCGACAGCACCGGGTTCTCCGACGGCGTCTGGATCTTCTTGCCGGTGGAGATCTGCGTCTGCAACAGGGTCGCGCGGTCGTTCAGCGCCGTCATCCGCTTGGACGACGTGTCGTAGAACATGCTGGTGGATATCTGCATGGGCGGCGCTTACCGAATTTCGAGAATGGACTGGAAGGTGTCGCGCGCGACCTGGATCACGCGGCTCGATGCCGAATAGGCCTGCTGGAACCGCATCAGGTCGACCGCCTCCGAATCGAGGCTTACGCCGGTCGTCGTCGACAACGTCGTCAGCGCGCCCTGGCGGATCGCGGCCTGCGCATCGGCGATGGTGTTCTTCTGATCGATCGCGCTCGCGGTGGAGGTCACCAGCGCGGTGGTGTTCGCCTCGAACCCCTTGGCCACGCGGTCGACCTGCAACATCGCCAGGTTGGATGCATCGCGCACGCCGCCGCCCCGCGCCGACGCGGCGATGCCGCGCCCGTCGGTCATCGCGACGGTGATGTCGGTCGCGTCCGCGCCGGTCGCGAACAGGGGGCCGCCGGGCTTGCGATCCAGGTCGTCGCCGCTGGCCTGCACGTCGTTGACCGTCTTCACGAAACTGGTGGCGATGTCGTTCAGCGTGGTGCGCGCGGCAGCGATCTTTTCGGCGCCGTCGACCAGACCGGCGATCGCGCCGCCCTCCGTCGCCAGCGGCGTCTGATCTCCGCCGAACGCGACGGAAAAGCTGACCGCGCCCTCCGCGTTGCGGCGATAGGACACCGCGCCGGCCTCCGTCATCCACACCAGCGTCGGACCGTTCGCGCCGCCCGCCTTCACCGTCGCGCGCCCGACCTGGTCGAAGGTGGCACTGACGGTGGAGATGTCGCTCATCTGCTGAAGGATCTGGTCGCGCTGGTCGGCCAGCTGCGCCGCCGCAGCCGTGCCGGGCTGGGTCCGGCCCAATCCGTCGTTGATCCGCGCCAGAGAGGTGGCGAACGAGGTCAGGTCGCGCGCGGCGTTCAGCGCGGACGCGTCGAAATCCTGGTCGATGCGGTCGAACGCATTGCCGGTGGCGGTGAACGCCGCCGCCGTGGTGGTGGCGGTACCGAGCAGATTGGCGCGCAGCGCACTCGATGTCGGGTCGGCCGCCAGGCTGCTGGCGGCGGAGAAGAACGAGGTGAGTCGGTTGGAAACCTGATCGCCGGTCAGGGCCGACTGGATGCGGCCCAACCACGTCGTGCCCGTAGTTGTGCGCGACAGGTCGGCGCCGGCGGAGCGGACCGCCTGGCCGGCGTAGACGTCGGTGGAACGGGCGATGCCGCCGACCGCGACGCCCATGCCGGCGTCCATGCGCGTGGCACTCAGCCCCTGCCCTGCCGATACCTCCTTCAGCTCGACGGATCGGCGCGCATAGGTGCTGCTCCCCGCGTTGGCGATGTTTTCGCCCACTGTGGACAGCGCGGTCTGATACGCGCGGACGCCGGATGCGCCGATGGAGAGCAGATCGCTCATTTCGGCGGGCTAGTGCCTGGCTGGTTAAGATTCGGTTTAGAAGCGTCAGCCTCGGCAAGTTTTTGCGATTTCGACAGAAACTCCGTCATCGCCTTGCCGATTCCCATCGGTGCATGCTGCGCCATGGTCTTTGCGATCTGCGCATCCTGCATCTCGCTGAACGTGTCGATCGCCTTCGAGTCGAACAGCGGATCGGCCAGTTTCGCCTGTCGCATCGACTTCAGCATCATGCCGGTGAACACCGCCTCGAACTTCTCGCCCGCCGCCTTCAGGTTGGCGCCCGATTTCAGCCGGCTGGTGTCCGTGGAGATGCCGGCGGTCGGCGTCGGCGCCGCGGCGTTCGGGACGGCGGGAATGTCGCTCACAGGACGATCAACTCCGCCTTCAACGCGCCCGCTTCCTTCAGCGCCTCCAGGATGGCGACCAAGTCGGCGGGCGACGCGCCGATCGCGTTCACCGCCTTCACCACATCGGCCAGCTTCGGCCCCGGAGCGAGCAGGAACATCGGACGACGCTCCTCCTCCACCGCGACGCCCGACTTCTGCACGGCGGCGGTCTGTCCCTGGCTGAAGGGGGCCGGCTGGCTGATGCGCTGGTTCTCGTCGATGCGGACCGTCAGCTTGCCATGGGTGACGGCGGCGGGTCCGACGCGCACGGCGGAGTTGATGACCACGGTGCCGGTGCGCGCGTTGACGATCACCTTGGCCGACGGTTCGGCGGAGGCCACGTCGAGGTTCTCGATCGCGCTCATCATGGATGCGCGCACGTCGGCGCCGACCGGCGCCTTGACGGACACGGACACCGCGTCGAGCGCCTCGGCGCTGCCGAAGCCCAGCTTCCGGTTGATCGCGGCGGCGACGTTCTGCGCGGTGGTGAAGTCGGCGCGCTGGAGGTTGAAGGTCAGCGTGGGCGCCGTGTCGAAGCCGGTCGACACCGCGCGCTCCACGGTCGCACCTTCGGGAATGCGGCCGGTCGAGGGGATGTTGACGACGATCTTCGACCCGTCCGCGCCCTCCGCGCCCAGGCCGCCGACGGCCAGGTTGCCCTGTGCCATCGCATAGATCTGCCCATCCGCGCCGAGCAGCGGGGTCATGATCAGGCTGCCGCCGCGCAGCGACTTCGCCTTGCCCATCGATGCGACGGTGATGTCCAGCCGCTGGCCCGGCTTGGCAAAGGCGGGCAGCTCTGCGGTGACCAGCACCACGGCCGCGTTCTTCATGCCCGGATTGGCACCCGGCGGTAGTTGCAGGCCGAACCGGCTCGCCACCGCCTTCAGGCTCTGCACCGTATACTCCAGATTGTCGTCGCCCGTGCCCGGCAGGCCGACCACGATGCCGTAACCGGTCAGCTGGTTGGCGCGGATGCCCTGGAACCCGCCCAGGTCCTTGATCCGGTCGGCATGTGCCGGGCCGCTGAACGCGACCACCCAACACATGGCGAAGATGCAGGCAAGCAGGGTGCGAAACGTCTTCATGATGCCGATCCTGGCGCGAACATGGTTACCGGGCCGCTAACGAGCGGGGTCAAAAGGGCGAAACAGTCTGGAAAAAGCGCGACAGCCAGCCCTGGCGTCCGGCGCGGGCGACATCGCCCTTGCCGGTATAGGCGATCTGCGCATCCGCGACGCGGGTGGAGGCGACGCGGTTGTTGGCGTCCACGTCGGCGGTGCGGATCAGCCCCTTGATGCGGATGAACTCGTCGCCGCGGTTCAGCGTGACGCGCTTCTGACCCTGGACCAGCATGGTGCCGTTCGGGAACACCTGCGCCACCGTGACGCTGATCTCTCCGGTCAGCGAGTTGGCCTGGTCGGACGTGCCCGCGCCGTTGAAATTGCGCGAGCCGCTGGCGCCGATATCGCTGTTCTTGAACAGCGACAGCGGGCCGGTGCTGGGCGGGGTCAGGCCGAAATCGCCGGTCGAGCCCAGCTTGGACGAGGACGATTTGGACGCCGCCGTCTTTTCCACCAGCACGATGGTGACCGGATCGCCGACACGACGCGCGCGCCACCCCTCGTACAGCGCGGCATAGCCGTTGTCGGCCTGGAAGATCGCGCCGGTGGCGATCACCGGCGGTGCGATCGGCACGGCGGCGGGATGCGTGGTGGAGAAATCCTCGGGCGGTGCCTTCTTGCCGAACAGGCCAGCCAGGGCCGGCGACGGCGCGGCGACCGCCAGCATGACGACCGGCAGAGCGAACAGCGACAAACGGAATGAGCGGATCATGGCGTGCAAAACCGATCAGATGTTCTGGTTGACGTATTTCAGCATGTCATCGGTGGCGGAGATCATCTTGGAATTGACCTCATAGGCGCGCTGGGTCTCGATCATGTCGACCAGCTCCTCGACCACGTTGACGTTGGACGCCTCCAGCATGCCCTGCCGGACGTTGCCGCGCCCATCCTGCCCCGCGACACCCAGGTTTGCGGCGCCCGATGCGGCAGTTTCCAGCAGGTAGTTGTCGCCCTTGGACTGAAGACCGGTGGCGTTGGGAAAGCTGGCGACCTGGATCTGCCCGATTTCTGACGACTGGCCGTTGACCGTCGCGGACACGGTCCCGTCCATGCCGATGGTGACGTTGGTCGCCCCTTCGGGCACGGTGATGCCGGGCATCACCTGATAGCCCTCGCTGGTGACCAGCAGCCCCTCGGGCGAGCGCGAGAAGTTGCCGGCGCGGGTATAGCCCAACTGGCCGCCGGGCATCTGCACCTGGAAATATCCGTCGCCGTCCAGCGCCAGGTCGAAGCTGTTGCCCGTCGTCTGCATCGACCCCTGCGTGTCGATGCGCGCCGTACCCTGGATCTTCACGCCGGTGCCGAGGTTCAGGCCCGTCGCATACTTCGATTCGGACGACGACGCCGCGCCCGGCGCGGTGACGACCTGATAGGCCAGCGTCTCGAACGAGGCGCGATCCTTCTTGAACCCGGTCGTGTTGACGTTGGCCAGGTTGTTGGAGATCACCCGCATGCGCATGTCCTGGGCGTCGAGCCCGGTGCGCGCGATGTGCATGGCGGAGGAGGACATTCGTTTCTTCCTTAGCTCGGCAGGCGCATGATCGATGCGCTGCTTTCGTCCATGGACTTGGCCTCCTTCATCAGGTTGGCCGTGACTTCGTAGGACCGCTGGTTCTCGATCATGTCGACCAGCGCCTGCGTCATGTTGACGTTGGACCCTTCCAGCGCGCCGGACGTCAGCTTGGCGTCCATGTCGTCGGGCAGCGTACCGCCGCCGCGCACCTTCAGCAGGTTGTCGAGGCCCTTCACCGTGTCGGTGCCCTTGGCGGACACCATCTTCAGCTTGTCGACGATCTGCGGCTCGCCCCCTTCGGGCGGGACGATGGAGATGGAGCCGTCGTTCGCGATCGACAGCGACTTGTACGGCGGCAGGCTGATCGGACCCGATCCACCCTGCACGATGAACCCGTCACCGGTCTGAAGGACGCCGGAGGGGGAAACCTCCAGGTCGCCGCGACGCGTATACGCCTCCGACCCGTCGGCGGACTGTACCGCCAGCCAGGTGTCGTTGCCGTTCATCGCGACGTCCAGCGGGCGGCCGGTGGTCTGGATCGTGCCGGGCGTGCGGTCGGCGTCCGTCACCTCTTCGGAGGTCGGCGCGCGCGCCTGCAACGTCGCGCCGCCACCTTTCAGGTCGATGCGGTCGAACACGACGCGGTCGGCACGAAAACCGGTGGTGGACGCGTTCGCCATGTTGTTGGCGATCGCCGCCTGCGCCGCCATGTGCGCGCGCAGGCCCGTCGCCGCAGTGTAGACCAGCTTGTCCAATTACGTGCTCCCGCTTCCTGCGATCAGCTGCGGATGTTGAAGATGGTCTGCGAGATCTGGCTCTGCGTATCGAGCGCCTTGGCATTGGCCTGGAAGTTCCGCTGTGCCGCGATCAGCGCGACCAGTTCCTCCGTGATGTCGACGTTGGACCCTTCCAGTGTGCCCGACATCATGTTGCCGTACCCGTTCTCGTTCGCGGCACCCATCTTGGCGTTGCCGGAAATGCCGGTCGCCGACCAATAGCTGTTGCCCAGCTGCTTCAGCCCGGCGGGATCGGTGAAGTTCGCCAGCGCGACCTTGCCCAGCTTCTTGGTGTCGCCGTTGGAGAAGCTGGCAGTCAGGACGCCGTTGGTGTCCACGGTGACGCCCGCCAACTGGCCCGTCGCCTTGCCGTCCTGGCTGCGCGTGCCGACCGAAAAGACCGACGACAGCTGCGTCGATCCGGTCAGGTCCAGCTTCAACGTCTGGTTCGAGGCACTGCCGGCCGGAACATAGGCGTCGAACGTCGTCGCGCCCGTCGGCGAAGTCAGCTTGCCCGAGGTAAAGGTCAGCTGGGTCGGCGCGGTCGAGCCGCCGGTCTTCATCGGCTGGTCGCCGACATAGGTGTACACGGACCAGTTGCTGGTCGGATCGGTATCGGTCGACGCCTTGGTCCGGACGAAATAGCTCGTCATCGTCTGGGCGTTGCCTGTCGCGTCATAGATCGTCGTCGCAGTGGAATTGTTGAACGTCGACGGGTCGGCACGATCGAACGTCTTGGTGCTGACGGCGCCAGTCGGGGACAGGTTGACGCCCAGAGTCACCGACTTGGTCGCGACCGGGATGCCGCTGCTGTCGGGCAGCTTCACCGGGGTCAGGCCGTCCGCGCCGGTGGCGGTGACGTTGCCCTCCGCATCGACCGGATAGACCTGCAGGTACGAACCCTGTGCATCGACGATGTTGCGCTGCGGATCGATTTGGAAACTGCCGTTGCGCGTGTACGCGGTTGCCGACGCATTGCCGCTGGTCTTCACCGTGAAGAACCCGTCGCCGGAGATCGCCAGATCCAGCGACGACGACGTGGTGGTCAGGTTACCCTCACCGAATTGCTGGCGGTTGCCCTTCACCACCACCCCGGACCCGACCATCTTGGTGGGGTCCACCGCGACGGACGAGGCCATCACGTCGGCGAAGTCGGTGCGGCTCTTCTTGAAACCGGTGGTGGCGACGTTGGCCAGGTTGTGGCTGATGACCGACATGTCGGTCTGGGACGCCTGAAGGCCGCTGAGCGAATTGTAGAAGGACATCGGGAATAGCTCCTGGAATTGGGCTCAGCCGGCCGAACGGACGGCGGACAGGGCAACGGCGCCGATGCCGCTGACCTGAAGGGTGGGATCGCCCGTGGCGGGCAGGGAAACGGATTCGACCGGGGCCCAGACCAGGCCGCGGCTTTTCACCGTGGTGCCGCCGTTGGCGGCCGCCACGGTCACCGCGAACGGCCCGGATCCGGCCTTTTCGCCGCTGTCGGTGGTGCCGTTCCAGTCATAGCTGGCGGTGCCGGCCTTCTGGTTGCCCAGCTTGATCGTCTTGAGGATGTTGCCGCCGGCGTCGGAGATGGTCACGTCGACGTCGGTCGCATCCTTGTCCAGCTCCACCGCACCCGCGATGCCGCCGGTGGTGCGGCCATAGGCGGTGGTCCCTTCGGTCAGCACCGTCTTGCCGACATAGGCCATCGCATCGGTCGCGGACGTGCCGCCCAGCTTGGTCGCGATCGCCGACAGCTTGGTGTTCATCTCGCTGATCCCGGCAACGGACGAGAACTGCGCCATCTGCGCGATCATCTGAGTGTTGTCGGTCGGGTTGAACGGGTCCTGATTCTTCAGCTGCGCGGTCATCAGCGTCAGGAAATCGGACTGGTCCAGCGTCGTCTTGCTGTTCTTGATCGCGGCGGCGGCATTCGTGTTGTTCGTGGTGCCGACGCCCGGCGTGATCAACGAGGATGCGGTTGCGGTGGTCATCGGATCAGCGGCCCATCTTGAGGGTGTCGATGATCAGCGACTTCGCCGTCTGCATCACCTCGACATTGTTCTGGTAGGAACGGGCGGTCTCCATCATGTCGACCAGCTCGCGGGTTTCATCGACCGCCGCGTCGAAGACGTTGCCGTCCTTGTCGGCCATCGGGTTGGACGGATCGTGGCGCTTGGTCGGCGCCTCGCCGGCGGTGACCACCTTTTCCACGTCAACGGTCGCCATGCCGCTGGCCTGGTCGAACGAGGTGCGGAACACCGGCTTCATGGACTTGTAGGCGTCCGCCTCCGACCCGGCGACGCCGCCGGCATTGGCCAGGTTGGACGCGGTGGTGTTCATGCGGACGAGCTGCGCCGACATGGCGCGGCCGGCGACCTGAAAGATCGTCATCGGCTGGGCAGCGGCCATCTTATTCCCCCTTCAACGCGCGGGTGACCTGGCTGATGCGTCCGTTCAGGAACGACAGCGTGGTCTGGTACTGCACGGCATTTTCGGCGAACGCGGTCTGTTCCTGGTTCAGCTCCACCGTGTTGCCGTCCATCGTGGTCTGGTTCGGCACGCGGAACTGCACCGCCTTGGCAAAGGCGTTGTCGCCGCCATTCTCGACCGCCGCGAGGGCGGAGCCGAAATTGATGTCGCGCGCCTTGAAGCCCGGCGTGGACGCGTTGGCGATGTTCGACGCCAGCAGCCCCATGCGCTGCGAGCGCACCTCCAGTGCCGCTCCGTGAACTCCGAACAAACTGTCGCCAGCCATGGCAATGATCCCATGCGCCCGATTGCGCGTGCCCTGTCCAAAGCAATGGGCGTGCCAAGTCGTGTGTAGAGCCGGAAAACACGTGCATGACGCGCTCTGGCCCGGTCAGGCGGCAACCGTTTGCCGGGTGGGCGGCAATGTTGCCGGGCCACGGCAAGCGCATCGCGTCCGGCAGGCTGGTTAACGAAACTGGCCCGCGCCTTGCAAAGCGGTTCGCGCATGACCCCCGCGACCTTTCTCGATCCGCTAGCCTTTGCCATCGTCGGTGGCGGCACGCTGCTGGCGACGCTGCTGCGCAACCCGCTGGCCGATGTCGGCCGGGCGGTGGCCGCGCTCACCGTGCTGCCGCGCCGCCGTTTTTCCGCCGATCCGCTGCTTGAACAGCTTGCCGCGCTCAGCCGCATCGCCAAACGCCACGGTGTCATCGCGCTAGACCGGTCGGTGATCACCGATCCCGATCTGAACGCGGGCATCGCCGCGATCGTCGACGGCGCCGACCCGGCGGAGGTGGAGCGATGCGTCGTCCATGCACGGCGCGCGCGAGTGGAGCGGCACCTGGCGGCGGCGGAGGTGTGGGCCGGTGCCGCCGATGCCGCACCCGCGATGGGCATGGTCGGCACGCTGGTCGGACTGGCCGGCATGTTCGCCACCATGACCGATCCCGCGGCGATCGGGGGTGCGATGGCCGTCGCGCTGCTGGCGACATTATACGGCGCACTGCTCGGCAACCTGGTTGCTCAGCCCGTGGCCGTACGCCTGCGCGCGCGTGCCCGCCGCGAAGCCTTCGAGCGTCAGCGGATCGAGGCACCCCTGGTCGCGCTCGCCATCCGCGAGGCCCCGCGCCCGCTGCAAAGCGTCGCCGCATGACGGACGACTTCTTCCCCGAGGCGCCGTCCGGCCGCCCGCTCTGGCTGGTGACGCTGGCCGACCTCGCGCTGCTGTTGCTCGGCTTCATGGTGCTGACCCAGGCTGCCCGGCTCGACCGCCACGCGCTGGCAAAGGGTCTGCGCGACGGGTTCGGGCAGCAGGCGGACGCGAGCGCGCCGGCCATGCCGGTTGCATCGAGCGGCGTCGCCTTCGCCGTCGGGTCCGCCAATCCATGGTCCACCGCCGAGCTGGTCGCCTGGGCACGCGAGGCGGCCCGTGATCCGCGCGTCGCCTTCACCATCACCGGGTCCACCGACGGCAGCGCGGCCGATATCGACGCGCCGACCGGCAGCGCCGCCGTTCTGGCCGCCGATCGCGCGCGCGCCGTCGCCGCCGCGCTGGCGCCGGTCGTGCCGTCGCGTCGCCTTTCCATTCTGACCACCCTTCGGCCCGGCCCCCGCGCCGCGCTGGTGACGCTCGCCTTCGACGGCGAGCCGCAACGGAGTTCCAAGCCATGATCCTGTCGCTGCTTGCGGTTGTCGCATTCCAGAACACCGCCGGCCTCGACCGCGCGGTCGCCGCCTTCACCGGACAGCCGGTCGGCGCGGTCGGCGGCGCGCGCGCAGGTGTGGATCCGCGCCTGCGTCTGGCGCAATGTCCGACGGTCGCGCTGTCCTGGCGGACGGAGGCGCACGATGCCGTCGTGGTCAGCTGTTCCGGACCGGACTGGCGCCTGTTCGTGCCGGTGATCCGGCAAACCCCTGCCGCTCCGGTTGCCGCCGTTGCCGCCGCCGTCCCGTTCGGTGGCGTGAAGGCACCACCCGTCATCAAGCGCGGCGACCCCGTGCTGATCGAGGCGGGCTCCGACGGCTTTTCCATCACGCGAGAGGGCGTCGCGATGGGCGACGCGCCGCCGGGTGGCCGCTTCCTGGTCAAGGTCGACGATGCCAAGGGCCCGGTTCAGGCCGTTGCCGTGGAGAGCGGCCGTGCCACCCTGCCCGGCTGGAGCGCCGCGACAGGCAGCTGATTTTTTTTGCTAAAGCCTGCTCGCATCGGGTCGTTTATGGGTTCGACAGCGGGAAACAGGTGCGGACATGGTCGATCCGATTGGCATAACAGGGGTAAGTGGAAGGGGCCTGACGGTCTCGCGCGTCGCGCCGACCGCTCCGGTGGCCAAGGCGGCGACCGCGAACACGGCAGGCGCGGCCGACACGGCGGCGCTGACCGGCCTCGCCAAGACGCTCAGCGCCGCCGCGCCGGTCGACACCGATCGCGTGGCCCAGGTGAAGAAGGCGATCGCGGAAGGAAACTTCCCGATCCTTCCCGCCACCATCGCCGACCGCCTGATCGCCTACAAGCTCAACTGGAATTCGAATGACTAGGCGTGACGCCCTGATCCGCGTGATCGACGCCCTGCATGCCGAGATCGCGGCGCTGAAGACGAACGACGTCAACGCGCTGGAACGTGCGACCAAGGACAAGCTGGCGGGCATCGAACAGGTCGCCAGCCTGGGCACCGGCCCCGCCGGGCCCGACCTGCGGGAACTGGCGGACGAGGCGAACCGGTTGAACGAGACCTGCCGGATCTACGTCAACCTGATGGCGGCAAATGTTCGCCGCCGCCTGCAAACCCTGACCGGCGATGCCGGCATGGGCGGGTCCGCCCCCGTGCTGCGAGCCTATGCCTGAGCGGTTTGCGCTCCTGACATCCTGAATGCGATGAAACTGGCACAGCCCTTGCTGAGAAGCGGGGGTCATGACCGTTTCTGCCATCTCCACCGGCCGTATCCAGTCCGCCATCGCCGCAGCCGCGCAGCGGACGGGGATCGACTTCGACTACCTGCTGGGCCAAGCCAAGCTCGAATCCGGGCTCAACGCCAATGCGCGCGCCGGCACCTCGTCGGCATCCGGCCTGTACCAGTTCATCGAGCAAAGCTGGCTTGCCGTGGTCAAGAAGCACGGTGCGGAGCACGGCCTGGGCTGGGCCGCCGACAGCATCGGACGTTCGTCCTCGGGCCGCCTGTCCGTCGGTGATGCCGGCACGCGCCGGGCGATCCTGGCGCTGCGCAACGATCCCAACACCTCGTCGCTGATGGCGGCCGAATATGCGTCGGACAACAAGACCGCGATCGAGGCGGCGACCGGGCGCGCCGCGAACGGCACCGACCTGTACATGGCGCATTTCCTGGGTGCCGCCGGCGCGCGCAAGTTCCTGACCGGCATGGCGTCCAACCCGGATGCGAGCGGTGCCGCCCTGTTCCCGCAGGCCGCCGCCGCCAATCGCGGCGTGTTCTTCGAACGCAACGGCAGCCCGCGATCGCTGTCCGCCATCTATCAGCGCTTCGCCGACAAGCTGGGCGATGCCGCCGCAGCCGGTGCCGCGATGAAGGGCCGGGTCGATTACGCCGCACAGGCGCTCGACACGGGTGACGGATCGACGATCGTCACCGGTAACGGCGAAAGCGCGACGGACGCGCTCGCCTGGGCGCAGAGCGTCGGCGATCGCCAGGCGGCCAGCCTGCTGCGCCCCACGCCCGACACGGCGCGCCTCGCCTACATGATGCTCGCGCAGATGGGGGCCTGAACCAATGAAGCGCTTCATCAACGCCCGCGCCTCCGCACTGCCCGCAGCCATCCTGCTGCTGGTGCTGGTGATGGTCGTACCCATCCCCAAGCAGCTGCTGGACGTGTTCTTCATCGCCAACATCGCGATCAGCCTGGCCGTGCTGATGGTCGCGCTGAACGCGCAAAAGCCGCTCGACTTCTCCGCCTTTCCCACCGTGCTGCTGTTCGCGACGCTGTTCCGCCTGGGCCTGAACGTCGCATCCACCCGCGTCGTGCTGGTGCACGGGCATGAGGGCGAGAGTGCGGCCGGTCATGTGATCGAGGCGTTCGGCACCTTCCTGATCGGCGGCGATTACGTCGTCGGCATATTCGTCTTCGCGATCCTGATGATCATCAACCTGATCGTCGTGACCAAGGGCGCGGGCCGTGTGTCGGAAGTGTCCGCGCGCTTCACCCTGGACGCGTTGCCCGGCAAGCAGATGGCGATCGACGCCGACCTGAATGCCGGCCTCATCACGCCGGACCAGGCCAAGGCGCGCCGCGTCGAGGTATCCACGGAGGCCGATTTCTACGGATCGATGGACGGTTCGTCCAAGTTCGTGAAGGGCGACGCGGTCGCCGCGCTGCTGATCCTGGCGGCCAACATCATCGGCGGCCTGATCCTGGGCCCGGTCAGCCACGGCCTGTCGATCGCCGACGCTGCGCACAATTACATCCTGCTCGCGATCGGCGATGCACTGGTGGCGCAGCTGCCCAGCCTGATGCTGTCGATCGCCGCCGCCGCGATCGTCACCCGCGTCAATTCGGAACACGACCTGGCCGGCCAGATCGGCTCGCAGTTCGGCGCATCGCGCACCTGGACACCGGTTGCCGGCATCCTCGGCCTGCTGGGCGTGCTGCCCGGCATGCCGCACCTCATCATCCTGCCCGCCGCCGGCATCGCCGGGTTTGCGGCATGGAAGCTGCGCCAGATCGAAAAGCGCCCGCCCCCACCAGCTCCCGTCGAGGCGGCCGAGCCGGTCGACCCGTCGAAGATCGGCTGGGACGAGGTGTGCGACGCGATGCAGGTCAACATCGACATCGGTTATGGCTTGGTGCCGCTCGCCGACGAGCGTCGCGGCGCGCCCCTGATGGGTCGCATCACCGGTGTCCGCCGGCAGTTGTCCAAGGAACTGGGCTTCGTGGTGCCGCAGGCGCGGGTGCGCGACGACATCAACCTGGCGCCCTTCACCTATCGCATCATGGTCAACGGCGTCTGCGTCGGTGAGGATCAGGTGTCGCCCGACGAGATGCTCGCGCTCGACACCGGCCAGGCGTACGGCAACCTTCAGGGCAAGAAGGCGAAGGACCCGACCTTCGGCCTGGACGCGACCTGGATCGCGAAGGGCGATGCCGACGCCGCGACCGGCATGGGCTTCCTGGTGGTCGATCCTGGCACCGTCATGGCGACGCACCTCAACCACCTGCTCGGCAGCCATGCCTGCGACCTGCTGGGTCCCGACGAGGTGCAGTCGCTGCTCGACGGGCTGAAGGATCGCGCCGGCCAGCTGGTCGCCGCGCTGACGCCTAACCCGCTGCCGCTGACCACGCTGACCCAGGTGCTGAAGGGCCTGCTGGCGGAGAACATTCCCCTGAAGGAATTCCGCCGGATCGCAGGCGCGATCGCCGTCGCCGCACAGCGGACGCAGGACGCGGAAGAGATCATCGAACTGATCCGCCCCGACCTCGGCGCGCTCATCATCCAGAAACTGTGCGGCGTGCGCGAGCCGCTGCGCGTGATGACGCTTGAGGGCCAGCTGGAAGGCTTGCTCGGCCAGGCGATGCGCGCCGACACGTCGCGCCGCCATGTCATCGAGCCCGACCTGGGCCGCCGCATCGTCGATGCGCTGCAGAACGCCGCGCAACCGCTGATCGCGGAGGCCAAGCCCTTCGCGCTCGTCGTCCAGCCCGCCTGCCGGCTGGCCATCCGCAAGCTCGTCAAGACGTGCCTGCCCGACACCCCCGTCCTCTCCTTTTTCGAGGTTCCCGAAGAAAAGGCGGTCGAGGTGGTGGCGGTCATCGGCGCTCCCCAGCCGGCTCAGGTCGGCCACTTCCAAGGTGCCCTTGCAGCATGAGTGCCGAACCCATGAAGGCCGCGTTCGCCAACGCCCAGCCCCTCAACGGACCCGTTCCCGCTCCCGTTTCCTTCGCGCCCGCGGCGGCGACGCCGGTGACGGTGACGGTTGCCGAAACCGACGCCCCGCTGACCTATCGCCCGCGCCAGAGTCCGCGTGGCGAGGGGGAGGCGCTGATCCGCCAGCACCTGCCGCTGGTGCGCAAGATCGCGTGGCACGTCCACGGGTCCATGTCGACGCTGGTCGATGTGGAGGATCTGGTGCAGGTCGGCCTGGTCGCGCTGGTCGAGGCGGCGTCCGGGTTCGAGGATCGCGGCCAGGTGACGTTCCAGCAATATATCTCCACCCGCCTGCGCGGCGCGATGATCGACGAGCTGCGCCGTCAGGCGACGACCACGCGCGGTGCGATGCGCCGGCGCAAGGAGTATCATCGCGCCGTCAACACGCTCAGCCAGGGTTCCGCCCGCGCACCCAGCGAGGCGGCGGTCGCCGCGCATCTGGGCGTCAGCCTGGAAAAGCTGCGCACCGATTACCTAACGGCGGAGGCGGTGCGCTTCGACTCGATCGACGACGTGTACCAGGACGACATGCCCTGGTTCGCCGACGACACGCCCAACGCGTTCGACCAGCTGGCGGAGGGCGACATGCGCGACGCGCTGATCGCCGCGATCGCCGCCCTGCCGGAACGCGAGGCACAGGTGATCCAGCTCTATTATGTGGACGAGATGAACCTGGAGGAGATCGGCCAGGTGTTCGGCATCGGCGCGGCCCGCGTGTGCCAGATCAAATCCGCCGCGCATGCCAAGCTGAAAAAGGCGCTGGCGCAACGGGCCTGAAAGCCCCGCACGCTTATCCGGAGGACGCCCGACGCTTCGCGCGCAGCGTCGACACCACGCCCCAAATGCCGGGAACCATCGGCATCACCGCCGTATAGAGTCCGGGAAAATAATAGCGCCCGGTCACGCCGATCCAGTGGTTGCCCATGTCCGCGACCAGCGTCCCGTCCGCGACCTGCCGGGTGATCGTCGCCGACAGATCGGGATCGATCGCGGGCGTCAGCAGCGGAAACAGGAAATGCGTGAACTCCGCCGCGCCAGGTCCGACGAAGATGAACGCCGCGACGAAGCCGGCCAGTCGCACGCCCCGGAACAACCCCAGCGCGGTGAGCGCGTAGATCGCCGGCCCGGCAAAGGCGAACACCAGCAGGAATCCCCGTTCCGTCCAGCCGATGTCGAAAAGGCGGCTCATCGCTGGCGCGAAGCCGGCGAGATATTCCTCCGCCATGTGCACCTCCAGCATCGCGACCGTGAGCAGGAAGGGCGGCAGGATCACCGCAGGGGAAACCGGGCCATGTCGGTAGGTCCGCAACCACAACAGCAAGCCGATCGCCCCCGACCCGCCGACGATCACCACGGGCGGCCACCCCACCAGCATCCATCCCTCGGCGCAGGCCGCCAGCACCGACGCCGATGCGACGACGATCTCGGCCGCGCATGGAGCCGACGTGTCCGGGATGCTCTCCATCTTTGCGCCTCCTACTGCATACATCTGTATGCATACAATCGTCTGCATGTTTGGCAAGCACCCCAGGGGTTGCTACCAGAGACCGGCATGACGGATGTCCCGACCGCCACCCCGCCGCGATCGCAACCGACGCGCGACCGGATCCTCGAGGCGGCGCGCCTGGTCTTCGCGCGCGAGGGATATGAGCGTGCCACGGTGCGCCTGGTCGCGGCAGAGGCGGCGGTGCACCCGTCCATGATCACCCGCTATTACGGCACGAAGGAACACCTGTTCGCGCTGGCCGCCAGGATCGACCTGGGCCTGCCCGACGTCACGACGCTGGAGCGGGACTCGATCAGCCCGGCACTCGCTCGCCATTTCGTCGATCTGTGGGAGGGCCCCGGCACGGGCGGTCGCTTGCAGGCGCTATTGAGAGCGTCGGTCAGTCATGAGGCCGCGCGACTGGCGCTTGTCGCGATGTTCGATGAACAGGTGTTGGCGACGGTGCGGCGCATCGCCGGCGTGTCACGACCCGAACGCAGTGCCGCGCTGATCGCGTCGCAGCTGCTGGGCATCGCCTTTTCCCGCTACGTCGCGCGCATCCCTGCGGTGGAGGCGCTGTCGGCGGACGATCTGGTCGCGGCCCTCGGGCCCACGATCCGACAGTATATAGAGTGTCGCGATATATAGAGTGTGCTGACGGCGCGTTCGCGGGGTCGGTGACGCCGAGAAGCCCCGGCGGTGCCTTTTCGGGCGCCGCCGGGGTTCGTCGTTCGACGCATGTCCGCCTGCACGGCGAACCGGTCGCCCCCAGCTTCACGAGTTGGGGGCAAGAAGCCGGGGAGCCTCGAGCCCGTTACGACCCGAGGAGCTTGAGCACGCCCTGCTGCGACTGGTTGGCCTGGGCCAGCATCGCGGTGGACGCCTGTGAAAGGATCTGCGCCTTGGCGAGCGCGGTGGTTTCCGCCGAAAAGTCGGTGTCCTCGATGCGGCTGCGCGCGTCGGCCAGGTTGGTGGCGTTGCTGGTCAGGTTGTTGACCGCCGACTGGAGCCGGTTCTGCGTCGCGCCCAGCGCGGCGCGGACGTTGGCGACCTTGCCGATGGCCTTGTCGAACTGATCCAGCGTCGCGGTTGCCTTCACCACAGGCGTGGCGCCGCTGGTGTCGATCACGTTGCCCATGTCGGTGTCGGTCTTCAGGTCGCCCAGCGTCATGTCGATCGCATCGGACGCATTCGCGCCCGCCTGGATCTGCACGGTGCCGGCGCTGCCATCGAGCAGGTTCTTGCCGTTGAAGGACGTGTTGGCGACGATGGTGACGATCTGCGCGGCCAGCGCGTCCTGTTCGGACTTGATGTTGGCGACGTCCGTCGTGGAATAGGTGCCGTTCGCCTTTTGCACGCCCAGCTCGCGGATACGCTGGAGCATGTTGCTCACCTCGTCCAGCGCACCTTCGGCGGTCTGCGCCATGGAGATGCCGTCATTGGCGTTGCGGACGCCCTGGTTCATGCCGCGCACCTGTGCGGTCATGGATGCGGCGATGGCGAGGCCGGCGGCGTCGTCCTTGGCCGAATTGATGCGCTTGCCCGTGGACAGGCGTTCCATCGAAGTGGACAGCGCGGTCTGCGCCATGGTCGACGCATTGCCGGCGCGAAGCGCGGCGATATTGCTAGCGATAACCGTCATGGTCGTGTCTCCATGTCATGGAGCTCTCCGCCGCCCCCAATTGGCGAAGGCCGAGCTGCCAGCAGGGATAACGACACGTCCTCGACGGACTTTAGACGAAAAAAGACGCCCCCCGAAAATTTTTCGGGAGGATCCCCCGGCAGCGGTGGCTGCCGGGGGTCCTTGCCCCCGCCGATCGGGGGGGAGATGGCGGGCGCCTTGGCCCTTACGAGAGCAGCTTCAGCACACCCTGGGTCGACTGGTTCGCCTGGGCGAGCATCGCGGTCGACGCCTGGCTCAGGATCTGCGCCTTGGCGAGAGCGGTCGTCTCTTCGGAGAAGTCCGTGTCCTCGATCCGGCTGCGCGCGTCGGTCAGGTTGGTCATCGTGCTGGTGGAGTTGTTCACCGCCGACTGGAGCCGGTTCTGCGTCGCACCCAGGCCGGCACGGATGTTCGACAAATCCTTGATGGCGCCGTCGACGTCATCCAGCGCAACCGACTTGACCGTGGTCGCCGTACCCGTGGCGGTGAAGTCCACCACCGCCGACAGCTTGGAACCGGTGTCGGCCGCGCCGCCGGTGCCCGCCGCATAGGTCGCGGTCAGGTCGCGCAGGTTGATCGAAACCTTGTCGCTGGTCGTCGAGCCGGTCTGGATGTCGACCGAGCTGGCGGCGTCGAACAGCTGCTTGCCGTTGAAGTTGGTGTTCTTGACCACCGAGGTGATCTGGTCGGTCAGAGCGCGCTGCTCGGAGGTGATGTTCGCCTTGTCCGTGTCGGAATAGGTGCCGTTCGCCGACTGAACCGACAGTTCGCGGATGCGCTGCAGCATGTTGCTGACCTCGTCCAGCGCGCCTTCGGCGGTCTGCGCCATCGAGATGCCGTCGTTCGAGTTGCGGATGCCCTGAGCCATGCCCTTGATCTGCGAGGTCATCGAGGCGGCGATCGCCAGGCCGGCGGCGTCGTCCTTCGCGGAGTTGATGCGCTTGCCGGTCGACAGACGCTGCATCGAGGTCTGGAGCGCCATGGAAGCGCTGGTGGAGGCGTTGGTGGCGCGCAGAGCGCTGACGTTGCTGGCGATAACGGTCATTTCAAATCTCCTTCGGTCCGGCGATCCCCCCTTCGATCCGTGTCAGGACCGCCGAGCCGCCAAGTGGAGTAACGGCGGCAGGCCGGCAGGTTTTAGCCGGTCACCGAACATTTTTTGCCGGTTGTTGCCGGTCGCTTGCCGGTTTGGCCCGGTTCCTCGCGCGCGATCGGGCGCGATGCCCGCGTGTGTAGGCGCGCGCGATGCGGGCACTCGCGAGGGCGCGTGGCGCGCCCGGAAAATATTTGCCGGCAAGCGCTCGGGTTTACCGCGCGTTTACTAGCCGACCGGCAAAAGCGTGCCCGAACAGAGGAACTTCCATGCCGTCGATTCACGCCTCTCCCGACATCGCAAAGCGCCGCTACGCGCTGCTGTCGTCGCTGCGCGCTGCCGGCCTGACGCTGGCCCAGCCCGGCGCGCCGGTGCTGCCGGGCGACACGATCCTGGTCGCCGAGGGTGAGCCGGTGGCGATCCCCGCGCGCACGCTGGTGCTGGCCGATGGCGGCGACCGGTTCGAGCCGGCGACCGACAGCCGCGCCGCGCGCATCGGCTTCGACTCCGCGTCCGGCGCGATCGGCAACGCCTTCGTCCGCGCGCTGGTCGCTGGTCCCGACGCCCCCACTGCCGCCGATCCGGAGAGCATGGCCCTGCTGGCGCTGGCCGAGCGGGTGGCGCAGGCGGACATCACCGTGCTGATCGGCGGCCCGACCGGTACCGGCAAGGAAGTGCTGGCCCGCACCATCCACCGCATGTCGCCGCGCGCCGAGGGTCCCTTCATCGCCATCAACTGCGCCGCCCTGCCCGAATCGATGCTGGAGGCGATGCTGTTCGGCCACCAGAAGGGCGCGTTCACCGGTGCGTCCTCGGGTGGCGAGGGCTTTTTCCGCGCCGCGCATGGCGGCACCATCCTGCTCGACGAGATCGCGGAAATGCCGCTGTCGCTCCAGGCCAAGCTGTTGCGCGTGCTTCAGGAGCGCGAGGTGGTGCCGATCGGCGCGACCCAGCCGGTGTCGGTCGATGTCCGCGTCGTCGCCGCCGCCAATCGCGACCTGCAGGCGGAGGTCGCCGCCGGCCGCTTCCGCGCCGATCTCTACTACCGCCTGTCGGTGTTCCCGCTGTCCACCCGCGCGCTGGTCGACCGGCCGCAGGACATCCCCGCCCTCGCCGCGACCATGATCCTGCGGCATGCCGGCAACCGGTCGGTCGTGCCCTGGCCGACGGTCGAGGCGATCGAGACGCTGACCGAGCACAGCTGGCCCGGCAACGTGCGCGAGCTGGAGAACGTGATCCAGCGCGCGCTGCTGTTCGCCGCGGGCGACCGGATCGAGGCGAGCCACATCCATTTCGACCGTCCGATCGCCGCCACCGCGCCGACGGCACCGATCCACGCCAACGACGAACCCGCCGCCCCCGCGACGCTGGGCAAGGTCGTGCAGATGAGCGAGTTCGCCGCGATCCGCGAAACGCTGCGCCAGTGCGGCGGCAGCCGGATCGAGACCGCGCGCCGCCTGGGCATCTCGGAGCGCACGCTGCGCTATCGCCTGGCCAAGGCACGCGAGCAGGGTGAGCAGATCGACGCACCGCGTAGCTGGGCGATCGGCGCATGACCGCCGCGATCGGCGGCGCGATGGGGATCGATCGCGTCATGCAACTGCGCCAGCAGATCCTGGACCGCAACGCGGCGCTGTCGCGCGCCGGTGCCGCGGCCCCGGCCGGCAACGTGTCCGCGCCGGACCAGGCAAAGCCCGCCAACTTCGCCGACAGCCTGTCGGACGCGCTGAAGACGGTGAACGACGGCCAGAACCAGGCGTCGAAGCTGTCCGAAGCCTATGAACGCGGCGAAACGGTCGACATCGCCAAGGTGATGCTCGCCCGCCAGCAGGCCAGCGTCGGCTTCGAAGCCACGCTGCAAGTCAGAAACAAGCTCTTGTCCGCCTACAAGGACATCATGAGCATGCCGGTGTAACGCGCCATGTCGAACGCCCTCGCAACCGTGACCCCCGGCTCCGGCGCCCTGCCCGAGCGGTTCGCCAACCCCCTTCTCCAGATCAAGGGCTTCATGGCGCAACCCGCCGTGCGGCGCAGCCTGCCCATGGCGCTGATGATCGGCCTGATCGGCGCCGCGGCGCTGGCCTGGGCGATGCTGTCGACGCCCACGCAGAAGACGCTGTTCGAGGGGATGACCGACGCCGACAAGCAGGCGGTGTCCTCCGCGCTGACGCAGGCAGGCATCAAGAGCCGCATCAACGATTCCACCGGCGCGCTGACCGTGAACGAGGAGGATTTCTCCCGCGCACGTATGCTGCTCGCCGGCCAGGGCCTGCCGAAACAGGCGCCGGGCGGTTACGCCATCCTCGACCAGCTGCCGATGGGCGTGTCCCGTGCGGTCGAGGGCGAGCGGCTGCGCCAGGCGCGCGAAACCGAGCTGGCGCGCTCGATCGAGGAGATCGACGCGGTGGCGGAGGCGCGCGTCCATCTGGCGATGCCCGAAAGCTCCGTGTTCGTGCGCGACAACGCCTCGCCCTCCGCATCGGTGGTGCTGAAGCTGCAGGGCGGCCGATCGCTGTCCGACGCGCAGGTTCAGTCGATCATCAACCTGACCGCCTCGTCCGTGCCGGGCATGAAGCCCGACGACGTGACGGTGGTCGACCAGCTCGGCGCGCTGTTGTCGAAGCCGGGCGGCGCGGGCGTGTCGGACGGCGACAAGCGCCTGCAGATCCAGCGTCAGGTCGAGGACAAGGTCCGCCTGCAACTGAACGGCCTGCTGACCCCGCTGGTGGGCGCCGGCAACTTCACCGCCGAGGTGCAGGCCGACGTCAACCTGGACGAAACGCAGGCGACCCGCGAAAGCTATGACAAGCAGGGCACGCTGCGCGCCGAGACGGGCAACTGGACCGGCAACCAGAAGGACGGCGCCGGCGCCCCCGGCGGCATCCCCGGTGCGCTGAGCAACACGCCGCCGCCCGCCAGCACCCTGTCCAAGCCGCAGCCCGCCAATGGCACGTCCGGCGCACCCGCCGCCGACACGGCGCCGGTCGCCGGTGGCCAGGGCGTCAACCCGGACAAGCAGAGCGACAGCTTCCAGCGCGCCTATGACCTGGGCAAGGAAGTGTCCGTGACCCGCGCCGCGCCCGGCGGCACCAAGCGGCTGTCCGTCGCCGTGCTGCTGCGCGATCCGGACAAGGGGGCCAAGCGCACGCCGGCGGAGATCACCCAGATCACCGACCTGGTGAAGAGCGCGGTCGGCTTCGACCAGAGCCGCGGCGACACGGTCACCGTCATCAGTCGCAAGTTCGCCGACATGACCGACACCGCGGCCGGTCCCAAATGGTACGACAACAGCTGGCTGCCGGTGCTGGCCCGCAACGCCACCGCCCTGGTGATCGCGCTGATGGTGCTGCTGATGGGCGTGCGCCCGCTGGTCAAGGCGATGACCAAGAAGAAGGAAAAGGAGGAGGCGGATGCCGCCGCCGCCGCGCTGCCCGGACCCACGGTGGACGAGGACGGCGTGGCCGTTCCCGCCGGCCCGGTCAGCCTGGACCAGATCGGCAGCGGCCGCAGCTATGACGAGCGGATCGGCGCCGTGCGCGGCTTCACCCGCGACAATCCGTCGCGTGCGGCCTTGGCGGTACGCGACATGATCAAGGCGGAGGCCAAGTGAACGCGCTGACCACCAGCCGTGCCTTCACCGGTGTGGAGCGTGCCGCCGTGCTGATGATGCTGGTCGGCGAGGAGGAGGCCGCCGGCATCCTCCAGAAGCTGGACCCGGACGAGGTGCGCGAATTGGGCAAGGCGATGTTCAACGTCGCCGACGTGTCGGAGGAAGAGGTCGAGAACGTACTCGACGATTTCGCCGACCGCGCCCGCGAGCGCAGCGGCATCACCTTCGACCCGCGTCCCAAGGTGGAGGCGGTGATGACCCGCGCGCTGGGCCCCGACAAGGCGGGCAGCGTGCTGGCGCGCATCATCCCGCCCGAGGCCGCGTGCGAGATCGAGATGCTGCAATGGCTGGACGCGCCCGAGATCGCGGCCATGCTGGAAAAGGAGCATCCGCAGATTTCCGCCGTGCTGATCGCCAATCTGGACCCGGCGGTCGCTGGACAGGTGCTGGAGTTGCTGCCCGAGGCGGCGCAGCCGGAGATCCTGCACCGCGTCGCGCGGCTCGGCCCGATCACGCCCGAGGCTGTGGAAACGCTGAAGACCATGCTCGCCAACCGCAGCGGCGGGGCCAAGCATGCCGCCGGCGTGACGCTGGGCGGCACGCGCGAGGCGGCGAAGATCCTTCAGGGCGCGCGCAAGGCGACCGAACAGCGGCTGATGCCCAAGCTGTTCAAGATGGACCGCGAAACCGCCAAGCAGATCGAGGAGGCGATGTTCGTCTTCGACAACCTGCTGGAACTGGACGACAAGAACCTGGGCACGCTGATCCGCAACATCGACGGCGACATCCTGACCCGCGCGCTGAAGGGTGTGGACGAGGGCGCGCGCAACCGCTTCCTGGGTTGCATGTCGGCGCGCGCCGCCGACGGCATCCGCGACGAGATGGAGGCACGCGGTCCGATGAAGCTGGCCGAGGTGCTGGAAGCGCAGAAGGCAATCATCGCGATCGCCCGCAACCTGGCCAAGGACGGCACCATCCAGATGGGCGCGGGCGACGACGATTATGTCTGACGCCGCCGCGTTTCAGCAGGCAGGCGGGTTCATGCCGGGCTTTGTCGGTCGCCACGACGCCGCCGCCGCCGCACTGGCGCAGGCCTTTCCGACGCCGGGCTTCGCCGCCGTCGATCTGCGCGCGCTGTGTGCCGGCGTGGGCGCACAACCGCGATCCTTTGCACCGCAGCCGGTCTGCCCGCAGCCTGATGCCTCCTGCCCGCCCGCGGCCGAGGCGGCGGCAGGACCGCGTCACTTCAGCCCCGCCGATCCGGACGCGAAGCCGACCGAGGGCTGGGACCTGCTCAATCCCGATGCCAGGCCCAGCGACTATATCGACCCGCTCGCCGCCGCCCACGCCGCCGGCTATGCCGAGGGGATGGCCGCAGCGGCCGCCGCGTGCCGCGAGGCGGAGGAGCGCGACCGCGCGTTGATGGACGGGCTGGCCGACCGGATCGGTGCCGGCTCCACCTTGGACCGGACGCGCATCGCGCGCCACCTGCGCCAGACGGTGCTGGCGTTGGTCACGAAACTGGTCGGAGAGGTCGGCATCGCGCCCGACGTGCTCGCCAGCCGGATCGAGGGCGCGACGAAGTTGCTCGCCGACAGCAGCGAATCCGCCCTGTTGCGCGTCCACCCCGACGATGTTCCGCTGTTGGCGGGTCGTCTGCCCGCCACCATCTTCGCGGCCGGCGACCCGGCGCTGGCGCGCGGCAGCTTCGTGCTCGAATCCGCGTCCAGCCTGGTCGAGGACGGCCCGGACCTGTGGCTGGAACAGCTTGCCGCCGCGATCGAGATCGTACCCGTACCGAAAGACATCGTCGCCACATGCTGAACCGTTTTGCGAGCGACTATCTCGACGGCATCGCCGGCGCGGCGATTGGCGCGTCCCCGCGCGTGGCGGGCAGGCTGGCCGCGTGCGACGGCCTGTTGATGGAGGCGGTCGGCCTGAACGTGCCGGTCGGCACCGTCTGCACGGTGGGCGAACCCGGCGCGGGCCAAGTGGAGGCGGAGGCGATCGGGTTCCGCAACGGCCGCACGATCCTGATGAACCTGGGCGGCCCCGCCCCCCTGCTGCCCCGCGCTCTGGTGCGTCCGACCGGCACGCCGGGAGAGGCGGAGGTGGGCGCCGCGCTGCTCGGCCGGGTGGTCGACGGCGCCGGGCGTCCGATCGACGGCTTGGGTCCGATCCGCGGCGCCGGCCGCTGGCCGCTGGCCGGGACCATGCAGTCGCCGCTGGACCGCGGCCGCGTGCGCCAGCCGCTGGACGTGGGCGTGCGCGCGATCAACGGGTTGCTCACCATCGGTCAGGGACAGCGCGTCGGCATCATGGCCGGGTCGGGCGTCGGAAAGTCGGTGCTGCTGGGCATGATGGTCCGCGCGGCGGAGGCGGACGTGGTGGTGATCGGCCTGATCGGCGAACGCAGCCGCGAGGTCGCGGACTTCCTGGAGACAAAGGTCGCCGGCGAAGCGCGCAAGCGGTCGGTGGTCGTCGCCGTCCCGGCCAACCACTCGCCGGTTCTGCGCATCCGTGGCGCGCTGCGCGCGACCGCCATCGCCGAGTCATTCCGTGCCGAGGGCAAGAAGGTGCTGCTCATCATGGACTCGCTGACCCGCGTCGCGCATGCCGGTCGCGAGATCGGCCTGGCACTGGGCGAGCCCGCGTCCGCGCGCGGCTACCCGCCGTCCGCCATCGCCATGCTGCCCAACCTGATCGAACGCGCGGGAGCCGATGCGCACGGCACCGGCTCCATCACCGCGATCTACACCGTGCTGGCGGACGGCGACGACGGCAACGACCCGGTGGTCGATTCGGCTCGCTCCATTCTCGACGGGCACATCGTCCTGTCGCGCCAGCTGGCGGAGCGCGGCGTGTACCCCGCCATCGATCTGGGCCCCTCGGTCAGCCGCGTGATGACCGACATCGCGCAGCCGGCGCATATCCGCGCCGCCCGCGTGCTGCGCCGTCATCTGGCGACCTATGAGGAGAATCGCGACCTGATCCTGATGGGCGCGTATCGCCCCGGCGCCGATCCCGCGATCGACAAGGCGATGGCCTATCACCCGGCAGTGCTCGACTATATCCGCCAGGATGCCGATGTGCCGGTGTCGCTGGACGATGCGGTGACCGAGCTGACCGGCGTGTTCTTCGATGAATAACCCCAAGAAGCTGGCGCGCATCCACCGCGTCCGCACGCTGCAACTCGGCCTGACCCGCGCGGAGGAGATGCGCGCCGGGGAAAAGCTGGACAGCGAGGCCGCCCTGTCCGCGCGGATCGCCGGGCTGGTCGACGCCGTGTCGCCGGTGGCGCAATCCGCCAGCGCCTTTTCACTGGGCGCATCCGCCCATTACCGCGAGCGGCTGCACCAGTCGGCGCTCGCCGCGGCTCAGCGCGAACAGAATGCCCGCCTGCTGCTCGAACGATCAGCGGAGGCGACCCGCGCGGCCAAGCGCGACCAGAGCGCGGTGGAAAAGCTGATGGAGCGCGCCCGCCACCGGCAGGACGCGCGCGAGCGCCGCGCGCTGGAGGATGTTCCCGCCTTTCCCCGCAAACGGCACGATCCTTGCTGATGATCGGCGCGAGTGTGTCCAAAGGAACCGTTCGCGCCGATGACCCCGTCCGTTTCGCCAGCACCATCGCGTAGCATCGCCAGCCCGGCGCCACAGCGCGCCAGGCCGGGTGCCGGCAACGCCAATCCGTTCGATCGCGCACTCCGCGACCGGTCGAGCGACCATGCCGACACGGAAGAAGCGAAAGACAGCGCCGACACGCGGCACGAACCCGCCACGCCCGGCAAGATGCTGCCGGATGCCGGCCCCTCGCTCGACTGGATCGCGACGCTGATCGCGGCACAGCCGGCCACCGTTCCCGCTCCACCGCCGGTCGCGGCCCCGACAGTGGCGGCGGACACTGCGGGTGCGGTGGTCACTGCCGCGCAGGGCGGAAGTGGCGCGGCGCTTGGCGCGACACCGGCGGGCATGAATCCGGCCGGTGCCATCGACACCAGCGGCCTGATCCAGACCGCCGCCTTCGCCAACGATCCGGCCTTGGCCAACGCCACCGGCCCGATCGTCATCGAAATCGCCCCTGCCCTCGCCCAGTCGTCGGCAACGCCCGGCAAGGACATGGCACCGGATGCGGTACCCGCGCCGGATCCAGCCCTCACGCCCGCTTCGAGCGGGCCCACGCCCGCGCTCCCTACCGGAAAGGCGATGCCGGCCGCAGAACTGTTCGCCGCCGCCATCCATGCCGCGCGCGACGACCGCGATGGTCGCCCCGTCGCGGCCGGCTCCAGCGATGCCGACGCAGGCGCCATCCTGTCTCCGGCAGGGCTCGGCGCCCCAAGCGCCCACGCCGTCACGGGTGCGGGCGCAGCCGGCCAGTCCGGCGGGTCGAGCCTCGACATGGGCCAGGACCGCTGGCCCCATGCGATGATGGACCGAATCGAGCGGCTGCGTGACGAGGCGAACGCCGCCGACACGCGCATCCGGCTGGTGCCCGACGCGCTCGGCGCGGTGGACATCAACGTCCGCCGGGAGGGCGACACGCTGCACGTCCGCTTCCACGCGGACGAGGCGGCGACGCGGGGCATGCTGACCGACGCCCAGCCTCAGCTCGTCCGCATCGCAGAGGAACGCGGTCTTAAGCTTGGTCAGTCCATGGTGGGTGGCGGCTCCACCGGTGGCGGAACGGGATTCGGCGGCGACGATCGCACGCCGCCCCGCCCCGCCCCGGTTTCTGCCCGGCCCCCGTCGGCCGCGGCGCCGGCGCCGGACACCATCGACGCCCGAGTCGGCTGAGATTCGAAGGACTGACAGATGAGCGACAAGAAGGAAGACGCGCCCAAGAAAAAGGGCAAGATGGGCAAGATCATCATGATCGCCGTCGGCGCGCTGGTGCTGGCCGGCGGCGGCGTCGGCGCGGGCCTGTATGCGGCCAAGTCGACGGGCGGCCCCGCCGAACACGGCCCCAAGCTGGTCCCCAAGGACGAGCAGAAGCGTGCCAGCGCGGCCGCGGGCGCGGAGGGCGGCGGCCATGGCGGCGGCGGCGAATCGGCCGGCAGCGGCGGCGGCCACGAACCGCCCAGCGGCTCGGGCGGCGACAAATACGCGTCCAACTACTACGCCATGGACAAGGATTTCACCGCCAACCTCCAGAATTCGGTGCATTTCCTGCAGATCGGCGTCGCCGTGTCCACGCCCTATGACGACAGCGTCATCGGCAACCTGAAAACCAACGACATCGCCGTGCGCTCCGCCATCCTGATGGCGCTGGGCGACACCACGGAGGACGAGGTGTTCACCGCCGACGGCAAGAAGCAGCTGCAACGCCGATTGGTGAAGGCGATCAACGATACCCTTCAGCAAAAGGAAGGGTTTGGCGGCATCAGTAACGTTTACTTTACCAGTTTCGTTGTTCAGTGACGGCATGGTTAACGCCGAGACACTGTCTGCCGATCGCCGCACGCGCACCCGCGCGGATGCGGCCGATCATGGCGTGCTCGGCCAGACCAAGCTCAATCCCTTCGGCGACCTGCACACGCTGCAACACCTGTCGGCGCGGCTCGCCCGATCGCTGCGGGGCGTGTTCGAACCGTTGCTGCGCCGTGAGTGCCGCACCTGGGCCGAACCGCTCAGCGTGCAGCGCTTCGCCGATTACCGGACGGAACGTGGCGAGGGCCTGATCGCCTGGCTGCCGCTGGCGTTGCATCCGACCGGCGGCACCGCCTTCTGCACGCTGGAGGGCGGCTTCGTCATGGAACTGCTCGACCTGTTCTTCGGCGGCACCGGCACCGCGCCCGATCCCTTGCCGACCGAATTCTCCCCCGCGGCGGAGGCGATGATGGGTCGGCTGGGCGTGCAACTGAGCCGGCCGCTGGCGGCCGCGTGGGAGCCGCTGTCCCCGATCGGCTTCACGCCGGGGAAGGTCGAATCGAACCCCGCCCTGCTCGGGCAGGTGGATGGCGACGACGCCATGATCGTGACCCGCCTGGGGCTGGCCGCCGGCACCTCGGCCCCCGTGTTCCTGGACATCGTCTATCCGGTGTCCGCGCTGAAGCCGCATGGCACCGCGCTGACCGGAAAGGTCGTGTCGAAGCCGGTGGAGCCGGACCCCAGCTGGCGCAACGGCCTGACCCGCGCGGCGATGACCGTGCGCTTTCCGGTGCGGTCCGTCCTGGCCGAACCGGTGGTGCCGCTCAGCACGCTGATCGACCTGAAACCCGGTGACGTTATCCCGATCAGCTTCGGGCAGGAGGTGCCGGTGATGGTCGGCACCGACCAGCTCGGTTTCGGCATCGTCGGCACCGCCAACGGCCAGGCCGCGATCCGCCTCACCCGCCTGGCCGACACCGACCCCGGACAGGCCGCCAACCCAACCAACGCCAATTTCCAGAACGGTGGAACCAACCCATGAACGACATGACCGGGGGCTTTCCGCCGCCGTCCTTCGGCGACGCTTCCGTGGCGGCCAATTTCCGGCTGTTGCAGGATGTCGACGTCAAGCTGACCGTTGAGATCGGCTCCACCAGCCTGACGCTGCGCGAACTGCTCGCGCTGGGCGAATCGAGCGTGATCGAACTGGACCGCCATGCCAACGAGCTGCTCGACGTGTTCGTCAACGGCACGCTGATCGGGCGTGGCGAGGTGGTCACGGTGGGCGACCGGTTCGGCGTCCGCATGACCGAGCTAGTCAATCCCGACAAGTCGCCCGTCCGGAACTGAGGCACAGCCATGCTCTGGCCCTATATCCTGAAGCTCGTGATCCTGTTGCCGCTGGTGTGCGGGCTGATGATCGGCTGTCTGTACCTGTGGCGCCGGCTGGAAATCCGCATGCCCGGCAAGCCGCAGACCCGGCTGATCCAGGTCAAGGAAACCATGATGATCTCCCCCGGCCTGCGCCTCGCGGTGCTGGATTTCGAGGGCAAGCGCCTGCTGGTGTCGGTCGGACGCGGCGGCGTGGTGCTGGTCGACAAGGCCGATGCAGGCGCGACGCCGGAGCGTCCGGTGCCGACCGACGGCTTCTCGCCCACACCGGCGCAGGATTTCGCCGCCCGCTTCCGCTCCTCGCTCGGTCGGAAGTTCGACCAGTGAGCGTGTCCGTCACCCGTCACGGCAGCGGCCCGGCGCTGTTCCGCGCCAAGGCCGCATCCGCCCGTCGCACCGGACCGCGCGTGATCTGGGTCGCGCTCGCGCTGTTGCTCGCCATCTTCCTGGCCATGCCGGCCCTTGCCCAGTCGGCGCCGGCCGCCGCACCCGGACCGGGCGTGGGCGACGCGGTGGACCGCGCGCTCGGCCAGCTCGGCGGACAGGCCGGACAATCGGGCTCGCTTTCCCTGTCGCTCCAGGTCCTCATCATCATGGGCCTGCTCACGATCCTGCCGGGCATCCTGTTGATGATGACCAGCTTCACCCGGATCGTGATCGTGCTGGCCATGCTGCGCCAGGCGATGGGCCTGCAACAGACGCCGCCAAACCAGGTGCTGATCGGCCTGTCGCTGTTCCTGTCGCTGTTCGTGATGGCGCCGACCATCAACCAGATGAACACCCAGGCGATCCAGCCCTATGCCGCCGGCCAGATGGCGGGCACGCAGATGATCCAAGCCGCCGGCGCGCCGCTGCACGCCTTCATGGTCAAGCAGACGCGGGTGAAGGACGTGACCATGTTCGCCGACCTGGCGAAATCCGGTCCCTATGCGTCCCCGCGCGACATCCCTTATGCGGTGCTGCTGCCCGCGTTCATCACGTCGGAGCTGAAGACCGCGTTCCAGATCGGGTTCCTTATCTTTCTGCCCTTCATCGTCATCGATCTGGTGGTCGCCACCGTGCTGATGGCGCTGGGCATGATGATGCTGAGCCCGCAGATCATCTCCCTGCCCTTCAAGCTGCTGTTGTTCGTACTGGTCGACGGCTGGGCGCTGACCATGGGCAGCTTGGCCAACAGTTTCGCCACCTGACCTGCACCGGATCGATGGTCCGGCGGGCGCGACGATCATGGTTTACGCGCCGTAAACCTTTTGACGGCATCTGGAACGCTTATGGACGCCGACTATTTCCTGACGCTCGCCAATCAGACCATGTGGGTGCTCGCCCTCGCCAGCGCACCGATCCTGATCCCGGTGCTGGTATCGGGTCTCATCATCGGCATGGTGCAGGCGGCGACGTCGATCAACGAACAGACGCTGTCCTTCGTGCCGAAGCTGATCGTGGTGGCGATATCCATCCTGATCTTCGGCAGCCTGATCCTGGGCCTGCTCAGCGATTTCACGGTCGGCATGTTCGACCGCATCCCGGACCTGGTGAAGTGACGCGCAGGGCGCGAGAGCGCGCACCCTGCGCGCCACGCGCCCAAGCGCGGCCGACGGCGCCCCGGCGCCGTTCGACGACGCGGCTTCGCCGCGGCGTGGTCGGGGGGTGCTGTCGACCCATTTACCCATCCTTCCTGCCAGCCCTCGCCGCGGCAGAGCCGCGTCGTCAGTCGGCGCTTTTGCGCCGCTGGCCGGGCTTGCCAGCGTGGCGCACGATGCGCGCGCGCTCGCTGGCTGCGCCGTGCTAGGGTTCGGCCTTGCTATCGAGCCGCAGGTCTGGGCCGTGATCTTCGTCATGGTCCGGATCGGGGCGGCGTTCATCACTGCGCCCGTGTTCGGCGCGGTGACCATTCCGCTGACCGTGCGCGTGTCGGCGGCGGGCGCGATCGCGTTCCTGGTGCTCGGCACGCATCGCATCGTGCCACCGGCGCAGGTGTTCGGCGTCGCGACCTTCGTCGCGGTGGCGGCGGAGGCGGTGATCGGCCTGGCCATCGGTTTCGTGCTGCAGACCGCCTTCGCCGCGCCGCTGGTCGCGAGCGAGCTGGTCGGCGCATCCATGGGCATCAATTTCGCCAGTGCGATGGACCCGATGAACGGCCGCCCCAGCCCGGCGCTGGGCCAGTTCTTCACCGTCATGCTGACGCTGTTGTTCCTGTCGGTCGACGGCCACCTGGTGCTCGTCGAGATGCTGGTGAAAAGCTATGACGCCATGCCGCCGGGCGCGGCGTGGCTGGACGCGCGCCACCTCAAGAACATCGCGCTGTTCGGCGGCTACACCTTTGTCGCCGGGCTGTTGCTCGCCCTGCCGGTCGGCTTTCTGCTGCTCTGCCTCAACCTGGTGGTCGGCATGATGAGCCGCGCGGCGCCGTCGCTGAACCTATTCGCGGTGGGCCTGCCCGCCAGCCTGACCGTTGGCGTGATCGCGCTCGCCACCGCATTCCCGGCGATGGGCGACTACATGCTGGTCATCATCCGCGAGAGCCTGGCCGCCGTCGAAAGCCTGGTGCTGTCGTGAGCGACGAGTTTGGCGAAAAGACAGAAGCCCCAACACCCAAGCGCCGCGAAAAAGCGCGCGAGGATGGCAATGTCCTCAAGTCCAAGGACCTCGCCACCGCGCTGACCGTGCTGGCCGGCGTCGGCTGGCTGGTGATGTTCGGCCCCTCGCTGATGCGCGCCTGTGCCGGCGTGATGGCCGCCAGTTTCCAGTTCGGACGCGCCGATGTGGAGGACTGGTCCCCCTTTCGCCCGTTGCTGGAGGCGGGGTGGAAACTCGCGCTGCCGATCGGCAGCCTGATGGCGATCAGCGTGCTGGCCGCGATCGTCAGCCAGGCGGGCCTCGGCTCGATCGGGTTCAACGCGGGGCTGTGGGCGCCCAAGGCGAACCGGGTGAACCCCGCATCGGGCCTGAAGCGCATCTTCGGCTCGGCCGGGTGGATCGAACTGGGCAAGTCGCTGATGAAGGTCGTGCTGCTCGGCGCGATCGGCGGCTGGATGCTGTGGAAGACGACGCGACCGACGCTGGGCCTGGCCCAGTCCGACATCGGCAGCGCGCTGGGTGCGCTGGGCGGCACATTCGTGTCGATCCTGTTCGCGATGGCGGGCGGGCTGGTGCTGATCGCCGGTTTCGACGTGCCGATGCAGATCTGGCAGCGGTTGAAGGGCCTGCGCATGACCAAGCAGGAGGTGAAGGACGAGCACAAGGAATCGGAAGGGTCCGCAGAGGCGAAGGGGCATATGCGCGCGCGCCAACGGGCGATCCTGTCGCGTTCGGTGCAAAAGGCGGTGGCGGAGGCGCATGTGGTGCTGACCAACCCGACCCACTTCGCCGTCGCGCTGCGCTACGACCGCGGACGCGATCAGGTGCCGGTGGTGGTCGCCAAGGGGCGCGGCGCCACCGCACTGTCGATCCGCGAACTGGCAAAGGATCAGGCGGTGCCGGTGCTGGAATATCCCGCCCTCGCCCGCGCGGTCTATTACACCAGCCGCGAGGGGCAGGAGATCCGCGACGACCTGTATCAGGCGATCGCCACGGTTCTCGCCTTCGTGTTCGGGGTCAACGACCGCGCGCGGGGCGTGCAGCCGGTGATCCCCGTGCCCGACACCGCCCGCTTCGACGAAAACGGCGTGCAGGGACGCTAAAACTCGGCGTTCGCGCGCCGTTTACGGGGACAGCCAGGCTTAGGGTGCATCGATGACGACGACGACCAGCGCGACGAGCTCGACGAGCACCGCCAACACCACCACGACCAGCAAGCCGGCATCGGCCAGCACCACCGCCGCCAGCTCGACCAGCGCGGCGACGACGCAGTTGCTGAACTCGCTGAACGCGGGTTCGGGCGTCGACACGGCCAGCCTCGTCACGTCCCTCGTCGCCGCGCAGTTCGATGCGAAGACGACCCAGCTGACCAAGCAGGCCGACACGCTGACCGCGCAGATCAGCGGCATCGCCACGCTGAAAAACGCCCTGTCCACCTTTTCCAACGCGCTCGACACGCTGACCAAGAACGGCACGCTGGTATCGCAGCCGGTCAGCGGCAACAACGCGGTGTTCACCGCCGCGGCCACCGGTACCGGCGCCGCGTCGCTGTCCGCGAACCTGAGCGTCACCCAGCTGGCGAGCGCGCAGGTCGCGGTCAGCAAAAAGGCTTTTCCCAACAGCACTGCCAGTGTCGGCACCGGCCAGCTGACGCTGACCTTCGGACAGGCAGCGTACAGCGCCGATGGCAAGTCCGTGGACGGCTTCACCGCCGGGTCCGCCGCGCCCATCACGATCGACATCACCGACGGCAGCCTGACCAAGATCGCCGCCGCGATCAATGCGAAGAAGGCCGGCGTCACCGCGTCGGTCGTCACCGATGCGGACGGCAGCGCGTATCTGTCGCTGAAGAGCGCGACGGGCAAGGATCAGGCGTTCACCCTGTCCTCCACCTCCACCACCGGCGACCTGTCGGCGCTGAACGTCGGTCCGGGTGCCGGCAACAGCACCATCACGTCGGGCGCGCAGAACGCGAAGATGACGCTGGACGGCGTCGCGGTGGAGCGCGGCAGCAACACCGTGTCGGATCTGATCGACGGGGTCAGGCTGCAACTGACCGGCGTTTCGTCGGGTCCCGTATCGCTGACCAGCACGGTGCCCGCCGATGCGCTGAAAAGCGCGGTCACGGATTTCGTCGATACCTACAACCAGGTGCTGGCGATGGTCGACGAACAGCTCGACTCGACCGACGGCCCGTTGAAGAACGATCAGGCGGTGCGCTCGCTGAAGGATTCGCTCCAGGCGCTGACCCGCCGGGCGCTGTCGCCCAGCACCACCGACGGATCGCCCTCCACCCTGGCCGGCATCGGCGTCCGCACCACGAAGACGGGCACGCTGGAGGTCGACGACGCGTCGCTGACCCGCGCGCTGAAGGACTATCCCGAGCGCATCCAGGCGATGTTCGCCAGCACCACCGACGGCACCGGCATCTCCGCCGCGCTGAAGTCGGTGTCGCTCAACGCCGGCAGCACGCTGTACGGCCTGGGCGCGTCCAACATCCGCTATCTCCAGCAGCAAAAGGACCTGGCCACGCAGCAGGACCGGCTGGCCGACCAGAAGACCGATGCGACCACGCGCATGACGCAGCAATTCTCCAGCATGAACAGCAAGGTGGCCGCGTACAAGTCGACGCAGACCTTCCTGACCAACCAGATCGCCGCCTGGAACAAGAGCGATAATTGATGGCCTATGCGACCGCCCTTTGCCGCGATCCGGCGGCGACCTATCGCCAGGTCGACATGGTGGGCCGCACCGCCGTCGCCGATGGCGCGGGCCTGGTGCAGCTCATGTACGACGAACTGGTCGCCGCACTCCGCGCCGCCGCCTGGGCGACGGAGAACGGCCAGCTTCAGGTGCGCAGCGACCGGGTGACGCGCGCCACCGCCATCCTGTTCGCGTTGGAGGCGGGGCTGGATTTCGAAAAGGGCGGCGACCTGTCGCGCACCTTGGCCGGGCTGTACACCGGCGCGCGTCGCGCGGTGGTGGAAGCGGCGATCGGCAACGATCCCCGCCCGTTCCGCGAAACCGCCAAGAACCTCGAAGAGATCGCCTCCGCCTGGCGCACGGTCAGCGGCGGCTGACGACCGGATGCCGGCACAGGTTCAGCCGGCGGGCGTAGCTCAGCCCCGGCTGCGGTCGAACGCGGCCAGTTCATAGGCGATCGATCCCTCGACCAGCCGCTCCCACATGTCCGCGATCACGGCGCCCGGCAATCCGGCCGCCCCCGCCGCGTCGCGTGCGTTGCCGATCACCTGCGCCTTGCGCCCCTCATCCCGCACCGCATTGCGCGTCGGTTTGATCCGCGCGGCCGCATCCATATAGGCGAAGCGGCGCGCGAGCAGCGCCACCAGTTCCCGATCGACCGCGTCGACGCCCGCGCGCACCTCCGCCATGGTGGTGCAATCGGTGGCGGCAAGGATCGGGGCGGTCATGCGCTTTCCTTAACCCGCGGCGTCGGGCTGTCCACCCGGTCGGGATGGCGCACGCTCAGGATGGGCAGCGCGGTCGTCGGCCGTGGTTGTTGACGCTGTTCTGCGGCAGCGGGTCGCGCGACGCTCGGGCGAGCCGCCGTCCGGGCTACATCGCCCGCTTCAGCGCCCAGCTGACGGTTGCGCCACCGGCCTGCGCCTCGCCGCCGATCACCAGCTGCTGCGTCGCCACCGGACGGCCGTCCGCATCGATCCACAGGCTGTCCTCGATCGCCAGCGTCCCGCCACGGCAGCGGAATTGCCACAAGGCGCCGCCCGGCACCCGGAGGATCGCGCCAAGGCTGTCTGCGGTCGCCGACGCCTCGACCCCCCCGCCCAAGTGGAACCGCACGGCGAACCCGACCGCACCGGAACGACGCTTGCGCCCCACCGGCAGCAACTGGTCCTCGCCGCGCAGCTCGCGCCCCTCGGCACCCAGCACCAGTTGCCGGCGATGCTGGAAGCCCCAGCGGCGGGCATAGCCGTCATGCGCGGCGTCGATCCGGCTCGCCGCCTCATTCTCCAGGCGCGACAACTCCACCTCGACCACACCGCGCCCCAACGTGCCATCGGCATGGATCGCGGTCGAGTTGGAGTCGCCCACGATCAGCGTGGAATGCGCGGCCGTCGTACGCAGTCCCTCGACGATCGGACGCGGCAGTCCTGCCACCGCCGCGCGCGCGCCGCCGCAATTGACCACGATCCGCGCCGGCCCGTCGGAGAACTCGAACGCCAGCGTGGAGGCACAGCCGCCATCGACCACGCGCGCGACCGGCGGCGGCGCCGCGTCGACGATCAGCACCGCGCCGCCCGCCGCCAATCGCTGATAACCCCAGTCGCGTGCCTGGCGCAGCGGACGGGTGCGGACCCCGCTGCCCTCGATCACCGCCGCGACCTCTTCGGCGGAGGCGGGGCCCCCACCCTGCCAACTCGACAGGCCGCGATCCGCATGGCTCACGCCCAGCAAGGCGCCGACCGCCTTGTTCAGGGCGGTGGTCACCGGCTCTGGCCAATCGATCCGCCGCGCGTCGTAGCAGCCGGCGAGCAGCGTCAGCAGCGCCACCGTGTCCAGCAACGCAGCCGGGCTGCGCGTCACGGACCCGCCATCGTCGAACTGCGACGCCGCCAGCGCCCTGAGCAGCCCCGCTTCCCCAAACGCCTGGCGCGGCTCTCCGCCGGGGATCAGCAGGCCCGCCGCGATGACCCCGCACCATGCCGCGATCCGGCGCGGGCCCGCCGGCGCCTTGTCCGCCCCCCGATCGAGATGGCGCGCCCCGCGGGCCAAGGCGTTCAGCACCTTGGAGCGATAGATCAGGTCGGCCGACGACAGGATCAGCGGCGCGTGCGCGGTCCAGAACAGGATGCGCCGTCCCCACATGTCGGGCCGCCACGCCGTACCCGCCACCGTCTCGGCGTGCGCGTCCAGCCAGCGTGCCATGACCAGTTCGGCCACCGGCGCGCCCTGTGCCCGCGTCGCCACGGTGGACAGGTCGCGCAACCAGGCGAAGCTGTGGACATATTCGGCAAACGCCGCACCGACGTTCGGGCCCGAAACGTCCAGCGTCTCGATCGGCTGGCGCTCGCCGCGAAACACGACCTGGCCCTGCAACAGGGCCTGGCCGCGCGCCACATCGCCCATGATCGTGTCGTCCGGGATCGCCAGCAGCTTCAGCGGATAGCGCCCCTTCAGTCGCAACGAGTGCAGCGGCGTGCGCCAGGTCAGCCTGTGGAACCGATCGGCCAGCCGCTCGGCCAGGCTCAGCCCCTTGTCACCGCCCAGCCGGACCAGCCGGCGACCCTCGTCGATCGTGTCGGAATTGGGGTCGGCGGCCGTTTCGTCGATCCCGTCCTCGGGCGCGCTCACCCGTTCCTCAAGGCGGCGATCGCGGCCGCATAGCCGGTCGGACCATGGCGGAACACCGACGTGCCCGCGACCAGCGCGTCCGCGCCCGCCTCGACACAGCGGCGTGCATTGTCCGCATCGACGCCGCCATCCACCTCCAGGTCGATGTCGCGCCCGGTGGCGTCGATCATCTTGCGGATCGCGGCGATCTTCTTCAGCTGCGACTCGATGAAATGCTGGCCACCGAAACCCGGATTGACGCTCATCACCAGCACCAGGTCGACGGTGTCGATCAGATAATCGAGCATCTTCGCCGGGGTGCCGGGGTTCAGCACCACGCCCGCGCGCTTGCCCAGCGCCTTGATCGCGCCGACCGTGCGGTGGATATGCGGGCCCGCCTCCGGATGCACGGTCATGGTGTCGGCACCCGCCTCCGCGAACGCCTCCAGGAACGGATCGACGGGGGAGATCATCAGGTGGACGTCGAACGGCTTCGTCGTCAGCGGCCGGATCGCCTTCACCACCGCCGGACCCATCGACAGGTTGGGGACGAAATGCCCATCCATGACATCGATATGGATCCAGTCCGCGCCGGCCGCATCGATCGCGCGCACCTCCTCGCCCAGTCGCGCGAAGTCGGCGGACAGGATGGACGGGGCGATGCGGACGGGCTTGGCTGGCATAGGCGGATCGTTCTGTAGCAACCCCGAACGCCCCCGCAAGTCAGGCGTTGCGGATCAGGCGCGCGATGAAGAACCCGTCCATGCCGCCGTCGCCCTCCATTATCCCCGGCAGGGTCCTGACATGACCGTCGGGTATCGCGGGTCGCATCGCCGCCGGCAGGCGATCCGCGACACCCGCGTCCAGCCGATAATCGTCACGCGCTGCCAGGAAGGCGTCGACCTGCGCCTCCCCTTCCTCGCGTTCCAGCGAGCAGGTGGCATAGACCAGCACGCCGCCCGGCTTCACCCAATCGGCCGCACGGGCCAGGATGCGCGCCTGAAGCTCGGCCAGCTCGGCGACGATGCCGGCATGGGCCCGGTACAGCACGTCCGGATGACGGCGGAAGATGCCGCTGGCGCTGCACGGGGCGTCGACCAGCACGCCGTCAGCCGGTGCGGCCGGCGCCCAGTTCAGTGCGTCGGCACGCACCACTTTCGCCGCCAGTGTCGTGCGGGACAGATTGTCGCGAAGTCGCGCCAGACGACTTTCCGACACATCCACCGCCGTCACGCGCTTACCCTGGGCGGCGAGTTGCAACGTCTTCCCGCCCGGTGCGGCGCACAGGTCGACCACCTCGCCCGGCACCTCCGCCAGCAATCGCGCGGGGATCGACGCGGCGATGTCCTGCACCCACCAAGCGCCCTCCCCGAACCCCGGCAACTCCGGGATCGGCGCGTGGTCGGCGGGCAGGCGGACATGCCCGCTCATCAGGCTGACCCCGCCCAGCCTGTCCGCCCATTCGGCCGTGGCGGCGGGATCGCGCAGCGACAGGTCGACGGGTGGCGGCGCGGCGATGGCGCGGGCGGCGGCGGCGGCGACTTCTACGCCCCAGACATTCGTCCAGCGCTCCGCCACGCCGACGGGCAGCACCGGCACCTCCGGCAGAGTCGCGCCACCGCGCATCAGCGTGCCGAATACGCCATGGACCAGCTTGCGCGGGCCGCCATCCACCAGCGGCAGCACGGTCGCGATGGCGGCGTGCGGCGGGGTGCCGAGCGCCAGCACCTGGACCAAAGCCACGCGTAGCGCCGAACGCGCCTTGGCATCGTCGGGCAACCGCTGCCGCGTCGCGCTGTCGATCAGCGCGTCCAGGTCGGTCATGCGGCGCAGCGTCTCTGCGGCGATGGCATGCGCCAGCCCGCGATCGGGCCCGCCGTGCAGCGCGCGCGTCGCGCCGGGCAGCGCCGCCTCCAGCGCCTCGCCCCGGCGCAGCACCGCATCCAGCAGGCGCAGCGCAGCGCGGCGGACGGCGGTGCCCAGCGGCTCCGGCGGGCGAACGGGGGCGGAGCGGCGGTTTGTCTCTTGTGGTCGTGCCATCGCGGGCCGACATGGCCCCGGTATCTGTCAAGCGCAATCGGAAGCATGTCATGGCCCAGCGCCCGCCCAACCTGAAGCCGCCAGCCTATTTGTCGAAAAGCCCGCCCGTGCCCGTGCCGGAGGATCGCCCCCGCCCCGCGACCGACCCGCTGGGCAAAGACCCCGTTCGCTATGGCGATTGGGAGTCGAAGGGCATCGCGATCGATTTCTGACGCGTTGGCATTGGCCGGCGCATACCTTCAGTGACTTCGGATCAGGCCGAGCGGTGGGCTTAAGCTGGTGAAGCGCCGGACCTGTGTTCCAGACCCCTGTAAATCCTGGTGCGTAGTGTCCTAATTGCGGGGTGCTAGGCAAAGCGTCGCACCCGGCCTGCCCCAATGTCCTGTGATGCGCTTTGCCGACCCTGCGAGGCACGGCAGCAGACTTCAAACCTGAGAGCCCCCATGCCTCGCGTGCCCAGCGCATGGGCGTCTCCGCGATAGGCGACAGTTTGCCGCCTCCTGCCCGGACACGGACCCTCCGTGCGATCGAGGCGTTCCGCACACCCATCGGAGGACGCGTCATGGAATACACGAAACTCGGCTCGACGGGCCTCGACATATCGCGACTTTGCCTCGGCTGCATGACCTATGGCGACCCAGCGCGCGGCAACCACGAATGGACGCTGGACGAAGCAAAAAGCCGCCCGCTTCTGCAGCAAGCCGTAGAGGCCGGGATCAACTTCTTCGACACGGCCAATGTTTATTCGGATGGCAGCTCTGAGGAGATCGTCGGGCGCGCGCTGAAGGATTTCACCCGGCGCGAAGAGGTGGTGATCGCCACCAAGGTGCATGGCCGGATGCGCCCCGGCCCCAATGGAGCGGGACTGAGCCGCAAGGCGATCATGCAGGAGATCGATGCCAGCCTCACCCGGCTCGGGACCGACTATGTCGACCTCTACCAGATCCACCGCTTTGACTACGACACGCCCATCGAAGAGACGCTGGAGGCGCTTCATGACGTCGTGAAGGCCGGCAAGGCTCGCTACATCGGCGCGTCCTCAATGTACGCCTGGCAGTTCGCCACCATGCTGCACACGTCCGATGCGAATGGCTGGACCCGTTTCGTCACGATGCAGAATTACGTGAACCTCCTCTACCGCGAGGAAGAGCGCGAAATGCTGCCGTTGTGTGAGGCGGAAGGGATCGGTGTCATCCCGTGGAGCCCGCTGGCCCGCGGGCGCCTGACGCGCGATTGGGACGAGACGACCGAACGTTCGCAGACCGACAATTTCGGCAGGACGTTGTACGAACACACCGCTTCGGCCGATCGCAGGGTCGTGGATGCGGTTGCCGCCGTGGCGAGCGAACGCGGCGTGGCCCGCGCGCAGATCGCGCTGGCATGGGTCCTTGCCAAGCCGGTCGTATCGGCGCCTATCGTGGGCGCGTCCAAGCCCGGCCATCTGAACGATGCGATCGCCGCCCTCGACCTCGTGCTCAGCGAAAGCGAGCTGGCCCGGCTGGAGGAAGCCTATGTCCCCCACGCCGTGGTCGGATTCGAGTAGGCTGCATGCACGGGGCCGGCAGGCGTACCGACGGATGCGGTTGTCATGAGAGATAGTCGACGACCTTGATCGGGTTCAGCGGAGGTCCCGTATCTCGGGCAGGCGCGCCGACCCGAACTGAGAACCGCTTACGTTGGGGAAGATCGATCATCCCGCACCGTCAACGGGGGTGGTGGAGACACGCCCATCGGGGTCCACATCTGCAAGATGGATGATGGTGGTGCGGTCGAGAAGACTCGAACTTCCACGGCCTTTCGGCCACAACGACCTCAACGTTGCGCGTCTACCAATTCCGCCACGACCGCACGTGCCAACACCGTCGGACGTGCCGACGGCCGGTAGGCGGGTGCCCCTAGCAAAGCGGATCGCGCCCCGCAATGGGGCTTGTGCGTGACGATCCGACCGGAAACCTGCTCAGCCGCCGCGGCAGTTGCTGCGCCGCGCCGAACGAACCCCCTCGCCGGCGAAGCTGAGTTCCAACAGCTTGGAACTAGGCGGCACGTCCAGCCGCGCGGAATAGAAGTCGATCGCACCGCCCGGTGCAACCAGCCGCTTTTGCGGCGTGATCTTCCAGCTGAACACCAATCGGCACGTCGCGTCGCGAAGGTCGGCGGTGATGTCGGGCACCCGCTGCCGCTCCGATGAGGGGTTGGTGACGCGACCGCTGACCGCGAACAGCTCGGACCCGTTGTCCAGCTCGCGTCGCTCGATCGGATTGTCGCGCAGTTGCAGCGGCGTGTCGCTCGTCCCGATGCCCAGCCGCGCGGCGAAGCCAGGCGCGCCCGACCACAGGATCGCTGCCGCCCCGGCCAGCATCAGCAACCCGGCCACCACCGCGATCAACGTCCAGTGTCGCGCCGGCACCCGCCGACGCCGCGCCGCCGCCGGTCGAGCGGCCAGCGCGTCGAACACGGGGTCGCGCGCCACCGACTCCGCGACGGTCGACTGCGCGACATCATCGGCAGGGGCCGCGTCTGCCACGTCCTCGTCCCTCGGCGCCGGATCCGTATCAGCTGCCGCACCTGATTCCTCAGGAACCGGCGGCGGGGCGAGCGGATCGTCAGGCGCCTGGAACCAGCTGTGCCGGCACTTGGCACAGCGCACCGTGCGCCCCTCGTCGCCGATCGCGCTGTCGGGCACGAGATAGCGGGTACTGCACTCGGGGCATTCGAGGATCATGGACGCGTTTATGCCGAAAGAAACTCGGCCGCTTCGGGCGACCCGCCGTTGTGGTGAAATTAAGCACGCCGCGCGCGACCCTGGCAAGCTTGAAGCGGCCAGCCGAAACGTGCCAAGGCAGGCGTCATCACCCGGCAAGAGCGAACGGACCGCGAAACACGCACCATGGCGAACATCGTCCAGTTCGAGAATGTCGGGCTGCGCTATGGCACGGGGCCGGAAACGCTGTCGGATGTCAGCTTCGCGCTGGGCAGCGGCGCATTCTATTTCCTGACCGGGGCGAGCGGCGCGGGCAAGACGTCGCTGCTGCGCCTGTTGTACCTGGCACAGCGGCCCAGTCGCGGCATCATCCGCCTGTTCGGGGAGGACACGGTGATGCTGCCGCGCGACCGCCTGCCCGGCTTTCGCCGCCGCATCGGTGTGGTGTTTCAGGACTTCCGGCTGGTGCCGCACCTGTCCGCCTGGGACAATGTCGCGCTGCCGTTGCGCGTCGCCGGCGTGCCGGAGGCGCAGGTGGAGCAGCCGGTGCACGAGATGCTCGCCTGGGTCGGACTGGCCGACCGCGCGCGGGCGAAGCCGGCGACCCTGTCGGGCGGGGAGCAACAGCGGGTCGCGATCGCGCGCGCGGTGATCGGCCGGCCGGAAATGCTGGTGGCGGACGAGCCCACCGGCAACGTCGATCCCGACATGGCCGAACGCCTGCTGCACCTGTTCGACTCGCTCAACCGGCTGGGCACCACGGTGGTGGTCGCGACCCATGACCTCCACCTGCTCAGCCGCATTCCCGATGCGATCATGATGCGCCTGGACAAGGGGCGGTTGCTCGATCCCACCGGATCGCTCCGCTACCCGCCGCCCGATCGGGCACGATCATGAGGCGCCGCGCATCCGAACGCCGGGTGCTGGACGAAGCGGGCGGCATCGGCGCGATGACCGGCGTCATGGCGATCATGGTCTTCCTCACCGTGCTGGCGGCCGCGCTGGGTCTGGGAACCGCCGGCGCGGCCCGGCTGCTGACCCACGACCTGGCCGGCCGGGTGACGGTGCAGGTGGTGGAGGGCGACCCGGTTCGCCGCGACGCGCTGACCGCCCGCATCGCACGCACGCTACGCGGGCAGGCGGAGGTACGACGGGTCCAGCCGGTCGCGCCCGCCGAACTGGCCCGGCTGCTCCGTCCCTGGCTGGGCGAGGACGGCGCCGATCCTGCATTGCCGATGCCGGCGCTGATCGACGCAACCCTGCGCGACGACGCGGCGGCAACACTGTCGCGCGTGACGGCCGCGGTGCGCCGGGTCGCGCCGGCCGCGCGGATCGACCGGCACGAAAGCTGGATGGCACCCGTCGGCGGGCTGTTGCACACCACCGTGCTGCTGGCGGCGGGACTGGTCGCGCTGATGGCCGCAGCGACCGCTGCGGTGGTGATGCTGGCGGCGCGCGCCGGGCTCCAGACGCATCGCGCCACGCTGGAGGTGATGCACATGCTCGGCTCCACCGACGTGCAGGTCGCGCGCCTGTTCCAGCGTCGCGTGGCGCTGGATGCGGCGATCGGTGGCGGCGTCGGCGCGTTGGCGGCACTGGCGGTGACCTCGGCCGTGCAGGCGCAGGTCGCGGGGTTGGGATCCGACCTGCTCGGCGGGGCGGCGTTGACGAGGGGCGACTGGGCCGTGCTGATCGCGCTGCCCTTCGCCTTTGTCGCGCTGGCCATGCTGGCGGCGCGACTGACGGTCGTGCGGGCGCTGGGGCGGATGCTGTGATCGCGCGGCTGATCGGGCTGGCGGCGATCGGCTGGTGCCTGGGATTCGCGGCGTTCATGCTGACCCTGGCGCCCCCGCTGGAGGGGACCACGACCGATGGCATCGTGGTGCCGACCGGCGGGGCGGGACGGATCGACCGCGGCCTTGCCCTGCTGCGCACACACCAGGGAAAGCGGATGCTGGTCAGCGGCGTGGGTCCGGGCGTCCGTCCAGAGGATTTGGCGCGCACCAGCCGGGTGGACCCTGCACTGTTCCGTTGCTGCGTCGATCTGGGCGCGCGGGCGGTGGACACGCGGTCCAATGCGAAGGAGACCGTGGCCTGGGTCCGGGCGCACGGATATCGCACCGTGCGGCTGGTCACGTCCGACTGGCATGTCGCGCGGGCCCGCATGGAATTGTCCGCGGCGCTCGGCCCCGGCGTGCTGGTGCTGGGCGACGGCGTGCCGACCAATCCCCGGCTGACCGCGCTGGTCAATGAATACAACAAGCTGATCCTGCGACGGGTCGCGCTGTGGATCGGATGGGAATGAGCGGAACCGAAAGCGGGGACACGACGGGCCGCGGACAAGACGATGCCACCGTTGCGGACTGGTGCCGCACGGTCCTCTTCACCGTCGTCTTCTACGGCCTTTCCGTGCCCGTGGTCGCCATCGCCCCCGCGTCCGCGTTGTTCGGACAGCGCAGCGCCATCGCCTATGCCCATGGCTGGGCGCGGCTGCATCGTTGGGCGACGCGCGCGATCCTGGGCATTCATGTCCGGGTGGAGGGTCAGGTGCCGCCCACCCAGACCCTGTTCGCCGCCAAGCATCAGGCGATGTTCGAAACCTTGGAACTGCAATTGCTGCTCGGCGGGCCGGCAATGGTGCTGAAGCGGCAATTGATGCGCATCCCGCTATGGGGCTGGGCGGCGCGGCTGTACGGCGCGATCGCGGTGGACCGAGAGGCATCGGCAAAGGCGCTGCGCGGCATGGTCCGGGAGGCGGAGGCGGCGAAGGCGACGGGCCGATCCGTGATCGTCTATCCGGAGGGGACGCGGGTCGCGCCCGGCCAGACGCCACCGCTCCGCTCCGGATTTGCGGGCCTGTACCGCGCGCTCAGCCTGCCGACGGTACCGATCGCGCTCGACACCGGGCGACTGCTCCCCCGCCACGGCGCCCGCCGACCGGGCGTGGTGACGATCCGGCTGGGCGAGCCGATCCCCCCCGGCCTGCCCCGGCGCGAGATAGAGGCGCGCGTCCACGCGGAGATCAACGCGCTGGAGCCGAGCCGGGCTTGACCGGCGCCGCAAGCCGATCTCGGGGCACGTTCGAGATTGCCTTGTCGATCAAGCCGGCAAGATGCGATTGAAGACGTTTGTCATAGTTCTGGCACTCCTGACGGTCGCATGGTTTGTGTGGGTTGCCGAATTGAGCGCCTACGACCACCGCACAAAAAACGAGCTAACGCTACTCGTTAAACGAGAACTCGGTCCCGCTTCTGGCAAGGAGGCAATGCAAGCCTTCATGCAACGACACGTAGCCGCCTATCATTTAGATGACAGGGTCGATTTCGAGTATGCAGGCATACGAAAACAGGACCGGATAGACACGGTCTTGTTTGACAGGAAGGTTCAAGTCGCCCTGACGTTCAATCCACTTACACATAGGTACACAGGCTGCCGCGTAAGCGTGTTCTACACGCTGATGTAGTCACAAAGGGCTCTCGATACTGATTACGTCGAGGTGACGTTTTGGTCGCCAAGGCCCCTGCGCATCGCCGGGCCGATACGCCGCTGCTTTCCAGCACGCGTTTGCCAAGCGGCAACACCTACCGCCGGCTCCTTCAACCTAGGGCACGCAATCGTTCACAAATCGGAGGCTGAAGCGCACCGCCCAAGCCGACCGGCTCAGGCTGCTGATGCGCCAGCCTCAACCGCCCCCTCCAGCCGGTCCGCCAGCGCCATGTGTCCTTGCGCCCGCGCCAGGCCGGCGGCGGTGTTGCCCGCTCCATCGGTCACGCGGGGGTCCGCACCATGGGCCAGCAGCAGGTCGACGATCCCATCCTGCCGAAACAGCGCGGCGGTCATCAGCGCGGTCTGGCCGGCGGCGTTGACCAGGTCGGGATCGGCCCCGCGCGCCAGCAGCAACTGCGCGACCGCCTCATGCCCCTTGAACGCGACACCGATCAGCGGCGGGTTGCCGCGTGCGTCGCCGACGCCGTTCACCGCCACGCCCGCATCGAGCAGCAACGCGGTGGCGTCGGGAGAGCCGTTATACGCGGCGAGCATCAGCGCGGTGAAGCCGCGTTCGTCCCTGCCCTCCACATCCGTGCCCGCGCGCAACAATGCGCCCAGCGCCGCCAGATCACCCTCTCGCGCCGCATCGAACAGCAGATGCTGCAATTGCGCCGCATCGGGCAAGGGAGGGTGCTGGTCGTTCATGCCGCCACGCTAACGGCTGATCCGCCCACGGGGAAGCGGCTACGCGATCACGTTTGGCACACCGCGCGCCACCGTCTCTTCTTCTATACTATGACCATCGGCGTAAGAGACGCAGCGACAAGCGTGTTTCCACACCCTGCACGCCCTCGTGCAAAGGGCTACACCCGCTCCGTCCCACGACGTTCCGTCGCCTCAGCCGCGTTGCGCCGCCACCAGCAACTGCGCTCGCTCCGCCGCCTGGCGCGTGTCACCCGCCAGCTTCTTGACCTCGCCCGCGACCACGCCGAACCCGCGCCCGGCCACCCCGGCCCGCGCCGCCTCGATCGTCGCGTTCAGCGCGAGCAGGTTGGTCTGCTTGGCGATGCCGGAAATCGCGCCGACGATCCCGGCGACATCCTCCATCGTCTGTTCCAGCGCCGCGCCGCGTTCTTCCAGGCGCGACTGGTACAAACGCGCCTCGGCCAGATGGCCCTGGTTCTCATGTTCCAGCCGCACCTGGCGGGTAATGTTGGTCGCCACCTTCAGCACCCGTTGCGCGATGCCGCCCTGGTCGATGATCGGGTTGTAGCTGGCCTGCAACCACACCTCCTCGCCATTCCGGGTCTGGCGGGCATATTCGCCGCGATCGAACTGACCGGACGACAGGCGCGCCCAGAACTGCCTGTATTCCGCCGACTCGGCCTGGCCCGGCAAGCACAGCATGCGGTGGTGACGCCCCACCAGTTCATCCAGGCGATAGCCGACGATGCACAGGAACAGGTCGTTGGCCCAGGTGATCGTGCCGTCCATGGTGAATTCGATCAGCGCCTGCGACCGACAGATCGCCGCCCATGCCGCGCGGCAATAACCGGCAGTGGGCTCGTTATCGCCCTCGGGAAACTGTTCGACCGCCATGCCCGGCTTATCGGACGGCGTGCTTAAAAGTCGGTTGACGCCTGGGGCGTGCCCGCCGGCAAATTTCAGAAGATGCCCAGGAATTTCTTCCGCTGCGACTTCCGCTCCGGCCCCGTGCTCTTGCCGTCCTCGTCCTTGGCGGTGGTGCCATGGCCGACATCGTCGCGCGGCTTGCCCTTGGTCGTGCGCTGCGCATTGGCGTTGGCGCCCGCCAGGATCGGACCGCACGCCGCCGCCTTCGCATCGCCCACGTCCACGAACGCCAGCACGCCCGCCACCGGCGTCGCGACCAGAGCCAGGCCCAGTCCGGCCCCGGCACGACCGAGCAACTGGTCGGAGATGACGTTGATCCCCGGCTTCGCGAAATAGCCGTTGATGCCGACCGGCGACTGGCCGGAAAACAGCGAGAACTTCTTGCCGTCGGCGCGGAACGCCAAATCCATCGCTTCGGTGCGGAAGCTGAAGCCGCCGCGGCCCAGCATCACGTTCTTGCTGGTGTCGATCAGGATCGGGTCGGCCGCCGCGACGCCGCGACGCACGGTAAAGCCGATCAATCCGCAGTTGATCTGCACCGGCGACTTCAGCTTGTCCTCGAACATCTTCTGGACGAACGTGCCCAGGTCAAGCTCGGCCAGCTGGACGTTGCGGGTCCAGAAGGTGCCGCGCGGCAGGATAAAGGCCATCCGGCCCTGCGACGTCGACAGCGAATCGTGGATCGTGTCGCCCCGCCCCTTCAACTGGATGCGCCCCTTCACCGTCCCGCTGGTGCCCGCCTCCACCACGCCATAGCCGGCGAGCAGTTTCGCGAGCGGGGTCGGCGACAACCGCACGTCGTACGACACGGCACTGGGCCGCTGGCGCGTGTCGAAGATCAGGTCGGATGCGACATTGCCCCGCGCCATCGAAAAGGTCAGCGGCGACAACGCGAGCCGCCCGCGATCCAGGTCCAGCGTCAGGTCGACGTTCGAGATGGGCAGGTTCTTCGAGCGCACATCGGCGATCGTCCATTTCAGGTCGGCGTCGAACGCGCGCATCGTCTCGACGGGGAAACGCGCGTCCGGCATGACCCGGCTGGGCGCCGCACCGGTCGCCGCCGCCGCCGCCACGGCACCCTTCGCCGCGACGATGTCCGGATTGTAACCGATGAACGGCGCGGCATCGATGATGTCCAGGCTGCGCGTCGAAAGCTGCGAGTCGAGGTGCAGCCGCTCGCCATTGGTGATGGTCAACCGCCCGGCCAGATCGGTCCGGCCCGCGACGCCGCTCACCTTGGTGAAGCGATATTCGTTGCCCTGCATCACCAACTGCCCGCGCAGGCGATATGTACGCGTCTGCGGGATCGCCACGCCGATGATCGCCAGCAGCGTCGACAGGTTACGGCCCCGGGCCTGCACCTGCAGCGGCACGTCCTCGATCTCCGCGATGGAGGGCAGCGTGCCGGCGACGTCGATCGTGTTGCCGGCGGCGCGCGCAGTCATCACCAGCTTGTTCTCGCCACGATTGGCGGTCGCGTCTGGGGACAACAGCTGTGCGGTGACGGTGAACGGCGTGTCGCGCACGGTACCATCGCCGCTGACGCCCACCGCCTTGCCGATGCGCGCGTCGGTGGAGCGGATCGTGTCGACCTTCAGATTGGCCAGCAACCGCATACGCGGATCGAGATAGCGCACCGTGGTGCCCGCGACCGTCGCCTGGTCGATGCGCGGGAATTCCAGCGGCTTGCCGCCCTTCTTGCCCGTATCGAAGGTCCAGGTGTTGGTGGAATGGTCGCGGTTGAATTCCAGGTCCACCGCGCCGCCGGTCAGGTCCAGCCAGTACAGCCGCCGCTTTCCGAACAACAGCGACAGGGGCGCGATGCGCGTGTCGATCCGCTGTGCGCTGAACAGGTTCGGCCGAGTCGCCCAGGACGGATTGGAGATCGTCAGCCCTTCGGCGAGGAACTTGATCTTCAGCGGTGCGAAATACAGCTGGAAGTCACCGCGCACCGTGATTGTCCGGTGGGTCATGCCGCCGACGATCCGTTCGAACGGATGCTTCAGGAACCGGCCCCTGGTGATGAACAGCACCAGCCACACCGCGAAGATCGCGACCACCACGCCGATCAGCACGTTGCGCAGGGTTCGCCTTCCCCGCCCGTGTTGCGTATCGGGGGGAGTGTCGCCGGCCTGCACCGGTGGCTCGCTGTGCTGACTCGCCAGGTCCATGGATCGGCCAAGCGCACGATGCCTCGTTCCGGTTCCGCATCGGTTGCAATCGACGGCATCCGCGGCTAAGGGGCCCGCTTCCCGAGCGCGACGCTACAGGACTGCCCGGCCACCAAGGGCTGCCGCGGCCGTCTCAGTCACGCTCAAAGCGAAAGGACCAAAATGCCCAAGCTCAAGACCAAGAGCGGCGTCAAAAAGCGCTTCAAGCTCACTGCCACCGGCAAGCTGAAGCACGGCGTCGCAGGCAAGCGCCACCGCCTGATCAGCCACAACGGCAAGTACATCCGCCAGAACCGCGGCACCTCCGTGCTGTCGGACGCCGACACCAAGACGGTGAAGGCCTGGGCGCCGTACGGCCTGAACTGAGGGAGATTAGGACATGGCACGCGTCAAGCGCGGTGTAACCACCAAGGCGAAGCACAAGAAGATTCTTGAGGCCGCCAAGGGTTATTACGGTCGCCGCAAGAACACCATCCGCATCGCCCGCCAGGCCGTCGAAAAGGCCGGCCAGTATGCGTATCGCGACCGCAAGGTGAAGAAGCGGACTTTCCGCGGCCTGTGGATCCAGCGCATCAACGCTGGCGTCCGGGCGGAAGGACTGACCTATTCGCAGTTCATGCACGGCCTGAAGCTGGCGGGCATCGACCTGGACCGGAAGGTCCTGGCCGACATCGCCATGCACGAGGGTGAGGCGTTCACCGCCATCATCGCGCAGGCGAAGGCTGCCCTGCCGGCTCAGACCGAGCAGCAGGCCGCCTGAAGCTTGCTCAGGCAGGCTTGAGGGCCGGTCAGGCGAGCAGCGGGATCGGCGAGCCGGCACCTAATGTCGGTGTGACGGTCCTGCGACTGCAGCGAGTATAGAAAGGGCGCGGGTGGACACATCCGCGCCCTTTTCAGTTGCCTCCTCACGCCTTACCGTGACCGGCTTCCCGAGCGAGGAGCTCGCCACTGGCTGATGCGGCGACATTGAAGCTTCGAGCGCTTCGTCGCAGGCCTCAGCGGTGCTGAACACAGTGTATCTTGGTATCTTGCGCCCACCTCCAACCGATCCGGTATTCCGTCAAAGACGCTCGATCGGTAAGGCAGGCTTGCTCGGAAGCCGCCGCTGCTCGACAATCCTGACGTCCTGCCCGCCCCGAGGTTCGATGATTCAGACGTTGCCGGCAGTTCCACCCGTCGCCGTCGAACGCCAGAGATTGCCGGCAACGATCTGCGCCGGCTTGCCTCAAACCGTCAGTGGCGACGTCAATTCCTGCGTGTTGGGTTCACAGTCCGCGGTGGACGGCGAAGCCTTGACGAACGCGGTCGGGAATGGCGCACGGATGGGTGGAATGCCGTTGAGCGGCAGATTGGGCCCAATCAGCGCCTGGTCGTGATCGATGAACAGGAAAGATCGTTGCCAGCGATCACATCGCGGCTCGCCAGGCTCGACCACAGCGAGTTCGGAATCGTGCAGGCCGTCGCCATGTCGATACCTGTGCCGCCCACCAACCAGGTCCTGGGCTGATGCCGGCCGATGCTCCCATACCCAGTTCGCCACCTGCAATTCCAAGGCGATCTGACGGCATTTCACCGAGCTAGGGTGCGACTCCATAACGACCGCCCGGCGTCACGGCTCGCCACGTCTACGCCGCACGCTTAGAGCAGTTCCCGACCACGCAATCCGCGAAAGGACTCGCCCATGGCCCTGCACACATGGTGGCTTTACGTCACCGCCGTGTTCCTGATCGCGGCGACGCCGGGGCCGAACATGCTCCACGTCACCGTGCAGAGCGTCCGCCACGGACCCCGTCGCGCGACGATCGCGATGGCCGGGCTAATGAGCGCGGTGCTGCTGTGCCTGGTCGCCTCGGCGCTGGGGCTGGGCGCGTTGCTCAAGGCGTCGCCGAACCTGTTCGGGGTGCTGCGCTGGCTGGGCGCCGGCTATCTGATCTGGCTCGGCATCAAGGCGTGGCGCGCCCCCGCGTCCGCCGCCACCCCGACCGACCCGCCGCCGGTGCGCCGTTCGGCGGGCGCGCTCTACGGCGCGGGGCTCGCCACCGGCCTGTCCAATCCGAAGCTGATCCTGTTCGCCGCCGCGCTGTTCCCGCAATTCCTCGACCCGCTTCGGCCGTTCTGGACACAGCTGGCCGTCCTGGTCGCCTCGTTCGTCGCGATCGAGGGATTCTGGTACACCATGTACGCGCTCGGCGGCCGCTCGCTCGCCGCATGGCTCGCGCGGCCCAGCCGCCAGCGTCTGTTCGACCGGGTGACGGGCACGATCTTCATCGGCTTCGGCGGCGCGCTGCTCGCCAGCCGCGTCTGACTCCTCAAACGGCTTGACCTTCGCGCCGGACCCGCGTTTCGGTCGCGGCACATAGCCAACGGACCATCATGACCACCGAACTCGACCAATTGCAGGGCCATCTGCTGACCGCGATCGGGGCATCGCCCTCGCTCGACGCGCTGGAGGCGTGCCGCGTCGACGCGCTGGGCAAGCAGGGCCGCGTGACCCAGCTGCTCAAGACGCTGGGCGCGATGACACCGGAACAACGGCAGGAACAGGGCCCCGCGATCCACGGCCTGCGCGAGGCGGTGACGGCCGCGATCGCATCGCGCAAGGCGGCGCTGGAACAGGCGGCGCTGGACCAGCGCCTGGCCGCCGAGCGCGTCGACCTGACGCTCCCCGCCGACACCGCGCCCACCGGCACGATCCACCCGGTCAGCCAGGTCATGGACGAACTGGCGGAGATCTTCGCCGATCTGGGCTTCGCGGTCGCGACGGGTCCGGAGATCGAGACCGACTGGCACAACTTCACCGCGCTCAACATCCCGGAAACCCATCCGGCGCGCGCGATGCACGACACCTTCTATCTCCAGCAGGGCCTGGACGCGAAGGCGGCGGGCGAGGCGGATGAGCGCGCGACATTCTCGCTGCTGCGCACCCACACCTCTCCGGTGCAGATCCGCACCATGCTGAACGGCAATCCGCCCATCCGCATCATCGCGCCGGGCCGCACCTATCGCTCCGATTCCGACGCGACCCACACGCCGATGTTCCATCAGGTGGAGGGGCTGGTGATCGACAAGGGCATCACCCTCGGCCATCTGAAATGGACGCTGGAGACGTTCCTGAAGGCGTTCTTCGAGCGCGACGACATCGTGCTGCGCCTGCGCCCCAGCTACTTCCCGTTCACCGAACCCTCGGCGGAGGTCGATGTCGGCTACACCCTGCAAAAGGGCAAGCGCGTGATCGGCGGCTCCGGAGACGACGCCAATGGCGGCTGGATGGAGGTGCTGGGCAGCGGCATGGTCCATCCAAAGGTGATCGCCGCCTGTGGCCTGGACCCCGCCGAATGGCAGGGCTTCGCCTTCGGCTGCGGTATCGACCGGCTGGCGATGCTGAAATACGGCATGGACGACCTGCGCGCGTTCTTTGACGGCGATATCCGCTGGCTGAAGCATTACGGATTCTCGGCGCTCGACGTCCCCACGCTGTCCGGAGGAGTCGGCGCATGAAGTTCACCCTCTCCTGGCTAAAGGATCATCTCGACACCACGGCATCGCTGGCGGACATCGTCATCGGCCTGACCCGCATCGGGCTGGAGGTGGAGGGCGTCCACAACCCCGCCGAGGCGCTCGCCGGCTTCCGCATCGCGCGGGTGCTGACCGCCGATCGCCATCCGCAGGCGGACAAGCTGCAGGTGCTGTCCGTCGATACCGGCGACGGCACCCCGCTCCAGGTCGTGTGCGGTGCGCCCAATGCCCGCGCGGGGTTGGTCGGCGTGCTCGGCCTGCCCGGTGCCAGCGTGCCCGCGAACGGCATGCAGCTGAAGGTGTCGGCGATCCGCGGCGTCGAATCGAACGGCATGATGTGCTCCTCGCGCGAACTCGACCTGGGCGACGAGCATGACGGCATCATCGAACTGCCCGACGATGCGCCGGTCGGCACCGACTTCGCCGCCTATGCCGGCAGGGACGATCCGGTCATCGACGTGTCGATCACGCCCAACCGCCAGGATTGCATGGGGGTGCGTGGCATCGCGCGCGATCTGGCCGCGGCGGGTCTGGGCACGCTGAAGCCGTTGGACGCGGTGGTCGCCATGTTGCCGACGGTCGATGGCCAGGGTCCCGGCCCAAACGTGCGGATCGAGGACAGCGCCGGCTGCCCCGCCTTCTACGCGCAGGCGGTGACGGGCGTCCGCAACGGCACGTCGCCCGACTGGCTGTCGCGTCGGTTGAAGGCGGTGGGGCAAAAGCCGATCTCGACGCTGGTCGACATCACCAACTTCGTCATGATCGGGCTCGGCCGGCCGCTCCACGTCTATGACCGGGCGACTTTGTCCGGCGGGCTGGTCGCGCGCCGGGCGCAGCCGGGCGAAGAGGTGCTGGCGCTCAACGGCAAGACCTATGCGTTGACCGACACCATGACCGTGATCGCCGACGACGCCGCCGTCCACGACATCGGCGGCATCATGGGCGGCGAGCATTCGGGCGTGTCGGCGGGAACGACGGACGTGCTGATCGAATGCGCCTATTTCGACCCGGATGCGATCGCGCGCACGGGCCAGGCGCTGACCCTGACCTCCGACGCGCGCCAACGGTTCGAGCGGGGCGTCGACCCGGCCTTTCTGGACGAGGGGCTGGCTATCGCAACGCGCCTGGTCATCGCGCTGTGCGGCGGCACCGCCAGCGGCGTGACGCGCGCCGGGCAGCCGCCGGTGGAAACCCGTACGCTGTCCTACGATCCCGCCCTGTCCGAAACGCTCGGCGGCCTGGCCGTTGCGCCGGAGCGGCAGCGCACGATCCTCGAAACCCTCGGCTTCACCGTGACCGACGACTGGCAGGTGACCGTGCCGACCTGGCGCCGCGACGTGGACGGCCCGGCCGATCTGGTCGAGGAGGTGATCCGGATCGAGGGCATCGACAAGGTCGCGCCCGTCGCCCTGCCCCGCACCCCCGGTGTCGCCCGTCCGACCGCGACCGCCGAACAGAAGGTGGAACGCCGCGTCCGCCGCGCCGCCGCCGCGCGCGGGCTGGACGAGGCCGTGACGTGGAGCTTCATCTCCGACGCGGAGGCCGCCCCCTTTGGCGGCGGCGCATGGACGCTCGCCAACCCGATCAGCGCCGACCTGCGCGTCATGCGCCCCTCGCTGCTGCCCGGCCTGTTGGCGGCGGCGGAGCGCAACCTGCGTCGTGGCGCGTCCAGCGTGCGCCTGTTCGAGATCGGCCGCCGCTACCTGTCCGACGGGGAGCACCCGACGCTCGGGCTGGTGCTGGCCGGCGACAAGCGCGCGCGGGGATGGCAGGCGGGCAAGGCCCCGCCCTTCGACGCGTTCGACGCCAAGGCGGAGGCGCTGGCGCTGCTGGCACAGGCCGGCGCACCCGTCGACAACCTCCAGGTGTTCGGGGAAGCCGGAGAGGCGTGGCATCCCGGCCAGTCCGGCACGCTGCGCCTGGGGCCGAAAACGGTGCTCGCCGCTTTCGGCGCGGTGCACCCGACCGTGTTGAAGGCGTTCGACCTGTCGGGCGCGGTGATGGCGGTGGAGCTGTTCCTCGATGCCATCCCGGCAAAGCGCGGCGGCACCGGCTTCGCGCGACCGGCCTATGCGCCACCCGCGCTGCAACCGGTGCGCCGCGACTTCGCCTTCACCGTGCCCGCCGCGCTGAGCGCCGACGCGCTGGTGCGCGCGGTCAGGCAAGCGGACAAGGCGGCGATCGTGTCGGCCCGCCTGTTCGACCTGTTCGAAAAGGACGACGTGCGTTCGATGGCGGTGGAGGTGACGCTGCAACCCGGCGACAAGAGCTTCACCGACGCCGACATCAAGGCGATCTCCGACAAGGTGGTCGCCGCCGCCGCCAAACAGGGAGCGGAACTCCGTGGCTGAACCGCACGACACCCGGCACGACATGGTCCGCATCCGCTCGGACGCGCTGACCGCCGCCATCAACCCGTTCGGCGCGGAACTGTCGCACCTGGAGGATGCGGACGGTCGAGAGCTGATGACGAACGCCGATCCTGCCTTCTGGACCGGGCGTGCGCCGCTGCTGTTCCCGATCGTCGGTGCGCTGAACGACGACACCCTGCGCGTCGATGGCGGCGCATACCGGATGGGCAAGCACGGCTTTGCGCGCAAGTCGCTGTTCGAGATGGTGGAGACGGGCGACAGTCACGCCGTGTTCGCGCTCGAAGACAGCGAGCAGACGCGCGCGCAATACCCCTTCGCCTTTCGGCTGGAGGCGGCGTTCCGCCTGACCGGTGCGACGCTGGCGATCGACATCACGATCGCCAATCGCGGCGACGTGACGATGCCGGCCAGCTTCGGCTTCCACCCCGCCCTTGCCTGGCCGCTGCCGTTCGGCGCCGCCAAGGAGGCGCACCGCATCACCTTCGCCGCGCAGGAGCCGGGGGCGTTGAAGGCGATCGCCGCAGACGGCACCATCGCCGCCGCCACGGTGCCCAGCCCGTTGCAGGACGGCTATGTCCTGGCGCTGCACGACGACCTGTTCGCCCATGACGCGCTGGTCTGGGACCCGGTCCATGCGCAATCGGTGACCTATGGCGCCGACACCGGTCCGCGCTTGCAGGTCGCGTTCCCCGACACGCCCCGCCTGGGCATCTGGACCAAGCCAGGCGCCCGCTATGTCTGCATCGAGCCCTGGCACGGCATCGCCGACCCTGAAGGTTACACGGGCGACTTCCGCGACAAGCCGGGCGTGTTCGAGGTGCCGGTCGGCGGTGCAAAGCACATCGGGATGAGCATCACGCTGGCTGGGTGACAAACCGTCACGGGTTCGCCCGCCGGTTTACGCGCGTTGGACCAATCACCAGCGCAAGGCTTCGGCGGGTGAAACGGTTGTCGCACGTACCGCCGGATAGAGCGTGCTGAGAATGACGCCGAGCGAGACCAGCCCCATGATCCAGCCAAACTGGGCGCCGGATATGGCAAGCGGGATGGAGGCAAGGGCATCCAGTTCTGCCGATGGTGCACGCAAATGCGCCTCGATCGCCCGGACGGCAGGGTCTTTTGCGCTCTTGAGTGCCAGGCCGATGCACAATCCCGCACACTCTCCGGCCACTCCGATCACGGCGGCGACACCGATGAAGACCCTGGCGATCGAGAACCTCCCCATGCCCATCGTTCGCAGAATGGCGATCTCGCGCATCTTGTGACGCACCAGCATCACCATGGATGATGTGATGTTGGACAGTGCGACAAGCGTGACCATGGAGATGATGGCGGTCATGGCGAACCGCTCCTGCTGCAAGGCCGCGAAAAGCGATCGGTTCATGTCGCGCCACGTGCGCACCGTCATATGCGGCCCCGCTGCTCGACGTATATCGTCGAGGATCGCCTGATCATCCTGCCCTTTCAACCACACGCTGGTTCTGCTGATCGGGCTGCTGCCGTTCGTGTATCGCTGCAGATCGGCCACGGGCATGACGACCCTGCGGCTATCGAACGCCTCGACTTCGGTGTCGATGATACCCGCCACCACCGCCTCGAAATTGACGACGTCGAGATCGTCACCGGCAACGCGTGGCAACGTGATCGCTATGTGACCGCCAGGGCCGACGCCCAGCTGCATGGCTAGCCCGCTGCCCAGCGCCACCGTACCCGACTCCCTCGGCGCACGGCCCATCAAGGCGGAAGATTCATTGGCGAGAGCCGGAAGCGCCTTCATGTTGGCAGGCTGGATGCCTTGCAATTCCGCTCCAAGGGTTCTGCCGTCCGCGCTAACCAGGCCGTTCACATCGAGTGAGGGGATGACGCGCCCAACACCGCGAACATGTTCCAGCCGCTGTTGCATGCCGCTCCACGTGCCGAGCGCGTTGCGGCGCGTTACGAACACATGCCCATCGGCCGAAGCGATCTGCCCGCCCAGGCGCGCCTCGGCGCCGTTCATGAAGCTCACGACCAACACCAGCGAAGCAACGCCGATCGCCACGCCCGCACAGCCGAGCGCCCCAATCAACAGCACGAACCGCCCGGCCCTGCCCGGCAGCAAATAGCGTGCGATCAGCATGCGCTCATGGGACGTTGTCAGATGTGGTACCTTTGATGAAGACGGGCGCTAGGCTCAGGTATCAAGGCGACCTCCCCTCCCGTGTCAACGGCATCGCGACGCCACGCCGCTTGGTAAGGTTTGCCGTCCGGGATTTCCGCCGCGTCCTTCCGAGCTGTTTCGAAATCGGCCACGCCGCGTTCGGCGCCCTTTGCTCCAGCCGCACTTGCCTTTCATGGCGCACGGATCGTCCTGCTCAGCCCCTGTCCTACGCCGGCGCGATCTGGCATGGCGCGCGGCATGATCGTGCACCACATTCCGCTTACCTGACGCGCACGCTTTCCACCCAAAGTGGAGAAGGGCGTTTCAGCTCTCCACTTTCTCCACTTCACCTTCATCTCTCCCCCGATCGGCCCATCCGCATGACCCTTCCCCGCCGCACTTTCGCGATCATCTCGCACCCCGACGCCGGCAAGACCACGCTGACCGAAAAGCTGCTCTATGTCGGCGGCGCGATCCATCTGGCAGGGGAGGTCAAGGCGCGCGGGGCGAACCGGCGCGCGCGGTCGGACTGGATGAAGATCGAGCAGCAGCGCGGCATCTCCGTCACGTCGTCCGTCATGACGTTCGAAAAGGACGGCGTGTTCTTCAACCTGCTCGACACGCCGGGGCACGAGGATTTCTCGGAGGACACCTATCGCACGCTGACCGCGGTCGATTCGGCGGTGATGGTGATCGACGCGGCGCGCGGCATCGAGGCGCAGACGCGCAAGCTGTTCGAGGTGTGTCGCCTGCGCTCCGTCCCCATCATCACCTTCGTAAACAAGGTGGACCGCGAGGGGCGCAGTCCCTTCGAGCTGCTCGACGAGATCGCGGACGTGCTGGCGCTGGACGTGTCGCCGATGAACTGGCCGATCGGCATGGGCGGCGAGTTCGAGGGGATCATGGACCTGTCGTCCGGCCGCATCAGCCGGCCGGAGGGGGACAGCCGGACCTTTCAGGGCAAGCAGGACGAGGTGCCGCTGTCCGATCGCTTCGCCGAGGAAGTGGAGCTGGCGCAGGCGGGCTATGCCGAGTTCGACGGTGCGGCGTACCGTGCGGGCGACCTGACCCCGGTCTATTTCGGGTCCGCGTTGAAGGATTTCGGCCCGGCCGAGCTGATCGCCGCGCTCGCCGCGCATGCGCCGCCGCCCCGACCCCAGCCCGCCGAGCCCGCGCCCGTGTCGCCCGACAATGGCGAAGTCACCGGTTTCGTGTTCAAGGTTCAGGCGAACATGGACCCGCAGCACCGCGACCGCATCGCGTTCATGCGGCTGTGTTCGGGCACGTTCAAGCGCGGCATGAAGCTGACGCCGACCGGCCATGGCAAGCCGATCGCGGTGCATTCGCCCATCCTGTTCTTCGCCCAGGATCGCGAGATTGCGGATGAGGCGTTTCCCGGCGACATCATCGGCATCCCCAACCACGGCACATTGCGCGTCGGCGATACCTTGTCAGAACGCGCCGACGTGCGCTTCACCGGCCTGCCCAATTTCGCACCGGAGATCCTGCGCCGTGTCGCGCTGAAGGACCCGACCAAGACCAAGCAGCTGCGCAAAGCACTGGACGACATGGCGGAGGAGGGCGTGACCCAGGTCTTCTACCCGGAAATCGGGTCGAACTGGATCATCGGCGTGGTGGGCCAGCTTCAGCTGGACGTGCTGCTCAGCCGGCTGGATGCGGAGTACAAGGTCGCCGCGGCGCTGGAGCCCGCGCCCTTCGACACTGCACGCTGGGTGGCAGGCGATGCGGCGGCGCTGAAGGAACTGGCCGAGCAGAACCGATCCGCCATGGCGAAGGATCGCGACGACAACCCGGTGTTCCTGGCCAAGTCGGCCTGGGAGGTCGGCTATATCGCGGAACGCTATCCGAAGGTGCGCTTCCTCGCGACGCGCGAACGCTAATCCATCCAGTCGCGGCTGAGCGTCCGCGCGGCAACCAGCATCAGCACCGCCGCGATCGGGTAGAAGCCGAGCACGTACAGCGCCGCCCAGCGCAGCGCGTCGTCGCCCAGGCTGTAGGCCAGCCGGTCGGCGATGTGCCCCATCAGCAGCGGCCCGCCGCCCAGCCCGATCAGGTTGGTGACGAGCAGGAAACTGGCCGATGCGGTGGCACGCATCTGGGCCGGTACCAGATGCTGCACCGCCGCCGTCACCGTGCCCAGCCAGACCAGCGCCAACCCGCTCGGCACGAGCAGCGCCGCGAAGCTCACGACCGACGACCCGGTCGACATGCCTGCCGCGTACAGCGGCGCGGCGATCAGGAACGACACGCCCGGCACCCAGGCATGCGCCGCCCGCCCCATCCGGTCGGCCATCCAGCCGCCCGCCAGCACGCCCGCGCAGCCCCCGACCAGGAACAGCGCACCGGTGAACATCGACACGCCGACCAGATCGAACCCGTTCGCCCCCATCAGCACCGATGGCAGCCACAGCGCCAGCCCATAGCCCACCAGGGACGCGCAGGATGCGCCGAACGCCAGCAACCAGAAGCTCGGCTTGCGCACCAGCAATGCCAGCGCGCCGCGCGGCGGCGGCGACGTCGACACGCGCGGCAGGTCGCGCACGGCCCTGGCGAACAGCGGCGACACGATCAGCCCGATCAGCCCCAGCACCACGAACGCCGCGCGCCAGTTCACCGCCGCCGCGATGGCGCCGCCCAGCAGCGTGCCCGCCGCTAGCCCGATCGGCGCACCCAACGCATAGGTCGCCAGGGCGCGCGCCCTTTGTCCCGGCGGGAAATATTCCGCGATCAGCGCGTATGAGGGGGCGGTCCCGCCGGCCTCCCCCACCCCGACGCCCAGCCGGCACCAGAACAGCGACCAGAAACCGGATGCCGCGCCGCACAGCGCGGTGAATCCGCTCCACACCGCCAGGCTGGCCGCGATCACGCGCGATCGTCCCACTTTGTCGGCCAGCAGGCCCAGCGGCACGCCGGCGGTCGCGTACAACAGGGCAAAGGCGAGGCCACCGATCGCCCCGAACTCGGTACGCGACAGGCCTAGGTCCGCCTGGATCGGCCGCGCCAGAATGCCCAGCACCTGCCGATCGACAAAATTCAGGATGTACACCAGCAGCAGCAGCGCCAGCACCCGCCGGGCACCGGGGGCCGGGGCAACGGCCGGTTGAACGGCGACCGGCCGATCATCGGCACGAACGGTCATTCCGCGTCCGTGCGGCCCTTGAACCCCTGCGCCACCACGAACCATTCCACCGACCCCTTGCGGCTGGACGGCGGCTTGGCATGCTTCACCGTGGCGAACCGCTGCTTCATCTCCGCGACCAGCGCCGAATCGGCTCCGCCCGCGAAGACCTTGGACACGAACGTCCCGCCCGGTGCCAGCACATCGACAGCGAAAGCGAGCGCCGTCTCCACCAGCGCCATGGTGCGCAGCGCGTCCGTCTGAGGATGCCCGACAGTATTGGCGGCCATGTCGGACAGGACCAGGTCGGGCGCGCCGCCCAGCGCCTCCATCAACAGGCCCGGCGCGGCATCGTCCATGAAGTCATGCTGGAAGATGGTGACGCCGTCGATCGGATCGACGGGCAGCAAGTCGATACCGACCACCGAGGCGCCCGGTACGCGCCGACGCACCGCTTGACTCCATCCGCCCGGCGCGATGCCCAGGTCGATCACCCGTTTCGTGCCGCGGAGCAGTCCGAATCGCTCGTCCAGTTCCAGCAGCTTGTAGGCGGCGCGGCTGCGATAGCCCTCCGCCTTTGCGCGGCGGACATAAGGGTCGTTCAATTGCCGTTCCAGCCAGCGCGTCGACTGCGCGGTCCTGCCACGCGCCGTGCGGACGCGTTGGCGCCCGCCGGTACCGCCCCTGCTCATGCCGTCCTCTCCAACTTGCTCTTACGGCCGCGCCGCGCCCATCAGCCGTTTCAATATGCCCTCGCGGATCCCGCGATCGGCGATGCCCAGCCGCTCGGCGGGCCAGATGTCCATGATCGTCTCCAGGATCGCGCAGCCGGCGACGACCAGTTCGGCCCGCTCGTTGCCGATGCACGCCCAGCGCGCCCGCTCCGCCACCGACATGCCGGACAGGTCCGAACAGATGCGCCGCATAGCGGGGGACGGCACGATCAATCCATCCACGGCAGAGCGATCGTAATGGCTCAAGCCCAGATGCACGCTGCCCAGCGTCGTGACCGTGCCGCTGGTGCCCAGCAGGCGTGGCCGCGTTGCGCCGCGCGGCAGGCGGGCGGCGAAGCGCGCCATGCCCTCCGACGCCAGTTCGCACATCCGGCGATACGCGTTCAGGCGGCCCTCCCGATCCTCGCCGCCGCCGGCGCTTTCGGTCAGCGACACCACGCCCCAGGGCATGGAATGCCAGTCCAGCACACGCGGAACCGGTCCGGCGGTGTCGATCAGCACCAGTTCGGTCGATCCCCCGCCTATATCGAACACCACCGCCGGCCCGTTGCCCGGCTCAATCAGCGCATGGCAGCCCAGCACCGCCAGCCGCGCCTCCTCCTCGGCGGAGATGATGTCGAGATGGATGCCGGTTTCGGCATAGGCCCGCTCGATGAATGCCTCGCCGTTGCTGGCGCGGCGGCACGCCTCCGTCGCCACGGAGCGGGCGATCAGGACGTTGCGGCGCTTCAACTTGTCGGCGCACACACGCAGCGCCGCGATGGTGCGCTCGATCGCGTCGTCGGACAGGCGCCCGGACGCAGCCAGCCCCTCGCCCAGCCGGACGATCCGCGAAAACGCATCGACCACGGCAAAGCCCGGACCCTGCGGGCGCGCGATCAGCAGGCGGCAATTGTTGGTGCCCAGGTCGAGCGCGGCGTAATGGCGCGCGTTGGACCAGCGACCCCGCATGGGCCGCGGTGGAACCGGACGGGGGGAATCGGTCCCCCGGTACGGCATCTTGGCGGAACTGTCCCCCATGCCGTGTTTCACTCTTTTCTGTTCTGCCGTCGCGGGTTGCCCGCACGGTGCTTGCACGCAAGGTAGCGCGGCCCGTCATTCTCCACAAGCACCCGGCGTTGACAGCCCGCGCCGGCCCGCCTATTGGCGCCCCCCTTGCTGCCCGATCGTCTAACGGCAAGACTACGGACTCTGACTCCGTCAATCGTGGTTCGAATCCACGTCGGGCATCCACTACCTTTTGTTGGATCAGGTTATCTGATCCGCAGAATCAGCTTTAATCGTGTTCTCGGTTTTGGCGCCTGCTCTTAGGTGGCTACGACGTCCGCCCTGAGGGATGATGCAGGCCAAGCAACGAGTCAGTTGGACGGTCCCAAATGCTGACCATCGCTTGAGGACCGGCACTGTTCGAATCCGTCGTCACGCCCTTACCCAATCCCGCTGCTATCAGCCCGACCAACATTGCGGCCGCGAAAGCGAGCACTCCGTTTCTGATTGAGACGATTGCTGCGACAGCCTCGTTCGCGCGCAGGAGGTTGTCCCGCTCAAAGCTACGCGCCGCCGCGATCATCTCCTTTCGAGCGGCATCGCCTCCAGATGCGACTATGCTGAGGTACCCGGCTCCGTAGCCGTAGCGGGGCTTCGGCTGCAGCCCGTTGAAGCCGATTAGGACGCCTGTCAGCAGGAGGGCAACTGCGAGCAGGAAGAGGACGGCAGCGGCGATCTTCCACCCCGATGCCACCAAATCCTGCAGCATCGTCGAGCCGACGAGCCCTCCGACGGTAACTGATACGGACAGAGCGGCGGTCAGCTTCTGCAGCTTGTCGTCGAGTTCCTTTCCCCGCGTCCATTCGGCCTCGATTAGCTTCGCGAGGTCGTCGTTCGACAGCGCCGCGATTGGACCTCCCGTGGCGATGGCACGCTGACGAATTGTCGAGTTGGTCCGCCACATTGCGATTGGCGTCCACAGCTCCCCCGCCAGGAAGCGGATCGGGCGAAGCGGCATGCTGGCCACCCTTCGGACACGATCTAGCGCGAGCATGACAGCGCGACTGCAATTGCCGCGGCGATCGGTCGTGTCTCTCCGTCGACCCATCCCCATTCACCGGTTGGATTGATCTCGATGAACCAGCTTCGTCCGGCGGCGACCGCTAGATCAATGGCTCCATACCGCAGGCCAAGCCTAGCTACGAACTCGCGGCAACGATTCGCGTCCTCGTCGCTGAGGACGTGATCGACGATCTCCAGTTGGTCCTTCCCGGTCAGTCGCCAATCGACTTCGATGCCCTCCCCGGCACGCTTGATTGACGTACACCAGAGACGGTCCTCGACGACGGTGACCCGAAGGTCGAGCTTGTTCATAAGCGCCTGCTGAACGGTCAGAGCCGCCGTCAATTCTGGAAGGGCCGCATCCTTCCAGTCCATGATCGACGTGTAGCCGAACAGCTGGTCCGGGCCGTCGCGCAGCAGTAGCGTGTCCACGCTCTTAATTGCGACGGGAAGACCATCGGCTGCCGGAGGGTTGATATCAGGATCGTTGGTCATGACCGTGCGTGGCACATCGAAGCCGACCTCCGCGGCTGCGGCGAGCTGCAACGCCTTGATTTCGGCACGGTACACTGCGGAGGGACAATTAAACCATCGCGCGTCATCGAAAACCATCATGGAACGCATGAAAGCGGACCACTGCGAACGCTGCAGCTGATCCTCCACCTCCGCCCCGTTCCCCGCGACGTTCCGATCAAACGTGCCTTGGCGCCACCATACCGATCGAAGCTCCGACCCGACTGTCCATGTGCGACCGTCGTGACGGCAGGTCAGCCGAGGTTCGGTCGGATCTAGCGCTAGCAGGACGTCGCCCAACTGCTCTCGGTTGAGGCGGAGAAACTTCCTTCCCCTGCGCGTCAGTTCGCGGCAGACCCGGTCGGTGGCGAAGTCGAGATCGCTTGTCAGGATCAGCACCTCGACTTGGTGTGCCACTCTCCTGCCCCTTCTGATCCTCTCCGGTTTCCACGTCGTTCTTCTTGCTCTGTGGAATATGGTTGGGATCGTCGCACAACGGCCCTCGCGGTCCGTTCCACATGCCGCTGATGAAATTGTAGGTGGCGCCATGCGGTCGGCCGAGTTCAGGGTCAGAAAGGGTCCGGCGGGTGTCTGAGGGCTCATCGTGTTGCGTACGCAGAACTGAATGAGGGTCGCGAAGCGTCAGTCAACTCGAGACGCAACCGGTAGCGCCAAGGCCGATGGGGTATCAACGACGCCGACTAATCCGAAATGGCGGCAATTCTGGTTTCAATAGTCAGATCAGGCCTTGAGCCCGGAGCGAGACATGGCCGCTCGCGCCGACGATGACGTGGTCAAGGACCGCGATGCCGAGACGCTTGCCGACTTCCGCGACGTTGCGCGTGACGTCGATATCGGAGCGACTGGGCGAAGGGTCGCCTGAAGGATGGTTGTGGACCAGGATGATGGCGGCGGAGCCGAGCTCAATCGCGCGACGAACGACCTCGCGGGGATGTATGGGCGTGTGGTCGATGGTACCCTCGGTGATGACATCGTCGCGGATCAGCATGTTGCGCGTGTTGAGGTGGAGTACGCGGAACCTCTCGACCGCGAGATGCGCCATGTCGACGTGGAGGTAGTCGAGCAGCGCCTGCCAGTTCGTCAGAAGCGGCCGCTCGGCCGCCCGATACTGGGTGACGTGGGTCAGGCCGGCCTTGAAGGCTGCGATCGCCTGCACGGCCGCTTGGTCCTGCCCGAGGATGCGGGCGCGACATTCGTCAGTCGCTGCCAGCGCGGCGGGAAGCGACCCGAAGCCGTCGATCAGCCGCTCCGCGGTTCGGTTGGCGTCGGTGCTGCCTGCCAGGCGGATAAGTCGTTCCGCGACGGCACGGCACTCGCCACGACCTGCCCCTGCTTCCGCGAGTGATGCTGACAGATGCCGATCGCTAGCAGGACCAGCATGGGATAGCTCCCCGCCTCCTCCATCAACTGGTAGCCGAACCACCAGAGCGTCGGATCCATGGCTCGCGCCAGATGGGCCAGCGACGAGAGAATCTGGAGCGCGGACGCGGTCAGTATCCATATTTTGCCCGAGCGGATGCCGAGCCGCATCATTCCCAGCGCGAGCAGGACGTCGACAAGCAGGATCGCCGGCTCGACGTCCCTCCAACGCATGGCCAGAGCCGGGCGAAGAACCAGCGTCCCGATGGCCGCCGCAAGGTACATCGTGGCGACCTGGCGTTCCGTGCGCCCGCCGAACCTGTAGGCAGCGGCGAACAGCGCGGCGAGCGCGATCCAGAACCCATAGATGTACCAGAGCATCGGCCATTCGAAGCAGGACGCCGGTCAGCGGTCAACGCCTATGCCGCGGCGGCGATCGAGAGGACTTGAGCTTCCGGGAGCAGCGCGCAGCCTGGACCGAACTGGTCCGCCGCCAGCTTCGTCGGCAGGGCCGTCAGGATCGCGTGAGCGTCCGCCAGCTCCGCCTGGGCGGCGAGGGAGAGATCGATGCTGCGGCATACCTTGCGGATGGCCGCGATGGCATCGGGATCGAGGATCGTCCGGGATGAGGTACGCTGCTCGATCATGCTGGTCATGCAGCGCGAAAGGTCGGCGATGCTGCGGTCGTTGGACCGCTCCGCCGCAATGACGCTCTTGGCAACGGTGGCGATGTGGGTGTCAGAAACTCGAGACATGCAAACTCCCTCCCGGAAGCGATCAGCCCCGGGCTCAGTGATAGTACGGTTTCACGAGCGCGCCGAGGTGCATGAACACCCCGCCGAGCTTTGGCGTGACGAGCACGAGCACCGCTATGAGCACCGTGATCGTCAGGAGCAGCGTCGTGTGGACAAGCCTGGCCGGATCGAGGCCATGCTTCTCTTCGACGTCAGGCGGCCTTTCGGTCCGAACCGGGGGGAAGTGGTCGAATGGGACCGACGTCTCCCGCACCTCGGCGACAGGGGCCTGCTGCTGTTCCTGAGCCGCTTCTGGTGTCGGGCGGACTGGGTCGGCGACCCCGATCACGTCACCCCCGACCGGATGGGGGGATGCTGGCACCTCGTGCTCGATCACCAGTCGAGCGGCGGTGGTTCGCCGCAGGCCGCCCAGCTTGCCGCGAGCGCCGTCCACGACCTCGTCGACGCGGTGCTTGGAGATGCCCAGCAGCAGGGCGATCTCCTTTGAAGTACGACCAGTGGCGACCAGCCGCAGGCACTCCAGCTCGCGTTCGGTCAACGAATCGTAGGAAGACTGATCCATGTTGGCCGCGATACCGGATGACCGCGCCTCCTTTGAGTAGGAGATTGAGGCCGCTGGACTATCCTTGATCAATGACAATCGAAACTACACTGCTCCGACTGGAGCTCCAGGCTCGCCTGGCCCACTGCGCGTATCTGGCGGACAAGGTTGAAGCCTGGGATGTCTGGACGCAGCTGGTCGCAGCCCAGGCGCGCCTGGAGAGCGCAGCGCCGGCCGGCACCGATGGTAGGATCGACGCCCTCATCACGAGGGCTGGGCTCCTCGCTGGGAGGGCCGCCCATATCCAAGTGTCAGCCGAACCCGAATAGGGCAGCGACACAGACGACCGCCAGCAGGCCCAGCCAGGCGGCATCACGACCGACGGCACGCCAGACGGCCAACATCATTCCACCGATCCCTGCGTCGTCAGCTGCTCCAGCCGCCAGGCGATCTCCCGGAACCGGCCCACGCCCGCTTCGTCCCCGATCAGCGCCAGTTCGCCGACACGCTCCGCGAGCCATGGGACCGCCCTGTCGCCATGCATCCGGTGCATCGCGATCGCTTCTGCCCATCGTTCCTGATCCGGGGTCACGGTTCGACGTGGGCGGACCATGGTCCGAAGGCTGATCGGCCCTGGACGCGGGTCGATGCCGCCATGAGGCGCTGGTACGCCCTGCCGGCGAGGGGCGTGCGACAGGCGGCCAGGATCGTCGCCATGTGACCGGCAGCGAAGAGCGCCCAGGCGCCGGCGAAGCGGAATGGATTGCCCATGCCGGCCAGCCTACGGCTTCTGCGGTTGGTCGCAAGACGTCGTGTCGCGTCGCTCGCCACCCTGCATGAGCCGCCACGTACCGCCGTCCCGGATGTCGAGCACCAGCGCGCCGTGTCGCTCCAGCGGCATGTCTTCGAGTCCGTACCGCGTCCCCCCTCGGCATCAGCCGCGCCCTCCGCAGCCATGGTCGCGCCAGTATCGGCTCCACCGGAGCACGGTCCCGCTCGCGACCAGCGCGCACGACAGGTCGACGCCGGCCGCCTTCGTGCACCATGCGCCTGTCCGACTGCCGCCCGCAGGGCCGTTCGAGACGCAACGCATCGTCCCTCCCGTCACGAGCACGTGTCCTTCACGTGAGCGGCCGGTCGGACGTCCGACGAGCCGGACCAGCGCATCGCGAGATGCCGAAGCTGTCGCCGAGGGACAGGGCTGGTTCAACCGGCACGAGCCGTCGCGCTCGCGCGCCGCGACGCCGGCGATGCGCAGGCGCGGCCCCTCTGCGCACCACACCGGCCCGTCCCCGTCCCAGACGCGGGTCGGGGTACAGGTGAACGAGGTGCCCGCCGGCAGGAGGGGAACGGCGGCGGCAAGCGTCAGGAAGGTCGGCATGGCTCCATCTGCGGCACGTCCGGCGGGCATATCGATGGTTACCGCGTGATCCATCCTGAAAATGGTCGCCATCCTGAAATCGGCGACCTATGTTCGCCGATGCACGGGAAGCGGTTCCCGAGCCGGGGCGTGGAAACCCTGAACGAGAGTCGGTCGAAAGACCAATGACGGTCGAAGAGCTTCTTCGGCCGGGTGGCGGACACGTATGTCCAGACCACCCGGTTAAAGGTGCCCGTTCGTTCGGTCGGGCACCAGGTCGGTGATGTGGTTGCACTCGAAACCCACCCACCAGATATGCCCTCCGCTCCCCGGCGAGGTGCCACGCGGAACGTGGCAGACCGAGATCTCCTCCGGACCGCTCGCGTCGCAGGCGGCGGCGTAGGAGATGCCGCCATGGACCTCGATGTCGAGGCTGGCGGGGATCGCCTGCCATTCGACGCCGAAGAGCGTATGGTCAGGCCCGACGCCGACATAGCCGGAGAGATGGCCGCCGTTCCGTTCGCGCCGAATGATGCAGCCGAGGCCGGTCGCGGGATCAGTCCACGCGATCTTGTCGGCTTCGCGCGACCACCTGCCGGGACCGGGCCTGTGCACCGCGGGCACATGGTAGACGGCCTAGACCGGGATCACGGCCGAGCCGATGCGGCGCTCGCCACCGTGCTGCGCCTGGACGGCAGGCAGGTTGCTCCTGACGGAGCGCTTGCTCAGCTTCGCCATGCCGACCTCCTTCAGATCCGGACGAGCGCGATGGTCGCGCCCAGTCCGACGATGACGAGATCCACGGCCAGGATGAAGATCATCGCGGCGAGCACCGGCCAGTCTGCGATAGATCGACCGATGCGCGGAACGGCGATCACCTCGATACAGGCCTGGACGGCGACAGCGACGCCACCGAGCCCGACCATGGCGGTACCAGCACCGAAGAGATTGAGCGGATCCATCATTCAGTCTCCCGTCGAAGTACGCCCCGTCATCCTCGTCCCACTCTCGACGACGGTGGCGGGGGTGCCATTCGACTTCGGCCATCGTTGTGCGGTTCAGAAGCGCGCCGCGCTCGCCAAGCCACGTCGCGGCGGTCGCGAGCCGCGCGGCTGGGTTCATCGTCAGGTATGGCTGCGAGAAGGTTGAGCAGAGTGACCAGGCCGAGCGGGTCCATAAGGTTCGCGCTGAGCGCCGCCGCGCTACCCGCGATCTCGGCACAGAGCCCAAGCTGCATTCCGTCAAGCCGCATGTAGAAGGCGGCAAGTTCGTTCCAGGTTCTGGCGCGCTCCTCCTCCAGTGAGGTGGTGAGCTCGCCGATGAGATGGTCGGGGGCGAGACGGGAGACGGCCGCGATCGACGCGACTGCCGCCTCGACGACGTCAGCGTTCTGGGCGAACTGCTCGGCGGCGAGCGTCCGCCACCAGCAAAGGGGCGCGGTATGGTAGCGCTCGTGAGCTTCCAGTTCCCGTTCGAGGGCGTGATTGTACATTGGCAGAGCTCCGCTGCTGCGGCGCCGATGGGGCGTCGTGACTTGTACGCGGCGATCTCGAAATGCTCGAAAGCGTAGTTGGCGAAGCTGTTCTTGACGATCTCATCCCCCGCCACGCTGTGTGTCAGCGCGGCCATGCTGCCTGACATGCTGAGACCCATGTCCTTCAGCACGGAACCGCTCGTGTCAAAGGCCGCCAAGAGCTCGTCAAGCCGAGCAATTTGTCCTTCCGTCTCCCTGATATGAAGGCGCAGCCGGTCAGCAACTTCGGGGTAGTTCTCGATCCGCTCTACCCGCGGAGTCATGATCGACAGGGCCTGCTTCTCCACCGCATGGGCGTTGACCAGTCCGGTCACGAACAGTTCGCGAACGACATCCTGTTGGCTTGTCATGGTCTGTGCTCCTCTTGCGGTTGCATGAATTTCGGGATCAGAGGGGCTGCCCTGCCTGGCATTGTTCCAGTTCGACGGGATCGTGGGCACAGGCGATCGACACCTCGTTGGCGTGCTCCAGGGAAAGTCGCCGAAGCCGCTCCTGGTTCCGCAGGCGGTGGGTTGAACTGACTTCCATCAACCGCTGATAAGCTCGGAGACCGGGCGTACAATGGCGACGAGCCTGACGCATTTCGCCGCGATAGAAATACGCGTCGCCCGCGTGCAACAGCCAACCACCATCGTCGCGTCGGACCGCAACTCCCGCATGGCCCCATGTATGACCGGGAAGGGGAACGAACAGGATTTCCGGCGGCAGTCCCGCCAAATCGCGCACGGCGTCGAAGCCGAACCACGGCTCGCCGATTGCGCCATAGCCGCGCCAGTGTTGCACGTTGTCGAGTTGCGAGCGGCGCCACCGATGGCGTGCCACCACCCCTGAATGTGGTCCGGTGGCGTCATCATATTCGCGCTTCATCACATGCACGGTTGCGCCGGGGAAATCCTCAAGCCCGCCGGCATGATCGAAGTCGAGGTGGGTGACGACAATGTGTCGCACGTCGCTTGGACGGAAGCCAAGTGCCTCGATCTGCCGTGCTGCAGTATCCTCTTCCCGGAGCCGGATGTTGAGCATCAGTTGCCATGGCCGGGTGATGCGCGGCGCCGGTCTTGTATGCGGATGCGCCACGTCGCGCAGACCGTAGCCGGTGTCAATCAACACCAGCCCGTGCGCATCCGTCTCGAGCAGCAAACAGTGACACACAAGCTTGCCGAGGGGCCCGATGCTCCTGCCGTCGAACAAAGCGCCGCCAAGCGGACAATCCGTGCCGCAATTCAGATGGTGGATGCGCATCATTCGGTCTCCGATGCCGTCATAACTACTTAGGCCGAGATAAGTCGTTCGCCTGCCGTTCCGATGTGTGCCGGAACTTTCATTATGGGGTCGGTCCGATCCGTGATGGTGGATCGGCCCTGCATTGCGATCCTCAGCGGGTATGCCGACGCAACAGCACAGCAAGCCCGGCGAGCTGATCGTAAGGTTGGCCCGAACTCTACGATTCAGATGGAGGCGACAGGCGTTGCCAAGCGACGATTCGCGCGACGACGAGTCGTTGGTGACGTTGCCGAGCGTACGGAACAGGTCGGGCACTGCCTCGAACGCGAGCAGTAGCGGCAACGCGGTCAGGGCCGCTGTACGCCGGGCGGGAGCCCCCGTAAGGGGTGATCACATACCGGCACATTATGCTTTAGCGCTCCCTCCCTTATCCCCGCAAACGAAGTCGCTCGAGACTGCTGGAACGAGTCAAGTGCTCGCTGTTAGCAGTGAGGCAGTTTTACCAAGATCTGTTCCGCTTGCGCTTTTCCATTGAAGAGATGGCGACGGAGGAGCGCAAAGCGGTCGCGTCGCAAAAGTGCTAAATTCTGCGACAGCGCCTCCGACGTTCAACTTTCCTCGTGCATCGCTGTCGCAGAAGTCGATTGCATAACCCAGCCGTTCTGATGCACTTTTGCGACATGATGATCGCTACGCTCGCGTGTCCACCGATGACCAGGACCTCCGGCTGCAACGCGCCGCGTTGATGGAGGTTGGATGCAAGCGGACGTTCGAGGAGAAGGTGTCGGGCGCGAAGCGCGACCGGCCCGAGCTGGCCCGGATGATCGAGCAGTTGCGCGACGAGGACACGGTGGTGGTGACGCAGGGCGACCGGTTGGCGCGCTCTACCCGCGATCTGCTCGACATCGCCGAGAAGCTGAAGGAAGCCGGCGCCGGCCTGCGCTCGCTAGCCGAGCCTTGGGCAGACACGACATCACCAGCGGGTCGCATGGTGCTGACAGTGTTCGCCGGTATCGCCGAGTTCGAGCGCGAGCTGATCCACCAGCGCAGCAGCAGCGGGCGGGTAGCAGCTAAGGCGAGGGGAGTACGCTTCGGTCGCCCACCTAAGCTCACACCCGATCAGATCGCACTAGGCGAACGGTTGGTGAGCGAAGGTGCGTCGGTGCGCGAAGCCGCCAAGCTGCTCAAATGCCACCATGCCACGCTCTACCGGGCGCTGACCGCTGCAGCACTGACAGCATGATGCCGATCATCCGGCTACTGACATCCGAGCGGGAAGCACTCAGCCGTACCGGATAATTCGGTGTCAAAAATCTGCATGATCGGTCAAAACGACTGTCACTCGGTTTTGACAAATCACGATATGTTCTGCCTTGAGAGGGCAAGTTCTCTTGTCAACGGACACTTTCCTTCGCGTATCGCAGCAATGGGGGCGTGGCCGCGGCGTCAGCTTCCGTAGCGCCATACGGCTTAGCATGTCGTGAGCGGCAGTCTTCGCCGCGGTTCTATCGCAGACTACGGAATGCTTGCTTCAGCCACCAACGCCTCGCGTCACATCCGGGCGGCCGAACTTGCCTTCGACTGGCTGCCGGCTCTACCTGAAGCCGATCTTTGTGGTCAGGGAGAGGCGTAAGTGAAAGCGACGGCTGTGCTGGGCTACGCAGTGGTGCTGATGCTGGCCGGGTGCCAGCAGACGCCGGACCATACGGACAACGCCGTCGCGGCGCAGGCGCAACCGGTGCGAGCCGGCGATGTGGCGGACAGGCTGGCGAAGGCGGGCTTGCCGGTGACCCAGATCACGGCCCTCACGACCCAGACCGACCCCGACCACCTTCTCGGTCAGCCGGGGGAATATAGCAGCAAGGCGAGCTTCTCCGACGCCACTCAACCCAAGGCTGGCCAGAGCATCATCGAGGTGTTCGCGACCCCGGCCGATGCGATGAAGCGGGCCGAGGTGGTGACCAGCGGGGCGAAGGATCCCGCAGTCGTCACGCAGTATCAGGCCGTTTCGGGCAAGGTGTACCTCCGCCTGAACGAGGCGCTACCCGCGGCGGAGGCGAACAGGTATCTGAAGGCGTTCGTGGCGCTGGGTCTCTGAACCGTATCGGGATGCGTCCCGCGCGGCGTCATGCGAAACAACCGGAACCTGTCCTACACCCTGCTCATTGATCGTCGGTCACCGATCAGGCTTGAGTGGTCAGCGCAAGCCGATGGCGGGACCGACGTCGCCTAGCGGGAATTCACCAGACCATCGACCTGTGCTTTCACGGCATCGGCCCAGATTTGATATCCTTTGGCGTTGGGATGGAGATAATCGGGCATGATGTTGCCGGGCAGCGTCCCGTCGGCATCCAGGAACTTCGATCCGATATCCGTGTAATACACCGTCTTGCGATCCTGCAGGCCCGCGATGATCGCGTTGGTCGCGTTCACCGCCCGCCTCAACGGGTCGTCGCTCCGGTTGGCACGCGGGAAGATGCCGAGCAGCAGGATCTTGCTGCCGGGCAGCTTGGCGCGGATCGCCTCGACCACGGCGGCGACACCGTCGGCCGTTTCGGCGGGACTCATCCTGTTGGCGTTGGCCAGGTTGTTCGTCCCGATCATCAGGACGACCAGCTTCGGCTTCAGCCCGTCGAGCTCGCCATGGTTGATGCGCCACAGCACATGCTGGGTCTCATCCCCGCCGATCCCGATATTGTACGGGCGATAACGGCCGAAATAATCCTCGAAGATCTCGCGCTGCGGGTCGCTGCGCCAGGCGTCCGTGATGGAGTCGCCGACGAAGATCAGATTCGTGCCACCCGTCCGGATCAGGCGATCCTTTCTGGCGAGGAAGTCCATGTGGCGGGAGACATCCTTTTCGGTAGGCAACCTGCCTCGGTTCCGCGCATGCTCCTGCCCGCCCTGCACGGGCCCTTGTGCGTGCAACATCGATGGAGCGCCCGAAAGACCGGCAAGCAGAAGCAAGCCGGACAGTTTCGACACGAGCCCGATTCTGCGCCCAAGCATCAGCATCTCTCCACGATGGCGGTCATGTTTGTCGTGGGAATGTTACCACGTGTCGAACGATTGACCAGCGCCCCTCTCGCTCGATCATGTCGGTCGAGCGGAAGGTCGGCAACTTGCCATGAGGTGTCGCGGCCTTGGACGGCGGTGCTGATCGCCTATGCCGGCCTGACGCTGTGTAATAAGCCGGTGCCGAGTCACCGCCAGCCCGGCCAACGACGCTCAGCTTACCAACTTCAGCGCATCCGCAGCCGCTGGGCCGGTCCAGTCCATGTCGCCCAGCACGCGCCAGACCTCGCGGCCCTCGGCATCGAACAGGATGGAGGTGGGCAGGTTCGACGCGACCGCCGGCACCCAGACCATCTTTTCGTCCGTATAGGGGGTCAGCGTCGTCAGGTGCCGATCCTTCAGGAACGGCGCCACCTTCGATGCGTCGGTGTCCTGGCTGATCGCGACCACGGTCAGGCGCCCCGCCTCCCGCTTCGCCAGCGCGTCCAGCGTCGGCAGCTCCTTGACGCACGGGCCGCACCATGTCGCCCACAGGTTCAACAGCACCGGCTTGCCGCGAAACGCCGCCAGCGTGGTCGCCTTGCCGTCGGGGCCGGTGAAGGCGAAGGCGGGCGCCGCCTCCCCCTTGTAACTGCGGTCGATCCGACCCGCAGCGGCGGGGGTCGCGGCCGGCGCGGTGGCGGGGGTCGCAGCCGGCGCGGCGGCGGCCTCATTGCCTTGCCCCGCGACCGGCGAATGCCTATCGCAACCGGCGGCCAACAGGGCCGGGACCAGCATCAGGCAAGCAGCGATACGCATGAATTCCTCCAACACCATGTGGGGCGGCCGCTTCGCCGAGGGACCTTCCGCCGTGATGCGGGAGATCAATGCCTCCATCCCCTTCGACAAGCAAATGTGGCGACAGGACATTTCCGGGTCGAAGGCGCATGTCGCCATGCTGGGCGCGCAGGGCATCGTGTCGACCGAGGATGTCGCGGCCATCGACGCCGGGCTGGACCGCGTGGCGACGGACTATGCCGATAACGGCGTGCCCGACGATCTGGCGCTGGAGGATATCCACATGCTGACGGAGGCGCGGCTGGCCGATGCGATCGGGCCGGCGGCGGGCCGCCTGCATACCGCGCGCAGCCGCAACGATCAGGTCGCGACCGATTTCCGCCTGTGGGTGCGCGACGCGATCGACGCGGTGCTGGCGGCGCTGACGGGATTGGACGCGGCGCTGCTCTCCCGTGCGGAACAGCACGCCGCCGACGTCATGCCCGGCTTCACCCATCTGCAATCGGCACAGCCGGTGACGCTGGGCCACCATCTGATGGCGTATCACGAGATGGTGAGCCGCGACATGGCCCGGTTCCGCGACGCGCGCGCGCGGATGAACCTGTGCCCGCTGGGCAGCGCCGCGCTGGCCGGCACCAGCTTTCCAATCGACCGGCACGCGACGGCGCAGGCGCTGGGGTTCGACGGGCCGACCCGCAACTCGCTCGATTCGGTCAGCGACCGTGATTTCGCGCTCGAATATCTTACCTCGGCCACGCAATGCGCGCTGCACCTGTCGCGGCTGGCGGAGGAGTTCGTGCTGTGGGCGTCGCAGCCGTTCGGGTTCGTGGCACTGAGCGACGCCTGGTCGACCGGCAGCTCGATCATGCCGCAAAAGCGCAATCCGGACGCCGCCGAGCTGGTGCGCGGCCATGCCGGTCGCATCCTTGGCTGCATGACGTCGCTGATGGTGACCATGAAGGGCCTGCCGCTCGCCTATTCCAAGGACATGCAGGACGACAAGCCGCCGGTGTTCGAGGCGCATGACCTGCTCGGCCTGTCGATCGCAGCGATGACCGGCATGATCGACAGCGCCACGTTCCGCACCGACCGGATGCGCGCCCTGGCGGAAAGCGGCTTTGCAACCGCCACCGACCTGGCCGACTGGCTGGTGCGGGAGGGCGGGATGCCGTTCCGGGAGGCGCATCACGTCACCGGGCGCGTCGTGAAGCGCGCCGAGGAACTGGGCGTGACGCTGGACGCGCTGCCGCTGCATGAGATGACCGCGATCGACGCGCGCATCGACGCGCGGGTGTTCGACGTGCTGAGCGTGGACGCGTCCGTCGCCAGCCGTACCAGCTTCGGCGGCACCGCGCCCGCCAATGTCCGTGCCGCCGTCGCGGCGGCGCGCGGGGGAGAGATGGCATGACGCGTTACGCGATCGCCCTGTTGGCACTGCCGCTTGCGGCCTGCGGATCCAATGTCGGGCTGAAACCCCCGCCCAACACGCCGCTGCCGGTCGCGCCCTATGGTGCGAAGACGCAGCCGGACGCGGCCGCGCTGCTCACCCCGACAACGCAGCAGCGTCCCCAGCGCAGCGACGAACTGTCGCGCAGTTCCGAGCGTCGCCGCTCCGACGAATTCGACCTGCCGCCGCAATAATGGACCATTTCGCTTTCCGCGACGGCATCCTCCATGTCGAGGATGTGCCGCTGCCCACCATCGCCGAGGCGGTGGGCAGCCCGGTCTATGTCTATTCCGCCGCCACCTTTCGCCGTCACGCACAGGTGTTCCGCGACGGGTTGAAGGACGTCGCCCGCAAACACATCGCCTATGCGATCAAGGCGAATCCGAACCTGGCCGTGCTGCGCCTGCTCGCGGACGAGGGTTACGGCGCCGACGTGGTGTCGGGCGGCGAGATGGCGCGCGCACTGGCGGCGGGGATGCCACCGGACGGGATCGTCTTTTCCGGCGTCGGCAAGACGGCGGACGAACTGGCGCGAGGGCTGGACGCCGGCATCGGCCAGTTCAACCTGGAGCTGGAGGAGGAGGGCGAGGTGCTCGCCCGCATCGCCGCGTCCAAGGGGTTGCGCGCGCGAGCGACGATCCGGGTCAACCCGGACGTGGACGCGGGCACCCACGCCAAGATCTCCACGGGTCGCAAGGAGAACAAGTTCGGCGTGCCGATCGACCAGGCGCCGGACATGTTCGACCGCCTGTCGCGCCTGCCCGGCCTCGACCTGCGCGGCGTCGCCTGCCACATCGGCAGCCAGCTGTCCGACCTGGCGCCGCTGGAGGCGGCCTACGCCCGGATCGGCGAGCTGGTGGCGGAGCTGCGGCGCCGCGGCCACGCGATATCGCGTGTCGATCTGGGCGGCGGGCTGGGCGTGCCGTACAAGCCGGGCGACACCTTCCCCAGCCCCGCCGATTATGGCGCCATGGTCGCGAGCGTCACCCGCGACTGGGACGCGGAACTGATGTTCGAACCCGGCCGCGTCATCGCGGGCAATGCCGGCGTGCTGCTGACCCGCGTCATCTGGGTGAAGCCTGGCGTGGTGAACCCCTATGTCATCGTCGATGCGGCGATGAACGACCTCGCCCGCCCGGCGCTATACGATGCGTGGCACGACTTCGTCGCGGTGCAACCGACGGGAGAGCGGATGGTCGCCAACATCGCCGGCCCAGTCTGCGAGAGCGGGGACACGTTTGCGATGGGTCGCGACATCGATCGGGTGGAAAGCGGCGATCTGGCGGTGTTCCGCACTGCGGGCGCCTATGGTGCGACCATGGCCTCCACCTACAACAGCCGTGCGCTGGTGCCGGAGGTGCTGGTCGATGGCGATCGCTTCGCCGTGGTCGCGGACCGGATCGCGGCGGAAACGATCCTGGCGGCGGAGCGCGTGCCGGAGTGGCTGGCGCGGTGACGCCCCATGCGCCCCTCCCGGCTCTCCCGATCTTCGTGAAGCTGGCGGGACGGCCGGTCATCCTGCTGGGCGAGGGCGAGGCCGCCGACGCGAAACGCCGCCTGCTGGAACGGGCCGGCGCATCGGTGGCCGACGAAGGAAGCGATGCGCGCCTTGCGATCATCGCGCTCGACGACGCCGCACAGGCGGAGGCGGCGGTCGCCCGCCTGCTTGCGCGCGGCGTGCTGGTCAATGCGGTGGACCGGCCGCACCTGTGCGATTTCACCTTGCCCGCGATCGTCGACCGGTCGCCCGTGCTGGTCGCGATCGGCACGGCCGGCGTGTCCGCCGGGCTGGCCGCCGCGCTGCGTCAGCGGCTGGAGATGCTGCTGCCGCCGGGCCTGGGCCGCCTGGCGGAGGCGCTGCACGCGGCGCGCGAAGTGCTCAGGCGCAGGCTTCCCGACAGTCGCGACCGGCGGCATGCGATCGCCGCCGTGCTGGCGCCCGGTGCCCCGCTCGATCCGCTGACGCCGTTCGCGGGTGGTGAGGTGGCGCATATCCTCGAAAGCGCGGCGCCGTCCGCCCGCCAAGAGCGTATCGCGGTCCGCTCCGCCGACCCGGACGACCTGACCCTGCGCGAGGCACGATGGCTGGCCAATGCCGACCGGCTTTACCACGCGCCAGCCATGCCGACGGCGATCCTGGACCGTGCCCGCGCCGATGCGGACCGGATCGCCGGCCCTGCGCCAGTCGAGGCTCTGCCGGGCCTGACGGTCGAACTGGTGATGGCGTGAGCGGCTTCGCCTATCGCATTGACGACGGTTCCGCCGAACAGGTGGACCTGCACGACGCGTTCGACAGCCCTGCGCACCTGATCTGGACGCACCTGGAGACGACGGACGACCGTGCGAAGACCTGGTTCAAGGACCGCGCCGGCCTGGACGAATATGTGATCGACGCCCTCACCGCCGCCGAGACCCGCCCCCGGTGCGAGAAATTTGAGTCCGGCGCGCTGCTCAACCTGCGCGGCCGGTCGGAAGAGACGCTGAGCACGTCCGACCCGCTCGCCTCCATCCGCATCTGGGCGGTGAAGGGCCATGTCTATTCCGCGACCCGCAAGCCGCTGGTCGCGGTGACGGAGGTGCGCAAGGAGGTGGAGGCGGGCGACATCCGCGATCCCGGCGACCTCATCACCGCCTTCGCCACCGCGATCACCGCCGACCTCGATCCGGTGGTCGCCGATCTGGGCGACGAACTGGACGATTGCGAGGAGGCGCTGGACGCGAACAGGGTGTTCACGCTGCGTCGCACGGTGACGCGCGTCCGGGTGCAGGCGATCGGCCTGCGCCGCTTCATCAATCCGCAGCGATCGGCGCTGGAGACGCTGGCGGCGCTGCCGGGTGACTGGCTGGGCGCGGACGATCGCCAGCACCTGTCCGCCGCCGCCGACCGCGCCGCGCGCATGGCCGAAGAGCTGGAGGCGATCCGGGAACGCGCCGCGCTGACGCACGAACAGCTGACCGACCTGCGCGCCGAACAGCTGGACATCCGCTCGCTCATCATCTCCATCGTGGCGATGATCTTCCTGCCGCTGACCTTCGTCACCGGCGTGTACGGGATGAACGTCAAGGGTCTGCCCTGGGCGGACGAGCCATGGGCATTCGACGCGGTGATGGGCATGTGCGCCGGGCTGGCGGTGCTGATCTCCGTCTTCTTCGTCGCGCGGCACTGGTTCAGGAATTGAACCGAGCGGTCCTGGCTGGTCAAGCGGAAGAGCGGTAGCGCCAAACCGGCTTCCAAGCGGCATGTCCGATCAGGCGTCCTTCAGAGCAGTGGTCCGCTTTCACTTCGGATTCGTTGTCGGGACAACGTGACAAGGATGCTATCCCAACACCCGACCAATGCGAACGAGAAGGCCGCTGGGATCGCTGACGGCGAACTCATAGGTGCCCCAGGGCTTTGGGTGTGGGGCACCCTCTTCGATTATATGCTCCCGAACGGCATCCGCCATCGCGTCCACGTCTTCGACATACAGGTACAGGCCGAAGGGATTGTCCTCGATATTCTTCGGCCATCCCGCAGCATATGTCAGATGGAGGTGCGAGCCTCGGCCGTCCTCAAGGATGCGATAATGACCATAGTCACTGACGACCGTAAACTTGAGACGCCGGTAGAACGCCTCACTCGCGTCGAGATTGCTGCTTGGTATGATTGCGACTGCACGATGTTCCATCTGTCGACGCTCCATGAACGATGCTCGTAGCGATGACGGTCGGGATCAGCCTTGGCGAGTGCGAAAACGCCCTGTGAGGGCCGAGGCGGACTATCGCCCCCGATAGTCCGCCGCCCCGATGCTTCCAGGCCGATCCGTCCATGGTAGACCGGGCTATGGCAGAGCCTGCTTCCTGGAATGCACGGCGGCTTTCGAGTACCGAAAGCGCCATCGTGGAAGCGTTTCGCACGTTGGCGATCGAACGGCGATATGGCGCAATCCGCGTGGTCGACATCATCGACCGTGCCGGCGTCGGCAAATCCACTTTCTACGAGCATTTTAAGGGAAAGGACGATGTTCTTCTGACAGCAATGCGGCCGATCCTGCTGGTGCTTGCCACCGCCGCCTCGGGACGCGCAGCGCGTTCCTACGTCCAGCCCGTCGTTGAACATCTCTGGGAGCGGCGATCATTTGCGAGGCCGATCCTGCATTCGACCGCCGCTTCGATCCTGCAGCGCCGCTTGGCCGATGCCATCGCGATGCACGGCGGCAGGAAGATTGACACTCAAGGTGTTCCCGTCTTCGCGGTCGGGATAGCCGCTGCCCAGCTGGCGATGCTGCGATGCTGGTTGGCAGGTCACGTAGCCGCCACGGTCGATGCGATGACCGATCAGTTGATCGCTTGCTCCCGGCTCAACGACGGTGACTTGCCATCATGACGGTGGCAGCCGTGGCAAATTGCCCTTTCCTCCTTCACCATCCTTTGTGAGAAAGGCAGCTACCGTCACCTACCTTTTCGAAAGCGGTCAGACTGCTCACCACCCCGCAGCGAACTGACCGTCCCCACTCAACCCATCCATCAGGCAGCGTCCTGCTCTCCATGCAAGCCGGCGGTCTGCCCGATGTGCCTCTCGCCCCGCGCCTCGGCCAGGCGGGTCTGGCGGTGGCGTTCGGCATAGCCGGCCAGCCGGTCCGCATCGCGTGTGCCGTGGCAGGCGGGGCAGCTGACCCCTTCCTCGAACAGCGGAGACGCGCGATCGGCCTCGTTGACCGGCATGCGGCATGCCCGGCACAGCGCATGGCTGCCGGGTTCCAGCCCGTGGCCCACCGCCACCCGCTCGTCGAACACGAAGCATTCGCCCTGCCAACGGCTGTCGGCGGCCGGCACCGTTTCCAGATAGTTCAGGATGCCGCCCTGTAGGTGGAACACCTCCTCCACCCCTTCCGCCTTCAGGAAAGCCGTCGACTTTTCGCAACGGATGCCGCCGGTGCAGAACATCGCCACCCGCTTGGGCATGCCGTCGTCGCCCAACAGGGCATCGCGATTGTCGCGGAACCATTGCGGGAAATCGCGGAAGCTGCGCGTGCCGGGATCGATCGCGCCCGCGAAGGTACCGACCCGCACCTCGTAATCGTTGCGCGTGTCGATCACCACCGTGTCGGGGCTGTCGATCAGCGCGTTCCAGTCCGCCGGCGCGACATAGGTGCTTACGTCGCTTAGCGGGTCCAGCCCCGGCTGGCCCATGGTCACGATCTCGTGCTTCGCCTTCACCTTCAAACGGTGGAACGGCATGGCGTCGCTCCAGGCGAATTTGGGTAACAGGGTCGCGCAACCGGGCAGCGCGCGGATATCCACCAGCACCGCGTCGATGCCATCCGACGGGCCTGCTATCGTGCCGTTGATCCCTTCGTTCGCCAGCAACAGCGTGCCCCTGACCCCCTGCGCAACACACAGCGCCTTGAGCGGCGGGATCAACGCCGCCGGATCGTCGAACCGGCTGAACTGGTACAGGGCGGCCACGCGGACCTGCGCATCGGGATGGGCCATGCCGGTGCATCTAGGCCCAGTCTTGTCCGCGCGAAAGCCTCAGCGCTTCGGCGCGATGGCCGGGGTCAGCCGGATCTCGAACAGGGTCGGCCACAGCTTGCCGGTCACGAACAGCCGCTTGCCCACCGGGTCGTAGGCGATGCCGTTCAGCACCGCGTCGGGGTTGCGCGCCTTCACCTCGGCCACCAGCGGGCGCAGGTCGACGATGCCGGTCACGCGTCCATCGGCGGGGTCGATGCGCAGGATGAAGGGGGTGCGCCAGACATTGGCGAACAGCGCGCCGTCGACCATCTCCAGCTCGTTGATCTGGTCGACCGACCGGCCATCGGGCATGTGCACCCCGATCCGCCGCCGCTCCGCGAAGCTGACCGGATCGAGGAAGCGCAGCGTCGGCGACCCGTCGCCCAGGATGAAGCCCTGCGCGTCGCTGGCCAGGCCCCAGCCCTCGCCCGTGTACCGGTTCTCGCCCGTCGGCTTCAGCGTATGCGCGTCCCAGCGATGCGCGACCCCGTCATGCCAGGTCAGGCTGACCAGCTCGCCCTTCCAGGCCGCGAGCCCCTCGCCGAACTGCGCGGCGGGGATGGTCGCGCGCGCCATCACCTTGCCATCGGTCAGCCGGACGCGGCGGACGTCGGATCGCCCCTCGTACCCGACGCTTTCGTACAGGGCGCCGTCTCGCCAGATCAGTCCCTCGGTAAAGGCGGTGGTGTCGTGCGGGTAACGTGCCGTCACGCTGACGGTCAGGACCGGCGGGGTTGCCGTGGCGCGCGAAGCCGGGGCCGGCGCGGGCACGGCTTGCGGCACCGCCGGTGCGGCAAGCAGCAGGGCCGCGCCCATGGCGGCCGTGCAGGCAGCGAGGGAACGGGCGCGGAGCGGATGGCGGCGGGTCATGCGATCGCTTGTGTCCTGCCGCCGATGCGTCGGCAAGCCCGCACGAACCGTGCCGCCGACCGCATCAGTCCGCGAACAGCAGAACCGGCGTTTCCAGCTGCTTGCGAAGCGCCTGGACGTAGCTTGCCGCGTCCCAGCCATCGACCACGCGGTGGTCGCAGCTGATCGACAGGTTCATCAGCTTGGCGCGGCGGATCTCGTCGCCCCGTCCGGTGAAGACCGGGCGCTCGACGATCTTGTTGGGACCGATGATCGCCACTTCCGGCCGGTTGATGACCGGCGTGGTCGCGATGCCGCCCAGCGGACCCAGGCTGGTCACGGTGATGGTACCGCCGCCCATCTCCTGCGGCGTCAGCTTGCCCGCGCGCGCCGCCTCGGCCAGCCGGCCGATCTCGGTCGCCAGCTGCCACACATTCTTGTCCTGCGCGTCGCGGATCACCGGCACGGTCAGCCCCGCGTCGGTCTGCGCCGCCATGCCCAGGTGCACCCGCCCTGACCGCGTCACCACGCCCGCCTCGTCGTCGTAGCGCGCGTTCAGCATCGGGAATTCGGGCAGGGTGCGACAGATCGCAACGATCAGGAACGGCAGCAGCGTCAGCTTCGGCCGCCCGCCGCGATGCTCGTTCAGGTCGGCGCGTACTCGCTCCAACTCGGTCACGTCGATCTCGTCGACATAGGTGAAGTGCGGAATGGCGCGCTTCGACGCGGCCATGTTCTCCGCGATCCGGCGCCGCATGCCGATGACGCGGACCTGCTCGTCCGCCCGGACGCGGCTCGCCCCCGGTGCCCGGTAACCCTGGCCCGAGGAATAGCGCAGATACGCGTCCAGATCGGCGTGGCGCAGCCGATCGCCCTCCGCCGGCTTCACCTGCGACAGGTCGATGCCCAGGTCATTTGCCCGCGCCCGCACTGCCGGGGATGCGAGCACGTGCCGCTCCGCGTCGGCCCCCGCCGGTGCCGCCGGCTCGGGCTCAGACTCAGGCGCGGACGCACGCGTCGCCGGCGCCGGAACCTCCGCACGGGGGGCGGCGTCGGAACCGGAGCGCGCCGGGGTGGTCATGCCGGCGGTTTCCGCGACCTCCACGCCGGGGTTTTCCGCCTCATACTGCTCGGCCGTCTCCGCCTGCGCCGCGCTTTCGGGTGCGGCGACGGCTTCGGCCTCGCCAGCTTCCTCGCCCTCGACCTCGATCACCACCAGCGCCGCGCCGATCGCGACCTGATCGCCGACATCGCCCGCCAGCTCAACCACCGTGCCGGCGACCGGGCTTTCCATCTCCACGGTCGCCTTGTCGGTCATCATGTCGGCGAGGTTCTGGTCCTCCTCGACCCGGTCGCCGACCGCGACATGCCAGGTGACGATCTCCGCCTCGGCGATGCCCTCGCCGATGTCCGGCAGCTTGAAGGTAAAGCGCGCCATGGTTCGTTTAGTCCTTCATGATCTTCTTGAGCGCCTGGGCGATTCGGACGGGGCCGGGGAAATAGGCCCATTCCAGGCTGTGCGGATAAGGCGTGTCGAACCCGGTCACCCGCTCGATCGGCGCCTCCAGATGGTAGAAGCAGCGTTCCTGCACCAGCGCGGACAGCTCCGCGCCGAAGCCGCCGGTGCGCGTCGCCTCGTGCACGATCATGCAGCGGCCGGTCTTTTTCACCGACGCCTCGATCGCGTCGATGTCGAGGGGGATCAGCGTGCGCAGGTCGACGATCTCCGCGTCCACGCCCGCCTCCGCCACCGCGCGTTCGCAGACATGCACCATGGTGCCGTAGCACAGCACGGTCAGCGCCTCGCCGGCGCGGACCACCTTCGCCTGACCCAGCGGAACCGTGTAGTGCCCAGTCGGCACCTCTCCACCGGGATGCTTCGACCAGTTCTCCGCCGGCTTGTCCCAATGGCCGTTGAACGGGCCGTTGTAGATGCGCTTGGGCTCCAGGAACAACACGGGGTCGTTGTCCTCGATCGCCGCGATCAGCAGCCCCTTGGCGTCGTATGGCGTCGCCGGGATCACCGTCTTGATCCCCGATACGTGCGTGAAGATACCCTCCGGCGACTGCGAGTGCGTCTGCCCGCCGAAGATGCCGCCGCCATAGGGCGACCGCACGGTGATCGGCGCGGTGAACTCGCCGGCCGATCGATAGCGCAGCCGTGCCGCCTCGCTGACCAGCTGGTCCAGCGCGGGATAGATGTAATCGGCGAACTGGATTTCCGGCACCGGTCGCAGGCCATAGGCGCCCATGCCGATCGCCACGCCGATGATGCCGATTTCCGTGATCGGCGTATCGAACACGCGGGTCTTGCCGTATTTGCTCTGAAGGCCGGCGGTCGCGCGGAACACGCCGCCGAAATAACCGACATCCTCGCCCATCACGATCACGTCGGGATCGCGCGCCATGACCACGTCCATGGCGGAATTGATCGCCTGGATCATGTTCATGCGGGTGGTGGCGGGCGCTTCGGTCCCGTTGCCGGTTTCGGTCACGATGTCGCTCACTTGCGCGCCCACGGCCTGCCGGAGGCCGCCTCCTCGTCCAGCATCATCTGACGCTGCTCCCTCAGGTGCCAGGGCATCTCCTCGAACACGCCGTCGAACAGCGAGTCGAGCGGCTGGTGCAGGCCATGGCCGAGAATGCCGTTCTTTTCGGCGGCCTTCTGCGCGGCGCGGACATCCTCCGCGATCGCCTTGTCCTGCGCGGCGTGACGGTCCTCGTCCCATTCGCCGATCTGGATCAGATGCGCCTTCAGCCGCGCGATCGGGTCGCCCAGCGGCCAGGCCGTCGGCTCCCCGGCGGAGCGGTACTGGGTCGGGTCGTCGGAGGTGGAATGCCCCTCCGCCCGGTATGTGAAATGCTCGATCAGGGTCGGGCCGCAATTGGTGCGGGCACGCTCCGCCGCCCATTGCGTGGCGGCATAGACCGCCAGCGCATCGTTGCCGTCGACGCGCAGGCCCGCGATGCCGTAGCCGATGGCACGCGCGGCGAAGGTCGTCGCCTCCGCCCCCGCGAACCCGGAAAAGCTGCTGATCGCCCATTGGTTGTTGACGATGTTCATCACCACAGGCGCCCGGTACACGCTGGCAAAGGTGCAGGCGGAATGGAAGTCACCCTCCGCCGTAGAGCCCTCGCCGCACCACACGGCGGCGATGCGGGTGTCGCCCTTCGCCGCCGACGCCATCGCCCATCCCACTGCCTGGGGATATTGCGTCGTCAGATTGCCGGAGATCGAGAAGAAGCCGAAATCTTTCGCCGAATACATGATCGGCAGCTGCTTCCCGCCCAGCTTGTCCGCCGTGTTCGAGTAGATCTGGTTCATCATGTCGACCAGCGGATAACCGCGCGCGATGAGCAGCCCCTGTTGCCGATACGAGGGAAAGCACATGTCGTCGCGGTCCAGCGCGTGTGCGGCGGCCACGGCCACCGCCTCCTCACCCGTCGCCTTCATGTAGAAGCTGGTCTTGCCCTGGCGCTGTGCCCGGAACATCCGCTCATCGAACGCGCGCAGCCGCACCATGTCGGCGAGCAGGCGGCGCAGCGCGTCGGGCGACAGGCGCGGGTCCCATGGCCCCACCGCGCGATTGTCGTCGTCCAGCACCCGGACGAGGGAGTAAGCGAGCTCGCTCATGCCGCGCGGCTCGGCCGCCGAGTCGGGCCGGGGTGCCGCGCCCGCCGGAGGAACCTCCACCGCGACGAAGTCCGCCGCGTCGCCGGGACGGAAGCGGGGTTCCGGCACGTGCAGCGTCAGCGGCGGCAGGTTGGCGCGAGGATGCTCGCTCGCCATGGTCTCTCCATCGGTTGGCGTTCCTTAAACGCCTTCGGTCCAGCCATCGGCTGCTTGTAATTAAATTTCAAGGGCGATTTACGCGGGCGGTTGGGTTCGGACACGTGCCGCCGGTTCCTCAGCGCTTCGTTAACCCTTTTGCGGCAGGGTTGGCGGCGAAAGGATCACACGCATGTACATGGCTCCGATCGTCCGCGAACAGCGACAGCCATCCTCGGCGATGGCGCGCATGGCCGTCGGCGTGCCGACACTTGCGGTGTCGGTCGTGGTGATGCTGCCATGGCTGGCGGCGAACATGGCGGTGTCCGCCGCCGTGGTCGGTGTACTCGCCATCGCTCGCGGCCCCCGCGCACTGGCGCAGGCCGTCAGCTATGCCGGACAGGTCACGCTGGGACGGTAAGCGCCCCGTCCCGTCCGCTTACTCCACCACCTGTTCGATCGCGCCGAAAATGGGATGGTGGCGATCGTCCTCCGCCCAGATCCGCACCCGGTCGCCGCGCCGCAGGAACGGCGTGACCGCCGCGCCGCCAGCGATCGTTTCCACCATGCGCAGCTCCGCCAGGCAGGAATAGCCGACGCCGCCGTCCGCCACCGGCTTGCCCGGGCCGCCGTCCGCATCACGGTTCGACACCGTGCCCGATCCGATGATCGCGCCAGCACCCAGTGCGCGCGTCCGGGCGGCATGGGCGATCAGCGTGCCGAAATCGAACGTCATGTCCTGACCCGCGTCGGCGCGACCGAAGGGCTGGCCGTTCAGGTCGACGCACAGCCGGCGGTGCAGCTTGCCGTCGCGCCACCAGTCACCCAGCGAATCGGGCGTGACGAACACGGGGGAAAAGGCGCTTGCCGGCTTGGACTGGAAGAAGCCGAACCCCTTGGCCAGTTCGCCCGGGATCAGGTTGCGCAGCGACACGTCGTTGGTCAGCCCGACCAGCCGCACCGCAGCCAGCGCCTCCTCCCGGCTCGCGCCCAACGGCACGTCGCCGGTGACCACGACCACCTCCGCCTCCAGGTCGCAGCCCCAGTCCTCGTCGGCCAGAGGGATGGCGTCGCGCGGCCCCAGGAAACAATCCGAGCCGCCCTGGTACATCAGCGGGTCGTGCCAGAAGCTGTCGGGGATTTCCGCGCCGCGCGCCTGCCGGACCAGCGCGACGTGGTTCACATAGGCGGAACCGTCCGCCCATTGATAGGCGCGGGGCAGCGGCGACGCGGCATCATGCTCGTGAAAGCGTTCGCGCGGGATCGCCTCATGCTCCAGATCGGTCGCCAAATTGGCGAGCGCGGGGGCGATGCGGTCCCAATCGTCCAGCGCGGCCTGGAGAGTGGGGACGATGTGACCGGCATCGGCATACCAGGCAAGGTCGTCCGACACGACCACCAGCTTGCCGTCACGCCGGTGCTTCAGGCTTGCGACTTTCATGCGTCCGGCTCTCCTTGCCGCGTGTTCTGTTGCCCAGCCATAGCCGCGCCGGGCGCCGCGGCGAAAGGGGGCATATCCCGATTGACGCCGGGTCAGAACAGCTTGCGCAGGCCGATGCGGACGGATCGGCCGACCGGGTCGAGATAGGCCGGCTGGAACCGGTTCGGGACTGCGCCCGTCCCGTCCCGCACGTCGATGCGGTCGTTCAGCAGGTTCTCCACCGTGAACTGCACGCTCAGCTTCTTCGCCCAGCGTTCCTTTGTGAGCTTTTCTGCGTCGAGAAAGCTGTACAGCACCAGCCAGGTGCGCCCCGAAAAGCGCAGGTCGGACGTCGCCAGCGTGCTGCGGATGCGCGTCGCGCCCTGTACGCGCGCATAGATGCCGAGGTTGGCCGGACCGTAGGAGCCGCCCAGATTGCCCTCCACCTCCCATCGCGGGCGCCCGCCCGTGCCGTTCAGCGTCGCACCGTCCAACAGGTCCAGGGCCGCCGTCCCCGGTTGCAGGATCAGCCGATCGTCGAAACGGTAGGTCGCATTGGCGAAGGCGAAGAGGCTTGGCCGCGGCTTCGGCGGGGCGGGCGGCGGCGTGTCCTTTGCCGCCGCACCGGCTGGCGGCGGGGTCGGCGCGGGCGGTTTCGGGCCCAGTTCGGTCCACAGGTTCATCGTCAGCCTCAGCTTGCGCTCCGTCTCGCGCAGCAGGTTCACCGGCCTGAGATCGGCCTGCACCAGCGCACCGGAGGCATCGCGCAGGAACAGGCCGGGGAACGCCGCCTGGAAATCCACGGTCGCACTGCTCAGGAACGCGGTCTGGTTGGCGATGCGGGTGTCCAGATAGTCCAGGTTGAGCCGCATCTCCTTGCTCTTGAACGGCTTCACCCCCACGCCCAGCGTCGTCACGCGGCGGCGCTCCGGCGCAAGGTCCGGATTGCCGCCCGCCAGCGTCGTCAGCGACACCGTGGTCCCGGTCACGAAGTCGAAGAATGGCGTGTTCGGCGACACGAGCAGCGGGTTGGTCAGCAGGGCGATCGCCGGCGGCGTGCGCGTTTCCGTCACCAGCGCGCTCAGTTGCACGGGCGGCGTCGGCGTCCAGTTCAACCCGAAGGTGGAATTGATCAGCCGCCCGTAATCGGACACGCCCGTCACGCCCAGCGTGCCGTTGGCGGCCAGCCGGCCCAGGAACGGCAGCACGTCCTTGTCCGGCGCCACCAGCGGGATGTCGACATTGACGCTGGCGCCCTTGGTCGTGCGCGCCAGGCTGAGCGCCGCATCTGCAACGCCGGGCTGCACGCCCTCGCTGGTCGATCGCGCGTAATCGACCGACACGCTGACCTGCGCATCGCCGGCGGGCAGGTGCAGCGCGGGTCCGTTCGCCACCGCCTTGCTGACCAGCGTGCCAGTGGTGGTCCGGCTGCGGTTGCGCAGGCGCGCGTCGGGGTCGTCCAGGCCGATCGCCAGCATCGGGTCCGCACCAGCATCGATCTGCGCCTGCACCGCGTCCAGCGGCACACCCAGGTCGGCCAGGCCGCGACCGCGTACCCGGTCATAGGCGGTGGTGACGTTCCACATCCACCGGCGGTAACTGCCCTGCAACGTCCCGCCCGCGTGCAGCGTCAGATTGGTCGACCTCTGGTGCAGAACGGCGTCGGGGACGTAGCGGTACAACAGCACGTCGTCCGCGAACGGCAGCACGCCGCCATCGCCGGGTACGCGCAGCACCGCCGGGGCGAGGCCGTTCAGCCCGTCGGTCCGCTGCGCCTCCATCGACAGGTTCAGCGATCCGCTCACCGTCTTACCCAGCGGGGCCGCGATCGTGCCGTCGACCCGCACCGTGTCGGAATGCGGTTGCAGGGTGCGGTACGGGCCGATGTCGGTGATCGCCGACGCACCCTCGGCATAGCTGGACAGCGCCCCGCGCGCCGTCGGGTCTGCGGGCAGCCCGGCCCGTTCGATCCTGCGCCCCGCCAGCAGGTCGAGTTGCGGGTCCACGCTGGCCCCGCCGATCCCCGTCACGTTGCCGGCGAGCGCAAAGGGGATATCCGGATCGGGCACGATGTCCCGCTGTGCCTGCGTCACCCGGTTCTGGCGGAAATGCGACACGCTCAACGACGTGCGGCGGTCGCCGTCGATACCGGCCAGCGCCACTTCCGCATAGTTGGTCGCCCCGCCCCCTTCGGTCGACGTTCCCGCCACCTGCTGCACGGCGATGCCGCGGAAATGCTTCAGCGTGATCAGGTTCACGACCCGCACGGTTGGCGGAAAGCCGAACCGTGCCGCGTCCTGTTCGGACAGGATTTCCGTCCGCTCGATCGCCTCGGGCGGGATGCTCTGCATCTCCGCAAAGCCGGACACGCGCCGGCCGTTGAGCAGAAACACCGGGTCGCCGCCGCCGGACGCGGTGGTCAGCGGTTTCAGCCGCTTCATCAGGTCGCTCAGGCTGGTCACGCCCAGTGCCTTGATCTGGTCCGCGCCCAGCACCGCGACGGGCGCGATGTCGGTGATCGCCGATCCGCGCACCCGCTTGCCGGTGACGACGACTTCCGGCTCCGGGACGGCGTCCTGATCCGCGGGGGCGGGCGAGGCGCCAACGCCCTGCGTACCCGTGTCGCCAGGCATTGTCTGGGCGGGCGTGACGGCGGGTTTCTCATCCTGCGCCTCGGCCGCGATCGGCACGGGACCGATCAGGGCGATGGGTATCGCCGCCAGGCGCCGCGTCATGCGCCATCGCCCGGACCGCGCTCCACGAGATGCCATGTGCCGACTCCCTCCCACCGGTTCCCGCGCGGCCCCACCACGCGTAGCGGCGGCGGGGTGCAGGCATGGCATGGAACAGCCCGAAGATGGTGTTTTTGAGGCACGGTCACGCCGAAATCGTCACGCCGCCGTGCGGCACCCCCGTCTTTGCACTTGACTTTGGAGGAACAGCGCCACACATCGCGCCGCATCGAGGCGTCATGCAGCGTGATCGGGCCGAAAGGCTCAGGCTCCGCTTCGGTCCAGTCGCAAGGCTTCCCAAGTCACGCGGGGTGTCATCTTCCCCGCCACCCGTGCGCCCTGCGCGCGTTTGGCTGTTTCAAGGTTTTTCCATGTCCTTTTCCCATCTCGGCCTTGCCGAGCCGCTGGTCCGTGCGCTCGAGGCCAAGAATTATGTCGAGCCGACGCCGATCCAGCGCGATTCCATCCCGCTGCTGCTCGACGGGCGCGACCTGCTCGGCATCGCGCAGACCGGCACCGGCAAGACGGGTGCGTTCGTGCTTCCGTCGATCCAGCGCCTGGTCGCGTCCGACAAGCGCGTACTGCCCACCCATTGCCGCATGCTGGTGCTGGCCCCGACCCGCGAACTGGCCGGCCAGATCGCCGATCAGGCGCGGCTTTACGGCAAGTACAGCAAGCTGACCGTCGCCACCGTGTTCGGTGGCACCAGCATCAACAAGAACCGGCAGGACCTGTCGCGCGGCGTCGACATCCTGGTGGCGACGCCCGGCCGCCTGATCGACCTGGTCGAACAGGGCTTCCTGAACCTGTCCACCATCGAGATCCTGGTGCTGGACGAGGCGGACCAGATGCTCGACCTGGGCTTCATCCACGCGCTGAAGCGGATCGTGAAGATGCTGCCGCGCCGGCGTCAGTCGCTGTTCTTCTCGGCCACCATGCCGACGTCGATCCGCGATCTGGCGGACAAATTCCTGACCGATCCGGCCACCGTGTCCGTGACGCCCGTCGCCTCCACCGCCGAACGCGTCGACCAGTACGTCACCTTCGTCAACCAGACGGAGAAGCAGGCGCTGCTGACGCTGGTGCTGCGCGAGGAGAAGATCGACCGCGCGCTGGTCTTTACCCGTACCAAGCATGGTGCGGACCGGGTGGTGAAGCTGCTCGCCGGCAACGGCATCGCGGCGCACGCCATCCACGGCAACAAGTCGCAGCCGCAGCGTGAGCGGGCGCTGGCGGCCTTCAAGTCGGGCGACGTGCCGATCCTGGTCGCAACCGACATCGCCGCGCGCGGCATCGACGTGTCGGGCGTCAGCCACGTCATCAACTTCGAACTGCCCAACGTGCCGGAGCAATATGTACACCGCATCGGCCGCACCGCGCGCGCCGGGGCGGACGGCATCGCCATCGCCTTCTGCGCGGACGACGAGCGGCCGTACCTGCGCGACATCGAGAAGCTGACCCGTCAGAAGGTGCCGATCCGCGCGCTGCCTGCCGACTTCCTCGCGCGCGCAGACGCCATCAAGACGCAGCGGGTGAAGGCGATCGGCGCCGACCCCGCCCCGCGCGAAGAGCGTCAGCGCGGCGCGCGCGGCCCGGTCAAGCCCCGCGCCACGCATCAGCCGGTGAAGACCGCCGAGGCCGCACGCGCACGGGGCGGTCGCCCCCGGCGTCGCGGCGGTTCCGGCCGCGGCGGTGCCGCCGGCCAGGGTGGTGGCGGCCAGGGCGGCGGTGGTCAGGGCGGTGGTGGACGTCCGCAGACGCACGCCTGATCGTTCGCGCTTCCACCCTTCGCATATGTGAGGGGTGGGAGCGCATCGCGCCTTCGCGGGTTGAGGCCCGCAAAGGAGCCGCTTTCCATGGACATATCCGTCACACCCGCCGCCGAACGCATCGCTCGCGTGCTGGCCGGACAGCGCATCAGCAGCAACGGCGACGGTGATGCGGAATCCGCGGGCAGGCTGGTCGACCAGGCATGGCCCGACCATCTGGACGATGCGCTGGCGGTGTTGCGGACGCTGCGCGAACCCGATCAGGCGATGGCCGACGCCGGCGATGCCGCGATCTGGGAGCGCATGGTCCTGACCGCCATCGAACGGGGCAAGCCGCGCACTGTAACCCTGTAACCCCCTTCGGCAGCGCAACCTCGCTTGGGCAGCTTAACCTTGCTTCAGCAGCTCAACGCCGCTTCAGCAGCCTCGCCGTCCCCTCACAGCGGGACGGCGGTGGTGTGCTTGATCTCCGACAGGGCGACGGTCGAATTGATCTCCTGCACCCCCGGCAGTTTCGACAAGCGGTCGAAGAACAGGCGTTCGTAGGATTCGACGTCCGCCGCGACGATCTTCAGCATGAAGTCGACTGCACCCATCAGCACATAGCATTCCAGCACCTCCGGCACCTCGCGCACGGCGGCGGCGAATTCGTCCAGGTTGGCGCGGCCATGCGCGTTCAGCTTCACCTGCGCGAAGACCTGCGTCTTCAGGCCGATCTTCGCGCGGTCGACCAGCGCGACGCGGCGCTTGATGAATCCCTCCCGCTCCAGCCGGTCGATGCGCCGCCAGCAGGGCGAGGCGGACAGCCCCACCGCTTCCGCCACCGCGGCGGTGGACAGGCTGGCGTCCTCTTGCAGCAACGCCAGGATCTTTCGTTCCCATCTATCTAGATCCTGCGGCACATCTGATCCGTATTTGGCGAAAGAGGGAACGGATCATCCCCGTTTCCGCCTCTTTGGCAAGAAGCAGAACAGAAATGCCGCGGTCGATTCCGTAGAACCCTGCGCATCGTTCAGGGAAACAGATCATGCGCCCAATCGACTATGATGCCGGCCCCGTGCCGCCCGAGGATGTGGTCCCGTTCCGCGATCCCGACACGGGGATCGCCGGCACGATCGTGCTGCATTCCACCGCGCTCGGTCCGGCGGCGGGCGGATGCCGCCTGTGGCGCTATGCGTCCGACGAGCATGCGACCGCCGACGCGCTGCGCCTCGCGGAAGGGATGACGCTGAAGAACGCGCTCGCCGGCCTGCCGCTGGGCGGGGGCAAGGCGGTGCTGCGCGATCCCGGCGTGCCGTTCGACCGGGCCGCGCTGTTCCGCGCATTCGGGCGGGCGGTGGAGGCGTTGCGCGGACGCTACGTCACCGCAGAGGATGTCGGCACGGGTGTCGAGGACATGGTCCGGGTGGCCGAAACCAGCCGTCATGTCGCCGGCCTGCCGCCACGTGCCGGACGACCGGGCGGCAATCCTTCGGGCTGGACCGCGCTGGGCGTCGCCACCGCGATGCGGGTGGCGGTGCGCCGGCGACTGGGCGCGGAGCTGTCCGACGTGACCGTGGCGGTGCAGGGGCTGGGCCATGTCGGCTTCGCCTTGTGCGAACTGCTCCACGCGGCAGGCGCGAAGCTGATCGTCGCGGAACCGCGCAGCGATGTGGCCGCCCGTGCCGCGGTCCGCTTCGGTGCGCAATTGATGAGCAGCCAGGCGTTGCTCGCCGCCAAGGCCGACGTGCTGGCGCCATGCGCGCTAGGCGGAGTGCTGGATTTCGTCCGGGTGGCGCAGTTGCAGGTGAAGCTCGTCTGCGGCGCGGCCAACAACCAGCTGTTCAGCGAGCGTCAGGCCGAACAATTGGCCGATCGCGGCATCCTTTATGCTCCCGACTTCCTGGTCAACGCGGGCGGCATCATCAACGTGGCGGCCGAATATCTCGGCTGGGACGCAGCGGAGGTGCGCCGGCGGGTCGAGGACATCGGCGCACGACTCGACGACACGCTGTACCGGGCGGATCGCGCCGGCGTGCTGCCGCACCAGGCCGCCCGCATGGAGGCGCTGGACCGCATCGCCGGCCATGCCCGGCCGCTCGCCTCCGCGGCCTGACCCATGGCGCCGGATACGCAGGCCTGCCGCTTCCACATCCAGACGGGAGGAGAGGTGCAGGCGCTGGTGCGCATCGTCGCCCTGTTCGCGCAACGCGACCTGCCGATCACCGACCTGATCATGTTTCCGCATCCCGGTGGCAGCAGCCTAATGCTGACGGCATCGGATATGTCACGCCAGCAGGCGGAGATCGTCGCGGCGAAGATCGGCAACATCCTGTCCGTGCGGGCGGTGGACCTGACCCTTGCCGATGGCGTCCCGATTCGGCTCTCAGCCGCCGCCTGACCCGTTGCCCATGGCGCGCAGCAGGGCGGCCTGTTCCGCGCTTTCCACGGCGAGGACATCGGCCGCAGCAAGGTCGGGCGACAGGCCGACCAGCCGCTTCGCCGCGCGGATGGCGTCGGGCGGGGCGGCCGCGATCGTGCGGGCGAGTGCCATCGCCTCCGACCACGGGTCCTCGGCCAGGCGCGTGACGAAGCCCAGCCGCTGCGCCTCCGACCCGTCGAACTCGCGCGCGGTATAGATCAGCTCGCGCAGCACGTCGTCGCGCACCAGCGTGCGCCACAGCGCGATACCGGCCATGTCGGGGATCAGGCCCCAGCGCATCTCCCGCACCGACAACCGCGCATCGGGACGTGCGATCCGGATGTCGGCGCTGGACGCGATCTGCAACCCGCCGCCGAACACGACACCCGTCACCGCCGCGATCACCGGCACCGCCAGCGTGCGCCAGCCCCATGCCGCCTGTTGGGACAGATTCGCCTCGCCATGGCTGCGCGCGAGCAGGTCGGGCAGCCCACCGCCCGGCCCCATCGCGGCGAGGTCCAGTCCGGCGCAGAACCCCCGCCCCTCGCCGGAGAGCACGACGGCGCGCAGGTCGGGCATGTCCGACAATCGGGCGATGGCGGCCGCGATCCCCTCGAACATGGAAAGGTCCAGGGCGTTGAGCTTGTCCGGGCGGTTCAGCCGGACATCCGCCACCCCCGCCTCCACGGCGATCGTCACATGGTCCATGTCGCCTCCGTCAGCAGGTGCATGGCCGTGGCCTCAGCGCGCGGACAGGCGGAGCAGTCGGCCGCCCGACCCTTTGCCGCCATCCTCCAACACCCAGATCGCGCCGTCCGGGCCCTGTTCCACCTCCCGGATGCGGGCGCCCATCGGCCATTGATCGCCCTTGCTGGCGTTGGTCCCGTCCAGATGCACGCGCACCAGCGATTCGCTCGACAGACCGCCGATGAACGCATCGCCCTTCCACTGCGGGAACATGCTGCCCGAATAGATCATCAATCCGCCCGGAGAGATCACCGGATTCCACCACACCTTCGGCGCCTCGTACCCGTCGCCCGGCCGGTGATCGGGAATGTCGCGCCCGTCATAATGGCTGCCGTTGGAGGCGTTGGGCCAGCCATAGTTGCGGCCGGGCAGGATCAGGTTGACCTCGTCCCCGCCCTTCGGCCCCATTTCCTGCTCCCACAGATTGCCTGACTTGTCGAAGGCGAGGCCGAGCAGGTTGCGGTGGCCATAGCTCCACACTTCGGGCTGGAAACCCTGCGCGACCAGCGGGTTGCCGTGGGCCGGTTTGCCGTCCGGGGTCAGGCGCAGCACCTTGCCCAGCGTCATCGACTTGTCCTGCGCCGGGGTGAACTTCTGCCGCTCGCCATTGGTGAAGAACAGGTATCGGCCATCGGGCGAAAAGGCGATGCGACCGGAATAATGCCCGTCGCCCTCGACGAACGGACGCGCGCGGAAGATCACCTCGATCCCACGAAGCCGCTCGCCACCCGGTTGCAGGTCGAGCAGCCCGCGCGCCAGCACCACGCCCTTGGTGCCGCCATCGCCCCTTGCGGAATAGCTGAAATAGACGCGCTTGCTGGTCGAAAAGTCGGGGGACAGCACCACGTCCATCAACCCGCCCTGCCCGGCCGAATCGACCGGCAGCGTCGCCACCGTGCGCCGCTGCTTCGCATCCGCCGACAGGAGCAGCATCTGCCCCTTCTTCTCCGTCACCAGCATGCGGCGGTCGGGCAGAAAGGTCATCGCCCAGGGCGAGTCCAGCTGGGTCATCACCGTCTTGGCGAAGGGGGCGGCCGTCGACGATTCGGCGCTCGATGCCTGGACGGTGTCGGACGGCTGCGCCGCATTGCCCCCACAGGCAAGAAGGGCGAGCGGCAGAACGGCAAGGGCGGCACGGGACATCGGCAACTCCGACAGGAAGGTGTGGGAACAGGCGGACAACCACTGAATGCCCGACATGGATGCCCGGGGCCATCCCCATGCCCGGGAACCGCCCGGCCGCGCCGCTGCCCCGCCCCTGCCCCCTCTCTAAGAAGCCGGCTTGTGCCGCCCGTCCCGAGTGGGTATATTGCACGTGCATTCTCTACATCGTCAGATGAAGAGGCTGCGGGGTTCGCCCCGCGGCGGCAAAAGGCCTGTGCGACTGAACGCTGTTTTCTCGGAGTCCTCATGGCGGACATCGCCGCATTGACCGCATTGATCGAACCGGAGGCGACCGCCCTCGGCTTCGACCTGGTGCGCGTGAAGATGTACGGGGGGCAATCCGACCCGACGTTGCAGGTCATGGCGGAACGGCCGGACACGCGCCAGCTGACGATCGACGATTGCGCCGACCTGTCGCGCCGTATTTCCGACCGGCTCGATGCGCTGGAGTCGGAGGGGCGGGATCCGATCGAGGGCGCGTACCGGCTGGAGGTGTCCAGCCCGGGAATCGACCGGCCGCTGACCCGCGCCAAGGACTATGCCGACTGGGCCGGGCATGAGGCGCGCCTGACGCTGACCGAAAAGGTCGATGGTCGTAAGCAGCTGACCGGCGACCTGGTCGGAATCGAGGGCGAGGACGTCACGATCGCGGTGCGTGGGCATCAGCGGATGACGGTTGCCCTGTCGCAGATCGCGGACGCGAAGCTGACCATCACCGACCGGCTGATCGCCGCCACCGCTCCGCTGTCCACCGAGGGCGCGGACGAATTCTACGAAACACACGAATCCGAAGCAGAGGAAACCCACTGATGGCCAGTGTCGCCACCGCCAATCGTGCGGAGCTGATCGCGATCGCCAACTCGGTCGCGTCCGAGAAGATGATCGATCGCGGCATCGTGATCGAGGCGATGGAGGACGCGATCCAGCGCGCCGCCAAGGCCCGTTACGGCGCGGAGAACGACATCCGTGCGAAGCTGGACCCCAATTCCGGCGACCTGCGCCTGTGGCGCGTCGTCGAGGTGGTCGAGCAGGTCGACGATTATTTCAAGCAGGTCGACCTGAAGGGCGCGGCCAAGCTGCAAAAGGACGCCGAGATCGGCGACTTCATCGTCGATCCGCTGCCCCCGATCGAGTTCGGCCGCATCGCGGCACAGGCCGCCAAGCAGGTCATCTTCCAGAAGGTCCGCGACGCCGAGCGCGAGCGTCAGTTCGACGAGTTCAAGGACCGTCAGGGTGAGATCATCACCGGCGTCGTGAAGCGGGTCGAGTTCGGCCACATCGTCGTCGACCTGGGCCGGGCAGAGGGCGTGATCCGCCGCGACGCGCAGATCCCGCGCGAGGTTGTGCGCGTCAACGACCGCATCCGCTCGCTGATCCTGAACGTACGTCGCGAGAATCGCGGGCCGCAGATCTTCCTGTCCCGCGCGCATCCCGACTTCATGAAGCGGTTGTTCGCGCAGGAAGTGCCCGAGATCTATGACGGCATCATCGAGATCAAGGCAGCGGCGCGCGATCCGGGCAGCCGTGCGAAGATCGGCGTCATCAGCCACGATTCCTCCATCGACCCGGTCGGCGCCTGCGTCGGCATGAAGGGCAGCCGCGTGCAGGCGGTGGTGCAGGAGATGCAGGGCGAAAAGATCGACATCATCCCTTGGTCGCCCGACACCGCGACCTTCGTCGTCAACGCCCTTCAGCCCGCGTCCGTGTCCCGCGTCGTGATCGACGAGGAAGAGGACCGGATCGAGGTGGTGGTGCCCGACGACCAGCTGTCGCTGGCGATCGGCCGCCGTGGCCAGAACGTGCGCCTGGCCAGCCAGCTGACCGCGAAGGCAATTGACATCCTGACCGAGGCGGATGCTTCCGAAAAGCGTCAGAAGGAGTTCGTCGAGCGGTCCGAGATGTTCCAGAACGAGCTGGACGTGGACGAGACGCTGGCGCAGCTGCTGGTCGCCGAGGGCTTCTCCGAACTGGAGGAGGTCGCTTATGTCGAGCTGGACGAGCTGGCCGCGATCGAGGGCTTCGACGAGGACTTGGCGCAGGAACTGCAGAGCCGCGCGCAGGAAGCACTGGAGCGGCGCGAGCAGGCCAATCGCGACGAGCGCACGGCACTGGGCGTATCGGACGATCTAACCACCATGCCGTACCTGACCGAGGCGATGCTGGTCACGCTGGGCAAGGCGGGCATCAAGACGCTGGACGACCTGGCCGACCTGGCCACCGACGAGCTGGTCGAGAAGAAGCGCATCGAGCCCCGCCGCCGCAACGAGGACGCACCCAAGCGCCCCGAGCCGAAGGGCGGCATCCTGTCGGCCTATGGCCTGACCGACGAGCAGGGTAACGAGATCATCATGGCCGCACGCCAGCACTGGTTCGCGGACGATGAGGACGCGGCAGAGAGCGAGACCGAGACCCAGGCGGGCGACGAAGCGGCGGAGGGCGAGCAGGCCTGATGCCCTTTGTTTCGATCCGACTCGCGGGCTCCGCCACCAAGGAGCAGAAGGCCGGCATCGTCGCGGACGTGACGGGCTCGCTGGTGTCGCGGCTGGGCAAGAACCCGGCCGCGGTCCAGATCGTGATCGAGGAAGTGTCGACCGAGAATTACGGCGCGGGCGGCCAGCTGATCGCCGACCGCGACGCCGCACAGGCCCGCAGCGGCTCGGCTCCCGCGTCCAAGCAGGGAGACGCGCATGCGGAACCCGGGCGATGAGATCGTCACGCTAGACGAAAACGGCGACACGGCGGGCGCGGGCGAAGGCCCGGTCCGCTCCTGCATCCTGACGCGGACCCGCGATTCGCGCGACGCGCTGATCCGCCTGGTGCTCACACCCGGCGGTCAGGTGCTGCCCGACCTGCGTGCCAAGGCGCCGGGGCGCGGCGCCTGGATCGGCGCGACCCGAGCCGAGCTGGATCACGCGATGGCGAAGGGACGGCTGCGCGGTGCCCTGTCGCGCGCGTTCAAGACCGGCGACATCGCCGTACCCGACGACCTGTCCACGCGCATCGCGGCCGGGCTGGAGCGCGCGGTGCTCGACCGGCTGGGGCTGGAGGCACGCGCCGGGCACCTGCTCACCGGGTCCGACCGGATCGAGACCGCGGCGCGCGGCGGACAGCTCCGCGCGCTGTTCCACGCCGCCGACGCCAGTGCGGACGGCGCCCGACGCCTTGCCCAGGCGTGGCGGGTCGGATCGGACAAAGAGGGCAGCGACCTCAAAGGGGTGGTATTGCCGCTGCCCCGTACCATATTGGCATTGGCGCTGGGCCGGGAGAATGTGGTACATCTCGGCCTGACCGACCGCGCTGCGGCTGCACGGGTGAGCGAGACGCTCGACCGGTGGCTGCACTTCATCGGACCCGATCAAGACGCCCAGCCTTGCGAAACGGCCTCGCGAGGTTCATCGGCGCCCGGAGTTTCCGGGGCGAACGCCGGCCGTAAACGTAACGAGGAATCTGAGTGAGCGAGACCGACAACGACAAGCCGAAACTTGGCATGCGCGCGCCATTGGGCGTGAAGCGCACGGTCGAGACCGGCAAGGTGAAGCAGAGCTTCAGCCACGGCCGCTCCAATACGGTGATCGTGGAAACCAAGAAGGCGCGGACGTTCCGCCGCCCGGGAGAGGCAGCGCCTGCCGCAGAGGCGCCCGCCCCCACGCCGCCCGTCCAGCCCGAAGTGCGCGCGCCGCAGCCGGCGCCGCGCCCCGCCCCCTCGAACGAGACGCCGCAGGAGCGGTCGGCCCGATTGTTCCGCGAGGCGGAAGAGCAGCGGATGCATTCGCTCGAGGAATCGCGTCGTCGCGAGGAGAGCGATCGCGCGCGCCACGCCGAGGAGGAGCGCGCCCGCGCCGCCGAGCGTGCTGCCGCGGCGGCCGCCCCCGCGCCCGAACCGACGCCCGAGCCGGAACCGGCCCCCGCGCCCGTCGCCGAGCAGCCCGCGACCGCGCCCGCGCCGACCATTTCCGTGCCGACCCCGGCCGGTCGCGGCTTCCGCCCGGTCGAGCGGCCAGTGCCGGTCGTCGCGCCCGAACCGGTCGCGTCGGAGCCGGAGCCTGTGCAGGCGGCCGAGCCGGTGCAGCCAGCGCCTGCCACACCCGTCACACCGCCGCCCGCGCCTGCCCCAGCCCCCGCGCCGCGCGCCGCCGCGCCGTCGGTGGAGCTGAGCCGCGATCCGGCGATGCCCGCGCCTCGCCGGTTTTCGCCAGTCGCCCGTCCGGAAATCCCCAAGCCGCAGCCCAAGCCCGTGGCGAAGCCGGCGACTGCCGCTCCCGTCGCGCAGCAGAGCAGCCCTCAGGGCAGCGCGCCGCGGTCCATGCCGGCCGGCGTCGCGACGCCGCGCAATTCTCCCGCGCGCCCCGCACCGCAGCAGCGCGATCGCAAGGGCGACGAGCGTCGCGGCGGCAAGCTGACCGTCAATCGCGCGCTGAACGAGGATGGCGGCGCACGCGCTCGCAGCCTCGCCGCGCTGAAGCGTGCGCGCGAAAAGGAAAAGCGCTCCTTTGGCGGCCCGCGCGAGGCGCAGGCCAAGCAGGTTCGCGACGTGCAGGTGCCGGAGGCGATCACCGTCCAGGAACTCGCCAACCGCATGGCGGAAAAGGGTGCGGACCTGGTCAAGGCGTTGTTCAAGATGGGCATGCCCGTCACCATGACGCAGACGATCGACCAGGACACGGCCGAGCTGCTGGTGACCGAATTCGGCCACAACATCAGCCGCGTGTCCGAATCCGACATCGATCTGGCGATCGACACGACCGAGGATGCGCCCGACTCGATGAAGCCGCGTCCCCCGGTGGTGACGATCATGGGCCATGTCGACCACGGCAAGACCTCGCTGCTCGACGCGCTGCGCGGCACGGACGTTGTGCGCGGCGAGGCCGGCGGCATCACCCAGCATATCGGCGCCTATCAGGTGACGCTGAAGGACAAGTCGAAGATCACCTTCCTCGACACGCCGGGCCACGAGGCGTTCACCCAGATGCGTGCGCGCGGCGCCAACGTCACGGACATCGTGGTGCTGGTGGTGGCGGCCGACGACGGGCTGATGCCGCAGACGATCGAGGCGATCAACCACACCAAGGCGGCTGGCGTGCCGATGATCGTGGCGATCAACAAGGTCGACAAGTACGACGCCAACCCCCAGCGCGTGCGCGAGCGCCTGCTGGAGCATGAGGTCGTGGTCGAGGAGATGGGCGGCGACGTCCAGAACGTCGAAGTGTCCGCGCTGAAGAAGACCGGTCTGGACGAGCTGATCGAGAAGATCCAGCTGCAGGCCGAGCTGCTTGAGCTGCAGGCGAACCCGGATCGTCCGGGTGAGGGCACGGTGATCGAGGCGAAGCTGGACAAGGGTCGCGGCCCGGTCGCGACCGTCCTGGTCAACCGTGGTACGCTGAAGGTCGGCGACGTGTTCGTCATCGGCGCCGAAAGCGGCAAGGTCCGTGCGCTGGTCGACGACAAGGGTCGTCAGATCAAGCTGGCCGGTCCCGCGATGCCGGTGGAGGTGCTGGGCATGTCCGGCGTGCCATCGGCGGGCGATCCGTTGCAGGTCGTCGAGAACGAGGCCCGCGCCCGTGAGGTCGCGGAGTATCGTCAGGGCGTGCTGACGCAGAAGCGGACCACCTCGGCCCCCGCCAGCCTGGAGAGCATGTTCTCCGCGCTGCGTGCGGATCAGGCCAAGGAATATCCGCTGGTCGTCAAGGCGGATACGCAGGGCACCGTCGAGGCGATCGTCGCGTCGATCAACAAGATCTCGACCGACCTCATCAAGGCACGGGTGCTGCACTCGGGCGTCGGCGGCATCACCGAATCCGACGTGACGCTGGCGGGTGCTTCGGGCGCGCCGATCATCGGCTTCAACGTCCGAGCCAATGCCAAGGCACGCGAGATCGCCGAGCGGCAGAAGGTGGCGTTGAAGTATTACGACGTCATCTACGACCTGATCGACGAGATCCGGGCGGGCATGGCCGGCGAGCTGGGTCCGGAAGCGTTCGAGACGGTGGTCGGTCGTGCGGAAATCCGCGAGGTCTTCTCCGCGGGCAAGCATGGCAAGGCCGCGGGTCTGCTGGTCACCGAAGGTGTCATCCGCAAGGCGCTCAAGGCGCGCATCACGCGCAACGATGTCATCATCTACCAGGGAGAGATCGCGTCGCTGCGTCGCTTCAAGGACGATGTGGCGGAGGTTCGCGCGGGTCTGGAATGCGGCGTGACGTTCAGCCAGAACTTCACGGACATCAAGGCCGGCGACTTCCTCGAAACCTTCGAGGTCGAGCTGCGCGAACGGACGCTGTAAGCTGGAACGGGAACCGGTCATGCCGACACTTGGCGCGCCGGTTCCCATCCTGCGATCGTTCGACGCGGATCGCACGCGCGCCTTCTACCTCGACTTCCTCGGCTTTTCGCTGGTGTTCGAGCATCGGTTCGAGCCGGGGTTGCCGCTTTACATGGGCGTGCGGCATGGAAACTGCGTGCTGCACCTCAGCGAGCATCATGGCGACTGTACGCCCGGTTCCGCCATCCGCGTGCCCGTCGACGACGTGGTCGCCTATGCCGCGCACCTGCGGTCCAGGGCCTATGCCAACGCCCGTCCGGGCGAACCCCAACCCACCCCCTGGAACACGCTTGAAGTGACGATCACCGACCCTGCCGCCAATCGACTAACGTTTTTCACGGAGTCCGCCCATGGCTAAGCCTGGACTACAGGCAGGTGATGCGTCCGTGCGCACGCTGCGCGTCGGCGAACAGGTCCGTCACATTCTGTCCGAGATCCTGCAACGCGGCGACGTGCATGACGACACGCTCAGCCGCCACATGGTCAGCGTGACGGAGGTGCGCATGTCGCCCGACCTGCGCCACGCCACCGTGTTCGTGAAGCCGCTGCTCGGCCGCGACGAAGATGAGGTGTTGAAGGCACTCCGCACCAACACCGCCTATCTCCAGCGCGAAGTCGCTCACCGCGTGAAGATGAAATATGCCGCGCGTCTGAAGTTCCTGCCCGACGAAAGCTTCGACGAGGGCACGCGCATCGACGCGCTGCTGCGAGCGCCCGACGTCGCGCGGGACCTGGACGAACACAGCGCCGACTGAGCGCGCCGCGCTACCCGGCGGGCGCGGCGGCGGCAGCGACGCGCGACAGCTTGTACATCGCCTCCCCCGCGGATCCGCGCAGGGTCGGTCGGGTGACGCGAACCGTCTCCCCCTCCGACAGGCAGTTCGCCATGGCGGGCTTCAGTTGCTCCACCGCCGCATCCTCCCGCTTGTCATAGGGCCGCGCGATCAACAACGCATGGACCTGCTGCGGCGCCCGCCGCGCGATGCAGTCGCCGAATGCGCGCGCCGGCAGGTACGTGGGCGGAAGGGCCGCGACATCGCCGTCGAAGTCGGCAGCAAAGCGCATGGGGGGCAGAGCGGCGATGCCCGCCACCGGCCCGGTGATCCCGTAATCGCGCCGGTACAGCGCCGGATACAGCGCCGCGCGGAAGCTCGCCGGCTGCATGCGCATCTCGATCTTGGAATGCGCGCGGGTGGCCGCGGCGTTCAGGCAGGTCATATCCGCCGCCTTCATGCTGGCCGGAAAGAAGCCGTCGCTGTCGGGCACGGTGCGCAGGAACTGTTCGACCGGCACGCGGAAGCGTTTGTGCGACACGACGCAGTCGGCATAGTCGGCCAATTGGGCCTCCGCCTGATGCGGCGGCATGGACGCCCCTTGCTGCGCCCATGTTGCTGACGCGCTCAGGCCCCCTGCCATCAGGGCCCCTGCCACCAGCCCCCCTGCCATGGGCCCCATCGCGATCATCCGCTTCATCGCCTCACCCTACTGCCGGTATGGCGTGACATCACCTGCACGGTGCCGGCACCCGTGCATCGGGGGGTCGGTGGTGAAGCGGGTGGCATTCGCCGCCCCGATCCGCCAAACGCTGCCCCTCTATGGCCAAGCTGTATTTCTATTATGCGTCGATGAACGCGGGCAAGTCGACCAACCTGCTGCAAGCCGACTTCAACTATCGCGAGCGCGGCATGAACACGATGCTGTTCACCGCAGGGATCGACGACCGCTTCGCCCATGGCACCATCACGTCGCGCATCGGCCTGTCGGCGACCGCAACCCCGTTCGATGCCAACACCGACCTGCTCGCCTGCGCGCTGGATCGTCACCGGACACAGGCGCTGGCCTGCGTCCTGGTCGACGAGGCGCAGTTCCTGTCGGCGGCACAAGTCGACGGGCTGGCGCGACTCGCCGACGCGCACGGCATCCCGGTTCTCGCCTATGGGCTGCGCACCGATTTTCGCGGGCAATTGTTCGAGGGGTCGGCGCGCCTGCTCGCGCTTTCCGATTCGCTGGTGGAGATCAAATCGGTCTGCACCTGCGGGCGCAAGGCGAGCATGAACCTGCGGGTCGATGCGGCCGGCCACGCTATCGCCGAGGGGCAGCAGACGGAGATCGGCGGCAACGACCGCTATGTCGCGCTATGTCGCCGACACTTCAACGAGGCGCTCGGCCGATGAGCGCGCTGCACGGCTGGATCATCCTCGACAAACCGCTGGGCCTGGGTTCGACACAGGCGGTGTCCGCGATCAAGCGCGGCCTGCGGACGGCGGGGCTTGGCAAGGCCAAGGTGGGGCATGGCGGCACCCTGGACCCGCTGGCGTCCGGCGTGCTGCCGATCGCGCTGGGGGAGGCGACCAAGCTGGCCGGGCGGATGCTGGACAGCGACAAGATCTACGACTTCACCGTCCGCTTCGGTGTCCAGACGGACACGCTGGATGCGGAAGGGACAGCGATCGCGACCAGCGACGTTCGGCCGACCCGTGCCGCACTCGACGCGGTGCTGCCGCGCTTCACCGGCCCGATCGACCAGATGCCGCCCGCCTTTTCTGCGCTCAAGGTCGACGGGCGCCGCGCCTACGACCTGGCCCGCGCAGGCGAGGAGGTGGTGTTGGCATCGCGCGCGGTGACGGTCCACGCATTGAGTGTAGAGGCGGCGTCCGGCGAGCCACTCCCTGAGGCGACGCTGCGCGCGCATGTGTCGAAGGGCACGTATATCCGCTCGCTCGCCCGCGACATCGCCCTGGCACTGGACACGGTCGGTCATGTCACCCATCTGCGTCGGGTGAAGGCGGGGCCGTTCGACCTGGACCAGGCGATATCGCTGGACAAATGGGACGAAGCCGCTAAGGCGCGCACCCTTGAACACCTACTCCTGCCGTTGAGGGCGGGGCTGGACGACATCCCGGCTCTTCCCCTCACCCCCGATCAGGCAGGGGCGCTCCGTCAGGGGCGCGTTCTGGTCGGGATGCAGGCCGCAGACGGTGCGACCTTTGCGACGTTCCAGGACACGCCCGTGGCGCTGGTCGAGGTTCGTGGCGGAGAGGTCCGCGTCATCCGCGGCTTCAACCTGTAAACGATGTCGAAGGACCTTTCATGACGATCACTGCCGAGCGCAAGGAAGCGCTGATCAAGGAACACGCCCGCGCAGAGGGCGACACCGGTTCCGCAGAGGTGCAGGTCGCGATCCTGACGGAGCGCATCCGCAACCTGACCGAGCACTTCAAGGGTCACAAGAAGGACAACCACTCGCGTCGCGGCCTGCTGATGATGGTCAACAAGCGTCGCGCGCTGCTGGATTACCTCCGCAAGTCGGACGGCCAGCGCTATATCGACCTCATCGCGAAGCTCGGTCTTCGCAAGTGACGGAAAGGCGGCCCTCGGGTCGCCTTTTTGTCATCCCGGACCCTGTGTCCGGGCCCACGCCGCCGATGGCATGCGTGGAGAGATGGTCCCCGGGCCGATCCCGGGGATGACGGAGAAAGGGCAATCCGGTCCGATCTCCCCGGAGCGACGACACGCTCCACACCGCCGCGGGCCGGCTTAGCCCGCATACAGGCCCCCACCGCATCGGGCGGTGGGAGTGAAGGAAACTAGAATGTTCGATACCCAGAAGGTCAGCATCGAGTGGGGCGGAAAGACCCTGACGCTCGAAACCGGCAAGGTCGCCCGTCAGGCCGACGGCGCCGTGATCGCCACCCTTGGCGAGACGGTCGTGCTGTGCGCGGTCACCGCCGCCAAGACGGTCAAGGAAGGGCAGGATTTCTTCCCGCTCACCGTTCATTACCAGGAGAAGTTCTCCTCCTCCGGCCGCATCCCCGGCGGCTTCTTCAAGCGCGAGCGTGGCGCCACCGAGCGTGAGACGCTGGTGTCCCGCCTGATCGATCGCCCGATCCGCCCGCTGTTCCCGGAAGGGTTCTACAACGAGATCAACTGCATCGCGCAGGTGATGAGCTATGACGGCGAGAACGAGCCGGACCTGCTCGCGATGGTCGCCGCCTCCGCCGCGATGACGCTGTCGGGCGTGCCCTTCATGGGTCCGATCGGTGCGGCGCGCGTCGGTTACAAGGACGGCGAGTACCAGTTGAACCCGTCCGACGCGGAAGTCGCGACCGGCGACCTGGACCTGATGGTCGCAGCGACTCACGACGCCGTGATGATGGTCGAGTCGGAGGCCAAGGAACTGTCCGAGGACGTGATGCTGGGCGCGGTGATGTTCGCGCACAAGGCGAGCGCGCAGGTGATCGACGCGATCATCCAGCTGGCTGAAAAGGCGGCAAAGGACCCGTGGGAGCTGAAGACGGGCACCGACCTGTCGGCCCACAAGACCAAGCTGAAGGGCCTGATCGGCAAGGACCTGGCCGCGGCCTACAAGCTGACCAACAAGGCCGAGCGCCAGAACGCCGTCAACGCTGCCCGCACCAAGGCGCGCGAGGCGTTCGAGGACCTGAAGCACGACAACCCCGCCGAATATCTCGGCACGCTGAAGCTGGTGAAGAAGCTGGAGGCGGAGATCGTCCGCGGCCAGATCCTGAACGAGGGCGTGCGCATCGACGGCCGCGACACCAAGACGGTGCGTCCGATCGAGGCGGAGGTCCACTTCCTGCCGCGTGCGCACGGTTCGGCGCTGTTCACGCGCGGCGAGACGCAGACCATCGCCACCACGACGCTGGGCACCCGCGACGCGGAGCAGATGATCGACGGGCTGAACGGCCTGTCGTACCAGCACTTCATGCTGCACTATAACTTCCCGCCCTATTCGGTCGGTGAAGTCGGCCGCTTCGGCGCGCCGGGTCGGCGCGAGGTCGGTCACGGCAAGCTGGCATGGCGCGCGCTGCACCCGGTGCTGCCGACCAAGGAAGAGTTCCCGTACACCATCCGCGTCACCAGCGACATCACGGAGAGCAACGGCTCCTCGTCGATGGCGACCGTCTGCGGCGGCTCGCTGTCGCTGATGGATGCGGGCGTGCCGCTGAAGCGCCCGGTGTCGGGCATCGCGATGGGCCTGATCCTGGAAGGCGACAAGTTCGCCGTTCTCAGCGACATCCTGGGTGACGAGGATCACCTGGGCGACATGGACTTCAAGGTAGCCGGCACGTCCGAGGGCATCACCAGCCTTCAGATGGACATCAAGATCGCCGGCATCACCGAGGAGATCATGAAGGTCGCGCTGGCTCAGGCGCATGAGGGCCGCGCGCACATCCTGGGCGAGATGGCGAAGGCGCTGGGCGAGACCCGGACCGAGCTGTCCGCGCACGCGCCGCGCATCGAGACCTTCACGATCGACAAGTCGAAGATCCGCGAAGTGATCGGCACCGGCGGCAAGGTGATCCGCGAGATCGTCGCCACCACCGGCGCGAAGGTCGACATCGACGACGAGGGCGTCATCAAGGTGTCGTCGTCCGACAGCGCGCAGATCGATGCCGCGATCAAGTGGATCAAGGGCCTGGTCGAAGAGGCCGAGGTCGGCAAGATCTATGATGGCAAGGTCGTCAACATCGTCGATTTCGGTGCGTTCGTGAACTTCATGGGTGGCAAGGACGGCCTCGTCCACGTGTCCGAGATGAAGAACGAGCGCGTCGAGAAGCCGACGGACGTCGTGTCCGAAGGCCAGGCGGTGAAGGTCAAGGTCCTGGAGATCGATCCGCGCGGCAAGGTTCGCCTGTCGATGCGCGTCGTCGACCAGGAAACCGGCGCCGAGCTGGAGGACACGCGTCCGGCGCGTCAGCCCCGTGAGGGCGGCGAGGGTCGCGGTGACCGTGGCCCCCGCGGCGACCGTGGCGAAGGTCGCGGCGAAGGTCGGGGCGACCGTGGTCCGCGCCGTGACGGCGACCGCAACCGCGGCCCGCGTCGCGATGGCGGCGATCGTGGTCCCCGGCGCGAGCGCGGTGAGGGCGGCAACGGCGGCAATGGCGGCGGCAACGATGACGGCCCCGCGCCCGAGTTTGCTCCCGCCTTCCTGACCGGCGACCGCGACTGATCGTCACGACAGGTTGACTTGGAAAAAGGGTCCGGCAGCGATGCCGGGCCCTTTTTCGTTTGCGGCGTCAGGACGAAGCGGTTTGCGTGTCCAGGCGCGGTCGCGGGCGGACGCCGTTATCGATCGAGGCCCCCTCGTTCAGGGCCATGCCCAAGCGGACGTCGCGTAGGTCGGAGGGGCCGTCGGCGGCGAACGAACTGACACGCCATCGACGCCCGATCGCGACGTGTCGGCAGCGCAACGGATCGGATCGTGCCCGCTGCCGTTACCCTTGCCATGGCGACATCACAGGCATCCGGCGATTTGGACAACAAGGGACGTGACGCGGACAGCCCGTGGCACATGCCGCTTTCCGCGTGGAAGACGGTGCTGTGGCGGACCTGGACGGAGGCGGGCAACGACAATGTCGGCCTGATCGCGGCGGGTGTCGCCTTTTACGGGTTCCTCGCCATCGTCCCCGTGCTGGCGTCCCTGGTGCTGGTCTATGGCCTGATCGCCAGCCCGCAGACGGTGATCGACAATGTCCGTTCGTTGGCCGATGCGATGCCGCGCGACGCCGCCCAACTGGTCGGCGACCAGCTGATGACGGTGGTCAAGACGTCGGACGGCAAGAAGGGCTTCGGCCTGCTGCTCGCGCTGGCGCTGGCGCTGTTCGGCGCGCGCAACGGCGCGGGGTCAGTCATCACCGCGCTGAACGTCGCCTATGAAGAGCGGGAAAAGCGCAACTTCCTGTGGGTCAACCTGCTCGCCATCGGCATCACGGGGGCGGCGGTGCTGATCGCGATCGTCGCCATCCTTGCGATCACCATGCTGGCCAAGCTTCAGGCGCTGCTGCCAGGCGCCCCTGACGTCGTGCTGGTAGTCGGCAAGGTGGTGTCGTACCTGCTGATGACGCTGGCCGGCGCAGCCGGGGCGGCGGCGCTTTACCGTTTCGGCCCTTCGCGCCAGCAGCCGCGCTGGCAATGGCTGTCGGCAGGATCGTTGTTCGCCGCGATCGGCTGGCTGCTGCTGACGCTGGGGTTCGGCATCTACGTCGCCAATTTCGGCAACTACAACGCCACCTATGGATCGCTGGGCGCGGTGGTCGTGCTGCTGACCTGGCTGTACCTGTCCAGCTACATCCTGATGTTCGGGGCCGAGCTGAACGCCGAACTGGAGCACCAGACGAAGCGGGATACCACCACCGGCCGGGCCCGTCCGTTGGGGGAACGCGGCGCGTGGGTCGCCGATCATGTCGCGGGCGAGGATGCCCCGCCCCCGCCCGCCCCCGCCGGGGCGACGCCGGCATCCGAGGAGCCTGCAAAGGCGCAGTCTCACTCCGCCGAGCCAATACAGGGCGGCATGGGCCGCGACTATCTGACGTTGCGCGTCACCGCGCGCACCGCGCGGCTGGCTGGGATGCCGAAGGTGGGCATGGCGCCGGCCGCGCTGGCCACATTGGGGCTGTCGCTGCTGAAGCGGCGAGAGCGGGCGCTGCCCGGCATCGCGGTCCTTGCATCCGCCGCCGGGCTGGCCTGGCTGGGCGGTGAGTCGAAGCGGCCGGACGCGGATGTGGAGCCGGATGAATAGTCGCCCGCGCCCTCGTCCGCCCAAGTCCGCGATGGGGTGACGACCGAATCAGCCGGTCCCCACCCCATATCGGTTCAGCGGGGGCAGCTCTTGCCGGCCGCAAAGGCGCTGGTCACCCGCACGCCGGAGATGTCGACACGGAACGGACCCCGCGCCGTCATGACGAAGGGCCGGTCCACCGCGCCCATATCCGCGCCGCCGTCGCCGAAACAGTGCAACGGCACTGCCAATTCGCCCCAGGCATTGGGTGCGGCGGTGAGCAGGGAGTTGACCGACACCGCGCCGACCTTGCCGCCGCCCCGCATCGCGATGGTGACGGGTCCGGTCGGCCGACCGGAGAGGCGGTATTCCATCACCAGGCTCAACTCGCCGTTGGTTTCCCGTCGCAGATCGATCGGCTTGGCCTGCATCAGACCGGCGCTGCCCTGCCCGGTCCAGGTCAGGCCGACGCTGTCCTCCTGCCCCCGCCGGTCCAGTCGTGACTGGGTGACGGCGGCATCCCGGAACCAGCTCGCGCCCTGCGCCAGCCGGCCGCGCACGAACAGCGCGTTCTGGTCGACGGACGACACCTCCGTCCGGGTCTCGTCCAGCCGGGCGACCGTCTGCGGCGCGGCATAGGTCAGGCCGTAGCCGATCGGGAACAGCGGATCGTAGTTCGGATCGCGCTTGTTGAGGACGAACTGGTCCAGCCGCTTCGGCCACGAAAAGCTGAGCTTGCCGGAAAAGTCCCGACGCGGCCGACCGTCGCGCCCGCCGACAAGCACGTCGGCGACACCACCGCCCTCGGTCCCCGGCAGGAATGCCGCGACAAAGGCGTCGGCGGCGTTGATCTCCGGGTTCACCCACATCGGCCGCCCGGACAGGAACACCGCCACCACGGGCACGCCCGCCGCCTTCAGCGTCTTCAACAGCGCCAGGTCGGACTTGTCCTCCGGCGAGTATTCCAGCGTCGGCCGGTCGCCCTCGAACTCGGCATAAGGCTTTTCGCCGAACACCACCACGGCGACGTCCGGCTTGGTCGCATAGCGGCCATCCGGCGCCAGCGTCGCGCGGCCACCCCCGGCGCGTACCGCCTGGTCGATGCCGGTCCAGATCGACTGGCCGTTGGGATAGTCCTTGTTGGTGACCTCCGTACCCTGCCAGGTGATGGACCAGCCGCCCGCCTGTTGCGGGATGTTGTCCGCGCCCGTGCCGGCGACCAGGATGTTCGCCCCCGACTTCAACGGCAGCACGCCGCCATTGTTCTTCAGCAGCACCAACGACTTTGCCACCGCTTCACGCGCGATCGCGCGGTGTTCGGGGCTGCCCAGCTGATTGAACTGTCCGGCCAGCGCCCGGCTCGACGGACGCCCCTTGTCGAACGTGCCGGCCAGCACCTTGACCCGCAGGATGCGGCGCACCGCGTCGTCCAGCCGCGCGGCGGGGATGCGCCCGTCCTTCGCCTCCGCCAGCGTGTTGGCGTAGAGATCCTTCCACTTGGGGCCGGAATACATGAACATGTCCAGCCCGGCGTTGATCGCGGCCGGGCAATCCTCCGCCGTGCAGCCGGGCACCTGGCCATGCGCGTTCCAGTCCCCGACGGCGAAGCCCTGAAAGCCCATGCGGTCCTTGAGCACGCCGGTCAGCATGCTCTTGTTCCCGGTCATCTTCTCCCCGTTCCAGCTGGAGAAACTGGGCATCACCGCCAGCGCACCGGCGGCAAGCCCGGTGAAATATCCCGCCCCGTGCACGTCGCGCAGCACCGTTTCCGACACGCGTGTATCGCCCTGATCGCGGCCGCCGGTGCCGCCATCGCCCAGGAAATGCTTGATCGAGGAAATGACGTGGCCGGGCCCCATGAAGTCCTTGCCCGGTTCGCCCTGGATGCCCTCGACCATCTTGCCGGCATAGGAGGCGACGATCGCGGGGTCCTCCGAATAGCTTTCATAGGTGCGGCCCCAGCGGTCGTCCTGCACCACCGCCACGGTCGGCGCGAAGCTCCAGTCGATACCGGTCGCCGCCGTCTCCTCGGCGGTGGCGCGGCCGATCTTCTTCACCAGCTCCGGATCGCGCATCGCGCCCAGGCCGATATTGTGCGGAAACAGCGTCGCGCCGATGATGTTGTTGTCGCCGTGCACCGCGTCGGTGCCCCAGATCACCGGAACCTTGGGCCGGCCGTCGCTGCGCATCATCGACGCGTCGTAAAAGGCGTCGAACAGCTTCAGCCACTCGGCCGCGGGCGCGCGCTCGTCATTGTTCGGGGCGGAATTGCCGCCGTTCAGGACGGAGCCGATCTTGTAGGTTTCCAGGTCCTTGGGCGTGATCGACGCGATGTCGACCTGCAACAGCTGGCCGACCTTGTCCTCCACGGTCATGCGGCGCAGCATCGCATCGACCCGCGCCTCCACCTTGGGATCGCGCTTCAGGCGGATGTCCAGCTTCGGCCACAGTTCGGGATGTGCGACGGCGGAGGCATTGGCCGACGCCGGGGCCCCGGATTGCGCGGTCGTGCCCGCCTGCGCCCAGATCGGCGCGCCCGTCGCCAGCGCGATCGCCACGGCCCCGGCCGCGACCATGGTGTTCCTCATCCGCATCCTCGACTCCCCTGCCATCTGATCCGTGGCTTACCCATCACAAAGACGGCGTTGTGACACCGTTGTCAACCGACCTTCGGCATCGGTATTATGCCCAAGCCGGTGCGGCGACACCGTTGTTGCGTCAAGGCTCCCGATTGCCCTGTTCCCACTCGGCGACGCAGGATCGGGCCAGCGCCGCCTTGTCGACCTTTTCCGACCCCAGTCGCGGGAACGGGGCCGTCGTGATCCAGATGCGCGCCGGCGCCTTGAACGCGGCGATCCGTCGCGACACGGTGGCGTGGAGCGTGGCAGCGTCGACCGCCGCGCCCTCCGCCAATCGCACGACCGCGCCGGGCACCTCGCCCAGGCGCGCGTCCGGCAGCGGGAACGCGGCCGCCTCCACCACGCCGGGGCACGCGCACAAGGCGGCTTCGACCTCGCCGCACCCGATATTCTCGCCGCCCCGGATGACGATGTCCTTCTTGCGCCCGGTCAGAAACAGATAACCGTCCGTGTCCAGGTGACCCAGGTCGCCGGTCAGGACGAAGCCATCGGCGGTGAAGGCGGCGGCCGTCGCCTGCGGGTCCCCCCAGTAACAGCTGAAGTTGCACACGGAGCGCATCGCCACCTCGCCCGTCCGACCCGGCCCGAGCCGCCCTCCGACCGCGTTGACGATCGCGATCTCCACCAGGGGCGCACTCGGACGTCCGACCGACGCGGGCTTGGCCAGATAATTGGATCGCCAATTGGCACAGCCCAGCGCGTTGCTCTCCGTCAGGCCATAGCCGGTCAGTGGCGCGCCCGGCATGGCGGCGGCGATCCGGGCGACATGATCCGGCGGACGCGCGGCGCCCCCCGCCGAGAAATCGGTCACGCTCGACAGGTCGAACGCTGCGCGATCGGGGTGGAGCAGCAAGTCCAGGCTCATCGTCGGCACCCCGATGAAATAGGTGACGCGCTCCGCCGCGATCAGCCGCATCGCCTCCTCCGCATCCCAGCGCCGCATCACCACCAGCTTGCGCCCGAGCGCGAAGCTTTGCAGCAGCACCGACACCGATGCGGTGACGTGGAACAGGGGCAGGTTGAGCAGGGTAGCCGGTTGCGGAGATGGCGATGCCCGCTGAGGCTCGACCGCGCGCAGCACCGTGCCCTGTAGCAGAAAGCCGAACACGGCCTGCACCACGGCGCGGTGAGTCGACAGCACGCCCTTCGGCCGACCCGTGGAGCCGGAGGTGAACAGGATCGTCGCCGGGTCGTCCGGGGCGATGACAGGCAATGTGGCGGCGGCGTCACACCCTTTGCCGCCGAGGCCGGCCAGAACAGCGGAAAAGGCGTCGCCGTCGTCGATGACGATCACACGCGCGCCCGCCTCCTCCCCGGCCTCCATTCGCGCCATGCGCGCCGGGTCCGCGAAGACCAGGCGGCAATCGACGTCGCGGATCGCCGCCGCGATCTCCTCGCCCTGCCACCAGCCGTTGAACAGGGTCGCGATCCCTCCCGCCGCCAGGATGCCCAGATAGAGCGCGACCCAGGCCGGGGAGTTGCCCATCACGATGCCGACCCGGTCGCCGGGTCTGACGCCGTGCCGGGCGACAAGCGCCCGTGCGACCGCCTCCGCCGCCGTCAGCACCTCCCCGAAGGTCAGCCGCTCGGCACCGGCGACCAGGAACGTCGCGTCGCGGTGCTGCCACCCGTACGTCGTGACATAGGCCGGCACGCTCGGCGGCACGTCGGCGATGGCGGGCACGGTCGTGCCATGGGACGCCACGCGCTCCACGGCGAAGCGGCCGCCGGGCGAGCACAGCTCCGCCAGCGCCACGTGCATCCGCCGGTCGAGCTCGCTTGGCAAAGAGTGTCTCCGCTTGGGGTTTCGCGCGGCCCTGCTATGAGGGCCGGCACCTTGAGGGAAAAGCCTTGATCCTGCCGCTTCTCGCGCCACTCATCACCGATGCCGCCGCCCATGCGGCGGGCGGCCATATCCGATTCACCGACCTGGGGCTCAGCCCGGTCCTGGCGTCCTTCTGGGGTTTCGACCTGCGCTGGTACAGCCTGGCGTACATCACCGGCATCATGCTGGGCTGGTGGTACCTGCTGAAGCTGACGGATCAGCCGGGCGCCGCCATGGCCCGCCGCCATGCCGACGATCTGGTCTTCTACGCCACGCTGGGCATCATCCTGGGCGGGCGCATCGGCTATGTGATCTTCTACGCGCCGGACATGGTCCTGCATCCGCTGCGCATCCTGCGCCTGTGGGACGGGGGCATGAGCTTCCACGGCGGCGTGATCGGCACGTCGCTGGGGCTGATCCTGTTCGCCCGCGCGCACAAGCTGGACTGGCTGCGCGTGCACGATTTCGTCGCGTGCTGCGTGCCGTTCGGGCTGTTCTTCGGCCGGCTCGCCAATTTCGTGAACGGAGAGCTGTGGGGGCGCCCGACGGACGTGCCCTGGGCGATCGTCTTCCCCAATACCGTCCCCTATCCCCTGATCGAACCGGCGCGGCACCCCAGCCAGCTGTATGAGGCGGGGCTGGAGGGCATCGTGCTGTTCGCGGTGCTGTGGTACGCGTTCTGGCGGACGCGCGCCCGCTACGAGCCGGGCAAGCTGGTCGGCATTTTCCTGCTCGGATACGGCCTTGCCCGCTATGTCGTGGAATTCTTCCGCGAGCCGGATCGCCAGTTCGGCGGCACCATATTCGACACGCCGGGCATCCATATGGGTCAGCTGCTGTGCCTTCCCATGATCCTGGGCGGCGCGTACCTGATCGCGACCGCGAAGGGCCGCCGCACCCGTGTCGAGCCGATCGCGGGCACCACGAGCGTCGCGTGATGGCCGCGGCCGGCACCGAGGAACGCGAGGTCGGCGCATCGCCGGGCGGCGAAGGGGCGCTGGCCGACCGGCTCGCGCGTGCGATCACGCTGGCCGGGCCGATGCCGGTGTCGCGGTTCATGGCCGCCGCCAATGCGCATTACTACGCCACGCGCGATCCGCTGGGCGCGGGCGGCGATTTCGTCACAAGCCCGGAAATCAGCCAGATGTTCGGCGAACTGGTCGGGCTGTGGGCGGCGGACCTGTGGGATCGGGCCGGGCGCCCGGATGCGGCATGGGTAGAGCTGGGTCCCGGCCGCGGCACGCTGAGCGTCGACGCGCTGCGGGCGATGGCCAAGGCGGGATGGCGACCGCCGGTGCATCTGGTGGAGACCAGCCCGACGCTCCGTTCCGTGCAAGGTGAGCGGATCGCCGGTGCGACATGGCACGACAGCGTCGACACACTGCCCGACGACCGGCCGCTGATCGTCGTCGCCAACGAGTTCTTCGACGCGCTGCCGATCCGTCAGTTGGTCAAGCGGGGCGACGGCTGGCACGAGCGGCTGGTCGCGTGCCAGGACACGCTGTTCCTGCCGATCGCCGGGCCGCCCGTACCCGATGCCGTGGTGCCGGAGTCGCTGCGCGATGCTCCGGCCGGCGCGATGCTGGAGGTGGCGCCGGCGGCCGTCGCGGTGATCCGTTCGCTCGGTGAGCGCCTGCGGGCACAGGGCGGCTCGCTCCTCGCGATCGATTACGGCCATGAAGGGCCGGCACTCGGCGACACGTTCCAGGCGGTGCGCGGGCATGCCTTTGCCAATCCGTTCGACGCGCCGGGGGAACAGGACCTGTCCGCGCATGTCGATTTCACCACGCTGGCCGCGGCGGGCCAGGCGCATGGGCTGGCGGCATGGGGGCCGGTCGAACAGGCGGAATGGCTGATCCGGCTGGGCATCGACGCCCGCGCCGCCGCGCTGGCCCGCGCCACGCCCGACCGTGGCGACGACATCGCGGCCGACCGGATGCGGCTGGTCAACGGTGCGGAGGCGAACGGGATGGGCGCGCTGTTCAAGGTGCTGGCGCTGACCGCGCCGGGTTGGCCCGGCCCGGCGGGGTTCGCATGATCGGCTATCGTGCGTCCGAGCCCGGCGACGCGGCGGAGATCGGCGCGGTCGCGACGCAGGCCTATGTGGAGACGTTCGAGGGATTGTACCGTCAGGGCGATCTCGACGCGTTCCTGCCGGCGGCGTTCGGTCCGGCGGGCCTGCAGGCGCATGTGTCGGACCCAAGCTACACCATCCGTGTCGCGACCGACCGGGACACAATCATTGGCTTCGCGAAGCTCGGGCCGGTCATGTTCCCGGGCGACTGGCCTGCCGATGCGGTCGAGCTGCACCAGCTGTATGTGCTGAAGGATCATCTGGGCGCGGGTGTCGGTCCGGCGTTGATGGACTGGGCGATCGCCACCGCGCGCGGTCGGGGTGCGGGGCAGCTGGTGCTGTCGGTCTATGTCGACAACCACCGGGCGAAGCGGTTCTACGCCCGGTACGGCTTCGTCGATATCGGCCGCTACGACTTCGCGGTCGGCAGCACGATCGATGAGGATCGTCTGATGAGGCTGATGCTGTGAGCGTGGAGGTGATCGCCGCGCGCGTGCTGGACGGTGTTCCGCACGGCTTCCTGGGGCGGCGCGGCGGCGTGTCGACGGGGGGGATGGCCGGGCTGAACGTCGGGTTGGGGTCCGATGACGATCCCGCCGCGGTGGCGCGCAACCGCATGCTGGCCGCGGACGCGGTGCTGCCGGGCGCGAGGCTGGTCACCCCCTATCAGATCCATTCCGCCTCCGCCGTGACGGTGCTGCACCCCTTTGCCGACGATGCGCGTCCCCATGCCGACGCGCTGGTCACCGACCGGCCCAGCCTGTTGCTCGGCATCCTGACCGCCGATTGCGCACCGGTGCTGTTGTGGGACCGCCAGGCCGGCGTCGTGGCGGCCGCGCATGCGGGGTGGAAGGGGGCGCTGGGCGGCGTCACCGACGCGACCCTTGCCGCGATGGAGGCGCTGGGCGCGGATCGCGGCCGCGTCGCGGCGGCCGTGGGTCCGTGCATCGCGCGCGCCAGCTACGAGGTCGATGACGCGTTCCTGGCCCGCTTCGCCGCCGCCGACGCGGCGAACGAGCGCTTCTTCTCTCCCGCAAAGCCGGGTCACCAGCGCTTCGACCTGGAGGCCTATGTCCTCCACCGCCTCGCCGCGGCCGGGGTCACGCAGGTGCAGGCGATGGGGCTGGACACCTATGCCGACCCGGCGCGTTTCTACAGCTATCGCCGCGCGACCCACCGTGCGGAGCCGTCCTATGGCCGGCAGATCAGCCTGATCGGATTGCCGGCCTAGTTTCGTTTGCAACGATCCGGCGCTATTCAGGCGGGCAAGGAGTACCCAGCCATGACCGACACGCCGAACGAGACCGAAGCCGCCCTGACCGGCGTGCCAGCGACCCCGCCCAAGGACGACACGCCCAAGTCGATCGGCGACCGCAAGCTGAAGCCTGCGACGCTGATGATGGGCCACGGTTTCGACCCGGCCTTGTCAGAGGGGTCGCTGAAGCCGCCGATCTTCCTCACCTCCACCTTCGTGTTCCCCAGCGCCGCGGCCGGAAAGCGCCATTTCGAAGGCGTGACGGGCAAGCGTCCGGGCGGTGCCGAGGGCCTGGTCTATTCGCGCTTCAACGGCCCCAATCAGGAAATCCTCGAGGACCGGCTGGCGGTCTGGGAAGAGGCGGAGGACGCGCTCGCCTTTTCCAGCGGCATGTCCGCCATCGCGACGCTGTTCCTGTCGATGGTGGAGCCGGGCGACACGATCGTCCATTCCGGCCCGCTGTACGCCGCGACCGAGACGCTGATCGGCAAGGTCCTGGGCCGCTTCGGCGTCCGTTGGCTCGACTTCCCCGCCGGGGCGACGCGCGAGGAGATCGACGCGGTGATGGCAAAGGCCGCCGGATCGGGCCGCGTCGCGCTGATCTATCTGGAAAGCCCGGCCAACCCGACCAACGCGCTGGTCGATGTGGAGGCGGTGGTGGCCAGCCGCGATGCCGCCTTCCCGAACGGCGAAAAGCCGCCGATCGCGATCGACAACACGTTCCTGGGCCCGTTGTGGCACAAGCCGTTGCAGCACGGCGCGGACATCGTCGTCTATTCGCTGACCAAATATGCCGGCGGCCATTCCGACCTGGTCGCGGGCGGCGTGCTCGGGTCCAAGGAGCACATCAACACGATCCGTTCGATGCGCAACACGATCGGCACGATCTGCGACCCCAACACGGCATGGATGCTGCTGCGCTCTCTGGAGACGCTGGAGCTGCGCATGAGCCGCGCGGGCGAGAACGCGGCAAAGGTGTGCGCGTATCTGCGCGACCATGCCAAGGTGGAACGCGTCGGCTATCTCGGCTTTCTCGAAGGGACGGACGCGCGTCAGGCCGACATCTATCGCCGGCATTGCAGCGGTGGCGGCTCCACCTTCTCGCTTTACCTGAAGGGCGGCGAGGCGGAGGCTTTCCGGTTCCTGGATGCGCTGAAGATCGCCAAGCTGGCGGTCAGCCTGGGCGGCACGGAGACGCTGGCCAGCCATCCCGCCGGCATGACCCACCTGTCGGTGCCTGAGGCACGCAAGGCGGCACTGGGCATCACCGACAATCTGGTCCGCATCTCCATCGGCGTCGAGGATGCCGACGACCTGATCGCCGATTTCGAGCAGGCTCTCGACGCGATCTGACACCCCTTCGCGGTTCGGCCGAGGCACCCGCCTCGGCCGACTGACGGGAAACGACCGTCGAACTATGCGTGGACGGCGACACGTCATGGCCGATCACTTGCGGCCGGCCTGCGCTTCCCTGCGAATCGGGCTCGTGCACCTCTCGCCAAACGACTCCGGTGCGTCCCGGCCGTTCCGACGCCGCCCAACTGCCGGCTTGAATTAGACTTTGGTCTAACAGTACCGCGCCACCGGACTGACCAGTGAGAGGCAAACTTCGCGCAGTTCTTATCCGGCAGCGGCAGCATCCCACTAGGTGAAACCCGCAGAAATGGCCGGAAACCGTGCGTCGTTGCGGCGCCGTGTCAGGACGGCCAATACGACAATCCCCACATCGCCACCAAAGCGGAGCCATAACCCGTTGGTAAGGCGCCATAGTTACTCACCCCCGTCATGCGCCGGTCGGGACTGCCCCGCCGCGCGACGAGCGAGGCAGATATGTTCGACTGGTTCGAGAAACGCGCGCCCATCCGGGTCAAGTTCAAGGCGCTGCTGATTATTTACACGCTGCTGTCGGGCACCATCGCCGGCGCGGCCTGCTATGCGGCCATGCATGCTGCCGGGATCAACACGGTGCTGGTCATGGGCGTCGCCATTGGCGGCGTGCTCGCGGTGATCGCCACCACGCTGACCGCATCGCGGCTGGTCTGCACCCCCTATGTCAACACGGTGGTCCGCATGGAGGCGCTGGCGCGCGGCGACCTGGACAGCCCCGTCGCCTATACCGACTATCGCGATTGTGTCGGCCGGATGACCAAGGCGATGGAGAATTTCCGCGAGAAATCGATCGCCGCAGCCGAGTGCAACACGCAGCGCAAGATGGCGCTGGCGATGGGTGAAGGGCTGGAGCGGCTTGCCGCCGGCGACCTGACGCACCGCATCGCGGCGGAGTTGAGCGGCCCCTTCGCCAAGCTGAAGGAAGACTTCAACAACGCCATGCAGACGCTGGAGGGCACGGTCGGATCGGTCGTCCATGTCGCGCAGGGCGTCCACAAGGGCGCGGACGAGATCCGCTCCGCCTCCGACGACCTGTCCCAGCGGACGGAGCAACAGGCGGCCAGCCTGGAGGAAACCGCCGCGGCGATGGAGGAAATCACCACCACCGTGAACAAGACGGCGAAGGACGCCGCTCGCGCCAACGGCATCGTCTCCGACGCGCGCAGCGACGCCGAAGAGGGTGGCGACGTGGTGAAGCGCGCCGTAGGCGCGATGGGCGACATCGAACGGTCCTCGTCGGAGATTTCCGAGATCATCGCGGTGATCGACGGCATCGCGTTCCAGACCAACCTTCTGGCCCTGAACGCCGGCGTGGAGGCAGCGCGGGCCGGTGACGCGGGCAAGGGGTTTGCGGTGGTGGCGTCGGAAGTGCGCGCCCTGGCCCAGCGCTCGGCCGACGCGGCCAAGGACGTGAAGGCGCGTATCACCCGCAGCGGCGAACAGGTCAGCATCGGCGTGGAGCTGGTCAGCGACACGGGCAAGTCGTTGCAGCGGATCATCGGCCGCATCGGCGAGATCAGCGACCTGGTGTCGGAGATCACCACCGCCGCCGAGCAACAGGCCAACGGGCTGCAACAGGTCAACGTCGCCGTCGCGGAGATGGATTCCGTGACCCAACAGAACGCCGCCATGGTGGAACAGTCGACCGCGGCCTCGCGCAGCCTGCTGAGCGATGCGGACGAGCTGAACAGCGCGGTGTCGCGCTTCACGGTCGGCACGGCGCACAAGCCTGCTCAGGCGGTCAGCACACCCGTTGTCCATCAGCTTCAGCACCGTGCGGCGCTTGCCGGGCGCCGTATCGCCGCCATCCCGTCACGCGCCGGAAACGCGGCGGTCGCGGTTCAGGGTGACTGGTCCGAGTTCTGATCGGCACCGGTTGAGAGCGGGGCGGCGGCGCGGTGCACGGTCGCCCCGTCTTCTCGCCCTTGCTCCCCTGCCGCATCGCAGCGATGATGGCGCGATGCCCGACCTCGACTCCTTCATCGCCGGCCTGCCCAAGGCGGAACTCCACCTCCATATCGAGGGCAGCCTGGAACCGGAGCTGATGTTCGCGCTGGCCAGCCGCAACGGTGTCGCCATCCCCTTCGCATCCGTGGAAGAGGTGCGCGCGGCGTACAGCTTCACCCGGCTGCAGGATTTCCTCGACATCTATTATCAGGGCGCGAACGTCCTGCTGACCCAACAGGACTTTCACGACTTGGGCAGCGCCTATTTCGCGCGGGCCGCCGCCGACGGCGTGGTCCATGCCGAGATCATGTTCGACCCGCAGACCCATACCGCGCGCGGCATCCCGTTCGGCACGGTGATTGGCGGGCTGCTCGCGGCAATGGAAGAGGCGGAGGTGCGCCACGGCATGACCTCACGCCTGATCCTCTGCTTCCTGCGCCATCTGGATGAGGAGGACGCGTTCCGCACGCTGGCGGACGCCAAACCCTGGCTCGACCGGATCACGGCGGTGGGGTTGGATTCGTCCGAGAACGGCCACCCGCCGTCGAAGTTCGCCCGCGTCTTCGCCGAGGCGCGGCGGCTAGGGCTGCGCCTGGTCGCACATGCCGGTGAGGAAGGACCGCCGGCCTATGTGCGCGAGGCGCTGGACCTGCTCGCCATCGACCGGCTCGACCATGGCAACCGCAGCCTGGAGGACCCGGTTCTCACCGCCCGGCTGGCGCGAGAAGGGATGACGCTGACCGTGTGCCCGCTGTCCAACCTGAAGCTGTGCGTGGTGAACGACATGGCCGACCACCCGATCGACCGCATGCTGCGCGAGGGGTTGCGCGCCACGATCAACTCCGACGACCCCGCTTATTTCGGCGGTTACGTCGCGGACAATTATCGCGCTGCGGCGGCGGCGCGCGACCTGTCCCGGTCCGATCTGGCAACCCTCGCGCGCAACAGCCTGCTCGGCAGCTTCCTGTCCGACGCGGAGGTGGCGGCGCATCTTGCCCGGCTCGACGCCTATCTGGCCGACACGCTGGCGGAGGCGGCCTGATGCCGGTGTTCACGCCCATCGGCCATGACGTGTTCGTCGCGGACGTGCTGACCATCGCCGGGGCGGTGAGCGCCGATGTCGACTGGCGGCCCAGCTTCATCATCGGCATCGGACGCGGCGGGCTGGTCCCGGCAGTGTACCTCAGCCACGCCACCGGCCTGCCGACGCTCAGCTGCGACCTGTCCAGCAACGTCAAGGATTTTGCCGAGGACGTGCTGGTCCGCCTGGCCGGCCGCACGCGAGAGGGCGAGAGGCTGTTGTTCGTCGATGACATCAACGATTCAGGCCGCACCATCGGCGTGCTGCGCCGGGCGTTGGCACAGGCGGGCGCGGCCCCCGGCAGCATCCGCTTCGCCACCCTGATCGACAACAGCGTATCGGCGGAACGCGTCGATTACCGCGCGCGCACCATCGACCGCACGGTGACCAAGGACTGGTACGTCTTTCCGTGGGAAGCGGTCGCGCCGGCCGCCTCGATCGAGGACGATGCGGCCGAGGTGCCCGACCGCATTGCCTGAATGCGCGCAGGCGGCGTCAGCCGTCGCTGACGCGCTCGATGTCCGCGCCCACCGCCGACAGCTTTTCCTCCAGCCGCTCGTACCCGCGATCCAGGTGATAGACGCGCGCCACGCTCGTCTCCCCCTTCGCGGCCAGCCCGGCCAGGATCAGGCTCATCGATGCGCGCAGGTCGGTCGCCATCACCGGCGCGCCGGTCAGCGCCTCGACCCCGCGCACAACGGCGGTGCGTCCGCTGACGGTGATGTCCGCCCCCATGCGCGCAAGTTCGGGCACGTGCATGTAGCGGTTCTCGAAGATCGTCTCGGTCAGCACGCTGGCGCCGTTCGCCAGCGTCAGCATCGCCATGAACTGCGCCTGCATGTCGGTCGCGAACCCCGGATAGGGCGCGGTGGACAGGGTCAGCGGCTTCAGCGGCGCATCGGCGGCGACGCGAACCTCGGTTCCGTTCGCCTCCACCGTCACGCCGGCCTCGCGCAGCGCGTCGAAGGTCGCGCCCATCTCGTCCGGGGCGACGCCGGTCAGCGTCAGGTCGCCGCCAGTGATCGCCGCCGCGCAGGCATAGCTGCCCGCCTCGATCCGGTCGGGCATCACGGAATAGCTGGCGGCATGCAGGCGGTCGACGCCCTCGATCTCCAGCGTTTCGGTGCCGATCCCCTCGATCCGCGCACCCATTGCCACCAGACAGCGGCACAGGTCGACGATCTCCGGCTCTCGCGCGGCATTTTCGATGCAGGATCCGCCACGCGCGGTCACCGCCGCCATGACGACATTCTCGGTCGCGCCGACCGACACCACCGGGAACCGGTAGCGACCGCCCGACAGCCGACCGCCCTTGGCCGATGCGCGAACATAGCCGGACGCCATTTCCAGCTCGGCACCGATCGCCTCCAGCGCCTTCAGGTGCAGGTCGATCGGACGATTGCCGATCGCGCAACCACCCGGCAGGCTGACCCGCGCCGTACCCGCGCGGGCCAGGATCGGGCCCAGCACCAGGATCGACGCGCGCATCTTGCGCACGATGTCATAGGGCGCCTCTGTCGAAGTCAGCGAGCCCGCGCGGATCGTCATGACCCGGCCGAACTCGTCCGGTCGCGTCCCCTCCACGGTGGTCGCGGCGCCCAGCTGGTTCAGCAAATGGCCGAACCCGTCGACGTCCGCCAGGCGCGGCAGGTTGCTGAGCGTCAGCGGCTCATCGGTGAGCAGCGCGCAGGGCAGCAGCGTCAGGGCGGCGTTCTTGGCGCCGGAAATGGGCAGGCGGCCGGTCAGCCGATTGCCGCCACGAATGATGATCCGATCCATGCGAACCGCGTCTATCGCCGCGCCACGCCTGCGCAAGCGCGACGTGCAAGGGCGATGATCCATCCATCGTCGATCGAACGGCATTGATCGATTTTATTGCGGCGAGCAAAGGGCTTTGCTTTTGATGGCCGTTGAGGGGAAAAATCCAGACGTGCCGGATAGTTGCTTTGCCGATCGAATCGGCCGCTTTTTGGATTTGACCCAACCCGAACGGGTCGCGTTGGCGGCCCTGGAGGATCGACCGCGCACCGTCAGGCGGGGCACGCCGCTGGTTCGGGCGAACGATCGCGGTACCGAATTGTTCATGCTGCGCCGCGGCATGCTGATGAACTTCGTCCTGCTCGACGATGGCAGCCGGCAAATCCTGGGTTTCCACTTCCCCGGCGACATGCTCGGCTGGCCTACCCTGGCCTTTCGCAGTGCGCCCGAAGCATTGGTCGCGGTGACCGAGGCGGAGGTGTGCTCCTTCGATCGCGCCGCATTGATCGAACTGGCGAGCGAGCGACCCCGGCTGTTCGCCGCGATCACGGCGTTCAACCAAATGGAGCGGCAGGCGCTGGTGGATCGCCTGGCGGGCATGGGCCGCACCTCGGCACGGGGGCGTGTCGCGGCGCTGCTGATCGAAATCCGAAATCGGATGCGACGCGTCGATGCCACGATCACCAACCGCTTCATCCTCGGCCTGACGCAGGAGGAGATCGGCGACGCGACCGGGCTGACCGCGGTGCACGTCAATCGCATGTTGCGCCAGTTGGAAGAAGACGGCCTGATCGCCCGAGAAGGGGGCCGCGTCACACTGATTGACGAGGACAGGTTGGCGCATGTCGCCAACTATATCGATCGCAACGACGCGGTGGATCTGACCTGGCTGGCCCGCCTGCGCTGAACCGAGATCGCTGACCAATTCCCGGTGCCGGTCAGCGGACCAGACTCAGGCCTTTTCCAACGTGCATTGCAGCGGGTGCTGGTTCTGGCGCGCAAAGTCGGTGACCTGCCCGACCTTCGTCTCCGCGACTTCGTAAGAGAATATGCCGCACACGCCCACGCCCTTCTGGTGGACGTGCAGCATGACCCGCGTCGCCTCCTCCATGTCCATGCGGAAGAATCGCTGGAGGCACAGCACGACGAACTCCATCGGGGTGTAGTCGTCGTTGAGCATCAGCACGCGATACGGCGTCGGTTGCTTGGTGCGGGTGCGGGTCCGCGTGGCGACACCGGTGCCGTTCGCGGAATCGTCGTCGCCGCCGTCGTCGCGGCGCTCTGCCATGGAAAGGGGATGCAGCTGCATGGTTGCCCTGAAATATGGCACGCGGGCCCTGGTGGGCAAGGTGGCGCGCCACGAAAAAAGGACGGCCGCACGACCGGCGACCGTCCCATGACAATGCCGACGGCCGCGGATCGCAGCCGGTCGGTCGGTCAGGCTGCGGAGCGAACCTTGTCGGCCGCCAGCGCCCAACGATTCTGCAACGGCTGAACGATCTCACCGGCCAGCTTCAGCGTCTGCTCCGCCGAACGCGAGCTTTCCGACACCAGCGCGTCGAACGACTGACGGATCAGGTCGCCCTGCACCTGCATGAATTCGGCCGGGGTCTTGACGGCGGCCAGAGTGCGGGCGGCAGCCACGCTGTTCTCGTAGGACCGCTTGGCATAGGCCGACGCGTCACGACCAAAGGCTTCGAGGCCACGAGCGGCGATGCGGCCGGATTCCATCACGGCCTCGACATGGCCCTTGTTCAGTTCGCTCATCTCCTCGAACAGGCGGGTGCCCTTCTCGGCGGCGCTCTTGGCACGCTCGCCGGCGGCGGCGAACACGGTCTGGGCCTGGTCGGTGGCGGTCTTGATCTGCTCTTCCATGATCTGTTCCCTTGCTGCGGGGGCCGCCGAAGCGGCCGGTTGGAACGCCGCCGCGCCCTTGCGCGAACGGGTCCGTGCCGGCTTCTTGGCGACCGGCTCTGCCTTGACGGGAACCCGCCGATCCGATTCGGAAGATGTCGAGTCCACAGTCATGTTGCACTGCACAATAATAGTTGATGCGGCCGTTTTCAAGCTTATTGTGCAGTGCAACATCACCGCATGCGGACATAGCTCCCCGGCGCATCTTCCAGCGCCGGCAGGGTGCCTCCGCCGGGAATGCGCGCGCCCGACACATCGGTTTCGCCCGGTGAACGGGCGCGCAGCCACGCCATCCAGTCCGGCCACCAGCTGCCCCGCACTTCGCGCGCGGATGCGACGAACGCGTCCAGCGTTTCCGCCGGCGTGTCGCTGGTCCAGTACCCGTATTTGCCGGCGGCCGGCGGGTTCACCACGCCCGCGATATGCCCCGATCCTGCCAACACGAAGCGGAGCGGGCCGCGAAAGGATTCCGTGATCCGCCACACGCTTTCGGGCGGCGCGATATGGTCCTCCCGGCCCGCCTGCACATAGGCGGGCGTGTCGACCCTGGTCAGGTCCAGCGGCGTGCCGGCGACCGACATGGCGCCCGGCTTCACCAACAGGTTGTCGCGGTACAGGTCCGTCAGATACCCCAGATGCCAGCGCGCCGGCAGGTTGGTGGTGTCGCCGTTCCAGTGCAGCAGGTCGAAGGGCGCATAGTCCTTGCCCAGCAGATAATTGTTGGTGACGTAGTTCCAGATCAGGTCGCGCCCGCGCAGCAGGTTGAACGTCGCCGCCATGTAGCGCCCGTCCAGAAACCCCTCCGGCGACAAGGCGCCGATCAGCGCCAGTTGCTCGTCGTCCACGAAATGCTTCAGGTCGCCGGCGCCGGAAAAATCGACCTGCGCGGTGAAGAAGGTGGCGGAGGCGATCTTGCCCCCCTCCCCCCGTGCCGCCAGCCACGCCAGCGTCGCGGCCAGCGTGGTGCCCGCTACGCAGTATCCGATCGCGTGCACCGCCGGCACGCCCAGCAGGTTGCGGATCGTGTCCACGGCCTCCACCTGCGCCAGCACGTAATCGTCCCAGCTCACCTCGCCCCAGCCCAACTCCTCGCTGTCGGCTCCCGCCGATTTCCAGGACACCATGAACACGGACACGCCCTGCTCCACCGCCCAGCGGACGAAGCTCTTCTCGGGGGTGAGGTCCAGGATGTAGAACCGGTTGATCCACGGCGGAAAGATCACCAGCGGTACGTCCAGCACCCGCTCCGTGGTCGGCGCATAGTGGATCAGCTCGAACAAGGGCGTGCGGTACACCACCTTGCCCGGCGTGGTCGCCAGGTTGCGCCCGACCTCGAACGCGGTGCGGTCGCCATGCGTCAACTGCCCCCGGCCCAGGTCCGCGAGCATGTTGGCCAGCCCCTTCAACAGGCTCTCCCCGCCGGTTTCCACCGCGCGCTGGATCACCTCCGGATTGGTGCCGGGGAAGTTGGCGGGACTGATCGCATCGACGACAGCGCGGGTCGCGAAGCGCAATCGCTCCCGCTGCGCGGGGTCCACTCCCTCCAGCGCGTCGACGCCCGCCAGCATGTGGTCCGACAGCGCCAGGTAGCTACGCCGCACCCAGTCGAAATACGGGTTGTCGTGCCACGCATCGGCGCGGAAGCGCTTGTCGTCGGCTGTGGCCGACGCCGGTGTGCCCGGCCAGCCCTGTTCCGGGTCGAGCATCTGCTGCCACAACCGCATGCCCGCCGACCAGAAGTCACCGGCCTTGCTCAGGGCTGTCGCACCCGCGGCCGGCTCCGGGGGCGTGTCGGGCATGGCCTTGGCCCATTCCAGACCGGCCTCCATCATCATCTGCTGCGCGCGACCCATCACCCAGGTCCAGTGCTGCAGATCGGCCAGGCTGGGCGGCGGGTTAGGCGGTGACTGACGGGGCGCGTCCGTATCGTCTGCCATGACTTCTCTCCGCCTCCTTCATGCCGCGCGCGAAGCGCAGCTTGGTGCCGATGCAGGCAAGCCACGCTTTGCCCCGGCCGGCACACCGGTTACACCGCCGTTCAGAAAGGTGAAACACCATGTCAGACGACGAGTTCTACCGCATCAAGCGCCTGCCACCCTATGTCATCGCGGAAGTGAACGCGATGCGGGCGGCCGCGCGCGCGGGCGGTGAGGACATCATCGATCTGGGCATGGGCAATCCCGACCTGCCCCCGCCCCCGCACGTCATCGACAAGCTGTGCGAGGTCGCGAAGAAGCCGGGGGCGCATGGCTATTCCCAGTCCAAGGGCATTCCCGGCCTGCGCCGTGCCCAGGCCAATTATTACGGTCGCCGTTTCGGCGTGGAACTGGACCCGGAAACGGAAGTGGTCGTGACCATGGGTTCGAAGGAGGGGCTGGCCAGCCTCGCCACCGCGATCACCGCACCGGGCGACGTGGTGCTGGCACCGAACCCGTCCTATCCCATCCATACGTTCGGCTTCATCATCGCGGGCGCGACGATCCGCGCCGTACCGACCACGCCGGACGAGCGCTATTTCGAAAGCCTGGAGAAGGCGATGGCCTTTACCGTGCCGCGCCCCAGCATCCTGGTCGTCAACTATCCGTCCAACCCGACCGCGGAAACGGTGGACATCGCCTTCTACGAGCGGCTGGTCGCCTGGGCGCGCGACAACAAGGTGTGGATCCTGTCCGACCTGGCCTATTCGGAACTGTATTTCGATGGCAAGCCGACCGCCTCCATCCTGCAGGTGAAGGGCGCGAAAGACGTGGCGGTGGAATTCACCAGCCTGTCCAAGACCTATTCCATGGCCGGCTGGCGCATCGGCTTCGCGGTCGGCAACAAGCGGCTGATCGCCGCCATGACGCGGGTGAAATCCTATCTCGATTACGGCGCCTTCACGCCGGTGCAGGCCGCCGCCTGCGCCGCGCTGAACGGGCCGCAGGAGATCGTGGAGCAGAACCGCCAGCTGTACCACAAGCGGCGCGACGTGCTGGTCGAAAGCTTCGCCCGCGCCGGCTGGGACATCCCCAGCCCGCCCGCGTCCATGTTCGCCTGGGCACCCCTGCCCCCCGCGCTGGCGCATATGGGCAGCCTGGAATTTTCCAAGCAGTTGCTCAGCCATGCCAAGGTCGCGGTCGCGCCCGGCGTCGGGTACGGTGAAAACGGCGAGGGCTTCGTGCGCATCGCCATGGTCGAGAACGAGCAACGCCTGCGCCAGGCGGCGCGCAACGTGAAGCGGTACCTGCAATCGATGGGTGTCAACGTGCCCTCGCAACGGGCCGGCTGACGCTTGGCGTACGCAAACGGCGATACGCGACGCGTGGCGGCAATCGGCTGCACATCCGGCCTGCTGACGGGCGTGGCGCTGACGCTGGCGATGGTGGCCCGCGCGCTGGGTGATCCGGCCGGACCGCCACCGCATGCATCCGCCGCGTTCGACCAGGGGTTGGCCGTCGCCTGGATCGTTGCGCCGTTCGTCATCGCGTTCGCCGTCGGGGCCTTGTTCATGTGGAAGCGATCGTGACGCTGAACCCGCTCTATTCGCTGGCCGGTGTGCTGGTAGGCCTGCTGGTCGGGTTGACCGGCGTCGGCGGCGGGTCGCTGATGACGCCGTTGCTGGTGCTGGCGTTCGGGTTCCATCCTGCAACGGCTGTCGGCACCGATCTGCTCTACGCGTCCGTGACCAAGACGGTGGGCACGACCGTCCATGGCTGGCGCGGAACGGTCGACTGGCGGGTCGTGGGCCGGTTGGCGCTGGGCAGCGTGCCCGCCGCGCTGCTGTCCCTGCTGATGCTGTCGCACATGGGGGAAAGAACCGGGGAGGCCGGGCACCTGATGGCGACGCTGCTCGGCGCGACCCTGCTCGTCACCGCGATCGCGACGCTGTTCCGCCAGCGACTGGTCGGCTGGCTGGTGGCGCGGCTGGGCACCGCGGAGGGCGCGCGGCTGACCCTGCTGACCGCCGCGCTGGGTGCGGTCCTGGGCGTGCTCGTGTCGCTGACCTCGGTGGGCGCGGGCGCGCTGGGCATGACCGCGCTGCTGGTGTTGTATCCGCGCCATGCGCTGAAAAGCCTGGTGGGATCGGACATCGCCCATGCGGTACCGCTGACCCTGCTGGCGGGGATCGGCCACTGGCTGCTCGGGTCGGTCGACCTGTCGCTGCTGGCATCGCTGCTGCTCGGCTCGATCCCCGGCATCATCGTCGGCAGCCTGCTCGCCAGCACGGTCAAGGAGGGGGTCCTGCGCCCGATCCTGGCGGTCACGCTGCTTCTGGTCGGGGTGAAGCTGCTGGTCTGACCCGCGCCGATATTCGCGTGCGGCGCAGGAAATCGTCGCCGGCCGGGCATTTACCGTGTTGCAAAGCAGCGCGGCTCCCCGCACGTCTAGGACAACGTGCTCAGACAATATGAATTGGTCGATCGGGTCCTCGACTACGATCCGGATGCCGACGAGGCGCTTCTCAACCGCGCCTATGTGTTTTCCATGCACGCGCATGGCAGCCAGAAGCGTGCCAATGGCGACCCCTATTTCAGCCACCCGATCGAGGTGGCGGGCATCCTGACCGACCTGCACTTGGACGACGAGACGATCGCCACCGCGATCCTGCACGACACGGTGGAGGACACGGTCGCCACGTCCGAGGAGATCGAGCGTGTGTTCGGCCCCAGCGTCGCGCGGCTGGTCGATGGCGTCACGAAGCTGTCCAAGATCGAGGCGCAGACCGAAAGCGAACGCGCGGCGGAGAATCTCCGCAAGTTCCTGCTCGCCATGTCGGACGACATCCGCGTGCTGCTGGTGAAGCTGGCCGACCGGCTGCACAACATGCGCACGCTGCACTTCATCGCCAAGCCGGAAAAGCGCCGACGCATCGCGCGTGAGACGATGGAGATCTACGCCCCGCTCGCCGAGCGGATCGGCATGTACGAATTCATGAAGGAGATGCAGACGCTTGCCTTCGAACAGCTCGAGCCGGAGGCGTACGAATCGATCACCCGCCGGCTGGCCCAGTTGAAGGAAGGCGGCGGCGACCGGATCGCGAAGATCGCATCGGGGTTGAAGCTGATCCTGTCGCGCGCCGGGCTGGAGGCGGAGGTGTCGGGGCGGGAGAAGCATCCCTTCTCCATCTGGCGCAAGATGTCGGAGCGGCGGGTCAGCTTCGAACAGCTGTCGGACATCATGGCGTTCCGGCTGATCGTGCCCGACGTCGACGACTGCTACCGCGCGCTGGGCCTGATCCATCGCCGCTGGCACGCGGTGCCCGGCCGGTTCAAGGATTACATCTCCAACCCCAAGCGCAACGGCTATCGCTCGCTGCACACCACGGTGATCCACGCCGACAACACGCGCGTGGAGATCCAGATCCGCACCGCGGAAATGCATGCCCAGGCCGAAATGGGCTTCGCAGCGCATTGGGCCTACAAGCAGAAGGCGGCCGCCGAGCCCGAGCCGCATGTCGGCTGGATCCGCGATCTGGTCGAAATCCTCGACACCGCCGGCAGCCCCGAGGAGCTGCTGGAACACACCCGCATGGCGATGTACCAGGATCGCATCTTCGCCTTCACGCCCAAGGGGGAACTGATCCAGTTGCCCAAGGGCGCGACGCCGATCGACTTCGCCTATGCGGTGCATACCGACCTGGGCGACCAGGCGGTGGGCGCGAAGATCAACGGCCGGGTGGTACCGCTGCGCACGACGATCGAGAATGGCGATCAGGTGCAGATCCTGCGATCGCAGGCGCAGGAGCCGCAGCCCGGTTGGCTGAGCTTCGCGATAACCGGCAAGGCACTGGCCGCCATCCGGCGCCACCTGCGCCAGAAGGAGCGTGACGAAACGATTGGGCTGGGCCGCAAGCTGTACGACGACATCGTGCAGCGGCTGCCGGCGCAGATCGGCGCCGATGCGCTCGGCCACGCGCTGAAGCGGCTGAAACTGGCGGACGAGACGGCGCTGATGACCGCGATCGCGCGGCGCAGCCTGTCGGACGCCGCGGTGATGGAGGCGCTGATGCCGGGGGCGGCGGGCGCCGATGTCCAGCACGCCCCGCAATCCAGCGCCATCTCGATCAAGGGCCTGACGCCAGGGGTCGCGTACAACCTCGCCACCTGTTGCCACCCGGTGCCCGGCGACCGCATCGTCGGCCTGCGCCGTCCCGATGCGGGGATCGAGGTGCACCGCATCGATTGCCCGGTGCTGGGCGAGCTGGCCGAACGGGCGGAGGGCGAAACCGACTGGGTCGACATCGCCTGGGGCGAGAAGACGGAGGGCGCCGTGGCGCGCCTGGCGGTGGAGGTGCGCAACGAGCCCGGCGCGCTGGGCGTGCTGGCGACGATCATCGGCGCGCACCGTGCCAACATCATCAACCTGCGCCTCGACAACCGCGACACCGGGCTGCACACCAACGTCATCGACGTGGAGGTGCACGACGTCCAGCAGCTGATGCGCCTGCTCGCGGCCCTGCGCGCGGCGGAGGTGGTCAACGCGGTGGAGCGCGTGTGATCCGCCGCGCCATCCTGGAGGCCCAGGGACGCCGGTGCGCCCCGCGAACGGGTGACGCCCCCTTTCCCCCGCGCTAGAAGCGTCCGCTTATGCACCGTCCCGCGCTGTCCGTCGTCATTCCCTGTTACAACGAGGCGGCGTGCCTGGACGCGCTGCACGCCCGCGTGTCGGCGGCGGCGCACGCGGCGGTCGGCGACGATCATGAGATCGTGCTCATCAACGACGGCTCACGCGACGACAGCTGGGCCGTGATGCAGCGGCTGACCCAGAGCGACCCGCGGCTGGTGGCGATCAACCTGTCGCGCAACCATGGCCACCAACTCGCCCTGACCGCCGGGCTGGACCTGTCGGCGGGCGAGCAGATCCTGATCATCGACGCCGACCTGCAGGACCCGCCAGAACTGCTGGCCGACATGCGCCGCGCCATGGTGGAGCAGGAGGCGGACGTGGTCTATGCGGTGCGCCGCAAGCGGGCCGGCGAGACGCTGTTCAAGAAGGCGACCGCCGCCGTCTTCTACCGCATGCTCGATCGGCTGACCGATACGGAGATCCCGCTCGACACCGGCGATTTCCGGCTGATGAGCCGCCGCGCGCTCGACGCGCTGCTGTCGTTGCCCGAACAGGCACGCTTCATCCGCGGCATGGTCGCATGGGTCGGGTTCCGTCAGGTGCCCTTTCCCTACGACCGGGCGGAACGGCACGCGGGCGAGACCAATTACCCGCTCAGCAAGATGCTGCGCCTCGCCTTCGACGCGGTGACCGGATTTTCCACCGCGCCGCTGCGCTTCGCCAGCCATGCCGGGCTGATCCTGACCGGCGTGTCGATGCTGTTGTTCGTCTACATCCTGATAGGCTGGCTGTCGGGCAGCGCGGTACAGGGGTGGACGTCCACCATGCTGGTCAACGTGTTCCTGGGCGCGGTGCAGATGTTCGTTCTGGGTATGATCGGCGAGTATCTCGGCCGCATGTATGTGGAGGTGAAGCGACGGCCGCTCTACCTCGTCGCGGACGTTGCCGGCCCGGTGCAGGGTCGCGCCACGCTGGGCTTTCGCGCGGAACCGTCCCATGCGCGGCGCGCGCCCGTGTTCCAGCCGGGCCTGACCCCGGCCGTGGTGTCAGCGGACACGGCGCCGGATGAGGGCGCGCGAACCGATGCCGTCGATCAGGCCGGCACCGCCAGCGTGACGAGCGAGACGCCCGGCGCCATCGGCACCCGCCCGACCATGTGACGTTCCCAGCGAAAGATCGTCTCAAACAGCCGGTTGATCGCCGGCGGCGGGGGCGAATCGTCGCTGTCGTCCCGTCCGGTCAGCCGCCCCATTACCCGCGCCGCCGCCGCCAGCGGGAACAGCAGGGTGTTGAAATAGCTCAGCCGCGTCGGCTTCAGCCCCGCACGCGCGATCGCGCCCACCAGCGTCTTCTTGGAATATCGGCGGTGATGATGGTTCACCACGTCGTGCGCGGACCACATCCACTGATGCGCGGGCACCGCGATCAGGATCTTGCCGCCGGGCTTGAGCAACGTCGCCATCGCCTTCAGCGCGGCGACATCGTCCTCGATATGCTCCACCACGTCCAGCACCGCGACCAGGTCGTAAACGCCGCGCGGCACGTCGGGTAGCGCGGGCAGCGGGCTGGCCCCGACCGGCTTGCCCAGCCGCTCCGACGCGATGCGGCGCGCGGCAGGGTCGATCTCGATCGCCTCCACCTCGCCGAAACCGGCCAGCATCGGCAGGTTGTGGCCGGTGCCGCAGCCGATCTCCAGGATCCGCGCCCGCTCCGGCAATCCACCGAACCGGGTCAGGTAATCGGCCAGGATGTCGCGGCGCGCGCGGTACCACCAATGCGTGGAATCATGTGCCGCCATGCGGTCGTAGACGATGCGATCCATCAGGCGAACACCCAGAAACGGTTGAGGGCAAAGGTGATGACCGCCGCCAGGAAGATGGCGGGGACCAGCGGCGCCCATGCGGGCAGGTGGAACAGGACCGTACCGATCCAGGTGACAAGCGCGTTGATCGACAGGCCGACGCCCTGCACGGCGACGAACTTCGCCCCCTGCGTCGCGCCGCCGTCGCGGCTGCCATGGTCGCGAAAGCTCCAGCGGCTGTGCATGACATAGCCGAACACGACCGCCACCGCGAAGGCGAAGGGGACCGCCAGCACCGCGCGGCCGCCGCGGAACACGAAATGGGTCAGCGGCAGGTACACTAGCGAATAGATGACGCTCGATAACCCACCCGTGATGCCGAACCGGACAAGCTGTCCCAGCAGTCCGCTCGCTTTCAGATGATCGATCCGATCGGTAAGTGCCGCCACGCCTGCCTTGCCCTTTCCGCCCCCCGCGATAGAGCGGCGCGGGCGCGAAAGCCCGGGCATCTAGTGCGGGTGAACGCGTGAGGGAAGCATCTTCGGTCGGAACGCCGCCTGGCGCGACTGGCAGGGACCGTTTGCTGGTCGAACTGGACCGGCATTGGGTCCGGCTGGTGCTGGTCGCCTGGGTGGCGATCATGGCCTGGTACCTGTGGGATCGCTGGGGTCCGGTACGCTGGCTGTCGCTGGGCGATACCGACGACAACATGCGCCTGATGCAGGTGCGTGGGCTGCTCGCGGGCCAGGGCTGGTACGACCTGACGCAATACCGGCTCAATCCGCCGACCGGATTCAACATCCATTGGAGCCGCATCGTCGACCTGCCGATCGCGGGGCTGATCCTGTTCTTCCGCCTGTTCACCAGCAATGCGTGGGCGGAGCGGCTGGCCTGCGGCATCGCGCCGCTGATCCCGCTGTCGGTCGCCATGCTGGGCCTGGCCGCGACGGCGCGGCGGCTGGTGTCCCCCGTCGCCTGGCCGGTGGCGGCGGTGTTCCTGCTGCTCGCGCCGACCACCATGCTGATGTTCATGCCCGAACGCATCGACCATCATGGCTGGCAGCTGGCGATGCTCAGCCTGACCGTGGCGGGACTGTGCGATCCGAAGGGAACACGCGGCGGCGCCACCGTCGGCATCGCCAGCGCGGTCAGCCTGGCGATCGGGCTGGAGATGCTGCCTTATTGCGCGATGGCCGGCGCGATCATCGCGCTGCGCTGGGTGTGGGACCGGGCCGATGCGCTGCGTCTGCAGGTCTATGGCCTGACCCTGGCCGGGGCGAGCGCGGCCGGATTCGCCGCCTTCGCCTCCTATGCCAACCGCGTGCCGCGCTGCGACGCGCTGACGCCGGTGTGGTTGAGCGTGGTGGTGGTCGCGGGCGCGTTGCTGTTCGCGGCGGCACGCGTCAACCCGGCCTCGCGCGGCGTGCGGCTGGCACTGACGGTCGGCGCGGGTGCGCTGGTCGCGGTCGGCTTCGCGCTTTTGTTTCCGCAATGCCTGGGCCGCCCGGAACAGGTGTCGCCCGAACTCGCGCGCAACTGGCTGAACAACGTCAAGGAAGCCAAGCCGATCTATCAGCACCCCTTCCGCCTGGGATTCCAGATCGCGACGCTGCCGGTGATCGGCCTGATCGGCGCCCTGGTCGCCACATGGCGGGCGCGGCGCCGGGCGGAGATCGCCGGTTGGGCGCCAGTGGCGCTGTTCACCGCCTTCGCCTGCGCGATGCTGTTGTGGCAGGTGCGCGCCGGACCGGCGGCACAGCTGCTGGCGGTGCCGGGTGCGGTGGCGCTCGCCTGGCTGTTGGTGCCGATGACGCTGGGCCACCGCTCCGCGATCGTGCGGGTGCTGGGCACGGCCAGCGCCGTTCTGCTGGTGTCCGGTTCGTTCGCGCCGTTTGCAATGAAGCCGTTCGCGCTGAACCTGTTCGGCCATCCGATCGTCAACTACAACCCGCCGGGCCAGCCCAACGCCTATGTGCGCCGGGTCAACCGGGCGACCGGCATGTGCATGACCGCGCCCGCGCTGGTGCCGCTGAACCGCTATCCGGCGCAGACGCTGTTCACCTTCACCGACCTGGGGCCGCGGCTCATCACGCTGACCCATCACGACGCCATCGCCGGCCCGTACCATCGCAACGGCGACGCCATTCTGGACGTGCAGCACGCCTTTGGCCGATCGCCGGAGGAGGCGCATGCGATCATGAAGCGGCACGGCGCGACCATGCTGATGGTCTGCCCCGACATGGCGGAATCGACGATCTACCGCGCGCGCAACCCCGGCGGCTTCTACGACCAGCTGGCGCGAGGGCGGAAATTCGACTGGCTGACCCCGCTGCCCCTGCCGCGCGGATCGCCGCTCAGGCTGTTCCGGATCGGGTGAATCGACGGGCCAAGGGTCAGCGAAAGCCGACCTGGAGCCCGTCGATGACGAACTGCACCGCCAGCGCGGCGAGCAGCACGCCGAGCAGGCGGGTGATGACCGCCTCGATCCGGGTGCCGAGCAGGCGCATGATCGGCCCGGCCGCGAGCAGCGCGACCAGCGTGATCGCCAGGATCGTGGCGGTCGCCGCCAACACGATCAGGCTGCGTTCCAGCCCGTTGTTGCGCGCCATCAGCAACATCACGGTCGCGATCGATCCTGGGCCCGCGATCATCGGCATCGCCATGGGAAAGATCGACACGTCCTCCACCTCGGGACTTTCGGCGACCTTGGCGGCGCGATCCTCGCGCCGCTGGGTCCGCTTCTCGAACACCATTTCCAGAGCGATCAGGAACAGCATGATGCCGCCCGCGATCCGGAAACTGGCCAGGCTGATGCCCAGCCCGTGCAGCAACCCCTCGCCGAACAGCGCGAACACCAGCAGGATCGCCGCCGATACCAGCACCGCGCGGACCGCCATCGCGCGGCGGTGGACGCTGCTCGCGCCCGATGTCAGCCCCGCGAAGATCGGCGCACAGCCGAGCGGATCGATCACCACGAAAAAGGTGATGAACGTCGAGATGTAAAGTTCGAGCACCGGGCGTTACAGCGCGCTGCGATCGTAGGGCACACCCGCGCGCAGCGACGCCGCGACCAGCGTGTTGCGGATCAGGCAGGCGATGGTCATCGGCCCGACGCCGCCCGGCACCGGCGTGATCGCCCCGGCGACCTCACGCGCCGCGGCGAAGTCGACATCGCCGACCAGGCCCGTGTCGGTCCGATTGATGCCGACATCGATCACGGTCGCGCCGGGCTTGATCGCGCTGCCGGGGATGAAGCCGGGAATGCCCACCGCCGCCACCACGATGTCCGCCTGACGGACATGGGCGAAGGCGTCGCGGCTGCGGCTGTGGACCACCGTCACCGTGCAGCTTTCGCGCAGCAGCAATTGCGCCATCGGCTTGCCGACGATGTTGGACCGGCCGACCACCACCGCGTCCAGCCCAGCCAGATTCGGATGCACGGTGCGGAGCATCATGATGCAGCCGAGCGGCGTGCACGGCACCAGCCCGTCCAGCCCGGTCGCCAGACGCCCGGCATTGACCGGGTGGAAGCCGTCGACGTCCTTGTCCGGGTCGATCGCCTGCAACACCGCCTGCGCATCGACATGCGCGGGCAGCGGCAGCTGCACCAAGATGCCGTCCACCGCCGGGTCGCCGTTCAGTCGCGCGACCAGTTCCAGCAGTTCGTCGGTGGTCGTGGTGTCGGGCAGGCGATGCTCGAAGCTTTCCATGCCCGCCTCGCGCGTAGAGCGCCCCTTGTTGCGGACGTACACGGCGGAGGCCGGGTCCTCCCCCACCAACACCACGGCCAGGCCGGGCGCACGGCCCAGCTGGTCCCGGAAAACCGTCACACCCCGGGCGACGCGCGCCCTGAGGTCGGCCGCGATGGCCTTTCCATCGATGATCGTCGCGCTCATGGGGCCTCCGCATAAAGGCGGGCGGCGATTCCCGCCAGCACCTGCGGATCGCCGGACAGATGCAACCGCTTCAGCCGGGCGGTGGTGCCCGCTTCGATCGACACGTCGCGACGGGGTACCCCGAACGCCTTCGCCACCAGCGCGACCAGCGCCGTATTGGCCGCGCCGTCCACCGGCGGCGCGGACAGCCGCGCGGCAAAGTGACCGGCCCCCTCACCACCCGCGCCCAGCGCGTCACGCCCGCCGCGCGGCGTGACGCGCACGGCGATCGTCACGCCATCAGGCCGGATGCGCCAGGCGTCAGATGGTGGACAGGACATATTGTTCGGCGATCGAGGGGATCACGATCGTCGACAGGATGTACAGGATCAGCAGCACGACCAGGGGCGACAGGTCCAGCGCGCCGAAATCGGGCAGGATGCGGCGGATCGGGCGATAAAGCGGCTCCGTCATCCGACCCAGCGCATACCAGACGGAGCGGACGAACTCGTTGCCGGTGTTGATGACGTTGAAGGCGATTAGCCACGACAGGATCGCCTGGATCACGATGATCCACCAGACGAGGTCCAGCAGGACCTGCACGATGCGAAGAAGGGCGATCAAGAAGGGCTCCCGGGTTCGATACGCCCCTTCGTATAGGGACGATCCGGTCCGGTCGCTAGGCGGTGGTCGGTGCGCCCGGCTACAGCGGCAAGGTCACGCCCGGACCAGCGTGCCCGCGCCGGTGCGGGTGAAGATCTCCAGCAGCATGGCATGGGGCACGCGCCCGTCCAGAATCACCGCCGCGTCCACGCCCGCCTGAACCGCGGCGACGCAGGTGTCCAGCTTCGGGATCATGCCCCCGGTGATCGTGCCGTCCGCCTTCAACGCCGCGATGTCGGCGGGGTGAAGGTCGGTCATCAGCTGCCGATCCTTGTTCAGGACGCCCGGCACGTCGGTCAGCAGGAAGAGTCGTGCCGCCCCCAGCGCACCCGCGATCGCGCCCGCCATGGTATCGGCGTTGATGTTGTAGGTGTGGCCGTCCGCGCCGTTCGCGATCGGTGCGATCACCGGGATGATGCCGTCCGCGCACAGGCTGTCGATCAGCCGGCGGTCCACCGCCACCGGCTCACCGACAAAGCCCAGGTCGACATGCCGCTCGATCCCCTGCAACGGGTCCGCGTCGCGCCGCCCGACCTTGGCCGCGCGCACCAGCCCGGCGTCCTTGCCCGAAATGCCGACCGCACGCCCGCCGGCCGCGCCGATCCAGCCGACGATCTCCTTGTTGATCGATCCGGCCAGGACCATTTCCGCGATCTGAGCGGTTTCCGCGTCCGTCACGCGCAGCCCGTCGACGAAGCGCGATTCGACGCCCAGCCGCTTCAGCATACGCCCGATCTGCGGGCCGCCGCCATGCACCACCACCGGGTTGATGCCGACCGCCTTCAACAGCACCATGTCCTCGGCGAAATCGCGCTGCAACTCGGGCGCGCCCATCGCGTGGCCGCCATATTTCACCACGAACGTCTGCCCAGCATAGCGCTGGAGATAGGGCAGAGCCTCCGTCAGCGTTTCCGCCTTAGCGAGCAGTTCGGGGCCGGGGGAGTAATCGGTCATGGCGCGGGCCGTTACGCGCGCATCGCCTGCCCGTCCAGCCGCCGGCCCAAGGCGACGAACAGGTACAGCGCGGGCGGCACCAGCAGCGCCGACAGGATCACCTTCACGATCATCTGGCCCATCAGCAACTCGCCGATCGGAAACACGCCGGCAAAGGCGATAGTCACGAACAACAGCGAATCGACCACCTGGCTGAGGATGGAGGACACCGCCGCACGCAGCCACAACAGGTGTGATCCCTCCCGCCCCTTCAGCGCGGAAAAGACGGTGACGTTCAGCGTCTGTGAAATGCCATAGGCGATGATCCCGCCCAGCCAGATGCGCCAGGTGCCGCCCAGCACCAGCTGGATCGCGTCGCGGTTCGCGGGGATCATGTCGGATGCGGCGGGCAGCGCGCGCACCAGTACCGACAACAGGATCGACACGACCAGCGGCACGAAGCCGAACACCACCAGCTTGTTCGCGACGCTGCGCCCATGCAGCTCCGCCACCGCGCTGGATGTGACCACCAGCAGCAGAAAGGCGAAGATCCCCGCCTCGATTGCCAGTGGCCCCAGGCCGACCATGGGCCCCACCAGCGACAAGGGGCCGAGCGACACCTGCTTGTTGCCCAGCACGCCGGCGATGCACACCATGCCGCCGTAGAAGATCGAGAACGCGAACAGCGATCGCGAAATGAGCGGGGCCGCGACGGCGGAAGCGGGCGGCGCGGCGGAAGCGTGTGTTGCCATGGTCCCGTCTATCGGCTGCGGGCCACCCGGTTCAACCCCGTTCCGGCGGCCTGCGCGGGGCAATTGCAGGAATGTGAAGTGGAGAAAGTGGAGAGCTGAAACGCATGGCTCCAGTTCGCCGCACCGGAGACCATCAGGCAGGGGTGGGGCACGGACCGGGCGACGACGAAGGACACCCCCGTGCCCTGCACCACCGACGGCCGGTAGGACAGCGTTGCGGAGCCGCATTCGCACAACATCCCGCATACCCACGTCCGACGAAGGTCGCGCTTGCGCCGTGCCACCCCGCCCGCGATGGTCGCGGTGCGCCAAATCAGAGGGTACGCGATGAAGGCCGTTGTGCGGGTGCTGATCGCCCTTCTGATGTCGCTGATGCCGGTGGCGGCGCGGGCGGATGACCAGTTCAGGCTGCTGGTGATCGCGACGCCCAGCAAATATCATTACGAATACATTCCGGTCGCGCGCGACAGCCTGGACCGGCTGGCAAAGCTGCATGCCTTCGCCGTGACCTGGACCAGCGACCCCGCCGCGTTCGACAGCGACCTCAGCCGATATGCGGCCGTCATGTTCCTCAACACGCCGCCCGAACAGCTGAACGAGGGGCAGCGCCGCCGTTTCGAGACCTATATGCGCGCCGGCGGCAATGCGGTGGTGGTGCACCGCGCCGCGATCGTCCCACCGGGGGCATGGCCCTGGTTCGAGAAGCTGGTCGGCCGGTCCTTCGTCAACCATCCGATGGTGCAAACGGGCGTCTTGCAGGTGGTCGACAGGACCTTTCCCGCCACGTTCGGCCTGCCCGATCGCTGGATCTGGAGCGATGAGTTCTACGTCACCGACAACCCGTTCCACATCGCGATCAACCCCGTGCTGAACGCGGACGAGACCAGTTACGACCCGACACGCATCTGGCCGGGCCAGGTGGGCCACCGCATGGGCAAGGACCATCCGGAGGCGTGGTTCCACACCTTCGAAAAGGGACGCGTGTTCACCACCCTGCTGGGACACGACGTCGAGATGTACCGGGACGATCGTTACCTGCAGCACCTGCTTGGCGGCATCTACTGGGCCGCCACGGGGCGCGGGCAGGTGCGATAGCAGTCGCTCACCCAAGGCCGCGCATCCTCGGCACGGCGCACGCGTGCCGGCTGTCCTGGTGCGTGCGTCCGCGATATTGCGTTCCCAAGCTCGGACCTACTTCCAAGGGCAGCACGCATGTCTCGACTGGAGCAGTATATCGCCGGGTGGCGGGCGCATGACGCGGACGCGATCCTTGCGACGCTTACCCCCGATTGCGTCGTCATCGAGAGCTTCGGCCCGATCTACCGCGGTCACGACCGGGTCGCCCGTTGGGTGTCCACCTGGCTGGCGCAGGACGGCCGCGTGATCGACTGGACCATTCGCGATCTGCGACCCTGCGCCGAGGGGGAGGTGGCCGAGTGGACGTTTCGCTATACGTGGCGCGGTGAGGAGAACAGCTTCGACGGTGCAACCATCGCGATGCTGCGCGACGGTAGGATTTCGTACCTGCGTGAATATGCCACGACGGCGGCGCTGTACGATTGGCACGGTGAGTGGCGGCCACTTGAGGTAGCGGCGTCGTAGCCTGCCCCCACACCCGTCGGGCACGGTGTCCGTGGCTCAGTTCTCTTCCCGTGCCCCGGCCGATCGCCTGCCAAGATCGCGAGTGACATCCGTCCACCGACCGGCCTTTCACCGCCGCTTGTCGAGAGGGCGTGAAATTTCCTATGCTTGCCCGTGAGTGAAAGGGCTGCGACGTGCCGGGCCTGCACTGGGGAACAGCAGCTTGAACCGTATCCTGATCGGCCTGGCCGGCATCCTGGTCATCCTTGCCATCGCCTTTGTCCTGTCGACCGACCGCCGCGCGATCCGGTTGCGCGTGGTCGGGTCCGCGTTCGCGTTGCAAGTCGCGATCGCGATCATCGTGCTGTACTGGGCGCCGGGACGCGCGGCGCTGGCGGGGGCATCCGCCGGAGTGGCGGCGCTGCTCGGCTATGCGAAGGCGGGCGTCGATTTCCTGTTCGGACCCCTCGCCAGTCCGGAGATCGGCGGCCACAGCTTCGCCATCGCTGCGCTGCCGGTCATCATCTTCTTCGCCAGCCTGGTGTCGATCCTTTATTACCTAGGCATCATGCAGTTGGTGGTGCGCTGGATCGGCGGCGCCATCGAATGGGTGATCGGCGCGTCCAAGGTGGAATCGCTGTGCGCGGCCGCCAACATCTTCGTCGGTCAATCCGAATCGCCGCTGGTGATCCGCCCCTATCTGGCGGCGCTGACCCCGGCGCAGCTGTTCACGGTGATGACCAGCGGCATGGCAGGCGTGGCGGGCACCATCCTGGCGGCCTATGCGTCGATGGGGATCAGCATCGACTATCTGCTCGCGGCCAGCTTCATGGCGGCGCCGGGCGGGATATTGATGGCGAAGATCATCATGCCCGATCGGCCGGCGTTGGCCGGCGACCATGCCGCCGACCAACGACCGACGTCACGGGAGATGGCACCACCCCCCGACATCCACCTGTCGGAATCGCGCATCAGCGGTCAGGGCCCCGCCGCTCTGCTGCCCGAGGGCGCAACGCACACGGTCGCCGGCGAGCCCCTGCCCGAGGCGACGCATGACGAGGAGAAGCCGGCGAACCTCATCATGGCCGCCGCGCAGGGCGCGCAGACCGGGGTGAAGCTGGCGGTGGCGGTCGGCGCGATGGTGCTGGCGTTCGTCGCGCTGGTGGCGCTGGCCAACGGCCTGCTGGGCGCGGTCGGTGGTCTGTTCGGCTATCCGCAGCTGAGCTTCCAGGGGCTGCTGGGCCATGTCTTCCAGCCGGTGATGTTCCTGCTCAATGTGCCATGGCGCGAGGCGGGGATCGCGGGCGGCCTGTTCGGCGAAAAGATCGTGCTGAACGAGTTCGTCGCCTATATCGACCTGGGCAAGCAGGCGGCGCAGCTGTCGCCGCGCACCGTGGCGATCGTCACCTTCGCATTGTGCGGGTTCGCCAATTTCTCCTCCATCGCGATCCAGATGGCGGTGACTGGGGGCCTCGCCCCCAATCAGCGGCCGACGATCGCACGGCTGGGCCTGCGCGCGCTGGCGGCGGGCAGTCTGGCCAACCTGATGTCGGCGGCGCTGGCCGGTCTGCTGATCGGATGAGCGCGCTCTCCGACGCGCAAACCGAGGCGCATGCGGATGCGCATCCGGGCCATCAGCTGGAACGGCTGGCGTTCTTTTCGGACGCGGTGTTCGCCATCGCCATCACGCTGCTGGTGATCGAGATCCACCCGCCGCACGTCCATGATCCCGCCGACACGGGCGCCTATCTGCGCGCGCTGGCCGGGCTGTGGCCGGAGATGTTCGGTTTCCTGATCAGCTTCTATTCGATCGGCAATTTCTGGGTCGGCCATCACCGCGCCTTTTCCATGGCGGCGCACTGGAGCGAGCGGCTGCTGCTGCCCAACCTGGTCATGCTGCTGGCGATCGTCGCGATGCCGTTCGTCACCGGCTTCATGAGCATCAACGGCAGCGCACGGGTGCCGACCGTGCTGTACAGCGGGTGGCTGTTGTTCGCGGCGCTGGTCAATCTGTGGCTGCAACGTCGCGTGCTGACGCCGCCGGTGTTGAGCGACCAGGTCGCGCCCGAACGCATCGGCACGATCCGGCGGCGCGGCCAGGCCGTGACGCTGGGCGCGGCGTGCGCGCTGATCGCGTGTTCGCTGGCGCCATGGCCGGGGACCGGGATGGCGGCGCTGCTGACCATCCCCTTGTGGCGCATGCTGCTGGACGCCCGCGCGCGCACCGCCGGACGCCGACGGCGCTAACGCCGTAGCGCCAGCCGGATCAGCCCGACCAGCGCGATCGCCGCCCACGCCGCCTCCACGATCACGGCCGACAGGTTGAAGTCGTGCCACAGGCTGGCGAGGATCAGGCTGGCGCCGACGAAATTGCCGGCCAGCGCCCAGCCGCTGCGCGCGTCCAGCCGGCCGCCGATCGTCAGCGCATAGGTGCCCAGGATCACCGCGCTGCCCGCCAGTCCAACCGCGTCGAACAGGGTCATAGGTGCGGGCGCGCGCGACCCGCGCGCCCCATCGGTGCCGTCATCGGGTCGGCACCGGCTCCGCACCCGAATAGTCGTAGAAGCCGCGCCCGCTCTTGCGACCGTACCAGCCGGCCTCGACATATTTGACCAGCAGGGGGGCGGGGCGGAACTTCGGGTCGCCCGTGCCCTCGAACAGGACGCGCGTGATCTCCAGGCAGGTGTCCAGGCCGATGAAGTCCGCCAGGGTCAGCGGCCCCATCGGGTGGTTGAGGCCCAGCTGGCAGGCGGCATCGATGTCGGGGATGGTCGCCACCCCCTCCCCCAGCGCGAAGCACGCCTCGTTCAGCATCGGCATCAGCACGCGGTTGACGATGAAGCCGGGTGCGTCGTTCGCCCGCACGACCCGCTTGCCCAGCCGCTCCGCGAACGCCTCCACCTTCGCCACCGTGGCGTCGCTGGTGGCCAGGCCGCGGATCAGCTCGATCAGGCCCATGACGGGCACCGGGTTGAAGAAGTGCACCCCGACGAAGCGCGCCGGATCGGGCGCCGCCTGGGCCAGCCGCGTGATCGGGATCGACGAGGTGTTGGAGGCGAGCACGGCATCCTGGCCCAGCACCAGCCCGACGCGCCCGAAGATGTCGCGCTTGATCGCCTCGCGCTCGGTCGCCGCCTCGATCACCAGCGCGCAATCGCCCATCGCATCGACCGCATCGACGGGCTCGATCGCGGCCAGCGCCGTGTCGCGCGCGTCGGCTGCGATCTTTTCCTTGGCGACCAGACGATCGAGCTGTTTGGCGATACCCGCCTTGCCCGCCTCCGCCCGATCGCGCAAAATATCCGCGAGAAGCACGTGATAGCCGGCCTGCGCGGCCACCTGAGCGATGCCGGCGCCCATCTGGCCGGCCCCGATCACGCCCACGACCTGTTCGGTTGCAGTCATCCCCTCACTCCTCGATCGTTTGCGTCGCCCTTGCCCGCTTCAGGCGAGGAGGGGAAGCCCGTCAGGGCGCGGCCGCTTCGGGCAACGCCTCCGCCAGATGCACCGCAAATCGATCGTCGGCGTCCGTCCAGCAGGCCCGGGGGGTCCAGCCGCCCGCCGCCAGCAACAGCCGCGCGTCGCGGTCGCCATATTTGTGGCTGTTCTCGGTGTGGATGGTCTCACCCGCCCGCATCGCGAAGTCGCGGCCGGCAACCGTGAAGGCCACGTCCTCCACCGCCTCCAGATGCATCTCGATCCGCGCGGCATCGTCGTTCCAGCGCGCGACGTGGCGGAAGGACTCGGCCGGGATCGTGCCGTCCAGTTCGCGATTGATGCGGTGGAGCAGGTTGAGGTTGAACGCCGCCGTCACGCCGCCCGCGTCGTCATAGGCCGCGACCAGCGTGGCCGCGTCCTTGACCCGGTCCATGCCGATCAACAGCATCGCGCCTTCGCCCAACGAAGCGCGCATGGTGCGCAGCAGGTCCACCGCCTGCACCGGCACCAGATTGCCGATCGTGGAGCCCGGAAAAAAGCCCAGCGCCGGTTTGCCGCGCACGGCATCGGGCAACGCCACCGCGCGGGTGAAGTCTGCCTCCACCGGCAACACGGTGAGGCCTGGATGATCCTTGGCCAGCGCCGCCGCGGAGTCGCGCAAAAAGGCGCCGGAGATGTCGATCGGCACGTATGCGGATGGGTCGACATGGCCGAGCAGGATCGGGGTCTTGGTCGACGATCCGGACCCGAATTCCACCACCACGCGACCCGCGTCGGTCAGGGTGGCGACCTCGGCACACGCCCGCTCCAGGATCGCGACTTCCGTCCGGGTCGGGTAATATTCGGGCAGGCGGGTGATGTCCTCGAACAGCTCCGACCCGCGCCGGTCGTAGAACCAGCGCGCCGGAATCGCGCGGGGACGTGCCGTCAGTCCGGCCAGCACGTCGGCGCGGAACGCCGGATCGGCGATGGGCTCCACCTCTGCGGGGGATAAAGGCGGCATCAAAGGTCCTTCGCCAACCGAACGCCGGTGAATTGCCAGCGCTGGTGCGGGTAGAAGAAGTTGCGGTAGCTGGCGCGGCCGTGCCCGCGCGGCGTGGCGCACGATCCGCCGCGCAGCACGAATTGACCGTTCATGAACTTGCCGTTGTACTCGCCGACCGCACCCTCCGCGGCGCGAAAGCCGGGATAAGGGCGAAACGCGCTGCCGGTCCATTCCCACACATCGCCGAACCAGCGCGGGCCGGTGCCCGCCTGCGGCGCGACGGGGCCGGCGGTGTCCATCTGGTTGCCGCCCACGGGGTCGTGACCGGCCGCGGCCGCTTCCCACTCCGCCTCCGTCGGCAAGCGCGCGCCGGCCCAGGCGGCGTAGGCGTCCGCCTCGAAGAAGCTGACATGAGTGACCGGGGCGGACGCATCGACGGGCTGGCGTCCGTCCAGGCCGAATCGGGTCCACCCGTCGCCCTGCCGTTCCCAGTACATCGGCGCGGCGATCCCCTCGCGCTTCACCCAGGCCCAGCCGTCCGACAGCCACAGGCGTGCGTCGTCATAGCCGCCATCGGCGATGAACGCGGCCCATTCAGCATTGGTCACCGTCCGGTCCGCGATGGCGTGCGGATGGAGCAACGCTTGGTGACGCGGTCCCTCGCAATCGAAGGCGAAGTCGCCCCCGTCATGGCCGATCTGCACGAGGCCGCCGGGACGCTCGATCCAGCCGGGGGCGCTCGGCACCGCCACCGGGCGACGCGGCGCGGCGGGCCACAGCGCCGGTTCCAGCGGGTTTTCGGAAAACAGGTGCAGGATGTCGGTGACCAGCAGTTCCTGGTGCTGCTGCTCATGATGGCAGCCCAGTTCGACCAGCGCCTGCACCGCCGCCGGCAGGGTCGGCAGCGCGTCGGAAAGCGCGGCGTCGACATGGCCGCGATAGGCGCGCACCTCGTCCAGCGTCGGCCGGGTCACCATGCCGCGACGGTGCCGCGCATGACGCCGGCCCTCCGCCTCGTAATAGCTGTTGAACAGGAACGGCCAGCGCTCGTCGTGCAGGCGGTATCCCGGCACATGGTCGCGCAGTACGAACGTCTCGAAGAACCAGGTGGTGTGCGCCAGATGCCATTTGGCAGGCGATGCGTCGGGCATCGACTGCACCGTCGCATCCGCGTCCGACAAGGGTTCGGCAAGCGCCAGCGACAGGGCGCGCACGGCGGAAAAGCGATCGGACAGGCCGGACAGGTCCTGCCGGACGGGTAATGACGACATGGACGGCGGCCCTCCCACAGGTGCACAACGCCTCAGCGCGTGGCGCCGGGCCTCCATAGAACGTCACCGGCCCCAAACTGGTTCACTGACCGCGCGGCGACGAACAGGTAATCCGACAGTCGGTTGAGATAGGTTATCGCCTGCGGGTTCAATCCGCCCGTACATGCGCCGTGCGCCGCAACCGCCGAACGCTCCGCCCGGCGCACGATCGCGCGTGCCAAGTGCAGCCCTGCCGCCCCCGGCGTACCGCCCGGCAGGACGAAGCTGGTCAGCGGCGCCAGTCGCTCGTTCAGCGCGTCGATCTCCCGCTCCAGCCGCTCCACCTGCCCCGGCACGATGCGCAGACGCATGTCGGACGGGGCGAAATCATCATCCGCCTCGGCCGGCGTTGCGATATCGGCGCCAAGGTCGAACAGGTCGTTCTGGATACGGGTCAATGCCGTGACCAGCGGGTCACCGCCCAGTGCGACGATCGCGACGCCAAGGGCGCTGTTCGCCTCGTCCACGTCGCCGATCGCGGTCATGCGCGCATCCGCCTTTGACAGGCGCGATCCGTCGACCAGTCCCGTCGTGCCGGCATCGCCGGTGCGGGTGTAGATGCGGTTCAGGCGGACCATGCGTACCTCTTCGGCGACCCCGTCAGGTGCCCTTTGCCAGCACCAGGATCAGCACCACGATCATGATCGCCGCCGCCTGGAAGAAGATGCGCATCTGCATCATCCGGTTCGATTTCAGCGCGCCGGCGCTGGGGCCGTTGCCCTTCACCTCCTCCGTACGCTCCTGAAGAAAGGTGACGATGCCGCGCACCAGCGCCACGACGGTCGCGATCATCGCGGCGACCAGCAGGATGACGAGAAAGGTGGTCATGGGCGCAATCTAGGCGCTCCGGCGCGTCAAGCCAATGGGGCGAAGCCGGCCGGAAGGCGCCCGGCGCGCAGATCGGCGGCCAGCGCCCGTCCGTCCCCGCCGCCCAGCCGCATCGCCTCCAAAGTCGGCGCGCCGTTCCGCTTCGCCAGCCGCTGCCCGTCCGCCCCGGTCAGCAGCGGGTGATGGTGATAATGCGGCGTCGGCAGGCCGAGCAGCGCCTGGAGAAGCCGGTGGATGTCGGTCGCGCGAAACAGGTCCTGCCCGCGCACCACGTCGCTGATCCCCTGCGCCGCATCGTCCACCGTGACCGCAAGGTGATAGCTGGCCGGCGCATCCTTGCGCGCCAGGATCACGTCGCCCTGCGCCAGCGGATCGGCACGGACATGGCCAGCCGCCGCGTCGTGCCAGCCGAGCGGCCCCGCCACCGCTACGGCGCGGGCCATGGCGATGCGCCAGCTGTGCGGCCTGGACAGGTCGGGCGACGACAGATGGCGACAGGTGCCGGGATAGAGCGGTTCGGCGCCGTGCGGCGCGGACAGGCTGGCCGCCGCGACCTCCGCACGGGTGCAGAAGCAGGGGTAGACCAGCCCCGCATCCCGCAACCGGTCCAGCGCGTCGGCATAGAGCGGCAGCCGTGCCGACTGGAACACCACCGGTCCATCCGGATCGAGGCCGAGCCAGTCGAGGTCCGCCAGGATCGCCGAAACATGTTCGGGCCGGCTGCGCGATCCGTCGATATCCTCGATGCGCAACAGGAACCGCCCCCCTGCCGCTCGTGCCAGGTCGTGCGCACGCACCGCCGACACCGCATGGCCCAGATGCAGGCGGCCGGTCGGGCTGGGCGCGAAGCGGCTGACGACCGGTTCCGGGCGCGCCATGTCCGGCGACACTTGACCCCCTGCTTGCGCTTGTGCTGTCATGCCCCTGTCACTCGCGTCGGCGATGGCCGGCCCGGACGCGAACGTTTCGCGACAAGGGAGGAGCCGTGTTTCATCCCGATTTGATCCGTCACCCCGACAGTTGCCCCGCACTTGTCCTGAACGCAGACTATACGCCGCTTTCCTATTATCCGCTCAGCCTGTGGCCGTGGCAGACGGCGATCAAGGCGATGTTCCTGGAGCGGGTCGACGTCGTCGCCCATTACGAGCGCGAGGTGCGCAGCGCCAGCATGGCGCTGAAGCTGCCGTCGGTCATCGCTTTGCGGCAGTTCGTCAAGCCGTCGGAATTCCCGGCCTTCACCCGTTTCAACCTGTTCCTGCGCGATCGCTTCGCCTGCCAATATTGCGGACGCGGGCGCGACCTGACCTTTGACCATGTCATTCCGCGCGCGCAGGGCGGCCGCACGACATGGGAGAATGTCGTCACTGCCTGTGCGCCGTGCAACCTGAAAAAGGGCGGCCGCACCCCGCGAGAGGCGTCGATGCCGCTGCATCTGGAACCGATCCGCCCGACCAGCTGGCATCTGCAGGAACATGGGCGCAGCTTTCCGCCCGGCTATCTGCACGAAACCTGGCACGACTGGCTGTACTGGGACATCGAACTGGAGGCATGATCGCACCGCGCTGCCGCGCCCGGGGGTGGGAACCGGGGCGGCGGTTCGCAGCTTTTCGTGCGGGTCCGCGTTCTCGCGCGATCAATCTTTGCGCGCGATCGGCGGTTCTCGCGATTAACAGGGACCTTGAACACATGCGATCAGCCTCTCTCGTTCTTTTGCTGCTCCCGGCTGCGCTGCCGCTCGCCGCGTGCGGTGGTGGCGGAAGCAAGGCCAAGCAGGCGGAGGCGGATGCCCATGCCGCCGCGGCGGGGTTCGTGCCGCCATCCGTGCTGTCGCGCCTGGATTTCGGCGGGACGATCGAGCGGCGCTTCCACGCGCTGGACCGCAACGGCGACAATGTGCTGACCGACGAGGAATTGCCGCGCCAGGATTCACGCCTCATGGCGCTCGACCGCAACAAGGACGGCCGCATCAGCTCCACCGAGTGGAGCGAGGGGATGCTGGACCGGTTCGACCGCATGGACCTGAACCACGACGGCTCCGTCACCTCCGACGAGCGCGCGCGGTTCGAGGCGTCGGAGCGGAAATGAACGCTTTGCGCGGGTGAAGGCGGCGCGGCGTTGACGGACATGGCATTGCGCTGCAGCATCACGGCGTAATGGCCACCTCCGCATCCCCAACACGCCCGGACGATCACAATGACGATCGCCCCGCCTCCACCAGCCCGGCGCTCAGCAACAATGCCGATATCCGGTATCTGGGCGCGCTACTCGGCGACGTGATCCGCGCCTATGGTGGAGAGGCGCTGTTCAACGCGACCGAGACGATCCGGCGCGCATCGGTGGAACGGCATCGCGGCGGGGACGCGGATGCGGCGGAGCTGGAGCTGGGCCGGCTAAACCTGGACGAGACGCTGGATTTCGTTCGCGGGTTCATGCTGTTCTCCATGCTCGCCAACCTGGCGGAGGATCGACAGGGGATCAGCGCGGAACCGGGTGCGGACATCGCGTCCGCGCTGGCCCGGCTGGCCGATCACGGCGTCGGCCGCGACGCGGCGGTGGCGCTGCTCGACGGGGCGCTGGTCGCGCCCGTGCTGACCGCGCACCCGACGGAGGTGCGGCGCAAGAGCATGATCGATCACCGCAACCGCATCGCAGAGCTGATGGCGATGCGCGATGCGGGGCGGACGGAAACGCCCGACGGCGACGGCATCGACGACGCGATCGGACGCCAGATTGCCCTGTTGTGGCAGACGCGGGTGCTGCGGCGCGAGCGTTTGTACGTGACCGACGAGGTGGAGACCGCGCTGTCCTATCTGCGCGACGTGTTCATCCCGGCGCTGCCCGCGCTGTACCAGCGCTGGGACCGGGCGCTGGGCCACCGCGTGCCGCCGTTCCTGAAGCCGGGCAGCTGGATCGGCGGCGACCGCGACGGCAATCCGTTCGTTACTGCCGCCTCTCTCGACACCGCGCTCGGCCGTGCCGGAGAGACGGTGCTGGGCGCGTATCTGGACGGGCTCCATGCGCTTGGCGCGGAACTGTCGATCTCCGACGAGCATATGGCGATCGACCCGGCGGTGGCGGCGCTGGCGGCGGCGAGCGGTGACGACGCACCGAGCCGCGCGGACGAACCCTATCGCCGGGCGGTGTCGGGCATCTACGCCCGCCTGGCCGCGACCTTTCGCCACCTGACGGGCAAGACGCCGCCGCGTCCGGGTCCGCTGAAGGGTGAGCCCTATGCCGATCCCGCCGCCTTTCGCGCGGACCTGGTCGCCATCGCGCGTGGGCTGGCCTCGGGCGGTGACGGCACATTGGCCTCGGCAGGCGCGCTCGGCCGGCTGATCCGCAGCGTGGAGGTGTTCGGTTTCCACCTGGCGACGCTGGACCTGCGCCAGAACAGCGCGGTGCACGAACGCACCGTGGCCGAACTGTTGGCGGTGGCGGGGGTCGAGGCCGATTACGCGGCGCTGGACGAGGATGCGCGCGTCGCGCTGCTGCGCCGCGAGCTGGCCAACGCACGCCCGCTGGTCAGCCGTTATGCCAATTACAGCGAGGAAACGCGCGGCGAGCTGGCGATCTTCGACGCGGCGGCGCGGGCGCACGCGCGGCTGGGGCCGGACTGCATCGTGCGTTCGATCGTGTCGATGGCGAAGTCGGTGTCCGACCTGCTGGAGGTCAACCTGTTGCTGAAGGAGGCCGGGCTGTACCGGCCCGGCGACACACCGCACGCGGCGGTGCAGGCGGTGCCGCTGTTCGAGACGATCGGCGACCTGGAGGCGGCGCCCGCGATCATGACCGCCTGGTTCGCCCTGCCCGAGGTCGCGGCGACGGTGCGCGGCCGGGGTCATCAGGAGGTGATGATCGGCTATTCGGACAGCAACAAGGATGGCGGCTATCTCACCTCCACCTGGTCGCTGTCGCAGGCGTCCACCGCGCTGAAGCCGGTGTTCGAGGCGGCGGGCGTGACCATGCAGCTGTTCCACGGGCGCGGCGGCGCAGTCGGACGCGGCGGAGGGTCATCCTTCGCCGCGATCCTGGCACAGCCGCCGGGCACGGTGCAGGGCCGCATCCGCATCACCGAACAGGGTGAGGTGATCGCGGGCAAGTATGGCACGCGGGATGCCGCGATGATCAATCTGGAGGCGATGGCGTCGGCCACCCTGCTCGCCAGCCTGGAGCCGGAAAGCCTGTCCGCCCCCGACAGCCAGCGCTTCGCGCAAGCGATGGACGCCATGTCCGCGACCGCGTTCGGCGCGTATCGCGGGCTGGTCTACGACACGCCGGGGTTCCGCACTTTCTTTCGCCAGATGACGCCGATCGGGGAGATTGCGGGGCTGAAGATCGGATCGCGCCCGGCCAGCCGCAAGAAATCGGACGCGATCGAGGACCTGCGCGCGATCCCCTGGGTGTTCAGCTGGGCACAGGCGCGCGTCATGCTGCCCGGCTGGTACGGGGTCGGCCATGCGATCGCGGCGGGCGACAAGGGATTGCTGAGCGAGATGGCCGACAGCTGGCCCTTCTTCGCCGCCAGCCTGGCCAACATGGAAATGGTGCTGGCGAAATCCGACATGGCCATCGCGGCGCGCTATGCCGAACTGGTCGAGGACGACGCGCTGAAGCCGATCTTCGCCACCATCCGCGACGGCTGGAACCAGGCGCATGACGGATTGCTGGCGATCACCGGCCAGTCGCGCCTGCTGGAAAGGCACCCGGCGCTGGACGCGTCGATCCGCCTGCGCCTGCCCTATATCGAACCGCTGAACCTGCTTCAGATCGAGCTGATGAAGCGGCACCGCGCGGGTGAGGACGATCCCCGCATCGCGGAGGGCATCCTGTTGTCGATCAACGCCATCGCGACCGGGCTGCGCAATTCCGGCTGAGCGACGGACCGCGGCGTGGACCGCGGCCGCTTCTGTCCGCCGCGCCGCGCTCAGTCCGCGACGGATCGGCGCACCACGCGTTCGCCCATGGCGTCCTCCACCGTCTCGAACCCCATCTCGCGTTCCAGCGCGAGGGCGGCATGGTTGTCGCGGCTTTCCACCGCCTCGATCGTCTCGATCCCTTCCGCCTTGGCATAGCGCAGGACGTGCTGGACCATGCTCCAGCTGATGCCCCGCCCCTTGAAGTCGCCACGCACCGACACCGCCAGCTCGCCGCGCGAGCGGTCGGGATCGCAGGCCAGCATCGCGGTCGCGACCGGCACCTCGTCGGCAAAGGCGAGGAAGTTGATCGTGCGGCGATAATCGATCTGCGTCATCGCGACGAGCCGGTCGCGCCCGACCTCCCGCACCCCACTCAGGAAGCGGAAGCGCAGGTCCTCCGGCGTCACGTGGTGGAACAGGTCGGCCAGTCGCCCGACATCGTCCGGACGAACCGGGTGGACATGGATGGAGAGGCCGGACCGGGTCGTCAGGTCGGCGGTCCATTCGGCGGGCACGGGACGGATCGCCAGCCGCCCCTCCCTGGGCCGTGCAGCGATGTGCATCCGCACGTCCAGCGCGGTGAGCCGGTCGCCGGCCACCACCAGCGGATCGATGTCGAGCGACTCCAGCTCCGGCAGGTCCGCCGCCAGCGCGGCCACCGCGTTGAGAACGCGGACCACCGTCGCCTCCGCACCGGGCGCCGCGATCAGCGCGGCGATGCCGGCACGCGCCACCAGCCCCTGCGCCAACGCGTCGTCAAGCGGCGGCAGGTCCAGCGCCATGGCCGGGAACGCCGCGCCCAGCGTGCCGCCGACGCCCAGCCCGATCACGGGGCCGAACACGGCGTCCTCCACGACACGGACCCGCAATTCGGGCACGTCCTTGCCCCCGACCATGCTCGCCACCTCGAACCCGATCAGGTCGGCATCGGGATGCATGTCGCCGATGTTGCGGCGCATCTCCTGCGCCGCCGCCACGGCCGCACCGGCATCGGGCAGGGCCAGCGCGACGCCGCCCACCGCCGCCTTGTTGGGCAGGTCGGGCGAGCAGATCTTCACCACATAGGGGCCGGGCAGCGCCGCGCATGCCTCCGCCACCGCCGCGGTCGTGCGCGCCAGGTGAGAGGCGACGATGGGTATGCCGTAGGCGGCGGCGACGAACCGCGCCTCCGTCCCGGTCAACTCCGTCGGCCCCTCCAGCCGGGCACCGACGATGATCGCGCGGGCGCGTTCCCGGTCATGGTCGGGGATGCTGAGCGCGGGAGGGGCGCGCAACAGTGCCTCCCGACCCTCCGCCGCCTGTCGCAGGTGGCTGAGGCCGCGCACCGCGTCGTCGACATTGTCGAACAGCGCCAGTCGGGCGGCGGCGAACATCGGCCGCACCGCGGCGGCAGTGGCAGGGCCCATCCAGCAGGCGATCACCGGCTTCCTCGCGCCCGTCGCGGCGGCGACCACCGCCTGTGCCGCTGCCTGCCCGTCGTCGAAGGCGGTGGGGCAGTGCACCGTCAGCACGGCGTCCACCGCCGCGTCCGCCAGCGCCGCGGCGACGGCAGCGCCGACCCGTTCGGCATGGCCGCGATCAGCCACCACCTCCACCGGCTCCGCGCCCGCGCGCTGCGCCAGCGTGCCGCCGGATGCGGCCAGCGCGTCCGCCGCCAGCCGGCCGGCGCCGCCGCCATTGGTGACGATCGCCACGCGGGACCCGCAGCGCGGCGGATGGCAGCCGAGCAGTTGCGCCGCGTCGAACAGTTCCGCCACACCGTCGACCAGGATCATGCCGGCACGCCGGAACGCGGCGCGGTAGACGCGGTCGGCGGCGAAGGCGCCCTGCCCGTCCGTGTCCGCCGAGCGGCCCGCACGCAGCGCGATCACCGGCTTCAACCGGGCAGCCGCGCGCGCCGCCGACATGAACCGGGCCGCGTCGCGGATCGATTCCACCTGCAACAGGATCGCGTCCGTGGTCGAATCGGCGGCGAACAGGTCGAGCAGGTCGGCCGCATCGGCATCCACCATGTCGCCCATCGACACGACCCCGGAAAACCCGACCTGACGATCCGCCGCCCAGTCCAGCATCGCCGTCACCAGCGCCCCGCTCTGCGACAATAAAGCCAGCCGGCCGGGCGCCGCCGCGCGCGGCGCAAAGGAGGCGTTCAGCCCGATGCGCGGGATCAGCACACCCAGGCTGTTCGGGCCGACGATCCGCATCCCCGACCCCGCCACCGCCGAGAGCAGCGCCTCGCGCCCGTCGGCTCCCGCGAACCCGTTCGACAAAACCACCGCGTCGCGCGTCCCCCGTGCGCCCAGCCGCCTGAGCGCGTCCGGCACCAGCGGCGCGGGCAGCGCCACCACGGCCAGTTCCGGTGGGTCGCGCAACGCATCGACGCTGGCGACGCATTCCACGCCGGCCACATCCAGCGGGTGAGGGTTGACCGCGGACACCCGGCCCCGGAACCCGCCGGCCACGATATTGTCCAGAACGGTTCGTCCTACCGTCCCCTGCCGCCGGGATGCGCCGATCACGGCGATGCTGGCCGGGTGGAGCAGCGTGGGAAGGTTGCGTAGCGCCATGGCGGGTGTCCTGCGGGCAAGGAGCGATCTGCTCCGGATCGGCGCGGGCATCCTCTTTCCCGGCGCCATGGGGCATCCGTAAAGGTGCGGATGCGCTCGGTTGGCGGCCCCTGCCGCAGCGGTCGGCCGTGGCTGCGGGCGACGGCGCCTGCGCCCCGAAACCAGCCATGCTCGCATGTAAAAAATGTGCGGCGAAACCGGTGCCGCGGCGATAAGAAGCATCATGTTTTCCGCCACTTCCGCCGTTCAGCCCCTGGTGCCAGGCAGCACGACCGCCCTGGAGATCGCGCAACGCGACTGGGCGGCGACCTCGCTGGGCGCGGCGGACACGTGGCCGACCGCGCTGCGCTCTACGCTGGCGCTGATGCTCGCATGCCCGACCCCCATGTTCCTGGCCTGGGGACCCGAGCTGTTGTGCTTCTACAACGACGCATACCGCCCGATCCTGGGGTACCGGATCGCGGAGGCGCTGGGCCGCCCGTTCAGCGAGGTGTGGGCGAGCATCTGGTCGGACATCAAGCCGCTGGTCGACGCGACGCTGGCGGGCGAGTCGCGGACGATGACCGACATGCGGCTGGACCTGAGCCGCACGGGCGAGCCGGAGGAAAGCTGGTGGACGTTCACCTACTCCCCCGCTTTCGACGATGCGGGCCGCATCGCCGGGCTGTTGTGCGTCACCGGCGAGACCACGGCGCGTGTGGTGGCGGAGCGCGACCGCGACGCCGCCGACGAGCGGCTGCAGATGGCGCTGTCGGCGGGCAACAGCATCGGCGCGTGGGACTGGGACGTGCTGAACGACCGCAACACGGCCGACACCCGCTTCGCCACCCTGTACGGCGTCGACCCGGACCGGGCCGCGGCCGGGGCGCCGATCGCCGAATTCTTCGGCTGCATCCATCCCGACGACCTGCCGCGCGTCCAGGACGAGATCCGCAAGGTGATGGCGGGTGAGGGCACGTTCGCATCCGAATACCGGCTGGTGAGCAAGGACGGCGCGATCCGCTGGGTCTCGGCGCAGGGGCGCTGCATCTTCGACGCGGACGGGCGCTGCGTCCGCTTTCCCGGCGTCAGCTTCGATATCACGCGCCGCATGGCGGCCGACCTGGCGTTGCAGGCGGCAAAGGCGGAACGCGAGTTCGTCATCGACCTGACCAAGCGCCAGCGTGCCTCGACCGAGGCGGAGGCGATCATCCGCCTGTCGGCCGAAATGCTGGGCCAGAGGCTGGGCGCCAATCGCGTCGGCTTCTACCGCCGGGTCGGCGCCAACCAGCTGCGCCACGGCGCCAACTGGACCGACGGCACGCTGGACCCGCTGAACGGCATCGATCCGGTCGACCGGTTCGGACAGCGCGCCGAACGCTCGCGACGGCGGGGCAAGACGCTGGTGTTCAGCGACAGCCGCCACGACGACGCCGGCGACTTCCTGTCCTTTGCCGAACGCGGCGTGCTGGCCGGGATCTGCGTGCCGCTGATGCATGACGGCGACTGGCGGGCGGGCATCTACCTGCACCATGCCGAGGTGCGAAGCTGGTCGGACGCGGAGGTGGCGCTGGCCAAGGAGGTCGCGGAACTGACCTGGCTGGCGGTGGAGCGGGCGGAGGCGGTGCTGCGCCTGACGCAGCGTGTCGACCGGCAGGACACCGCGCTGGCCGAGGCGAACAGCGAGATCCAGACGCAGGCAGGCCGGCGGACCGAGGCCGAGAGCCAACTGCGCCAGTTGCAGAAGATGGAGGCGGTGGGCCAGTTGACCGGCGGCATCGCGCACGATTTCAACAACATGCTCGCGGTGATCATCGGCGGCCTCAACCTGGCGCAGCGTCGGCTGGATCGGGGCGATACCGATATCGGCCGTTTCATGGACGGCGCGATGGAGGGCGCGACACGCGCCGCGGCGCTGACCCAGCGCCTGCTCGCCTTTTCCCGGCAACAGCCGCTGGCGCCGGAGAACATCGACGCCAATCGGCTGGTCAACGGTCTGGCCGACCTGCTGACCCGGACGCTGGGCGAGCATGTGCGGTTGGAAACCGTGCTGACGCCGGGGCTGTGGAAGACGTCCGCCGATCCGGTCCAGCTGGAGAATGTGATCGTCAACCTGGCGGTCAACGCCCGCGACGCGATGCCGGACGGCGGCCGCCTGACGATCGAGACGGGCAACGCCGATGTCGACGCCGATTATGCCCATGACGCCGACATGGCGGTCGGCCATTACGTCATGCTGGCGGTGAGCGACACGGGTACGGGCATGGCGCCCGACGTTCTGGCCAAGGCGTTCGACCCGTTCTTCACCACCAAGGGCGTCGGCAAGGGTACGGGCCTGGGCCTGAGCCAGGTGTTCGGCTTCGTTCGCCAGTCGGGTGGGCATGTGCGGATCTATTCGGAGGTCGGCCACGGGACGACGATCAAGATCTACCTGCCGCGCATCCATGGCGAGGACGTGCAACCGATGGCGCGTCGTGCAGCGGTATCGGCGCGCGGCGGATCACCCGAGGAGATCGTGCTGGTCGTCGAGGACGAGGACCGGGTGCGCAATTTCTCCACGGAGGCGCTGCGCGAACTCGGCTACACGGTGATCCACGCCGACAACGGCCCGGAGGCGCTGGCGATGATCGATGCCGGGCAGGACGTGACGTTGTTGTTCACCGACATCGTGATGCCGGAGATGACCGGCCGCCAGCTTGCCGATGAAGCGTTGAAGCGGTTGCCGGGCCTGAAGCTGGTCTACACCACCGGCTATACGCGCAACGCCGTGGTGCATAACGGAGTGATTGATCCGGGCACCAATTTCCTGGCGAAGCCGTTCGGCATCGACCAGCTCGCCGCCAAGATTCGCGAGGCGCTGGACGGGTAACGGGGTCGGCATCGGCGGGTTCGTCCGTGCCGCCGGACGGGGCGAGACGCCTAAGGGAGACCCCCTTCGGACACGTCCGTGGAGCGGGATCGGGGCCAACCAGCCTGAACGCGGCGGTTCACGGCCCTGACGTCGAACCGTTCGGCCGATGGGAGAAGGGCCGCCGGGCGAGCCGGGTGAGCAGCCGCCGCCGAGATGCGCGGGGCGCAAGTCGGCCCCGCGTTCAGGACGAGCGGCACTACACCGCCACCCTGCGCAGTCCGCTCCCGGCGACGTCCAGCCGCCGGGGCGAAGCTTACTTGTCCAGCTTGGCGGCTTGCTTGGCGGCGTTCGGATCGACCGACGGAGCGCCGGACGCCGGCGTGCCGGTGTTGGCGATGTCGGCCGTGTCGCCCTTCACATCCTTGCTCACCGCATCCACCGCGTTGGCGGCGCCGTCCGAAGCGCTGGCGCCCTCCGGTGCCTTGCCGCCATCCTTTGCGGCGCCCGGCGCGGGAGCGGCCGGGAGCGGCAGGTTGGAGCCCTGGCTGTTCAGATAGGCGATGACGTTGGCGCGGTCCTGCGGATTGCCCAGTCCGGCAAAGGTCATCTTGGTACCGGCCGCGAACTTCCGCGGGCTGGTCAGCCAGGCGTTCATCTTGTCGAAGTCCCAGTTGCCGCCGACACCCTTCAGCGCGTCGGAAAAGGCAAAGCCGCCCTTGCCCTGCCCGACCGGTTCACCCAGCGTCGCGTACAGGTTCGGACCGATGCCGTTGGCGCCACCCTGGTTGATGGTGTGGCAGGCGGCGCACTTCTTGAACACGTCCGCGCCCTTTGCCGGGTCGGCGGAGGCGAGCAGGGTCGCGATCGGCACCTCGGCCGCGCCGCCGCCGGCGCCGCCCTCTTCCACGCCCTCGATCGGATAGCCCATCTTGTCCGGGCGGCCGCCGTGGAACAGCATGCCGCCGACGATGGACAGGCCCAACGCCGCGCCGCATCCCGCCAATACCCAGCCTGCGATCGTGTTGTTCCGGCCGTCCATGACTGTCCTTCGTTCCCCGAACCGCTTCCATAGGAAAGCATGCCCCCCATCGCAAGCCGCGCTTGCCCACCTACGGGGTCATCCTTACCGGTGCCCGGCCATGGAGCAGTATTCCGCCCCCGCCCGCCCGCTGGTCGCCGCCATGGTGGAGGCCGCCGCCGCCGCGCCCGACCAGGCCGTGGCGTTTCAGGGCGCGCCGGGCGCCAACAGCCATGTCGCCGTGCTGGAGGAGTTCGCCGACGCACTGCCACTGCCCTGTTTCGACTTCGCCGATGCGATCGAGGCGGTGAAGACCGGCCTCGCGGCGCAGGCGATGATCCCGATCGAGAACTCGCTGCACGGCCGGGTCGCGGACATCCACTTCCTGTTGCCGGAATCGGGGCTGGTCATCGTCGGGGAGCGGTTCCTGCGCATCCGTCATGCGTTGATGGGCGTGGGGCCGATCGATGCGGTGCGCGAGGCGGCGAGCCACCCGCAGGCGCTGGGCCAGTGCCGCGAATGGTTGCGCGCGCATCGCATCCAGCCGGTCAGCTATCCCGACACCGCTGGCGCTGCCGCACTGGTCGCCGAACGCGGCGACCCCGCGCTAGCCGCCCTGGCCCCGCCCGGTGCGGCGGCGCTGTACGGGCTGAACCTGTTGCAGAGCGACATCGCGGACGCCGACCACAACACCACCCGTTTCGTGGTGCTGGCGCGGGGCGGTCGGCCGGCGGTGGGCGAAGGGCCGTGGATGACCACGCTGATCTTTGCGGTGAAGAACGTGCCGGCGGCCCTCTACAAGGCGATGGGCGGCTTCGCGACCAACGGCGTCAACATGACCAAGCTGGAAAGCTACCAGCATGGCGGCAGCTTCGCGGCGACCGACTTCTATTGCGATGTGGAGGGGAAACCGGGCGATCCGGCGCTGGACCGCGCGCTGGAGGAACTGGGCTTCCATTCCAAATGGGTGCGGGTGCTGGGCACCTATCGCCAGGCGCGCAAGCGTGGCTGAACCGCGATGCGCTGGTTGGGCCACGCCAAAACGGCTGGTTTCGTAACGCTTTAACAATGCGGCGCCGCTAACCGTCCCCATGAACTGACGGATCGGGGACGGGATGTGGCACGCAAGGCGATAATCGCGGGCGCGGCGGGGGCGCTGTTGATCGTGGCGGGTGGCGCGGGTGCCGGGTTCTGGATGTCGCGGGACGGCATCGCGGGACGCCTCGACAGCGACGCCGGGCGCGCCGATGCTGCGATGGTGAGCGATGCGGACAATGCCTCCACCGCGCTGGTCCGGCAGGCGACGCCGATCTATTACAGTTTCGACCCGCCCTTCGTCGTCAACGTCAAGCAATCGGGCGCGGTGATCCAGGTCGGCATGTCGGTCAGCACCCATTATGCCGCCACGGGCGACGCGCTGAAGAACGACGATCCGGCGCTCCGCTCCGTGATGCTGGGCGTGCTGGGCGACGTGACGGAGGCGATGGCCGACGACGACACCGCCAAGCAGCAGTTGCAGACGAGGATCATGGCTGCGGTGAACCGCCAGCTTTCCGCCGACGGCTATGCCGGCAATGTCGACGGCGCATTCTTCACCAGTTTCCTGCTGGTCGACAACGGCGACGGCTGAACCGGGATCAGCCGCCGGCCGCCCACACCTCCATCAACGTGCGCGCGATGGCATAGCGGGGCGGCGGCAGGAAGGGACCCTGCGCTCCGGCCAGCACGGCACGGACCTCCTCGCGCGATACCCAGATCGCCGATTCGAGTTCGTGCGTATCGATGACCAGCCGGTCGCTGTCCGCCTGCGCGATACAGGCGATCATCAGTTGCGACGGGAAGGGCCAGGGCTGGCTGGCGACATAGCGCACGCCCCGGACGCGCACGCCGGATTCCTCCAGCACCTCACGCGCGACCGCTTCCTCGATCGACTCGCCCGGCTCCAGAAAGCCGGCCAGCGCCGAATAGCGTCCCTCCGGCCAACCCGGTTGGCGTCCCAGCAGCGCGCGGCCGTCATGTTCGGCGATCATGATGACCACCGGATCGGTGCGCGGGAAATGCTCCGCCCCGCAATGGGGACAGGAACGGCCCCAGCCGGCACGGAACGGGTGGGTGACATGACCGCACACGGCGCAGTGCCGATGGCGGGCATGCCACAGGATCAGGCTGCGCGCGGCGGCATAGGTCGCGGCCTCTCCCGGCGCGAGCGCATCCAGCACCTCCATCAGCTCCGGGCTGCGCATCGCGGGTGGCGCGACGCCGGTCGCGCTCTCCTCCGGCAGCGTCACGAAGCAGGCCGCGCCATCGGGCTCCAGGCCGAGCAGCGCGAGCCGATCGGATGGGACATCGGCCAGCGGCGTCCAGCCCAGCCGCCCGCCCTCGCTGACCGGGACCAGCGCGTCGAGGCGGAGCAGCCGCGCCGCCGGGTCCGCCGTCGCACGCGCCAGGGCGGCGGCATCGTGACGCAGCGCGTCCGCGCGGTCGAGCGTGCCGCCGGTGAAGCCGGGCGACAGGTCGTGGATCGCGCTCATCGTGCCGCCGCCATGCTGGCGATGTCGCGCCCCAGCGCCCTCACCGTCTCCTCGCGCACCGGCCAGCGATCGGCCGGGAAATAGTTCACCATGATCGTTCCTCGAATCTGCTTGGCCCGGTCGACGAACGCCACCGTTCCCGCCGCGCCGCCCCAGCCATAGGTGCCCTTCGACGGCACACCCCCCGGCCCGTCGGCCAGGTACACGGCGCCGCCCGCGCCGAACCCCATCGCGGACGCGCCGCGCAGGCCTCCCGTCTCGCCCCCGATGCCGGCAAAGGACACGCCCGCCGGCAACAGGTTGGACAAGGCGAGGTCCACCGTTTCCGGCCTCATCACCCGCACGCCGTCCAGCGTGCCGCCATCCTGCAACATGTGCAGGAACCGGTCATAGTCCCGCGCCGATATGACCAGCCCGGCGCCGCCATAGGGAAAGCTGGCCGGTTGCAGGAACACGGAGGTCGCTCCGGCATCGAGCGGGACCATCTGATCGCCGAAAAAGGTGTAGTTGGTCGCCAACCGCCCCGCCTGCCCGGCCGGCACCGTCCAATAGGTCGACCGCATGCCCAGCGGCGTCAGCAGACGCGTCTGCACGAACCGCTCGAACGGCATCCCGCTCGCCCTCTCGACCGCGGCGGCGAGCACGTCGAGACCGATGGAATAGCTCCACGTCGTGCCGGGATCGGCGACCAGCGGCAACGTCGCCACCCGGTCGGCGAACGCCTGCAGGCTGGCGGGTCGGGCGCGCCGCATCGCCGGCTCCACCGTGGTGTTGATCGCCAGCGGCAGGATGCCGTTCCGCTCATATTCGTGCAGCAACGGCCCCTTGGTGATGATGCTGTACCCGAGCCCGGCGGTATGGGTCAGCAGGTTGCGGATCGTGATCGGGCGGGCGGCGGGGCGGGACCGCAGCGTGTCGGGCGACAGCTGCACGCGCATCGATTTGAACGCGGGCAGGATGTCGGACACGGGCTGGTCCAGGCGCAGGCGTCCGTCCTCGATCAACAGCATCGCCGCCATCGCCGTGATCGGCTTGGTCATCGAATACACGCGCCACAGCGTATCGGGCCCGGCCGGCGTGGCGGAGGGCGTGTCGGCGATGCGGCCGCTCTGGACGAACATCGTGGGCCGGCCGCCCAGGCCGAACGCCGCGACGATGCCCGGCATCTTGCCGCTGCGCACATAGTCGTCGAACAGCGCCTGAGTGGCGGGAAGCGCCGGTTTCGCAGGGAGCGTGACCTGGGTCGGCGGCCGTGCCTGTTGCCGGGACCACAGGGGCGCGGGGGCGAACACCGTCGCCAGCACCGCTGCCGCCATCGGCCCGGTTCTTACCATTCTCATCCGCCCTGCTCCACGATCGCGTCCGCCGCCCGTGCAAACACGGTGGGCAACCCCGCCGTTCCCAGCGCGTCGATCGGCCACCACTCCCCCGCGACCGGCTGCTCACCCTCGATCGTGGCGACCGCCAGCGCGAGATCGAGCTGAAAATGGGTGAAGCCGTGCGTCACCACGCCGTCCAGCATCCGCCAGTCCGCCTGGGCGGGCGCGTCCTCCAGACCGGGCGCGGCGTCCTGCCACGGCCCCGTCGGCAGCGCGCGCATCCCGCCCAACAGGCCCTTGTCCGGCCGGCGGACCAGCAGCACCCGGTCGCCGCGCCGCAGCCAGAATATCGTGCCATGCCGCTGCGGCCGCGCCTTTTTCGCCGGCTTGACCGGGAAGGCGTCGGGCGTGCCGGCGGCCAGCGCGGCGCAATCGTCCGCCAGCGGGCAGAGCAGGCATTTGGGCGCGCGCGACGTGCAGATCGCGGAGCCCAGATCCATCATCGCCTGCGCGAAGTCGCCCGCGCGCATATTGGGCGTGATCGTGTCCGCCGCCCGGCGGATGGCGGTCCGCGCCGCGGGCAGCGGCTGACGAATCGCGAACAGCCGCGCCACCACCCGTTCCACATTGGCGTCGACCACCACCGCGCGCTCTCCGAACGCGATCGCGGCGACGGCGGCGGCGGTATAGGCGCCCAGGCCGGGCAGGCGCCGCAACGCGGCCTCCGTACGTGGAAAGGCACCGCCATGCTCCGCCACCACCACGCGCGCGGCGGCGACCAGGTTGCGGGCGCGGGCATAATAGCCAAGCCCGGCCCAGGCGGCCATGACGTCCGCCTCCCCGGCCACCGCAAGGCTGGCGAAATCCGGCCATCGGGCCAGCCAGTTCTCGAACCGGGGACGCACGGCGGCAACCGTTGTCTGTTGCAGCATCACCTCCGACAGCCAGACGCGGTACGGGTCCGCTGTCTCCCCCGGCCGCGCGCGCCAGGGCAGGTCGCGCCGGTGGCGGTCGTACCAGGCGAGCAGGCGATCCGCGATCGGCGAAGGCGCCGAAAGGTCGGGCGTTTTTTCGCCATCTGCGCGCTTTGCGTCCACGCGGCCGCTATGGCATGGGAAACGGCATGAGCAAGCGCGTCCGCGCCCCCTCCCCCACATCCGCGACGGCCGAGCCGGTGCGGCAGAACCGTTCGCGCGCGGTGTCCGAACTGCTGCCCAATGTCGGCGGCGCGGCGTTCCGGCGCTTCGGCTTCGTGCAGTCGGCGGTCGTCAGCCGCTGGGCGGAGATCGTGGGAGAGCGGCTGGCGGCGGCGTCGGTCCCCGAATCGATCCGCTTTCCGCAAGGGAAGAAGCAGGACGGCACGCTGACGCTGGTGGTGCGCGGCGCCCACGCGCCGATGATGCAGCATGTCGCGCCCGAGATCATCGAGCGGGTGAACCGCTTCTTCGGCTATGCGGCGGTCAGCCGGTTGCAGATCCGGCAGGGCGATGTCGCCGCGCGCGAACCGCGCCGTGCCGCGCCCTCGCTCAGGCCCGTGCCTGCCGAGCTGGGCGAGGGGCTGAAGACCATCGCCGATCCCGAACTGCGCGCAGTGCTCGAATCGCTCGCCGCCGGTGTCGCCGGCCCACCCCGCCCGCTCCCCCGGATCAGCTGAGCCCCACGCCGATGCGCATCCTCCTCGCCCTGCTGCTGCCCCTGATCCTCGCCGCGGCGCCGGCGCGCGACTGGTCGACGGTGGCGACCAAACAGGCCAACGGCGCCTATCTGATCGGCAACCCGGCCGCGCCGGTGAAGCTGGTCGAATATGGCAGCTACACCTGCCCGCATTGCGGCGCGTTTTCGGTGGAATCCGGACCGGTGCTGCGCGGCCGCCTGATTCGGTCGGGCAAGGTCAGCCTGGAATATCGGCATTATGTCCGCGATTCCGCCGACCTGGCCGCCGCGCTGGTGGCGCGGTGCGCGGGGCCGAAGGGCTTTGCCGCGACCAGCGATCGGATCTTCGCGACGCAGCGCGACTGGTTGCCGCGCGCCGCCGACTGGAGCCAGGCCAATGCGGAACGGATGCGCATGTACCCGGCCCCCGCACGACTGCGCGCGGAGGCGGAGGGCGCCGGCCTGTTGGCGATCGGCCGCACGGCCGGGCTGACCGACGCGCGATTGGACGCCTGCCTGGCCGACGAGGCGGAGGCGGACCGGCTGGTGGCGATGACCGCCGCCGCCCCGCCCAGCGTCGTCGGCACGCCCTCTTTCCTGCTCAACGGACGCGCGGTGCCCGGCGCCAGCTGGAGCGCGATCCAGCCCGCCCTGGCCGCCGCCGGTGCCCGCTAAGTTTATAATTCGGAGTTCGTCCATGAAGGCTGTTTCGCTTCTTGCCGCCATCGCGCTGACGCTGGCCGGCTGTTCCGGAAAGGGTGGAGAGGGCAACGCCTCCGCCCCCGCCGGCTCCGCCGCGGCCAAGGCTCCGCCCGCCGGGCAGAGCTGGACCGACGTCGTGTCGAAGACGGAAGAAGGGTACCGGATGGGCAATCCGGACGCGCCGGTGAAGCTGGTCGAATATGGCTCGCGCCTGTGTCCCGCCTGTCGCGGTTTCGCGACGGAGGCGTATCAGCCGCTGACCAGCCAATATGTGTCGACCGGCAAGGTGTCGTTCGAATTCCGCGAGTTCCTGATCCACGGTGCGGCGGACGTTCCGCCCGCGCTGCTCGGCCGGTGCGTCGGAGAGGCCGCGTTCTTCCCGGTCATGGAACAACAGTACAAGGACCAGCCGGGCTTCGTCGAAAAGCTGACCCCGGCCTTCATGCAGTCGATCCAGACGCTGCCGCCGCAGCGCGCCTTTGCCGCGATGGCCGATCAGATGGGCCTGGTCGCCTGGTTCCAGCAGCGCGGCCTGCCCGAGGCGAAGGCGCGCCAGTGCCTGGCCGACGGCAAGATGGTCGACCAGCTGACGAAGCAGACGCAGGACAAGGGCGCGGACGGCACCGTCACCGGCACCCCGACGCTGATCGTCAACGGCCAGAAGGTCGACGGCATCGGCTGGGGCGATGTCGAAAAGGCGCTGAAGGCCGCCGGCGCCTGATCCCGCCCCCCGCCGGCCGGACACGCTGCTGACATGCAGATCAAGCGGCTGAGGCTGGCGGGGTTCAAGAGCTTCGTCGATCCGGCGGACCTGCGCATCGAATCGGGCCTGACCGGGGTGGTCGGGCCCAATGGCTGCGGCAAGTCCAACCTGCTCGAGGCGCTGCGCTGGACCATGGGCGAGAACAGCGCCCGGTCGATGCGCGGCGCGGGCATGGACGACGTGATCTTCGCCGGCACCGCCACCCGCCCGCCGCGCGATTTCGCCGAGGTGTCGATCCTGGCCGAACGCGACGGCCCGGATGGGCCGGAGGAAACGGAGGTGGTGCGCCGGATCGAGCGCGGCGCCGGCTCCGCCTACCGCATCGACGGGCGTGACGTGCGGGCGCGCGACGTGTCGTTGTTGTTCGCGGACGCCGCCACCGGCGCGCACTCGCCGGCGCTGGTTAGCCAGAACCGCATCGGCGCGGTGATCGCGGCCCGTCCCGCCGAACGGCGCGCGATGCTGGAGGAGGCGGCGGGGATCGCCGGCCTGCACGTCCGCCGCAAGGAGGCGGAGACACGGCTGCGCGCGACCGAGGCGAACCTGACCCGGCTGGATGAATTGATCGCCGATCAGGACAGCCGCGCCGCGGCGTTGCGACGGCAGGCGCGCGCCGCCGAACGATACCGCCTGTTGTCCGACCAGATCCGGGTCGCGGAGGCGCGGATGATCTTCGCGCGGTGGCGAACGGCGGTCGACGCGGCCGATGCCGCGCGTGCGGAGGCCGGCGCGGTGGAGGCGCGGGTGGTCGCCGCGCAGGCCGCCGAACAGGGTGGTGCCGCCGATCAGCACGCGGCGGCGGAGCGTGTCGCGGGCGTGCGGCGCGATGCGCTGACCGCGCGCGACCGGGCGAGCGGAGCGGGGCATGCCCTGTCCCGGCTGCAAACGGAGAAGGCGACGGCCGAACGCCGCCTGTCCGACCTGATCGCGGCACGCGCGCGGATCGAGGAGGATCGCGCGCGCGAGGGGACGCTGGCGGAGGATGCCGCCGCCGCCCTCGCCGCGCTGGCCGAGGAGGGCGCCGCGTTGGAGGCGGCGATCGCCGCATCCGCCGCCGCACTGCCGACGCTGGACGCCGCCACGGCGGAGGCGGAGCGGCACGCGCGCGATGTGGAGGTCGCTTTGGCGCAGGCGATGACGCGTCAGGCGGGGGAGGCGGCGGACGCGCGAGTGGCACAGGCCGCGCTCGGCGCAGCGCGGGCACGTGCGGACCGTGCGGAGCGGGAGGTGGCGCTGCTCGCCCAGCGTCGCGCCGAACTGGGCGATGCCGGGCCGATCGAGGCGGAGCGCGAGGCGGCGGTGGCCGCGCGCGCGACGGCGCTGACGGACAGTGAGAAGGGTGCCGCGGCGCTCGCCTGGGCCGAGGAGACGGAGGCGCGGGCGGTGGCGGAGCGCGACGAGGCGGAAGCCGCGCGAGCGACCGCGCGCGCCGACCTGGCCGCGATCGAGGCGGAGATAACCGCGCTGACGCGCGCGCTGGATCGTGGCGACGGCGACCGGCTGCTCGACGCGGTGCGCGCGGCGCCGGGTTTCGAGCGGGCCCTGGCGGCGGCGTTGGGCGACGAGCTGGAGATGCCGACCGCCGCGTGGACGGGCGGCGATCCGCTCCCCGGCGACCCGCTGCCGCCGGTCGGTACGCTGCCGCTGGCCGAGCGGGTGGAGGCGCCACCGGCACTCGCCCGCAGACTGGCGCAGGTCGTGCTGGTGGAGGTGGATGCCGGACAGGTGCTGGCCATGGGTCAGCGACTGGTGACGCGCGAGGGCCGGCTGCGGCGCTGGGACGGGTTCGTGCGCCAGGGCGGCGGCGCGGCGGCGGCGGAGCGGATGGAGCGCGCCAATCGGTTGTCGGTGCTGGAGCAGGCCCGCCCGCCGGCGCAGGCGGCGCTGGACCGGGCGGAGGCGAACCGCGCGGCGCTGGCGGAACGGATCACCCGCGCACGGGAGGCAGCGGACGGGGCACGCGGGCTGATCCGCCGGGCCGACACCGCCACGCGTGACGCGCAACGTGCGGAGGATCGGGCCCGTGCCGCGCTGGAACGGCTCACCGGCCAGCGCGCGGATCTGGACGAGCGCGCCGGTCGCATCGCGGCGGAGGCGGCGGAAGCGGCGGCCGAGCGCAACCGCGCGGCCGAGGCGGTGGCCGCGCTGCCCGACGGTCTCGCCAGCGCGGCGGAGGTGCGCCGGCTGAACGAGGACGCGCTGGCCGCTCGCAACGCGGTGGCGTCGGCGCGGGCGGACAGGACGGCGCACGACCGCGACGCCGCCGCCCGGCGCGAGCGGCTGGCCGCGGCCGGGGCGGAAATGCGCGGATGGCGATCGCGCGCCGGTGAGGCCGCGCGGCGGATCGCGGACATGGCCCGGCGCGAGGCGCAACTGGCGACCGAACTCGACACGCTGGCATCCCGCCCCGCCGCACTGGACGAGTCGATCGAGCTGGCGGAGATCGAGAATGCGGTGGCGCGCGCGGCCGCCGAGGCGCTGGCGCGCGGCGAGCGCGATGCGGAGGCGGCGCTGCGGGCAAGCGAGGACGCGCATCGCCGGCTGGCCGAGACGCTGGCCGCCGCACGCGAGGACCGCGCCGCCGCCTCCGCACGGCTGGAGAATCAGGAACTGCGCCGCGTGGAGATGGGCCGCCTGTCCGGAGAGCGGTTCCAGTGCCCGGCGCCGATACTGCCCGAACGGCTTGGCTTCGCGTCCAAGGACGTTCGCTCACCGGCCGAGGAATCGGCGGCGCACGAGAAGCTCGGCGCGGATCGCGAGCGGATCGGCCCGGTCAACCTGGTCGCGGAGCGCGAGCTGGCAGACCTGGAGGCGGCGGCGCTGGGCAACGCGGCGGAGCGCGAGGAGCTAGGCCAGGCGGTGAACGCGCTGCGCGGGTCGATCGGCACGCTGAACCGGGAGGGGCGCCAGCGCCTGCGTGCCGCATTCGAGGCGGTCGACGGGCATTTCCGGCGCCTGTTCACCACCCTGTTCGACGGCGGCCAGGCGCATCTGGAACTGATCGATTCGGACGACCCGCTGGAGGCGGGGCTGGAGATCATGGCCCAGCCGCCAGGCAAGCGGTTGCAATCGCTGACCCTGTTGTCGGGCGGCGAACAGGCGCTGACCGCGGTTGCGCTGATATTCGGCCTGTTCCTGACCAACCCCGCGCCGATCTGCGTGCTGGACGAGGTCGATGCGCCACTGGACGACGCCAATATCGAGCGCTTCTGCGACCTGCTCGACCGGATGGCGGCAGAAACCGACACCCGCTACCTGATCGTCACCCACAATGCGGTGACCATGAGCCGCATGCACCGCCTGTTCGGCGTGACCATGATCGAACGCGGCGTCAGCCGGCTGGTGTCCGTCGATCTGCAGGCGGCGGAGACGCTGCTGGCCGCGGAGTAGGCGCGGCCGGGGCGGCGCTCTGCGACCGGATCAACGCCGCGACCTTTTGCTGTTCCCGGTCCAGATGCTGGCCGATCCGCCTGCGCATCGCAAAGGCCGCCTCCCGATAGTCCGACCAGTGACCGGCGGTGCCGAGGCGCGTCCAATGCTGGACGAACTGGGTGTAATCCGCCCCGATGGCGAGGCAATCCGCCTTCAGCGCCTCCCCCATCGCCCGCGTGCGTGGGCAGCGCCCGGCGATCACCGGATCGAAGATGCTGCGATGCTTGAACTGCTGATAGGCGTTCAGCGCACGGACGAGTTCCCAGCGCAGACGGCTGATCGCCATCGGATCGGCCGGTTCTCGCATGTCCAGCGTGGGCGCGGCCTGGGCGATGATGGCGCGAACCCGCTGTTGATGGTCAGCCAGGATGTCGAGCAAGTGCGCGTCCAACGGTCCAACTCCCTTTCCTATGATCGAGGTTAAGGGCGACAGAGTTCCCAAACTCTTAAATCACGGAATTGGCCGGTTTTATTTTTTACAACCGTTCCGAAGCCACTGAGACGCTTGTCCGTTCGGTGGCGGAACGTATATTGAACGCATGGCGCAGCTCGACACCCGGCAGAAGCTCGGCATCCTGGCCGATGCGGCGAAGTACGACGCCTCCTGCGCGTCGTCGGGCACCGCGAAGCGCGACAGCCGCGACGGCAAGGGCATCGGATCGACCGAGGGGATGGGCATTTGTCACGCCTATGCTCCCGATGGGCGCTGCATCAGCCTGCTCAAGATCCTGCTGACGAACAGCTGCATCTTCGACTGTCATTATTGCATCAACCGCAAGAGTTCGAACGTGCGGCGCGCGCGCTTCACTGCGCAGGAAGTGGTGCAGCTGACCCTGTCCTTTTACCGGCGCAATTATATTGAGGGGTTGTTCCTGTCGTCGGGCATCATCGGATCGTCCAACTATACGATGGAACAGCTGGTGGAGGTGGCGCGATCCTTGCGGGAGGATCATCACTTCCGCGGCTACATCCACCTGAAGACGATTCCCGACGCCGATCCGGAGTTGGTGCATCAGGCCGGGCTATACGCGGATCGCGTGTCTATCAACGTCGAGCTGCCGACTGTATCGGGGCTGAAGCGGCTGGCGCCCGAAAAGGATGAGAAGCGCATCGAAGGCGCGATGGCCGACAACAAGACGGCGATCATCGACAACAAGGACGCGCGCAAGAAATACAAGTCGGCGCCCCGATTCGCGCCCGCCGGACAGTCGACGCAGATGATCGTCGGGGCCGACGCGGCGACCGATGGCGATATCGTGCGTCGCGCATCGACGCTGTACGATCAATTCGGGCTGCGGCGCGTCTATTACTCCGCATTCAGCCCCATTCCTGACGCGTCGGCGGTGCTGCCGCTGCAACGCCCGCCTTTGATGCGCGAACATCGGCTGTATCAGTCCGACTGGCTGATGCGGTTCTACGATTACCGACCTGACGAGGTGGTCGCCGCCGCCGATGAAGCGACCGGCATGCTGCCGCTGGACATCGATCCGAAGTTGGCCTGGGCCCTGAAGTTCCGCGACCGCTTTCCCGTCGACGTCAATCAGGCCCCGCGCGAGATGCTGCTGCGCGTACCGGGCCTGGGGGTGAAGGCGGTCAATGCGATGCTGGCGAGCCGACGCTGGCGACGCCTGAGGCTGGACGATGTCGCACGCCTGACCGTGTCTGTCGCGAAGCTGCGGCCCTTCATCGTGACGGAGGATTGGCGGCCGGTGCTGCTGACCGACAAGGCCGACCTAAAGCCGCTTGTCGCCCCGAAGAAGCAGCAATTGGAATTGTTCGCCGCATGATTTCAGGCAGGGCGAAGAGAATTCAGCGGGGCAGTCTGATTCCTGCTCGGGTCAGTTCACCGTTACCTGCCACCGGTTGATCGTAACTGTGACTTGCGCGGCGTGACCGTGATCTTCGGGCTGCCGCCATCGTAGTTGCCGTACGCGACGAAGTTGTAGCCATAGACGCCGCAGCCATAGCTGTTCGGGTCGGCCAGCGGCACCTTGGACACGATGCGCACATCGTTGGGAAAGCTGGAAGGCAGCAGGTCGATGGTGTCGATCATGTCGCTGCCGATCGCCAGGCGGCTGGTGATCATCGTGCACCACGGGCTGGCATAGGCGCTGTAGCTGCCGCTGGAATAGAAGACCTTGTCGGCAAGGACGAGGCGGTTCGGATCGACCGGCTTGACCACCGCCTGTCCAGTGCGCTGCTGCCCAGCGATGCGGTGGGCGCGGGGCTGGGGGTGGGTGTAGGCGTGGGAGTGGGCGCGGGGCTGGGCGTCGCGACGCTGTTCACGACCAGCACGGCCGGTGCGGCGCTGGTCGCGGGCGCGGTTCCGCCACCGTCCCCCCCCCCCGGCACGACGACAGGAGCAGCGCAAGGACTGCCAGGGAACAGGCGCTTTGGTTGCGGTACATCTGTTTCGATCCCAGGGGCTTTCAGGACGCCGGGCGGGATCAGCGGATAACAATGCCGCGCAATGAAATGCTGAGCGCCCTCATCACCGGATACTTACCTGTATTGGGCAGAGGTTGAGATCACGATCGCGCAAGGCCAGGTCGGGCCGCGCGCCACCCTCCTCCAGTCGCCATTATGGCAACTTATGGCAACGATCCTGGGGCCGCGGCACGCAACCAGCGCCGCCCTTACCGGTTGTTCCCGCAATGCGCGTCGTTACCCTGCCCCGCCCCGATGACTTCGACGCATGGCGCGACGCGGCGCGCGGCCTGATCGCGGATCAGGTTCCGGCGGATGAGGTGGTGTGGCAGGTGGGCGACGTGCCGACCGACCTGTTCGCCGGAGAGGCCGTGGCGCATGCACCGCCGCCGCCGTCCTCCGCCTTTTCGGTACCGCGCCCGTTCATCGACCTGGCGCGCACCGTCGTGCAGGCGAGCGAGCCCGAACGCTTCTGCCTGCTGTACACGCTGCTCACCCGGCTGAGACGGGAGCCGGGGTTGATCGAGGATCGCGCCGATCCGCTGGTCCGCCGCCTGGACACGCTGGCCAAGGGTGTCCGGCGCGACATGCACAAGATGCGGGCGTTTCTGCGCTTTCGCGAGGTGCAGGATGCGGAGGGCGCGCGCTTCGTCGCCTGGTTCGAGCCCGAGAACCACATCGTCCGCGCCAACGCCGCGTTCTTCGTCAATCGCTTCGCATCGATGCGCTGGTCGATCCTGACGCCGGAGGTGTCGCTGCACTGGGACGGCAAGGCCTTGTCGGAAGGGCCTGGCGCGACCCGCGCGGATGCGCCCGACGGCGATCCGGTCGAAGAAGTGTGGAAGACTTATTACGCCAACATCTTCAACCCCGCGCGCGTGAAGATCGGCGCGATGCTGAAGGAGATGCCGCGCAAATACTGGAAGAACATGCCCGAGACGCAGCTGGTCCCCCAGCTGATCGCCGGGGCGCAGGCAAGGGAGTCTCGCATGATCGAAACCGCCCGCACGGAAATCGGCGGCAACAGCCTGGCTGCATGGGAAGCGCTGCGCGACGAGGCGGCGGCCTGCACCCGCTGCCATCTGTACAAGCATGCAACGCAGACCGTCTTCGGCGAAGGATCGGTCGATTCGACGATGATGTTCGTCGGCGAACAGCCCGGCGACAATGAGGATTTGGCCGGAAAGCCGTTCATCGGCCCGGCCGGTCAGGTGTTCGATCGGGCGCTGGCGGAGGCGGGGATCGACCGCAGCCGCGCCTATGTCACCAATGCGGTCAAGCACTTCAAGTTCGAGCAGCGCGGCAAGCGGCGCATCCACTCCAAACCCGGCGCGGGCGAGATCGACGCATGCCGCTGGTGGATCGAACAGGAACGCATGCTGGTGCAGCCTCAGGTCACCGTCGCGCTGGGCGCCACCGCCGCGCGGTCGCTGCTCGGCCGGGTGGTGACGATCGGGCGGGAGCGGGGGCGGCCGATGCCGCTGGCCGATGGCGGACAGGCGCTCATCACCGTGCACCCCAGCTTTCTGCTGCGCCTGCCCGACGAGGAGGCGAAGCGGGTCGAATATACGCGCTTCGTCGAGGATCTGAAGGCGGCGCACGCCCTGCTCGCCTGATCCGCGCTGCCCCCTTGTAAAGCGCGCGCGCCCGTGGTCCCTGCAGGCCCAGCAAGCGAACAAGGGACAAGGGCAGATGATCGATCGGCGCAACTTCATCGGATCGGCGGCGGCCGCGTCCATGCTGACGATGCTGAGCGGCGCGGCGCGAGCAGCGGCCGCGGGCGGCCATGCTGGGTTGAACGCGCTGTTCGACGCATTCGTGGCGGAACGGCTCGACCGGTCACCGGAAATGGCGACCAGCCTGGGCCTGGACAAGGATGCACGCGCGCGACAGCGGCATCTGGTCACCGACAATTCCGCCGCCGGCATCGCCGCGGACAAGGCGCTGACCGCCGACCAGCTGCGCCGCCTGCGCGCGTTTCCGCGCAGCTCGCTGACCGGGCTGGATCAGGTCAATTACGACGCGGTGCTGTTCGGGCTGGACGCGACCGTCGCCGCCGACCGGCAGTTCCGTTTCGGCGAATCGGGTGCGTCGACGCCTTATGTGCTCAGCCAGTTGACCGGCGTGTACCAGCAGGTGCCGACCTTTCTCGACACGCAGCATCCGATCGAGACGGCCGACGACGCACAGGCCTATCTGGACCGGCTGAGCGCCTTTCCGCGCATGCTGGACAACGACACCGCGCGCGCCGGGGCCGATGCGGCGGCAGGGGTGATCCCGCCCGGCTTCATCCTGGACAAGGCGCTGACCCAGCTGACTGCGCTGCGTGAACCGGGTCCGGACACGGCGCGGCTGGTCCTGTCTGTCGCGGAACGGACGAAGGCGAAGGGGATCGCCGGCGACTGGGGCGCAAAGGCGGCGGCGATCTACACCGGACAGGTGCAGCCCGCGCTGGACCGGCAGATCGCCGCGGTCCGCGCGATGCGCGCGAAGGCGACCGACGCGGCGGGCATCGGCCGCCTGCCACAGGGTCAGGCCTATTATGCCGCCGCGCTGAAGAGCTATACCACATCGTCGCTGTCGCCGGCGGAGGTGCACCGACTGGGCCTGGAACAGACCCGCGCCTATCAGGCGGAAATCGACACGATCCTGAAAAGCCAGGGCCTGTCGCAGGGCAGCGTTGGCGCACGGCTGGCCGCGCTCGGCACCGACCCGAAACAGCTATGGCCCGATACCGATGCGGCCAAGATCGAACTGATCGCGCACCTCAACGAGCTGGTCGCGCAGATCACGCCGCGTCTGCCGCAGATGTTCCGCGACCCGCCGCACGTCCCCTTGCAGATCCGCCGCGTGCCCAAGGAGATCGAGGCGGGTGCGCCGCTCGGCTATTACAACCCGGCCTCGCTCGACGGGGCGCGGCCGGCGATCTATTACCTGAACCTTCAGCACACCACCGACTGGCCGCGCTGGCTGGTGCCGAGCGTGACGTTCCATGAGGGCGTGCCGGGCCACCATTTGCAGAATTCCGTCGCCTTCACGATCAAGGACCTGCCGCTGATCCGACGGATCAACTGGTATTCGGGATATGGCGAGGGCTGGGCGCTGTACGCGGAACAGCTTGCGGACGAGCTGGGCATGTACCGCGACAATCCGCTCGGCCGCGTCGGGTACCTCAAGTCGGAACTGTGGCGCGCATGCCGCATGGTGCTGGATACCGGCATCCACACCATGGGCTGGACGCGGGAGCAGGCGATCCGGTGGAAGATGGAGAATGACGGCTCCAACGAAAGTGCCGCCGCGAACGAGGTCGATCGATACTGCGTGTGGCCGGGCCAGGCGCCAAGCTACAAGATCGGCCACACCGTCATCAACCGGCTGCGCGACGATGCGCGCAAGAAGCTGGGCAACCGGTTCGACATCAAGGACTTCCACGCGGTCGTGCTGAACTCCGGCGCGGTGCCGTTGGACGTGCTGGAGCGGCTGGTCACGGCCTATGCGGCGACGGGTAAGGTGGCCTGAGGACGCATGCTGGGATGAGGGCATGCCGTCCGCTCGCGCCGAGCGGCGGCTTGCGTCCCCGCAACGGTAGACAGGGTTTGCTGTGGCACCGAGCAGTCGTGCCGTCGCTGCTGGCGATCGGCATCGCCGGTACGGCCTGGGGCCAGGCCGGCAGGCCGGACGCGTCACCCAAGGCGCCTCTCCCGAAGAATGAGCGGGTGGGTCCGTGGCAACCGGCCGATGGCGGGATCCAGATACCGCTGTGGCCGGCGAACACGTCCCTCGCCAGGCCAGACTCCAGCGACCGTCCCGAGGGGACCGGCAACGGCACGCGCCTTGTCGCGGGGCGCAAGTGGCATTGGGCAAGCTATGTCACCCGGCCGACCATGACCGTCTATCGCCCGAAAGGGCGCAACGCCGGCAGCGCCATGCTCGTCCTGCCGGGTGGCGGTTTCGAAGTCATCGCGATCGATCTGGAAGGTACCGAGATCTGCGACTGGGTGGTGCGACAGGGCATGACCTGTGCCGTGCTGAAGTACCGGGTGCCACAGGTCTGGCCGTCGGTTGACGGCAAGCAACAGCGGCCCAAGGTGCTGCTGGGCCTGGAGGACGCGCAACGCGCGATGGGGCTACTGCGGCAGCAGGCTGCGTCGTACGGAATCGACCCGCACAGGATCGGCGTGATCGGCTTTTCGGCGGGCGCCTATCTCGCGGCGAACATGAGCAACACCGACGATCGCACCTACCCGCTGCGGGACGCGGCCGATCGGCAGTCGCCGCGGCCCGATTTCGCGGTCGTCGCCTACACCGCGCGCATGCTGGACGACAGCAAGGGGAGGAACAGCCTGGACCTCAAGCCGTGGGTGACCATCAGCGCCAAGGCACCGCCGACGATGATCCTGCACGCCATGAACGATCCGATGGACAAGGTCCGGCAACCCCTCGCCTACGCGCTGGCGCTGAGCGATGCGGGTGTGCCGGTCGACATGCGCATCTATGCCAAGGGAGGACACGCATTCGGGATGCGGCCGACTGCCGATCCGATTTCCCGGGAGTGGCCGGGACAGGTCAGGCAGTGGCTGCACAACATCGGCATGCTGTGACGGCGAACAGGTTCTGAGCGATCGCAAAAGGCCGCGCCGGAAACGTCGGCAGCCACCTCCACAAACGCCTTGCATACCGTAAAAAGGCGACCAATCGCACCCGTCAGGTTTATAGAGGCATCTGCCCTTCCGAGCCGAACCGTCGCCACTCATGGCGCGGACCAGGGCGCCACCACCCGTCAACGCGCCGAACGCTACTCCGCCGCGTCCTGCTCCGCCTCGCGCTCGGCGCTGCGCTCCAGCGCGGCCTTGACCATCGCGGTGAAGGGGTCGGCCAGCGCCAGGCCCAGGATGCCGAGCAGCGCGCTCGCCATGATCTGCACCGCCAGGGTCAGCGCGGGCGGCAGGTCCACCGTGCGCTTCGCCACCATCGGCACGACCACATAGCCGTCGAAGGTCTGCACCACGAAGTAGGTGCCGATCGCCCACAGCCCTTCATGCGACCCCGCGCTGAAACCGACCGCGACCATCAGCAGCCCGGTGACGATGGCGCCGATGTTGGGGATAAAGGCCAGGATGCCGGCGATGATGCCCAACAGCATCGCCATCGGCACGCCCCCGATCGCCAGCGCGATCCAGGTGAACACGCCCTCCACCGCCATGCCGAGCAGCCGGCCGGCGAGCAGGCGGCGCAGTGTCACGCCCATCCGGTCCAGCGTGCGCGCGAATTCCGGCCGGGCGTCCCTCGGCACCATCCATTGCAGGCCCCGTTCGTAGCTGGTCGGGTCCATCGCCAGGAACAGCCCCAGCACCGCGATCATGAACATGCTGGTCACCGCGCCGATCGCGGTTCCGACCCACGACGTGACCCGCCCCAGCGATCCCATCATCTGGCGCGCGATGCCGCTGACGTCGGATGCGCCGGGCATCAGCCCTTGTTGCGACAGGAAGCCGGTGAAGCGGTTCGCCTGCACCTCCAGCGTGGCGCGCAGCTGCGTCACCTGTGCCGTGACCTGCACACCGGTCAGGTAGAAGGTCCCGAAAAGGAACGCGACAACCAGTATGCACACGATCAGCAACCGCCAGCCCCGCCCGATCGGCAGCACCCGGCCGAGCAGCCGGACCCCGCCATCGAGCAGAGAGGCGAAGACGATGCCGGCGAACACGATCATGATCGGCTGGATCAACAACACCACCAGCGCCATCGCGGCGGCGAGTCCCAGCCAGATCGCGGCGCGTTTCAGGTCGCGCCGGGTGGACGCGTCCCTCAACTCCGCGGGTGCGGGTTCGCGCGTGATCGCATCCTGCGCAGCCTTCGTCATTGGCCGACGACCTCGGGGCCGACAACCTCGGGATGCAGCGACGTGCCCGCGCGGCCGCCGCGCAGCGAGCCCGGCCAGGTCAGCGGGTTCCACGTCGCGTGGCCGTCCAGCGAGAAAGTGACGAATTCCGCACGGCCGCCGATATTCTCATACGGCACCGCCCCGCCCAGCCCGAGCTGCGCGCTGGAAAAGCGGCTGTCGGCGGACCGGTCGCGATTGTCGCCCATCAGGAACACGTGATTGGCCGGAATGGTGATCGGACCGTAATCGTCGCCCGGACTCGGCCCGAGTTCCACCGTGTCGTAACGGCGGCCGTTGGGCAGCGTCTCGGTGACCAGAGGTAGGTGGCAGACCAGCACCCCGTCCGCGCCGGTCCGCTGCGCACCGGGATAGTCCATCGGATCGCACGGGCTGTTGGCGTCGACCGGGATGTCGACATAGTGGATCGGGCCGCGCGTCACGGGCCGGCCGTTCAGGATCACGGTGCCGCCGCGCACCTGCAGCCGGTCGCCGGGCAGGCCGATTACCCGCTTGATATAATCGTTGTTGGTACCCGGCGGCGTGACGATCACCACGTCGCCGCGCATCGGCACGCGCCCGAACAGCCGCCCGCGCCATTCGGGCAGCGCCACCGACCAGCTGTCCTCGTGCCGGCGCAGCACCAGGCTGTCGAAGATCGCGACCGGGTTGGGAATGGTCGGCGACACGAAGCTCCAGCCATAGGCGAACTTCGTCACCACCAGCCGGTCGCCGACCCGCAGGCCGGGCAGCATCGATTCGGAGGGGATGTAGAACGGTTTCGCGATGAAGCTGTGAAAGCCGAGCACGATCACCAGCAGCCAGAAGATGCCGACCAGTTCCGACCACCAGCGCGATGCGCGACCCTTGGCGGCGGGTGTCGGTGCGGGCTTGGGGCCGCCCTCGCCGCTGGTCTGATCGCCGCTCAACACGAGGTTCTTCATTCGCGAGGGTCCGGTAGTGCCTCGATCACCACGAATGCCTGCGCCCAGGGGTGATCGTCGGTCATGGTCAGGTGTATCGTCGCGACGTGGCCGCGCGGCACCATGGCGTCAAGCCTCGCCTGCGCCCCACCGGTCAGCGCCAGTGTCGGCGCGCCGGACGGCAGGTTGACGACGCCGATGTCGCGCAGGAACACGCCCTGCTTGAACCCGGTGCCGACCGCCTTGGAGAACGCCTCCTTGGCGGCGAAGCGCTTCGCCAGCGTGGCGGCGCGGGTGAAGGGGCGCTTGTCCGCCCTGGCCAGTTCGGTTTCGGTGAAGCAGCGTGCCTCGAACCGGGCGCCGAACCTGTCGAGGGAGGCGCGGATCCGCTCGATCGAGCAAAGGTCGGAACCCAGGCCCAGGATCACCCTGCGCGGCCCTCCGACCCCAAGGATCGATGCGCCGCCCCGTCGAGGCCGCGCGCCGCATCCATCGCGTCTCGCATCCGGCGGACGCTGTCGGCCAGGCCCAGGAACAGCGCCTCGCCGATCAGGAAATGGCCGATGTTGAGCTCTCGCACCTGGGGGATCGCGGCGATGGCGGCGACATTGTCGTACGTCAGGCCGTGCCCCGCATGCACCTCGATGCCGTTGCGGGCCGCCAGCGCGGCGGCATCGGACAGGCGGCGCAACTCGTCGGCGCGCGCGGCCCCGTCGAGTTCGGCATAGCGACCGGTGTGCAACTCCACCACCGGCGCGCCGAGGCGCAGCGCGGCATCGATCTGACGCGGATCCGGCTCGATGAACAGCGACACGCGCGTGCCGCCGGCGCCCAGCCGTTCCACCAACGGTTGCAGGCGCGCGAACTGGCCCGCCGCGTCGATGCCGCCCTCCGTGGTGCGCTCCTCACGCTTTTCGGGTACGATGCACGCGGCATGGGGCCGATGGCGCAGCGCGATGCCCAGCATCTCGTCGGTGGCCGCCATTTCCAGGTTCAACGGCACCGGCAGCTCGGCGGACAGGCGCGCGATGTCGGCGTCCGTGATGTGGCGCCGATCCTCGCGCAGATGGGCGGTGATCCCGTCCGCGCCGGCCTCAGCCGCCAGCAGCGCCGCCCGCACCGGATCGGGATAGCCGGAGCCGCGCGCGTTGCGGACCGTGGCGACATGGTCGATGTTGACGCCCAGGCGCAACTCGCCGCCGGGGTTGAGCGCGTCCGCCATCAAGCGGCGGCCCGGCTGCCCGGCTTGATCGCGGGGATCGCGGCGAGTTCGGGGGGCAGTGCGTCGGCGGCATAGCTCGGCACGGCGAGCCGGATCAGCGGAAAGAACGGCACACCCAGATCCGCCTGCCCGTCGGATCGATCGACAAGCGCGGCCGCCGCCACCGTTTCGCCCCCGGCGCGCGCGATCGCGGCGATCGCCTCGCGCGAGGAAAGGCCGGTGGTGACCACATCCTCCATCATCAGCACCCGCTGACCCGGCAACAGGCGAAAGCCGCGGCGCAATTCGAACGTCCCCTCCGGCCGTTCCAGGAACATCGCCTCCACCCCTAGCGCACGCGCCATTTCGTGCCCGGCGATTACCCCGCCCATCGCGGGCGACACAACGGCGGTGACCGCCCGACGCACATCCTCCGGCAGCCGCGCGGCCAGCGCCGTCGCCAGCCGGCTGCCTCGCGCCGGGTCCATCAGCACGCGCGCGCATTGCAGGTACCGCGAACTGCGCAGGCCCGATGACAGGATGAAATGCCCCTCCAGCAACGCATCCGCGGCCCGGAACTCCGCCAGCACCGCGTCGTCGGTCATGTTGGAATCGGCGGTGGCCGTGGCTTGGTTCGTGGCGTGATCGGTCATTGCAGGCGCGCGCTCCGGCAGGTCGGCCACGCTGATAGGCACCGGACCGGGGCCGCGCAACGCTCAAGCTGGCCTGTGCATGGGGCCCCTGGTGCCATGCCGGTCCAGAATCGTGCACCCTGGGTTGAGACACAATCGACCCGCGCGTATAGCCGGAGCGAGATGGGCGCGTTCATGCCCGGAAGAGGCCGCGTTGCGATGGCCGGTTCCAGCGATCAGGACTGAGGTGACGAGAGGCATGCGGACACAGGGGCTGACACAGGGTCTGACACGGGGGCTGAAGGGAACGGCGATCGCCATCGGAGTGGCCTTGGCCGCGATGGGCGGGGTCGGAACGGCCGCGCCGGCGCAGACCACCCCGCAGGCGGCGGCGGCAAAGCCCTCCGCTCCGGCGACCGGCACACCCGCTGCCGGGACGGCCGCGGCCCCCGCCAACACGTCCAACCTGGCGCCGACGACCGCCGCGGCGACTCCGCCGGCCAACCCCTCCTCGCCCCAGCTGGCGATGGACGGCGCGCCCGTGCTGTCGTCGATCGACGCCAACCGCGCCGGCCCTGACGGCCGCAACATTGGCCGGCCGACCGACGGCATGTTCGACATCCAGCCGCAGGTGACGCGCAATGGCCGCTTCGCCTACTGGTTTCACAACAGCATCCTGTTCCCGCTGATCACCGCGATCTCGCTGTTCGTGCTGATCCTGCTGGTCGTGGTGGTGGTGCGGTTCCGCCGCGCGGCCAATCCGATCCCGTCCAAGACCAGCCACAACACCTTCATCGAGGTGATTTGGACCGCGGTGCCGGTGCTGATCCTGGCGGCGATCGCGCTGCCGTCGATTGGGCTGCTCCGCGCGCAGTTCAAGCCCGCGCCCGCCGGTGCCGTGACGCTGAAGGCGATCGGCAACCAATGGTACTGGACCTACCAGTATCCGGATCATGGCGGGTTCGAGATCACCGCCAACATGCTGAAGGAAAAGGATCAGGTCGTCCCCGGTGAACGTGCCCGCACCGACGCCGACGGTCCCCGCCTGCTGGCCACCGACAACCGCATCGTGCTGCCCGTCGGCGTGCCGATCCGCCTGATCACCACGTCCAATGACGTGATCCACAGCTGGGCCGTGCCCGCCTTCTGGATCAAGCTGGACGCGATTCCCGGCCGTCTGAACGAAACCAGCTTCACCATCGAGCGGCCCGGCCTGTATTTCGGCCAGTGCTCCGAACTCTGCGGCCCGCGCCATGCCTTCATGCCGATCGCGGTGGAGGCGGTCGCGCCGGCGCAGTTCGCCGCCTGGGTCCGCGCCAAGGGCGGCACCATGCCGGGCGCCAGGGCGCCGTCGGAAAAGGTGATCCCGCAGCCCGGCGCCGAGGGTCATCCCGCCGCCCCGGCCGAAGGGTTCAAGGTTCCCGCCGCCGGCCCCAATCCCGGCACCGCCGCCACCCCCGCCCCGTCGCAGGGCGCCACCAACAACCGGACCGGTGCCGGCAACGCTGGATTGTAAGATCATGACCGATACCGCACTCCATCCGTCCGCCTTTCAGGCCCATGATCACGGTCATCACGACCATGCCGAGCACAAGCCGGCGTTCTTCGCGCGCTGGTTCATGTCCACCAACCACAAGGACATCGGCACGCTGTACCTGATCTTCGCGATCGTGGCGGGAATCATCGGCGGCGCGATCTCCGGCCTGATGCGGGCCGAGCTGGCGCATCCGGGCATCCAGTATCTGGGCACCTGGGCACGCCTGCTGCATGGCGGCGAGCAGAGCCTGGACCAGTCGCTGCACCTGTGGAACGTGCTGATCACCGCGCACGGCCTGATCATGGTGTTCTTCATGGTCATGCCGGCGATGATCGGCGGCTTCGGCAACTGGTTCGTGCCGATCATGATCGGGGCGCCGGACATGGCGTTCCCGCGCATGAACAACATCAGCTTCTGGCTGCTGATCCCGGCATTCACCCTGTTGCTGGCGTCACCCTTCCTGGGCGGCGCGGGCGTGGGCTGGACCGCCTACGCGCCGTTGTCGACGTACGGAGAGCCCGGACCCTCGGTGGACATGGCGATCCTGTCGCTGCACCTGGCCGGCGCATCGTCGATCATGGGTGCGATCAACTTCATAACCACGATCTTCAACATGCGCGCGCCGGGCATGACCCTGCACAAGATGCCGCTGTTCGTGTGGTCGGTGCTGGTCACGGCGTTCCTGCTGCTGCTGTCGCTGCCCGTGCTGGCGGCGGCGATCACCATGCTGCTGACCGACCGCAATTTCGGCACCACCTTCTTCGATCCGGCCGGCGGTGGTGACCCCGTGCTGTACCAGCATCTGTTCTGGTTCTTCGGCCACCCCGAAGTGTACATCATGATCCTGCCGGGCTTCGGCATCATCAGCCAGATCATCGCGACGTTCAGCCGCAAGCCGGTGTTCGGCTATCTCGGCATGGCGTACGCGATGGTCGCGATCGGCGTGGTCGGCTTCGTCGTGTGGGCGCATCACATGTTCGCGACCGGCCTGTCGGTGAACACCAAGATGTACTTCACCGCCGCCACCATGGTCATCGCGGTGCCGACCGGCATCAAGATCTTCTCGTGGATCGCGACAATGTGGGGCGGGTCGATTAGCTTCAAGACCCCGATGGTCTGGGCGATCGGCTTCATCTTCATGTTTACCGTCGGTGGCGTGACCGGCGTGGTGCTCGCCAACGGCGGCGTCGACGACTATATGCAGGACACCTATTACGTCGTCGCGCACTTCCACTACGTGCTGTCGCTGGGGGCGGTGTTCGCGCTGTTCGCCGGCTTCTACTACTGGTTCCCGAAGATGTCGGGCAAGATGTACAGCGAGTTCCTCGGCCAGCTGCACTTCTGGGTGTTCTTCGTCGGCGTGAACGTGCTGTTCTTCCCGATGCACTTCCTGGGCCTGCAGGGCATGCCGCGCCGCTATCCGGATTATCCGGACGCCTATGCGACGTGGAATGCGATGGCGAGCCACGGTTATGAGATCATGACCGTCGGCATGGTGATCTTCTTCGTCAACGTGATCTGGTCGCTGATCGCGGGCAAGAAAGCCGACGACAATCCCTGGGGCGAGGGCGCGACGACGCTGGAATGGACGCTGTCCAGCCCGCCGCCGTACCACCAGTTCGAAACGCTGCCGCGGATCGACTGAACCACGGACCGGACCAGCAAGGCGCCTCGGGGGCAACCCCGGGGCGCTTTGCTTTTGAGGATGGCATGACGCACTCCACCGACCCGATGGCGTGGCGCGCCGAATGCGCCTGTGCCGCCGCATGGCCATCGATGCGCTGCCACCGCGTCGGCGACTGGCTGGTGCACCACAGCGACGAGCCGTCGCGCCGCATCAACGCGGCCAGTCCCGCCCGGCCCGATGCCCGGCTGGATCGCGCGACAATCGAGCAGGTCCGTGCGGTCTACGCAGGCATAGGGCAGCCGACGCTGTTCCGGGTGCCTAGCTTCCTGCACCAAGCCGACCAAGCGTTGGACGGGGCCGGATTTGGCGCTGCGGAAGGAGAGACGCGGACCTTGTTCGCCCCCTTGGAGGCCGCATCCTCCCCTCCCCGCCCGGACATCACATTGCATTCGGCGCCGAGCCGCGAATGGCTGATGCTGCGGCATCGGACGACGCCACGTGACGAACCGCAGCGGGCGGCGGAGGCGGCAAGGCTGAGTGCGCTTGCCCACCCGGCGGCGTTCGCGACACTCACTCTTGGCGGCGAGGCCGTGTCGATCGGCTATGCGGCACAGCGGGAGGGCTGGATCGTGCTGGAGGCGATCGCCACCGATCCTGCATATCGTGGCCGCGGCCACGCCCGCGGATTGGTCGGCGCGCTGCTCGCATGGGGGCGGCAGGTCGGCGCAGCAGGCGCATGCCTCCAGGTGCTTTGCGACAATAAGGCCGCCGCTCGCCTGTATGCGCAAATGGGTTTCGACCGCGAGCTCTACCGCTATCATTATCGCAGCGAACTCGTTCGCTAATCAGCGGGACTGCCCGTCATTTTAACCCTGCTCGAGACACCTGCGGCAAGTAATCTAGCATTCATTTATAATAATCTAGATTAACTTTGCCGAAGATGGCCGGGTCAACTTTGCTGTCCATTTCTGTCAACTTTGTCATGATGCTAGTGCAGATTTGTCGTTGACCCTGTGTCAAGTGGCGTTACGGCGGGCGCCGACGCGATGGAGTGCATGATGATGACTGAGAACCCTGACCTGAATGCGGTCGAACTGGCCACCGAGCTGACCATTGCTTGGCTGGGCAACCCCAACACTCGGACCTCTTCCGAGGAGGTTCCGGCGTTTCTCGGCAAGATGCACGACACCGTGTCGGCACTGCTTGGCAGCGGCGGATCGACGGAGCAGCCGGCGGAGCAACCCACCGAGTACGTCCCGGCCGTCACAGCCCGCAAGTCGCTGGCATCCAAGGACCACATCATCTCGATGATCGACGGCAAGCCGTACAAGACGCTGCGCCGCCACCTGGCGACCAACGGCCTGACCCCGGCCGAATACCGCGACCGCTATGGCCTGAAGCCGGATTACCCGATGGTCGCCGAGAACTATTCGGAGAGCCGCCGCGCCATGGCGAAGAAGATCGGTCTGGGCCGCAAGCCGGGCCAGCGCAGCGGTGGCGAGGCGGCAGAGGGTTCTGCGCCGGCCGCGCGCCGCCGCAAGGCACCTGCGACCGAGGCTTGAGTCGTTCAGGCCGGCAGGGGTGAACCCCTGCCGGCCGCCCCGTGTACGCGGCAGGGCAGCCGAGTCAGGCGGCCGGACGGTCGTCCACTTTGCCTGCGACTCGCAGGATCGTCGGTGAAGGCATTTTGAAGTCGGCGGTGCTGCAGCCTTCTGCGGCGCTCGCCTGACCCTGACATCCTTATAGTCAGCCGCAGGGCCGAATTGCGGGCCACCGCCTCTAAACCATCAACAGGACGACAGCCCAATCGCGGGGTCACTCCCCGCCCGTCGCGTGCCCATGCCGCATCGACGTTCCGGCACCCCGGAACACCGACACCCGCACGATCAGTACATGTGCTGCCCGCCGTTGATGCTCAACGTGGAGCCGGTGACGAAACCCGCCTCGTCGGAGCACAGGAACGCCACCCCGCGCGCGATCTCCTCCGCCTGGCCGAGACGGCCTACCGGGATGCGCGCCACGATCTTTTCCAGCACGTCGGACGGGACCGCGGCCACCATGTCCGTGTCGATGTATCCCGGGGCGATGGCGTTCACCGTTACGCCGAACCGCGCGCCTTCCTGCGCCAGAGCCTTGGTGAAGCCATGGATGCCGGACTTGGCGGCGGCATAATTGACCTGGCCATATTGTCCGGCCTGGCCGTTGATCGACCCGATATTGACGACCCGGCCCCAGCCGCGGCTGCGCATACCGGGGAACACGGCCTTGGCCATGTTGAAACACCCGCCCAAATTGGTGTCGATGACCTCCTTCCACTGTTGATAGGACAGTTTCAGGATGGTGCCGTCGCGGGTGATACCGGCGTTGTTGACCAGCGCATCGACCTCGCCGAGCGTCTCCGCGACGTGCGCGCATCCGGTCAGGCAGGCCTCGTGATCCGCCACGTCCCATTTGAACGCAGCGATACCCGTGCGGTCCGTGAAGGCGCGGGCGCGCTCGTCATTGCCCGCATAATTCGCCGCCACCACGAAACCCTTGTCGCGCAGCGCGAGGCTGATCGCCTCTCCGATACCGCGCGTACCGCCGGTGACGATCGCAACCCGTGTCATGGTCCTCTCCCGCAGAATTTGGCCGCAGGCTAAGGCGCGTCGATCCAGCCGGCAAGTTCTCGCTGCACGATGCTGCGCAGCATTTGCAAGCCCGGCTCGCTGGCGTTGAGGCAGGGCAGCACGGCGAAGCGTTCGCCATCCGAGTGCTCGAACGTCTCGCGACCGCGGATCGCGAGCTCCTCCAGCGTCTCCACGCAATCCGCACTGAACCCCGGTGCGACCAGTGCGACGGACTTGATGCCGCGTGCGGGCAACCCCTCCAGCACGGTGTCGGTCGCAGGCTCCAGCCACTTGGCGCGCCCGAACCGCGACTGGAAGGTGACCAGAAGCTCCCGCCCCAGCGCCTCCGACAACAGGCGCGCGGTCTTGCGGCAGTGGCAATGGTACGGATCACCCAGTTCCAGCGTCCGCTGTGGCATGCCGTGAAAACTGGCGAGCACGGCATCGGGCTCGAAGTCGAGCGCGGCCAGTCCCTGTTCCACCGACTGCTTCAGCGCATCGATATAGGCGGGATCGTCGTGATAGGGCGGCAGGGTGCGGATCGCCGGCTGCCAGCGCATGGCGGCCAGCGTCAGGAACGCCTTGTCGTTGGCGGTGGCGGTGGTCGCTGCGCAATATTGCGGGTAGAGGGGCGCGAGCAGGATGCGTTCGCATCCGGCATCCTTCATCGCGCGCAGCCGGTCGCCGATCGACGGATTCCCGTAGCGCATCGCATGATCGACCAGCACACCCGGGCCGAAGGCGTGGCGAATGCCCTCCGCCTGTGCCCGCGTGATCGCGGCCAGCGGCGACCCATGCTCCGTCCACACCTGAGCATAGGCGTGGGCGGACTTTTTCGGGCGCGTGGTCAGGATCGCGCCGCGCAGGATCGGCTGCCAGATCAGCTGCGGGATCTCCACGACCCGGCGGTCCGACAGGAACTCGGCCAAGTAACGGCGGACGGCGCGCGGTTCGGCGGCGTCGGGCGTTCCCAGGTTGATGAGCAGCACGCCGACCTTGCGCGGCGGAATGGCGGGATGATTGGGGGGCGGTGTCATGTGCCCTGCCCAAACGGCAGGCTGCGGAAACGGTTGCCTGTCGCCGCGTGCAGCGCATTGGCGATCGCGGGCGCGACCGGCGGCACGGCCAGTTCCGACACGCCGCCCGGCGGCTCGTCGCTGCGGATCAGCTCCACCGTCAGGTCGGGTGTGTCGCGCAGGCGCGGCAGGCGCAGCGTGTCGAAGCCGCGCACCTGCGCCAGACCGCCGGCAAACCCGGTCGTCGCGCCCATCGCATGCGCCAGGCCGAAGATCAGGCCGCCCTCCAGCTGTTGACGGACCAGGTCGGGATTGACGACGCGGCCGCAATCGGCGGCCAGCACCAGCCGGTCCACGACCGGCCGGCCGCCCTCCACATGCGCCTCTGCCAGCACCGCCACCGCGCTGCCGCGGAACCGGTGGCAGGCGATGCCCTGCCCGCTGCCCGCCGCGCCGCCCTCCCATCCGCCAAGCGCGGCCACGGTGGAGAGGCAGCGGGCCAGACGCGGGTCGCCGCCCAGCATGGCGATGCGGAACGACACCGGCTCGGTACCGGTGACGGCGGCCAGCTCGTCCATGAAGCTTTCGGTGAAGAACGCTGTGTAGCCATGCGCCCCGCCGCGCAGATAGCCGGTCGGCAGGTCGCAATCGGCGCCATGATGGTCGATGACACAGGCTGGCAGGCGATAGGGGGGCGTCGCGCCCGCCGCCGCCATACGGTCGCCCCCGCGCCCCGCCAGTTCCGCGGCGGCGAACGCCTGTGGCAGCAGCCGGTCGGCGAGCGCGCGGGACATGTCGGGTGCGGCGATCGCGGCGTGCCATGCGGCGACGGCGCCGTTCGCGGCCAGGCGCGCGCGCATCCGTGCCAGCGCGGGCGGGCGGTACAGGTCGTGCAACAGGCTTTCGCCGCGTGACCAGGTCAGGCTAACCGGGCGCTTCAACCGCATCGCCAGCACCGCCGCCTGCTCCACGACGCGGTGATCCAGCGCCTGGCCGAACGACCCGCCGATCATCATCGGATGCACCACCACCGCCGCCTCGGACAGGCCCGCGGCACTTGCGGCAAGGGCGCGGGCGGCGGCGGGTGCCTGGGTCTGGATCCATAGTTCCAGCCTGCCGTCGCGATAGGTGGCGGTGGCGGCCGGCGTCTCGATCGCGGCATGGACGCCGGGCATGACCTGGTACCGCGCCTCGATCACGCCACCGCCGCCGAGCAGCGGCGCGGGATCGCCGGCGCCGGCGATCCGTGTACCCTCTGCCGTCAGCGCATCGGCAAGCGACCGCGCGATCGATGCGTCGTCGACTAGATGCCCGCTGGTCGCGAAGCGGGGCGCCAGCGCGTCCAGACCCTGCTCGGCGGACCAGGACGTCGTGCCGACCGCAGCCACCCAGCCGGGCGCCTCCACCACCGACACCATGCCGCGCACCCGGTCGGCGGCGGCACGATCGACCGACATCAGCCGGGTGTCGCCGATCGGCCCCTGCCGTATGCGGGCGTGCACCATGTCCGCCAGCCGGATGTCCGCGGCGAAGTTGGCGGAACCATCGACCTTCGCCGGGGCGTCGAGCCGGGGCAGGTTCTGTCCCATCAGCTTGCCCGCGCCCGCTTGCCCGATGGGCAGCGGGTCGGGCGGCGTCTCACCGGCCGCTGCCGACGCCAGTTCGGCGAAGCGCAGCCTGCGCGCGCCTTGTCGCACGAACCCCGCCTCTACCCGGCAAGCGGTCCAGTCGACATCCCAGCGCGCGGCCGCCGCCTTGCACAACAACACCCTCGCCGTCGCGCCGGCGGTCCGCGCGTCCTCCTCGAACTGCCGCACCGAGCTGGAGCCGCCGGTCAGCATCAGCGTCGCGCGTGTCGCCCAGCCACCGAGCACGGGGGCGGGCACCCGGCCCAGCGCGCCGTCGAACATCTCCGTCACGCCGAGCGGATTGGCGTAGAGCGGGTTTATCGGGGCCGCCTCCACCCCGACCGTGCGCCAGTCGGCGCCCAATTCGTCCGCGACGATCTGCGGCAGCGCGGTGTACACGCCCTGACCGTGTTCGACCTGCGGCACGGCGACGGTGACGCGGCCGTCCTCCGCGATCTTCAGCCACGCGCCGAACAGGTGATCGCCGGGACCGGCAGTCAAATTGGCGGCGTACTCGCGCGGCCATACGCCCCAGGCGATCAGCAGTCCCGCCCCCGCTCCACCGCCGATCAGCAGCCCGCGCCTGGAGATGTTGGTGGCCATGGCGCGTGCTGTAGCGGCGGATCGGATCAGGTAAAGCTGGCGCGCCATGGAGCGTAAGACGTCCCTCGCCCGTTTGGCGCGTGAACAGGGCGGGAGAAGCGCGTTGGAACACCTGGCGGGCTGGATCGCCCCAGCCGCGACCATGATCGCGGCGATGATGACGGCATCCAATCTGGGCGCGCGCGTCACCGGCTGGGGCTTCGTGGTGTTCACGATCGGATCGATCGCGTGGATCGTCATCGCGCTGACCACCGGGCAGGGCAACCTGCTGTGGTCCAACGCCTTTCTCACGTTGGTCAACCTGATCGGCATCTGGCGATGGCTGGGTCGGCAGGCGCGCTACGACGATGGCGCAAAGGGGGCGACCAGCCGCAGCGCTGCGGCCCGCGTGCCGACGCTGTTCCCGGTCGGCGCACTGCCCGGCACGCGCGTCACCGACCGCAGCGGCGCGACGATCGGCACGGTGGTGGAGGCGATGATGCGCTGTTCCGGCTCCGACCTGGCCTATCTGGTGGTCAGCGAAAGTGGCGTGGCCGGCGTGGGCGAGCGGCTGCACGCGCTCAGCCCTTCGGAAGTGACGTTTTCCGCGGATGGCGTGCGATGCGCCATCGACGCCGACACGCTGGCGGCGCGGCCGGTGCTGACCGCGGATGCGTGGCCGGAAACACTTGGCGAAAAATAAGCCGAACCCTGGGGGCACTTATGCGTTGTCGCCCGATGGCCCGGTATTTCCTCCATCTTTCGAACAGCTTCGGCTTCATCCACGACGAAGAAGGGGCGGAGGCCGCCGATCTGAGCGACGCCCGCACCCTGGCAGTGACCACCATCCGCTCGTTGCTCAGCGACGAGATCAAGGACGGCCGCTTCAACCTGAAGGGCAAGATCGAGATCGCCGACGACCGGGGCGTTCAACTGGCCGTGGTGCCGTTCAGCGACGCGGTCGAGGTCGCCGACGCGAACGCCCGCATGACGATGGATCAGCCCGACCGGCCCGGTACGTGACCGAACCAACGTCCGATGGCCATGCGCCGGGCAAGACCGCGCTGCTGGTCATCGACATGGTCAACACATTGGAGTTCGAGGGCGCCGAGCAACTGGATCGGCCGGCGGAGCGTGCCGCCAAGGGTATCCGCGCACTGCGCGACGAGGCGGATCGGTGCGGCGTGCCGGTGATCTACGCCAACGACAATTTCGGCGAATGGCACCTGGATCGCGCGGGATTGGTGGAGCGAGTCGAAGGCACCGGCGCGCGCGGCCAGTCGTTGCTGGATCAGGTCCGGCCGCGCGAGGACGATTTCTTCGTCGTGAAGCCGCAATCCTCCGCCTTCTACGCGACGACCCTGCCCGCGCTGTTGCCCCGCCTGGGCGCAAGCCGGCTGATCCTGACCGGAGTGGCCGCCGACATCTGCGTCCTGTTCACCGCTGCGGACGCGCACATGCGCGAATATGAACTGTGGGTGCCATCCGACTGCGTGGCGGGTGAGGACACGCAGCGTACCGACTGGGCGCTGGAGATCATGCGCAACAGCATGGGTGCCGACACCGCCGCGTCCAGCGACCTGCCGCTGGAGGACTGGCTGGCGCGCGCCGGCTGAGCCGGCGCTCTGAAGGGCGGCGTGGGAACACCCCGGCGAACGAGCGGTTCTGGGAGCAACGGTTCCATCGGTCGTTTCGGGTCGGGACCGATTGCCGCTCTTGTCTGTGTGGAGGAATATGCGCTCGGTGAACCTCTGGCCCATCGGCAATTGCCAGGTATCCGCGCTGATCGATGAGGCGGGTCGGTTCGTCTGGGGCTGCGTGCCGCGCGTCGATGGCGATCCCGCATTCTGCGCCCTGCTCGACCATGACGACGCCGCAACCGGCTTCTGGTCGATCGAAGTCGATGGCTGCATCAAGACCACGCAGCATTATCTGCGCAACACCCCGATCCTGGTGACCCGGCACGAGGATGCGCAGGGCAACGCGGTGGAAGTCACCGATTTCTGCCCCCGTTTCCTGCGTGAGCGGCGCTTCTACCGGCCGGCCGCCTTTGCCCGCATCGTCGTGCCGGTGGCGGGGAAGCCGCGCATCCGCACGGTGTTGCGCGTCGCGACTGGATGGGGCCGCCCGACCGAGACGACCAGCGGCCCGACCTATCTGCGCTTCCTGACCGATGGGGAGCCGTTGCGGCTGACCACCGACCTGTCGATCGACCGCGTTCGGTCGGAGGCGTTCTTCCGATTGGAAGGGGCGCTGCATTTCTTCCTCGGCCCGGATGAGCGGTTCAGCGGCGACCTGGACGTGACGCTGCGCGCGATGCTGGATCGCACCACGGAGGAATGGCGCGAGTGGGTGCGCGGGCTGGCGACGCCGCTGGAATGGCAGGACGTGGTGATCCGCGCCGCCATCACGCTGAAACTGTGCCAGCACGAGGCGACGGGCGCGATCGTCGCGGCGCTGACCACGTCGCTGCCCGAACATGCCGATTCGGGTCGCAACTGGGACTATCGCTACTGCTGGGTGCGCGACGCCTATTACACGGTGCAGGCGCTGAACCGGCTGGGCGCGCTGGATGTGCTGGAAGGGTATCTGGAGTACCTCCGCAACATCGTCGACGATGCGAAGGGCGGCCATATCCAGCCGCTCTACGGTGTCGGCGGAGAGGCGAAGCTGATCGAGCGGACCGAGGATCGCCTGCCCGGCTATCGCGGCATGGGACCCGTCCGCGTCGGCAACCAGGCGTATGAGCAGGTGCAGCACGACGCCTATGGCCAGATCGTCCTCAGCAACGTGCAGGCGTTCTTCGATCACCGCCTGTTCCGCATGGCCGATGCCGACGATTTCGCCGCCCTGGAAAGGATCGGCGAAAAGGCGTGGGAGGTGTATGACAAGCCCGATGCCGGCCTGTGGGAACTCCGCACCAAGGCGCATGTCCACACCTATTCTGCCGCCATGTGCTGGGCCGCGTGCGACCGGCTGGCCAATGCCGCCGAGCAGCTGGGGCTGGCCGACCGGCAGGCCTTCTGGGCCGACCGCGCGCAGGCGATGCGTGAGCGGATCGAGGGTGAGGCGTGGCGGCCGGACACGCAGCGTGTGTCCGCGACGTTCGGCGGCGACGATCTGGATGCCAGCATCATCCAGTTGCTCGACCTGCGCTTCTTCGCGCCGGACGATCCCCGTTTTCGGGGAACGCTGGTCGCGGTCGAGGACGGGCTGCGCCGGGGCAGCCACATGTTGCGCTATGCCACGGAGGATGATTTCGGCCTGCCGCACACGGCGTTCAACGTGTGCACCTTCTGGCTGATCGAGGCGCTGCACGCGACCGGCCGTCTTGTCGACGCGCGGGCGTTGTTCGAGGAGATGGTGGCCCGCTGTACCCCGGCGGGATTGCTGTCGGAGGACATCGACCCGGTCAGCGGCGAATTGTGGGGCAATTATCCCCAAACCTATTCGTTGGTCGGCCTGATCAACTGCGCCGTGCTGCTGTCGCGCCCGTGGAACAGCGTCCGGTAGCAGCGCGGCCACGACTCGTCGCAGCGGATGAACATAATATGAAGCGGGGGAGTTGAGCGGCGGTTACAGGGGAATACCGATGACCGACGACCGCGCCGCCCGCATCCGCGAACGGGCTTACCAGATCTGGCAGACGGAAGGCGAACCGCACGGTCGGGACGCGGAACATTGGCAGCAGGCGGAGCAGGAGGCGGATGCCGATCCGAGTGCGGAGGGTGCGAACCTGACCTCCGCATCGGGTGCGGTTGAGACTTCGGACGCTGCGTCGGACGGACCCGCGCCGGTCACCCGCGATCAGGACTTCTCACGCAGCGTCGGCAGCGACGATCTGGAGGGAACCACCGCCCGCAGCCGCGCGCCCGCCAAGGCGGCGCCGCCGCGGGGAAAGCGCTGATCTCAGTCCGTAACGCCGGCGCTCCTATGCGCGGCGCCTGACCCTCCTGGTACGGCGCGCGGCTTTTCGTCGTCGCCTTCCATCAACGTCCATAGTATTTTCGGAGCGCATCCTTGCCCTTCCAGTCGGACCGGCTGCAGCCGGGTTCACCCTATCCTCTCGGCGCCACGTTTGACGGCCTCGGCGTCAATTTCGCCGTCTTCTCCGCCAATGCTGACGCCATCGAGCTGTGCCTGTTCGATCAGGCCGGCAAGCGCGAGCTGAAGCGGTTCTTCCTGCCGGAATGCACGGACGAGGTTTGGCACGGCTACCTGCCCAATGCGGAACCGGGTCTGGTCTATGGCTACCGCGCGCATGGGCGGTACGAGCCGGAGGCGGGACATCGCTTCAACGCCAACAAGCTGTTGCTCGACCCTTATGCGCGCAAGCTGAACGGGCAGATCAAATGGACCGACGCGCTACACGGCTATCGCATCGGCAGCCGGCGCGAGGACCTGTCCTTCGACAAGCGCGACAGCGCGCCCGCCATGCCCAAGGCGGTGGTGGTCGACGATCATTGGGACTGGTCGCGCGACCGGCGGCCCAACACGCACTGGTCCGACACCGTGATCTACGAAGCGCACGTCAAGGGGATGACGAAGCTGATGGAGCTGGTGCCGCAGCGGGAACGCGGCACCTATGCGGCGCTGGGCCATCCGGCGGTGATCGCGCACCTGCAACGCATCGGCGTCACCGCGATCGAACTGCTGCCGATCCAGGCGTTCACCCAGGATCGGTTCCTGCAGGAAAAGGGCCTGCGGAATTACTGGGGCTACAACACGCTCGGCTTCTTCGCGCCCGAACAGGCGTACATGGCGTCCGAGCATCAGGACGAGCTGCGCCGCGCCGTCCACCGGCTGCACAATGCCGGCATCGAGGTCATCATGGACGTGGTGTACAACCACACCTGCGAAGGGTCGGAAAAGGGGCCGACGCTCTCCTGGCGCGGGCTGGACAACGCCAGCTATTACCGGCTGGTCAAGGATCAGCCACGCTATGCGACCAACGACACCGGCACCGGCAACACGCTGAACATGAGCAAGGCGCGGGTGATCCAGATGGTCGCCGACTCGCTACGCTATTGGGCTACCAGCTTCGGCATCGACGGGTTCCGTTTCGACCTGGGCCTGACGCTGGGGCGCGAGGATTACGGGTTCGACCCGGGCGCCGCGTTCTTCGACGTGGTACGCCAAGACCCGGTACTCGGCCGGCTGAAACTGATGGCGGAGCCGTGGGACGTGGGTCCGGGCGGATACCAGCTGGGCAACTTCCCGCCCGGTTTCGCGGAATGGAACGACAAGTATCGCGACACGGTGCGGCAATATTGGCGCGGCGAGTCGGGGCAGCGGCCCGACCTGGCGGCGCGACTGGCGGGGTCGGGCGACCTGTTCGACCGGCGCGCGCGGCGTCCCTGGGCCAGCATCAACTTCCTGTCCGCGCATGACGGATTCACGCTGGCCGACACGGTGATGTACGAGGATCGTCACAACGAGGCCAATGGCGAGGACAATCGCGACGGTCACGACAACAACCATTCGTGCAACTGGGGCGCGGAAGGGCCAACCGACGATCCGGCGATCAACGACGCGCGCGGGCGGGTGATGCGGTCGATGATGACCACGCTGCTCGCTTCTCTCGGCACGCCGATGTTGGTGGCGGGCGACGAGTTCGGGCGGACGCAGGGCGGCAACAACAACGCCTATTGCCAGGACAATCCGATCAGCTGGCTCGACTGGCAGGCCGCGGCCACGCCGGATGGCGAGGCGATGATCGACTTCACCGCCCGGCTCGCCACGCTCCGCCGCAGATTCCAGGCGCTGCGCGCGCCCGCCTTCCTGTACGGCGAGGATGCGACCGGTGAGGGTGTGGCCGACCTGGAATGGTGGGACGAGCGCGGGCAACCCCTGTCGCCGGAGGACTGGCAGAACCCGGAAGGACGCGCGCTGCTGATGCGCCGTGCGGTCCGCAACGCGGACGGCACGCTGGAGGCGGTGTCGCTGCTGCTCAACGCGTCCGCCGACCCGATCACGTTCGACCTGCCCGCGCCGGGGACGGGGCGCACCGTGCTGATCGACAGCGCCCGGCCCGAACAGGGCGAGGTCGAGATCGGCGAATCCTACGAAGTCGCGCCGCAGGGTGCCGTGCTGCTGACCTGGACGATCGCGGAGGTGGCATGACCGGGGGAAGCGCGATGCGGTGGGGACCCGAGCCGCAGGCGGATGGCACCACCCGCTTTCGCTTGTGGGCGCCCGATTTCGACGGCGACGCTCATATGGAGGTGGAGGACGGCCCTTCAGCCCTGCTGAGCGACGACGGCGGAGGCTGGCGCTCCGCCGTCCTGCCGGTCGGGCCGGGCGCGCGCTACCGGTTCCGCATGGGTGATCAGGCCGTGCCCGACCCCGCATCCCGCCGTCAGGCCGGCGGTGTCAACGGGTGGAGCGTGGTTGCCGACACGCATCACGACTGGCGCCACCCCGACTGGCGCGGCCGCCCCTGGCACGAGATGGTGATCCTGGAGGTGCATGCCGGGGTGCTGGACGGGTTTGCCGGCATTGCCGATCGCCTGCCCGACATCGCCGCCGCCGGTATCACCGCTATCGAACTGATGCCGGTCGGTGCGTTCGGCGGCACGCGCGGATGGGGCTATGACGGCGTGCTGCCCTATGCCGTGCAGGAGGATTACGGCACCCCGGCCGAGCTGAAGGCGCTGATCGACACGGCGCACGGCCTCGGCCTGTCCGTGTTACTGGACGTGGTGTACAATCACTTCGGGCCCGACGGGAATTACCTGGGCGTCTATGCCGACAGCTTCTTCCACCCCGAAGTGCACACGCCATGGGGCGGCGCGGTGGCGGTGGACAAGGAGCCGGTGGCGCGGTTCTTCATCGACAACGCGTTGATGTGGCTGGACGAATATCGCTTTGACGGCCTGCGCTTCGACGCGGTGCACGCGATCGACAACCCCGCCTTTCTCGACCGCATGGCGGCCGACATCCGCGAAAGCCTGCCCGATCGGCATGTGCATCTGGTGCTGGAAAACGAGTCCAACGACGCGGCACGGCTGCGCGCGGATGGTTATGACGCGCAGTGGAACGACGATTTCCACAACGTCCTGCACGTGCTGCTGACCGGGGAGACGAGCGCCTATTATGGCGACTTCGCGGATCGGCCGGCGGAGCGGCTGGCCCGCTGTCTGGCGGAAGGCTTCATCTATCAGGGAGAGGGATCGCCCAACCATGACGGGCGACCGCGCGGCACGAAGAGCGCGCACCTGCCGCCGACCGCGTTCGTCGCCTTTCTCCAGAATCACGATCAGGTCGGCAATCGGGCAATGGGCGATCGGCTGACCCGGCTGGCCGACCCGGCGAAGCTGCGCGCGGCGACCGCGCTGCTGCTGCTATGCCCGCAAATCCCACTGCTGTTCATGGGTGAGGAGTTGGGCAGCGAGACGCCGTTCCTGTTCTTCACCGATTTCCATGACGAACTCGCCGATGCGGTCCGCAACGGCCGGCGGCGCGAGTTCGCCAAGTTCGTCGCCTTTGCCGACGAAGCGGCGCGGGAGGCGATCCCCGACCCCAACGCGCCGGCAACCTTCGAGGCTTCGCGCCCGGAACCGGGTCCCGATGCCGCTGCCTGGCGCGCGTTGTACGCCGAGTTGCTGGCACTGCGGCGCGACCGCATCGTGCCGCATTTGCCCGGCGCCACCGCCATCGGTGCGGAGGCGCGCGGAGAGGCGGCGGTCACGGCACGCTGGCGGCTGGGGGACGGGTCGACGCTGTCGGTGGCGATCGACCTGGGCGACACCCCGGCCGCGCTGCCCGACATCGCAGAACCGTTGTTCACCGACGGCAGCCGCTTCGTCGCCTGGATTGCCCGATGAGCGACCTTCACGCCCGCGCCGCCGCCGCCGGCCTGCAATGCGACTGGGAGGATGCGAACAGCCGTCCGCAGCGTGTCGCGGACGATGTCCTGGCGGCCATCCTCGACCGGCTCGATATGTCGGCGGCCACTGAGCCGTTCCTGACGGCGGAGGCCGGGGCCGCAATCGCCGCGCCCGATGGCGTGACGGGTGATGTCGAGCTGGCGATGCAGGACGGTCCCAGCAGCCGGCTGACGATAAAGGGCGGCGCCCTGCCCGCCATCGATACGGTCGGCTATCACCGCCTGATCTCGGGCAAGCGCAACTTCACCCTGGCCGTGGCGCCGCGCCGGTGCCGTGTGCCTGAAGGGCGCGGCTGGGGCGCGGCCGTGCAGATCCCGGCACTGCGGGACGACCGCCCAGGCGCTTATGGCGATTTCGGCACGCTGGCCCGATCCGCGGCGGCGTTCGGGCGCGCTGGCGCGGCGGCGCTGGCGATCAGCCCGACCCATGCGCTGTTCCCGGCCGACCCGACCCGGTTCAGCCCCTACTCGCCCTCCACCCGGCTGTTCCACAATGTCGCGCTGGCCGATCCGGCAATGATCGGCGCCCCGTTCGGGGAGGAGGCCGCACCGGCCCTGATCGACTGGCCCCAGTGCGTGGCGGCGCGCCTGCGGCACCTGCGTGCCGTCTTCGACACTGCGGCCGATGGAGTGCAGGGCGCGGTTTCGGCGTTCCGGGCGGAGCGGGGTGAGGCGTTGGAGGCGCATGCCCGCTTCGACGCGATGCACGCGCATCTTGGCGGCGGCGGCTGGCGCGACTGGCCGACCGCGTATCGCGATCCCGCCGGGGAGGCAGTGCAACGCTTCGCCGCCGATCACGCGCAGGACGTGTCCTTCTACGCCTTTCTGCAATGGCTGGCCGAGCGCGGGCTGGCCGAGGCGCAGCGTGCGGCGCGCGAGCATATGCGCATCGGGCTGGTCGCGGACCTGGCCGTCGGCATGGATTCCGGCGGCAGCCACGGCTGGAGCCGTCGCGGCGACCTGTTGACCGGACTGACCGTCGGCGCGCCACCCGATCCGCTGGGCCCGGACGGCCAAAGCTGGGGCATCACCGCGCTCGATCCGTTCGCCCTTGCACGCACGGGCTTCGCCGCCTTCATCGAGACGATCCGCGCCGCCCTGGCCCATGCCGGCGGCATCCGGATCGACCACGCGCTCGGCCTCGACCGGCTGTGGGTCATTCCGGAGGGCGCGAGCGCGGCGGAGGGCGCGTACCTGACCATGCCGGGCGAAACGCTGAAACGGATCATCGCCATAGAGGCGCACCGTGCGGACGACGGTCTGGGCGCGGTCGTGATCGCCGAGGATCTGGGAACCGTGCCCCCTGGGTTCCGCGACGATCTGGCGGCACGCGGCATGCTGGGCATGCGGGTGCTGCCGTTCGAGCGGGACAAGGCCGGTACCTTTGTTCCGCCGGCAAAGTGGGATCGGCAGGCGGTCGCCATGACGGGCACCCACGACACGCCGACCCTGGCCGGATGGTGGCGCGGGCGCGATATCGACTGGGCGTGCCGGCTGGGGCGTGGCGATGCCTCCACCTGCGAGGCGGATCGCCGCGACGAGCGCAAGGGCGAACGCGCATCGATGTGGCGCGCGGTCGGCGGCACGGGTGAACCGCCGGAAACGCCGCCGATCGACACCATCCTGACCGCCGTCGCCGCCGCACCAGCCCCCCTCGCGATCGTGCCGCTGGAGGATCTGGCCGCGCTGGAGGAGCAACCCAACCTGCCGGGCACGATCGACGAACATCCCAACTGGCGCCGCCGCATGCCCGACGCGACGGATGCGATGCTCGCCAGCCCCGATGTCGCCCGCCGCACCGCCCTGCTTACCAACGAAAGACCCGGATGACCCCGCGCGCCACCTACCGTTTCCAGTTCCACAAGGATTTCACCTTCGCCGATGCGGAGGCGCTGGTGCCATATCTCGACCGGCTGGGGATCAGCCATGTCTATGCCTCCCCCATCACGGTCGCCGCCCCCGGATCGACGCACGGGTACGACGTGGTCGATCCGACCTGCATCAACCCCGAACTGGGCGGCGAGGACGCGTTCCGCCGGCTGGTCGCCGCACTCAGGGCGCGCGGCATGGGTGTCGTGATCGACATCGTCCCCAACCATATGGGCGTGGCGGGCGGGGCCAATGCGTGGTGGAACGACGTGCTGATGCACGGCCAGGCGAGCGACCATGCGGCGGTGTTCGACATCGATTTCCGTCAGCGCATCGTCCTGCCCGTGCTGGGCACGCCGTTGCCGCAGGCGATCCGCGACGGTGCTCTGAGCGTGGAGCGGTACGACGATCGCTGGTGGCTGGTCGCTTATGGCGAGCATCGCTTTCCCCTTCGCGACGCGGATCAGGACGCGCCCGATGAGCTGCCGTTGCCCGTGCTGCTCGACCGGCAGCATTATCGCCTGGCCTGGTGGCGCGTCGCCAATGACGAGCTGAACTGGCGCCGGTTCTTCTCGATCAACGAGCTGGCCGGCGTGCGGGTCGAGGACCCCGCGGTGTTCGAGGCGACGCACGCGCTGTATTTTCGCCTGTATGCCGAGGGGCTGATCGACGGCGTCCGCATCGACCATGTCGACGGGCTGACGGACCCGGCCGCCTATTGCCGCACGCTGCGCACAAGGCTCGACGCGCTGCCCCGCCTCGATGACGCTCCAGCCGGACCGGCGTGGATCGTGGTGGAAAAGATCCTGGGGCCGGGAGAGAAGCTGCCGACCGATTGGGGCATCGACGGCACCAGCGGCTACGACTTCATGGAACAGGTGAGCGCCGTCCTTCACGATCCGGCGGGGGCGGAGCCGCTGGGACGGTTGTGGCATGACGTGAGCGGCCGATCCGCGAACCTTCACCCCGAAGAACTGCTGGCGCGGCAGCAATTGCTGGCATGGCAGTTCACCGGCCAGCTGGAGCATTGCTGCGCAGCATTCGTCACGCTGGCCCATGCCACGCCGGACGCGGACGGGATCACCGCCGCAATGCTGCGCCGCGCGATCGAGCGACTGTTGTGGGTGTTTCCCGTGTACCGCACCTATGGCACCGGTTCGGACGCGCCGCAGAGCGACGACGCAATCCGGGCGGAGGCACGCCGGCGTGTCGCGCCGCATGTGCCCCCGGGCGAGTGGGCCGTCACGGACATGATCCTGGCTTGGCTGGCGGCAGAAGGGCCGGGCGATCCGGCGTTGGTCGCGGAGGCGGCGCGCCGGTTCCAGCAGCTGTCCGCGCCGATCGCAGCCAAGGCGCTGGAGGATACCGCCTTCTACCGGTACGGGCGGCTGCTGTCGCGCAACGATGTCGGCTTCGACGCCGGGCTGATGGGCATGGCCGTCGGCGACTTCCACGCGCTGATGGCGGAGCGTGCCGCGCACTGGCCGAACGCGATGCTGACGACCGCGACGCACGACCACAAGCGCGGCGAGGACACGCGCGCGCGTCTGGCTGTGCTGAGCGCGATCCCCGACCGCTGGCGCAGCGTCGTGACGGAGTGGGAGGCGATCGCGGACGGGATGGTTGCGGATATCGACCGGGGCGACCGGTACATGCTGTTCCAGGCGCTGCTCGGCGCGTGGCCCGATACGCCGGAGGCGGACTTTGCCGACCGCGTCGCCTCCTGGCAGACCAAGGCGCTGCGGGAGGCGAAGCTGCGCTCGTCATGGGAAGCGCCGGACGAGGATTATGAAGGCCGCGCCAACACGCTTGCCCGCGCGCTGATCGAGGATGAGGCCTTTGCAGGCGCCGTGACACGCTTCGTCGCGGAGATCGCACCGGCGGCGGAGCGCAACAGCCTGATACAGGTCGCGTTGCGCTGCACGGTTCCGGGCGTGCCCGACCTCTATCAGGGTACCGAGTTCGCGGACCTGAGCCTTGTCGATCCGGACAATCGCCGGCCCGTGAACTATGCCGCGCGCCGCGCCGCGCTGGATGGTGCCGCGCCGGCCAAGATGGCGTTGCTCGCCGCCCTGTTGCAGCTTCGTCGCGAACAGCCGGACCTGTTCGCGCATGGCGATTACCGCGCGGCAGCGGTGACCGGCGACGCCACGGGCCGTGTCCTCGCCTTCGAGCGGCGGCATGGCGACCGCGTGTTCCGATTGGCCTGCCTGTTGCGCGGCGATGCGGCACAGGGCGCGATCCGCTTCGAGGGTGGCGAGCGCGACGCCGGCCGCCTGCTGTCCACCGCGCCCGTCTGGTACGAGCTGAGCTGACCCCGTGCGCGTCTTCCTCGATTTCGAAGCATCGTCCCTGGCCGACAAGAGCTATCCGATCGAGGTCGGCTGGGCATGGGAGGATGGCCGGGATGAGGATTACCTGATCCGCCCCGCGTCCGGCTGGACCGACTGGGCGTCGGAGGCGCAGGCGATCCACGGCATCGCCCGTGAAACGCTTGAGCGGGACGGCACGCCCCACGACGTGGTGGCGCGCCGGATGGTGGAGGTGCTGTCCGGCCACGACCTGTTCGCCAGCGCGCCCTCCTGGGATGGCAAGTGGCTCAGCGCGCTGCTCCGCGCTGCCGGGCTGCCCCGCCATGCCTTGCGCCTGCGCGACAGCGAGGACGCCCGGGCCGAAACCGCGCGGGACATCCTGGCCCCGGTGCTGCTTCAAGACGCGCTGGGTCCGGCGGTCGCCGCCGTGCTGGCCCAGGCCGAGGCGGATCGGCCGTCCGGACGGCCAGCGCACCGTGCCCTGGCGGATGCGGTGCAGGAACGCGCATACTGGCTGCACGTCCGCGACCTTGCGACACAGCGCGCCGGTTCACCGACCGGCTGACGCGGAACGCGCGTCGGCGACCTTAGGCAGCCGGCGCGTCCTCCTGTGCCAGCCCCGCCGCCCGATCGGGACTCACGCGTACGTCGCGCAGGGCGCGCGGTGGATCGTTGCCCGCGGGCCAGCCCTCCCGCTGGCGGGTACGGTCGCCGTCCGCCTCGTCCGTCTGGTCGTGGAACAGCACGGTCGTGGTCGGGAAAGGCAGGTCGATGCCGTTTTCCTGCGCCGCGCGGCGGATCGCCAGGATCACCTTCGCCTTGATGCCGATCGTGACCTTTGGCGCGGTCCACCAGCGTGCTCGCAGCGTCACGGTGCTGTCGCCGAAGCCCACCGCCAGCACGTCGGGACCGGGGTCCTGCTCCACCCCCTCGACCCCCGCCATCGCCTGTCGAAAGACGCGCATCGCGTGATCCGGGTCGTCGCCATAGCCGATGCCCACCTCGATCTGGCTGCGCACGGTCGGAAAGGCGGTGTGGATGGTGACGGCGGAGGTGTAGATGTCCGAGTTCGGAATGATGACCCGCCGGCCGTCATAAGTCTTTATCAGCGTTGCGCGGCTCTGGATGTGCTCCACCGTCCCCTCGAACCCCTTGACGATGACCTGGTCGCCGCGGCGGAACGGTCGGTTGATGAGCAACAGGATGCCCGCCAGCAGGTTCTGCAGGATGTCCTTGAACGCGAATCCGATCGCGACGGAGCCGATGCCCAGGCTGGAGATGATCGTGCCCGGTTTCACCGAGGGGAATACGATCACCGAGGCCACCAGCACGGCCGTCAGCATGATGAAGCCGAACGCGATCGATCCCAGCACACCGCCGAGATCGGCATAATCGCGGTGGAAGAAGGCGCGGCGGACACCCCGCGCGACCAGCCGCCCGACCACCCAGGCGATCAACAGGAAGATGATGCCGCCCGCGATGCTGGGCAGCGCCTTGGCGAAACTGTTCCACCACAGATGGAGCGTGGCGACCACCGTGCTGACCGGGTCCAGCACCGGCGGCGGGGTCACATGCGCGACAACGGTATTGTTCATGCGGATCGGAACGAGCCCGAAACGGATCGGGTTCCGGTATGGCCGGGTCGGGCAGGCTCGCCGCGCCCCGGCCGATCCGGGATCAGCGGCCGATCACCACCGTCACGGCGCGCCGGTTCTGGGCATAGGACGCATCGTCCGACCCCAGCGCGACGGGGCGTTCCTTGCCATAGCTGATGGTGCTGACCCGCGACGCGTCGATGCCGCGCGCGACCAGATAGTTCTTCGCGGAATTGGCGCGGCGATCGCCCAGCGCCAGGTTGTACTCACGCGTGCCGCGCTCGTCGCAATGCCCCTCGATGGTGATGCGGACCTGGGGATAGCGGTTCAGCCATTCCACCTGGCTGTCCAGGATGCCGCGCGCGGTCGCGTCGATATCGAACTCGTCGAGCGAGAAGTTGATGGTGTTGGACGACACCGATCGACGGAAATCGGCGTCGGAACCCGGCACCACCGCGCCGTTGTCCATGCCAGTGCCCGGCGTGTTGGCGCCAACCTCGCCCGCATTCTGGGCGGGTGCCGGCGGCAGGACCGGAGGCCGCTTCTTCGCGCAGCCGGCCAGCGCGATCAGCGCGGTGGCGGCCAGGATGGTGGAATGAAGCTTAGCCATGATCAACTCCCGTGGTTCAAACTAGTCCTGTTCATGCCCCCATGAACGACATCCTCGTAAACGGCGTCAGGGCCGGATCGGGCCCCAGGCCGGGTCCGACCCGTCGAGCGGCGTCGGGATCTTGCGTTCCACATTGCCGGTCAGGTCGACCATCCACAGATCGGCCTTACCCTGGCTGCCCCGGCTGGACCGGTAGAAGGTGATGACGCGGCCGTTGGGCGACCAGCTCGGCCCCTCGTCCTGCCAGCTGTTGGTCAGCAGACGCTCGCCCCCGCCGCTGGGGCTCATCACGCCGATGCGGAATGCGCCCGACACCTTGGTGAATGCGATCAGGTCGCCGCGCGGGCTCCACACCGGGGTCGCGTAGCGCCCGCCGCCGAAGCTGATCCGCTGCTGGTTCGATCCGTCCGCATTCATGACATAGATCTGCTGGCCGCCGGACCGGTCGCTTTCGAACACGATGCGCGACCCGTCGGGCGAATAGCTGCCACCCGTGTCGATGCCGGGCGACTCGGTCAGGCGCTGCGGCTCCCCGCCCTGCGATGCCACGCGGTAGATGTCCGTGTTGCCACCCGTCGCCATGGAGAACAGGATCCAGCGGCCATCGGGGGAAAAGCGCGGGGCGAAGGTGGTCGCGGCATTGCGTACCACCAGTCGCGGGCGCCCCGAACCAAGGTCGTAGACGTAGATGGAGGGGATCTTGCCCTCATAGCTCATGAACACGATCGACTGCTGGTTCGGCGCGAAGCGCGGCGTCAGGACGATCGACTGGCCGTTGGTCAGGAAGCGGTGGTTGGCGCCGTCCTGGTCCATGATCGCCAGGCGCTTGATCCGCTTTCCCTTCGGCCCGGTCTCCGACACGTACACCACCCGGCTGTCGAAATACGGCCCTTCCCCGGTAAGGCGGGTGTAGATCGAATCGGCGCATTTGTGCCCCGCACGGCGCCAGTCGGATGGCGGCACGACAAAGCCCTGTCGCGCCAGTTCGGTCTTCGACGCGACGTCGTACAGGTAGCAGCCGACGGTCAGCGAGCCATCGCCGTTCGCCTTCACATAGCCCTGGACCAGCGCCTGCGCGCCCGTCCCGCCCCAATAATCATAGGCCGGGGCCGTCACCTCCGGCACCGACACGGTGCGCAACTGCGCGGGCGGCAGCGGCGTGAACAGGCCGGAATTGCGCAGGTCGTTGGCGACGATGTCCGACAACTGCCGCCCCACCGCATCGGTGGAGCCGGCCGGCGTATCGATGATTTGCGCCGCCGGCATCACCGGGATCGCGATCGGCGTTGGGGAGCTGGTGCCCCCCTCCACATCCACCACCAGCCCGCCGGCCTGATCGCCCGCCGGCTGCCCGGCCTGGGGCGCTGCCGCTGTCGTCGCCGGAGCCGGTGCAGGTGGCGGCACCTGCTGCGCGACGCTGCTGCCCGACAGGAACAATGCAGGGGCAAGGAGGGCAGTTACGAGGAGATAGGCCTTGGTCATGCGCGTCAACCCGGAAGCTTGTAGCGGAGCGTGAAGTTGCTCCAGCCATTCTGAACGTCGTACAACTCCTCGGGTAGCCCCTTAAGCGGCGAGCACCCGACGAACGTGGCGATGGCGAGATCGTCGACCCGGTCGACATAGCGGCTGTTGTCGTCGTCGACGCCGGTATGGCCGACGACGCGCGGACGCGCGGCCAGCGTGCCGTCGCGGTTGAGGCGCAGGTTGATCGCGACCCGGATACGTTCCGCACCCGGTCCCGGCGTCACCTGGCGGTTCGCGCAGGGCTGGACCTGGCGCAGGATCGCGGAGCCGATGTTCGCGGCCTGTTGCGCGCCCATCTTCGCGGCGGGCGCGGCGTCGGCGTTGCTGCTCTTGCTCGGCTCGGTACCCAAGCCCTTGAGGAAGTCGTTGCCAAGACGGCCGCCGCGCGGACGTTCCGCCTTGGCCGTCGCGCTCGACCCCGATCCGCGCGCAGGCGTCGCCGGCTTCGCGCTGCTTGCCGCGGGGCGCGTGGCGTTCGGCTTGCCCGACCCGCCGCTGGTGGTGGCCGGTTTGGCAGGCGCCGGCTTGGCCGGGACCGGCTTCGCGGGTGCGGGCTTGGCCGGGGCCGGCTTTGCGGGCGCAGGCTTCGGCGTAGGCGCGGGTTTGGGAGTCGGTTTCGGCGCAGGCTTCGCCACCGGCTGCGGCTTGGGCTCCGGCTTGGGCTGGGGTTTGGGTTGTGGCTGCGGTTTGGGCTCCGGCCGGGGTTGCGGCTTCGGCGTGGCCTTCGGTTGCGGCTTGGGCGGCGCGGGGGTGGGCGGCGCGGGTGCGGGTTCCGGCTTCGCCTCGGGTGGCGCCTCGACCGGCTCCGGCGCGGCGGCCTCTTCCGGGGCGCCGATTTCCGGCGCCACCGACTGCGCCGCCTCTGCCGGATTGGGCGCGGTCGATTCCTTGGCCACGTCGGTCACCAGGCTGACCTCGACCGGCTGCTGCTTCAGCTTTTCGGGATTGGGCGTGGCGAGAAAGCCGACCGACAACAGGCCGAAGAGCACGAGGTGCCCCGCGACGGCTACGCCCAGCCCGATCTTCTCCGCGCGCTCCATCAGCGGCCGGCGGTTCCGCCGTCAGCCGCCTCGCCGCCCGCGTTGGTGACCAGCGCGATGCGGGTCAGGCCCGCGCGGCTGAGTTCGCCCATGACATTGGCGACGCGGCCGTAATTCTGGCCCCGATCGGCGCGCAGGTAGATCTGCGGCGGCTGGTCGGCGCCGACCGCCTTGTTCGCGATCGCGTCGAGGCGTGCGGGCAGATCGCCCTCGTTCACCTCGTCCTTGTCGATGAACAGGCGGCCCTGTTCGTCGATCGACAGTTCGATCGGCTGTTTTTCCTGGTCCAGCGCCTTGGCCCGGCTGTCGGGCAGGTTCACCGGCACGCCGGCGGTCAGCAGCGGCGCGGTGACCATGAAGATGATCAGCAGCACCAGCATGACGTCGACCAGTGGCGTGACGTTGATGTCCGCCATCGGCGCGCGCCGCCCGCGCCCCCGACCCGAAGGAAGGTTCACCGCCACGGGATCAGCGTGCCCCGTCCAGCTGGCGCGACAGGGTGGCGTGGAAGCCATCGGCGAAGCGGTTCAGCGCCGCTTCGATCCGGCCGATCGCATGGTTGAAGCGGTTATAGGCGATCAGTGCCGGGATCGCCGCGAACAGGCCGATCGCGGTTGCGAACAGCGCCTCCGCGATCCCCGGCGCGACCACCGCCAGCGACGAGTTCTGCGCCTGCGCGATACCGGTGAAGCTGCGCATGATGCCCCACACCGTCCCGAACAGGCCGACGAACGGCGAAGCGGAGGCGACGGTCGCCAGCACGTTCAGCCGATCGGACAGGCGATCGACCTCCCCCGCCGCCGCCGCGCCCATCGCGGTCGCGAGCCGTTCCCGCGTGCCCGCCTTGTCGATCGCGGTCCCGGCGGTGGATCGGCGCCATTCGGAAATGCCCGCCGCCAGCACGCGCGTGGACGGCAGGTCGCCCTCCGCCTCCTTCTTGTGAAAGGCGTCGATGTCGTCCGCCTTCCAGAAATCGCGTTCGAACCGGGCCATGCCCTTGCGCGTGCGGCCCAGGCGCACGACCAGAGACACGATGATCGCCCAGCTCCAGATGCTGGCGAGCAGCAGGCCGGCCATCACCACCTTCACGACGATGTCCGCCTGGAGGAACAGCGCCACCGGCGACAGGGTCGCGGCGTCCATGTTGAAGACGGGGTTCATGGGCGTTGCAACTCTCCCTGGCCGACAAGGCCTTGATAGATGGCGATCCAGTGCGGCGGTTGCCGCGTCGGCCGGCCGCTGGCGGATACCAGCGCGACGGTGATCCGCGCCTCCGCCAGCAAGGCGGTGCCGCACCTGACCTGTTGATGAACAAGGACGTCGGCGGCGCGCACGCGTTCCAGCCGCGACACCACCATCAGCGCGTCGTCCAGACGCGCCGGCGAACGGAAGCGCAACTGCACGTCGGCCACCGCATAGGCGCCGCCGCCGCCCTCGAAGAACGCACGCTGGTCGATGCCGGCGATGCGCAGCATGTCCGATCGCGCCCGTTCCATGTAGCGCAGGTAATTGGCGTGATAGACCACGCCCGACAGGTCCGTGTCCTCGAAATACACGCGCAGCGGGAAATGGTGCACGCCGCCGTCGAACCGCCCCTCCGCGGGTCGGTCGGCAACGGGCAGATCGAGGCCGGACGGACTGGTCACGCCGGCCTGTTAACCCAAGGAGTCAGACGGGGAAAGCCCGTGCGGGCGCGCTCAGCGGCCCTCCACCTCCGGCGTGCCGAACACCGACGGGTCGATCTCCAGCCGGGGATACGGCCGCGCGCCCGGCTGCGGCGCAGGTGGCGGCGCCTGGGTCGCGGCGCGGACCGGCGCGGCGATCGTCGGTGTGGTCAGCGCGGGGGCTGGCGTCGGCCGAGCCAGAACGCGGACCGGCTGGGCAGGCGCCGGCTGAACGGCTGCGGACTGAACGGGTGCGGCACTCGGCACGGCGACGGCAGGAACCGACGCCAGTGGTGCTGGAGAGGACACGGCGATCGCGGTCGTCGGCGCGGCGGACGCGGCCGCGATGCGCAAGCTTCCGATCCGCCACGCGTCATAGGCACGGTAGAAATCGACAAAGGCCTGATCCAGGCCGGGCATCTGCGCCCGCGCGAACGCGTCCAGCCCGCCGGCGGGAACCGCGGGGGCGGCGGCCAGGATCCGCTCCGCCGCCGCGCAGAAGGACGGGCGCGCGGGGGTTTGCGAGTAATAATTGTACAAGCGCGTCATGGAATCGTCGTACCGGTCGCGCCAGTCACCACCGCCCGCACGATACTCGGCGGAATAGCGCGCCTCCGCCGCCGCTAGACCCGCCTTTTCGCGCGCCAGCAGCGCGTTGTACGCCGCGATGATCGTGGTGCCCTGCACGCCCTGGCAGGACAGCGCCGCGACGTTCAGCCCCGCGCGCAGGTGCCACACCGCCGCCGCCGCGGTCAGGTTGCGATTGGGCGTGGGATAGCTGCCGTCCGCCAGAACCGCCGGGATGCGCATGCCCGGCGTCGCGCCCGGCGGCAGCATCGGCGCGGCCACCACCGGTGTCGGCTCGGGCGGCGGCGTCACAACCGCCACCGGCGTGCGGGTGGCACACCCCGCCAGCAAGGGCAGCACGATCAGTACGGAACGCCGCATGGCCGAATCCTCGAAAAGCACGTGGTTAACCGTACCCTCTCGTATCTGCTTTTACGGTTAACGAAAGGTTGCGGCGACCGGCGGCGGCCATGTCACGGCCGTTCGCGTACCGGCGGGAGGAGAAAATCAGCCCCCGCGACGGCCCAGCGCGGCGGCGGCCTCATCCATCAGCTCGCCCAGGATCGCCGCGGCGGGTTCCTCCTGGCGGACCATGCCAACCGACTGGCCGGCCATCACCGAACCATGTTCCACATCGCCGTCGATCACCGCACGGCGCAGCGCGCCCGCCCAGTAATGCTCGATCTCCAGCTGCGCCTCGGCCATCGCGACCGCATTCTCGTCCAGCCGCCCGGCCACTTCGCGCTGCTTGGCGGAAAACAGGTCGGACGCCGAATTCTTCAACGCGCGGACCGGGATTACCGGCAGGCGAGGGTCGATCTGCACCGACGCCACCGCGTCGCGGGCGGAGGCGCGGATGAACGCCTTCTTGAAATTGGCATGGGCGATCGATTCGGTCGCGCAGACGAATCGCGTGCCGAGCTGCACCCCGGCCGCACCCATTTCCAGATATCCCGCGATCGCCTCACCCCGGCCGATGCCGCCGGCGACGAACACCGGCACCGCGTCCGCGATTTCCGGCAGCATTTCCTGCGCCAGCACGCTGGTGGACACCGGACCGATATGGCCGCCGGCCTCCATCCCCTCGATCACCAAGGCATCGACTCCGGTCCGAATCAATTTCTTCGCGAGCGCCAGCGTTGGTGCGAAGCAGACGACCTTCGCCCCGCCTGCCTTGATCGCCTCCAGCGATCCCTTGGGCGGCAATCCGCCCGCCAGCACGACATGGCCGACGCCGTGGCGCACGCACACGGCGATCAGGTCGAACAGCTGCGGGTGCATGGTGATCAGGTTCACGCCGAAGGGCCGGTCGGTCAGCGCGCGTGTCCCGGCGATCTCCCGGTCCAGCAGGTCGGGCGTCATGGCGCCGCACGCGATCACCCCGAACCCGCCCGCGTTGCTGATCGCGGCGACCAGGTTGCGCTCCGACACCCAGGACATCGCGCCGCCCATCACCGCGACGCGCGAACCGAGGAAGTCCGCGCCGCGCGCCATCAGGCGCGACAGCCGCGCGGCACCGTGATCGGCGGCGGTTGGGGAGGTCGATGCGGGCGCAAGCGTGTCTGTCATGCCGGGCGGACTACCGCGTTCATCCGCGCGCCCGCAAGCCGCCTGCGTGCCGTTCCGACGCACGCCGTGCCACGCCTCCCTTGCGGAAGCGCAACGAAGATGGTTCATCCGCGTATATGCCTGCTACAAGGCAGCAAGACTCAAGCACGGAGGAACATCATGGCACGTTCGGCGGAAAAGCGCGGCAAGGATGAAACGGCGGCGGCCGAGAAGAAGGTGAAGTCGACCGGCAAGGCGGCAAGCGGCGCGCGCGGCGGCATCACCGCCCCCGTCACCCCCTCCGCCGAGCTGGCCGAGATCGTCGGCAAGGACGACCTGCCCCGCAGCGAGGTGGTCAGCAAGGTATGGGAATACATCAAGAAGCACGACCTGCAGGACGCCAAGGACAAGCGGCAGATCAACGCCGACGACAAGCTGGAAAAGATTTTCGGCAAGAAGTCGGCCAGCATGTTCGAGATGAACAAGCACCTCAGCGCGCATCTCAGCGCCAAGAAGGCCTGACACCGGACACCCGTTCCGTGATGGCGGGGCTCGGCAGGTCGCAGAAACGCGGCGGGCCGGCCCCCTCATTGCATGGCGGACATAGGACGCCTGACAAAACGCGGGGGCGATTCGTCACCCGCACACATCAACGTTGGGCAGTCACGCCGAGCGGCCGTTCAGATCAGCCGGTTCACGGCCTCCATGAAGCGCAACAGGCTGATCGGCTTGGACACATAGGCGTCCGCCCCGGCCGCGCGGATACGCTCCTCGTCCTCGCGACCCGCATAGGCGGTGACAGCCATCACCGGGATGCGGCGCAGATCCGCGTCACCCTTCAGCTCCACGATCAGCTCATGTCCCGTCACGTGCGGCATCTGGATGTCCATGATGATGAGGTCGGGTGCAAAGCTGCGTGCCCGCGCCACCGCCTCCCGACCGTCGCGCACCGGCTCCGCCACGAACTCGTGCGCCCGCAACAGATCGCAGAACAGCTTGCTGTTCAATTCGTTGTCCTCGACAACGAGCACCTTCTTTGCCACGCGCGCATCGTCTTCCATCGACAAGAGAGATAGGCGTTGCGGGACCCCGACACAAACACAGACCCGCAGGCGATCGCATTGCGTGCGCTCGTCTGGACCCTGGAAGAGCCGGATCGAGCATCCCGCTTGATTGACATCACCGGCCTGACCCCCGCCGATCTGCGCGCGCGGGCGGCGGAACCGGCGGTGCTGGCCGCCTGCCTGTCCTTTCTCGAGGCGCATGAGGCGGACCTGATCGCCTGTGCCGGCGCGCTGGACGTCACGCCGCCGGCCCTGGTCGCCGCGCGCGAGGCGCTGGAACGATGAGCCGCCCGCTGCTCATCACCGATTGCGACGAGGTGTTGCTGCACATGGTGCGGCACTTCGGCACCTGGCTGGACGAGGCCAAGGACATGGATTTCGCCATCCAGCACGGCGCGTTCGAACAGCGCATCCGGCGACGGAGCGGCGGCGATCCGTTGAGCCAGGACGAGATGTGGGGCCTGCTGGACGAGTTCTTTCCGGCCGAAATGGACCGCCAGACGTTGGTGCCGCACGCCGCAGACGCCCTCGCCGCGCTGGCGGAACGCGCGGACATCGTGGTGCTGACCAACCTGCACGATGTCTGTCGCCAGCCGCGCATCGAGCAGCTCGCCCGGTTCGGCATCGAACACCGGGTGGAGTGCAACCAGGGCGGCAAGGGTCCGCCGGTCGCCCGCCTGGTCGCGGAATTCGGCGCCTCCGTCACCGTGTTCGTCGACGATCTGGCGGTGCATCACGAATCGGTCGCGCGCCACTCACCCGATGTCCACCGGCTGCACATGGTGTCGGAACCCGACCTGGCGCCCAGTGTCCCGGCCGCCCCGCACGCCCATGCCCGTATCGACGACTGGCGCGCGGCGCGGGCCTGGATCTCCGACCGTTTCGAGGCGGGCGTGGCCGCCCCGCCGACCACCCCATCCCCCATCCTTTCGGGAGTTGAAGCATGACCGACACCATCGACCAGCGCCTGTCCGACCTGGGCCTGACCCTGCCACAAGCGGCCGCCCCCGTCGCATCCTACACGCCGGTCGTGGAGGCGGGCGGCATGCTCCACATCTCCGGACAGCTGCCGTTCCGCGATGGACAGCTGGTCACCGGCCGACTGGGTGACGGCGTGTCGCTGGAAGAGGGGCAGGACGCGGCCAAATTGTGCGGGCTGATGCTGGTGGCACAGGTGAAGGCGGCGCTGAACGGCGACCTGTCGCGCGTGCGCCGCATCGTGAAGCTGGGCGTGTTCGTGAACTCCACCCCGGATTTCACCGACCAGCCCAAGGTCGCCAACGGCGCGTCCGACCTGATGGTGTCGCTGTTCGGCGACGCGGGCAAGCACGCGCGCTCCGCCGTCGGCGTGGCGGTGCTGCCGCTGGGTGCGGCGGTAGAGGTCGACGCGATCATCGCGGTCGACTGACATACCCAAGGTCGGACCACCCGCGCGCTGTGCATGGATCACGCGCGGATGGTCCGGCGGGGTTGCCGAATTGATCTATGTGATCCCGGTTGCCGGCCCCGTCGGTTAGGAGCATGGTCTCCCAAGCCGAACAGTCAGGACACGGATGCCGCAATACAGGATCAGCTTCGCCGGACGTGAACAGGAAGCGATCGCCATCGAATGCGCGGACGTCGAGGAAGCACGCAACGAAGCGGTACGGCGTCTGGGCACCTATCTCGCCGATCATCCAGGTTTCGCCAACGAAGGACACTGGCGCGTCGAAGTGGAAAGCGAGCAGTTCGAGCCACTGCTCCACGTCATCGTGGCAACCGTGCCGGCACGATCGCGCAAGGATCGCTGATGCAGGAGCCGAAGCGAATGTCCGGCTCGCCGTGTCGCTGAAAGATCAGAGTGGCGGGAGCAACCGCGCACCCCCGGAAGCGCGCACGACGCCTAGATCTCGACCGGGAAGCCCGGGGAGTCGCTGAGCCGGGCGATGTCGGGCCAGCCGAGCAGTTCGCGCGCGTCGACGTCGATAAAGAACGCGTGCCGCTCCCGCGCTTCCACGCGACCGGCCCGCTCCACCGCGCGCCGCACCATCTCTTCCAGCGATCCGCTGGCGATCTGCTTCGGGCGCACATTCTCCTTGCCCGCGACCGCAGGCTCCCGCTGGCGCCATAGCCGCGCGGGTTGCTTCCACATGCTGTTCACTTTGTTCTCGCGTCTTTGTTTCGACGAGCGAGGCCTTGCTAGCCGGGTGCAACCGAACCGTCATTAACCAAAATGCGACGAACCCAACTTACCCACAGCTTTCTTTGATTCGACTCGTTTCGGATCAAAGCGGGCTGCGCCGGCCCAGGTCTCGCCCTGTCGTTTCACCCGTTCCGGCAAGCCCGGAGCCCCCCTATATGGTTCAGCGATGACCAGCATCACTGCCCGTATCGCCGATGGCGTCCTGTCCATTGCGCCCGACGATTGGGACGCCTGCGCTGGCCCTGACAATCCGTTCGTCGGCCACACGTTTCTCTCCGCGCTGGAGGAGTCCGGCAGTGTCGGGGGTCGATCCGGGTGGCAGCCGCTGCCGGTGATCGTCGACGGACCGGACGGGCGACCGGCCGCCATCGCACCGGCCTATGTGAAGGCGCACAGCCAGGGCGAATATGTCTTCGATCACGGCTGGGCGGACGCGTGGGAGCGGGCCGGCGGGGACTATTACCCGAAGCTTCAGGTGGCGGCGCCCTTCTCCCCCGTTCCTGGCCCCCGCCTGTTGCTGCGCGACCCGGACATGGCACCGGCGCTGATCGCGGCGTTGCAGGCGGTGGTGGACGGCAACGGCCTGTCGTCCGCGCACGCCACCTTTATCGCCCCCGAACAGGTGCCGGCGTTCGAGGCGGCGGGCTGGCTGATCCGCCAGGGCACACAGTTCCACTGGCGCAACCGGGGCTATGGCAGCTTCGACGATTTCCTGGACCAGCTCGCCAGCCGCAAACGCAAGGCGATCCGCAAGGAGCGTGCGGCGGCGGTGGAGGGGCTGACGATCCGCCACCTGACCGGCGCCGACATTACCCCGGATCATTGGGATGCGTTCTGGACCTTCTACCAGGACACGGGCAGCCGCAAATGGGGTCGCCCCTATCTGACCCGCGCGTTTTTCACCCGGCTGGGCGAGACGATGGGCGACAAGGTGCTGCTGATCGTCGCAGAGCGGGACGGGCGACCGATCGCGGGCGCGCTGAACCTTATCGGCGGGGACACGCTCTATGGCCGGTACTGGGGCGCGACGGAGGAGGTGCCGTTCCTCCATTTCGAGCTGTGCTATTACCAGGCGATCGACGCCGCCATCGCGCGCGGGTTGGCCGCCGTTGAGGCGGGTGCGCAGGGGGAGCACAAGCTGGCCCGCGGCTATTCCCCCGTGCCGACCTGGTCGGCGCATTACATCGCCGATCCGAACTTCCGCCGCGCGGTCGCCGACTTCGTGACGCGAGAGCGCGAGGCGGTGGTGGCGGAAAGCGATTATCTGGGTGAGCTGACGCCGTTCCGCCGGGGCAGCTGAACCCCGAAATCCTCCAGCGTCAGCGGTTCGGGCTGGCTGCGGTCATCGATGCGCAGCAACATGCTCGACCCGTCGCGCCATACCGGCGTCATGCCGTCCAGCAGCGCGGGGTCGAAACGTGGCGGCTCCAGCAGCCAGACATAGTCGAACGCATCGCGCGGGAAGTTGTTGAGCGCCATGCGGATCGGCCGCCACCAATTGCCACGGCAATAGCGGTCGGTGACGATCTCCGACGGATCGTGCGCGAAACCGCCCGCCGCCGGATAATGCGTGGTGAGCAGTTGCGCGCCGGCCATCGACCATTGGTCGTTGGAAAAGGCCAGGCGCCGCGTGATCAGCATCGCCGGAAAATGCTCCAGCCGGCTGTACGCCCAATCGTCCAGGCAGCGGCGCCCTACGAAACTGACCACCCGCGCCCGTTCCGGCACATGGTCCAGCGCCGCCATCTGACGGCTGTAGCTGCGCTCGTAGAGGAAAAAGCTGGCGGTGGTGCCGACCAGCCGCGCGGCGAAGAACGCCATGCCCAGCGCCGCGATGGCCGAGGCATGGCGCATCGACAGGCCATGCCGCGCGCGGAGCGCGATCACCGCGATGGCCAGCGCGAACGGGGCCAGCCGCATGTCGGCATAGGCGCTGCCGAACACGATGCGCGGCAGGATGATGAACACCGCGAACAGGAACGCCGCCGACAGGCCGAGCTGTCGCGAATATTCCACCCGGTCGTCGCGCACGCCCTTGAACAGGATCAGGAACAGCAGCGTCGCGGAAAACAGGTCCCACGCCATCCACCGGTCGCGCAGCACCATGGACAGAAAGCTGATCTTGGCACGCCAGTTGAACCAGTCGCCGGTCTGCCCCGTGACATGCTCGCCCGACCGCCAGAATATCATCAGCAGCATCGGCAGGCAGAGCGGCAGACACCCCAGCCCAGCGCGCACCATCGCCTCCAGCCAGCCGCGCCAGCCGCCGCGCGCCTCCGGCCGCTCCATCCGGTCGTGCTGGCGGATCAGCTCCGCCGACATGGCCAGCACGCCCAGCACGCCCCAGCCGAACGTATGGCACAGCCACAACAGGCATGATGCCGGCAGGAAGATCGCGGCGCGCAGGCGGAACCGGTTCAGTCGCGCCAGCCGCAGCCACAGCGCGAACAGGTTCAGCGCGATCGCCATCGACAGGGCGAAGTTCACGAAACCGAACTGGAACGGATAGCTGTAGGCGAGCGGCAGCGCGAACAGCGCGGTGGCGGGGATACGGCCATGCACCTCCCGCGCGATCCAGAGCAGGCCGGCGACGGTCAGCGCCGGGATCGTCATCACGATCAGCTTCACCGCCAGTTCGAGGCCGAACACCTTGGCCAGCGGGACGACCAGCAGGTCGATGCCCAGATTGCCGATCAGCGACCAGCGGAAATCATACCATTGTGACAGCCAGGGATCATGCCCGATCGACAGCTGCACCCGGTACCGCCCCATATGGCCGGGCAGGTCGACCAGCGGGGGCACGGTGGGCCAGAGCAACGGGATCGTGGCGGCGAGGGTGACCGCGATCACGAACCAGCGCGTCTGCCACCAATGAAGCTTTTCCCCCATCCGACCCGTCTTAAAGCGCGCGTGGGCAGACGGACAAGGGCATTGCCGCTCCAACCGGCGCATCCCCTGTCCGCGCGACGATCACCGGTCGCGCCGGCCCAGCAGGCGGAGGCGGAGCGCGTTCAGCTTGATGAAGCCGGCGGCGTCGCGCTGGTCGTAGGCGCCCTGATCGTCCTCGAACGTCACGACTTTTTCCGAATACAGGCTATTGGGCGACTTGCGGCCGATGACATGGACGGCGCCCTTGTACAGCTTCAGCCGCACCGTGCCCGACACCTTGGCCTGGCTGTGGTCGACCGCCGCCTGCAGCATCTCGCGCTCCGGCGAGAACCAGAAGCCATTATAGACCAGCTCCGCATAGCGCGGTGCCAGTTCGTCCTTCAGGTGCGCGGCGCCGCGATCCAGCGTCAGCTGCTCGATCGCGCGGTGCGCCAGATGCAGGATGGTGCCGCCCGGGGTTTCGTACATGCCGCGTGACTTCATGCCGACGAAGCGGTTTTCGACCAGGTCGAGCCGGCCGATGCCGTGCGTGCGGCCATAATCGTTCAGCTTCGCCAGCAGCGACGCGGGGCTCAGCCCCTCGCCGTTGACCGCCACCGCATCGCCACGCTCGAAATCGATCGTGATGATCTCCGGCGTGTCGGGCGCATCCTCCGGATTGACGGTGCGCGAGAAGACGTAATCGGGCACCTCCTCCCACGGGTCCTCAAGCACCTTGCCCTCGGACGAGGTGTGCAGCAGGTTCGCGTCGGTGGAAAAGGGCGCCTCGCCCCGCTTGTCCTTGGCGACCGGGATCTGGTGCGCCTCGGCGAATTCGATCAGGCGGGTACGGCTGGTCAGGTCCCATTCGCGCCACGGCGCGATCACCTTGATATCCGGGTTGAGCGCGTAATAGCCCAGTTCGAAGCGGACCTGGTCGTTGCCCTTGCCCGTCGCACCGTGGCTGACCGCGTCGGCGCCGACCATGTTCGCGATCTCGATCTGCCGCTTGGCGATCAGCGGCCGCGCGATGGATGTGCCGAGCAGGTACAGCCCCTCGTACAGTGCGTTCGCGCGCATCATCGGGAAGACGTAGTCGCGGACGAACTCTTCCTTCAGGTCGTCGATGAAGATGTGTTCGGGCTTGACGCCCGCCATCTCCGCCTTGCGGCGCGCCGGCTCCAGTTCCTCGCCCTGGCCCAGGTCGGCGGTGAAGGTCACCACCTCGCAATTATACGTCTGTTGCAGCCATTTCAGGATCACGCTGGTGTCCAGACCGCCCGAATAGGCCAGCACGACTCGATTGATGGACTCGCTCACGCTCGACGCTTCCTCGGCAAGGGCTGTGGGAACAAGGTCGCGCCCCTATGCGCTCCCCGCCCGCCACGCAACCGTTCACCCGCCGTACAAGCCGGCGTCAGCATGAGGATCGCCATGTCCCGCTTTCCCCTTCTCCTCGCCGCGACCGTCGGCGTCGCCCTGTCCGTTCCGCTGGCCGCCCCCGCCGCCGCGCAAAAGACCCCCGCGCGCAAGGTGACGCCCGGCGCGAAGACGGCGGCCAAGGTCTCGCCCCAGGTCAGGGCCGAGTTCGCGCGCAGTGACACCAACAAGGACGGGTTCCTCAGCCGGACGGAGGTGACAGAGCGCGTCCGCCGCATGGATGTTGGCCGGTCGAAGCTGAACGGGCAACAGATCACCGATCTGTCGACCCTGTGGTTCGCACGGGCGGACACGAACAAGGACGGCAAGATCTCTCCCGCGGAGATGCAGGCGCTGCTGAATGCCACCGCGCGCCGCTACGACACCAATGGCGACGGCGTGGTCAGCGTCGAGGAACGACAGGCCGCACGCGCCGAGACGCTGAACGAGGTGCGTCGTGGCCCCGCCGGCCCGAAGAATCCGGGTCGGTAAACCAGCAGCACTGAACGGGCGCCAGGCGGTCAGCCGCGCAGCGCCCGTTCCCCGTCAATCATATAATCGCGCGTGACCGGCAGGGCGGTTCGGCTGCGGGCATATTGCAGCTGGAAATTGACCAGCGCGCCGTGCTCGAACGCCTTGCACGCGCCCGCCAGGTAAAAGGTCCACATGCGATAGAAGCGCTCGTCGTACAGCGCGACGATCTGGTCCTTCGCCGCCACGGTTCGATCGTACCACGCCTTCAGCGTCCAGGCGTAATGCAGGCGCAGCACCTCCACATCGCACAGGAACATCCGCGCCGGCTCCGACGCCGCGACGATTTCCGACAGCGACGGGTTATAGCCGCCGGGAAAGATGTATTTCGTCGTCCAGCGATCGGTGACGCCCGGCACGCCCAGACGGCCGATGGTGTGGAGCAGCATCACGCCGTCCTCGGTCAGCAGGTCGCGCACCTTGGCGAAGAACTCGCGATACTGCGCGGTGCCGACATGTTCGAACATGCCGACCGACACGATGCGGTCGAACCGCCCCTCGACCCGGCGGTAATCGATCAACTCGAAACGGACCTTGTCGGCGACGCCCGCCGCATCCGCCCGCGCGCGCGCGACCTTCAGCTGTTCCTCGGACAGGGTGACGCCCAGCACCTCCACGCCCAGCTTGCGGTGCAGGTACAGCGCCATGCCGCCCCAACCGCACCCGATATCCAGCACGCGCATGCCCGGCCGGATCGCGAGCTTTGCCGCGATGTGCGCCAGCTTGTCCTCCTGCGCCCGGTCCAGGTCGTTGGCAGGGTCGGTATAATAGGCGCAGCTATATTGCCGGTCCCTGTCGAGGAACAGGTCGTAGAGGCGGCCCGACAGGTCGTAGTGATGCGCGACGTTGCGCCTCGATTGGCGCTCCATATTCACCCGCTCGACCCGGTGGCGCAGCGCACCCCATAGTCGGGCCAACGGCGAGGCGGCGAGGCGACCGCCACCCTGCTCCCACGGATCATTGGCGGTCATCAGCTCGATCAGGTCCATGGCGTCGCCATTTTCGACGATCAGCCGCCCGGCCATGAACATCTCCCCCGCGCCCAGGCCGGGGTCCCGCAGGATCGCCCGCTCCACGCCCTTGTCCGCGAAGCGCAGCACGACATGGCCGAAGTTGTCCGCCGGCTGGCCGAAAGTGACGAGGGGCTTTCCGGGGCGATTCAGGGTGAGTTGGCCGTGACGAACGGCGCGGCGAAGAAACACGTCAATCAGCGACATGACTATGGCGGTAGCAACTTAGATGCCGGCATACCAATCGTAATCGACATTGTCCTCCCAAAAGCCGCCCTTGCCCTTGCCGATCCCGGCCAGACTCGGCACCGCCTCTATCCCCATCACATATTTCGCTTGTTTATAACCGAGTTGACGCTCGACCCGCAGGCGCGTCGGCGCACCATGGCCGATGTCGAGCGGCCGGCCGTTCAGGAACAGCGCCATGATGGTTTGCGGGTGGAACGCGTCGATCAGGTCGATCGACTCGTAATAGGGCGCGCCGCCGATCTGGTCGGCGCAATGAAACACGACGTAGCGCGCGGCGGATTGCACCCCCGCCAGCTTCAACAGGCTGCCCAGCAACGGTCCCTGCCACTGGCCGATCGCGCTCCAGCCCTCGACGCAATCGTGGCGCGTGATCTGCCGCCGCTGCGGCATGGACCGCAGCTGCGCCAGGCTGAACTGAAGCGGTCTCGCCACCAGTCCGCCGATCGCAAGCCGCCAGTCGGCGAACCCGTTGGCCGCCAGCGCGCCATATGCGGGCGTGTTCGGGTTGGCGTTGCCGTTGGTGCGGAACACCGGCGACATCTGGTCGACCCGGTATTCGGGGGCCAGCGCGGCCCGGTCGATCAGCGCGCGTTGCAGCCCGTGACTGATCGCGTCCCCGGAATCGAGGATTCTGCGCGCCGGGCCGAAATCCTGCACCCGGTCGCACGCCGACAGCAGCGTCCCCGCGCCGATCCCCAACAGCGCGCGGCGGCGGGTCAGCACCGCGCTCAATGCCCCTCTCCTTCCGGTACGCGCAGCCAGCCGGTCAGCATCGCCCCGATCTCCTGCCGCCAGCCCGCCAGGATGACCGCGACCAGATGCACCACGACGAACGCGACCACCGCCCAACAGGCGATGAAGTGGATCGAGCGCGCCGACTGCCGCCCGCCGAACAGGTCGAGCAGCCACGGCGCCCCCGCATTCCATCCCGGCGACAGCGACAGGCCGGTGGCGATCATCAGGGGCAGCAGCACGAACAGCGCGACGCAATAGGCGATCTTCTGCGCCAGGTTGAACCGCTCGGGATGCGCCGCGTCGTGGAAGCGGAAGCGGAGATGCTCGCGAACGTCTCGGCCCAGCGCCGCCGGCTTCAACTCCGCCGCCCGCACGCGCAGGTCGCGTGCGAAATGGCGGTTCACCAGGCTGGCGATCATGAACCACAATAGGTTGAACGCCAGCACCAGCGCGAACAACAGGTGCCAGCGCCTGGCCAGCGCCAGATTGTAGCTAGACGGAATGGTCAGCCAGCCGGGAAAGGTCGGCGGGTTGAACCAAGACGTATCGAGATTGGCGCCGTACACGCCCCAGTACAGATGCGGATGCGCGTTGGAGATCATCAGCCCGCTGCCGATCATCACGAACACGGTGACGGCGTTGGCCCAGTGCCACAGCCGTGTGGGCAGACGGTGGCGATAGGCTTTGCGGGGCGCGACCTGTGCGGGGCGTACATCGTTCACGGGTAGCAGCTTACAGCAAGCACGACCGTCGCGGTAGGCGGGAGCCGATCGTGCCGCGCCGACGTTCAGCATCGATGACCGACTGGCATTTCTACGAACCCGCGCAGGGCCACCGCCTGCCGCACGACCCGCTGAACGCGATCGTCGCACCCCGCCCGATCGGCTGGATCAGTACCGTATCGGAGGCGGGCCTGCGCAATCTGGCACCCTACAGCTTCTTCAACCTGCTATGCTATTCGCCGCCGCTGATCGGTTTCTCGTCATTGGGATGGAAGGATTCGGTCGCCAACATCCATGCGACCGGGGAATTCGTCTGGAACCTCGCCACCCGCGATCTGGCGGAGGTGATGAACGCGACATCCTCCACCCTGCCGCCGGACGTGGACGAATTCGCGCATGCCGGGATCGAGACGGCGCCGTCCCGACTGGTCCGTCCCCCGCGCGTCGCTGCGAGCCCGGTTGCCTTCGAATGCCGTCTGACCCAGCTGATCCGGCTGCAGGGGAAGGAGGGTCAACCGCTCGACCAATGGCTGACGATCGGTGAAGCGGTCGGCATCCACATCGACGGCGCGATGCTGGAGGATGGCATCTACCAGACCGCACGGGCGCACCCGATCACGCGCGGGGGCGGCCCGGCCGATTATTTCGAGATCACCGAGGATGCGTTGTTCAAACTGCGCCGGCCCGGCTGAGCCGATTAGGTCCAGCGCGGACGTTCAGCCGCGGGACAGCCTACAGCGGCGATCCCCTACGCAAACGGCGCGCTAGGGGGACGGGTGATGAAGGGGCATATCGCGGCGCTCTCGGCCGGTGTCGCGGCGATGCTGGCGCTTGGCGGCTGCACGCCGGTGCGCATCGCGGGGTTCGACTCACTCGCCGCTCAGGGCGAGCTCGATCGCATCGACGTGACCCATGTGCCCGGCTGGCGTGACGGCACGTTCCGCGTCGGCGCCGCGACCGGGCATTTGCGCCGGCGGGAGAGCAGCGATGCGATCGGCTGGGGGCCGGACATCATCGGTCCGGCGGCGGACGCGGTCAGGATCGGCTCGGTCGCGCGTTTCGGCACGGTCGAATTCGCGATCGATCGCCTCGATCCGGTTGGTCGGCTGGAAGGGCGCTGCCGCTATTTCCGCAGCGAGGCGCGGGGACAGGCGTTCGGCGTCGACGCGGCAGCACCGCTCGACCCGCTGCAGCTGGGTTGCGCGTATCGCATCGATGGGCGCGACGCGGGGTCGCTGGTCATGCGCGCCACCTCCGCCCGCGACATGGCCGATCCGCGCACGGGGACGGTGACCATCGACGGCCTCACGCTGGACATCGAATCGACGCACCGGCTGGGCGGCGTCGGCTTCCGGGTGCCGGACGCCATCGGCTATGTGCTGCTCACCAACGGTGGGGAGACGGCGGGCGCTGTCGAGATGACCGGCGCGCAGGACCGCCGCATGCTGCTGTCCCGCCAGCCCGCGCTGCGTGCCGCCGCAACCGCGGCGCTGCTGACGCTGGCGCTGTTTCCCGACCCGGGCAACGTCGACTGACGATCAGGCGTAGGCGCGCCAGAAGAACACCAGCGTCGTCGCCCCCGTCACCAACAGCGTCCACGCGCGAATCACGCCGGCCGGCAACCGCTTGCCCAGCCCTGCCCCCGCCCATCCGCCGACCAGCGCGCCGGCCAGCATCGGCGCACCCAAGGTCCATTGCACCAGCCCGGTCGCCACGAACACGATCGCGGCGGCGGCGTTGGCGACCGCCAGCATCAGCGTGCGCGGCGCGAACAGCTCTCTCGGGGAATGCCCCGCCAGCAGGCCGTATGTGGCGGTGGTCATCAACCCCACGCCGCCACCAAAATACCCGCCATAGATGCCCAGCACCGCCTGGACGACCATCAGCGTCCGGGTTCCGATCGTCACCCGTTGCCGCAACCAGTCCGACGCCGCGCGACCGAACGCCAGCACCACGAACGCGTACAGCACCAGCCATGGGACGATCAGGTCGAACGCGCGGGCCGGGGTCAGCACCAACAACAGGCTGCCCACCAGACCCGCCACGAAGGTGATCGCCGCGAGCCATCGGTAGGACACGCCGCCGACCGGGCCCAGCTCGTCGCGAAAGGCCCAGGCGCTTGCGGCGGCACCCGGCATCAGCGCGACGTTCGACGTGGCGTTGGCGATGTTCGCCGGCAATCCCGCCGCCAGCAGGGAGGGCATGGTGGCAAAGCTGCCGCCGCCCGCCAGCGCGTTCATCGCGCCACCAATCAGGCCAGCGCCCGCGGCGAGCAGATACGGCGCGACGTTCAGGGTTCCACCATCATCGGCGCGTCGGCGACCGGCAACGGCGGCACCCGCGCCAGCAACGCCGCACCCAGCAGCGCCAGCGCGGACAGCACCAGGCAGAACAGCGTCACGCCCGTCCAGCCGCCCCGCGTCCAGGCGACCCCACCGGCGGAGCCGAGCACGCTGGAACCCAGATAATAGAAGAACAGGTACAGGGCCGCCGCCTGGCCCCGATGGGACTGCGCGCGCCGGCCGACCCAGGCGCTGGCGATCGAATGCGCACCGAAGAACCCGATCGTCAGCACCCCGATGCCCGCCACCACCAACGCCAGCGGCCGCGCGGCGGTAAGCGCCACGCCGACAGCCAGGATCGCGACCGGTACCCAGAACACGCGTCGCCGCCCGACCCGGCCCGACAGGCCGCCGAACCATGCCGAACTGCCCGATCCCAGCACATAGAGCAGGAACACCGCGCCCACCGCGGCCTGGCTGAGCGAATAGGGCGGCGCGACGAGGCGGAATGCCGCATAATTGTACACGGTCACGAATATGCCCATCAGCACGAACGCCTGCCCGAACAACAGCGGCAGGGCATCGTCGCGGGACAGCGTGCGTACCGCACCGATACCGCCGCCCCGGGCCACGAACCGGCGAGAGGGCGGTGCCAGTCGACGGAACGCCTCCGCCATCGCCAACCCGATCAGGCCCACCCCGCCCAGCGCACCGCGCCATCCCCACAGGTCCGCGAGAAGGCTGGCGACCAGTCGGCCGCCCATCCCGCCCAGCCCGCTGCCCGCGATATACAGGCCCATGGCGGAGCCGATGGCGCCCGCGTCGATCTCTTCGGCCAGATATGCCATGGCGACGCCCGGCACCCCGGCCAGCACCAACCCGGTCAGCAGCCGCAGCGCGAGCAGCGCCGGCCATCCCGGCATCACCGCCGCCAACAGCGTCAGCGCGCCCGCCGCCAGCATCGCGAACACCATCAGCGGTCGCCGCCCGATCCGGTCGCTGATCGCCCCCGCCGCCAGGATGCCGAAGGCGAGCGGACCGGTCGCCAGCGACACCGCCAGCGACGCCTCCTCCGCGCTCAACCGATACTCCCCGGCCAGCAGCGGCAGCAGCGGCTGCACCGCGTACAGCAGCGAGAATGTGGAAAATCCGGCGAACAGCATCGCCAGCGTCAGCCGGCGGTACGCGGGCGTGCCATGACGATGCCCGCCCAAATCCGCGTAATCGGCCACGGCGGGCGCGATCAGCCCAGCGCCACCATCTTTTGCTCCGCCTCGCGGTCCATCTGCGCGCGGCTCTTCTTCTCGGCGGCGGTCTTCAGCTGGCCGCACGCGGCATCGATGTCGCGGCCGCGCGGCGTGCGAACGGGGGCGGAAATGCCCGCCTCGAACACGATGTTGCTGAACGCGCGGATACGATCCGGGGTCGAGCATTCGTACGCGGCGCCCGGCCACGGGTTGAAGGGGATCAGATTGACCTTTGCCGGCAGGCGATATTTGCGCAGCAGCCGCACCAGCTCGTGCGCGTCGGCGTCCGAATCGTTCTTGTCCTTCAGCATCACATATTCGACCGTGATGCGGCGCGCGTTGTTGGCACCCGGATAGTCGGCACAGGCCTGCAACAGCTCCTCGATGCCGTATTTCTTGTTCAGCGGCACGATCTCGTCGCGCACATCCTTGGTCACCGCGTGCAGGGACACGGCCAGGTTCACGCCGATCTCCTCTCCCGCGCGCGCCATCATCGGCACCACGCCGCTGGTCGACAGGGTGATCCGCCGCTTCGACAGGGCAAGGCCGTCACCGTCCATGACGACCGACAGCGCGTCGCGGACATTGTCGAAATTGTAGAGCGGCTCACCCATGCCCATCATCACGATGTTGGTCAGCATCCGCCCTTCGGGCTGCGACGGCCATTCGCCCAGCGAGTCGCGGGCCAGCATCACCTGACCCACGATTTCGCCCGCAGTCAGGTTGCGGACCAGCCGCATCGTGCCGGTGTGGCAGAAACGGCAGTTCAGCGTGCAGCCGACCTGGCTGGACACGCACAGCGTTCCCCGATCGGCATCGGGGATGAACACCATCTCGTAATCCTGCCCGTCGGGGGACCGGAGCAGCCATTTGCGGGTGCCGTCGTTCGACACCTGCGCCTCCACCACATCGGGACGCGAGATCGCGAACCGCTCGGCCAGCCAGGGGTGCTGCGCCTTGGCGATGTCCGTCATCTGCGTGAATTCGGTCGCACCGCGATTGTACAGCCAGTGCCAGATCTGCTTCGCACGCAGCTTCGCCTGCTTGGGCTCCATGCCCGCCGCCGCCAGTGCTTCGCGCAACTGGTCGCGCGACAGTCCGACCAGGTCGACACGACCATCGGGCCGCGCGGCGAGGTCGCGCGGAACGGGCACGGGATCGATGTGCCCTGGAATGGGCATGGGAACCGCTGACACTGTAAGCATTGCGCGGATATAGCGGATTTTCGCGCCGATTGCCACCGGTGCCCCGACCGATGAACAGACTGGCGCTACCGCCTCAGGCAGGCGAGCGCCGCCGCGTCCATCGCGGTGGCGGCGCCGTTCAGCGCGTACACGTCGGCAAAGGGACGGCCGCCGATGCCAACCGCCTCCACGCTCATGCTCCGGCCCGCGCGGATCGCCGCCGCGATCGCCTGGTCGCTCGGCGTGTCGGCCGCCCAGGCGTCCACTCCGTTCGCCACCAGCGCAAACCGCCGCTCCCCCACCGTCAGGGTCACCCCCGCCGACCGGTCGCGTTCCCGGCTGAGCCGGACGTGCAGCGACGCGCGCAGACCCCGTGCGGGCCAGCTCGCAAGGCTGGCGAACGGGCGCGATCCGCCGCGCGTGCCGGATACGACGGGGCGCGAAATCGCGAAGCAGTGGCGCGCCGCGCGGGGCGCGGCCGTGTCGCGAAAGGCGCCCCAGACGCCGAACACCCCGATCGTGTCACGCGCCGCGATGGGCGCTCCCAGGCCCAGCGCCGCCGCCGCCAGCGCAGCCCGCGCTATCCATGGCGTCATGGTTCGCCCCGCCCGCGTTTCAACCCCGATCGTTCGACATGTGACATGATGGCAACGCTTTTGGCCGTTTAGCTGGGGTTCATGCAACTCCTGCCCGCTTCCGCCATTCGACGCATCCTAGTTTTTCGCATCAGTATGGAGTTGCGTAATGCGTAAGATCACCCTGGCCGCGCTGGTTCTCGGCACGACCCTGTCCGCCCCGGCGTTCGCCCAGAGCACCAACCCGGTGTTCACCGGCCCCCGCGTCGAGGGCACGATCGGTTACGACCATGTCGGCGCCGGCAGCAGCGTGAACAACAACAACGGTCGCGACGACCAGAAGATCGACGGCTTCCTGTACGGCGTGGGCGTCGGTTACGACGCGGCGTTCGGCGGCGCGCTGATCGGTGCGGAGGCGGAGATCACCGACTCCACCGCGAAGAGCGATCGCAACGACTACACCAGCGACTTCGGCTTCGGCCGGGTCAAGCAGGGCCGCGACCTGTATGTCGGCCTGCGTGCCGGTGTGCTCGCCACCCCGTCGACGCTGATCTACGCCAAGGGCGGCTACACCAACTCGAAGCTGAACGTGCTGGCCGGCAACACCACCAACACCACCGACACCAACTTCAAGCTGGACGGCTGGCGCATCGGTGCCGGCGCGGAGCATGCCCTGTCGCCGAACAGCTATGCCAAGCTCGAGTATCGCTACTCGAACTATGAGGACGCGCGCATCAACTATCCGAACGGCGCGAACAGCGGCCGTTTCGACGTCGACACCGACCGCCATCAGATCGTCGCGAGCTACGGCTTCCGTTTCTGACGTTAGCGCGTCGTTAACCAGCGACACGGGAAGGGTCGGGGCGCTTGCTCCGGCCCTTCTTCTTTGGCTAGGAATGCGGCCCGAGCGACATGGCCCCGGCGCGAGAGAGTCGCTGGCGGCGGGGGGTTTATGATGAAGGCGACGATCGAACGCGCAACGCTGCTGAAGGGGCTGAGCCACGTTCAGTCGGTGGTGGAGCGGCGCAACACCATTCCCATCCTGTCGAACGTGCTGCTGGAGGCGACCGAGGGCTCGCTGAAGCTGATGGCGACCGACTTGGACCTGCAGATCAACGAATCGGTGCCCGCCGCAGTCGACCAGCCGGGCTCCACGACCGTGTCCGCGCACACCCTGTTCGACATCGCGCGCAAGCTGCCTGAGGGCGCGCAGGTCCAGCTGACCGTGGCGGAGGGTCGGATGACCATCGTCGCGGGGCGTGCCCGCTTCTCGCTCGGCACCCTGCCGCGCGACGACTTCCCGGTGATCGCCGAGGGCGAGCTGCCGACGCAGTTCGAGCTGCCGGCCGAAACGCTGAAGCAGATCATCGACAAGACCCGCTTCGCGATTTCCACCGAGGAAACGCGTTACTACCTCAACGGCATCTTCCTGCACGTCGCCGCCGATGGCACGGGCGGACAGGCGGTGCTGAAGGCGGCGGCGACGGACGGTCACCGCCTGGCGCGCGTCACCGTGGCGCAGCCGGAGGGTGCGGCCGGGATGCCGGACGTGATCGTGCCGCGCAAATGCGTCGGTGAGCTGCGCAAGCTGCTCGACGAGGTGGACGGATCGGTCGGCGTGTCGCTGTCGGGCACCAAGATCCGCTTCGATCTGGGGCAGGCGATCCTGACCTCCAAGCTGATCGACGGCACGTTCCCCGACTATTCCCGCGTCATCCCGACCGGCAACGACAAGATCCTCAAGCTCGACCCGAGCGGGTTCAAGGAGGGGGTCGACCGCGTTGCCACCATCGCCACCGAAAAGACGCGTGCGGTGAAGATGGCGCTGGATCGCGACAAGGTGACGCTGTCGGTGACCAGCCCGGAAAATGGCACGGCTGCCGAGGAAGTGCCCGGCGACTACGCCGCCACGCCGTTCGAGATCGGTTTCAACAGCCGCTACCTGCTCGACATCCTGAACCAGATCGACGGCGACCTGGTCGAGGTGCACCTGGCCGACGCGTCCGCTCCGACGCTGATCCGCGAAAACGACAAGTCGCCGGCACTGTACGTGCTGATGCCGATGCGGGTGTGACGGGCGGATCGGTTTTCCGCCGCACCTGACCGGGTGGCAGTGATCGCACGAAGCGTGCCGGTCCTCTATGGTCGGCCGGCACCGCTTCCGCCCACGTCCCGCAGACTCTAAGCGGAACGGCGATGCTGTCCCGGCTGGTCCTGACCGACTTCCGCAACCACCCCGCGCTCACCCTGTCGCCGGGGCCAGGCTTCGTTGTGCTGTTCGGAGAGAATGGCGCGGGCAAGACCAACATATTGGAGGCGGTGTCGCTGCTCGCGCCCGGACGCGGCCTGCGCCGCGCGGCGCTGTCGGCGATGCCGCGCCAGGGTGGTGCGGGCGGGTTCGGTATCGCCGCGACCGCGATCGCCCCGGACGGCGCGGACGTGGAGCTCGCCACCGGCACGCTGGCCTCGGCGCCGGAGCGGCGGCTGGTCCGCATCCAGGGGGCAGCAGCTGCAGCGACCAGCTTGGCCGAATGGATCACGGTGCTGTGGCTCACACCCGCGATGGACCGGCTGTTCGTCGAACCCGCCGCCGGCCGCCGCCGCTTCCTGGATCGACTCGCGCTGGCCTTGCACCGGGGTCACGCTCACCACGCCCAACGGTATGAGGCGGCGATGCGCGATCGCAACCGCCTGCTCGCCGATCCCGCGCCCGACCCGCACTGGCTGTCCGCGCTGGAGGCACGGATGGCGGAACATGGAGCGGCGATCGATGCGGCCCGGCACGATACCGTGACGCTGCTCGGTGAGCGGTTGGCGGCGGAGCCGGACGGCCCCTTCGCCCGCGCGCGAATGGTGCTGGAAAGGGGAGGCTCGTCCGATCTGGCCGGCGACCTGGCGCGCGGTCGTGGCCGCGATGCCGCCGTGGGTCGGACGCTGATCGGCCCGCACCGCGCCGACCTGATCGTCACCCATGCGGCCAAGGACCAGCCCGCCGCGCTTTCCTCCACGGGCGAGCAAAAGGCCCTGCTGCTCGGCATCGTGCTCGCCCATGCCGATCTGGTCGCCGCGCGCACCGACCGCGCGCCCGTGCTGCTGCTTGACGAGGTCGCCGCGCACCTCGACCCGGTGCGTCGCCTCGCCCTGTTCGACCGGCTGTCCGGGCGGGGTCAGGTGTGGATGACGGGGACGGAGGCGGGCCTGTTCTCCGGCGTGCCGGACGACGCGACCCGCCTGGCGGTGCATCCCGGCGGCGTGGGCTGAAGCAGACGCCGTCGAGGACGCCTACTTCCCCTGCGCGCGCCAGCGTTTGACCGCGCGGGCGATCATCGCATCCTCATCCCCGACCTCACGCCACAATTGCGAGAACAGCGGATCGCCGGACGCCGGGCGCTTGATCTCCTCCAGCGTATCCAGCGACACCCGGATCGGGATCGCGACGCCCTCGCCGCAGATGATGCATTCGCGGTTGCGCAGCGCGGGGATCGAATCGAGGAAACCGCGCGCACCCTCCGGCATCGCGGCGCGGACGAACGACTGATCGCGTTCGTTGTTCAGGCGCATCGCGATGATCGTGCCGCACTGCGACAACACCCCTTCCGACAGGTCGGAAGGGCGCTGGGTGATGAGGCCCAGGCTGACGCCGTATTTGCGCCCTTCCTTGGCGATGCGGCCCAGGATGCGCCCCACGGAGGATGACGCGACGCCCTGGTCGGCGGGGATGTAGCGATGCGCCTCCTCACACACGAGCAGGATCGGGCGCTGCGCCTCGTTGCGGGACCAGATCGCGTAATCGAACACCATCCGCGACAGCACCGCCACCACGACGGATGTGATGTCCGACGGCACGCCCGACACGTCGATGATCGATATCGGCTTTCCCTCGCCCGGCAGGCGGAAGATGCGGGCGATGAACTGCGCCATCGTATCCGCGACCAGCATGCCGGAGAACATGAAGCCGTAGCGCGGGTCGGCCTTGATCTCCTCGATCTTGCTTTTCAGGCGCAGATAGGGGGCGGTGTCGCCGGCGCGGTCCATCTTGCCCATTTCCAGCTGCACGATGCTGGTCAGGTCGCTGAGCAGGTACGGGATCGGCGCATCCACCGTCAGCTTCGCGATCTCCTGCCCCAACCGGCTCTTGCCGCGCGCCATCAACAGGCATTTGGCCAGGATGTCGGCGTCGATCTGACGCTGCGATCCGGTCGCGGTCAGGAACACCTCGCAATGTTCCTCGAAATTCATCAGCCAGTACGGCATCTGCAGGTTGTTGACGTCGTACAGCGCGCCGTTGCCCTTGAACGCGGCGGAATATTCGCCGTGCGGGTCGATCATCACGACATGGCCGTTGGGCGCGCGTTCGCAGATGCGGTGCAGGATCAGCGCGGCGGCGGTCGACTTGCCGGTGCCGGTGGATCCGACCAGCGCGAAATGCTTGCCCAGCATCGAGTCGACGTACAGCGACGCGCGCACGTCCTTCGTCGGATACACGGTGCCGACGCCGATGCTGGCCTGCGCATCCGCGGCATAGACCTGTTTCAGATCGGCGGTTGTGACGGGCACCACCTGGCATCCGGGCATGGGATAGCGGGTGACGCCGCGCCGGAAATGATAGAGCTTGCCGGTCAGGCGCTCCTCGTCGCCCTCACCCAGAAAGTCGATATCGGCCAGGATGCGGCCGCCGTCGACCTCCTGCCACGACAGGCTGCGGACATTCGCGACCAGCCACACGCCGCCCATCCGCATCTTGATCTGGCTGCCGACCTGACCCGCGCTGGCGGCGACGGGATCGGCCACCTGCGCCAGCGCATCGATCGCCTGTGGGTCCAGCACCACCTGGCTGGACGACCCGGCGACCGCCAGCACGAACCCGATCGCCTCCTCGGCCCCGGCCAGCACGGCCGGGGCGGACACCGGCGCGGCATGATCGAACATCTTCGATCCAGGCATGAATGTCATCTTGGGGTCCGGGTCCTGAGCAAGCACAGGCCAGGGTGGTAGCGGCGAAAGCGTAAACATACGGTACGCGGTGATTTTTCGCCGCCACGACCGGCCCGCCTCAGATCCGTCGCGCGATCCACCCCGCCGCCCAACCGAGCAGCACCGACAGCGCGACCGCGACCAGCCCGTACAGGATCGCGTGGCGATCGGCGGCGCGGGCCACGAATCGCTCGAACCCCGATTTGCGGATGTCGATGTCGCGCACCGCCGCGGCCAGCACGTGACCGTCGCGAATCAGGAACGTCTCTGCGGTGAACCGCCCCACGGGCACGCGCGCCGGGATGCTGACGCGGGCCCGGTACAGCACGCCGTCGGTGATCTCCACCGCATGCGGCGCCTCATGATACAGGCCCGCGCGCCGGCGCAGGTCGACCAGCCCGTCCTGGAACCGCCCCTGCACATCGGCCGGCGCGCTGGAGGCGGGGGAGAGTTGCAGGCTGTCGACGCCCAGTTCGTAGATCGCGCGCGTCCGCTCATCGACCAGTCGCGCGATCGGCCGGGACGAGGCGAGCGCGTAGAAGGACGGCGCGGATCGATACCGCAGCCGTTCGGCATTGACCCAGATGCCAGCCACCTTCTCCTTTTCGCGGACCAGGATCGATTCGGTCGGCCCCTTCACCACCACGACCACGTCGGTCGGCGCCTCACCTTGGGGCAGGCGGCCGCCGGGATACAGGATCGCCCCGAACAGCAGCAGCTCTGCCCCGGTGAAGGAATAGGCGATCTCCACCTCGCGTTGCGACACGTCGGGCACCAGCACGGGCTTGGCCTGGCCGAGCAGCAGCGGCGCGGCCAGCAGCGCCGCGATCGCCCCGCGCCGCCTCACGCCAGTTCCACCGTGAAGATCGCCTCCGGCCGCCAGACCAGCCCCAGCAGGATGCGGACGGCGAGCAACAGCACCACGATCGACAGTCCCAGGCGAAGGTATTCCGGACGCACCTTCGTTCCCAGCCGCGCACCCACCTGCGCCCCCGCCACAGAGCCGAGCAGCAGCAGCCCGGCCAGCACGATGTCCACCGCCTTGGTGGTGGTGGCGTGGACCATGGTGGCGATGGCGGTGACGAACAGCGTCTGGAACAGGCTGGTGCCGACCACCGCCGATGTCGCCATGCCGAGCAGATAGACCATGGCCGGCACCAGGATGAACCCGCCGCCGACGCCCAGCAGGATGGTCAGAATGCCGATGCCAAACCCGATCAGCAACGGCGCGAGCGGAGAGATGTACAGCCCCGATTTGTAGAAACGGGTGCGGAACGGCAGGCTGGCGAAGAAGGGATGGTGGCGGCGACGGGCAGCCGGCGCGGCGCGGCGACCGCGCGCCACGGCAATGACGCCGATCGATTCCCGCGCCATGACGCTGCCGATCCAGCCGAGCATGACGACATAGACGACGCCGATCACCAGATCGATCTGACCGACCGACTGCAACAGGCGAAACAGCTGCGCGCCCGCCAGCGATCCCAGGATGCCGCCCGCGACCAGCACGCCGCCCATCTTCGCATCGACGCCGCCGCGACGCCAATGCGCGAACACGCCCGACACGCTGGCGCCGGTCACCTGGCTGGCGGCCGATGCCGCGGCGACCGTCGGCGGGATGCCGTAGATGATGAGCAGGGGCGTGGTCAGGAACCCGCCGCCGACGCCCAGCATGCCCGACAACAGGCCGACCCCGCCGCCCAGCAGCACGATCACCAGCGCGTTCACCGACAGATTGGCGATGGGAAGGTACAGGTCCACGCGCGACGGCTTACCCCGCCCGCACGCCCGCCGCCACCATCAGAAATCCGTGCCGACCGACAGGGCCGGGCCCGACCCCGGCCGCGCTTCCCCCACGACCCGCTGTCGCCAGTCCAGCGTCATGCGCAGCGAGCGACCTGCGACCGGTACCCCCATGCCCAGCGTCGGCCCGATGTCGAACCGCCCGGCATCGCGCTGCACTGCGCCCCATGCACCACCGCCCAGGTCGATCCGCGCACGCCCCAGCGCCGCCACCACGCGCGTGGCGCGGGCGGCACCATCCGCGAAACCTTCCACCTGCCCGCGCGCCACCGCGCCCGCCTGCGCATACGCTTCCAGCCGAAAGCCTGCGGCAACGGGCACCGGTCCGAAACCGCCGATCGCCAGCAGCGTCGGCCCGCCGCGCCCACTGTCCAGGGACACGCGCTGCTCCGCCACCAGCCGCACCGGCAGAGCGGCCGGGCGCCACTCCACGCCAATGGCGGCCTCGCGCCCCTGCCCTTGCAGCGGCGAGGCGACACGCGCCGCGATCGCGATGCGGCGGCCGTGATCCAGGGCATAGGTCAGCCGCGCGCCCGCCTGTGATCCGCCAAGCCGGCCGCCGGTCAGCGTCCCGCCCGACCCGCCCCGCGCCAGCAACCACGCGCTGCCCGACAGACGCGCGGTCGCCGAGGGCGGCGGTGTGGACCCGACCGGCGCGACGATGGCGCCTTCAGCTTTCCGATCCGGGTCGGCAACCGCGACCGCCTGTCCGGACGGAACCGTGGCATCGACCGCCACGGCGATGCGGGTCGGGACTGCGGAGTTCGACGAGGTACGTTCGGCGGCGCGATCGGATGCGACCGCAACCGGCTTCGATCGACCCTGACGGCCATGCTCCGCACGCGTCGCCGATGCTGTCGCGAGGGGACGATTTAGCGTCGCGGCGGCGAGCGGCGGTGCCACCGCGCGGATCAGGTCGGCACCCGAATCGATATCCGGCAACAGCCAGGCGACTCGCATGGCGGTCCATCCCCCCAGCGTGACCGCCAGGAACCGCAGCGGCCGCCCCGTCCTCACGCGGCCTTGGCCAGCGGCGGGGCGACCAGCGACTCGTCCGCCAGATCGGGAAACACGTGCCGGGTCTTGTCCCATCGCAGCGCTTCGCCCGCCAGCATCCGCAGGTACATCGTCAATGCCCGCCGCGCCGCGGCCAGCGCGATGATGTTGCCGACCACGAAACGGGGCAGCGACAACAGGCCTTGCCGCCAGCCATAGGCCGCGCCCGTCGCCGTCGCCCGCATCAGCAACCGCCAGACGAGCAACGCGCCGTTCGCGATCAGCAACCAGCCGGGTACCGCCGGCAGCGCATCGCCGCCCCACCATCCATGCCCAGCCAGGCTGACCACCCACGCCACGCCCCCGGCATAGGCCGCGGCGAGCACCAGCATGGCGAGCGGCGCGCGGCGGTCGCGCATCCGCATCCAATGATCGCCCACCGCCCAGCTTCGCGCCCAGCCGGTACGATCCCATCCGGCGAGCGCGATGCCGGTCATCCAGCGCGCCTTTTGCCGGGCAGACGCACCGAACCGCATGGGAAAATAAGCGCGCACCGCCACCGTGCCGCCATCCGCCGCCGTCACCCGGACGAAACTGCCCCGCCCGCCCAGCTCCGCGATCCGCAGGCCGAGTTCGTAATCCTCCGTCAGGCTGGCGGCATCGAACGGATCGCCGCCACGCGCGTCGGCGATGCGCGCCAGCATCGCCACCGCGACGGCGCATCCCGTCCCCGCCAGCGGCATCGCCGCGCCGAGTGCGGTGCGGACCAGCATATGCCGGCCATGCGCCTGAGCGAAGGCGGCGTAACAGGTATATTTTCGATGAGTCTATTGGGCCTCGTTTAACGTTTGCGTCCGAGAATCTGTGCATGTTAGGCGGGGTTCAGGGGAAACGGAGACCAACCATGGACGCTTTGCAGGAAGAGATTGATCGTAATTTCGACAGCTTCCAGCGCGTCGTCCACCAGTTCCTGCCTGCCCGAAAGGGGCAGTGGGCGCTCCTACGACACGGTGACGTTACCTCGTTCTACCCGACCGCTGGGGAGGCCGAGGGCGCCGGCATGGACGCTTACAAGGACGACATCTTCTCGATCCAAGAGGTCACCGAAGAGGTGGTCGATCTCGGCTTTTTCTCGCACGTTGTCGCGTAAGCGTGGCTACAGTCACGGGCGTCGTCGATGCCCACCGACGTCTCATCATCGACGTCGCGCTTCAGCCAGCCCCGGTGGTTGTGCATGGCGTGCAGCCCCATACCGTCGTGCCGACTTCTCAGGTTAGCGCTCTAAGAGGTCTGATCGACACCGGGGCTACAAAGACTTGTATTTCGCGATCGGCTGCGAAGCAGATCGGGCTTCGGCCGCGCGGCAAGTTGAACCTCGGCGGAGTGTCCAGCATCGAGCAGCACAACCGATACAGGTTCGTTCTTGGTGCCTTGTACGATGATAAGGGCGCCCGTGGCTATTACATGTTCGATGAGGTCTCAGGTGTCGACTTCCGGGACAACGGCGATTTCGACGTACTGATCGGAATGGATGTGATCGCGCAGGGTGACCTTACCCTGACCCGTGCCGGCACCTTCACCTGGATGTTGCCCTAACCGAAACAATTTGAGTGCTGGCAAACGCAAGCACCTGATCGATCTGCCGCACGACCTGTATAGCGACGCCGCGACCGCTTGGATGCGGTGTCGCCACAATCCGCGCGATCAGCTTTCGCAGCCTCGGCACCGCCTCCAGGCGCGTCTCCTCGCCGGCCAGCGATCGATCAAGATCTTCAATCTCGCGGCGGTACTGGTCGGCAAGGCCGGGGTGCAATGTGAGCACCGGCAGCGCGTCCATGCTGGCCAGTTCGCGGGCGAGTGCGTCTCGATCGTCGCGGGCTGATGCCAGCGACGATCGTATTTCAGCGAACTCGCTGCCTCCCTCAGCGACGGCGGCCACCAGGCGGTCGACCTTGCGCGTCGCTTCTCCCAGTCTCCGCTCTACCCGATCGTGGTCGCGGCCGAGCGTGGCTGTCTGGCGGGCGTGCTCGCGGTGGTATTCGCGCAGGTAGGCCGACACGACGTCGGGGGCGAGCATCTGCCCTTTCAGGTCGGCCAGCACTGTCCTCTCCAGCTTTCGGGTCGCAATCCGTCGGTTGTTGGTGCACGCCTTTCCGCCGTCGTGCTTGCTGCATCCCCAGTTGCCATGGCTGACGATGATCCAGGGGCTGTCGCACACGCCGCAGATGCCTAGGCCCGATAGGATGTGCTTCGGTCGGCGCTGCGTTTCGGGGCGCGGAGTGGCGCGCCGGGCGAGCTGATCCTGCACCTCGGCGTAAAGCGCGTCATCGATGATCCGGAGGTGCGGCACGGCGGTTTCTGTAAGGTGACCATCGCCCTTTACGAAGCGACGCTCTCGCGTCGTCGGGTCGACCACGGCCTTGGTGCGGCCGTAAACCATGCGGCCGACGTAGATCGGGTTGCACAAAATGCCAAACCCTTCGCCGCGATGGGCCGCGATAGCGGAAGCGCGCCAGATCCCGCGCTTTGGCGGAGGCACGCACTCGGCGTTAAGCTGGAAGGCGATCGCCTGCGCGCTCCGGCCGGCCACGTACTCGCGATATATGCGGCGCACAATCTCGGCTTGTTCGGGGTCGACCTCGCGGAGTCCGCGGATCAACTCGCCGCGATCATCAAGCTTGCTGACCCGACGGTAGCCGTAGGCAACCGTGTTTGCTGATCGTCCCTCGGCGACGCGGCCGCGATGGGCACGGCGAATGTTGTGGGCGAGGTCCACGCGCTGCTGTTCGTCGAGCAACGCCTTGAACGCGCCCTTGAAAGCGTCGATCTCACCGTCCGCGAGCGAAAAGAGCCGGGCACCCCGGAAGTTGATCAGCTTGCGCAACTGGTGTGCGTCGCCTTGATCGCGGGCGAGGCGACTGGTCGAATCGACCACGACCTGCTCGATCCCGCCCCGGCCGAGGTGGGCGAGCAGCGCCGCCAGCCCGGGCCGCTGCGCCTCGCCCATTCCGGCCGCGCCGCTGATAGCGCGATCCTCGTAGACGCCCGCGATCGTCCAGCCCTCACGCTCTCCACGTTCGCGGCACGCTGCAACCTGGTCCTCGATCGACCAGGTATTCTGGAGAGCGCTACTGTACCGGGCGTAGATGAGGGTTCGCACGATTCGGATCCTTGCGGGCCGCGGCAATGTCCCGCGCGACGTGGGCCCGTGCAAGCGCCTCGACGAAGGCGATCACATCGGGGGGCGACGGCTGAGCCGGCGCGGGATCGAGGCGACCGCGGCTAGCCATCAGGCAGCGAGCCTTTCCGCGCGCTTTCGCCGCAGATCGACCACGCGCTCGGCGCTGACCATCACAACAATCACGGCCTCGCCGGATAGGCCGCTGTAGGGGCGCTGGTGCCATGCCAGTGCGTCGCACAGGTCTGCCATGATGCGGCGATCGTCGCTGGTCGGATTGCGGTCGGCCTGGGCACGCGCCTTGACCGCGATTGTGGCGAGCTCCGCGACCAGCAGGTGATTGTAGCGGCCGAAATAGCCGGTGCGGTCATTCCATGCGGGACAGGCCGGCGCGGCCAAGTCGGTGATCCAACGCCACTGCGCAGCCAGCGCTCGGATAAGCGCAAGCCCTTCCCCCGCAGCTTCGGCCGTCAGCTTGCCGGCCTCGACATAGGCGGGGAAGCTCGCCTCGCGACCACGTAGCAGATGCGCAGCCGTGTCGGCGCAGTATCCCCGAAAGCGGTAATCGGCGAGGCGGGGCGGTAACGAAGTCATTCCCGCACCGTTGATTGAAGAGCCGGAACCACCATGTGGGGGGCCAACAGGAGTGTTCCCCATGGCGATTGATACGCAAGACCTCGCGCAGCGAGTGCAGTTGCTGGAGCGTAACATCCAACAGCTTCAGGAGCAGGTGAACGAGCAAGCTCGTAAGCTAGAGATGGCAGAGCGCCAGTTGGCCCATCGGCCAAGCAAGCTGGGCCGGAGCGTCGTTTCCATGGCTCGACACAGCGATTACTGATCACGCAGCCACCTCGTCCGCTGTATCGTTCGCGCACAGCGCCGGCAGGTTGGCCCTGACCAGCGCCTCGGCCACGTCGGGGCAGACGCTGTTGCCGATCTTGGCAATCTGGCTGCTCTTGGTCAGGGGTTTGCCGTTGGGGCCGATCGCGGCGAGGGTGTAATCGGCGGGAAAGCCCTGTGCGTTGGCCAGTTCACGCGGGGTGAGCATCCGCATGCCGATGTCGACGATTACATAGGTCGCTGCGTCTATGGGCACGGTAACGACGGCGAATCGATCCTTGGTCGTGACCGTGCCGATCGGCTGATCCAGCCCGTGTCCGTCGACCTCGTTTCCGTAGTACTTCACCAGGAACGCGGCCACCTGAACGGCGTGGGCCAGCTGGTCGGGCGGCAGCGCGTCGGCTTCCACCATGACCGTCTCGACTAGGCGCTGTTGCGCGGCTGTAGTGGTGACGGTGGTCAGGGGCTTATCCGCCACACGTCCCAGCATTCCGCCGGTGTTCGCCTGCTCCATATGGGCGCACACGACGGCGTGCTTGTTGCTGCCGGCCATCACAGTCGGAGCCGGCGCATCGACCGAGTGGCGCCCTCCGTTGCTGTAGAAGGTCGACAGGAACGCGGCCACCGGAGCGTGCTTCGCGCCCCCGGCAACGACCGTGCCGAGCGGCGTGTCCAGATCAAGGGCGCGAGGCGCCTGCCCTTCCCGCTCGCCGTAGCCGGTCTGGACGAGTGTCGCAGTGGTCAGCATCTGCTGCGTGCCGCGCACGGTGGCGGTGGTCAGCGGTTCGTCCGCCGGCCGGCCGACGCGGTCAAAGTTGTGCTGGCCGATGAAGGCCGCGTCGATCGGCGCGATCGTGGCCGTGGCCCGGGCGAACTCGCCGCCATTGGCGGTCGTGATCGTGCGTAGCGGCTCTGCCGGGTCGTGCGACCGGGCGCTGTTCTGCGTATGCGTGATCGGCACGATCGCGGCATCGACCACGCCATGCTCCGGCTGGCTGGTTGCAGTGCGTAGCGGATCCTGCGGGTCGAACACGCGCGCGGCGCGGGTGCTCGTGAACGCGGTGCCGAGGATGAACGGCTTCGCCGTGTTGACGACGTAGCGCATGACGCCGTGCGCGATGCGGCGATTGGTCGCCGGCTTCAGCGGCCGGGCGCGGTCGAAGATCGACGGGCACGGGATCGACCAGTCGATGCACTCGGCCGCGGTGCGGTACGGGAGCAGCTTGCCCTTGCGCACCTCGACGCTGTCCGGCTTGCCGTGGGTCGGCGTCGGCCAGACGATCGGCAGGCCATCGCGACGGGCGATCAGGTAGAGGCGCTTGCGGCTGGTCGGCGCGCCATAGTCGCAGGCGCGCAGTTCGCGGTACTGGACCTTGTAGCCCAGCCGGCGCAGGCGCCGCACCCACAGGTCGAACTCTTCGCCCTGGCGTTCCTTGATCGGCATGCCCTCGGCATCGAGTGGACCCCAACGGCGGAACTCTTCGACGTTCTCCAGCATGATGACCTGTGGCGCGCCGCGACCGTCGGGCGTCGCCTTCAGCAGGCGTTCTGCCCAGTGGACCACCACCCATGCGAGGTCGCGGATGTTTTTCTCGCGCGGCTTCCCGCCTTTCGCCTTGCTGTGATGCTTGCAGTCGGGGGAGAACCAGGCGAGCGCGACCGGCGCGCCGCCCGTGGCGTCGAGCGGATCGACGGCAAGGATCGACTGGCAATAATGGCGTGTGGTCGGATGGTTGGCGATATGCATCGCCACCGCCTCCGGATCGTGGTTGATCGCCACGTCTGGCTCGCGGCCGATCGCGCGCGCGATGCCGGTCGAGGCCCCACCGCCCCCAGCGAAGTTGTCGATGACGAGCGGGCGCATCAGCTAACCTTCCCGAAGCCGATCTCAATCATGAGGCCGAGCCACTGGATGCAAAGGACGCGTCCCTTCACTTCGTCATATTCGCGGGTGCGCGTTGACTGGCCGAGTGCCGTCCGCAGGCTGCGAGCAAATCCCGCAGGCAGTTCGACGCCGCCATGCGGATCAACCGTCAATGCGGACCCCGCCCAGCCTGACCAGTCGAAGCGGGGAATGAAATGGCGGCGCATCAGAACGGCACCTCCTGATCGCGGGTGAGCCGGTCGATCATCGCAGCGACGAACTTGGGACCGGCATCGTTCGCCAGATTGTCGAGGTACTCCAGCGTCCGGACGTCGACCTGAACGCGCCCACTTTCGACCAGGCAGAGGACGAGGCGCGAGCCCAGCCCGCCATTCCCACAATTCCAGCCTTCCCCGCCGCGCGGAGCATGCGGGAGATCGTCTTTCTCATTGACGACTGGCTGCGGAATCTTCTTGCCGTCGGGGATCCTCACAGCATCCCCGCGAGGTAAGCGCGCAGCATCTGGGCAACGAAGAACAGGGCGGCGATGCCGAGCAGCGCCACCTCGACCCGGCGGGCGTAGTAGCCGATCGGGCGCTCGTGACGGGGTTCCAGCGGGTCGGGACCGCCCTGCCCGCCTGTCGGCTGGCTGAACGCCAGCACCTGTGCGTCGCGGGCGCGGAGGCGGGCGACGGTGGCGGAGAGCTCGCCCGGGAGCGACCGCCAGCCGATCGGGAGGAACCGGCGTGGCGTGACGCGCGGAGCGCGCCGGGTGAACGCCTCGCAAGGCATGCTGACCGGCAGGACCTCGGGATAGGCCACGAGGTCAAGCGGGTCGTATGAGGCGGGGGCGGCGCTCAGCGCAGGCTGCGGGATGATCGCAGCCGGTTCGCAGGTGTCAGGAAGAACGATGACGGACATGGTGCGCTCCTTTCAGCGCACGCTTACCGTCAGCCTTTGCTTACAGTCAAGCAGAATGTAAGCGGGGGCTTACAACTCAGAACGTCACGAGCTCATCCCATGGTATGATGCGATGAAGGTGCGCAACGCGCGCCCTCTCCACGCGGAACGTGCCGGCGGGATTAAACTGCTCGAACTCGAAATACTGGGCAGTCTGCCGAACCAAGCGCTTTGCCATGACAGTGAAGATGCGTTCACCCTCGTCACCATCAGCGGCACGCAACTGGGCCACTACGTACTCGCCAGTCGTCGGCGGTCGGCGCGGATCGACGTAGGCGAGTTCCCCCGGCTCGTAACGCGGTGCCATTGAAACCCCACGAAAATACAGGGCGTAAATGTCTCGCCGGCCATCCAGAACCAAAGGGCGCCGTGCATAGTCGATCACATCGTTCAAGTGCATTTCCATGCCCTCGACGCTGTGCAGCAACCCATCATCTTCTACCTCGATGTCCGCACACAGGGCTGTGCCGACAATCGGGATATCTCGGGGTCGATCCTGCCCACGAAAGGCGAGATACGGCGCCCTCGCCTCCGCAGGCGGAGCCTCCTTTTCCGGCTGTCGGACGCCAGCTTCAAACTCGCCGAATGTCACTCCGATGGCGTCGAGCAGCTTGGTGATGGTGGCGTGGTTAGCAGATCCTCGCCGTTTGATGTCGTTCAACGCCATACGGCTGACGCCAGCCCGTATCGTCCAGGCGCTTGCAGACAAGCCGGTCGGTTTAACTGCCATCAATCGATCGTGAAGCGTCAGCGGGTCAGACATAATGTCAGCTATAGCTAACATCATGCTGATGGTCGCCTAAAGCTATCGCTTACACATTCCGCTTGCGCTGTAAGCGTGTGCTGATATGTAAGCGGGTTATGGACGTGCCTACCACCGAACAGCTGGTCGAGCGGATCGAGAAGTTTCTCGTGCAGCACGACATGCGGCCCACCCGCTTCGGCAGGGAGGCGACTGGCGAGCCTCAGCTGCTCGACAGCCTTCGCAAGGGGCGGTCTCCCAGCCTCGACACGGCGAATAAGATCGTCGCCTACATGGCACGTCGAGATGATGAGGCCGGTGCGGTTGATCATGGCACCGCTGATAATCTGGATCATCACGCCTCGGCATCGGGAGAGTGCGCCGATATTTCCCGGCAGGCGGTGACGGCATGAACGCGCTGATCGCCGCGGCCGTGAAGGGCCGCATGCTCAAGATCGCGTTTGGCGAATTGGTCGCACGTGCTGGCGGCGTCGAGGCAGCCGCCGGCTTCTGCCGCGTCGGCAAGAGCACGCTGGCCCGCTACTACGCACTCGGGCCGGCCGACGAGGAGTGCTTCGCGCCCGTCGACGTGGTGCGCGACCTGGAGGCGCTGGTCGGCGAGCCGATGGTCACGCGGGTGCTGGTCACCATGGCGGAGGGCATCTTCCTGCCCCAGCCGACCGCACCGGCCCGGCGCGGCGACCTGCTTTCGATGCTGGCCGATGCCGCCAAGGAACATAGCGACCTGACGCAGAAGCTCTGCGCCAGCCTGGCCGACGGCCACCTCGATGCGGTCGAGGCCGAGCGCGTGCTGGCCGAGATCGACGACAATTTCCGCGTGCTGGCGACCATGCGCGCCGCGGTGACATCCATCCTGGAGGGGCAATGAAGAACAAGATGCACCTGCCCGCGCGCGTGCCGAACGAAGGCGCGCGCCTGCTGGCGCAATGGATCGCGCGCGAGTGCCATGGCGCGCTGGGCGTGGCGAACCTGAAGCTGTGCGTCGGCATGCCGACGTTGCAGCGGCTGCTGGACGGCGAGATCACGCCCGGCGCGTCGCTGGTCGGCCCGATCGCGGAGCGCACGCACGGCTGTGTCGCGCGCCTGGACTGGCAGCGTTCGCCACGTGGCGGTTGGTTCGATGCGCCTTCGGCTGCGCAGCCGCAGCGGCGGGCCGCATGACGGTCACGATCGACGATCCCGCCGCTGGCGGCAGTGCGCCCGGCGCCTGGGCAACGGCGATCGCGCATACGCCGTCACTGGCGGCGCAGACTAACGAGATCACGCGTGGGGCGCTCCCCTGTCGCTCCGCGCGTGCCGGCGAGGGGCAGGTGACCGCCGCCAGCCCCTCGCCGGATGAACAGGAGGCAAAGGCATGACGGCGCTGACGAAGATCACCGGCGTCCTGCCGGACGGCCATTTCGACGGCGAAGCGGTGCACGTCATCGCGTCACCGGAGCAGCTGTTCGCTTGGGCCGAGCATGCCAAGTCCGGTGAGCGCTTCCTCTATGGAACGCGGTGCGTGTTCTCACCCAAGGGTGAAGGCGTGCGGGCGGCGATGAACCTTGCGGAGCGCGGGCTGGTCAACCTCTGCCAGCGGCCCGTCGCGGGGCGGCGGGAGCGGAACTACGAGGCGCAGCGCACGTCGCGGCGGTGGCCGGGCATCGATCCGGTTGCGCAGGCAACCGACGGCGATCTGATCGGGCTGGGCGACGAGACGGCAGCGGTGAACAAGGTGCTGCCGATCCTGAAGCGGGCGGCGCAGTTCGGCCGCCCCTGCCCGACCGACACGCAACTGGCCAGTCAGGCCAACATCCGGGCCGATGACGTGCAGGCCGTGCTGGGCGTGCTGCGCGCGATCAACGCGATCCGCATCACGTCCGCGCCGGCACCGACCTGCAGAATCGTCACGATCGTCGAGACGGGTCACTGCACGGGGGCAGCACGATGAGCGTGGAGGTCGATCGCGACGCGCTGCTGGGCGCCGTTCGCCGTGTTGCGGACGTGGTGGAGGCGCGCACCACCATTCCGGTGCTGGGCAACCTGCTGATCGAGGCGGCAGAGGGCAAGTTGACGCTGACCGGCACCGACCTGGACCTTCAGGCGAGCGCCACGATCGACGCAGCCGGCACGATGTCGATCACGGTCGACAAGAACAAGCTGCTGGCGGCGGTGACCAGCTTCAAGCCGGGCCGGATCGCGATCAGCGCGGTGCCAGGTCGGCAGGCCGTGCAGATGAAGGCTGGGCGCGGATCGCGCATCCTGTCGACGCTGCCGGCGACGGACTTTCCGAAGCGCGAGGCGCTGGCGAACGCGACCGCATTCGACATCCGGGCATCGGCGTTCCTGCGCCTGTTGGATACGACGAGCATCGCGCATTCGACTGACGAGACGCGCTACTACCTGAAGGGCGCGTTCCTGCACGTCCGGGGGGACCAGCTGATGGCGGCTGCTACGGACGGGCACAAGGCGGTGCAATGCCGCATGACAGTTCCCACGGGGGCCGAGCAACTGCCCGACATCATCGTGCCGACCAAGGCAGTGACGCTTCTGCGCAAGCTGCTGACGAAAGTGGACGGGGAGGTTCGCTTCGGCGCCACTCACAAAGCCTATGAATGTCAGGTTGGCGGTACTCTGCTGATTGGCAACCTCGTCGATGCGACGTTTCCCGATTACCAGCGGGTGATCCCGGATCGCTGTGACCGCGCCCTGATCGGCGCTCGCGACGCACTTCTCGACCCGCTGACACAGGTGGCTGCCATCGTCGACGCCGAGGGCGAGAAGAAAATCCGCGTGGCAGTGATCGACCTGCAAGCCTCGCCTGCCGAAAGCGAGGTGTCTGCCAAGGATGCCACAGGCGCAACGGCGGTTGAGGCTTTGGACGTTGAGGTCAGCGGCGAGCCGATCCGGTTCGGGGTGAACCAAAGATATCTGAGCCTGGTGCTGGGGGTCTTCGCCGAAAGCAGCCGCATCGAATTGTCCCTGGCCGATCCCGCCGCGCCCATGCGCCTGACCGGGGACAAGGACCCTGATGTTGTTGCCGTCATCACACCTTATCGCATCTGAGGAGGTTCGAATGCAGCCTTTCAACAGGAACGATCCCAGCGAAGCCGCCAGGGTCGCGGCCCTTCATCCGGGGGGCAATCCGCTTTCGCCGGCCCCGCGCCTGTCGGACGACGAACGGCTTGCACGTGCCGAGACGGAGCTCCTCTCACTCGCTATCGAACGCGGCTGCGCGGCTACGTGCGGCCAAGAGCGTGATCTGGCGATCAGCATTGTGGCGCTTCGCGCCGCATGTGGCCGCTGATGTCGAGCGATGCCGATGCGCTGCTCGCTGAGATCGAGGCGTGGAGCGACCCCGCGGCGTGCAGCTATGGCGAGTTGGGTACGATCGTGCTCAACCATCCCGGCTTCGTGCCCTTGCTGCGCAAGCGCGGGACGTTGAAGGCCGATACGGCCGGCAAGCTGCGCGCGTTCATGAGGCACTTTCCGGACGTGGAGCGGCTTCCTGCCGACCTGCGCCGGTCGATGGTCGCGCAGGGTCGGACAGGTCGCACCTGGTCACCCGAGAATCACCAGTCGACGATGCTGCGCCTCGGACATCCCGAACTGCGCGATCCGCCGGCTGCACCTCGCCCGGCACCGACTGGCGACAAGCCCCGCATCAACGCCGCGGTCATTCGGGCCGCGAAGCTGGACGGTCGCGATCTGCCCATCTTCGTCACCGCCCTGATCGACATGGGGCTGGAGTGCTGGCGTGATGATCGCGCGGCGCATGGGGAGGCGGTCGCGTGAAGCAGCGCCTCGACACGCAGGTGGCGACGGCGGTGGGAGCCATGCTGGTCGGCCGCGACAGCATCACGCTGGACGTGGTTGCGAGCAGACTGCCGGCACATATCCGAGCGGCGAACCCGTCGCTGCGATGCATGACCAAAGCGCTCGTTGGCGCCGGCTGGGTCGGTGACCGGCGCGACGGCGGACAGGTCGTCTACATCCCCGCGCCCGAGGATGATGGCGAGCCGGCCGATCTGACCGGACACAATGTCGAGGGCGTGGCCGGTGAAGAGGTTCGGCTCCTGATCGAGCGGTGGGAGCGCCTGGAGGAAGAAAAGAAGGGCATCGCCGACGACATCAAGGATGTCGCGGCCGAGGCGAAGGGTCGTGGCTACGACATCAAGGCGATGCGCGGGATCATGAAGATCCGGAAAAAGCCCAAGGAAGAGCAGCAGGAAGAGGCGGCGATCCTTGAAGTCTACATGCGCGCACTGGGGATGATGGTCTGATGGCGATCCTGAATGTCTATGTCGATGCGGATACAATGAAGAGGTTGAAGCGCGCGTCGCGGGAAGAAAACCGCAGCGTCGAAGACCTAGCGGAAGCAGCGATTGCAGAGGCCGCTTTGAATAGCGATCGTGATCGGAGGTTTGGCAAGTGAGCAGCGTCAACAAGGTGATCCTGATCGGCCACTTGGGCCGCGATCCGGAAAGCCGCAGCTTCCAGACCGGGGGCAAGGTGGTCAACTTCCGCATCGCCACGGGCGAGCGCTGGAAGGACCGCAACAGCGGCGAGATGAAGGAGCGCACCGAGTGGCATTCCATCGTTGTCATGAACGAGGGCCTGCAAGGCGTTGCGGAGAAGTATCTGCGCAAGGGCAGCAAGGTCTATGTCGAGGGCCAGCTGCGGACGCGCAAATGGCAGGATCAGCAGGGTAACGACCGATACGCGACCGAGGTGGTGCTCGGCTCGTTCAACTCGGTCATGACGCTGCTCGACAAGCGCGAGGGCGATCCCGGTCGGCACGATTACAGCGGCTATGGCGACACGGTCGGCGGGTCCGGCGGTGGATCGGGTAGCGGCTCGGCCGGCCGGACGGGCGGCGGCTTCGTCGACGACCTGGATGACGACGTGCCGTTCTAGCGACCCCTCACGCGCCCGCTGACAGGCCGGGCATTCATCGCCTGCCACACCTGTTCCGGGGCCACCTAGCGTGACAGTTCTCCAAGCTGCGTCGATGCTCGATGCGGCGCTTCATTTCGCGTCCCGTGGCTGGCCGGTGTTTCCGTGCAAGCCGACCGACAAGTCCCCGTACCTGCCGCGCGACAAGGATGCGGACGGCAAGCCGATCCCCCGTTCGGGCGGCGTCAGCAAGGCCAACACCGATCCCGACCAGATCCGTGCCTGGTGGAAGAAATGGCCCAAGGCGATGATCGGCATCGCGGCCGGCCGGTCGGGCCTGCTGATCGTCGACTTCGATCCTCGTGTGGACGAACATACCGACGAAGAGACGGGCGAGGTCACGACCGAGGTTTGGACGCTGGACCGTCTGAAGGCGGAGCTAGAGGCGGCGATGGGATGCCCCCTGCCCGTCAGCCTCGCCGTGCGGACGCCGTCGGGCGGCGTGCACGTCTATTTCCGGATGCCGGATGGCGTGCCGATCGGGAACGTCGGCAGCCTGCCCGACCACATCGATGTGCGCGGTGAAGGCGGGTACGTGATCGTGCCGCCCAGCTACTGCGTGGGCGACGGCAAGCGGTGCGTCGAGGGGCCGTATCGCTGGCTTCGCGGCGATGCCGACGCGCCGATCGTCGACATGCCCGATGCGCTGGTCACGATCCTGCGCACACCGAAAACGAAGCCGGCGCGCGCCGATGCCGCCCGGCCGGCCGTGTCGATGCCCTCGGACGTGTTTCCCGTCGACGTGGACGCGGCGCATCGCCGCTACGCCATGGCGGCGCTGGACCGCACGGTGATGGAGCTCGCCTCGACGCCGGTTGGCGGTGGTCGCCATGGCGGACGCAACAAGGGCGCCTATCAGGCCGCCTACAACATGGGCGGGTTCGTCGGTGCCGGCGCGATCTCGATCGCGGTGGTGCGGTCGGCGTTGATCGAGGTGGTGCGGACGTTCGATCCGGCCGCGTTCGACAAGCACCTGGCCGCGATCGACAACGGTCTGGAGGGCGGCCAGTCCGCGCCGCACGATCTGAGCGGCATCGGCACCTATGCGCGCCGTCGCGACAGCGGCGGCTCCGCTTCATCCTCCGGCGCACCGCCGTTGCCGCCCGTCGACGCCTATGCCGACGAGCTCGATCGATATGCCGATCGGCCCGCACCCGGCTTCGGCAGCGAAGCGGATGCCTTCCAATCTGGAACATCGGCGGTTTCCGGTTCCACTACGGGGTCAGGGGGCCGCATCGCGCCGTCCGCAGACCCCGATACCGACCGAGCCTGCGCCACTATGGCGATGACCGACCTAGGCAACGCCGAGCGGTTTCATCGCCGACATGGCTGGCGGTTCCGGTTCTGCACGGAACTGGGCTGGTTCGTGTGGGACGATCGCCGGTGGGAACTGCTATCGGAGGAAAAGGACAAGATGCCCGGCAAGGTGAGCCTTGCCGTGTTCGACACGATACGAGCGATCCGCCACGAAGCCGACCTGGTCGAGGCGAGCGGGTTGCGGGAGGACCTGCCGGAGGACGCGCCGGACGATGTGCGGCGGTCAACGCTGAACTTCATCTACAAGTGGCGCGGTGCCGGCGATAGCAAGGTGCCGATCTATTTCAGCGACATGCTGCGCGATCATGCCAAGTCCAGCGAAGGCGCACAGCGGCTCGGCTGCATCGCAGGGCTGGTGAAGTCTTTTCCCGACATAGCGATCCGCGCCGATGCCATGGATGCCGACCGGTTGGCCATCAATGTGCTGAACGGCACGATCCGGCTCGGACTCAATGGCAATATGCCTTCAATACGCCTTGACCCGCATCGGCCCGGCGATCTGATTAGCAAGGTCGCCAATGTCATCTATGATCCGGATGCCACCTGCGAGACGTATGACGGCTTCCTTGCGACAGTGCAGCCTGACGAGAAGATGCGCCGGTTCCTGCACCAGTGGGCCGGTTTGTCGATGACGGGCGACATCAGTGAGCAGAAGCTGGCGTTCTGGCACGGCAAGGGCCGCAACGGTAAGTCCACGCTGAGCGACCTTCTGGGGCATATCGCGGGCGATTATGGCGGGTCCGTCGCGATCGAGACGTTCCTCGATCAGGGCCGTGGCCGCAAGGGCGGTGAGGCGACGCCTGATCTGGCGCGGCTGCCCGGTATCCGCTTCCTCCGCACCTCCGAACCGGAGAAGGGCGCGAAACTGGCAGAGGCGTTGATCAAGCTCATCACGGGTGGTGAGCCGATCGATGCGCGGCACCTGAACAAGGGCTTCTTCACCTTCCTGCCGTCGTTCAAGGTCACGGTGTCGGGCAACCACAAGCCCAAGATTACCGGCCATGACGACGGCATATGGCGGCGCGTCATGCTGGTGCCGTGGGACGTGCAGATCGCCAAGGAAGAGGTCGACAAGTCGTTGCCGGACAAGCTGCGCAAAGAGGCGTCAGGCGTATTCAACCGGATGCTGGCCGGATTGCTGGACTGGCGCATGGAGGGACTTGTCGAGCCGGAGAGCGTGATCGCTGCCACGGCGAAGTATCGTGAGCAGAGCGACCAGCTGGGCCGGTTCCTGGACGAATGTACGCGGCCGAAAGAGGGTGCTCGGGCGAAGTCGTCCGAACTGTTCGCGCTGTTCACGGCATGGGCGAAGGCGAACGGGGCGGCCGAGTGGCAGCAGGTCGGCTTCACCAAGGCGATGGAGGATCGCGGGTTCGAGAATAAACGCTCGAACGGCATCCAGTGGCTGGATATGGAGATGACGAAGTCCGTGTCCGACTTCGCCGAAACCGAGCCGTCCAGCGGCGGCTATGGCCACGATCCCGGACCCTTCACCGATTACGATACCCTGTAATTGGAAGGGTTGAGGGTTCCGGGTGGAAGGCGCGTTGGAAGGGCAGAAATGGCAGATTTGTGCGGGTTTGGAAGGGCTGGAACGCTAATCCCACCTCCCGCCGTGATGTGCGCATGTGCGCGCATGCGCACACACGATATCGACCCGTTTTACCCTTCCAACCCTTCCATCCTTTCCATTTGATCAGACAGCCATTCCAAAGAATGGCGGAAAACCGCGAGTTTTGAGCATGACCGACCGGCACATCATGGAAGCCCCTGCCCCCAACACTCCCGTTCCGATGGAAGGCGGTTCCCTTCCACCCTCGTTCTGGACCTTCGACATGGTGCAGGACCGGCTGGTGGAGGCGATGATCACCTGCTGGCGCCAGCCCGACCGTGAACGTGCCTGGGTGCGTGGCGGCAGCGACGGGCCATGGCACCTGATCATGCCGGAGCCGGGCGACTATGATGCGCGCGGTGGTTTGGAGACGGGCGGCGAGGTGATGATCCGTCCCGCCTCCCTGACGCGGCAAGAGGTGGGCGAGATGGAGGAGGCGTTCGGCTGGACCGAGATGCTGAACCCGCTCGACCGGAAGCTGATCGGATTGGCCATTGCGCACCTGGCGCGCGGCGGGCGTGAGGTGCCGTGGCGGCGTCTGCTCGCTCCGATGGGGCTGAAGCGTGGCGCGGATGGCCTGCGGATGCGGTACGGACGCGCGCTCAATGCGATCTGTGTCGCCAAGAATGGCGGAAACGCTTGGGCTACACGTGTCAATCCCGGAAAAGATCGGGCGTAACGATTTTCCCTGTTCGTCTATCGGGTGTTTTCAGGCTATTTATTGCCACACTGGGACGGGCCTTCGGGTGCTGACCGGTGTATCCCCCTGGAGCCTTCGACGGGCGGCGCGACTTCGGTCACGCCGCCCGTCGCCGTTTGGAGCCACGTGCATGGGCAGGCTCAAGGGCTTGTCGTCTCGCCTGTCGCCGCTGCGATCCCGCGTGCCGCATCTGTCGCACGATCGTCAGACCTATGACCGACGGCGTGACGAACAGCCGTGGCGCAAGTGGTACAAGACGGCGCGGTGGCAGGCGCTGAGATGGTCGGTGCTGGTGCGTGATCGGTTCACCTGCCAGCGGCCCGGCTGCGGTCGTATCGAGCCTGACACGTCGCTGCTGGTGGCGGATCACAAGCGCGCGCACCGTGGCGATGAGGCGCTGTTCTGGGACGAGTGCAATCTCCAGACGCTCTGCAAGCCGTGCCACGACAGCGACAAGCAACGCGAAGAGCACCGCTCCGGCAGGTAGGGGGGGTGGTCGAAAACGGCTGAGGGGCGGTCCGCCTAGACCGCATCCGATGCCACGTAGGGATTTTTTCTTGATGGCGGAGAATTTGGGGGTCGACCTGTTCGGCGATCCGATCCTGCCGCGCAACGAAGGCCGTGGGCGACCGGAGCATGTCTGGAGCCTCGAAAACTCCAACAAGGTGCTGCTGGCGTTCGCGAGCGGCCTGTCGGTCAAGGATGCGGCCACGGCGATCGGACTGTCGGTGCCGACGCTGCGGAAGCATTATTTTGCCGAGGTGGCGAAGCGGGCCGCTGCCCGGCTGCGGATGAACATGACGCAGCTGTCGCGGCTCAACGACGAAGCGGCGAAGGGTAACGTCACCGCCGAAAAGGAATTGTTCAAGCGGCTCGACAAGGCCGCGCTCGATCAGCTGTCCGATCAGGTTGCCCACCACTCGAAACCGGCCAAGCCGGAGAAGCTGGGCAAGAAAGCGCTGGCGCAGCAGGCGGCGGACGAAGTGACCGGCCTGTACGAAACACCGCCTACCCCGCCCGGCCTGCTGAACTGACGACGCCGTGACGGACCCGATCTGGACCACCGCCTGCCCCGACTGGGAAAAGCGTATCGTGGAGCGCCAGTCGCTGGTGCCCTTCGCGCCGCTGTTCCCCGATCAGGCGGCGGGAGCGCTGGCGGTGTTTAAGGCACTTAGGATGGTCGATGTCCCCGGACAGCCGACCTTCGGTGAAGCATGCGAGCCGTTCGTGTTCGATCTGGTCGCGGCCATCTTCGGCGCGTTCGACCCTGTCGCCGGTCGTCGACTGATCGAAGAGTTTCTGCTGCTGATCAGCAAGAAGAACGGCAAGTCGACGATCGCGGCCGGGATCATGCTGACGGCCCTGATCCGCAACTTTCGTCACGGCGCTGCCCTGAGCATCCTAGCGCCCACCCAGAAGGTGGCCGGGAACAGCTTCGATCCGGCAGCGGCGATGGTCCGTGCCGACCCGAAGCTCAATCAGCTGATGCACATCGTCAGCAACCAGCGGCTGATCAAGCATCGCAAGACCGGTGCGGAACTCCGCGTGATCGCGGCTGACACCCAGACGGTGAGCGGCAGCAAGGCCGGCTTCGTACTGGTCGACGAGCTTTGGGTATTCGGTAAGCGTGCCGGATCGGAAAGCATGCTCGAAGAGGCGACCGGCGGGCTGGCGTCGCGTCCGGAAGGCTTCGTCATCTACCTGACGACCCACAGCGACGAGCAGCCGGCCGGCGTGTTCAAGGACAAGCTGGACTACTTCCGCGGTGTCCGCGACGGTACGATCGACGATCCGCGCAGCCTGGGCATGCTTTATGAGTGGCCGAAGGTCATGCGGGACGACGAGGCCTATCTCGATCCGGCGAACTTCTATGTAACCAACCCAAACCTCGGACGATCGCAATCTGTCCCCTTCATCCAGCGCAAGCTCAGGCTGGCGAAGGAAGGTCGCGGTGAGGACGGCGATACCTCGCAACAGATCGTTCTGGCCAAGTATCTCAACGTCGAGATTGGCATGCGGCTCAGCCGTGACCGGTGGACCGGGGCCGACTTCTGGGATGCCGCATCCGACGTAAAGCTGGTTTCGCTCGACGAGCTGATCCGCCGATCCGAAGTGGTTGTCGCCGGTGTTGATGGCGGCGGGTTGGACGATCTGCTCGGGCTTTGCCTGATCGGACGGGAGAAAGGGTCCATGCGCTGGCTCGTGTGGACGCGGGCTTGGGCCTGGGCGGTGGTGTGGGATCGCCGGAAGGATATCGTCACCAAGTTGGACGAGTTCGTTGCCGAGGGGACCCTGATCCGGTGCGATATGCCGGATGATCGGCTCGATAGTACGGTCGACGACGACACCGAGCGAGATGAAGATTTGACGGCCGACGTTCGCGGCGTTGTCGAAACTTTGGTCAAGGTCCGGGACGCTGGCCTTTTTCCTGACAAGGAAGCGATTGGCCTGGACCCGGTGGGTGTCGCGGCCATCGTGGACGAGTTGTCTAAGCACGACTTCGAGGGGCAGTTTTCCTCGATCAGCCAAGGCTACAAGCTGTCGAGCGCGGTCAAGGGATCGGCGCGGAAGCTAGCCGCCCGCACCATGCGCCATGGCGGCACCAAGCTGATGCAATGGTGCGTCGGCAACGCCAAGATGGAGCCACGGGGCACCAGTGCGGTCGCGATCGTGAAGTCCTCGGCCGGCGCGAAGATCGACCCGCTCGCGGCCATGTTCAATGCGGTCATGCTGATGACGCTCAACCCGGAAGCGGCTGGGATCTTCGAACCGGCGTCGATGATCGTCTGAGGAGGCGTAGCAGTGCAGATCATCCACAAGGCCACCGCCCGCGCGGCTGGCGACAATCCTTACGTCTTCGTCATGTCGGACGCGACGCGGGACCGGTACGGCGACATCATCGAGCCGGCAGGCTGGAAGCTGGCCGCGTTCAAATCCAACCCCGTGGCCCTTTTCGGACACGACAGCACTCTCCCGATCGGCGCCTGGAAGAACGTGCGTGTCGAGAACGGCGCGCTGCTGGGCGAACTGGAGTTCCTTAACGCCGGTCTGTCGCCGCGTGTCGATGAAATCCGCGCGTTCGTGGAATCGCGCATGCTCCGCGCCGTGTCTGTTGGCTTTCGCGGTCTCAAGGCCGAGCCGATCGCCAACGGTGGACTGCGCTACACCGAAAGCGAGCTGGTGGAGTGCTCCGTGGTGAGCATCCCTGCAAACCCCAACGCTCTTCAGGTGGCGAAGAGCCTCAACCTTTCCCGCGACGCCCAGCGGCTGATCTTTGGCGAGACTGCCGACGAGATCACCCCCGCTGGACGGAGCGCCTTCGGCGAGCCCGCCGTGACCCCCTCCAGTCTCAGGACCAAGAGCATGACGACCCTCTCCGAGCGCATCGAAAGCGCGCAGACCGAACTGACGCAGCTGCGCGGCAACCTCCAGACCACCATCGACAACGGCGGTGACATCGACGCCATCACCGGCGAGATCGAGCAGAAGGACGCCGCACTGGCCTCCCTCCGCCGCGCCGAAGCGGCCCTCGCCGGCACGACCGAACAGGGCGGCAACCAGACAGTGGTGACGACCCCCGCCCCCGTGCAGCAGCGTGCGGCCGAGCCGCGTCGCCCGTTCGCGGTTGCCGCCCGCAAGGTCGAGCCGGTCGACCACATCTTCCGGTCCATGGTGGTCGGTCTGCTGGCGCACGCGCGGCACCAGAGCCACACCGACGCGCTGAAGATGGCATATGGCGAGGACGTGTCCACCAAGGCCGTGATGGACGTGCTGCTGCGCTCCGCCACCGTGCCGGCGGATACCGTCACCCCGGCCTGGGCCGGCGCGCTGGTCGAAACCGCCGTTGGCGACTTCTTCGACCTGTTGCTGCCGACCTCCATCTACCCGCGCCTGGCGGAGATTGGTGGCCGGTTCGGCTTCGGCCGCGCGGGTAAGGTCAGCCTGCCGTCGCGGTCCGCCACGCCAACCGTCGCCGGTTCGTTCGTCGGCGAGGGCGCGCCCATTCCCGTGCGCCAGGCCGGGTTCGTCAGCACGACGATCACGCCAAAGAAGATGGCGGTCATCACCACCATGACGCGCGAGATCACGGAGCATTCCACTCCGCAGATCGAGCAAATCCTGCGGGAAGCGATCCAGGAGGACACCAGTATCGCGCTGGATGTCGTGCTGCTCGACGCCAATGCCGCAACCACGGTGCGCCCGGCGGGCATCCGCAACGGCGCATCCACGGCGGCCGGCACGGCGGGCGGTGGCATGGCGGCGCTGGTCGCAGACGCCAAGGGCATGCTGACCGATCTGACCACGGCGACGAATGGCAACCTGCGTCGGCCGGTGTGGCTGATGAACCCGACCCAAGCGATCAGCGCCGGGCTGATCCAGGACGCGTCGGGCGCCTTCCCGTTCAAGGTGGAGATCGCAGCCGGCAACTTTATGGGCTACCCGGCGCTGATCTCGTCCACGGTGCCGGCGGGCGTGCTCGTCCTGGTCGATGCGGCCGACTTCATGTCGGCGGTGGGCGACGTGCCGCGCTTCGACGTGAGCGACCAGACGGTGCTGCACATGGAAGACACCGCACCGGCCCAGATCGGCGCGGCTGGCGCTCTGCCGACCGGCGGTTCGGTCCGCTCCATGTTCCAGACCGACAGCCTCGCGCTGCGGATGATCATGGACGTCAGCTGGGCGATGCGCCGCGCCGGCACCGTCGTGGTCCGCACCGCGGTCACCTGGTAACCCCCGCCGGCCGGGCGCCCCGCCCGGCCGGTCCCTCGTGAAGAAGGATCAGGCACATGCCTACCCCGCAAGAACTGCTCGAACAGTCCCGCAAGGACCTGGAAGAGCAGAACAAGGCCGCGCTGGAGCGGACCGAGAACGTGCGGCCGACGCCGACGCAGGACGAGGTCGACCTCGCCAAGCTGGCCACGCCGACGCTGGAAACGCTCGACGGCAAGGAAGACCACGGTGCGCCCGACGA
>NZ_FOCF01000016.1 GCF_900110035.1 Sphingomonas gellani | reverse complement strand
GCAGCTACGGCGCTGCCATGGATGAGCTTGGCTGCAGGGATCGGCAGGAGATCGGCCGATGGGCCAACAACCGGGTGGAGAACTCACACCTGCCGTTCCGACGACGCGAGCGGGCGATGCTGCGCTTCCGACAGATGAAGACGCTTCAGAAGTTCGCCTCCGTCCACGCCAACATCCACAACCACTTCAGCCTCGAGCGCCACCTCGTTGATCGTCAGACCTACAAGCACCGACGTTCCGCCGCACTGGCGGAGTGGCAAACGCTTGCGAGCTAACTTGTGACCTACAAAGGCCGGAGTGCATCGTGCGAACAGCGGTTCGCGTTAGACTGACAGCACCATCGGACGGGTTCCCGGTGGGTGAGCGGTCATGTCGCGGAGGATATGGTCGAGCTGTACGATGTTATGCCGACCTTCCTCGACCTCGCCGGCACCCATGCGGCGCATACGAATTTTGCCCGATCGTTGATGCCGCAACTGCGGGGCGGTGCCGGTGACCCGGAACGCGCCGCCTTCACTGAGGCGGGGATCAACATCTACGAACCCCAACCGTTCGACACCGCATCCGGCGGCTTGTACCGGCGCAAATCCGAACTTGCGGCTGCGCAACCGGCCCTGGTGTCGCGTGGCGCCTCGGTCCGGACGCGGCGCTACACCTAAGTACAGCGGCCCCAAGGGCAGGATGAACTGCACGACCGGCAGCGCGATCCGGGTGAGACTCGCAACCTGGTGCACGATTGTCGCCCAATGGCCGTACGTGCTGATCTCGAACGTCGTCTGCTGGACTTGTACATCAATACTACAGGGGCGCCGCTTGATACGCGTAACAGTCGCGACGTTCCCAATTTCGCTGCGCCGCTATCGCCACAGCTCACCCCTGACGCAATAGCTCAAATCATGGACCATTGACGCCGACACGGCCGGCGGGCTTGTGCCTCTTGTGCAGGCCGGGACGCGCACTCTCACGCCTTGAAGCTGCTGCTGGCATCTGTCGGTGTCAGCCTGACCTCGTGAGCGCCAAGCCTTGCGGTTTCAATCGTCGACTATAGAGTCGGCGAGACTCGAAACTGGTCGAAGGCAAACATATGGCTCGGAATGGACGTTTGCGGGCAGTTTCCGGTCTACTTCTGGTTGGTGCGGCGGCTCAGGGAGTGGCACAGTCGGCGCGTGCCGGAACGGCACCTGCCTACCTTGAGACGCCGTCGAAGCAGAAGCCGCGGGTAGTCGTAACGGCCGACCCAGAGTTGGACGATTCCAACTCGTTGGTGCGCTACCTCCTGTACAGCACCGATTTCCGTACCGAAGGGCTGATCTACGCCAGCAGTCAGTTCCACTGGACCGGCGATGGAAGAGGGACGAAGCGATCAGTTCCAGGCCGCGAGTATAATCGGTTCGGAGCGGATTTGTGCCCCTGCACCTCATGGCGCTGGGCGCCGGGCGAGCGCTTCATCAACGACGCGGTGGACGCATATGCGAAGGCGTACCCGAATCTGCGCATCCACGAACCCGACTATCCGACGCCTGCACTGCTTCGATCGAAGATACGTTGGGGCAATGTGCAGTTCGACGGTGAAATGGAGAAGGACACACCTGGCTCCAACCTCATCAAGGCGCTGCTGCTCGATGACGAGGAATCGCCGGTCTATCTGCTCGCCTGGGGCGGTCATAGCACCATTGCGCGCGCGCTGAAGTCGATCGAGGACCAGTACGGACACACGCAGCAATGGGAGGCAATACGGGCCAAGGTCGTTCGCAAGGCCGTCATCCATCCCTCAGGCGATCAGGACGACACATATGCCAAATACATTCATCCTCACTGGCCCGAGATCCGATACAGGCAACAGGCCGGCGGCGTCGGGATCAGCTACAATTCCCAGGAGCGTGTCAGCTTAGACGACGCGCGCTACCTGCGGGCCGACTGGATCGCGGCCAACGTGACGAACCGCGGTCCGATGGGCGCATTTATACGGACGTGGGGTGACGGCAGGCAGATGGTGTCGGGCGACAAGTTTGATTACTTCGGTATCGCTGGCAAATCCGCGAACGAACTCCGCCGGCAGGGGTATGTCGTGTGGACGCCACCCAGGCCGAAGGGCGATTATCTTGGCGAGGGCGATACGGGCACCTTCTTCAACCTGCTGGACAATGGGTTGCGTGGGTATCGCGGTGACAGTTTCGGCGGCTGGGGCGGCTATGCGCGCGCGGCGGCGATCGGTGGCGGTTTTGCCGGCTTCGGCGAGGCTGCGGCCGGAACGATGCTAGGCGCAAGGCCCGGCGTACCGCGTGCGCCGACCCACCCGTTCCTTGCGGCCGCACAACGCGATTGGGCAGCACGCTTCAAATGGGCGGTGACGCCGAGCTTTGCCGGCGCCAACCACAATCCAAGAATTTCGCTCAATACCCCGCGCACGCTCGCCGCCGCGCTGGGTGAGCGGGTGGCATTGCGGGCCACCACCTCCGACCCCGATCACGACGTCGTGTCGCTGAAATGGTGGGTATGGAAGGAGGCCGGCACCTATAAGGGTGACGCGAAGATCGCCGCCGGTTCCCTGATCGTCCCTGCCGACGCCAAGCCGGGTGACACGATCCAGGTGATCGCCGAAGCAACCGACAATGGCGACCCGACTCTCACTCGCTACGACAAGGTCGTAATTACGGTCGGCGGCTGAGGCGCAACAGCGCCATCGCCTCCGATCACGCTGCCGAGGCGATCGGACAAGCCTCGATCAAGCGCAGAAACGCCGCTGCGTCCAGGCTGGCGCGGCCGGCCAGCACGCCGTCCACCTCCGCCATGCCGAGGATCGCGGCGGCGTTGGCCGGATCGACCGCGCCGCCGTAGAGCAGGGGGATGCCCTCGCCCTCGTCCCCGAAGCGGTCCTGCAATGCGGTTCGGATCGTCCGGAGCATGGCACCGATGTCCGCCGGTGTCGCGGCAGCGTCGGCGCCGATGCACCAGACCGGCTCGTAGGCGATGACGACATCGCCTACGAGCGGCGAAGGAATGGCGGCGAGCTGGTCGATGACCGATGCCTCTCCCAGACCCGCCGCGCGCTGTTCCGTGCTCTCGCCTACGCACACCACCGCCCGCAGGTTATGGCGCCAGGCAGCCTTGATCTTGGCGGCGACCATCACGTCGGTGTCACCATCGTACGTCCGCCGCTCGCTGTGCCCGATCAGCGTAAAGCGCGCGCCCGCTTCCCTGAGCAGCGCGCCCGACAGCGACCCGGTGTGCGCCCCTGCGTCGGCGAAATGCAGGTCTTGCGCTCCGATGGCGATCGAATCCGTTCCTGCGACTGCGGCAATCAATGTCGCGGGAAGCGCCATGCCGACTTCCACGTCGCGTCCGACGGCGGCGTGACGCGCGATCGTGGCCAGCTCCTCAAGCTTCGCACGACTACCGTTCATCTTCCAATTGCCGAGGATGAGTGCGCGTTTCTCCACTGTCAGCTCTTCATCAGTTGGCGTAGCTGAGCATGCGGATCGCTTTCCACACGGCTTTCCAGGTTGAAGATCATCGTCTGCCGCTTGACCAGATCGTAAGGCGGCCATGCCGGGATAGCCGGTGACTGCGGATTGCCTGTCGTGGCAAACGCTATCCAGGCGGTACGCATCTGACGCGACATCCGTGCTGGTGCGTCCCCGGATCCGACGAAGTCCCGGATGTTGTCATACGTTCCGAAGACATAGGACAGTTCGGTCGCGTGCCCAGCCTTTAGTCGGCCACCCATAGTGGGCAGCTCGCGGTCCATGCGGTACATCCATACCGGTGCGCCCTGCCGCACCTTGCGTTCGGCGAGCACGACCGAATCGACCCAGAACAACTTGTTGCCGTTCATCGCCACCGCGAGTTCGCCGGGCGAGTAGCCGGGATAGGTCGCGCGCAGGGCTGGGATCAGCTTGTCCGCCTGCTTGGGATAGGCGGCACGCACCCGCTCCTCCAGGCCGGCGTCGGTCAGCGTCGGCAGAGCCTTGTCGCCCAGGGCGAACATAGTCCCTTCATCCTTGTTGGTGCCGATGATGAGAGGAATCCCGGCCGCCATGTCGGCGGCCTCTGGCGCGAAGGGGCCGCGCGGCAGGGCCCGACCGTCGATGCTGGGGGTGAAGCCACCGGACAGGAAGCCGCCGCGGTCGAGCTTTGCCACCTTGTCGATGGCCGCCTGCTGACTGTCGAACACCTTCTGCGTGTCGACGGCCGCCAGGGCCGCGGCGTCGCCGGGCTTCACGCCCAAGAGCTCGGTCAGTGCGCCGCCCAATGCCTGCGCATAGGGACGTGGCGTTGCCCCCAGCGCCGCGCCACTCTGAATGATCGCCTTGTGGTACAGCCCCTTGGCCGGCGGCATCCCCAGCAGCAGCGAGATCTTCGCGCCGCCACCGCTTTCGCCAAAGATGGTGACGTTGTTCGGATCGCCGCCGAACATCGCGATGTTCGCCTGGACCCATTTCAATGCTTCCACGCAGTCGAGCATGCCTGCGATCCCAGAAGAGGCGTAGTCGGGACCCCAGCTGTCGGGCAGTTGCGTGTAGCCAAACACGTTCAGACGATGGTTGACGGACACCAGCACGACGCCGTCACGCGCGAAATGATCGCCCCAGTAGGTCGGCCGGCTCGCCGCGCCCGATGAAAACCCACCGCCGTGGAACCAGACCATGACCGGCCGCTTGCCGGCCAATTGCGACGTCCAGACGTTTAGGAACAGGCAATCCTCACTGTGCTTCTCGTCGAACGGCATGTCCGCCTGGCCCGGACTCTGGATCGCGGCATTGCCGAATTCCGCCGCATCGACGACGCTGGTCCATGGAGCGATCGACTGAGGCGGGCGGAATCGCAAGGCCCCGATCGGAGGGGCCGCGTAGCGCAGGCCCTTGAAGGACTGGATCGATCCCGATTCCCAGCGCCCGCGCACGGGACCGTTGCGGGTATTCACGATGGCGGTGGCCGCGCCCAGGTCGCCGGCCAGCGCACGGGTTGCCGCCAGCGTCCCGAGCGCTGCCGCGGACACCATCAGGCCACGGCGGGACACGCGGAATTGGGTCTGCATCGAAACCTCCCCTTGTTTTTGCGCCGCACAGTATGCCGTTGCGGTACGCCAATAAATACGAAGGTAATCGAAAGTAGTCAATTGCGATCGGTGTTTTGCTCGGTTATGCAGCGACACCGTCGCGGGAAAGCCGCGCCCGGAGCAGCCCGCAGTCAAGCGGGTGCACGGTAGGAGAGGGGGCTTGCTCGTGAAGACATTCGCAAACCATCGCGTCGTTCTGGGTACGGTCAGCGGCTTGGCGCTGTTCCTCGGCGGCATGGAAGTAGCCTCTGCCCAGACGACCACGCCCCAGACGGCCACCTCGCCGGCTTCTACCGAGGCGGTGCAGGACCAGGTGGGTAGCGATCAGCAGGCGACGCCGCCCGCTGCCGCCGAGCCCACAGGCCAGTTGCCCGGCAATGCGGACCAGGCCGCCAGCGCCGACGTCGTGGTGACGGGAACGCTGTTGCGCGGTGTCGCGCCCGTCGGCACCAACGTCGTCAGCATCTCGACCGCGGACGTGGTCGCCACCGGTGCGCAGTCGTCCAACGACCTGCTTGCGACGATCCCCCAGATCAGCAACTTCAACGCCGTTCCGACCGGTGGCGCAGGCTTCGGGCAGCCGATCGTGCAGACAAACCTGCGCAACCTCGGTGCTTCCGGCGGAACGACCACGCTTACGCTGCTCAACGGCCACCGCGTGGTGGGTTCGGGCATTCTGCAGACCTATGTCGACCCGCAGATCATCCCGCCCGGCATCATCTCGCGCGTGGAAGTGATCCCCGACGGCGGCTCGTCGATCTACGGATCGGACGCGATCGGCGGCGTCATCAACTTCATCACCCGCAAACGTTTCGACGGCATCGAGGCGACCGGCCGCTATGGCTTCGCTGACGGGTACCGCACGCTCGACACCAGTGTCACGGTGGGCAAGGATTGGGGCTCCGGGTCGCTGTTCTTGTCCTACGCTTATGCGTGGCACAACGAGATCCAAGGCATCGAGCGCGATTACGTCACGCAGGATTATCGCGCCAACGGCGGTTCCGACAACCGCAGCTTCAACTGCAACCCCGGCAACATCCGGCTGGGGACGACCTACTACCCGCTTCCCGGACGCGTAGCGGGAACGCCCAACCGGTGCAGCACGACCGATTACGCTACAATCTATCCGCGCGAAAATCGTCATACCGTTTTCGCGACGCTCGACCAGCAATTGAACGATGCCATTTCGACCAACATCACCGGCTATTACTCGCGCCGGAAAACAACCACGCTGCAGGCGACGCTTGCGGGTAGTGGCACGATCACGAACGCTAACCCGTATTTCCGGCCGATCGGCACGGAAACGCGCCAGTTCGTCACCTTCGATTTCTCGCCCGTATTCGGACAGGGCACGCAAAGCCCGGCTCGGTTCGATTCCTGGGGTATCACGCCGACCTTCGACGCGAACCTGGGCGGCGGCTGGCATCTGCGTGGTCTGGCGAACTATGGCCACAGCTACAACAACACGATCGAGTATCTGGCGAATGCCGGCAATCTGGCCGGCGCGCTGGCGGGAACCACGACGGCCACGGCGCTGAACCCCTATGACGTAAGCAGCACGAACGCGGCGGTGTTGGCGGCCATTCGCGACTACAGCAACTATTCGGTCGCGAAGCAGGACCTTGCGGAAGGTCGGCTGGTTGTCGACGGCAGCCTGTTCTCGCTGGGCGGCGGCGATGTCCGCGTCGCGATCGGCGGTGAGCATCATTGGGAAAGGATCGCTGCCAACATCCGCAACGGGTCGTCTGTGACGCCGTTCCGCAACGGGTCAGCGGCCGACCGCGACGTGTCGTCGGTGTTCGGCGAAATCTTCGTGCCGGTTGTCGGCGCGTCCAACGCCATGGGCGGCATCCGGGCGCTCGATCTGACCGGCTCGGTGCGGTATGACCATTACAGCGACGTTGGCGGGACCACCAATCCAAAGGTCGGGTTCAACTACAAGCCGATCGATCAGATCACCATTCGCGGCAATTGGGGCACATCGTTCCACGCGCCCAGCCTTGCCGACACGGTGGGCGCGGTCGACGCGCGCATCTCCGCCACGCAGGGTATCGGTTATGCCGGCGGTCGGTCGATCATCTGGATTTCGGGCGGCAGTTCGACGCTGAAGCCGGAAACCGCCACCACCTGGTCGCTCGGCGCGGACGTACGGCCGGTCCCCGCCGTGACGCTGAGCGCAACCTACTACAACATCGACTTTACGGATATCATCAGCGTCAACTCGGGCGGCTTCGGCACCCCGGCATGGTACAACGACCCGCTGAACGCGCCGTTCTTCATCCGCGATCCGACGATCGCGCAGGTCAACGGCTTTTCCGGGGGGTTGCGGCCGGACAACTTCCCGTCTCTCGATTTCCTCTACAATCAGTTCGGGACCCCTTACGCGGTGCTTGACCTGCGCCGGTACAATCGCGGGCGGCTGAAGCAGGACGGCATCGACTTCAATGCCGTGCTCAACCGACCAACAGACTTCGGATCGATCAACGCCAGTTTCGGCGGCACTTACACCCTGCATCGCAAGTCGAGCCCGTCCAACAACGGTGTCTACACCGAGCTGCTCGATAACGGGGCCAGCCGCTTCAACTTCCTCGCAACATTGGGCGCCGAGGTAGGACCCATCACGGGACGGGCGCAGCTGGCCCATAGCGGGGGCTATCCGATCTTGTTCGACGCCACCCAGAGCCGGGTCAAGGCGTTCGATACCGTCGACCTGTTCTTCTCGCTGAACCTGGAGAAGGCTGGGTTGATGGAGGGAACCTCGCTGACGCTCAACATCGATAACCTGTTCGATGAAAACCCGCCTTTCCGCAATGCAGCCTCGGGTTACGCCAACGGCTCAACACTGGGCCGGCTGTTCGCACTGGGCCTGCGCACCAAATTCTAAGCGCTTCCACCCCTCGCCCGCCGCGCTTACCCGTGGCGGGCATCTTTTCGTTCGGAGACTTTCCCATGCGGCCGATGGTACATGCGATGGTAGCGATCGGGGTGGTCACGGCCGCGACTGTAGCGACGGGACTACCGGCGCCCTCTTCGGCGCAGGTTGCGCCGGATGTCAAACGGCGGGTTCTGGTTTTGACCGACATCGGCAACGAGCCGGACGATTCCGAATCCTTCGTCCGCTTCCTCCTGTATTCGAACCAGTTCGACGTGGAAGGGCTGGTCGCCACGACGTCCACCTGGCAGCGCGGTCGGGTCCAGCCGCAGCTGTTGCTGGAACGCATCGATGCCTATGCCGGCGTCCTTCCCAACCTGCGTGCGCATGCTAGTGGCTACCCCGAACCGGCCGCCTTGCGTGCCGTGGTGCGCAACGGATCGTCCGCCTATGGGATGCGCGGTGTCGGTGAGGGCAAGGACACCGACGGCTCCCGCCGCATCATCGAGGTAGTGGATCGCCCCGATCCGCGGCCTCTCTTTATCCCCGCATGGGGCGGCGTCGTGGATCTGGCGCAGGCGCTGTGGACGGTTCGCGCCACCCGAACGCCGGCTCAGGTGAAGGCCTTTGTGGCGAAGCTTCGTGTGTACTCGATCTCGGATCAGGACGACGCCGGGCCATGGGTTCGCCAGAACTTCCCAGACCTGTTCTGGATCGCGAGCGCGCACGGGTGGGGTCAATATGGCATGGCGGCCTGGACCGGCATTTCCGCAGACCTGGCGCTCCCCAACAAGTGGCCCGCAGCGGAAACGGTCACGAACGATTGGCTTGCCGCCAACATCCATCGTGGAAAGCTCGGCAGCCTTTATCCGCCGCACAAGTTCCTGATGGAGGGTGACACGCCCTCGTTCCTGGGCCTCATCCGCAACGGCCTGAACGATCCGGAACATCCCGAATGGGGTGGATGGGGTGGCCGCTATCTCCAATCCTACGAGGGCGCCGGCCACCGGGCTGACGCACAGGATGTGTTCGTCGACGGCACGGGCAAGACCTGGGCCAGCAACCAGGCGACGATTTTCCGTTGGCGACGCGCCTTTCAGAACGACTTCGCCGCGCGCATCGGGTGGAGCCTTTCGCCCGATCGCAACGATACCAACCACAATCCACAGCTGGTGCTGAACGGCATCGCCGGCACTGATCCCGTGCGGATCACGGCGAAGATCGGGTCCGTCGTCCGCCTTTCCGCCGCCGGCACACGCGATCCCGATGGTCAGAGCGTCACGATCCGCTGGTGGCAATATGGCGAGCCAAGCGGCGCGCCCGGGATCAACCCGCCCAAGCTGCGCATCGAGGGGCCGGCGGACGAAGCGGCGAGCTTCGTGGTGCCCGCTTTCTCCGCCACGGCAGAGAACGTGCCTGCGCCATCCACGCCACTCGCATATCATGTGATCCTCGAAGTGACCGATACGGGCACGCCTGCCCTGACCAGCTATCGTCGCGCGATCGTCACGCCGGTCCCGTGATCAGCCTGGTCGTCCAACATGGGTCCTTTTGGACGCCGCGTGCTTCGTCCGTACTAAAGGGCGATCCACAGCACGACGAAACCGCGTACGTGTCCGGTGTCGGCGCTATGATGTGATCGGACATGGGCGTGTTGCGGAATCTGGCGACCGTCCCACGCGCTGGGTCGAGGATACCGATGCCACGATACTCTAATCGTGAGCCGTCGCCCTCTGGACAGCCCGATGCCACTTCGCCGCCACGCGCTCGCGATCCGCAACAGACATGGCGGGATCGAACCGCTCGGTGTCGTGCCCGCCCGATACCGGCAATGCCAGGCCGAGCGCCTCCGCCGCCATCCGCGCCACGCCGAGCGCGCTCAACTCGGGGTCGGCGCGGCGCAGCACGGGACGGTCGAGCAGATCGGCGAGGAGTTGCAGGAGAAAGGCGTTACGCGTCGCGCCGCCGTCCACCGAGACAGTCGGAATAACTCGGTTGGTGTCCGCTTCCATGGCCAGCGAGACGTCGACGATCTGCATCGCGATCGCCTCCAGTGTCGCACGCGCGATATGGGCGGGGCCGGTGCCGAGCGTCATCCCGGCGATCATCCCCCGCGCCTCGCTGTCCCAATGCGGCGCGCCCAGTCCGGCAAGCGCGGGCACGAAGGCAACGCCGCCGCTGTCAGACACAGTTTGCGCCAAGGCCGTCAGCGCATTTTCGTCGGCGAGGCCCAGCAGCCGCGTAGCGAATGCGGCCGCCTGACCCGACACGGTGATGTTGCCCTCCAGCGCATAGGTCACCTCATCGCCTCGCCGCCATGCGATGGTGGAGGACAGGCCGCTGTGCGATGTCGCAGGAACGTCTGTTAGGGCCATGATCGACGAACCGGTGCCGATCGTGACCTTGGCCGCCCCCGGTTCCGACAAGCCGTGGCCGAATAGCGCTGCGTGGGAGTCGCCCATGACCGCGTGGATTGGGATGCCGGCGGGCAGGATCGTTCGCCCTGCGGCCGTGTCGCCGAAATGGCTGTCCGAAGGCTGCACCTGCGGGAGCATCGCGATCGGCACATCGAACAGTTCGGCCAGCTCGACGCTCCAATCGGCTGAATGCAGGTCCAGCAACTGCGTGCGCGCGGCGTTGCCCGTATCCGTCACATGCGAACCGCCGCCCGTTAGGTTCCACACCAGCCAACTGTCGATCGTGCCGGCCTGTAATTCCCCCGAACCCGCCCGTTCTCGTGCGCCGGGAACGGAGTCTAGCAGCCAGGCGAGCTTGGCGGCGGGAAACAAGGGGTCGAGATTGAGCCCGGACAGGGCGATCACGGCGGCCTCGTGCCCGGCCTTGCGCAGCGTTGCGCAGCGATCATAGGATCGGCGGCATTGCCAGCTGATCGCGGGGGCGAGGGGGCGCCCAGTCACCGCGTCCCAGAGCACCGCCGTCTCGCGCTGGTTGCTGATCGCCACAGCCACCACGCGTGCATCCACCTGCGTGACCACATCGGCTATGGCATCGGCCACGCTGTCCCAGATTGCGTCCGCCGACTGCTCCGCCCAACCGGGTTGCGGGTGGGTGAGGGTCATCGGCCGGCTCGCCCGCGCAAGGATGGTCCCGTCAGGTGAGACAAGCAGCGCCTTGGTGTTGGTTGTTCCCTGATCGATCGCCAGGATCGCCGGACTCGACATCAGCCGCGCTTGCCCTGCACAAGTTCGCGCGCGGCGGCGGCGATGCCGTCGGCGGTGAGCCCCGCACGCTCCATCAGCCATTCCGCGGACCCGGTCGGCTGGAATCCGTCAAAGCCGAGGATGCGCATGGGCACCGGCGCCCCGGTCGCGACCACTTCGGCGACCGCGCCACCCAGCCCGCCACGTACCACATGCTCCTCGGTCGTCAGGATCGCGCCGGTGTCGCGCGCGGCGGCAAGGATGGCGTCCTCGTCCAACGGAGTGATGGTCGCCATGTTCAGGACACGTGCCGAAATATCCTCTCGGGTCAACGCGTCGGCAGCGGTCAGTGCGCGATGGACCAGCGTGCCGTTGGCGATGATCGTCAGGTCCTTGCCCTCGCGCAGCGTCTCGCAGCGGCCGATGGAGAACGGGGCGGGATGCTCCAGCTCGGGTACGGGCATGCGGCTGATCCGGATGAAAACCGGCCCGTCATGGGCAGCGGCCGCGCGGATCGCAGCGGCCGTCTCGGATGGGTCGGACGGGACGATCACCGTCAACTCGCGCATCGCGCGCAGCCACGCGATGTCCTCGATGGAATGGTGGGTGGCGCCCAGTTCACCATAAGCGACGCCGCTGGAGATACCGCACAGCTTCACGTTGGCGTGGCTGTAGGCCAGATCCGCCTTGATCTGTTCCAACGCGCGCGCCGTGAGGAAGCAGGCGGCGCCGCTGACAAAGGGTATCTTGCCGCCATTGGCGAGGCCAGCACCAACGCCGATCATGTTCTGCTCGGCGATGCCGACATTGACCAGCCGGTCGGGAAAGCGGTCGCGGAACTTGCCAAGCTTGGACGAGCCCACGCTGTCGTTGACCACCGCCACGATGCGCGGATCGTCTGCCGCGAGTGCCTCCACCGTGGCGACATACGCGTCGCGGCAATCATGCAAACCGGCAGCGGCCGGACCGGGGGCGCTCATATATCTTCCTCCGAGCGGGCGAGTTCCTCCAGCGCGGTGGTGAACTGCGTTTGCGTGGGCACGCCATGATGCCAGCTTGCCTGGTCCAGCATGAACGAGATGCCCTGTCCCTTGATGGTGTTAGCGATGATGCAGCGCGGCCGTTCCGTTCCCGGCGCCTCAAGCGTGGCAAGCAGCGACGCATGGTCGTGGCCGTCGATTTCCGACACGTCCCAGCCAAAGGCGCGCCACTTGTCGGCGAGCGGTTCCAAGGCGTTGGTATCCTCCGTTCGCGCGCCCTGCTGCAACCGGTTCCGGTCGACCACCACTGTCAGCTTGTCCAGCTTGCGATGGCCTGCGAACATAGCGGCTTCCCACATGCTGCCCTCCTGCAGTTCGCCGTCCCCGGTAAGCACAAAGGTACGATGGAACGACTTGTCGATCTGTCCCGCCACCGCGATTCCCACCGCAACGGGCAGGCCATGGCCAAGGGGACCGGTATTGGTTTCCACGCCGGGCAGGTAGGTGCGGTTGGGATGACCGTTCAGCCGCGATCCGGGTCGGAGATAGGTGGACAGCTCGTCCTCGGGGAAGAAGCCTGCGCCGGCGAGTGCGGTGTACAGGGCCCCGGTGCAATGCCCCTTGCTCATGACGAAACGGTCGCGGGCGGGGTCAAGCGGGTTCGCGGGATCGAATCGCATCACACCGAAATACAACGTGGCCAGCACGTCGGTGGCCGACATGTCGCCCCCCGGATGCCCCTGTCGGGCTTCGAAGACCATGCGAATGCTGCGGCGACGCATCCAGTTCGCTTTGGCGCGGATCGTGGCGACGCGTGGGTCTTTCGCCGCGAATGTTGGGTGTAACAAATTGCCCCTCCTTACTCGCCGGTATGACTAAGCTGACTTCGCGTCCTGCACAAGCCAAAGCTCCGAATATCTTCGCTTGTCTGCGAACCGCCTGGCGCGGGCAGAAAAACCGCAAGAATATCGCGGTCGGCGTTTGACAAGCTAGGGGAACGCCGCCAAATCCAACGCAGCGGAAACCGAAAGAGACCGAAGTCAATATGTCGGTCCTGTGGGTAGGAGAGCTTGTGGCGTAGAATGGATCGGGGTCGTCTGACATATGCTATCGGCGCCGCTGTCCTGTTGTCCGGGTGCGGCATGCTGGCCAGCTGCAAGGTCCTGACCGTCGAGGAGGATCGTGCGATCCGCGCCAGGCAGGGCGGCGCGCTGGACGCGCCGGGCTATGTCGCCGGCATGTGGGACGATAAGGCCTTGCCTGCCTTTCGGGCCGCGGCGGTGCCGTTAGACACGCTTGCGTCGGCCATCGCTCAGGATGTGGATCGTGCCGGCGGTACCTTTGGTCGTCGTGCCGGGGAGGGGTCCGCCTGGACCTTCGTACTGGAGGGGGCTGGACGCGTCGTGTCGGTCGATTCCACGTCGCGGCGGGGGCAGGTCATGGTCGCCCTGCCGAACTGGCCATCGGGGCAGTCCGCCCGGTTCCAGATCGGACCGGTGGTCGAGGGAAGTGCGGTGCGGGATGCGCTGCCGTTCGTCACCTTCGACGACTTTGCCGATCAACTCGTCTTCGCCGACGTCGGGCGCGCGCTGACTGCGCGTGCGCTTGCGGGGGTACGGCCAGTCGCGGCGGGGTTGCGGCCGGGCCAGACCGTTCGCTTCGTCGGGATCGCCAATATCCGCTACGCAAATGCGCCGTTGATCGTCACCCCCATCTCTCTGAAGGTTGGTCGTGCAGGCTGATCGGATCGCACTCCGGGCGGAGGGCATCGTCCGCTCCTACGGTGCGACGCGGGCGCTGCGCGGCGTCGACTTCGATCTGGCCGCGGGGGCGGTCAACGTGCTGATCGGCGAGAACGGAGCCGGCAAGTCGACCCTGATGCGCATATTGGCGGGCGTGGAGCGGCCGGACACCGGCCGGCTCCTGATCGATGGCCGACCCGTGTCGTTCACCTCGGTACAGGAGGCGGCGCGGTGCGGCATCGGCATCGTTTTCCAGGAACTCAACCTTTGCCCGAACCTGACTGTCGTGGAGAACATGTTTCTGGGCCGCCGCGTCGCGCGCGGCTTTCGCATCGATCGTTCGGCGGAGCGGGTGAAAGCGGTCGCGGTGCTCGCCCGATTGCGGGCGTCGATCGATCCCGACGCGCGCGTCGGCGATCTGCGAATCGGGCAGCAGCAGATCGTGGAGATCGCACGTGCGCTGGCCGAGGACGCACGCATCCTGATCCTTGACGAGCCAACTTCCGCATTGAGCGAAAGCGAGGTTGCGACTCTGTTCCAGGTCATCGACGAACTGCGCCGAGACGGCGTGGCGATCGTCTACATCTCGCATCGATTGGAGGAGTTGATGCGGATCGGCGACCGGATCACGGTCATGCGCGATGGGCGGGTGGTGGCCACCGCGCCCGTGGCGGAGGCATCGGTGCCGTGGATCGTCGAGCGGATGCTGGGCGAGAACGGCGTCGCGCGCTCGCGTAGGCGAAACGGTGGCCAGGCTCCGGGCGCACCAGTGTTGCAGGTCGAGAATGTGTCTGTGCGACGGCCGGCGGGCGGCACGCTGGTGGACGACGTATCGCTCACCTTCCGGTCGGGCGAAGTGGTCGCGATCTATGGCCTGCTCGGCGCCGGGCGCACCGAGTTGTTCGAATACATCCAGGGCGCGCGACGCGGGAATGGCGTGGTGCGCCTGTGCGGCGAGCGGATCGATCGCCTTCCAATCGCCGACAGGATCGAACGTCGACTGCTGCTGGTGCCGGAGGATCGGCAGCGTGAGGGGTTGTTCCCGAACTTGCGCGTCGGCGGCAACCTGGGCCTTTCGGTACTGCGGCGGTTCGCACCGGGCGGCATGATCTCGCCCGTTCGGGAAGGACAAGCGGTGCGCGACATGATCGGCCGGCTCGGCATAAAGGCTCGTGGTGGCGAAACGCCGATCGGCGCCCTGTCGGGTGGAAACCAGCAAAAGGTCGTGATCGGCCGCTGCGTGATGCGCGACCCTGCCGCGATCCTGCTCGACGAACCCAGTCGCGGCGTCGATGTCGGCGCACGCGCGGAGGTGTTCGATGCGATGCGATCGCTGTCGGGACAGGGTATCGCGATTGCCTTCACCACGTCGGACCTGGCCGAAGCGCTGACGGTCGCTGACAGGGTGGTGGTGATGGCGGCCGGACGCGTGACGGCAGACCTGCCGGCTGAGGAGGCGGACGAGACCATGCTGGTCCGGGCCGCGAATGGCGTGTCCTCTGCAACGGCGACCATAGTCGCCCCGCTACAAGCGGCGAACTGAAGGCGATCATGGCGACCCAATCCGCTTCCATTCCATCGACCGCTCCGAGCCTGGGCCTTGCCGCACTGCTGATCCGACTGCGGGCTCTCGTGGCGCTGTTCATCGTGTTGGTGTTCTTTTCGACGCTTGCACCCAATTTTCTGTCGATCGGCAGCCTTCTCATCATGGCCAAGCACATTGCGATCATCGCGATGCTCGGCATCGGCATGACCTACGTCATCCTGACAGGCGGCATTGACCTGTCGGTCGGCTCCATCGCGGGACTGTCCGGCATGGTCGCAGGGGCGTTGATCCTCCACGGCCTGACGATCGTGCCACTCGGCCTCGTCATCTATCCGTCCGTACCGATGGTGGTGCTGATCGCGGTGCTGCTTGGTGGGCTGATCGGTCTGGCCAATGGCACGCTGGTCACCCGGTTGGGGGTGGCACCGTTTATCGCCACACTGGGCATGCTCTACGTTGCACGTGGCGCGGCGCTCCTCCTGTCGGACGGCGCGACCTTTCCGAACCTGGTCGGGAGCCCGGATTACGGCAATCAGGGCTTCCCCTGGCTCGGCGCCGGGCGCATGCTGGGTGTGCCCGTCCCGGTCCTGATCGTGCTGATGCTGGCCCTCGCCGCTGCCTTTGTCGCCGCGCGAACTCCATTCGGACGCTACGTCTATGCGGTGGGCGGCAACGCGCGGGCCGCGCTGTTGTCCGGCGTTCGCGTCGGCGGCGTGACGCGTGCGGTGTACGTCATTTCGGGCATGTGCGCTGGCCTGGTCGGACTTCTGGTCGCCTCCGATCTCGTGTCGGCGCATCCGGCGAGCGGCCAGACGTTCGAACTAAGCGCCATCGCCGCCGTCGTGCTGGGCGGAGCCTCTCTGGCCGGCGGGCGGGGTACGATCGGCGGCACGATGGTGGGCGCCTGCGTGATCGGGACGCTTGGCGACGGCATGGTGATGATGGGTGTCAGCGAGTTCTGGCAGATGGTCATCAAGGGTACGGTGATCGTCGCGGCCGTGGTATTCGATCAGCTTCAAGCCCGCTTCGGCGGTCGGGAGAGCTGAGGACGCACATGGCACGCAAGCGCAAGATCATCGAGGAGCAGGCGGGCGCGACGCCGGCGATACCCGCGGCGCTGCGCGCGGGCCGTCGGCAGGCAGCCGCGGCGGGCGGCGCGCTGCTTGGCGAACCGCGCCGCATGAAGATCCTCGAATGGCTGCAAGAGGCAGGCAGCGCACGCGTCCGCGGCCTTGCCGAAGCCTTTTCAGTGTCCGAGGTGACCATCCGCCAGGACCTGGAGCGGCTGGAAGCCGAAGGGCATGTCACACGCGAACATGGCGGCGCCTACCTCAAGTCGGTGCCCCAGCAGGTCCGCGCGATGGCGCTGCACCACCTGGTGAACATGGATGCCAAGCGTCGTATCGGCCGCGCCGCCGCGGCGCTGGTCGAGGACGGCGAGACGATCATCCTCGATTCCGGATCGACCACCACCGAAATGGCCATGCAGCTGAGCGACCGGCAGCACCTGACCGTCATCACCAACGCCCTCAACATCGCGCTGGTATTGGGTGCGACGCCGACCTGCACCGTTCACATGCCCGGAGGCCAGTTCAAGGCGCCGACGCTGTCCTTGTCCGGCGAACGCTCCGCCGATTATTTCGAGGGCCTGTTCACTCAAAAGCTGTTCCTGGCGACCGGCGCTGTGTCTTTCGAGGCAGGGCTCACCTTCCCGGCAATCGCCGATATCAGCGTCAAGCGAGCGATGATCAACACCGCGTCGTGCGTCTATCTGCTGGCCGATTCCAGCAAGATCGGAAAGACCAGCTTCTCCTCGCTAGGTGGGTTGGAGAGCATTCACGTCCTTATCACCGACAGCGGCATACGCGATGAGGATCATCGCGGCTTCATCGATCGCGGCATAGAGGTCATCATCGCATGAATCCACGGCGCTTCCGTATCCTTCTGGTCGCGGGAGCGCTGATCGCGGTGCTGGCGGCCCTATGGCTGTTCGCGGGGCCGGCGGCGCGACACTCGAAGCTGATGGTCGTCATCACGCCGTCGCTCGACAATCCCTTTTTCGGTCAGGAAGCGATCGGGGCCGAAGAGCGTGCTCGCGCGCTCGGCTACAGCACGCTGAAGTTCAGCCACGGCGACGATGCGTACAAGCAGAGCGAGTTGGTCGATACCGCCATCGCGCGAAACGCCGCCGCGATCATCCTCGACAACGCAGGCGCGGATGCCAGCCTCGCCGCCGTGCTGCGCGCCAGGGCGGCAGGCGTGCCGGTGTTCCTGATCGATCGCGAGATTTCGTCGCGTGGCGCGGCGGCGGTTCAGATCGTGTCCAACAACTATCAGGGCGCGACGCTGGGCGCGCAGGCCTTTGCCGAGGCGTTGGGAGAGCGCGGCCCATATCTCGAACTCGTGGGGCGTGAATCGGATACCAACGCCATCATCCGCTCGCGCGGTTACCATGACGTGCTTGCCCAATATCCGGACCTGAAGATGGTATCGCGGCAGAGCGCCAATTGGGATCAGGCGCAGGCCTTCACCGTGACGCAGTCGGTCTTGCAGGCGCATCCCGAGATCCGCGGCGTGATCGCCGGCAACGATACCATGGCGCTGGGCGCTGTCGCCGCTCTGGAAAGCGCGGGGCGGGCCGATGTCGTGGTGGTCGGCTTCGACGGGTCGAACGATGCGCGCGATGCGATCATCGCGGGAAAGATGCGCGCGACCGTGCTGCAGCCGGCGAAGCGCCAGGCGCAATTTGCGGTCGATCTCGCTGATCGCTTTCTCAGGACCGGCAGCACCGGACAGCGCGAGAAGCTGCTGATGGATTGTTTCCTGATCGACCGTGGCAATGCCGCGCAACTGAAGGACTTCGCGCTGGCGCCCACGCCGGCTTCACCCCGTACAAGTTGAGGATATCATGGGCACGCAACGTTATGGCGCCGGCATCTGGCACTTCGCGACCTATGTCGATCGATATGCGACCGACGGTTACGGCCCCCCGCGCACGCTGTTGGAGATGATCGACCTTGCCGGGCAGGTGGAGGACCTGTCGGTTGTCGACATCAACTTCCCATATCCCGGCGGTGGTGGCGTGACGCTGGAACAGATCAGCGCGGCACTGGACCGCAATGGACTGTCGGTGATCGGCATCACGCCGGAAATCTACACGCGCCAGTTCGCAAGGGGTGCGTTCACCAACCCCGATGCAGGCGTCCGGCGATTGGCCCATGAGATGTGCACGGAGGCTGCCAAGATGGTGCGGCATTTCGGTGCCGACTATGTCAAGCTGTGGCCGGGCCAGGACGGCTGGGACTACCCCTTCCAGGTGGATCACAAGGAGATCTGGACCCGGTCCGTAGAGGGCGTCGCCGCACTGGCCTCCGAGAGTCCCGACTTGAAGTTCGTCATCGAGTACAAGCCGCGCGAACCGCGCGTGCACATGAACTATGACTCGGTGGCGCGCACGCTGCTCGGCATCGAACGGATGGGAGTGCCGAACGTCGGTATCCTGCTCGACTTCGGACACTCGCTCTACGGCGGGGAAAGCCCCGCGGATGCAGCGCAGCTCGCGATCGACCACGGCCGGCTGTTCGGTATGGACGTCAACGACAACAACCGCAGCTGGGACGACGACCTGATTGCCGGGTCGGTTCACCCGGTCGAGCTGTTCGAATTTTTCTGGACCCTGCGCAAGAACAGCTGGGAGGGCGTCTGGCAGCTGGACCAATTTCCGTTCCGCGAGGACCCGGCCACCGCCGCCAACAGCGCGATCCGGTTCCTGAAGAGGATCGAGCGGGCGCTGGACCGGCTCGATGTCGAGGAACTGAAGGCGGCACAGGCGCGGCAGGATGCGGTCGCCGCACTCGATATAGCCCGTACAGCCCTGTTCGGAGACGCATGATGCGGTGGGCGTTTGGTTCGCCGGGCGCTCGCCTCACCGGCGATCCATGCGGCAGGCGTGCGGTGAGTGCGTCGTCCCTGCATGTGGCGATCGCCGCAACGCTGTGCCTCGGCGGCACGTCCTTCGCGCGCGCCGTGCCCTCCTATCGCGACCTCAACCACAATGGTCGGCTCGATCCGTACGAGGACACGCGCCGTCCCGTGGAAGACCGGCTGGATGACCTGATGCGGCGGATGAGCGTCGAGGAAAAGGTCGGCACGCTGCTCCACATCAGTCCGCCTGCCGATGACAGGATCGGCTTGGGGCGCAAGTACGACCTCGCGAAGCTCCGACAGACGATAGCGGAGGCGCATGTCTCCAGCCTCATCACACGTCTCGCCACGTCGCCCAGGGAGTTGGCGGAACAGAACAACGCGGTGCAGAAACTGGCGGAAGCGTCCCGCCTCGGCATCCCGATGACGATCAGCACCGATCCACGCAATCACTTCCAGGTTGTGCTCGGCGCCAGCACGGCGGGCGGAGGCTTCTCGCTCTGGCCGGAGACGTTGGGCTTCGCCGCGCTCCGCGACCCCACCCTGGTCCGACGTTTCGCAGGTTATGCGCGCCGGGAATATCGTGCGGTCGGCATCCACATGGCGCTGTCACCCCAGGCCGACCTGGCGACCGAACCGCGCTGGCCGCGCACGACGGCCACGTTCGGCTCGGACCCGCGCCTCGTGTCGGACCTGGTGGCCGCTTATGTGGAGGGTTTCCAGGGTGGTCGTGGCGGCGTCACCCGCATTGGCGTCGCAACCGTGGTCAAGCACTGGGTGGGCTATGGCGCCGAACCGGATGGATTCGATGGGCACAACGCATACGGCAAGGTCGCGCGGCTCGACAATGCCAGCTTTGCCAGCCACGTCGCCGCGTTCAACGGGGCGTTTGCTGCGCACACGGCCGGCATAATGCCGACCTATCCGATCATTTCAGGCGTGACGATCGATGGCCGGCCGCTGGAGCCGGTCGGTGCCGGCTTCAACGCGCAGCTGCTCGGCACGGTGCTGCGCGGAACCAAGCGCTTTGGCGGTTTCGTGCTGTCCGATTGGGCGATCACCAACGACTGTCCCGAACGGTGTGAGCGGCCGACCGCCGCCACGCCGCAGGGTTTCGCGATCGGCATGCCCTGGGGTGTGGAAACGCTGTCCGTCCGGCAGCGCTTCGCCAAGGGGTTGAACGCGGGCATCGACCAGTTCGGCGGCGTCAGCGATCCCAAGCCGCTGCTGGAGGCGGTACGCGCGGGCGAGGTGAGCATGGCGCGACTGGACGAGGCGGTAAGGCGTGTGCTGTTGCTCAAGTTCCAATTGGGCCTGTTCGACAATCCCTATGTCGATCCAGCCCAAGCGGCACGCGTCGCCGGCAATCCTGCGGCACAGGCGGAAGCGGATCGGGCGCAGCGGGAGTCGCAGGTGCTGCTGGAGAACCGCGACGGCGTGCTGCCGCTTCGTGCGGCGGGTACACGCGTGTGGCTGTACAAGGTCGACCCTGCTGCGGCCCGTGCGCGAGGGTTCGTCGTCGTGAATGATCCGGCACAGGCCCAAGTCGCGGTCATACGTGCCGACGCGCCATCCGAGATGCTTCACCCGCACCACTTCTTTGGTTCCCGGCAGAACGAGGGGCGTCTCGATTTTCGCGCCGATGATCCCGACTTTGCTGCAATCTTGCGTGCTTCGGCAGCCGTGCCGACGGTCGTGGCGGTAAACTTGGACCGTCCGGCCATTCTGTCCAATGTTCGTTCCCGAGCGAAGGCGCTGCTTGCCACATTCGGCGCGAGTGATGCCGCAGTGCTTGACGTGGTTACCGGAGCGGCAAGACCCAAAGGTCGCCTGCCGTTCGAGCTGCCATTGTCCATGGAAGCGGTGCGTCGACAGGACCCGGCAAGACCGGATGATACTCAGGCGCCGCTCTACAAAGCCGGATACAGTTGGACCGACACCCACCACGTAGGTTCGACAGGCCCTGCCGGTAAGTAGGCCTGCTGCTCGGACGTTTCTCCGGCGGCCTGCCGGAACTGCCACAGCGCAGACACCATAAATCGGGAAGTTGGCTCGTACCGATCATGGCCACCGGAGGGCCCTGTCAAACCAACGTGGCAGGCGGAGCAGGGTGCTGATAGCGTGCGGTGATGAGCCGTAAATCACGGGCGCTGCCGCCAAGTCCGTTTCCTCGCTTCAACTCCTCGCCCGAGGTGATCCGGCTG
>NZ_FOCF01000002.1 GCF_900110035.1 Sphingomonas gellani | reverse complement strand
CGCAGATCGCCGCGATCGGCGCGATGTCGCCGTCCATCGAATACACGCTCTCGAACGCGATCAGCTTGGGCGCCGCCGGATCGGCCGCGCTGAGCAGTTCCTCCAGATGGTCCAGGTCGTTGTGCCGGAACACCCGCTTCTCGCAGCCCGAGTTGCGGATCCCTGCGATCATCGAGGCGTGGTTCAGCTCGTCCGAAAAGATGATGCACCCCGGCAGCACCCGCGCCAGCGTCGACAGTGTCGCCTCGTTCGACACATAGCCGCTGGTGAACAGCAGCGCGCCTTCCTTGCCGTGCAGGTCGGCCAGCTCGCCTTCCAGGTCGATATGGTAATGCGTGTTGCCGCCGATGTTGCGCGTGCCGCCCGACCCTGCGCCGACATCGTGCAGCGCTTCCTCCATCGCGGCGATCACCTTGGGATGCTGTCCCATCGCCAGATAGTCGTTGGAACACCACACCGTGATCGGCTTGGGCCCGTTATGCCCCGCAAAGCACCGCGCGTTCGGGAACATCCCCTTGTTGCGCAGGATGTCGATGAACACGCGATACCGACCCTCGGCGTGCAGCCGGTCGACCGCGTCCTGAAAAAGCGTTTGGTAGTGCATGGTTGGACCCACCCCGTCAGGAGGTGGGTCCTAGGCCCCGCCTTCAGGGCGCGGCCATGCGTAGTTCCCCTTAGCGCCAGCCCTCAGGCGCTAGGCAGCCTGGATCAGTCGGACCACGAGAACGCGTCGACCTGCTCCCGCCGGCCGATCAGGAAGGCATCAGTGACAAGGCGGAACGGCGCCAGGTCCGCATCGATCTCACCCTTGCCGACCAGTTCCGCGAACCGATCGTACAACCGACCATATTCCGTGCCCTCGGGCACATCGACAGGACTGCCGTTGATCTCCAGCCGACCGCCGCCGTCCAGCAGCGTGGCTTGGCCACCATCAGTGTCCAGCGTCATGGTCCAGGTCTGCGGACCGCGCTGGTCGAAGGAGAACTCCGCCGACACCAGCTCGCCCGCACCGCCTTCCATGGCCAGGCTGGCCGCGATCGGCGACGCCTTGTTGGCCGGAAAGCGCAACGTCGCGCCGGTCATCGAAACTGGTCCGAGCAAACGGGTCAGGATCGACAGCGCGTTGATGCCGGGATCGAAGACGCCGATCCCCGGCTCCCAGATCCATTCCTGCCCCGGATGCCAGACGCGCACGTCCTCCATCCACTCGATCGCGACGCGGTTGATCGTCCGACCATTCAGCCAGGCGCTGAGCGGAGCGACACCGCTCGCCTCGCGCGAGTGCCAGGTCAGGAACAGGCTACGCCCCGCGTCCCGCGCCAGCGACGCAAACCGCTCCGCCTCGCTGATCGTCGCGGCGGGGGGCTTTTCTACCATGACGTCGAGGCCAAGTTCCAGCGCCTCGCGGATCACGTCGGTGCGGCCGATCGGCGGCGTGCAGATCGACACAGCCGCCAGTTCAGGCACCGCCGCCTTCAGCGCGGTCAGCGTCGGATGCGCGGACACGTCCAGGTCGTCGGCGTGCCGCGATACCACGCCGGCCAGCCGCCATCGATTGCTTGCCGCGAGAGTCGGCAGGTGCTGGTCGCGCGCGATCTTTCCGACGCCGACGATCGCGATCGGTATGGCCATCATGTCCTCTCCATGTCTTGTCTTGTGTCCGGCTCAGCCGGCGTAGCGGTGCGGCGCCAGCCCGCGGCAACCCGGGTCCACCTCGAACAGGCATCCGCCCTGCGCCTCGTCCACCCCATCGGACGCAGATGTGACGAACATCCGGTCCAGCCGTTCGCCGGCAAAGGTGCAGTTGGTGATCTGGCTCGCCGGCAAGGCGATACGCCGGTCCAGTCGGCCCTCCGGATCGAAGCGGGTGACGCACGATGCGCCCCAGCACGCGACCCACAAGCCACCCTCTGCGTCAAAGGTCATGCCGTCTGGGCTACCCCAGCCCTCCTCGAATTCGATAAAGGCGCGCCTCTCGCCCAACGAGCCGTCATCATGGACCGGATAGCGGTAGATGGTGTCTCGCGCAGTGTCGGTGTGCAGCAGGAAATCGCCGCTCGGCGGCATCGCGGGCCCGTTCGCGATGGTATAGCCTGAATCGACCTGCGTCGCCGTGCCGTCCGGGTCGAGCCGGTAGAAGCTGCCCGTGGGCACGTCGCAGTTGAACGGCATCGACCCGGCCCAGATGCGCCCGGCCGCGTCCGCCTTGGCATCGTTGAAGCGATTGCCCTCGATCGTCGCCTCAGGCGCGACGATGACGTCCACGGTGACGGGGTCCAGCGACAGGCGCGCGAAGCTGCGGCCGATGCCGGCGATCAGCCCCTCTCCCGCTTCCCGCTCGATCACCCAGCCGATCACGTCGGGCATGTCCCAGCCGTCGACATCACCGGAGTCGAGCGACAGGCGATTGAGACGGCGGCCAAGGATATCGACCCAGAACACGGCGTTCTGTCGCGACGACCACAGCAACCCCTCGCCCAACCGATCGCGACGATCACGCACGATGGCGCGGACATCGCCCATCAATGGCTGTCGCGCGGCAGGCCGCGGGTCTGCGCGATACGCTGGTACTTCACCGCCGGCTCCAGCACCGCGCCGGTATCGAACTGGCCGACGATCGAACGCTGGATCTCCTGCCAGGGGGTCTGCGACGTGGGATAGAGTTCGCCCTCGATGATGCGCAGTTCGCCGCTCCGCCGCTCGATCTCGTCCGCCTCCACCAGCATGTCCACCCGGCGGCTGTTCAGATCCACGCGCACACGATCACCCGTGCGCAGCAGCGCCAAGCCTCCGCCGACCGCGGCCTCCGGGCTGGCGTTGAGGATCGAGGGACTGCCCGACGTACCCGACTGGCGACCATCGCCGATGCATGGCAGCGCGTGCACGCCCGACCGGATCAGCGCGGCGGGCGGGCGCATGTTGACCACCTCCGCGCCACCTGGATAGCCGACCGGACCGGCGCCGCGGATCACCAGGATGGTGCGATCGTCGATGCCGAGTTCCGGATCGTCGATCCGATGGTGATAATCCTCGGGCCCGTCGAACACGACCACCTTCGCCTCGAACGCACCGGGAGAGGCCGGGTCGGACAGGTACCGTTCGCGGAACTCGTCGGAGATCACCGACAGCTTCATGACCGCGCCGTCGAACAGATTGCCCGACAGGACGGTCAGCCCAGCCGCTTCCTTCAACGGCCGGTCGAAGGGGCGGATCACCTTTTCGTCCTCGATTTGCGCGTCGCCGATATTCTCCGCCACCGTGCGGCCGTTGACGGTAAGCGCATCGCCGTGGAGCAGACCCGCCCGGTGCAACTCGCCCATCACCGCGGGCACGCCGCCAGCGCGGTAGTAATCCTCGCCCAGATACTCGCCCGCCGGCTGCAGGTTGACGAGCAGCGGCACGTCCGCGCCATGCTCCTCCCAATCGGACAGGCCGAGTTCGACCCCGACGTGCCGCGCGATGGCGTTCAGGTGGATCGGCGCGTTGGTCGATCCGCCGATCGCGGAGTTGACGCGGATCGCGTTCAGGAACGCGGATCGGGTCAGCACATCGGACGGCTTGCGGTCGGCCTCCACCATCTCGACGATGCGGCGGCCGGTTTCCCACGCCACCTCCTGCCGGTCGCGATACGGCGCGGGGATCGCCGCCGATCCGGGCAGCGACATGCCCAGCGCCTCGGCCAGCGAGTTCATCGTGGTCGCGGTGCCCATGGTGTTGCAATAGCCGGTCGACGGCGCGGAACTCGCCACCAGCTTCACGAACCCGGCATAATCGATCTCGCCCGCCGCCAGCATCTGACGCGCGCGCCACACGATGGTGCCGGACCCGGTCCGCTCCCCCTTGTACCAGCCGTTCAGCATGGGGCCGACCGACAGCGCGATCGCCGGGATGTTCACCGTCGCCGCTGCCATCAGCGCGGCCGGAGTCGTCTTGTCGCAGCCGATGGTCAGCACCACGCCGTCGAGCGGATAGCCGTATAGCACCTCCACCAGACCCAGATAGGCCAGGTTGCGGTCCAGCCCCGCCGTCGGCCGCTTGCCGGTTTCCTGAAGCGGATGGGTCGGGAACTCCAGCGGGATGCCGCCGGCCTCGATGATGCCGGCCTTTACCCGCTCGGCCAAGACCAGGTGATGGCGGTTGCACGGCACCAGGTCGCTGCCGGACTGAGCGATGCCGATGATGGGCCGGCCGCCCTGAATTTCCTCAAGGCTGAGGCCGAAGTTCAGGTAACGTTCGACATACAGCGCCGTCATGTCGGCGTTGTCGGGATTGTTGAACCATGCGCGGCTGCGGCGCGTCTGCACGGCTTGCGTCTCCTGGCTCATGCGACACCCACTCCCGACCCAGCATCCTGCCGCATTTCGCTCTCCCATACCCGCCGACGCACCCTCCGCGGCTCAACCGGCTCGCGGCACGTGTACAGCCCCGTGGGGCGCAAGCCAACGAATAATCATACAATTGATCCGACTTACAACAACTCAGCGCTTGGTCTCCGGCATCATGGCGAAGTACAATACGAAGCCGAGGGCAGCGATGGCGGCGAGCGTCAGGAAGCTGACGTCGTAGCCCGCCGCGACGATGATCGCGCCACTCAGGCTGGCGGACAGGGCCGCGCCCAGCCCCTGCACCGTCGCGACCGCTCCCTGACTGACGTTGAAGCGGCCAGAGCCATGAGTCAGGTCGGCGATGACCACGGGGAACAGCGCGCCGAATATGCCTGCGCCCACCCCGTCCAGCGCCTGCACCCCGACCAGCCACCACGGGTCGTTCGACAAGGTGTAGAGAGCGCCCCGAGCGGCCAGGAAGCCGAAGCCGACCAAGAAGATCGGCTTCGTGCCCCAGCGATCGGCGTTGCGACCGACCAGTGCCGCGACCGGCACCATGACCAGCTGGCCCGCGACGATGCACGCCGCCATCATCGACGTCGCCTGATCCTTGCCCACCGTCTTGGCGAGCAACTGCCCGACCGAGGTCAGCATGGCGGCATTGGCGAGGTGGAAGGTGAAGGCGATCACCGCGAACACCAGCAGCGGCCGGTTCTCCACCAGGCATCGCCAGGCGCTCGGCTGTTCGCACCCGTCCTCCGGTGCACAGTCCAGCCCGCGCGCGACATCGTTGTCGATATCGTCGTTGCGGATGCGAGACACGGTGACGATGCTCGCCACGGTCAACGCGGCCATCAGCCAGAACACCACGACCGGTCCGAACTTCCACGCGAGCGCCCCCGCCAAGGCGGCGGAGACGGCGTTGCCGGCATGGTTGAACGCCTCGTTGCGCCCGACCCGTTTGGCGAATGCCTTCTGCCCCACAAGCCCCAGCGTGGTCGCGGAGATCGCCGGCGCGAACACGGCACCGGCCGCCGCGGCGACCGACTGCGTGATCGCGACCATGGCGAAGCCGGAAACCAGCGGCAGCGACACGCTGCTCAGCGTGACCAGCAGCGCGGCGGCCATGACCATGCGCGGCTTGTTGGTGATGCGATCGATCAAGGACCCTGCCGGCGTCTGACACAGCAGACCGACGATGCCGGCGATGGTCAGTATGGTGCCGACCGTGGCCTCGTTCCACCCATGCGACGGTCCCCGCACCGCGATCAGATAGATGGCGAGATACGGTCCCAAGCCGTCGCGGACATCAGCCAGGAAGAAGTTCAGTGTATCCAGCACGCGGCCGGGTTCCGGACCCTTTTTCGGGGCATGCTCGAACGGGATCGCAGCGGTCGCCATCGTCACAGTCCTTTTCAGCCGACAAGGAGCCGCGCACCCAGCGCGGCGATAAGCGCGGGCGGCATCGTCACCGCCCCCACTTTGAGAAAGTCCCAGAAGCCGACATCCTCGCCCTCGCGTCGGATCGCCTGCAACCAGAGGATGGTCGCCAAGCTGCCGGTAATCGACAGATTTGGACCCAGGTCGACGCCGATCAACAGACCGTCGACCACCAGCTGCGGCGGATGCGCCTGTGTGACCGCCAGGCTGGCGACCAGGCCCGCAGGCAGGTTGTTGACCGCGTTGGAGGCGATCGCCAGCACGCTGCCGGCGACGGCGGATGCCCATTCCGGATCGCGCGACGCGGCACTCAGCGCATCGGCGATGCGGGTCACGACGCCTGTCTGCTCCAGCGCCGCGACCAGCATGAACAGGCCCGCAACGAGGGGTAGGACGCTCCACGAGACGGATCTGATGGCAGTAAGCGGCGACGTCCGCGTCAATGCGGACACCAGCATCATGGTCGCGATTCCGGCGAGGGCAGTGGGGAGTCCCAGCTCGATATCCGCCGCCGACACGCCCAGCAGCAGGGCCGCCGTCGCGACCAGCCCGGCCAGCGCGATCCGGCCGCCCCGCGACAAGGGCTCTCGCTCCACATGGCTGGCGCACGACCCGGCGATCCGATGCCGCTCCACCCAGCGCAGCCCGACAAAGGTCACCCCGATCGCGGCGGCGGAAGGAAGGGCGAACGACGCGAACCATTGGCCGAGCGGCGGCATGTGCCCGCCATAAAGAACCAGGTTCGCCGGATTGGAGATCGGCAGCACGAAACTGGCCGCGTTTGCGATCAGGGCGCAGGCGAAGAGCAGCGGCAGCGGTTCCGCCTTCGCCCTCCGCACAGCCGCATAGACTGCCGGTGTCAGCACGACGGCGGTCGCATCGTTGGACAGGAATGTCGTGGTGACGATGCCCGTGGCGTAGACCAGCGCGAACAATCGAGGCGAAGACCCGCGCGCGTGCAGCGCCGCGGTCGCCGCCACCCAGTCGAACAGACCGTGTTCGCGCGCGACCTCGCTCAGCAACATCATGCCGATCAGGAACAGGTAGACGTCCGTACCCCGGCCGACGGCCGACATGGCCGAGTCAAAGGGCAGCAGGCCGAGCAGCAGCAACAGGATCGCGCCGCCGAGCGCCCAAACGGCCTCGGGCCAACGGAACGGTCGCGCGACGACGCCCGCCGTGGCCATGGCGCAGATCACCCATATGCCGCCCGTGGCGACAGTCACCATCGGCAAACCTTCCCCCTCACCGCCATCATCCCCTTAATGACCCATACCGCCAGCCCTGATCCGATCGACGCAACTGTTCTGGCCGCTCTAGGTTCAGCGATACGATCACGATCAAGGTTCGGGGTGGACCGAGGCCCACCCCAAGACCGGATCAGCCCGCGTTGGGAGCCGCCGGCGGAGCAGCCGTGGCGCCTGGTGCCGGCGGTGCAACCGGCGGCGGCACGGGAGCACCGGCACCCATCGGCTGTGCGCCCGGCGGAGGGGGCGGCGGGGCGCACGGCCCGCGGTCGGGACCCGGACGCGGGCCACCCGGAGGCGGCCCGAGCGGAGCCAGCGCCACGACCTTGCCGTCACGGCCGACTAGGAAGTCGCCGTGCATCACGCCGTTATCGAAATGGCCCTGTACGGTCACGGGCTGTCCGGCGGTGACGAGGGTCCGGTTGTCACCCTCAGGCCCCGTATCGACGAGGGCACGGCCACTGGCATCCTGCATCGTGAATTTGTTGCCGTACACCTCCGCGACCGTGCCCCGGATGGTGACGATGCTGCCGCTGGACATGGAGCGGATGGGGACCGGGGTGGCCGGCGCCATGGTGGCGGACGGCCGGGTCTGCGCCGTCACCACCGCGCCGGTGACGCCGCCCAGCGCCACCAGTCCCGCCCCGAACAGGGCCAGACGGCTGCGGCGGAACCGGTGCAGGCCGGTGCGGGGTTCAACATGATCGGGCATTTCGCTTCTCCTTCGTGAACGATGTCGCCCTTTTACGAATCGTCGCCCCCGCCACGCTGAACCACGCCGTTCAGTTCCCGTTTGGCTGGAAGCGATAGGTCGCGGTTGGAGGAAACGGTCAATGCGCATCCTGTTGGTGGAAGACGATCCGACCCTGGCGGAGGGCGTCGCCCGCGCGCTGCGTACCCAAGCCTTCGCGGTCGACCTTGCCACCAATGGCGAGGACGGCGCGCATCTGGGGTCGACCGAACGCTATGATGCGGCGGTGCTGGACCTGGGCCTGCCCAAGAAGGACGGCGTGACGGTGCTGCGCGAATGGCGTGCGGAGGGACGGTCGATGCCGGTGCTGATCCTGACGGCGCGCGACGGCTGGTCGGACAAGGTTGCCGGGTTCAAGGCAGGCGCCGACGATTACCTGCTGAAACCCTTCCGCGTGGAGGAACTGGTGATGCGGCTGCGCGCGCTGATCCGACGTTCGGCCGGCCATGCGTCCGCCGTCATCAGCTGTGGTCCCCTCACCTTCGACGCGCAACTGGGTACGTTCGAGCTTCATGGCCTGCCGGTAAAGCTCACCGCGTTCGAATGGCGCGTACTGTCGGTCCTGATGCTGCGGCCGGAGGTCGTGGTCGACCGCGCCGAACTGATCGAGCGGGTGTACGAGGGGGATGCGGATGTCGACTCGAACTCGGTCGAAGTGATCGTCGGGCGTCTACGCAAGAAGATCGGGGCGGACATGATCGATACGGTGCGCGGCCGCGGCTATCGCATCACGGCCGGCGCGGCATGAGGATGGTCCCGCGCTCGCTGGCCGGGCGCCTGCTCGCCATATCGACGCTGACCACAGTGGCGGCGCTGGTATTTGCCGCCTTTGCAATCGGGCACATCCTGGAACGCGTCGTGATGCGCGGTCTCGACCAGCAGCTGGAGGCGGAGGCGACGATGCTGGTCCGCGCCATCCGTCCCGACGGTACGCTCGACCGGGCGCGCGTCGTCGATCTGCCCGGCTTTGCCAAACCGGGCCAGGGCTGGGGCTGGCAGGTCACCGGCCCCGGCGGACGGTGGACCGAAGGCGACGCTTTCGACGGCGCTTCCCTCCCGCCGCCGGGGCCCGAAGCAGGACCGCCCCCGAAAACCCCGCCGCTGCCAAAGCCGGGCTCGACATCCCCGGAACCGCCTCCTCCCGGCATGGCGGGAGGAAGGCCGGCAGACGCCCTGACGGCCGATGGCGAGCCCGTTCACATGCTGGAACAGGTGATCCCGTCTGAGGCAGGGCCGATCCGCATCATGGTCAGCGGCCCCCGCCAGGTGGTTCTCGCGCCGTTGCGGGATGCGATGGCGCCCTTGTTCGGGTCGCTTGCCGTTCTGGGCGTTGCGCTGGCGCTTGCCGTCTGGGCACAGCTGCGCCTTGGCTTGCGACCGTTGCGGACCCTGCGCATCGCACTCGGTGAAGTGCGCACGGGGCGTCGCCGTCATGTTCCTGCCGACCAGCCGGCGGAGCTGGTGCCTCTGGTCGCCGACCTGAACGCCTTGATCGACCAGAACGAGGCGCAATTGGCCCAGGCACGCCGCCATGTCGCCAATCTGGCTCACGGGCTGAAGACCCCCCTCGCTGCCTTGGCCGTGCGGCTGGAGGAACAAAAACATGATCCGGACGGCGGCCTGCGCGCCATGGTCGCCGACATCGACGGCCGCATCCGCCACCATCTCGGCCGCGCGCGGGCGGCCGCGCCGGGCGGCCCTCAGCGCGCGTCCACTCCCCTCGCCACGGCCATCGGTGATCTCGTGACGGTCATGCGCGGCATCCATGCGGACCGACCCTTGACCGCCGCCGTAGACGTCGCACCCAACCTGTCCGTCGCCGCCGACCCCCAGGATCTGGACGAGATGCTCGGCAACCTCCTGGACAATGCGTGGAAGCACGCCTCCTCGGCAGTAAACGTGTCCGCCTCACGCACCGGCGCGGGGGTAGAGGTCGTCTTGGAGGATGATGGACCCGGCCTGACCGACGAGGCCGTGGCCGAAGCCCTTGTCGCCGGGCGCAGGCTGGACGAGCGTGGCGACGGCCACGGTTTCGGCCTTCCGATCGCACGCGAGTTGGCGGAGCTGAACGGCGGGTCACTCTCGCTGGCCCGGTCGGCACGCACCGGCGGGCTCCGCGTCGTCCTCACCCTACCGGTTCAGCGAGACAGGAACTCCGAGGCATAGGCGAACAGGCCCGGAACCCCGCCGGTCACCAGGAGCAGCACAGCCCGATCACGCCATTGTCTACTCTCTATGCCGGCCAGAAAGCCCGCAAAGGCGTTCCCGCTATACACCGGGTCGAGCAACAGGCCCTCACTCGTCGCCATCAGCCGTATCGCCTTGTGCATGGCCAGGCATGGCGGGCCATAGCCATAGCTATCGCCGAGCTGGCTGCCGTCGACCTGTACCTCCTCCGTCTTGAGCCGATCCCTCGCGCCCGGTCGGCTTAATTGCAGCGCGCCTGTCGCGAGCCGTCACGTCACGCATTCGGCATCCTCAGCCGGACCCATGACGGCAAAGGATCGCGTGCCCGATGCGGTGTCACCCGCCGCTATCAGCCCTGCGACCAGACCAGCATGCGTTCCCGAACTGCCGTTGGGGGTAACGATCGAACCGACACGCAGGCCCATCATCCGTTCCAGTCGCAGCAGCTCGGCCGCGCAAGCAACATAGCCCAGGCACCCCAGCGGGGTAGATCCGCCTGCACCCACCACGAACGCGCGCCGGCCACCACGCTTTAGTTCGTCGGCCCGGTGCCGTGCGAAGGCGATCGGATCAGCATCGCCCGAGAGTCGGTGCACCGTGGCTCCTAACAGATCGTCAAACACCAGGTTGCCGTTCCGTCGGTACTCAGGCTCGTGCAGCGGAACGCCGTCGGTCAGCACCAATTCGCATGACAGCCCTGATCGAGCGGCTGTCGCCGCGCTCAAACGTGCGTGGTTGGATTGCGCACCCGCTGGCGCGGGCATCACCCAGCAGGCATCCGAGCCTGCGCAGCCTGTTGCCGCCGCCGCCATGCCCATCAGGTCATCGCGCTTTACGAACAGGCGCGCACCCCTGACTTCTCGCCCAACACGGCCTCGAGGCGGTGCAGTCGCTGGATCGGCGTGACGCCATCAAAAAGCTTCTCTCGCGGGGAAAGCCTCCACCAATCCACTCAGCGTCTCGACTGACATGGTGCACTCTCCGGAACCGGTCTAAAGGCACTGGTGGCAACGCACGCCGGGATGCCAGGAACCAAACCCGTGAATCTAGTGCGCTGGCACGTTGCCTCAGCAGATTTCAGCGTCGTTCTGTCCGAATGCAGAGCGATGAGCTGGCCGCCTTCGTCGCTCGGGTGCGCGCCACGGCAATCGATGCCGATGTCAGGCAGCTTACTGGCGGACCGACTGCCGCCCTAAACAGCCGGACCACATAGACCGGCTAAGGCGAAAAAATGCGAAACCCCACCAGCCCGTTGGGATGGTGGGGTTCAAGTGGTGGGCGTGGCAAGGATTGAACTTGCGACCCCTGCGATGTCAACACAGTGCTCTACCACTGAGCTACACGCCCGCCAGGAGGGCGCGTCTAGCCGCGACCAACGGCGGTGGCAAGCGGCGTGTTCAAAAAATCACAATCCCGTCGCGGTCCCCACCTCGAACATGCGGTCGACCTCCATTACCAGGTCGCGCAGGTGAAACGGTTTGGACAGCACGCGGGCGTGCGGCACGGCCTTTCCGGCCTTCAACGTCACGGCGGCAAAGCCAGTAATGAACATGACCCGCATGTCCGGCGCGATGTCGGCCGCCTTTTGCGCCAGCTCAATGCCGTCCATTTCCGGCATGACGATGTCGGTGAGCAACAGGTCGAACCGCTCGCTGTTAAGCAAGGGCAGAGCGGCCGTGCCGCGATCAACCGCGGAAACGGCATAGCCGGACCTTTCCAGCGCCCGAGCCAGATACTCACGCATGACCTGATCGTCCTCGGCCAGCAGGATTCGTATCATCGCATATGCCTTGTTGGTGAGGTCGAACAGTAGCCCGGCAGCGGTTAAGATTTCCAGCCCTCGTTGCGGGCGACTGCGCGGGCGCCTAGCGTGATCGGCGATGACGCAACCCGCCTTTGAGCGCCTGGGGCCGGAGAGTCCCGACAGTCCCGTGGTGATGTCGGTCCCGCACGCCGGACGGAATTATTCGTCGGAGTTGCAAAACCTGCTGGCGGTGCCGCTGGGGGCGCTCACGGTTCTGGAGGATCGCCATCTGGACGCGGTCGCGATTCCGGCGCGGGGTTTGCGCACCATGCTGCTCCAGCGCGTCCCGCGGGCCTGGATAGACCTGAACCGCGACGAGGCGGAGCGCGATCCCCGCGTCGATGCAGGCGCCGTGCCCGGCCGGAGATCCGAGCAGTCGATGAAGCTGAGAAGTGGCCTGGGCCTTGTCCCTCGCCGGGCCGGCCAGACCGCCGATATCTGGCGCCGGCGCTTCACCGACGCGGAGATACGGAAGCGGATCGCGGAGGTGCACCGGCCATACCATGTCGAACTCGGCCGGCTGTTGGCCGCTGCCCGCGAGCGTTGGGGGATAGCGGTTCTGCTGGACCTGCATTCGATGCCCCCCCTGCTGCCGGCCGGGCCCCAAGTCGTACTAGGCGATCGATACGGACGGGCATGTGGCGCAAGGTTCGTCGCCCGGACGGAGCGGATATGCGCTCAGGCGGGCTTGCGCGCCGCGATCAACGCGCCTTATGCGGGCGCCCACATCCTGAACCGCCACGGGAACCCGTCCCGAGGCGTGCACGCACTCCAGGTGGAACTCGACCGGAAACTCTACCTCGATTCCGCGCTCGATCAGCCGGGAGCCGGCGTTGCCAAGGCGATCATACTGGTCCGTGCGATCGCGGACGCACTTGCGGATGAGGCTCTGTCGGGCCGGCTTGCGGCAGCGGCGGAATAAAAAAACCACCCCGTGCTGGTGCACGAGGTGGCCAAGGTTCAGGGAGGAGACACGTCCAAGGACGTGTCGCACGATGTCGCGAAAGGGGGGAAACACGACAACGTACAGTGCATAAATGGCCCGCCCGCCAATTTGTTCAAGAGGGCGATAGCAATTTTCCCCTTTCTTTTGTTTTCCCCTCGATCAGTTGACGAATTCAGGCTGCGGCGCCTTGCCCTGCTGCAACTGGCGGCCGAACACGTCGCGCATCAGCGACAGGGAGAACAGGTGGGCGTGCAGCAGCGGCAGCATGCCCGACTTCATCATCTTGCGCAGCTGATCGCCGCGCAGGTCGTTCAGCTTTTCCTCGTTCACCATCTGGAACCCGCGATAGATAAAGGGCTGAGTCGCGCCCTCAGGCTGGATCGACATCTCGCCGTCCATCAGCAGGTCCATCTCGCGCAGTTCGGCCATGAATTGCTGAGTGCGGGCGCCCGCCTGTTCGAACGATTCGGCGAACGCCAGGATGCCGCGCGTCACCTCGGTCGGCTGGCCGTCCTCGAACAGGGCCTGGCCGTCATCGAACTCGCCCAAGGACGGCGATGTCGGGTCGAAGCACAGCGACAGCTCCTGCGCATCCGGGCGCAGGCGAGCCAGCATGTACGGATAGCGGCGAACGTACGCCGGCACATAGATGTTGGGCTCCAGCAACTCGCCATTGTCACCGACGAAGACGTTCACGCCCTCGTTCATTCCCATCAGCGCGAGCGGCACGGAGTCGTCGCCGGACGAGAACACGATCGGCATGAAGCGCTGGATCAGCGCGAACTCGTCAACCGTCACCGGGATGGCGTGCTGGTTGGCGAGGAACGGCGCAGTCTCCTGCGGCTGGATCTTGTAGTTTGCGTGAAGTTCGCTCGAAAGCGGCTCCAGGCCGTTGTAGAACAAGGGAAGCGACTGCTGCTGCGGCGCGCTGGCCATGGCGGAACTCCGTCGAAAACGCGTCTGGCGGACCCCCCGCCACGTGCGCGGGGCTTATGACCTGGGACGAACGGGTGCAAGCGCCACGAGCTTTCCGGGGTTGAACAGCCAATCTGGGTCAAACGCCTGTTTGATGGCGCGCAATGCGGCGATCCGGCCCGGCGGCGACACGCGCGCCAGTTCGTCACGCTTCATTTGGCCAATGCCGTGCTCGGCGGAAATCGTGCCGCCGGCCGCGACCACAAGATCGTGGACGTAGCGGCTGATCGGCGGGCCCTCCGCCGCCTGCCACGCCTGGCGCTCGGCGCCCGCGGGCGCGCGCACGTGGAAATGGATGTTGCCGTCGCCCAGATGACCGAAGCCGCTCGCGCGGGTTCCGGGAAAGCGCGCCTCCACGTGCCTGGCCGCCTCGATCATGAAGTCCGGCATCGCATCCACCGGAACGGCAATGTCGTGCTGCACCGCCGGCCCGGTCGCGCGCTCCGCATCTGAGAGCGAGTCCCGCAAGCGCCAGAACGCCTCCGCCTGCGCCTCGCTCTGGGCAATGACCGCATCCTCGATCTGTCCGTCGTCTAGCGCCGTGCCCAACAGCCCCTGTAGCAGAACAGACGGAGAAACCGCCGCCGGATCGGTCGACACAGCTTCGATCAGCAGGTGCCAGCGATGTTCGCCAGCCAGGGGTGATCGGGCTCCGGGGAGATGGGCCAGCGCCGCGGACAAAGTCTCGGCCGGCATGATCTCGAAGCTCTCGATCGAGTCCGTCGCCGCCTGCAAACTGCGAAGCAGGGCCAGACCCTGATGCGGGCTGGTCACCCCGGCCCAGGCGACCGCTCGCTCCGCAATCGCGGGAACCAGCCGCAGTGTCGCGGCGGTGACGATCCCCAACGTGCCCTCCGCCCCGATCAGCAACTGGCCGATGTCGTATCCGCGATTGTCCTTTTTCAGCGGCGCGAGTCCGTCATGGATGGTGCCGTCGGGTAGTACCGCCTCCACCCCCGCGACCAGGCCGCGCATCGTGCCGAAGCGCAGCACCTGCGTCCCGCCGGCATTGGTGGACACCAGCCCACCGATCGTGGCGCTGCCCCTGGCGCCAAGCGTCAGCGGGAAACGACGTCCCGCAAGCAGCGCCGCGGTGTGCAGGTCCGTCAGGATCACGCCCGCTTCGGCCACCGCCAGCCCCCCCCCGGCATCCAGCGACCTCAGCCGGTTCAGCCGCCGCGTCGACAGGATCAGGGCACTGCCGTCCTCTGGCGGCGTCGCGCCGCCCACCATGGAGGTATTGCCACCCTGCGGCACCAGTGGCACGTGCCTCTCTGCGGCGGCCTGGACAACGGCCTGCACCCCTTCCCGCGTGTCGGGAGCGATGAGCGCCGGCGCGGCACCCCGAAAGCGGCAACGCCAGTCGGTCAACCACGGCTCGATATCGGCAGGTTCGGTGACCACTCCCCCGACACCCAGGACCGGTCGGAGGACATGGATCAAGTCGGCTTGTGCGGGAGTCATGCGAGTGACCTAGGCAGAGTTCATCACCTGTTCAACGACCGCACCTATTCAGCGACACGCATATCATGAGCCGAGTCCTGCTTCTTCCAACGATGCTGTTCGCCCTTGCCGCGCCAGCCGCCGGTCAGTCCGATGGGCCGGGCGAGGTGGAGCTGGCGCAGATGACTATCCGCGAGCGCATCATCGTGCGCGTGCCTCGGATGACTGCCCGCGCCGCCCCCGCCCTGCCCACTCCCATGCGGTGGAAGGAAAAGGGTGGCCCGAAGTGCGTGGTGGCCGGCGACCTGGCGGGTGCGCTGGTCACAGAGCCGGACTCGGTCGACCTGGTACTGAACGGGGGCGAACGGGTGCGCGCGCGGCTGGATGGACGGTGTCGGTCGCTGGACTTCTATTCCGGCTTTTACCTGAAGCCGTCAGCGGACGGAAAGGTCTGTGCCGATCGCGATTCCCTGCGGCTTCGCTCCGGGGCGAGTTGTGGCATCGCCAAGTTCCGGACGCTGAAGCCGGAGCGGGTTTCGCGCTGAATTCTTGACAATCCGGCCTGATTGCGCAAGCGGCGGAACGCCGGCGCGGGATGCGTGCCCGTACCATCTATCCGGACAACCTGATGAACTTTGCCGATCTCGGCCTTTCCGACGAACTCCTGGCCGCAGTGACCGACGCCGGTTACAGTGAGCCGACGCCGATTCAGGCCAGCGCGATCCCGTCGGTGCTGATGATGCGCGACATGATCGGCATCGCCCAGACCGGAACGGGCAAGACGGCCAGCTTCGTACTGCCGATGATCGACATCCTGGCCCATGGCCGCAGCCGCGCGCGCATGCCGCGCAGCCTGATCCTGGAGCCGACGCGCGAACTCGCCGCACAGGTCGCGGAGAATTTCGAGAAATACGGCAAGAACCACAAGCTTTCGATGGCGTTGCTGATCGGCGGTGTATCGATGGGCGATCAGGTGAAGGCCTTGGAGAAGGGCGTGGACGTGCTGATCGCCACCCCCGGCCGCCTCATGGACCTGTTCGGGCGCGGCAACATCCTGCTGACTGGTTGTTCGCTGCTGGTGATCGACGAGGCGGACCGGATGCTCGACATGGGGTTCATCCCCGACATTGAGGAAATCTGCACCAAGCTGCCGGCCAACCGCCAGACGCTGCTGTTTTCGGCCACCATGCCGCCGCCGATCAAGAAGCTGGCGGACAAGTTCCTGACCAATCCCAAGACGATCGAGGTGGCTCGCCCGGCTACCACGAACACCAACATCAAGCAGATGCTGGTGCCCGCCCCTGCGCAAGGCTTCAAGAAGCGCGACCTCCTGCGCCGCCTTCTGCGTACCGATGATGTCGGCACCGCGATCATCTTCTGCAACCGCAAGACCACCGTCCGCGAACTGAACAAGAGCCTAAAGAAGCATGGCTTCCGCTCAGGCGAAATTCACGGCGACATGGAACAGCCCCAGCGCTTGGCCGAGCTCGACCTGTTCAAGCGCGGCGAGATCAACATCCTGGTGGCCAGCGACGTCGCCGCACGCGGGCTGGACGTGAAGGGCGTCAGCCACGTCTTCAACTTCGACGCACCATGGCATCCGGACGACTACGTCCACCGGATCGGCCGCACTGGCCGTGCGGGCGCGACCGGGACCGCGTACACGCTGGTGACCCCGGAGGATGCGGAGAACGTTGCCAACATCGAAAAGCTGACCGGCCAGACGATCGAGCGGCTCGAACTCAGCGCCTCGCCTGAAACGGCGGAACTGGAAGAGCCGCGTACGTCGTCGAGCGACCGCGCGCGGGGTGACCGGCGCCGTGGCGGACGCGGCGGTGACGATCGCGGCAGCCGCCCCGATAGGGCCGTGCCAGAGCGGAACGCGTTTGAAGATGCGAAACCGGCTCAGCCGCGCCCAGAGCGTGGGGAGCAGCGCGGTGACGCCGAGACAGGTCGCCGCGGGCGACATGGCGGGGACCGTCGCGACCGCGAGGATGCTGCGTTTGCGATCGATGGGGTTGAGGGTGACGGCGGCTGGAACGGGCCGATCCCGGCTTTCCTGAGCGCAACCATCACCATTTCAGCCTAAAGCGGGCTAAGTTGCTGGCCTTGCCGGAGTAAATCGCTCGCCCGATAGTCGGACGCTTTAAGTCCATGCGTTAATTATGCAGCGCTGGAACGACGCTTGTTCCGGCGCAAATCCTCGCGCGCGCTCTGCTTTTCTAAGAATGGGGAGCGCTGGATCACCTTATTACAAGCTTGGAAATCGGACCCGCGCGACCTGCGCCTGTTTTCACACAGGCGCAGGTCGTAGCTCCAATCAGCGGCGGAACGGGTCGTCGAACAGTGCGCGCGCCTGATCCTCGATGCTGCCACCCTGAGCCGGGTCGCGCGACGCTGCTTCGCGTTCGGCGCGCAGGCTGGCGATCAGGGCCTCACGATCCCCTTCCAGACGCGTGTCGGTCTGCTGGTTCTCGATACCTGCCGCCTTTGCAGCCTTTGCAACCGCAGCGTCCAGTTCGCGCTGTGTCGTCAGTCCGAGCGTTACCGGATCCTTGGGCGTGATGTTCGCGATGTTCCAGTGGCTGCGGTCGCGGATCGCGGCGATGGTCGTGCGGGTCGTGCCGATCAGGTTGCCGATCGCGCCATCCGCGATTTCCGGATGGTTGCGGATGATCCAGGCGATACCGTCCGGCTTGTCCTGCCGCTTGGACACCGGCGTATAACGCGGCCCCTTGGTGCGGCGGACCTGCTCCGGCCCCTTGTTCATCTTCAGCGCGTAAGCGGGATCGGCCTGCCCGCGATCGATCTCCTCCTGCGAGATTTCGTGCGCGCGCACCGGATCGCGGCCGGTCAGCTTCGTTGCGGCGGTGTCGTCGGCGATCGCCTGCACCTCCAGGATATGCAGCCCGCAAAACTCCGCGATCTGCTCGAACGAGAGCGATGTGTTGTCGACCATCCAGGAAGCGGTCGCGTGGGGCATGAGCGGCTGGGCCACGGGATGAACTCCGTCCGATACAGAAACGGCCGCCCCTCACGGAGCGGCCTTGGAATTGCGGAGACTTAGTCAAAGGTGCGGCCAGAGGCAAGTCGCCGCCTGTTTGCAGACGGTGACGCGCAACACCGGCCGGCCGTGGGCGTTTGTGACACCAATTCAAGGAGACCGCACCATGTCCATCGCCAAGATGATCCAGCTTCACCCGGATGTGGGTGACGACTTCAACGAGCCGCTGGCAACGGCGGCGCGGCACGCGATGTGGTGCGCGCTGATGTGCACGTCCTGCGCCGACGCGTGCCTGGCCGAGGACATGGACATGCGCCAGTGCATCCGCACCTGTCTCGATTGTGCGGACGTGAGCACGGCCGCGTCTCGGTTGATGGTGCGGCGTACGGGCCAGGATATCGGCATGCTCCGCGTGCAGATGGAAGCGTGCATCCGCGCCTGCGAACTGTGCGCGGAGGAGTGCGGCCGGCACGACCATGAGCATTGCAAGCTGTGCGCGACGATGTGTCGCGAGTGCCTGGAAGACTGCCGCAAGGCGCTGCCTACGGTGCAGTGATGCCATCCCTCGATGAGGTGAAGTGGAGAAAGTGGACGAATGAACGCGCACCCATGCGCGTTCATCGTTTCCAAATGGAAACGATCGGCGACAGCGTTGCGAAAGAGCGGCAGCCCCTATGCCCGATGAGCAGGGTGTAGGACAGCGGCCGCTGCCCCACGTCAGTCGATCGTCAGCACGATCTTCCCGACATGATCCCCCGCCTCCATGCGCGCATGAGCGGCGGCGGCGGCGGCGAGCGGGAACGTGGCGTCGATCAGCGGCTTCAGCCGCCCGGCCTCGACATGCGGCCAGACCGCCCGGTGAAGCTCATCGGCCACCAAGCCCTTGAAGGCGGAATCGCGAGGGCGAAGGGTGGAGCCGGTCAGGGTCAAGCGGCGGCGCATGATGTCGAACAGCGGGACGGTCGCGGTTGCGCCGCCCTGCACCGCGATGGAGACGTGCCGCCCGTCCTCATCCAGGCATTTGAGGTTGCGCGGGACATAATCGCCGCCGACCATGTCCAGCACCGCCTGAACGCCGCGCCCTCCGGTGATTTCGCGCACGCGGTCGACGAAATCCTCCGTGCGGTAGTTGATCGCATGATGCGCGCCGATCCGCCGCGCCGCCTCGCACTTCGCGTCCGAGCCGGCGGTGACGATGATCGTGATGTCGAACAGCCGGCACAGCATGATCGCCATGGTGCCGATGCCGCTGGTGCCGCCATGGACAAGCACCGTGTCGCCATCGGTCGCGTAGGCCCGCTCGAACAGATTGGTCCAGACGGTGAACAGCGTCTCCGGCAACGCGGCCCCTTCGACATCCGACAGCGCGGAGGGCAGCGGCAGGCACTGTGCGGCGGACACCGCGACATATTCGGCATAGCCACCGCCCGCGAGCAATGCGCAGACCCGTTGGTCGAGCAGGGTCTCCGGCGCACCCTCCCCCAACGCCACCACCTCTCCCGCGACCTCCAGCCCCGGGATGGAGGGCGCGCCCGGCGGCGGCGGGTAATTGCCCCGGCGTTGAAGAACATCGGGCCGGTTTACCCCGGCCGCGGCGACGCGGATCAGCACTTCGCCCGCGGCGGGGCGCGGCACGGGACGCTCGACAAGCGTGAGCACCTCCGGCCCGCCGGGCTGGTCGGGGTCGATCGCCTGCATCGTGGCGGGGATGGCGGTCATCGGCAAACGGCTCCGGTGCCCGGAAGGGCGCGTCCTTATTGACCGCTCCCTTATTGACAGCGCCGCCGGAGCGGTCAACGCTGGTGCCATGGATTTCGACGACGCTCCCCCGCGGCCGAACGACGCCCTGGCCGACCTGGTACGACAGGATCTGGATCGGCTGTCGGTCGCGGAGCTGGAGGCGCGGATCGCCACCCTGGACGCCGAAATCGCACGCTGTCGCACCACGATCGAACGCGCCGTTAACCATCGTGCAAGCGCGGACGCGCTATTCCGGTGACCGGCATCGGGCGTGATCGCCGCGTTCCGTTGGACGCAGGGAACATCGCCCGGGTGCTTGATGCGTGGCTGCCCGATCACGACATAGGTCGAAACGGGAACGCACGGTTCTAGCGGCCCGACTGGAGTTACCATCCATGCCATCCTTCGCCCCCGCACTCGAGACTACGCTGCACAAGGCGCTCGAAGCCGCATCCTCGCGCCGCCACGAATATGCCACGCTGGAGCATCTGCTGCTGGCGCTGATCGACGACGAACACGCATCCAAGGTGATGGACGCGTGCAACGTCGATGTCGGCGAGTTGAAGACCACGGTTGCTCATTATCTGGACACCGAACTCGACGCGCTGAAGGTCGCCAGCGCCACCGACCCCTCCCCCACCAGCGGGTTCCAGCGGGTGGTGCAGCGCGCGATCCTGCACGTGCAGTCGTCGGGCCGCGACGAGGTGACGGGCGCGAACGTGCTGGTCGCATTGTTTTCCGAGCGTGAAAGCTATGCAGTGTATTTTCTGCAGCAGCAGGACATGAGCCGTCTGGATGCGGTCAGCTTCATCAGCCACGGCGTCGGCAAGAACGGCCAGTCCGCACCCGAAGCCTCCACGCCGAAGGGTGCCGAGGAGGAAAAGCCCGCCAAGCCCGGTGAAAAGGGCAAGGCCGAGTCCGCGCTGAAGCAGTTCACCGTCGACCTGAACGAGAAGGCGAAGATCGGCAAGGTCGATCCCCTGATCGGTCGTTCCGCGGAGGTCGACCGTACGGTCCAGATCCTGTGCCGCCGGTCCAAGAACAACCCGCTCTATGTCGGCGATCCGGGCGTCGGAAAGACCGCGATCGCGGAGGGTCTGGCGCGCAAGATCGTCGAGGGCGAAGTGCCGGAGGTCCTGAAGGAGGCGGTGATCTACAGCCTCGACATGGGTGCCCTGCTCGCGGGAACCCGTTATCGCGGCGATTTCGAGGAGCGGTTGAAGGCGGTCGTCAACGAACTGGAGAAGATGCCGCACGCGGTTCTGTTCATCGACGAGATCCACACGGTGATCGGCGCCGGCGCGACAAGCGGCGGGGCGATGGACGCGTCCAACCTGCTGAAGCCCGCTTTGTCGGGCGGCACCATCCGCTGCATCGGGTCGACGACCTACAAGGAATTCCGCAACCACTTCGAAAAGGACCGCGCGCTGCTACGCCGGTTCCAGAAGATCGACGTCAACGAGCCGACGGTGGAGGACACGATCAAGATCCTCGCCGGGCTGCGTTCCGCGTTCGAGGAGCATCACTCGGTCAAGTACACGCCCGACGCGATCAAGTCGGCGGTGGAACTGTCCGCGCGCTACATCAACGACCGCAAGCTGCCCGACAAGGCGATCGACGTGATCGACGAGGTGGGCGCGATGCAGATGCTGGTGCCCGCCGCCAAGCGGAAGAAGACGATCACGCCCAAGGAGATCGAGGCGGTGATCGCGACGATGGCGCGCATCCCGCCGAAGACGGTCAGCACCGACGACAAGAAGGCGCTGGAGACGCTGGAAACCGACCTGAAGCGGGTGGTGTTCGGTCAGAACGCCGCGATCGAGAAGCTGGCGTCCGCGATCAAGCTGAGCCGTGCGGGGCTGCGCGATCCGGAAAAGCCGATCGGCAACTACCTGTTCACCGGTCCGACGGGCGTCGGCAAGACGGAGGTGGCCAAGCAGCTGTCCGCGATCCTGGGCATCCCGCTCCAGCGGTTCGACATGAGCGAATATATGGAGCGGCACTCGGTCAGCCGTCTGATCGGCGCCCCTCCCGGCTATGTCGGATTCGACCAGGGCGGGTTGTTGACCGATGCGGTCGATCAGAATCCGCACTGCGTCCTGTTGCTGGACGAGATCGAGAAGGCGCATCCCGACCTGTTCAACATCCTGTTGCAGGTCATGGACAATGGTCGCCTGACCGACCAGCACGGCAAGACCGTCGATTTCCGCAACGTCATCCTGATCATGACGACCAATGCGGGCGCGTCCGACATGGCGCGCGAGACGGTCGGCTTCGGCAACCTGACCCGCGAGGGTGAGGACGAGCAGGCGGTGCAACGCATGTTCTCGCCGGAATTCCGCAACCGTCTGGATGCCATCGTGCCGTTCGGATACCTGCCGCCGGAAGTCGTCGCGCGGGTGGTGGACAAGTTCATCCTGCAGCTTGAACTGCAGCTGGCCGATCGTCAGGTCCACATCCAGCTGGACGAGGAGAGCAAGACGTGGCTGACCGAAAAGGGCTATGACCGTCTGTACGGCGCGCGTCCGATGGGCCGCCTGATCCAGGAAAAGATCAAGCAGCCGCTGGCCGAGGAATTGTTGTTCGGCAAGCTGGTCCATGGCGGCGAGGTCACGGTGAAGATGAAGGACGGCACGCTGTCCTTCGCGATCGAGCCCGCCGCGCCCAAGAAGCCGCGCAAGAAGGGTGGCAGCAAGACCGAGCCGGCCGAGGCGAAGTAAGCGCACACGCGAGCGGTCGCACGGCCGCTCTCCCCCGAACGTCGCCGAGCAAGTGACGCACATGTAAATCACACCGCCGGTCCGGCTTCTGCCTGGCCGGCGGTTGTCGTTAACGCCTCCTTTGCCGGCGCGCCTTAGGTGTCCCGCCCATGGGGCGGTGGATCGGGTTTCTGTGCTGGTTGCTGGTGGCTGCCACGTGTCTGGCGCAGCCGGCCGTTGCCCGCATCCCGGCGGGTGCCGTGGGCCAGCCGATCGGTGCCTGCGTGGCGCGCGCGGACGTGCGGCTGGATGCCCGTACGTTGCTGTCGCGACCCGGCCATTTCGATTGCCTCACGCCGCAGCGGGATTTCGGCAGCGGCGATTTCGACGTGCTGTCCGGCAAGCTGCCACGCGGCGCCGGCCAGGCGGCGCCGGCGCACCTACGGTTCGCCAGCGCCTGGCAGGAGCGGGTCACGGTGTTCGCGCATTATGCGGACGGCGTGATCGCACGCGTCGATCTGGACGGCCGCGGCATGTCCCGGACGCTGGCCTCGGGCGCGATCTTCGACGTGGCGCTGCCGTTTCGCAAGGTCGCGGTCGATCGGGTATTATGGCGGACGAAGGCTTCCGTGAACACGCGCGCGGTGGTGCTGGCCCCCACCATCGCAACCGCACGGGAAAGCGCGACGTCGAACCTGATCCTGGCCGCAACCTATTGCGGGTTCCTGGGGATCGGTCTGGCGCTGCTGATCCTGAACCTGGCGCTGTGGTTCGCGCTGAAGCACGGGTTCCAGCTGACCTATTGCGCGATGATGGCTGCGTTGATGCTGTATGCGCTGTCGTCATCCGGGTTGCTGGCCTGGCTGTGGCCGGACATCGTCAACACGGATCGGATGCGGATCAACGGCCTCACGCTGGGGGCAGCGGCGATCGCCGCGCTCCTGTTCGCACGCAGCTTCTTCGAGCCCGAGGTCTTCGGCGGTCGCACCGGACTGATGGCGCGCGGCATCATCGGCGCGCTGGTCACGACATGCGTCGCCTACACCGTCCTGGCGCCGTGGCAGGCGCGCTTGCTGGACCGGCTGTACACCTGCGCCTTCGCAGCGTTGCTGGTGGGCGTGTTCGTCGTGCTGGCCAAGGCATATCAGAAGCGCAGCCGTTTCCTGTGGCTGTTCGCCTTTGCCTGGGGCGCGCCCATCGGCTTCACCGCCTTGCGCGTCGCAGCCGCGTTCGGCCTGTTGCGGTGGAGCTTCTGGATCGACAATTCGACCATGCTGGCGATGACCTGCGAGGGCCTGTTGTCCAGCCTGGCCATCGCTTATCGCATCCACCTGCTCAGTCGGGAGCGTGACGAGGCGCGCGAGAAGGAGATCGCCGCGCGCATGCTGGCCGATACGGATCCGCTGACCGGCCTGCTCAATCGCCGCGCCTTTCTGCGCGAGGCGGTGGGCCTACCGGGCGATCGGCGGCTGGTGCTGATCGACATCGACCATTTCAAGCGGATCAATGACACGATCGGCCATGACGCCGGCGACGAGGTGTTGAGGATCGTCGCCCGCGTGCTGCGCGAGACGAGCGAGCCGGGTGCGCTGGTCGCCAGACTGGGCGGAGAGGAATTCGCGATCGTCGGCTTGCCGGGTCGCACCTGCGATCCCGAACGGCTGCTGGACGCGCTGCGCGTCGCGCGCATGCCGTTCGACCTGACGGTCACGGCCAGCATCGGCCATTGCACCGGGCCGCTGCTGCGCGAGGCGGACTGGAAGCTGTTGTACCGTGATGCCGACCGCGCGCTGTATGCCGCGAAGGAGGCCGGCCGCGACCGCGCGCGGGCCGCGACGACGCTGTCCTTTGCGGCGTGATCCGGTGCGGAGAGCGAACGGGGATGGCTCTTCGGCACGACATGGTTTATGGCGACTCCCACCGGGAGGCTGGCCATGCGACGTCGCAGGATCGGATTAGCTGTTGCGACATTGCTGCTGATCGCCGTGTCCGCCACGCGACATCCCAGCGCCGACATACGCCTGATGATGCATGACCCCGCCGACCCCGCACCGCACCGGATGCAGGCGGCGCTGGACCTGGGGCTGGTGGGCGTGTCGCTGCTCTACACCTGGACCTCCCCGCACCTGCGGTGATCCACGCGGCGCGCGGATCGGGTTGCGCGCGGCAGGTCGGTGCCGCATAGCGCGGGCATGACCACCGAAACCCCCGAATTGCCGGTCCAGGATCTGTCGTTCGAGGACGCGCTGAAGGAACTGGAGCGGATCGTCTCGCGCCTGGAAAGCGGCGACGCGACGCTGGACGAGGCGATCGGCCTGTACGAACGCGGCGACCAGCTGCGCCAGCGCTGTGCCGAGCGGCTGGACGCGGCGCAGGCCCGGATCGAGGCGATCCGCACCGATGCGGACGGTCGTGCGGCCGGCACCCGACCCTTCGCGGCGAACTGACCCGTGGCAAGCGAGATGCTGACCGCCGCGATGGCGGAGATCGCGGCGGAGATCGACAGCCGCTTCGACGACATGCTGCGCGTGCCCGACGATGCACGCGCCGACCTGTACCGCGCGATGCGCCATGCCACGATCGGCGGGGGCAAGCGCCTGCGCCCCGTGCTGGTCTTCGCCACGGCGGCACTGTTCAACGTCGACCGCGACAGCACCGCCCGCGTCGCCACGGCGATCGAGGCGATCCATGTCTATTCGTTGATCCATGACGACCTGCCGGCGATGGACGACGACGACATGCGTCGCGGCAAGCCGACCGTGCACAAGGCGTTCGATGAGGCGACTGCCGTGCTGGCGGGCGATTGCCTGCACGCGCTGGCGTTCGAGGTGCTGGCCGACCCGGCCACGCATGCCGACCCGTTCGTCCGCGCGGAACTGGTGCTGGACCTGGCCCGCGCCGCCGGTCCGGCGGGCATGGCCGGTGGGCAGATGATGGACCTGGCCGCCGACCGGGGCGGATTCGACCTGGCGACCGTCACCCGGCTCCAGGCGCTGAAGACCGGCGCGCTGATCGCCGCGTCCGTCGAGGCGGGCGCCATTCTCGGCCGACTGCCGGCGGAAGGGCGCACAGGATTGCGCGGGTACGCCCATGACCTGGGCCTCGCCTTCCAGATCGCCGACGACCTGCTCGACGCGGAAGGCGACGAGGCGGTGGCGGGCAAGCGGCTGCGCAAGGACGGCGAACAGGGCAAGGAGACGTTCCTGACCCTGCTCGGCGTCGATCGGGCGCGCGAGCAATGCCGCATGCTGGTCGAACAGGCGATCGCGCACCTGCACGCCTTCGGCACGGAGGCGGACCTGTTGCGGGCCATTGCCCGCTTCGTAGAGGAACGCGACCGGTGACGCGGATCGGCGTCTATCCCGGAACGTTCGACCCGATCACGCTGGGTCACATGGACATCATCCGTCGCGGCGCCAAGCTGGTCGACCGCCTCGTCATCGGCGTGGCGACCAACCCGTCCAAGAGCCCGATGTTCACGCTGGATGAGCGGGTCGCCACGGTGGAGCGGGAGGTGGCCGGCATCGGCGGCGACATTCGCGTGGTGCCATTCGATTCGTTGCTGATGCACTTCGCCACTGCCCAGAACGCGTCGGTCATCATTCGCGGGCTGAGGGCGGTCGCCGACTTCGAATACGAATATCAGATGGCCGGCATGAACCAGCAGCTGAATAACCGCGTCGAGACGGTGTTCCTGATGGCGGACGTCGCGCTGCAACCGATCGCGTCGCGGCTGGTGAAGGAAATCGCCCTGTTCGGGGGTGAGATCGGGAAGTTCGTCACCCCGACCGTGCGCGACCAGATGGTGGCGCGGGTCGCGGAACGGACCGGCGATCCACGCTGACGTTCAGATTGGCGCAATGGCGGATTTGCTCTACAGCCGCGCCTTCCAGATCGTTGGGGACCCGATGCGCCGCCTTGCCAGTCTTTTCGCGTTGACCGCTTTCGTCATGGCCGGCCCCGCCGCCGCGCAGACCGGAGCGACCGCGCCCGCACCCGCCGCCCCCGCCCCGGTGACTGCACCGAAGCCGGGCGACCTGCAGAACATCTGGATGCTCGACCTGTCGACCGGCGGGCGCGTGACCATCATGTTGCGCCCGGACATGGCGCCGAAGACCGTGGAGCGGATCAAGACCCTGACCCGCCAGCATTTCTACGACGGGCTGGTGTTTCACCGAGTGATCGACGGCTTCATGGCGCAGGGTGGCGATCCGAAGGGCGACGGCACCGGCGGATCGCAGCTGCCCGATCTGGAGGCGGAGTTCAACGCGCTGCCCCACGTCCGTGGCGCCGTGTCGGCGGCCCGCACCGATGCGCCGAACACGGCCAACAGCCAGTTCTTTATCGTGTTTCAGCCCAAGCTGACGCTCGACAAGAAGTACACGGTCTTCGGCCGTGTCATCGACGGCATGCAGTATGTCGACGCGATCCAGCGTGGCGAGCCGCCGGTCAGCCCGTCGCGCATCCTGCACGCCTATATTGCCGCCGACACGCCGCCGCCGTACCAGCCGGCACCGCCCGTGCCGCAGCTGACGCCGACGCCGCCTGCAAAGGCGGGGGCGAACGTCGCCGCTCCGAAACTTGCCGCGCCGACGGCGTCCAAGGCGGCTCCCAAGCGCCGGTGAAGGTCGACCTGTTCGATTTCGAACTGCCGGCGGAGCGGATCGCGCTTCGCCCGGCGGTTCCGCGCGATTCTGCCCGTATGCTGGTGCTGGCTGACGGCCGGACCAAGGATCGGCAGGTGAGCGATCTGCCCGCCTGCCTGCGAGCCGGTGACATGCTGGTGTTCAACGACACCCGGGTCATCCCCGCCCAACTGGACGGCACGCGAGGCGAAGCGCGGATCGGCGCGACCCTGCACAAGCGGGAAGGACCGCGGCGCTGGCGGGCGTTCATCCGCAACGGACGGCGCCTTTCGCATGGCGACCGGATCGACTTTGCCGACGGTGTCTTCGCGACAGCGCTGGACCGTGAGGATGATGGCAGCTGGGCTCTGGAGTTCGGCGGCGTCGATCCCGTGGAGCTGTTGCTGAACCGTGCGGGACGCATGCCCCTGCCCCCGTACATCGCCGCGCGGCGCACGCCGGACGCGCAGGACGCGGACGATTACCAGACCATGTTCGCGAGCGATCCCGGCGCGGTCGCCGCTCCCACGGCCGCCCTGCATTTCACGCCCGGGTTGATGGAAACGCTGGATGCCGCAGGCATCGGCCATACCACCCTCACCCTGCACGTCGGCGCAGGCACGTTTCTGCCGGTAAAAGCCGATGACACCAGCCACCATCGCATGCACGCCGAATGGGGTCGGATTAGCCAGGCAACCGCCGACCGGCTCAACGCGGTACGATCCGCTGGCGGACGCGTGATCGCCGTCGGCACCACGTCCCTGCGCGTGATAGAAAGCGCCACGGGAGAGGATGGCGTAATCGGCCCGTTCGATGGTGACACGGCGATCTTCATAACCCCCGGCTATCGCTTTCGCGGAATCGATGGCCTGTTGACGAACTTCCACCTGCCGCGATCGACCCTGTTCATGCTGGTCTCGGCCCTGATGGGGCTGGAGCGGATGAAAGCGGCTTACGCTCACGCGGTTGCGGCGGATTACAGGTTCTATTCCTACGGAGACGCGTCGTTGCTGCTCCCCTGACCGGGTGCGCCTGGATGGGGTGCCGGCCGGCATCTGGCGTACGCGTTGGTATCCGGACGTTTATTCGCCGCCAAATTGTCCTATTCCGATCTCATGGCTCAGCTGATGCTCATTCCCTTATTGCTGGCGGCGCTGTCGGCGCAGGCTCAGGACGGATCGCCGGAGGTTCAGGTGATCGCGCCGGGCAAGCCCAATGGACAGACACCGGCGACGCTGGTCATCGAACCGGCGGCGATGTTCATCGTCGCGTGCGATGCGGATGGTGACGGACGGACCAGCAGGACAGAGCTGGACGATTGTGTCCGGCGCAGCTTTGCCGCCATCGACACCGCCAAAACGGGCGCGCTGGGGTATATCGCCTTTGCCGACTGGCAGACGCGGTGGCTGGGGGATCAGGGCGCGCTGCCCAGTCCGTTCGAGGTCGATCGCGACGGCGATGGCAAGATCACCGAGACGGAGTTGCTGGCCCAGTTCGGCAAGCTGTTTTCCCGGTTCGACAAGGATGGCGACCATGCGGTGACTCGTCCCGAGGCGCTGACGGTACGCACCACGGCAGCGGATGGGCGCGGGCCTGTGACAGGCCGGCGCGGCGGCAAGCGCGATTCCGCCCCCCGCACCGGTGAACGCATTCCGGGTGGAAAGCCCGGCCAAGGACCGTACCTGACGAACGGGGGTGTCCGGTGAGCGATCGCTTCGCCTTCACCATCGATGCGACCGATGGCCGGGCACGCACCGGCGCCATCACCATGCGACGCGGTGTGATCCGAACGCCCGCGTTCATGCCGGTCGGCACGGCGGCGACCGTCAAGGCGATGAAGCCGGCCGACGTCGCCGCGGCGGGTGCCGACATCATCCTGGGCAACACCTATCACCTGATGCTGCGTCCGGGCGCGGAACGGGTGGCGCGGTTGGGCGGATTGCACGCCATGATGGGCTGGTCGCAGCCGATCCTGACCGACTCGGGCGGCTATCAGGTGATGAGCCTGTCCGACCTGACCAAAAGGTCGGAAGACGGCGTGTCCTTCAAATCGCACCTGGACGGCACACGCCACCTGCTTAGTCCGGAGCGGTCGATGGAGATCCAGCGCCTGCTCGGCTCGGACATCGTGATGGCGTTCGACGAACTGGTTCCGACCACCTCCACCAGGGAGGTCCAGGCGGCGGCGATGGAGCGATCTATGCGCTGGGCCAGGCGCAGCCGTGCCGCGTTCGATGGCGGCGGCGCCCATGCGGAAGGGGCGGCCCTGTTCGGCATTCAACAGGGCGCGCTGGACGAGGGGCTGCGGCGGGAATCGGCCGACGCGCTGATCGACATCGGGTTCGATGGCTATGCCGTGGGTGGACTGGCCGTGGGCGAGGGCCAGGCGGCGATGTTCGGATGCCTCGACTTCGCGCCGGGCCAGCTTCCTGCTGACAAGCCGAGATACCTGATGGGCGTGGGAAAGCCGGACGACATCGTGGGCGCGGTGGAGCGTGGCATCGACATGTTCGATTGCGTGCTGCCCACCAGGTCCGGGCGCACCGGCCAGGCGTTCACGCGGGAGGGCCCGATCAACATCCGGAACGCGCGCTTCAACGAGGATACGGGGCCACTCGACCCAAGCTGTCGGTGCCCGGTTTGTGCCACGTGGAGCCGCGCCTATCTGCATCATTTGGTACGCGCGGGAGAGATATTGGGCGCGATGTTGATGACGGAGCACAACATCTGGTTCTACCAGACGCTGATGTCCGACCTGCGCGAGGCGATCCGGGAACAGCGTCTGAGCACGTTCGCCAGCGGATTTCGCGCGCGCTACCACCAGAACAAAGGAGAGAGTGCATGAGCGATCCAGCCCCCGAGGAACGCCAGAACGAGATCATGGCGGCGGTGAAGGAAGTCGAGGCGCGCAGCGAGGGCGCCCTCGACGCGGCGCGTCAGCGCGTCAAATCCTGGCCGCTGGCGAAGATCGGCCTTGGCGTGGGCATCGGCTCGGCCGCCATCGCAGGCGCGGTACTGTTCGCCAGCCGCGGCAAGTCCGACAAGGCGCGCTGACGAGCGCGGGGCGGATACACGTTACCGCCGCGCATGACTGTCCCGGCGCGGGACGGCGCCGAAAGCGCAGGAGATTGGCAGGATCTGTGCCGCTATAGCGCCTCATGACGGATGGAGGCGTGACGCCGTTGCGGATCGGGTGGCAGGCAGTGCGGGTGGCGACATGGTCATGGCTGGTCGCCGTGGTCATCGGCCTGTCCGCCTGTGTCCTGCTGGCGGCGGGTGCCGCCATCCGCGCGATGGCCGCTCATCACGTGTCCAGCCCGACGGTGACCAGCGCCGCCGGCTATGAGGCGGATGACCATTTCCCGGGCGCCGCGCTGCTTTACGCGGCGGCTCAGGCAGAGCCGGGTTCGACCGCGAGTGCCGCCCCGGCGACGGGGGTGACGGGCACGATCGCCCTGCCCTCCCTGCCCGTGCCCGTCTCCGCGGCTGACGCGATCATTCGTGCGGAAGCTGGCGTGTTACCGGCCAGACCCTTTTCGTTGCTGCATGTGGCGGCGGTGGATCGCGGACGGGCGCTGCAGTGCCTGACACAGGCGATCTATTACGAAGCCGCGTCGGAGCCTCTCGCCGGACAGGAGGCGGTGGCTCAGGTCGTGCTGAACCGCGTCCGCCATCCGGCCTTTCCCGCCACGGTGTGCGGCGTGGTGTATCAGGGTTCGGAACGCGCGCATTGTCAGTTCAGCTTTGCCTGTGACGGGGCGATGCGGCGGGTGCCGGAGCCGACGGCGTTGACCCGAGCCGCGCGCGTCGCAGCGGCGGCGCTGGCCGGCTTCGTCTATGCGCCGGTGGGGCTGGCGACCCATTATCATACCTATGCCGTGACCCCGGCCTGGAACCGCACGCTGGTATTCACCGACATGGTAGGCGCACACCTGTTCCACCGGTGGAAGGGGTATTGGGGCACGTCGGCTGCGTTCACGCAGGTGTATCGCGGTGGCGAACCTGTACCCGGACCCAATTTGGGTGCGCCGGACATGGCCCCGCTCTTGCTCCCCATCCTGGCCGCGAATGGTGCGGCGACGTCTCCCGTAGTGGCGGCCAATGCCCCCGCGCCGCTCGGCCAGGCGCACGGTTCGGAGATTGACGGCAGCGGGACACCACAACCGGATCGCCTGCCCGCCGCCTCTACCATACTCGACAAGTGGAAGGATGTGGGAACGCTGCGCTGACCTTGCGATCGGCAATGGCGGGGAACAGCCGCCCTCCTTCACCGGTTCTTCGGCAGCAAGGAGAGTGAGCCATGGACGATTCCATCAAACCGACCACGAAAACCGACAATCCCAATCTGTCCACCGAGCATCAGGGCAAGGGCGATGCCCGCCGGCCAAACGAGCGTCTCGACAAGGATCGGGAGAGCAGCGAGGCGATCCCGCGCAAGTCGTCGCTTCTCGGCGACGATTGAGGGGGCGGCGGCCAGAAACCGGGACGCCCCCACTTTCAGCGATACGACTACTCGGCCGCTTCCAGCTTCCTCCCCTCGTCAACATCGGGTTCTTCGTCGGTGTCGACGCCCTGGTTCAACGCAGCCTCGTCGCGGGCCAGGGTGTCCGCGTCCTCGGGGTGGATGCCGAAGCGCGCCGCGACGTCGGGGGCGAAGCGCAAAAGGTCGGGACGCAGCTTCAACAGACTCACGTCCTTCGATTTGCCTTCCATCATCACGTCGAAGACCAGACCCTCGGCCATCCGCATGAAGGTCGCGAACTCGAACGGATTGGTGAAGTCCGCATGGCCGGTCCAGATCGGTGGCCGCAGGACGGTCTTTATCCGGGCCGTCGGCGTTACGGGTGCCTTGAGGATCTCTCCCTTTGCAGTCTTGCCCTTGCCGGCCTTGGCATTCTCGCGCTGCCTGGCGGTGATCTTCTGCTTCACCTCGCGCATTTCGGTGCGGGGTGAGGAGAAGTGGATCTTCGGCCGCACGCCTGCCGGCCAGCTTGCCAAGAACTTCTCGAGCGTCTGCCGCATGTCGAGCCGCTCCGGATTCAGGCACCAGAAATGCTGGTAATCGAAGATCAGCCGCACGCCTGTCCGCTCATGGATCCACAAGGCGTCGGCAGCAGAGAAGCGGATGTCGTCATTCTCCAGTACCAGGCGGCGCTTCACATGGTCGGGACATTTCTCATATCCCTCGATCCAGCGCGCACGGCTGGCCTCGTGGTCGTCATACACGCCGCCGACATGGGTCACCATGACAGCCTCGTCGTTCAACTCCATGCGGTCGAGCATCTCCGCCTGGCTGGACAGGTCCCAGATGCTCTTGGCGGTCAGGTCGTCGTTCGGGCTGTTCAGCAGCACATATTGCGACGGGTGGAACGACAGGCGAATATCCAGCGCGCGCGCCTTCTGACCGAACGCACGCAGTTCGGCATCGCTCTCCCTCACCATGTCGTGGAATTGCGGCATGTCCGGATGGGTCGCGTACGGCGCCAGGTCGGACGACATGCGATACATGTCTAGCCGTTCGGACGCGAGATAATCCAGCACCCGGCTCACTTCCTCCAGCGAGCATTTCAGGTGAGGGTTCTTCTGCCACCTGCGCGTGTCGTTCGACTTCATGTCGGGCTTGCCCATCACCTTGACGGGAAAGCCGAGCCGAAGCGGGCGTGCGGGATCGGTCATGCGGCAAATGTCTCCTCGGGAAAGCCCAGCCCCTCGACGAACGCGTTCCAGTCGGCCTGGCGCAACGCACCGCCCGTCGCCTGAGCATGGCCGGAGCCGTAGTGCGCGTCGGCGCCGGCCAGGCGGTGATCGGCCAGGAACCGGATCAGGTCCGTGCCCGTGGCGCTGCGGGCGGCGAAATGAACCCAGCCGTCGCGATAGCCGTCGTTGGCGGCGAGAACGATCTTGTCCTTTAGCCGGCCGCGCCATTGCTGGGCGATCAGCGGGTGGATCTGGCAGGGAGAATGAAAGCGGATCAACGCAACGTCGCCCCGAACCTTGGGCGCGATACGACGCGCGATTTCCACTTCAGCGCGGACCTCGGCCTTGGCGACACGCAGGGCCTGGGCATCCTCGCCGTCACCCTTCGTAAGCGCTTTCGGGCCATCCTTATCCATCAACAGCCGGAGCGCGGGTGACGGGTCGGCGCTGGCGGTGCGTCGTGGCGCGTTGACCAGGGATACGGCGTCGCGCAACGCCGTCTTGCCGTACACCGCCTGCGCCGCGGCGATTTCGGGGAAGTCCTCGTCGCGCGCCATGTCGCCGATCAGGCCCATGGCAGCCAGCCAGAGCAGCGGCTCCGCCTCCGCTGTGCCACCGACGCAGTGCCATGCCAGCAGGGATGATGTGGGTTCCGGCTGCAATCCATGTCCGCTGATGACGACAGCATCGCCTGGCGTTCCGGTTGGCCGATGGTGGTCGACGATAATCGTCGGCGTTCCGTGTAGCAGGTCGCCGCCCCTGACCCCCAAGTCAGTCGCGATCAAGCCACCCGGCCTGCGTTCCTCAAGCTCTAGCCGAAAGCGGGGATCCCACGGGTTCTCGCCCTTGCCGACGGGCCGGGCCTGCACCTGGAGGCCTGATGCCCGCAGTGCTCGGACGATGATCGCGAGCGCGCTCAGCCCATCTGCGTCGAAGTGACCCAAGACCAGCACCGGACGCCCGCGATCGAATCGCGCAATCGCGGACAGGAACATGGCTCTCGCCAGGCTGCGCCAATCTTGGGCGTGGAGGAGCGGGTGGTCCATGTCTGCCGAACGATCCCTGTCCGTCATGGTTGCCCGACATGGATCCGGATTCCTGCGGCTGGCAGGTCGTAAGTGACTGAACGATCACCCATGTTGTTGGCATGCACGAAGCCGCCCCCTCGTCATCTCCTTTGATCCTCGCCTTAGGTGACAGTCTGACGGCCGGATATGGGTTGCCGCCGGATCGCGGTTTTGCCCGGCAGTTGCAGCGGGCTCTGCAGACGCGAATGCCTGGCGCTGCAGTGATCGATGCGGGCCGATCGGGTGACACGACTGCTGGAGGGTTAGCACGTCTGCCCGGCGTGCTGGCGCGATGTGCACGCTCTCCCGACCTGTGCCTGGTGGAACTTGGGGCGAACGATGCAATCCGGGCGATCGATCCGGCGCGAACCAGCGACAATCTGGACGCGGTCCTGTCCATGCTTGAACAGCAGCGCATACCGGCCCTGCTGTGCGGGATGATCGCTCCGCCGTTCCTTGGCATCTACGCCACGCGCTTCAACGCAATTTTTCCGGCCGTGGCCGAGCGCCACCAGGCATCCTTTTACCCGTTCTTTCTGGATGGCGTGGTGGGCGATCCGACCCTGACACTGCCGGACGGGTTGCATCCCAATGCACGCGCGATCGAGATTGTGGCGGAGCGTGTCGTGCCGCATGTGGAAAAGGCTTTATACCGAGGCCGAGAGCGAGCGGCTTAGACCGGATCGCGGCTACCGCTGAACGCCAGCCCAAACGCGACGAACGGCGATGCGGCTTCTTGCAAATGCGCGTCTGGGCGCGCATCATGACAAGGTCATGACAGTCCCTCCCCCGGATGGATCGCGCGACCGCCGGATCGAGGACCCGACAAACCTGTGGGTTATCCATCCGACGGCTAGGGCGCTGCTGCCGCGTGCGCTATCCGCGCGCGTGTCCGCCAATGCTGTGTCCGTCATTGGGCTGGCGCTCGGGACTGCCGCTGCATTCTGCTACAGCGACTGGCGCAGCGTTCCGAGCGTCCTGCTGGGCCTGTTGCTCTGCACCGCCTGGCTGATCGCCGATGGACTGGACGGCATGATCGCACGCGCCACCGGAACGGCGAGTCCACTGGGCCGCTTCCTGGACGGGCTGTGCGATCACGGCGTTTTCATCCTCATCTACGTCATGCTCGCGGCCTCGATCGGCACGGCGGGGGCATGGGCGCTGGCGATTATCGCGGGTGCGGCGCACGCGGTGCAGTCGATGCTGTATGAGGGCGAACGGGCCCGGTTTCATCGCCGGTTGAAGGGCGTCGCCACCGGTGCCGTCCCGCCGGTCCTCACCCGCAATCCGCTCCTGAGAGGTTATGACCGTCTGGCCAGCCTTCCCGAACGGGGGGCCGGCCAGTTCGAGCGGTTGCTGTCCAATGCATCCGATCCGATCGGGCTGGGTCAGGACTATGGGCGAAGGGCCGCGCCGGTGATGAAGGTCATGGCGCTCCTCACGGCGAATGTCCGCGTCCAGGCGATTACGGTCGCATGTCTGCTGGGGATGCCCAAGCTGTTCTGGTGGTTCGAGATTGTGCCGTTGACGATCATCACCGCTATCTGCATCGCGCGCCATCGCCGGGTCGAGTTGAGCTTCGTTCGACCATCACGCTTTCCGGATCGCGACCCTCTCGCGACCGCGCTTTCAACAAGGGAACATCGTCACTCATGACCAGCATCAGGATCGCCGTTGTCGGCATCGGCAACTGCGCGAGCTCGCTCGTCCAGGGTTTGGAATATTATCGCGAGGGCACCAACGACACCGTCGGCTTGATGCACCTGGAGATGGGCGGCTATCGCCCCAGCGACATCAAGGTCGTCGCCGCATGGGACGTGGACAGCCGCAAGGTGGGCAAGGACGTGTCGGAGGCGATCTTCGCCAAGCCCAATTGCACGGCCGTTTTCGCACCTGGCGTACAGCCGACCGGTACCATCGTGCGTATGGGCGCGGTGCTGGACGGCGTGGCGGACCATATGGACGAATATCCCGATGAGCGGACGTTCCTGGTCGCGAACGACGCGCAGCCGTCCAAGGAGGACGTGATCGCGGAACTGAAGCGCTCCGGCGCCGACGTCCTGATGAACTACCTGCCGGTGGGCAGCCAGGAAGCGACCGAGTTCTACGCCCAGTGCGCGATCGAGGCGGGTGTCGCATTCGTCAACAACATCCCGGTCTTCATCGCCTCCAATCCGGAATGGGCAGCAAAGTTCGAGGCAGCGGGCGTGCCAATCATCGGCGATGACATCAAGGCACAGCTGGGCGCCACGATCGTGCACCGCGTGCTGACCGACCTGTTCGCCAAGCGCGGCGTCAAGCTGGACCGCACCTACCAGTTGAACACGGGTGGCAACACCGACTTCCTCAACATGCACAATCATCGCCGCCTGGCCTCGAAGAAGATCAGCAAGACCGAGGCGGTGCAGTCGGTCGCGGCTGAGCGGCTGAGCGACGAGAATGTGCATATCGGCCCGTCCGACTATGTGCCGTGGCAGAACGACAACAAGGTCTGCTTCCTGCGCATGGAGGGGCAGTTGTTCGGCGGTGTGCCGATGAACCTGGAACTGCGCCTTTCCGTCGAGGACAGCCCGAACTCCGCAGGCGTTGCGATCGACATGATCCGTTGCGCAAAGATCGCGAGTGATCGCGGTTTGAAGGGCGTGGTGGATCCTGCCAGTGCCTATTTCTGCAAGCACCCGCGTCATCAGGTTACGGACGATCAGGCGCATGAGGCTGTCGAACAGTTCATCCGGGCCGCCTGATCGCCGGAAAGCACGGCCGATGACCATCACCACCGCGATCGTCCTCGCCGCCGGCGAGGGCAGTCGCTTGCGGTCATCGGCCCCGTACAAGCCTTTGTGCGAGGTCGGCGGGAAGGCCCTGATCGACCACGCGCTCGACGGGTTGGCTGCAGCAGGTTTGAGTCGAGCGGTCGTAGTGTTGGGCTACGGCCAGGCGGCCATCCGCGACCATCTTGCGCGGCGGACGGCGTCGATCGCTGTAGAGATCGCTACATCCGATCCGCGCCTGCCGAATGGAGTGTCGGTTCTTGCTGCGGCAGCCCATGTGAGTGGTGAGGCGTTGCTCTCCATGTGCGACCATCTGGTCGACCCTGCCCTTTATGCTCGACTAGCAAAAGCAGGATCCGGGTCCGGCCTTCGGCTTGGCATCGACCGCAGGCTGGGTCACGGTTGGGTCGACCCGTTGGATGTGACCTGTGTCAGGACTGATGGTGATCGCATCGTCGCTATCGGCAAGGGGCTGGAGCCGCACGATGCATATGACACCGGCGTGTTCGCTGTCGGACCGGCACTATTCGAGGCGCTAGGCACGCTCGCGGAGCCGTCGCTCACAGAAGGCGTGCGTGTGCTGGCCGCGGCAGGAACGGCGGAGATCGTGGACGTATCGGACTGCTCCTGGATCGACGTCGACGACCCACCAGCTCTTGCTCTTGCGGAAGGATGGATGGCCCAGCCCGCCGCTGCTTAGCTTGCAGACGGCGGCTTGGTGTACTCCTGGTACTTTGGCGTCGGCCACTTGGAAGTGTGAGGGGCTTAGCTCAGGCTGCTCCCGCAGCCTCGCTGAAGCCGGAACCACGATCCGCCGCCAAGGTCGGAGCCGGGCCTGTCGCCGGGCGCAGGGCCTCGCGTTCTTCTGCAGTCGGAACAGCTGTGGGATCAGGACGGAATGCCTCTGGAACACGATTGTGGGCGCCAGGGGTGCTCTCCGACAACAGGTCGGTTGGCACATGTCCTTCGCCAGCCGTGCTGCCCTCGCGCGGGAGGTTCTTTTCCGTTTCCGCCATTCCGACCGGGGCGGCGGCCATGGTTGCGGGGCGCGGGTTCATTGGGGCGGTGACGCTGTCGCCTTCGACGACATCGCCGCCGTCCTTGACGGCTTGGGTGGTTTGCGAAGCATCAGCCTCGTAGCGGCGGCGGCTACCTCGGCGAGGGCCGAAGCGGGCTACGCCGACGGTCCAAGCGGCCGCTCCGGCGCCAAACGCGGCGAGGCCGAGGCCAAGTTTCTTCCAATCCATGTTCTCGACCTCAACTCTTGGACAGTTTTGCGCCGCGCGGTTCAGCGACAGCGGACGGGTTGGTTGCTGCGCTCGATCGCACGGCCGGCGAGTGCGCCGCCGGCGGCGCCGAGGACGGTGCCGAGCAGGTCGGAGCCACCGGGTGCGATGATGTTGCCGAGGATGCCGCCAGCCGCGCCGCCGACGATCAGACCGGTCGTGCCGTCGTTGCGGCGGCAATAGTAGCGGCCGTCCTGGCCGCGATAGACGCGGTCGTTGCGGGACAGGCGGCGCTCGCGATAGCGGCGGTCGTCGCGGTAGTACCGGCCGGCGTCATAGCTGCCGTAAGCGGGATCGGGACGGTTATAGTCGTACCCGGCATAGCGACGGTCGACGCCGTAGCCACCATCGGAACCCATGCAGCCGGAAACCAGCGTGGCGGCGGCGACGATGCCGAGGGCCAGGGTACGCATGTTCGTCTCTCCCCAAAAATCGATGGGGTCATAATGGATGGGGGGCCGGAAGGGTTGCATCCGGCCCCGGACGCACATCAGTCCTTCAGGCTGGCGGGAACGGTGCCGCCGTTCTTTTCCAGTTCGCGCATGACGGCCTTGTGCAGCCAGATGTTCATTTCGGCGGAGCCGTCCTTGGCATCGGTATAGCCGAGTTCGGTGGCCAGTTCCTTGCGGTTGTCGAGGCTGGAGTCGATGTCGAGCAGCTTCATCAGGTCGACGATGGACGTGCGCCAGTTGAGGTTCGGATTACCCTTGGACTGGGCGATGCCCGTCAGGACCTGCTCGACGTCGACCGGCTGTTGCGGCGCGGCGGAGGGGTTGGGCTGGGCCGGGTTGGATTGGGGCGCGGGCTGGATTGGCGCGGCGCCGGTGGTCTGGGGATGGCCGGAGGTGGTGTCGGCAGTGTCCTTGTGACCGGAGAACTGGCCGCCGAGCGGACCCTTGTCGCCGAAGATGGCGTGCTTGATCTTGCTGAAGATGCTCATCACTTCCTCCAAAAGCCGGCGCGCCAAGGGGGTCGGCGGCGGCATGGGGCGATGAACGCTTTCGATGTGGTGCGGTTTCGCGGGGCGTGACGGCCCTGCCCGGTCAGTCGCCGATCCCACCGCCCGCGCGCGGCGGTGGCTCGCCATTCCGCCACAGGCCGGCGTCGGGGACGAGGTCGTGATAGCCGTCGACCGGCAGCGAGGCGCAGGCGGGGGCGAAGATGCCGGCGACGCGCGATGCCGTCGCGGGTGGCGTCTCGAGCGGTGCGGCGGATGGTTGCGCGTCCGAATGCGCTGCGGACGGCATCGCGCCGGCGCGTGGGGCTGTGGTTTCGTGGGTGGCGGACGGGCGCGCGTCGAATTGCGCTGTGGACGGCGCCGCGACGGCGCCTGGGGCTGCGGTTTCGTCGGTGGCGGAGGGCTGCGGCGTTAGGGTGGAGGCGGTTCGGCGGTGGGCAGGTGCCGGCTCTGTCGAGACGCTCGCCGGGGAGCGTGAGGGCGCGGTGTCGGCGGGCGTTGACGAATGTTGCGGATCGAACGGCGTGGTTGTGAGCGTCGGGGTTGCCGGGAGCGGTGGCGTCGGGGTGATCGGGGCGGCGTTCGGGGTGGTTGGCTGTGCGGATGGGACTGACCCAGCGCAGGCCGAGTGGATGGCGCAGGTGGCCGTGGCGGGGTTCGGGACGGCGTCGGGCTTTGCGGACGGGATCGGGTCCGCGCAGCGCGAGTGGGCGGCGTGGGCGGTGGGGGCGCGGTTTGGCAAGATGGTTGGCGACGCGGATGGCACGGGCTCCGCGCGGGGCGAGTGGGTGGCGCAGGTGGCCGTGGCGGGGTTCGGGACGGCGTCGGGCTGGGCGGACGGGACAGGCTCCGCGCAGGGCGAGTGGGTGGCGCGGGTGGTCTTGGCGGGCTTCGGGACTGCGGCGGGCTGGGCGGATGGGACCGGCTCAGCGCAGGGCGAATGGGTGGCGCGGGTGGTCTTGGCGGGGTTCGGGACGGCGGCGGGCAGGGCGGACGGGATCGGCTCCGCGCAGGGCGAATGGGCGGCGCGCGCGGTGGTGGCGCGGGTGGCGAACCAGGTGGTGCGGGCGGCGTCGGAGGCCTGGCGCTCTCTGGCGAGGGCGGCGGTACGCAGGGGGTGTACGACCGCCTCCTCCTCCTCGGTCAGTTCGCGCATATAGTCGGGGGCGCCATAGCGCCCCTCCTCCAGCCCGTCATAGTCGGCGGGCGGGGCGAAGTCGGTCATCCAGCACTCGCGTTCCTCATCGAACCAGACGGGCTCCCCACCCTCCGGGTCGAACAGGTCGGGATCGGGCGCGGGGGCGTGGTCGTAGGGGGCGTGGTCGTAGGGGCCGTGGTCGTCGTACCCGTCGCCTTCGCCGTCCCCTTCACCTTCATCCTCCCCTTCCCCGTCGTCGTCCTCGTAATCGGCGTCATCGGCGACTTCGTCGTCGTCCAGGTCGTCATCGTCGCGGTGAAGTGGAGAAAGTGGAGAGCTGAACGCGTCATCGTCCGGGTCGGTGACATGGGGTGCGGGCGGCGCGAGGGCGACCAGGCCGGCGGCCTCCGCGCGGGTCCATTGATCGGCGGTCCAGTCGTGGCGCGCGTCGGGGTCTAGGTCGGCGGTATCCACCTCCGCCGCCGCGCCGGCATGGGCGCGCAGGTAGCGGTCAGCGCGGGCGAGGGCGAGGACAGGCGACAGGTCCGCCGCCTCCATGCCTGCGCCGAGCAGCGCGGGGTCGCGGGCGGCCACGAAGAGCCCGGCGCGGGCGGGACCGGCGTCGCGGTCGATCAGGTCGAGAAAGCCGTCGAACTCCTGCGCGACGAGGCGGGCGGAGGCGTTGGCGGCGGCGCTGCCGGTGTCGGTCGCCTCCGCCATGCGATCCAGCCGGGCGAGCATGGTCGAGGCGAGTCGGTTGTCGAAGCGGTGCCGCTCGATCACGTCACCATTGGCGCGGGTGATGGTTTCGGTCTGGCCGTCGATGGCGCGGGCGAGCATCGCGTCGGCGACATGATCGCGCGCGATCAGCGACGCGGCGCGCCAGCCGAGCGCGAAGGCGGCCCCGGCGGCGCGGCGGCGAAAGGCATAGGCGCTGGAGGGGGACATGCCGGCGAGGCGGCAGGCCCCCTCCGTCGAGTGGCCGTCGGCGATGCTTTCGAGGAAGATGCGCTGTCGATCGGCGGTCCAGCCGTCATGGCGCTGACGGCGATAGGATGCGGCGGCGGCAACGGCGGCTTCGGACGCGAGGTGGTCGGGATGGAGCGCGGGATCGGGCGGGCTCGGCACGCTGCCGTGGGCGATGGGCGCGATGGCGTTCACGCGCCGCGCTCCCACACGGAACGCGGGTTGCGGAAGGAGCGGAACAGCGCATCGGTGGCGTGGAGGATGGCGAGCGCGTCCGGGTTCGGCGGCGGACGCGTGCCGATGCGCCCGGCGTCGACATGCGCGGCCCAAGTGCGGACGGGCTCCGCCTGGGGATGCTCGGCGGGGTGGACGAAGGTGCAGCCGGCATGGGGCAGCGTGGGCGTGGAACGGGGCATGCGCGTCCTCCTGTGCGGATCAAGGGGACGGGGGATGTATGCCGGCTGGGGGCGTGTAGGACAGCACGCATTTCACGAGAAAATAGCGCAGCTATTTGCGAGTGTCCGCCAAATGCGTGCCCGGCCAGCGGCGCTACAGCGCCGACTGACGACGCGGGATTTACTCCCGCGTCGGGGCCGTGTCAGGGATATTGCTGCCGCGCATGCAACACCGCCAGAATGTCAATGTTTTCGGCAACGCGATAAACAAGGATGTAGTTGGGGTGCACGATCGCCTCCCGCGTTCCCGCCACACGGCCGGGACGGTGCATGTACGGATGCTCCGGAAGCCGCTCCGCTGCATGGCGGATGGCAATACCGAGGCGGTCGGCCGCGTCGACATTGCGCTCGCTGATGTAGCCGACAATACTATAAAGATCGTGAAGCGCCTCCGGGCGCCAGAGTACCGGCAGCGTCACCGCTTTCTGGCGCGCTCGATGATCGCCTGCATGTCGGCCATGACCTGATCGTGCGGAATGCCGGGAGTCGTGGATGATAACGCCTTCTCCACCTTGGCCCGGAACCAAGCGTCATGAGCAGCAGCATCCTCGCTGGTCGCGAACTCGGACTCGATCGGCGTGAACTTGGTCATGCCGTGAAGCTAGTCCGCCGAATGCCAAAATCAAAGCAATGAAGTTATGAAGATGGAGGGCAGCCAGCGGATTTGGTGTAGAACGCGAAAGGGGGCCAGCGCATCATCTCTATGAGGAAGTGCAATGAGCGAGAACAGCACTGGTTCGAGCAGCTATTGGGTTGATCCCGACGACGCGCCGGAATGGACAGCAGATGTTCGCCGAGGCGGAGGTGCGCGTCGGTGAGGCGGTGATCCGGCCGGGTAAGTGGCCCGGTGCGGGGTGCCCGCCGCTAGGTGAGGCCGCGAAGCGTCAGGTGACTTTACGGCTGGACCCTGACGTGATCGAGCGGTTTCGGGAGGGCGGGCCGGGGTGGCAGCGGCGGATCAATGAGGCGCTACGGAGGGCGGTGGGGTTGTAGGCTATTTATAGAAAGGTTCAGCCAGAGACTCGGCTACGGCCTCCTCTATCTTTTCAAAGATAAGGCTGCCCACGCAGGAACCTATCAATTCACCATTCACAGCTTCTGCCCCATAGGACGGCGGCGCGATAACAAATTCCCAAGAGGCGCTTGCCGCAAAGTTCCTGAAGTTGCAGGTCAGGGCTTCAAGAACTGCATCATCGGCATATACCCCCGCACACACTGCACGGGTTGGCGAAAGTGGAAATAGAACGCCTTGTATATCGTCAAGGCCTGTGAACATCGCTGGCATTGCACCTCTGCTCGGATCATGCGCCAATGCGATAGCGTCGGTCAGGACAAAGGTGGGCGTCGTCCCTACTTTAATCTGCCAATCCAATACCTCTAACGCAGAAACGCGTTGTGTTGGCTCGAAGTCATGTAAAAGAACCTCATTGTGAGCCTCGCGTGCTATCCCGGCAATGTCCGTCAGACCAGCGACCGATTTCATATCAAGACCACTGCTGAATAGCTCGTCCCATCTCTCGTTCATCTGCGTGAACATAAAACGGCGAAATCCATGTCTACTTACACGCACCCTTCCAAGGTGCTGCTGGCGTTTGTTATATTCATCATCAAGAACTTTTTTAATGCGGACAGGTGGTTCTGTAAGACCGAATCCCATCATACGCTTCACGTAGCTTACGTCGGACAAAAGCTCAGTCACACGTGAAAGCGCGTAGGCGTTAGCAGCGGCCGCAGTTGACCTTATATGATTGCCTCTAACACTCAGGTGAGTTAATAGTCGCGCAACGTCACTGCTATCGACATCTCCAGCGTCATGTTTAACAAGCTTTCTGAATAAGTCAGCATACTCACTCTTCGCATATGTAATTCGATCATCAAGAGTGACTGAGTCGTCACTTAGTTTGGAGTAGAATTCTCGCTGCGCTGCTATACCGTCAGTTGGCACAACAAAGCTTTTACCCCGTGTAAAGACTCTGATTTGAAGCTTATCACCGGAAGCGGGCTCTGCGAAAGATCTCAGTAGGAATTGCGGAATGTAATGCTGTTTACGACCAGCCACTCTACTCCGCCGCCTCCTTTTCCGCACTGGCACCACTCCCCTTCCCCCGCTCCAGCAACGGCGCAAGATACCGCCCCGTGTAGCTCCGCGGCTCCTTGGCCACGTCCTCCGGCGTGCCGACCGCGACGATCTCGCCGCCCTTGACGCCGCCCTCCGGCCCCAGGTCGACGATCCAGTCGGCCGTCTTGATGACGTCGAGATTGTGCTCGATCACGACCACCGTATTCCCCTGCTCGACCAGCGCGTGGAGGACCTCCAGCAGCTTGCGGACGTCCTCGAAGTGGAGGCCCGTGGTCGGCTCATCGAGGATGTAGAGCGTGTTGCCGGTGGCCCGGCGGGCGAGTTCCTTGGCGAGCTTGACGCGCTGTGCCTCGCCGCCGGAGAGGGTCGTCGCCTGTTGCCCGACCTTGACGTAACCCAGGCCGACCTCCGCCAGCATGGCCATCTTGTCGCGGATGGGGGGCACGGCCTTGAAGAACTCGGCGGCGTCGTCGACGTTCATGTCGAGGACGTCGGCGATCGACTTGCCCTTGAACTTCACCTCCAGCGTTTCGCGATTGTAGCGGGCGCCGTGGCAGACGTCGCAGGTGACGTAGACGTCGGGGAGGAAGTGCATCTCTATCTTGAGCACGCCGTCGCCCTGGCACGCCTCGCACCGGCCGCCCTTGACGTTGAAGGAGAAGCGGCCGGGCTTGTAGCCGCGCGCCTGCGCCTCCGGCAGGCCGGCGAACCAGTCGCGGATCTGGGTAAAGGCGCCGGTATAGGTGGCGGGGTTCGAGCGGGGGGTGCGGCCTATCGGGGACTGGTCGATGTCGATGACCTTGTCGAGCTTGTCCAGGCCGGTGATCCTGTCGTGCTTGCCGGCGAGGATGCGGGCGCCGTTCAGGCTGCGGCTGGCGGCGGCGAACAGGGTGTCGATGGTGAAGGACGACTTTCCGCTGCCGGACACGCCGGTGATGCAGGTGAAGGTGCCGAGCCGGATCGACGCGGTGACGCCGCGCAGGTTGTTGGCGGTGGCGTTGTGGACGGTGAGCTTCTTGCCCGCGCCCTTGCGGCGTTTGGCGGGCACGGCGACCTCTCGCGTGCCGTTAAGATAGTCGGCGGTGACGCTGCCCTGTGACGCGAGGAGTTCGGGGAGCGTGCCCTGGGCCACGACGCGGCCGCCATGGACGCCGGCGCCGGGGCCCATGTCGATCACGTAATCGGCGGTGCGGATCGCGTCCTCGTCATGCTCCACCACCAGCACGGTGTTGCCGAGGTCGCGCAGGCGGCGCAGCGTGGCGAGCAGCATGTCGTTGTCGCGCTGGTGCAGGCCGATCGACGGCTCATCGAGGACGTAGAGGACGCCCGACAGGCCGGAGCCGATCTGCGACGCCAGGCGGATGCGCTGGCTCTCGCCGCCGGACAGGGTGCCGGACGTGCGGTCGAGGTTGAGATAGTCGAGGCCGACATTGTTGAGGAAGCCGAGCCGCTCCACGATCTCCTTCAGGATGCGCTCCGCGATGGCGCGCTGCTGATCGCCGAGGTGGTTCGGCAGGTCGGTGAAGAAGGCGAGCGCGTCGACCACCGACAGGCGGGTGGCGTGGCTGATGTCCTGGTGCGCGATCTTGACGGCCAGCGCCTCCGGCTTGAGGCGGGCGCCGCCGCACGTCTCGCACGGGCGGGCGGATTGGTAGCGGGACAGCTCCTCGCGCATGAAGGCGCTTTCGGTCTGGAGCATGCGGCGGTTGAGGTTGCCGATCACGCCCTCGAACGGCTTCTTCACGTCGTAGGACTTCTTGCCGTCGACAAAGGTCAGGGTGACGGGTTTGCCCTTGGTGCCGTGGAGGATGGCGTCCTGCACCTTCGGGTCGAGGTCGGACCAGGGAGCGTCGATGGAAAAGCCCAGCTCGCGCGCGAGGGAACCGAGGACCTGCATGTAATAGGGCGATGGCGGGTTGGACTTCGCCCAGGGGACGACGGCGCCCTTCTTGATGGAGAGGGCGTGGTTGGGGACGACGAGATCCTCGTCGAACAGCAGCTTTTCGCCCAGGCCGTCGCAGGCGGGGCAGGCACCCTGCGGCGCGTTGAAGGAGAACAGGCGCGGCTCGATCTCCGGAATGGTAAAGCCGGAGACGGGGCAGGCGAAGCGTTCGGAAAAGACGATGCGGCCGGGAGGGGCGTGGTCGCCGAGGACGGCGGATTTGGGCGTGTGCGGCTCGACTGGATCGGCTGGGTCGACATAGGCGAGGCCGTCGGCGAGCTTCAGCGCGGCCTCGAAGCTTTCCGCCAGGCGGGTGGCGATGGAGTTGTCGCCGTCACCCGGACGCACGACGAGGCGGTCCACGACGACCTCGATGTCGTGCTTGTACTTCTTGTCGAGGGCGGGCGCCTCGTCGATCTCATGGATTTCCCCGTCGATGCGGACGCGGGTGAAGCCGGCCTTTTGCCACTCGGCCAGTTCCTTGCGGTATTCGCCCTTGCGGCCGCGCACCACGGGGGCGAGCAGGTACAGGCGCGTCCCCTCCGGCAGGGCCATGACGCGGTCGACCATCTGGCTGACCTGCTGCGCGGCGATCGGTTCCCCCGTGGCGGGCGAATAGGGGATGCCGACGCGCGCCCAGAGCAGGCGCATGTAATCGTAGATCTCCGTCACGGTGGCGACGGTGGAGCGCGGGTTGCGGCTGGTCGTCTTCTGCTCGATCGAGATGGCGGGCGACAGGCCCTCGATATGGTCGACGTCCGGCTTCTGCATCAGCTCCAGAAACTGGCGCGCATAGGCGGAGAGCGACTCGACGTAGCGGCGCTGCCCCTCGGCATAGATGGTGTCGAAGGCGAGGGACGACTTGCCGCTGCCGCTGAGGCCGGTGATCACCGTCAGCGTGTCGCGGGGGATGTCGATGTCGACGTCCTTGAGGTTGTGCTCCCGCGCGCCGCGGACGCTTATGGTTGTCAGCATACGGAACACCTAAGCTGAGAAATCTGAGTCAGGGACATGGGGTAAGTTCTACTTCCGTTCCGAGCGGGATACCAGATGGCAGGAGGTAGGAATGCAGGCGGGAAGTTGCCAGCGTGCCGATGGCTGCCCTTGCGCGTGAGCCCCAGTGTCTTACATTGCTGACACACAATCGGCGGAGGCGGGCGATGGGCAAGAATAACAAGAAGGCCAAGGCACAGGCGAAGGCGCAGGCGGCGTCAGGGGCGGCCGGTCAGGAGACGAAGCTGCCCAAGGACATATTGGGCATCCGCATCCCGAAAGACCTGCGCGAGATCGGCGGCGCGTTGCTGGACAAGGCCAACAGCCCGCAAGGCCGCGAGATGCTGGCGGCGGGGCTGACCATGGCGGCGGCAGCGGCGAGCGCGGCAGTCGCGAACGGCAAGGCGAAGCGAGAGGCGGCGGGTGCGGCCGGTGCGACGCCAGCCGGTGCGCCCAAGCCTGCGTCGCCGCCCGCTCCGCCCGCTCCCCCGGCACCCCCATCGCCACCCTCCCCACCTGCGCCGCCGCAGGGCACCCACACGCAGCCCGATCCGCAGGCGATCGCTGAGGCGGTCGGCAAGGCGGCGGAGGCAATGCTGGGTCGCCTGTTCGGGGCGAAGAAGGCGTAGGGGGTCGCGCGCGGGCGTGGCGTGCGCAGACTGAGCATCACATGGGCGCCTCGGACGAGGTGACCACGATGCGACGGGATGCCGGCCCCAACGTCCGACGCTTCCCGCGCTGGTTGCGGCGGATGCGCCGATGTGCCGGGCCAAGCGCCACGCACCGAGCATTTGCGCAGAGGGCGGTGCATAAGTGGCCACCACACCGACGCCATAGGGCGCCGCCTGCGCTACCGTCGGCGTATGGCGACGAGGCGCGCGCGATCTGGTCTGTGCTTCGGCGCGTGCCTGAACGGTGCCGGGCAGAACACTCGCGGGAAGCGATGATACGAGCGAGCCATGCTGGCGCTCCGGTGGGCGGCGGGTTTGCAGGTTCGGGTGAGTTGGCCTTGAGGACGCGGACCGTGGTATGAACCGGCCTCTTCATCCATGACCGCCCGGTTCGTCCCGACGATGGGAGACGGCTGGCCGACCTGTTCCACCACGTGACGCCGGAGGACCTGCGCTTCCGTTTTCTTAGCGAAATGCGAGAGGTTGGGCACGACCGGCCCGCCGCGATGAGGCCGGATCGATTACCGCCGCACGATCAGCTTCCTCGTCTTTGCCGATGCGGTGCCGGTCGCGACCGCGATGCTGGCCTGCGATCCCAATCGGTCGCGCGGCGACGCGACTTTGGGGGCTGGCATCAGCTGGAGCATGGTCCGGCATGTCCTGCGCCACGCCAAGCCGGAAGGAATCGCGATGATCGAGGCGGTGGCATGTCTGTCGGCACGCCCATGCGCGGCTAGGTCAGGTGATTGCCGGTTCCGTTTCGTCCAAGCGCGTTCGGCGGGCGTCGAGGAACAGCGCGAAGGCCGCCTCCGCACCCGCGACCGCGTCGTCCAGCCACTGCGCGCCGCCTGCCTCCGCCCGTGCATCGATAGCCGCGAGGAGCGCGCGCCAGCCGCCCTGTTCGTGCCGCGCGGCCATGTAAGCGTGCGGCAATCCCGGTCCGACCGACCGGGCGAGCATGGCGTTGCCCAGCCGCGACCCTTCCAGCACATAGAGCGCGCCCCACGCCTGCGCCGCGTTCGCCAGGGAAAAGGGCAACGGTGCGGGGAGCGCCACGTCCAGTCCGTCGAGATCGGCGGCGAGCATCGGCATCCGTGCGCGCCATGCCGGCAGTTCGGGCCAGTGGCCAAGCGCCGCCTCCGCGGCCGCGACCGCACGGGCGTGGACCGTCAACAGCTGTGCGTAGGCGCCGCGATCGCCGAGGTCGTGTGCGCCGAATGCCGTGTCGACGGCATCATGGCAGGCCCGGGTGCGGTCGCGAAGATCGTGGGTGGGAGTCATGCGAGCGCCTTTACCGCGTTGCCGCGTGCAGGTCGAAACGGGCAAAAGGCGCGCGGCGGGGGCGGATAGCGGCGAAGGACATCGGCTCCAATACCCCGCATGCGGTATGGGGGCGAGCAGACCCGTGTTTCCGCACAACCTCGATCAATTTTGTAAATAAATTCGGCTAGCCGCGGCCACATTATTCTTTTCGTACGACGCATGTGGGTACAAGAGGCGCGGCGTGTTGACGCAGATCGTCTATCAGAGTCGTGCCGCGCAACCTTTGACACGACGGGGCTATGACGAGCTTCTGCGCGAGTGTCGAAGGCGCAACGCAGGCGACGGCATAACGGGGCTGCTGGTCTCGGACGGTTTGACGTTCCTGCAAGCCTTTGAAGGCCCGACCGACGCCGCCACTGCCTGCCTGGCGCGAATCGCCAGTGATCGCCGCCACCATTCGATTGTCATGATCCGGAAGGTGGATGTTCCGGCACGCGAATTCGGGACCTTTGCGATGCTGGGCCTGCTGCCCGGTCTGGCGGAAGCCTCCTCGTTCGTCGACCGAACCAAGGAGGCGGTGGAGGACGTGTACTCGCCGTCGCTCCAGGCGCTGTTCATCGGCTATGCCACGCTGGGACGCAGCAAGATGCCGCAGTTGCGGTCCTTGTGACGCAGGACATGTTCCGGCGCTGAACCCGACAGCGAGGCGGCGTCTCGGTGACCCTTCTCGGCCTCGTCGTACCTCCTCGCTGCGACGCCCTCTCGCCGAGGGCGGCTGTTAGAAATGAACGCTGTTGTCGTGCGGGCGGCCACGTCGCACGTCAGGCGGGAGGTTGACCAGCGACGCATTCTGTTGTGTATTCGCAACGAATCCTGTGGATTCGGGGGTGTTCGTCAGGGCCATGCACAACAGGATCGCCGTGTTCCGCGCCGAATATCGCTTGTCTCGGCGGCAACTCGCGGAGGCGGTGGACGTCAACCCGCAGACGATCGGCTATCTGGAGCGCGGCGATTACAAGCCGAGCCTGGAATTGGCGCTGAAGGTCGCGGCGGTGTTCGGCGTGCCCGTCGAGCTGATCTTTTCGCTCACCCCGTTCGAGGCGATTGGCACCAGTTTGCGGCGAACAGGAGTGGAGCAATGAGCGACCGGCAGCAGCGTTTCCTGGCGTGGCTCGACGGGCTGGTGATGTGGACGGGGGTGCCCGCCATGGCCGCGGGCACGCCGCGCAGGCGGCATTTGCGCTGGCCGCCGTTGCTGGCGCTGATGGCCGCGAGTGCGGGGCTGATCTGGTGCCTGGTGCGGCCGGATCGGAGTTACTGGGTCGGCTATGCGCTGATCATGCTCGGCTTCTTCATCGCGAACCTGATGCCGATCTGGGGACCGCTGCGTCGGTTCAACGAGCGGGCGGACGAGTTCGAGCGCCAGCAGCGGCGCGAATCCCTGCTGGTCGCACTGGCGGCGGTGGCGGCGGCGGCGTTCGCGGGCATCTGGCTAACGGTGTCGATGCTGGCGCTGGAGCTTTGGTCGGCGCGTGTCGCGCAACAGGAGCTGACCGCCCTCACCTTTTACATGATGACGTTGTTCAGTGCGGTGCCGACGCTGCACGCGAGTTGGCGGACGCGGCCGTTGGGCAGCGAGGAGTAGCGGGTCGATCGTCGGGGTGTGTGCGGGAAACGGCGCGGGCCGTGGCCGCAAAGAGCCTGCCTCGCTTCGCCGGTCCTTCCGACGGGAACAAAGCCGTGGACTGCGCCTTGCTGCCGATCGCTTGCGGGTCATGGAGGTGGGACGCGGCTCGCTGGGCGAGAGGCCGAGCGCGACAGCTGGCGGGGATGGACCCGATGAAAGGGTCCGGGGGAATTCTGTTGCCCGGCTCCCCCGGAGGCCGCTGGTTTCCCCTTCTGTTGCCCGGTGGGGTCCGAACCGCGCTATCTTGGAGTAACCTTAGGCCGTGAGGCCCTCAGTTACGCCGCAATCGCGAGTGCTTCGTTATCGTTGGCACTTGTGTAATGGGCCGTTGCGGTGGTCCCATTCCGAGCGAAAACAGCGCTTTTCAACACACGTCGATCCTGGTTCGGCCCCGTCATTCGACCTAAGGCCCGGTGCCACGCGTGAACCGTGGCGCCGAGCGCCTCAGCTCGGGTGGTGGAGCCGCCGGGTACTGCCCCCGGGTCCGCTGCGCCTATTGTACGCCGCAGTTTATCGCCATAGCCGGTGAAACCGACCCGGCCGATATAGGCGCAGGCCCGCGGCATGGGAAGCCCGGGGGCGCATGCTTTTTCAAACGTTGCGGGCGTCCGCGCCTTTCCCCCGCCACAAAGCGCGGCCATATCGGGCCGACATGCTGACCCAACGTTCCCGTTACGCGCTGCGCGCGATGCTGTTCCTGTCCGACGTCCAGCCGGGCCATGCACCGGTGCCGATGACGCGCATCGCGGCGGAGGCGAACGTGCCGCGCAAGTTCCTGGAGCTGATCTTGGCCGACCTGCGCGAGGCGGGCCTGTTGCTCAGCCAGCGCGGCAAGATGGGCGGGTACACGCTGGCGCGGTTGTCGCACCTGATCTCGCTCGGCGATATCATCCGGGTGATCGAGGGGCCGCTGGCGCTGGTGCCGTGCGTCAGCCGCACCGCCTATCGCCGCTGCACCGACTGCAAGAGCGAGGCGGATTGCGCGATCCGCCACGCGATGATGCGGGTGCGCGACGAGACGGCGCGCATCCTGGACGGGACCAGCCTGGCCGATGCGACGGCGGCAGATCTGGCGGTCGCCTGACGCGGGATGGCGTCAGGGCCGCGGCCGGCTGACCCGGCCGGACCGGGTCGTGGACTTCAGGCGTTCGGCCGCTTCTTCAGCTCATCGAGGATCTGGCGGAGCAGGCCGATCTCGACCGGCTCCGGCGGCGGCGGGACGGCTTGTTCCTGTTCGTGGCGCAGGCGGGCGGCCTCTCGCTCGAACAGGGCGGACGCGCGGTTGATCGTGCGGACCAGCATGAAGATGATGAAGGCGACGATGACGAAGTTCACCGCCTGGGTGATGAACGCGCCATAGCCGAGCAGCGGCACGCCCGCCTTTTTCAGCGCCTCGTAATCGGTGGAGTTGGCGAGGTTCGCCGGCACCGGCCCCAGCTTGATGAAGTAGCTGGAGAAATCCAGCCCGCCGAACAGCTTGCCGATGACCGGCATCAGCACATCCTCGGTCAGCGAGGTCACGATCTTTCCGAACGCGGCGCCGATGATGACCGCGACGGCCAGGTCCAGCACGTTGCCGCGTGCGATGAACGCCCTGAACTCCTTGAACATGCCGGCTCCCCATTGGTTTAGGGGCCAATGTCCCGCAACGCCGACGCGCGTGCAAGCCCTACGGAGCATCCATGACCGACACCGCCGCCGCCCCCGCACCCGCGCCCGAGACGGTGTGGGAGGGCAAGTACCTGACCGCGATCAAGGCGGGGCATTGGGAATATGCCGAGCGCAAGGGGCGGATCGGCGCGGCGGTGATCGTGGCGGTGAACGATGCGGGCGAGCTGATCCTGGTGGAGCAGGCGCGCATCCCGGTCGGGCGCCGATGCCTGGAACTGCCCGCCGGGCTGGTCGGGGACGAGAGCGCGGACGAGACGCTGGAGCAGGCGGCGATCCGGGAGCTGGAGGAGGAAACCGGCTATCGCGCGGAGCGGATCGAGGTGCTGGGCGAGTACTATTCGTCGCCGGGGATGACGTCGGAGGCGTTCACCATGGTGCGGGCGACCGGCCTGACGCGGACCGGCGATGGCGGCGGCGAGGAGGGCGAGGACATCGTGGTCCACCGCGTGCCGGTTGCCGACGTGGAACGCTTCGTCGCGGAAAAGCGTGCGGCGGGGTTGGGCATCGATGCGAAGCTGCTGGCGCTGTTGGGGCCGAAGCTTTGATGGCGTGAGGGTTTGGATAGGCGCGTGAGGCTGCGTCGGCTGCGGGCGTGAGGGTCGCGGACGCGGCCTGTTAGGGAGCAATGACCCCAGCGTTTGCCGGTGCGCCACCGGCTTGCAACGCCATCGATCCGACGGGAGCCATCGTGGCATTCATACGATCAGCGGAAGTTGCGGCGCGTACCGAAGCGCGAGATTCCCGCCTTCGACGGAATCTCGCACCGACTTGGGACAGCGCGGTCACCGGTGCGGCAGTGGCGGCCGAAGCGGATGGGCGCCTTCGTGGCGCCCATGCCGTCAGCGGAAGTTGTCGGCGTAGCTTTGCAGCTTGAGCGTCTTTTCGGGCGCGGGGATCACGGTGTAGGTCCAGCCCTGTTTCTCGCAATAATCGATCGCCGCCTGCGAGGTCGGGAAGCCCAGGCGGACCTGGTCGCGCGTGTCGCCGCTGCCGGCCCAGCCGGTCAGGGGATCGGGCTTCTTCGCCTCGGCGGGCTCGAACTCGAGCTGCCAGCGGTCGGTCCGGTAGCGGCCGGACTGCATGGCGTTCTTGGGACGCTGGAAAATGCGGGCGGTAGGCATGATGCGGTTCCTTAGCGCGTGTGCGGCGTGGGCGGAAGCGGGTCTATGCCAAGACAGACACCTATCACCGGCGGGCGGCGGCGCGGGCGTCGGCGTTCTTGGTGCGCAGCGTCGCGGCGGCGGCGGCGGGATCGTCCGGCCAGGGGTGGCGCGGATAGCGGCCGCGCATCTCCTTCGCGACGGCGCTCCAGCTGCCCGCCCAGAAGCCGGGCAGGTCGCGGGTGGTCTGGATCGGGCGGCCGGCGGGGCTGGTCAGGCTGAGCACCAGCGGCACGCGGTCGGTGCCGATCACGGGATGCTCGGACAGGCCGAACAGCGCCTGGACACGCAATTCGACCCTCGGGCCGCCCTCCGCCGCATAGTCGATCGCGTGGGTGCTGCCGGCGGGGCTGGTGAAGTCGGCCGGTGCGAGGCGGTCGATCTGGCGCTGCGCGTCCCAGCCGAGCAGGTTGCGCAAGGCGTCGGTGAGCGCGGGCGCTGGGATCGCGTCGAGGCGGCGGCGGCCGGTGAGCAGCGCCGGCAGCCACTCGTCGAGCCGGTCGAGCAACGCCGCATCGTCGAGCGGCACACCGGCGAAGGCGGCACGCGCGCGCAGGGCCTGGGCAGTGTCGCTCCACGGCAGCAGGGCCAGCCCCCCTTCCCGCACGCCGGCCATCAGCGCGGCGGCAATCTCCGCCGGGTCGGCCGAGGAGTCCGGGCCGCTGCTCAGCCGGATCGCGCCGAGGCGGCGTTCGCGCAGGGCGGAGACGCCACCGGTGGCGGGGTCGAAGCGGACGGTGCGGCGTAGCTCCAGCCGGTCGGCGAACAGGGCCTCCACCGCGTCCATGTCGATGGCGGCGGCGGACAGGATGCGGGCGCCCGCCGCCGCACCGGCGGTGTCCGCCACCGCGAGCCACTCCGCGCGGGCGAGCGACGAGGTGCCGTCGAGACGGAACCCGCGCCCGCCCGTCGACGCCCAGCTTTCGCCCGAGGCGTCGCGCCGCTTCGCCACGCGATCGGGAAAGGCGAGCGCGATGCTGGCCGCGACCCCGTCGCCAGCCCAGCCCGGCGGATCGGCGGGCCGGGTGCCGGCGAGCCGGGCCCAGCGGGTGGCGAGGCCCCGCGCCGACTCCGCCTTACGCCCGCGCTCCGTCCGCCAGCGGCGCAGGCGCAGGTCGAGATCGGTGTCGTTGCCGCCGAGGCCACGTTCGGACAGCAGCACCGCCACCTCCGCCGCGATCGCCCCCAGCCCGATCTCCCCCGCGCGGACCAGCATGTGCGCAAGGCGCGGCGGCAGCGGCAGGCGGGCGATCGCGCGCCCGTGGCCGGTGGGACGACCATCCGCGTCGAGCGCGCCGAACGCGGACAGGCGCGCCCGCGCCTCCGCAACCGCAGCCTCTGGCGGGGGGTCGAGCCAGGCGAGCCGGCGCGGGTCGGCCACGCCCCAGATCGCGGTGTCGAGGACCAGCGCCGACAGGTCCGCCTCCAGTATCTCGGGCGGGTCGAAGCGCGGCAGGCCGGCGGTCGCCGCCCCCTCCCACAAGCGAAAGGCGACGCCCGGCCCCTGCCGCGCGGCGCGGCCGGCGCGCTGGGTCACCGCGGCCTGGCTGGCGCGCTCCGTCACCAGCCGGGTCATGCCGGCGGCCCGGTCGTAGCGCGGGCGGCGCGCCAGGCCGGGGTCGACCACGATCCGGATGCCGTCCAGCGTCAGGCTGGTTTCCGCGATGGAGGTGGCCAGCACCAGTTTGCGCCGGCCGTCCGGATCGGGCCCGATCGCGGCACGCTGCGCCTGCGGGTCGAGCGTGCCGTGCAGGCGGTGGAGGACGACGTCGCCGGGCAGGCGGTCGAGGCGCTCGGCCGTCCGCTCGATCTCCGCGACGCCGGGCAGGAAGGCGAGCACCCCTCCCTTCTCCTCCGAAAGCGCGCGGCGGATCGCGGCGGCGACGCTGTCCTCCAGCCGGGATTCCGCCGCGCGGCCGATGTGGCGGATGTCGAGCGGGAAGCTGCGCCCCTCGCTCTCGATCACCGGTGCCCCCGTGTCGCCAAGTCCTAGCAGGCCCGAAAAACGTGCGCCGTCCAGCGTCGCGGACATGGCGAGCAGGCGCAGGTCGGGGCGGAGCGCGCCCTGTGCGTCGAGGGCGAGGGCCAGGCCGAAATCGCTGTCCAGGCTGCGTTCGTGAACCTCGTCGAACAGCACCGCCGACACGCCGGCCAGTTCGAGATCGGCCTGGATGCGGGCGACGAAGATCCCCTCCGTCACCACGGTCACGCGGGTCTGGGCGGAGCGTTTGGTGTCGAGGCGGGTGGCATAGCCATAGGTGCGGCCAACGGGCTCACCCCGCCCCTCATCGGCAAGCGCCGCCATCCGCTCCGCCGCCGCGCGCGCGGCGAGACGCCGGGGGGAGAGCAGCAGCACCTCGCCCGTGCACCATGGCTCCGCCAGCAGGGCCGGCGCGACGGCGGTGGTCTTGCCCGCGCCCGGCGGCGCGACCAGCACCGCATTCGATCCGCTGCGCAAGGCGGCGAGCAGGTCGGGCAGGACCTGAAGCACGGGTAGCGCCGGGACCGATGGCGAAGGAGCGGCGTCGACCGGCATGACCCGCCCCTGCCATAGCGGCCGGGTTGCGAACAGGGGTGATTGGCGTGGGGTGCAGAGGTGGGGGCAGCGGTTCGGGCGGATGGCAGGTTAGGCGAGGGAGGCGCCTTAGCTGTCTCTTTACGCCCACAATCAGATGTCCAGGCCGAGTGCGCGTAAATCGATGGCAGCCACATTCAAGCCAAGCTAGGTTCGAGTTTATGGCTGAAACAGGAACTTCTCTTGCCGAGCTTTCAGCCTTTCTGGTGGGGCTGCAGGAGCATCGCATTCACTACCAGCTTGCAAGCGTGCGCGAGGGAGCTGTGATGGTGCAGGTCGCCGTGCCGGGTGAACGGTGGGAGGTTGAGTTCTTCCCGGACAGAGGTCCCGACGTCGAGATTTTTCGTAGCAACGGTGATATTCTGGGGTCTGAGCAGCTGACCCGCCTTGTCGCCGATTTTGGCGAATAGTGCCCAAGTTGCGAGCATGAGCGGTCTCGTACACAACGCCCTCATGCTGACATTCTTACTCCTGAGTCTGACTGTCCTCAGCCGTATGCAGGAGCCGGTGGTAGCTCGAAGCTCAGTGAAGTCGTTGCAATGCCAGGCTGCGGTTGAGCTTATTCAAGATGCCGTGTTGCCAAACGATCGAAAGATCGAAGCCCGCGACATCGTCTTTCGACAAGACGTTCGTGTTGCTAGTGGTACTCAAGGAGGATCGCTAACGGATCGCTTCAAAGACAATCCGCCTGGCCCTCCCTCAAGCCTGCTCTTGAGATTAGAGGCGCAAGGCGACGTCGATGCAGTCGAACGATGTCCGGAAGTTCGGGTTCTTCTGCATCAGAAGGGAGTTCGCTTTGACCAGCGTTCGGTTGAACGGGGCTCCCGCTTGAAGCGGAACCTTGCATCACGCGCGATCATATACGGTGCATCCTTACCGGTACTGAGTGACGACGGAAGGCAAGCCTTGTTTACGCAGAACATGTTTTGCGGTGCTCGTTGCGGCAGCGGCGAACTGATACATGCCGAGCGGTCGGCCACACGGAAGTGGGTCGTTGTTAGTCGATATTTGCTGTGGGTAAGATGAATTAGTGTCAGCAAACGGCAGCTAACCAACGCCCGGCTCCGAAAGCAGCTGGGCCACTCACCCACATTCCGACATTGCCATACTGGCGCCATTTATTCGGTGGATGGCCGCAGCAAGAGGGAGAGGGCTGTGCCGGTTGCAGGAAATACCCGTTATCGGACCGCTGCATACGTCCGCTTGCGCCCCCTAGCGGACGTTGCGAAATCGCCCTGACATCTGCATTCTTTCCGCTGGCTCAGCCAAGGTGACGTGCATGCGAAAGCTAATGTTTGCGGCCCTTCTACCGGTCACCATTGCAAGCGTAGCGCAGGCCCAAAGCGGCCCCGCTGAGGTGCGCAGAGCCATTGCCGGCATGAACGTCGCGGCTTCCAGACTCGACGCGGATGCGTTCATGACATCGTATTGGAACTCTCCATCGCTCGTCATCACGTTCGACGGCGAGGTGACACGAGGATGGCAAAACATCCTGGCCGCACAGCGGGGCTGGTGGAGTGATAAGAGAAGCGGAATACGTTTCACGGAGGCGCGTGAGCCCGAGGTTGTGTCGCAAGGCCGCGACATCATCACAACGATCCAGTGGATGAACGTTGCAGATCCGAAATCAGCCTCGCCTTCAAAACTGGTCATCACTTCGGTGTGGCGGAAGCGAGCAGAAGGTTGGCGGATCGTCCTTGCTCATGAGTCTTTGGTACCGCCATCGCCATAGCGCCGGACGTCCGCTTTCCACCCAATCCTGACATGTTGCGCTAGCGCGAGTCTGAGCGAACACCGATGGCGCCACGTATGTTCGCAGGTTCGCAACACAGGGTGAGAAAGTTGTTCGCCCGTTTTGCCCAACGTCGTTGCAGGATTTCAGGGCTGTTCTGCGGAACGACGTGTACGGGCCGACGAGCTTGGAGGCGCCAAGTCTACCGATCGTGGCCCGCTGCCACGGCGACGGATCGGCAAGGGTGACGGCGTAGCGCAATGCGTGACAGAGCGGCGGCGGTTCAGTCGGTCGGCGGGGTCGCGAGGACTGCGGCCTCTCCCGTCACCCGTCGCAGGGCGGTGGCGAGTTGTTGGGCGGAGTATGGCTTGTGCAGCAGGTCGAAGCCGTGGCCGCCCTCCTGCGCCAGGATGTCGCTGTAGCCGCTGGTCAGAAGAACCGGCAGGTCGGGGAAGCGGTCGCGCAGCACGGTTGCCAGCTCGATCCCGCCCATGCCGGGCATGACCACGTCGGAGAAGACGACGCTGAACGCCTGCTGCGCGCGGTCCAGTTCCTTCAGCGCTTCCTCGGCATTGTGCGCCCACACGGTCTGGTAGCCGAGATCGGCCAGCACGTCGGTGCAGAACCGCCCGACGCCCAGATTGTCCTCCACCACCAGCACGCGCTGTCCGTCGGCATGCGTGGCGAGTGCCGTGCCGGTGTCGGCGGCGGCGGTTTCGCGATCGGCGTCGACCTGGGGCAGGTACAGGGTGAAGGTGGTGCCCCGCCCGGGCACGCTGGACACCTCCACGTCGCCGCCGGACTGCTTCACGAAGCCTAGGACCTGGCTGAGCCCCAGCCCCGTGCCCTTGCCCACCTCCTTGGTGGTGAAGAAGGGTTCGAAGATGCGCTCCACCTGCTCCGCCTCGATGCCGGTGCCGGTGTCCGCGACGGAGATCGCGGCAAAGGCGGCATGCGAGCCCGAATGGCCGCGGATCGGCGGCATCACGCTGTCGCAGCGGACGCTGAGCGACAGCGTCCCCTCCCCCGCCATGGCGTCGCGCGCGTTGACCGCCAGGTTGACCAGCGCGGTTTCGAACTGGTTGAGGTCGACCAGGACGTAGCAGGGATCAGGCGGCAGGTCGGTGACGACGCCGATGCGGCCGCCGGTCACGGTGTCGAGCATGTCGGCAACCCCGCGCAGCCGGGCGCCGACGTCGCAGACCTGCGGCTTCAGCGTCTGGCGGCGGGCAAAGGCGAGCAGCTGGTTGGTCAGCTTCGTCGCGCGTTCGGCGGTGGAGGCGATCGCCTCTACATACCGGTCGCGCTTTTCCTGCGTCAGGCCGGGGCGGCGGAGCAGGTCGACCGAGCCGCGGATCACGGTCAGCAGGTTGTTGAAGTCGTGCGCGACGCCGCCCGTCAGCTGGCCGATCGCCTCCATCTTCTGCGCGTGGCGCAGCGCCTCCTCCGCCTGCGCCAGCGCCTCCGCCTGGGTGCGTTCGGCGGTGACGTTACGCCCGAAGGCGTAGATGACCTGACCCGCGCGCGCCGCGACCCAGGATATCCAGCACAGCGTGCCGTCCTTGTGCACGTAGCGGTTGACCATGCGCGGCGAGCCACCCATCGCCGCCAGCTGGTAGGCGGCGATCGTGTCGGCATGATCCTCCGCCACGACGAATTCGTTGACGTGGTGGCCGACAAGCTCGTCCGGATCATAGCCGAGGGTCGTGACCCAGGCCGGGTTGACGCGCCGGAACACGCCGTCGAAATCGATCACCAGCAACAGGTCTGGGGACGTGTCCCACAGCCGGTCCAGTTCCGTGGTGCGATCCTGCACCTGCTGTTCCAGCGTGTCGTTCAGGCCGACAAGCTGGGCCTCCGCCCGCTTCCGCTCCGTCACATCGTTGAAGAAGATCGCGATCCGGCGTTCGCGGGGGTCGCCGATGCGGATCGCGCGCACGTCGAACCAGCGTTCGAAGGTGTTCGCGTAGTTCTCGAAATTCGCGGGTTCGCCGGTCTTTGCAACATGGCCATAGGTTTCGAACCAGAAGCGTTCGAGGTCGGGGGCGTATTCGGTGACCCATTTGCCGACCAGATCGGCGCCGGACTGACGCTCGAACGCGGGATTGGCCTCAAGGAAGCGATAGTCGACGGGCGTGTCGTTGGCATCGAACTTCACCTCCACGATGGCGAAGGCGGTATCCACCGCGTCCAAAATGGTGCGCAGCCGCCCCTCGGTCGCGCGAAGCCGCCTGATCTCGACCCGCGATTCCTCGCGGGTCAGGTCCTCTCCCTTGCCGATCACCATTCCGCCCTTTGCCGCAATCCGGTTCGTCATAGACGAGAAAATCCGCCTGAAAAGCGGGCGTTGGCACGACGGGGCGTTTCGGATCGGGCAAGTTGCCGGTCGCGCGCGGCTAGTGCGGCACCGCCGGTCGATGCTAAGCGGCGGACGGCTGACGAAAAACGGATCAAGCGTGTCGGGGCATCATCACCATCAATCCCACTCCCACGGGCATGGACACTCGCAGGGACATGGGCACGGGCACGGGCATTCGCACGGCCACCACCATGCGCCGGCTACCTTCGACCGGGCGTTCGCGATCGGCATCGGGCTGAACATCGCGTTCGTCGTGGCGGAGGGCGCGGCCGGGTTCATCGCGGGATCGGTTGCGCTGCTGGCGGATGCGGGACACAATCTGTCGGATGTGCTGGGCCTGGCGGTGGCCTGGGGCGGCGCGCGGCTGGCGCGCACGCCGCCGAGCAAGCGTTTCACCTATGGCCTGAAGGGATCGACGATCCTGGCCGCCTTGTTCAACGCGCTGCTGCTGCTGGTCGCGCTGGGCGCGATCGTGCTGGAGGCGGGACAGCGCTTCGCGGACCCGGAACCGGTGCCGGGACTGACCGTATCGGCGATCGCGGGCGTGGGCATCCTGGTCAACGGCGTCACCGCGTGGCTGTTCGCGAGCGGGCGCAAGGGCGATGTGAACATCCGGGGCGCGTTCCTGCACATGGCGGCGGACGCGCTGGTGTCGGCAGGCGTGATGATCGCGGGCGTGGCGATCTGGGCCACCGGCATCGGCTGGATCGACCCGCTGGTCAGCCTGGTGATCGCGGCGGTGATCTTCCTGCAGACGTTCGGGCTGCTGCGCGAAACGGTGGAAATGGCGCTGGGCGCGGTGCCGCGGGGGATCGATTTCGACGCGGTGCGGATGGCGCTGCGGGCGCTGCCCGGCGTGTCGCATGTCCACGACCTGCACATCTGGCCGATGTCCACCACGGAGCCGGTGCTGACCGCGCATCTGGTGATGCCGGACGGACACCCCGGCGACGGGTTCCTGGGCGAGGCGCAGACGCTGCTGCACGACAGGTTCGGGATCGGCCATGCGACGTTGCAGGTCGAAACGGGCGCGGCGTGCGGGCTGGCCGACCCGGCGACGGTGTGAGGGTCGGCCTGTTCGGGGCCGGGCGGGGAACCGGACGGGCTGATGCAGGTTAAACAAGGTGCTTGCAGCCTCCTGCCCTTGCGGGGGCAAGGGAGTGGAAGCTCGCGACGCCCTGTCGGTGCGCCGGTTCGTCAGGCGGCTCGGCAGGGCGTTTTCGGTTCTGGGCACCGGGTCGGTAGATCGCGCGGTGGGCATATTGGGCCCGTGGTCAGGCACTTTCATGCTTGTCTTCGCTGTCCAAGAGAAGCCATTCACGTCGGATAAGAGCGACGCTTTCTACGCGAGCAAGACGGGGGCATCGATGCGGGCAGGTCTACTTCCGGTTCTCGGCGCGGCACTGATCGCCCCGACCCCGCTCTTCGCGCAGAGCGCGAGCCCGGTCGTGCTCGCACCCGGCGAAGTCCTCGCGCAGTCCGCAGGAACGGGACTGGTTCGGAGCAGGCCCGAGATTGCGCTCTTCCGCCTCACTGTCACCGGGCGAGCCGATGATGCAGGTGCCGCTCGCGCCGCCTGCGAGGCCGCGCTGCACGACCTTCGCACCAAGCTGCGAAGCGTAGGAGTGCCGGACGCTGCGGTGACCGTATTGCCGGCGCAAACTGCGCAGATCGGGTTCATCGGGAACGAAGCTTACTCCGACGATGACGCTCCTAACCCTGCCGCTGCTGCACCGCTGATGGCGATGGATAAGCAGCGGAAGGTTGTTACGGTCGGCGTTCAGATCGAGCTGACCGATATGAGCCGCCTTGCCTCGGTTCGTCAGCTTCTTATGGGTCGAGACGATGTTGTCGCTCAACCTCCGACACTCTCTCTCCGTGACGACACCGCTGCACGACGATCAGCCATCGCCCAGGCAATTGCGAAGGCCAAAGCGGAAGCTGATGCTTATTCCGTTCCTCTAGGGCTTCGTGTGTCACGCATCATTCGTGTGTTCGATCCGGCTGCGACATCCGAACAGCCGCAGGTCTGGTCGCAGATGACCGCAATCATGAACGGCAGCAATGGCAATGAGGTGATTACGGACGCGCGCGTTGGCATGGATGTCGTGCTGGCTCCGCGCTGACCTGTACGGCAACGCCCGCTTTAGCCCGTTGCCTCCCGCAAGCCGCCGTTCCGCCTTCCTCCAGACGCCGCCTTCTCCGCTCCACCGTCGAGAAACGAGAACGCCTGCCCAGCCAAACGATCTAACATGGACCGCATCGTTCCTGCGTCCTAGGTTGGCGTTACACGCAAGGGCAACACCGATGGTGCCGATGTGGGTTGATATGGTCGTCGCGCTCGCGATTGCAGTGACGGCTTTCGGAAACGGGCAACGCGTAGCTGGGCTGGGAATGGTGCTTGCGGCGCTCGCCTCAACCCTGTGGACCGCTTATTCAGTTGCTCGGCAGCGAAGGCGTGATTGCGCCTGCTAGGCGCCCCGCCTCGCAGGGGCCGATTTTCTGGGAAGGCGGAGCGGCGCTACGTCGGCTATCCTCATCGGCCTTCCCGTAAGCTGACGATCCGAAATCCGACAGAGTACGTACCTGCCCGACAGCGGGCAGCACGCCGCTTCAGGCGCTAAGCAGCGAAGCTCCCGCCCCTGCCCCCTCAGTACGCGCGGGCGACCGCGAAGGCGACGGCTTCGATCATCGCGTCCTTGGCGGGGCTGGCGGGGAACATGGCGATGGCGTCGATCGCGCGCTGGCCATAATGGCGGGCGCGGGCCAGCGTGTCGTCGACGGCGCGGGAGCGGCGGACCAGGTCGACGGCGTGGGCGAAGTCTGCATCGGTGTCGCGGCGGCCCTCCACCGCGTCCTTCCAGAACTTGCGCTCTTCCTCCGATCCGCGAGCGTAGGCGAGGATGACGGGCAGCGTCACCTTGCCCTCGCGGAAGTCGTCGCCCGCGTCCTTGCCCATCGTGTCGGCGTCGGAGACATAGTCGATCGCGTCGTCGACCAGCTGGAACGCGATGCCGAGATTGCGGCCATAGGCGTCCAGCGCCGCCTCCTCCGCCTCTCCGCGTTCGGCGACGACCGCGGCGATGCGGCAGGCGGCGGCGAAGAGCGCGGCGGTCTTGGCCACGATGATGTCGAGATAGCGATCCTCGCCCAGGTCGATGCGGCGGGCGGCGGTGAGCTGGTTCACCTCTCCCTCTGCAATCACGGCGCTGGCACCGGACAGGATCTGCAACGCCTTCAGGCTTTCGGCCTCCACCATCAGCTCGAACGAGCGGGAGAAGAGGAAGTCGCCGACCAGCACGCTGGCGGGGTTGCCCCAGATGATGTTGGCGGTGCGCTTGCCCCGGCGCAGGTCGGAGCCATCGACCACGTCGTCGTGGAGCAGCGTCGCGGTATGGATGAACTCCACCGCGGCGGCGAGGCGGTGGTGGCGCGTGCCGGAATAGCCGATAAGCCGCGCGCTGGCGAGCGTCAGCATCGGACGCATCCGCTTGCCCCCGCCCGCGATCAGGTGGCCGGCGAGTTCGGGGATCAGCGGGATCTGGCTGCGCATGCGGTCCAGGATCACCGCGTTGACCATGTTCATGTCGCCCGCGATCAGCGCCATCAGCGGGCCGAGCGAGGGCTGCGGCCGGGGGTCGCCGGCGGGGGAGTCGAGGCGGTGAACGGTGGCGGTCATGCTGGGCACGCCTTGGCGGACGGGCGGGGGCAACGCAACCCTTGGCCGCCCCGTCCGCGCCGTCCGCACCCCCTTGCCGCGCGCGGTCGCGCTCCGCATAGGACGAACCGAGCGAAGGGAGCCCCGATGACCGACACCGTGCTGCAAGGCTATCGCAAGAGCATCGACAATATCGACGCGGCGCTGGTCCACCTGCTCGCCGAGCGGTTCAAGGTCACGCAGGCGGTCGGGCGGTACAAGGCCGAGTCCGGACTGCCCCCCGCCGATGGCGCGCGCGAGGAGCGGCAGATCTCACGGCTGCGCCAGCTGGCCGAGGATGCGGAGCTGGACCCGGAGTTTTCCGAGAAGTTCCTGCGCTTCATCATCGACGAGGTGATCCGCCACCACCAGCGCCTGCGCGGCTGAACGACGCCGTGCCGATGGTACGGCAACATGGGTTATATCGGCGGGTCATCGCGGCGTGCGACGTTGCGCAGTGCAGCGAGAACGCGTACGTTTCCGCTGGAATCGGGGGTCTGCGATGGCGACGACGGGCATGATTCTGGCGCAAATGCTGGCCTTGCAATTGGCGCAGGTGTCTCCGCCGCCCGCGCCGGAAGGGTGCGCCGCCACCTCTCCCCTGACCAGCGAATATGAGGGCTGGTACGCGATGCAGGGCGTGTCTGCCGGCACCGGCATCGCCGCGCCCGCGACGTTGGCGCTGGGCCGCAGCGTCCGGGCGACGCTGGTCCCGGTGGCGCGCGTGACCTTTCCCGCCGCCGTCGCGCGCAGTGTCGATGCCGGTGGCATGGGTGGCGTGTTCGCGGTCGATGTCGACAAGCCGGGGGTGTACCGGCTGGCGGAGGATTCGATCGCCTGGATCGACATGGTCGCTGGCGACAAGCTGTTGACCGCGGTCGCCCACGGCCACGGCCCGGAATGTTCGGGCATCCGCAAATATGTCGACTTCCGGCTGACCGCGCCGGGCCGGTACCTGGTCCAGGTGGCGGGCAGCAAGGTGGCGGGCATCGCGTTGATGGTCAGCCGGGTGGGGGATTGAGGCGGGGTTTGTCGGGGAAGGATGTGACGGGCGGCAGGGGGCGGATGGCGCGGGGGTGTGCCGCCCTTGGCTCTGCGTCGGTCGTGCTTTGGTGTGCCGCGACGAGAGGATGGCTGGGGGCCGGGTCACGCACCTGAAGTGGGGTGGGATTCTCGCAGCATGACAGGTTGAGCGGATCGGTCCGGCGATCTTGTCCGGCGAGGCACTCCGCTCATGATCTGTCTGCCCGGAGATCAGAGTTACCCGATCGCGGTGCGATAGGACGGGCGTTCGTGGTCAGTCGAGTGTGCGGTCGCATGACGCATTTCGCCGGTTGCCACTCCACTCCATTCGCAATGCGAACAGGATGGATAGGGGCAGCCGGGTTCCGTCTTGCGCGTGCCAGTGGGTCGGGGATGCGGGATGGCAGTTGGCTGTGGCTTTAGCTGTAGTTCTGGCTCTTGCCCTTGCCTTGATCACCGTCTTGGCCCAACCGCACACCACGCTGTCGAGCAGCGTGGAGAGCTGTGGCTGAATTGCATAGCGCATTTAGCTGGCCGTCGCGTCGCTCGGTTTAGTTGGCCGGTGCGTTGGATGGGTGCAGGCGGGTCGCGGAACCTGACGGCGTGGGGCGGAGATGCGGTCGCGCATCTACGCTCTGCCTTGGTCGCGGCTGGCCTGATCGTCCACCAGGTTTGAGACTGCCGTGGAGGCTCCCCCCGGCCGGAGGACGTTGCATCGGCGGATCGACAGTCACGCAGAGATGGGTGAGTGGCGAGCGGTGGCTTGGCCAGCGGGCCCGTCTGTCGTTTGGGCGTGTCCAGTGTCGGCGGGGACAGATCGGGGCACTGCGCTCCCTCTAGTCAGGGCTAACGCGGGGCGATCGCCAGCTACTCGGCCGATGGTCGCAGGCCGGCCGTGTCGTGTCGAGCCTTCAGAACTCTCATACCCGCTTGCCGCGCCATTGCAGGGAGCGGTGGTTGAGCGCGGCGAGGTCGGCGCGTCCGGCGAGGGCGTCCTGACCCAGGTCCAGCGCCCGGCGCAGCGCATCGATCGCGACGTGGCGATAGGCGGGGCGTCCGGTCACGTGATCGTACCAGCGGCCGCCGAGCGCATTGTCGAGCAGGATGCGTTGGAAGCAATGGTCCGCGCGTACGGGCCATCCACGTGCAGCGGCGCAGTCGGGCATGACGCGCCGGGTCAGGTCCAGCCACGCCGCCTCCAGCGCGGCACGCTCGTTCATGGCGCGGGCGTGGGGGCCGGAGAGGATGGACTGTTCGTGCGCTTGGCAGCAGGTGAGGTCGGCGCCCTGCCCGGCGATGCGACATCGTGCAACGCATGCGTCGCGGCGCCCAGTACGGCCGCGCGTGCGACGATGCTGGCGTGCAGGAAGCGGTTGGCGTTCTGGAGGAAGCGTCGCGGCGTGGTGCCCAGAAACGTCTCCGCATCGCGCAGAAAGTGCGGCACGTCGAAATAGCTGCCGTCGATCACGCTGTAATCGGCCGGTTCCCCTGTCCGCATCAGCGCAAGGAACGAGCGCAGGAACCGGGCGCGGCGGAGCAGCAGCTTTGGCGTCATGCCGAAATGACGCTGCGACAGCCGTCGCAGGGCATGGGTCGGGATGTCGAGCCGGGTGGCGGCGTCCCCGCTTTCGACCACGCCGTCCTGGAGCATCAGCACGGAGAAGCGGCGGATCAGCGGCTCATCGGGATGGGGCCTGGCGAGCAGCGGCGCGAGCAGGTCGTCGAGCAGCGGCTTTATGTCCGCATCGTCGTGCAGTGCGTCCAGTCCGTCGGTCAGCCGATTGGACAGCCCGGCGCCGAACACGCTGGCCAGCGGCACGACCCGGTTGTGCAGGTCGCTGGCCATGCGCCGGGCCAGCCGGGCCCAGCCGATCGCGCTGACCCCCACCCCGACCATGATGCCGCCATTGGTTTCCGCGCAAAAGGCCCGGCTGGTCGGACCGTACAGGCTGGCGCGGGAGAGCGGGCCGAAACGGGTGTTGCGGATGCTGACGCATAACGGCCCCGCATCCACCACGACGGAGATCATCGGCGGCGCGGGCATGAACCAGTTCACCGCCGGTATGCTGCCGTCATGGGCATAGACGGCATAGGCGGTGACGCATTCCGCCAGTGCGGGCGCGGGCGCGTCGTAGCGCATCCGCATGCCCGGCGGCATGGCGAAGACGGAAGCGGGAATGTTCGACGTGTGCGTGCCGCCGCGAACCTGCTCCGTCTTCAACCCTGCCCCCGCTTGCGATCAGACGTGTATGGGTTTGCCCGTCACGCCCATCGCCGCTTCCTTGATCGCCTCCGAATGGGTCGGATGCGCGTGGCAGGTATAAGCGATGTCTTCGGAGGTAGCCCCAAATTCCATCGCCTGTGCTACTTGAGCGATCATAGTACCGGCAAGTGACGAAATGATCCACGCGCCCAGGACGCGGTCGGTTTTCGCATCCGCGATCACCTTCACGAAGCCGTCGGTGTCGCGATTGGTCTTGGCGCGGCTGTTGGCGGCGAAGGGGAACTTGCCGACCTTGATCTCGCCGACCTTTTCCTTTGCGGCCTCTTCGGACAGGCCGACTCCGGCGATCTCGGGCGTGGTGTAGACGACGGACGGGATGATGTCGTGATTGACGATCCCGGTCTGTCCGGCGATGTTCTCCGCCACGGCGATCCCCTCATCCTCCGCCTTGTGCGCGAGCATCAGGCCGGGCGCGACGTCGCCGATCGCCCAGATGCCGTCGACATTGGTGGCGAAGTCGTGGTCGATCGCGACCTGGCCCCGGTCGGTCAGCTTCACGCCCGCCGCATCCAGGTTCAGCCCGTCGATGTTCGGCTTGCGCCCGATCGCGACAAGGACGGCATCGGCGTCGAGGGTCGTCGCCTCTCCACCGGCGGCCGGTTCGACCGACACGGTGGCGCGGTCGCCGTCGACGGTGACGCCGGTGACCTTGGTCGACAGCAGGAACTCCATGCCCTGCTTCTTGAACAGCTTGCCCGCCTCGCGGCGAACCTCGCCGTCGAAGCCGGGCAAGATCTGGTCGACATATTCGACCACCGTCACCTTCGCGCCGAGGCGGCGCCAGACACTGCCGAGTTCGAGGCCGATGACGCCACCACCGATCACCACCAGATGCTCGGGCACCTTGGGCAGCGCCAGCGCGCCGGTGGAGTCGACCACGACCTTCTGGTCGATCTCGACACCGGTCAGCGGGGTGACGGACGATCCGGTCGCGATCACGATGTCGCGCGCGGTCACGGTCTGGTCCCCGACCTGCACGCTGTGGTCGTTCTGGAACGCGGCGCGGCCCTTCAGCCACGTGACCTTGTTCTTCTTGAACAGGAACTCGATGCCGCCGGTCAGCTCCTTGACCGCCTTCGCCTTTTCGGCGTGCATCTGGTCGAGGTTCAGCGTGGCACCCTGGATGTCGACGCCGAACTTTGCGAGATGACCGCCGGTCGCCTCCTCGAACAGCTCGGACGCGTGGAGCAGCGCCTTGGACGGGATGCAGCCGACGTTGAGGCAGGTGCCGCCCAGCGTCTCGCGGCTTTCGGCGCAGGCGGTCTTCAGCCCGAGCTGCGCGGCGCGGATCGCGGCGACATAGCCACCCGGCCCGGCACCGATCACGAGGACGTCATAGTCGTACTGCTGTTGGTCAGCCATCTTCGGAGCACCTTTTTGTGCCCCCGCACAGGCGGGGGCCCAGTCCGCGCCCCCGCCGGCGCGGGGACAGGGGGTTATATAGTGGGTCTTACAGGTCGATCAGGATGCGCGTCGGATCCTCGATCGCGTTCTTCAGCGCGACAAGGAAGGTCACCGCCTCGCGACCGTCGATCAGGCGGTGATCATAGCTGAGCGCGAGATACATCATCGGGCGCACCACCACCTGGCCGTCGCGGACCACCGGGCGTTCTTCGATCCGGTGCAGGCCGAGCACGGCCGCCTGGGGCGGGTTGATGATCGGCGTCGACATCAGCGATCCGAACACGCCGCCGTTGGAGATGGTGAAGGTGCCGCCCTTCATCTCGTCCATCTTCAGCGTGCCGTCCTTGGCGCGCTTGCCGAAGTCGCCGATCGTCTTTTCGATCCCGGCGACCGTCAGGTCCTGCGCGTCACGGATCACCGGCACGACCAGGCCGTTGGGCGCGGACACCGCGACCGAGATGTCGGCGTAATCGTGGTAGACGATCTCGTCACCCTCGATCGAGGCGTTGACGGCGGGGATGTCCTTCAACGCCATGGTCGCGGCCTTCACGAAGAAGCCCATGAAGCCGAGGCGCACGCCGTGCTTCTTCTCGAACAGGTCCTTGTACTTGGCGCGGGCCTCGATCACCGCGGTCATGTCGACGTCGTTGAACGTCGTCAGCATGGCGGCGGTGTTCTGCGCCTCCTTCAACCGCTTGGCGATGGTCTGGCGCAGGCGGGTCATCTTGACCCGCTCTTCCTTGCGGCCGGGCTGGGCGGCGGCAACCTGCGGCGCGGGTGCCGAGGTGGCGGCGAGTGCCGCGGGCTTGGCGGAGGCGGCGGCGGCGACGTCCTCCTTGGTGATGCGCCCGTCACGGCCGGTGCCGGTGACGGTGGACGGGTCGACGCCATGTTCCAGGATCGCACGGCGCACGGACGGCGACAGCGCGGCGGGCGTGTCGCCCCCGCCCTGATTGTTGCCGCCCTGATTGTTGCCGCCCTGGTCGTTGCCGGCAGGCGCATCCTGCGTGCGGGGGCGGATCTGCTCGCCCGGGCCCGGACCGGTGCCGGCCTTCGCCTTGTCAGCCATATCGGCATTGCCCTGCGTCGCGGCGGGCGCGGGTGCGGCCTGGGCGGCCGCGCCGTCGCCCGATCCGACCGTGGCGATCATCGCGCCGACCGAGACGGTGTCGCCGACCTTTACCGCATGTTCGCCCATCACGCCCGCGACGGGCGAAGGCACCTCGACCGACACCTTGTCGGTTTCCAGGCTGGCGATCGGCTCATCGGCCTTGACCGGGTCGCCGGGCTGCTTGAGCCACTCGCCAAGCGTGGCTTCGGTGATCGATTCCCCGAGAACCGGGACCAGGACTTCAGTTGCCATCTGCTTCTCGCCTTGTTGCGCCCCCGCATCCCGCGGGGGCCCAGACACAGTTTCAGTTCTTCTTCGTACGCCGCACTTCGTCGCGGACCGAATGACCCAGCGCGTCGGCGACCAGCGCCGCCTGTTCCAGCTGGTGCCGCTTCATCAGCCCGGTCGCCGGAGAGGCGGAGGCCGCACGGCCCGCATAGCGCGGCCGCTTCGGCGTGACGCCCGCCTTGACCATCGCCTCTTCGACAAAGGGTTCAACAAAGGTCCAGTAGCCGTTGTTGCGCGGTTCCTCCTGCGCCCAGACCACTTCCTCCAGCGCGGGCATGCGCTGCAGCCGCGCGATCAGCGCATCGGTCGGGAACGGGTAGAGCTGCTCGACGCGGACGATCTGGGTGTCCGTGTCGCCGGCGGCGTCACGCGCCTCCATCAAGTCGTACGCCACCTTGCCCGAACACAGCACCATCCGCTTGGTCTGCGCATCGGCCGCCCCACGCGGGTCGGACAACAGGCGATGGAAGTGCGCGTCGCCCTGGAAATCGGCCGCCACCGACACCGCCGCCTTGTGACGAAGCAGCGACTTGGGCGTGAAGATCACCAGCGGCTTGCGGAAGCTGCGGTGCATCTGCCGGCGCAGCAGGTGGAAATAGTTCGCCGGCGTCGTGCAGTTCGCGACCTGAAGGTTGTCTTGCGCGCAGAGTTGCAGGAACCGTTCCGGACGCGCGGAGCTGTGCTCCGGCCCCTGCCCCTCATATCCGTGCGGCAGCAGCAGGACCAGGCCGTTGGCGCGCAGCCACTTGGCCTCGCCCGCCGCCAGATACTGGTCGATCATGATCTGCGCGCCATTGGCGAAGTCGCCGAACTGCGCCTCCCACAGGACCAGCGTCTTCGGGTCGGCGAGCGCATAGCCATATTCAAAGCCGAGCACGCCATATTCGCTGAGCGGCGAGTCCAGCACCTCGAACCGGCCATGCTCGCTGGTCGCGAGCGGCACATATTTGTGCTCGTCGTTCTGGTCGACCCAGACGGCGTGACGCTGCGAGAAGGTGCCGCGCCCGGAGTCCTGACCCGACAGGCGGACACCGTACCCTTCCGCGAGCAGCGCGCCATAGGCCAGCGCCTCGCCGGTCGCCCAGTCGAAATTCTCTCCGGTGGAGAACATCTGCCGCTTGGCATCGAGGACACGGGCGAGGGTCTTGTGGATCGACAGATGGTCGGGGACCGTCGTCAGCTTCGCGCCGAGCGCGTCGAACAGCTTGGGCGTGATGCCGGTTTCGGCGGCGCGACGCGCACCCTCCCCGTCCGACGGTGCGGACAGGCCCGACCAGCGGCCGGCGAACCAGTCGGCCTTGTTCGGCTTGTACCCCGAACCCGCCTCGAACTCGCCCTCCAACAGGGTCGTGTACTGCTTCACGGCCTCATCGACCCAGGCCTTGTCGACGACACCCTCGGCGGTCAGCCGCTGGGCGTACAGGTCGGCGACGCCGGGATGATCCTTGATCGCGCGGTACATCACCGGCTGGGTGAAGCTCGGCTCGTCGCCCTCGTTGTGGCCGAAGCGGCGGTAGCACCACATGTCGATGACGACGTCGCGGTGGAACTTCTGCCGGAACTCCATCGCCATCTTGGTGGCGAAGGTCACCGCCTCCGGATCGTCGCCGTTGACGTGGAAGACCGGCGCCTGAACGCCCTTCGCCACATCCGACGGATAGGGCGAGGAGCGCGCGAACTGCGGGCTGGTGGTGAAGCCGATCTGGTTGTTGATGATGTAATGGACGCAGCCGCCGGTGTTGTAGCCGCGGATGCCCGAGAAGCCGAGGCATTCCCAGACGATGCCCTGCCCCGCGAACGCCGCGTCGCCGTGGATCAGCACCGGCAGCGAGGCGTCGTGGTTCTCCAGGTCGCTGTTCAGCGTCTGGATCGCGCGAACCTTGCCCAGCACCACCGGATCGACGGTTTCGAGGTGCGACGGATTGGCGACCAGGCTCATGTGCACCTTGACCCCGTCGAACTCGCGGTCGGACGAGGTGCCCAGATGGTATTTCACGTCGCCCGAGCCCTGGATCTCCTCCGGGTTGGCGGAGCCGCCGGCGAATTCGTGGAAGATCACGCGCAACGGCTTGCCCATGACGTTGGCGAGCACGTTCAGGCGGCCGCGATGGGCCATGCCGAACACGATCTCGCGCACGCCGTACTGGCCGCCGTACTTGATGACCGACTCCAGCGCCGGAATCATCGATTCACCGCCGTCGAGGCCGAAGCGCTTGGTGCCGACATATTTGCGGCCCAGGAACTTCTCCCACTGCTCGGCCTGGATCACCTTCGACAGGATCGCCTTCTTGCCGTCGTTGGTGAACTGGATCGCCTTGTCGCGGCCCTCCATGCGGTCCCGGAGAAAGCGGCGCTCCTCCACGTCGACGATGTGCATGAACTCCAGGCCGACATTGCCGCAATAATTGCGGCGCAGCGTGTCGACCAGTTCGCGCACAGTCGCCCAGTCAAAGCCCATGGTGCCGCCGAGATAGATCGGACGGTCGAGGTCGACGTCGGTGAAGCCGTGATATTCGGTGCGCAGGTCGTCGGGCAGCTCGCGCCGCGACAGTTCCAGCGGATCGAGATTGGCGGCAAGGTGGCCGCGCACACGATAGGTGCGGACGAGCAGCTGGGCGCGGATCGCGTCGGCGGCGGCGCGGATCACCTCGTCCTTCGACGGCGCAGCGGCGGCAGCGGCGGCGGGCGCAGGCTTTCCACCGCGCGCGGGCTTGGGCGCCGGCTCCATCTGCGTCGGATCGAGCGCGGCGGTCAGGTCGTCGGTGGTGGACAGCGGCCAGCGATCGCTTTTCCAGCTCGCGCCCTGCGGTCCGGCCTCAAGACCCTGGAAGAAGTTCTGCCAGCCGGGTTCGACGGAGCCGGGGGAGCTCTGGTAGCGGGCGTAGAGCGCCTCGATGAAGGCGGGGCTGACGCCCGCCGCGATGTCGGAAAAGTCCTGGCCTTCGTAGCCCATCTTCGTCTCCTTCGTCACCCCGGCCGAAGCCGGGGTCCAGGGTCGAGAGCGGTGCGCCCGTGGCTCTGGATCCCGGCTCGCGCCGGGATGACCGATTGGTTTAGCCCTTCAACACTTCAAGCAGGGTCGAACCGAGTTCGGACGGTGAGGCCGCCACCTTGATCCCGGCCGCTTCCATCGCGGCGATCTTGTCCTCGGCGCCGCCCTGGCCGCCCGACACGATCGCGCCGGCATGACCCATGCGACGACCCGGAGGCGCGGTACGGCCCGCGATGAAGCCGGCCATCGGCTTCTTGCGGCCACGCTTCGCCTCGTCACGGAGGAACTGCGCCGCTTCTTCCTCGGCCGAACCGCCGATCTCACCGATCATGATGATCGATTCCGTGGCGTCGTCGGCGAGGAACAGTTCCAGCACGTCGATGAAGTTTGTGCCGTTGACGGGATCGCCGCCGATGCCGACCGCGGTGGTCTGGCCCAGGCCGGCGTTCGAGGTCTGGAACACCGCCTCATAGGTCAGCGTACCCGATCGGGAGACGACGCCCACCGAACCCTGCTTGAAGATGGAGCCGGGCATGATGCCGATCTTGCACTCGCCGGGCGTCAGGACGCCGGGGCAGTTCGGGCCGATCAGGCGCGACTTGGAACCGGACAGCGCACGCTTGACGCGCACCATGTCGAGCACCGGAATACCCTCCGTGATCGCGACGATCAGCGGCACCTCGGCGTCGATCGCCTCCAGGATCGAGTCCGCGGCGAAGGGCGGCGGCACGTAGATCACGGACGCACTGGCGCCGGTCTTCGCGACCGCCTCCGCCACCGTGTCGAAGTTCGGCAGACCCAGCTCCTCATGGGTGGTGCCGCCCTTGCCCGGCGTGACGCCCCCGACCATCTGCGTGCCGTAATCCAGCGCCGCCTTGGTGTGGAAGGTGCCGGTCTTGCCGGTCATGCCCTGCGTGATGACCTTGGTATTCCGGTCGACGAGGATGCTCATCTGGGTTCCCAACTCCTTGTGTCCCCGCGAAGGCGGGGACCCAGACTGGGCTCCCGCCTTCGCGGGAGCACGTTAGCGACAAATGGATTCGAACAGATCGTTCCAATCCGGGTTAAGGTCTTCAATCAGGCGCAGTTTCCATTGCCTGCTCCACTTCTTCAACCGGAGCTCACGCTGTCTTGCTGGCTCCAGTTCGTCGTGCACCTCATACCACACGAGGTGCCTGCAACCGTACTTCCTCGTGAACCCGTCGACGGCGCCGGTTCGGTGTTCTCACGCGCGCCTTAGCAGATCCACTGTCGAGCCGAGGTGCAGCGTGCCATTTCGTCCGCTCGCCACCATGTAAACGCAGGCCTGTTCGATCATCCCAGGCGCCCCGCTACTGGCCCCCGGCCTTCGCCGGGGAACCGGTCACTTCAACGTTTCGTCGATCCCCTTGCACGCGACCAGCAGTTCCTTCACCGCGTCGACCGACACCTGCAGGTTGCCCTTCGCCTCGTCGGACAGCTTGACCTCGACCACCTTCTCGACGCCGCCGGCGCCGATCACCACCGGCACGCCGACATACAGGTCGTCGATGCCGTACTGCCCGGTCAGGTGGGCGGCGGCGGGCAGAATCCGCTTCTGGTCGTACAGATACGCTTCCGCCATCGCGATGCCGCTGGTCGCCGGCGCGTAATAGGCCGAGCCGGTCTTCAGCAGCGCGACAATCTCGCCGCCGCCGCCGCGCGTGCGCTTGATGATCTCGTCCACCTTTTCCTTGGTGGAGAAGCCCATGTCGATCAGGTCGGCGACAGGAATGCCGGACACAGTGGAATATTCCAGAACCGGCACCATGGTGTCGCCATGGCCGCCGAGCACGAACGTGTTCACGTCCTTCACCGACACGCCGAACTCCTCGGCGAGGAAGTGGCTGAAGCGCGCCGAGTCGAGCACGCCCGCCATGCCGACCACCTTGTTGTGCGGCAGGCCGGAGAATTCGCGCAGCGCCCAGACCATCGCGTCGAGCGGATTGGTGATGCAGATCACGAACGCGTCGGGGGCGTTGTCGCGGATGCCCTCACCGACCGCCTTCATCACCTTCAGGTTGATGCCGAGCAGGTCGTCGCGGCTCATGCCCGGCTTGCGCGCGACACCGGCGGTGACGATGATGACGTCAGCGCCCTTGATGTCGGCGTAGTCGTTCGACCCCTTGATGCTAGCGTCGAAGCCCTCGACCGGGCCGCACTGCGACAGGTCCAGCGCCTTGCCCTGGGGCACGCCCTCGACCACGTCGAACAGGACGATGTCGCCCAGCCCCTTCAGCGCGGCGAGATGCGCGAGCGTGCCGCCGATGTTGCCGGCGCCGATCAGCGCGATCTTCTTGCGGGCCATCCAGTGCTTCTCCGTAACCAAAGGTGCGTCTGTTTGCGGACGCGACATAGGCGCATCGGCCAACAGGGGCAACCGCTAAACGACCAGATACATTCGCGGTATCGATACTGGTTCGCAGTAGCGATAGCGGGCGCTAAGCACATCTTAATCGCTATGGGTCATAGGGTAAGCCGTGCCACCTGCCCCCCGCCCCGCGCGCCCACTGCTTGCGCTGGACCTGCTGCGTTTCCTGTGTGCGGTGAGTGTAGTCACCTATCATTATCTGGGCGCGGCGGCACATTCGCCCAGCCCGCATGCGAAACTCGCGTTGAGCGGTGTTGCAGTGCCGACCGGTGCGATCGCAGCGACATGGTGGGGATGGGTCGGTGTCGAAATCTTCTTCGTCATCTCCGGCTATGTCATCGCATGTTCCGCGCGTGGGGCGACATGGTCGGGCTTCCTGCGGCGACGGGCCCTGCGGCTGTATCCGGCGGCGCTGGTCTGCGCATCGGTTAGTCTGGCGGTGCTGCTGGCCGGGGCGGTCGCGCCTGCCGGGCGGCTTTTCGCCGAATGGAGTGTCAGCGCCGCCCTGCTGCCGGCGGGTGCGCCGGTTGACGGATCCTATTGGACGTTACCGATCGAGATCGCATTCTACCTGCTGATCGCCGGGATGCTCGCGCTGCCTGTGCGCGGCGAGCGAATCCTGGAGGCGAGCGGCTGGGGATTGGGACTCGTCAGCACCGCAGTCCTGCTGTTCGGACCGCCGCTCGGCTGGACGGAGGGCGCGCTCCATGTGGTGGCGCAATTGTTGATCTATGGTCCGGAATTCGCGCTGGGGATGGCGCTGGCCGACAGTCACGGTGCCGCGTCGCAAAGCCCGTTGCGACTGCTATGGGTGGCGGTGCTCGCGGCGATGACGCTGGGAACCACCTGGGTAAGCGCCGTCGAGGGGGCGGTGCGGATCGGCGCACCGATGCAGCCATGGGTGCCGACGCTGATCGTCGCGATCGGCCTGGGCATCCTGATCGCGGCGCCGCGATTGCAACCCGGACTGGAGCGCTTGCGGGGCGCGCGGCACATTCCGATGCTGGGGCTGATGACCTATCCGCTCTACCTGGTCCATCAGGATGCCGGGCTGACGATCGCAGCAGCGCTGGTGCGGCGTGGCGTGTCCTATGGCGCGGCGGTGGCAGTCTCGGCAGCGCTGGCGTTGGCCTTCGCCTGGGTCGTCGCGGCGCGGGTCGAGCCGGCGGTGCGCGGCTGGCTCGCCGCGCTGGACCTCAGGCGCTTCCGTGCCCCTGTTCCAGATAGCTTTCGGAACGCATTTCCTCCAGCCGGCTGACCGTGCGCTGGAACTCGAAGGCGCCGTCGCCGCCCGGGTAGAGGCGGTCCGGCTGGGCGTCGGCGGCGGCGAGCAGCTTCACCTTGTGCTCATACAGCGCGTCGATCAGCGCGACGAAGCGCGCGGCCTCATTGCGGTTCTCCGGGCCCAGCACGGGAATGCCGACCAGGATGACGGTGTGGAACCGCCGCGCCACGGCCAGGTAATCGGCGGCGCCCCGCGCCTCCCCGCACAGGCGCTGGAAGGAAAAGACGGCGACGCCCTTCAGTGCCTTGGGCACGTGCAGCGTCCGGCCCTGTACCGTCAACTCCTCGGAGGGGACATGGGCGCGATCCTCTACCGGATAGTCGGTCAGGCGAAAGAAGGCGGCGGACAACTGCTCGGTTGCGACCGGGCCGTTGGGCACCAGCCACGTGTCCTGCGCCCCCAGCCGGTCGCGGCGGTAATCGGTCGGGCCGTTCAGCGCCAGCACGTCCATGCGGTCTTCGATCAACGCGATGAAGGGCAGGAAATGCTCGCGGTTGAGGCCGTTCGCGTACAGGTCTGACGGCGCGCGGTTGGAGGTGGTGACCACCGTCACGCCGCTTTCGATCAGATGGGTGAACAGCCGCGACAGGATCATCGCGTCGGGGCTGTTGGTGACCATCATCTCGTCAAAGGCGAGCAGTCGCGCATCCTCCGCCAGCGCGGCGGCGACAGGCGCGATGGGGTCGCCCGCCTCCTTGCGCCGTTCGACGGCGATGCGGGCGTGGACGTCGAGCATGAACTCCGCGAAGTGGACGCGGCGTTTGCGGCGGATGTCCACATTGGCGAAGAACAGGTCCATCAGCATGGACTTGCCCCGGCCCACGCCGCCCCACAGGTACAGCCCGCGCGGCGCCGACGGCTTTCCGCGCAGCATCCGCCACAGCGTGCTGCCGCGGCTGGGCACGGCCATCAGTTCCGCGCGAAGCTGTTCGAGGCGGGCGGCGGCGGCGGCCTGTTCGGGGTCGGGGCGCAGTTCCCCGGCGGCGACGAGGGCGTCGTAGGCGGACTGGACGCTGGTCATGGGAGTCTCAGGCCCCGCTCGCGGATCGGGCGCCCGGTCGATGCCCGGACGACCGTAACCACGGGGCGAGGGAGCGGATCAGAGGACCCGCTCTGCCTCCATTTTCTTGATTTCCGCGATCGCCTTGGCCGGGTTCAGACCCTTGGGGCAGGTGTTCGCGCAGTTCATGATCGTGTGGCAGCGATACAGGCGGAACGGATCCTCGAGATTGTCGAGCCGCTCTCCCGTCACCTCGTCGCGGCTGTCGGCCAGCCAGCGATAGGCCTGGAGCAGGATCGCCGGGCCGAGGAACTTGTCGGAGTTCCACCAATAGCTGGGACACGAGGTCGAGCAGCACGCGCACAGGATGCATTCGTACAGGCCGTCCAGCTTCGCACGATCCTCCGGCGACTGGAGCCGCTCCTTGCCGGCGGGTGCGGGCGTGACCGTCTGCATCCACGGCTTGATGGAGGAATATTGCGCGTAGAAATGGGTGAAGTCGGGGACCAGGTCCTTGATGACTTCCATGTGCGGCAGCGGCGTGATCTGCACCGTGCCCTTCACATCCTCGATCGCGGTGGTGCAGGCGAGGCCGTTGCGACCGTCGATGTTCATCGAACACGACCCGCAGATCCCCTCCCGGCACGAGCGGCGGAAGGTGAGCGAGCTGTCCTGCTCCGCCTTCATCTTGATGAGCGCGTCGAGCACCATCGGGCCGCACTCGTCGAGGTTGACCTCGAACGTGTCGTAACGTGGGTTCTCGCCCGAATCCGGATCGTAGCGATAGACCTTGAACGTCTTGGTGCGTCCCTGGCTGGACGCCTTGTGGGCCTGGCCCTTCTTCACGACACTGTTCTTGGGCAGCCTGAACTCGGCCATCTGGCGCTCCTTTGCTGCGATGCGGCTATGCCTTTCGGCGACGGCGCGCAACCCCTTGAGACGAGGCCGATGGCGCGGACGGATTGAAAGGGGGCAAGGAACCCCTGCCCGATCAACCGGTTGGCTGAGGCGTGCCACAAAGGATCGCATGATGACCGTGACGTTGAAGCCGCTTGCCGAGCAGGTGATGGTGATTACCGGCGCAAGTTCGGGGATCGGGCTGGTCACCGCGCGCATGGCGGCGCGACAGGGGGCGAAGGTGCTGCTGGTGGCGCGCAGCGAGGCGGCGCTGGCGGATGCGGTGCAAGGGATCGTTTCGAGCGGGGGCGCGGCGGATTACTTCGTCGCCGACGTCGCGGACGAGGCGGCGGTGCAGGCGGCGGCGGAGCATGCCGTGCGCCGGTTCGGGCGCATCGACTGCTGGGTCAACAATGCGGGCACGGCGATATACGGCAGGCTGGAGACGATCGGCGATGCCGACCATCGCCGGCTGTTCGAGGTCAATTACTTCGGCGCGGTGCATGGCTGCCTGGCGGCGATCCCGCACCTGCACGCGGCGGGCGGCGGCGCGCTGGTCACGGTGGCATCGATCGCGTCGGACATGCCCAGCCCGCTGATGGGCGCCTATGCCGCGACCAAGCATGCGGTGAAGGCCTATGTCGAGACGTTGCGCATGGAGCTGGCCGAGCGGGACGCGCCGATCGCGGTGACGCTGGTCAAGCCATCGGGCATCGACACGCCGATCGGTCAGCACGCGACGAACCTGGCAGGGGGCGAGGCGCAGATCCCGCCGCCCGTCTACGCGCCCGAGCTGGTCGCGGATGCGATCCTGTTCTGCGCCAGCCATGTGCGGCGCGACATCACCGTCGGTGGCGCAGGGCGGGCCCAGGCGCTGTTCGCGCAACATTTCCCGCGGCTGTTCGAAAAGCTGGCACCGGTTGCGGCGCGCGCCTTTATCGACAAGGAGAAGCGTCAGCCGAAGCCCGCGAACCTGTTCGCCGCCGACGCTCCGGGCACGGGACAGGAGCGGTCAGGCGAACATGCGCCCAAGCCGTTCAGCCTGTACACCGCCGCCGCCAAGCACCCCGGCGCGACGGCGGTGGTCGGCCTGGGCGGGCTGGCGCTGGCGGTCGGCGTGCTGTTCGCCAACGGCCGCAAGCGCGACTAGCTGCGGCCCACCAGCGCCGCCCCCGCCAGGACCAGCACCGCGCCCGCGATCCGCGGCAGCGACAGGTCGTGGCGCGGGAGGCCGAGCAGGCCGTAGCGGTCGAGGACTAGCCCGGCGAGCAGCTGTCCCGCGATCGCGGCGGTCAGGAGCGCGCCGGCACCGATACGCGGGGCGAGGAAGGCGGCGGCCGCGACGAAGAACGCGCCGTACAAGCCGCCCAGCCAGACATAGGGCGGCAGCGCCCGCATCTCCGGCGTCCAGCGCGCGGTGCCGGTCGCCAACGCCATCGCGCCCAGGGCGACGATGCCGACCGCAAAGGAGATCAGCGCCGCCATCAACGGCGACCCCGCCGCCCGGCCGACCAGGGCATTGGTCGGCGCCTGCACCGCCAGCAGGATGCCGCCGACAAAGGCGATGGCGGAGAACAGCAGGCCCGATGTCATGACGCCGCCCTGAACCCGCACGGGGCGGACGGCAAGCGTTCAGCACACCTCCGCCGTGAAGCGCGGCAATGGGCCGGGCGGCACGCGATCGGGATGTTGCCAGAAGCGGTCTGCGGCAAGGTGGTGCCGGTCGCCATAGACCTGGCGCAGCACGGCGGCGAGCGGCGGATCATAGGCGGACAGGTCGGCATCCGACAGCACCGTGCGCCCGTCGAACCGCGCGACGGGGGCGGAGTTGAACCAGAACTGCGTCCCCACCGCCCAATATTCCTCCGCGGTGGTGGAGGCATATTCGCCCTGCCAGCGCCCCGCCTTCATCGCGGCGGCGTAGGCGGCATGGATGCGCGTGTAGAGCGGCAGGTCGGCGGTATAGCTGGCGCGGAAGATGTCGTGCGAGAACTCATGCACGAAGATGTTCTGCCCGTGGTAGCGATCGTTCGCCCCGGCGAGCAGGTTCTCCGTCGCCGCGCTGGTCAGGAGGCCGCCCATGCCCCGCGCGCGGGCGTCCCAATATTGCCGGTCGGTGTAGCGGCCGATGCGTTCGTCATAGTGCTTGCGCTCGCACCGGGTCAGGCGCGCATCGTCGGGGGCCGGCTTCTTCCAGTCCGCCTGTTCGGGCAGGTCGAGGGTGGTTTCCTCCGGCGCCATGACCGCGACGCGGTAGCCCTGCCGCACCATCTCCCTTGCCAGGTCGGGGCGGTGAGAGAGCATGTCGGTGACGATCGCGGCTGCGGTGTCGAGCGCTTCGGGCTGGGTTCGTGCGGAGGACACGACCGGGATGCCGGCGGCGTTGCGATATTGCGTGTAGAACGGGTCGAGGTGCAGGGCGGCGGGCGGCGAAGCGGCTGCGCTGGCAAGGAGAGCCGCGGCGAGCAGGCGTGCGATCATGTGGCGATAATCTCGCCGGAAGACATTTGTACCGGATTGTGACCTGCATGCGCGGGGCGTGCGCTCTCGATCGAGCTTTCGAGAACGCGGCAGGCGATCAAGGTGCGGTGACGGTACGTGTCCGCCCGAATACCGCTTGCCGGATTGTGGCGGGGTGCTCCCTGGTCCTGAAAGCTTATCCGCTGCACCGTCCAGCCCTCGAACGCCGCGACGTCCTCACATGCGGCGTCGCGGTCTGCCTTGATTACGATCGGATCGTGCAGGCCGAGCGGATCGGCCTGCGCGGAGGGGCGCCATCGGACAGTGACGGTCACGGCGCCTCGCGTCGCGTCCTCAGAGAAGCAATCGTAGCAGCCCGGCTCAGGGAGCTTGGGGGATCGTCGGGTGCGGGGGCGATCCGCACCGTCAGGATGCCGTCGAAGCGCGCCTCTTCCCGCTCTCGCGCGCGGAGCCGGGCACGCACCGCCTCGATCAGCGAGGCGCAGTGCCCGTTCCGGATGCGATGTTGCGCCGCGTCGTCCGAGGGCCCGAGTGTGACTGTCACCGCGTTGGCAAACCGCAAAGCCACCATGCGACGGTGAAAGTGTCACACTCGTTCAGCAAGATGCCCTCAATACACCCGCTTCTTCGGCTTGATGTACTCCACCTCGTCGGTGAGGGTGTAGTCGTGGACGGGGCGGTAGTCGATCGCGGTGGCGCCGCCGGTGCCGCCCCAGCCGGTGAAGGTGGTGATGGTGTGCTTCATCCACTCGCCGTCGTTGCGGTCCGGATAGTCCTCGTTGACATGGGCGCCGCGCGATTCCTTGCGGTTGGCGGCGGAGTTCATGGTCACGACCGCCTGCGCGATCAGGTTGTCGAGTTCCAGCGTTTCCACCAGGTCGGTGTTCCAGATCATGGATCGATCCTGGATGCCGACGTCGCTCATCCGGTTGTAGGTGGCGGCGATCAGGTCCTTGCCCTCGTTCAGCAGGGCATCGTCACGGAACACGGCGCAATGCTTTTGCATGGTGCGCTGCATCTCGGAGCGGATCTGTGCCGTCGGGGTTCCGCCCTTCGCGTTGCGGAAGTGGTCGAGCCGGGTGAGCGCCAGCTCCTCCGACCCCTTGGGCAGCGCATTGTGGGTGGTGTTCGGCTTCGTGATGTCCGCGATCCGCTTGCCGGTGGCGCGGCCGAACACGACCAGGTCGATCAGGCTGTTGGAGCCGAGGCGGTTGGCGCCATGGACCGACACGCACGCCGCCTCGCCCACCGCGAACAGGCCGGGCACGACGCTGTCCGGGTTGCCGTCCTGCAGACGCACGACCTCCCCGTGGAAGTTGGTCGGGATGCCGCCCATGTTGTAGTGGACGGTCGGCGTGACGGGCAGCGGCTGGCGGGTCAGGTCGACGCCGGCGAAAATCTTGCCGGTTTCCGTGATGCCGGGCAGCCGCTCGTGCAACACCTTGGGATCGATATGATCGAGGTGCAGGAAGATATGGTCCTTGTGCTGACCCACGCCGCGCCCTTCGCGCATTTCCATCGCCATCGAACGCGACACGACGTCGCGCGAGGCCAGGTCCTTCGCGGACGGGGCATAGCGCTCCATGAAGCGCTCCCCTTCCGAGTTGGTCAGGTAGCCGCCCTCACCGCGCGCACCCTCCGTGATGAGGACGCCCGCGCCGTAGATGCCGGTCGGGTGGAACTGCACGAACTCCATGTCCTGGAGCGGCAGGCCGGCGCGCAGCACCATGCCGCCGCCATCGCCGGTGCAGGTGTGCGCGGAGGTCGCCGAGAAATAGCAGCGGCCATAACCGCCGGTCGCCAGCACGGTGTTGTGGCTGCGGAAGCGGTGGATGCTGCCATCCTCCATGCACAGCGCGATGACACCACGGCAGGCGCCGTTTTCCATGATGAGGTCGAGCGCGAAATATTCGACGTAGAAGTCCGCGTCGTAGCGCAGCGACTGCTGGTACAGCGTGTGCAGCATCGCGTGGCCGGTACGGTCGGCGGCGGCGCAGGTGCGCTGAGCAGGCGGGCCCTCGCCCATGTTCTGCATCATGCCGCCGAATGGGCGCTGGTAGATGCGCCCCTCGTCCGTGCGGCTGAACGGCATGCCGGCGTTTTCCAGCTCGTACACCGCGGCCGGCGCCTCGCGCACCATGTATTCGATCGCGTCCTGGTCGCCGAGCCAGTCGGACCCCTTCACGGTGTCGAACATGTGCCAGGTCCAGTGGTCCGGGCCCATGTTGCCGAGGCTGGCGGCGATGCCGCCCTGTGCCGCGACGGTGTGGCTGCGCGTCGGGAACACCTTTGTGATGCACGCGGTCTTCAGCCCGTTCTGAGCGCATTCCATGACCGCGCGCAGGCCGGACCCGCCCGCCCCGACGACCACCGCGTCGTACGTGTGGTCGATGATCTTGTAGGCAGCAGGCATCAGTGAGAGGCTCCGAACGCGATCTTGAGGATCGCGAAGATGGCGACGGCGCCGAGGCCGACGGTGAAGAAGTTCAGCAGGACCAGCGCGACGATGCGCGTTTCGTCATGCTGGTAATCCTCAATCACCACCTGCAACCCCAGGCGGAAATGGTAGAACACCGACAGGACCAGCAGCGCCATGGGGATCGCGACCCAGGCCGACTGGAGCCAGCCGTGCAGCGACACATAGTCGAAGCTGGACCGGTTCAGGATCGAGGCGACGAGCCACAGCATCAGGAACAGGCTGGATCCCGCGGTGATACGCTGCCGCCACCAATGGTGCGTGCCCTCCTTGGCGGAGCCGAGCCCGCGAACGCGGCCGAGCGAGGTGCCGGTGCCCATTACTTCATCCCCAGGTAAAGCCAGAACGCCGCCGTCGCGACCACCGAGAACAGCAGCGTCGCCAGCGCCCCCGTCTTGTTGCGCTTCAGCTCGAAACCGGCGCCGGTGTCGAGCACCAGGTGGCGGACGCCCGAAGCCATATGCTGGAACAGCGCCAGCGTGATGCCGATGCCGACCACATAGCCGATCACGTTCAGGCGGCCGTCGTCATGCGTGAAGACGTCGCGGAACGTGGCATAGGACCCCTCCCCACCCGCAAGCGCGGCAAGGAACCAGACCAGCAGCACGCTGCCCACCGTCGACAGGACGCCGCCGGTCGCGCGGTGCAGGATGGAGACCAGCATGTGCGGGCCCCATTTATACACCTGTATATGGGGGCTGATCGGGCGGGCGGGCGTGCGCGAGGCCAAGATGCTGTTTCCTTGGGTATTGGCGGCAAAGGGCGGATCGTCGGACCTATTAGGCGTCCCGTGCCATGATGCAAGCCGCGCGGGCATCGCAGGGTGGCCGGGTCGGCCGGCCTAACCGCCTGTTAACCAGCGGCGGGGTAGCCGGTCGGTGACCATCCATCGCTCGCACCCGTGAGGACCCTGGCCGTGCCGAAGACCATAATACCTGCCCCAACCACCGTGGCGGCGACCATCGACCTGGACGCGCTGATCCGGGTGTTCGACGGCGGCGACAATACGCTGGTCGAGCGGGCGGGCGAGCTGTGGCCGATCCTGGAGCCGGATGCGGCGGAAATCGTGCAGGCCTATTGGGACCATTGGCGCCGGGCCAACCCGAACGCGCCGGAATGGTCCGCGCTGCAGGCGGAAAACCGGATGCGTGCGGGCAAGACCTATCTGCGCAACCGGTTCTGCAACGTGGCGGGCCGCGAGTGGGTCGAATCGCTGGAACGCTCCGTCGCGTCCGCCTATGCCGCCGACGTCACCACCAAGGACGTGCTGGCCATGTCGTGCGCCAGCGACCGCGTCGCGCTTGCCGTGTTGATGCGCCGTGTGCCCGCCGACGACCCGCGCCATGGCGACATGGTCGACGTGCTGCTGCGCCTGTTCGGGATGGAAACCGAGATCACGGTGGAGCTGTTCGCCGGGTTCGCCGCGCATGTCGAGCTGCATGGGCGCGAGCGGCTGGCCGATGCGTTCCGTGACGGCATCGCCACGATCGTGGAAACCGCGACGGACGAAGGCCACGCGCTGCGCAACCAGGCGGCGCGCAGCTCCGCCTCCGCGCGCGGGGTGCTGGGCAAGGCGTCGGAGGTCGCGGCGGCGGCCGAACAGTCGGCGGTCGCGATGCGCGAGGCGGCGCAGACCGCGGCCGGGCTGATCCGCGCGATCGAGGATGCGCGCACCGAGGTCGAGGCGGCGGCGGAAATCTCCACCCGTGCGGCCAGCCAGGCGGGCCAGGCGGTCGGCATGAGCGAGGCGCTGAGCGATCACGCCAAGTCGATCGAATCGATCCTGGGCCTGATCCGCGACATCGCCGGGCAGACCAACCTGCTCGCGTTGAACGCCACCATCGAGGCGGCGCGCGCGGGCGATGCGGGGCGCGGCTTCGCTGTGGTGGCGCAGGAGGTGAAGAGCCTGGCCAACCAGACCGCGCGCGCGACCGATGACATCGCCGCGAAGATTGCCGCGATCCAGTCGGCCACCCGGTCCACGGTGGACACCAACGCGTCGATCAAGGCGACGGTGGCGGAGGTGCAGGACAGCGCCGACCGCATCCGCTTCGCCATGGAGGCGCAGGCGCAGACGGTGACCGCGATCACCGCCGCCGTGGACGAGACGGCGTTGGCGGCGGACAGCATGTCCAACACCATCGCCGCGATCCGCGAGGATACCGAGGCGGTGGCCAGCGAGATCGACGGGGTCGGTCGTGGCTTCGACGGGCTGGACTCGAAGCTGGTGCAGTTGAAGAGCAGCGCGGGCGAGTTCGTGGCGAAGTTCGCCGCCTGACCGGGTGTGCGTGGGCCGGGTCGGCGGCGCGTGGGCGCTGCCGCGCCCGGAACCCTCGCGAAGGCGGTTCGGCGCAACCTCCGCGTGCTTCACTGAGCGAAGTCGAGTGATCGCGTCGTCCGGCGGCCGTTCGCGACCGCCCCTCTGACGGGCGCGGCGGGCTTAAGGTTGTCGACGCCATATCTCGCAGCGCGGGCAGCTACGCTCCCACATTGGTTTGCCGTTCAGGGCGTGGCGCAACGCGGCGTGGCCGTTTAAGGCGCGGCGATGACCATTCTCCTGACCGGGTCCAGCCGCGGCATCGGCGCTGCGATCCATGACAGCCTGACCGCACGCGGCGCCACCGTGATCGGCCATGCCAGCCGCGATGCGGACGGGCGCATCGGCATCGACCTGGACGAGCCGGATGGCGCGGACCGGCTATGGGCGGCCGCGCTGGAGCGGGCGGGCGGGCGCATCGATGCGCTGGTCAATAACGCCGGGGTGTTCGAGGCCAACCCGCTGGACGGCGACGATGCCGAATGGCTGGCGGGGTGGGAACGGACCATGCGGATCAACCTGACCGCCTCGGCGCAACTGTGCCGGCTGGCCGTGCGTCACTGGCAGGAGCGCACCACGCGCGACGGGTACACGGGCGGCCGCATCGTCAACATTGCCAGCTGCGCCGCCTATCGCGGCGACAGCCCCGCGCACTGGCATTATGCCGCGTCCAAGGCGGGCATGGTGGCGATGACCAAGACGATCGCGCGCGGTTACGCACGAGAGGGCATTCTGGCCTTTGCCGTGTGCCCGGGTTTCACCATGACGGGCATGGCGGACGATTATCTGGCCAGTCGTGGCGGCGACAAGCTGCTCGCCGATATCCCGCTGGGCAAGGTCGCGGACCCGGCGGAGGTCGCCTCAGTCGCCACCTATCTGACGCTGGACGCGCCGCCATCGATGACGGGTGCGGTGCTGGACGTGAACGGAGCAAGCTATGTCCGCTGAATCACAGGCCGCGCCCGACAGCTGGAAGGTCACCCTGCCCTGCACCCGTGCCGAGGCGGAGGCGATCGACGCGGCGTCGGACATGGCCGTCGACGCCGTGCTCATGACCACGGAGGAGGTGGAGGACGATGTCGAGCGCTGGCGACTGGACGCGTATATGGACGCGGAGCCGGACGCGGACGTGCTGGCGGCGCTGACCGCGCTGGTGCCGAGCGCGGCTGGTACCGCGCCGACGATCATGCCGCTGACCGCCGAGGACTGGGTGGCGATGAGCCAGTCGGGTCTGGAGCCGATCCGGGAAGGGCGCTTCGTGGTGCATACCGACGCGTTTCCGGCGGAGGCTCCGGCGGGGGGTCGCGCGTTCCTCATCAATGCGGGACAGGCGTTCGGCACCGGGCATCATGGCACCACGGCGGGTTGCCTGGCGATGCTGGACCGCCTGGCGGACCGGCGGTTCGAGCGGGTGGTGGACCTGGGCACGGGCACCGGCCTGCTTGCCTTCGCCGCACGCGAGCTGTGGCCCGAGGCGGCGGTGATGGCGACCGACATCGACCCCATCGCGATCGACGTGACGCGCGAGAATGCGGAGCGCAACGCGGTCGCGCGCGTCGATCTGGTCGTGGCGGACGGCACGCGCGACGCGGCGATCGCCAATGCGGGACAGTTCGACCTCATCGTCGCCAACATCCTGGCCGGCCCGCTGATCGCGATGGCGCCGGAGATCGCGGCCATCGCCGCGCCGACTGCGACGATCGTGCTGGCCGGCCTGTTGTCGCGCCAGTTCGACGAGGTCGCGGCGGCCTATCGCGCGGCCGGGTGCCGGGTGGACGAAACCGACGTGCGCGGCGACTGGACGGTGGTGCGCCTGACCGCCGGCGTCGCGGCGGCGAGCGGTGCGGCGGCTGAGGGCGACCGGGAGGCCTGGGCGACCGATAGCTGAGGGTGATGGGTCAGGTTAGCCTTCGGGCGCGGCAATTTAGCTGGACGCCGGCGGTCGCCCGGTCGGGGGTTGCTGCCGGCCGAATGGGCTGGCCATTGGCTTTCGTCCGCTTGCAGACGCTCGCCTCGCTGATCAAGATTGCCGGATGAGCTATGACAAGCGACCACCCAATTGGGGGTGTTTGACCGCGATAATGCTTATGACCCCGATCGCGATGGTCGTGCTTGGTGCAACTATGATGGGCGGTGGCGGATGTGAGGGACGTAAACCGACCTGCGTTGGCGACTACACGCCCTTGTGGATCATGATGGGTGTCTTGGTCGCTGTCTCAATCGGGCTAGCCTTAACCGTCAACATTCTGGTCGCGGGAGTCCGCTCTTGGCTCAGGAAGCGGATCGGCAGCTAAGCACCCGAAACCGGACTGGCGAATCCCGCCCAGTTCAGAACATTGGAAATTGCCAATGCGCCGCCCGATTGCGGACCTTAAGCTCGCCGCTTAGCATGCTCGTATGAGGGTCCGGTTCGCCGCAGCCATTTTGTTGAGCGTCAGCCCGCTTGGTGCCTGTTCGGCCTTTGCGACGCGGAAGCTGGAAGGCCATGTCTTCGCTATTCCCAAGCTGAACGACATCCCGGACAGCGACGCCCCGTTCTTCCTTCAGCCCCTCAACCCAGACGACGGGTTCTCTTTCTACCTCAATCCGCAAGCGCGCTTGCCGGAGCAGATTCTGATTGGCGTAGCGAGTAGGCACAGGATGTGCGCCCGTGCTGCAGGAACGCAGGCACTCATAAACTCGACCGTATGTGCGGCCACTCCGCTGCTCTGGCGCGGTCGCCCGCTCCGCAAGGTAAGCGATGGCGTCTTCTGGTCTTACAACTTGCCGGCAGCGGCCGGTCAGAAAGCGCCAGCGTCGCTGGCGAGTTGTTCTGCCATCAGCGGAGATCCAAGAACGGGGCTCTGCACTGCGAACCTGCCGTTCGACGATCTCGTGCTGACGGTACACTTCCGAGATGATCAGGTCGGTTCGCTTGCGTCGTTCTTCGATCAAGCGGCTGCCGACCTGCGCAGTTGGGAGCAGTAGGAGGTAGAGGCAGCTATGCGAACGGACGCACCGCATAGCTGCCGTTCCGCACCCCCCATTCAGGCCACTTAGCCGATGGCGGCGATTTGCATGCGTTCGTGTCCCGGATCACAGCGTCTCACGTGGCCACTGCCAGGTTCGGTGGTAACTGGAACACGCGAGCCGTTGGTCGGCGGAGTACTTCCTCCTCGGGGTGGGGCGTTTGACGAGCCGCTGATCCTTTAGTTGCAGGCGGCTGTCGATCCGTCTCCGAATACACGCCGGAAGTTCACGCTGAATCCATCCCCAATCCAGCCCCCATCGATCAGCCCGCCGGCTCCCACAATTCGACCGCGTTTCCTTCCGGGTCGTGGATGCGGGCGAAGCGGCCGACGCCGGGTTGGTCCCAGTCGGGGCTGGTGATGACCTCTACGCCCCCGGCCCGCAGGTCGTCGAGCATCGCGTCCAGCCCCGACACGCGCAGGTTGAGCATCCATGCCTTGTCGGCCGCGAAATAGTCGCTGTCGGCGGGAAAGGGCTGGAACGCGACGGGGCCGCCCTGCACGCCCCAGGTCCACTCGTCCGCCACGCCCGCTCCGGGTGCGGCGCAGCCCGGCCCGACGCCCAGATGCCGTTTGTACCAGGCGGTCAGCGCGTCAGGATCGCGGGCGCGAAAGAACAGGCCGCCGATGCCGAGTACGGGCATGATGCGCTCTCCCTCAAGCGGCCTTGCCGCGCGCGTAATCCTGCGTGCCGTGGGTCAGCACGTCGTCCCCGGGCACGATCTGCGCCACCGGAATGTCCGGCTGCTGCTTCAACGTGTCGTAAAGGGGGGCGAAGTCCGTCTCCACCGTCAGGCGCAGAAGCTCGTCGAAGCTGGGGATGACGAAATAGTTCTGCTGGAAATCGTCGATCCGGTATTCGGTCCGCATCACCCGCGCCAGGTCGAGCATGATCCGGTTGGGACTGGGATCGTCGAGCGCGAAACGGCTTTCGGAAAAGCTGGACACGATGCCCGCGCCATAGATGCGCATCCCCTCCGGCTCCGCGACCAGGCCGAATTCCACCGTGTACCAGTAGAGGCGGCCCAGATACTTCAGCGCGTCCAGGCCCAGCGCCCGCTGCCCACCACGGCCGTATGCGGCCAGATAGTCGGCGAACACCGGATCGGCGAGCATCGGCACATGCCCGAACACGTCGTGGAAGACGTCGGGTTCCTGGAGATAGTCGAGCTGGTCCGGGCGGCGGATGAAGTTGCCCGCGACGAAGCGGCGATTGGCCATGTGGTCGAAGAACACGTCGTCGGGAACCAGGCCGGGCACGGCCACCACCTGCCAGCCGGTCAGTTTCATCAACCGGTCGGACAGCTCCTCGAAATCGGGAATGCCGGGGCGCGACAGCTTCAGCACGTCCAGCCCGCGCAGATACGCCTCCGACGCGCGGCCGGGCAGCAGCTTCGCTTGGCGCGCGAACAGCGTGTCCCAGGTGGCGTGCTCCTCCGCGGTATAGTGCGACCAGTCCTGATCGACCGTCCAGTCGGCCCGCGCGCCCGGCGGGGGCGAGTCGAGCATGTGCGTTTCCTCTGCCATGGCATTGATCTATCATGATCCGGTGGCGGAGCGAAATGGACGGGGGAGGCCCGGCAGGCGGGCGTGGCGGGCCGGCAAGGGCGTGCTGCTGGCGATGGCAATCGCGGTGTTCGGCTATGTGGCGGCGGGCCTGACCGGAGGCGCGCTGGCGGCGAATGGCGAGTGGCGGCAGCCGGACGAGGGCGTCACCATCTATCTGGAAGACAACGGCATCCACACCGACCTGGTGCTGCCGAAACGGGCGGCGGGGCTGGACCTGTCACCCCTGACACCGGCCCGCGATCTGGCCGATCCGCGCTTTGCCGGCTACCCCTGGCTGGCGGTGGGCTGGGGAGAAGCGGCGTTCTTTCTCGACACGCCGAACTGGTCCGACCTGCGCCTGGCCACGGTGCTGCACGCCGGGCTGGGCAGCGACCGGACGCTGGTACATGTGGAGCATGTGCCGCAACCCCGCCCCGACGCGGTCAACGGCACGCGGCGCATCGTGCTGAGGCCGGAGGAATATGGGCGGCTGGTCCGCTTCGTCGCCGCCAGCATCCGCCCGGGTGGCGCGCGGCATCGCGGGTACGACCGGTACGATGCATTCTACGAGGCGAGCGGGCATTACGACGCGCTGCGCACCTGCAACGCCTGGACCGGCAGCGCGCTGCGCCATGCGGGGGTCAGGGTCGGGCGCTGGACCCCCTTCCCCATCACGGTGCTGGGCTGGTTCCCACCGCCGGGCGGCCCCCCTCAATTGCCGGCGCGATAGCCCGCATAGCTGCCGCAGCGCTGGTCGTCGGGATGCTTGTGGCACTGCTTCTCGAACTCACGCCGTTCGCGCCCCTCCTTCGCCTCCTGCTTGCGCATCTTGCGGCCGTAGTTGCGGTCGGCCTCTTCCTGGCTGGTGGTGCTCCAGTCGACGACCTTGCCCGCCGCCTGGAACGGTGCCTTCACCACGCTGGCGGCAGTGCTGACGCAGCCGGCGGTCATCGGCAGCACGCACAGGGTCGGGAGAAGGGCACGGATACGCATGGGCTCAAGGGTCCTTTCGGCAAAGCGCCTGGGCGCCAATGTCGGGATGATCGGTGAAAAAGCCGTCAATTCCAAGCAGGAGCGCCGCCCGCAATTCGGCCAGCAGGTCCCCCGACGCGCCGGCCTGCGATCCATGCCGGTATCGGGCGGGCAGAAATGCGTTCTCGCGCCTGTAGGTCCAGGGATGCACGCGCAATCCGGCCGCGTGCGCATCGCGGACAAGGCCGGACGGGGTGTCCCCGGTCCATAGCTGCGCCTTGGCGGGGCCGATGCCATAGGCATAGCCCGCGATGTCGCGCAGCCCGTCCGGCGTCAGCATCGCCGCATAGCTGGGCCACGTCTCATCCGCCGGGCCGCCCGCCGCGTCGACAAGCTGGATCAGGCGTATGTTCGTGATGCGGCTGAGGCGACGCAGATTGCCCACCTCGAACGACTGGATGAACACCGGCGCATCCGGGCCGGTCCAGCCGGCCGCGTGCAGCTGGTGGACCAGCAGCGCGTCGACGGGATTGCCGATCGCCGCGAAATAGCTGGGGTGCTTGGTTTCGGGATAGATGCCGATGGTGCGACCGGTGTCGGCCGAACGCCTGAGCGCCAGTGCGATGATCTCCGCCAGGGTCGGGACGGCATAGCGGCCGTCATGCGCGGCGCTGTCGGGACGCAGGTCGGGCAGGCGTTCGCGGGCGCGCAGCGTCTTCAGTTCCGCCAGCGTGAAATCCTCCGTGAACCACCCCGTGACCGAACGGCCGTCGATCAGCTTCGTGGTGCGTCGGCCAGCGAATTGGGGATGATCCGCGACGTCTGTGGTGCCGCCGATCTCGTTCTCGTGCCGGGCGACCAGCACGTCGTCGCGCGTCGGTACCAGATCGGGTTCGATGAAGTCGGCACCCTGGTCGATGGCGAGGTCATAGGCGGCCAGGGTATGTTCGGGCCGCATGCCGCTGGCACCGCGATGCGCGATCAGGATCGGCGGCGACAGCGGGTGGTCCGAGGCGGTATTTTCGTTGCGAATCATTCTCATGCCCTCATCACGGAAACCGTGTCGCGCCACCGCGTTACGTTGCAAAGGCAATCGGGGCAGATCATGCATTTCACCATCAACGGCCAGCATCATGAGGTCGAGGCGGACATTCGCACCAGCCTGCTCGACCTGGCGCGCGAGCATCTGGGGCTGACGGGCAGCAAGAAGGGGTGCGACCATGGCCAGTGCGGCGCGTGCACGATGCTGGTCAACGGACGCCGCATCAACAGCTGCCTGACGCTGGCGGTGATGCACCAGGACGACGAGATCGTGACGATCGAGGGCCTAGGTCAGCCGGACAAGCTGCACCCGTTGCAGGCCGCGTTCGTCAGCCATGACGGATACCAGTGCGGGTACTGCACGCCGGGCCAGATCTGTTCGGCGGTCGGCATGCTGGACGAGGCGAAGAAGGGTTGGCCCTCGCACGTGTCCGCCGACCTGACCGACGCGCCGTTGGACGATCACGAGATTTCCGAGCGGATGAGCGGCAACATCTGTCGCTGTGCCGCCTATCCCAACATCGTCGACGCCATCGCGGAGGTAGCCGGCCTGTCCGATGAACAGCGCCAGCCGGAGCGGGAGGTCGCGGCATGAGGAGCTTCACCTACGCCCGCGCGGACACTGCCGAACAGGCCGTGCGCGACAACGACGCCGACGGCTGTGTCTTTATCGCGGGCGGCACCAACCTGCTCGACCTGATGAAGCTGCAGGTGGAGACGCCGGAAAAGCTGGTCGACATCAGCCGCCTCCCACTGGCCGAGATCGAGGAGCGCGAGGATGGCGGTCTGACCATCGGCGCGCTGGTGCCGAACAGCGACCTGGCCGCCGACCGTCGCGTCATCGAGAAGTACGAAGTGCTGAGCCGCGCGTTGCTGGCTGGCGCGTCGGGACAGCTGCGCAACAAGGCGTCGACGGGCGGCAACCTGCTGCAACGCACGCGCTGTTATTATTTCTACGATCTGGCATCCCCCTGTAACAAGCGTGAGCCGGGCACCGGTTGCAGCGCGATGGGCGGGTTCAACCGCGTGCTGGCAGTGCTGGGCACCAGCGAGCATTGCATCGCCACGCACCCGAGCGACATGGCGGTGGCGATGCGGGCGCTGGATGCGACGGTCGTCACGCTGAAAAAGGATGGCGACAAGCGGCGCATCTCCATCCACGACTTCTACCGCCTGCCGGGCGACACGCCGCACATCGAGACGGTGCTGGAGCCGGGCGAGCTGATCACCCATGTCGAGCTGCCCGCGCCTGTCGAGGGCGCGCGCCATGTATACCGCAAGGTGCGCGACCGTGCCTCCTACGCGTTCGCGCTGGTGTCGGTCGCCGGCGTGGTGACGGTGGAGGACGGGCGCATTGCGCATGCCGCGTTGGCGTTCGGCGGCCTCGGCCCGATGCCGTGGCGCGATGACGCGGTGGAGGCGGCGCTGGTCGGCCAGGCACCATCCGATGCGGCGTTTGGCGCGGCGGCGGATGCGCTGTTTCGCGATGCACAGGGCTATGGCCACAACGATTTCAAGATCCCCCTCGCCCGTCGCACGCTGATCGCGACGCTGCGCGAACTGACGGCGGAGTAAGCACATGCTGGGTTTGGAAAAGCTGTTCGGCGGGGACGATACCAACGCGCTGAAGATGGACGAGCCGCATCCCGAAAGTCTGCTCGACACCGGGGCGCAGGACGTGATCGGGAAGCCGCTGGACCGGATCGACGGGCCGCTGAAGGTGGCGGGTCGCGCGACCTACGCCGCGGAATATGACCTCGACAATGTCGCGTACGGATTCCTGGTCGGCTCCACCGTGGGCAAGGGCAAGGTGGTCGACTTGCATGCCGAGATCGCGAAGGCGGTGCCCGGCGTGATCGACGTCATCACCGACTACAAGACGTTCCTGCGCAATCCAGGACAGGGCGGCGAGACCAAATCGCCGACCCAGGGTGTGGAGAGCGTAGATTACTGGGGAGAGCCGGTCGCGATCGTGGTCGGCGAAAGCTACGAAGCGGCGCGCGACGGCGCGTACCGGCTGCAACAGGCGATCGACTTCGAGACAAAGGAAGGCCGCTATAATCTGGACGCCTACCGGGACGAGGCGAAGACGCCGCCGCCCGGCGTGATCCCGCCCGATTACAAGCAGGGCGATGTGGAAAAGGCGCTAGCAGAGGCCGCGGTCACGCTGGACGCCACTTACGACACGCCCAGCCAGAACTCGGCCGCGATGGAGTTGCACGCCAGCATCGCGAGCTGGGACGAGGATGGCCGGCTGACCATCCACGGCGCGTATCAGATGCCATCGTCTGACCGGCAGCAGTTGGCCGACGCGCTGGGCCTGTCGAAGGACAAGGTGCGCATCATCGCCCGTTACGTCGGCGGCGGCTTCGGATCGAAGCTGGGCATCGCGCCCGAAAGCGTCGCGGCGGCGGTGGCTGCAAAGACGCTGGGCCGGCCGGTCAAGGCGGTGATGGCGCGCCAGCAGGTATTCGACGCGACCGTGCGCCGGTCCGACACGGAACAGCGCGTGCGGCTGGGCGCGGACGCGGATGGCCGTATCACCGCGATCGCGCACGAGACGCTGGGGTCGAACCTGCCGGGCGAAGGCTTTTTCGAACCGACAGGTGCGTCGACGCACTTCGTCTATCCGGGCGAGAACCGGCTGATCACGCACCGCGTGGTCGAGCTCGACCGGCTGCTGTCCGGATCGATGCGTGCGCCCGGAGAGGCGGTCGGCATGCTGGCGACCGAAAGCGCGATGGACGAACTGGCGGACAAGATCGGCATGGACCCGATCGAACTGCGCCGCCGCAACGAGCCGGAGCAGGACCCGCAGAAGCAGGTGCCGTTCTCGACGCGCCAGGTGGTCCCCGCGCTGGACAAGGGCGCCGAGCTGTTCGGCTGGGACAAGCGCAAGGGCGTCGCCGAGGATCGGCGCGGCGAGTGGTTCCATGGCCTGGGCGTCGCCACTGCGGCGCGGTCCAACGTGCTGCAACCCTCCGCGGCGAAGGTGACGATCGATGGTCAAGGCCGCGCCATCGTCGAAACCGACATGACCGATATCGGCACCGGCACCTATACCATCCTGGCTCAGATCACCGCCGAGATCCTGGGACTGCCGATCGAGGTTGTGACCGTCCATCTGGGCGACACCGATGCCCCTCCCGGTGCAGGATCGGGCGGATCATGGGGCGCGGGATCGTCCGGATCGTCGGTCTATCTGGCGTGCGAGGCGCTGCGCAAGCAGGTCGCGGACAAGATGGGCGTCGCCGCCGAGACGATGACCATGAAGGACGGCCGCGTCATCGCGGACAACCGTTCGGTGCCGCTCGCCGAACTGGTTGGGGACGGCATGTCCGCGACCGGCGAGATCAAGCCCGGCAAGCAGGAGAAGGAGACGACCCAGGCCTCCTATGGCGCGCACTTCGTCGAGGTCGCGGTGAATGCCGTGACGGGTGAGGTCCGGGTGGTGCGGATGCTGGGCGTATTCGCCGGAGGCCGCATCCTGAACGAGAAGACCGCCCGGTCGCAATGCATCGGCGGCATGGTGTTCGGCATCGGCGGTGCGCTGACCGAGGAGATCGTCCACGATCCGCGCAATGGCCGCGTCGCCAACCGCGACCTGGCGGAATACCACGTGCCGGCCAATGCCGACGTGCCGCAGATCGAGGTGCATTTCCTGCCCGAACGCGACGTCCATGCCAATCCGATCCATGCCAAGGGTCTGGGCGAGCTGGGCATCTCCGGTGCCGGCGCGGCGATCGCCAACGCGATCCACAATGCGGTGGGCGTGCGGGTGCGCAGCTTTCCGATCACGCTGGACAAGCTGCTGGACGGTTTGCCCCCGGTGTGATGTGGCGGGCATCGTGGTAAGACAGGCGGATGGCTGAAAACGACAGTGTGATCGCGGCGGCGCGGGCGTGGCGGGGTGAACCGCTGGCTCTCGCCACCGTCACCTCCACCTGGGGCTCCGCCCCCCGCCCCCGCGGCAGCCACATGCTGGTCCATGCGGACGGGCGGTTCGAGGGGTCGGTATCGGGCGGCTGCGTCGAAAGCGACATCATGCAGACCGCCGCCGAGGTGATCGCCGGCGCGCCGTTTCAGGTGAAGCGCTACGGTGTCGCCGACACGGCGGCGTGGGAAGTCGGCCTGCCCTGTGGCGGCGAGATCGAGGTCATGGTGCAGCCCGTGTCGGCCGAGGGGTTCGACCCGGAGCTGTTCGACCGCATCGCGGAGGCGCGGGACGACGGCCGCGCGCTGACCGTCGCCACCGACCTGTCCACCGGGCACAGCTACCTGAGGCCGGTGGAGACGGGATCGGTGTTCGCCAACCGCTACGACCCGCCGCGCCGGCTGCTGATCGTGGGCGCGGTGCAGATCGCACAGGCGTTGGCGCAACTGGCACGCACGCTGGGCATCGAGACAGTGGTGATCGACCCGCGCGGCCGCTTCCTGACCGAGGAACGCTTCCCCGGCGTGACGCTGGACGATCGCTGGCCGGACGAGGCGGTGGAGGCATGGCGGCCCGGTCCGGCGACGGCGGTGGTGACGCTGAGCCACGATACCAAGATCGACGATCCGGCGCTGATCGCGGCACTGAACAGCCAGGCCGCCTATGTCGGCGCGCTGGGGTCGCGGCGCAGCCATGCCGCCCGGCGGGAGCGGCTGGCGGCGGCTGGGCTGTCGGTGGAACAGCTCGACCGGATCGACGGCCCGGTCGGTATCGACATCGGCGCGATCGGCCCGTCGGAGATCGCGCTGTCGGTCGCGGCGGCGATGATCGCCGCCTTCCATGACAAGGTCTGACGGTGGCGCCACCGTCAGGCCGAGGATCGAACGCAGCGCGCTGATCCTGCTGGCGGCGGGCCGCTCGTCCCGTTTCGGCGCGGGGTGCAACAAGCTGGAACAGGACCTGCACGGCCTGCCCCTCGGCCTGCACGCTGCGCGGGTGCTTGCGTCACTGCCCTTTGCGGTACGGGTCGCAGTGGTTGCCGGCCATGATCTCGACCTGAGCGCGTACGGATTTCAGGTGATCCGCAACCACGACCCGGCGGCGGGCATGGCGCGATCGATCAGGCTCGGCGTGGAAACGGCGGAACGGCAGGGTGTAGAGGCCGTGGTGGTGGCGCTGGCCGACATGCCGTGCGTGACCGCCGCCCATGTCGAGCGGCTGTTCGAGGCGGCCGACCGCGCCGGGGTCGTGGCATCAAGCGATGGTGATAGCGCCAGCCCGCCAGCCCTGTTCGGGCGCGCACATTTCGCAAGTCTGAGGGGACTGAGCGGCGACATAGGGGCCCGCGACCTGATCCGCGCCGCCCGTCACGTCATGGCCAGACCGGCCGAACTGGTCGATGTCGACACGGCGTTGACGCTGGACGCTCTACGGACTGCGCGCGAGAGCTAAGGCTGGAGCATGGCAGAGGGGCGGCTGCACCTGTAGGCGGCGCGGCGCCACTGCTACCTGACGGCGGGTCGAGCCTCGCACCTGCCGGCGATAGCGGCAGGCCGATATCGCGCCCCATGCCGCCACGTCTCTGGCGAGCGGCGTACGGTTCATGGCGGCACATGATCCCACGGACCCGCCGCAGCTCTGCCTAACCCGTCGACCGAGGCGGATCCTCACCTCCATCTTCAAACAGTGCTTGATCGCCGCGCTGGGCGAGGTCCGTCACATATCCCGCTCCGGCTCGGATGCATCTCAGCCTCACCCCCGATTGGCGCCCACCACGCTTATTCGTGCCGCAGCGCGTCGATGGGGTTGAGGGCGGCGGCGCGGCGGGCGGGAAAGTAGCCGAACACGACGCCGATGATCGCCGAGATGGCGAAGGCGAGGATGTTGATCCCCGGCACGAACAGGAACGGCAAGCCGCCCAGCGCGGAAAGCGCGCCGACCGCGAGTTGCGCGATCACCAGCCCGATCAGCCCGCCCAGGCACGACAGGGCCACTGCCTCCACCAGGAACTGCATCAGCACCTCGCGCGCGACCGCGCCGATGGCCAGGCGTATGCCGATCTCCCGCGTGCGTTCGGTCACCGACACCAGCATGATGTTCATGATGCCGATGCCGCCGACCACCAGGCTGATCGCCGCGACCGCCGTGACGATGCGGGTCAGCAGAACGGTGGTGGAGGAGAAAGTGTCGGAAATCTGCTTGGTATCGAAGATGTTGAAATCGTCCTCCTTGCCGCCGGTGATACTGCGCCGTTCGCGCAGCAGGTCGGTGATGGAGGATTGCACCGCGTCGGTGGAGAAACGCTGATCGACGCCGACCAGCATCAGGCGGATGTCGCGGTTGCCGGTGAAGCGGCGCTGCACCGCCTTGATCGGCATGACCACCGTGTCGTCCTGATCGCCGCCGAACCCCGCCTGGCCGCGCGTGGTCAGCGTGCCGATCACGTCGCAGCTGATGCTGCCGACGCGGAACCGCTTGCCGACCGGATCGATGCCGGGGAACAGGTTCTTCACCACCGTACCGCCGATGATGCACACCGCCTTGCCCGCCTGTTCCTCCGCCGGGGTCCAGCGGCGGCCGTCGAGCAGCGGCCAGGGTTGTACCTGGAAGATCGCGTCGGTGGTGCCGTTGACCGTGGTGGACCAGTTCGCGCCCTCGTACACCGCGGTGACGGTGGCCGATGCCTGGGGCGCGACCGCCGTGACGCCGGCGACCTGATCGGCGATCGCGGTCACGTCCTCCGGCTTGAAGTCCGGCGGTCGCGGGCCGCCGCCGCCGCGGCCGAAACCCTGGCCGGGCCGGACCTGAAGGATGTTGGTGCCGAGCGCGGCGATGTTCTTTTGCACCTGAAGCGTGGTGGCGCGGCCCAGCGTCACCATCGTCACAACCGCCGCGACGCCGATGATGATGCCGAGGATGGTCAGGAACGAGCGCAGCTTGTGCCGGGCGATCGAGCGCAGTGCGAGGGTGAGGATGGTGCCGAACATGGCTCAATCGTTCTCCGGGACCACGCCGGGGCGGTGGTTCCGTTCGATACGTTCGACCAGCCCGTCCTTGAAGTGGACCACCGTGCGCGCGAAGGCGGCCATGTCGGGCTCGTGCGTCACCATCAGCACGGTGATGTTGCTGGTCCGGTTCAGGTCGGTGAGCAGCTCCATGATCTCCACCGACCGTTCGGAATCGAGGTTGCCGGTCGGCTCGTCCGCCAGCAGCACGTCGGGTTGGGTGACGATCGCGCGGGCGATGGCGACGCGCTGTTGCTGGCCGCCCGACAGCTCGGCGGGCGTGTGGTCCCACCAGCGATCGAGCCCGACCTTTTCCAGCGCGGCCATGGATAGATCACGCCGCGCCTTCTTCTCGTCGCCACGGTACAGCAGGGGCAGCTCGACATTCTCCAACGCCGAGGTGCGCGACAGCAGGTTGAAGCCCTGGAACACGAAGCCGAGATATTTGCGCCGAAGCAGCGCGCGCTGGTCGCGGTCCAGCGTCTGCACCGGGAAGCCGCGAAACAGGAACTCGCCCCCGGACGGCACGTCGAGACAGCCCAGGATGTTCATGGTCGTCGACTTGCCCGATCCGGACGGCCCCATGACGGCGACGAAATCGCCGCCATCGATGTCCAGGTCGACGCCCTTCAGCGCCTGAAACTGGGTCGCGCCGCTGCCATAGGTCTTGATGACGTCGCGCAGCCGGATCAGCGGCGCGGCGTCGGCCGGGGGGGCGGCGGGGTTACTGGCCACCGCCCTGCCCGCCCCGCCGCTGACGACCGCCACCGCCGCGCCGGCCCGATCCACCGGCGGCATCGGACCCGCCGGACAGCTGGCCGGTGATGACCTGCTGACCCGGTTTCAGGTCGCCGTCGATGACCTCCGTGCTCGACCCGTCGGTGTCGCCGGTGGTCACCTGCACCGCCTGTGGCGAGCCGTCGGCACCCTTCACGTACACCGTCTGGCGGGCGCCGCGCACGGTGGTGGCGGTGCGCTCCGGCCGGTCACGACGGAAGCGCGGGGCGAGCGAGCCGGCGATCCCACCGCCGGCCTGATCGCCGCCCGCCGTGGGACGGAAACGCAGGGCTGCGTTGGGCACCAGCAGCACGCCGCGCTTGTCCGACGTGACGATGTCGGCCGTGGCGGTCATGCCGGGGCGCAGTTGCAATGTCGGGTTGGCGACGGTCAGGTCGGCGGCATAGCTGACCACCTGACCCGTCGTCGCGGTCGCGCTGGTGGCGGAGGAAGAGCTGGTCGCGGAATTGACCGTCAGGTTGGACCCCAGGTCGACGCGGGTGATCTCCGCCGGGAAGGTCCGCCCCGGAAAAGCATCCACGGTGAAGCTGGCCTTTTGCCCGACCTTCACCTGTCCGACATCGGCCTCGTCGATCGCCACCTCCAGCTTCATCTTGCTGAGGTCCTCGGCGATCACGAACAGCGTCGGCGTGTTGAACGAGGCGGCGACCGTCTGGCCGGGATCGACCTGGCGCGCCAGCACAACGCCGGACACCGGGCTGCGGATGATGGCGCGGGCGCGCTGCGTCTGACTCTGGGCGAGTTGGGCGCGGGTCGCGACAACCGTCGCCTGCGCCGCCTTCAGCCCGGCGAGCGCGCGTTGGTAATCGGCGCGGCCGGCCTGCAGCTCCGTGCCCGAGGGGACGCGGCCGTTCGACAGGCGATACACCTCCTCCAGCCGGTTCAGCTGCGCGCGGCTTTCGGCGACGGTCGCCTGTGCCTGGCCGACCTGCGCCTGGTTGGCGTTGATCTGCGCGCTGATCTGGCGGATCTGATCCTCGATCTGTTCGGGATCGATCAGCGCGAGCGGCTGTCCGGCGGAAACATGGTCGTTGACGTCGACCACCACCTTCGTGACCAGACCTGACAGCTGCGAACCAACCGTGACCTGGTTGGTGGGCGCCAGCTTGCCCGTGGCGGAAACGGACACGGTCAGGTCGCCGCGTTCCACCTGGGCGGTGGCGTACCCCGCCTCGCCCTTGCCCGAGAACCAGCTGCGCGCGAGCAAGGCCAGCAGGATGACGCCGATCGCGACCAGCACCCATTTCAGGTAGCGGCGCCACGCCGGCACGGGCCGGGTGCCCAGGAACTCGTCGAGCTGTTCGTTCGCCATCAGTTGCTTTCCGTGGAGGCACGCGGCGCACCCGCCGCCGTCGCGGCGCTGGCGGTGCGGGCATCGGGGATCGCGGCCGCTTCCCACCCGCCGCCGAGCGCCGCGTACAGCGCGACCAGCGCCGTCGCCTGATCGGAGCGGGCCTGGGTCAGGCCGTTGCGGGCGCTGAGCAGCGCGGATTCCTGCTGGTTCAGGGTCGTGAAGTCGGCCAGGCCGGTGCGGTACTGGCTGCGCGCCAGGATCGCGGAATTGTTCGCTGCGTCATAGGCGATCCTGAACTGCGCCTCCCGCTGGCGCGCGGTGTCGAGCGCGACGATCGCGTTTTCCACATCCTCCAGCGCGGTCAGCACGGTGCCCTTGTAGGTCGCGAACGCGGCATCGGTCGCCGCCTCCGCCGAACGCACCTGCGACCGCAACCGGCCACCGTTGAAGATCGCCTGGGTCAACCCGGCGAACAGGCCGCCGGTGATCGCATCGCCCAGATTGCCGATCGAGGTGGCGTTGGTCTGGATGTTGCCGGTGATCGCCAGCGCCGGATACAGCTGTGCCTTGGCGACGCCGATCCGCGCGGTCGCGGCGGCCAAGGCGCGTTCGGCCGACAGCACGTCGGGCCGCTGGCGCAGCGTGTCGGCCGGAATGCCGACGCCGACGGTCTGCGGCCCTGTGGGGATCGGCCGCACCGCCGCCATCTCGGCTCGCAGCGCGCCGGGTGCCTGGCCGGTCAAGACGCCCAGCCGCGCGACGGCGGCGGCATATTGCTGTTCCAGCGTCGGGATGGTCGCCGCGGTCTGCGCCCGCTGCGCACGGGCCTGTTCGACATCGACGGAGGACACCAGCCCGGCCTGCACGCGGAAACCGGCGATCTCCAGATTGTCGTCCTGGATGGCCAGGCTGGCGCGCGCATTCTCCACCTGGGCCTGATAGGCGCGGGCGAGGACGTAGTTGCGCGCGACCTCGCCTTCCACCGACACCAGCACCGCGGCATAGTCGAAGCCCGCCGCCTGTTCCTCCGCCCGCGTCGCCTCCACCGTGCGGCGGACCTCTCCGAACAGGCCGAGCTGGTATTGCGCGTCGAGGCCGAGCGAAAAGCTGTCGCCGGCGGAGCGCGAGATGGTGGTCACGGTGCCGTCGGGCAGCGTCAGGTTGCTCTGGCCGCCGACCAGGTTGAACGAGCGGTTGTAGCCGCCCGAACCGCTGATCGTCGGCAGCAGGCTGCTGCGCGACTGGACCAGCGCCTCGCGCGCCTGACGCAGCCGCGCGACCGATTGGGCGAGGTCGGTGTTGGCGGTGCGCGCCTGCGTCACCAGCCGGGCCAGCACGGGATCGTTGAAACGATCCCACCAGCGCGTCAGGTCCTCCGCCGTCGCGGTCGCGGGAACGGAATAGGCGTCGGGGACGCCCAGCTCGGCCGGCGTGCCGGGGCGATAGTCCGGCCCGACCGAACAGCCGGCCAGCACCATCGGGGCGAGAAGAAGCGCGCGGGGGCGGATCATGGCGTCATGTCTGGCCAGCACACCTGCTCCCGTCCAGCGCTATAATGTCGCAATTTGTCGCGGTTGCGGGACGGCTGCCCTACGTTCGTATCCGCGCGGGCGGTGGTGCGGCACAGGGCCGGTCCGTGCGAGATCCAGCTGCCACACCACGCCTGCGCGTCCCAGCCTCAAAGGACGCCCCCTGCCTGCGTGGGAACACCGGCCATCGGATCGGAGCAGCGCGTGCGGATCCGTCACTCCAGTTCGAGGATCACCTGATCCACCGCCAGGCTGGCGCCCGCCGCGACCTCCACCGACTTCACCGTGGCCGCCTTTTCGGCGCGCAGGATGTTCTCCATTTTCATCGCCTCCACCACGGCGAGCGGCTGGCCGGGCTGCACCGTGTCACCGGGCTGCACATCCAAGCGGACCAGAAGCCCCGGCATCGGCGCGATCAGGAACCGCGATAGGTCGGGCGGCACCTTTTCGATCAGATGCTTTGCATAGGGCGCGATGCGGGCCGGCAGAACCCGCGCGACATGGCTGGCACCGCGCGCGGTCAGGCGGAAGCCGGTGCGCGTGCGCTGGAGGCGGACGGACAGCGGCTCGCCATCGACCTCCGCATGGACCAGCCGATCGCCGGGCGTGTATTCCAGCGCTAGGTCGACTTCCTCGCCGTCGATGACGATCGTGTCGCGCGACAGCAGCACCTGATGCTCCCGGCCGCCGATCCGCACCACCCATTCGCCGGGTGGCGGCAGGCGGCGACCGAGCTGGCCGTCGACCCGCCGCGCCCGGTCCGCCTCCGCCGTCGCGGCGAATGCGGCGATGCCGGCCAGCGTGCGCAGCAGCGGCTCAGCGGCGGGCGCGCCGGCGAACCCGTCGGGATATTCCTCTGCGATGAAGCCGGTGGTGAGCGCGCCGGACCGGAAGCGGTCGTGCTGCATCAGCGCCGACAGGAAGTCGATGTTGTTGCCGACCCCATCCAGCTCGAACGCATCAAGCGCCGCGACCTGCAGGTCCGCCGCCTCGTCACGCGTCGGCGCCCAGGTGATGAGCTTGGCGATCATCGGGTCGTAGAACATCGACACCTCGCCGCCCTCACGCACGCCGTCATCGACGCGGACATAGGCGGTGTCGGTCGTGCCGATCGGCTGCTGGTGCGCGGCGGCCTCCGGCGGGGCGTAGCGGGTCAGGCGGCCGATCGAGGGCAGAAAGCCGCGATACGGGTCTTCCGCATAGACGCGGTTCTCGATCGCCCAGCCGTTCAGCACGATGTCGTCCTGTCCGAAGCCAAGCGGTTCTCCGGCGGCGACGCGGATCATCTGTTCGACCAGATCGATACCGGTGATCGCCTCGGTCACGGGATGCTCGACCTGGAGGCGCGTGTTCATTTCGAGGAAGTAGAAGCCCTGGCCGGTCGTGTCGGCGCCGGACACGATCAGTTCCACCGTGCCGGCCGAATGGTAGCCGACGGCGCGGGCCAGCGCGACCGCCTGCTCCCCCATCGCGCGGCGCATGTCGGGCGTGACGAAGGGGGACGGTGCCTCCTCCACCACCTTCTGGTGGCGGCGCTGGATCGAGCATTCGCGCTCGCCCAGATAGACGATGTTGCCGTGCCGGTCGCCCAGCACCTGGATCTCGATGTGGCGCGGGCTTTCGATGAATTTCTCGATGAACACCCGGTCGTCGCCGAAACTCGCCAGCCCCTCGCGCTTGGTCGCCTCGAACCCCTCGCGCACGTCCTGTTCGCCGTAAGCCAGGCGCATGCCCTTGCCGCCGCCGCCGGCCGATGCCTTCATCATCACCGGATAGCCGATGTCGGTCGCGATCCGCACCGCCTCGTCCGTGTCGGCGATCTCGCCCAGATAACCGGGCACGACGTTGACGCCGGCCTGTTTGGCCAGCTTCTTCGATTCGATCTTGTCGCCCATCGCGGCGATGGCGTTCGGCGGCGGGCCGACAAAGGCGATGCCGGCATCGGCACAGGCGCGCGCGAAGCTTTCCCGTTCCGACAGGAAGCCATAGCCGGGATGGATGCAGTCGGCGCCGGTTTCGCGCGCGGCGAGCAGGATCAGTTCGGCCTTGAGGTAGCTTTCGGCGGCGGGCGCCGGGCCGAGGCGGACGGACTCGTCGGCCATCAGCACGTGCGGCGCGCGCGCATCGGCGTCGGAATAGACCGCGACGGTGGCGATCCCCATCCGCTTCGCCGTGCGCATGACGCGGCACGCAATCTCTCCGCGATTGGCGACCAGGATTTTATTGAACATTAGCGACTCCCGCGCCGAAAGATGCCGACCGTCCCCACAGCCAAAGCGCGGGGAAGCCGATCAGAATAGCCAAGGCAATGACGTGCTTACGATCACTGCACGTTGTTCCGCCCACCCATCCAATAATTACATTTTCTGGGCAGTCGCCCATCAGTGTGACCAGCGCGATCAGGAAGAACAGGCCCACCAACGCTCCCGTCCACAGGACGAAGGCGATGACCCGTCGCCAGTTCATCGCGCGACCTCCCCGTTCCCCCGAGAAGGCCGGAGTCCAGCTTCGGCGCGGAACGCCGACCGCGCTACCGCGCGAGTTCCTGTCCAGGGCTGGACCCCGGCCTGCGCCGGGGAACAAGAGGTCACTCCGCCGCCACCCGCATCGGCTCCTCGCCTTCCATCGCGCGCAGGCCCAGCTTTGCGAACAGCGCCGCGTCGGCGCTGTCGCCGGCGTTGCCGGTGGTGAGCAGCTTGTCGCCGGTGAAGATCGAGTTCGCGCCTGCCATGAAGCACAGCGCCTGTGCCGCGTCCGACATGCTCTCACGACCTGCGCTCAGGCGTACCATGCTCTGCGGGCAGCAGATGCGGGCCGCGGCAACGACGCGGACGAATTCGATGTCGTCGACGCGCGCCATCGGCGTGTCGGCGAGCATGTCGCCAAGCGGCGTGCCACGGATCGGCACCAGCGCGTTGACGGTGACGCTTTCGGGATGGCGCGGCAGTGTGGCGAGCGCGTGGACGAAGCCGATGCGGTCCTCCCGCGTCTCGCCCATGCCGACGATGCCGCCGCAGCACACCGACACGCCCGCATCGCGGACGTTGGCCAGGGTATCCAACCGGTCCTGATAGGTACGTGTGGAGGTCACGCGATCATAATATTCGGGCGAGCTGTCGAGATTGTGGTTGTAGTAATCGAGGCCCGCGTCCGCCAGCATGCGCGCCTGGCCCGCGTCCAGCATGCCCAGCGTCATGCAGGTTTCCAGGCCCATCGCCTTCACGCCCTCGATCATCGCGACGACCTTGGGCATGTCGCGCTCCTTGGGTGACCGCCACGCGGCGCCCATGCAGAAACGCTGCGACCCGGCCGCCTTCGCCTCGGCGGCGGCGGACAGGACGCTGTCGACGTCCATGATCTTTTCCGCCTTCAGGCCCGACCCATGGTGCGCGGATTGCGAGCAATAGCCGCAATCTTCCGGACAACCGCCGGTCTTGATCGACAGCAGCGTGCACAGCTGCACCTCATCCGCCGCCTGGTGCGCGCGGTGCACCTGCGCCGCGCGGAACACGAGTTCGGTGAAGGGCAGGTCGAACAGGGCGCGAATTTCGGCGCGGGTCCAGTCGGTACGGATCATCAGTGGGGATCGCCCTTGAGCTGGCGGGTACGGGCACGGGTCAGCTGCGCGAGGCAGCCGCTATACTGCATGGGCTGCATCGAGCCGCCCTCATATTGCTGGGCGACACGGCGGCATTCGCTGTCGCGGAACTGGAGCCATGCGCGCTGCGACGCGAGCAGCAGGGCCGCCGCGTTACCGCCGCCCCGCCGGGCGTCCGCCATCGCCGAGCGATACTGGACGTTGAGCGCGGCGTCGGCGCGCCGGTAATCGCTACCGGCCTGCGCGTTCAGCGTCTGCTGCGTCTGTGACAGGGCGGGAGTGGTCAGGGCGGAAGCGGTCAGGGTAGCTGCGCCCAGCAGGGCGAGCGACGTAAGGGAAACTCTCATTCGGCAGCATCCTCCTGGGGCGGCATGTTGTGACCGAGCAGGCGCAACACCTCCTCGGCGGCTTGAATCAGGTTGGTACCGGGGCCAAAGATCGCCTGCACGCCGGCATCGCGCAAAGCCTGATAGTCCTGGGACGGGATGACCCCGCCGGCCACCACCTTGATGTCCGAGCGGCCGGCATCTCGCAGGTGGCCGATCAGTTCGGGGATCAGCGTCTTGTGCCCGGCGGCGAGGCTGGACGCGCCGACCACGTCGACGCTCTTCTCGATCGCCAGCGCCGCCGCTTCCGCCGGTGTCTGAAACAACGGGCCGGGCACGATCTCGAACCCCAGGTCACCGAACATGGACGAGACGAGGTTGGCGCCGCGATCATGGCCGTCCTGGCCCATCTTCGCGACCAGCATGCGCGGGCGGCGGCCCAGGCGGCGCTCCGTCGCGTCGACGCCCTCGGTCAACCGGGTCCAGCGGGCATCACCCTGATACGCACTGCCATAGACGCCGCTGACCGGCGTCGGCTGCGTGCCGAAGCGACCAAAGGCGACTTCCATCGCGGCGGATATCTCGCCCAGCGTGCAGCGGGCGCGGGCACATTCCACCGCCAGCGCCAGCAGATTCCCGCTGCCCGTCGCCCCGATACGGAGCGCGTTCAGCGCCGCCATCGACGCCGCCTCGTCACGGGTGGCGCGCACCCGCTCGATCCGGCGGACCTGCGCCTCGCGCACGGCGTGGTTGTCGATGTCGAGCACGTCGACCGACGTGTCCTCCGCCGGGCGGTACTTGTTGACGCCGACGATCACCGTTTCGCCCTTGTCGACGGCGGCGGCGCGCGCGGCGCTCGCCTCCTCGATCATCGCCTTGGGCCAACCGGCGGCGACCGCGCGGGCCATGCCGCCCTCCGCCTCCACCTTTTCGATGATCTCCCAGGCCCTTGCGACCAGTTCCTGCGTCAGGCTCTCGACATAATAACTGCCGCCGAGCGGGTCGACGACCTTCGTGATACCCGCCTCCTCCTGCAACACCAGTTGGGTGTTGCGGGCAATGCGTGCCGAGAAATCGGTGGGCAGCGCGATCGCCTCGTCCAGCGCGTTGGTGTGCAGCGACTGGGTGCCGCCCAGTGCCGCGGCCAGCGCCTCCACGGTTGTGCGGATGACGTTGTTGTAGGGGTCCTGTTCCTGAAGCGACACGCCGCTGGTCTGGCAATGCGTGCGCAGCATCTTGGAGCGTTCGTCCTTCGCTCCCAAGTCGGTCATCACCCGGTGCCACAGGGTGCGCGCCGCCCGCAGCTTCGCCACCTCCATGAAGAAGTTCATGCCGATCGCGAAGAAGAAGCTGAGACGCCCTGCGAACTTGTCGATGTCCAGCCCGGCCGCCATCGCCGCGCGCGCATATTCGCGCCCGTCCGCGATGGTGAAGGCCAGTTCCTGCACCTGCGTCGCGCCCGCCTCCTGCATGTGATAGCCGGAGATGGAGATGCTGTTGAACTTCGGCATCTCCGCGGAGGTGTAGGCGATAATGTCCGCGATGATCCGCATTGAGGGTTCGGGCGGATAAATGTACGTGTTGCGGACCATGAACTCCTTGAGGATGTCGTTCTGGATCGTCCCGTCGAGTTGCGCGCGCGACACGCCCTGTTCCTCACCCGCGACGATGAAGAAGGCGAGGATCGGGATCACCGCGCCGTTCATGGTCATCGACACCGACATCCGGTCGAGCGGGATGCCGTCGAACAGGATCTTCATGTCCTCGACGCTGTCGATCGCGACACCCGCCTTGCCGACGTCGCCGACGACGCGGGGATGGTCGCTGTCATAGCCGCGGTGCGTGGCGAGGTCGAAGGCGACGCTCAGCCCCTTCTGCCCCGCCGCCAGATTGCGGCGGTAAAAGGCGTTCGATTCCTCCGCGGTGGAGAAGCCGGCATATTGGCGGATCGTCCAGGGTCGTCCGGCATACATTGACGCGCGCACCCCGCGCGTGAACGGCGCGAAGCCGGGCAGGCCAGGATCGGCGGCGACATCGTCGGCCGTATACAGAGGCTTGACGTCGATGCCTTCGGGCGTGTGCCAGGTCAGGTCCGCGCCCTTGACTTCCTTCTCGGCCAGGCGCTGCCAGTCGGCGAGGGTCGCCTGCGCCGCCGGTTCGGGCAGGTCGCGCGGGCGCGGCGCGGCTCCGGCATCCTCACCCGAGTTCTGTTCTATCTCGGCCATCAGCGACCAGTGAACGTCGGCGACCGTTTCTGCAAGAAGGCTTGGGCGCCCTCCTTCCCGTCGTCGCTGCCAAGCGCCGCGCGCTGCGCCGCCGCTTCCGCGGTCAGCGCGGTGGGGTAGTCGCTTTCCATGGCGCGGTGGACGGCGCGGCGCATCAGTCCCAATGCCACGGTCGGTCCGGCGGCAAGGCGCTCCGCCAGCGCGAGCGCCCGGGCGTCTAGCATGTCGTCATGCACGACCTGATGCACCAGGCCCCAGTCATGCGCCTGCACGGCCGACACACGCTCCCCCAGCATCATCATCTCATAGGCGCGGGATCGCCCGATTAGGCGCGGCAGCATCCAGGTCGCGCCGCCATCGGGAACCAGCCCGATATTGACGAACGCCTGCAGGAAATAGGCAGTGTCCGACGCAACGCAGAAATCCGCCGCCAGCGCCAGCGAACAGCCGATACCGGCCGCCGCGCCGCGCACCGCGCTCACCACCGGCACCGACAGGTCCGCGATGGCGAGCAGCGCGGGGTTGTAGCCATCGGTCAGCGCCGCCTGCACCGCCGCGCCGGGATCGTCGCCGCCCAGCGCGACGCCCGCGACGTCGGCGCCCGAACAGAATGCCCGCCCCTGCCCCTGGATCAGCACGGCCCGCGCGCCGCCGAGATCGGCCAGCGCCTCACGCAGTGCCACGAACATCGCGGGCGGTGCGGCGTTTAGGCGATCGGGGCGGTTCAGCGTCAGCACCAGCACGTCGCCGCGCCGCTCCACCAGGACTTGGTCCGTCATCGATGTTCGTCCCTCGGCGTTTCCATCAATTCCACCAGAACGCCGCCCATGTCGCGGGGATGCATGAAGACGATGGGCGTGCCGTGCGCGCCGATGCGCGGTTCGCCCAGCAGGGTTGCACCCTTCGCAGCCAGGTCGGCGATCGCGGCATGGATGTCCGCCACCTCGAAACACAGGTGATGCTGTCCGCCGGCCGGGTTCTTCCTGAGGAAGCCGGCGATGGGCGACGCGTCGTCATACGGCTCGATCAGCTCGATCTGCGTGTTGGGCGCGTCGATGAAGCACACGCGCACGCCCTGCGTCGGGAGATCGAACGGCTGCCCGATCGCGTCGGCGCCAAGCAGCTGGCGGTAGGTTTCCATCGACCGGTCGATGGAAGGCGTTGCGATACCGACATGGTTGAGGCGGCCGAGGGTCATCGATCACGATCCGTCATTGCGAGCGCAGCGAAGCAATCCAGCCCGACCTCAGCCATGGACAATCCCTTCATACAGATCGGCCCAGCCCGGGTTCATCGTGGTGATGAGGACGAGCTTCTTGGCACGCGATCCACCCTTTATCTGCTTCTCGCGCGCGATCGCCGCATCCATGGTATCCGCCACTTCAAACCAGACCAACAGCTTGCACCCATAACGTTTGGTGAAACCGTCCGCGACACCTTCGCGATGTTGCCATGCCCGTCGCGAAAGATCGGACGTCACTCCCGTATAGAGCATCCCGTTGCGCCGGCTGGCCATGATATAGACCGCCGGCTGCTTCACGGGCGGCGATCCCGCGCGGCGAAGGAAAGTCGAGAGAAGCCAGTGCGGATGCCACCGTCATGGATTGCTTCGCTGCGCTCGCAATGACGGCCACTCACAGCGGAATGTTGTCATGCTTCTTCCACGGGTTTTCCAGCGCCTTGCCTTTCAACTTGCGCAGGCCGAGAGCGATGCGGCGCCGGGTGGAGTGGGGTTGGATCACCTCGTCGATGAAACCCTTTGAGGCGGCGACGAAGGGGTTGGCGAAGCGGGCCTCGTATTCCGCGGTGCGCTCCGCGATCTCTTCGGGCGTGCGGCCGCGGAAGATGATCTCGACCGCCCCCTTGGCGCCCATCACCGCGATCTCGGCAGTCGGCCAGGCATAGTTGAGGTCGCCGCGCAGGTGCTTGGACGCCATCACGTCGTATGCGCCGCCATAGGCCTTGCGCGTGATGACCGTGATCTTGGGCACCGTCGCCTCGGCATAGGCGAAGAGCAGTTTGGCGCCATGCTTGATGATGCCGTTATGCTCCTGCGCGGTGCCAGGCAGGAAGCCGGGCACGTCGACGAAGGTCACGATCGGGATGTCGAACGCGTCGCAGAAGCGGACGAAGCGTGCCGCCTTTTTTGACGAATTGATGTCCAGCACGCCGGCCAGCACGGTAGGCTGATTGGCGACGAAGCCGACGGTACGCCCCTCGATCCGGCCGAAGCCGCAGATGATGTTGGCGGCATGGGCCGGTTGAATCTCGAAGAAATCGCCCTCGTCCACCACCTTCCGGATCAGTTCGTGCATGTCATAGGGCTGGTTGGCGTTAGCGGGGATCAGCGTGTCCAGGCTGTCCTCCTGCCGGTCCCACGCGTCGCTGGTCGGCCGTTCGGGCACGGACGCGCGGTTGGAGGCGGGCAGGAAGTCGATGAAGTCGCGCGCGGCGAGCAGCGCCTCGATATCGTCCTCGAACGCCACATCGGCGACGCTGGTCTTGGTGGTGTGCGTGACCGCGCCGCCCAGCGCCTCCTGCGTCACCACCTCGTTGGTCACCGTCTTCACCACGTCCGGGCCGGTGACGAACATGTAGCTGGAATCCTTCACCATGAAGATGAAGTCGGTCATGGCGGGCGAATACACCGCACCGCCCGCGCACGGCCCCATGATGAGCGACAGCTGCGGGACCACGCCGGACGCCAGCACGTTGCGCTGGAACACCTCGGCATAGCCGCCGAGCGAGGCGACCCCTTCCTGGATGCGCGCGCCGCCGCTGTCGTTCAGGCCGATCACGGGCGCGCCGACCTTCAGCGCCATGTCCATGACCTTGCAGATCTTTTGCGCATGCCGTTCCGACAGCGAGCCGCCGAACACGGTGAAATCCTGGGAAAAGACGAACACCAGCCGGCCGTTGATCGTCCCGGAGCCTGTAACAACGCCGTCGCCGGGGATCACCTGATCCTGCATGCCGAAATCTGTGCAATTGTGCTCGACGAACATGTCGAGTTCCTCGAACGACCCCTCGTCCAGCAGCACGTCGAGCCGCTCGCGCGCGGTCAGCTTGCCCTTGGCATGCTGCGCCGCAATGCGCTTTTCACCGCCGCCGATCCGGGCGGCTTCACGCCGCCGGGCGAGTTCCTCGATGGTGGCCGACATTCACCTCTCCACATGTTTGCGTGTCCTATTCGGTCGGGCTAGGTCTGATTGCAACCCGATCGTCAGGAGAGAGCATGGCTGAGGACGTCTATCCGGTTCCGGCGGAATGGCAGGCGGAGGCGGGCGTCGACGCGTCGGCGTACGAGGCGATGTACAAGGCCGCGCGCAGCGACCCGGACGCGTTCTGGCTGGAACAGGCGGGGCGCCTCCACTGGACGAAAGCGCCGACAAAGGCGGGTGAATGGTCGTTCGACGAGGCGAATTTCGGCATACGCTGGTTCGCGGACGGCACGCTGAATGTCGCCGCCAACTGCATCGACCGCCATCTGGCGGAGCGCGCGGACACGGTGGCGATCATCTGGGAACCGGACGCGCCCGACGAGGAGCCCAAGCGCTTCACCTATGCGCAGCTGCATGCGGAGGTGTGTCGTTTCGCCAATGTGCTGAAGGCGAACGGCGCGAAGAAGGGCGACCGGGTCACCATCTACCTGCCGATGATCCCGGAGGCGGCGTTCGCGATCCTGGCCTGCGCCCGGATCGGCGCGATCCATTCGGTCGTGTTCGGCGGGTTCAGCCCCGATGCCATCGCCGGGCGGATCGAGGATTGCGACTCGACGCTGGTGGTGACAGCGGACGAAGGGCGGCGCGGCGGCAAGCGTGTCCCGCTGAAGGCGAATGTCGATGCCGCCGTGGCGCGCGCGTCGTCGGTAAACCGCGTCATCGTGGTGAAGGCGACGGGCGCCGATGTCGCGATAGGCGAGCGCGACCGCTGGTACCATGAGGAAGCCGCGAAGGTGGCCGCAGACTGCCCGGCCGAGCCGATGAATGCGGAGGACCCGCTGTTCATCCTCTACACCTCCGGCTCCACGGGAAAGCCCAAGGGGGTGCTGCATACCAGCGGCGGATATCTGTTGTGGGCGGCGTACACGCACGAACTCGCCTTCGACTACAAGCCGGGCACGGTGTTCTGGTGCGCCGCCGACGTCGGCTGGGTAACCGGGCACAGCTATATCCTGTACGGCCCGCTGGCGAACGGTGCGACGACGCTGATGTACGAGGGGCTGCCCAACTGGCCCGACGCCAGCCGTATCTGGCAGGTGGTGGACCGGCATCAGGTGCACACGCTGTTCACCGCGCCGACCGCCCTGCGTGCCCTGATGAAGGAAGGGGACGCGCCGGTCCACGCCACCTCGCGCGCGTCGCTGAAGCTGTTGGGATCGGTGGGGGAGCCGATCAATCCGGAGGCGTGGCGCTGGTACCACGACGTCGCCGGCGACGGGCGCTGCCCCGTCGTCGACGCGTGGTGGCAGACGGAAACGGGCGGCATCATGATCGCCCCGCTGCCCGGCGCCACCGCGCTGAAACCCGGCTCCGCGACGCGGCCGCTGCCCGGCGTGCTGCCGCAGCTGGTCGATGAAAAGGGCGAGGTGCTGCACGGCGCCACGTCGGGCAATCTGGTCATCGCGGGCAGCTGGCCGGGGCAGATGCGCACCGTCTGGGGCGATCACGAACGGTTTTTCCAGACCTATTTCACGACCTATCCGGGCAAATATTTCACCGGCGACGGATGCCGCCGAGACGAGGACGGATATTATTGGATCACCGGACGCGTCGACGACGTCATCAACGTGTCGGGGCACCGAATGGGCACCGCCGAGGTGGAATCGGCGCTGGTCCTGCACCCGCGCGTCGCGGAGGCGGCGGTGGTCGGGATGCCGCACGACGTGAAGGGCCAGGGCATCTATGCCTATGTCACGCTGAACGCCGGCGACGAGGGGTCGGCGGAGCTGCGCGAGGAATTGCGCCAGCATGTGCGGCGTGAGATCGGCCCGATCGCCACGCCCGACGCGCTGCAATTCGCGCCCGGCCTGCCCAAGACGCGGTCAGGCAAGATCATGCGCCGCATCCTGCGCAAGATCGCGGAGGGCGAGGTGTCCAGCCTGGGCGACACGTCGACGCTGGCGGACCCGGCGGTGGTGGACGATCTGGTGGCGAACCGCGCCGGCTGATGCGGAAAGGCGGGCCGGCTCAGCCGGTCCGTCGCGCAACCAGCATCGCAACGGCCCAGATCAGCAGGCCCGCGATCGCGAGCGCGCACCCGACCCACCCGGTCGCGGTCAGGCCATAACCGGCGGAGATCGCCATGCCGCCGAGCAGCGGGCCCAGCGCATTGGCCGTGTTGAAGGCGGAATGGTTGAGCGCGGCGGCCAGCGCCTGCGCATCCCCGGCCACGTCCATCAGCCGGGTCTGCAACACGGTGCCGAGCGCGCCGCCGATGCCGATCGCGAACACGCAGAGCGTGATCGCCCAGAAATGCTGGGCGGCAACCGTGTAGGCGGCGAGACACAGCGCGCTCCAGACCAGCAACCCACCGGCGGTGGCCATCAGCGCGCGGTCGGCGAAACGCGGCACGACCAGGTTGCCGACCGTCAGCCCGACGCCGAATACCGCCAGCACCACCGGTACGCTTGACGCCCCGGCCCCGGTCACCTCCATCAGCGTCGAGGCGAGGTAGGTATACACGCAGAACATGCCGCCAAAGCCGATCGCGCCGATCGCCAGCGTCAGCCACACCTGGCCCCGCGCCAGCGCGGACAGTTCGCGCAACGGACTGGCATCGGCATCCGGCCGGTCATGCTCCACCACCGCGAACACCGTCGCCGCGGTAATCAGCGCACAGGCCGCGACCACCGCAAAGCCCCAGCGCCAACCGACCGCCTGCCCCAGCCAATTGGCGAACGGCACGCCGATGATGGTGGCGACCGTCAGTCCCAGCATTACGCGACCCACCGCCATCGTGCGCCGCTCCGTCGGCACGAGAGAGGCCGCGACCAGCGCCGCGATGCCGAAATAGGCGCCGTGCGGCAGTCCGCTGAGAAAGCGGAAGGCGAGCATGGCGTGATAACTGGGTGCCATGGCACTGGCGGCGTTCGCCACCGCGAAGAAGCCCATCAGCGCGATCAGCAGCGTCCGGCGGCCCATCCTTGCACCCAGCACCGCAAGCAGCGGCGCGCCGACGACCACGCCCGCCGCATAGGCGCTGATCACATGCCCGGCGGTGGGTTCGTCGATCCCCAGCCCCTTCGCGAAAAAGGGCAGCAGGCTCATGGTCGCGAACTCGGTGGTGCCGATCGCGAAGCCGCCGAGCGCCAGCGCGAAGTGCACCAGGCCGACGGGCCGAGCATGCGGGGAAGCGGAAAAAGGCATCCGCCAATATGCTGCGCCGCAACAACGACGCAAGGCACGCCGCGCAAGAAGTGGGGAACGGCCGGCGCGCTGGCCGGTTCTGCCGGGCATGACCAGCCTTGATCCCCGCACCACCGCCCTAATCCTGATCGACCTGCAACAGGGGATCGCCACCGACGACAAGGCGCCACGCACCGGTGCCGAGGTGGTGGGCGCGGCCAAGGCGCTGGCGACACGCTTCCGCCAGGCGGGCGCGCCGGTCGTGCTGGTCCATGTCGCCTTCGCGCCGGGATCGATGCCCAGCCAGAAGGTCGACAAGCCGGGCCTGCCGCCGGAGGGCACGCCTGCCGCTTTCTCCGAGTTCGTCCACGGGCTGCGCGAGGCGGACGACATTGTCGTGCTGAAGCGCCATTGGGGTGCGTTCACGGGCACCGACCTCGACCTGCAACTGCGCCGGCGTGGGGTGCGCACGGTGGTGATCGGCGGCATCGCCACGCATATGGGTGTCGAATCGACCGCGCGGTCCGCCTGGGAACTGTCGTATGACGTGGTGATCGCGGAGGACGTGACCTCCGCCATGTCGGCCGAAACCCACCGCTTCGCGGTCGAGACCATCTTCCCGCAGATCGCGCGCGTCTCTTCGGCCGACGCCATCGTCCTTGATCGGCCGTAAGGCGACACGCGCCCTCCTGCTCCTTCTCGCCTCCGCCGCGCTGGCGGCGGCGCTGGAGTGGGTGGGCATCCCAGCCGGTTTGTTGCTGGGACCCATGATCGCCGGCATCGCCTTTGCCGTACGCGGCTGGACGGTAACGATTCCGGCCGCCGCCTTCCGCGCGGCGCAGGCGCTGGTCGGTGTACTGATCGCCGGGTCGATCGACGCCGATCTGCTATCCGAGGTCGGTCGCAGGCCCTCGCTGTTTGCGGGCACCACGGTCGCGACGCTGGCGGTGAGCGTGGTGATCGGTGTCGTGCTAACCTGGCGCCGCTGGCTGCCCGGCACCACGGCACTGTGGGGCGCCATGCCGGGCGCGGCCACCGCGATGGTGCTGATGGCGCGGGAGAACGGCGCCGACGCGCGCCTGGTCGCGGTGATGAGCTATGTGCGGGTCGCCTGTGTGGCGGCGCTGGCATCCATCCTGTCGGTCCTGCTGGCGGGGCATGGCAGCGGAGCCGCGGGCGGGTCGCCCTGGATTGGTGCGGTCGACCCGACCGGCGTGGCGACGGCGACCGGCATCGCCATCGCGGGCGCGGTTGGGGGCGCGAAGCTGCGCCTGCCCGCCGCCGCCCTGGTCGGGCCGCTGCTGCTCGGCGCGGCGCTGCATCTGGCGGGAATACGGTTCGCCTTGCCGTCTTGGTTGCTGGCGATGGCCTATGCGGTGGTCGGCTGGCGCATCGGATTGTCCTTCACGCGGGAGATCGTGGCGGTGGCCGCGCGGGCGCTGCCGCGCATCCTGCTGGCGACTGGCGCGACGATCGTCGCGTCGGCCGGGCTGGCCATGCTGCTGGCGCATGTGGCGGGCGTGTCGCCCGTGACCGCCTATCTGGCCACCAGCCCCGGCGGCATGGATTCGGTGGCGATCATCGCGGCGGAAACGCCGGTGGACGTGTCGTTCGTCATGGCGATGCAGGCGCTGCGCTTCTTTGCGGTGCTGGCGGTCGGGCCGGCGCTGGCCCGGCTGCTCGCGCACCGCTTCGCCGATCGCGACGGGCGGGCAAGTGGACAAGACGCGCCCACCGGTTAAGGACATCGGGGTGACCAGCCACCCTACCCTTGCCGTTCTGGGCGCCGGATCGTTCGGCACCGCGATCGCCACCGCCCTCGCCCGCGGCGGCAATGCCGTCACCCTGTTCTGCCGCACCGCCGAACAGGCGGAGGCGATCAACCGCACGCGCGAAAACGCCCGCTTCTTTCCGGGCCATGTGCTCAGCCCGCAGATCGACGCCACCGCTGACCTGGACGCGGTGATGGGCGCGGAGGTGCTGTTCCTGGCGTTTCCGTCCCGCGCGATGGACGATTATGCCGGCCGTATCGCTAACGAGGCACGCCGCGACGCGGTGGTGGTCAACCTGATCAAGGGGCTGCACCCCGAACATTTCACCTTTGCCGAACTGTTCCGCCGCACCGCGCCGCACATCGCCTATGTCGCGTTGAAGGGGCCGACCTTTTCCCGCCCGCTGTTCCTGGGCGAATGGTCGGGCATGACCTGCGGCGCCGACGATCCGGAGGTCGGACGGCAGGTGTCGGCGCTGTTCGGGGGCGGCTCACTGGCGCTGGACGCGATCCCCTCGGCCAAGTCGGTCGACATCGCCAGCGCGCTGAAGAACGTCTACGCCATCGCGCTCGGCCTAGTCGGGTCCACCGGCCCGTCCGAGAACACGACGTTCATGGCGGCTACGCTCGTCATCAAGGAACTGAAACGCCTGCTCGACGCGCTCGGCTGTCACCCGGATGTGCTGTGGAGCTTTTCGGGCGTGGGCGACATTCTGCTGACCGGGCTGTGCGACACCAGCCGCAACCGCACCATCGGCCTGATGATGGGCAAGGGCATTCCCATCGACCTGGTACGATCCGACTTCGTCGCGGAGGGCGTGCGCGCTGTGGACGCGCTGGAGGCGCATTGCGGACAGGTGGACACGCCGCTGCTCGATGCGGTGGCGGAGGTGTTGCATGGGCGACAGGGGCCGGCGCATATCTTCGAACGCTTCGGCACCTCGGTCTGACGCGGCGATGCGCTGGACGATCGGCATATTGGGCGGCTCGGGCCTGTACGCGATCCCCGGTTTGAAGGACGCCGAATGGCGCACGGTCGACAGTGCATGGGGAACGCCGTCCGACCAGATCCTGCACGGCACGCTGGGCGGTGTCGGCATCCGCTTCCTTCCACGGCATGGACGCGGCCACCGCATCCCGCCCGACGCGGTGGATGCCCGCGCGAATATCGACGCGCTGAAGCGGGCGGGCGCGACTGACATCCTGGCGGTGTCCTCGGTCGGATCGCTACGCGAGGAACTGCCGCCGGGCCGCTTCGTGGTCGTCGACCAGTTCATCGATCGCACCACCGGGCGCGTGGCGAGCTTCTTCGGCACGGGTCTGGTCGGCCATGTGTCGCTGGCCGATCCGGTCTGTCCCCGCCTGTCCTCCCTGGCGGCGCGCGCGGCGGAGGCGGCCGGCGCGGCGGTGACCCTCGGCGGCACGTACCTGGCCATGCAGGGGCCGCAATTCTCCACCCGCGCCGAAAGCAGGCTGTACCGCGCATGGGGCGCCGATGTGATCGGCATGACCGCGATGCCGGAGGCGAAACTGGCCCGGGAGGCGGCGCTGCCCTACGCGCTTGTCGGCATGGTCACCGATTATGACAGCTGGCGAGAGGCGGAGGCGGGCGTCGACGTCGCCGCCATCGTCGCCCAGATGCAGGGCAACGTTGCGGTGGCTCGGGACATGGTGGCCGCCTACGCGCGGCTGCTGCCGGACACCCGCGCGCCCTCCCCGATCGACCGGGCGCTCGACGGGGCGGTACTGACCGCGCCGAGTGCGCGCGAGCCGGAACTGGTCGAAAGGATCGACGCACTGGCCCGCCGCCGGCTCGACTGATCCTCACAAGAGGGTTCCGCGCCGCAACATCGCCTTGCATATCGTGAGGGCCCGGCTGGGCACCGCGATGAATACGAAAGGACTCTCACTTTTCGCATCGCAATGATCGGGTCGGGCTATGTGGGCCTGGTGTCGGGGGCGTGCCTTGCCGATTTTTGGGCATGACGTCTGCTGCGTCGACAAGGATGCCGGCAAGATCGAGCGGCTGCTGGACGGCGTGATGCCGATCTACGAGCCGGGCCTGGACGATCTGGTCGCGCGCAACGTGGAGGCGGGGCGGCCGCGCTTCACCACCGACCTGGCCGAGGGCGTCAAGGATGCCGACGCGGTGTTCATCGGCGTGGGTACGCCCTCGCGCAAGGGCGATGGCCATGCCGACCCGTCCTATGTCTATGCGGCGGCAGCGGAGATCGGCAAGGCGATCACCGTCTATACCGTGATCGTCACCAAATCGACGGTGCCGGTCGGCACCGGTGACGAGGTCGAGCGCATCATCCGCGAGGCGAACCCGGATGCCCAGTTCGGCGTCGTCTCCAACCCCGAATTCCGGCGCAAGGGCGCGGCGATCGACGACTTCAAGCGGCCAGACCGCATCGTGATCGGCTCCGACGACGAACGCGCGACCGAGGTGATGCGCCAGGTCTATCGCCCGCTCTACCTCGACCAGGCGCCGATCATGGTCACCGAACGCCGGACGGCCGAACTGATCAAGTACGCCGGCAACGCCTTCCTGGCGACCAAGATCACCTTCATCAACGAGATTGCGGACCTGTGCGAACAGGTCGGTGCGAACGTGCAGGAGGTCGCGCGCGGCACCGGGCTGGACAACCACATCGGGTCCAAATTCCTCCATGCCGGCCCCGGCTATAGCGGGTCGTGCTTCCCAAAGGACATGCTGGCGCTGCTCGAGACCAGCCAGGACTACAAGGCGCCGCAGCGGATCGTGGAGGCGGTGGTGGCCGTCAACGACCAGCGCAAGCGCGCCATGGGGCACAAGGTGATCGCCGCGATGGGCGGCGAGATCCGGGGCAAGACGGTGGCCGTGCTGGGTCTGGCGTTCAAGCAGAACACCGACGACATGCGCGACAGCCCGGCGATCGCGGTGATCCAGGCGCTGCTCGATGCGGGCGCGAAGGTCCGCGCCTATGACCCGGAGGCGATGGAGCAGGCCAAGCCGCTGCTGCCGACGATCGAGTACCCGAAGGGATCGTAAGAGACGATGGACGGTGCCGACGCGCTGGTCGTGGTGACGCCTTGGGACGCGTTCCGCGCGCTGGACCTGAAGCGGATCAAGTCGCTGCTCGCCAGCCCCGTGGTCGTCGACCTGCGCAACATTTACGACCCCCAGCAGGTCCGCGCGGCTGGTCTGGAATATACCGGCATTGGTCGCTGAGCCACGAGCGGCGGGGAACGACATCGTTGCGTAAGCGTAACTCCCCTCGACACGCAAACGAGGGAGATCTTTATGCGTAATTCGATCCTCGCCGCTGGCATGCTCGCCGCGCTGACCGCCGTTCCCGCGCTGGCGCAGACCAGCCCGGCCCCCGCGGCTGCACCAGCCGCCGGACAGACGACCACCCCCACCCCGGCCGCGCAGGCGGGCGTCCCGGCCGCACCGGCACAGGTGAACCAGGGCGCGGCCGTTTTCGACCTGACCGGCGCGTCGATCGGCACGGTGGTGCAGATCAACGGCACCACGGCGGTCGTCGACACCGGCACCAACAAGGTCGGCGTGCCAGTCGGCAACTTCGCCGCCGGCCCGAACGGCCTGGTCCTGTCGAACACCAAGGCCGATCTTGATGCGGCAGCCGGTCAGGCCGCCGCGCAAAGTCAGGCACAGCTGAAGACCATGCTGGTCGCGGGCACCGCGGTGCACGGCGTCAACGGGCAGGTGCTGGGCAAGGTCAAGTCCGCCGATGCAGAACTCGTCACGGTGACCAGCGCCAAGGGCGGCGACGTGCGCCTGCCGGCGTCCGGCTTTGCCGTCACGCCCGCCGGGTTGACGGTCGGTATCGCTCAGGCCGATTTCGACAAGGCCGTGGCCGCTAGCCGCAAGTAAGGGCTTTGGGGTCTGGCGGCGTGTGCTGCCGGACCCTTTTTCCTACGCGCGAAGAGCCGTGGAGTTGCTCGGCTGTCGCGGCATATACCTCGAATGAAACGGACTTGGCGCCGTGGCGCGGTGGTCGCCGTTGGCAGGTCCGTCGCCGTGGACTGTCCCGCCGTGAATAAGCGCTTAGAGATATGCGAGCAGTCGGACTCTCAACTTTCGGCGGTCAACGGCATTTTCGGGAAGCGGCCAACCTCGGCTGAGCGCTGATCTATCGCCGGCTTGAGGTATTCTGGGCGTACGCTCAGATCATGACGATCGAAATCGATCGCTGCTATTACAAACGCTCCGAAGACAGCACGTATGGAATGCCTCCCGCTGTGCGTCCGACCTCCACCTCCACGCCATAGGCCTGCGCGATAGTCTGCGGCGTCAGCACTGTGTCCGCCGATCCGGCGGCGAGAACCTTGCCCCCCGCGAGTAAGAGCGCCGCGTCCGCGGTGCGCAACGCGAGGCTAAGGTCGTGCAATACCAGCACCACCCCCGCACCCGCTTGCCCTGCGGCGCGCAGCCGCGCCAGCACGTCGAGCTGATAGGCCGGGTCCAGGCTGGCCAGCGGCTCGTCGACCAGCAGCCAGTCGGGCCGGCCCGCCAGAACGCGCGCCAGCAATACCCGCGCACGCTCCCCGCCGGACAACGTCAGCACGGGCCGGTCCGCCAGATGCGTCGTGTCCGTCGCGTCCAGCGCCTGCTCCACCGCCTGCTCATCATGCGCGGAGGGCGCGGCATAGGGCGAACGGTGCGGCATGCGGCCGAGGGCCACCAGGTCGCGGACCATCAGGTTCCAGTGGACGGTCCCGTCCTGCGGCAGATAGCCGATCCGCCGCGCCCGCTCGCGCGGGGTCATCGCGCCGATCGGCTGTCCGTCCAGCGAGACGCCTCCCGCCGATGCCGGCAACAACCCGGCGAGCGCCTTGAGCAGCGTCGACTTGCCCGCGCCGTTCGGCCCCAGGATGGCCGTGATGCGCCCGGACGCGAAGCGCGCATCGACCCCATCGACCAGCACTCGACCGGCTCGGCTGACCGACAGGCCGGTCGCGGTCAGCCCCACGCCCGCCCCCGGCCACGCCACAGCAGCAACAGAAAAAAGGGCGCCCCCAGCATGGCCATGGCGACGCCCAGCCGAACCTCTCCCGCGCCGGGGGCCAGCCGGACCAGGCTGTCGGCGGCGAGCACCAGCGCCGCGCCGCCGAGCGCCGAGGGCAGCAGCAACGCGCCCGGCCGCGCGCCGAACAGCGGCCGCAACAGGTGCGGCACGACCAGCCCGACAAAGCTGACCACGCCCGTCGCGGCGACCCCCGCCCCGACGACCAGGCCGGTGCCGACGATCACCAGCAGCCGGATGCGAACCGGCCGTACCCCCAACGAACGCGCGGTGTCCTCCCCCAGCGCCAGCGCATCCAGTGCGGGCGCGGTAAACAGCAGCATCGCGCCCCCGGCCAGCATCGCCGGCGCCGCACGCGCAACATCGTCCCAGCTGCGATCGGTCAGTGCCCCCATCAGCCAGTCCATGACCGACGCGACCACATAGGGGTTGGGTGCAATCGCGATCAGGAACACGGTCAGCGCGCCCGACAGGCTGGCGAGTACCGTGCCCGCCAGGACAAAGGTGATGACGCCTTCCGCACGCCATGACAGCGCGGCGAGCAGGGCCATGGCACAGGCCGCGCCGACCATCGCCGCGCCGAACACGACGGCGCCCCCGGTCGCCCCGACCAGGATCGCCGCGACGGCACCCAGCGCGGCTGTGGCGGAAACGCCCAGCACGGCCGGGTCCGCCAGCGGATTGCGGAGGAAACCTTGCAGCACCGCGCCGGAAAGGCCGAGCGATGCGCCCAGCAGCAGGCCCAAGACCGCGCGCGGCGCACGCAGCTGCGGGATGATGATCCAGCGCGGATCGTCGCCGAACCAGCCAGATGCGGGCACCCAGACCTTGCCGATGACGAGCGACAGCAACGCCAGCACGATCACCGCCATTCCCAGCGCCATCAGCTTAACGGATCGTGGCACCCGCGCCATCATGACAGGCCGGCCCGGATCGCACGGAGCCGCGCCATGGCCGGGATGATGGTGGGCCCGCCGCAATTCACCAGCATCCGGTCGAAGGAAGCAGTCCGTGTCTCCGGCAACAGGCGCGCCCGCAACCCGCTGCTGCGCCCCTTATCCGGAGCGATGATGACTGCCGGCGGGCGTGCGACCAGCAATTCGGCGGGAAGCGTGCCGGTATAGGAGAGCCCGTAATCGGCCGCCGCGTTGCGTAGGCCGGCATGGTGCATCATGTCGTCCAGCAACGTGCCACCGCCCGTGACCAGATCGCCGGTGATGAATAACAGCGCCGCCGGTGCCGGCCCGGCAGGGCGATGTCCGGCCGCAGCACGCGCCATGTCCGCGACCAGCGCCTCGCCCCGTGCGACCTGTCCCACCGCCGCGGCGACCTCTCGCACCTGCGCCTCGCTTTGTTCGATCGTCGCAGGGACATCCAGGAACAGCGTGCGCAAGCCGGCTCTGCGATACGCCTCGCGCGTGGCGGCGGGCGTGAAGCTGGACGCCAGCACCAGATCGGGCGCGAGCGCGACCACCTCCTCCGCCGTCCCTGCCGTTGCGCGGAACCGGTTGGCCAGATCGAGCGGGATCGACGTTGCCGCCGCGTCCTGCGAATAATGGCTGATCGCCGTGATCCGCGCGTGCGGCACCAGGCGCATCAGGATGGCGTCGGTGCAGGGATTGACCGACACGATGCCACCCCCACCCCTCGCCACCTGCGGCTGAGCGCAACCGGACAGGCCGGCGGCGAGCAGCAGGAGCGAGGCGCGGAGCATTGCGGTCGCTTAATAGCGGATACGGACGCCGGCGTAAGCGGCGCGGCCGGGCTGGCCGTAATCCGCAACCGTTTGGTAGCGTTCGTTGAACACGTTCTCGACGCGCCCGTACACGGACAGGTTGTCCGTGATCGGCAGGGCGGCGCGGAGGTCGGCCAGCACATAGCCCTGCAAGCGGCGGAGGTTCCCCGCATCGTTGAAGCTGTTGCCCACCGACGTCAGCGTCGCACCCGTCTCCAGCCCGAACGTCCAACGGTAATCGGCGTTGACCGTCACGCTGTGGTCGGGCCGCCGTGCCAGGCGATTGCCCTGGTTCGGATCGCCTGCCGAGCGGTTCTTCGTTTCGAGATAGGTGTAGCTGGCGGACACGGTGAACGCCTCCACCGGCTTCAGCGCCAACGCGAATTCCAGACCCTGTGCGCGGGCCCGCGCCACATTGTCATAGGTGCCGAACGGCCGATCGACGCAGATACCGGTCAGCGGCGTGTCGCAGGATATGAAGGTGATGAGGTCGCGCGAGTTGCGGTGGAACCACGTCGCGCTCGCCTCCAGCGCGCCGTCCAGCGCCCGCTGGGTGATGCCCGCGTCCCAGCCCTTCGACCGCTCCGGGTTCAGCGCCAGATTGCCGTACTCGCTTTGCAGCTGATACAGGGTCGGGGTCTTGAACCCTTCGGAATAGCTGGCGCGGATCGTGGTCGCGCCGTCGTTGGGCGAATACACGCCGCTGCCCGAAAAGGTCGTCTCGCCGCCAAAGACGTTGTGGTCGTCGTGCCGGACGCCACCGGTCGCGGTCAGCCCGGCGATCGGCGTCACCGCCAGCTGTCCGTACACGCTGAACAGCCGTGCCCGTCCGCGCGGCGATCCGAAGCCGTAGCTGGACGTGGTCGAACGGCTGACCTCCCGCTCCGCGCCGAACGTACCCTGGGCGATGCGACCCAGATCGACGATGCCCTGATACTCCACCCGGTCGTTGCGGCCGCGCCCTCGAAAGGTCTCGACGGTCGTGCCGTCGGTCGGGTCGTAATTCTCCCGGTTCGTCTGGGTATGCGCGTAGCCGATCCGATTGCGCAGCCGGCCGTCGAACAGCGCGAGGTTCGCCCCGGCATAGCCCGTCCATTGTTCGGTATCGGCAAATTCGGGCGTGTCGGCGAAGGTGTAATTCGGCGCCGGGAAGCCGTCGATGTGGGTGCGCCCGTTGGAATAGAAGCCGCGCACGTCGACCGACAGTGTCGGCGTCAGCGCGATCCCCAGGCTGCCGTTCGCACCATAGTTGCGATAGCCGTCACGCTCCGCCCCGCCGTCATAGGCGGAGATGCCGTCGGTCCGGTAGTAGCCGCCGCCGAAACTGGCCAATACAGGGCCCATCTTGCCCGAGACATTGGCGTAACCCTGCCCCGTGTCGTGCCAGCCACCCTCCGCGCGCGCGTTCACGCGCAGGTCATCGGTTGGCTGGCGCGTGATGAGGTTGACGACGCCCCCGATCGCCTGACTGCCCCACAGCACCGACTGGGCACCGCGCAGCACCTCGATCCGGGCGATGTTGCCGACCAGCAGCGTGCCGAAGTCGAAGCCGCCGCCGGGTGACGACGGATCGTTGATCTTGATGCCGTCGATCAGCGCGACGGTCTGATCCGCGTCGGCACCGCGGATGTTGACGCCCGCCAATGTGCCTGGACCACCGTTGCGGGTGATCGACACACCGGGGGTCTGGCGCAGCAGGTCGGCGACCAGCACGGACTGACGACGCGTGATCTCCGCGGTGTCGAGCACCGTGACGGCCTGACCCACCCGGTCGATCGGGGTCGCGGCACGATTGGCGGTGACCACCACGTCGGCGCCGGCATCGGCGGCCTCGCTCAACCCCTCCGTCGATTGAGCGGACGCGGCGGACGCGGCGGACAGGTCGGACGGCGCGGCAGGCACCTCCTGCGCGGCGACGGGGGTGGCGAGCGCAATGCCCGACAACAGGAACACGGGGATGGAACGGGTCACGACAGCCTTCCTCAACACACATGCGAGGACGCGCTCCGCGATGCCGAGACAGGCTCCACCGCGCGACCCCCAGATACGTCGTCACGCGAGGAAAACCCCCGATCGCCCGGCACACCCCGTCCGCGCGAAGGACAACCACAGAACAGGCCGGTCTCCTGGCTCCCGGGTCTGACGCCGATCTTCCGGCCTTCCCGGATCGTATCGATCCAGTGGCACGCGAGGGAAAACGGCTCGCCGGTCACAGTTGCGGGGGCAGCTCCGGATGGAGGGCAAGGCCCATTTTCCGGATTCCCGTTTCATCCCGTCTCCGGGAACCTGTTGCGCCGCGCGCCATAGTCGTCACAAGTACGATCGGCAAGCGGCGTCACGCTTGCGGCTATCGGCCTAGCGGCCGCAAAATGTCGAGAGAGGAAAGAGTGGCGCACCCGACAGGATTCGAACCTGTGGCCTCTGCCTTCGGAGGGCAGCGCTCTATCCAGCTGAGCTACGGGTGCGTACCGGGCGCGCCTAGCAGGCCGGGCGGGGGAGCGCCAGCCCCTTCCTGCGCGGCCTTGTCGGCGGGCGGCGGTGTCTTGGGGGTGAAGGCGCACAGGTCGGCGACGACGCAACGCCAGCATTCCGGGCGTCGCGCCTTGCAGACATAGCGGCCGTGCAGGATCAGCCAGTGGTGCGCACCGGCGCGGAAGGGTCCGGGCGTGACCTTGTCCAGCCGCTGTTCGACGGCGAGCGGCGTCTTGCCGGGCGCCAGGCCGGTGCGGTTGCCGACGCGGAAGATGTGCGTGTCGACCGCGAACGTCTCCTCCCCCCAGGCGACGTTGAGCACGACATTGGCGGTCTTTCGCCCGACGCCAGGCAGCGACTCCAGCGCCTCGCGGCTGCGCGGAACCTCGCCGCCATGCTCGTCTACCAGGATGCGGGCGGCGGCGATGACGTTCTTCGCCTTGGAATTATACAGGCCGATGGTGCGGATGTGCGCCTTCAGCCCCTCCTCGCCCAGTTCCAGCATCTTCGCGGGCGTATCGACGTCGCGGAACAGCGCGCCGGTGGCCTTGTTCACGGACACGTCGGTCGCCTGCGCCGACAGCGCCACCGCGACCAGCAGCGTGTAGGGGTTGGTCCAGGCAAGCTCCGTCTCGGGCGCGGGGTTCGCCTCCGCCAGGCGCCGGTAGAATTCGAATACATCCGCCCTTTTCATCGGCCGCGCCACCTGTCGCCCTCCCCCTACAGGCCCAGCACGTCGTCCATGCGGTAACGGCCGGGCGCACGGTTCGCCAACCACAAGGCGGCGCGCACGGCCCCCTTTGCGAACAGGGAGCGATCGTCGGCGCGGTGGCTGAGTTCCAGCCGCTCGCCCTCGCTGGCGAAGATCACCGAATGGTCGCCGATGACGGAGCCGCCGCGCAGGGAGCCGAAGCCCAAGGTCCCCTCCGTCCGCGCGCCGACCAGGCCGGCGCGACCATCGACGCGGATTTCCGCCAGGGTGGTGCCGCGACCGCGCGCCACCGCCTCGCCCAGCTGGATCGCTGTGCCCGACGGGGCGTCCACCTTGTGCCGGTGATGCATTTCCGTGATCTCGACATCCCAATCGGTGCCGAGCCGCGCCGCAGCCTCCCGCACCAGGATGCCGAGCAGGCTGACGCCCAGCGACGTGTTGCCCGTCTGGAGCACCGCGATGTCGGCGGCGGCCGCATCGATCATCGCGTGCTGCGTCGCGCCGAGGCCTGTGGTGCCGACCACGATGGGCGTACCGGCGTCGCGCGCGGCTACAAGATGCGCCTCCAGCGCAGCGGGGGCGGAGAAATCGACCAACACGTCGGCGGCGCGTGCGATCAGGCTGGGATCGTCACCCGCCTCGCACCCGCCGGCGAAGGTCGCACCGGCCTGTTCGATCTGGTCGGTGATGGCGCGGCCCATGCGTCCCGCGCTGCCATAGATGCCGATCGCGGTCATGCGCACATGTCCGTCACGTGGTGAAGTGGAGAAAGTGGAGAGCTGAAACGCATGTCTCCACTTCGGTCATGCGACGGGGTGCAAATGGCGGATATATGCGACAGCCGGGTCATGTCGGCGCTGTTCGCACGGGTGGCGGGCGTAGGACAGGGCTAAAATCGCCCCTCGCCCCGCCCGGCCACCGCGAGGGCGATCAGATCGTGCCGGTGCCGCCATTGGCGCCGAAGATGCTGCCGTCGGTGTAGCTCAGTTCGCCGGACGCCAGCGCGACATACAGCGGCGCCAGTTCGGCCGGCTGCCCGGCCCGTCCGAGCGGCGTGTCCTGCCCGAACTGCCCCATCGTGCCCGGCAACTGGCCGCCCGCGACCTGGAGGGGAGTCCAGATCGGGCCGGGCGCGACGCCGTTCACGCGGATGCCCTGCTTCGCCAGCTGTTTCGCGAGCCCCTTGGTGAAGATCGCGATCCCCGCCTTGGTCGTGGCGTAGTCGAGCAGTTCCTCGCCCGGATTGACCGAGTTGACGGAGGTCGTGTTGATGATCGCGGACCCCGGCTTCATCATCGGCACCGCCGTCTTCGTAATATAGAACATCGCGTACAGGTTGGTCTTCATCGTCCGATCGAACTGATCGAAGCTGATGTCCGCGATCGACGCCTTGGATTGTTGATAGGCCGCGTTGTTGACCAGTATGTCCAGGCCGCCCAACTCGCGCGCGGCGCGGGTGGGCAGGTCGACGCAGAAGTCCTGCCGGGTCAGGTCGCCCGGGATCAGCACCACCTTGCGCCCCTCACCCCTGAGCAGCTTCGCGACATCCTGCGCGTCCGCTTCTTCGGAAGGATAATAGTTGATGGCGACGTCCGCGCCCTCCCGCGAGAAGGCGATGACGGCGGCGCGGCCGATCCCCGAGTCGCCGCCGGTGACCAGGGCGCGCCGCCCCTGCAGCTTGCCCGAGCCGCGATAGCTCCTCTCCCCGCAATCGGGGACGGGGGTCATGTCGCGTTGGAGCGCGGGCCATTTCTGCCGCTGTTCGGGAAACGGCTGCTTCGTGTATTTCGTCTGCGGGTCGGCGAAGGGCGCGGGCGGCGGATTGGCGGGCCCCTGCCCCGATCCTTGCGCGAGGGCGGGAGTCGCGGCGGCGGCGCCGACGATCGCGGCCCCCTTCAGCATGTCGCGGCGGTTGGTGGCGTCGGTCATGAGCAGGCTCCCGGATGTTACGGTGATTGCACGGGAAAGCGCATGACGGGGCGTCGAGTTTCCCCCGGGTGAACGCATTGTCGCACGCGATCTCTTGCGAAGCGCATCGGCCCTACCCTAACCGCAAGGCCATGACCCCGACGCTGCCCGCCACCGCCGACGAAGCCGCCGCCGAGCTGGAAAGGCTGGCCGCAGAAATCGGGCGTCACAACCGTCTGTACCACACCGACGACGCGCCGGAGATTTCGGATGCGGATTACGACGCGCTGGTGCGGCGCAATGCGGTGATCGAGGCGGCGTTTCCCGACCTGATCCGCGCGGACACGCCCAGCCGCCAAGTCGGCGCCGCGCCCGCCGGACACCTGGCCAAGGTGCGCCATGCGAGACCGATGCTGAGCCTGGACAACGCCTTTGCCGACGAGGACGTGGCGGAGTTCGTCGGGCGGGTCCGCCGCTTCCTGAAACTGGCGGAGGACGAGCCTGTCGCCCTGACCGCGGAGCCGAAGATCGACGGCCTGTCCTGTTCGCTGCGGTACGAGCAGGGGCGGCTGGTGCAGGCGCTGACCCGCGGCGACGGGACGACGGGCGAGGATGTGACGGAGAATGTCCGCACCATCGCTGACATACCGCAGGCCCTGGCCGGCGACGCGCCGGCGGTGATGGAGATCCGGGGCGAGGTCTATATGGCCAAGGACGCCTTCGCCGCGCTCAACGCCCGGCTGCTGGCGGAGGATGGCGAGGGTGCGCGCCAGTTCGCCAACCCGCGCAACGCCGCCGCTGGATCGCTGAGGCAGAAGGATCCGGGCGTCACGGCCGGCCGACCGCTCCGCTTTCTGGCGCATGGCTGGGGCGAGACGAGCGCGCCGGTGGCGGACGGGCAGTTCGACGCGATGGCGCGGATCGCTGGCTGGGGCCTGCCCGTGTCCGACCTGCTGGTACGATGCGCGGCCGTGGACGATGCGCTGGCGCAATATCGCCGGATCGAGGCGGAACGGGCGGACCTGCCATTCGACATCGACGGCGTCGTCTACAAGGTCGATCGGATCGACTGGCAGTCGCGGCTGGGCAGCGTCGGCCGCACGCCGCGCTGGGGACTGGCGCACAAGTTCCCGGCCGAGCGCGCGCAGACCGATCTGGAGCGGATCGATATCCAGGTCGGGCGGACGGGCAAGCTGACCCCGGTCGCACGCCTGCATCCGGTGACGGTGGGCGGCGTGGTGGTGACCAACGCGACGCTGCACAATGCCGACGAGATCGCGCGGCTGGGTGTCAGGCCCGGCGACCGGGTCGTGCTGCAACGCGCGGGCGACGTGATCCCGCAGATCGTGGAGAACCTGACGCGCGACGAGGCGCGAGAGCCATGGACGTTTCCGACGCACTGCCCCGAATGCGGGTCGGAGGCGCTGGCCGAGGAGGGCGAGGTGGATATCCGCTGCACCGGCGGGCTGATCTGTCCGGCGCAGCGGGTGGAGCGGTTGCGCCATTTCGTCAGCCGGGGGGCGATGGACATTGCGGGGCTGGGCGCGAAGCAGATCGAGGACTTCTTCCGCGACGGCCTGATCGGCTCACCCGCCGACATCTTCCGCCTGAGCGAGGAACGCCTCGCCCCGCGCAAGAAGGATGGTCGGGTGTGGGCGGCGAACCTGCTGCGCGCGATCGAGGAAAAGCGCGCCCCCGACCCGGTGCGGTTCCTGTTCGGCATCGGCATCCGTCATGTCGGCTCCATCACCGCGCGCGACTTGTTGAAGGCGTTCGGCACGGTGGAGCGGATCGCGGCGGTCGCCGAGGCGGCGGGCGATGACCCGGCGGCGCGGGCGGAGATCGAGGCGGTGGAGGGCGTCGGCCCGATCGTGGCGGAGGCGCTGGTCGACTTCTTCGCCGAGGAACACAACCGCGATGCGTGGCGCGACCTGCTGAGCGAAATCCACCCCCTGCCCTTCGCCGCCGAAACGCGCGCGTCGGAAGTGAGCGGCAAGGCGGTGGTGTTCACCGGCACGCTGGAGACGATGAGCCGCGACGAGGCCAAGGCACAGGCCGAGGGCCTGGGCGCGCGCGTGTCGGGATCGGTGTCGGCGAAGACCGACCTGGTGGTCGCCGGACCCGGCGCGGGATCGAAGCTGAAGAAGGCGGCGGAGTTGGGCGTGCGCGTCATCGACGAGGCCGAGTGGGCTGGGATCGTCGCCGCGTCGGGTTGAACGGGCGAGGCGTTGCGATTTTGCAACGCAGCGGAAACAACGACGCGGAGTCGGAACCAAACGGTCGCATGTGTAACGCAACCGCAATATTGGACTCCGAAGGGGCGCGGGACCGGGAGAGATTCTCGGATGCTGAGCAAGCTGCTCCAAGGGGGTTTTTTTGATGCGCAATTACCTGTTTATGGGGGCGGCGGCGGTCGCGCTCGTGGCTCCCATGGCGGCTTCCGCCCAGGAAACGACGTCGACGATCCGGGGCACGGTGATGTCCGGCGGCAATCCGGTCGCTGGCGCGTCTGTGCAGATCGTCAACGTGCCGAGCGGCACGACCTCCAACGCTACGACCGACGCGAACGGCACGTTCACCGCGGGCGGCCTGCGCCCGGGCGGCCCCTACACCGTCACGATCACTGCGGCAGGTTTCTCCAGCACCCAGATCACCGACATCAACACCGTCGTCGCACAGGCTTATGAACTGCCGATCGAGCTGACCGCAGAGGACGCCGCCGGCACGGCTGGCGACATCGTGGTCACCGCATCGCGTCTGCCCAATGCCCGTTCGGTCTCGCAGGGTCCCGCGACGGTGCTCAGCGCCGCCGACATCGCCAATGTGGCATCGGTCAACCGCGACATCCGCGACCTGTCACGTCGCGATCCGTTCGCCCGTCTGGACGACACGCCCACCGGCGGCCGTGCCATCTCCTTCGCCGGCCAGAACGCGCGCTACAACCGCTTCACCGTCGACGGCGTGCCGATCACGGACAATTTCGGCCTCAACGCCGATGGTCTGCCCAGCCGCCGTTCGCCGATCCCCTATGATGCCATCGGTCAGTTCCAGGCGCAGGTCGCCCCGTTCGACGTGCGTCAGGGCAATTTCCAGGGCGGTGCCGTCAACATCATCCTGAAGTCGGGCACCAACGATTTCCACGGCACCGGCTTCTACGCGCTGACCAACTCCGACCTGGTCGGCAAGCGCACCAAGCCTGGTCCCGCGATCACGACCGGCCGTACCTCCGTCCCTGAGTTCAAGATCCAGAACTATGGCGCGGAACTGGCCGGCCCGATCATCAAGGACAAGCTGTTCTTCATGGTTGCCGGCGAGCGCCTGCGCGGTGGCCGTCCGATCGCCGAAGGTCCGATCGACAACAATGCCGGCGCCGCGATCCCGAACCTGACCCAGGCACAGGTCGATCAGGTGTCGTCGATCGCCAAGAACGTCTACAACTACGACACCGGCGGCGTGCAGCGCTCGCTCGGCGACAAGGACGACCGCGTGGTCGCCCGCATCGACGCCAACATTTCCGACACGCAGCGGCTGGCGCTGACCTACACCTACGCCAACGACGCGATCACGCTGCTGAACAACACGTTCACGTCGATCACTTCTGGCAGCCCGGGCCTCGGCCTCGCCTCGAACGCCTATACGCAGGGCAACCGGCTGCACACGGGCGTGGTGCAGTTGAACTCCGACTGGAGCGACAGCTTCTCGACCGAGGCACGCGGCTTCTACAAGCATTACACCCGCATCCAGGAGCCGACGCTGGGTCGTGGGTTCGCGCAGTTCCGCGTCTGCACCAACCCGACCTCGCTGGGCTCGCTGACGGGTTGCGAGGCAAGCCAGGCGGGTGAGACGGGCACGGATGCCGTGGTCTCATTCGGTCCGGACTCCTCGCGCCAGACCAACCAGCTCTACACGGAAACCTGGGGCGGCCTGTTGCAGGGGCGCCTGACGATGAACGGCCACGACCTGCGGATCTTCACCGAGATCCAGGACGTGTCGATCTTCAACTCGTTCCTGCAGAACAGCGCCGGCAGCTATTATTTCGACTCGATCGCCGACTTTCAGGCGGGTCGCGCGAACAGCATCGCCTATGGCAACTCGATCGTCCGCGACTCGAGCGGCAACCAGGCGTTCAATCCGGACGACGCAGCGGCGAAGTTCGGGTACCAGAGCTTCACCTTCGGCATCATGGACAACTGGCGCGTCACGCCCACGCTGACCTTCAGCTATGGCGCGCGTTACGACCTGTACGCGATGCATGACCAGCCGGCGCTGAGCACCCCCTATCTCAACCGTTATGCCAATGGCGCGATCGTCAACGGCGAGCGCCTGACGATCGGCGGCAACAACACCAATATCTCCGGTTTCAACCTGTTCCAGCCGCGCGCCGGCTTTGACTGGAAGCCGGCACAACGCCTGTCGATCCGCGGCGGCGGCGGCATCTTCGGTGGTGGAACGCCCGACGTCTACGTCTCCAACAGCTTCTCCAACACGGGCGTGCTGACCAACTCGCTGTCGATCACCCGCACGGCCACCGGGTTCAACGGCTTCCCAGGCGGCACCCCGGCCGCGACGCAGATCGCGGTCGGCAATGCGGCGCTGAACGGCGTGACCGGCACGTCCATCCCGGCGGCCGTCAACACGACGCTGGGCAACGCCACGGTTGCGACCAACGCCACGGTCAACGCGCTGGACCCGCACTTCAAGGTGCCGTCGCAGTGGCGCGCGACCATCTCGGGCGAATACACCGCCAATCTGGGGCCGCTGGGCGACAACTGGATCTTCGGTGCCGACTTCCTGTATTCGGACGTCCGTAACCAGGTGTACTTCACCGACATCCGTTCGCAGCCTATCGCCGGGTCGCTGACACCGGATGGCCGCCAGCGTTATGCCAACGTCATCGACGGCGCGACCAGCACCAACACGAACACCGACATCCTGCTGACCAACACGAAGAAGGGCCGCGCCTATATCGCTGTAGCCCGACTGGACAAGTCCTGGGACTTCGGGCTGCACATCAACGGCAGCTTCACCTACCAGGACGTGAAGGATCAGGCGCCGGCAACGTCGTCGACGGCGGGTTCGAACTATTCAAACGGCGCCTTTGTCGACCCGAACAATGTCGCCTATGGAATCTCGAACGATCAGGTTAAGTACTTCTTCAAGTACGGCGTGAACTTCGATCATGCGTTCTTCGGCAATGCCAAGACGCAGATCGGCCTGTTCGGCGAGACGCGGATCGGCCATCCGTTCTCCTACACGTTCCAGGATTATCAGCCCTCGGGCGGCAATCCTCGCTCGGCGATCTTCGGGACGACGGGTCGGAGCACGGCGACCGGCACCGGTGGTCAACGCTACCTGATGTACGTGCCGACCGTGAACGACCCGCTCGTGTCGTACAGCAGCGTGGCGTACCAGGATGCCGTGAATGCGTTCATCGACGCGTCGGGCCTGGGCAAGTATCGCGGCAAGATCGCGCCGCGAAATGCGTTCAATTCGAAGTGGTTCACCCGCCTCGACCTGCACGTCGCCCAGGAAGTGCCGACTGGAGTGTTCGGCTCACGCCTGCAGGTGTTCGCCGACATCGAGAACTTCACCAACTTCATCAACAAGAAGTGGGGGCAGCTGCGCGAGTACACTTTCCCGTACAACGCAGCCGTGACCCAGGTGCAGTGCCTGACCACCCCGGTTGCGACGGGCGCGACGCCGACGGCGGCGCAGACCACCGCCAACGTCGGGCAGGCTTGCAACCAGTATCGCTACTCGCCGCTCGGTGGCACGACCAGCTTCACGACGCCGACCGACCAGGTCTACGTCAACCAGTCGCTGTACTCGATCCGGATCGGCGCGCGCCTCACCTTCTGAGCCGCCATCCAACGCAGCCTATGAAGGGGCCGCCGTCCAGATCGGACGGCGGCCCTTTTCGCATGGGTCAGGCCAGGTCGTTCTCGCTGATCACCACCAAGTCCTGGTCATAGTCGCGGGCCAGGGCGCGGGCGGCGAGGGGTTCGATGCGGGGCAGGTGTTGGCGCACCTGCGCGACGGCGTCGCCATCCTGCGGGACGGTACCGGCGAGCGCCTCCACCACGTCGTAGCGCAGGGCGAAGCGGTACCGGTCGCTGTCGGCGTCGCCCGAGAATTCGACCTGTCGTTCGTCGACATTGTCGAACAGGCTGGCGGGATCGATGGTGATGCGCGGATCGGTCATGCGGCGTCCTCTTTGTCCTTGATCTCCGGCTAAGCGCTCCAGCGGGCGGGAGGTTGCGCCGCTCCGCGACCTTCCGCAGGTGGCGTCCGCGGGCGCTTTTGCGCGGCCGCGCGGCGGTGTAGAGGGCAGACCATGGCCACCCAGCCCGCTTCTCCCCACACCGCCGCCGCCCGCCCGCCGCTGTCCGTGCGCCCGTTCTTCGAGAACAAGAGCCGCGCCTTCTGGACGCTGCAGGCCGCCGGCTGGACAGGCTATCTGGTGCTGCGCGGCGCGTCCGCCATCTCCAACGGCCTGACCCTGGATGCGATCATCCCGATCGTGATCGAGGCGATCGTGGGGTACTGCCTGACGCTGCTGCTGTCGGCGCTGTACGGCTATTACCGCACGCTGCCCCGCGTCGCCGGCCTGTTGCTGACGGTCGTGACGCTGGGCGTCGCGACGCTGCTATATGCGTTCATCGACGCGTTCAGCTTTTCCCTGATCCGCAACGCGGCGCCGGGCGTGTCGCTGACCAACCTGCTCGGCACGATATACGTCGCGTTCACGGTCATCGCGGGGTGGTCGGCGCTGTATTTCGGCATCAATTTCTACCTGATCGTCGAGGAACAGATCGACCAGATGCAGCATCTGGAGACGCAGGCCTCCTCCGCACAGCTCGCGATGCTGCGCTATCAGTTGAACCCGCATTTCCTGTTCAACACGCTCAATTCCATCTCGACCCTGGTGCTGCTGAAGCAGACGGAACGGGCCAATGCGATGCTGAGCCGTCTGTCCTCGTTCCTGCGCTACACGCTGGCCAACGAACCGACCGCCCATGTGACCGTCGCGCAAGAGGTGGAAACGCTGAAGCTGTACCTGGAGATCGAGAAGATGCGGTTCGAGGACCGGTTGCGCCCGGTCTTCGATATCGATCCGCGCGCGGAGCGGGCCCGCCTGCCCTCCCTGCTGCTGCAACCGCTGGTCGAGAATGCGATCAAATATGCGGTCACGCCGCAGGAGGACGGCGCCGAAATCTGCCTGCGCGCGCGGCTCGCCGGAGATCGGGTGCAGATCGCCGTGACGGACACCGGGCCGGGCTTGAACGAAATGCGGATCGCGCCAAGCCTTTCAACCGGCGTCGGGCTTGCCAATATACGGGAGCGATTGGTCCAGGCTTATGGCGCGGACCAGCGACTGGATACTCGGTCCCGACCCGAGGGCGGGTTCTCGGTGGAAATCGAGATCCCGTTCCAGCTCGAGGACGTCAACAGAGAGGTTTCATGACCATCCGTACCATCCTGGTCGACGACGAACCGCTGGCGATCCAGGGGTTGGAGCTGCGGCTCCAGCCGTTCGACGATGTCGAGATCATCGCGCGGTGCCAGAACGGGCGCGAGGCGATCAGCGCGATCAAGACGCACAAGCCGGACCTGGTGTTTCTGGACATCCAGATGCCCGGTTTCGACGGGTTTTCCGTGGTGCAGGGGCTGATGGACGTCGAGCCGCCCTTGTTCGTGTTCGTCACCGCCTATTCCGACCATGCCCTGCGCGCGTTCGAGGCGCAGGCGGTCGATTACCTGATGAAGCCGGTCGAGGAGAGCCGGCTGGCCGACACGCTGGAACGTGTGCGCCAACGCCTGTCGGAACGGCGCGGCAGTCAGGAAGCCGACAAGCTGAAGGAAGTGCTGGCGGAGGTCGCGCCGGATGCGGCGGCCGACCTGGCCGATGGCGGCGGCAGCGGCGACGCGGTGGCGGCCAACCGGTTCGAGAAGATGATCAACATCAAGGATCGCGGCCAGATCTTCCGAGTAGATGTCGACACGATCGAGCTGATCGAGGCGGCCGGCGATTACATGGTCATCAAGAGCGGCGAGAACTCGCTGGTCCTGCGCGAGACGATGAAGGATCTGGAAAAGCGCCTGGACCCGCGCCGGTTCCAGCGTGTCCACCGTTCGACCATCGTCAACCTGGATCTGGTCAAGCAGGTCAAGCCGCACACCAATGGCGAGTGCTTCCTGGTGCTGAATTCCGGCGACACGGTGAAGGTCAGCCGCAGCTATCGCGACGTGGTGGCGCGCTTCGTTCACTGATCGACGGCGCCGGGCGCCGGCGGCACAAAAAAAGGGCCGCGCTTCGGGTGAAGCGCGGCCCCTTCTCATTCGATCAGCGATCAGCCGTTGGCGCCGCTCGTCTTGATGTTGCCGTTGGTGCCGGCCGGGAAGAACCCGCCCGAGGTCACCGCCGCCTTGTTCAGATAGGCGATGTTCAGCACCTGCGCAGCGGTCCGCCCGAAGACGATGCCGTTGCTGTCGGCGGGCACGATGTTGGACGTGTTCGCATCGCCGACGATGCCCTCGTCAAGGTTGGTCGGGCCATCCAGGCTGTCGCGCGCGTCGGAGATCAGGCCCGCATTGGTCCTGAGCGACGGCGTGGCGAGACCGCGACGATAGAGCAACGTCCGGATCAGGCCGGAATGGTACGCCTCGGTCGCCAGGATGCCGGCCGCCGCCTCCAGGATGGTGGCGTTGGTCAGCAACTGGGCCGATCCCTTGTACGCGGTCACGCCCACGTCGGAGAGCAGCATTCCACCGAGCAGCCAGTTGTCGTCCGACGCATACGGGTCGAACGTACCGGTCGCGGTGACCACCCCTGCCGCGCGAGCAGCCGCGGTGAACGCGCCCGACGCGCCGCCGTCGATGTTGATCTGCGGCATGGCCACAGCCGACGCGCCCAGCTGGGAGCGCAGGAACACGACATGCTCGTTCTCGTCGGCGGCGATCTCGCGCGCGTAAGAGGCGACCGTCGGATCGGTGAAGGTCACCGCTCGCCCGCCGACCACGTCGCCCTGCGTGCCGGTGCCGGTGCGAAGGGTACCGTTCAGCGGCGAGCCCGTTGCGGCGGCGATGTAGTAGTTCGCCTCCAGATATTCGAGGTTCAGCGCGAAGTTGAGGACGTCAGCGTCCGCCAGCGGCGCCGGGGTCGGCGTGGGCGTCGGGGCAGGCGTGTTGTCGTCGTCATCGTCGTCGTTGCATGCCGCGAGCAAGGACGAGCCGCCGATGGCGATGGAGGCAGCGCCCGCCGCCTTCAGGAAGCGCCGACGTGCCGCACGGCGCTTTTCGCCGAGTTCCAGCACCTCGATCAAGGTTTCACGATCGATCATGATAAATCCCCTCTGCTGGATCAGGCGTTGTTGGCGCTGGTCTTGATGTTGCCGTTGACGCCCATCGGGAAGAACCCGCCCGCCGTGACCGCCGCCTTGTTCAGATACACGACGTTCAGTACCTGCTGCGCCGAGCGGCTGTAGGCGATGCCGTTGCTGTCGGTCGGCGCGATGTTGGAGGTGACGCCGATCGCGGTCGTCGACTGGGCGATGCCCTGGTCGAGGTCGCTGGAGCCGTCCAGGCTATCGCGGGCGTTGGAGACCAGCTCGGTGTCGCCGCGAATGGTCGACGCCTTCAGGCCGGGATTGTTGCCCATCTGGTCGATGGTCGTGCGGATGATGGACGCGTGATACGCTTCCGCCGCGAGGATGCCGGCCGCCGCGTCGATATACGTCTTGTTGTTGATGAGCAGCGACGAGGAGCCCTTGTACGCCGTCACGCCGACATCCTCGAAGATGAAGGCCGCGTAGAGGAACGACAGGTCGTTGGCATAAGCGTCGAAGAAGCTGGTCTGCGTCGCCGGATTGCCCGAGTCCGCGATGAATCCGGCGGCGCGGGCCGCGCTGCTGAACGCACCATTGGGCGTGATGCCGACGTCGATCTGCGGCTGGTTCACCGCCGAGTCCTTTAGGGCGCTCCGCAGGAAGTTGACGTGCGCCAACTCGTCCTGCGCGATCTCTCGCGCATATTGCGCCACCAATGGGTCGGAAAAGCGCACCTGACGCGCGCCGGCGTTCAGCGACAGCGAGTTGGCGGGAACGCCGCCGCTGCCGATCGAGGCGGTCGGGATCGGCGTGCCGAATGCCGCGTAATAATAGAAGTTCGCCTCGAGGTATTCGAGGTTGAGGGCGAAGTTCAGTACGTCCGCTTCGCTGGGCGCAGACTGTGCGCTTGCCGCGGAGGAATAGGCGAATGCACCGCCTACGGCCGCCGCGCCCAGAAACATGCGGAACATGTCGCGCCGCCCTTCACGCCGCCTGGCGCGATCGTCGAACGTGCGAACCAGTTGATCGCTTTCCGTCATAATCCTTCCCCTACTCCTAAGGTTGGACCAAAAGCTCCGAAGCCAGGCTTGCACGCCCGGCAGCGCCAAGGGCGTGCAAGGAACAAGCGGAGACGACAATGCTGCTGCTCCTCCGGCGGAAACGCTTGAAAAACAAACAGGGCGCGGGCGACGGAAAATAAATCGCGGAAGATGGGAAGCGGCTAACGTGGATCAAGCCCCCTGCGGTTCGCGGTGGCCGTTAAACGCAAAACGGCCGCGCGGGCGATCCCACACGGCCGTTCCAATGCGCCGCCGCTCAACTCGGGCGGCGTGTGTCAGTGGGTCGGCGTCATTCTGCCGTCGGCTGTTCCTCCGCGTCGGCAGACCGCTCGAACCATGCCTCGACAGGGCCGATCAGCTTGATCGTCAGCGGCTGACCGTTGCGATCGACCTTCTTGCCGAGCGCGACGCGGATCCACCCTTCGGAGATCGAATATTCCTCCACGTCGCGCCGCTCGGCCCCCTTGAACCGGATGCCGACGCCCCGCTCCAGCAGGGCCTGGTTGAAGAAGGGGCTGCGCGGATTGATCGAAAGGCGATCGGGAGGAGTATCGGTCATGATCCGGGCTTAGCCGCCGCTGCGCAGGTCGGGCCACAAAAAAAACGGCACCGGGCGGGTGCCCGATGCCGTTTCGTTCAGGAGGACGCCGCCTCAATAGCCGTAATAGCCGGGATCATAGTCACGGTAGTAACTACGCGGGTAATAGCGCTCTTCGACCACGACGGGCGGCGGGGGCGGCGGCGCGTAATAGCGCTCGCGATACACGACGCGTGGCGGCGCATCGTAATAATAGCCGCGATCATAGTAGCGGCCACGATTGTCGTTGGCGATCGCCGCGCCCAGACCCAGCCCAACGATGCCGCCGAGCAGGGCGCCCGCCGCGACATTGCCGCCGCCGCGATGATAATGGCGGTAACCACCACCCCAGCGCTGTGCGTCGGCGGGTGCCGCAGCCGCCATCGCCGTCGCGGCGAGTGCCACGCCCAACCCTGCCTTTTTCAGAAAACCGTTCATCTCGAACCTCCTAACAACAACGCCCGGTCCGCTCCGAGACAACGCACAAGAGTGCGAGCGTGTTGCGCTTTTTGATCGAGTCGGGCTGAATAAGGCCGGAATGGGGCGTTAACCCGGCGTTTAGGGGAAATGGGATGGGCCGCTGGCTGTTTAAGAGCGAACCTGCGAGCTATGGCTGGGATGACCTGGTTCGGGACGGCGGGACCGAGTGGGACGGCGTGCGCAACGCTGCCGCCGCGGGTCATCTGAGGGCGATGGCAGTCGGTGACGAGGCGCTGATCTACCATAGCGGCGAGGCCCGCGCCGTTGTCGGTTTGGCGGTGATCGCTCGCGCCGCGCGGCCGGACGGGCAGGACGATCGCTGGGTTTCAGTGCGGGTCGAGCCGGTGACGGCACTGCCCCGCCCGGTCGCGCTGGCGACGATGAAGGCGACGCCCGCGCTCACCGGCATGGCCATGCTGCGCCAGCCGCGCCTGTCGGTCGCGCCCCTGACGGCGGAAGAGTGGGAGATCGTGATGAGGCTGGCGGGCGCGCAACCATTTGTCACGCAACCCGCTGGCATGGCACGCGTTTCCGGAGGCTAATCATGATCGTCTGGGCAGGAGCAAGGGGTTGAGGGTGAACGCGGCGGGATGGTGCGGCATGGCCGCGACGGTGTTGGCCCTGTCGACCGCGACCGCCCAGGCCGAAACCCCGCGTGAGTTGCTGACCCGCGCGTCCTTCGTCGATCGGGACAAGTCGGCCGCGCTGGGGCGGATCAACACCGCCTTTCGTGCCGCTTCGATAGAGGTGCGCGACGAGCCCGGTGACGCCGAGGCGGAACTGATGCAGGCGACGGCGCTTGGATATCGCGCCAAGCTGACGGGTAGCCGGACGGAGGCGGTACAGGCGCGCAAGCAGTTCGAGGCGCTGGTCAGGCGCGATCCCCGCAACGCGGAGGCGCAACTGGCGCTGGGCGCGTGGCACATCGGCGCGGTGTATCGGTTGGGCAGGCTGGTCGGGCGCGCCGCGCTGGGTGCGCAGCAGCCTGCGGGCTATGCCGCGCTCGACCGGGCGGTCGCGCTGGGCGGCAATCGCGCGCTGTTCTCCGGGCTGGCCGCCCTGTTGCGGTTGCAGATGGACCCGAGCGATCAGCGCGGGCGTGCGCTGGCGGAGGATGCTGCGAAGGCCGGAACTCCGACGGTGCTGGACCGCATCCTGCAGCGCGCCGCGACACAGGTGCTGGTCCCGGCACGGGCCGGCAACACGGATGCGACCAAGTCGCTCGCGGCGCGCCTGTTGCCGTTCGGGCAATTGCCGGGGGAGAGTTGACGGACGCGGCGGACGCACTGCGTCGACAAATGAAGACTCTCAGGGCGCGCCATGCGCTTGCCCTTCCGGTCATCTGATACGAGGCTGGACGTGCTTCGTCAGCCCGCATTCTGGCTGGCTGACGAACGTGCGTCGCTTGGACGGCTGCCCCTACAGAGAAGGGCGCGAGGCCGGGCGCATGTTAAAGATCGGAAAAGGGGCGAGCGACTTCAGCGCCCTATCTATGCGAAGGACCTTCCGGACCCGCTGATGCGGGCCCGGAGGGAAAACGTCAGGCCGCTTCCTTGGACCGGCTGGCGCGCTTGCGCTCATGCGGGTCGAGGTGGCGCTTGCGCAGGCGGATCGACTTCGGCGTCACCTCCACCATCTCGTCGTCGTCGATATAGGCGATCGCCTGTTCCAGCGTCATCTTCTTCGGCGGGGTCAGGCGAATCGCATCGTCCTTGCCGCCCGACGCGCGGAAGTTGGTCAGCTGCTTCGCCTTCATCGGATTGACCTCAAGGTCATCCGTCTTGGCGTTCTCGCCGACGATCATGCCCTCGTACAGGGCCTCGCCGTGACCGACGAAAAGGATGCCGCGATCCTCCAGCGGACCAAGGGCGTAGGACTGCGCCTCGCCCGCTCCGTTGGAGATCAGGACGCCGTTCTTGCGTCCCTCGATGGCGCCCTTGTGCGGGCCGTACTTCTCGAACAGCCGGTTCATGATGCCCGTGCCGCGCGTGTCGGACAGGAACTCACCATGATAGCCGATCAGGCCACGACTGGGCGCGGAGAAGGTGATGCGCGTCTTGCCGCCGGTCGACGGACGCATGTCGGTCATCTCCGCCTTGCGCAGGTTCATCTTCTCGACGACCGTGCCCGAATGCTCCTCGTCGACGTCGATGACGACCGTCTCGTATGGCTCGGTCCGCTTGCCGTCCTCGTCCTCGCCGAACAGCACGCGCGGGCGGCTGATGCCGAGCTCGAAGCCTTCGCGGCGCATCGTCTCGATCAGCACGCCGAGCTGAAGCTCGCCGCGCCCGGCGACCTCGAAGCTGTCGCGATCCGACGCCTCGGTCACCTTTACCGCGACGTTGGTTTCCGCCTCGCGGAACAGGCGGTCGCGGATCATGCGGCTGGTCACCTTGGTGCCCTCACGCCCCGCCATGGGCGAGTCGTTCACCGCGAAGCGCATCGACAGCGTCGGCGGGTCGATCGGCTGCGCGTGCAGCGGTTCCGACACCGCGGTGTCGGCGATCGTGTTCGCCACCGTCGCCACCGTCAGTCCGGCGAGCGAGATGATGTCGCCTGCCCGTGCCTCTTCGACCGGCACACGCTCCAGCCCGCGAAAGCTCATCAGCTTCGACGCGCGGCCCGTCTCGATCACGTTGCCGGCATCGTCCAGCGCGTGGATCGGCTGGTTGACCTTGACCACGCCCGAATTGACGCGGCCCGTCAGGATGCGGCCCAGGAAGTTGTCGCGGTCGAGCAGCGTCACTAGGAAGGTGAACGGCGCGTCCTCATCCAGGTTGGGCGGCGGGACATGGTCGACGATCTTCTGGAACAGCGGGGTCAGCGTACCCTCGCGGCGGTCCTGATCCTCGGACGCGTAGCCGTTGCGGCCGGACGCGTAGAGGACGGGGAAGTCGAGCTGTTCATCGGTTGCGTCCAGCGTCACGAACAGGTCGAACACTTCGTCCAGCACCTCCTGGATGCGGGCGTCGGAACGGTCGACCTTGTTGACCACCACGATCGGACGCAGGCCGAGCGCAAGCGCCTTGCCGGTCACGAACTTGGTCTGCGGCATCGCGCCCTCGGCCGCGTCGACCAGCAGGATGACGCCGTCGACCATCGACAGGATGCGCTCCACCTCGCCACCGAAATCGGCGTGCCCGGGCGTGTCGACGATGTTGATGCGCACCGCCTCGCCGCCTTCCGGCGTCCACTCGATCGACGTCGGCTTGGCAAGGATGGTGATCCCGCGCTCCTTTTCGAGATCGTTCGAGTCCATCGCGCGTTCCTCGACGCGCTGGTTGTCGCGGAACGTGCCCGACTGGCGGAACAACTGGTCGACAAGCGTGGTCTTGCCGTGATCGACGTGGGCGATGATCGCCACGTTGCGGAGGCTCATGCGGAATCCTGTTTTTGGAAGTTCGCGCGCCCCTACAGGAAATTGCGGGTTGCGGGAAGGGCCACGCTGTCCCTTCCCGCAAAGGACCGGTCGTCAGTTCTGCGTGGTGGTGACGGTGGTGGTCGTCTTCTTGGTCGCAACGGGCGTGCGACGGGTCGCGGTGCGCACCGTCCGACGCGGGGTGGCACGGCGCGCGGTGGTGGCGGACGCCGCACGCGACGTTTCCTCCACCGTCGTGACGGTGGTCTGCGGAGGCGCGGCGCGGGCCGCATCCGCCTGGGCCTGCGCCGCGGCGGCGGCCTGCTCTGCGGCGGAGGCGCGGGCGTTGGCGGCAGCGATATCGGCCTGCGCGCTCGCGGCCTGCTGCTGGGCACTAGCCGCCTGTTCCTGCGCATCGGCGGCGGCGGCAACGGCAGCGCCGGTCTGCGCCTGCGCCGCCTCGGCCTGGCTGCGTTGCGCCTCCCCGAGCGCGAGGTCGGCATAATGCGATGCCTGGTGCGCCTGGGCGATCGCGTCGTCCTTCTTGCCGCGCGACAGGCTTTCACGGGCGCTGCGCAGCGCGGCGGCGGCATCGGCCTGCATGCGCGGCACCGAACCGGACGCGCCCAGCTTGTTCGCGGCGTCGATCTTGGCTTGAGCCTCGGACAGGGCGGACTCGGCGCGTTCGTGCTTGCCGGCCTGTGCCGGGGCGGCGACGAGCAGGGCGGCAGACAGGCCGACGGCGGCCAGCGGATGGAAACGGCGCATCATTGACACTCCTTCGTTCACACGATGGGCGTGCCAACGAGCGCTGCCGTGACCGGTTCCGGTTGCGTTACGACATCGGGACGGCGTATTAGGCCAACAACACAGTTGATCGCGGCTCCCATCAGGACGATGATCCGCATCGGCCCAGGAGAAACATGCATGGCGACCACCGCCGACACCGCAACCGCCGAACCGACACTGACGCTGACCCCGCCCGATCCGGTGCCGACCGTTCAGGCGGAAAAGGCCGCCGGGCTGGTCCCGGTCGACGAGGGGAAGAAGAACCAGCTGGAGGCGCGCGTCGACCAGTTCGTCGACGATCTGGTCGCGCAGGACGTGAACTCGCCGGAGTTCGGCAAGCGCGTCGATGCGATCACGGCGATGGGCGCAAAGGAGATCCGCGACGCGGCCGGCCAGTCCAACCGCTTCCTCGACCGCCCCGTGCGCGCGATGGACAAGGACAATGGCGTCGGTGCCGACCTGGCGCAGTTGCGCCGCGTGGTGGAGGACCTGGACCCCGGCAAGAAGGGCAACCTGACCGCGCCGCAGAAGCTGTTCGGCATCATCCCGTTCGGGTCCAAGATGCGCAACTATTTCGACGGCTACAAATCGTCGCAGACGCACATCAGCTCCATCCTGAAGAGCCTGGCGTCCGGCAAGGACGAGCTGTTGATGGACAACGCCGCCATCGACACGGAGCGGGCGAACCTGTGGGCGGCGATGGGCCGGCTGGAACAGATGATCCACCTGTCCAAGGCGATGGACGCGCGGCTGGAGGACAAGGCGAACGACCTGGATCACACCGATCCCGCCAAGGCCAAGGCGATTCGCGAAACCGCGCTGTTCTACACCCGCCAGCGCACGCAGGACCTGCTGACCCAGATGGCGGTCACGGTGCAGGGCTATCTGGCGCTCGACCTGGTCAAGAAGAACAATGTCGAGCTGGTGAAGGGCGTGGACCGCGCCTCCACCACCACGGTCGCGGCCCTGCGCACCGCGGTGACGGTGGCGCAGGCGCTGACCAACCAGCGGCTGGTGCTGGAACAGATCACCCAGCTGAACACCACCACCGCCAACATCATCGATTCGACCGGCCGGCTGCTCAAGGAGAACACCGCCCGCGTCCACGAACAGGCGGCGTCGGCGACTATACCGCTGGAAACGCTGCAACGCGCGTTCCAGAACATCTACGACACCATGGATGCGATCGACACGTTCAAGGTGAAGGCGCTCGATTCGATGAAGACCACCGTCACCGCGCTCGGCAACGAAGTGGAGAAGTCGCGTGGATACATCGCCCGCGCGGAAGGGGCAGCGCAGGGCGGCGGCCAGCTGAGTGGACCTGCCAGCCAGTTCAAGCTGGAGGCGATGTAGGCGCGCCATGGCAAGCGAGGTCGACCAACAGATCGAACGCGCGCGACAGGCGATGGCGCGGATCGCGGACAGCCGCGACGGCGGCGGCACGCCGATCGCTCGGGGCCGGTCGCGGAAATCGGGCACGGCGGCGAAGCGGCTGAAGGCGATCGTGATCGCGGCGGCCGCGATCCTGCTGGGCGCCGTGGCATGGGGTCTTGTGATGCCGATCGGCATCTTCGGCGCACTATTGGTGCTGGTGCTTCTTGTCGTGGCAACGGTGGCAATCGCCGCCGCGCCGGGACCACGCCCGGTCTCGACCGAAAAGCTGCGGGAAGCCGACCTGAAGGTGTTGCCGGCGCAGACCGGTCGCTGGCTGGAATCGCAACGCTCCACCCTGCCGATCGCGGCGCGGTCGGTCGCGGACAGCATCGGCGCCCGATTGGACGCGCTGGCCCCCCAGCTGGGACGGGTGGACAGTGACGGGGAAGAGGCGCTGGAGATCCGCCGCCTCATCGGGGAACAGCTGCCCGCGTTCGTCGCCGATTACGGGCGCGTCCCGGCGGCGCTGCGCACGGTGGACCGCAACGGCCGGACGCCCGATTCGGAACTGGTGGCGGGATTGTCCCTGATCGAGCGGGAGATCGCCGACATGACGCAGAGGCTGGCGCAACCGGACCTGGACACGCTGCAGACCCGTGGCCGCTACCTCCAGATGAAGTACCAGGACGAGGCGGAGGGCTGATTTTGTGTTGCACGCCTGCAACATATGCCCACAGGTGACCGGACACGGCCAAATTCACTTGTCACTAACCTTTGCCGATGCAATAGGCGCGCGGCACGAAAGGGAGTTTATCCAAATGCGTCTTGGCAAGTACATGGCGGCCGCAGCGGCTGCCGCTCTCGCGGTGAGCCCGGCCCTGGCCGCTCCCGTGAACCCGGCGGCGAGCCTGTCGGTTTCGAAGTCGGTTCGCTCGACCTCGGCTCACGGCAAGGACAAGCTGGCTGGCGGCGGCATCATCGTCGCGATCCTGGCAGTTGCGGCCGTTGCGGCCGGCATCGTCGTCGTCGCTGACGAAGATGACAGCCCCGACAGCAACTGAGCTTTTCCAAGCTTGGAAGTTTACGGAAAAGGGGGGCTTCGGCTCCCCTTTTTCTTTGCGTATGCGGTGTAGCCGGTCCCTCGCTTCGTCAGGGGCAGAACGGTGGAGCGAGCTTACCGGCCATGGCGATGGAGGCGGCAGGTCCGAGCCGTGGACGGGCAGACGGGCCGTCGTGTCCGATCAGATTGCCGGAGCAGTTGAGCAGCAGGCGTTGCGTGCCTTCTGCGGTCATCGTGCTGACGTGCGCTGCCGATCACAGCATCGCAGCTGAAGTGTCGCAATATGGCGCCTATCACTGCGGGTCGGCACCTTGCGTCAGGTACGGAGTGCTCCCGAACTGCGGATATGCGGGCCCTGACGGCAAGCTAGTTTTATGCGGGCAGCTTAGTTGACCAGCCCCGTGTCGGGTTGCGGGTAAGGGGAAGCGTCGAGCGCCTGCGGACCTGCCCCAGACCTCAACAACAGGGCCTCGAATGTGCCCAGCGGGCCTGAGCTAGCCGCGCTTCCCCACGCTCGCTCCGGACCGCCCGCCCTAGTCTCGCACCCGGGTCACTTACCCTACTCCCTGACGCGGGCGGCCAGGCGGGCCAGCGCCGCTGCGTGGAGCGCGGGTGCGGACACCAGCACGCCGAACGCGCGCGGCACGGGCTGGTTGAAGGCGAGCTGCTGTCCCAGCGCATCGGTGACCGTCGCCCCCGCTTCCGTCGCGATCAGCGCCGCGGCCGCGACGTCCCATTCGTTGCCCCAGCGCTGGGTCGCGACCAGATCGGCCTCGTCGGCGGCGACCATCGCGATGCGCAGCGCGATCGAGTTCGGCTTCGCGACGGACACCATGTCGCGGTCCGCGCGCGGCAGTCCGTCGCTCGGCACCCTCGCGCCCGCCAGGGACGCGCAGGTGCCGGCATGCACGGGCACCCCGTTGCGGGTCGTGCCCGCGCCCTCCACCGCCTGCCACGACTCCTCTCGTGCCGGGGCATGGAGCAGGCCCAGCACCGGTCGCCCGGAGTCCACAAGCGCGACGGACACTGCCCAGCCAGGACGCCCGCGGACATAGTCGCGCGTCCCGTCGATCGGATCGACCACCCAGATCCGCCGGTGCCGGAGCCGTACCGGATCGTCGGCAGTCTCCTCCGACAACCATCCGGCATCCGGCAGAACCGCGCTCAAGCGCTCGCGCAGGAACCGGTCGATATCCAGATCGACCTCGCACACCGGATTGCCCGGCGCCTTTTCCCATCGGCGAAAGTCGGTGCGCCAGCGCGACAGGGCGAGCGCGCCCGCTTCCGCAACAACGGATCGCGTCGCCGTCACCAGATCCGGGTCGACCGGGTCAGCCACCCGCCACCGTCATGCCGTCAACCCGCAGCGTCGGCACGTTGATCGCGTAGCGGAACTCCAGGTCGTTCGCCGGCTTCAGGGCGCGGTACATGTCCTTGAGGTTGCCCGCGATAGTGAACTCCGCCACCGGACCCGCGATCACGCCACCGCTGATGCGAAAGCCCGCCGCGCCCCGGCTGTAATCGCCGGTCACGCCGTTGACGCCCTGCCCGATCAGTTCCGTTACGTACACGCCCTCACCCACGTCGGCGAGCAGGGTTGCGACGGGCACATCGCCTGCCTCCATGAACAGGTTGCTGGTGGACACGCCGGGCGCTCCCCCGATGCCGCGCGCGGCATGACCGGTCGGCTCCAGGCCGAGCTGCCGCGCTGCGGCGGAGTCGAGCAGCCAGCTTTCCAGCATGCCCCGCTCCACGATGGCGAGCGGCGATACCGGCAGGCCTTCACCATCGAACGGACGCGACCGAAGCCCATGCGGGCGGTGGGGATCGTCGCGGATGGTGATGCCGGGCGCGAAGACCTCCGTCCCGAGCGCGTCGAGAAGGAAGCTGGTTCGCCGGCTGATCGCCGCGCCCGAGATCGCGCCGGTCAGGTGGCCGACCAAGGACGCCCCGACACGCGGGTCGAACACCACGGGCATGGCACCACTGGTCATCCGCCCCGGATCGCGCCGTGCGACGGCGCGCTCACCGGCACGTCGACCCACCGATGCCGGGTCCTCCAGCAATCGCCGGAGGCGCGCGCCATGATGCGCATAGTCGCGCTCCATCGCGCCGCCCTGCCCGGTCGCCAGCACACTGGCCGAGATGCCATAGCCGGTCGCGGCATAGCTGCCCGCGAAGCCGTGGCTGGTGGCAAGCGCCCAGACGCTGCGCGAGGCGCTGGCGCCGCCGCCCTCGGAATTGGTCACGCCAGGCACCGCGCGCGCCGCATCCTCCGCCGCCATAGCGGCATCGCGCAGGGTCGACGGCCCGACCTCCCCGCCATCGTCCAGGTCGAGCAGCGGCGGCGAACCGCGCAGCAGGCGCTCCGCGGGCGCGAGGCCCGCCCAGGCATCCTCCGGCGCCTCCCGCGCCATCGCGACCGCACGCTCCACCAGCGCGTCCATGGCGGCGGGCGACAGGTCGGACGTCGACACGCTGGCCGAGCGGCTGCCGACGAACACGCGCAGGCCCAGTTCCTCGCTCTCGGAGCGGCCCACATCCTCCAGCTTGCCGAGGCGCACCGACACATCGAGGGCGGCGTCGGCAGCGAACACGGCGTCGGCGGCATCGGCGCCGGCGCGCGCGGCACGGGATACGAGGTCCTGGGCGCGGTCGCGCGCGGCATTGTGGTCAAGCATGACAGCGACTTAGAGACGCCGCCCGCCGGTTGCTAGGTGCGAAACGTCGCTGCGGCCTCGTCCACGCCGTGATCCCGGACTACAGCCGCGTGCCGACCACGACGCAGGCCAGGAACATCAGCAGCCCGGCAAAGCGGTTGGATCGGAACAGCGCCAGCGCCCGGTCGTCCCGCAGGGTCGCCACCTGCCACCCCAGATGCGCGGCGATCGGCAACAACGCGGCCAGAGCCAGCGGATCGGGGTGGACCAGCCACACCGCCCCCGCCCAGCATGCGATGGCGACCGCGTAGAATCCGCCTACACCCATGCGGATGTGCGTGCCCAGCCGCCGGGCGGAGGAACGCACACCGACCAGTGCGTCGTCCTCCCGGTCCTGCATCGCGTAAATGGTGTCATAGCCGATGACCCAGGCGATGGCGCCGCCATAGAGCAACGCCAGCGACCAGTCCGCCCGCCCGCGCACCTCCACCCACCCGACCAGCGCCGCCCAGGTGAACACCAGCCCCAGCCACGCCTGCGGCCACCAGGTGATGCGTTTCATGAACGGGTAAGCCGCCACCAGCGCCAGGCTGGCCAACGCGACCAGCGCGGCGGGCAGCGACAGCTGCACCAGCACCACCAGCCCGACCAGGCTGAGCGCGCCCAACCAGGCCCATGCCAGTTTCAGCGACACCAGCCCGGACGGGATCGGCCGCGCGCGCGTGCGGGCGACCTGTGCGTCCAGATCGCGGTCGACGATGTCGTTGTAGACGCAGCCCGCCCCACGCATCGCGATGCTGCCGAGCAGGAACCAGAGCAGCAGCGGCCAGCGCGCGGGCAGCCCGCCGGCCAGCGCGATCGCCCATGCGCCCGGCCAGAACAACAGCCACCATCCGATCGGGCGATCGAACCGGGCAAGAAGGGCCAGCCCGCGCGGAATGGGCGGCAGGCGGCCCACCAGCCCCTTGTGTTCGCTGTCGGGCACGATGTCGGTGGTCATGCCGGCGTCCATGGCCCCGTGTCGAACGCCGATGCAAGCCGTGGCTCGCCCTTATCGCGCCGTTCGGGCATGACGGGCACAATGATCGGTTTGTCCGTGGCCATCGGCCGCTTCATCGAAGCCTTGTTCTGGGCGATGTTCCGCGTCGCCGGGGGGCTGGCGGCGGCGATCGCGGGCGGCGTGCTGGCCCTCATCATCGCCTATGTCGGATTACGCTGGCTGTTGCGCCGGCGGTGAGAAAGCAGCGGAAGCGTATCGGCGGGGGCGACGTGGCGAAGCGGGACCTGACCATGGCCGAGCGACGGCAGGCGGGTTTCGGATGCGGCCTGTTGTTCGGGCTGATGCTGCTCGCCGTGCTGGGATCGATCGGGGACGATATGTGCCGAACCGCGACGTTCGGCCGCTCCACCGCGCCCGGCGGATGGTGGCGGGCGCGGGTCCAGATGACGGATTGCGGCGCGCTGAACGGCTTTTCCCGCGTCGTCCGGGTCCAGCCAAGCTGGCTTCCCGAAGACCGATGGCTGTCCTGCCGGGCGGCTGCGCTGGACGGGGCCCATGCCGTCTCGTTGATCTGGACAAGGAACACGCTGCACGTCGTGACCGATGCGCAGCAGAGCGACGTCATCGACGTGGCGCGCACATGTCAGGGCTGGCGCGTGCAGCTTCATCTGCGATCGGGCGGACCTTGAGGACCTGAGCGACACAGCGGCCGTCGTGCAGCGTCGATCGCAGCCTCGCCCGCCCCTCGCGCTGATCGACCGCACCGGCTATGTCCCCGCCATGCCCGCCACCCCTGCCTGGCCGCCGCAATCGACGCCGCGGCTGTTCGTCGATCATCCGCTGTCACCGGGTCCGCTCCGCCTGGACGGGCCGGCGGCGCACTATCTGGTCGGCGTGATGCGCATCGCGGTGGGCGATCCGGTGAAGCTGTTCGACGATGTCAGCGGCGAATGGCTGGCGGTGGCGACCGAGGTCGGCAAGCGTGCGCTGACGCTGGACGTGACCGAGTGCCTGCGCCCGCGCGAACAGGTGCCCGACCTGTGGCTGTGCGCCGCGCCGTTGAAGAAGGGACGCGTCGACTGGCTGGCGGAGAAGGCGTGTGAGCTGGGGATCGCGCGCCTGGTACCGGTGCTGACCCGCCGCACGGTCGTGGACCGGCTCAACACCGACCGGCTGCGCGCGCACATGGTGGAGGCGGCGGAGCAGTGCGGACGCACCGCCCTGCCCCAGCTGGCCGAGCCGGTGAAGCTGCCCGCCCTGTTGCGCGACTGGCCGGCAGGCCGCGCGTTGTTCTTCGCCGACGAGACGGGCGGCGTGCCCGCCGCGGAGGCTATGCGCGCGCATGCCGGGCCGGCGGCGATCCTGATCGGGCCGGAGGGCGGGTTCGATCCGGAGGAACGCGAAGCGATCCGCGCCGTCCCCGGTGCGATCGGCATCGGCCTGGGACCACGCATCCTGCGGGCCGACACGGCGGCGGCGGCGGCGGTGTCGCTGTGGATGGCGGCGGCGGGGGACTGGCGCTGACCGACCTGGTGTATTACCACATCGACACACCATGAAGGGCCGAAGCATGACCATCCTGCGCGTACTCGCTCCCCTCGCTCTCGTTGCGACCGCGCCGGCGATGGCGGCGCCGGGTGACGAGGCTGCGGTGTCGCGGCTGACCGATGCGTTCGTGGCCGCGCAACGGGGGTTCGATCAGGCGGCTCTCGCGCGGCTGACCGCGCCCGGTTATGTCGAGATTTCGCCACTGGGCGATGTCGACGCGCGCGACCGGATGCTCGGCTTCTACGCACCCGACAAGAAGCGCGATTCGCCGCCCCTGATCCTGACCGAGCGCAGCGTGCGGCTGTATGGCGATACGGCGGTGGAGACGGCGCGTCTGGCGTTCGGACCGGCGGCGATGCGCGCGACCTATGTGGCCCATCGCCAGGGCCGGGAGTGGGTGCTGATATCGGCACAGTTCACACCCATTCGGACACCCCGCCCGTCCTGATGCCGGACGGCTGCCCGGCGGCACTAGCGGCCCCGTTCATCCACGCGTAAGGCGCGGCGCATGACCACCAAGACCGACGCGCCGCAGGGTGTCAAAAGCCCTTCGCCGATCATCGAATCGAAGGACCAGCTTATCGCCAGCTTCGCGCGGGGCGAGAAGCCGGCGGAGCGTTGGCGCATCGGCACCGAGCATGAGAAGTTCGTGTATCGCCGCAGCGATCATGGCGCCCCCTCCTATGCGGAGCCGGGCGGCATCCGCGACCTGCTGGGCGAGCTGACCCAGTTCGGCTGGCGCCCGGTCGAGGAGGACGGCCCGCATGGCCGCAACGTCATCGCCATGTCGGGGGCGGACGGGAGCATCAGCCTGGAGCCGGCCGGCCAGTTCGAGCTGTCGGGCGCGCCGCTCGAATCGCTGCACCAGACGTGCGCGGAAACCGGCCGACACCTGGAACAGGTGAAGACGGTCGGGGACAAGCTTGGCCTCGGCTTTCTCGGCCTGGGCATGTGGCCGGACAAGACGCGCGCCGAACTGCCGGTGATGCCCAAGGGCCGTTACGACATCATGCGCCGCCACATGCCCCGCGTCGGCAGCCTGGGCCTGGACATGATGCTGCGCACCTGCACCATCCAGGTGAACCTGGACTATGCGTCCGAGGCGGACATGGCGAAGAAGTTCCGCGTCGGGCTGGCGTTGCAGCCGCTGGCCACCGCGCTGTTCGCCAACTCGCCCTTCACCGAAGGCAAGCCAAACGGCATGTTGTCGTTCCGCAGCCATATCTGGTCCGACACCGACCCGGCGCGTACCGGCATGCTCCCCTTCGTGTTCGAGGACGGGTTCGGGTACGAGCGCTACGCCGACTACGCGCTCGATGTGCCGATGTACTTCGTCTACCGCGAGGGGCGCTATATCGACGCGGCCGGGCTGTCGTTCCGCGACTTCCTGCGCGGCGAATTGTCGGTGCTGCCGGGTGAGAAGCCGACGCTGGACGACTGGAGCGACCATCTGTCGACCGCTTTCCCGGAAGTGCGGCTGAAGACGTTCCTGGAGATGCGCGGCGCCGATGGCGGGCCGTGGAACCGGATCTGTGCGCTGCCGGCGCTATGGGTCGGGCTGCTCTACGACAATGGCGCGCTTGATGCGGCGTGGGACGTGGTGAAGCATTGGACGCTGGAAGAGCGGCAGGCGCTGCGCGATGCAGTGCCGGCGCAGGCGCTGAACGCGCCGATCCCCGGCGGCCGCCAATTGCGCGACATCGCGGGCGAGGTGCTGGACATCGCGCATGCCGGGCTCGCCGCCCGCGCACGGCACGGACAGGCCGGCGATGACGAGACTGGCTTCCTCGATCCCCTGCGCGAGATCGTGCGGCGGGGCACGGTGCCGGCCGAGGTGCTGCTGGAGCGGTACCATGGCGAATGGAATGGCGACGTGTCGCGCATCTACGCCGAGGCGAGCTTCTAGTCAGGCGCGAGGCGCGGTACCATCCGTGCCGCTGCGAGTTGCGCGCCTGGCTGGCCCGCCTTGCAGCGTGCGAGGACTGACGACGCGGAACTCAGGTCCGCGTGCGCCCCGCCCCGCCGATCCAGCGGAAGAAGCGGGGCACGGGCGCGTGGCGACTCATCCACGCGCTGTATTCGGCATAGGCCGGGTCGAGCATCAGGTGCCGTTCCTCCGTACGCGCACGCCAGTAATAGACACCGCCGACCGCAGCCATCAGCAGGGTCGCCCGCGCGGCATCGATCAGGCTGCCGGTCGACAGGATCGGGATGGTCGAGATCCACCAGAAAAGGTTCTTCGACAGATAGGCGGGATGACGCGACCAGGCATAGGAGCCGTGCGTCAGGATGCCGCGATGCGTCAGATTGGAGAAGCGCAGGCCGAACGCCACGGTAGACCAGGCATAGATCACCGTCAGCGCGACCAGCACCGCGGCGATCCCCGCCCTTATCCAGCCATGATCGGACAGCCAGTAGATCCAGTCCGACGTGCCCTGATGATAATCGAGCGGACCGCCAGCGGTCATCAGGACGAAGGGCGGATAACAGATCAGCGCCGCCATCCACGCCGCCGCGAACGGGTTGGCCGAACGGATATGCGAGTCGAGAGGGCGGAGCGTCAGGATGTAGCCGACCGTCGCGAAGGCGACGTCGACGGTGAACATCAGCGTGACCAGCCATCCGGACAGCGCCACCGGATGCCGCCACGTCGCCGCGATGTCGGTGCGCACGAAGCTGCCGAACCCAGCCGGCAGGATCGCCAGCATGAAGGCGAGGAAGAACCCCTTCACCGCCCAGGCGCGCAGGTGAGCATAGAGCGCGTCGGCCTGCCAGCCCGGCTGATGCAGCAGCCATGCGCCCAGATGCCATGCACCGTCTCGCGGCTCGACCAGGTAACGGTCGAGCCACAGCACATAGGGGATCGATGCCACGACGACGACGGGCGCGGCATGGCCGAGGCACCACATCGCGAACAGGTAATCACCCTGCCAGTAGAAGCGCCCGGCGAAATAGACGATCGCGAGCGCCGCCCATGTCGCCCACAGGCCGACCAGCTTCACCACGCTGACCACCCGCGTCTCGCGCAAGGGCTTGGGGTCAGACCAGTCGATGCCGGTGGACGGATGGCGATACACCTTGTCGACCAGCAGCGACCACGCCAGCATCGGCACGCCGCAAGCGACAAGCTCGATCAACGCCGCATAGGGGCCGTCCAGGTGGAAGTGCCGGGCCAGCGCGAGCCATGCCACGCACCCGACCAGTCCCGCCACCCCGACACCGCCGCTGACCGCCGATCGCGGACGCGGATCGTGCGCAGTGTTTCGGGAGGGTGGGCGGCGCGACATAGGCGTCACGATAGGCGGTGATGGTAAGCATCGCGTGAACTTCGATGTGGGCGGCGTCGCGCTGCGGTCCGGCGCGGATCGTACAGGCTGGATAGCTTCTTCCGCCACCATGCGGGCGGCGGAGGCAGCCGAGGCCGATCAGCGTATGGTCGGCGTACCACTCGACCTCAGGCGTCGTCCCAACCGCACCTGCATCGCGGTGCCACTTGCGCCGGATGCTTGCGCGGCAGGCACCGTTTAGTTAGATGCTCGCCATCGCGTGTCGGAATTCCAGCGGAATGAAGGCAGCGGTTCCCCAGGAACCGAGGTTTTCTGCGGGTTTGCGGGTATAGCACAATGGTAGTGCAGCAGCCTTCCAAGCTGAATACACGGGTTCGATTCCCGTTACCCGCTCCACCTCCCCTTTCCGAACGGCTCTGTGCCGGTGTGCCGCTAGCACGGCTGGCATCTGACCCAGCGGGACACTGGCAGAGGTTCGGTCTCTCATGCGTCGCCGATCTCTTCGACTCATCCGCCATTGTTGAGACACACCGAGCCTTCGCGTCCTCTGGCTGAAGCACGGCATGGCCGCGCAGTGGTTCATTGGTAGCGGTGTGGTGGCCCGAGGGCATGAGCGCGGTTGTCGGCCGATCGGCACCGCCGGGAATGACAACGCCTAGTCGAAGTGCTCCACGCCCTCGCCCGCCACGACAACCCATGGATGCCGCCGCGCCTCGAAGCCTGACACGGTCGGCGGTGGGAAGGTCGGATCGGCAAACGCGCCGACCGCGACCGCGATCAGGTCCGGCAGCGCGTCGCTGCTGTAAAAGACCGTCGAGCCGCATGTCGGACAGAAGCGAAAGGTGGCCGTTGATCCGCTATCGCCGGTGACGCTCCATGCGTTGTACTGCCCGACGATCCGCACGCGCTGTTGTGGGAAGCGCGCCTGAACCGCGAAAGCGCTTCCGCTCCGTTTCTGACAATTGAGGCAATGGCACACCGAGATCCGGACGGGCTCGCCCTGGCAGACCGCCTGAAGCTGTCCGCAACGACATGTGGCGATCCTCTCGACCATGTCGGTGATGCTAATATCCGATGAGGCTCGACGCAACGGCGGAACACCACCAACGCGGACCGGCCATAAAGCGAAGGGAACGGCAAGGGCCTTCCCCTCACCGTTCCCTTCACCACCGGCCAGCAGCAGGCCGTGCCTGGCTTGCGACCTCAGTCGTTCGCGGTGCCCGGCTCCGCCATGTGGCGATGCTGTTCGGCTAGGACCGCGTTCGGCGTGATGTTCGCGACCGAGGACTGGATCTTGTTCTTCCAGCCCGACACGATCGCCGCCTTGCCGCTCATCACCGCGTCATAGCCATCCTTGGCCACATCGGCGGGGTCGGACTTCTTCGGATCGGTGCCGACCGAGGTGTCCATCATGTCGCCGCGCTTGAAGAACTCGGTTTCCACCGGTCCGGGCATCAGGTTGGTCAGCGTGACGCCGTCAGCGTCCTTGATCTCGTTCTGGATCGCCGCGACGAAGCTGTCCACGAACGCCTTGGTGCCGTTATACACCGCCTGGAAGCTGCCGGGGATGTACCCGGCGATCGATCCAGTCACCAGCACCTTGCCCGCATTGCGCGCGACCATCGGCTGCAACACCTTCTGGAGCAGATAGGCGGTGCCGACGATGTTGGTGTCGACGACATGCTTCCATTCCTTGGGATCCTGGTCGAGGAACGCGCGTCCCAGGCCGTGGCCGGCATTGGCGCACAGCAGATCGACCTGACGTCCGCCGGCCGCCGCGAGCAGCTTGTCGACGCCCTCCACGGTGGACAGATCGACCTCCAGCGTCTCCGCCCCCGCAACCTGTTCGGTGAAGGGCGTGTCGGCGGCGAGCAGCAGATCGTATCCGTCCTGCGCCGCCAGCTTGGCGAGTTCCAGGCCGATGCCGGTCGAGGAACCGGTCACGATCGCGAATTTGTTGGCCATGATGTTTAATCCTTTCGTGAAGCGGTGAAGATCAGGCAGCGCTCTGCATGCCGGTTTTCAGGACGATCTTGGTGACTTCGTTCTGCTGGTCGTGGAACATCTTGTAGCCCTTGGGTGCCTCTTCCAACGGCATGCGATGCGAGATCAGGAAGGTCGTGTCGATCTTGTCCTCCATGATCGCGTTGAGCAGCGCGGGCATGTAGTGCTGGACATGAGTCTGACCGGTCTTCAGCGTCAGCCCCTTTTCCATGAAGGCGCCCAGCGGGAACTTGTCGACGAAGCCGCCATACACGGCCGGCATCGACACGCGGCCGCCCTTTCGGCATGCAATGATCGCCTGACGGATCGAGTGAGGACGATCGGTGCCGAGGAAGGTCGACGCCTTGATCTGATCGACCACATTGTCGACGAACAAGCCGTGCGCCTCCAGCCCGACCGCGTCGATCACCGCATCGGGGCCGATGCCGCCGGTCATCTCCATCAGCGCGTCGTAGACCGACGATTCCTCGAAGTTGATCGTCTCCGCGCCGAACTTCTTCGCCAGTTCCAGGCGGTGCGGGAAATGGTCGATCGCGATCACCCTCGCCGCGCCCATCAGGAACGCCGACTGGACGGAGAACAGGCCGACCGGGCCGCAACCCCACACGGCCACCGTGTCGCCGGGTTCGATCTCCGCATATTCCGCCGCCTGCCATCCCGTCGGCAGGATGTCGGACAGGAACAGCACCTTGTCGTCATCGACCCCGTCCGGGATCACGATCGGCCCGACGTCGCTGAACGGCACGCGGACATATTCCGCCTGTCCGCCAGCATAGCCGCCGGTCATGTGGCTATAGCCGAACAGGGCCGACATCTCATGCCCGTACAGTTCCTGCGCGATGTCCTGGTTGTCGGCAGGCAGGCCGTTCGGACACGCCGAATATTGATGCTTTCCGCAATGGTAGCAGGAGCCGCAGGCGATGGTGAAGGGCACCACCACGCGCTGCCCCTTCTTCAGGGTGGAATTGGCGCCGACCTCGACCACCTCGCCCATGAACTCGTGGCCGAGAACGTCGCCGGCCTTCATGGTCGGGATATAGCCGTCATACAGATGCAGGTCCGAACCGCAGATGGCGGTCGACGTCACCTTGATGATGCAGTCCCGCGGGTTGACGATTTCGGGATCGGGCACGTTGTCGATGCGGACGTCGTGCTTTCCGTGCCAGGCAAGCGCTTTCACAACCCCATCTCCTCGAATTGCTTGGGATTCATCGCGGGCGTGGCGACTTCACCGGTTTCCATCAGTTGCTTGAAACGGCGCAGGTCGCGACGGGCCTGGATGCCGGGTTCTCGCTGGAACATCTTGGCGATGACCTTGCCGACGATGCCACCGGGCGGATCGTAGAGGATGGTGGCGGTCACGACCGTCCCGCGCCCCTCGACCGGCTTGAACTCCACGCGACCGGAATTGGGGATCTGCGCGCCCTCCTCGCTGGTCCAGGCGATCAGGCGGCCGGGCTGCTCCTCCGTTACGCGCGCCGTCCACTCGACACGGCCGATTGGCCCCTTCACCACCCAGTGCGAGCGGGTGTCGTCCAGCACGTCGATGGAGACGACATTCTCCATGAAACTGGGCAGGTTGGCGAAATCGCGGAAAAAGGCGAACAGCTCGTCGGCCGGCTTGTTGATGGTCACCGCGCGGCCGAGGATGTGCGATCCCTGCGCCTCGGCAATGGTGCCCGACAGGGCCTCCACCGCCGCATCCCCTCGTTTGGATGCGGTGGCCGGCGCGTCGTCGCGCGTGTCGTCTCTGGGCTGGGTCATGAATCTCGTCCTCGGCTGAGAACGCGATCAACAGTCGGTATCGTGCACCGTTCCCGTCGTTACACCCGCGATCCGATGATAAAGGGGATCGTTTCGGCTCAAGGACTTGGCGCAGGACCGGCGGCGCGCGGCCGGGGCGTCCGCTCGGGGGTTTAGCCGCCCCTCCCGCTATTTGGGATCGGAAGGGGCGGCAGTCACCGTCAGGCGGCCGCGATGGCCATTGCGATGTCATCGGTGGAATGGCCGGTCAGGTCCTTGGACAATTCGCCGACCAGCTTGCCCTCCAGTGTCTTGTGGTAATGCTTGCGCAGCTCGCCCAGCGTGCGCGGTGCCGCGATCACGATCAGGTCGTCGATCTTGCCGGACAGCACGCGCGCGTTGAGGACCTCCGCGACGCCGGCGGCAAAGCTGTCCTCATCCTGCTGGCTGTCGCTGGGATTGGCCGAACTGCTTTGATGGCGACCGCCGGAACCCTTGTTCTGCGTCGACACATCCGCATCGGGCAGCGCCGACAGGTTGGGCGCACCCTCGTCGCCGGTGTTGTGGAACAGGTTGAGCTTTTCCCCGTCGACGACGGCGATCACGGCATTGCGTGGGATCTTCATGACGCTCCTTCGTTGGCGCCCCGATGGGGCAACGGCAATGGAACGCGAACGGCGTCGATAACGATCCCGGCGCCGCGCGAAGGTGCGTGCCGCAGGAGCATCGGGTCAGTGCTGGATAATGGTGGAAGGGACTGGATTCGAACCAGTGTACGCTCACGCGGGCAGATTTACAGTCTGCTGCCTTTAACCACTCGGCCACCCTTCCACGGGTGTCGCCTCAACGGGCGAGGCGCGCTCCTAGGCGAAGGACGGAGCGACTGTCAACGCACACTCTTGCTCATGGCGCATCGGGCGCATAGCACGGCGCCGTTCCACCTCCATCTCGGGAGCCTAGATGCGCCGCCTGCTGCTTGCCGCCACCGCCCTGGCCACGCTTTCGCCCGCCTTGTCTCCCGCCGTCGCGCAGAAGGGTCGGCCGGACACGGACGCCGCGCTCGCCGGCATCCTGGACCAGGGCACCAATCACAGCGAGGTCATGGTGACGGCGCAGCAGCTGTCCGACGTGATCGGCCCCCGCCTGACCAACTCGCCCGCGATGCGTCGGGCGGAGGCGTGGACACAGGCGCAGTTCGCCCGCTGGGGCCTGAAGAACGTCCACAAGGAAGGGTTCGAGTTCGGCCGCGGCTGGTCGATCGAGCGGTCGTCGGTGCGGATGCTGACCCCGCGCCCGATCCAGCTGACCGCGATCCCGATCGCCTGGACCCCCGCCACCAACGGCCCGCTGACCGCGCCGGTGATCGTCGCGCCGATGAAGAAGGTCGAGGATTTCGACAAATGGCGCGGCAAGCTGTCGGGCAAGATCGTCATGACGACCCTGCCGGACACGGGCGACGAGCCGGACGAGGCACCGTTCAAGCGCCTGTCGTCGGAGGACCTGTCGAAGCTCGACCGGTTCCAGCAGCCGACATACGACCCGGCCGCGCTCGACAGCCGGCTGAAGCGGCTGGACTATGCGCAGAAGCTGGACGCGTTCCTGAAGAGCGAAGGCGCGGTCGCCTATGCCACCATGTCGTATCGCGACGGAAAGCTGGTGTCGGGCGAGGGCTATCTGTTCGGCAAGGGTGAAACGCCCGCCCTGCCCGGCGTGCAGATCGCGGCGGAGGATTACCGCCGCCTCGCGCGCCTGGCGAAGACCGGGCCTGCGCCGACGTTGGAGATCAACAGCGACGTCCGCTTCGACGACAGCGACAGCAGGGCGTACAACATCATCGCGGAAATCCCGGGCAGCGATCCGAAGGCCGGATATGTCATGGCGGGCGCGCACCTGGACAGCTGGGTCGCGGGCGATGGCTCCGCGGACAACGGGGCGGGCAGCGCCATGATCATGGAGGCAGCGCGCATCCTGGCGGCAACGGGCGTGCGACCGAAGCGGACGATCCGCTTCGCACTATGGGCGGGCGAGGAGCAGGGCATCCTCGGCTCCATGGCGTATGTGGAACAGCATCTGGCCACGCGCGGCACCTCCGCCGACACCGCGGGCGGCCGGGGCATGCAGCGCTATTACGGCTATTCCAACCGCTGGCCGGTCACGCCCCTGCCCGGCTACAAGGACTTGGCCGCCTATTTCAACATCGACAACGGGTCGGGCAAGCTGCGCGGTCTGTATGCGGAGCGCAATCCGGCGGTGGTGCCGATCTTCCGCGAGTGGCTGGCGCCGTTCGCGTCGATGGGCGCGACCACCGTGGCACTGCGCCCGACCGGCGGCACCGACCATGTGTTCATGCAACAGGTCGGCGTTCCCGGGTTCCAGTTCATCCAGGACCCGCTGGATTACGAAAGCCGCATCCACCACAGCTCGATCGACACGTTCGATCACCTGAAGGCTGCGGACATGCGCCAGGGATCGATCGTCCTGGCGTCCATTCTGCTGAACGCGGCGGACGCGGACAAGGCACTGCCCCGGCCGCCGGTACCGACCCAGCCAGTCGTCACCGATCCGTTCGCCTATAGCGACGAGAACTGAGAATCATGGCACGCAAAGGTCATCGGCCGTCGCAGGGCACCGCGCAACGTCCCCGTTTCTGGGGACGCCATGCGGTGCTGGCCGCGCTGGACAATCCGGAACGCACCGTGCGCAAGCTGTGGGGCACGCGGGAGGCGCTGTCCGGGCTGGACCTACCGGCGACGCTGCCGATCACCTTTGCCGATGTCGCGGATCTCGGCCGGCTGGTGCCCTCCGACGCGCCGCACCAGGGCCTGGTCGCTGAGGTGGAGCCGCTGGAGGATATCTGGCTGGGCGACCTGTTGCAGCAGGATCCCGACGGCACGCGGCCGCTGGTAGTGCTGGATCAGGTCACCGATCCGCACAATGTCGGCGCGATCCTGCGATCGGCCGCCGCGTTCGACGCGCTGGGCATCGTGACGCAGGACCGTCATGCTCCGCCCGAAAGCGGCACCGTGGCGCGGTCCGCCTCCGGGGCGCTGGAAAGCGTGCCGTGGGTGCGCGTGGTCAACCTGGCACGCGCGCTGGAGGAGATCGCGGAGGCGGGATTCTGGCGCATCGGCCTGACCGGTCATGCCGATCAGACGCTGGCGCAGGCGCTGGGCAACGGCCGCCGCTTCGCCATCGTGCTGGGCGCCGAAGGCGAAGGCATGCGGCAGAACACGGAGGCGCATTGCGACGAATTGGCGAAACTGCCGATCAGTTCGCGGGTGGAAAGCCTGAACGTGTCCAACGCCGCCGCGATCGCGCTCTATGCCGTGGCGGCGCGGGAAGCGGGCTGACCGATCCACTTCGGCGGCAATTTTTTTGTTGGAAGTGGTTGTAAATTGAATGACATAACCCGTTCGGGGTAGATAAGCCGCCGCCAAACGAACGGGGACTGCAACATCATGGGACTGACCTTGTATGATCCGGCCCCGACGCCGGATGACGAGCCATCCCGCGCCCGTGCAGTGGAGCTTTCGGGCGCACTCGGCGTGCGGGATGATGCGGTGTTGCAGGCCTTGGTCGAGAAGGCACGAAACAGCTGCGACACCCAGATGGCGGCCGTGTCGATCCTGCACAACGACTGGCAGTTCCTGATCGCGACGAGCGGCCTGCCGGGCGGCGCGTACAGTCGACGCACCTCATTCTGCGGCCACATCCTGAACGAAGGCGGGGGTGTGTTCTGCGTACCGGACGCGCTGGACGACGAGCGTTTCGCCGGCAATCCAGTCGTCGAGCAGGATGGCGGCATCCGCTTCTATGCCGGCGCACCGATCCGCGACCAAGACCAGCGTATCCTGGGCGCCCTGTGCGTCTTCGACTCCCACCCGCGAGAACGGTGCCCGCATGACGTGGAACTCGTATTGCCGGTGCTGGCGGAAGAGGTGCGCAGGCGTCTGCTCGACTTCGCGCCGGTGCCGGCGGGACTCGAGCCGACCTAGCGGCCGGCCCGGCGCGAGATGGCTTGCCGGCATGGCACGCGGTGATCGTTCCGGGGCGCAGGGCTCCCGCGCCTCTGGGTCATCGGAAGGCGGTGGACTCGCTAACGCAAGTTCCCGCCCCTCACATCACTCGTCGGCGCCGATCGTGATGCGCGCGCCGTCCAGCGCGGCGCTGACCGGCACCTGGCAGGACAGGCGGCTGGTCTCGTCGCGATCGTCGATGGAGTCGAGCAGGTCGTTCTCGTCCTCGCTCATCGGGGGCAGCGCATCCAGATAGGCGGGGTCGATATGGACGTGGCAGGTGGCGCAGGAGCAGTTGCCGCCGCACAGCGCCAGAATCTCGTCGATCCCGGCGTCGCGGATCGCCTCCATCACCGACAGGCCGGCATCCGCATCGATGGACCGTTCTTCCCCCTCACGGGTAACCACGATAAACTGCGGCATGCATTCAACTCCTGTATTCGCGTGTCGCCTTGCCGCGCCCGCCCGCCCGGATCAAGCGTGGCACTGACCGCGGAGCAGATCAGGGCGGGAATGGATGCGCTGGCCGCAGCCGAACCTGCCTTCGCCCGTGGGCTGGCCCGCGTCGGCTACCCCGACCCGCGCGTGCGGGAGCGTGGCTATGCCACCCTGCTGCGCACGATTGTCGGACAACAGGTCAGCGTCCATTCCGCCAACGCCGTGTGGCGCAAGCTGGAGGCGCTGGTCGGTGACCCGCGCGATCCGGCCGCGATCAGGGACGCGAGTGACGAGACGTTGCGCGCCGCAGGGTTGTCGCGACAGAAGACCGGCTACGCGCGCAGCTTGGCCGACGAGGTGCTGAGCGGTCGGCTCGCCCTGGACGCCCTGCCCGAAGACGACGAGGAGGCGATCGCCCAGCTGGTCCGGGTCAAGGGCATTGGCCGCTGGTCGGCGGAGGTCTATCTGCTGTTCGCCGAAGGACGGCCGGACATATGGCCGGCGGGCGATCTGGCCGTGCAGATCGAGGTCGGCCGGCTGCTCGGCCACGACACCCGGCCGAGCGAGAAGCAGATCCGTGCGCTAGCCGAGGCATGGCGCCCGCATCGCGGTGCGCTCGCGATCTTCACCTGGCATCATTACGGGGCGGGGCCCGACGCGGCACCGGTCTGACCCGGAACGACGGAACGCGATTGGGCGCATGCATCCAGATCGCTTCGCCAGCGTTACGATCGTTCTTGGAGGAACAGGAGCCTGGCATGGACGTCATCAAATTGCCCTTTGGCGAATCCGCACCGCAGGAAACCGATTGCATCAGCATCGGCGCGCGTGAAGACGGGCGCTTCGACCTCAATTGCTCGGCGCTGCTGAGCTGCGGCGACACGGACGAAGCGGAGTCGGTCTCTCTGATCGGGGGGGCGCCCTATGACAGCTATGAGGAGGCGGAGGCCGCCGGGCTGGCCTGGGCGGCGGATCACTGCGTAGAGTCGCTGTATGTCAGCAGCCTGCCGGTCGGAGCGGTTTCCGGGGTCTGAGACTTGATCGAGGCTGTTCGCGAACAGCCCCTGTTAGTTCGCTCCAGCCGTCGCGCAAAATGGGTCAGCTTCTACCGGCGTCTCGCAAGGCATGAACCCTGCATTCGCGGCGGACGCCGGTGCGGGAACCTCTGCCCGTCATTTCAGCAGCTTTGGGCCTTCCTTTTCGATCAGCGCACGAACCTGACCTGCGAACAGGCCGAGCAGGGCGGGCAGGTCGACCATGGCATGGACCTTGTCCTCGAACACCGTCAGCTCGCTGCGGATCGATTGTCCCATCGCCTGCACGGTGAAGTACATCGTGTCGCCCTCCCACCGATGCTGAACGGCCGCGCCGCCGGGAATCTTCTCCCCGATGCGGCCGATCCCGCCGTCCAGCCGCTGCCGCACGGCCTCCTTGCCGAGCTTGTGGGGGATGTCGAGGGTGATGGGAGTGCTCATGAAGTGATCGGGTCCTTTATCGGGCGAAAAGCTGGGCGTCGTCGGCGAACGCCTTGAACTCCAGCGCGTTGCCGCTCGGGTCGCGGAAGAACATGGTGGCCTGTTCGCCGACCTGTCCCTTGAAGCGGATGTGCGGCTCGATGCCGAACCGTACGCCGGCGTCGCGCACGCGGTCGGTCAACGCCTGCCAGTCATCCATTGTCAGCACGACACCAAAATGCGGCACGGGCACATGATGGCCGTCGACCGCGTTTTCCACCGCAACCGGCTTCGCCGCCGGGTCCAGATGGGCCACGATCTGGTGGCCGAGCAGGTCGAAGTCGATCCACTGGTCGCTCGACCGCCCCTCCGCACAGCCCAGCACCTCTGCGTAGAAGTGTCTGGCCGCTGCCAGGTCGTGGACCGCGAAGGCGAGATGAAAGGGACGCAGGGTCATGCCCATGCGCCTACACCATCCCGCTCGCAATGCGAATGGCATCCGGCTGCCACTTGCGGGCGCGTTGGAGGAGCCTCACAGGACCCTGCGTGACCCGCTCGCTCCGCAACCCCTATCCCGCCCTATCCTGCATCCTGCTCGGCGCGGTCGCCGCGCTGGGCTTTGCGCCGCTCGACCTGTGGCCGCTGACCCTACTGGGCCTCGCAGGCTGGATGCTGCTGGTCCATGGCGCACCGACCGGTCGGCAGGCGCTGTGGCGCGGCTGGTTGTGGGGCGTGGGTCATTTCACGATCAACAACAACTGGTTCCAGCACGCCTTCGACTTTCAGGACAAGATGCCGCCGGTGCTCGGCTATTTCGCGGCTGTCGCGCTTGCCCTGTATCTGGCCGTATATCCGGCAATGGCCGCAGGGATCGCCTGGCGAGTGCGAGGCGTGCGGGCCGGCGGAGACGTGGCGACGCCCGATGCCGGGTTTGTGCTCGCGTTCGGGGCGGCGTGGATCGCGACCGAATGGCTGCGTGCGGTGATGTTCACCGGTTATGCCTGGGACCCGCTGGGCGTGACATGGTTGCCGCTGATCGGCGTGGCGCGGCTGTCGGCCTGGATCGGCACCTATGCCCTGTCGGGTGTCGCCGTGCTGGCGGCGGGGGCGATGGCGCTGCTGGCGTTTCGTCGATGGACGCTTGCCGCGATCATGGCGCCGTTGCTGGCGCTCTCGGCCCTCAGCGCGCCGTGGACGCGGGCGCCGGACACCGGACCGGGCGACCCGATCGTCCGCATCGTGCAGCCCAATATCGGGCAGGACACGCGCGGCGAGGACGATGCCGAGCCGGTGCTGCGTGCGCTGCTCGCGCTATCCGGGCGTCCGGGCCCCTCCCCGCGCCTGGTGCTGTGGCCGGAAGGGGTGGTGCGCGACCTGTTGGAGGATGGGTATCCGCTCTATTATTACCGGGGCCGCTATCCTTGGGTGATACGTCGCCGGATCGCCGCTGTGCTCGGGCCACGCGACCTGCTGCTGGCGGGCACCACGCCGTTGCGGTTCGATGGGCAGGAGAACTTGATTGGCGCCAGCAACTCGGTCCGTGCGCTCGACGCCTCCACCCGTCTGGGCGCGCAGTACGACAAGGCGCATCTGGTGCCCTATGGCGAGTATCTGCCGATGCCGTGGTTGTTGAAGCCGCTGGGCCTGTCGCGGCTGGTGCCCGGTGATCTCGACTTCGACGAAGGGCCTGGGCCGCGCAACCTTGCGCTGCCCGGCTTCGGCGCGGTGGGCGTGCAGATTTGTTACGAGATCATCTTTTCGGGGCAGGTGGTGGACCGCGCGCATCGTCCGCGCATGCTGTTCAACCCATCGAACGACGCCTGGTTCGGCCGCTGGGGCCCGCCACAGCATCTGGCGCAGGCCCGCATGCGCGCGATCGAGGAAGGGCTCCCTATCCTGCGCGCGACCCCGACCGGCATTTCGGCGATGATCGCGCCGGACGGCCGCCTGCTCGCCACGGTGCCGCACGAACGCGCGGGCGCGATCGAACGCCGCGTGCCCCCCGCCCTGGCGCCGACGCTGTTTGCCAGGACGGGCAACTGGATGGCGCTGCTGCTGACAGTTTTGCTTGCCCTCGCCGCCATTGCCGCCCGCCGCCGTCAGCGCTAGGAGGAGATATAAAGAAAGCTTTATACGGCATGGCAACGGCCGGCTTTCGATCTAGAGAAGGAATATCGATGCGTTCCAATTTCCTCTTCACGTCCGAGTCCGTGTCCGAAGGGCACCCGGACAAGGTCGCCGACCAGATCAGCGACTCGATCGTCGACCTGTTCCTGTCCAAGGATCCCGAGGCCCGCGTCGCCTGCGAGACGCTGACCACCACCAACATGGTCGTGCTGGCCGGCGAGATCCGCGGTCGCGGCGTGTACGAGAACGACGAATGGGCGCCCGGCATCCTTGACGAGATCGAGGCGACCGTCCGCGCCACGGTGAAGCGTATCGGCTACGAACAGTCCGGCTTCCACTGGGAGACCTTTGACTTTTCCAACAACCTGCACGGCCAGTCGGCGCATATCGCACAGGGCGTGGACGAGAGCGGCAACAAGGACGAGGGCGCCGGCGACCAGGGCATCATGTTCGGTTACGCGACCGACGAGACGCCCGGCCTGATGCCCGCCACGCTGTATTACAGCCACAAGATCCTGGAGCGGATGGCGGCGGATCGCCATTCCGGCGTCGCTCCCTTCCTTGAGCCCGACGCGAAGAGCCAGGTGACGCTGCGTTACGAGGACGGTGTTCCCGTGGCGGCAACAGCACTGGTCGTGTCGACGCAGCACAAGCCCGGCTTCTGCGAAAAGGGCGACAATGCCGATGCGGCCAAGTACGCCGAGTTGCACGCATACGTCATGGGCGTGTTCCGCGACGTGCTGCCGGACGGCTTCATCTCCGACGATACCAAGATCTACATCAACCCGACCGGCACGTTCGAGATCGGCGGCCCGGATGGCGACGCCGGCCTGACCGGGCGCAAGATCATCGTCGACACCTATGGCGGCGCGGCCCCGCATGGCGGCGGCGCGTTCAGCGGCAAGGACCCGACAAAGGTCGACCGGTCCGCGGCCTATGTCGCCCGCTATCTCGCAAAGAACGTGGTTGCGGCCGGGCTTGCCAAGCGCTGCACCATCCAGCTGTCCTATGCGATCGGTATCGCCGAGCCGCTGAGCGTCTATGTCGACCTGCACGGCACCGGCACGGTGGACGAGGCGAAGCTGGAGGAGGCGCTGCCCAAGCTGGTGCGCCTGACGCCTAAGGGCATTCGCGAGCATCTGAAGCTGAACGCGCCGATCTACATCAAGACCGCCGCCTATGGTCACTTCGGCCGCGAGCCGGAGGGTAACCTGTTCACCTGGGAGAAGACCGATCTGGCGGACATGCTGAAGGCCGAAGTCGCCGGCTGACGCCTGTGCTGTCGACCGCCGCCGGATAAGGACGGCCCGGTCGATTGACGAAGGCCTGTAATGATCTAGCCTCCCGCGACACGATGTCGGGGGAGGCTTTTTTATGCGCGGAATGCTGCTCGGTTGTGTGGCGGTCATGTGCGCGGTGCCGGGCATCGCATCCGCGGCGGATCGAAAGGCCACGGCGGCTCCGCAAGCCGGTAACCAGGCGCTGCGCACGCTCCCCATTCCGGCCGGCAAGGGATGGAAGCACGCGGAAACCGGCCTGATCCTGCGCGCTTCGTTGACCGGCCTGCCCCGCACCAGTGCCGTCGACAGCACCACCGACGAGCATGACGTGATGATCGAGTTCGCCAACCCGGGTCTGGCGACCGCTGCGACCATCTACATCTTCCACCCGGCGCAGGATGATGTGGCCATGTGGTTCGACCGGGCCGACTATGCCGCGCGGCGGCGGCCCGACTTCGGCGGTGCCGAGCCGGTGGGTGCCGGGCCGGTCGCCTTCGTCCCGCCCGGCTCCACCGCGACAGCGGCGCTGCGCCAAATCTACACGCCCAAACATGGCCCGTATCGCAGCAGCGCGCTCGCCATGCTGCCGCTTGGTGCGTGGCTGGTGGCGGTGCGGCTGAGTTCGACCGAGATGGACCCTGCGGCGCTCGACGCGCGGCTTACCGCTTTGATCGCGGAGATCGGCTGGCCTGCCGGGGCGCCTGCACCGACCCGTGCGGCCGTTCCCATCCCTGCCTGTCCGGACCCCATCGCCTTTCGGCATGCGCGCATGAAGAAGCCCGATATGGCGCAGGCTGTACTTGGCTCGCTGCTCGCAGTGGTCGCGGTTTCCCATGCGGGGGATACCAAGTCGGCTGAACCAAAACCATGGTGCCGCGACGGCGCACCAACTGACACCTATGGCGTGTATCGACGAGCGGACGACCGCAATGGCTACACCCTCGCACTAGGCGACGCGGGGCGTGTCGCGAGCGTTTATCCGGGCAACAGCAACGTGCAGCTACCCGGCGCGGTCGGCGGCTGGACCGTTTCGATGACCGACGTCGACAACACGGTCGCGATGTACCCCAGCTTCGACACCATGCCCCAGCCGTCGCAGGTAATGGACCTGATCGCTCGCGGCGCGGTCGTGTCGCGCACCAATGCCGGGTCGGACAAGCAGCGCTCGACGACGATCAACGCCACCATGATCAAATAGGCCGAAACTCGCGCTCCATCGTCCGGGACCTTGGATCGGCGGGGTCGACGTATTTCGAGTGTCCGATGGGTGCCGGCCGGTGGGCGACGCCACCCTTTCTACTTGTCCGAAGCTTCGTCCCCCAACCGCCGGTCTATGATCGGCTCCAGTCGGTCGAACAACTCGCCGACCAGCGCTTCCGCGAACCAGCCGATAGCGGCGCCTGCGAGGACGTCGGACAGGTAGTGACTGCCCGTGGGGGGCTGAACGGCCGCAATCGCGCCGGCCGCGACGGTGGCCGGGATGCCAACCCCGTCGATCTCATGCGCTGCGGCTCGCGCAACCGCGACGGCGCCGGCCGTGTGCCCCGACGGGAAGGAGTTCATGTCATGGTCGCGGCTGTGCCCGGCTGCGAACTTGTGGCCGCCATCCTCCAGGGCCTTTTCGGGACGGGTGCGATCCACCTGCCGCTTGACCACCATCTTGATGCCGGTCGCCACCAGATGCGCTGCGAGCATACGCGACCCGCCACGGATCAGCTGACCACGGCGGGTGACCAGGCCGGCGCCGATGGTCAACGCCGCGGTCGCGATCATCTGCGGCTGGTCGCCCAACTCCGCCAACACCCCGGCGACCTTTGCGGTGCGGGTGTCGCGGAATTGCGCCGCGCGGTGGGTCGCATCCCGGTCCAGTTTCGCGATCTTTCCGGCCGCCTGCTTCGCTGTCTTGCTCATCGCCCGTTCCAACGATCCCGTCCCGGCTTTGCTCCCCGGCCAACCAGCCGCTACAGGGCGCCGCGATGAACGACCCTTCCACCATTCGCCGCCTGTATGGCCGTCGTCAGGGACACAAGCTGCGCGCCGGCCAGGCGGCACTGGTCGACGATCTGCTGCCGCGGGTCGCCGTGCCGGAAACCGGACCGCTCGACGCCGTGACCCTGTTCGGGGACGATCGCGCGATGGAGGTGGAGATCGGCTTCGGCGCGGGCGAGCATCTCGCCGCACAGGCCGCCGGCCGCCCCGATCATGGCTTTATCGGGTGCGAGCCGTTCCTGAACGGCGTGGTCGGCGCGCTGGGTCACGTGCGCGACGGCGACCTGAGCAACGTGCGCCTGCATATGGGGGACGCGCTGACCGTGCTGGAGCGCCTGCCCGATGCCAGCCTGAACCGGGTCTACCTCCTGCATCCGGATCCGTGGCCCAAGGCGCGCCATGCCAAACGGCGCATGGTGAATAACGGGCCGCTCGACATGATCGCGGCGAAGCTGCGGCCCGGCGGGGAGTTCCGTCTGGGCACGGACGACCCGACATATTGCCGCTGGTCGATGATGGTGATGAACGCGCGTCGCGATTTCGCCTGGCTCGCGACCAGCGCCGCCGATTTCCTCACCCGTCCGGACGACTGGCCGGAGACCCGCTACGAGCGCAAGGCAAGGCGCCAGGGGCACGAGGTGTGGTATTTCCGCTATCGCCGGGTCTGAACGCACCTGAACCGGTGCGGCCGGGCGTTTACCCGAGCGCGTCGTCTCATCTTTCGCCGCTGCTGACTCGGCCGTAGCGGCTGACACTCGACACACTTGGAAAAGCGGCAGGCGTCCTGTCACTTGCCTCAAAAAGAAAAGGGGGCCCAAAGACCCCCTTTTCCCATCGACTGGCTTTGTGGCTCAGTTGCTGTTCGAATCATCGTCATCGTCATCGTCGGCGACGATGATAATGCCCGCGACCACTGCGGCAGCGGCGATCACGGCGACGATGATGCCGCCACCGGCCAGCTTGTCCTTGCTGTTGGCCGTGGAGCCGGCGCGAGCCGACTTCGCAACCGACAGGCTGGCGGCGGGGTTCGCCGGGGCGGCGATCGCCGGAACCGCAGCGGTCGACAACGCGGCAGCGGCCGCGAGGTACTTCGCAATCTTCATGGTAGGCTCCCAATTTGAGTTAGGACTCATGCCATAATAGTCGGCATCGAACAACGTATCTTCGAGTACAGTGCACTCATATCGGCGCATGCTGCGACCCGCTCCTCCCGTCCCTTGCGTCTCCACTCCGCCTGCTTGCCTCATCGCGTCGCGGAACCTAGCCTTTGCGGCAATGCCGACCTTTGCTCCGACCGTATCCACCATCGCCGAATCGATTCAGCTGTCGCTGTCGCCCGTCTTTATGCTGGCGGGCATCGGCGCGCTGCTGAACATGCTGGTGGGGCGCCTTTCGCGCGTCGTGGATCGGGCACGGGCGTTGGAGCTGCTGCATCCCCGTTCGGCGGGCATGGAGCATGACCGCCATGTCTGGGAACTCCGCCTGCTGGATCGGCGCATGCGGGTCATCAACGCGGCGCTGGCGCTGGTGACGTTGAGCGCGGTGATGACCTGCCTGGTGGTCGCCACGCTGTTCGTCGCGGAACTGACGCATCTGCGGATCGGACGTCTGCTCGCGGGCGCGTTCATTACCGCGATGGCGCTGCTGATCCTGGGACTGATCTGTTTCATGCTGGAGGTGCGGCTGTCGCTGCGCGCGATCCGCATCCGGCCCGAATTGCTGAAGGCCAAGGCATGAACCAGCGCCGCCTCCTTCAACTGACGATAGCGATCGCGTGTCTGGTGCCGCTGCTGATCGGGGGCAAGGGCGTGCTGTCGGGTCCCGGCTTCCTGGGCCATCCGCCGGTCGTGCCGCGCGATCTGGACAGCCACTTCCGCTACGTGTCCGGCATCTTCCTGGGCGTCGGCATCGCGTTCGCGACATGCATTCCGCGCATCGAGGTCCGGGGCGCGCGCTTTCGGTTGCTGGGATCGCTGGTCATAGCCGGCGGATTGGCACGGCTGCTGAGCCTGATCATGGTCGGCGCACCGTCCCGTGGTCATCTGATCGGCTTGGCGATGGAGCTGGGCGTCGTGCCCATGCTGATGCTATGGCAGGCGCGCGTCGCGCGCCGGAGGTGGTGACCCCTACGGGAATCGAACCCGTGTTTCAGCCGTGAAAGGGCCGCGTCCTAACCGCTAGACGAAGGGGCCATGCCGGAGCGGCCCGCCTAGGGGGTCGCGCGCAGCGGGTCAAGCGGCCTTTGACCAAAAACCCGCCTCAATCCGCCCAGGCCGCGTCGTCCACATGCAGCTCCGCCGCCGGGCGGGAGGCCCAGTCGTCGAGCTTCGCACGCCCCGCCAGCCACAGCCGCCGATGAGGCGCCGCACCGAGCAGCGCCTGCCCCAGCTCCGTCTCCGCCGCGCGGAACGCCATCGCCTTCAGGCTGCGCCCATCCTCGCCCGCCACGACGCAGCGGACATGGCCGTTGCCGACCACATCGGCGCGGATCACGCGCACCGGCCCGGCGGCGACGCGGGGGGCCGGCCAGCCGGTGCCGTAAGGCCCCCCAGCCTCCAGCATCTCCACCAGCGCGGGGTTCACGCCGCCGGTCGCGAGCACCGCATCGACCAGCAACGCGCGATCCGCACGCGACCGCTCCACCGCCTCCGCCAGCCGTTCTTCCAGAAACGCGGCCAGGTCGGCGACCCGGTCGGCGGCGACCGTCAGTCCGGCCGCCATCGCATGGCCGCCACCCGCGATCAGCAGGCCCGCCTCTCGCGCCGCCATCACCGCTGCGCCGAGATCGACACCGGAGATCGAACGGCCCGATCCCTTGCCAAGGCCATCCTCGCCCAAGGCGATGACGATCGCGGGCCGGCCGAGTTTCTCCTTCAGGCGCCCGGCGACGATGCCGATCACGCCCGGGTGCCAGCCATGGCCGGCCAGCACGGCGACCTGTGCCCCGCCCGGCAGGGCCTCCGCCGCCTCCTGCACCGTCGCCTCGATCGCGCGGCGTTCCTCGTTCAGCCGGTCGAGTTCGGCGGCGATAGCGCGCGCCTCGGCCGGGTCGCGGGTGGTGAGCAGCCGCACGCCCAGATCGGCGCGGCCGACACGCCCCCCGGCATTGATCCGCGGCCCAAGCGCAAAGCCCAGGTCGCTCGCGCCGACCGCCTTGGTCAGGCGGGCGGCATCCATCAAGGCGGACAGGCCGATATTGCCGCGGCGGGCCATGACCTTCAGCCCCTGTGCGACAAAGGCGCGGTTCAGTCCGCGGAGTTGCGCCACGTCCGCCACGGTTCCCAGCGCCACCAGGTCGAGCAGGTCGAGCAGGCGCGGCTCCGCCCGGTCCTTGAAGAACCCTCGCCCACGCAGCGTCCGCACCAGCGCGGCGGCGAGCAGGAAGCAGACGCCGACGGCGGCGAGATGGCCGTGGGCGGCGCCCTCCGCCACCTCGTCCAGCCGGTTCGGGTTCACCACGGCATGCGCGTGCGGCAGGGTGGCGGCGCATTTGTGATGATCCACCACCACCACGTCGACGCCGATGTCGCGCGCCACCGCCAGCGCCTCGAACGCCTGCGCGCCGCAATCGACCGTCACGATCAGAGACGCCCCCTCCCCCGCCAGCCGGGTCAGCGCGGGGCCGGACGGGCCGTACCCCTCGGTGAGCCGGTCGGGGATATAGGTGCGCGCCTCCAGGCCTAGCTCGCGCAGCACCAGCACCAGCACCGCCGAGGACGTCGCGCCATCGACATCATAGTCGCCGAAGATTGCGATCGCCTCGTGCCGCTCCACCGCGTCGGCCAGACGCTCGGCTGCGCGATCCATGTCGCGGAACACGGACGGGTCGGGCATGAAGCTCCGGATCGACGGCGCGCGGTGATGGTCGAGCGCCTCACGCGGAGCGCCGCGTGCGAGCAGCAACTGGGTGAGCAGATCGTCGGCGTCCGGTCCGCCGCCAAAGCCCCCCGTCGATCCGTCCCGCGCATCCGCCGCCAGTGCGCGCCAGCGCCACGGCTGCCCCAGGATCGAGCGCTCGATGCCGAGAACGTGGCTCATCGGCAGCCGTTCGCCGAGGTGAAGTGGAGAAAGTGGAGAGCTGAACGCATGGTCGTCATGTCGGGTCGGATGTGCCGGCCCGCCAGAGTCCGAGGCAAGCGATTTCGCATACGCCGGCATGGGTGAAGTGGAGAAAGTGGAGAGCTGAACGCGGTGTAGCGTGACTTGCCGCACGTGACCGCATGCCGGCGTACCATCACCGAAGACGGACGGCTGTGACCGGGATGGTGGAGTGTGACGAACATTCGCGACGCCATAGCCGGCCGGCAGGACTGTAGGACAGCGATGATCGCCAGTCCGACAGCTTGCACTGGCAGTGCGTCAGCGGGCGTCTAATCATCGCTGTCCGCCCTCAGCAAAGCGTACGCCGAAAGCGCCTTTAGGCCGCCATTCGGCTACCGCTTGAGCCGCGCAAGCCGACGCGTCAACGCAACCGCAGCCATCGCCGGCACCGCTCCGATGATGCACCCGACCGCGATCGAAAGGGCCTGCACGACCAACATGACAGCGAACATGCCGAAGTCCCGCCATGAAGCCGTGTACCAAGGCTGCATGAGCAGCACACCGAGGATATAAGAAAGAAGAAATGGTGGACGGAGAGTTGGCACATGTGACGACAAGGCCCTGACGCCGACGATCCACATTGCGGTGATAAGCGCCGCAAGCGGGGTCAGAAGCAGGCCCGAGATGTCCATATCAAATACTAGCCGCGGCTTTGGCGGCTTTCCACCCTCTCCCGGCGAAAGCCGAACGCCTGCTGTCCAGGCGATTGCCGACTTACCTGTTTTCGGGGTAGCTTTGCTTCGAAAAGGGGAACGAGCAGGATGTGGTGGAAGCTGGTGGCTTTAATGAGTGCTGCAACGGTGCTGATCTTCTGCATCATTCCGGTGCGAACCCATGCAGCCCTGTTCGATCCGGCCAATCTCCCACCAAAGCTGACCATCCGAACCATGGTGGCAAACATGTATTTCACCCCAGGAACAATAGTCGCAATCGCGGCAATCATTGCTGTAGCAACGGCGCTCGGCATTTGGATCGTACGCTCGGCCTGAAACTGCCGTCGCGAGGTAACCAACGCCCAATTTCGACTTTCCAAGTCGTCTGATCCTCGGCCTGATTGCGGACGTTCGCTTACCAGGCCACGACTCCTCATATAACGAGATGTCTTAAGGGCAGAGTTTTGAACAGGCTCGTTGCAGTTGCCCTCATAGTAGCGGCGTCCGCCTATACGCTCATGATCGTCTTCATGGTCGCGTTTACGTACGGCTCTTTCCGCTTCGGAGACATCGGCAACGATCTGACGGCGCTGGTCGTGTTCTGCCTGATGGCCGTTTCGCCGTTGGCGGTATGGCGGTATTGCCTGAAGCGGTCGAAAGCTTGGCTCAGGAGTGAACGCTCAGCCTTTTAGCACAAACCCGCCGGTGTGGCCGCTTAAGCTATTCATCGCCGACAGGCGGCCACTCCACCCCAGCACCGGAGCCGATCATCCCGCGCCTCATCTCCAGGCACGGCTTTGAAAGGGTCAGATGCTCGGGGGGACCGAGCGTGCTGCGAATTGGATCCGGGTTTTCGCTCAGCCTGCGCCGGACCAGCGGTTTTCGCGAAACCATTTGGTGATGATGTATTTGACGCCCTCACCGACCGCCATCCCCTCATGGATAGTCAGTTCGTTGGGGCTGCCGTCCGCTTTCATGTTGTTCCAGGTGAGCAGCATGCCGCGCCGGGGCGCGACCTTTATCCCGGCGGAGGGGAACCAGGTCGCGCCACCCTCGGCCACGTCGTTCAGGTAGATCATCGCGGTCCAGGTGCGCTGTCCGCCGCTGGCCTTCATCGCGGGCCAATAGCTTTCGGCCTCGTGGAAATAGTCGTGGTGGGCCTTGAACTGCTGACCGGGGGCGTAGCGCTGGCCCTGCATGGTTTCGGCATGGGCGGGATCGATGCCGAGCAGGGCCGCCACCGCCTCGTCGGTCGGCTTCACGGCCGGCGAGTTGCGATCCATGTCGCAGCTTTCGCTGGTGCGGAAATCGGGGCCGCCCTTGTTCGACAACAGCGTGGATGGGCGCCGGTTGGCATCGACCAGCGCGATCAGCGCTTCGCAGCGTTCCGCCGACAGGAAATCGAGCTGGTAGTAGATCTGCGCGCCGGCCAACTCCACCCGCTGCATGGCGGGATTGGCGTCCAGCCGGGCTGCGACGTCGCGGCCGACCGCCCCCCGGACCTTGGACGCATAGGGAGCCTGTTTGCGCGAAAAACCGAACATGGTCCGCGATGTCGCGCCGGGCGCGGCGAAAGGCAAGAGGACGTTCGGCCGGCATGACAGCCGGTCCGCGCCCCTTCTTCGCCGACACGGGACCTCGTGGCCGCAAAGGCGCGTTGGGGCGTCGGCACTGCAGGGAGGCGGCGTGAGACTTATCGGACGGCGGATCGGGGCCCTGCTCCTTTGGCTGGTAATCATCGCGGCCCTGATAGTGACGATCGTGCCCCGGTTCCTGGACCGCATCTATTATCGGGGTGACCCGTCGGGGCATTTCGACGGCGCGCGCTTCTTCAATCCCGATGGGGACGAGGACACGGTCCGGCCGCCGACCGGGCGTAGCCGGGGCGGTTTCCTGCTGCGCTATCTGAGCGGCAACGATGGGCGTCCCCCCTGGCCGGAGCATGTCGCGGTGACGCCCGTGGCACCGCCGGATCGCGTGGAGGGCGCACGCATGGTCGCGACCTGGGTCGGGCACGCGACGGTGCTGGTGCAGACGCAGGGGCTGAACATCCTGACCGATCCGATCTGGAGCGAGCATGCCGGACCGTTCGGCGTGGGGCCTAGCCGCGTGGCGGCGCCGGGCATCGCGTTCGATCAACTGCCGCGCATCGACGTGGTCCTCATCAGCCACGATCATTACGATCACATGGACCTGTCGACGCTGAAGCGGCTGTGGGACCGCGACCGGCCGCGGATTGTCACCAGCCTGGGGAACGACGCGGTGATCGGCAATGTCGGGGTGCCCGCGACCGCGCTAGACTGGGGCCGGCGCATGACGGTGAAGCCGGGTGTCGATGTGGTGGTGACGCGCAACCACCATTGGGGCAGCCGCTGGTTCGCCGATCGCAACCGCGCGCTGTGGTCCAGCTTTGTCGTGACGCTGCCCAGCGGGGGCAACATCTTCTTTGCGGGCGACACGGGCATGGGCGACGGGCGCTGGCCGGCAGAGGCGGCACGCTATGGCCCGGTACGGTTCGCGATGCTGCCGGTGGGCGCGTTCCGCTTCGGCCCCGGTCAAATGGGGATCGGCAGCCATATGGGGCCGGTCGATGCGGTGGAGGTCTATCGCCGGCTTGGCGCCGCGCGCGCGATCCCGATCCATTGGGGCACGTTCCGCCTGAGCTGGGAAGGTTATGACACGCCGCTCCGCCTGCTCGACGCAGCGATGGCGTGCACGCGGCAGGTCGGCTTCGCCAGGGTGGAGTTGGGGCAGCCGACCGAGATCGCGCCCTATGCGCGGCCGAGCGCGGTGCCGGAGATGCCGCGCGCGACGCTGCTCCGCTGTCTCGACACGCCTGCCGTGCGCGCGTTGCGCTGAGCCGCCGCGTTCCCATATTGTACCACGATGGCGATCCAGATCCGCACCACCCTGGCCGAACCCGAAACCGGCGAGGACTTCGTCCCCCACCGCCCGCAGCGCCCGCCCAAGGTCGAGGGGGGCAAGCGGTTCAAGCTGGTGTCGGAGTATTCCGCGTCCGGCGACCAGCCGACCGCGATCCGCGAACTGGTCGACACCGCGCTGGCGGGGGAAAAGGACCAGGTGCTGCTGGGCGTCACCGGGTCCGGCAAGACGTTCACCATGGCCAAGGTGATCGAGGAATTGCAGCGCCCCGCGCTGATCCTGGCGCCCAACAAAATCCTGGCCGCGCAGTTGTACGGGGAGTTCAAGTCGTTCTTTCCGGAGAACGCGGTGGAGTATTTCGTCAGCTATTACGACTATTATCAGCCCGAGGCGTATGTGCCGCGGTCGGACACGTATATCGAGAAGGAAAGCTCCGTAAACGAGGCGATCGACCGTATGCGCCATTCGGCGACGCGGTCGCTGCTGGAACGCGACGACGTCATCATCGTCGCGTCGGTGTCGTGCCTGTACGGCATCGGATCGGTGGAAACCTATTCCGCGATGATCTTCGACCTGAAAAAGGGTCAGTCCGCCGATCAGCGCGAGATCGTGCGCAAGCTGGTCGCGTTGCAGTACAAGCGCAACGACGCGGCGTTCCAGCGCGGCAATTTCCGGGTCAAGGGCGACAATCTGGAGCTGTTCCCCTCCCACTATGAGGACAGCGCCTGGCGGATCAGTTTCTTCGGGGACGAGATCGAGGACATCGTCGAGTTCGATCCGCTGACCGGGAAGAAGGTCGCGTCGCTGAACTCGGTTCGCGTCTACGCCAACAGCCACTATGTCACGCCGGGGCCGACCATGAAGCAGGCGACCGAGGCGATCCGGCATGAGCTGACCGAACGGCTGAAGGAGCTGGAGGCGGAGGGCAAGCTGCTGGAGCATCAGCGGCTGGAGCAGCGCACCAATTTCGACCTGGAGATGATCGCCGCTACGGGATCGTGCAACGGGATCGAGAATTACAGCCGCTTCCTGACCGGGCGCCTGCCGGGCGAGCCGCCGCCGACGCTGTTCGAATACCTGCCCGAGAATGCGGTGCTGTTCGTGGACGAAAGCCACCAGACGATCGGCCAGATCAACGGCATGTCGCGCGGCGACCACCGTCGCAAGATCACGCTGGCCGAATATGGTTTCCGCCTGCCCTCCGCGATCGACAACCGTCCCTTGCGCTTTAACGAGTGGGACGCGATGCGCCCGCAAACGGTGTGCGTGTCGGCGACGCCGGGCCCGTGGGAGATGGACCAGTCGGGCGGCGTGTTCGCGGAACAGGTCATCCGCCCGACCGGGCTGATCGACCCGCCGGTCGAGATCAAGCCGGTCGAGGAGCAGGTGCAGGACCTGATCGTCGAGTGCAAGAAGACGACGGAGCAGGGGTATCGCACGCTGGTCACGACGCTGACCAAGCGAATGGCGGAGGACCTGACCGAGTACATGCACGAGGCGGGGATCAAGGTCCGCTACATGCATTCGGACGTGGAAACGCTGGAGCGGATCGAGCTGATCCGCGACCTGCGCCTGGGCGTGTACGACGTGCTGATTGGCATCAACCTGCTGCGCGAGGGATTGGACATCCCCGAATGCGGGCTGGTCGCGATCCTGGACGCCGACAAGGAAGGGTTCCTGCGGTCGGAGACGTCGCTGATCCAGACGATCGGGCGCGCGGCGCGCAACGTCGACGGGCGCGTCATCCTGTACGCCGACCGCATCACCGGCTCCATGGAGCGGGCGATGAACGAAACGGCCCGGCGTCGTGAGAAGCAGGAAGCGTACAACCTCGAACACGGCATCACGCCGACCACGATCCGCCGGCAGATCGGCGACATCATTGCCCATGTGGCGAGCGGCGATCAGGTCACGGTACCGATCGACGAGGATCGCCCGCACATGGTCGGCCACAATCTGCGCGCGTACATCGAGGACCTCGAGAAGAAGATGCGCAAGGCCGCCGCCGACCTGGAGTTCGAGGAAGCGGGCCGCCTGCGCGACGAAATCCGGGGCCTGGAACAGGAGGAGCTGGGCCTGCCCGTCCACGAGCAGAAGGCGCCGATGATGGGCCGGTCGAACGAGGGCAAACCCGGCACGCGCAAGACGCGGTTCGGCAAGCAGCAGCAGATGCGCGCGGGGCGGCGGAGTTCGCGTTAGCCCGGTGGCCGGCCCCGCATCGGTGCCGGGCGGGGCAGCGTGCGTCGGCGTCGCGCGCACGGCGCCTTGATCGCGCCCGCCGGATGCGTCCCGGCCGCCCGCGCCTCAGGCGACCGGCGTCACGCCCATTGCGCGAGCCAGTCGGCCAGCGCCTGAGGCGTCATCGACCGGGCATCGGCCAGCGCAGTAACGCGGCCGGTATTGACCAGTCGGCCGGTGCGGGGGTCGACGATCAGGATGGCGGGCACACCCTCCAGCCGATCCTTTATGCCGTAGCGCGCGGCGATCTGGCCGTTCTTGTCGAAGCGGCCGATGTCCACCGTCACCACCTCGAAATGGCGGGCAACGAAGCCCTTCAGCTCCGGCAGGTCCATGATGCCGGCGAGGATGCGGCAGTCGAGGCACCAGTTGCCGCCCAGGTCGATCAACAGCCGGCGCCCGGTCGCCCGCGCCCGCTTCTGCGCGGCCGCGACCTGTGCGTCCGCATCGGCGCCCGTGTCATATGGCAGGGGCAAGGGGCGCGGCAGCTGCTCGACGCTGGCGATCCGTACATGCGGGGCCGCGGGCGCGGAGGCGGCGGACATGCCAGGCAGGGCGAGCAGGGTGGAGGCGAAAAGCAGGCGAAGCATCATGGGCGGCATCCCGATCGTGTCGACCGTCAGCGTAGCGGCTGCTGCCGCCGGGCCGAACCAAGTTCGTGCAGCATCGCCGACAAGTCCGGCTTTCCTGCCCGGACCACCCCCCTGCCGCGCAAGCGCCCGGTTTGACGGGCAAATTTAAGGTCAACCGGAACCAACCGCCCGATCCGCACGCTTCGCGATCCAGTTCAAAGTCACAGGAGCCGCGCATGTCCCAATCCCCTGTCCGCTATTCGGATGCCGTCGAAAAGCCGATCGACGATGAGGAGCAGGTTCACCGCGACCTGATCGACACGATGCGCTCGATCACCGAGACGACATCCAAGGATTACGGCCACGCGGTGCGCAGCGTGCATGCCAAGGCGCATGGCATCATCGGCGGCGAGCTGACGATCGCGGCGGACTTGCCGCCCGAATTGGCGCAGGGGCTGTTCGCGACGGCCAGCACGCACAAGGTGGTGATGCGGATTTCCACCAATCCGGGCGACATCCTGGACGATTCCGTGTCCGCCCCGCGCGGCCTGGCGCTGAAGATCCTGAACGTGGACGGCGAGCATCTGCCCGACGCGCAGGGCGAGACGACGCAGAACATCGTGATGGCCAGCGCGCCCGCCTTTGCCGCGCCGGATGCGGCGGCGTTCCTGAAAAGCCTGAAGCAACTGGCGGCCACAACCGACAAGGCCGAATGGGCCAAGAAGCTGCTGTCCACGACCCTGCGCGGCGTGGAAAGCGCGATCGAGGCCGTGGGCGGCAAGAGCGCGATGCTGACCACCATGGGCGGCGCACCGATCACGCATCCGCTGGGCGACACGTTCTACAGCCAGACGCCGTACCGGTATGGCGACTATATCGCCAAGTTCGCGCTGGTGCCGGTGTCGGAGAACCTTACCCGACTGACGGGCGACAAGGTCAACACCAGCGATCGTCCCGATGCGTTGCGCGAAGTGGTGCGCGAGGAGATCATCGAACAGGGCGGCACCTGGGAACTGCGCGTGCAGCTGAACACCGACCTGGACAAGATGCCTGTCGAGGATGCCTCCGTCGAGTGGGACGAAGAGGCCAGCCCGTATCGCACGGTCGGCCGCATCACGGTGGCCCCGCAATTGTCGATGGGCACCGATCTGGCAGGCGCGGCGGACGAGAACACCTTTTTCAGCCCGTGGCATGGGCTGGTCGCGCACCGGCCGCTGGGGTCGGTGAATCGCGCGCGGCGGCAGGCGTACGAGGACTCGTCCAATTTCCGCGCGAAGTTCAACGGGTGTCCGATGCACGATTCGCGGGCGCTGGAATCGCTGAACGCCTGACAAAAGTTGGCAAGGTGCGGGCGGTCTGGATGGCTGCCCGTCCCTGAAGATCGCGGCACTGTGCCGGGCGCGTTCGAGATCGAGTCGCCCTGCGATCCGTACACGGCGGAGTTCGCCGGCCCTAATCCTCAGAACATGATGGCCGGGCGGCGGTGATGCGCCGCCCGTCCGTTTGCCGTCGTTCAGCCGATCGTCAGGTCGTCGCTGGCGGCGCCGTAGTAGCTCGCCACGCGATCGGCATAGGCCTGGTCGAACACGGGCGCATTGTTTGCCCAGCTCGGCCCGCCTTCCAACAGGCGGCGATCGATCGTGACCACATAGAGGTCGCGCACCGGATCGAACTGCAGCAGCGAAAAGGGGATCGGGTAATAGCTTTTGCCCATGCCCAGAAACCCGCCCAGGCTGAGCACGGCGTGCGTGACCCGGCCCGACCGCTTGTGGACCATGAAGGAATAGACCGTGCCGACCGCGTCGCCGTCCCGGCTTTCCACCTTGACGCTGTGGGCGGTGTTCGCCTGAACCAAAAGCTGGGTAGGCGTGATGTTGTCGGCCATGGCATTCTCCTGTTGACGGGCTGTCGAACCGGCGGACCGCTTTGCCGGTTCCCGCAGCCGTATAGCGCGGCAGGCGTTGAGCCGGGCGGCATCGTACCGCATAAGCGCGCGATGCGCCGTTCCTTTCGTCTTCTCCCCCTGCTCGCCGTTGTCGGCTGTGTCCCACAGGCGGCCCCGCCGCCCGCACCGGCACCCGTCCCTGTCGCGCCGCCGCCGGCCGCGCCCGCCCCGTTGGCGCGCGATTGGCGCGACTGGCCGGTCACACCGGGCGACTGGACCTATCGCCGGGACGCGCGCGGCACGGTCGCGATGTTCGGCCCGCGTGGCGCGGACGCGGCGATGGTGCTGCGATGTGACGCCGCCCGGCGACAGATGTTCGTGTCGTTTCCGGGCGCCTCGGCGACCAACGCCACGGTCAGGACCAGCAGCGTCGCGCGCGTCCTGCCCCTGACGCCGACCGGCGGCACGCCCCCCTATGTGGCGGCGGCGCTGGCACCCACCGATTCCGTTCTGGACGCGATGGCGTTCAGCCGGGGACGCTTCGCGGTCGAGGGCGTCGGCGCGACGCCGCTGGTGGCGCCGGCCTGGGCGGAAATCGGACGTGTGGTGGAGGACTGCCGCGGGTGACGCGGACGGCGGCCCAAGCGGTCGAGTGTTGCGCCAAATCCTGCGCAAAACAAGGCTTGTAAGTCGCCGCGTCCCACCGCACATTCGCGTCTGTGAGCAGCTCTGTTCACATGGCTATCCACAAGCGAAAGGAGGTGATCCGATGTCTCATGGTTCAGCAATGGGGTCGGTTCAGTTCGTTCGGGGGACTGGCTTCTGATCGGGACGGTGCCGTGCGGGAGGGTTCCTCCTCTAGTCAACGCATAGGTGCCGGAACAACAGAGGTCCCATGGTCTCCCGGGCTGGAGCTCTCCGGCCGCTGACCATGTTTAGGGGTTGTCGGGCGCGTCGTTGAGGCCGCCCGGCAACCTCTTCTCATTTCTGGAGTATTGCGGACGGCTGGCTGCCGGCTCGTGCCAAGTTCGTGATGATGCAGAGCCAGTCGCGTCGGGCTTCCGCGGAATCAGAGCCGATGTTCGTCTTCCCGGTCGACATGACTCGGGCTGACTGCCCTGGTCTCCTCCCCCACGTTCCGTCAGGTCGTGTCGCCGTCCCCCAGGTCGTAGCGCGCGGCCACCTGCATCACGGCGCGGCGGCACAGTTCGTCCAGTCCTTCCGGGCAATAGACCGCGACATCCCAATTATGGTCGCCGCCCTGTTCGGGATCGGCCGGAGTGGGCAGCATGAACTCGATCTTGCCACCCTCCCCGTCCAGCGGCAGGCGCAGCGCGGCATGGTTGAGTTCGTCGCGGATCTGCTCGGCGGTTTTGACCATGCGCGCCATGTGGAACTCCCATTCCCACGCCCGCCGATCTGCGCCGCCCGGCGGCAGCGCCCAGGGGTCAGAGGGCGGCCAGATGCGCGTCGAGATAGGCGCTCACCTCGCCCACCAACGATCCACCGAAGCGCGGGTTCAGTTCCAGGATCATCGGGCGATCATCCTCGATCTTGTAGTTGAAGCAGCACGTGCCCTCGAACCCCAGCGCGTCCAGCATCGCGGTGCATGGCTCCAGCGCGGTGGCGATGTCGGCCGGCACGGTGGTCACCGGTCGGTCGGCCGCCCCGCGCACCGCCAGCGCCCCGGCCATGGTGTAGCGATAGGCGAGCGCATAGCGGACCCGGCCATCGACGCGCAGCAGGTGCAGCACCTCCTCGTCCGCTCCCGCCACGGCGCGCTGGCAGAAACTGTCGGGGAGCGGTGCGTCTTCGCCGGGCGCGCGCACCATGCGGATGCCCTGGCCATAGTCGCCGCGCCGGCTCTTGCGGATATAGGGATAGGTGTCGGGCGCGTCGCCCAGGAGGTCGGGCACGAAGGCGCCGAAGCCGAGGTCGATCAGCCGGCGGTTAAACGCCAGCTTGTCGTCGCAAAGGTCGAGCAGCTCCGCATCCGGCAACACCGCGCGCCGCCGCCCGTCCGCATTGGCGACGCGTGCGGGGGCGAACTGATCGATGCGGAGCGGTACGATCAGGTCGTAGGCGAGAAAATCGATGTCGGCGAATTCGGCGAACGAGACGTCGAAACGCGTGTGATCCACGAACTGGCGGATCGCCGGCATCTGGGTGCTGTGATCGCCGAACAGGACGCGCGGGCGGGTCACAGGCCGAACAGCCTGTCCACCGATCCGCCGTTGCGGGCCAGCTCGGCCGCGACGCGGCGGCGTGCGTCGAAATAGGCCAGCGCCGGCGCATGGGGGTCGCTCGCGCGCAGCCGCGCGGCATCGCCGGGCTTCAAACTGCTCTCCTGCGAGACGTAGTCGGCATATCCTTCGGCTTTCCAGCTTGGCAAAAAGGGCTCGCGCCACTCGCCGACATGGCGGGCGACCAGGATATGCGTGGTCTCATGGGCGATGGTGCCCGACAGCGTGCGTTGGTTGGCGACCGGCGCGTCGTTGAACACGCGGTCGGCGGCCACGTCGCTGCGGTTGAAGGTGAGCACGGTGCCGAAGGGGCGTCGCAACCCGAAGCCGCCCGCCGCGGTCAGCGACAGGACGCGCCAGCGCCACCCGCCGTCGGTCAGCACCACCGTGCGCGCGATCCCCGGTTGATCGATCGGACTGGCGGCGAGCAGCCGGTCGGCACGTGCCAGCACGGCGGGCATGTTGGGTGCGATCGGCACGTCCGACAGCACGGTGGTCGCGCCGAACTGCGCCCGGTACGGAAAGGCGAGCGCGGCGGGAACGTAGAGCACGGCCGCCAGCATCGCCCCGGCCACACCGACCGCGACGCCAGCCGGTCCGCCGCTCACCCGCGACACGATGCCGCGCCCCGATCGCCCCCGTCGCGTCACGCCGGCTGCAACAGGCGTTCGCGGGCGATCTTTTCCCGCCAGACCAGCGGCGCCAGCTGGTGGACGTTGGCACCGTCCGAGTCCACGGCGACGGTGACGGGGAAGTCCTCCACCTCGAATTCGTAGATCGCCTCCATGCCCAGATCCTCGAACCCGACGACCTTGCTGCCCTTGATCGCGCGGGCGACCAGATAGGCGGCGCCGCCGACCGCCATCAGATAGGCGCTCTTGTGGTCGCGGATGGCCTCCACCGCCGCCGGGCCGCGTTCCGCCTTGCCCACCATGGCGAGCAGGCCTTGGTCGAGCATCATCCGCGTGAACTTGTCCATGCGGGTCGCGGTGGTCGGGCCGGCGGGGCCGACCACCTCCTGCCCCACCGGATCGACGGGGCCGACATAATAGATGACGCGGCCACGAAATTCGACCGGCAGCGGCTGTCCCGCCGCCAGCATGTCCGCGATCCGCTTGTGCGCAGCGTCGCGGCCGGTCAGCATCTTGCCCGACAGCAGCAGGCGGTCGCCCTGTTTCCAGCCCTGCACCACCTCCGGCGTCAGGGTGTCGAGGTCGACCCGCTTCGCCGCACGGTCGGGCGTCCAGTTCACGTCCGGCCAGTCGGACAGCTTGGGCGTTTCGAGGAAGACCGGGCCGGAGCCATCGAGCGTGACATGCGCGTGGCGGGTGGCGGCGCAGTTGGGGATCATCGCCACCGGCTTCGACGCGGCATGCGTCGGCCAGTCCATGATCTTGACGTCGAGGATGGTGGACAGGCCGCCCAGCCCCTGCGCGCCGATGCCCAGCGCATTGACCTTGTCGAAGATCTCGATGCGCAGCGCCTCCAGGTCGTCGCGCGGACCCCGCTGTTTCAGCTGGGCCATGTCGATCTGGCCCATCAGCGATTCCTTGGCGAGCAGCATCGCCTTTTCCGCGGTGCCGCCGATGCCGATGCCCAGCATGCCGGGCGGGCACCAGCCGGCGCCCATCTGGGGGATCATCTCCAGCACCCAGTCGACGATCGAATCGGACGGGTTCATCATCTTGAACTTGGACTTGTTCTCCGACCCGCCGCCCTTGGCCGCGACGTCGATCGACACCGTGTCACCGGGCACCATCTCGACGTGAAGCACGCTGGGCGTGTTGTCGCGCGTGTTACGGCGGGTGAAGGCCGGGTCGGCCAGGATGGAGGCGCGCAGCCGGTTTTCGGGGTGAAGATAGGCGCGGCGCACGCCCTCGTCGACGACCTCCTGCAGGCTGCGGTCGCCCGACAGGCGGCAGTTCTGTCCCCATTTGACGAACACGGTGACGATGCCGGTGTCCTGGCAGATCGGGCGATGCCCCTCCGCGCACATGCGGCTGTTGGTCAGGATCTGCGCGATCGCGTCCTTTGCGGCCGGGCTTTGTTCGGCGGCATAGGCGTCGCCGAGCGCGCGGATGTAATCCATTGGGTGGTAGTAGCTGATGAACTGAAGCGCGTCGGCCACGCTTTCGATCAGGTCGGTGTCGCGGATGATGGTGGTCATGGTCGCCGCTGTAGCGCGGGCCGGCCCCCTGACTCAATCGCGGCGGCGTGTCCGAAAACACGCCGCCGCGACCGGCACCGCAGCCGAGGGAGGGGGGAAGCCGCGGTGCCTAGCTCTGATGCTATGCTGTTCAGGCGGCGAGCGCGGGGCGCCAGCCGGTGATGCGCGCCGGATGCTCATCGGTCGGCGGCAGGGTGAAGGCGGCGACCTGACGGGCGAGCGCGTCGGCCTCTCCGGCCAGGCTGCGCGTGGCGGCGTTGGATTCCTCCACCATGGCGGCGTTCTGCTGGGTCACGCCGTCCATCTCCGCCACAGCGATGTTGACCTGTGCCAGGCTGGACGATTGCTGTTCGGTGGAGGTGGCGATGGTGGCCACCACGCCGCTGATGTCGCCGACATGCCGGGCGATGCGGTCCAGCGCGTCGCCGGTTTCCCGGACGAAGCGCGCGCCGTGCGCGACCTGTTGCTCGCTGGAGCCGACCCGCGCCTTTACGTCGTTGGCGGCATCGGCTGCCCGCTGGGCGAGGGCGCGCACCTCTGCCGCGACCACCGCGAAGCCCTTGCCGGCGTCGCCGGCACGGGCGGCCTCCACGCCGGCGTTCAGCGCGAGCAGGTTGGTCTGGAACGCGATGCCGTCGATCAGGCCGATGATCTCGCCGATCTCCTTGGAGGAGCGCTCGATCGCGGCCATCGCCTCGATCGTGTCGCGCACCACCGCGCCGCTGCGCTCCGCTTCCTCGCGCGCTTGGGTGACGATGACGTTCGCACGCGCCGCACCCGCAGCCGAGTCGCGGACCGACACGGTGACCTCGTCCAGCGCCGCCGCAGATTCGGCCAGGCTGGCGGCCTGTTGCTCGGTGCGCTGGGACAGGTCGCCGGACGCGGTGCTGATCTCCTCCGATCCGGTGCGGATGGCGTCCGCGCCGCGCGCCACGGCGCCCATCGCCCGGCTGAGCGCGGCCACCGCCGCGTTGAAGTCGTCCTCCAGCTTGCGATAGCCGGCGGGCAGTCCGGACAGGCTGGCGGTCAGGTCGGACGCGGCCAGTGCGCCGAGGCCGCCGGCGACCGCGTCCACCGCATCGCGCTGTTCGGTGTCGGCGCGCCGCTTTTCCACGGCCGTGCGCTGGAACACCAGCACGGTGGAGGCCATGTCGCCGATCTCGTCGCGGCGCCCCTCTCCCGCCACCGCCACGTCCAGCTTGCCATCGGCCAGCGAGCGCATCGCGCCTGACAGCGACTGCACGGGGCGCGCGATGCTGCGCGTCAGGACCCAGCCCATCAGCAGCGCGATCAGCAGCGCCAGGAACTCGCCGACGATCAGCGACACGATCGCGCCATGGCCCGTCGACACCTGATCCGCCCGGCGGTCCGCGATCACCTTTTCCTGGATGGCCAGCATCTCGGCCGACAGCTTGCGCACCGCGTTCAGGTCGTTCTGATCGGCGGCGACCAGAACCTGGAAGCCGCTGGCCGTGTCGGCCGCGATCTTGCGCTGTTGCAGCGCCTGCCATTCATGGACCATGCCGCGCAGCCGTTCGGCGCGGTCCGCCTGGTCGGGCATCTTGGTGTGATGCTTGAACCGGTCCACGGCGTCTTCGAACGTGTCCCGGTGGCGTCGGAACGCGGCGAGGAAATCGCCCTTGCCGCTGGCTACCACGAAGCCGCGCACCGCATTCTGTTGTTCCAGCACGGCGGCCATCATCGCCTTGCCCGCCTCGGCGACCACGATGCTGTTGTCGTTGGCGGCGGCGGACGCCTCGATCTTCTTCAGGTTCGAATAGACCGACAGACTGGAGATCACCGAAGCCGTGATGAGCATAGCGAATGCGATCACCAGCTTGCGTGCGATCGATAGGTTACGAAACATATTCCTGCCCCTACGTGTTTCCCGTAGAGCTAATCCGGAAATCTAAACAAAATCAGAAACATCCGGATTCGATCTTAATCCAGGTTATTGCGTCCGGGCGGGTGCGGAGTGGGCGTGAAGTCAATCGGGAAACCCCCTTAGTCCCTGGCCCTCCACGCCGTTTCCGACCGCCGACGCGGCAAGTTGCCGGGCATCGCCCATCGCTTCGGAACGGAGCGCGTCGCCGAACGTAACCCATTCACTCTCCAGCAAGGATCGTGTCACCGCCATGGCCAGCATCTATACCGGCGGTTCCGCCGCGCGCGTCCGGCGCGCCCGATCGCATCCCATTCACGGCATCCTGTCCGCGTTCCCGCTGGCTCTGTTCACGGCGGCGCTGGTCGCCGACATCGCCTATGCCAACAGTGCGAACATGCAGTGGGCGAATTTCGCCGTGTGGCTGATCGCCGGCGGGTGCGCGGCGGGGGTGCTGGCGGCGGTGGCTGGCATCGTCGACGCGCTGCTCATGCGGCGGCACCGCACGTCGCGGCGCAGGCGGGGCGCGGCCGACCTGGCGCATGGGCTGGGCACGCTGGCGATGCTGTTGCTGGGGATCATCAACGGCTTCGTCCACAGCCGGGATGCCTGGACGTCCGTGGTGCCGACCGGACTGACGCTGTCGGTGATCGTCACGCTGCTTGCCTGGATCACGAGCTGGGTCGGGTACACCGTGCGCGACGAAGCCGTTGTCGAGGAGGTCCGCTGATGTCGCGCGCTCTTGCAACATGGTCGGGGCTGGCGCTCACGATCGCGCTGGCGGCATGCAGCGGCGCGGGCGGTGATGCCTCGTCGCAGCTGGGCCCCAACCCGCACCTGCCCGAACAGAACCAGTTCCTGGTGCCGCCGATGCATATCGCCCGGCCGGCGCCCTGGGGCAACGCAACTCCGACGGTCCCGGCGGGGCTGAAGGTCGAAGCATTCGCCACCGGCATGAAGAACGTGCGCGAGCTGTTCGTGCTGCCCAATGGCGACGTGCTGGCGGTGGAGCCGAAGGGTCCGCAGGAGCCGGTGTCCCGGCCGAAGGATATCCTGGTCAACTGGATCCAGGGCTTCGGCCATTCCAAGGTGAAGGGCGCCGACCAGATCACGTTGCTGCGCGATGCCGACGGCGACGGGCGGGCGGAGACGCGGTCGGTGTTCCTCGACCATCTGGTGTCGCCGTTCGGCGTCGCGCTGGTCGGCAGCGACCTGTACGTCGCCAACACCGACGCGATCGTCCACTTCCCCTATCAAACCGGACAGACTCGGGTGACCGCGCCGGGCACGATCCTGACCGACCTGCCCGGCGGTCCGATCAACCATCATTGGACCAAGAGCCTGACCGCCGGCCCCGATGGAAGCAAGCTGTATGTCGGCATCGGGTCGAATTCGAACATCACCGAAAACGGCATGGAGGCCGAAAAGGACCGCGCCCGCATCTGGGAAGTGGACCGGGCGACCGGCGCGCACCGCAACTACGCAACCGGGCTGCGCAACCCCAACGGCCTGACGTTCGAGCCGGCGACGAAGCGGCTGTGGACGGTGGTGAACGAGCGTGACGAGCTGGGCCCCGATCTGGTGCCCGACTATCTCACCTCGGTGACGCCGGGGGCGTTCTATGGCTGGCCCTACAGCTATTGGGGCAAGCACGTCGATCCGCGCGTCAAGCCGGAGCGGCCGGACATGGTCTCGCGTGCGGTCATGCCCGATTACAGCCTGTCGTCGCACGTCGCGCCGCTCAGCCTCGCCTTCTACCAGGGCGCGTCGATGCCGCAATTCCGCGGCGGTGCCTTTATCGGCGAACATGGCAGCTGGGATCGCGGCCATTTCAACGGGTACAAGGTGGTGTGGGTGCCGTTCCAGAACGGCAGGCCTTCGGGCAAGGCGGTGGACGTGGTCACCGGCTTTCTGGATGGCGAGAATCATGCGCGCGGCCGCCCGGTCGGTGTGGCCGTCGACCGCAGCGGCGCGCTGTTGATCGCGGACGACTTGGCCAACGTGATCTGGCGCGTGTCGCCGCGCTGATCCGGCCGCCCGCATCCATGGGATCGCCACGCGTCGACACGCCGGAGCGGACGCAGCCGCTGGAGCTGCTGCTCGGCTACGGCCCGGCCTGCGTCATCGCGCTGCTTGCGGGGATGGCGTGGGCGGGCATCCCCTATGCCGCGGAGGCGACGCGGATCTGGGGCGCTGCGATCCTGATCTTTCTCGCCGGGGTGACGCGGGGCCTGAGCTTCTTCACCGAGGGCGGCGCGCGCTGGGGCCAGTTGGCGGCGATGGCGCTGCGATTCTGGTGCGGGATCGCGGCCCTGGTACTGCCGGCGGTGATCGGCGTGGCGTTGTTGATCCTGGGCTATGCCAGCATCGCCGCCTATGATCCCGTCGCGGCGCGCGGCGGCACCGCGCCACGCTTCTTCGCGCATTTGCGGCCATGGCAGATGGCGATCGCGGTCGCCGGTCTGGTCGCGTTGGAGGTGCTGCTCCTTCGGTGATCGCGCGGGTGCTGGACGGTAAATATTTTCCGCACCATATTGCCTTTCCGCGACCCGGCATGAATCCACGCGTCGGCCGCTCTCCGACCCGGGACGACGATTTCGACCCCCACAATTGGTGTTGACGCCGCCGGCCCTGCCACTAATCCTTGTGTTCAACGCCGGGGGTGGCCCCAACCGATAGTTCAGACACATCGCTCCGCCTCCGCGCGGGCCGTGCCGCCCTGCGCCGGTCACGGCAGAAAGCGGTCCCTGTTTGTTCTTCCTTCGGCTACAATCGGGTGCCTGCCGATTCGACCCGGCGGGTGAGGAGCGTTCAGTGGATTTCAGGGACAGCGACATGGCGACCGACACGATCGAAATGGCTGGCGGGGCGGCTGGTGAAACCGCCGCTGCAAACGGCACCGCATCCACGCAACCGGCAGAGCGCGACAGCAAGTCGGTGCGCCCGCAGCCCTATCCGGTCGAGGTCGATCATGGCCGCGACGCGCTGTTGACCGATTTCGGCAAGGAAACGCTGAACGACCGCTACCTGCTGCCGGGCGAGAGCTATCAGGACCTCTTCGTCCGCGTCGCCTCCGCCTATGCCGACGACGCGGCGCATGCGCAGCGCATCTACGATTATATCAGCCGCTTGTGGTTCATGCCCGCGACGCCCGTGCTGTCAAACGGCGGCACCGGGCGCGGCCTGCCCATCAGCTGCTACCTGAACTCGGTGCCCGACAGCCTGGACGGCATCGTCCAGACGTGGAACGAGAATGTCTGGCTGGCCAGCCGGGGCGGCGGCATCGGCACCTATTGGGGCAATGTGCGCGGGATCGGCGAGCCGGTCGGGCTGAACGGCAAGACCAGCGGCATCATCCCGTTCGTGCGCGTGATGGACTCGCTGACGCTGGCGATCAGCCAAGGATCGCTGCGCCGTGGATCCGCGGCCTGCTATCTCGACATCAGCCATCCGGAGATCGAGGAGTTCCTGGAGATCCGCAAGCCCAGCGGCGACTTCAACCGCAAGGCGCTGAACCTGCATCACGGCGTGCTGGTCACCGACGCCTTCATGGAGGCGGTGCGCGAGGGCGAGGAATGGGTGCTGCGTTCCCCCAAGGACGGGTCGGAGCGGGCACGGGTCGACGCGCGCGCGCTGTTCCAGAAGCTGGTCGAGACCCGGCTGGCGACGGGCGAGCCGTACATCGTGTTCGCCGACCATGTGAACCGCACCATGCCCAAGCATCACCGCGACCTGGGGCTGAAGGTGTCGACCTCCAACCTGTGTTCGGAGATCACGCTGCCGACCGGCAAGGATCATCTGGGCAACGACCGCACCGCCGTGTGCTGCCTGTCGTCGCTGAATCTCGAGACCTGGGACCAGTGGAAGGATGCTCCCGGCTTCATCGAGGACGTGATGCGCTTCCTCGACAACGTGCTGCAGGATTATATCGAGCGTCACGAACCGGGCATGGAACGCGCCGCCTATTCCGCGGGCCGCGAGCGGTCGGTGGGCCTGGGCGTGATGGGCTTCCACTCCTTCCTCCAGGCGCGCGGTCTGCCGTTCGAAGGCGCGATGGCGAAATCGTGGAACCTGCGCATCTTCAAGCACATCAAGGCGCAGGTGGACGAGGCGTCGATGCAGCTTGCGGTCGAACGCGGCCCCTGCCCCGACGCGGCCGACATGGGCGTGATGGAGCGTTTCAGCTGCAAGATGGCGATCGCGCCGACCGCGTCGATCTCCATCATCTGCGGCGGCACGTCGGCCTGCATCGAGCCGATCCCGGCCAACATCTACACCCACAAGACGCTGTCGGGCAGCTTCGTGGTCAAGAACCCGTATCTCGAAAAGCTGCTGATCGAGAAGGCCAAGAACACCGACGCGGTGTGGAACTCCATCCTGGAGCAGGGCGGCAGCGTCCAGCACCTGGAGTTCCTCAGCCCGGAGGAAAAGGACTGCTACAAGACCAGCTTCGAGATCGATCAGCGCTGGCTGCTGGAACTGGCCGGCGACCGCACGCCCTATATCGACCAGGCGCAGTCGCTGAACCTGTTCATCCCGGCGGATGTCGAGAAATGGGACCTGCTGATGCTCCATTTCCGCGCCTGGGAACTGGGCATCAAGTCGCTCTATTACCTGCGGTCCAAGTCGGTGCAGCGCGCCGGTTTCGCCGGATCTGAGGGCCAGGGCGGGGTCGAGGCGGACAACACCATCGACAAGCCCCAGTTCAGCCTGGGCGAGTCGACCGACTATGACGAATGCCTCGCCTGTCAGTGATCGGCGGCAGGGCGGCGGGCGCACGGCCCGCCGTCACCGGGCATGTGCATGCGGCCTGCCGCGCATTCGCACCACATTTCCGCGAACCGTTGAATTCACGAGGTCGGGCGCGGCGCATGGAATCGGGACTGTCATCGATGTGGGTTAATGACGATCGGTCATTAGCGGGCAGGAACCACGATGATCGCGGCGGACGTGCATCGGCAGTTCGGGCGGTTCGGATGGGCTCGGGCGGCCAAGCTTTATCTGCGCGATCCGGGATTTCGACCGATCGTGACATTGCGCCTGTATCACGGCACGCGGGACACGCGGCCGGGACGGTTGATCCGGCCGCTGTTGTGGCTGTGCCATCGACAAGCGTCGCGGCAGGCGGGGAGAGACCTGCCGATCCGCACGCAGGTGAGACCGGGGCTGCTGATCGCGCACAGCATCGGCATCGTGGTGAACGCGGCGGTTCGCATCGGCCGCAACGTGACGCTGTTCCACGGCGTGACGCTGGGCCGGGGCGACCGGATCCATCCCGACGGCACGCGCACCTCCGGCTTTCCGGTGATCGGGGACGACGTGTTCCTGGGACCGCACGCGGTGGTCGCGGGCGACGTGCGGATCGGCGCGGGCAGTCGCATCCTGGCGGGTGCGGTGGTGGTGAAGGACGTACCGCCGCGATCGGTGGTCGCGGGCAATCCCGCCACGATCATCCGCACGGATTGCGAGCCGGACGTCGGCAACCGGGTGCCGTTCGATGACGCCGATGGAGATGCGTGCAATCAGCCTGCGTGATCTGGATCAAAGATCATGAGGGCGGATCATGCCTTGGTGACGGTCGCTCAACAGGAGGAGACCCGTCATGCCCATCGGAACGTTCCCGGCCCTGCTCACGCTGGCCATCGTCGTGACCCTGGTGTCCGGCGCATGGTTGCTGATCAACGCGCGATCGGTCGCCGCGCTGTTCCGCGACAAGGCGAAGAGCGGGCGCAACGAGATGCTGGCCGGACCTGGCAAGCGGGCGCAGCCGCATGGGCGGGTGTGGCTGTTCCTGGTCCTGTTCAACCTGGGTTGGCTGACCTGCATCGCGCTGTGGTACACGGTGGCGAGCGGCGTCGGAAACGACGTGGTGAAGTCGCACGACCCCAGCGTGCAGCGACCCTACTGACCGCGCGCGCCGCAGCGGCGCGTCGTTCGTCCTCCGGATACGAAAAAGCCCCGGCCCGCACCCTTTTCGCAAAGGGGCGGACCGGGGCGTCGCCGCACGTCAATCGTGCGGCGGGCGGCTTATTCCTCTTCCTCGAACTGCACCGCCTCGGCGCCGTTCGCGGACAGACGTACCTTGCCATCCTCGATGTCGGCGACCAGGCCGATCGAGATGAAGTGGTGCTTCGCGCCCTGACCGTCCTCAGTCTGCGGGCTGTCGTTCTTGGTCAGCTTGATGCGGTCGCCCTGGACATGGTCCACGGTGCCGACATGCGTGCCGTCCGCGCCGATCACTTCGGCATGTTCCTGAATCTGGCTGACGTCGACCATTGCTTGAACTCCTTCGATAAGGTCGGGGGCGGAACGAGCGGGTCGCGGTTTGGATGCATGGTCGCGTGCGACCTGCGGCTAGCCGCATGAGCTGGCAGGTCCTGATCATGTTCGCCGTCGCCGCGGTGCTGGCGCTGGTCGGCACCGGCCTGTTGCTGGCGCTGTTCCGGCCGAGCGGCCCTGCCAGGGTCTATGTGTTCCGCATGGCCGGCGTGATGCTGCTCGCCGCCGGGTTCGTGCTGGCCGCGTCCGCCTGGGCGATGCAGCAATGGAGCCTGGAGCCATGATGCGCCGTTCCAACCGAGCCGCCGCATCATCGGCGCGCGGCATGGCGGCATCGCCGCCACGCCACTCTGTTTCCGTTCACGCCGCCGACGCGTCGGCCGGCACCCCACCGCTTTCCAAGACACGATAAAGGCCGGAGCAACGCCATGTCCCTTCTCGACGCCCGCAAGACCTACAAGCCGTTCGAATACCCCTGGGCCTATGAATTCTGGAAGCGCCAGCAGCAGGTCCACTGGCTGCCCGAAGAAGTGCCGTTGGGCGAGGATTGCCGCGACTGGGCGCAGAAGCTGACCCATCACGAGCGCAACCTGCTGACGCAGATCTTCCGCTTTTTCACCCAGGCGGATGTCGAGGTGCAGGACTGCTACCACGAGAAATACGGCCGCGTGTTCAAGCCGACCGAGATCAAGATGATGCTGGCCGCGTTCAGCAACATGGAAACGGTCCACATCGCCGCCTATTCGCACCTGCTCGACACGATCGGCATGCCGGAAAGCGAATACGGCATGTTCCTCGAATATGCCGAGATGAAGGACAAGCACGATTACCTGCAGAAGTTCGGCGTCGATTCCGATGAGGATATCGCGCGCACGCTGGCGATGTTCGGCGGCTTTACCGAAGGGGTGCAGTTGTTCGCGTCGTTCGCGATGCTGATGAACTTCCCGCGCTTCAACAAGATGAAGGGCATGGGTCAGATCGTGTCATGGTCGGTGCGCGACGAAAGCCTGCACTGCGAGGGGATCATCCAGCTGTTCCACACCTTCGTGAAGGAGCGGAACTGCCTGACCAAGGCGGTGAAGGACGACATCGCGGACCAGTGCCAGACGACCATCCGGCTGGAGGATGCGTTCATCGACCTTGCGTTCGAGATGGGGCCGGTGAACGGCATGACGCCCAAGGACATCAAGAAGTACATCCGCTACATCGCCGACTGGCGCATGGGACAGCTGGGCCTGAAGCCGATCTACATGATCGACGAGCATCCCCTGCCCTGGCTGACGCCGCTGTTGAACGGGGTCGAGCACGCGAACTTCTTCGAGACGCGCGCGACCGAATATTCGAAAGCGGCGACGCGTGGCCAGTGGTCCGACGTGTGGGACAGCTTCGAAAAGCGTCAGAAGGCGAAGAGCGTGAAGATCGCCAACGAGGATGCGGCGGAAGAAGGCGACATGTTCGCCAGCGCCGGCGTCGCGGCGGAATGATCGGATAAGATGGAAAGGCGGGTCGGTTTTGGCTGACCCGCCTTTTCGCAATGCGGCGCCCATCCGAGGTTTCTGGGCCGCATGGTGCGGCCGTCACGCCTAGACCAGACCAAGCACCGGTCGGATCAGGCGTCCTCGCACCAGGGCCGGCGACGCCCCTGCCATGGCCGCGCCAGCCCCTCCGCCACCAACACCGCGCCGAGCGACCGGCCATCGCGCTCGACACGGCGGAGCAGGCGGCCGTAGCGGTCCCGGTCGCGATCGATCGGCACCAGCGTCACGGGACCCGTGTTGAGCATCGCCTGAAGCCGCAGCGTGGCGGCCCAGCCCAGCTCCGCCTCCAACGCGCAGCGGGCGGGATGGATTTCGGGCGTGTCGATGTCTGCGATCCGGACCCGTTCCCCATCGATGCGGAAGGTGTCCCCGTCCACCACGCAGTCGCGGTGCACGCCACGGACGCACAGGCCGAAATGTCCGCTGCCCATGATGGTGCTCATGGCGGAAGGCGGGCCTGCAAAGGCGCGACTTGAGGGAAGCGTCACGGTCACCAACGCGACACCGATCGCGCAGACAAGGGCGAGCAGGGCCGCGGACCGGCGGTGAGCCGGACGGGCAGGCCCGCGGCGGCGGGTGTTGAGTGAAGAGCGAACCATGCCGCCCTAGTGCGCGCCCGAGCCGCCGCACGGGCGAGGATCGCCGCCGCGGTGGTGGCGACGACGCCACCCTGGCTCCATTCCGGTTCAGATTGCGTCGCGCACCGTCGCCCTTAAAGCTTCGGCAAGGGGAACAGGCTTACTGGGCGGACATGATGATCCCTCGCCGCGCCTGTTCCGCAGCCGCAAGGCCGCGCTGTTCTGGGCGGCCGGGGTGGTGTGGTTCGCGGTGGAAATGGCCGGATCGGCTCCGCATTCCCGCTCGCAGCAACAGGGCAACGCGGCGGATGCGACCGGAGAGACGGTGACTGCCGCCGATCTGTCGACGATCGCCAATGCCATGGCGCAATAACGCAGCGCTCGTTTAGCCGGGCCAGGCATGAGGCGATGACGGACCGATTCGATCTTGCGGACGCAGACCGTCAACGACCCCGCCGTGTCGGTGCGTGGAAATCTGGCGGCTTGTCCGCGATCCAGCGGAGGTAACGCGCGACGTCGTCGCGCGCGCGGAGCACGTCCAGGTCGGCATAGTCGCGGGCCAGATCCGCATTGGCGACCAGGGCGTGGATGGTGCGATGGCAGATCGGATGCACGGGCACCGTCTGCGTGCCGCCCTGGCTCTTCGGGATGCGGTGGTGCCACTCCACCTTCGCGCCCAGCGGGCGGTCGCACAGCGCGCATGCCGTCGCGGGCCCGTTGCGCGCGACCAGGATCGCCGCCTGCGCCAATCCCGCCTTGCGCTTCACCCGTCCGGCCATGCCGTTCCATTTAGGAAGCCGCCCGGACAGCAAAAAGGCGGGGTGCGACCATCGCCGCACCCCGCCCCTTTTTTCAGATCATCCGGCCGGTTGCGGCCGGAGCGATCAGAAGTGGCTCACCACACCGAGCATCGGGCGGAAGCTCTTGGCCGAACCGAAGGTCGACACTTCGCCGCGCAGGCGGAAGCCGGCGTTGCCCGTGATCCCCTTCAGGCCGATGTCCTTCGGGCCTGCCTCGAAGCCGATGCCGTAGGTAACGGCGCCGTAGTCCGGACTATCCTTGCCGAACCGGTCGAAGTTGACCCAGCGATAGCCGACCTTGCCGTAGAAGAGGCCGCTGTCGCCAGCGCGGAAGCCGAAGCGGCCGGCGGCGCCGTAGCCCCAGTCGATCGCGCCGTCGAAGCCCTTGGTCACTTCGCCCTCGGCGCCGACGAACACGGGGCCGAGCGGCACGTTGGCGCCGACCACGCCCGTCACGATGCCGCCCTGCAGCTTGCGACCGCCGATGGCCGTGTCAGGCACGCCGTGGCCGACGCGACGATCGAAGCCTTCCCAACCGCCCATGACGCCGAAGTACGGATCGATGCCGAACGCCTTCGAACCGTCGGGAGCGGCCGCTTCGCCGGGAGCGGCGTCGGCGGTCGGCATGGCCGAGGTGTCGGTAGTCGACATGTCCTGCGCGATCGCGGGAACGGCGAGGAAGCCAGCCGCAACGGCGGCGGCGATGGAAAGCTTACGCATGGGAAAAACCTTTAAACCTGTTGCTCTTGTCGGGAGAGGGTCGCTTCACGCGCCGCCTGGCCGAGGCCTTGCACAACCATGGGCATCCCCGACGGTTGCACGGAAAAAGCGAGCAACGGGCATGAAAGCAGCAGGTGTTGCAGCGCAGCAACGGTTCCTGTCAGTCGCGTGAACGAACCATGGCGCTGATGGGGCGATATAAGGGCAAGACGTCGGTTGAGCGTCTCGGAGCGTGTGACAGGGTGGTGCACACGCTCGAATGTGAGGCGGGCGCGATCACCGTGCACCGCCTGACATTTTTCGTTCTCAGGGCTTCAATGCCGCATCATCGGCGTCGTCCAGATCCTCGTCCTCATCCAACGTGTCGTTGTCGAAGTCGTCCTGGACCTCGTCCTCGTCTACATCGTCCTGGTCCATGGCGACGCTGGCATCGGTTTCGCCGACTTCCTCCGAATCCATGTCGAGTTCGTCGATCGGCTCATCCTCTTCATCGTCGTCGCCGAGATCGGGATCGAGATCGGTCAGCAACACGCCGTCTGTCGGCCCATTGCGGGTCGCCTCCAGGATTTCCGCGCGCTGGCTCTCGTCATAGCCCTCTTCATCATAGCCGTCGTCGCCCGAACCCATGCCCGGTATCTGGTGGCCGCCCATCATCTGCTCCTCTTGCGTCGAACAACACAGCGCGAACGGCGGGGCGGCGGCGGGGTTCCGGCGAGGCGCGCAACACTGTTGCGCGAGGTGCCGACTTCCTATGTAAGCGAGGCATTCGCTCCTACGCCTTGGACACCGACTTCATGCCCGATACCGCCTCCGCACAGGTTCCGACGCTCAGCCTTGCAGACCAGGCCCGCGACCCGGCGGCGTTCGCGCAGGCGTTCGGTCGATCGTTCCAGCGCTTCGGCTTCGCGATCGTCGCCGACCATGGCGTGCCGCAGGACCTGATCGGTCGCGCCTGGCAGCAGACGGAGGCGCTGTTCGCGCTGCCCGAGGAGGAGAAGCGCGCGTATCATGTACCGGGCGCGGGTGGCGCGCGCGGCTACACCCCCTTCAAGACCGAGATCGCCAAGGACGCCAAGCATGTCGACCTGAAGGAGTTCTGGCATGTCGGTCGCGAACTGCCCGAGGGGCATCGCTTCGCGGGGGACATGCCGGGCAACATCTGGCCCGACCGGCCCGAAGGGTTCCGCGACACGTTCGTCGACCTGTTCGCCGCGTTTGACCGGGCGGGCGACCGGTTGCTGTCGGCGATCGCGCTGTATCTCGGGCTGGATGAGCATTGGTTCGATCCGGCGGTGAAAGACGGCAATTCGGTGCTGCGCCTGCTGCACTATCCGCCGATCCCGGCGGATGCGGAGGGGGTGCGGGCCGGCGCGCATGAGGACATCAACCTCATCACGCTGCTGCTCGGCGCGGAAGAGGCCGGGCTGGAACTGCTCGACCGTGATTCCGGCGAATGGCTGGCGATCAAGCCGCCGGAGGGCGCGATGGTGGTCAATGTCGGCGACATGCTGCAACGCCTGACCAACCATGTGCTGCCCTCGACCACGCACCGCGTCGTCAATCCGCCGGTCGAGCGGCGTGGCCATTCACGCTATTCGATGCCGTTCTTCCTTCATCCGGCGCCCGATTTCCTGATCGAGACGCTCCCCGGCTGCGTGTCGGCGGAAAATCCCGACCGCTACCCGACCCCGATCACCGCGCACGATTACCTGCACGAGCGGCTGGTCGAGATCGGGCTCATCAAGAAGTAAGCGGGGCGGCCGGGCGACGCCGGCATGACGACCGACGCCACCCGCGCGCGCAAGGTGATCCATGTCGACATGGACGCCTTTTACGCCAGCGTCGAACAGCGCGACGATCCGGCGTTGCGTGGGCGGCCGGTCGCGGTCGGCGGGTCGCGGGCACGGGGCGTGGTGGCGGCGGCGAGTTACGAGGCGCGGGCGTTCGGCGTCAGGTCCGCCATGCCGTCGGTGACCGCGATCCGGCGCTGTCCCGAACTGGTGTTCGTGCCGCCGCGCTTCGATGTGTATCGGGCGGTGTCGGCGCAGATCCGCGCGATCTTTGCCGACTACACGCCGCTGATTGAGCCATTGTCGCTGGACGAGGCCTATCTGGACGTGACGGAGGACCTGCGCGGGCTGGGTTCCGCGCGGGCCATCGCGGAGGACATCCGGGCGCGTATCCGCGAAACGACCGGACTGACCGCGTCGGCGGGCGTCAGCTATAACAAGTTCATCGCCAAGCTGGCGTCCGACCAGAACAAGCCGGACGGCCTTTGCGTCATTCCGCCGGGCAAGGGCGCCGCCTTTGTCGCCGCACTGCCGGTGTCGCGGTTCCATGGGGTCGGACCGGTGACCGCGCGCCGGATGGAGGGGCTGGGCATACAGACTGGTGCGGACCTGCGCGCGCGCGACCTGCCGTTCCTTCAGCAGCATTTCGGCAGCCACGCCGCCTATCTGCACGGCGCGGCGCGGGGCGAGGATCATCGCCCGGTGCGCGTCGACCGGCCTGCGAAATCGATCGGTGCGGAGCGGACGTTCGAGACGGACCTGATCGATCCCGCCGCGTTGTCCGAGGCGCTGGACCGGGTCGCGGATGCGGCATGGGTGCGGGTGGAGCGACACGGCGCGCGTGGGCGGACGGTGACGTTAAAGCTGCGCTTTTCCGACTTCCGCACCATCACGCGAGCCCGATCGAGCAGCGTGCCGGTTGCGGACCGCGACCGGTTCCGGGCGATCGGCGACGAATTGTTGGCGCAGCAGATGCCGCTGGCGAGCGGTATCCGCCTGCTGGGGTTGACCCTGTCCGCCTTGGGATCGGCGCCGGAAGAGCCGGATGCGGCCGAGGAACGGGAGCCGGGTCTGCCCTTTTGATGCGCGCCTACGCTGCGTCGGAGAGGGCCAGCGCCCCTGCGGCAGGCAGGGTCAGCACGGCACAGGCCCCCCGCCCGCGCCCCTCGCTCTCCAGGCGAAGCGCGCCGTTCATCGACATCATGGCGTTCGCACACCAATGCAGGCCGAGGCCGCCGGATTTGTGATCGCGCGTGGAATAGCCGCGTCCGAACAGCCGGCCGGCGACAGCGGGATCGAACCCCTCCCCATCGTCACGGATTCGGATCGTCACCGTGTCGCCGCTGCGCGTCACGGTCACCGCGATGGTGCCGCTGCCACGCCCGGTCGCGGCGATCGCCTCCGCCGCGTTGACGAACAGGTTGCCGACCACTTGCGACAGGATCAGGCAGTTGGCGAACACCGGGCTGGGCGCGGCGGGAAAGGCGAAGCCGATCGACGCGATCTGCGAATAGCGGGCGATGGTGGCGTTGCGGGCGATGACCTCCGCCACGTCGCAGGATTGCAGCGCCGGGCGCTCCAGCGCGTGCTGTTGCTGCAGGCCGATGATCGCGAGCGCCTGTGCCATCGCCTCTCGCCCGGTTTGCAGTTCCGTGCGGTTGGCGTGGCGGGCGCGCTCCTCCGCCTCGATGGCCGCCGCGACGAAGGCGACCAGCTTGTGCCGCCTGGCCACGGGAATGTCGCCGGACGCCAGCTCGGCCAGCGCACGGTCCAGCGCGGGGCGATCGACGGGGGCCGCGCGGGCGACACCCTGGCTGAGGATGGTGCTGATCGGGCTGAGCGCGTTGCGGACATTGTGGATCACCGCCACGGCATTTTCCGACCGGCCGAGCGCGAAGCCCTGTACCGCGACCTGTTCGCGCAGCGCACCCAGCTGCGCCAGCATCGCGTTGTGGCTGCGAACGAGTGCGCCGATCTCATCCCGGCGGCGGTCGTCTTCCAGCATCATCAGCGTGCCATGGTCGCGCACCAGGCGCATGTGGCGGTCCATTCGGGCCAGCGGGCGCAGCACCATGTGCGCGATGGCGCGACGCAGCACCGCGAGCAGCACCAGGATCAGCAGGATCGAACCGCCGATCGCCAGCAACAGCATGCGCCGGCCCAGCACCGTCACGTCCGATCGGACATCGATCCCGATCACCGCGACGACATGTCGGTCGGGCCCGATGATCGGAACGGTTGCGCGGCGCGGGTCGGCGGATGCCGTGCCGCCGGGCAGGTCCAGCATGACCGGTCGTCGCAGAATACGCGACAGGTCCGATGCCGCAACCGGCCGCGCCGCCGCGACGAAGGCCGCGCCCGGCTCCCCATCGCGGACCGTGGCGACACCGATGGCGACGAGCGCGCCATCCAGCCGCATGAATACATGGCCGGACCTGTGCCCGTGCAGGACACGGGGCAGGTCCAGCCCGGCGAGCGCGGAGCGGAACGCCGCACGCCTGGCGGAGCGTGTGATGGACGTCGCCTCCTCACGCCACGTCACCCCCAGGACGCCGCCGTCCGCCGCAAGACGCGCGGTGCCGGCCGCATCGTCCGGAACCGTGCCCGACCCGGCGATCGCGGGTCCATCGGCCAGATTATGAGTGATCCTCTCCACAGCGAGGCCCTGATCGACGATGGCCCCGCGCGCCCGGTCGAGATCGGCCTGGGTCTCCGCACGTTGCAGGGCGTGGAGGCTGGGCGTCACGACGGCGGCAAGGATCAGCGTGACGCCGATCGCGCCCACCGCGCCCGCCGCCGCCAGGATCATCGCCAGCTTCACGCCCAGCGAAGCGGGCCGGAACAGGCGGCGACGCAGGCGTCGGACGAAGGCCGCCCGACCGGGCATCAGGTGCCGGACCCGACCCTGGACGCGCCGGTCGCCGGCTCCTCATCGTCATCGGTACCGCCAATGAAGCGGCGATCGGCCATCGCCTGTGCCGTGCCGGCGTCGATCGGGCTGGAGAAGAAGAAGCCTTGCAGATGGCTGGCCCCGGCGATGCGCAGTGCCTGCACCTGCGCCTCCGTCTCCACGCCCTCCGCGATGATGCCGAGGCCGAGTGCCCGGCCGAGATGGATGATGGAATGGACAATGGCGGCGGACTCCCGCTCCCGCCCCATGCCGTCGATGAAGCTGCGATCGATCTTCAGGCTGTCGAGCGCGAATTTGCGGATGTTGTACAGGCTGGAATAGCCGGTGCCGAAATCGTCCAGCGCGATGCGGAACCCCATCTGCCGCAGGCGGTACAGCGTGTCGGCGGCGCGATCGGCGTCGTCGAAGATCGCGGTTTCGGTGATCTCTATCTGCAGGCGCGACGGCTCCACACCGGCATGCTGAACCGCCTGTACGATGTGACCGACGAAATTGGGCCGGCGGAACTGGCGGGGCGAGAAGTTCACGGACACATACTGGCCCGGCCACGTCCGCACCTGCGCCAGGGCGGCGGCCAGCACCCAGTCGCCCAGTTCGTGAATGGTGTTCGATTCCTCCGCGATCGGGATGAACATCGCCGGGCTGACCGAACCGTAATCGGGCGTTTCCCAACGTACCAGCGCCTCGAACCCGACAACCTCCAGCGTGTCGCGCGAGACGATGGGTTGATAGGACAAGGTCAGCTCGTCCCGCTCCAGCGCCTGCGACAGCCCACCCTCGATCCGGCGGCGGAAGCGGATGCCCTCGTCCATGCTTTCGTCGAAGATACGCACGACGCCGCGCCCGGCCCGCTTGGAATCGTTCAGGGCCAGGTCCGCGCGGCGCATCACGTCGACAGGATCGCACCCCTCCGCGCCATCGACCACGACAAGGCCGGCTGACGCACCGCCGCGCACCGTGTGGCCGAACACGGTCATGGTGGTGGCGCACGCGGACACCATGCGGTTGCAGGCCATGCAGGCGCTGTCGGCACAATCGGTGTCGAACAGGATGCCGAACTCGTCGCCGCCCAGCCGGGCGACCACCGCACCGTCCGGCGCCGTGCGGTTGAGGATGCCGTAGATTTCGCGGATCAGCGCGTCCCCGGCGAGGTGGCCGAGCGTGTCGTTGACCAGCTTGAACCGGTCGAGGTCGATCATCGCCGCCGCGAACAGGCCCTTGCGCCGGACCCGCTTGCCGAGCGCGCGCTGGAACGCGGCGCGATTGGGCGCGTCGGTCAGCGAATCGTGCATCGCCATGTGCATGGCGCGGCTTTCGTTGGCGGCGAGTTCGGCGGCCTGCTCCTCCAGCTGGATGACCTGCGCGGCGAGCAGTGCGCGAGCCTGCGCCAGGTCGCGATCCGCCGCCCAGCGGGTCGCCAGCGCGGTGGCGGTCTGCTGCACCTCCGCCACTTCGAACGGCTTGGCGATGTAGAAGACCTGATCCGGCGGACCTGCGACCCGGCTGATCTCCGCCGGGGAGAAATCCGAATAGCCGGTCACGATGACCAGGTTGATGTCGGGGTCGATTGCGCGGATGCGGCGTGTCGTTTCCCGCCCGTCGATGCCGGGGGGCATGCGCACGTCGATGAACGCGACCGCGAACGGTTCGGCATCGGCGCGAGCGTCCTCGACCACGCGCACCGCCTCCTCGCCGGTAAAGCAATGGGTCAGCACAAAGGCGACCGGCTCGTCGGCATCGACCTGCGGATCATCGGAACCGCCGAACAGCTCGCTGGCCATGTCGCGCAACGCGCGCGCATCCGTGCCCGCGGCCGCGAAGCTGCGACGATAGCTGTCGTGAACCGCCTGTTCGTCATCGACGATCAGTATCCGCATGCCACCCCCCTTTCGCAGGCCTGCATCCCGCCGCTCACCGATCGGCCGAATTCCGGGACAAATCCTGCGAAGGCGTAACCCGGCGCGGTTAAGAGGTGGTAAACGCGGCCCCCAGCCGTTCCTCCAGCGCCTGCGCCCCGAGCAGGATCGCGCCGAGCGGCCCGGCCCGTCCGCCGAGTGCGGCGGGAACCACGAACGTATCGGCCAGCGCGACGTCCGGCGAGGACACATAGCCCGCGAGGCTGCGGGTCGTCGCGGTGCGGATCATGGGAAACAGATGCGGCATGCCGACCATGACGCCGCCGCCCATGACGATGCGGCGCGGCACGCCGGTCAGCACCAGCGCATGGCACAACTGGCCCAGCGCATGCGCGACGCCGTCCCAGACGGGATCGTGCAGATCCAGCGATTCCGCCGACTGGCCGGCGCGCGCCTTGATCGCCGGGCCGGATGCCAGCCCCTCCACACAGGCGCCGTGGAAAGGGCATGCCCCGACCCAGTCGTCGCCGGCCATGCGCACGGGGCGCAGATGCCCGAACTCGCCATGCCCCAGTCCGTCCACCGGCCGGCCGCCGGCGATCAGGCCCGCGCCGATGCCGGTGCCCACGGTGACATAGGCCATGTCGGCCAGCCCCTCCGCCGCGCCCCATCTGGCCTCCGCCAGAGCGGCCCCGACCACATCGGTGTGGAAGCCGGTGGGCACGCCCGCGACGCGCGCCAGGCGCCCCGCGATGTCGGCGCCCGACCAGCCCGGTTTCGGGGTCGCGGTGACATGGCCGTAATCGCCCGCATGCCGGTCGATCGAGACGGGTCCGAAGCTGGCGATGCCGAGCGCCGCGAAACCGCGCCACCGTTCCAGCACGGCCTCCACCGCCGCCAGCGTCTCGTCCGGCCGGGTGGTGGGGATACGCACCTCCTCCTCGATCGCGTCGGGACCCCGCGCCAGGATGCAGACGCATTTGGTCCCGCCCAGTTCGACACCGGCGAGAAGCGGCAATGCGGTCATGCCGCGTCCTCCATATAGGTGATCGTGTTGGAGCGGATCCAGGCTATGTCCTCGTCCGTCCCCCTGCTCCAGCGCAACATCAGGTCGCCCCACTTCACCGGGATCTGCAACCCCTCCCACGCCCGCTGCGCGGCATCCGAAAGGCGGCGGTACAGGGCGGGGTCAGCAAACAACGCCGCGACCCGGTCCGCCAGCGCCGCCGGTTGCCCGGCCGGGAAGATCAGCGCGGTCTCGCCGTGGGTCAGGTTGCCGAGGAACATAGGATGGTCGGACGCGATCAGCGGGGTGCGCGAACACAGCGCCTCGTAGATGGTGAGCGGCAACCCTTCCGGATAGCGGTGGCGGCTGGGCACGACCATGGCCGCCGCGGCGCGCATCCGGTCCGGCACGTTGGCATTGGGAACGGTGCCCAGAAACTCGACACGATCGGCGACGCCCAGCCGGTCCGCCAGGTCGCGGAACGTGTCGGCAGCGCCCTTGCCCGCGATCTGAAGGCCCACGTCGAGGCCGCGTCGTTTCAGGTCGGCGATCGCCTCGACCAGGTCGCCGACCCCCTTCAGCGCGATCACTTCCCCGGCGAAGAACAGCGTGGAGCGCCGCTCCCCCGGCCCGGATTTCGCCGGGCGATCATGCGGGCGGCGGACCTGGAGGAAATCGCAGGGCAGGACCTTTGCCGCCTTTACGCCGATGCGCACCAGCGAGCGACACGCGTTGCGGCCGTGATTGGCCACCCATTCGACGCGGCGGTCGTTGAGCTGCGCGTGCAGCCGGCCGAAGCGCCACAAGCGGTGCAGCGGCCCGGCGCTGAAGCTGTCGGCGAAGACGGACAGCACACGCGAACCCGACCGCCGCGCCCAGCGCAGGATGCGCGGCATCGGCGTCAGCACGACAACATGCGTGGGGCGGAACGCCTCCATCATGGCATGACCTGCGCGCTCTGCTTGTCGGAATGCGCGTCGGCGCCCATCACGGTGACGCCGGAGGGCAAGGCCTCCTGATAGCGGCTGCCCGACAGGCAGCACAGGATGGCGGTCTCCCCCACCTCAGCCTGGATGCGCCCCAATTGTTCCAGGACGTAGCCGTGGCCGAAATAGGCTTCGGCGCCGCTGCTCTCCAGCAGGCGGTGCGCCTCCAGGAAGTCGCATGCGAATTGCACGAAGAGGATGCGCGAAGCGGTCATTGTTGCCGTGTCCTTATCCGCTAAGGGGTCAGCCACCAAGATGCATGCCGACGAGCGGCCCGCCCCAGCCCAGCGCGTGACGCAGCGCCACCCACCCCGCCACCAGCAACGCGGTGGCGAGCGCGGCGGCCGCATCCTGTCGCCAGAACGAAAAGCCGATCTGCCGCTATCCGACGCCGATCACCACGTAACGGGCCACCTCCGCCAGGATGACTGAGCCGATCGCGCCCGCCGCAGGTGGCCGTGGCGGAGGCGCGCGCCACCTTCGTCCGCGATCGGGGCCAGTGGCAGGTGCAGACCGCCGACGATCTGGCCGCCGCGCGTACGGAGCTGGAGGCAAGGACACGCGGCATGCCCGCCCTGCAAAGCCGCATGGACCGCACGATCGTGCGCGCGCCACGCAGCGGCCGGGTCGACAAGCTGCTGGTCGCGACCGTCGGCGCCGCCGTTCGCGCAGGCGAGCCGTTGGTGGAGATCGTGCCCGACGACGACATGCTGATCGTGGAGGTGAAGGTCCGCCCGCAGGGTATCGGTCATGTCGCGCCCGGACAGACTGCCTCCGTCAACGTCACCGCATATGAGGCGGCGATCTATGGCAGCCTGACGGGCAGCGTTGCGTAGATATCCCCAGACGCGCAGGTCGACCAGCGTACCGGGGAAAGCGCCTATCTGGTCCGCATTCGGGTGCCGCATGCCGGGCCGACCGACAAGTCGGGCCGGGCGCTCCCGATCGCGTCGGGCATGGTCACCAGCGTCAGCCTGTTGGGCGACAAGCGTTCGGTGCTGTCATACCTGCTGCCGCCGATCACCCGATTGTCGGAAAACGCCCTGCGCGACTGACGAAGCATCGCGCGCGAAAAGGTGCCGTCCGCCGGATCGATCCCGGCGGGCGGCATTTTGCGTTCGGCCGGGGAAACCATCGCCGCGTCAATCGATTGAGCGGGCATGAGCGAACAAACGAACATGATGTGGAAGGGTGCGCTGGCGGGACTGGCCGCCGGACTGGTCGCCTCCTTCGCGATGGACAGGTTCCAGGCGGTGCTGACCGCCGCGTCTTCCTCATCCTCCGACGACGAAGACGAGCCGGCCACCAACAAGGCCGCCGATCGGATCGCCCGCGCGACGACCGGCCATGACGTGCCCGACGACAAGAAGGACGCGGCGGGCCAAGGCGTGCACTACGCGCTGGGTGCTGGGCTGGGCCTCGCCTACGGGATGGCCGCGGAGGCCAGCCCCGCGGTGACGTCGGGGCTGGGCACGGCCTTTGGCGGCACGGTGGCGGGCCTGCTGGACGAGGCGGCGGTGCCGGCGGTGGGGCTCGGCCCGGCGCCGTGGAAGACGCCTGCCTCCGGTCACGCCTACACGCTGGCGTCGCACATGGTCTTCGGCGTCACGGCGGAAATCACGCGCCGCCTGGTGCGCAAGGCGCTGGGCTGACGCGCGTACGCCTTCGTTCAGCGGAGGCGTACGCGGAAGCGGAGGGAGGCCGACGCGCCCGCGACGCATGATCCGGTCAGCTTCACCTGGATGTTGGTGACGCGATTGTCATAGCCATCGGCATCGGGTTGCGGCCTGTAGGTCCAGCTTTTTCCGTTGTCGGACGAGAATTCGATGCTGTCGCCCCGACTGTCGAAACTGGTGAAGGTGTAACCCAGCCCGCTGGTGCCGAGCAGCCCGCCGTTGAACGCCACCGGGCCGGGCGTCAGCAGCGCTATGTCACTGACCCGCAACTCGGTGCGCGGCGGGATAGCATCCTCCAGCACGATGCCGCTCGCCGCCGCGTTCAGCGTGGGGTTGGCCAGGGTGATCGTGTAATCGAACACCGCACCCGGAATGGCCTTGGGATAGGTGTTGCCGGTCGGGTCGGACACCAGCTGAGCCGTCTTGGTGACGGTGATCGGCGCGGCATGCGCGGCGCGCGGCAGCAGCAGCAACAGCACCACAGGCAGCAGCAGGCACAGGCCTCGCACCCGGATCATCGCCGCCCTCCGAGGAGGGATTGGTCGAACTTCATCCGCATGGTCAGATATGCGCCGCGTCGGCTCCACCGGTCCCCGTCGAAATCGCGGTCGCGATAGCCGCTGACATTGTATCCCAGCGTCAGCCACATGTTGGTCGCGGGCGACACGCCGACCGATGGGCCGGCGGACACCAGCAGGGTGTTGCTGGACCAGCTGTGCCGCACGCTCGCCTGCACGCCGACCGCGACGCGCGGGTGCAGGTCCTGGCGCACTTCCACGCCGATCACGTCGATCAATCCTTCCACCGTCTCATCGGCATAGCGGCCGCGCACATATTTGGCGCCGTGGAACAGGCTGGCCTCGAACCCGCGCCCCTCTCCCGCCGCGTTGATGCTGTAGTTCACGGCCATCATGTTCACCGCCCGCATGGTTCGCGCCACACCGTCGGCGAGCAAGGGGAGAGCGAGCGGGTTACCGGACGACCCCGCCGCCGTGATCGCATCTCCGCGCAGCTGAAAGCGTTCCAGCACCGACCAGCGGCTGCCCAGTGGACGCAGCGCCAGTGCGAGGTCGGCGGTCGCGGTGGACGAGGTGGCGCCAAGCGCGTCACGCACCCGGAATGCCCGCACCGCCGATGCCAGCGTGCTGCCCTCACCCAGCGTGCGGACCAGATTGCTGGTCAGACCCCAGCGCCTCTCCCGCGTGCCGTCGCGATACTCGACCCGTCCCGTCCACGACCAGCGATCCGCACGATAGCTCGCGCCCAGCGTCGCGGCGGTGAAGTCGCCGTCCAGCGCATCCGCCGCGGCGATGCCCGACCCGATCACGCCGCCGCCCGCAGGCGGATGGTACCGGCTGAGCAGATCGTCGGCGTCTATCCGCCCCGCCACGGTGCGGCTGGAGTCGAGCGTCGCATCGACCGTCCAGTTCTTCCCGATCGGCAGCGACTGGTTCAGGCCATATTGCGCAAAGGTGCGCGCGGCGTTTTCCGATACCCCGCCCTGGTTCAACGTCGCCAGCAGATGCGCGCCGGCCCACGGCGCGACGTCGAATCCGACCCGGGATGTCTTGGCGTGGAAGTCCTGCCCGACCGCATCCTCATGCGCCGCGACCAGGCGCACCGCGTCGTCCAGCTTCCACGTCACGCCGATCCTCTGGCGCGCGGGGAAGTCCACGCTCTCGTCATGGCCGCCGACCGCGACCTGCGCCTGGCCGTCCACCTTCACCCGGTCGTCGAACAAGGATTGCGTGCCGCCCAGCGTCAGCAGGCGCGACGTACGCGTGCCGGCAGCATCCGGGCCGCTGCCGATGCCGCGATCGGTTGCGAACTGTACGCCCGCGAACACGGTCCCGGCCGTACGGCGGTATTCCAGCCGCGCCTCTCCCGCAACGCGCCGGCCGCCGTCGCCGAGCTGGTCCTGCATCCAGCCCGATGCGGTCAGCGACAGCCGCTCACCCAGCCTCAGCCGCCCGTCCGCGCCGACCTTGCGGGTGCCGGCCTCGCCGGCATTCTGCTGGCCCAGGCCAAAGCGGGCATCCTGCTGGCCCAGGCCAAAGCGGGCATCCTGCTGGCGCGCATAGGCCAGCACGTCGGCGGCGGCACCGTGATGCTCGACCTCCGCCAGCCAGGCGCCACCGTCACGCACCCCGCCCTTGCCGCCGCTCGCCGCCTCCGCGCGCAGCGTCGTGCCGGCCGCCACCTGCAGCTTCATGTCCAGGCCGGCAATGGTCGCACCGGGCGCCAGCCCCTGGTCTCGCAGCACGCTGCCGCCGATTTCCGCGCGACCGATCTTCAGCGCGGCACGACCGCCCGCCGCCAATTTGCGGGTGCCGGCGTCGACCTCGTAATCGACGACGATGAAGTTCGGGTTCAACGCGGCATCGCGGCTGAGGATCGGTTCGCGAAAGCGGATGGTGCCGGCCTGAGAGTCGATGTCGTAATCGAGGTGCCGCGTCAGCTGGCGGGTCGCGACGATCCGTTCCGAGCGAAAACGGTCGCGTGTCTCCAGGCGCAGCTTGTCGCTGTTGGGCACGATGTCGCGGACGGACAGGCGATACGGGCCGCTCAGCCCGTTACCCTGGATCTCGTCGCGGCCGTACCGGCTGTCGTCGCGCGCCGCGAATGCGGAGAACATGACCCGGCGACCGGCATATTCCGCCTTCATGCCATTGACCGTGCGGCTGTACCGGGTCAGTCGCGTATCGAGCAGGCCGGTCTCCAGATCGCCGTACAGCGCGTAGAACTCGCGACGCTCCAGCCGGACGTACAGCTTGCCGCGCGTCGCCGCATCATGGCCCTGCAAGGTGCCGTCGCCATAGACGGTGTAATAACGGTCGGGATCGATCATGCCGAGCAGGCCGCGATCGGGATCGCGCCGCCGGTCGCTGTCATAGGCAGTGGTGAGCAGCCACGATCCCTTGATCCGACCCTTTGCGTACAGCGCGAGCTGTCCGTCGACGTTGAGCGGCCCGCGTGCACGCGACGGCAGCGGCGCTGCATGCGACAGGGCATCGTGGCCGATCGTGCCGCGCCCGAACCCGACGACCACCCAGTCGCGCAACGGCGCGGCCAGCCAGGCGCGAACGTCGCTGACCTGTTCGACACCACGATCGGTCGTCACCACGGCGATCCGTGCCAGTCCGGCCTGTCGCGTCGGCTGAAGCGGGATCAGCGCCAGACCCGCGTCACCGGTCACCCGGGCGACGGTTGCGTCGGCATCCGGCCGCGACAGCGGTCGCGCGGTACGCGTCGCGGCCTCCTGCCAGGCCAGATAGGGCGCCTCGACGCGGAACGGGACGGGAGTGCCCGCGCGGACCGGCCGCCCGTCGCGGTCGGTGACGCGCACAGCCACCAGCGGCCGGGTCAGGCCATCCGCCACCAGCGTCAACCCCGCGGCCACGAAGCTCGCGCGTGCTGCCACATTGGCATAATGCACCGTGCGATCCAGCGTCGCGACGACCGCGCCGCCCGCATCCAGCACACGCGCCTCCAGCCGGTTGTCGCGGTCGTGCAGCGACAGGCCGCTCCAGCTGGAGATCGCGACGCCGCGTGCGGGATCGCTTTCGGTACCTTCGAAGCGCAACGGATCGACCGGCGCGCCGTTCAGGCGCAGCGCAACCCGCTGTCCGGGCAGGTGCCGGATCACGACCCGCACCGCCGGGGCACGCGGATTGTGGTCGATCTCCGGGAACAGCCAGCCGATGCCGGGCTGCGCGCGGGCCAGCCAGTCGGCCCGGTTGCCGGCGGCCAGCGCCTCCGCCTCGGGCGTGCCGTCCGTGTCGAGCGAACGAGGCGTGGCGACGGCGCCGGTCGGGCGAAGCTGAAAGTCGACGCGGTGCAGGCTGCCGCCGCCGCCCGTGACGAAGCGGGAGGCCGCGTCGCCGGCGGCGCGGGTGTCGCCACCGCACACGACCGGCGCATGGGTCGCGGGAACGCTGTCGCGGTCGACCTGCACCACATGCGTGCCGGGGCGCACCCCCTCCAGATGGTACAGCCCGTCGCGGTCGGTGACCACGAAGCTGCCATCCTCCAGCATCAGGCGGATGCCCGCCATGCCGGTCAGCGTCGATGCCGGATCGCCGCAATTCCCGGCCGTGACGCGGCCCGTGATGGTCATAGCATCGGTGAACAGCGGCGCGGTGATGCGCACCGCCGCGCTCGCCTCGTTGCTGGCGCCAAGTCCGGGCGCGACCGCGGTCGCCCGGTTGATCGCATCGCCTGTCGGGGCGGCGGCGGTCACCTCCACCAGATAGGTGACGCGCGTGGCGGCACCGGCCGCCAGCGCCGGCACGGCGAAGCGCAGCTCACGACCGTCGGGCGTCACCTGTGGCTCCGCCAGCCCCCGGATCGATCCGGGCCGAAGGTGCAGGCCGGGGGGCAGCCGGTCGATGATGGTGACGTCCCGCGCCGGCGTGGAGCCCGTGTTGCGCAGGTCGAGCCGATATTGCACGAAGTCGCCGAAGGCCGCGACATGGGTCGACGCCACCTTGTCCAGAACCAGATTGGCATCCGCGCCGGGCGGATCGATCGGGACGTCGACGCGGATCGGCTCCACGCCCTCCACGATCAACACGCCGCCATAGGATGCGTCCATGATGCGGAACCGGCCCCGATGCTCGGGCAGGTCGGCGATCTGCGCCGGAGTGGCGCGGGACGGCGCGACATAGCCGGGCGGCGGCTGGACCTTCAGCCGGTAGCGGCCTGGGGCCACCAGAGGGAAGCGGAACCGGCCCCGCCCCATCTGGTACCGGTCGCCGCGCGCATCCACGACCAGGCTGCCGGTGACGACGGTGGAGGGATAGGCACTGACCCCGTCGTCACCCACCACCGCCGCTGGCTGGCCGCTATCCTCATCGATCAGGGTGACGATCGCGCCGTCCACGGGAACTCCGGTACGGGAATCGAAGACTTCGCCTTCCGGATCGATCAGCACCGACCCGTCCGCGGGCGCGCTGTCATCGCTGCCGACATAGTGAACGCGCACCTGCGTGGTCCTGGTGATAAGGATGCCGCAGGATTCCTCTCCGCCCGGCGCGGTGGCGGGCAGTCCACCGGCGAAGACGCCGCTGTTCGCAGAGGTTTCGGTCAGCACGATCTCACCGCGCGTCCGGCCGGCCTCGAACTCGATGCGCGCCGTATCCTGCCTGGCCGGATCCTTGTTCTCCGCCGGTGCCTCCAGCACGAAGATCAGCACATCGTCTTCCTGCGCGGACACCAAGGGTGCCGTCTCCGCCAGGTCGGCGTCCGAGACGGGCGACGGCGTCGTGGTCAGCGTCGGTGTCTTCGTGCATCCGACGCCGCGCAGTTGGTAATGGGGGCCGGGATGCCTGATCGTCAGGCGCGTCGGCTTCGTGACACGCGGCAGCGACAGCGAAACGGTGTTCGACGACACGCTACGCTGGTTGCCATCCGCGGAAAAGGTCAGCCGGGCGGTGTTGCTGATGGTCTGCCCGCGCGCCGGCGAATCCGCGCCCACCCCGGCACCGGCCAGGGTCAGCAGGACCGCCGAAGCGGTGGAGAGGATGGCGCGGACGATAGGCATAGCTGTGCCGTCCTCCGGCGCGGGTGGCGCCGGAGCCGAATCTGCTCCTGCTTGTTGACCTTATCGGATGGTGACGCGGAACCCGACGTTCAGCGGGACCAGCGGCGTCACCGACGGCAGCGTCGCACGCACGGTCGCGCCATCGAACGAACCACCGTAGGGATCGCTTTCATCGGCCCCCACCGCATCATCGTCCTCGATCGATCCGTTGAGGACGCAGGTGTCGCCCGTGCCGATACCGCCGACCGTCAGCGAGTTGGAAATATAGTCCGTGTTCGCCGGCAGGGCGTCCGTCACCGTGATCCCGTTGGCGACGTTCGGCCCGGCATTGTTGACGGTGATGCAGTATTCAACCACCGCGCCGGGAATGGCGTGGGGACTGGCCAGCCCGTTCACCGGATCGCTCAACACACGCGCCGATTTCCTCAACGTCACTACCGCGCTGCCCAGGCGATAGGCGTCGAACGCGCGCTGCTGCCCGTTGCGCGGCTGGTCGAGCAGACCGGTGTCGTCGGCGAAGACGATGTCCACCGTGGTCGGGGAATCGGGCGTGGTCAGCGGCGTCGCAACGACGTCGCCGCCAAGTGTTCCCGCCTGTCCACTATTCGCCGCGATCGCGTTCAGCGATACATTGGCCTGCGTGATCCCGGCCACATCGGGGATATTGGCGACGATGAACACGGTCACGGTCGCGTCTGGCGCCAGTTCGTCGATGAACGTCGCCCGGTCGACGCCCGCTTCGTACGTGCCGTTGCCGTTCGAATCGACGAAGACGCGAACGCTGGTCACGTTGAAGTCGTCGGTGCCAAGCAGGGGGATGGACACATCCTGCTGATCCGCCTCCAACCGGAAATCCTGCGTCGCGTTGGTCAGGTTGGTCACGGTGAACGTCGTCACCTGATCCGTCGCGCCGCGCGCCACGATCGTCGGCGTGCCGCCCAGCTCGGCGACGGCCAGGTTGATCTTCTTGTCGACCACGAAGGTCGCGGTGTTGGAGCTGGTGGTCAGCGACGATCCGCCGACCGAATAGCTGACGGTCGCCTGGTTGGAGATGGAGACGCCGGCGGCGGTGCCGGACCTGACCTGTTGAGCCAGTGCCTGCGGCGCGATCAACAGGCCGGCGCCGGTGCCCGCCAGCAGGGCGACGGGTGAAAGGATACGGTTCATCATGCACGTCCTCTGGTGAAAGGTGGTTGGGCGCTCACTTCACGATCGCGCGAAAGGCGACCTGTCCGGCCGCGCCGCCGGTCAGCGGGGCGGCGATGCGCCAGCGCAGCGCGCGCACGTCGGCGGCGATTGCGGGTCGTCCGTCGACGCGCAGTTGCGCCAGTGGGGCAAAGGCTTTTCCGTCGACCGACACCTCTGGCACCGCCGCCTTCTCGGCCGGGCCGGCGTAGAGCAGGTTGCCGGGAACCGGGCTGGCGACGACCAGGTCGGGCACCGGTTGGCTGCCGGTGTTGCGATATATGAGCGTGTAGACGATCGCGTCGCCCGGCGTGACGCGGGCGGGCGGGACCAGAACGATGCGCGTCGTACCGTCGGCGGCGGCCTGACGCTGTTCGACCAGCACCCGCGCCGTCAGCTCGATCGGACTTGCCGCCGACGCGGCGACGGGCGCCGACGCCATCAGAAGGGCGATACAGCAACGGTGTAAACGGATCATCGCAGAGTTCCTCATTGGATCGTCACCTGAAAACGGAGGGTGTGGGTGGTCGGCCCGGCAACATCGCCGAGCGACACGTCGATGCTTGCGCCGTCGCAGCGGCCGGCATCGCCGTCGGCGGCGTCAGTCAGCGCCTGCCCGTCGAGCAGCAGGCTGCCGGGCACGAAGCGGGTGCCGGCGGGAACGGGATCGGTCAGGTGAGCGTCGCGCAAGGGGGCCCCGCCCTCGAAGCGCGCCTCTATGGAATAGGCAACCGTGGCCCCCTTCACCGGCGCGGTGCCGCCGTCCGGCGCCGTGACCTGCTGCGTCTTGGTCAGCGTGACGTTCGGCGCTGTGGCGTCGTCATCGACCGTGAAGGTCACGCGCAAGGTGTCGGACGCCGTGCCGGGACCGACGATCGCGTCGCCGCCGCCATCCCCTTCGCCGACATGAACCGACCCCGGCTGTCCGGACGCGGTCTGCGCGTGCGCTTGGACGATCAGGTCGGCCGGGCCGGCTGTGTCACCCTGGACCAGCGCCAGCAGCTTGGCCGTCGCGCCGGCGTCCATCGGCGGTGTCACGGCGTCGGCGCGGAGAGGCAGATCGACCGCCGGATCAAACCGGCCGTCGCCGTCGCGATCAATCGCGAACGTCTGGACGGCGACACCGCCCTCGCTCTTGATCGCGAAGGCTTCGTGCCCGTTGCCCGTGTTGGCGAGAGTGAACGGCACCGCGGCGAGTTGCCCGCGCGGCACGTGCGGCTCCGTGGCGGCCAGGGCCAGCTTGACGTCCAGGATCTCGGCGACGGTCAGGGCGGCGGCATTGGACGCGATGCGGACATCCCGGCCCTCTCCATCCATCGTCGCGAAAGCGGTGTTCACGATCGTCGAACCCGCCGGGGTGGCCGCGGACGTCATCGTCGGGACGGCCAGTATCAGGGTGGACAGGAGGGCGAGCCAGCCGACAGGCCGCCATGTGCCGCCGCCCCCGGCCCCCCGCCGCGGATCCACCATAATGGCGGTATGATCGGCCCGTCGCGTCACGTTCGCCCCCGCTGTAATAATGCGGTATTGGCTTTTCTTTTTCGCCTCTTTCCAAGTAGTTAAACGAGTCGCTGCAGGGGCTTCGGGTTGGACCAAAGTCTAACGGCGCGGATGATCGCGGCATGTCGCGCCCTCGGTGAAGCGCACAAACTCGCGTGCAGGAACTTCAACGTCGATTGTGCGGCGAGGGGATAGCTTGCGAACACTGAAGCGGGGGCCCGGCCCTCTGAGCTGCGAGTGGCGATAACCTATGTAACTCCAATATAGCGGTTTTTTCGTTTGAACTGCGGTAACTACTTAATCTAGCTTGCAGGATCGTGTGTAAAACTCACGGAGGCCTGCATGAACGGTCCTGGGCGCGTGTTGATTGCCGACGATCATCCGGTCACGCGCGAGGGGCTGTGCCTGGCGATACGCGCCGTCGCCGCCGCCGCCGTCATCGACCAGGCCGCGACCATCGCGGAGGCGCAGGCACTGATACGACGGCACGGCCGGTATCGGCTTGTCGTGCTGGACGATATGTTGCCGGACGCGGGCGGCTTTGCGGGGTTCATGCGCATCCAGCATGAGATCGGCACGACCCCGATCGCGCTGATTTCCGACAGGTATCGCGCGGAACAGGCGGAGGCGGCGCGCGCGCTGGGCGCGGCGGGCTATCTCGACAAGACGCAGTCGTTCGATACGCTGACGATGCACCTCAGCCGGATCGCCAATGGTGGCACTGTCTTCCCGCAGGAGGGCGAGCGACCGCACCGGGCCGCCTCGCTGCGTGCGCTGTTGGACAGCCTGTCCAGCGCACAGTTCCGCACCCTGCTGGCATCGGCCGACGGGCGGTCGAACAAGCAAGTGGCCGGCGAACTGGGCGTGACGGAGGCGACGGTGAAGGCGCATCTGGGGGCGACGTTCCGCAAACTGGGCGTGCAGAACCGCGTTCAGGCGCTGTTGCTGCTCCAGCCGCTGCTGTCGCGCGGGCAGGCCGATGCGGCTCCGACACCGCTGGGCGAGGACCCGCGAACGGGGCTGGCCTGACGGTCACGTGCTTGGTTGAGCGGAACCCCGGGGGTGATGGTCCGGATCACCGCCTGCGCGTCCCTCCTCGGCACGGCCCGTTCCGGGCAGACAAGCACCTCGAACCCGGCGCCAATCTGGGTGGACATCACGTCCTCATTTCCGACCTCGGCTTCGTGTGCTGCGCCGACGGTCGTCAAAGTGTCTCGGCGGCCCGTCAGGAATGAGGACGAGATCGTGAAGCCGGTCAAGGCATAAGAAAGGGGCGCCCGCATCGAAGCGGACGCCCCCTCTTGCGAACGCGCGACCCTGGGGTCGGCGCGGCCGATCCGTCGGTCTTACAGACCGTTCGACAGGTTCGTGTCGGGATCGTTGGTGCGCATGTCCTTCGCCTTCAGGTCGCCCTCGTTGCGGACGGCGTCTGCCTCGTTGTTCAGGCTGTCCTTAGCGGCGGTCGTGCTGGCGTTGTCAGCGGCGTCCTCGAGGTTGTCGGCGACGCTGTCCGCGTTCGCTTCGATGTTGTCGGCGGCCTGCTCACGCGGGCTGGAATTGCAAGCCGACAGAGCCATCAGGCCGATCGCGGCGCCGAGAACAGAAATCTTCTTCATTTTTCATTCCCCGTTGTGGAACATTGAAACGCGGTGACCGTCATTGGAGGTCGGTAATCATCCGCACCCGTGTTTGTTCCGCCGCGCCCATGAGCGCACAGCCGAACGACCGCGAATGCGACCGCCACCGTAACAAGCTTCGCAACGGATTGCACGAGGTCGCTGCTGCTGCCTCGCACACCAGCCCCCGCAACATGGATTTCGGCCCGGCCAGAGGGTGATTCGACGCGGCCGGTCGCGGCTGCCGGAACACCGACGCGGCCGACAGGTTCTTCGTATCCCCACTGTTTTCCAAGAGGTTGCACCGCCATGCCGACGGTCCAGACACCGGATCTTGCGCTCCATTACGAGGAATTTGGTGCGGCGTCGGAAAACGCCGTGTTGCTGCTGCATGGCTGGCCCGACGATGCGTCCACCTGGGACGATGTCGCACCGACCCTTGCCGATGCCGGCCACCGCGTGATCGTGCCGACCTTGCGGGGATTCGGCGAATCCCGGCTGAACCCGGACGCGCCGCGCGTCGCTAATCCGGCGGTCCACGCCACCGACATGATGGCGCTGCTCGACACGCTCGGGATCGAGCGGCTGGCGGTGGTCGGGCACGACTGGGGGTCCAACATCGCGGAGGCACTGGCGGTCGGCTGGCCCGATCGGATCGAGCGCATGACCCTGCTCGCGACGCCGCCGCGCCTGGGCGGCATGAAGACGCCGCCGTTCGAGCAGGCGCAACGCTATTGGTACCATTGGTTCATGGCGACGGACCGGGGCGCGCAGGCCGTACGGGCCGATCCGCACGGCTTTGCGCACATCCATTGGGTGAACTGGGCACCCGCCGGCTGGTTCGACGAGGCGACGTTCCGGACGGTCGCACGATCGTTCGACAATCCCGATTGGGTCGACATCACCCTGCACAGCTATCGCTCGCGCTGGGAGAATGCCGCGCCGGATCCCCGCAGCGAGTGGCTGGAAACCAAGGTCAAGGCGACGACCAGGCTGTCGCTGCCGACGCTGTTCATCAAGGGCGACGAGGACGGCGTGACGACGCAGGACAGCTTCGCCGCCGTCCCCGCCAAGTTCGACGGGCCGTTCGAGATGGTTGGCCTGCCCGGCGTCGGCCATTTCCCGCAGCGTGAGGCGCCCGAGAAGGTCGCGGACCTGCTCGTCCAGTTCCTTGCCGGCACCCGGCCCTGATTTCCCGAGAAAGGGGTTCCCATGTCCTATCTTCGCTACCGACCCGAGATCGAACAGCCCGCCCCGAAGGAGCAGGAGACGATCGACGGCATCATCCGCGGCATGACGCAGCAGAGCGAAACCGTGGAGAAGCGCGAGCATCATGCCGTGCGCGCCAGCCACGCCAAGTCCAGCGCACTGGCGGTCGGCACGCTGGAGGTGGCCGCCGACCTGCCGCAGGAACTGGCGCAGGGCCTGTTCGCGTCGCCCGGCACCTACCCCGTCGCCGTCCGCTTCGCCCAGGGACCGGGCGAGACGCTGGGCGACCGCGTGTCGACGCATCGCGGCATGGCGATCAAGGTCTATGACGTGGCAGGCGAGAAGCTGGCCGGGCACGACGCCGACACGCAGGACTTCGTGCTCGCCAGCGGCACGACCTTTCCATCGGGCACGGCGGAGGGTTTCCTGCGCGACGGCAGCGTGATCGGGAAATCGGCTGGCCTGCCGGAAGTGGTGAAGAGCGCGGTGTCGGCCGGCGCGCGCAACTTCAACCGCCTGCTTCATGCGCTGGGCACGGAAAGCCCCAAGGCCGACTTTTTCGGCCACCCCTTCAGCCACCCGCTGGTCGAGGCGTATTTCAGCCAGGCGCCGATCCGCTTCGGCGAGTACGTGGCCAAGCTGGGCGCCTTTCCGGCTTCACCGGCGCAGGCTGGGCTGAAGGACTGGCGCCTCGATCCGCATGAGGACGAGGACGGTTTCCGTCACGCCGCCACCGCGTTCTTTCGCGACCACGACGTGGTGTACGAACTGCGCGCGCAGCTGTGGACGAATGCGGACACGCAGCCGATCGAGGACGCGTCGGTCGAATGGTCCGCCGACGAAAGCCCGTATCGCACGATCGCCACGCTTCGCCTGCCCGCACAGGAAGCGTACAGCGCGGCGCGACAGGGCTTCTTCGACGATCGCATGACGTTCCGTCCCGCGCACAGCCTGGCCGCGCATCAGCCGTTGGGCAGCGTGATGCGTGCCCGCCTTCAGGTGTACCGCGCGCTGGCAGCGTTCCGGCAGCATGAGAACGGCGTCGAGCCGGCGACTCAGCGAAGCATCGACGAAGTGCCCGCCTGAACGAGTGCGCGCGGGTGACGCGAAACCGGCCCGTCGGCATGACCGTCGGGCCGTTTCCAGCGCTCGTCCGCTAGACCTCGACCCGCTGCGCCGCGCGGCCTTCCTCCCCGAACAGTCGCAGATAGCGCGCGACCTCGGCCGGGTCGCCGGTCGCCTTGGCGGGATTGTCGGACAGTTTCACGGCGGGGCGGCCGTTGGCACTGGTCACCTTCGCCACCAGCGAGATCGGCTCCAGCGCGGTGCCGCCATCGGGGTCGCAGCCACGGAAGTCGTTGGTCAGGTTGGTGCCCCAGCCGAAGCTGGTCCGGACGCGGCCGTGGAAATGGCCATACGTCTCCATGATCGAATCGACGTCCATCCCGTCGGAGAAGATCAGCAGCTTCTCCTTCGGGTCGCGGCCATGCTGCTGCCACCAGCGGATCACCTGCTCGCCGCCGGCGATCGGTGGCGCGCTGTCCGGACGGAACCCGGTCCAGTCCGCCACCCAGTCCGGCGCATCGCGCAGGAACGCGGCTGTGCCGAAGGCGTCGGGGAGGACGACCAGCAGGTTGCCGCGATAATGCCGCCGCCATTCCTCCAGCACCCGGTATGGCGCCTGCCGCACGCCCTCGTCGGTCTCGGCCAGCGCCGCCAGCACCATGGGCAGTTCGTGCGCGTTGGTGCCGATCGCCTCCAGGTCGGCGTCCATCGCGAGCAGGACGTTCGACGTCCCCTTGAACCGGTCGCCTAACCCTTCCTTCAGCGCCTCCACGCACCAGCGCTGCCACAGGAAACCGTGCCGCCGGCGCGTGCTGAAGTCGGACAGAACCAGATCGGGCAGCGTGCGCAGTTGCTCCACCTTGGCCCACAGCTTCGCCTTTGCGCGCGCGTACAGCACGTCCAGCGCGAAACGGCCGTGATCCTTCATCGCGCTGCGTGCGCGCAGCTCGTTGATGATCGACAGGGCCGGGATTTCCCACATGGTGGTGTGGGTCCAGGGTCCGGCAAAGGTCAGGCGATACTGCCCGTCCTCCTTGTGCAACTCGTATTCGGGCAGGCGGAAGTCGGCCAGCCAGGCGATGAAGTCGGGCGCGAACATGCGCGCCTCGCCATAGAAGCTGTTGCCCGCCAGCCAGATCAGCTCCTTCTTGCTGAACCGCACGTCGCGGGCATGATCCAGCTGCGCCCGCAATTCACCCTCGTCGATCTCGTCGGCCAACCGCACCTGCGTGCTGCGGTTGATGAGGGAGAATGTCGCCTGCACGTCGGGGTGCACGTGCCGGATCATCTGCAGCATCAGCAGCTTGTAGAAATCGGTATCGAGCAGGCTGCGCACGATGGGATCGAGCCGCCAGCCATGGTCGTAGGTGCGGGTCGCGATGTCTGTCAGCGCCACGTCGTTCATCCTGTCACGAAGGAAAAGAGGGGCCGGCCGGGCCGGTCGTCGTGCGATCCGCCGCGCGCGCACGGTACAGTTCGGGCGGGCGATAGGAGGTGCCCGCCTCCCGCTCGCCAGTGGCGTCCAGCCAGCCGGTGTCGAGCATGCGGCGCCGAAACGCGGCCTTGTTGAGCGATCGCCCCAGAACCGCCTCATGCACCTCCTGCAACGCGCGCAGGGTGAACCGCTCGGGCAACAGCGCAAGGGCGATGGGCGAATAGTCGAGCCGCCCGCGCAGCCGCTTCACCGCAAGCGCGAGCATGTCGCCATGGTCGAAGGCGAGCGGCAACGGCTCGCCCGCCGCCGACAGCGCCACCGCCGCGCCGCCGCCATCGGGCGCCACGATGGGTGCGAGCGCCAGCCCGTCCACGCCATCCACCGCCCGCGCGAACCGCTCGCACGGCAACAGCGCGAAATAGGCGACGCTGATGATCCTGGCGCGTGGATCGCGACCCGGATCGCCGAACGTATAAAGCTGTTCGACATAGGCACCGTGCATCCTGGCCTTTTCGGTCAGCACGCGGCGCGCCGCTGCGTCCAGGCTCTCGCCCATGCCCACGAAGCCGACGGGGAGTGCCCAGCGATCCGCCCCGCCAGCATTGTCGCGGCGCATGAGCAAGGCGGCGGGCGCGCCATCGACCACGCTCATGAGCACCAGATCGACGGTCACGGACGGACGGTCGTAACCCGACGGATCGAAACTTTTCGACTGCGAGGATTTGGCGACCGGCACCTTATGCACCATATGCATTTTACTTATATTTGCAACGCGACTAAGCGGAAGCACGTACAGGGAGGCCGATGATGAAAAGCTTCGTGATCGTCGTTGACGCACAGGCCGATTTCCTGCTGGCGGACGGTGCCCTGCCGGTCGCGGGGGCAGAGGCACTCTTCGGGCCGATGCAGGACTGGATCGCTGCCCTGCGTCCCGATGACACGGCGGGCGTACTGTTCACCTTCGACACCCATGACGCCGACACCTACCCCTTGTCGGCCGAGGCGTTGCAGTTCCCGATCCACTGCGTGCGCGACACAGCCGGATGGCGCGGCATGCTCGACCCCGATGCGATCGACCCGGCGATCCCTCTTTTCCGGCTGGAGAAGAACGTGTTCGACATGTGGGCGGAACCGGGCGTGACGATCGACGATATGCGCAACCCCGCCGCGCCGGCCGCGCTGCGGGACGCATTCTTCGCGCAGTTGCGCGCGTCGGGGGTGGAGACGGTGACGCTGATCGGGGTGGCGGCCGATTTCTGCGTGCGCTGGGCAGCGCGCGGGCTGATCGAGCGCGGCTTCCGCGTCACCGTGCCCCCTGCCCTGACCCGTGGCATAGAGCGTCAGATCGAGGCGGTCGTCGCCGCCGATTTCGCCTGAGGCGGGCGAAAGGTTACAACAGGGCGGCGATCGACGGCAGGCGCATCTCGCCCGCTCAGCCCAACCATGCCGAAGGCGCCGGAGAGGCCGGCCGGCCGCATGAACAGGGAACGGCCGCAGCGCGCTGATCCTTGTCCAGGATCGCGAGCAGGCTGTAGAACGTGCCGTCTATTTTGCTGGGAAACCCGATGCGCAGCGCCCGCCCGATATTGTCGCCCGGTGTTGTCGCCATGGCTCCCATCGATCGCTGCACGATTCTCCGACCCCTCAATGACCCCTGTCGTGACCATCGTCGAATATGGTCAACATCCGGTTACCATGACGCCTCCTGCCTCCCTGATCGGGAGCAGGTCAGCCCCTGTCACTTCCGCTCCATGACGCTCAGCAGGTCGTCCACGCTGCCGACCGCGAAGGCGGTGTATTCGTCGCCGATGGCATAAGGCAGCAGGATCTTGCGACCGAGCAGCAGCGCGCCGCAGCTGTAGGTGACGTTGGGCACATAGCCGCCGCGCTGTTCGGCGCTGGGGAACAACAGGGGCGACGGCGTGCGGGCCAGCACCTTTGACGGGTCATCCTTGTCCAGCAGGCACGCGCCGACGCAATAGCCGCGCACCATGCCGACGCCGTGCGTGAACACCAGCCACCCCTCGTCGATCTCGATCGGAGAGCCGCAATTGCCGATCTGCACGAATTCCCAGGGGTATTCGGGCGCCATGATCCGCTCCCCGGTTTCCCAGGTGTACAGATCGTCGGAGCGGAGCAGCCAGATATTCTCGTTGTCCTGCCGCCCCAGCATCACGAAGCGACCGTCGACACGGCGGGGAAACAACGCCATCCCCTTGTACCCGGCCATCGCCCCGCCCAGCGCGCGCATCTCGTACGTGCGCAGATCGATGCCGCGCAGCAGTTCCTGGCGGGCGTCACGGCCATCGAATGCCGTGTAGGTGCCGATCACGCTCTCGACGCCGTCATGATCGGTGAAGTTCACCAGACGCAGATCCTCCACGCCCTGCCGCTGGCTGGGCAGGATCGGGAAGATCACCGTTTCGGACAATTCCTCGCTGTCCTCCGCCCGCATCTTTACCCAGCCCTCGTCATCGCTGTCGATGCGGGGCGGGACACCCTGCGGGCTGGCTGGATCGATGGTCAGGCCATGGTCGCCGTCCCATGTGCCGGTGCGGAAGGTGACGGAGGAGATATGCCCCTCCCCGATGCCGCGCAGCGACAGGATGAAGCGCACCTTGTCGTCGGGCACGTCCTCCTGGTCGGGGATGCGCACGATGCTCGGATTGAACAGGGCCGCGCTTTCAAAGGCATATTCCTGACTGAAATAGGCGCCGATCAGCAGGCGGTCGCATTCCCGCGTGATGGGCTCGTCCCCGATCTCCGCCTTCACCTCCTCGAACCGGCGCAGGAACGCCTTGTCGACGTTGCGATGCCGCTTTTCCATTGCGTTGGACAGCAGGCGGAGCATGCGATCGCGCATCTCCGGCGTCAGGGCGAGAAGCCGCGACACCACGGCCTGCGACCGTGTCGGGCGACCGTCTGAGAAGGCGGAGGGATAGGCAAAGCCGAACGGGCGCACCACGGTGCGGGAGGGGTCGGGCTTCAACTCGACCGAGAGCGTGGTGAAGACGTCCGCTGCTTCCATATCGCGCCTGTCCTTTCGGCAGTTGGCGGCCGGATCTGCGGCCGTTCAAGGAACAGGCTTAGCGCAAGGGACGCGCAATCGATCCATGTTAAAGCATTGCTGGACCGGATGGGGCTCAGTCGGAAGGCCGCGCTGGATCGAAGACGGAGGGCGCGATGTCGGCCAGCTCGCGGGCCTGCCGAGCGTCGCGCGACGTTTCCGCCTTTCGACTGCGGTCGGCCAGCGCCGACCATGCCGCCTCCGATCGGAGAGCGCGTTCGCGGACGTTGTCCAGGATCGCCTCATCCGCCTCGCGCCGGCAGCGTGCCGCTTGGCTGGAGTAATTGTCGCTGTCGCGCATGGTTCGCTTCCTCTTCCGCTACTGGATCACGGGCAGGGTTCGGGCGCGGCGGCCCCGGTCCCCCGCGCCACCCGCATCATTCCGCCGGCTGAAGGTTGACCGCCGCCATCTTGCCGCGACGATCCTGCTCCAGTTCGTACGACACGCGCTGGTCCTGCTGCAGCGAGATCATCCCGCCGCGCTCCACCGCGCTGATGTGCACGAATGCGTCGGTGCCGCCCGTGTCCGGCGTGATGAAGCCATAGCCCTTGTCGGCATTGAAGAATTTGACGGTGCCGGTGATGCTCATGCTTGTTCCCTCATGGGAGGGCGCTCCGGTGGCGGGACGCCCGCTGCCGTGGCAGCAGGGAAAGAAGGAAAAAGGGCCCGCAAAGCGCCGAAAAACCGTCGATTTGCGACTAAAGCCTATTCCAGATGGGGATCAGGAGAGCAGTTCGCAACCGTGCAACGCGGACGAGGCATGAGCCGCCAACCAGTAGGATGCGGTGATCGCAGTCATCGCGGCAGGATCGTAACGCATGGGACGGGTCCGCTCACTGCCCGGCTCCATGCCGTCGTTCCCCATCCACTGCGATGCCTCGGCCTCATCCGATGGCGGTTCCACCGACGGGGCGTCGCGGTTCACCCAATGCGCCAGCAACACGTCCAGTTCGCGCAGGCAATTCGCGGTGACGCGGTCCCGCAGAATACGCTGCCGATGGGACAATCGGTCGGCCTCCACGGCCCAAAGGGGCGCGATCCGGCGCTGCACCGTAAACAACCCGCGAATGAGGGCGTGATAGGCGGGATCGTCCGGGCGGCGGATCATGCTCATTGCCACCGTTCCCCCTTCGACTGGCGATGCCAGTACCAGCGCCGAACCAGGCGGAGCAGAATACGCATGGTTCAGCAAACGCCAGGGATGATCGCGCCGCGATGCGCAAGCACCCGGACACGATGGTCGCGGTATAACGGGTAGAGTGCCATGGATCGGCTCCGTCCGGACAAGCGGGAGCGCGAAGTCTCTCAGCCGCTGGCGCTTGCTGATCACATAGCCGGCGATGGGCCATGCCTAGCACGATCGAGCAGGCCACGTCGCATCAATTCGCGGACGAATTGGCGCGATCCCGGCGTGAGCGCCCCTACCCTCGTGAAACTACAATGGCCGCCGAAACCGGACCCAAGTCGCGCGAGCCTCGTTCAGATGCGACGGTCCGATGCGTGACGATCGCTGACGATCCTGGTCGGGGCGTCCCGATCCGGGGCGGTCGGCTCCCTCGACGGAACAGGGTCGGCCACCAAGCGTCGGGTACCATGCGGGCTCGATACCCGGGTCCGACATGCAGAGGCCAAAGACAAAGAGTGTGAGATGACCGACGAGTTGACCCATATCGCCCGATCCATCCTGCTGGTGGACGACGAGCCGATGATCCGGATCGATCTGGCCGACTTCTTCGAGGATGAGGGGTTCCAGGTCTTCGAGGCCCAGCACGCCGACGAGGCGATCGCCATTCTGGAAAAGAACCCGTCGATCCAGGTGGTGCTGACCGACGTCCAGATGCCCGGATCGATGGATGGGCTGAAACTGGCGCATTACATCCGCGACCGCTATCCGCCGACCCTGCTGGTCGTCGCGTCGGGCGCGATCCGTCCCAGCGCGGCCGAGTTGCCCGAGCATACCATCTTCTTTGCCAAACCCTTCGATCCGCGACGTGTGCTGGCCGAGATCGACCGGCTGACCGCGTAAGTACGGCACGGCGGTCGCGCATGATGCCAGCGGCTTGCCCCCGGCATGGTACGCGGCTAGCGTCGCCGGGAGCCAGGGAGTTTTCGAGATGATCCAGCGTCACCGCTGAGGCGGCACATCCGGTTGCGGAGCCATCCGCTGATTAGACCTGATCCGGGATCATCATGCAAAGACTGAACAACAAGACGTGCGTCGTGACCGGCGCAGCGCGCGGCATCGGCCGCGCCATCGCCGCCCGCTTTCACGAAGAGAGCGGCACTGTCGTCCTCACCGACATCGACACACGTGCAGGTACCGCCGCGGCCGCCGCGATCGGGTGCCGCTTCGAACCATTGGACGTGGCCGAGGAAGCGGACTGGGCGCGACTGGCCGAGGTCGTTCCGGCCGCCGACGTGGTCGTCAACAACGCCGGTATCACCGGGTTCGAACAAGGACCCGTCGCCCATGATCCGGAACATGCCAGCCTGGCCGACTGGCGCGACGTGCACCGCGTCAATCTGGACGGCACGTTCCTTGGCTGTCGCTACGCGATCGCGGCGATGAAGGCGCGGGGCAGCGGGTCGATCATCAACATCTCGTCGCGGTCGGGCATGGTTGGCATCCCCGCGGCGGCGGCCTATGCCTCGTCGAAGGCGGCGATCCGCAACCACAGCAAGACGGTGGCGCTGTATTGCGCGCAACAGGGCTGGACGATCCGTTGCAACTCGATCCATCCGGCGGCGATCCTGACGCCGATGTGGGAGCCGATGCTGGGCACCGGCGACGATCGGGAGGCGCGCATGGCGGCGCTGGTCGCGGACACCCCACTGCGCCGCTTCGGCCTGCCGGAGGAGGTCGCGGCGGTCGCCGCCATGCTGGCGAGCGACGAGGCGGCGTACCTGACGGGGACGGAGGTGACGGTGGACGGCGGCCTGCTCGCGGGGTCCGCAGCTTCGCCGGGCTGATCCTGGCGGCGGAGCAGCGCCTGGCTGGTCCGCCACCGCCCCGGCCGGAGCGGGGGCGGTGGGACCCCGGTCAGGCGTTTCCGGCCGTCATGGTCGCGCGGCGATGCTCCATGGCCAGCACCACCCGGTCGGCCAGCTCGTGCAGCAACGCCTGTTCCTCGGTCGTCAGGACGCGGCCCGGCTCGGTGTCCAGGACGCACAGCGTACCCATGCGAATGCCGTCCACCGTCTTCAGCGGCGCGCCCGCATAGGAACGGATGCCCGGATCCTCGGTGACCAGCGGATTGGACGCGAAGCGCTCGTCCCGCGTGGTGTCGGGGACGGAGAACACGCCGTGCCCCCGGATGGCGTGGGTGCAGAAGGAGATGGAACGCGGCGTTTCCGATGCCTCCATGCCGACCTTCGCCTTGAACCACTGCCGGTTCTCGTCGAGCAAAGAGATCAGCGCGATCGGGGTGTGGAAGATCGCCGCCGCCTCTCGGACGATCTCGTCGAACTCGGGCTCGTTCGGCGTGTCGAGGATGCCATAACCTTCGAGCGCGGCGACACCGGCGCGTTCGGAATCGTCGAGCTGATGAAGGGACATGACCATGCGCCGGGGAATACGCCCCCGAATGCTAACGGTCGGTTAGCGGCAGGGCGCTCCGCCCCTGCACCGCTGACACGACAAGGGGCGCAGCGGATCCGCCACGCCCCCTCTGTCGTCTCCCGGCGCGGACCCTGGGGCGGCTGACTGCCCAAGGGTGCCGATCTGCTGCGATCAGAAGCGCATCTTGACCGAACCGCGATACGCCTGGTTGCGGACGTCGTCGCGCGCGAAGGTGGTGTCCGCGCTGGCCGACAGGGTCACGCGCCCGGTGTCGACCGACAGGCCCAGGCTCGCCTCGCCCCAGTTCTTGTCCTGGTCGGGCAGAGCGAACAGCGCGCTGGGGCCGATGCCACCGACGAAGTTCGCGCCGAACGATCCCAGCGAGTCCGGGTTATAGGTGACCTGGCCGACGTTATAGAAGACGTTCGCCTTGTTGTTACGGTACTGATTGGCACCGGCGTAATACCAGTTTGCGATGCCCGTATTGTTGTTGGCCTCGAACCCGAACCCGATCGGCAACGGGCCTTGGCCCGTGCCGTAGTTCCACGGGTTCATCGTCGCGCCCGTCGGGCTTTCGTTGACACAGTGCGCCGCGAAGATGACCGTGCGCGGGTTGATCAGCGTACCGGTGCACAGGCCGATACTGCCGTTCGGCGTTTTCAGGTCGATGACCATCTGGCCGACGCCCGTGATGTTGACCGGATCGACCGCGCTGCCCGGCGTTCCGGGCTGGGAAATCACCAATTGCGGTTCCGTCACTACTCCAGACGGTGAACATCGCTGACGGCTTCCTGCGCAAAGGCAGCGGCAGGCATCATCGCCGGGAACGCGATCAGCGCAGAAGTCCCAAGCAAGAGATTACGCGCACGCCGCACCGTCGAACGGACGCATCATGGAAAACTCCCCCTGTTCCAGCCGCCCCGTTGAGATCGGCTCATGACAACGGACAGGATCAACCGGACAGGGACCGTCAATCAGCAGAAATGTCACACAAGCCACTTATCGTTATACAGTCCTGCGCCATGTGAAGCCGGAGACCGACCCCCGGTCGACCCGTTCGTTTCCGCTCGCAAACGGCGCGCGGCCGGGGCAGGACGGCGACGGAACTGGCGGTTGCCTCAGCGACACGCGCTGGCCGCCTTCTCGACATCGGCGTCATGGGAGCATTCGTCTGGATCACGGCACTTCAACACCGGCGACGCCCCTCGCCATTCTGGTCGTGCTGCATGATTTCGCGTTGGGCGGCACCGAGCGGATTGCCGTGCGGCTGGCAAATCGGTGGGCGACGGACGGCGCGACGGTGACGATCTTCTGTGGATCCAAAGCAGGTCCGCTGCGCGCCATGCTCGATCAGTCCGTGAAGGTTGTCGTGGCCGATCCGCCCGTCGCGCGCGGGCCCGCCTCCCGCCGGGTGCTCGCTGCCGCGCTCAGGCGGTGGGGACAGGCGGCGAGGTTCGACGTCGCCTTCGTCCCCGGCAACTTCCACTGGCCGCTGATCCCGGAGTTGTCGCGGCAGGGCGTGCCCGTGGTCGCCCAGGTAAGCGCGGCCCTCGACAAGCCGCAGCGGGGCCGGTTGCGGCAATCGCTGTTCGACGCGCGCATGCGCCGCCTGCTGGGCCGGGCGGACGCGGTGGTCACACTGACCGGACGCGCGCGCGGTCAGGTGGAGCGCGCGATCGGGCGTGGCACGAGCCATGCCATCCCGCTGCCGGCGCTGTCCGATGCCGACGCCCCGCCCCGCCCGGTCGCGCCGGATACGCCGCCGGTCGTACTGGCGGCGGGTCGACTGGTGCCGGAAAAGGGCTTCGCGACGCTGATCGCCGCCTTCGCGCGGATTGCGCAGCGCGACGCCAAATTGACGATCGTCGGTGAAGGACCGGAACGCCAGGCGTTGGAACGCCAGGTACGCGCGCTGGGTCTGAGCGATCGGGTCGATCTGCCGGGATACGCGCCCGACGTCCGGCCGTGGCTGGATGCGGCGCGGCTGTTCGTGCTGAGCTCGCAGTTCGAGGGCTATCCGGCGGTGCTGGTGGAGGCGCTGGCGGCGGGCCGTCGGGTGGTGGCGACAGACTGCACGCCCGCCACGGACCTGTTGCGCGCGCCCGGTGCCGGCGCGGTGGTGCCGATCGACGATGAGGCAGCCATGGCCGCGGCGATCGAGCGCCTGCTTGGTGCTCCGCCGCCGTCCCCGGATGCCCTCGCCTCGCTGGTCGCGCATCATCGTATCGAACAGGTGGCGCCCGCCTATCGCGCGGTGTTCGAGGCGGTGGCGCGGTGAGCCGGCCCCTGCGCATCGCCTATGTGATCAACTCGTTGGAGGGCGGCGGCGCTGCCTCGCCGGTGCCGGCGGTACTGTCCGTGTTGCGCGACGGCGGTGCGGAGGTGGCGGTGTTCGCCCTGACGCCGCGCGATCGACGCGGAGAGGCGGCGATGCTGGCGGCCGGCATCGACGTGACCGTGCGCGACGGCGGCACCACCGATCACCTCGCGGCGCTGCGCTGGCTCGACCGGACGCTCACCGCATGGCGGCCGACGCATGTCTGGACCTCGCTCAGCCGGGCGACGCTGCTGGGGCAACTGGTCGGCCTGCGGCGCGGGTGGCCGGTGGTCAGCTGGCAGCACGCCGCCTTCCTGAAGCCCGCCAATCGCCGGCTGTTGCGCGCGACGCAGCGCTTGTCCTGCCTGTGGGTGGGCGACTCGCCTGCGGTCACCAGATTGACGGCAGAACGGTTGAAGGTGCCTGCCGCACGACTGACCCAATGGTCGATCTTCCGCGCCAACCCGGATGCGCCACAGGGCCGGCCATGGCAGCCGGGCGAGCCGATCCGGATCGGCAGCCTGGGGCGGCTGCACCCGGTCAAGGGCTATGACGTGCTGGTCGAGGCGCTGGCGATGATCGACCCGGCGCAAGTGCCCGCATTCGAGGTGATCGTCGCCGGAGACGGCGCTGCCCGCGACATGCTGGAGCAACGCGCAGCGGCGCTTGGTGTCACCACCCTGCGCTTCCCCGGCTATGCACCGCGCCCCGCCGACTTCCTCGCCGGATTGCACCTGTACGTGCAACCGTCCCGGTCGGAGGGGCTGTGCATCGCCGCGCACGAGGCGATGCAGGCAGGGTCGCCGATCATCGCCTCGGCCGTCGGCGAGCTGCCGGGCACCGTGGTACAGGGCGACACCGGTCTGCTCGTGCCGCCCGGCGATCCGGCGGCGCTGGCGGATGCGTTGAGGAAGTTGCTCAGTCAACCCGATCGGCTGGCCGGCATGGGGCAGCGTGGCCGCGCGCGCGTTCTGGATCGGTTCGGGCCGGAGCGCTTCGTCGCGGCGGGCCGGGCGATCCTCCATCGGTTACGCGCGCAGTGAACGGACCAGCTTGCCGAGTTCGCGTCGCGCCTCGATGAACAGGCCGTGCGGCGACAATTCGGTGCGCTTCATGTCGACCAGGGTCACCGGCCCCGCCGCCGCCAGCGTGTGCAGCCCCTCCACATAAGGTGACGCGCTGGCCGGCGGCGTCAGGGGCGCGCCGACGCCGGCGGCGAAGTCGGTGGTGGTCAGCGTCGTGATCGTCAGCGGCCGGATGGCGCCACCATAGGTGCGGCTGCAATCCTGCACGGGCAGCACGATGCGACCCTCCACCACGACCGGCGTGCCCCCCGGCCGGGCGCTCGCGACATCGATGCGCACCGGGTTCATCGGATGCGGGCTCCACGGCCCCGCCAGCCGGTCGGCATAGGCGACGTGAAGCGCGCTCATCTTGTCCGCCTCGCGATCGGCCGAGGTGTAGAACAGCCACCATCGCCCGTCATGGAACAGTGGCGTCGCATCCACCGCGACATGATCCAGCGCGATGACGTGCGCCGGCTCCCACCGATCGGGGAAGCGCGCGGCGCGGTACAGTGTCAGCCGGTTGGAGCGGTGCGCCTCCGGCAGCATCCACGTCTCCCCCTCCCCCTCGAACACATAGGGGTAGGACAGGTGCCACGGCTCCGCCAGCGCGGGACGGCGGTCGATCAGGGACATGTCGGCGGCGTAGACCAGCACCTCGATCGCGCCGACCCGGACCCGATAGTCGTAGGTTTCGACGAACAGGTACAATCGTCCGTCTCGCCACAGGCCGAACGGGTCCGCCAGGAACTGGAAACTGCCCATCGGCGGCAACCAGGTCAGCGGCAGGCCGTCCAGCGTCCCGCGCCGCCACAGCTCGGCGGCGTCGACCGGCACGATGGCGGGCCGCCATATGTCCTTGCGCAGTCCCATGGGTTCAGCCTTCGATCGTCCGGGTCGGGCCGCCGGCCTTTGACCAGCATCGCACCGCGTGCAAGCCCACGTCAGGCGACGCGCAGGCCCTCCGCCGCCTCCGGCTGGACGTCGGGTCCGATCGGCGCGGCCTGGGCAGAGCCGCCGAGCACGCTGATAACCGCCCGCGCCGCGCGCACCGCCGATGGCTCCGCCGTCAATTCGAAGCTGCGTGCGAACAGGGCGCGCTGGACCGGCCGATACCGATCATGCGTCGCCACTGCGCGGTCCAGCGCCGCGCCCAGATCGGCGGCGGACCCGATCACCTCCCCCGCCTGCCAATGCGCATAGTTCGCGTCGCCCTGCCAGGCGGTCGCGTGGGCATCGAGGAACAGACAGGGGCGCGGGCGGTGGAGGAACTCGTACACCTGGCTGCTGACATCGCCCAGATAGATGTCGGCGGCGGCGGTGTAGGTCATGTCCGTCGACGCGGAACTGCCCAGATCGATATGGATGTTGGGCGCATCGTAGAAACGCTGGTCGATGGTCCCGGCGCGATCGAACCGCAGCTTGTCGATCGTCATCACGAACTTGCGATGGAACAGCATGACATGCGGGGCGAAGATCAGGTTGTAGCGGTCGTCGTACAGGAAATGCTCCAGCACCGCCCGCCCCTGCTCGTACCAGGACGACAGATGCGGCGATGGGTGCGGGTTGTAGAGCACCGTCGGCTTGCCGTTCGCCTGGAACGGCAGGCGCGGCGCGGGATCGGGCATCAGGTCGAACTTGGGATATCCGACCAGGCTGGTACGCTCCGGCGCGACACCCGCCTCGCGGATCAGGCGCTCGCGAACCTTCGCGCCGGACACCAGCACGTGATCGAACAGCGCGCTCTGCCGGTTGAACCCGATCGCCCGGTCGCCCGCGCCGTGCCGGGTGTGGATGATGCGCAGGTCCTTCAAACCGTAGCGGGTCTTCAGCAACAGCGACGTCTTTTCCGCCACCACCAGCGCATCCAGCGACCGGAAGAAAGGCAGGTTGTCCCGGTACACCCCGATCTTCGTCACCGGCACCGCCCATTCCAGCGCGCGGGCCGCGACGCGGGTGGACGGACGGGTAAGGCCCAGCTGGACCAGCTCCACATCGACGCCCAGACGCGCGCAGAGCCGGCGCACTTCCGCCGTCAGCGTGGCATTGGTCGTCGCCACGACCACCTGCGCCTGCGGATAGCCGCGCGCCATCGCAAGCGCGACCGGCAGTGCGTGCGCGACCTGATGGACCTGATCGTGGTTGAACAGAAAACCGATCTTCATGTTCGCTAGACGACGCCGACTTTGACGATCCCCAGATAATTCTCGGCGCCTGCGCAAAAAAGGGGAACATTTCCTGTCGCCCGGCGTGGCCGGCCGATCTACAGCACCACCCATGTCGCCTGCCCCGCATATCGCCACCGCCGATGGGGGAGCGGTATCAGGGCTGCGCCGGGTGCTCGCCAATCTGGCGAAGCTGCTGGGTGGAAAGGCGGCGGCCGGGCTCATCAGCCTGATCTATCTGGTGCTGGCGACGCGCAGGCTGGGGGTGACCGACTACGGCGTGCTGGTGCTGGTCAACGCCTATGCCGTCCTGATCGGCAGCGTTGTCGCGTTCTCCGGCTTTCATGGCGTGGTGCGATACGGTGCCATCGCGCTGGAGGCCGGCGATCGGGCGGGCTTTGCACGGCTGGTGCGCTTCATGGCGGTGATCGAGGTCGGCTGCGGCGTGGTCGCCGTCCTAGTCGCGGCGATCCTGGCGCCGGTGGTCGGACCGCATCTCGGCTGGTCGCCACGCACGATCGCGCTCGCGACCATCTATGCGCTGGCGGTTGTCGGAACCGTGCGGGCGACGCCGCAGGGCGTCTTGCAGATCGCCGGGCGTTTCGACCTGCTGGGGCTGCACCAGGCGGTGTCGCCGCTGGTGCGGCTGATCGGCGCGACGGGTGTGTGGGTGACGGGCGGTGGGCTTTACGGCTTTATCGCGGTGTGGCTGGCCTCCGCGATCGCGGAGGGCGCGGCGATGTGGTTGCTCGCCCTGCCCGCGTGGCGGCAGCTGGCCGAAGGAGAGCGGGTACGCGGCCCCTGGCGCGAGCCCCAGGGCGAAGGGTTCCTGCGCTTCATCCTGGTCACCAACGCCGACATCACGATCCGCGAACTGGCGCCCAACCTTGCCCCGTTGACGGTCGGCTGGCTGCTCGGACCACCGGCGGCGGGCCTGTTGGCATTGGCGCAGCGCGCGACATCCCTGCTCGCCCAGCCGACGGTACTGCTCAGCCACGCCAGCTATTCGGTACTGACCGAACAGGTCGCGCGGCGGGAGATCGGCCTGTTCAAGCGCACCGTGTCGCGCAGCACCGCGCTGGCGCTGCTGGTCGCGGCGCCGATCGTGCTGGCGCTGGCGTTCGGCGGCGAACGGCTGATGGTGCTGATCGGCGGGTCGTCCTTTGCCGGCGGCACCCTACTCCTGATCCTGATCGCGGCGGCGCGCGCGGCGGGTCTGGCGAGCGCGCCGCTGGCGGCGGGGCTGACCGCGCTCGGCCGGCCGCAGCGATCAATGGCGGTGGGATTGGCGACCAATCTCCTCATGTATCCATTGCTGCCGCTGCTGTTGTGGACGACCGGTGCGGACGGCGCGGGGTGGCATGCCCTCGCGCAGGGGTGGGTCGGACTGATCGTGCTGGCGATGCTGTTCCGCCGCGACGCCGCCGACGAGGAGGCGAGCGACCGGCAATGACCCAGGGCGGGCTGCGCGCGATCTTCCTGGCCGAGCGGACGCAGTTCCGACGGTTGTTGATCGCCCGCACCGGCAGCGCCGACGAGGCGGAGGAGGTGTTGCAGGAGCTGTGGCTGAAGCTCGACCATGCCGCTGGCCCTGTGGCGGAGCCGGTCGGTTACCTGTTCCGCATGGCCGCGAACCTCGCCACCGACCGCCGCCGCAGCGCGACCCGGCGCGAAGCGCGCGAGGCGGATTGGGCGGGCGCCCAGCCGGACGCGCAGGCGCATCCCGGCATGGAGCGTGCGATGCTGGCGAGAGAGCGGCTGGCCGAGGTGGAGAGTGCGCTGACCACCATGCCCCCGCGGGTGTCGACCGCGTTCCGGCTCTATCGCTTCGAGGAACTGCCGCAGAAGCAGGTGGCCGAGCGCATGGGGATCAGCGTCAGCCGGGTGGAGCAACTGCTCCACGACGCCTATCGGCGGCTGCACCTCGCGGCCACGGGGGGTGGGGATCCTCGCCCGCCGCGCCGTCTGTCGAAGAAGGAGGATGGTCGCGATGTCGGGTGAGGGAGGCAGGTCGATGGATGAGGCGATCGCCTGGCACCTCCGCCTGCCCGATGCCCGCCCCGACGAATGGAACGCGTTCGTGGCCTGGCTGGAGGCATCGCCGGATCATGCGGCCGCGTATGATCGGATCGCTGCGGACGACGCGCTGCTGACCGATGCGCTGCGGCCGGCGGAATGGGCGCCCGCCCCCTCCCCCCAGGTCAACGCGTCCGCCGATCGATGGTGGGGTCGTTGGCGCTGGGGCGCGACCGCGGCCGGGTTCGCTGTCGCCGCCGCCCTTGCGCTCCCGCTCTGGCCGGATGGCTCCTCCAACCCGGTCGCCCCAATCCTGCTGGAAACCGCACCGGGCGTGCGGCGCAGCGCACGGCTGGAGGACGGCAGCGTGGTCGCGATGAATGGTGGCACGCGGCTGTCGATCGACCGCGCCAGCCCTCGCCTGGTCACGCTGGAGAAGGGCGAGGCGGTGTTCACGGTCGTTCACGACGCCGCGAAACCGTTCGAGGTGCGATCGGGCGGCGTGCGATTGCAGGACGTCGGAACCGTGTTCAACGTGACCAGCGAAGGGCGCGGAGTATCGGTGCAGGTCGCGGAGGGTGCGGTGCTGTTCCGCCCGGATCGGGAGCGGCTGACGCTGACGGCAGGCGACGCGCTGTCGATCGCGGACGCGGCGGGACGGCCGCGCCTGACGCGCGTCCCGGCGGCCGACGTGGGGGGCTGGCGCCGCAATCGCCTGGCGTTCAGCGCGACGCCGCTGCCGATGGTCGCCGCCGCACTGGCGCGCAATCTGGGCACGGAGGTGACGATCGACGCGGCGCTGGCCAAGACACTGTTCACGGGGTCGCTGTCCCTGGCGGGTGGCAGCGAAAGCACCGTGCCGCGTCTGGCGCGGCTAGTGGATACCGGCTGGAGCCGGGTTGGTCGGCGCTGGACACTGACACCGCGGAACCATGTCACGCGCTGACCGCCGACTGAGCCTGCCCGCCGTCCTGCTGATCGCCGCCGCCCCCACGCCGGCGTTGTCGCGGGAGGCGAACGTGCCGGTGGCGGTGGCGGCGGGGCCGCTCGACCGGGCGCTCGCCAGCCTGGCGGAGCAGGCGCGGATCGACATCGGCAGCACGGAACCCGGACTGGCGGCGATCCATGTGCAGGGCGTGCGCGGCCACCTGACCGCATCGCGCGCGCTGGCGATGTTGCTGCAGGGGACGCCATTCCGGGCCGAACGCATCGACGCCACGACCTATCGCCTGCACCGCACGATGGCGCGCGCCAAGCCGATGCCGAGACGCACGGTGCCGCCCACGCCGCCCGCCGTTAAGCCTGCCGCAGACGCACCGCTTCCGCCGGACGTGATCGTGACCGCGGCGAAGACGGGTGTCGGTGCCCTGCGCCTTCCCGGCGCGATCACGGTGATGCGAGCCGGGGCGGGCGACGCGTTCGGGCATGACGCGGCCGGCGGACTGAGCGAGGCCGCGGCCACGACGCCGATCCTGCAGGAAACCGCCCTGGGCGCGGGGCGGAACAAGCTGTTCATCCGGGGTGTGGCAGACAGCAGCTTCAGCGGGCCGACCCAGTCGACGGCGGCGGTATATTGGGGCGACGTGCCGGTGGCCTATACCGGGGCCGATCCGGGGCTGAACCTGTACGACGTCGACCGGGTGGAGGTGCTGGAGGGTCCACAGGGCACGCTGTACGGCGCCGGTGCGATCGGCGGCGTCATCCGGATCGCGCCGCGCGCGCCCGATCTGTCATCGCCATTCGGCCAGGTGGCGAGCGGCATCACCCTGACGCGCGGCGCCTCGGCCGGCGGCGATGTCGCCGCGATGCTCAATCTGCCCCTGGCGACGGACAGCCTGGGGCTTCGCGCGGTGGGATATCGGCGCAACGAGGGTGGCTATATCGACGATCTCGGCCGGGACCGGCGCAACGTCAACGACGTGCGCACCACCGGCGGCCGGCTGACATTGCGGGCGAGGCCGGCATCGGAGGTGACGATCGATCTGGGCCTGATCGGTCAGCGGGTCATGGCGGACGACCTGCAATATGCCGAACGCGGGCTGCGCGACCTGGCCCGCTCCGCTGCGCTGGCACAGCCGTTCCGGCAGGATTACGGCCTGGCCCAGATATCGGTGGAACAGCGTTGGGCAAGCGGGCTGACCTTCGTCTCCGCGACCGGCTATGCCCGGCGTCACGCGGAAAGCCGGTTCGACGCGACCCGCCAGCGCACCGTTCCCGTCGCCTATGACACCGACGAGCGCAGCCGGCTGTTCTCCCAGGAATTCCGTCTGTCGCGCAAGGGCGACAATGATGCGGGTTGGCTGGTGGGCGTCGCCATGGTGCGCGCGATCGACCTTTACGGCCGGCGGCTGGGTCCGATCGATCGCCAGCGCGAAATCGTCGGTACGGCCAACCGCACGACCGATGCCGCCCTGTTCGGGCAGGTCGGTATCGCCCTCACCCCCAAGCTGGCGGTGACGCTGGGCGAGCGGCTGACCCACCAGCGATCCGACGGGGAGCCGATCGCGGGCAAGCGGGCCCGCAACTTCATCCGCGGGGTCAGCGTGACCCGGCTCGATCCGACGGCCGGCCTATCGTGGCTGGTCGCGCCCGGCACCGCCCTTTACGCGCGCTATCAGTCGGGATTTCGGACTGGGGGGATCACCGTCGCGCCGGGCGTCGGCCGCGTCGCGAATCTCGCACCCGACACCATCCATGTGGCGGAGGCGGGTGTCCGGCACGAGCGGCAGGGACCGCTGGGGCTCGCCGGCAGCATCGGTGTATCGCGGGCCGACTGGCGTGACGTGCAGGCCGACCTGATCGACCCGTCGGGTTTCCCGTTCACCACCAACATCGGCAACAGCCGGGTGGTCGGGCTGGAAGCGACAGGAAGCTGGATTCCGTTGGCGGGGCTGACGCTGGCGGCGGCGGCTTTCATCGCCGATACCCCGCTGGAGGCACGGTCCAGGCGGATCATGCAGCTGCGCACCGACCGGGTGCCGAACACGCCGCATGTGTCCGCGTCCGGCAGCGTGGAATATGCATGGCGTCCGACCGCGGTTGCCTCCGCGTCGATCGGATTGGATGGCCGCTATGTGGGGCATTCCGTGGTCGGATCGGTCGCGCCATTCGACCTGCGACAGGGTGGCTTTGCCATCGCCGACGCGCATGCCGAGTGGCGGCAGGACCAATTCCGGTGGACGTTGAGCCTGGACAACCTGCTGGATGTCCGGGGCGACCGCTTCGCCAGCGGAAACCCGTTCGCCATCGCGACCCGGCCGGCCTACACGCCCGTCCGCCCTCGCGCGGTGAGGATAGGCGTTGCCGCGGATTTTTGAGACTTAGCCGGACGAGCAGCCCCACGGCGTGCCTTGACCCGGCGGGGGTCAGCGATCCTGCAACCCCTTGAAGCCGCAGGCGAAGATGCGCACGCTGGTCCGCAACACCGCGCCCATGTCCGTCGAGGTGCAGGCGCCGTTGGACAGCCGGTCGATGCGGCCGCTCTGCGCCATCGAAAACGTTAGCGAGCCGAGCAGATGGTGCACGAACCAGAGCAGGTAAGGCCGGCGATAACGGAACTGGCGGAGGACTATTTCGGACTATACTGTCTGCGAGCGACATGACCTCGCATGCCGTGGCAGGGCACCGACTGTCCCAATCCGGTACAGCCGTAAAATGTGCGGATCGGACGGGCTGTCCGGCTGTTTGGCTCCCTCATTCCGCTCGTCGGGATCACGAGGAGCGGAATTTGCAATCTGACGTAAACTGGCGGGCCCCTGCCCGCCTCTGCCGCCGTCACGGCTTCGTTGCCTATCGCGCGACCGAGATCGGGCGCGGCGATCTTGCGGAAATGGTGGCCCTGGCGTTGCGGCAACCAGAAGACCAGCAGGCCGAACTGTACGTGTCGTGTGAGGCCGTACGCCGCAAGCTTCCCTGGCCCCGCATCCGCGAACTTGCCGCCCGTGCGGACTTCCCGACGTTCATCTGAGATCGGCGGAAGCGACAGTGCGCCGTCGGGCCGTGATGGTCGGACGAGCCATATTACTTGCCGATGTCAGCCTTGTTCAGCAGGACGTCCAAGCGATACACGTGCGCGGGCTGCAAGAGGATATCGTTCATGCGGGCGTTGTCGCGGAAGATATCGCCTCCCCCACCCGCGACATGCGCATGACGCCCCGCGATGTTGGGAAATGACTCAAAGATGCCGAACACCCGTTCCGAGTAGCGCACCCCCAACCAGGGGCCAGTAGCCGGTTCGTCGAGCACACAGCCGTAGATGTCCCGGAGCATCTGCACGATTCCGTCCCCCCTGCCGGGCTTGGCCTCTATATGGATATAGAAGGCCTCGCGCCCGTCCTCGCGATTTTTGCCGGTGACGATGGCCCCATCGTGACGCGCCTCCGATGGTTGTTTCGCAAAGGGGATGGGACCGGGCATGGTCGCGAGGCCTTCCGGGCGGGTCGATGGCGCGGTCGCGTTGGTCATTTCCTGCTCTACGAGGGCACGGTAAGCGGGGCAGCTGTCGCGATCGGCATCGAGCCGCTGGTCTCCCGCCTGTTGGAGGAGAACCGGCTGATGGCCCTGACATCGTGCCGGCTTCGTTCGGCACGCAGCTTCTTCCTGCTCCAGGCACCCGCCCCGCCGACGCGTGCGGCGCGCCTGTTCCACGATTGGCTATGGAGCGAGGCGCGGCGCTGAACGACGCCCTGGTGCGTGCGCGGCAAGCGGGTGAACGATGTCGCGCCGGGCGTGATCCGATGGTGGCTTTGCCATCCCGCGCTGTTCTCAAGACGCAACGTCGGAGGGTTCAGGCCTGCTCGGCTGACGCGCTTGATCGTTTCGGCCGCGATTGCCCGAGCAACACACCGCCAAGGGCCAGTCCAAAGCCGATCAACTGGAGCACACCCAGCCGCTCGCCGAACAGGGCCCACGCCTCCACGGCGGCGAGTGGCGGCACCAGAAGCAACAGCATCGACATGCGCGTCGGCCCTTGATGACGCACCAGCCAGACGAGCAGGCTGAGACCACCGACCGACAGGCCCGCCACCGACCAGCCGAGGCTCAGCCACAGGACAGGGTGGCCATCCCAACGCCACTCGCCGACGACCAGGGCCGCGGCAACCGCGACCAGCGCGCCACCCAGGTTCTGGACGGCGCCCGATACGAGGATCGGGTCCCCCGACAGCGCGCCGCGCTGAATCAGCGTGCCGCCGGTCATGGCGATGATCGCGATCAGGCCGGCCACGGCGGGAACGACCGGTATGCCTCCCACGCCTGCGCGCGCGATCGCCGGCAGCAGCACGCAGGTGACCCCGGCGATTGCGATGGCAAGACCGATCCAGGCGCGACGTGGAAGTCGATTCCCCAGCAGCAGGACGCTCGTCAACGCGACCATCAGGGGCTGGGTCGCACCCAGCAGCGCCATGATTCCGGCCGGCATGCCCCGGCTCACCGCCCACCAGCTGATCGTCAGGTACAGGCCGTGAAGCATCGCGCCCGCCATCAGGTGCAGCCGAAGCTGCCGCCCCCGCGGCCAACGTTGCCGCGCCATGCCGGCCGCTCCCGCCAGCACCAGCGTCGAGATCGTCAGGCGCGTCGCCAGCACCAGTTCCGGTGCGGCATGCGGCGCAGCCGCCCGCGCCACGATGAAGCCGGTCGACCAGATCAGGACGAAGGCGAGCGATGCGAACAGGCCGAACATGCCGCATCCCTTTACGGAAATTGCCCCGACGTCGAGCCTGTCAGAGACGGGTTGCGGGACCGTGCCTGCATCCGCAGGTCTTCTTTGACACGATGAAGCGGGGCGAGAGCGACCCGGCATGCCTGTCGACCCTCGTGGCGACATTGTTGCGTGACCTGTTCCGCTACCATGTCGTCATGAACTTCCAGGCCCCGCTCCTCGCGTTGCAGGAGGGCTGGGTCGACACGCTCTTCCTCCCGCTGCTGCGGCCTGCGGGGTATAGGAAGAAGAAGTGAGCGATGTCTTCGCGGGGATGCGCTCCCTGGTGGCACCGGCCGCGCGCCTGCCCGGCGGGCTGACAGTGTTGAAAACCGAGAAGGATCATCGAACGCACGCTCGCCGGCGCCCGAGAGCGGACGCGCGTCAGGTCTTCTCTTCGTCAAGCTTCACGAATCGGAGCGTGCCGATCTGCCGCGACCGACCGCCTGTGTCGCTGGGATGATGAACACCATCCACCACCAGAACCTCGGCGAAGTCGAAGGGGCTGACCCCCTCGAGGCACGCGACATTGACGCCGTACTCGTTCGGATTCGATCGGCGCTGATGATGCGTGTAGATGCCGCAGCGCGAGCAGAAGAAGTGTTCGGCGACCCGCGTGTTGAACCGATAGCTGGTAAGGGAGTCGGCTCCCTCCAGGATGGTCACCCCATGCATCACTGCTGATACGACAACAGCACCACGCATCCGGCAGTAGGAACAGGTGCAGCGGCGGGCGGTCGCCAATCCGTCGCTCAACACCGCTTCGAAGCGCACGGTGCCGCAGTGACATCGACCGGCTACGGTCTGTGATCCCTGTGACATCGCGTTCAAACCTCCAGCCTTCCTGCTCGCGCGACCGCCTCGACCCCGATGGCCGATCAGGACGGCGCCTGTAGCGACGACGACGCGCGCGGTGATTATGTAGCCGGTGGACGCTTGCTCAGGAAGAAGCGGCCGCTCGACGCGGCGAAGACAATGCTCTCAGCGCGGTGGTGCAGCGGTGCCCCCTCACATTAATGTCGACGTATCAGTCCGGCCACCAATCGACCGCCTTCTACGATGCCGGCACTATCTTTCCAGCACATGCGACCTATATCGGCAGGGCTTAACGTCGCCTGCGACGGATATCGGGCCGCTCATGGCTCCCCTTGTCCCTTTCTAGCCTCACGAAGCCGGGATGCGCCGCGATTGGCGCATGCCCGACCACGCATGGGACAAAGGATACCCATATGATCACCGGCACCGTCAAATTCTTCAACGCCGACAAGGGCTATGGCTTCATTGCGCCCGAGGATGGCAGCACCGATGCCTTTGTTCACATCACCGCCGTCGAGCGCGCGGGCATGCGGACGCTCAACAAGGACGACCGCGTTTCCTACGAACTGGAGACGGATCGTCGTGGCAAGACATCGGCGGTGAACCTCAGGTCTGTCTGAGCTTGACCGGTCGGCGGAAGCCATAAGGGTTTCCGCCGAAGCGTCCCCCTGCACAGGAGCCGTCATGTCCTTACAACTCTACCGCGATGAAGCTGTTCGACAGCGTTCGGCGGCCGAAGCATCAACCCTCCAGAATGTTCGCGAGCGGTGCGAGCGTGCCGCCCAAGCATGGGATGCGCTGGCCGTTCGCAGCGAGCGGGCTGACGCCGCGCGCGCCAAGGCGGCGTCCGACAAGCTGGTCGCCGAGTCGAGCGAAAACGCGGACGACGGGCTTCCCGCACCCGTTCGTCGCGACACCTGACGTTGGCGAGGACCGAAGCCGCTCTTCCCGAGGACACTATAGAGCAGGACGGGGTGCTCGTCGATACGGCCGACGTGCCCGGTGGCGGTCAATTGCGCCTGCTGCGCCATGGGCCGGACTTCGAGATCATGTTCGGCGACGAGCAGTTGATGGGAAGTTGGTCCTACCGTTCGGAGCAGGCGCTCGCGACGCTGGCCCTTGGCCATATGGGCGAACGGCCGCGTGTCCTGATCGGCGGCCTCGGCATGGGGTTCACCCTGGCCGCAGCCAGATCCGTGCTGCCAACGAGCGCCGGCATCGTCGTTGCGGAGCTTGTGCCCAAGATCGTGACCTGGGCTGGCGGCCACCTGCGCCATCTGTTCGGCGACTCCCTGGATGACCCACGGGTATCGGTCGAAGTGCGCGACGTTCACGACGTGATCGTCGAGCAGCCGGGCGGTTTCGACGCCATACTCCTCGACGTCGACAATGGCCCGGACGGGTTGATCAGCCTTGCCAACGAACGGCTTTATTCCGACTGGGGCCTACGCGCAGCACGTGCGGCGCTGCGGCCCGGCGGGGTGCTGGCCATCTGGTCGGCCTACCCGGACCACAGCTTCTCCTATCGGCTGCGAACCTCCGGCTTCGAGGTTGAGGAGGTCAGCCTGGATACGGATGGTACCGAGGACAACCCCCATCACACGATCTGGCTCGCCATCGCTGGTGGAGCGGGCGGGATATCCAGCGATACAGGCGGGACCCTACGGAGCAGCCGCAGTCAGGAACTGCGGCCCGCTTGCATCAGGGTCGCGTCCGACGGCAGCAGCCGATCCAGGAACGGCAGGATAGCAGCGCCGATCGCCGGCCCATCCTGAGCCATCTTGGCCCGATAGATGGGCGCGTTGGTGGGCAACCGCATGCTCGCCAAGGCCTGCTGCAATCGTGCGATCAACGCCTCCATCAGCTCGCCGGGTAGACGCCCCCCCAGGATGATGGCGTGCGGATCGATCAAACCGTTGACGTTCACCAGGGGCGGGGTCAGCGCGCGCGTTGCGTCGTCGAGCCAACGATCCACCACCGCCTTCACCTCCGCGTCGGCGAAGCAGAGGTCGGCCGGTTCGTTGCAGGCGATCCCTGCCTTGGCGAGATACTGGGCCAGGGCGGACAAGGACACGACGTCCTGAACCACGGCGCCGGGCGTCGCGCTGGTCACGTCGGGCAAGAGCCCGAGTTCCGCGCTGCGCCGATTGGCACCCTCGACATAATGCCGGTCGATCATCAGCCCGCCACCCAGGCCCGAGCTGATCAGGATGTAGAAGAAGCTGGGAAGCGTCAGCCCCGTACCCGAATGCGCCTCCCCGATCGCTGCCGCGGCGGCATCGTTGTCGACAAGAATGGGCCAGGGCACGATCGGTGCGAGCAGCTCCGGTATCGAGAGGTTCGCCCAGAGGTCGTACTGCGCAGGGCGGCCCGGCAGCGTGATCTCTCCAAGATCGTCGGGAATGGCCACGCCCATGCCGAGGACGCGATCTCGCCCCACCCCCACCTCGGCCAGCAAGGAATCCAGTGCCTCTCTGACGAAACGCACTACATCATCGGGCAAGGCGAACGCGACGTCGCGAACGCGGCGCGCGCACACATCGCCGGCAAGGTCGAGAGCGAGCAAGGTCAGGTGGTCGCGATCGATGTTCAGGCCGATCGCTATACAGCCAAGCGGCTCCACCTTCAGCCGTATGGCGGGCTGGCCGCGCGGCCCTTGCAGGCGCCCGACCTCCTTCACCAATCCTGCGTCCATCAGGCGCCGCGTGATATTGGCGATCGTGGGAGCGGTGAGGCCGGTTGTACGACTCAGCTCGGCCCGGCTCGTTTCGCCGTTGATCCGTATCGCCTGCAGGATAACGCGCTGATTATAGTCGCTCGCGCGCGCCAAGTTGGTGCCCGACAGCGTGACCGCCAGGCGCGCCCCTCGCCCTTCATTCGCTTGCTCTGAGGTCATACGCCACCCTTTCGGCCGGTGGTTACAGCCACCACCGGCAGCCGATAAACCGAAACACCGCGTTCGGCAGCCAGCTGCTAAACACAATTTGAAATATCTATCTGCTTGCGCCGGGCGCGCCGTGAATCTTACGGTGGGGAAAGGCCGGGAAGGTCGCAGCTGTGCCGGTCCGGCAACCGGATGCAGGAGAATGGAAAGAGAACGCGACGATCATGGAAGCCAGGATGCAAATGCCCCGCCGTGCAATCCTTGCCGCTGGCCCAGCCGCCCTGTGTTCCTTCGCCCTGTGTTCCCCCGCGCTGTCCTCCGGCACCGTTGGTCTTGCTCGCGAAGGAAGCGGCCGACTCCCGACCCGCCGCCCCCCGCTGGCGGAGCGACGCTTCACCAGCCGCGCCGTGGAGCGCGAGATCGCACGGGTAAAGGCGCGGATCGCCGATCCCGAGATCGCGTGGCTGTTCGAGAACTGTTACCCAAACACCCTCGACACCACCGTTCATGCCGGCACCGTCGACGGCAAGCCCGATACGTTCGTCATCACCGGCGACATCGAGGCGATGTGGCTGCGGGACAGTTCCGCACAGGTCCAGACCTATGTGCATCTGGCGCCGCAGGATGCCAACCTGCGCCGGATGTTTCATGGGGTGATCCAGCGTCAGGCCCGGTGCATCCTGATCGACTCCTACGCAAACGCGTTCATGGCCGATCCGACTGCCAAGTCGAACCTCGGCGCCATCGACGACCTTACCGACATGAAGCCGGGCGTCGCCGAGCGGAAGTGGGAGCTGGACTCGCTCTGCTATCCCATGCGGCTGGCCCATGCGTACTGGACCGCGACGCGCGATCCGGCGCCGTTCGATGCGCTATGGGCGGAGAGCATGGCGCGGGCCGTTGCGACCATGCGTGAGCAGCAGCGCAAGAATGATGACGGCCCGTACCGTTTCGAGCGGGTCAATCGCCACGCGACCGAGACCCTGATGCTGAAGGGTGTCGGCGCACCGACGCGCAAGGTTGGACTGATCCACTCGATGTTTCGTCCCTCGGACGATGCATGCACCCTGCCCTTTCTGATCCCCTCCAACCTGTTCGCCGTGGCGGCCCTGCGCATGCTGGCGCAGGTTCATGCGGAGGCCCGGCACGACAACGCCGCGGCCACAGACTGCTCCGCCCTGGCCGACGAAGTCGAGCGCGCCCTGCACGCCCATGGCCTGATGAGCGATGGCCAGGGAGGCCAGGTTTGGGCGTTCGAAGTCGACGGCTTCGGGAACGCGATCTTCATGGACGACGCGAACGTGCCCAGCCTGTCGGCCCTGCCGCTGATCGGGGCCGCAGCATCGAACGATCCGCTGTACCGCCATACTCGCGCGCTCGCCTGGAGCACGCGCAACCCGTATTTCTTCAGCGGCACGGCAGCGGACGGGATCGGCGGCCCGCACAAGGGGCTGGGCATGATCTGGCCCATGTCGGTCATGGCGCGCGCGATGACGGCCGACAACGACGCGGAGATCCGGCAGTGCCTTGGCTGGCTGAAGACGACCCATGCCGGATCGGGCTTCATGCACGAATCCTTCTGGAAGGATGATCCGGCCCGCTTCTCACGAGCGTGGTTCGCATGGGCGAACGGCCTGTTCGGCGACCTGATCCTCGACCTCGATCGGCGTCGCCCCACGTTGCTCGCCGAGCGCTTCTGACCGCAACCGATGCTCCGTCCGAAAGGAAGTAACTTGTTCCGCGCCAATCGTCGCGAGCTCCTCGCGGGCTCCGCTCTCGTCGCCCTCGGTTCCACCGTGCCGGCCATGGCCGCCGCCCCCGATACCATGGCGGGCAAGCCGGACCTGTTCGTCGGCACAGGCGGCCATGGTCACACCTTTCCGGGCGCCACCCTGCCCTTTGGCATGGTGCAGCTTTCACCCGACACCAACAATTTCGGCTGGGACGCCTGCTCGGGCTATCATCAGTCGGATCGATCCATCATGGGATTTTCCCATACCCATCTGTCCGGCACCGGCATCGGCGACATGCTCGACGTGCTGGTCGTGCCCACCCGCAAGCCCCTCGCTCTCGCGCCCGGCACCACGCAGGATCCAGACGCCGGCTATCGGCAGCGCTACTCGGAGGAACATGCGGAGCCCGGCTATTACCGCGTTCGCCTGGAATCGGGCGTGCTGGCCGAGCTGACGGCTACGGAGCGCACGGGCCTGCATCGCTACACCTTCGCCAAAGGGCCGGCCCACATCCTGATCGACTTCGCGCACTGCAAGCAGGAGACGGCAGAAGAGCTGGTGCGCATCGAGGACGCGTCGCTCCAGATCGATCGAAACGGCGTGCTGTCCGGCAGCCGCCAAGTTTTCCGCTGGGCCGAAGGACGCCGTATCCACTTCGCGATGCAGCTGTCGCGCAAGCCGGACCGTGTCCAGTTCTTCGGCGATGACGACAAGCCGGTCGCCGCCGGTGCGTCGCGAGTGGCGGGTCACCGGCTGAAGGTAGCCTTGTTCTTCGACGACGCCGGCTCCGCGCCGATCCTGGTCAAGACCGGGATCTCCGCCGTCGATGTCGCCGGCGCCCGCCAGGCGCTGGCGGAGGTACCGGATTGGGACTTCAACCGCGTGGTCTCCGTCGCGCGGCGCACTTGGGCCCAGGAACTCGACCTGGTCCGCGTGTCGGGAGGGACACCGGCACAGCGCACGATCATGGCCAGCGCGCTATATCACAGCTTCATGGGCCCGACGCTGTTCAGCGACAGGGATGGCCGGTATGTTGGCCTGGACAAGACGGTCCATACCCTTCCCGCCGGCGAGTTCGCGTATAGCGCGTATTCCCTTTGGGATACCTACCGCGCACTCCACCCGTTGATGACCCTGATCCGCCCGGACATGGCGCGCCGCTTCGTCCACGATCTGATCCGCCAGACCCAGCAAAGCCCCGACGGTCCGCCCACCTGGCCGCTTCAGGGGTATGAAACCGGCTGCATGAACGGATGGCACTCGGTCGTCGTCCTCGCGGAGGCACAGGCCAAGGGGATCGACGCGGACTACGCCGCAGCCTGGCCGAACATTCGACGCCGTGCGTTTGACGCCGGGTTCAAGGACAACCGCGCGACGCTGGGTCGCGGTGAGTACATGAAGCTCGGCTACATTCCCGCGGACAAGGTGAAGGAGTCGGTCAGCCGCACCCAGGAATATGCGTATGACGACCACGCCATGGCGATCATCGCCGATGCCGTGGGTGCGAAGCAGGATGCGGCCGCGCTGCGCAAGCGGAGCGGCAACTGGCGCAACGTGATCGATCCGTCGATCGGTTTCGCCCGCCCACGCTTCTCCGATGGACGCTGGTGGACGCACTATGATCCGATCCAGCTCGGCCACATGCCCCAGCCGCGCTGGCGCGATTATACAGAGGCGAATGGCTGGCAGGCGACCTTCCTCGTCCAGCACGACCTGTATGGGCTGATCGACCATTTCGGTGGCGACGCTGCATATGAGAAGAAGATCGACTCCTTCTTCAACGGCCCGTCGACCCTTCCTGCCAATGCGCCGCCGGACATCGCCGGCCTGGTCGGGCAATATGCGCACGGCAACGAGCCGGATCAGCACGCGCCCTATCTTTACGCCTATGTCGGCGCCCCATGGAAGACGCAGGCCATGGTGCGGCGCCTGTGCACGGAAATGTACAAGGACGATCCCGACGGGGTGATCGGCAATGACGATTGCGGGCAGATGAGCGCATGGTTCATCCTGTCGGCGCTCGGCTTCTACCCCGTCGATCCCACCACGGGCGTCTACGTGTTCGGGTCGCCGCTGTTCGACACGGCGGAATTGCGGGTCGGCGAAGGCAAGACGCTGCGGGTCCGGGCGGTCGGCAACGCGCCGGATCGGCCCTATGTCCAGTCGGTACGCTGGAACGGCCGCCCCTGGACGCGCAACTGGATCGCCCACAGGGACCTGATCCAGGGCGGTGAGCTGGAGTTCACCATGGGTGCTCGTCCATCCCGCTTCGGCACCGCTCGCGAAGACCGCCCACCCTCGCCGCGCAACACCTGACCAAGCCCCGGCAGCAGGCGCGGATATCGACCGGTCCGCGCCTGCTGCCGCTACCAAGCGTTAGAAGAACGTGTCGACCACGTCGATGCAGCAAAATTCCTCGTCGACGACGAGCAACCGCCGCCATTTGTCGAAGGTCAGGCACGGGTGCGAGATGTCGAAGACCAGCACGTCGCCGACCGCGATGTCGTCGCCCGGCGCGATCTGCAGATAGGCATGTTGGTCCATCAACCCCGTGACTTCCCAATGCGCCGGCACGTCGACGGGCCGCGCATCACGGCCGGGCCGGAACATCTTGACCGGGCGCGGCAGGCCGGCGTCGAACGCCACGTCACGCTTGCCCATCGCGACGACGGCACGCGCGGGATCGGGCACGGATTGCACGACCGCCCAGATGCGCAGCGCCGGACGCAATGCGTCGCCAAGCGTCGGGGCGACCGGGTTGCGCTCCAGGATGCGCTCCTGCGCGGCACGGTACAGCCCGTCGTCATGGCTGATGTAGCAGCCGGGGCGCAGCACCACCTCCACGTCGCCGCTCTGCGCCAGTTCGGCACTTTCCTCCGCGACGATGTCGTACCAGGCAGAGCCGGCGCCGGAGAAGATCGCAGGCGTGCGCTCCAGTCGTCCCTCCTCGCGCAACGCGCGCGTCACCGACACGGCACGTCGCACGAAACGGCGCACTTGCGCCTCATCGGGCAGCACGCCTTCATAGAATTCGACTCCCGCCAGACGCAGATGCCCCTTCCAACGGTCCAACTCGGTCAGCAGCGCCCCGAGTTGCTCCTCGTCCCTAACCCCGGTGCGGAAACCGGGCTGGTCGCGTTCGGGCGCCAATTCCACCAGCACGTTCAGCTCGGCGCCCCGCGTTCGGCATGCATCGCCCAGGCTCGCTGCGCCCGCCGGCGAGTCGACCAGGCAGAACAACTCCATCCCCTCGATCGCGAGCAGGTCCATCAACGACGCGATGTTGGCGGCGCCGACGACCTGATTGGCGATCAGGATACGGCGAATGCCATGCGCAGCCGCAACCCGTGCCTGCTGGCTGGTCGCCACGGTGATACCCCAGGCCCCCGCCTGAACCTGGCGGCCGAACAGCTTCGGCGCCATCGTGGTCTTTCCATGAGGCGCCAGCGCCATGCCATAGGCGTCGATGAAGCGTCGCATCCAATCGAGATTGTGGCTGATGCTGCCCTCATCGAGCACCGCGGCGGGAAAGGGCACATCGCCGGCCAGCAGGTTCCACGGCTGCTCCGCATTCCCGCCGACGCCCTTGTGCAATTCCAGTCCTTCGCTCACCGCCGCCTCCTCTTAAAGAAATTTGTTTACATTATCCGGATGCCGGGTGACAACGTCGCAACTGGTTAGCCGCGCACGGACGTAATGGCATGTCACGACTGATCATCGCCGGCGCTGAAATCTTCGATGGCACGGGTGCCCTCGGCTTTCAGGCGGACGTGGAGGTGCGCGATGGCATCATTACGTCGGTAGAGCCATGCTCTGCCCGACCGCACCCGGATGCGATCGACGCGCGCGGGCTGGCCCTCGCCCCCGGCTTCATCGACGCGCACACGCACGACGACCTGGTCGTGGTCGCGGCGCCCGACATGACGCCCAAGATCACACAGGGCGTGACCACGGTAGTTGTGGGGAATTGCGGCATCAGCGCCGGCGGCGATTTCACTCGGCACGAGCAGTTGCCCGACCCGATCATGCTGCTCGGCACTGCCGATCAGTTCCGCTATCCCGATTACGCCGCTTATGCGGATGCGGTCGACAAAGCCGTGCCCGCCACCAACGTCGTCGCGCTGATCGGTCATACGACGCTGCGTGCCCTGCACATGGATCGGCTCGACCGGGAGGCCACCGATGCCGAGCGTTCGGCCATGCGCAGCCAGATCGAGGCCGCATTGGCGGCGGGCGCCTTCGGCCTGTCGACGGGCCTCGCGTACGCCAACGCTGCCTGTGCATCGACCACCGAGGTGAAGGATCTGGTGGAAGCGTTGCGCGGCACCGGTGCACTGTACTGCACCCACCTGCGCAGCGAAGGGGCGCAGATCACCGCCGCGCTGGAGGAAGCCTTCGCGATCGGGCGCCATGGCGAGGCGCCGATCGTTGTCTCGCACCTCAAATGTGCGGGCGCCGAGCAGCACGGCCGCAGCACCGAGATCCTGTCACTGTTGGACCAGGCGGCCGAGGCACAATCTGTCGGTTGCGATTGTTATCCCTACACCGCCAGTTCCTCGACGCTCGACATCAAGCAGGTCGTCCCCCAAACCCCGATCAAGATCACCTGGTCCGACGCCGAACCGGCGCAGGCGGGACGCATGCTGGCCGACATAGCGGCCGACTGGGGCACCAGCCTCCGCGCCGCGGCCGAGCGGCTGCAACCCGCGGGTGCGGTCTACCATTGCATGGCGGACGCGGACGTCGACACGATCCTGAGCCATCGCATCACCATGATCGGTTCGGACGGCCTGCCCTGCGACCCCCGGCCACATCCGCGTCTGTGGGGCAGCTTCCCGCGCGTGCTGGGCCATTATGCGCGAGAGCGTGGGCTGTTCCCGCTTGCGACCGCCATACGGAAGATGACCGGGCTGACTGCGGACCGCTTCGGGTTGGCCGATCGGGGCTATGTGCGAGCGGGCATGGCCGCCGACCTGGTCCTGTTCGATCCGGCGACCATCAGCGACCGCGCAACCTATGACGATCCGACCCGTCCGGCCGGTGGCATTCACGGCGTTTGGGTGAACGGCACGCCTGCTGTGACACTCGACGGACCCAAGGGGCAACGCGCCGGGCGCATGCTCCGCCGGGCATCACCTCTTTAACAACAAGGGACAGTTATGACGGATGGTATCACGCGCTACGGCGTGGAAGGCGGCAGCGGGACCGGGGGCCAGCACCTCCCCTTCGCCCGTGCGGTTGCGGCGGACGGCTGGCTGTACGTATCGGGCCAGGTCGCAATGGTGAACGGCGAAGTGATCGACGGCGGCATCGTCGCCCAGTCGCACCAGGCGATCCGCAACGTTCTCGCCATCCTGGAAGAGGCTGGATACGGCCCCGAGCATGTCGTGCGCTGTGGCGTATGGCTGGACGACGCCCGCGACTTCCAGTCATTCAATCGCGTGTTCAAGGAGTATTTCGGCGCCCACCCGCCTGCCCGCGCCTGCGTCGTGTCCCCTATGGTCGTCGACTGCAAGGTCGAGGTCGACTGCGTCGCCTGGAAGAAGCCCTAAGTGTCGGCGGACGGGCTGCTTCTCGTTGAGGCGGTTGTCGCGATCGCCCTGTTGATCGTGTTGATCGTCCGGTTTCGGCTCAGCCCGTTCATCGCACTGATCCTTGTTTCACTCGGCTTGGCGCTCACTGTCGGCATTCCGGCGGCGACGATCGTCAAGAGTTTCGAGGCCGGCGTTGGCGGCGCACTCGGCCACATCGCCCTGGTGGTCGGCCTCGGCACCATCCTGGGCAAGATGATGGTCGAGTCCGGCGGTGCGGAGCGCATTGCCGACACCGTGATCGGCTTCTTCGGACCACGCCGGGCCGACTGGGCGACCATGACCATCGCCCTGATCGTCGGCCTGCCCGTGTTCTTCGAGGTCGGGTTCGTCTTGCTGGTCCCGATCGTGTTCACCCTGGCGCGCCGACTGGGGCAGCATCCCATGCGCCTCGGCCTGCCGATGGCGGCGGGGCTGTCAGTGGTTCACGCCATGGTGCCACCTCATCCCGCGGCGCTGCTGGCGACCCAGGCGTACCACGCCGATGTCGGACTCACCGTCCTTTTCGCCTTGATCGTCGGCATCCCGACGGCCGCGATCGCCGGGCCTGTCTATGCCCGGTTCATCGTTCCCCGCCTGTCACAGGCAACGGCACCGTTCCCGCAGCCGGTCGCCGAACAGGCGCGCGCGCTGCCCGGATTCGCGGTCACACTTGCGACGCTGTTGCTTCCGGTCGTCCTGATGCTCGCGGGCAGTGTGGCGGCGGCGGTCGCGGTACCCGGCTCGGCAATCGACGGCGCGCTACGCTTCATCGGCACGCCGGTCGTTGCGCTGCTCGCGGCAGTGCTGGTCAGCTACTGGACGCTGGGCCTGGCGCGGGGTCTCAACCTGACGACCATCCAGGCCTTCACCAACGAATGTCTTGCCCCCACCGCCATGATTACGCTGGTCGTGGGCGTCGGTGCCGGCTTTGGCCGTATCCTGACCGACAGCGGCGTGTCGGACGCGATCGTTGCCGCGGCGGCAGGCGTTCACCTGCCGATCGTGCTGCTCGCCTGGTTGATCGCCGCGCTGATGCGGGTGGCCACCGGGTCCGCCACCGTCGCGATGGCGACCGCGGCCGGCATCGTAGCCCCGCTCGCCGCGGCCAATCCGGGTGTCCGGCCGGAACTGCTGGTGCTCGCGACGGGAGCGGGTTCGGTGGTGCTGAGCCACGTCAACGACGGCGGCTTCTGGCTGGTAAAGGAGTATTTCGGCCTCAGCGTCGCCGACACGGTCCGCAGCTGGACGGTGTGCGAGACGCTGATCTCCGTTGTCGGCCTGCTGCTGACGCTGGCACTGTCGGCCATGGTCTGACCGGGCCGGTTAGCGACCCGTGCCGGACACCTCCCGGTCCGGCACGTTCCAGCCCCGGACCCGCACCGTCGCCACGCCGCGATCCTGCGGATAGCGCACGGTGACGCGCCGGTTCTCACCGGGCAGCAGCGACACGTAATTGTCGCTGAAATACGCCGGCAGGATCTGCTCGCCCTTCGCATCGAACAGCGTGATCTTCGTTTGCAGCGCGGGTGCGGAGCCCGTGTTGGCCAGGTCGACCGCGATCGTCCGTTCCGTGCCGGCTCCGGCTTGCGGGGCGGAGGTGACGGCCAGCGTCGCCTTCGGGACGGCGTCCAGCGCGCGAAGGTCCTCGGGCTTGGCCGCTTGCCAGTAGAAGTTATCGGAAAGGCGTTGGCCGTCCGCTCCGACGGCTTCCAGCCGGATCAGCACCGGCCCCTTCGCCACCGCGTCCTTGATCTCCAGCGGGAATGCAGGCGTAACCCTGCCCGCGGGGACGTTTAGCACCTGCTCCTGCGACAGCAGCAACGTGCCGGACAGGTCGGTTACGCGCGCGGTCACCTTCACCCCCGTCAACGGGTTGAGCGTCGTGTTCACCATCACCACGTTCCGGTCCGGCTGGTTCATCTGGACATGGACCGGCTCCGCGCCCTTCCTGGTCCCGTAGAAGGCGGCGTGAGTGTCGTAATCGGATGAGTAGATCTGGAAATCCGTCGACGGCCATGCGGGATGTGTCATCCATAGCATGCGCGCGCTGTTGGTGGTCCACAGCCCGGCGTTGAACCCTTCGAAGATGGCGCGATAAGACTCGTAGTTGAGCATCTGGGCCTTGCGCTCGAAATCGACGAGGTCGCGAGGTGTCCCGAACTCCTTGTCCATTGCCGACATGAAGCTGGCCATCGATACGCCGCGCTCCTGATGCCAGTCATGATAGACCCAGGTGTCGCTGATCGGCCACCGATCGGCCGCCGGCGCGGTACGCTGCCAGGATTCGAGCGTCGGGAAACTCGACGTGCCGACCTCGACGGCAAAGCCGTGCGGATAGCTGGTGAAGTAATCCTCCGGCGGGTGCCATTCATAGGGGCCCGAGCCGCCCAGATTGATGATCCGCGAATTGCCCTTGTACAGGCGGCTGCCATCCTCCTGCCAGATCATGTCCTGCAACGCGGTCTGCAACGCCGGTTGCGGCACGCCTTCGTTGCGTCCGAACCACAACACGATCGAGGGATGGGTGCGGTAGCGGCGCACCACGTCGCGCGCATTGGCCACGAACAGCGGCACGTCCTGCGCCTCCGCATCATTGTCCTGGGTCGACTCCCAGAAATCGTTGAGTACCATCAGGCCGTGACGGTCCGCCAGCGCGTAGAACGCCTCCTCGGTGCTTTGCCCCATCCAGTTGCGGATGATGTTCATGCCGGCCTCGCGGTGGAGGCGGAAATACGGGTCCAGACGCTCGGGCGCGACACGTTTCATCATGTCGTCCATGCCCCAATTGCCGCCCCGTGCCGCGATGCGCACGCCGTTGACCCTCAAGACCATCTGCGTACCGAGCGGGTCATCGGGCAACGTCTTCACCGCCGGTGAGCTTTCCGCACCGGACATCAGCGAATTGGCCCAGCCCCCGCGCACCTTGCGCAACGCCGGATGCCGCTCGTCAACGATCGGCGTGCGAAGCCGGTGGGCCAGATCGGGGTCGATCAGGACCCGGCGCAATGCTCCCTCGCTGTCCAGCGATCCCAGTTCATAGGTGACGGTCCGCATGCCGAAATCCAGGCTGCGGTTATCGGTGATGTCGTTGTTCACCCTACTCGTCAGTTGCAGGCGATGCAGCGCCGGATCGCCATACCCGTTGGGCCACCACAGGCGCGGCTTCGACACGGCGAGTTGTGGATGATCCTTCGGCACGAACCGGACGACCTCGGTCGCCCCCGGTGCGACAGTGACGCTGCGTTCGACAGCGACATCGTCGAACGCAGCGCGGACTACCGTCGTCGCGGCAGTGATCCCGTGGTTGGTCACCGGCACATCGATCGAGACTTCGGCAATCGCATTGTCGGGCCGGGGCAAGCGGGTCGAAATCGCGGGATCGCCGATCGTGACCGCGCCCGTCGCGGCCAGGTGAACGCCCTGCCAGATACCGGTGTTGCGATCGCGTACCGCCGGTATCCAGTCCCATCCCTCGCTCGCGCCGAAGGTCGGCCCGTCGCTCATCATGGCGCCGCCATTGTCGCCGCGGCCGCCGGCGAGCGATTGTTCGTGCGCGATGCCGGGATTGGGTGGAGGCGATACGAGGACCGCGACGCTGTTGCGCTCGCCGGGCCTCAGTCGTCCGGTCACGTCGAACGTGCCGCGGATGAAGGCGCCCTTTACGTCCCCCACGGACATGCCGTTGACCCAGACCTGCGCTGTGTAGTTCACGCCGTCAAAGGTCAGGGTCAGCCGCTTGGCTCCGGTCGCGGGAGCAACGAATTCTGTGCGGTACCAATAGGATTGCCGCGCCAACTGCTCCGGGATCGCCATGTTGTTGAGCCCGACCGTCGGGTCTGGATAGACACCGCGATCGACCAGGGTCGTCAGCACCGTTCCCGGAACGGTTGCAGCATGCCAGCCCTTCGCATCGAAGCCGGGTCGCGAGATCACCTCGCCATCGGCGGTGACGCGCGGCGCCTCGATCAGCCGCCAACCGTTTACCGCGTATCGGCCGTCACCCTCGGATGTGAGCGGCTGTGCCGAGGAGACGGGCTTGGCCACCGGACGCGAGAACGGCGCCTTGCTGACCGGCAATTCCCAGGCCGGCTGAGGGGCCGAAAGTCCATATTGCGTCTTGACCTGCAGGGGCCATGACGGACTCGCATCTTCGAAGCGAACAAGCGCTTCGCTTGGCACACTCTTGTACAGAGCGGCGATGTCGCGGCCGGTCATAAGTGACGGCTGATAGGTGAAATCGGCAATCAGGCCCGCGAACGCCGAGCCGACGGGCTGGCGCTGCCCCAACAAGACGGTCGCGAGCGGTGCCGCAGAATCGACACGTCCCGACCCTGCGAGACGCCCATCGACGAAGAACCGCAGGCGCCCCGCATCGCTTGTCGCCACCAACAGATGCCACCGGCCGGCAGCTATCGCCTGCCTGGCAAACACGGTCGTGCCACCGGCGACGAATACCGGGCGGCCCCGATCCAGGGCCAGCGACCAGCCGGCACCGCCCTCCGGCTTCCCGATGCTCCCGATCGTTGCACGTCCCTCGGGCAGCGCGGTTGGTTTCACCCAGGCGTGAAGCGTCCATTGGGAGGCGTCGGGCAGCCTCTCTTCAGCGGTGTAGCCTTGCGCGACATGCTCGAGTCCGTCGGATCCCGCCAGGAATGCGGCATTGTACGGGCCGATGACGGCGCGCTTCGGATGCGCGATGCGGGACGACGGCCAATTGATCTGCTGGGCCAGCACCTGCGCGCCTGCGACACTCGCGATCAGACATGCGGCATACGCATTGATCCTGCTCATTCGCGGCTCCTCACTGAATAATGTGCTGGCTGACCACAACAGCCGCTCGGTGAAACCTGCCTCAGGGAGACCCAGAGCGGCAAGAGTTAATGAGATCATTTTATTTAATGGTGCTACGGTCGCTCGCCCGCCCTCAGCGGCAGCGGCTTACTTGGGCAATATCGTCCGTATTCCCGTGATCGTCACGTCCGTCCAGACACCCGCCACGTCGCCCGGCTGCCCCCCGCCGACGAAAAGGCGATAACGGCCCGGCATCACCGCGCGGGTGCCGTCATGCTCGACCAGGCTGAGGCTGCGTGGGTCGATCGTCAGGCTGACCTGCCGGCTTTCTCCCGGCTTCAGCGTCACGCGGCTGAACCCGACCAGCTGACGCTGCAGCACAGCCGTGGTGCGCCCCTGTGGCTGAGGGGCCGTCGGCGCAAGATAGGCCTGCACGACCTCGTCAGCGGGGACGGCGCCGATGTTGCTGACCCGAACGGAGGTAACGAGCGGCTGCCCTGCACCAACGCTGGCAGATGCTGGCGTGACCGGTGCATAGGCAAAACGGCTATAGCTGAGTCCATGTCCGAAGTGGTACAAAGGCGTGCCCGCGAAGAACCGATAGGTCCGGTTCTTCATGTGGTAATCGATATAGGCGGGCAGATCCCGCGTGGCCGCGTAGAAGGTCACGGGCAGGCGTCCGCTGGGACTGACATCGCCAGCCAGCACCCGCGCGATCGCAGTGCCGCCGGCTTGGCCAGGGTACCACGCCGCCATGACCGCGTCGGCATGTTCCTTGCTCCACCCGTCCGCGATCGCGGCTCCGGTCATCTGCACGACGATCAATGGCTTGCCCGCCTTGCCCAGCGCTTCCAGCATGGCCCGTTGCGGTTCGGGAAGCTCGATTGCGGTTCGGTCGCCGCCGTTGAAGCCGGGAACCTCCAGCCGAAGAGCCTCACCCTCAAGGGTGGGCGACAGACCGACGAACGCGACCACGACATCGGCGTCGTTCGCAACCGCGACCGCTTCGCTGCGCTGCGCTTCTGCCGGTGCCACCCATCGCAGACCGATGCCGCCGTCCTGGCTGGAATGAACATAGTCGATGCGAATGTCGCGCGGCCGTGCATCGGCGAACTCTACGGCGGCCTCCACCGCCTCGTCGCTGCCGTCGTCGGTAATGACCTGCTGGCCGTCGACCCACAGCCGCACCGGGTCGTGGCCGTCGCAATCGAAACAGCGCGGAACATCCAGTCGCAAACGATAGCGTCCGGGCGCCGGCGGCACGATCTGCCCGGTCCAGCGCACCGAATATCCGGCCTCCGCCAGACCCGATACGGGCGGGGCACGATCCCAGTCGAAGTCGATCTTCCGGTCACGACGCGTGGCAAGCGGTGCACCCGCAAAGTTCACGCCGCGAAAATAGGTCCCCAGCAATCCGACCGAGCCATTCGCACGCAGCGCCGTTTCCGGCACTGTCACCGGCACACCGTCCGCCAGCATACTCCCCTGGGCATAGCGGATACGGCTTGCCCCGAACCGCGAGCGAATGCCCTCCAGCGGGGTGACGGGAGCAGCCGCGGTGCCGTGGTAGTTCGCCTCGAGCACGTCCAGCGAATCTGCATTGGGCCCGATCACGGCGATCGTTGCCCCCGGTTTCAACGGCAGTCGGTCCTTGTTCGTCAGCAGGACAAGCGATTGCTCGGCGGCTTTCAGGGCCAGCTCACGATGTTTCGCGGTGCCGATCTGCGACGCTTTGATGCGATCCCATGGGCTGGTCTGGCCGAATGCGATGCCAAGGGCTGCACGAGAGGCGAAGACGCGACGCAGCGACGTGTCCAGCGCCGCTTCGGGAACAAGGCCGCGCTGCACCGCCTCGGGAAGGGCGCCGTAGCTCGGACCGCAATCCAGGTCGGTTCCGGCGCGGAGGGCAGCTGCGGCCGCGCCCGGCAGGTCGAGCGTGTAATGATGAAAGGTCTCGATATAGCCGACCGCATCGCAGTCGGACACGATCGCCCCGCCAAAGCCCCAATCGCCCCTCACGCGCTCGCCAAGCAACGGCGCGGAGGCACAGGCCGGCACGCCGTGGATCGCATTGTACGCACACATGGTCGACAAGGCCGCCCCTTCGGTCAGGGCCATGCGGAATGCGGGCGTATAGGTTTCGGCCATGTCGCGGGCCGACGTGTCGACGTCGAAGCTGTTACGGCCAGCTTCCGGCCCGGAATGAACCGCGAAATGCTTCGGCGTCGCGATCGCCTTGGGATGAGCGGGGTCGGGCCCCTGGATGCCGCGCACGAAGGCGACGCCGAGCTTGCCCGTCAGGTACGGGTCTTCGCCATAGGTTTCCTGCCCCCGCCCCCAGCGCGGATCGCGGAAGATGTTGATGTTGGGCGACCAGATGTGCAGCCCCGAGAAGCGGCGGCGATCCGCCGTTCGCGGCAGGCTGTTGTACTTCGCCCGTCCCTCCGTCGACACCACGTCGCCGACCGATTGCAGCAGGTCGGTGTTCCAGGTCGCGGCGAGCGCGATGGCCTGCGGAAACACGGTCGCGATCCCGTCGCGCGCGAAGCCGTGCAGCCCCTCGCTCCAATAATCATAGGCCGGAAGGTCGGCCTTCGGGAGGGCGGGTGCGCTGCTGCCCAGCTGCGCCGCCTTTTCCTCCAATGTCATTGACGCGATGGCCTGGTCGATCTTCTTTGCAACAAGCGGCGCATCGGCGGCCATCAACAACAGCGACAACATGAACGTACCTCACCGGTGAGCGCCATGGCGGCTCGGGCGATCACTGTCCCGAGCCGCCCAAGGCGTCAGAAGTTGGCGCGGAAGCCCAACCGGAACGCGCGCCCGACGACGTCGTACAGCGTCGGCGTAGTGATGTTGCCGGGGACCGTCTCGGCGTCACGGTTCAACAGGTTGTCGATCTTGAAATAGCCCGAGATGTGCGGCGTGAACTTGTACGACGTGCTGACGTCCAGGTAGAACGCGCCGGGCACGCGGTTGTAGTCGTAGGTCGGGTGGTTGACCGTCGACACCGGGCAATTGGTCGAGCAGACGATGTTCTCGTTGGACAACACGCCCGCGCTGAACCAGCGCTCCTGAAGCGTGAAGCTGAACAGGTCGGTGCTGTAGTCCTGCGTCGCCAGCAACTTCCAATGCGGAACCGCCGTCGCCTCGATGTTGGTGCCCGCGAGCTGCTTCGGGATCGTGTTCGGCAGACCGGTATCCTGGATGAAGTTCATCGTGTGCGTGGCAAGCGCGCGCACGGTGAACCGCCCCGGCAGGCCGATCCCGTCCAATTCGGTACGGTAGCTGCCCTCGATATCGAAACCGTCGGTCTTGATCGACGCGAAGTTGAACGGCTGCACCGTGACATAGGCCGAGTCGAGGTTGCTGAGGTCGAACGACCCGCAGGTGAAGGAGACGCCCCCGAAACACAGGTTGATCTGCGTCTGCGCGTCCAGTGCGGAGATCGCGTTCCTGATGTCGATCTTGAAATAGTCGAACGACAGGCTCAGCCCGGGCAGCCAGCTCGGCCGGGACAGGACCATCCCCAACTCGGTGTTGCGCGCAATCTCCGGCTTCAGGTTCGGGTTGCCGGTGGTCGTCTGCAGCACCGTGATCGAGCGGTTGTTGTTGAACGGATCGATCGTGCCGGTCCGGTTGCTGGTCACCGGCGCCGCGAACAACTCGCTGAGGTTGGGCGCGCGGATGTCGCGCGACGTGACCGCGCGGAGGCGGAAGCCGTCGATCGCCGTGTCGAACGTACCGCCGATCTTCCACGTGTAGACCGTGCCCGACGTGCTGTAGTTGGTGGCGCGGCCGGCGACGTTCAGGTTCGCCCGTCCGAACTCCTGCGAGTTGATGATCGGTGCATTGAGCTCCAGGAACGCCTCCAGCACATCATAGCCGCCGCCGCCATTCCGGTAATTGCCCGCGTACCAGTTACCACCGCCCTTGCTGAGCAGGGGATCGGCCGGATAATCCGCGCCATAGGCACTTCCCGCGACGTTCACGCCGTTGCCATAGGGATCGGCGTTCACGCGGTAGAATTCATGGCGGAACTCGGAGCCGAGCGCGACCGCCAGCGGTCCCGCCGGCAGGTCGAACGTCTCGCCGCTGACCGACAGGCCGGCGACGTCCTGCGTCTGGCGCGTGTGCTGGAACGGGCCGTTCGGCGGCGTGATGTAGTCGCGGGTCGCATCGGACGGCGTCACGTTGCCGAACACGTTCAGCGGGGAGCAGCCGTTCGCCACCGCGATCGGATCGGCGCAGGTGATCACGCCGTTCGGGCCGCGCACCGCCTGCACCGCCGCACGATAACGCGGCATCAGCGCGATGTTGCTGACGTTGATGTCGGTGATCTCGGTGCCGTGCTGGTAATAGGCATCGTAACGCCAGTCGGTGCCGAACACGGCCACCTTGCCCTTGGCCCCGCCGACGAAGCGGTACTGACGACGCCGCGTGTTCACGTCGATGAAATCGAACATCGGGTTTACGGTGCCGAAGCGGAAACTGGTGATGCCGTTGGCCGCGCATGCCGCCTGAACGGCCGCCGGTACGAACGGGTTCGAGCATTGGATCGTCAGGTTGTCCTGCGCGAAACCCGGATTTGGCGTGTTGCTGGTCTTCACCTCCGCGACGTTGAAGGTGCCGTAGATCTCGTTGTTCGGGTCGATGTCGAACCCGACCCGGCCATAGGTGTTCAGGCGCCCGATCGCCGATTTCAGGCTGTTGCCATTGGCGACACTGCCGCTCAGGTCGCCGCCGACGCAGGAGCCGGGCACACATTCGGTGCCGTAGCGGAACGGGACCGGATTGCCGTTGCCGTCAAAGGCCGTGCCTTGCAGCGGGCCGGAGTTGATGAGGCCGAATCGGCCGAACAGCGTCGACTGAACATGGTCGCGGTACAGATACTGCGGCAGGCCATCGCGGGTGATGCCACGGTTCAACACGCCGCGCGCGACCAGCCAGTCGCGCCCGTTGGGGCCATCGCCATCCGGGCTGTTGCCGACGCCGAAGCCGGCAGAGGGAATCCCGTCCTCGTGGCTGTACTCACCGCTCAGGATGACGTGGAGGCGATCCTGCATGAACGCCCTGCCCAGGGCGGCCTGGAACGTATAATTGTGATCGTCGCCATAGGTGCTGATCCCGGTCTGCGCGTTTGCCCGGAAGCCCTCGAAGCGCGTGTTGGTGATGAAGTTGACGACACCGCCAACCGCGTCCGAACCGTAGGAAGCAGACGCGCCGCCTGTCACGACGTCGACCCGCTCGATCAGCAACTGCGGAAACAGGCTGACGTCCGCGACACCCGTGACGTTTGCGCCGACGACGCGCTGCCCGTCGATCAGCGTCAGCGTGCGGATCGGCTGTAGGCCACGCAGACTGAGCGTGCTGAGACCCTGAACGCCCGTCGAGGTCCCGTTGGCGCCGACCGATGCGCCCGTGCTGCCCTGAAGCGAGGGAAGTTGCGCCACGGTGGTGAAGATGTTCGGCTGCGCGTTCTTGGTGATCGCCTCGTAGCTCAGCACCTGCGTCGGCGTCGGCGCGGTGAAGCCGCTGGAGATGATGCGCGATCCCGTCACCACCACGTCGCGCTGCGGCTCAGCTTGTGCCGGTGCGACATCCTGCGCAACCGCGCCCTGCACCGTCGCATCCGGCGCGGTGGCACCGGCCCGCCCAGCGGCAGCGTTCGCGCCTTCAGCCGTGGGAGCCGGCTCCGTTGGACGCTGCTGTGCCATCACCGGCGAAGCAAGCATCGTCGATGCTACCAAGGACGCACGCCACAAAGCTTTGCTGATTACCTGCCGCATAGATCTCTCCCCGTTTCGAGCTGATCCGCCTTGCTCACCCGGATCATCGCTCGGCGCAGGATAGTTCTAAATTTAGCGCTATCAAGATAAGTTTTGTCATTTTCTTTAATTAAATCGCCCGCTGCTCCCGCCTGTCAGAAAGGCACTCTCCTGCACGATGGCGTTGCGAGTGTTTGGAAAGCTGAAAAAACCAGAACGGACGGCCGAGAAGCCGGCAGGTGCGCGGCGCCTAAACCGTTATGAGGTCGCAGGTTTTTACTTCGACGCAGTTGTCTCGCGGTCATCGTACTCGACCCTTCGGAATGACGAGAGTGTCACGGGCCGCCCCGTCGCGTCGCATTGCGTCTCGCCGCAGTGATCGAGATCAGCGGGGAAGCCGACCTCGTCACTATGGCCGCCGTGAGCGCCATTCATACTCAGTCACAGCCGAATCGAGGCACGCTCGACTGGGCCAGCCGAATTGGCTTCCTGCATGAGAAAGCTAGACCGAAGAGGTTAAGCCCGCACCATCCGTTCCCGCAGCAGCGAGCGCTCTCGCAGCGCACTCTCAAAGCGAAGAATGGGACTGGATCACCGCGCTGCTCACCGAGGTGCTGATACCAGCCTTGCCGATCGAGACTTATAACGCATTCAACGGCACGCGTGCGGCTGGAAGATCAAGCCGCGCGGCGAGCCACCAAAAGGCGCGTGAACGGAGGACTGACGGCACCGATCGTCTCGACCCAACCATGGCGAGCCTCCACGGCTAGCCATCGCTTCTCTCCGCCCATCGGTTTCGACCGTCACGATCCGAACTCTTGCCGTCCGCGCGAAAACAATACACTTCGCGACGCAACCACCCACATATCGCGAGAAGCCAATGATCCGCCGTTCCGGCAAACCGGCTACTCTGCCGTCGCTGATCACGGCAGCCAGTGTCCTGGGCGTCGCCACGGCGGCGGTTGCGGAGCCAGCGACGCTTCCCGTGCTGGTCCCCGCCCCCGTCTCGATCGAAGCGAGCGGCGGTGCCATCACCGTCGGTCGATCGGTCGTCGTGATCGCGGAACCCGGCACCGATGCCGACACCGTCGCGCTCGTCCGCGATATCCTCAACTCGGCTGGTGTCGAAACCATCGACACGGCGCGGCGCCTGCCGGCCATGGCCGACCGACTGCACGTCGTCCTCGGCGTTGGGGATACCGGCGTGGTGCATAAGGCGCTCGAACGCAGCGCGGCGACCATCCCGGACAAGCCGGAGGGATATAACATCGTCAGCAAGGTCACTGGCGATGGCGGCATCGTGACGCTGGCCGGGCATGATGCCGACGGCCTGTTCCATGCCGTTCAGACGTTCCGACAACTGGCGATGCGCGGCCGCATTCCAGCGATGGTGATCCAGGACCATCCAGCCATGCCGATCCGCGGCACGATCGAAGGGTTCTACGGCAAACCCTGGTCGATGGCGGATCGCACCAGCCACCTGAACTTCCTCGCGACGGTGAAGGCCAATACCTACGTCTACTCGCCCAAGGACGATCCCTTTGCGCGGGACCGATGGCGCGACGCCTATCCGGCAGCCATCTTGAGCAATTTGAGCACGCTCGCTGCCACCGCCCGGCGCAACCACATCGATTTCGTCTATGCCATCTCGCCCGGCCCGACCGTCTGCTTTTCCGACCCCGCCGATGCCCAGACGCTGGAGCGGAAGTTCGACGCGCTGCGTGGGATCGGCGTCTCCAGCTTCTATGTCGCACTCGACGATATCGAATATGCCAAGTGGAATTGCGACCGGGACAAGGCGACGTTCGGCCCGTCGGGACCGCAGGCGGCGGGTGTCGCGCAGGCCCGGTTCCTGAACGGCGTGCAGGCGTATCTGACCGCGAAGCTGCCGGCAGCGCGGCCGCTGATCATGGTCCCGACCGAATATTACGACGCCAAGGACACCCCGTACAAGGCGGCGTTGCGCAAGGAGCTCGACCCGAGGATCGTGGTGCAGTGGACCGGTACCGATGTCGTCCCGCCTGCCATCTCGATCCCCGATGCGAAGGCGGCGACCAAGGCGTTCGGGCGAAAAACGCTGCTCTGGGACAATTACCCGGTCAACGATTATGCCCAGACGACCGGACGGCTGCTGCTCGCCCCCTATGTGCGCAGGGAAGCAGGGCTGGCCGGCGAGCTGACCGGCATCCTCTCCAACCCGATGAACCAGGAGGCACCGAGCCGCGTCGCGGTGGCAGGGGTCGCCGCCTTCGCGTGGAACGACAAGGGATATGACGCCCAGGGCACCTGGATCGCGACCGCGCGCGATCTGGCCGGTGGCGACGATCGTGCGACACGGGCGCTGCTGACCTTCTTCGATACGCAGCACATGGCACCGACCTTCGGCACCCAGCCTTGGCAGGAACAGGCGCCACGGCTCAGGTTGCTGTTCGATCAGGTGCGGGATGCGATCGCGAATGGCGATGCCACCGCGCGCGCGGTGGCGATCGCCGATCTCGGCGCGCGGGCGGACGACATTGCCAACGCGCCGGACATCATCCGCGCCGGCACGATCGACCCCGCCTTCATCGCGCAGTCGCGGCCATGGCTGGATGGGATGCAGCTATGGGGTCGGGCGTTGCAACTGACCGCTGCCGGCCTTCGCGCCGCCGATCAGGGCAGTTCCGCCACCGACCGCTATTTTGCCGATGCCGGCGAACTTGCAGCCCAGGCGGCGGCGACCCGATCGATACCCGGTGCCACCCGCTTCGACGGGCCGATCAAGATCGCCGACGGGGTGCTCGACCGGTTCATTTCCGACGCGCCAACATTGTTCGTGACGCACCGATCGACGAACGCCACAGCGGCACCAACCCGGAGGCCGCGGCCGGGTCCATGAAGGCGTCGTCGCCGATCTGTAATGGTGACCTCAGGCGGTGAGCCGTAGCGTCCAGCGCCTTCGTCATGAAGCAAAGGCTGCACCCTTGTCGTGTGTCTTCGTGATGACCGCCAACCGGATCACCCTCGGCGGGGAGTTCAACCTACAAAAACAGACTGAGTAACAGCGCCCGTGATTTGCGGCTCAGCGCCTTACGCCATCAGCAGGCCACCCGACCTGCCACGTTGGTTTAACAGGATCGAGCACTCCAATGCTCACCGTACCACGAGAGCGTCCGTACCGATCCGATCGATGCTGGTACAAGCGGTGAGGGCCATGGCTACGCGCATCTCGGCCTCAATCAGCTTGAGGACATGGGCCACGCCTGCCTCTCCCCTGGCGGCCAAGGCATAGACCCAGGCACGTCCCAGCAGCACGCCTTTGGCGCCAAGCGCCAGCATCCTGATCACGTCGAGCCCAGACCGCACGCCTCCGTCGGCCAGCACCGTCAGTTGATCGCCAACCGCATCGACGATGGGCGGCAGGGCGGTCGCGGTGGATGGTACGCCGTCAAGCTGGCGCCCGCCATGATTGGACACGACAATTCCGTCCGCGCCGAGCGCCGCCGCGGCCCGAGCATCCTCGGGGTCGAGAATGCCCTTGATGATCAACGGGCCGTCCCAGCTGTTCCGGATGAAGTCCAGGTCGGCCCAGGTGACTGCGGGATCGAAATTGTCCCGCATCCAGGCGAAGAAATCCTCCAGCCCGGTATTCTTGCCAAGAACCGGCGCGACGTTGCCCAATTGGTGCGGGCGGCCGCGCACGCCGACATTATAGGCCCATGCCGGACGCAGCACGCCTTGCACCGCTCGACGGAGCGCCCCCATCCGCCCCGACGCACCTGCCAATCCGGAGCGGTAATCGCGGTAGCGGGAGCCGGGCACCGGCATGTCGACGGTGAAGACCAACGCCGTGCACCCCGCCGCCGTCGCCTGGGCGAGCAAATCCTTCATGAAGGCACGGTCGCGGATCATGTAAAGCTGGAACCAGAACGGTCCGGCGCCGGCGCGGGCGACCTCGTCGATCGAACAGGCCGACACCGTGGACAGGCAGAACGGCACCCCCGCCCTGGCGGCTGCGCGAGCGGCCTGCACCTCGCCGCGACGGGCGTTCATTCCCGCCAATCCGATCGGAGCCAGCGCAACCGGCAGGTTGAGCCTTTGGCCGAACAGGGTGGTGCCAAGATCCAATGACGACACGTCGGTCAGCACCCGCTGGCGCAGCGCAATCGCCTCCAGGTCCGCGACGTTGCGGCGCAACGTCACCTCGGCATAGCTGCCGCCGTCGATATACTCGAACAGGAAACGCGGCAGCCGCCGGCGGGCAAGCTCGCGATAATCGAGCACGGAAGCGGCCTTGGACATCAGCGCGATCCTGAAAACTGGCGGTAAGCGGGGTTCGCGGCACATCTCGCGATCATCAAGTTTTATATCCGAACACGGTTTTCATTTCTAATCCGCTGTGCCAGCTACTACGTCAATGGCCACCAACGGCGTGCGCCCCAACGGCATACGCAAGGTACCACAGAACGAGCGCGGCGGCACGGCCGACGGGAGAGATGATGCGGACGACAGGGCCCTGGATCATGGCGATCGGAACAGCCGCATTGTTGGCGACGGGCGTCTCGGGACAGACCAGCGTTCCCGGCGATCCGCACGCGGACGATTCGGTCGGTATCGTTGCGGCCCCCTGCCCACAGCACCCCGCTCCCACCGATGGCGATGGCTGGAAGCTCTGGAACCTGCACATGCTCACGCGCGATTTCGGTCAGCTTTGCCGCTATAAGGCCGCCAACGCGCAACTGAGGGCGTCGGGGCAGAAGCCACGGGTCGTGTTCATGGGCGACTCCATCACCGACAACTGGCAAAATCTGGGTCGTGATTTCTGGAAGGACGGTCGTGTCGATCGCGGCATCAGCGGTCAGACCACGCCGCAGATGCTGGTGCGGTTTCGCAACGATGTGATCGACCTTCACCCCGCCGCCGTCCACATCATGGCGGGCACCAACGACATCGCCGGGAACACGGGCGCGGCCACGATGGAGACCGTTCAGGGCAACATCCGGTCCATGGTCGAATTGGCGCGGGCGCATGGAATCAGGGTGATGCTGGCGTCCATCCCGCCGGCCGACGCCTTTCCCTGGGCCAGGGACAAGAAGCCTGCACCGCAGATCGCCGCGATGAACGCGTGGCTGAAAAGCTATGCCGCCGCCAGCGGCGCCACCTATGTCGATTATTACGGCGCGCTCGCCACGCCGGATGGCGCGATGAAGCCGGGTCTGTCCAGCGATGGGGTGCATCCGACTGCGCAGGGCTATGCCGTAATGGCACCGGTCGCGCTGGCGGCGATCAGGCGGACGCTCGGCGGTCGCGCGGTGGTCAGGTGACGCCGCCCTTGTTCACCCGCCGCGCCGCACTGGCCGGCATGGCCGCCCTGCCCTTCGCCCGGTCCGCGCTCGCGCGAAGTCCGATGGGGCTGGCAAGGGGTCCCGTGCAGCCGACCTGGTCGTCGCTGATCGAGCATTATCGGTATCCCGAATGGTTTCGCGACGCGAAGCTGGGGTTGTGGGCGCATTGGGGGCCGCAATCGGTGCCTGAGCAGGGCGACTGGTATGGTCGCTTCATGTACATGCAGGGTCACCCGATGTACGAGCATCACCTGAAGACCTACGGCCATCCGTCGGACTTCGGCATGAAGGACATCCAGCACCTGTGGACGGCGAACCGCTGGGATCCCGAGGCGTTGGTCGCGCGATACAAGAAGGTCGGGGCCAAGTACTTCGTGGCCCTGGCCTGCCACCACGACAATCTCGACTGCTACGACAGCCGTTACCATGCGTGGAACTCGACCCGCGTCGGACCCCGGCGCGACGTGGTCGGGACCTGGGAAAAGGCAGCGCGTGAGGCGGGGCTGAAATTCGGCGTGTCCAACCATGTCGCGCACAGCTGGCATTGGTATCAGCCGGCCTATGGCTATGACCCGACCGGGCCGAAAAAGGGCGTCCGCTACGACGCGCATCGGCTCACCATGGCGGATGGGCGCGGGCAATGGTGGGACGGCCTGGACCCGCAGGAACTCTATACCGGCCCCTTTGCGCCGATGCCCGACGGCATCGACACCGTGGATGCCATGAACCGGTGGCACGACCAGCATGACGGCCAGTGGATCGAGACCCCGCCCGCCGGCGTGCGCGGCGAACGCTTCGTGACCAACTGGCTGCTGCGTCAGACCGACCTGATCGACAGGTATCGCCCCGACTTCTGCTACTTCGACGATTACGGGCTGCCCTTTGGCCCGGTCGGGCTTCAGGCCGCGGCGGACTATTACAATCGCTCGATCGAATGGCACGGCAAGATCGACGTGGTGCTTACCGGCAAGCAGCTGAAGCCGCACGAGCGGTTCGGGATCGTCCAGGACGTGGAGCGCGGCTTCACCGACCATCTGTGGGACGAACCGTGGCAGACGGACACCTGCATCGGCGACTGGTTCTACAACGTCGCCCGGCTGAACGACAAAAGCTACAAGACCGCCGAGGACGTGATCCAGCGTCTGGCCGACGTGGTGTCGAAGAATGGGAATCTGCTCCTCTCCGTGCCGCAGCCGGGCAGCGGCATCATCGACAGCGAGGAGGAGAGGATCCTCGACGACATGGCCGGCTGGATCGCGATCAACGGCGAGGCGATCTTCGGCTCACGGCCATGGCGGACGTACGGAGAGGGGCCGACCGTGCTGACGCCCGGCATGCAGAACGAGGGCGGGATGAAGCCGTTTACGCCGCAGGATGTGCGCTTCACCACCAACAAGGGGGCGTTGTACGTGCTGTTTCTCGGCTGGCCCACCGGGGCATCGGCGGTGAAGGCGTTGGGACGGCAACACTGGCGGGGCGGAGCGATCGAGCGCGTCACGCTGCTGGGTGGCGGGCCCGTGGCGCACCGCCATGCCGCCGAGGCGCTCCACCTGGACATACCTCGCAGGGTCGACGGTCGCTTCGTACCGGTGGTGAAGATCGAGGGACAGGGCATCGCATGATCGCGAACCGGCCCGGTGCACATGCCATTGCGGCGACCGACCGTCCGGGCATCGGAACGGGGGACGGCCGCCCTCATGACGGCTCTCGCGATGTCGCGGCGGACCTCGGGATGAGCCGATGACGATTGAGAGCGATAGGGCGATGCTGACGCGCGATCCGGCATCCCGGCTGGACATGACGTGCACGCTTGCGCGGCAAGATGCTGCGCTTGTTTGTGGACCGCTGGCATGATCGCACTCCCTGAACTCGGCATGGGCTGCGCGGCGATCGGGAACCTGTATCGCGCCGTCGACGACCAGACCTCGGACGCGACCGTGGCGGCTGCGTGGGACGCGGGGATCCGCTTCTTCGACGTGGCCCCGCATTATGGGTTCGGCCTGGCCGAGATACGGCTGGGACGCGTGCTGGGCCACCGTGGGCTGGTGTCGACGAAGGTCGGTCGCCTGCTGGAGCGAACGGACAGCACCGCAGCCGAACGGCACGGGTTCGTGAACGCCAGGCCATATCAGGGACGCTTCGATTATTCAGGCGATGCGGTCAGACGCAGCCATGACGAAAGCCTGGCACGGCTGGGGCGTTCGCGCGTGGACGTGCTCCTGGCGCACGACTTGGGGGAGCGACAGCATGGCCCGGATAATGCGCGCCACCTGCGCGACTTCCTCGACAGCGGCTATCGCGCGCTCGCCGATCTGCGCGACCAGGGCGCCGTGGACGCGATCGGGATCGGCGTGAACGAGATCGCAGTGTGCGACACGTTGCTGGACGCAGTGCAGCTCGACGTGATCCTGCTCGCCGGGCGGTACACGCTGCTGGAACAGGAGGCCGCGCGGCCGTTGCTCGAACGATGCGCGGCGAAGGGCACGCGCGTGGTGATCGGAGGGCCCTATAACAGCGGCATCCTGATCGACGGCAGCCGCAACGCGATCGCCTCCCACTTCGATTATGGCGCGCCTCCACCCTCGGTGATCGACCGTGTCCGCCGGCTGGAGGCGGTGTGCGATCGATACGGCGTATCGCTGCCCGCCGCCGCCCTCCGGTTTCCGCTGCGCGCACGCGCCGTGGTGTCGGTCATTCCAGGCCTGGTCGGTACCGATCAGGTACAGGCGACGACACGATTCGCGGAAACACCGATCCCCGACGCCTTCTGGGCCGACGCCAAGCGGGCCGTCGCATGATGGCGCCATGCGCATCATGGCCGGGCGTGCGGCGATGTTCGTCGATCGGCGCGGCCACGCTGCACAGGCGTTGCAAAGGATGCCACCCCCGCGCGGCGTATCGGAACCATCAGGGCATCAGGAGTTCATCTTGACGGAAACCAGTTTCGCATCGCTCCGTCCAGTATCGCAGCTTGCCGCATGACCGGGCGTCTGCAGGGCAAGGTCGCGCTGATCACCGCGGCCGGCCAGGGCATCGGCCGAGCCAGCGTCGAACTGTTCGCGGCAGAGGGCGCGCAGGTCATCGCAACCGATATCGATGCGGGAAAGCTGACCGGGCTGAGCTGTCGGACCATGGCGCTCGATGCGACCGACAGGGTGGCGGTGGCGGCGTTGCCCGAACGAACGGGGCCGATCGACGTGCTGTTCAATTGTGCGGGCGTGGTGCACAACGGGACGATCCTGGACTGCGACGAGGACCAGTGGGCGGACGCCACCGCGCTGAACGTCACCGCCATGTACCGCACGATCCGCGCCTATCTGCCCGACATGCTGGCCAGGGGCGCGGGCAGCATCATTAACATGGCCTCCGTCGCCAGTTCCGTGAAGGGCATCCCCAATCGCTTCGCCTATGGCGCGACCAAGGCGGGCGTGATCGGCCTGACCAAGTCGGTGGCGGCGGATTTCGTCCAGCGGGGCATTCGATGCAACGCGATCTGTCCGGGCACGGTGGACTCGCCCTCGTTGCAACAACGGCTGCGAGACACCGGCGATTACGAAAGCGCCCGGCAGGCGTTCGTCGCACGACAGCCGATGGAGCGGCTCGGCCGACCGGAAGAGATCGCGGCACTGGCGCTCTATCTCGCCAGCGACGAGTCGGCCTTCACCACAGGCCAGACGCACGTGATCGATGGCGGCTGGGCGAACTGAAAGCGGCAGGGTCGACGCGATCCGGTCGGAACAACAGGAGAATTCGCATGAAACTCATCCGCTATGGATCGCCTGGTGCCGAACGCCCGGGCATGATCGACGCGCAGGGTCGGTTGCGCGACCTGTCGGCGCAGATTGCGGACATCGCCGGCGCGGCGCTGTCACCCGCGAGCCTGGCGGCGCTGGCCGTAATCGACCCGGCGACGCTGCCGCTGATCGAGGGCACGCCGAGGCTGGGTCCGTGTGTCGGCCAGGTCGGCAAGTTCCTGTGCATCGGCCTCAACTATTCGGATCACGCAGCGGAAACCGGCGCCACCGTGCCGCCCGAGCCGGTGCTGTTCACCAAGGCGACCAGCGCCATCATCGGCCCCCATGACACCGTCCGCATTCCACGCGGATCCACCAAGACCGACTGGGAGGTCGAACTGGGCGTCGTGATCGGCTCGACCGCGAAATATGTGGACGAGGCCGAGGCGCAGGCATGCATCGCCGGCTATTGCCTCATCAACGACGTGTCGGAGCGGGAATACCAGCTTGAGCGGCACGGCACCTGGGACAAGGGCAAGGGCTGCGACACCTTCGGGCCGCTGGGTCCATGGCTGGTGACGAAGGACGAGGTCGACGATCCCTGCAACCTCCGCATGTGGCTGGAGGTGAACGGCCACCGCTATCAGGACGGGTCCAGCGGCACGATGGTGTACAAGCCCGCCTTCCTCGTCAGCTATCTCAGCCAGTTCATGAGCCTGCATCCCGGTGACGTGATCTCCACCGGCACCCCGCCGGGGGTCGGCATGGGTCAGAAGCCCCCCGTGTTCCTGAAGGCGGGGGACGTGATGCGGCTCGGTATCGATGGGCTGGGGGAGCAGCGGCAGGAGGTCGTGGCGGACTGATGCCGGGCACTACGCGCCATGTCCTGTTCCTGGACCTGAAGGACGATGCCGGCCTGATCGCCGAATATGAGCGCTGCCACGCGGCGGGCGCGGTGCCGGCGGCGGTGGTGGCGAGCATCCGTGCCGCCGGTATTGCCGACATGGACATCTACCGCAGCGGCAACCGGCTGGTGATGATCATGGAAACGCTGCCGGATTTCGAGCCGGCAGCGAAGGCAGCGGCCGATGCGGCGGACCCGGCAGTTCAGGCCTGGGAGCGGCTGATGGACCGGTTTCAACAGCGCCTAGACTGGGCCGACAAGGACGAGAAATGGGTGGCGGGCCGCACCATCTTCTCACTCACGGAGCAGGACTGACCGGCCTTCAGCGGCCGGCCAGCGCGCGCCTGATCGCAGCCTCCGCGATGGGCGCCATCCTCGCGTAGCCAGCACGCAGCGGGTGAATGCCGTCCACCGTCATGTCACGCTGCAACAGGCCTGTGCCGTCGACCAGCGCCGAATAATAATCGGCATAGACGTAGCCGCGCTCGGCGCAGAACCGGCGCAGCCACGCGTTCAACGCGCGCAGTTCGGCGGGATCACGTTCGTTCAGCACGTCCTTTGCCTGATCGGAATAGTTGTTGATCGGCAGCAGCGACGCGAACACGACCTTGATGCCGTGGCGGTCGGCCATGTCGGCCATCGCCTCGTAATTCTGCTCGATCGACCCGGCGGTCTCCTTTTGCAGGAAACCTTGCACGTCGTTGACCCCGGCCAGGATCACCACCGCCGCCGGATGGAGGCCGATCACGTCCTGGCGGAAGCGCAGCACCATCTGTGCCGTCACCTGGCTGCCGATCCCGCGGTTGATATAGGGCTTGCCGGGAAAGCTGCGCGCCAGGTCCCAACGATCGGTGATCGAGTCGCCCAGGAAGACGACCCGCCGTTCGCCGGGCTTCGGCGCGGCAAGCGCCTGGTTGGCCGGCGCGTAGAGATAGCGTTCGCCGAAATCCTGCATCAGGCTGGGCACCAGCTTGGCGCGGAACGGCCCTAACCACGGTCCCCAGTCCTTGTCCTGTACCGTCCTGCGCTCCGGTGAGCTTTGGAACACCGGTTCCGACGCCATGTCGGCCGCGCAGGCAATCTGTGTGCACAGGCCGGTGAGAGCCATGGCCAATCCTGGCGTCCACCGCTTCGCACGCGTCACCAACGATCCCCTCCGTCCAGCCGCATGGCGCACTGTGCCATTTCTGCATCTTGTACGCACGACTGCTGGTGCACGCAAAATTTATATATGAATTTTTGGAGGCTTGGCGTAAGCGACACGACTGACGGCAATGACGCCCGGCAGTTCGTCGGCGACGTACGTCCAATATGAGGTGAGGATGATGGAAGGTGGGACCTGTCGGCTGCGTCGCGGCCGCCTTGGCTTGACGATCACGGCGTCGTCGATGGCCCTGATTGCGCTTGGATGGAGCGGCACGGCCGGCGCGCAGACGCAGCCGTTGGACGGCACCACGCAGCTTCCGGCCAGTCAGGCCCCCGCCGGCCAGACGGACTCCGATCAGACCGGCGCTACAACGGCACCGAGCGGCGATCAGGGCACGCAGGACCCGAACAACGGGAACAGCGGTGCCGCGACCACCGACATCGTGGTGACCGGCGTTCGCGCCAGCCTCAGCTCCGCGCAGAGCATCAAGCGCAATTCCGACCAGATCGTCGATTCGATCGTCGCCGAGGACATCGGCAAGCTGCCCGATCGCAACGTGGCCGAGGCGCTGCAGCGCATCACCGGCGTCCAGATCCAGCGCCAATATGGCGAGGGCAGCTCCGTGGCGATCCGCGGCCTCAGCCAGGTGCGGACCGAGATCAACGGGCGCGACGTGTTCACCGCCAACAGCGGCCGCACGCTGAGCCTGGAGGACGTGCCCTCCGAACTGCTCGCAGGCGTCGACGTCTACAAGAACCCGTCGGCCGACCTGATCGAGGGCGGCCTGGGCGGCCTGATCAACCTGCGCACGCGCAAGCCGTTCGATTTCGACGGGTTCAAGCTGTCGGCCAGCGCCAGCGCCAACTATTACGACCTGCGCGACACCACGAAGCCGCAGGCGAACCTGCTCGTGTCCGATCGCTGGAACACCGGCATCGGTGAGATCGGCGTGATGGTCGACCTGGCCTATCAGCAGACCGCGTTCCGGCAGGACCAGATTTCCAGCCAGCCCTTTTACCTGGTCAATGACGGACTGAACGCCGACGGCACGCCGATCAACGCGAACGATCGCGCGCTGGCACAGGCCACCGGTCGCCTGGGCACGCCGACCTACATCTCGCGCGGTGTCGGCATCGGACAGTATCTGGGCGATCGCCGCCGCATCGGCGTCGATGCCGCCATTCAGTGGAAGCCGACCGACACCCTGTTGTTCACGGGCGAATATGTCCGGTCGGACTACAAGTTCCAGTACGGCGACTACAGCTTCTTCTCCTACAATGACGCCGGCCTGGTGCCGGACCTGACCCAGCCGTTCACGTTCGACAAGGATGGGAATTTCCGCAGCGGAAGCTTCCTCAACGTTCCCGAAAACGCGAACACCAGCCTGGAGCGGCGCAAGTCCGTCACCAACGACTTTTCGCTGAACGGCAAGTGGACGCCGAGCAGCAACCTGACCGTCAACGGCGACTTCCAGTACATCCGTGGCACCACCGATGGTCAGCGCTCGATCGTGATCCTGAACTCGACGGCCGAACGGCTGAACTTCGGGGTGAGCGAGGATGCTCCGCCGGTTTACGTCATCTCGCCCGACGCCAACCCCGCCAATGGGGATGGGTCGCAGCTGAACCCGGCCAATTACGCCCAGCCGGGCGGCTACCTGGATCACGTCGAGCGCTCCGTCGGGCGCGAATATGCCGGGCGGCTGGATGCCGAATACCGCTTCGACGACAGCATCCTGAGGTCGATCGCTGTCGGCCTGCGCTACACCGATCGTGCCGCGGTGACCGACAGCAGCAACTATTACTATTACGGCCTGACAAGCACGCCGAACGCCCTGATCCAGCCGCGCCTGTTCCGCGGCGACCTCTATCGCGGGTACCAGAACGTGCCCGAGGGCGCGCTGTTCTTCAATCGCGACATCGTGCTCGACTATGATGCCACGCGCAACGCGCTGGCGCCCTATGTGTCGGCGGATCAGCGCCAGGCGCTGCTCACCGGTGCAGGCTATCTGCCCAGCGACCGCAACACGCAGGGTGAGAAGACCTACACCGCTTATGGTCTGGCCAAGTTCGGCTCGGACGACTTCGTGGTGCCGATCGACGGCAATATCGGCGTCCGCGTCGTCAAGACGAAGGTCAATACGGACGGGTTCTCCGTTGAGTCCCGCACGATCCAGACGGGCGTCAACGATGCCGGCGTGCCGATCTTCGGCAGCGGTCCGGTCAGCTACGTTCCGATCTCGGGCAACGCGGACTACACCAAGGTCCTGCCGAGCCTGAACCTGCGCTTCCGCTTCACGCCGGAATTCCAGCTGCGCCTCGCCGCGTCGAAGGCGCTGACCCGGCCCGACTTCAACCAGCTGAACCCGAACATCACGATCAGCGAGTTCAACAGCGGCAATGGGCGACGCACCGCGTCGACCGGCAATGCGAACCTGCGTCCGCTGACCGCGGATCAGCTCGACGCGTCGCTGGAATATTACTTCTCGCGCACCAGTTCGATCTACGCCGCAGCCTTTTACAAGAAGGTCGACGGCTTCATCGCGAACGTCACCACGACCGAGACCTACAATCTCGGCAACGGTCCGTTCGAGGTGGATGTGACCCGGCCGCTCAACGGTGACGATGGCAAGATCAAGGGGTTCGAAGTCGGCGGCAACACCTTCTTCGACTTCCTGCCGGGCTGGCTGTCGGGCTTCGGCGCTCAGGCGAACTTCACCTATGTGGACAGCAAGGCGCCGTCGCCGGACGCCAGCGCCATCGACGATCCCAGCCAGAAGCTGCTGGTGCCGCTCGAGCAGTTGTCGAAGTACAGCTACAACCTGGTCGGAATCTACGACAAGGGTCCGCTGTCCGCACGCGTCGCCTATAACTGGCGGTCGAAGTACGTGGCGACCACGCGTGGCAACGGGTCGGGCAACCTGCCGATCTTCAACGACGCGCGTGGGCAGCTCGACGCATCGGTCACCTACACGGTGGCGCCGCACTTCGCCCTGACGGTGGACGGCACCAACCTGACCAACACCGAGAACAAGACCTTCTACGGCATCAAGAGCCGCCCGCAGTCCTACGTTCTGAACGATCGTCGCATCAGCGTCACGGCTCGCCTGACCTACTGACGCGAGGTCGTTCGACCCCTCCCCCTCTGAGCGCCGGAGCCATGCTCCGGCGCTCTCTTTGTTTGTGCGAGGCCGCCGGGATCGAGGGTGCCTCCCGGTCGGGCGCTATTTGTAACTGGCCATCGTGACCTTCAGCCACACCGGCTTGTCGAGCAGGTTGAGGCCATAATCCGTCTGGTCACCATTCCAGACGCGCTCGAACACCCAGGCCCCATTCTCGTAATGCCCCTCCTCGACGCGAAGCATCATGCCGTTCGCCGGGCCGCCCTTCGCCGTGCCGAAGTTCAGGCGGACGTGATTGCCAGTGACCAGGAACTCGTTGGCGGACAATTGGGCGATCACGGCGCCGCCGATCGGCTCCTTGTCCCAGGCGGGCGGCGCCGCCTTCAGCCATGCGGCGTTCTTGAACCCGAACTGCCATTCGCCATAGCTGGTGGACACGGTCCAGTCGCCGATCGTCACCATCTGCGACGCGCCATCGTCCGGCTTGGAAAAGCCCCAGGTCGGATGCTCGAAGGCGATGCGCGCCCAGTCGCGCTGCATCGGCGCAAAGGCCGCGTAGGGACCGCCGAACGCCTCGATGATCTCGGGACCGAGCGGACCGCCGCCCAGCGGATAGTTGTAATAGCCCGTTTCATCCATGCCGAACGGCGCAAAGCCGATCGCCCCCTTGCCGATCGCCGACCAGAAATAGCGCGCGAACTTGGGCGCGTTGCCAATCTCCGGCACCATCAGCGGATTGTCCGCGCGGGTATAGCGGCGGAAGAACTCCTCCACGTTCCTGCTTTCGGACTGGTAGATGTCGGGCGCGCCGAGGTCGATCGCGGGTGCCGCCACCTTCCAGATGTCGAGCACATCCTGCTGCGGGCCGCCGCTGGCGACGTTCTTCGGATCGGGCGTGCCGAATGCCTGCGCCAGCGCGGCGTTGACGTACATCGGCAGCGGCTTCACGCCCTTTCCCGCGGCGGCGATCTCGTTGATGTACGATGCCAGATGCCAGGTATTGAACGCGCGGTCGGCCTGGGCGCCGAAGACTTCGGCCCAAGTACCGGACTTGCGCTGGGCTCTCGCCAGCGCCGCGGGTACGCGACCGGCGAACAGCGTGTTCGCGGCGGCGGAATAATCGCGCGGATTGGCGTAGCTGCCCGCCTCGTTCTCCACCTGCACCATGATGACCGTATTCTGCTGGTCATGCTCCCTGAGGTAGGCCATCAGCCGCAGAAAGGCGCGCTTGTCGGCCTCCAGCGTCGTACGGCTCATGGGGGATAGCGACCCGCCGTCCGTGCCGTCCGGCTTCTTCATGCGTGGGAAGCGACGATTGTCGGTGACCACCCAGGCTGGTGCATAGGCCGGCCCGGTGTTCTTCCACGTACCGAACCACAACAACACCAACCGCTTGTCATGCTCACGCGCCTGATCGAGCAGCGTCTGTACCCAGCTGAAATCGAACCGGCCCTCGACCGGTTCGACCTGTTGCCAGGCGACGGGCATCTCCAGCGTGTTGGCGTGGATACGGTCCAGCACCGACCAGACCTTAGGCAGTGCGGCTGGATAGTTGCTGGAATTGTTGGCCTGCGCGCCGAGCATCAGGAACGGTGCGCCGTCCACCATCAGCGCGTGGCGGCCCCCACGGCTGACGATATGCGGGATCTGCGCCCCTTGTTGCGCGATCGCCGGCGTGTTCGTTCCGATGACCGTGGCCAACAATGCCGTGCTGGCCGCGACGCGTAAGAAGCCCATCCGTCCCTCTCCTCATCCTATGTGGCTCGCCAGAGCGGCCGGACTGTATGTGTCGATTTGATGATGCGGCTATACTGGCCGCGGCCGGCCACCGCATTCAAGCATAAACCACATCTTCACCAGCGCACGCGATTGCCGCGGCCCGGCGAACATGCTTTCTGAATGCGCCACTTTTAGGGGCGGCATAAGGGGGAGGCACCAGCACGCATGTCGTCGGAACCAAAGTACCGCGCGCCCGCGCTCGAAAAGGGATTGATGATCCTGGAAACGCTGGCGCGTTCCTCGGAACCGATGACGATGTCGGATATATCGGCGGCGGTCTCCCGTTCCCGCAACGAGATCTTCCGCATGCTGCAGGTGCTGGAGGAGATGGGCTATATCAGCCGCGACACCGCCGGAGCCTATGCGCTGACCAACCGCCTGTTCGCACTCGGGATGCAGCAGCCGCCGATCCGCGATCTGGTGTCCACATCGCTGCCGGTCATGCACCATCTGGCAGAACAGGCTGGTCAGTCCTGCCAGCTCGCCGTCGCGTCCGGCGCGGAGATGGTGGTGATCGCCCGGGTCGAGGCGCCTGGCATGTTGGGATTCGCCGTCCGCGTCGGATACCGGCGGCCGCTCCACCTGTCGGCGTCGGGGGAAACGATCCTCGCCTTTCAGCCGGAACGCGCGCGCGATCAGATGATCGACGAAATCGAGCGGCTGGATCCAAGCGTCAGCCGCGCCGCACTGCTCAAGACGCTGGCAGCGGTACGCGAAGCGGGTCATGTCACCCATCATAGCCCCGTGCTGAAGGGCATCGTCGACATCTCGGCGCCCATCCTGGTGCAAGCCACGGCCATGGCGGCGCTGACTGTCCCCTTTGTCGAAGGGACGGAGGATCATGCCGATATCGACCGCGCGACGGCGCTGGTGATCGAGGCGGCGGACATGGTCAGCCACGCACTGGAAGGAACCCGCATCGATTGACGCGACGTAGCGGCCCACAGTGTCGGTCCCGCTTTGCGCGTCGTCACTGGATCACCCTTCTCCGCAAAATGGCTGGAGGGCAGGTCCGCTCCTCTTGCCGCGGGAGAAGCGTTGCCTGCTATGCTCTTGCTCTGCTGGAACGTCAGCGCGTGCTCCTGGAATTGCATTTATCCAGCCGCATTCATGGGCGATACGGACTTTTATACTTGAGCATCCCTGCACGGGTGGGCACAACGGGTTGAACAGAGAAAACGAGGAGGGGCACCAACATGGACCGGATACTCAGGCGCATAGCGTGGCTCGCCGGCACCGGCCTGATGGCGCTCGCCATGCCTGCCATGGCCGATCCGCTCGCGACTGTGGATCGCAACGGCAGCATCGTGGCGGTAGAGCCCTATGCCCCGAACATCGTCCGCGTGACGCTCGCGATCGACCGCGATCAGGCGGATGGAAAGCCCGGTTACGGCATCAGCGGCAGCGCCGACATGGCCGGATGGACCCATTCGACAAGCGCGGCGGGCGATGTGTTCGCCTCATCCGCGCTGACGCTTACCGTCAACGCGCAGCCCTGGCCCAAGGCGCCTAGCCAGATGGAGCGCTATTTCGCCCCCTCCCTGCCCCCGGTATCCTTATCGATCCGCACAGGCGACGGGCGTACCGTCACGATGAACGGATGGTCGATGGCCCCGCATCAGGTGTCGGGTGAGGATACGTTCCTGGTCGGCGCGAACTTCGGCGCGGATCGCAACGAGCATTTCTACGGGTTTGGGCAGAACCAGGAAGGTGCGCTGGACCTGCGTGGCCGCACCATCGATTGCAGCCATTGGTACGACGCGCCCGCCGGCGAACAGGTCTGCGTACCGATGCTGGTGTCGAGCAAGAATTATGCGATCGTGTGGGACAATCCTTCCGCGACCAGCGTGACGCCGGGTATGCAGGGGCAGACCCGGTTTCAGTCAAAGGTCGGCGAGCGCGTCAGCTTCTTCATCATCACCGGCCAGTCCTCCGACGACCTGTATGCGGGCTATGCGAAGCTGACGGGTAGGACGCCGCTGCCGCCAAAGGCCGCGTTCGGCCTGATCCAGTCAAAGGCGCGCTATGAAAGCCAGCAGGAGCTGATGTCGATCGCCGACGGCTATCGCAGCCGTGGCTATCCGCTCGATATCATGGTGCTGGACTGGTTCTACTGGACGCGGATGGGCCAGTTGGACATCGACCGCACCTATTTCCCCGACCCCAAGGGCATGAACCAGCAGCTTCATGATCGCGGGCTCAGCACCATCATCTCCGTCTGGCCGCGTTTCGAGAAGGAGAGCCGCTACTTCAACGACCTCGCGGCAAAGGGCTGGTTACTGAAGGACAAGGACGGCAAGCCCGTCGATGGCCTGCCGGTCCGATCCGATCGTGCCGGCGGGCTGATCGATTCCACCAATCCAGACGCCCGCCGCTGGTTCTGGAACACCACGCGCGACAACATCATCAGCCAGGGCTTCGACTATCTGTGGCTGGATGAGACCGAGCCCGATCTGGTGCCGGACGGGTATTTCTATTCGATCGGCTCGGGCGACCGTTACCACAACGTGTTCCCGCTGCTGCACACGGGTGGAGCGGCGGAAGGGTCCGCGCATGACCGACCCAATTTCCGGGACATGATCCTTTGCCGCGCCGCCTATCTTGGCACGCAGGCGAACGGCTGTCTGTTCTGGTCCTCCGACGTCCAGTCGACGTGGGAGACGTTGCGTCGCCAGGTTCCAACGGGGCTGAACATGACGGCATCGGGCATCGCCTATTGGTCGAGCGATACCGGCGGCTGGCAGTGGCCCTCCGGCCCCAAGGCGTTGCACGCGCCGCTTGTTGACCCGGCGGGCGCAAAGGCAATGGGGCCCGACTATCCCGATTACCCCGAACTGTTCGTGCGCTGGTTCCAGTATAACAGCTTCACGCCAACGCTGCGTATCCATGGCCAGCGACCGGCCACCGCAATCTGGGAATATGGCGCGGCGGCGGAGCCGATCCTCGCCGCCTGGACGCGCCTGCGCTATTCGCTGATCCCCTACATCTATCCGCTCGCGCGGCAGACCTATGACACGGGCGCACCATTCATGCGGGCGCTGTGGATGGACTTCCCGAAAGACGCGGCGGTGTCCGACATCCGCGACGAGTACATGTTCGGCCCCGCATTCCTGGTCGCGCCCGTGACCGAGCAGGGGGCGACCAGCCGCCGGGTCTATCTGCCCGCCGGCACCGACTGGTACGACTGGTGGACGAACCAGAAACATGCCGGCGGTCAGTGGATCGATGCGGTCGCGCCCATCGACAGGATGCCGCTGTTCGTGCGTGCCGGTTCCATCGTCCCGCTCGGTGCCCAGGTGCCCAGCACCGCGACGCGACAACTCCTGTCGGAAATCCGCGTCTTTCCGGGCCGCGATGCCACGGCGATGCTGTACGACGACGACGGCAAGACCAACGCCTATAAGAGCAAGGGCGCGAAGGGCACGACCCTGACCTGGAACGAGGCCTCCGGCCGGCTGACCGCCAGCGCCACCCTGCCGACCGGGCAAGCACCGCAAGCCTTGGTGAAGGTGGTAGGACGCTGAACGTATCGCCGTCATTGCCTGAAGGGTGGTGGCGGCGCTTGCCACCCGTTCGCGCTTGCGGCACCATTTTTGATCACTTATGAAAACCGGGATCAAGGGCGAACGCCCGTTGCCGGGGGGAGCGATCACTTGAGCACAGGGTATCTCGGACGAAGCCGCGCGGCGCAAAGTGGAGCAGCGGCTGCGTGACCCTTATCACCGGTCTCAAGGTTCTCGACCTCCGCTTCCCCACCTCCGCCTCTCTCGATGGGTCGGATGCGATGAATCCCGACCCGGATTACTCGGCCGCCTACTGCATCTTGGAAACGGACACGCCGGATCTGGCGGGCCATGGCCTGACCTTTACCATCGGGCGCGGCAACGACCTGTGCTGCGCCGCGATCGAGGCCCTGGCGCCACTCGTCGTGGGTCTGGAACTCGACTGGATCCGTGAGGATGGGGCACGCTTCTGGCGGCACGTCACGGGCGACAGCCAGCTTCGCTGGGTCGGCCCCGACAAGGGAGTCATTCACCTCGCAACGGGCGCCGTGGTCAACGCAGTGTGGGACCTGCTGGCCAAGGCGGCGAGCAAGCCCCTCTGGCGTCTGATCGGCGAAATGGAGCCGGCCGAAATCGTCCGCCTGATCCCGTTCAGCTACATCACGGATTGCATCACACCCGACGAAGCGCTGGAGTTGCTGACCCGACGCGCGGAAGGCAAGGCGGAGCGGATCGCTCGCCTCCAACAGGACGGCTATCCCTGCTACACCACCTCAGCCGGCTGGCTGGGCTATTCGGACGAGAAGCTGGATCGCCTGTGCCGTGAGGCGATGGCGCAGGGCTTCCGCCACGTGAAGCTGAAGGTCGGGCAGAGTCTGGACGACGACATCAGGCGTGTCCGCATCGCGCGCGAGGCGATCGGCGAAGACGCGGTCCTGATGCTGGACGCCAATCAGGTGTGGGAGGTCGGCGAGGCGATCGATCATGTCGCCGCGCTCGCGTTCGCGCGGCCCTGGTTCATCGAGGAGCCGACCAGCCCGGACGACATCGCCGGCCACGCTGCGATCCGTGGCGCAGTTGCACCGGTGAAGGTCGCAACGGGCGAGATGTGCCAGAACCGCGTCATTTTCAAACAATTCATGGCGCTGGGCGCGATCGACGTCGTGCAGATCGATGCGTGCCGCCTAGGCGGTGTGAACGAAGTCCTCGCGGTCCTGCTGATGGCAGCCAAGTACGACCTGCCCGTTTGCCCTCATGCCGGCGGCGTCGGCCTGTGCGAATATGTTCAGCACCTCGCGATGATCGACTATCTCTGCTTCGCCGGCACGACTGACGGCCGTGTCGCCGAGTATGTCGACCATCTGCACGAGCATTTCCTGGAGCCCTGCGCGGTTAAGGACGGCACGTACCAAGCGCCGACGCTGCCTGGCTATTCAATCGAAATGCGGCCCGATACGCTGCTGGGGTTCCGTCATCAGGCAGCGGCGCAAGATGAGCTGTGAGCCTCACAGGGGATTTGACATTAATGTCACCTGTTTGAACCACGGTCGCGCCAGCCTGCTATAGACATCACATCTGGTACGCCCGGACACTTAAGCCACGCATGTAAAGCGGAGCGCACGGGCACTATTCAGGGCGCGCATCATCCCGCCGCAATTGCCGAACATGCGCCGACACCCGCTGCATCGCTGCGCCTGCCCGGAGCGGGCGTGAGATGGGTCAGGGCTCTCCCCGCCGGGGCCGCTTTGGCGTGAGTCTCGCGAGCGTGCGCGGCAGGGTTGGAACATCTTCTTGCCGGCTTTCTTGGACAGCATAATTGGCACCGCCTTCGCCGGCCGAAAAGAGAGATTGAGGTTGGCGAAGTCCGCTTCCGGTCGGGCTAGCCGGACTAGCCGGCAACGTCAGCAATCCACCAATCTCGACGGCTCGCGATCGGCTAGGCGACTCCCGAGCGAATTCAGGCCGCTAATGCCCACAGCAGCGCCCGAAAGCGGCCAGGGCTTTCACCACCATGACGCATGTCCGCGTGTCATCAGTATTCATCGCACCCAGCCACTCGGGATCGGTGTCATGGAAGCCCAGTTGACTGTCAGTGCTGCTGCCTTGTCGCGGGTTCTGGTGACGAAGCTCTCAAGGATCTCGCCCTCGTGGTCCACTGCTCGCCACAGGTAGACCATTTCACCATTCACCTTCACGTACATTTCGTCCAGCTGCCAGCGCCATTGGCGAAAGCCCCGCATCCGGCTCACCCGCTGGCGGCGTATATCGAGGGCAAACAGCGGACCGAACCTGTTCCACCAGTGGCGCACCGTCTCGTGGCAGATGTCGATGCCGCGCTCCAACAGCAGGTCCTCGACGTTCCTCAAGCTGAGCGGAAAGCGCACATACATCATGACCACCAGCCGGATCACCTCGGGCGAGGAGTTGAAGCGACGAAACGGATCTGGCGGCAGTGCCCGTGATTTGCGGCTCATCACCGCACGCTATCAGCACCTGCCGCTCCTGCCACGTTGGTTTGACAGGTCCGCCCCGACACATCGCCGTCTTCGGCGCAATCAGGCAGCTGGGGCCGACACTATGCCGGCCCTCCGGTGCCGGCTTGCACGTTTGGGAGATCGCGCACCTTAAGGCGGAAACATCGACGAGGAGCGCATGCCAATCGCGCGTGGCTCAGCAGTCTGCCGTCACCGCTGCGGCCAGTGGAAAACGTGTTGATATTGCGTGGCATGCAGAGCAGCGACCGCGAATACTTCCTGGAGACAGTGACGGAAGATGGACGCGCGAGACGCTCCGTGTAGACCGCCAGATTCTTGCAGCCGCCGCGCGGAATGCCATGCACCCGGATGTTGTTGGCGGTGACGCCGGCGGACGAGTCAGCGCACACACCAGGGATGCTGCATCGCCTCCGTCAGATTGCCGATTGCGCGCAGGTGCAGGCCCTCGTCGCTCAGCGTGACAACACGGGGTCACGGGCATGACCATTCGATTGCCGCCCCGCGACGGCATTACTACCGCTTTTCTCCGTATCGGCTCTCACAAACGCAACGTTCAGTAGTCACGCATCGGTATTGACCGGTTATGTCCTTTGCATTACCAAGGGTTCAGGAGGATCGGACACGATGAAGAGGACATCTTCATTCCCTGCGGGTGTTGTGCACCGTGATCCTGCTGCGACATTACCCAATCCGGTATCCGGCAAGCCGGACCTCGTCGTCCTAGCGGCCATCCTGGGGATTTCGGTGATTGGGCTCGTCGCCAGTCATGCACGTCCGCAGCGGCAGGACTGGTTTCAGTGGTATTAAGGTGGTTACATTGGCTGCCCCTGCGCACCCAATGACTGTGGAACAAACGTCTCCCGCCGCTGTCACTCCCCATCTGAAGCTGTTCGGTGTCATCAACACCTCGGCTGGCGGTCGCGCGTTCATCGGCTTCACCGGGGACGACCAGCATGTCTACGAGAACGGCGATCGCATCTCCGCAGGATCGTTCCTTGCCGAGGTTCGGCCTGATCGCGTCAGGATTTCCCATGCCGGATGGTCGGAGTGGCTGTCACTTGCCGGGAACCCTGATGCTTCCCCGCTCCGCCCGCGCGATCCGGAGTCGCTGCGTCGGGAATCGGAGAGCCGGAACGCCGGTGCGCTTCCCTATTCGCAGGGGGTACGACATGGCCGGCTGCGTGCAGGATCGCCGAGCGTGATCTCCTCACACGAAGCTAGGTGAACGTTCAGCGGTCGAACCCGCACATCAGGCACAGGCGAGCGGTTGGTAGCCGGTTGCAGAGCAAGACTACGTCCAACCAGGAGAGAAGATCATGAAAAAAGCGGTTCTTCTGTTGATGGCATTGTCCCTGCCCGCGACTGCGCTGGCAGCACCTACCAAGCTTGCTTACTATACGGGAACCAAGTCAAACACATCGCTGCAGAACAACGCGGCGAAAATCGCAACGCTTGCGACCGACTCATATGCAATCGACGCGAGCGGCGCGATCACCGGGTCGGTACCGGCAAATGTACGATCAACCGCCAACGCAAACGGCATCGCGCTGTATCCGGTCATCTCGAACTTCGGCACTTCCGATTTCGATCCCGCGATCGCACATGCCGTGCTGAAGACCGGAACGGCTCAGACCAATGCGATCAACAACATGGTCGCGCTGTCGCAGCAAGGCGGGGCGGCCGGGGTGAACCTGGATTTCGAGGCGGTAACGAACACCGATCGATCGCTGCTGTCGGCCTTCGTTCGGAAGCTGGCCAATGCCCTACACGCCAAATCGCGCAAGCTGATCGTGTCCGTGCCCGCGACCTCCTCCAACGACCCAAACGACTCCTGGACAGGCGCCTTCGACTATTCGGCGATCGGTGCGGCCTGCGACCTAGTGCAGGTCATGACCTACGATCAGAACGGTCCCTGGTCGCTCGATGGACCCGTCGCGGGGCTGAACTGGGTCAAGGCGGCGATCGGCTATGCGGAAACGGTGATGCCGAAATCCAAGATCAGCATGGGCGTCGCCGCCTATGGCTATGACTGGAACCTGACGGACTCGACAGGCGTGCAAGTCGACTGGAAGGACTTGCCCGGACTGATCGCCTCCACCGGCGCGACACCGGCATGGGACACGGCCTCGTCCAGCCCAAAATTCTACTACCAGGCCGGCGGCAAGGAGCATGTCGTCTGGTACGAGAACGCGCGCAGCATGAAGCTGAAGGCGCAATATGCGGCAGGCGAGAACGTCGCCAGCGTGTCGATCTGGTCGCTTGGACAGGAGGACGCCTCGTTCTGGTCCACTCTCGCCAGCGGCGGACTGTAAGCCAAGAACTGACCTACGGCGCTGCCGTTCATGCACCGGGCACACGGGCAGGACGACAGGGCATGCATACCAACACAAGAGGGGGGTTAAGGGGATGACGCACCCGCATATCAAGTTCAGCACATCGTTGATGGCGCTGGTCGCCGGGCTGTCCTGGTCGTCGATAGTGTCGGCGCAACAAGTGCCCGATACGGCGCCGGTGCCGGAAACCGGACAGGCGATGTCCTCTGACCAGGCGAACCCACCGTCGCCCGGCCCCGGGGCCACAGACGGCGAGGATATCGTCGTGACGGCAACGAAGCGCGAGACCCGCCTGCTCGACACGCCGATCGCGATCACGGCGCTCAGTCAGGCCAGCCTTGATGAAAAGGGCATCCGCACGGCGCGCGACCTGAAGGGCAACGTGCCCAACCTGCAATTGGGCGCAACGGCGGACTCAGGCAGCTTCTTCAGTCTGCGCGGCGTATCTTCGACGGACTCGACCGAGGTGTCGGAAGCATCCGTCGCGCTGCACCTCGATGGCTTCTACTCACCCCGGCCGCAGAGCGCGCTTGCATTGATCTACGACGTAGAGCGGGTAGAGGTACTACGCGGCCCGCAGGGCACGCTGTTCGGGATGAACTCGCCAGGCGGCACGATCAACATCATTCCCGCGCGCCCTGTGTTCGGCGAATATTCCGGCAAGGGCGAAGCGGAAATCGGCAACTACCGATCGCGCCAAATCCGTGCCGCGCTGAACTTCGGCCTGAGCGATCGGCTGGCGCTGCGCATATCCGGCTTTGTGTCTAAACATGACGGCATGCTGCGCCAAGGGCGGGACACGACAGATGCGTCCTACACGCCGTCGGACAAGCTGCTGGCCGAAACCAACGAGGACGGGACGCCGCTCGTCGGCGTGGTCGCGGTTCCCAAGGACGGGATTCCCGATGTCGATCAACGGCGCAATCGAGAGGTGGGCCGGTCCGATTGGTACAACAATGCGGACACCAGCGGCATTCGCGGCATCGTGCGGTGGAAGCCGGTCGACGAGGTCGAGACCAGCCTGCTTGTTTCGCATTTCGAGAACAACGGCGCCGGAGACATCAACTTCACCGATTGCCGCCAGGCGGAAGGCACGGTGAACGCATGTCGCCACCCGCTGCGTTATGTAAACATCAACGTTCCGGGTTCGCTGCACCTGACAATCGACACTTATCAACTGAAGATGTCGGGCGACGTTTCCGATCACATGGTGCTGGAATATCGCGGTGGCATCCAGCTGGAACGCCGGCGCCAGCGTGTCGACAACGATGCCGGCAATGGCCCGGCCGCAGAATGGTCGTCGATCGGCAATCCAGGGCCTCAGGTCTTCGCAGACGGTACGCTGAATGCCCCGGCCATCACCAACTACTACGCTGTCGCGGACGATAGCACCAACACCGATTCCAGCCGGTACTTCAGCCAGACGCAGGAGTTGCAGCTGAAATCGACGGGGGCGGGATCGTTCCAATACGTCGTCGGCGCGTTCCTCCTCCATGAGAACAAACGTATCCGTTACGATCAGGATTCGGTGGAGAGCAAATCGTTCGGCTTGCTGGGCGACGGAACTTTCCAGCCGGACGGACTGCCCTATTCCACCCGCTACAACCAGCAGAAGCGGACCACTACGTCCCGGGCGCTTTTCGCACAGGTAGACTGGCGCGTCATACCAAAGCTCGGCATCACCGCGGGATATCGGCAGACGTGGGACAAGAAGGGGGACCTCAACGGGCTGACCTATTATACCGGTGACGACCGCAACCTTTGGTATCGCGGGCTCTACACGCCGACACCGGGTGCGATCCGCGCTCATCAATCGAACAACCTGCAACCCGGCATGGGTATCGATGCCCCGCTGGGCGTCACCGTGCCGTTGCAAAGCGACCCGACCGACACCACGCGCAGCTGGAAGAACGGATCCTTCCGACTGGGCATGCAATATCACGCCAGCCCCGACGACATGATCTATGGATCGGTATCCAGTGGCTACAAGATGGGCGGCTTCTACGAGCTCAACGATACCTGCAACAACGGCTGTTTCTCACCGCTCGCCTACGACCCGGAATATGTCACCGCCTACGAGCTGGGGTACAAGGCGAAGGCATTGGACGGTGCCCTGCAATTCTCGCTGGCAGGGTTCCTGACCAAATATCGCGACATACAACAGACAGGTGAATTCTTCGTCGGCGTCGATCAGCGGCAGTTCTACCGCGACGCGAACGGTCAGCTGACCATTCCCAACGTTAATTTCGGGAAGGACATTTCCGCTTACACCACGGTCAACCTGACCAATGCCGACATCAAGGGCGTGGAACTGGAGTTCACCGCCCAGCCATGGGCACATGGCACGTTCAGCGGCTTTGCCACTTACCTGGATGCGAAAGTGACCAAAAGCGGACGCTTCATCGACAACTACGCCCGGGACGCCCGCGCGATCTATGGTCAGACCCCGCTAAACGTCATCGACGAGAACGGTATCACCACCCAGCGCTTCGGCGACCAGACGCTGCTCGGCAAGCGTCTACCCTTCGCGCCGCGGTTCTCGATCTCAATGAACTACCGGCATGAGATTGATCTCGGCCGCGTGCAACTGTCGCCCTTCGTGTCAGCCCGCTACCAATCGCGGATGTGGCTCGACATCCAGAATTATTCGGGCGCGCATCTCGGGCAGTACCAGGACCGGTATGCAAAGGTCGACGCCAGTGTCCGGGCCTCGATCGATGACGAGCGCTATTTCGTGGAAGCGTTCGGCGAGAACCTGACCGACATCGCCACCAAGGGGTTCAGCAACGTCTCATACGGAAAGGTTGTCGCCTATTACGATACGCCGCGCACCTATGGCGTGAGGATCGGGGCGCGTTTCTGACGGAGTTCGTGAGGCCGGGTGGGGCTGTCTGCGATGGCTCCGTCACGGATCAGAATGATGCGACACGGACGCGGCAGGCGGGAAGTCCGCCTTGCCGCGTTATTCCTTTTCGTGAACCGGGCTGCCGTATTGCGCCGAAGCGGGTCGCTACGCCGCCACCGCATGCGATGCGAGCGGATTCCCGTGTTGCCACACACCCTTTGGCATGCCTTCGCGCCCCAGCCACACAAGATCTGCCACACGGCCAACGGCGATACCGCCCGTGACATGGTCCAGGCCCAGAAACCGGGCGGGCGCGCCGGATGCCATCACGGACGCATCCGCCATGCCGATGCCCGTCATGTTGATGATGTTGCGCAGCGCGGAGGTCATGTCGAGGTCGCATCCGGCCAGCGTACCGTCGCTGGACATGCAGATGCCGTCGCGGGCCTCGATGCGCTCGCCGTTCAGCACGAACGACTTGGTCGCACTGCCGACGGTTGGCATGGCGTCGCTGACCAACATGAAACGGTCCAGCGGCCGCGAACGCAACGCGATGCGCAGCACGGGTGCGTCGACATGGTGGCCGTCCGCGATCAGCCCGCAAAAGCTGGTCTGGTCGTCCAGCGCAGCTCCCACCACGCCCGGCGCGCGATGCCGCAGGGGTGACATGGCGTTGAACAGATGGGTGAATCCGGTGACCCCCGCGTCCAGGGCAGCGCGCATGGTACGGTAGTCGGCATCGGTATGCCCGGCGGACACGATGACACCCGCCCCGGCCAGTGCGGCGATGTCGGCCGGGGTGCACATTTCCGGCGCGAGCGTCACCATCAAGCGCCCGCGTCGCAGCCCGCTGAGCAGCGCAATGCTGTCCCGGTTCAGTTGCACGAACTTCGCCGGATCGTGAATGCCCTTGCGGGTCTCCGCGAGAAAAGGGCCTTCGACATGGATGCCCAACACGCCCGGGATGCGCTCCTCGATCGCCCGCTCCACCGCGCGCATTGCCGCATCCACGACTTCCAGATCGTCGGAGATCAGCGTCGGCAAGAAACCGGTCGTGCCGAACGCAGCATGGGCGGCGCCGATCGCGGCAATGGCTTCGACGCTCGGATCGTCGTTGAACAACACGCCGCCGCCGCCGTTCACCTGGGTATCGATGAAGCCCGGCAGCAGGTGATCCCCCCTTAGGTCGACGACCTCACCACCCGGGCGATAGTCCGCCATGTCCCCCAGCGCAGAGATCCGGCCGGCCCTGATGCTCAGATAGCCGTTGTCGATGCTCCGCCCCGCTGCGATCAGCCGGGCGTTGACGAAGTCAATGTTGTTCATCGGGTGGACGTGACCTTGTTCAGATGCGGCGGAAGATCGGGATTCATGCCGCGCGCCAGCGACAGCGCGTTGGCGAACCGGTAAAAGCTCTGGATCATCAGCACGGGCTGCAGGGCGGGGTGCGCGTCCAACGCTGCCAGCGTACCGTCATGTGCCGCGACCAAGGCCGTCGACGCACCCCGCTCAGCGAATTGCGACACGATCGAGCGCACATCGTCGCCCGCTTCATCCGAGGTGGCGAACGCCAGCACGGGAAAACCTGGACCCACAATGGTCATCGGCCCGTGGCGCACCTCGGCGGACGAAAATGCCTCGGCATGCAGGCCGCACGTTTCCTTCATCTTCAGCGCAGCCTCCTGCGCGATCGCCAGGCCATAGCCGCGTCCGATCACGAACAGACTACGATCCGCCTCGAAGATTGGAAGCGCCGTGCTCCAGTCGATGGCAAAGGCCTGTTTCAATTGCGCTGGCAGCGCCTGCAATCCGCCACGCAGGTCGGCGTCGTCCGACCAGGCCGCGACCAGTGCAGCGATGCCCGCCAGCGCGGTGATATAGGATTTCGTCGCAGCAACCGATCGTTCGGGACCCGCCGACAGGGGCAGGACGTGATCGGCCATGCCGGCGAGCGGCGATGTCTCATCATTGACCAGCGCGATCACCGTCGCGCCTGCCACATGCTGTGCCTCCACCGTCGCCAGCAGATCCGGGCTGCGTCCGGATTGCGAGATCGCGATGCACAGATTGCCGCCGCCGCTGACCGGCGCATCGAAGATCGACGCGACCGACAGCGCCGCGGAGGAGGTCGGTATCCCCAGAAACGTCTCGATCATGTACTTGGCATAGGTCGCAGCATGGTCGGACGATCCGCGTGCACAGGTCACTACTGCCGCCGGTGGATGGGTGCGCAGGTGCATGGCCAGCGCGCCGATCGCGTCGGCATTGGCCGACAGGAACCGTGTCACGGCGTCACCGCCCTCCCCCGCCTCCCGCAGCATCAGAGTAGACTCTCGCACATCAGCCTCGGGCGACATGGTATTCTCCATCAGCATCTTGGACGTTCGGCGCGGCAAGACGCCGCGACAGCAGGATCGCCCCGGCCAGTGCATCACCCTGGGGCGCTTCGAGGCGGGAACGGACCGACGCCGGCAACCAAGGTCCGATATGCGCGGCCATGCCCCCCATCAGGCAGACCCGAACCGCGCCGACCTCCACCAGCCTGTCGATCATCCGGGCTATGTCATGCGCCGCGCGAGCGATGATCGCGCACGCGGCGGCATCCTCCGCGCGCGCGGCCTCGATTACCATCGGCGCGAGCCCACCGAAATCGCGCGGCCGCGCGGCGGTGATCCATCCCACCATCGCAGACGGGCGGCCGCCGATCCGATCGCGGACAGCCCGGGTGAAGTCCGTATCGTCGATCAGACCGTCCCTCGCCTCCAGCGCCCACTTGATCGCCGCGCGCCCCAGCGCGGCGGCGGAGCCCTTGTCGTCAACCTGGAAACCCCATCCGAACATCGGCCGGCCGATACCGTTCACGATCGCATAGGCCGCGCTGCCGGTGCCGGTGATCAGGATCGCGCCATCGCCGCCTCCCCACGCACCGAGACAGGCGATCTCGCCGTCGGACACCGCGACCGCCCGCAGGAAATCGGGTCCAGCCGCCAGCATAGCAGGGCCGTCGTCTTCCTCGACGATGCCGGCCAGGCCCAGCGCGATACTGGTTCGGCGCAGCACATCGCGCGAGAGGCCCGCCGCCCCCAACGCTTCGTCGATCGCCGCGTTGACGTTCGCCCAAGCCACGGCCTGTCCCAGCCGGATATTGCCGGGGCCGCCCTGCCCCTCACCCAGCACCGCGCCATGGCCGTCGCACAGCCTTGCGCGCGCATGGGTGCCGCCGCCGTCGACGCCGATCACATAGTCCGCCCGCGTCATGCCAGCCGATCCCGGCCCACCTGGCTTCCCACCAGCGCGAAGAACAGGATGTAGCAATAGGCCGGCGCCATCAGCAGCAGGAACACCAACTGGAAATCATGGTGCTGCTTCAGCACCGCGAACAACTGCGGCATCACCGCCCCGCCGCAGATCGCCATGATCATGATGGCCGAACCGGTTTCGGTGTGACGGCCCAGCCCGCGGATCGCGAGCGGGAAGATCGCCGGCCACATCATCGCGTTGGCGAAACCGAGTGCTGCGACGAAGCCGACAGACACGTAGCCGCGCGTCAGATAGGCGCCGAGCACCGCCAGGATGCCGAACACGGCGGACAATGCCAGATACCGCTCCTGGCTGATCACCCGCGGGACCAGTGCCACGCCCAACAGATAGCCGAACAACATGCCGGTCAGCGTCAATGAGGTGAAGTAGCTGGTCTGCGCGATCGGCATGCCCAGGCTGGCGCCATAGGTGCCGATCGCATCGCCGGCCATGACCTCCACACCGACGTAGAAGAACAAGCAGATCACGCCCAGCCACAGATGAGGAAAGGACGTGAGGCCCCTACTGTTTGCACCGTCGGCCGACGGCCGATCCGCCCCGCTCAGTTCCGGGAGGGGAGAGCGCAACACGCCGAACGCCAACACCGCCAGCACGGCTGCCATGGCCAGATAGGGCCCGTGGACCTTTTGCGCGAAATCGGCGAGCAATGCGTCCCGCGCCCCGGCGTCGGGCGCCGCCGCGATGGACGCCCCCAGGTCACCCACGCCCCGCATCACCACCAGGCCGAAGACGACGGGCGCAAGGATGCCCGCCACCTTGTTGCAAATGCCCATCACCGCGATCCGCTGAGCGGCACTTTCGATGGGGCCGACGACCGAGATGTACGGGTTGGCCGCGGTCTGCACCAAGGCCAGGCCGGCCCCGATCACGAACAGGCCGGACAGCGCGCCGGCGAACAGGCGCATGGTCGCGAACTGCCCGAACAGTGCCGCGCCGATCGCCATCACCAGCAGGCCGGCCGCCATGCCCCGCTTCATGCCCGTGCGCCGCAGGATCGCCGCGGCCGGAAGGGCGAACACGAAGTACGAGGCGTAGAACACCATCGGCACCATGAACGCCTCCACCTCGCTCAAGGTGAAAGCCAATCTGACAAACGCGATCAGCGGCCCGTTCAGCCACGTCACGAAGCCGAAGATGAAAAAGATCACGCCAATCAGCGCAACCGTCGATCGTTGCGAAGTGGATCGTGGTGCCACGAGTGTCGCCATTGCCGTCCCTTGTCCCTTGTTCGAGCACCGGGAGGCGTGGACACACGCCTCGACCTTGCCGGTATGCGCCCCGTAGGCGCCCTACATCAGACCTTGATGATCCAGTTGCGCCGCCGAAGCCATGTCATCGCCGCACCGATCAGCGCCATGTAGAGCAGCACCGGCACCAGCGCCGCCGCTTGCGGAGACATCCACGTCATCGCCCAACGATACGGCAGCAACAGCGCGTCCCAGGTCAGGGTGATGGCGGTGAGCTCGTGCAGTATGTAGGCCGCGATTGCGTTGCTCCCGAATGCGAGCGCGATCGTCGCTGGCCAACCGACAGGCTTCGACCGCCGATCAATGGTGGCGTGCAGAACACCGAGCACCAACGTGGTCAATCCGGAGGTGACGAGCACGAAGGGGCTGGACCAGAGATCCTTGACCATCGGGAATACCAGGCTCCAGACCAGGCCCACGACAAGCATGATCGCCCCGGCGAGCATCAGCGTGCGTGCGCCGCCGCTGACACTATCGCTGCCGCGCTGCCGACGCATATATTCGCCGATGACCACGCCAATCAGACCTTGAGCGATCGCCGGCAGCATGCCCAGCAACCCTTCGGGATCGTAACCCTGCGCCCCCGGCACATAGATGTGCTTGCCCGCACCCAGCATCGCACGGTCGACCCAACCGGCAAAGTTCAAGCCGCGCACCCACAGGTCGGTCGGCTGCCCATCGGGTTGGGGCACCATCAGCAGCGGCCAGTAACCCGCCAGCAACAACGTCGCGACGGTGATCCAGGTGCGAGGGCCGGATTTCAGGAAAAGCAGTGCGCAAACGCCGTACACGATGCCGATCCGTTGCAGCACGCCCCAGAACCGCCAATCCGCCGTCGCCGAATGCGCCAGCCAGTGCAGGTTGGAAAGCAGGAAGCCGATCAGGAACAGGCGAAAGCAGCGCCGCGCGATCCGGATGCCGACATCGCCCTGCCCAACACCGCGCTTATCCCGATCCAGCGACATCGGGATGGCCACGCCCACCATCATCAGGAATCCGGGAAAGACGGTATCCGCCAGGTGCAGCCCATTCCAATGCACATGGAGCAGGGTGGCATATACCTGAGCCTTGTTGTCATAGAACATCCCCGCGCTCGCATTGGCAAGGATCATACCCATCACGGCGATGCCGCGAAGTATGTCGAGCGACTGCATCCTCCCGGGCGCACGGTTCTCCACCTGCTCTTCGCGCAAAGCCTTTCCCCTCCAGACTATGGTGTCATGCTAGCGCAGTTGCTCGCCTCTGGATAGAGCCAATGTAGACCTATGTATTATCGAGTGTTGACGCTGCGCCGCTTTGTCGACCTCCTCCCCTGACACATATTAGCTGGCAGTGTTCGGCCGAGCGCTTTCGGCAACCGGAATGGTCATGCAGTCGTCAATCGACGATCACGGGGCTGTGGGCGAGTCGGGAGGCCAGCGCCGACAGGCGCTGTACACCCCGCCTCTTCGTGGCGATCGCAGCTGCCCATTACAAAGCGTCAGTGCCCACCAGGCTGGCCGCCGCCTCTGTCGGGCGACGAAAGACGGCGCTGAAGGTCGCTCAAGTCAGCCGCCAGATCATAAGCGTCACCGCGATAGTAGGATTGGGTAAACTCAACCGTCCGGCCATCAGCCAGGAAGCTGCGGCGCTCAATGAACAGGCTTGGCTGGCCGGCCTCAACACTCAAGGCCTGCGCCTGATCCGCCGTGACGGCCACCGCCCGCAATCGCTGCAACGCCCGGACCGGACGGAATCCGGCTTGGCCCGGCACCTCGTCCAGCGATTCCTGCACCACATTTTTGGAGGCCAGGCAGAACCCCGGTACCGTGGAATATTCGAACGCCATCGAGGTACCGTCCGCATAGCGGATGCGGTTGACCCGGTAGACCTGCGATCCCGGCCACAGCCCGAGTGACAGCGCCTCCTCCGCCGTGACCGCGCCTGCCGTCCTGCTGACCCAAATGCTCGACGGAGTTCGGCCACGCAGTTCCATGTCCTCCGAAAAGGAAGACAGCTTGGAAAAGCTCTTTTCGACACGTCCGCCGACCACGAACGTGCCCGCACCCCGCCGACGCGCCAGCAGCCCCTCGCTGACCAGCCCTTCCAGCGCCTTGCGCACCGTGATCCGCGAGACGTCGAAATGGACCGCCAGATCACGTTCCGTTGGGATCCCCTCGTCGGATCTTACAATGTCCCCAGCGATAGCGTCGCGGAGCACTTTCTGGAGTTGCAGATAGAGCGGCGTGGCCTGCTCCTTCTGCGGCCCCCCATGGCTGGAATGAGCACATGCGCCTCTCTTGCTGCCGTGGACTCCCCTGAACCGTCCCTGAGGTGCAGCGGCCACATTGTCCAGTCAGTCGACCCGGAAGGACGGCCATTCGCGACCGGCACCATAGCCTGCCTCCCTATACAAGCCACCGTATTGCTGTTGACGGCAAGCACTGGGCATGACAAGTTCATAACAAAAGGGGAGGATTGGTCAATGTCGTCGGCCACTGCACTGATCGCGGCTTTAGCGGCACCTTTGTCCTTTCAGCTTGCTCAGGCCGCACCTCCCTCGCTGGCGTCGACGTCCGTTGAGGAAACTGCCCGATCGGTCGATGCACTCACGCAGAGGGATCTGGACAGCTTGGCCGCCGATCTCGGCTACCGGATGACGATCGTCAGCAACCGACCCGGTAATTGTCCCACCGGCAAGGTCGTTTGCTTCGACGTCGACCTAGCGATAACGACGCCGGCCAGGGTGCCGGCCGGAATCGCCGCCGCCGAAATCCGCTTCGGCTTCATCAACGGAATCGTCGCGGCCAGCAGCGACGTGTTCGACGTCAGGCTGATCAACGGCGACCTTCACAGGCTGTCGATCAAGCCCGGTCAAACCTGGGCAGCAGCCACGACCTACCATGTCCGGCTGGTCGGCGCCGGCAACTGGTTCTCAACCTATCACGCCATGCCCAACGCGCACATCGTGGCGCCCGGTTTGCAGGGCCGCGTGATTGCGGCAAGCAAGCCGCGGGTCGACGGACAAAGCGGGCTGGAATCGTTGCCGTTCGTGGCCCCCATGACCGATGAAGCGTTGCTCGCTACCCAGGCAGTCGACGACGTCACGCGCTGGCTCGCCCCGGAACGGGCTCTGGAGCGTTATGCCACGCGCGGCCCCGCTTCTACGCCTGACACCGTGATCCTACCGCTCCCCGCGTCGATAAACCGCCCAGCGGGCGAACCGCTGGACCTCACGCGCGGTGTCCAAGTCAAGCTGTCCGGCGTGAACGCGCGCGATGTCGCACCCGCGCTTGCCGCCATAAACGCGGTCGGGATCGGCAAGGGCCCCGTTCCGTTGCGCATTCTGGTCCATCCCGCTGCCGACTTAGGTGCAGAAGCATACCGGTTGTCGATCCGCCCCGCCGGCGTGGATATCCGTGCCGGCGGCGCTGCCGGCGCGTCCTACGCCCTGCGCTCTCTGGTGCAACAGGCTGCCGGGGAACAGGGCCGACCACGCCCCCTTGAGGTGCAGGACGCGCCGCGACTTCCGTTTCGAGGGTTACACGTCGATCTGGGGCGGAATTTCCACAGCCGCGACGAAATCCTGAAGCTGATCGAGCAGATGGCCACCTACAAGCTCAATCGGCTCCATCTGCACCTTGGCGACGACGAAGGGTGGAGATTGGAAATTCCTGCTCTGCCCGAACTGACGCGGGTCGGCGGGTACCGGTGCTTCGATGATACCGAGCAGACGTGCCTGCTGCCGCAGTTGGGCGCGAATCCCGATCCGGCTGCGCCAACCAACGGTTTTCTGACGCAGGCGGATTATGTAGCCATCCTGCATGCCGCACGGGATCGGCAGATCGAAGTGATCCCTTCCTTCGACATGCCTGGACATTCCCGTGCCGCGATCCGGTCCATGGAGGCGCGGTACGCACGCCTGATGGCGGCGGGCCGCCGATCGGAGGCGGAGCGCTATCGCCTTGTCGATCCGAACGACGCCACCCGCTATCGCAGCATCCAGAACTACAACGACAACACGCTGAATGTTTGCAGCGAGAACACGTACCACTTCGTTGACACGGTGATCGACGCGATCCGCGCCATGCACAAGACCGCGGGCGTGCCGCTCAGGACGTATCACATCGGTGCGGATGAGACCGCGGGCGCCTGGACCGACTCACCCGCCTGCCGGGCTCGCATGGCAAAAACCGGGGAAAAGCCGGCGGACTTGGGCGCCGCGTTCATAGAGCGCGTCGCGGGCGACTTGGCCAAGCGCGGCATCATGGTCGCCGGCTGGAGCGACGGGCTCAGCCACACCGCCGCCGACCGCATGCCCGCAAAGGTACAAACCAACATCTGGGGGGGCATGTTCACGGGCGGCGTGACCGAGGCGCACGAGCAGCTCAATCGCGGCTGGGCCGTCGTACTGTCGATGCCGGACGTCACCTATCTCGACATGCCCAACGCCGTTGACCCGATGGAAAGTGGCTACGACTGGGGCGCGCGAGAAACCGACAGCTTCAAGGCCTTCGCCTTCATGCCGGAGAACCTGCCTGCCAATGCGGCGCTGATGACGGACGTGAAAAGCCGCCCGAGCACTATTGCCGACACCGCGCCGGTCGCGCAGAACCGCCGCATCGCCGGACTTCAGGCGCAGGTTTGGAGCGAGACCGTCCGCGGCGACGCTCAGGTCGATTACATGCTGTTTCCCCGCGTCCTGGCGCTAGCCGAACGCGCCTGGCACCGCGCCGCGTGGGAGCCGACCTATGTCGCCGGAACGTCCTACACCTTTGGCGATGCTCGTGTACCCATGTCGGACGTGTACCGGGATTGGCGCGACTTCGCAGGACGCGCAGGTGCCGCACTGTCGGCTATGGACCGCGCGGGGATCGCCTATCGTCTCGCGCCGCCGGGCGCCCGCATCGCGAACGGACAACTGGAGGCGATGGCAGAGCTGCCAGGGGAGACCATCGAGTATAGCGACGCCGGGGGACAGTGGCGTCCTTATGCCGGACCAGTCGCCGTTACCGGCGATGTGGTGGTACGAACCCGTTCCCCCGATGGCCGCAGGGTCGGGCGCTCCGTCACCGTAACGCAACGGCAAGAAGCGACGAACGGTAGCCAGGTCGCAGTCGCCGCGACGCGCCCTTCCCCCGCCGCCCCTGCCCAGCCCGCAAATAGCGTCCCGACCCAGTGAGCAGCTCGGACGCCCCGCAACTTGCACCGACCCGCCGCCTGGTCATCGGGGGAGCGTTGGCCATTGGCCTGTCGCCGGTCGCGACCGCGGGCGGCAGACGCGACACGCTGATCGCCGGCAGCTACACGCGCGAGGGCGGACCGGGGCTGCTCACGCTGGCACACAGCGCGCGGGGCTGGCGCCGGATTGCACTGGCCGACGGCATCCGCAACGCCTCGTTCGGCGTCTGCTCCGTCACGGGACTCCGGTACCTAGTCGACGAGCAGGAACATGGTGCGATCGGCATCTATGATCGCGATCTGCGCCGTCTGGCGGTCCTGCCAACGCTCGGCGCCGATCCATGCCACGTTGCGTTGCGGGGCGATGGCGGCGCCCTCGCGGTCGCCAATTACTCCAGCGGCACGGTGACGCACTGGCGGCTGGACCCGGCCACCGGCCTGCCGATCGGACAGCCGCAGTCGATAAGCCATGCCGGCTACGCACCCGCTGGCGGTGTGCAGGCACCCCATGCACATTGGGTCGGGTGGGTCGCAGACGGCTCGTTGCTGCACTCAGTCGACTTGGGTGCGGACGCGATCCTGGCCCATGACATCGACCCGGGAACGGGACGGTGCCGGGCCACCGCGATCGCCTATCGCGCGCCCGCCGGCTCGGGACCCCGCCACCTCGTGCGCAATCCGCATCGCCCCGTCGCATACCTCATCAGCGAACTGTCGAACACCGTCACGCTGCTCGACGCGCAGGCGGACGGCACCTTCAGCGCACGCGCGATCCTATCCACCCTTCCCGCCGACTTCGTGGGAAAGTCCGCGGCGGCGCATATCGCGATCAACCGGCGCGGTACCCGGCTCTACGTGTCCAATCGCGGGCACGACAGCATCGCGGTGTTCGCGCTGAGCGCGCACGGGGACATCACGCCGATCCAGCATGTCGCCTGTGGGGGCCACTGGCCGCGCATGTTCCTCCTGCGCGAAGATGCAGGCGAACTGCTGGTCGCCAACGAGCATTCCGGCGACATCGGGCAACTCGTTGTCCGCCCGGACGGCCGCCTGGGCGCCGCGACCCCGATCGCATCCGTTCCGGGCATCGCGTTCCTGGCCACCTGATATTCGCGCCTTTCCAGCGGATGCGATCGGTGAGTGCGCGCACATGGTTCGGCGGTCACGAGGTACGGCCGGATGACGGCGGGTGATGCGGCATTCTCCGCCCGCTCGCCCGCTCGGCCGCGCTGAAAAGGCGCTCCGCGGTCTCCTGATGCCATGCAATGTAAGGCAGGGGTCGTCGTCGCGGAACGTCCTTATGGGGAGACATGGCTTGTTGGCGGATTTCCGCATGATGAAGCCCGGTCTGCACCTCGCTGATCGCCCGATGGTCGTGCGTGGCCCAACACGTCATTCCGGATCGATGGAAGCGGCAGCGTTCCCCGATAGCGCTGACTTCAGGCTTGCGGGTGTCCGTCTTGCATCGAACGCACAGAAGTCTGTTTCCTGTCAGCGCAGATCGGCGGGGCAGGTTATGCGGCGGATGTTGCGGTACGCCAATTCGATCCGGCTGCCACCATGGATAACGTAAGCCAGCCTGGCGCGCTCCACCCTCTGCGGCGCGATGGCGCGATCACGCTGCCCAACTCATGAACCGGGCGGTTCAAACGATTTGACCAAGCCGCCGGGACCGATGCCATGGCGATCAGCCGCGCAGCCCATGCGCGACGGCTGTGACGATCAACCATGCTCCAAGCGCTCAAGCTCCTCGTACAGCAGATGTCTCGTGAAATAGCGCCGCTGTTCACTCGACGATCCCAAAACCCCGCGCGCATGATCAGGAAGATGGTCGCCCACGGCCGACGCTTCGTCGCCGAAAACATAATGGTCGAACCAGCTTCGCCAGGCGTCGCGCTCGCTGGCGGGCAGATCACGGATCGCGGAAAGGCTGTGGATCATCGCGTTCAGCGGCGATGCCCTGGAGGTTTGCGGTTGCCAGTAGTTCACCAGGATATTCAGCTCGTCCAGCGCGCTGACCTGGTGCCACCACAGCGCCGGGATGTAGATCGCGTCGCCGGGTTCCAGATCGGCGACGAGCATAGCACGCTGCGCCTCCGCGAAGTCGGGATAACGGTTCAGATCGGGAGCGAGCGGATCCACCATGCTGACCGGCTGCCCCGCTGGCGTGCGCTCCAGCGGACCGACATACAGGTTGCCGACCTGCTCGGGCGGGAACAGGGTGAAGCGACGGCGGCCGGCGGCCACACAGGCGATGTTGTTCGACATGTCGAAATGCGTCGCGATGCGGGAGCGATTGCCGATCCAGATGCGCGAGGTCGCACCGGAAAGCGTGATCGGAAGCGGATGATCGTGTTCGAACCCCGCCAGGTTTTCCGCGGTCGGCGCCGCACCGGCATACAGGGCAGGCGGTTCATCCTCGCCCGCCAGTTCGACCAGCGCTGCCAACAACCGGGTCAGCGTCGCCTGCTCTGCGTTGAAGTTGAGGCCGCGCATGTCGTCCGCATAGAAAAAGCGCCCACCCTGCGCGTAAGGCGCCGTGAAGACGTTCAGCGGGCGCCCGCTGTCCAAACGGACAAGCTGCTCCGCGACCGCGCCGATGCCCTTCCGGGCCGCAGCCACCAATGGCCATGCGGACACCAGTCCGCGCATGACGACGGGCATGGCGTGCGGCACGATCTCACGCGCGAACCTCGCCTGGTCAGGAACCGGCACGCTGGGCACCGTGCGTTCGGGAGGCATGCTGCTCATGCGTGGCGGTCCTTACCGTGGTGTTCACTGGTCCACACAAACATAGTCCAACACGAAGGTCGCGGGAAAGATTTAGGTCCAAGTTTGTCCGGATGGTGAGCACGGCTCGGCAAGCGCCGCAACAGCTTATGCGGTCACCGCCCGATACAGGGCGCCATGATCCTTCTCGCATGACATGTTCGAACAGGTCATGCTAGCCATCACTGCCAGGCAGGATCGGAAGAGGGTGCGCCGGATGCGTCAAACATTGGAACGCGGTGCGACGTGGCTGATCGGCGCCATGCTGGTCACGTGCGGTTCGATCGCAGATGCAGCACCACGATCGGTGTTCATCGGGTACATGCCCGCATCCGCTGGCCTGCCCAACCTGCCGGCGAAAAAGGTGCTCAGCCGCTACTCCCACGTCGCCATCGCCTTCGCCAACCCGAGTGACGAGGCGGCGTTCACCACCGGGGATGCGATGGCGTGCATGCCCGGAAAGGATGCGGCGCCAACCAGTATCGCGCAGCTGCGCCTCACGGTCGACGCGGTTCATCGTGCAGGTGGGAAGGCGCTGATCTCTGTCGGCGGAGGTCTCATACCGTCTTGTTCGGGGGACTGGACCGCGTTGCTGCGCGGAACGGCGCGCGATCGAATGGTGTCTGGGCTTGTGGCGCTTGTCGAGGCGGTGAACGCCGATGGCGTGGACGTCGACCTCGAAGGAGAGTTGCTGAACGGCATCGACCGGGCCGGCGACTACACGCCGTTCGTGGCCGCGATCGGCGCACAGCTGCATCGGCGCGACAAGCTGCTGACCTGCGCCACGGCGTCCTACGAAGGTGGCATGATCCCCCAATCAGCCATTCCCTCTTTCGATTTCGTATCCGTGATGTCGTACGACCGGATCGGGGCGACGTGGGGACAGGCGGGCGACGAGCATTCCACCTTTGAAAAGGCGGAGGCGGACATCGCATTGTGGCGCCAGCGCGGCGTGCCCAAGAAGCGGTTGGTGCTTGGCGTACCCTTCTACGGCTACGGGTTCGGCACCTATGCGTCGAGTTACGGCTATCGCGATCTGGTATCTGCCTTTGGGTCCACGGTCGAAACCGCCGACGTGATCGGCAATCGGTGCGCGGGATGCAGCTATATCACCTACAACAGTCGCGCCACGCTGCGACGAAAGGCGCAGCTTGCCCGGAACAAAGCGGGCGGGATCATGGCGTGGAACGTGATCATGGACACGGACGACGGGCGCCTTTCCAGCGATGTCGGCGCGGCGCTCGGCCGAGCGCCGCGCAATTGACGTGGAATGGTAAGTCCTAATTACCTCTGGGAGTAATCGGTTTCTATGCCCCAAGCGAACGTAGTTCGTCGTTGATCAAAGCAGCGGAAGCGCCAAGCAACCAAGGGGCCACCCCGATCCACTTGCGGTAGCGGCTGCGCGTTTCGATCCGTTCCAACGTAATCAGGATTGATGAAGCAACACCCGCCGAACGAACCTCGCCAAGAGCTTCGACGTGCCGCGCATCACGGTGGAGACACTCGAAGTGGTCGAATATCGACCCGGGCGCGCTTTGCAGGGCCTGCGGCGATCCTGCTCACCGACGACAGCCGGGATCGATGGACAAACCCCGACGGCTCAGCCGGCCTTGTTGATTGAGCGTCGCAGCTTCCTCGCCGATGAACCAAGGGCGGAGGTCGCCCGGTCCTTACATCGCGGCAATGCCTGTAATCTCGTGGCGGAACTCAAAGCGACCTGACGCCCCTGTCCATCAGGAACGATGCATGGGACGGCAGGGACGCTGCCATGGCGGCGGCCCGGTCGCGCAGTTGCTTCAGCCGGAGCGCAACAGCATCCTGCGGCATCGCGGCGGCAATCGGATGATGATCGAGCGGCCACAGCCCCTGACCGGTCAGGACCGCCAGCCAGTTGGTGGGTCCGAACAGGTCGCCTCGTTCGTAGAGGATCGTCCCCGTCGCGGTAAACGCCTCCAGCCGAGCGAGCAGGCTGTCGGGCGGAGACTGATCCCGTACGGCGGCCCAGAACGCCGTGTCCATACCGTCGCTTGTCCGATAATGGGCGATGACGAAGTCGCGTACTGCCTCATATTCGGCAATCGTGTCGCGGTTGAACCTCTCGACGAGGCGCGTATCGATGGACCGATGCGGAAACAATGCGAGCAGTCGGATGATGGCGGTCTGGATCAGGTGGATCGACGTGGATTCTAGGGGTTCCAGGAAGCCGGCAGCCAGACCGAGCGACACGCAATTGTGCGACCAGGGCGCGCGGCGGTGCCCGGCGGTGAAACGCAGCAGGCGGGGTTCGGCGATGGCGTCCGTGTCAAGCCGGGCGCTGAGGGCGCGTACCGCGTCGTCCTCGCGCTCGAAGCCGCTCGCAAAGACATAGCCGTTGCCTGTGCGGTGCTGCAGCGGGATGCGCCACTGCCAACCCGTCTCCCGCACCTCTGCACGCGTGAACGGCGGCATGGTGTCCAGCCGCGTTGACGGCACGGCCACCGCACGGTCGCATGGCAACCAGCGGCTCCAGTCGACATAACCCGACCCAAGCGCCTCGCCGACCAGCACCGCGCGAAAGCCCGAACAGTCGACAAAAAGGTCGGCGGAGATCCGTCTGCTGTCGGCTAGGACCACTGCGGCGACATCGCCGGTCGCAGGATCGCGCTCGACGCCGATGACCTCGCCCTCGATCCGAACGACTCCGTTCGCTTCCGCCTGTTCGCGCAGCAAAGCGGCATAGCGGGCCGCGTCGATGTGAAAGGCATATTGCAACGCGCCGTGCGGCGTGGTGCGACCGAACCGGTTGTCGCGGGCGGCTGACGCTTCGGGACTGATCGCGACCAGATCGCGAGAGCCGCCATCGGCAACGTGTCGCAGCCAGAGATGGTGGAAGTCGACTCCCGATGTGTCGGGACCAAGGAAGCCGAAGGGGTGGAAATAGCGGCTGCCTGGCCCGTTCCAGCCTTGAAATTCAATGCCCAGCTTGAAGGTGCCGCCGGTTGCGGAAACGAACTGATCCTCGTCCAGCCCCAGGTAACGGTTGAAGTCGCGGATACTCGGCACAGTTGCCTCGCCGACGCCCACGGTGCCGATGCGATCCGATTCGATCAGGGTCACGCGCTGGTGTCGCCCCAAACCGCGTGCGATCGCCGCCGCCGCCATCCAGCCGGCGGTTCCCCCGCCCACGATCACCGTCTGTTCGATCACCGTGTCCCGATCCGCGCGGACGTGTCGGAGTGTCGTGGCAGCGTGCGGACCATCGCACCGACCGATCGCAGCGCTGACTGGAGTGCAGTCGCCGTATCATGTTCCGACACGGCGGCGACACGTGGATCTACCGTTCGCGGCACCACCCCCAAGCGCGGCAACATCTACCTGCGGACCCTGCTCATCCATGGTGCGCGAGCAGCGCTGCCGTCGCTTTCGGAAGCCGAAACGCCGTTGGGAAGATGGCTGAAGGCGATGCTCGAGCGAGGCGTTCACCGCAACGCGGTTGTCGTCGCGCTCGCCGACAAGCTGGCACGGATCGCTTGGGCAACCTTGCGTAACGGTACCACCTTCGAGCGGGTCTACCCCACCGCCGCGTGATCAGATCGGCAACGCGCTGAACCGCGTGTAGCCTACGGTGTTTGCAGGAGGGATCGAATAGATGGCCTGACAGTCGATCGGCGTTCGGAAAGCCCGGTGAACGAAGTGGTACTCATGCCGTGGCCGTTAGGGGGCACTGAACGCGCGGATGTCCATCTTGGCCGTGGGCTCACCCACGAGACCGCATACGTTGACGCAGACTGATCAGATCATCCGAAAATCCAGCTTGCAAACGGGGCGAGCCATACGTTCGTTCATCGCAGCCCTGAGCGGCTTGACGCTCGATCTCACCTCGGGAATGTTCTTGGCGGGGGGAAATCGAGATGGCGAAATTTGGGCGAATCTGCACGGGCATCCTGCTTGCCGGGACGTGTTCGATCACACTTGCCGCTTCGCCTGTACCGCCCGGCGACGGGCGTGCGGTCGACCAGGCTCTAACGGCGCACGACTATCGACGTGCCGCGATCGAGCTGAACACCTTGGTGGCGCAAAGACTACCGCCGACCGACAAGGCGGGCCCAGACCCTCTGCTCGACCGCCTCCTCGCGCAGCTCATATCGGTGAACGGATCGCCGGCAAGCGCTATCACGCTGCTGACCAGGCTTACCTCCGATGCCAAGCTGCGCGACCTCCCTCATCATCGTCTCCTGCTCGCGACGGCGCGAGAAGAGGCCGGCCAATTCAAACAGGCGGAACGGGACTACCAAACAGTGCGCGCCGACCGCGACGCGACTGCTGACGATCGCCTCAGCGCCGCTCTCGGCTACGCGCGCCTGCGGATGATGGAAAGCCCGGACGAGGCAGCAGCCGCTTTGCAGGCCACGCAGGCGCTGCCGGGGCAAGCTTGGGAAGTCGATCTCCAGCGGGCACGCGCCGAGGCGCTCGGAGGGCACGAGGACGCATCGAGGGCGTCGCTGGGCCGCGCATGGGCCGAGGCACCGCTTGCCGGCGCGGAGCAGGCTGCGGCGGCGCGAGTGGCTTCCGACATGTTGGTGGCTGCGGGCAGGACGGGCGAGCGCAACCGGCTGATCGCGCTGCTCACGGTGGACCGGCTCAATCGCGGCGTCAGCACGGGGCAGGACGTGCTGGCCGCTGACGTCCCGGTCTGCGGTTTTTCAGGAGTGAGGCCGGAGGACAGTGTCGCCATTCAGTTCGTCCGGCAGGCAGCGCCCGGACGGCCGAGGTTCTCACTCATCTGGGCAAGTCGCCCCGGCATCGCCACGGTTTTCCTGAATGCCGTCGCCCGCGACCCGGATTACAGAATCCAGGACGGGCAGGCCACGGCAATCGTCCTCAAATGTCGCACCGCGCCGGCCGCCGACTACCAAGTCAAAGCGAATCTGGAAGATCAGGTTCTGAGCTGGAGCACCGCTCGGGGCGCCTATCCCCTGCTGGATACGGGCGACGAAACCGACGCAGCGGCATTGGCCAGCGCCCTTGCGGAACGTGAGCGGCGGTACGGGCCGACATCAGTGATGCTACTTCCCGTGCTGCAGCGCATCTTGGCGGCTACGGTCGCGGGCGGCTTCGGTAGTCAGGAGGCACGGACGCGAGCCGCGGCGCTGTCACACCGGATCGCCGACATCATCGGGTCGAACGGCGGCCCACCAGACCTCGCCCTCCTGAGCACACTTTCTGCAACGTCGCTTGACGTCGCAGCGCAGAACAAATCCGTCGCAGCCGCGCAGGCCGACTTCCAGATGCTGTTGGAGCAGGCTGGCAAGAACAACGCCGTCTCGCTAGACACCCTCTACACGCTTGTGAGCGGGGCAACTGCCTTATCTCAGGCCCCCAGCGTTCTTCGCACCCAGCTGCTCGATCAAGCGCTCGCGGTGGTCAGGGCACACTCCAGCGCGCAGGACCCACGCACGCTTGCCTTGGCTTTACGCCTGATTGGCGTTCGAAGCGAGCAGGGCAATGCCGAGGCTTTAAGCGGTCTTGTTCGCGAGTACGGGTTGGCGCAGGACCTGTGCAGCGTTGCCGCTCCTGCGGTGAAGTTCACTTCCTCGAACATCACCGCCGACGACTATCCACCGGACCTGATCCAAGCACTCCTGCAAGGACGAACTGTGCTGGAGTTCAGCATTGACCCGACTGGCGTAGCACGAACCCCGCGCATTCTTGTCTCGGATCCGCCTTTCGCTTTCGACGCCGTCGCCGTCGCGAAAAGCTCAACGCTCAACTATGAACCGGCGAAGAGGGCCGGAACGGCCTACACGTGCCGTGCTCAGACCCAAGCGGTGCGGTGGCAGCTGCCGTACTGATACGTTAACCCAGTCGGCCGGCTCGACCCAAGAAGCGACATTTGGCGGCCCGTCGCCGCTCTGACGTGCTCCCCAAAGCTCTACCAGTCATAACTGGAGTTTGGGGTTGGTTTGAGCTGCTACCCGTTCTTGGACCACTCGGCTGGCCGTCATCCAGCATCTGCCGGCAGCGGCGGGCCATGTGCCGCTGACCAGTTCACCAGCGAAATCGGCGTCTTGTTTCCGATCGCGCTGTGTGGCCGCACCTCGTTGTGGTCTTTGCGCCAAGCTTCGCATTTTCGGACCGCGTCGTCGAGGCTCATGAACCAGTGCTGGTTCAGGCACTCCGCCCGGAACTTGCCGTTAAAGGACTCGATGAACGCGTTGTCCGTCGGCTTGCCGGGCCGGCTGAAGTCGAGCGTGACGCCGCGGGTGTAAGCCCATAGATCCAGGTCACGCGAGATGAACTCGCTGCCCTGGTCGACGCGGATCGACGCCGGATAGCCCACCTCGGCGCACACCCGTTCGAGCACCTCCACGACGTCCGGCGCCTGGAAGTTGAACCGCGGCACGACCGCCGGCGAAAACCGGCTGAAGGTGTCGACCACCGTCAGGATGCGCAGTTTCGGTCCCGTCGCAAGTTGGTCATGGACGAAGTCCATGGCCCATACCTCATTCGAACAAGACGCCGCGCAGCGGCCTTCTCTCAGCTTCGCCTTCACCCGGCGCTTCGGTGGCTTGTGCCGCAGCTGCAGCCCCATCTCCTTGTAAAGCCGATATATCCGCTTCGCGTTCACGTCCCAGCCCTCCCGCCGGAGCAGCACGTGGATGCGGCGATAGCCGTAACGCACCCGCGTCTCGGCGATCTCCTTCATCCGCTTCTTCAAATCGGCCTGATCGGCACGGCGCCCACGATAGTGGTAGCTCGACCGCTCCGCCCGGAGCACCCCGCAGGCCCGCCTCATGCTGACCTGCCAAGTGTCGCGGACATCGTCGACGAGCTGCCGGCGCCGGTCAGGCCTCAGAGCTTTCGCGACCCATTCGGCCTACGATCAATCCCCCGGATTGATCGTCAAACGGCCTCATCCTGCAACATCGCCTTCTCGAGGCTGAGGTCAGCGGCCAGCCGCGTCAGCTTGGCGTTCTCCTCCTCAAGCTGGCGCAGCCGTCGCATCTCTGACGGCATCAGCCCCGCATACTTCTTGCGCCACGCGTAGAACGTCGCCTCGCTGATGCCAGTCTTGCGGCACACTTCGCCAACGCTCGTCCCATCTTCGGCCTGCTTCAGCACGAAGGCGATCTGCGCCTCCGAAAACTTCGATCTCTTCATCGCTCACTCCGCTTCCCTGGCCCTCCTCCATAACTGGAATTTTCCAGCTCAAAGCGGTCCAGAAAACGGGCAGCAGGTCACACGCGCTGGCGACTGGCCGTACGGCGTTCAGCAGCTAGTCGAGAAATTGGCCACCATCGATACGTTAAAAGGCGATCCGCGCCTGGTGGAATTGCAGCGGCGGATCGCCGGCATTTAGCTCGGGACCAACCGCACGATCTCGACCGATCCTACCAGCGCGTCCACTGAAAAGGTCCGAGGAGGGGGACTGATTGCTGTGGAAGCACTACACTGGGCAAATGTCCGGGGATTTTGACGACTTCATCGAGCTCGATCGCACTTTCCGCGACCTCGCCATATCTGAGGAGGAAGCTGACGACGCCAAGATGGTGCGCCTGTTTGCACGCGAGGCACCGACGGGCTGGGCGGAATTGCTCGCCGAGCCGCGCGTCATCATCCTGGCGGAAGCCGGGTCGGGCAAGACCGAGGTGATTGCCAAGCAGCCACATGTCGCCAGAACCAGTAACGGCGAGCGTGTCAGCGGCTACCTCCGGAACTTCGTCGGCATCGTTTACGCCCGGATCGCTGGCGCTGAGCAGCGCTTCCAGTTCACCGCCGTCGAACCCCGTAAGGGCAAGATCGAAGTCGGCTTCGGCAGCGAGGATAGCACCGAGTTCAAGCTGCAGGAGTTCCTTGTCTCAGCCGGCGAGTTCGGCAAGACGGTTGTCGGCAATGACATACGCGCGCCGCTCTGCCTCAGACAGATGTTCAAGCCGCAGCACAGGGACACGCTCCAGCTTCAGCAGCCTGGCTGCTGCCACCCTCCCATGCCCGGCGATAATCGTGTTCGTGCCATCGATAAGCACCGGATTGGTGAAGCCGAAGCGCTCGATGCTGCGGCAAATCTGCTCGATCTGGGCCTTGGAGTGCGTACGCGGATTACGGTCGTGGCTGCGCAGCGACGTAACCGTCGCGGTTTCGAGTTTGTCGGGTAGATGGATCACAGGCCTGCTCCTCAATGTGGAGCCGAACTGTTGATCCCGCTAACGGCGCCACGCTGTCAGATCAAAGGTGGGTCGTTTTCATGCGGGAGATCTCGTTAAGCAGATGATTACGGGAGATGCTTCCAAATCGGGGCGCCACCCGATCGGCGGCAAGCTTCATCGGCTCGAGATCGCCTCGCATCCGCTTCGTCGGATCTGCAGCGCGCTCAGCTCGAATATCCTCGGCCTCGAGTTCGATCCAGATATCCGCGATCCTCAACATGGCGTGCGATAGCTTCGAAACCGGACGCCCCGTCGGCTTGCGCAATTCGCCGTGCAACGCCCGGAGCAGATACTCGCGCAACGTTGCATCGGGTACGCAGTCCGGCGTGTTCTCAAGGATCAGCATGAGGTCTTCTGACAGAATAACCCGCTGATCGTTCGCGCGGGGCGTCAGGCTTCCGGGTTGCGTCGGGTCCCATTTAGCCCAGGGTGAAGACAGCTCCATCTCACTTCTCCTTCCCGCACTTCATCGCGCGCAGAGGTGAATGCCACAGTTAACGGGCACTAAAAATCCTTGCGCCTCGGATGTACTACCCTGATCCCGTTCCCGAATGTCCCTGATCAGGCGCCTTTTCTTCACCTGCTGATTTGAAGCAATAGATGCCCCAGTTTCGCCAAAAATGGCGGAATTCTCCCGTCTCTGGCGGGGAAAACATGTAACGCTAGTGTGCGATTTACCGTTTTACCCCTGTTTCTTGATGAAAACAGGGAATTGGCCTTGATCGCATAAACGGTACTGCCGGCCCTGCCGGCGGAGAAGATGGAAGGGATCTCGGCGTCGATCGATGCCTCGGCGCATTCTCGAGGTATCGCAAAGGGGTAGAACCGCGCGGAACTGCGCCGTTTTAGCCCTCCCGCTGAGGCTCGATATGCATATAAATAGACTAAGTGGCGGAGACGGAGGGATTCGAACCCTCGGTACGGTTTCCCGTACGACGCTTTAGCAAAGCGTTGGTTTCAGCCACTCACCCACGTCTCCGGCTGCGGCGGATTGGCCTATAGCGACAGCCTCGGCACGGATCAACCATGGTCTCGACACAGACTTGGCGAAACGAAAATCGTTGCCAACATGCTCGTTCATTGCACCGCAAGGAGCATAGCCGTTACCATGGGTCTGAAGCGGAGACATTGGAATGAAGATGCGGGCACTCGCGAAGGCGCTGACGTTAACCCTAGCCCTTGCAGGCAGCATGGCGGGTGCACAGGTTCGCACCGTTGACCCAAACCAGGCGATCGATCGCGATCTTGGCGCGCCATCAACGGCGGCCAGCACTCCACCCACATATGCGACCGCTTCGGACCCGGTCGACCCCGCCCCCAGTCAACCTGCCGTTCAGGCGACCTCCCCCGCCGTGTCGCCGTCTCAGGCGAGGGCGGACGCAACCACCCAGGCGGAAAACACCTACGAACGAGACGACCTTCTTGCCGCTGCGGAGGGCGTTTTCGGCAAAGGTGCGCAGGGGCTTGCCGGCATCCTCGAAAAGGTGCTGAAGGAACAGGGCCGGCCCAATGCATATATCGCGGGTCGGGAGGCGTCCGGCGCCATCGTTGTCGGGCTACGCTATGGCTCCGGCGTGATGACGCACAAGGTCGAGGGGCAGCAACCCGTCTATTGGACAGGCCCGTCGCTCGGCTTCGATGTGGGCGGCGACGCGAACAAGGTCTTCGTCCTGGTGTACAACCTGTACGACACCGAGGATCTGTTCCATCGCTTCCCGGCCGCCGAGGGCCGGCTTTACTTCGTGGGCGGCTTTGCGGCGACCTATCTGCGTCGTGGGAACGTGGTGCTGATCCCGATCCGCCTCGGCGTTGGCTGGCGGGCCGGTGTGAATGTCGGTTACATGAACTTCACGCACAAATCCCGCCTGCTTCCCTTCTAAACAGGCAGAGGCCGGTCATCCGAACTCGACGGAGTCGAAACGGATTGGCCGGCCGGTGGCGTGGTCGCCCAGGCTGCCTTCCCACATTGCCGTCGCACCTCGCACGATCGTACCCACCGGCCGACCGGTCAGCCGCATGCCGGTAAAGGGCGACCAACCCGCCCGCGACGCCAGCCACTGCTCCTCCACCGTCCAAGACGCCTTCAGATCGACGACGGTCAGGTCGGCATCGTACCCTACCGCAATGCGTCCCTTCCCGGACATGCCGAAAATCCGCTGCGCCCCTGCACTGGTCAGGTCGATCAGCCTGCGCATCGTCATGCGGCCGTTCGCGACATGGTTGAGCATCAGCGGCAGAAGAGTCTGCACTCCCGGCATGCCGCTCGGGCTGTCCGGGTAAGGCTTCGCCTTCTCCTCACGGGTATGCGGCGCGTGATCCGATCCGATAACATCCGGCATCCCCTGCCCCACCCAGTACCATAGACCGTCACGATGAGCCGCCGATCGGATGGGCGGGTTCATCTGGGCAAGCGTGCCCAGGTCGCGATAGGCCTCCTCGCCCGCAAGCGTCAGGTGCTGAGGCGTGACTTCGCAGGTTGCGATGTCCCGGTGCTGTGCGATCAGCTCCAGTTCCGCCGGCGTGGTAACGTGAAGGATGTGGATGCGCCGGCGCGCCGCGCGCGCCAGTTTCAGGATGCGCGTCGTCGCGATCAGCGCGCTTTCATCGTCACGCCACACCGGATGGGACGCCGGGTCGCCAGCCACGCGCTCGTTGCTCCGCGCGTTCATGCGATCCTCATCCTCGGCATGGATGGCAACGCGACGATGGCCCGATGCCAGGACACGTGCCAGCTGCGCATCGTCCGAAACCAGCAGATCACCCGTGGAGGCACCCATGAAGATCTTCACCCCGGCGGTACCGGGCAGACGCTCCAGTTCCGCCAGCTCCGCTGCATTGCGGTTGGTTGCCCCCACATAGAAGGCGTGGTCGCACCACATCCGGTCGCGCGCGCGATCCAGCTTGTCGGCGATGGCGTCTGCGTTGTCGGTGTTCGGCTTCGTGTTGGGCATCTCGAACACGGAGGTCACGCCGCCCAACACGGCCGCGACGCTGCCGCTTTCCAGATCTTCCTTGTGCACCAGCCCAGGCTCTCGGAAATGGACCTGAGTGTCGATCACGCCCGGCAGGATGTCGAGCCCGGTGCAATCGCGCACCTCGCCGGCATCGCCACGCGCACCGATGGCGGCGACCTTCCCACCCGTGATGCCGATGTCCGTGACGATCGGACCGTCGGGAAGATGGACCGTACCGCCCCTCATGATCAGGTCGAAGGTCATGCATCCCCTTTCACAGCGTTCCCGTCATCCCTAACGTCTCCCCATGGATGAGGCTACCCTGGGAACCATGCTCGACGACCGCGCAGTGCTGCGCCTGTCCGGGCCGGATGTGCGCGCTTTTCTACAGGGTTTGGTGACCCAGGACGTCGAGGGCACCTTGCCCCGCTGGTCCGGCCTGCTCAGCCCGCAGGGCAAGGCCCTGTTCGACTTCCTGCTTTGGGAAGACGACGAGGACATCCTGATCGATTGCGAAGCTGCGGCAGCGGAAGCCCTCATCCGCCGCCTGTCGATGTATCGCCTCCGCCGCGCGATCACGATCGAACGTGATCCGGATCTGGCGGTGCACTGGTCGCCGACCCGACCGGCCAGTGATCCATGCGGCAGCCTCGACCCCCATCCCGATCCGCGTCTGGCAACGCTCGGCTTCCGTTGGCTGGCGGCTCCTGCGACACCGGCACACGGTTGGCTGGAGCATCGCCTACGCCTCGGCGTGGCCGAGGGGCAGGCTGAGCTCGGCGATGGAACGACGTTGTGGCTCGAGTGCAATGCCGAAGAGCTGAACGGGGTCAGCTACAGCAAGGGCTGCTATATCGGGCAGGAGAACACCGCCCGAATGCACTACCGTGCGAAGGTGGCCCGACGCCTGTTCGTGGCGCCGATTGAACCCGACGATCGGGCTCGTGTGCGTTATCCTGAACTCGGACTGATGGTGACACACCGAAGGATAGACACACTCGGCAACGTTCTCTTGCCCGCATGGCTGCCCGATCAAACAGCGCCAGGCGATGAGAGCCAGTCACACACGTGAGCCATAGAGCAGGCGCGTGAGCCTGTGCTCACGCCACGACTCTTAATTTCCCTGGAGGCCCTGTTCAGGGCCGGGCTTACGTGCAGTCTGCTGCCGCAACGACTTAGTCTGGGGCATAGTGTTGACCATATTCGGGGGCTGTCTCACTAGCGCTCGCTCGCCTTCAGCACTCGCCTAGTAGCAGAATTCACCTGCCGGCCGTTCATCCCTGTGGCCGCCTGGTTCTGCGCCCAGTGTGGCTCGAGCGCTGCCTATGATTGCCCGATGACCAGCAAACCAGCGCTCGAGTGGTCCGTCGTCCGCCGCAGCGGTGAATCAGGAAAGCCGGGCCGCCTCAACTCGCTGATTGGGCTTGAGACCTTAAACAGCCAAACCGCACCGTCACTTCGCAACAAAAAAGGGGCCGGCTTTCGCCGACCCCTCTTCTGGTCTTCCGAAGGAAGGTCTTACTGGCCCGAACCCGGACCGTAGGTCACTTCCACGCGACGGTTCTGAACCTCGCGGACGCCATCGGCAGTCTCGACGCGCGGACGGCTTTCGCCGAAAGCTTCCGTCGTGATCACGCCATCCGGGATCGCGTGGCTGCTGAGGTACGCCTTGACCGAGTCCGCACGACGCTGGGACAGGCCCACGTTGTAGCTCGCGGAACCCGAACGGTCGGCGTGACCGGCCAGCATGACCTGCGCGTTGCCGCAGCTCTGATACTGGGTGACGGCGTTGTCGAGGATCGACGCGGCCTCCGGCGTGATGTCCGACTTGTCCCACTCGAAGAACACGATGAACGGTCCAGGAGCGCACTGCACCACCGGCGGGGGCGGAGGAGGCGGCGGGGGAGGAGGCGGGGGCGGCGGGGGCGGAGGCGGAGGCGGCGGTGCAGCCGGCTCGCCGAAGTTGTAGGTCACGCCGCCCAGGATGCTGTGCGAACGGAACCGACCCTCGCTGGTGCGGCCCAGCGTATCACCCAGCTTGACGTTGTCGGCCGAGAAGAAGCGATACTTCAGGGTCGCGTCGAGGTGATCGCCCAGCGGCGCACGAATACCGGCCAGGCCCTGATAGGCGAACACGGTGTCCGAATCATCAATGAAGCGGGTGTTGCTAGTCAGACCGTAATCGGCCTTGACGCGAGCGACACCGACACCGCCGCCGACGAAGCCCTGGATGCCGTCATCGTCACCGAAGTCGAGCAGGCCGTTCAGCATGAAGCTGAGAGCCGAGGTCTTGCCACCGGCATAGTCGTAGGTGCCGGCAACCAGCGGCGTGCCACCAGCCGGATTCGGCGTGGTACCAGTCGAGCGATAACCGTCGACAGTCGCGCGACGATAGCCAACTTCGGTCTCGACGCGGAACGCGCCGAAGTCGTAACCGACGACGCCGTCGACATCCCAACCATAGTCGTGATCGACAGTGGCCGTGGTCGTACCGATATCGTAATCGATATCCTCGACAATCATCCCGCCGCCCTCGACGCCAACATACCACGACTTGTCGCGGGCCAGCGCGGGCGAAGCGAGTGCGGTCGAGGCGAGTGCCAAGACGATGGCAAGCTTCCGCATCATAATCCCCTTTCTAGGATGTCCTGTTCGGACTGGCCAAACCACCTACAGAAAGCTTGGTTGCGGCGCAAGGTGACAAAAGCTGGAACTGTTGCTGACATGCAACAACTTCTTTCATGCCGCAATCAGCCCATGACCCACTAGCGCCTCGAGTATCGCCTCTATCGTCACGCGCGCTTCGACATCGACGACGGAGCCGGAGCGTGGCGGATTGATGACACTGCGGCGTTCGCCGACAACCTGCCGTCCTCCGATAAGAAGTTGTTTTCCCGCCAGTTCTCCGGTGATCCATCGTCCGTCATGCCATCGGCTGTGCAAGGCGACGGCCTGGTTCCACACCAACATGCCCTCGACCGGCGCGACGTAATGCCACCCGCCTTGCGTCCAACTCGCGATCATGTTCCCGCGCGTCTGCCAAACTCCGGTCGCGATTGCAGGAACGATCCAGCATTGGCCGGCTTCGGGATCGGACGGCGGGTTCGTGACAGAGTCCGAAACGACCTTGGCGTGCAAGACCGTGTCGATCACCGCCAGCGCCTCGTTATGGGTAAGTTCCTTTTGCGCCTGCCCGGCCTGAAGCATGGACATGGAAAACCGCGCCGTTGTGTCGTTCATCGATCAACTCCTGTCAGGATGGTTCGAGCGGGTGGTGACTCGCCAAAGGTTCCGCGCTGGCGCACCTCGACGGACAGCCCCGGGAACGGCCCTTCCGATCCGGGAACGTGCAGTTCCGGCGCCGCCGTCTCGACCTCCGCGTTTCCACCCTCCCACCGCAGGGACACGCGGTACCGCTCGCCCTCCTCGGCAAGGGGAACGTCGGTTCCGTCGATCCATCGCCAGCCAGCCCGGCTCCGGCGAATCCAGCGGATCGACAGCGTGCCTGGCTCATCCAACTCCGCCGTCAATCGAACGGGCGCAGGCGGGACGACGGACGTGCCGACAATCACCGTTTCCGCGATCGACCCGCCGGCGTCATCCCCCACCCCGCTCGCCATCACGCGTACGGATGTTCCCATCGTGGAGAGCGGCAGGTCGAGAAGCCGCACGCTTGCCTCTTCGATCAGGACGAAACGATCACCCGCGCGTTGGGTCCCGACCGCCGCCTCGGTACCGCCCTTGCCTCGCAGCAGCCTCGACAACCGCCATCGTGATGAGCCCAGCGGCTCCGCCCGCGCGAACTGCACCAACTCGTCGCCCACCAGCGCCAGGTTGCGACCGCCATCCAGTTGCCCATCGTCTGCGTCGACCAGCATCATGTCGCCATTAGCCAGTTTGACGATCAGGCTGCCGTCTTCATCGATCATCAGCGCGGTTCCCCCACCCGACGGCTCCGCCACCCTCCCGATCACTCCAGTCGCGGCAGTTGCCCCGCTTTCCCGCCAACTCCCGCCCCCGTCGAAACTGAGCAGCAACGCGGCGCGGCGCCAGCCCGGCTCGGTACCCGCCGCGACAACTGCAAGCCTCGGCGCCACGGCGGGAACATCGTCCAGGGTCGGCATCTCGAACGCGGCGATCAGCGTACGACCGGCCTGCACATCGGCCGCAATGACAGCTTGCCCCCCGTCAGCACGTGACGCGGAACCGCCGGACTCCACGATCGGAGTCAGCGTCAACCGCGTCGCCATGCCCTCCGCGCTGGCGCTCACCACGCGCCACCGACCTGTCTCGCCTTCGACTCCCACCACGCGACCGGGCCCGATCGCCAGCCCCTCCAGACCCAGCGCCACCACGCGGCGCACCCGCTCGGCTTCGGCCCGGCGCAGCATGCGCTCCGCATGCGCCTTGGCATCCTCGGGCAGCATCGCGGCGGGCAGTTCGATGCGCTCCTCACGCGTGCCCGCTCCCGGTCGCCGCGCGCGTTGCACGCCCATCTGATGATCGCGCTTGGGATCATAGTGGCTCACCGCGAAAACACGCGGCACTGTCTGACCGGGCGACATCGACCGGCTCGTGCGGACGCCCCTGCCCTCCACGGCGACGCCCGCGTCGCGCACGATGACGGCCTCATCGTCGACACCATCGCGAAGGAGGACCGCACCGCCCTCCGACGCCCACCACCCACCGCCGAGCATCGCCAGCGTGTCCAGCACGGCCGCCATGCTGCTGCTCGCGGCAGAAAGGCCTGGCAAGGCTGCACCCACCTCACCCCCCGCTTCGCCGCAATCTCGCGTGCGATGTCACCGGCCGTCACCGCTCCCTCATCCGCCACGACCTCGAACGTCAGCGAAGGTAGGCGGGTCCGGCGCCACCGCCGAATAGACAAAGGCCTTGGCACCCGATGCGAAGGTGAACACGCCCTGGTCGCGGCTCCAGTGATAGCGTTCGCCCGCATGCGCCACCGCGATCAGGCCGCTTTCCCCCTCCACCATCACGCGCGCCACGTCGCCGGCGGTCGCTCCGACCAGCGCGATCCGCCCCCCCGGCGTCGCCCGCGCTAGGGCGCTGACCCACTCCGCCCCGGCCCGCGTCTTGCCGAAGCCGCGACCGGCGCGGATCAGCCACACGCGCCAGTCACCGGCCGGTGCCAGTTGCCCGTCATGCGCCCAACTCGGCCAGTGATGCACCAGGCTGCGCTGCCCACCCTCGGTCAGCGCCCGCAACAGCCGGACCCGCTCCTCGACCGGCAGGGCTGCCATGCGGCGCAACAGCGGTCGCAATCCCGCTCCCTGCGCCACCGTCATGCCTCCTTCGCCAGCCGCTTCTCGATCGCGCCGATCCGTTTCAGCAGCAACGCCTCCACCGCGTCGATCGACATGCACGGGATCGCACCGCCACGGCCCATCCGCTTCTGGCGCGCATCGTGCCCAGCGATGATCGCGTGCGCCGCCTTCAGGTCGACGACGCCGGTCTTGCCCTCGGCCGTCGTCAGCGCCTGTTCCAGCGCCAGCATCTCCAGCCGGGCGACACCGGCATCCAACGCCTCCTCCCACCGGTCCCGGAACACCGGGTCCGCGGTGCGCCGTCGATAGATGCTGGCATGCGGCAGGCCCGCTTCCCGCGCCGACGCCGCGACATTGGCCGTCTGCCCCAGATGGTCGAAGAAACGGGACATCTGCCCCTTCGTCCACGCCCGCCGGTTCTTGGCTCCACCGTCCATACCGTCGTCGTCCTTATCGGGAGAGGCGGTCGGGCTAACGTCTACCGTAGCCGCCGCCTTTTCGCGCGGAGGGCGCTTGGCTGCGCCCCGCCCGATCGTCGCGACCTCCTCTTTATGCCCCCCGACCCGGTTGCTGCCCTTTGCGGTAAGGCTCGCAACACGCGTCGACCGCTTGGCCGCCGCACCCTTGCGGCCAGTCGCCTTAGCGCTCGACGTGCTTGCGGCTTTCTTGCGCGGCGCCTGAGCGGCGGCACGCGGCGTTCCAGAACCTGAACCGTCCTTATCGCTGAGGCCTGCCATTGCGGCGGGCTCTTGCCCACTCACGGCCCCGCCCTCGCTCATCTCGCCCCCCGGCCACGACGCAAAACGGGCCGGGACGATCGGGGAAGCCCCCAGCCGTCCGGCCCGAATCACAATTCTTCAGCGTTCCTGTTATGTACCTAAGGAGCGTGACGCTGTCAAGAGGAATTAGCCGATCTGGTTAGCTGACACCGTGGCGTAAACCACGGCGCCAGCTGTAATCCGATCAGTTGCTGTCGGAACCGTCGTCATTGTCGTTGACGATAACAAAGACGCCGATCGCCGCAAAACCCGCGAGGATGATCGCTGCCAGCACGCCGCCGCCGCCGGCCAGCTTGTCGCCCTTGGCGGCCGGGCCGCTGGCGCGGACGCTCTTGGCGACCGACAGGCTGGACGCCGGGTGGCGAGCGGTGCTGCCTGCGCGATGGTGGGTGCGGCGATCAGCGACAGGCCGGCCAAGGCCGTGGATACCGTCTTCATAAGCGGCACTCCTTTGTGACACATGAAGCCGGCGGCTAGATCATCCGACTAGCCCACGCGCCTAGGCGCTTCGCTGGCGATTTAGGCCCATCCCTACCTCACATCGCCACAACCATGTCGCGCCATAGGCGAAAACGAGCGCCATCATCACGATCAGCGGACCCGCCGCCTCATCCACCGTCGCACCCATCTGGTTGAACCGCACCAGCAGGTGCATCGCCGCCGTCGCGGGTGACAGCCACGCGATCGCCGAAACCCATCCCGGCATCTGGTCCAGCGGCCACGCAAATCCGGCCAGGAACACCAGCGGCACCGATGTCGGCATCAACAGCTTCAGCGCGTCGTCGCCGTCGCGGAACCAGCTGCCGATCGACAGGCCCAACGCCGCTACCGCCGCGGAGAACAACGGCATCGCCAGCAACAGCCCACTTATGTTGCCGCCCCGCGGCACGTCCTGCACCCAGTAAGCGAATCCGAAGAAGAACGCCTGCCCCGCCACTCCCAGGACCACGCAGGCCAGCCAGGTACCGATCGCCTCCCGCATCCCGCGCCGCCACGCGCCACGCCTGCGCCGCTCCGCGATCAGCCGCGCCGCCGTGAACAACAGCGTTTGTTGCAGGATGATGTTGGCGATCGCGGGAAAGACGTAATCGCGATACCCGCCGGTCGGATTGAACAACGCCTCCGTCCGGATCGGCAGCACCACCCTGTCGGGCGCGAGACCCAGCGCCCTGCCCACCTGTTCCGCCTCGGCGGCGACCACCTCGCCCAGCGCCCGCGCGATGCCCTCGGCGCGCACGAAATAGCTGCCGTTCAGGATCACCGCCACGCCTGCTCCCGGCCGACCGGAAAGAACCGCCGCCGACAGCCCCCTCGAGATCAGCACGATCCCCTCCGCCCGCCGCTCGCGCAGCAACTCCCGCGCCTCGGGCAGATCATGCGCTCGCGCGACGATCCGCACCGCCTGCGTGCCCGACAGGCCCCGCACGACGCCGCGCGACAGGACGCTGTTGTCGCCGTCCACGACCACCAGCGGCAGCGCGACGACCTGTTGCTGCGAATAGGGCGCGGGATAGTAGAAGGCGTAGAACAGGACCGACACCACTGCCAGCGACAGCAGTTCGCGCACCGACAGGATTTCCAGCAACGTGCGCTCGAACGCGTCCCTCATGTCCGCGCGCGTCCCGCTCTCGCGATCAGCAGCACCGCGCCGCCGCCCGCGATCAACGGATACAGCAGCATGACCGCCGTCTCCCGCATCAGCGGCCCTGGCGCCGCGCCGATCACCGTGTCCATCTGCAGGCGCAGGTAATGGGTCAGCGGCAGCGCCGCGCTCCACAGCCTCGCGATCAGCGGCGCGCCGTTGATCGGCAGCGATGCGCCCGAATAGGCCAGCGCCGATCCGGTGATAATCACCGCACCGGACAGCGACGTCGCGACGTTGCGCGTCACGGCCAGCAGCAACAGGCCGACGGATGCGGTGGCGACGAACAACAGCGCCAGCCCCACGCCGACGACCCACACGCTGCCCTCCAGCCGGTACCCGCGCGCCAGCGTCAGCCACACCAGCCACCCGGTGCCCCACGCAGTTCCGGCCAGCACGTGCGGCGCCATCCGCCCCGCCAGCACCGCCGCGACGCCGCGGGCGCGTTGGCGCCTTGCAAAGGCCGCAAAGGCCCCGTCCCGGATCAACAGGCCCGCCGACCCGATCGCCGTGATCGCGACCGACAAATGCAGGATGCCCGGCCCCAGCAACAGCCCCAGATACCATTCCAGGCTCAGCGTCGGATTGCCAATCAGCCCCACATGCACACCCGGCAGCGCCCGCCGGACCAGCGTCAGCGCCTGAAGCCCGCCACCCCCCTTCGTCTCGGCCAGGGCCGTCCCCACCGCGACCTCGAGGAAGGTGGAGGCCAGCGTCCCAGGTGCCAGGAACTGCGCTTCGTAAAGGATCTCGATCGGTTGCCGCCCGGGGCGGCCATCACCCACGCCATGGGGCACGACCAGGACCGCCACGGCCTGCTCCCGCCGCACCGCCGACAGGGCCGCGCCGATGTCGCCCGTGACGTCGACCACGGCCAATCGCGACGACGCCCGCACGCTTCGCACGATCGCGCGCGCCGTGGTGCCGCCGTCGCGGTCCACCACGACAACCTTCAATCCCGTCAGCGTTCCCGGAGAGATCATCCCCGCCATCAGCGCCAGCAGAACGGCCGGCAGCACCGTCATCAGCGCCAGGTCGAAGCGACGCCGCACCAGCCGCCGCACCTCTGCGGAAAATGCCGCAGCGAACCCCTGCGGCTCGGGCGCATCGGCGCTGGCATGCGCGTCTGCCGTCATTGCGGCCAGTCGAACAACACGCTCATGCCCGGCCGCAGCCCGTTGACGCGCTCGACCGGCCTCAGCGTCACCTCGAATGCGCGCACGTCATATCCGCGCGCCTGCCGATCGGCGCGCACCGTCGCGAACTCCCCCTGCGCGCCGATATGACGCACCCGGAACCGCACGACACGGTCCAGTCCAGGTACGCGCCCCGCCAGCACGCGTCCTTCGCTCAGGCCAGCCAGATTGTCCTCCCGCAACGTCAGCAGGACCCGCGGATGGTCGATGTCGACGATCTGGATCGCGGGCAGAACCGGACTGACGATCTCGCCCGGCTGCACCAGCCTGCGGGAGACCTCGCCCGCGATCGGCGACAACAGCCGCGTCTCTCCATTCAGTGCCGTTGCCGTGGCCGCGCCCGCCTCCGCCACCCGAACCTGCGCGTCTGCTACCGCTTTCGCCTCCGGCCGTACCCCTGCGATGGCCTTGGCGTACTGCGCGTGCGCCGCCTCGGCCGTGCGCCCGCTGCTGTCGCGCAACGCATTTGCCTCGTCCCGGCGCTGCGCGGCGATCACACCCTGCGCATACAGCCGATCGGCCCGCGCGCTGCTCGTCGCCGCCAGCGTCGCCTGCGCCTTTGCCGCCAACCATGCCGCCCTCAGGCTGGTCACATCCTCCGACCGCGCGCCCTGATCGGTCAGCGCCCGAGTCGCGCGCGCGCCGTCCAGCACCGCCTGCGCCTGACGCTGCGCGTTCGCCAGTTCCGGGCTGGACAGCACGGCCAGCACCTGCCCGGCGCGGACCCGGTCGCCCTCCTCCACCAGCATGCGGTCGACCCGCGCCAGCGCCTTGGTGGCGACGTTGGCGGTGTCGGCCTCCACCTCGCCCTGCAACGGGATGTGCGCCGGCCGGCTCGCCAGCCACAGCCCGATCGCGAGCAGCACCGCTACGACCGCCAGCCCGACCCACAACAGCACCCGCGCACGCCGCGATGGCGGCCGGTCGGGATCATGGTCCCCGCTCATCGCACCGGTTCCGGCAGGACCCGCTGGTCCGCCCGCGCCAGATGATCGCCGAACGCCTCCAGCCGGTTCGACGCAGCCAGCAATCCCGCCAGCGCCAAGTCATATTCATAAGCGGTCGCGATCCGCTGCGTCCGCGCCGCCGACAGTGCCGCCTCGGCGGCCAGCACGGCCGTGATCGTCGCCTCCCCTTCCCGGAACGAGACCTGTTGCACCCGCAAATTCTTCTCCGCCGCCGCGATGCTGCTGTTCAACAACAGGAACGACCGCCGCGCCCCCTCCACCAGGTCCCACGCACGCGCAGTCGCCGCATCGGCGGCCTTGCGCGCCTGCGCCTCCGTCGCGGCGGCCGCGGCCTCGCGCTCCTTCGCCGCGGCGAGCAGGTGCCCCCGGTCAACATTGGACAACAGCGTGATGCGCGCACCGACGCCCACGATCCAGTCCGGCTCGGTCGGCAACGCGTTGTTCCGGTTCAGATTGTACTCGCCGAACGCGAACGCCTGCGGGCGGTACCGCGACCGCGCCAGATCGACGCCCGCCCCCGCCAGGTCGCGGCCCGCCGCCGCCTGCCGCGCCTGTGGCCCCTCCCCCGATCGACCGAGGAAGCTTGCCACCGGCGCCAGAGGGCGGGAATCGACGAACAGCGGCGTCGTCGGCCTGACCCCTGTCATGTCGAGCACTTCGGACAGGTCGCCCCGCGCCGAACCATGCGCCAGCGACGCGCGCTGATACGCCCCTTCCGCCGTGTCGCGCGCCACCTGTGCCTGCAAGGTCACGGCGCGCGGCGTCACGCCCGCCTGTTCCAGCTTCACCGCGTCGCCGTACAGCTTCGCCAGCGCATCGCGCGATTGCAGCGCCGACGCCTCCAGCGACTGCGCCGCCAACTGGCCGAAATACACCCGGATCAGGTTGATCCGCGCCACCTCCCGCGCTTGATCGGCCTGCGCCCGCGCCAACGACGTGCCCGCCGCCGCGCCCCGTTCGATCGCCGGGATGGCGCCGCCGGTGTACAGCGGCATCGCCGCCTGCACGGTCGGCCGGAACACCGTTTCGCGATACCGGTATGACAGCGTGTCCGGCACCAGTGCGAACAGCCCGGGCAGCGCCTGCGACAAGCGCCCCGTGATCTCTGCCGCAATCTCCTGAAACGGCGCGGGCACCGTGGCGGGCAGGCCGGCGAGCAGATCCTGCGCGCCATTGACCGCATCGCCCTTCGCGTCCGACAGATCGACCGAGAACGTCTTCTGATATTGCAGGTACTGCGCCGACGCGCTGACCACCGGCCGCCGCAGCGTCGCCAGCGCGGCCTGCGTCTCACGCGCCGCGTTCACCGCATGATCGGCGCCGGCCAGTGCGGGCGAGGCATGTTCCAGCCGGGCTTCCGCCGCCTGAAACGTCAGCGCGACACCGTCCGCCGCCATGGACTGCGCATTGGCAGGCCACGGCGTCATGGCCCCGGTCAGCAGCATCGCGCGAAGCAGGAATGGGGCCGGGCGGATCATGGTGTCCGCCTCCTTGCACAATCGGGCCGACACGGCCACTCCCAGCATCAGGCGGCGGGCGCCCTTCCCGTCAGGACGGCGTGCCACCGCTCCGCGGCCAACCAGGACATTTCTGCGCTCAAGGGAGCCGGCTTGCGCCCTCTCACCTCTCGACCTTCGCTGACAGTCAGCAGGCTGTATGATCCGGCTGTTCAAGCGTACTCAATCGACAGTGTCCCCTAACCCAGCCAGCTCGCCTGCCAAGTCCGACCTGACAACCACCTTTTCGGCTCAGCCACTCACCCCGTCCCGGAGAAACCCGTCACATCCGTTCAAAATCGATCAGCGTCGCACATCCAGCCCGCCGTCCAGGAACGCGTCGATATCCGCCTGACGGAACAGCGCGGCGTCACCCGGCAACGAATGCTTCAACGCCGCGAGGGCCAGCCCCGTGCGCGCCGAACCGGCAATGTCCTGACCCGTGCGCAACCCATGCAGCACACCGGCCGCAAACGCGTCGCCGCCGCCGATCCGATCGACGATCCCGGCCAACACGACCTCCTCGGTTTGCGCAAACCCGTCCGGCGTGTCGATCCTCGCGGACAGGCGGTTGACCTCGACATGCTCGACATGGCGCGCGGTGGAGGCGATCATGCGCAGCCTGGGAAAGGCATCGAACGCCGCCTCCGCCGCGGCTCGGCGACGATCCTCTCCTTCGCCCGCAAAGTCGTCCCGGCCGAGCAGCAACGCGATGTCGCGATGGTTGCCGAACATCAGGTCGGCACGCGCCACGATCCGGTTCAGGATGGCGCGCGGGTCCGCGTCCCAGCGCGCCCACAGCTTGCCCCGCCAATTGCCGTCGAACGACACGGGGATGCCCCGCTCGGCGGCCGCCTCCGCCGCCGCGATCGCGCTGTTCGACGGCACCGGACCCAGCGCGGGGGTGATCCCCGACAGATGCAGGCGATCGACGCCCTTCAGGATCGCGTCCCAATCCCATCCCTCTGCCGGCGCTTCGGCGAAGGCCGATCCCGCCCGGTCATAAATGACCTCCGTCGCGCGCAGACCCGCGCCGGAGGTGACGAAATACAACCCCATCCGCTCGCCGCCCAACTGGATGTGGCCGACATCCACGCCATGTCCGCGCAACGTGGCCACCGCGCCCCGACCCAGGTCGTTGTCGGGCACCCGGCTGGCAAACCCGACATCATGGCCCAGCCGCGCAAGCTGCGTCGCCACATTCGCCTCCGCCCCCGCCACCCACATCACCAGCTGCGGCGACTGCATCAGCAGCTCCCGGCCCGGCGGCGACAAGCGCAGCATGACCTCACCGAACGCCACAATCCTACCCATGGCCACCCGGCTCCTCTACGATCCTGTTCCGCGATCGCCCTATGCTGGCAACCGCCCGCCGACGTCCACCGTCATGTGGAGTGCAAGCGGGATTATCGAGGCTCTTCCGACGAGGTCTTGCGCCATCAAGCGATCGTCACCGGACATCGCCGGAACACATCCCAAGGCACGGCACCGGCCGTGCACGCAGGTAAGATTGGGAGCATGAAGAAAAGTGGTGCGCTTGCAGGACTCAAACTTGTTCGTACAGGCCGCAGAAAAGCTAGGGTTTTTTCTGACCCGCCAATCCGTGGCCCCTGCGTAGCCCACATGGAATTCGGTCCCTTTTCTGGCTTCAAACCCGTGCCGGAAGGGAGCCCGTGCGTCGCTTTGAAAGCCTGTGGGAAGGGTGATTCGGTTCGTGTTTTGACCCTTTCGCTTGGTCGGCCACTGACCTCGATGAAAGTCATTGGATGGTTGCCGGGCGAGCCCCCCCCTCGCACCCGCTGTCGGGCACCAGGGCCCTTGTACCCGCCGCCCCACAATCGAGAAGCGAGCCTTCCGGGTGCCGCAGCTTGTCAGGATTGCGTATTACATAGACCGCTCTCACTGTGCCTTGCTCGATCAGCATGGCAATCGTGGTAGCAGTCCGTCAGACTGGCGGGTCACGAAGCCGGGTAGACCGTTGATGTAGGCTTAGCGGACCGCACGCTGGGCGAAGCGGAAGAGCATCTGCCGACGCATGATTACTGCACTTACGATCTAGAGGTGGAGCATGTTGGATCGTCTGCGCTCGTCGCCAGACAAGTGGCGGATGCTTGGCACGGTCGCCATCGGTCACAGCTCGGCTGTCATCGACCCAAATGCTATCATTGGGGAGCCTTGTTCTACATCCCGAAACTGGCCCGTCGTTCAAGAAGCTTTTCGCCGGCCCACGGCCAATCGCCGGGGCCGGCTCTTAGCTCTACCGCCCTCAGACGGCAGCCGCTACGGCACCGATCTGCTCGGATGCACTCTGCATCGCGGCCTGGTCCTGCTCAGCGCCGTACGCGATGCCCTCAGCGCGTATGGTCTCGATATCGCTGATGCCGAGGAACCGGAGAATCGCCTCCAGATAGGTCGCAAGATGGTCGTTGGCGGCGAACGGCCCCTGCGAGTAGACGCCACCCGACGACAGCACGAGATAGGCCTTGCCGGTCAGCAGGCCACGCGGGCCCTCGGCAGTGTAGCCGAAGGTCTGCCCCGCTATCGACACATGGTCAATCCACGCCTTCAGCGTCGAGGGCACGGTGAAGTTGTACATCGGCGAGCCGATCACCAGCACATCGGCCGCCTTGAGCTCCTCAACCAGCGTCTTCGAACGGTCCCGCGTTTTTGCCAGCAAGGGATCGTCGGCGTTCTCGGGCAGCCAGGCGTGACGGATGGTCATGTCGACATGAGGGAGCTGGTCGGCGACCAGATCGCGGTACACCACCGTGGCATCAGCGTGGTGCGCCTTGATCCGCCCGACGAGTTCGCTCGACAGGCGCCGGGTGTGCGAGGTCTCGGCGGCGCTCGCGCTGGCATCGATGTGCAGGATCTTCATACGGTGGTCTCCGGTCTGGAAAAGTGACCTGCACCAGCTATGTGACCCGATGTGCGGCGCCAAGAAGGCATATTGCTAGGACCTGGTCACATGGAACTGACTACCCCCGAACCACTTCACATCGAGTGCGGCCGGTTCAGCAGCGTTCTCAGCTCGATTGGCGACAAGTGGACGGTGATGATCGTACTCACGCTCACGGAGCGACCGCGGCGTTTCAACGAGATGAAGCGCGCTATCGGCGGCATCAGTCAGCAGATGCTTGCCCGCACCCTGCGCGCCCTCGAGCGTGACGGCATGCTGAAGCGTACCGTTCACCCGACGGTTCCGCCCCAGGTAGAATATGCCTTGACCGACCTCGGTCAGTCGCTGGCGGACCCGATACGGCAGCTCGGAACCTGGGCAGCAGCGCATATAGAGCGGATCGAGGACAACCGTTCCATCTTCGACGCAGCGAGGGCGGCGGCGTGAGGGCGCAGGAAGCTCCTCACCGGGCGGGTCCGGATCCCTGGCTTTCCGGACGGTGCCGGTGACGACCATCCTCCTGGCGGGCGCGACCGGCATGGTCGGGGCAGAGGCACTCGCGCTGCTGCTCGCGGACGAGCGCGTGCGGCAGGTGGTGGCACCGACGCGACGCGCGCTCCCGCCGCACGCAAAGCTGCGCAATCCGATCGTGACCAGCCACGACCTTCAGCCGGGCGCGGACTGGTGGGCGGCCGACGGCGGCATTTCCGCGCTAGGCACCACCCGGGCGAACGCCGGGTCCGCCGCCGCCTATCGCGCGATCGACTACGACTACGCGCTCGCCATCGCCTCCCAAGTTCGGGAGGCAGGCGCGACCCGCTTCGCGCTCACCTCGTTGATGGGTGCCGATCCGCGGTCTCGCTTCACCTACCCGAGAACCAAGGGAGAGCTGGAGGACGCGGTTGAGCTGCTCGGCTTCGGATCGCTGACCCTGGTACGTCCCGGAGTCCTGAGCGGCCACCGTCAGGAGCATCGAACAGCCGAGTCTTTCCTCGGCTCCCTGCTGCGGGCGATTGGTCCCATCCTACCGCCCGCCGCCCGCGTTAGTCCTGCGATAATTGTAGCGGCTCTGCTGGTTGAAGCAGTCATAACCGGCACGGCGGGCCGCCATGTCGTCAATTCACGCATGATCGCGCTCGCGGCTAAGGGCAGATCTTAAGCGGGGCGGAGTAGCGACGCAGAGCGCCCTCCAGACCCATGGTTGAACCACGGGCGGACACTCAACATCGAGGATGGGCGTCTCGAAACCAGCCGTTGCTCAAAGTGCCGCAGCGGCTTCTACCCCCGGTGCCAGTCGGTCGACCAGCACGGCGCTTGCTTCGTTCAGCCCAATGACCTGGACGATGATGCCATGGTTCCGCATCCTGGTGACGACCTCCTCCAGCGCGCCGACCGCTGTAATATCCCACAAATGGGCGGCGGTGAGGTCGATGCAGACTTTGGCGGCCGTGTCCCGCAGGTCGAATCGATCCGCAAATATGGCCGCGCTGGCGAAGAAGATCTGACCGGTCACCCGGTAGGTCCGCACATCGGCAGCCTCGTCATAGGTGGCCTGAACGTCCATCAGGCGGGTCACCTTGGCGGCGAAGAACACGCCGCTCAGCAGTACACCTACCGCGACGCCGGCGGAAAGATCATGGGTCGCAACCGTGACGATCACCGTCGCGATCATGACGGCGCCAGAGACTTTGGGGTGCCGAGACAGATCGCGGATCGATCCCCACGAGAACGTACTGACCGATACCATGATCATGATCGCGACCAGTGCTGCCACCGGCACCTGCGCGACCCATGGGCGAAGCGGCACCATGACGACCAACAGGAAGACTCCCGCCACTAGAGTCGAGAGACGCCCCCGCCCGCGGTAACGAACATTCCCTACCGTCTGGCCGATCATTCCACAGCCGGCGATGCCGCCGAACAGTCCTGCAGCCATATTGGCAAGGCCAAGACCCGTGCACTCCCGCGCCTTGGAACTTGTGGTCTCGGTAAAGTCATCGACGACGCTGGCCGTCATCATCGATTCGAGAAGACCGACCGCCGCCATGGCCAGCGCGAAGGGAGCGACGATGCGGATCGTTTGCCAGTCCAGCGGCACCGTCGGAAATGTCAGCGATGGCAGGGCGGCAGGCAGGCGACCAAGGTCGGCGACGGTGTGGATCGGCATTGGGAATGCGATGCTGATCCCGGTCAGGACGACGATACAGATCAGGGGAGACGGGACCGCCGTCGTGATGCGAGGCGCCAGATAGATGATGATCAGGCCCAGCCCGATCATCGCGTAGGTATGCCAGCTGACGTCGAGCATCTGCGGCACCTGCGCCGAGGAGATGAGGATGGCGAGCGCATTGACGAAGCCCGTCCGGACGGATCGAGAAACGAAGCGCATCAGCACGTCGAGCTTCATCAGACCAAAGGCAATCTGGAACAGCCCGGCCATCAGCGTGGCAGCGAGAAGGTATTGTAAGCCGTAGGAATGCACGAGCGCTGCCGCGACAAGCGCGACCGATCCAGCCGCACCGGAAATCATGGCGGGTCTGCCCCCCGCGATCGCGATGACGATCCCGATAATGAACGAGGCGAAGAGGCCCACCTCCGGATCGATGCCAGCCACGAAGGAGAAGGCAATGACCTCGGGAATGAGGGCAAAGGTGCCGACCATCCCAGCAAGGATGTCGCGGCGGGCTTCGCCCACGCCGCTGAACCATTCGGCGCGGTAGCGCGAAAGAGCAGTGTTATTCATGTTGAGAAACCGACGACCGCCGCTAGCGATGGTCCAGAAGGCCCGAACCAACTGCAGTGCGACACGCGTTGTCCGGCGGATCGGCGGCCGGAATAGCCACCCGGAATTTCACCGGGTCCATGCGAATTTGGTCCTCATAGGCTCGGGTTATTCGTAATTGCAACGCCTGACCAAGGCGCCACGACCCGCAAGGCGACATTCGGCTACCGTAAGCGGCTCCCCAGAACCGCCGCCTTTTGATGTTCGTACTTGAAGGTAGGCACGAAGGGGGAAGGAACTGAGGGCAGCGCGCTCACATCTCCACGATTGTATCCGCCAAATTGGACCGCAGCCGACGATAAAATATGTTTGCGCGACACAGATCCGTGGCGCAACCGGGTATCCGCAACAGCGTACTCTGGTTGTCGACCGTGCCACTGCGCAGAGCTCGAAGCGGCTGAGTCCGGTACGAGGCGCGGATGTAGACCAGGCCCGAACGGATGTCGCGGAGTCGTTCGAAGAACAATGCGCCGCCCGGCGGCACATCGTTGGTGGCGTAACCGGGTGCCTTAAGATCAACGCGGAGCGCAGCGGCGAGCGCGGTGACGTTGGTGTCATGGCCCATCAGCACGTCAAAGCGGACGTGCCCGGTGTCGGATAGGGCGGCAAGCACCTCACGACCAAGGACCGCCGCTTGGTGCGCGGCCATGTAGCTTGGCCGCGTGAACACGGAGAACAGCGCAGCGTGAAGCGCGCCAAGGCGCTCCAGCGTCGCCGGATCGGTGCGGGCCCATCCGGGGCGAGGCAGACCTTCGGCATATTCGAGCTGCAGGACCTGAGCGATACCGGAGCTGGCGCGGATCGGGCCGGCACGCGTGATGTCTTGGCCGTCAGCACTGGCAGTCACCGTAGCAGCGGCAGCAGGCACGCAGCCTCGGACCGGCGCGCGGCAGCCGAGCATGCGGTCGAGCAGTGCCAGCGCACCTTTATGACGGGCGACCAGCGCCGTCATGCCGCCGGTCTCGCGATTGATCGACGCTACGGCCTGACGCGGGTCGAAGCGGGTGGCGCGAGCCCGTAACGGCTCGAAGATCGGGTCGGCTTCTCCTAACGGACGGTGCTCGACCGCGAGCGCACAACCGGGCGCGAAGCCCCGCACGAAGGCCTCGCCGCTGGCGATGGTGCGATCGGAGCTGTTGGCGCGGATGCGAACCCTACCCGGACGCGGGCAGCCGCCGCGCATCAGCAGACCTTGCGCTGCAAGCAGCCGGCGATACCCGGCGGCGGCCATGGCCAGCGCGCGCTCGCCGTGCGGGGTGATCCGGCTCGGGGCGACAGGCCAGCGCGGCCAGGGTGTACCGGAGCGGGTGCCTTCGGGCACTTCACCGTTCAGCGGGGCTCGAATGCCGTGGCGCATCACCAGAACGGCGCGTTCCAGCACCAGCCGGGGTCGGGTTTCCGCCCTCGACGAAATGGCGAACAACGCGGCGAGGCTCACAAGGGCGGTGAAGCGTCGAAGCTTAGTCACCGTCGCAACGCGCAGCCCGGCGGCACCCGAACCGGGCTGCACCGCGCCATCACCCCGGCCGGCAGAGTCACGAGGAAGTGGCGGCCCAGCGGGTCGGGCGCGCCGGGATAATAGTCGGTGCTCACCGCCTGGGCACCGCTCGCCATGGCGGCGCGTGCTTTGGCGAGGTTGCCGGTGCGAGCCTCAACGGTGTTGGCGTCGGTGCGCGTGCGAACGATGAAACCCTCAGCCACCCAGCGGCTGATCTGTTCGCCATCGATCAGGGGGTCTTGCACGATCTCGATCGCCGCCTCGGGCTGGTCGTCGGGGTACCAGCCGAACATCGCCCGCCCCGCGAGCGAGGAATGGCCGGTGCGATACACGTCCGACACCGGCCTGCGCACGTCGAACAGCACGTAAATGCGCCCGCGCGCCGCCGACAAGGAAGGCCAGCCCCGCGTGCGAACCGCGTCGCGCAGGGTCGCGGCCGACCCGCGCACCTCGTCGGGGGTGATCAGGCGTTTGCCCGGCAGCGCCGCGCGGATCTCCCCGTCCAGAGCGTCCAGCAGGACGGCATCGTCGAGCGGAAGTGGGTCGGAGATGCCGGGGCGGTTCGATGGCGTGTCCGCCGCGTTGATCGTGATCATGATCGGCAGGTGGTTCGGGTGCGCCAGCGACCAGCGGTTCACTTCGCCCAGGCATCGCACCAGCGTGACGCAGGTGCTGAGATAGTCCACGTCCGGAATGTGGAACACCTTGAAGCCGGCCCTCAGCATCGCAGCGCGATCGAAGCCGGTCCGCTCGCCCGCCGCACGAGCCCAGGCCTCCCCCTTCGGACTGGCGTAGCGTCCACCCTGGGGATCGGCGAAAATGTCGATCTCCAGCTGGCGCACGCCCGCGTCAAGCTGCCGGGCGAGCGGCAGGTGATAATAGTCCAGCCCGTCGGCGAGCTTGGGTTCCATGGCGCGTATGCGCTTCATCAATGCGGTCGGAATGCGCGCCTTGAAGCTGTTGTGCGATCCGACGACCTGGACATCGTTCATCGCGCGGGGGGCCGCCGCGCCCGTGGAAACCAGCGCGGCGGCGAGGAGCACCCCTTTCAGCATCAGAACTCGGTCCTGACGCCGAACAGGATCGTGCGACCCCAGAAGTTGATCTCGCCATAGCGAAGCGGCAGGTCGCTGTAGCTGTACTGCTTGGCACCGGCGATGTTGATCGCCTCCAGGCTGACCATGGTCCTGTCGGTGACGCGGAACGACAGGTTTCCGTCGAGCGAGCCGAACGCATCCTGATAAGTCGGCGCCTGCGTCGTGCTGCCGTTGCCCGACAGGTATTTGTCGCGCCAGACATAGGACAGGCGGGCGGAGACCGGACCATAGTCGTAGAAGCCGACCAGGTTGAAGCTGTTCTTCGACAGGCCGATCAGCTCGTCCTTGATGGGTCGCGCACCCGCCGTATAGTTCGATTGCACCGAGGTGTGGGTGTACGACGCCTGGATGCCGAGGCCGTCGAGCGGCTTGGGCAGGAACGTGAACACCTGGTTATAGGCGGCTTCCACACCGTAAACCTTGGCATCGCCGCCATTGACCTGCGTGCTGAGAAGCACCGTTCCGCGTCCGGGAATATCGATGTTGACGTTCTGGGCGGTGATGTAATCGTCCATCGCCTTGTAGAATAGCGCGCCAGTCAGCGAGCCCCGGCGGCTGAAATACCATTCCAGCGAACCGTCGAACTGGGTGGCCAGGAACGGCGCTAGGTCGGGGTTGCCGCCGCTCGCGGTCGGCGCATCGGTCGACACGCTGATCTGTGGCGAGCTTTGGGTCACGTTAGGGCGGGTCAGCACGCGACTGGCGGCGAGACGGCCTACCAGCGTCGGCGTCAGCGCAGCGCGCAGGTTGAAGCTGGGCAGCCAGTTGCTGAACGTCTTGGGAAAGCTGGCCGCGGTCGGCACGGTGCCTAGCGTCAGCGTCCCGCTGGCAACCTGGTCGGTATGGACGTAGCGCACGCCGATATTGCCGGTGATGACGGATCCGACGGCGTAATCCGCACGAACATAGGCACTCGCGGTCTTTTCGGTCACCAGGTAGGAGGCGCGCATATCGCCGGCGGTGAGCGGCGCGTTGGCGATCGCGTCAGTGAACAGCTTGTCGTAGAACACGCCCGTGATCGGCACGATCCATGTGCGAGGACCGTTGCCCGACACCGTGTCGAGGAAGTCGTCGAAGGGTGTCTGCTCATAACCGTTGGGCGCAAAGCTGTTGAGGAGCACCTTGCCCGGATCGACGGTGAAGTCGCGGCGTGCATAGTCGCGCTTGCGCCAGTGATATTCGCCGCCAGCCGCGATCTTGCTCAGGAACCCGTCCATGCTGTGCCCGGCGTCGAGGCGGGAATAGAAATCCTCGTCCTTGCTGTTCTTGGGCGCGATGTTGAACGGGTACAGCACGTAATTGGCCGGATTGGTGACGTCGACCGGCGTGGTGAAGGTCGGGATCACCTTGTAGCCGCCCGACGTATCGTAGGTGAGCGGCGCGTTGAATTGGATACGGCTGCGAACCGTACCCTCGGCATAGCTCGGGTGGAAGCTGTGCGCGTAAGACCAGTTGACGTTGCCGCTGACGGTCCAGCCGTCGGGGTTCCAGTCCTGCTTCAGGCCAACGGTGACCAGGTCGTGGCGATTGAGACTGTACTCGCGCGTGCCCATGAAGCGGACCTTGTTGATCGTCGCGCCCACCACCGTGTCGCCCTCGATCTTGGCGGAACCGGGAACGATGCTGGTGCCGGGATCGTCGGGATAGATGTCCAGGCCGAATTCGTCATAGGCGACATCCAGCCGTGTCGCGAGCACGTCCAACGTAGTTAGCAGTTCGGGCGAAGGCTGCCACTGGGCAGAAACCAGGCCCGAGACGCGCTTGCGGTTCTCGGTCTCCACCGTTGGACGCGTTCGCGTCGGTGTGTAGAGGCCCGCCGGCAGCCCGCCGGCGGCGGCGGAGGTGAACTTGTTGAGGTTCCAGCTGGTGTTGTACCAGCGGTCGTTGCGGACCTTCTTGCCCCAATATTGCGCGCCGGCGAGCAAGCCGAAGGTGCCGTCGGCACTCTTCCAGCTGGCGATGCCGGTCACGTTCGGCGTCACCCTGTCCGTCATGGTCGTGTAGGTGCCCCGCAGGTTCAGCGTGGTCTTGGTGCCGACCTCCAGCGGGCGGAAGGTGTGGACGTCGATGTTGCCGCCCAGCGCGCCCTCGGTCATGTCCGGCGTAGGGGTCTTCACCACGTCGATCTGCGAGACGAACTCGGCTGGCAGCATCTCGAAGCGGAACTGACGCCCGTTGGCGCCCCCATTTTCGATCAGGTCGTTGATGGCGACCGTGCGGCCATTCAGCAGAGTACTTTGAAATTGCGGGCCGAGGCCGCGGACACTGACGTAGAGGCCCTCCCCGCGTGGCCGGGTGATTGCAACGCCGGTGACGAGTTGCAGCGCTTCGGCCACATTTTGGGTGGGGAATTTGCCGATATCGGTGGAATTGATTGAGTCGACACCGAACGCCGCCTGGCGCTTGGTCTCGGTCGCGGCGGCGAGGCTTCTGGCGTAGGAGCCGGTAACAACGATGTCAGCACCGCCCTGCTCTACCGGTGTTTGCCCCGCGTTCGCGTCCTGCGCCGATGTGGCGGTCTGCGCCAGTGTTGGCAGAGGAAGACCCAAGGCGACAAATGGAAGTGACGCCCCCCACAGGCGCGAGCGATGCAACACGTTGTATTCTCCCCCTCGGCTTCCTTACCGATGGACAATTCCGATAACGGGACGATGCGACTGTTTCGCAACTGAACCATTGCGAGTACGTTACAACCGCGCTGCGGATCAGTGACGACTACGGGGGGTTCAGTACGCTTGTATTAAGCCGCAATTGACCCATAATCGGTCGTTCACGCACCCTTACGCAGTTCCGAACTTCGGCCATTCGTTATTGTCGATCTCACGGCTATTTTGGCGAGCAGGGTAAGCTGTGCGGCCCCACTTTCTAGGCCAGCGGGCTTACCGCCCGCTGGCAGAGTTTCTCAGATCTGGGCCAAGCCTCCGTCGGTGAACAGCTCACTGCCCGTCATGAAGCTGCTGTCGGAGGATGCGAGGAACGCGGCAGCCGCCGCGACTTCGGCTGGATCGCCGACATGACCGATCGGTGTGGTCGCGCCCATCTCGATCATCGCGTCGCGACCGACGACCTCGGCCGCTAGTTCGGTCAGCGTCGGCCCCGGTGACAGGACGTTGACGCGAATACCCGTACCACGCAGGTCCTGCGCCCAGCTGCGCGCGAGGTTGCGGACAGCAGCCTTCGACGCGCTGTAGATGCTGAACGCAGGCGTTCCCATTACGCCGGTGGTCGAGCCGGTGAGGATGACCGAACCACCCTTACCCATTAGCTTCAAGCCCTTCTGCACCGTGAAGATCGTACCCTTCACGTTGATGTCGAAGGTCTCGTCATAATGCTCGGGCGTGATGTCGGTGAGCGGCACCAGCGCGCCGGTTCCGGAATTGGCGAACAGGATATCGAGCGCGCCGCGCTCCTGCTTCACGGTGTCGAACAGTCGGTCGAGATCGCCGGAATCGGTGACTGATCCCGCCACCGCACGCGCATTCGCGCCGAGCGTGGCCACCGCTGCGTCCAGCTTCTCCTGCCTCCGGCCGAAGATGTAGACGAACGCACCTTCCTCGATGAAGCGCTTTGCCGAAGCCAGGCCGATGCCCGTGCCGCCGCCGGTGATGATCGCAGTCTTGCCTTTCAGTCGGTTCATACGTGCCTCCAGTTCTTGGTTGCACGCAGCTGGCCTCGAACCCACCTATCGACAAGTATGCACCTTTAGGTAAGTATAAAGAATGCCCCAAGCGGTTCAGTCCACCACCGTCGAGCCACTCCGGTTGCTCCCCGCTTCACCTGCGGCCTCGACGCTACGCTCAAGATCATCTCGGGCAAATGGAAGCCGCTCATCCTGTACTTCCTCTTGCGCGGGCCGACCCGTTACGGCGAGCTGAAGCGCGCCGTTCGCGATGTCAGCGACAAGGTGCTGATCCAGCAATTGAAGGAGCTGGAAGCGGACGGCGTATTGCGCAGGAACGACTACAAGGAGGTGCCACCACGCGTCGACTACACGCTGACGCCTCTCGGCCAGAGCCTCGCCCAGGCGCTTGAACCCTTATGCACCTGGGGAACCGAGAACATGGCAGAGATGCAGAAGATTTTCACCGGGCGCGATAGTTGGCTTCGCGAGAAACGCGCCTAGCTACCGCCCGGCGAGCGCAAGGCTGATGGAACAAGGAGAGCCGAGCCAATCCGCGTCGGATTGTCTCGAGAAGCTGCGCAAGACGCTGTCGGCGACCGAAGTTGATGATCCGAGGTCGGCCGCTCAGTGGCTATGGGGCTTCAAAAACCATCAATTCAGTTCCCGGTTGCGGCTTGCTTGCTGATTGCAGACTGCTCAGGGCGGGGTGGCGAACTCCCAGACACTGCCATGCTGACCTCTAGTCTCACCAATCAGTGAGGTCGATCCCCTTACACGTCACCACTACCTCTGCGGATGTTGCGAACGCGAAGCAATAGCCTATAGACTTCCTCCACAATCGGGGGTGTTGATGAACAAGTCTGCGTTAACGGTTTGTGCGATCGTACTCGCCTCGGGATCAGCCGCATCGCGTGCGCAGGAGTATGAGCAGAATGCCGCCATCGAGCAGGATGTTGTGGTCACCGCACAGCAGCAGCGTCGGCAGGTGACGAGCGACGGGTCGCTCGGCGCACTTGGCGACCTGGGCGCGCTGGAAACGCCGTTCAACGTGCGCAATTACACCGCGCAACTGGTGCTCGACCAGCAGGCGGAAACGCTGGGCGAAGTGCTGGAAAACGATCCGTCGGTGCGCACCACGCAGGGGTTCGGCAACCAGTCCGAGCTGTTCGTGATCCGCGGCTTTCCCCTGAACGGCGACGATGTCGCGCTTGACGGGCTTTATGGCATCACGCCGCGCCAACTGGTGTCGCCCGAACTCTACGAGCGGGTGCAGGTGCTGAACGGGTCCAGCGCCTTTCTGTTCGGCGCAGCACCGGGCGGCAGCGGCCTCGGCGGCGGCATCAACCTGACCCCCAAACGCGCCGACAAGACGCTGTTGCGCGCCACCGTCAGCTATGCGGGCGACAAACTGTGGGGCGGAGCGATCGATGTCGGCACGCGCTTCGGCGCGAACGACGCGTTCGGCTTGCGCGTCAACGGCGTTTATCGCGACGGCGACACGGCGGTGGACGACGAACGGCGCAGCGTCCGCGTCGTCGGCGCCGACTTTGATTTCCGCGCCGGGCCGGGGCGCTTCTTCCTCGACTTCGGTTACGAGGATCAGCGCGTGTACCAGCCACGGCCTCAGGTGCGCCTGGCGAACACCAGCCTCGCGATCCCCCGCGTACCCGGTGCCGACGCCAATTACGCGCAGCCCTGGGCCTTTACCAAGCTGCGCGACGTCTACGTCCTGGCGCGGGCGGAAGTCGACGTGGCTCCGGACTGGACGGTGTATATCGCGGGCGGGCTGCGCGACGGGCGGGAGGACGGCGACTATGCGACGCCGACCGTGACAAACTCCACCACGGGCGCCGCGACACAGGCCCGGCTGTTCGTGCCGAGGGAGGACAACAACGAAAGCGGCCAGCTGGGTCTGCGCGGCAAGTTTGCGCTGGCCGGCACCACTCACGCGATCAGCGTCGGCGCGACGCTGGTCATGGCGGAAAACCGCAACGCCTTCGCATCGGGTGGCTACCGCACCGCGACCGGGGGCTTCACCGCGACGACGCCGACCAACATCTACGAACCCGTCGCGGTGCCACGGCCGGCGAACCTGCCGGGCACCGGCACCGGCGGCAATCTCGCCGATCCGCCGCGCGCCTCCTACACGGAGTTCGGCAGCCTCTTCGCCTCCGATACGATCGGGCTGTTCAACGATCGGCTGCTCGTCACCGGCGGCGTCCGTCAGCAGAAGTTGATCGTGGAGGGCTTCAACCGCGCGACCTTCGTTCGGGCGACCCGCTACGACCGGTCGGCGGCCACCCCCGTTGTCGGCATCGTGGTGCGGCCGACCTCGACCTTCTCGCTTTACGGCAACCGCATCGACGGGCTGGTACAGGGTCCAACCGCGCCGAACACCGCGACCGTCAACCCCGGAGAGATCTTCGCCCCCTATCGCACCACCCAGTACGAGGTGGGCGCGAAGTGGGAGGTCCACCGCCTCACCACCACGCTGGCGCTCTACCGTACGACGCAGCCGAACGGCTACACGATCGCCACCCCTACTCCCGCCAACCCTGTCGCCACGACGTTCGTGGTCGACGGGCGCCAGCGCAACCAGGGCATCGAGCTGGGCTTCAACGGCGAACCGACCGACTGGCTGCGCGTGATCGGCGGCGGGACGATCAACGATGCCACGCTGCGCCGCACCGCCGGCGGGCTGACCGACGGCAACACGGCGATCGGCGTCCCCGACTATCAGGTCAATTTCGGGCTGGAGGTGGTGCCGCCCTTCCTGCGCGCGGCGACGCTGACCGGTCGCGTCGTGCACACGGGGCACCAGTATCTGGACGCGACCAATCGCCAGCGGCTGGACGACTGGACACGCTTCGACCTTGGTATGCGCTATATTCTGGTCGCCGACGATCACCCGGTCACGCTCCGCGTGAGCGCGGAGAATATCGCCAATCGCCGCTACTGGACCTCGGCATTCGGCGGCTACCTGCTCCAGGGGCAGCCGCGCACCGTCAAGGCATCGATAACGGTCGAGTATTGATGCGCACGGGGACGGTCAGGACGTGGTGCTGGGTCCACAAATGGACCAGCCTCGTCTGCACGCTGTTCCTGCTGATGCTGTGCCTGACTGGCCTGCCGCTGATCTTCCACGATGAGATCGATGCCGCCTTCGATGACCGGGCGCCGCTCGCAACTTTGCCCGCGAACGCTCCGAAACTGCCTCTCGACGCGTTCGTGCGCACCGCCAGGGCGATGTATCCGGGCGAGCGGCCGCTGTTCATCAGCTTCGACGAAGACCGCCCCGTCGCCAACGTCACCACCGCGACGGTCGCGCGGCCGGGTCGCGGAGCCTATCACCTCACTGCGATCGACCGCCGCACCGCGAAGCCGGTGGGCGCGCTCGATGAAGAGGGCGGCATCATGGCGGTGATCCTGCGGCTCCATGTCGACATGTTCGCGGGACTGCCGGGCAAGCTGTTCCTCGGCTTCATGGGCCTGTTGTTCTGCATGTCGATCGTGTCGGGGATCGTCGTCTACGCGCCGTTCATGCGCAAGCTGGCGTTCGGGGAGGTTCGCAGGAACCGCAGCCGCCGTGTCCGCTGGCTCGACCTCCACAACCTGTTCGGCATCGCAACCGCGACGTGGATCGGCGTGGTCGGGCTGACCGGCGTCATCAACACCCTGTCGGAACCGCTGACCGCCATCTGGCGGGCCGACCAGCTCACGGCCCTGACCCGCCCATATGCCGGGGAGCCGCCGCTGCCGGTCGCCGCCTGGGGGTCGCTCGACCAAGCAGTCCGTACCGCGCGGGCGGCGGCTCCTAGTACCGACCCGCAGTTCGTCGCCTTTCCCGGCACGCGTTTCAGCAGCGAGCATCATTATGCCGTGTGGCTGAAGGGTGCTACGCCGGCAACGCGGCAACTGCTCACTCCCGCGCTGATCGACGCGCATACCGGCAGGCTGACCGCGATGCGCTCGATGCCGTGGTACATGCTGGCGCTCCGCCTGTCGCAGCCGCTCCACTTCGGCAATTACGGTGCCATGCCGATGAAGATCCTATGGGCGCTGCTCGACCTGGTCGCGATCCTCATACTCGGCAGCGGCCTCTACCTATGGCTGAGCCGCAAGCGGACGGCATCGTGAGGCGAACGGGCGGCACGTTCGGCATTCCGGCGGTGCTGGCCGTAGCGAGCGGGTTCGCGCTTGTCGCCGGGTTGCTGGGTGACGGCGCTGTCGACGTCGTGGCATGGATTGGTCTGGCGCTACCGCTCATCGTCACCGCGAGAGCCGTTTGGCACCCGCGGCCGCCGGGCCGCTAGCGAAGCCGAAACAGCGCGATTACGGGTCGTAGCTATACGGTGCTGAGCAATAGGCTTGTTTCGCTATTCGCGACCCCCTCGATCATCCGCACTTCGCGCAGGACTCGGTCGAAGTTCGACAGGCTGGACACGTGGATGTCCGCGATCAGGTCCCAATTGCCGTTGGTGGTGTGCAGCGTGCGGATCTCCGCAATGCCTCGCAGCCGCTGGATGACTTGGGTGGTCGACCGGCCCATCACCTCGATCAGCATCACCGCGCGAACCGATCGATCCTCATAAACTTCGCGGACCCGCACGGTAAATCCGAGAAGCGTACCCGTGTCCAGCAGGCGGTCGAGACGGTTCTGCACCGTCCCACGCGCGACATTCAGCGCAAGCGCCAGCTTCGACAGCGACGCACGGCCGTCCACGCGCAGATGCGAGATGATCCGTCGGTCCAGATCGTCCGGGATGAATTTCGCATGTCGCGTCACGCCGGCCCCGTCCGTTATCGCAGAGTGCCTGCGCAAGTTGCGCAGCCGCTCGCCACTTTTAGCACGGAAATGCCATTCCGTCAGCTTCCTGGAAGGGGCACTTCAATCCGACTGACATGTGTTCGAAAGGTTCGTCATGGCACCCGCCGCTTCTCCGCTCGCCTACATCCCCTTTGTCAGCGTCGAGAACATGATGCGCCTGGTGCACCACCATGGCATCGAACAGGTGCTGCGCGACCTGGCCGAAGAAATCGAGGGCGACTATCGCCGCTGGGACATGTTCGAGAAGGCCCCTCGCCTTGCCTCGCACTCTCGCGATGGGGTGATCGAACTGATGCCCACCTCGGATGGCCAGACCTTCAGCTTCAAATATGTCAACGGCCACCCCGGCAACATCGTCAAGGGGTATCAGACCGTCGCGGCGTTCGGCCTGCTCGCCCGGGTGGACACGGGCTATCCGCTAATGCTGTCGGAAATGACGTTGCTGACCGCGCTGCGGACCGCGGCGACGTCGGCGATGGCTGCCCGCTATCTCGCGCCAAAGGGCGCGCGCACGATGGCGGTGATCGGCAACGGTGCACAGGCGGAGTTCCAGGCACTGGCGATGAAGGCGGTGATCGGCGTGGAGGAGGTGCGCCTGTACGACATCGACCCCGCCGCCAAGCGCAAGGCGGTGCACAACCTGCAGGGCAGCGGGATAAGGGTTACATCGTGCGACACCGCGCAGGACGCGATCGAGGGGGCGCAGATCGTCACCACCTGCACCGCCGACAAGGCCTATGCCACCATCCTGAGCGACAACATGGTCGGCGAAGGGATCCACATCAACGCGATCGGCGGCGATTGTCCGGGCAAGACGGAGTTGCACCGTGATATTCTTTCCCGCGCCAGCACGTTCGTCGAATATGAGCCGCAAACCCGGATCGAAGGTGAGATCCAGCAGATGCCGCCCGCTTATCCCGTGACTGAATTATGGCAGGTCGTGCGCGGCGACGCAGCCGGGCGGCGAGGTTCGCGTGAGATCACGCTGTTCGACAGCGTCGGCTTCGCAATCGAGGATTTCTCCGCGTTGCGCTATGTCCATGGCAAGCTGCAGGATGGCGATTACTGCCACCAGCTCGACATGCTGGCCGACCCGGACGATCCGCGCGACCTGTTCGGGATGCTTCAGCGCGCGGCCTGATCGGGCGCGGGCCGGGCGCGGCTATACGTACGTCGCCCGATGCAGGGCATCGACGGCATACTGCGCCTCTGTCGCGTTCAGGCTGGCGAACCCGACGCGCAAACCGCGCGGCGCGTCCTCGCTAGCCATGAACGATCGAGACGACGCCAGTCTTAGCCCCGCCGCCCACGCCCGCGCCTCCGCTGCGTCGAGGTCGATGCCCGGGAAACGCAGCCAAAAGGCGAGCCCGCCATCGGGCGGATCGAACGCGACCGTATCACTGAAGCGCGCGCGTAGCTTGTCGGCAAACTGGCGGCGGCGCTCGGCGTAGATTTTTCGTACCTTGTAGGCATGACGCTGCAGTTCCCCGCTGACGATCAGGTCGGCGGCAGCATCCTCGGTCAACCGGTTGCCCATGCCGTCGGTGACGGAAATCGCATGAGCGAGCGCCGGCATGATTGCGCGCGGGCCAACGATGTAGCCGATCCGCAGGGTCGGCAGCAGCAGCTTGGACAGCGAACCCAGATAGATGACGTGCTCCGGGCTATAGGCGGCCATGGGCAGCAACGGCTGCGACGCGAAATGGAACTCGTGGTCGTAATCGTCCTCCAGCACCGCGAAGCCGAACTGGCGTGCCAAATCCAGCATGCGCAGTCGGCGCTCCGGGCGAAGCGCGACGGTGGTCGGGAACTGATGGTGCGGCGTCAGAAACACGGCGCGCACCCGGTGCCTGCGACACGCCGCCTCCACGCCTTCGACGTCGATTCCGCTGCCGTCCAGCGGCACCGCGACGACGTGCGCTCCCGCTGAGCGGAACGCCGCCATCGCCGGCTCATGGGTCAGCGCCTCGACCAGGACAGTCTCTCCAGGTTTCAGCAGGATTTGCGTCGCCAGAAACAACGCGTTCTGGCTTCCGCGTGTGATGCACACCTCCTCCGGCGTAATCGACAGCGCACGCTGGTTGCGCAGCATCTCCGCGATCGCGCAACGCAGCCGCATCGATCCTAGGGGATCGCGGTATTGGAGCCGGTTCTCGGCGGCGGCCCCGACGATCGCCTTGCGATACGCGCGCGCCAGCGTTTCGGCTGGGAACAGCCGGCCATCGGGCGCGCCCTCGTCCAGCTTAAGCCCCTGGCCGCCTGGCAGCGCGATTGGGCGCTCGGGCGGGGGCAGCACGCGATAATAAGGCGCGACCTCGCCAATGGACGGCATGTCGGTATGGATCGGCTCGGCGGAGGGGGGCTTGCCGGTATGCGCGGGAAAGGCGGGGGAAACGATCGTACCGCGCGTCCCGGCCGAACGGAGCCACCCCTGCGCGATCAGCTCCTCATAAGCGATGACCACCGTTTTGCGGTTGACGCCAAGCTGGGCTGCGAGTTGCCGGCTGCTGGGCAGATACTTGCCCGCCGCCAGCCGCCCGCTTCTGATGTCCCGGATGATCGCACGGATCACCTGGCCGTAGAGGGGAACGTCCTTTTCCGAGGAAATCCGTTCCCCGAGCGTGACATGGAGTGGTCGCAACATGAATGAAGACGGCCTTTACTCAGCAGGGTGGAAGCGTTCGCACGAAGCCGTTGGCCCTGCCAATTGTATAAAAATTGGCCCTTGAACGGTCCAGCGCGCAAGGCAAAGCTGAGAATGCGAGCGTCGGACGCAGACAGCGCATCACGTTTTCCGGAGCCGGCCCCATCATGAGCGATCCTTTCGCGGACTTCACCACCGACGACATACGCGCGCTGATCGCGCAGCATCCGCTGGCCTGGGTGTGTTCGGTCGGCGACGCCCCGTCCGAAGCCGCGCAACTGCCGCTGATCGGCGAATATGACGAGGACGGGCGGCTGCTGTCGCTAATCGGGCATCTCGGACGGGCCAACCCGCTATATGACCGGTTGCGCGCGCAAGGACGCGCCCTGCTGCTGTTTAGCGGCCCATCGGCCTATGTCTCGCCCGAACATGCCGGACTGCGCGACTGGGCGCCGACCTGGATCTACGCCAACCTCAGGATCACGGCGGAGGTGACGGTGGATGCAGCACTGACCGACGAAGCGCTGGACGTGCTGATCGGGGCTATGGAACATGGCCGGCAAGCACCATGGACGCGCGCCGAGATCGCGCACCGCTATCACGGCATGGCCAGCGCGATCATCGGGTTCCGGGCGTGGGTCACTGGGATCGCGGGACGCTTCAAGTTCGGCCAGGACGAGCGCGACGCGGTATATCGGACCATCGCGGAGCGGCTTGCCGAACCCGCTGTCACCCCTTGGCTGCGTCGGTTCAATCCGGATCGTTGACGAGGTTCACGCCTTGGTCGGCAAGCTCGACGGATCGGCGTGCTGCGGCCTGCGCCACTCTTGCCATGAGGTCGTCGATACCCGCGTCTTCGTCCATCTGCGCCAGACCAGCCGCAGTGGTACCGCCGGGGCTGGTCACCTGTCGGCGCAGATCGGCCAGGGCGCAGCTCTCCGCCTCGACCAGCGCCGCCGCGCCGGTCAGGGTCGCGCTGGCCAGCCGGGTCGCCACGGGTTCCGCCAATCCCAGTCGCACACCCGCCGCTGCCAACGCCTCAGTCATGCGGAAGACATAGGCGGGGCCGCTTCCCGATATCGCGGTGACCAGGTCGATGTCCCCTTCGGTGGCCAGCCAGACGACCTCTCCGACCGCACCCAGCAGCCCTCCGGCGCGATCGCGATCGGCGCTCGACACCGCCTGGCCCGCGACCAGCCCGCTGATCCCCCGACCAATCGCGGCCGGCGTGTTCGGCATGGCCCGCACTACCCTCCCACTTCCGCCGAATGGCGCCGCCAACGCGGAGAGCGGCACTCCCGCCATGATCGACAGGATCAGCGGCCTGCAATCGGCGACCCGTCGTAGCGCCGGCGCGAGGGCGGGGAACGTCTGCGGCTTCACGGCAAGAACGACGACCAGATCGCTCTCTCCACTGACATCATCCAAGTTTGCAACCCGCTCCACGCCGTCCGGCAAGGTGGCGTCGGGATCGAAGGCCATGACGCGTTCGCCGCTGCTCCACCGTCGTGCCAGCGCGCCGCCCATCCGGCCGCAGCCGATCAACAGGATCGTCATCGTGCTAAACTCCTTGCGTCAGCGGAGCGCCGGCGGGCGCGTACGGGCGATCCACGGCGATGCCTGTTCATAGGCATGGCCGAGCTGGAGCACGGCTAGGTCGGCAAGCCGGGGGCCGATCAACTGGATACCGATGGGCAGTCGGTAGCGCCCGCCAAAGCCCGCCGGAACGGCAAGCGTGGGCAGGCCCGCCATGGTCGGCGGCAGCGTGACTTCCATCCAGCGATGATAGCTGTCCATCGCCTTGCCCGCGATCTCCCGCGGCCAATGCTGCTCGGCGTCGAAGGGAAACACCTGCGCGGTGGGCAGCGCCAGGAAGTCGTAGGTCTGGAACGCCTTGCGAAAGGCTTCAAGGATGCGCGTGCGACCTCCGGACGCCTTTGCCAGTTGCGGGCCGGTCAGCCTGGTGCCGCCCTCCACCTCCCAGACCGCTTCCGGCTTCAGTTGCGCCCGCTTCACCGGATCGTCGTAAAACCCCTGCAGGTCGGCCCCGACCGACCATTGCCGCAGCGGCACGGCGGTGTTCCACATCGCGTCGGCGCTTTCCGACAAGCGTGCTGCGTCGACGGTCATACCGATCGCGCCAAACGCCGACAGTGCCGCCTCGCAGGTCGCCATCACACCGGCCTCGGTCGGCAAAGCGCCTCCCAGGTCACCGAGCCAGCCGATCCGCTTGCCCTTCCAGTCGCGCTCCAGCGGTGCGGCGAACATCGCGGGATCGTCCTGCGGCGCAAACGGCGCGCGCGGATCGGGACCCGCCTGAACCGACATCAACAAGGCGACGTCGGCGACGCTGCGCGCCATCGGGCCGGACGTGGCGAAATTCTGCCAGAACAGGTCGGTGTTCGGAATCGACGGAACCCGGCCCCATGACGGGCGAAAGCCGAAAACGTTGTTCCACCCGGCCGGATTGCGCAGCGACCCGCCGAAATCGCTGCCATCGGCGAGCGGCACCATCCGGAGCGCCAGTGCGACCGCGCCGCCGCCGGTGCTGCCGCCTGCCGACTTGCGCGGATCATAGGCGTTGCGGGTCGTGCCGAACACCCGGTTGTAGGAGTGCGACCCCAGCGCGAATTCAGGCACGTTGCTCTTGCCGACGAAGATCGCGCCGGCGTTGCGCATCCGTGCGACGACCAGGGAGTCGGCGTCGGGAACATGGTCCTTGAGCAGCGGCGATCCTTGCGTGCTGGCGATGCCCCGCGTCGACGCGGTGTCCTTCACCGCATGGGGAAAGCCATGCAGCGGGCCATGGAAGTGCCCGGCAGCCGCGTCACGGTCGGCGACATCGGCCTGGCGCAGCGCATCCGCATGGTCGATCCGCGAGACCAGGGCCGTGAAGCGCGGGTTCAGCGCGTCGACCCGCGCCAGGTGCGCCGTCATCAACTCGCGGGCGGACAGGCCCTTCTTCCTGAGCTCAGCCGCCATCGTCACCGCGCTCATGTCGAGGATGTCTGCGCCCTTCGTCGCAGCCAGCGACGGGCTGGCGGCGATCAGCGCGGGGACAGCGGCCAGCATGTCGCGGCGGTTCGGATGAAAAGCGGGGTCGGGCATCGTCTTCACCTTCGCGTCTTCCGGTCGGTCACAGATGGGCATCGAACCAAGCGAGCACCCGCCGCTGGATGTCCAGCTGATGCTCGGGCTCGGAAATCCAGTGCGGTTCGCGCGGGTAGGTCACGAAAGTCGCGTCCTTTCCCATCAGGCGTAGCCCGCGATAGAAGGCCAGCCCCTGCGTCGTGGGCACTCGGCGATCCTCGCCCCCGTGCAGCACCAGCACGGGGCCAGACGCCTTTGCAATGCTGCGGAGTGGAGATGCGGCATCCATGCTCGCCACATCGGCCGGCGACGAACCGTAATAGCCGCCGAACCAGTCGGGCGTGTCTGTCGCCAGTGATAGGCTGAGCAGGTCGGTCACACCGGCGCCGACGATCGCCGTGCGGAAGCGCGTGTCGCGGGTGATCGCCCATGCAGACATGAAGCCTCCATAGCTCCAGCCGCCGATACCCAGCCTGTTCGGGTCGGTGATCCCGCGCCCGACCAGCATGTCCAGACCATCCACAATGTCCTGGTAGTCGCCAGTGCCCCAATCGTTCTTCACGCCCCGCGCGAAGGCGGTGCCCTGTCCCCCCGACCCGCGCGCATTCGGCAGCAGCACGACATAGCCGCGCGCCGCCAGGATTTGCGCCCAGCTGGTCCAGCTGCCCAGCCAGCTCGTCTCCCACACGTCCGCGGGGCCGCCATGCGGCTGCACCACCGTTTTCGTCGGCATCCCCGGCACGAAGCCGGGCGGTGTCACCAGCACGCCATAGATCGGCCTGCCGTCACGGCTGCTGGTCCAACGCACCTCCGCCACTTTACCGAGCCGCCAATCGCGCATCTGGGGGTTCACGTCCGACACCGCACGCAGCCTGCCGCGGCGGAACACCCAGGCATCGGCCGCTCGGCCGGCTTGGCTGCCGCTCAGCGCGATCGTCCCGTTGTCCGCGACCGATATGTCGCGGATCTGGCCATCCAGGTCGATCAAGGGCCGAAACCGGTCCGTCGTGACATCGACCTGCATCACCACGGTACGGGTGTGCACAACGGCACGCGCAAGCACCACGGCGTTGTTCCGCGACCAGTCGAGCCGCTTCAGCGTCCCATCCAGCGTCGCGCCCAGCTGCCGCAAGGCGCCGGTCGCGACGTCCGCGACATAGCCGCGCGTCCCGATCCTGTCCGGCTCGGGCGCGGTGAAGGCGATGCGCCTGCCGTCCGGCGACCAGCTGCCGGTGCTGTACACCCCCTTGAAGATCGTGCGCGCGACCGTCGCGCTCGCAACGTCCATCACCATCAGGTCGGAGCGGTAATAGAAATCGTTCAACCCGCCCGTAGCCGCGACCCGCAGCGCAAACCGGCTGCCGTCGGGCGACCAGCTCAACTCGCTCACCTCGCGGTCAGCGACAGCGATCCGCCGCAGCACGTGCGACGCCAGGTCTAGGATCCAGATACGGGCAAGGTCCTGCGGCGCATCCGCCTCTGCCCAGTCGCGCTTGGCCGCGCGATCGGCACGTTCGCATGCCGTGAGGGGATCGGGCGCGAGAAACGCGATGCGGCGCCCGTCCGGCGACCAGCGGAAGCTGCGGATGTCACGTCCCACGGCGGTGAGCGGCTGCGCCTCGCCACCGGTGGCCGAGATCAGCCACAATTGGCGCGGCGCCTCAGTCGGCGTCGGCTGGTCGGGGTCGCCCGTCACCGGGCGGAGGTCGAATCCGGCGACGCCGCGCGCGCTGGGGTTGGCGCGGTTCGACAGAAACGCGATGTTGCGGCCATCGGGCGACCATTGCGGCGTGTCGTCCAGCCCGGCGCTGACCGTCAGCCGCCTTGGCGGCGTGCCGCCATCGGCGGCCGCGAGCCAGATGGTGGCGTGGCTGGCGCGTTGGCCGATGCCGGGCTGGGTTACATACAGGACCTGCCGCCCGTTAGGGGAAATCTCCGCATCGCGGACATCGGTAAGCCCGGCGATGGCGTTCGGCGTCACCAGGTGGGTGGGCGCGTCGGCGACCGGCTGCGCGCCAGCGGCCGGAGCAGCCACGGCCAGGACAAGCGCCAGGCTGACCGCCAGTACCCGACCGGCATCCACCTTCAGCGCCTTGATGACCCGGGTCAGCGATCCCGTCGCGATCAAAAAGCCACCCTTGCGCCGACAGACAGGTAGCGGCCGATCACGTCGTAATAGGGCGTAAAGGTGGAATACAGCGGCGGGTCCTTGTCGAAGAGGTTCGACACGCTGCCATAGAATTCGAAGTTGCGGCCGTCGCCCATGGGCACCTTTTGGCTGAGCTGTACATCGAAATAAGTATAGGCGGGAATTCGGTTGTTGGTCAGCGTGGCGCGGGTCCGGTCCCAATAGCCGGATGAGATGTAGCGCGCCCTGACCAATCCGCTGAAGCTGTCGCTGGCGTACCCGATCGTGGCGTTGGCACGAACGCGCGGCGTGCCCTCGGTCAGCGCATAGCCCTGTGTCCCGACATACTCGACCTTGGTCAGGCCGTCGTCCACGGTGAAGCTGTTCACCCACGTGCCGACCAGGCGCAGGTTGATCCGCCCGTTGGTCGCCGCGTTCACGGGCATAGTATAGGCCACCTCGCCGTCGACGCCGTCCGTCTTCATCCGCGACAGATTGAGCTGCGCCGACGTGATGCTCTGGATCGTGCCTGCGGCGCTCCGGTCGATGAAGCCGCATAGGGTCGTGTTGCCCGCGGCGCAGCGATTGACGATGGTCTGCGCGCCCAGCGTGGTGATGACGTCGCGGATCGAAATGTTGAAATAGTCGAGCGACGCGGTCAGGCCGCGTGCCGGCGCGGTGGTGACGCCCGCCGTCCATGTGTCCGCACGTTCAGGCTGCAACGCCGCGCTGCCGCCGCCATAGATCAATGTGCTGGTGGTACCGGCGGCCGTGTTGCGCGGATCGACGATGCCCACGTACGACACGGTACGCGACGTGAACAACTCGCTGAGATTGGCTGCGCGGATGTCGCGCGAGCGCGCCACGCGGCCGACCACGCCCGGCAGGAACTCGTTGGTTGCGCCCAGCTTCCACGACCAGATTGTGCCGCTCAGGCTGTAGTCGGATGCCCGGACCGCGCCGTTAAACTCCAGCTTGCGTAACAGCGGCGTGTCGTGGATCAACGGCACGACGATTTCACCGAACGCCTCCTTGACGTTCGTTTTTCCCGAAAAGCCGGTGAAGTAGAAGGTGCTGAACGCGGCGGCGGCGTCGAGCTCGCCGATCCTCGCGCGGGTCGACACGTTGCGTCCTTCCGCGCCGATCGCGATAGAAACCGGTCCGGCGGGCAGCTCAAACGGCTCGCCCCGCAACGACACACCGTAGGTGTCGAGCTTGTCCAGCACGTTCGACTGCGGCGTACCGGTGACGTAGTCGATCGCCGCTTGGCTCGGCGCGCCGGCCCCGAACAGGTTGATCGGCACGCAGGTGCTGCTGGGATCGGTCAGCGCGACGCGGCAGACGGGCTGCCCCGTCATTGGGCTGATGACCGAATCGACGGCATTTGCGAAGTTACGGGTGATGAGGAAGCCGGGCGCGTGCAGATCGTTGTGGAACTCGCCATGGCTGTAGAACGCCCCGTAGCGCCAACGATTGTCGGCAAAGCTGCCGTCCAGCGCGACCGAGCCCTGGATGTTGCGCCGGTCGACATCGAGATCGGCGAAGGAAAGGTCGCTGTTGAAGCGGGACAACAGGAAACTGGTCTGTCGGGCCGCGGCGAGACGGTCCTTGATCTCCTGACGCAGAAACGCATTGTCGCTGCGGATCGTAAGATTGTCGCTGTGGCTGCCGAACCACGCATAGCTGTCGTAGTAGCGCGAGTAGCGCAGGTCCGCACTGAGCTTTAGCGTGCCGGTCAGGTCGTATGACGCCTTCGCCATCGCCGCATAGCGACGTTGAGGCACAATCAGCACGCCTATGTCATCGTTGGACGGCGCTTCGCCGCCGACCATGCTGCTGCCGATGATCCGACCGAGGTTAGGCGTGCGCAGGCTGCCGTCCGTATTGAAGCCCAGGCCCCGCAGCACGCCCGAGTTGATGTAACCGCCAACTAGCCTTGTCGAATAGCCGACATCCGGGGTGAGAGCCGTGTTGCCCAGCGTCGACCAGCGGCCGGTGTTTTCGCGGTCGATCCGCCGACCGATACCCCGGTTGTCGACGAACTCTCCGCCGATCACGAGGTGGCCGCGACCATCGGCGAAGCCGGTGCCGAACTTGCCCTCGGCTCGGTACTGCTGCGCATCGCCGCGCGACGAGACGGCCGCCTCGCCTCCGAGGCGCAATCCGTCGAAGCGACTGTCGACGTGCAGATTGACCACACCAGCCACTGCATCGGAGCCCCAAGCCGCCGAAGCGCCGCCGGTTACGACGTCGACGCTGTCGATCATGATGGTTGGAACGGTGTTCAGGTCTGAGTTGACGAGGCGTCGGCCGTCGAGAAGTAGAAGAGAACGTTTGTCGCCCAATCCGCGGATGTTCACTGGGAACCGGCCGGCGCTTACGTTAGAACTCGAAGTAACAGGCGAGTCCGCCGCCTTGAACTGCGGAAGGTCTGCCAGCGCGGCCCCAAGATTTGCTCTAGGCACGATCTCAAGTTCGGCTTGCGAGACGCGCAGGAGAGGTGTTGGCGATTCATACCCCGGACGATCGATGCGCGAACCGGTAACGACGATGTCGCCGGCTGGTGACGCATCGTTGCGGGCGGGCTCTTGTGCGGCATCATCTGGAGTGCTCGTCTGCGCGACCGCAGGCAAGGTAACGATCGCAACCGACACCAAGATCGCGCCACCTGCCAGCCAGCGCGTCGGGCGGTGTGATTTCTCTTGCATCGTGTCCATCCCCCTTGATCGGTCTTTCGATGCTCGCTGCCGAGGGAGGGCTTTTGATCCACAAGATCGATGTTCAGGTATCAACAGCAGAAACGCGTTCTGGCCTGCATACCGATTATCGTTCCTGTGGGTCTACTTCGCACTTCCTTCAACGATCGCCATCAACGCTCTCGCAGTCTCAGAAGTCGGCGGTGGACAGGAAACATCCAATTTTTTGCAAACCAATGGGTCCAAGCCGACTGTATATGGTCGTGACCAAGATTTCGGTGACCCGGCCGCCTGTTCGGGTACTGGCCACGAGGGTGCGGGGCTGGGGTGACCTAGGCGTCACGGTCGTCGGAGGCGGCACGACACGCGCTTACGAGGCACGCCTCTGTTTCGACGGGACTTCGTACCCGCGGAACCCGAGCGTCGCGCCGGCGGAACCGACCAGGGGATATCGCGGCCGCACCGTGCTCGGCTGACCCAATGCACGAAGCCGCTGCGCGGCAGTGGTGTTGGCGGTGAAGTAGCGCGTCGACGCTGAGGTTTGGCCGTGTGGCAGCACAGGCGGACAATGGGGTTCCTTCAACTTGAGGAACCCTGTCATGACGACGTCACCGACCACAGCACCTGTCACCCCGCTGCGTCAGCGGATGCTCGACGACATGGCGATGCGTTCGATGCGGGCTCAGACGCAGCACGACTATGTCCGCCACGTCCGCGCCTTCGCGGCTTTCCTGGGCCGTTCGCCCTACACCGCGACGGCCGAGGACGTGCGGCGCTTCCAGGTCCACCAGCGCGAGCAGGGCGCGGGCGAGGCCGTCATCGGCGGCGCGGTGTCGGCGCTGCGCTTCCTGTTCGGGGTGACGCTCGACCGACCCGACCTGTCGCGCAAGCTGGTGTTGGCGCCGCGCCCCAGGAAGCTGCCCGACGTGCTCAGTGTCGACGAGGTGGCGCGGTTGCTCAAGGCAGCGCCGGGCATCAAGTACCGCGCGGCGCTTGGCGTGGCGTACGGCGCCGGCCTGCGCGTGTCGGAGGTCGCGCACCTCAGGGCTGACGACATCGACAGCAAGCGGATGCTGATCCGCATCGAGGAGGGCAAGGGCCGCAACGCCATGCTGTCGCCGCAGTTGCTCGAGCTGCTCAGACTGTGGTGGCGCGAGGGCAAGCGGCGCAGCGTCCTGCTGCCGCACGGCTGGCTGTTCCCGGGCCGCAGCTGCACCGACCCGATCTCGACCCGGCAGTTGCACCGCGCGGTCTGTGAGGCGGCCGAGGCGGCGGGCATCCGCAAGCGTGTCAGCCCGCACACGCTGCGGCACAGCTTCGCCACTCACCTGCTCGAACAGGACGTCGACATCCGCGTCATCCAGGTGCTGCTCGTCCACATGATTGTCCCGGGCGGCGGATTGTCGCCGGACGGCAGCCGCTGGATCTCGTCACGCCCGGCATTCCTGCTGCCGGTGCGGGTGCTCGGCAAGCTGTTCCGCCGCCTGTTCCTGACCCGGCTGATGGCGCTGTACGACGCCGGGCCTCTCGGCTTCCATGGAAGGCTCGCGCACCTCGTAGACCGCCGCGCCTTCCTGCGGCACCTGTCCCCGGTTCGGAAGAAGAACTGGGTTGTCTATATCAAGCCGCCCTTCGCCGGACCACAGGCAGTGCTCGCCTATCTATCGCGCTACTCCCACCGGGTCGCGATCTCGAACAGTCGGCTCCTCCGCTTCGATGACACTGGCGTCACCCTCCGATGGAAGGATTACCGTCGCGCTGGCGCCGACCGGCAGCAGGTCATGACGCTCAGCCCCGACGAGTTCATCCGCCGCTTCCTGCTGCACGTCCTGCCGAAAGGATTCCACCGCATCCGCCACTACGGCCTGCTCGCCGGCGCCGCCCGCAAGGCCCATCTCGAACGTGCCCGCGAACTGCTCGGGGTCGCCCCGCCGATGGTCGATGCCGCGCCGGCCGAACCGGAAGATAGCCGCCCGCCATGCTCGTGCTGCGGCGGGCGCATGCTCGTCATCGAAACCTTCGAACGCTGGCGCCAGCCCCGCGCCCCGCCACACGACGCCGCCCCGACCGGAACCACGACGCCATGACCCGGCATGGCCAGACCCGGCCCCGCCACGCGATTACCTCGCTTCCGGCGTCCATGCCGCTCACGCCGGCGACATCGCCAGCCACATGAACGCTCGCCCAGACCCTCGGTCCCGCCCAAAATCCATGTCTGACACCGCGCTCGATTGCCGTCTTCCGGCACGTCGGAGCGCATCTCGCCACCAGTCGCGCCAGTCCGCCGACCACCCGAAAACCGCTTTCCCCATAGACCACCCGTGGCCCGCGGCTTCCTGCCATGGAGGAAATCATACACCTCCCTTTGCCTGATTACCTTCACAGATGACGACGTTTGAGAACGGTCTGTTGCTTCCCAACTACGGACGATCATTCATCTTCCAGGCAAATAGGGATCCACTCGGAAGAGCCGCTTACAGCGGCACGAGTCGAAGATGACTGACGCAAAGCCGGCAACCGGCCGGCGATGGAATAAGAAAGGTGTTGGCTAAAGGACTTGAGAGGTTACACACAGATTGTTTTGCCTTAGACGCCAAATCGAAGCTGCTGCCGCAAGACCGGCACAAGATAGTTGATGAAGGTGCGCACGACGCCCTTCTGAGATCGGCTTGACGGGAAGACCAGATGGACCGGTGTCGGCGACGCGTCGAGGTCTGTTAGAAGCGGAACAAGCCGTCCGGCAGCGATGTGGCCCGCAACTTGGTACGAGCGCGCGCACATGATGCCTCTTCCACGAAGCGCTGCATCAAGGGCGCCTGCTGCGCTATTCGTACTCAGCCGTGTATAAACCTGACTCGATCGCGCGGATGACCGACGTCCTTGAGCCGCGTCAATCGGCCACATGTCGTGGTCTCCCTCGGCATTGAGCCCGATACATTCGTGATCAGCCAAATCCTGCGGTGTTGCCGGAGCGCCATTTTTCTCGAGGTAGGATGGTGAGGCACAGAACATGGTCGTTATGTCCCCGACCTTGATCGCCTTCAACGTGGAGTCGGGAAGCGGTGCAAGCCGTACCGCCAGGTCCACGCCCTCGCCGGTGAGGTTCACGACGCGATTTACCAGCAGGACGCGGGCACTGACGCCCGGATGCGTATCAAGAAACTCTTCGACGAGCGGCATCACCTGCAGACGTCCAAAGAGCTCCGGCGCGGTTATGACGATCTGCCCTTGCAGGTTTGCCTCCGTGGCATCGATCTCGCCATCGTCCAGCCTTGCCAGAACGTCGCGCCAAACCTCCACATGGTGCTGACCGGCGGGTGTCAGGCTCAGCTTGCGGGTCGATCGAAGCAGCAACACGCACCCGGTGTGACGCTCGAGGACCGCCAACGCACGCGTTGCTGCTGCTGGCGAGCGACCATATCGTCTCGCCGCGGCTGAAAGGGAGCCCTGCTCTACCGCCGCAACAATCATTCGCATTGCGTCCAGCCGATCCATCTTTTCAGAATCTGCAATCAAGCTTGTCGAAACGCAAGCGTTTCTCCGCATCGCGAAACGACTAGGAGGGGCAGCTTGCTACAGGAGGTCGATGTGGACGAGGATGACGTGACTGTTCGACGGCGGACATTGCTCGCGATGATCGGAGCCGTTCCGATGATGGCCGGCGCGCCCGCGACGGGCCAGCCGTCGTCGCCGCAATCGAGTGGTAATCGAGGCGTTGCGCCGACCGTCCGGTATCGGACGCAGCATGTCGGTGACGCGGAGGTGTTCTTTCGAGAGGCCGGAGCGCCAAGCGCGCCGGTTATCCTGCTCCTGCACGGCTTCCCGACGGCCAGCCATATGTTTCGCGATCTCATTCCCGCGCTCGCCGACCGCTACCGCGTCATCGCACCCGATCTTCCGGGTTTCGGCCAGACCAAGGCGCCGCCCAGGGGGCAGTTCAACTACTGTTTTGATCGGCTGAGCCCCGAAGCCCACCCGTGGCACGGCCGTCGTTCTCGAAAACAATCCAGACCGTGTGAGAACTTGTGGTCGTGGAGCCACCCAGCCTTTTTTTGGCCAGAGGGGCAGAAACCCGTGACATGTTCGGGTTTGCCGCTGCACCGGCACCGGAGCGGTTTCATGGGGAACTTATCAGGCGCCGCACTGGCCCATATGGCAGCGTGGCTCAGGCTTGTACCGCTCGGATCAGCCCCTGTACGCCGACGAGGTTGATCGCCTGCCTGAGGTTGCAGGCGAGCGCCGTCAGGCTGAACTCGCCGCAACCGTAAGCATGGGGCCACGCCTCCTGCAACGTTCGTGGCCCCATGATTCGTGGCCCCATGATTCGTGGCCCCTTTTGTGTGGGCCACGGCGGAACATAATCAGGTTTCACGGGACCGCCGAGAGGCAGTTTACCGCAGATTTCCGCGGTTTTCCAGGTTTGTTCCGGAGACGTGATGGTGCCGCTTGCAGGACTCGAACCTGCGACCCCCGCATTACGAACGAAGCCGATAGCACGCGTTTCCGCGCCTTTCGGCCATCGTAGCGGCAGGAACCACTCCTGCCAAAGTCGCAGATTTCCGTAGGTCGCATCGCGCGACACCGGAGCGACACCGGGGAGACAAGCACCACCGACATCTGCCCTCTCGAGGGCTCTGCAACCTGCGAAGCGCGCGGCTGCCTACCCCGGTTCAGCCGGCGCTTTCGTGCGCCCATCGACTCCGCACCGGGAGCCGACACGATGTCGTTCGCCATTGCCCGTTCCACCACAGCCACCGCCATCGGCGGCCTCTTCGCCGACGTCCTCAACCGCCAGCGCGTCAAGCAAGGTACACCGCATCGAACAGGTGCATCGGTTCGGCGTGACAGCCTGGAGGCCGGCACGTTTGAAGAGGGGTTCTTTGCCGTCCCTGTAAAGGGCGAAGCCGACAAGCTGACCCGCGCGGCCGGCAAGCTGCTGGATGAAGGGCGGCGCCTGAAACGGAAGCAACGCGGGGGAGAGGAGCTGTCCGTCGCGGAGCGGGCGGTCGCGGCGATGACCGCTGCCGCTGTTCGAGTGTACCAGGAGTTTTGCACGCTGTGGCGCGTGACCAAAGGCCAGCTTTACCCCTCGTATGACTACCTCGCCGAGCGAACGGAACTCGGCCGCCGCACCGTCGCCCGGGCAATCGTCATCCTGGAGAAGGTCGGCCTCCTGATCCGGCAACGCCGCTTTGCGCGCGTCGAGGCGGAGGGTGCTGGCCCGCGCTGGCATCAGACATCGAACGTGTACCGCCCGGTCCTCGCGAAGGCGCTAATGACCTTCCTGCCCCGATCCATGCGCCCAGCGCCGCCCCCCGTCGACGAGATCCAGCGCGAGGCCGATCGGCAGGAGGACACGCAGCACATGCTGGCGGGCCTCAACTGCCGCGAGCTGGCGCGCGCCACCCTGGTGAGCGGCCCACTGGCGGACGTCGTGGCGAAACTAGGCGCCTGCATCGATGCCCGTAGCGAGAGTGCCGATATGGCGCTGAACCGCTAGTCGAGTCATTGATCTAAGGTCAAAAGGAGTCGCTACGCGACGCGCAGCCTGATCCCGTCAAAGGCGAGAGCCCTACCTCCCCGCCCCGACAGCCAAGACGCGGCTGTCGGAACGCGGCGGCTTGCGCCGCCACGGGCTGCCGGAAGGCAGCGAGCGCGGAAGCGGATCGCGATGCAAGCGGGTGATCCGCCAAGGGCGATCTTTTTAGTCCGGAAATCGTCGCGTTGCGTACGGAGGCACTGCGCAAGAACCAGCCACCTGCCTGTGTGAGCTTGGCTCGGCCAAAAGCGACGGCGGGCCCGATCCGCCGCCTGTCGCCTTAAGCCCTTAAATTCGGAGTGTATTTCATGAAGCCGCAATCGGAACCGGGTGATGTCACCGTTGAAGGTGGCTGGGTAATACTCGACGGGCCCGACGGGGTCGCGCTTACGCTCACCCCTCAGGCAGCTGGCGAGACGGGGCGGCGTTTGATCGCTGCCGGCTTCGAAGCTGTACGCTCGACGATACCGGAGCCACCATCCAATGTTGTAGACACGTCGCCGCCGGTCAGCTGAGTACGTTCGATCCCAAAGGCGTAATAATAAGGCGTAGCGATTGCGGGACAGGGGAATTGCGCGCGTGATGCGCCTCCGGCCCCCGCATAGGAGCCGGGCCCGTCGGGAGGACCCAAGGGGTTGGTCGGCGGTCAAGCCGCCGCTCGATCGGCCGGCCGCGCTCAGCCGACCAGCGCGATCGCCCAGGCTTCGAGGAGAGCCCGGCGGGGCCCGAGGTGCTGCGCCCGATTGTACGCACCCTCGACCTTGGCGACGGTGCCGTCCTCCTTCTTCAACACGTGGCCCAACACCGCCTCGATCATCTGCCGCTGGTCCGGCGCGCGCAGGTTCATGATCGTCGAAAAGGATGCGCGCCAGCCGTGCGGGACGTGCCGGCCGGCGTAGCCGGTGCGATCGTACAGCGCACCGATCGCAGCCTCGCCGATCGGCCGGCCGGCACCACGGCCCGGGAAGATGAGGGCGTCATGCAAATTTGCATCGCTGGCATGCATATTTGCACGCGCTGCGCGCAGGACCTCTACCGCTGCCGGCGAGAGCGGCACCAAATGATCGCGTTCGGCTTGGCTCTTGTCAGCCTTGCGCATCTTCACCCGGGCGGCCGGAACGCGCCAAAGCGGCTCGGGACCGTCCAGGTCCTCGATTTCCGACCAGCACGCGCCACGCACCGCAGCCAGGCGCACGGCAGTCAAGGCAAGGAAGCGAGAAGCCAGCACCGTCGCCGGCGCGGCCGCCAGTTGGTCGACGGCGACGAGCAAGGATCGCGCATCATCGATGTCAGTCAGCGCCGGGTGGTGCCGTGCCGGGGCCGCCGGCTTCAGCCGGCGGGCGAGAAAGGCCGACGGATCGCTGTCCACCAGCTCCTCGGTGATGGCGAACGCGAACACGGCTGAGATCCGCTGACGAATGCGGCGCGCGGTCTCCCGGCTGCCGCGCTCCTCGATGACGCGCAGCGCGTTCAGGATGACAGGCGGCGTGATCGCCGCGATCGGCATGGTGCCGATCGCCGGAAAGATGTCGCGCTCCAGGCTGACCAGCACGTCGGCCGCATGAACGTCGGTCCAGTTCGCCTTGCTTTCAGCATGCCAGCGCCGGGCGACATACTCGAAAGCACGAACTTGCGCGGGCTCCTCCGAACGCGCTGTGCGTGGATCCTGTCCGTTGGCCAGTTGCTCGCGCGCACGCGCGACCTGATCCCGCGCCTCGTCCAGGCTTACATTCGGCCACTCGCCTATCGTCAGCAGCTGCTCCTTGCCGCCGAGGCGGAAGCGCCAGCGGAACGACTTCAGCCCGGTTGGCGCGACGAACAGGTGCAAGCCTCGCTCGTCGGTCAGCTTGTAGGCGGCCGCGCGCGGCCGCGCGGCTTTCACCGCAGCGTTGGTCAGCATTTTGTAAAATCCTGATTTGGATGAGGGACTTCTGCCCCGCCACGGCGCATGCGCTCCGGATGGGCAGCTTCAGAATTCAGGTGGACGACGGCGGGCAGGTAGCGGAGGCCACGGTCACGAACCTGAAGAGCATGGACGCCGCATGTCGCGAGGCAGTGCATTCCGCCTTGCTGATCGGCCGCGAGCGATCAGCGGGAGGTCAGTTCCAGCAAATCTTAATTTGCCGGGTGCACGACCAGGACACAGACGAGAGCCGCGCCCTCTACGTCCGGATCGATGTAGGACCTGCGGAGGAGTAACCACGGCGGAGGTGCCCTCCGCCATGGTCGCGCGAAAGGCGCGGTTTTCCGCCGTTCCTGGAGTGACGGCCGGGGCACGATACCCCGGCCGATACCCGCCTCAGCGCGGCTGATTGCGGATGATCAGCTCCGTCACCTTCGTTCGCCGGCCGGTGGAGGCGCTCGACACCGTCCAGGTGGTCTGGACTTCCTTGATCGCGAAGGGTGCGAAGGTCTCGCGGATGAAGGGCGTGTCGTTGATCGACATGACGAACTGGCCGGCGATGCCGGCAAGCTGGGCCGCCAAGGCGACAAAGTCGGCACGGCCGAAGCCGGTGCCGTAGCCGGTCGTCTCGTCATAGGGCGGATCCAGGTAGAACAGCGCCCCCTGCCCGTCATAGCGGCGGATAACGTCTTGGTACGGCAGCTGCTCGATCGTCACCGGCTCGAGCCGATGGTGCAGCTTCCGCAGCTCGGCGCGCATCACGCTGTGCTGGATCCGCGACGACTGGTCGCGTCGAACGCCGAAGGTGCGGCCCGTCACCTTGCCCCCGAACGCCAGGCGCTGAAGGTAGAGGAAGCGGACCGCGCGCTCGATATCGGTCAGCCCGGCGGGATCCAGCTGGATTTGCCGCTCGAACTCGGCTCGGCTGGCGAGCAGCCAGCCGAATTCGTCGACGAACGGTTCATAGTGGCGTCGCACGACGCGGAAGAGATTGGCGACGTCGCCAGACAGGTCGTTGATGACCTCGACAGGCGGCGCCTTGCCCCGGCGCAGGAACACGCCGCCCATGCCGACGAAAGGCTCGATATAGGCGCGGTGGGGAATGGTATCGATGATGGCGCACAGGCGCTTGGCCAGGTTGCGCTTGCCGCCGAGATAAGCGGCGGGAGGATTGGCGGCGATCGTCGCTCGCATAGGTGTAGGCTCAGCTTTCTTCGGTAAGAAGCACGTCGGCTACGCGCGCTGAGTTGCCGCCGATCGGCGCGATCGGCGGGCCTGGAATGTCGTGGATCATGGTGGCTTCGGGGAACACGCTGGCGAGGCCTCTGGCGTCACCACCTGGTACCGGGTGGTTAGCCGCGCAGAACAGGCGACTGCGCCCCGCGTATTCCCCGAAGGTCTTCTATTTCGCAGGCCACCCGGCGAACCGGTCGGCCTGTTTCCGCGCGCGCGGACCTACCTCCGCGGCTAGCTCGGGCAGGCCCGGCGGCTATGGCACGCGTGTGGCGGCGGGTCGAGAGCGTCAGGGCGCTACGCAGCCGGGTCCGAGGTGCAGCACTGCCTTCCCCTTCAGCAGGGGCGTCCCGACCGGCAGCTTCAGATCGCACGCGTCGACGGTGATCGTCGGGATACCGCCCTCTGTCTGGAACAGCGGCGTGGCGTTGCCGCTGCGGGCGATCAGCCGCGCGACGTGGAGGCGGATGGAGCCCTGCACCTGGACATGCGCGCACTCGCCGCGACCCGGCTGACATGGGTCGATGCTGGTGATCGTACCCCAGTCGCCGTCCGACCAGACCTTGAAGTTGCGCCGGTTCCCCTCGGCAACCACGCGGTTCAGCGTCGTGCGGACGCTCTTGATGTCGTACCCAGCATCCCGGTTCCAGCCGCTATAGCCGTCCGTGATCGTGACATCGTGGCAACCCTTCTCCGTCGCGATCCCGTCGCCGTTGAAGATATCGCCAATCGACTGCATGCCGCGAATGTAGAACCGGCTGATCGTCCACGGCCCGCCATTGTCGCCCGCGTTCTTGCCCGCCAACCCGATCCCGGCCGGGACCTTCGACGATTGCGTGTTCGGCTTGGTCGCCTCGATCCGCACGTCGGTGATCGTGCCGGAAGACGAACCGCGGAAGTAGAAGCCGCCCGGTCCAGCGTTCAGGCTGGTGACGCGCGCGATCGTCACGCGCGGGGTGGCATCGCTGCCCTCGAAGTTGCGCAGGATGAAGCTGGCGCCGTCCGCCTGGATGTCCTGCAGGATCAGGTCCGGCACCACGCCGCGGGGCCGGCTGATCGTGCCCAGCCCGGTAAAGCGCATGTTGGCGATGCTGCCACCCGCCGCCTTGAAGTTGCGGGTGGTGGCGAAGGTGCCAGGGTTGAACAGTAGTGGGGCAGCTGGCGATGCAGCCACGGCCAGCGCCCCCGGCTGTGGCGGGCACGCGCTCTTCGGCCCGACATAGACCAGCGTCGAACCGCATCGGGTCAGGACCGTGCCCCTGCCGACGCCGAGGGCCTTAGCCTGGGTGGAGACCATCACCCGACCGTCGCCGCTCTTGTCGGGAAGCGGAGCGGTGACGGTGACGACCTGCGCGGCAGCCGCGAACGGCACTAGGGTCACCGCGAGGGCGAGGATCAGCTTTTTCATGGTGGTGGGTCCTTCTGGACTGCAGGCTGCGGGCTGCGGGATGCGGCCCGTCAGACGTCGGCGTTCAGCGCGTCGGTGAGGGTTAAAGCGTTCGCGCTGGACAGGCTGCATGATCTCGCGCGAAGGTGGCGGATCATCGAAACGGGGAAGCTATGACGGACAGACCGGCCTACGAAGACGCAAAGCGCGCGGATCACATTGACGGCTGCGCTCGCTCTTTTCGCCAGCTTCGGACGCTTCTGGCAGAGGACCTCTTTCGCTACTCTGGCCGGGTAAGCGCAGCGCAAGCCTTGAAGCACTACCTCTTCACACCGGGCTTTAAGTACACGGTGTGGATGCGCAGCACCGGTTATCTAAAAACCGGCAAGGTCACCAAGATGGCTCTTTATCCGCTGTTCAAACTCATACTGCTACGGTTGCGGTATAAGTACGGTCTGGCAATTCCTGAAAACACAGTGATCGGCGGCGGGCTGTTCATCAACAGGTTCGGAGGCATCTACATCCACAACGATGCGATCATCGGGCGTAACTGCAACATCACTCCGGGCGTTCTGCTCGGCCAGATAAACCGTGGATCGAAGGCCGGCGCACCCACTCTAGGCGATCGGGTCTTCCTCGGTTCAGGCGCGAAGGTGGTCGGCCGGGTGACCGTCGGGGATGATGCGGCCATTGGCGTCAACGCGCTTGTGACGAGTGACGTGCCGCCAAACGCAGTAATGGCCGCGCCGCAAGCCACCATGATCTCCGAACGCGGCTCAGGTGCCTACATCAATCGGCAGGTCTAACCCATGGATCAGCTGATGATCCGTCCTGACGGGCACATCACCTATACGCAGCACGAGGTCGCCGGAGAGGTCTTCGTTACTGTGCTGCTACCAGACCCGACGGCTGATCGGGTTGCTTCGATCGAGTTCCGCCTCGCTGATTTTGTGGCGTTTGCCGACTACACCGCCGATGTGAGTGCTGCGCTACTTGGTTGATCGCGGGCTCCAGCCTATCGCTGAAGCCCGCGAGCTGTCTCAGTTGATAGCGGTGGTCTTGCTGGTCGGTCCGAAGGGGTAATCATCCTAGATGACCTCCTCTGATCGGCTATCTCAAGCCCGTCGTACCATTCCGAACATCTCCAGCAGAGCCTCGCGACCAGACTTGCTCACCGCCTGGAGGGCCAGTGCCAGTGAGTACGCGATCACTGCCGTCAGCCCGACGAAATATACGGACGGCAGCGAAGCTGGAAACGTGCGGCTGATGACAAACGTGATAACACCAGCGATCAGGGAAGGCAGCTGGACGGTTATCAACGACCCGTAGCTGACCGGATTGTTCCGAGTGGCGCTCCAGTACAGAAATGGTAGACCTAGGAGCTGGCCAAAAAAATACGCCCGGGCAACACCAACTGCGCCGAACGGAATGCCAATTGCAAAGCTGGCTAAGCTAATAAGGCTTGAGGTAACGCCCCAGACGAACTGCCTTCTGCCCTGGCCAGTGCTTACGTAAAGCCACCCGGTCGTATTTGCTACGATCTGGGCGAGAGCTGTCAAGCTGAGCCAGAAGAAGATGGGAGCCGCGCCCATCCACTTCGGCCCAAGCAGTATCTCGACCACTCGGCCGCTGCAAATGGCGGCCGTGATCACTCCTGGAAGCGAAACGATTGCTAGTCCGCGAAGGGCGAGCAGATAGGCCCGGCGGTACCGCGCCGGTTCATCCTGCATCCGACTTAGGGCCGGCGTCATCACGCGGCTAAGCGGCTGATTAATGTTCTGAAGCGGGAACAGCATCAGCTTATAACTACGATCGTACAGGCCTAGCTGAGCTGAACCTTGCGCTTTCGCGATGATCACATTGTCAGCATTTCGAGCCAGAAAGTTCACAAGATTGAATCCAGTGATGCTCGCGCCGAAAGCGATCAACTTTCTGGTCCCCGCGAAGTTCGCGCCTAGGCGAGGTCGCCAACCGGAATTGGCCCACATCATTAGGGTGCTACTCATGGCGCCTACAAAGGCCCCTATCCAGATTGCCCAATAATTACGAAGAAAGTAGGCAGCGATGACCGTTCCGAACAAAGTTGCAGCAGCTGAAACAACATCGTTCAAGCTGAGAACGGAAAACCGCATCTCTCGATTAAGAAGAGCCTGATGCTGCAACTTGGCGCCGGATACGAGGACCGTCGCGGCCGTCGCCGCAGTGACGAGCGCCGCCCTTGTATCGTGATAGAACAACCCGACTAGGGGCGCTATTGCAACCATCACTACCGCGATGGCAGCGGAGGCGGCCATGTTGACCCAGAAGAGCGCGTTGCTGTGTTCAGGATCCAATGTTTTGGCCTGAATAACAGCCGAATTCAGCCCCAGGTTCTGGAAGATCAGGATGAACCCGGCGACCGGTGCGACCATGGCGGTTACGCCGTAATCGTCTGGCGATAGCAGCCGCGCCACTATGACCGTGGTAAGCATTGTGGTGACGACCTTGAACGCCTGGGCCACAGCCGTCGTCGCGGCTCCGCGGGTGGCGTTGCGGGCCATCGAGGCCGGTGCGCCTGCCGCCATCAGCCTATCTCCGGAGCAAGCCGGAACCGGTCGGGGATACCTTGAGGCCGGCCGTAAGTCTCCCACATTGCCCTAATCTGTCGATCATTAGCACCGGCCCAGTTCTCATGGATAAGGCCAGTGGCTTGGCTGTCGTAGGTGTGCATGAGTGGGATTTTACCGCCCACCTTTAGCTGAACGGTGTTCGCTCGCCGACCCATCCAGTAAAACCAAACATCGTCAGCGGTTCGGCAGATCCGAAGCGCGGTCTCCATATCCATTACGTCGGGATGCAAGCTGCCTGGAGGATAGAGCACGCCCCCGACCCCAGTTGGCATCAGATCTACGGACGACTTTCGGGCGAACTCGTCCTGAACGTCGTCTGCCCAAGAACCATATGGTAGAAGGAAGCCGTCGAGGGTGAACGAGACGCGGTGAGCGCGCGAGCACACGATCGCGCCAGGATTTTGCGCTGCTCCGGTCGTCAGTTGCTCCACCAAGTTGCTCGAGTACACCACATCGTCGTCTACAGTGATGATGTTGGCATTCGGAAAGTCTGAGAGCGCGTTCACGAGTTTGCCGTAGGATCGAATCGGCGGGCGTGGTTGAATTGAAATACGCTCGCCCGCGAGTTCAGTCACGAGCTTCGGCAGCGCCTTCTCGTCTCCCTGATCAAGGTAAAGCACGACCTGGTCGGGGACCACCGTTTGCATCAGCAGGCTCTGCAGAACGTGGTGAAGGCCCTTGAAGCGGGCGGGGTATGAGGTGAGGCTTACTACCAAGTCGCCCTGCAAAGGTTTCTTCACGCTGCCAGCGCGCCTGCTAGCCTTCGCGAGTGCTCGACGTACCCGCCGTTCCTTGATCACTCGCTGCCTAAGCTCTCTCAGCCCCATCCAGGCCCCCTTCCGTGTCGAGGGCTCGCGTTTGCATATATGATGCGGAAAATGAAGAAGCTTACGCTACTCCAAGGCCACAAAGATGGCGCAGAACGAATAACGTTCTGTGTCGCAGCAGATGTCCTGATGTCGCCTAATTCCCTACACCTAGTGTCGGTACACGGCGTCTACCAATGCTCGATCGCCCCGTCATTCCCCCGCCCCCTGACGGCGGGCGATGGCGATATCCTCGAAACAAGGGAAAAAATGTGGACAACGAGAGGTTGCTGGACCGGCTGGACCACCTTGAGCGGCTGGTCGCGGAGCTGATCGCCGAACGCGACGATCGTCGCCGGCAGAGCGAGGATGACGACGCCGTGTGGAACGCCGCCTTCCCTGGACAGTCTCAGGCTTCGTAGGCGCTCACCGTACCCGTGCCGGGTCCGGCGGTCGGCACGAATGACAGATTGGCATACCGCAGGGTGGCGCTGGTGTAGCTTTCGGTCGGGTACTGGGGCGCTCCGCCCGCACCGTTCAACACCGCGCACGCGTCCAGCCAGATCGTGGAGTTGTCCGACGTCGACGGTCGTCCGGTCGCGAACGCCGCGCTCTGCTCCGCGCCGTCCTGACCCCGCCGGGTGCTGCTTTCGCAGCCCAGGTTCCAGCTCATCGCCTGGTGCACGTCGTGAAGCGACCGGTCCTGGTTCTGCCGGTACGATCCACTGACGCGGATGACGCGGCAGGTTTCGTGACAGGTGGTGCCATTGTTCGCGAGGCCGGATTCCCAGCCGTTCCAGTCCGAGGTACATCCCAGCTCAATCGCAGAACATGCCTGATGGTAATTGAAGCCGTCGAACAGGGCGTTGCTGGCGTAGCAGCCGACGGCGATCGTGTCGCTGCCATCGGTCGCCGCGGAACCGTCCACCTGAAGTGCGCCAGCTCCAACGCCGCCATGAAAACCGCACCGTACGAAGTCGAACTGATGGCGAAAGCCGCCAGCCGCATAGAGGTGGAAGGCGGCATAGCCGCCCGCTGACCCGCCGATGAAGCGAAGCCCCTCGATATAGGCGCGCACCGCCTTTGTCGGCGTCGCGTTGATGCCAGCCGGCAGGTTGCCGGTCAGCGAGCCATGCAACAGGTTGGCGTCCGGAGCGCGGTTGTTGAAGGTCCGAACATAGATCTTGTTGTTGGCTACGTCGGTCCAGACGACACCCAGCCCATAAGCCGGAACCTGCCCAGCATCCGTGACGCCGTTCAGGGCTGTCCACAGGGCGTTGATTTCAGGCCAGGGGTTTGCGGCGTCGGCAGGCGCGGCGATCAGCTTGGCCAGCGGTCGGGGCGCGTTGTTCCGGTCGAGATTGGCGAAATCGTAGATCTGAGAGTAGCGCGTCGTCGACGTGACGGTTGCCACGTAGGTGTTGGTGTCGCTTGATGCCGCATAGTTCGGCGAAATAGCCGTGTACGCGTTGTATGCGACCCCGCCCGCGACACTCGGCTCTAAGACGCAATCCTGCGTGATGTCCGTGCTGCGCCAGCAATCCCCCCAAGTCGCGTTGTTCGTCGCCTGACCCGAGCGCGCCTGTGTGCTGCTGTCGCGGTAGACGATCGGCGTCGCGGCGGTCGGCAACGCCGCTTCATAGTTGACAGTGAATGGCTGTCCCGTGTCGACTCCCATTTTTACCGCCAGCCGCAGCGATCGGAACGCAGTCGCGGCGGACAGGCCGTCATTGTTGTTGTTGCCGGTCGACAGCCGCACGTAGAACGTGGTCACAGGCGCGATCCGCGCCTTGCGGGTCGCCTCGCTGTAGTCCGTCGAGAAGGTCGAGGCGCTGCCTTTGCCCACGCGGCTGATCGTCGGCGCGTAGGGACCCGAAAAGGCGAAGCCGCTGGGGCTAGCAATCGAAGCACTCGGCGTTGGCGTGGGAGTAGGCGCGACGCCGCTGTCGAGCGAGGTGCTGCGGAGCATACGCGCACGGTGCGCACGCCCCGAGCGATGAGGCGAAAAGGGCATTGGCAGTCCTTTAGATATGAAGAGGGGCGTCAGGCCGCGTGTCGATCAGCGCGGCCAGGCCTCGAGCAGCAGCTGCCGCTTCTGGTCGCAGGTCTTCAGGTCAAAGCGGCCGTCGCGGATCGTCGCATCGTCGTCGGCCGCAGTGGCGCTACCGTCCGGCTGCCGGTGCTGCGGCGTCGGCCGGCACCGTTCGGTCGCTGCCTGGGGCGGCGTCGGCAGGGCCGAGGGTCTGATCGAGCTCGTCGATCGCCCGCACGCGGTCAGCATCACGGCACAGCACACGGCCAGCAGGTGTCTGGGCATATTCCCTCAGGGCGCCAGCTGGAACACGACATCGCTGGTCGGCGTCTCGACCTTGCCATCGAACGCCCCCGAAAACAGGTCATAGGCGAGCTTCGGCAGCTTGCTGATCACCGGCCACCACACGGTGTCGTTCAGGTGGCAGACGCGGCTGTCGTCGACGCTGGCCATGCGCAGCGTGACGATCGCCAGCGTGTCCGGGTCTCTCGCGTCGACCTGGATCAGGACGCCCCTCACCGGATCAGGCTCACCTGATTGGCCTGCCAGCCCCAGCCGCTCGCCTTGCGCTGCACGGCCGCCAGGTCACCGACCAGCGTTCCGTAATAGCAGCGGCGCTGGCGCTGTGCGTCCGGCGACGGGTCGGTGCAGATGAACAGCTCGCCCGTATTGCCCAGCCGCTCGATCAGCGGACGGATCGCCGCCTCCACTTCCCATTTGTGGACTGCGGTGAACTCGATCGATAGCGTCGGCAGGCGGACGCCGCGCCGCTTCAGCGGCACGCCGCGCGCCGACAGATCATAGCTGCCGAGATCCTTGACCCCGAACTTGCCGCCAAAGCTGAAATTGCGATCCAGCTGGATGCGGGCACCCAGCACCAGGCGTCCCACCGTCGCGGCCGCGCCGGCGAGCCCGCCGATCGTCAGGCGGATATAGCGGCCGACCAGCCGATCACCCGACCACCAGCCGATCCCGCGTCCGCTCTCCCACATGGCAGCGCCGGCGAGGAACGGCAGGTCGCCGGTCGCAAAGCTGCCCGCCGGAAAGCCGTCGCCCTGCGCGGCTGTCGCCACTTCGACATTCAGCGTCCAGGGGGCCCCGGCGCCGTCGCAGCCGAGCAGCGCGGCGAAGTCGATCGCGCGATCGGCGCCGAGGTCGACCAGCAGCCACTGCCGGTCGGCGCCCGAGGCGGATTGCCACGTCACGCCGAGATAGTCGTTACCGACATAGACCGGGTCGTGCCCGGCCGCGGTCGAGCTGGCGGTCACCGCCGGCAGCGCCAGCGGCTCCCCGGGGCTGTCCGGGTCAGGCAAGTAGCGGAGCGTGGGCAGGCGCGGCAGCTGGACGTGCGGATAGGGGGTGGGCGCTGGCGGTGGGTGATCGTTGACGTTCCAACCCAGCCGATTGAGGACCTCGCTTAGCACCTCGCGCGATGCCGCCACGTCGCGTACGACCAGACGGCGCTGAGCGCCCGGCCGACGCTCCAGGCGGCCGTCCGCGACCAGCTGGCCGATCAACTGATGCGCCCTGCCCTTGCTGATTTTCAGCGCGAACGCGATCTCCTCGAGCGTGGGGCTCACCCCATCCCGCGCGATCCGTTCAATGATGTACGCCAGCACCAGATCTCGCCGTCGCGGTTCCGGTGCCGGATGGAAAGGCGCGCTCATCGACCCCCGTCTACATGCCCCTTCCGGAACATAGCGTGAAGAACCGGATGTAGGAAAGCGAGCGGTCTTTCGCTCCTCGATCCAAGATCGGAACCCGTTAATTGTCCTGCCGGACCTCGCCGGCGCGCGGAAGCCATCCCTTCGGCGGTGGCGAGTCCCAGACCCATCGGCGCGTATCTTCCAGCAGCACCTCCGGCGCCAGCCAGCCGCCCTGCTCCAGACGATAGCGGATCACCGCCATTGGCTCCTGCAGGCCGCTGGCGGCTGGGCGCTGCGCGTTCCCTGCCCTCTCCCACAGCTCGCGGATCGGCTTCGGATCGCGCATGTACCGATGCACGACCAAAAGCGCGAGGCGCAGATCCAGCGTCGCCACCTCGCGGCCCGGCGATCGCGCGACGATGTCCTGCAGAACGCCCACCGCGGCCCCGATCAGCTGTTCGTCATATTTGCCGATGCGGCGCTTCAAGTTCGGCTGCCGACGGGCGTAGGGCACCACCAGGGCCTTCAACCGGCGCGAGCCACAGCTGAAGCGGCGACAGGTCATGTAGCGGGTGATCTCGGACCAGGTCGTGTTCCCGCCGATCAGGTGCAGATGCCGGGCGAGTGCCTCCACCGTCCAATCGTCCTCATAATGGCAGTCGCGGCAGACGATCCGCACGTCCGCCTCGATCTGCGTCAGGTCTGAGAGGTGCTTGGGATCGCCGACCATCCAGGCGATCTAGCGAGAACAAAACGTGATTCGCTAGAGCTTAGCGGCGAACCATGGCGGATACCCTGTCCGCCATGGTTGACGAACACGGCAGAAACACGCGGGATCTAACTGGCTGATCTTTGAACGATACCCCGATGGTACCCCCGCGCGCAGCGTCATGCACGACCGGCAGGGAAACGCCCCTGCCGGCCCAATCCGGTTCAGGCCTCGCTCGCCGATATCTTACGACGCCGAGCGGCCGGCGCAGAAACCTCTGCCGCCTCGGCGCCGCCGCGCTGGCCAGGCTTGCGGCCCAACCCGATCTTCTTCGCCATGGCGCGGCGGTGCTCCGAATAGTTCTCGGCGACCATCGGGTAATCCGGCTTCAGCCCATAGCGATCGCGATACTCGGCCGGGGTGAGGCCGTTGCTCGCCAAGTGGCGGCGCAGCGTCTTGTACGGCTTGCCGTCGATCATCGAGATGATGTGATCCTTGGACGCCAGCGACTTGCGCGCGGTCACGGCCGGTACGTACTCGGTCGGCTGTTCTGCGGGCTGCTCCGTCGATGCTCCGCTGCCGAGCAGCGCTGACACAGTCTCATGCATCTTGCCGAGAAAAGCTGGAACTTCCTCGGACGAGGTCCGAGTGTTGGGGTTGCCCAACCAAGCAATGGTCAGCTCGGTGGCCAATTCGACCGCGTTGAGTTCAGAGGTCTCAGTCATTACGCACTCCCTTGAGTAGAGAGCTTAGTAACAACGTCTCGCGAATGGTCAATGTCACGAGCAGGTTCATCGAAAGAGCTTTATTGAACAGAATCCTGTCGAAGCGCTCCCCCAAGACGAAGGAAGAGAAGGGCTACAACACTGGCCGACTTCGGTGATGCTAGAGCGATCCGAAGATCCGACGTTCCCGGCTCATCTGCTCTTCCATCATCGCCCATATGCTACGGGCGGCTTGGCAGTAGCCCCTCCAATCGCCGGCTATCGCCTTGCTGCTCCACACCGAAACGTGCACGCTCGACGCCAGCCGCTTGGCGGCAATCACTCGCTGCAACTCAGCCAGCTCTGCAAGCATAGAGCGATCAGCTCGTGCGCGAAGTTCCGGGATCAGCGTCTCGTTTATATACTGCGTGCGAGCACCGCTGGCCCGGCTGAGGCGCACGCGAGCGTTGCTCAGCGCGGCCACGTTGGGCTCCGGCTGGCTGCAGAAGGCTCGGATTTCGTCAATGCCTGATGCAATCCGCCGATGGTGCTCAGCAAGCGTCTGATTCATGCCGCTATCATAGCGAACATTCGTTACCTGTCGTTTTAGGCAGCAGAAATCTGCGGAGCCATGACTGAACCAAAAAGTGCCGATCCCGCCGGAATCGTGGCGGGTATCCGCCCCGCCCTGATCGACGGCAGTGGAAGAAAAGCGGGCTACGCGCTTTTCCTCAATGTTTGCCGATCGTCACACCGTTTCTGCTTGGGGTGCCCTCGCGGTCGTAGAACGCCTGCTTGACGTTTCGGCAGTCCTCTGAAGAATCAAATCGTGCAACACATTCGCTTAAACGCTGATCAAGCACAGCAGGGTGCTCTCTGTAGAAGCTTACCGATCTCGACTCTTGAGTACACCCGCTTAGGATTAGTGTGATCGAGATCAGGGCGACTTGCTTCATGCAACCCGACTGGCACGCTTTCCCTCACCTAGGCAAGTCCGTAGATCAATGGGACCAAGTACGCAGCGTGCGAATGTGACACCGGCCTCCATCGCTTTCAGACAGTCCGCCACTCGCATCAGGCTGACCATGGAGGAGATATCCTCCGCCGAAGTTCGTAGCCCACGCGGAAAACCACAGGGTTTCCACCTTTATATCGCGAGAATACCTCCGCCGTACCCGAACGTCGGGAATTGGTTGGAAGCTGCCGTTGTGCCTGTCGGCGATGCAGCTATCGTCACGAGATGATCGACGAGGATAGGGACGATGGCCCGCCACGCTGGAGCGACCCACCCAGCCCCGTTTACAAAGCGCTCGGATGGGGCTGCCTAGCCGTCCTGCTCGTGCCGCTTCTCTTCATCATCTACGTTGTCGCGACTTTCTGCGAGAACAATTGCTCCTGAGGATCGATTGTCCGTTGCTGGGCGCGTCCGGCCGGGCCGCTTTTCACGTCCGCTTACCGATCGCGAACGGCCGAAATTGGGTGGTTCGCGGACGCTGATCGCTCGATGATAAGAACGGTTGCTCAACCGCCTTTGTAAGATCTTCGCCGGGGTCGACCAACGAAGTAGCCCAGCAGCGCTGTCCCTCCCCAACCAATGAGGACCAGTATCGCCCACGGGATCGACGGAAGCACCAAATTGCTGCCGCCTTCAGTGACGGCCTTGCCAAGAAAGAGGGTTGACGGGGCGAGCGCCCAAAGGGTGAGCAGCGCTCGTCGCGGCCGCGTCATCGTCAGCGAAGCGAGCCAGAACCCAACCAAGCCGCTAAACAGCAGAGTGGTAAGCAACAGCAACATGGCATCGACTCTAGCAGTCAATCAGACATCTGCAATTGGGCGTAAGCGGACGCAGACGACCATGGCGGAGACGACCTCCGCCATGGTCAAGGGCGGCCGCCAAAGACCGGGCAATCTAAGCCGCCACCTTGCGAGAGTACCCCGCCAGTACCCCGATGTCAGGACTGTCGTGGGCCGCGCTCTCGAGATCGAAGTCTGGCTGCTAGATCTGCGTCGTCATCTCGCGGGTAGCCAGTCGAGGCCCGAGCGAACGGGGCGGCGCGGCCGGCCGCCGAGCTCCACCAGCCGATCCATCGCGAGAATGGAGACGCACCGCCCGCTTCGCGCGATCAGGCCGTCAATCTCCAAGATCTTTAGCGTGCGGTTCACGTGCACGGCCGTGAGCCCGAGTACGTCGCCGATCTCCTCCTGAGTGAGCGGGAGATCAAAAGTGGAATGTTCTGCGAGCTGCAGAGGCCCTAGCCGCTCCGTAAGGTCGACCAGAAGCGCCGCCATCCTCTGCTCCGCTCTAGTTCGGCCTACTGAGGCAAGCTGATCCATGAGGGTGATTCGCTCACGTTGCGCGCTGAGCAAGAAGCTGACCGCAATGCGCGGGTGCTTTTGGATCACCTGACCAAAATCGGTGAGCGAAATAGCGGAAACGGCTGCAGGTGTGATCGCTGTGAGCGTCTCGACTGCTTCGTCGCTGCTCATACTTGACGTGCCCAACACATCGCCGGGCAGATGGATCGTCAGAACCTGGCGGCGTCCCGCGGGAAGCAGCATGGACGCGAGCACCCAACCCTCCGAAAGCAGGAAGAACCCGGCAGCGGGATCGCCTTCCCGCCGGATCGTGTCACCGCGTTCTACCGCATGAGGTTTCCCAACAAGCTTGATCACCGCGTCTCGCTCGCCGTCCGACAGACGGCCAAACTCCTCCATGGGGTGGAGCGGGTATGTGGAGGGCAAGCTTATTCTCCCGGCCGTCAACAGCGCCCATCTCACGCGAGCGTTTAGAGATACTACATTGTTAATGTAGGATAATTTGATCGACGACCGCAAGCATCCTTTATGGCGCCGAACGCGCGACCATGGCGGATATACGCTCCGCCGTGGTCAGGAAAAGTTGCGGGAAACCGCGGCCTTCATAATCGATCAAGCTGCTCGATACCCCAACGCTACCCCCAATTCAGCAACGCGACCGAACGCATGCTGATGCAAGAATTTCGGTCCACGTCGAGCGACTTGGCGATCTCGATCAGCTGCCGGGTGAACCTGATGTCCGACGAATGTAAGCGTTTTCCTTCTTCGGCCGTCACAGATGGCCATCTATTAACCCGGATGGCATCGCTGGTCCCAACACTGGACGTTTAGCGGTCCGACCAAACGAAGCGTTCACGACCTATGCAATTCACTTGCCTGATATAACGCCGTGCACCAGGGGGCCTTCGTGAGACGATAATCCGCGGGGAACCATGCCACAGAAGAAGGTTTTTGGATTGCCGGCGCGCCGGAATCGAAGGGAGAACCCCTACAACTTCCTCCTTGCGGAGGCGCTTGAAAAATCAGGCTGGTCTGTCGTGGACCCGAGCGTCAAGCAGGCACTTTTCGGTCGCGCGGATATCGTTCATGTTCACTGGCCACAGCAGTACGCCAGTGCCAAGGGAAACGCGTATCTTTACCGGTTGCCCCTCTTCGTTCTGACGCTTGCAGTTCAGAAACTCAGGGGCGCACGCGTGATCTGGACCGCGCACAACGTCACGTCGCATTCGTCCCGACGACCCAAGCTTGAGCACATGCTCATGGCTTACTTCGTCAGGCTCGTGGACGGAGTGATCTACCTGAGCGAGTCGGTCAAGCAAAGTGCTGAGGATGTCTACCTTCCGCTGCGGCGCGTTCGCTCTCGCATCGTTCCCCACGGGGTGTACGGTGATGCCTACCCTCCTTCTCCAACATTCGCGGAGGCCCGAGCACGCTTTGGCTTGGAAAGTTCTGGCGCAATAGCGGGTGTCATTGGCGACATTCGGCCTTACAAGGGTATTGATCGCGTATTGGCTAATCTAACTCGGCAAACACCCTGTTTCGAGGTCCTCATAGCTGGTGCGTTGCCGAAAGACGATTACGGCAAGGGCATCTTGCGACAGATCAACGATGCACGTCAGGCGGGTTGGAAGGTTCACCTGTTCGACAAACGCTTGGACGATGCTGAACTAGTAGCGGCGATCACCGCCTGTTCAGTTATTGCATTCCCGTACTTGACTGAGTCGACTTCTGGAATGGCGATGCTCGCGGCAGAGAGGGGAATCCGTATCGTTTCGCCACCCGGTGGAGCGTTTGACACCTTGCAAGCGCAACTGGGCGGGCGCGGCATGACGCGCACCTCTACATTCGATGTTCGGGATTTAGAGGAAGCGATTGCCGGCGCCCTGTCCGAAGACCCCGCCGCTCGTGTCGCTGACCTTCGCGATTGCAACGATTGGCGGCGGATCGCCAAAATTGTCACGGAGCTTTATGAAGACGCCATTGGCCATATCTGATGGTTCAGCATCGGGCAGACACAATGCCGGAGTAACTCCGAACGAGTTAAATCTACCGCGCGACTTGTCGGGCCCGAATTAACCCCGGTGCAGATGCTGCCGCACGATAAAGGCTGAGCCGGCCAATCCAGCCTTTCTGAACATTCTACCGGTTAGGAGCGCACGGCGAACCCGCGATGTCTCATGTGCCTTGCGAATGCCGAACGCGATTCTCAGAAAATATGCTCGGACGTCAGCCGCCATGTCACCGCCGTAGACGCCCAGGAAACGGTCAATCCCATCCGCGCGCCTCAGTGTAGCGGTCGTAATCCTCGCGCCGTGGTGCTCAACCCACTGTACCAACGGCTCGGGCACTACCCGATACCGCTTGCCCGCACGCACCAAGCGGATGAAGAAGTCCCAGTCGTTGAAAACGGGCACGTTCGGGTCAAACCCGCCGACATCTTCGAAGGCGTTACGGCGTATGAGGACACTGCTACCGGTCATGTAGACGCGTTGATGCAGAACGTTCGTCGCCGTCAGGCCGGGAGCCGTGGTCAGGTGCTTCACCGAACCATTCGGGAAACACCGATCGATGTACGAAATTACAAAGTCCGTATCTGAAGATAAGAGCTGCGCCGACAACGCCTCGAGGTAGCTCGGCAGCCATCTGTCGTCATCGTCCAGGAAAGCTATGGCTTCGCCTGCGCTAAGCCGCGCTCCAACGTTGCGCGATCCGCAGGCACCCGGCTCGGCTGCATTATGCACATAACGCAGTGGGACCGGAAAGGCAGATGCACGTACCTGAACTAATTCCCGCGTCTCGCTATCGCCCAAATCATCAATGACGAGTACCTCATTCGGTGCTTGCGTCTGCATTTCAACGGTAGACAAGGTTTCCGCCAGCAGCCTCGCTCTGCCGTGAGTCGGAATGACCACCGAAATAGTCGGACCAGCCTCTTTCACGCGCCAACCTCCTTTGTAGGCTTCCATAACATGGCGTTGGTCAGCCGATAATCGCGGAACACCTGCAAAAAGGACAACACAACTGCGGACATGGCCGCAAGCCCATAGGCGCGCGGGCCAACGAGGCGCGCGATCAGGATGGTCGAGAGCAGTGTGATGATCAGCGACAGTGCGCGCCGCAAAAGGAGAAGCATGGGCCCGCGCCGCGCCCGCCTGTGTATCTCCTCTATGCTCATTTCACGCATGTTCAGGTCAGCCTTTTCGCACTGTCTTAGTGGCCACGCTGGCCGCTATTGGTTCCGTTCTTCAGGTCATTTTGGATGCTGCTCGACACTTCGGCCGCACAGGCCGCGAACGCGTAGAAATCGTCCAGCGTGAATTCGACGTTTAGAACCTCGCGGCGCCCATGAGGCACCAGCACCGAGACCACCTGATTATGCCCGCCCCTGTCCGTCAGCAGGAACTGCACCACACCCGTCGGCTGGATGCGCGGTGTGTCCTTGCTTGCGCCGCGCCTACGAGCGCCCTCGTCGTTGATTCCGCCCATGCTTGCCCCTCAGGTTGAACCGCCTAGTGCGACTGCCCGTTCGTGCCGGCTTCTCGCAATCTCCATGTCTGCACCGAAAGGATGTGTAACGGCCGATCACACGGTTACAGCACCGTTTACTGGTATTTGCCCATGCCTGCTTCGACTCCCCAGCTACAACCTGTCCTGATATGGAACACAACGGGAACGGGAGGCCCGATTCGGAGTGTCAGTACGCGTATACCGTCGCTCGCCTGGGTGCGGCCATCGGTGTAAAAAGTGTCGGGTCAAGTGCGCCGAGCTCGCCGGGGTTCGTGATGATCTGTGGCAGGAGGTGCAGGCGCTTCGCGCGCTTCAGGAGCGGAATCCGACTCCTCATACAGCTCGGCGCCTTGCAGCCGCGCGAGAGCTCTGGGCAGACGCTTGGCGAGAGCATGAGCAAGCTCGGCCCCCTCCAGCCGGGCCAATGCCTTTAGCTGAGCCTCGTACATCTCGGTCAGCGCCGCTTCGCTTGGCAGCGCCACCGGCATAAGAAGATGCTGGATCATAGGCGAAGGAAGCGGTGGTGGCGCACCAACCTCGGGATCGTTGATTTCACCTGTCAGGTATTCTGGCGTGGTACCAAGCTCCCGGGCGATCCTATGCAGGTGCGAGGATCCCGAACTGATGCCAGCCTCAAGTTTACCTATAGTGGCTTGAGACAGCCCAGACCGACGCGCGAGAGCACTTTGCGAGAAGCCCTTCGCCAAACGTCGTTCCGCAATCCGCTCACCCAGCCGCATCGGATGGTTCTATTCTTCACAGAATAGCTGGGTAGCTTCGATTGGCTGTTGACGATCTATTCTAATCAGAATAGCCGTTCTTGCATGGCTCTCGAAGACCACCTCGAATCACCACTCGCCCGTGCGGTACGCGTCACGGTCGGTCGGCAGTCGGGGTTCGCCAGACTGATCGGTCGGAGTCAGCCTTACGTCCACAAGCTCCTGCAAGATGGAAAAAGACTGCCTGGCGAATACGTTCTGACAGTTGAGGCAGCGACGGGAGTATCGAAGCACGACCTTCGCCCCGACCTCTACCCGCGCGAGGGAGCCGCCCCCACTGGTCAGGACCGCCCCTCCGACTTGGTGCGGGCCCAATGATCGTTGCAACACATTTCCTTTCCGTCCGCTGGCAGACCGGCGGGACCTCGCGAGCCGCATCTTTCGTGCGAGGCAATGATCTGCCGCTCCCAACCTGTGCAGCCTCCGGCGCCGGTCGTATGCAGCGATCGGCGCCGCGTTTTCGGACGCTGGCCGCATGACGAAGGAGCGTGCGCCCGTCACGATCGAGAATACGCTGTATCGCGTGCTCGGCGAGCTGACGATCGAACTGGCAGCCGAGACCACCGGCCGCGCCGAAAGCTACCTCCGCGCCCTCTCCGATCCCGACAAGCGCGAGCGTCTGACGATCGAGGATGCGATCAAGCTCGACCTCGCGTGGCGCGCTGGCGGCCGCGAGGGCTTTCCGCTGTACGAGACGTTCGGCCGGATCATCGAGAGCGAGGCGGCCGAGCGGTTCGCTGACGCCGATGCGCTCGGCCTGCTCACCCAGGACTATGCCCGTGAATCGGGCGAGGCGACCGCATGGCTGATCGCAGCCATGCAACCCGGCGCCTCGCTCGACACCCTCCGCCGCGCGCTCAAAGAGTGCGAGGAGGCGGACACCGCCTGCACCCCGGCCATCGCCAACCTGCGCGACAGGATTCGCCGCAAGACCAGCGGAGCGGCGCCCGACACCAGCTGACCCGCCACCCCCGCGCCCCGCGCCCCTGACCACCACCACCGACGACAAGCCCGACCGCATGGCCCCGCCGCGCGGAACGGCTTGTCGCATGCCTGGAACCCGCCGTGCCCGAGCCCGTGATCTCCCCCGGTACCTACATCCGAAAGCGCCGTGAAGCCGCGGGCAAGTCGCTCGTCGACGTCGCCGTCCGGCTGCCGACCGATCCGGCCTGGCCGGAACACCAGCGCACGGAATGGCTGCGCCTGATCGAGGCGGACGCAGCACCTCTCGGCTTCAGCACGGTGGTCGCGCTCGCCGCCGCCTTCCCGCTCGACATGGGCGTGCTGGCACGCCTCGACGCCGTGCGGCAGGGACTGAGCGACACGCCTCCACACATCTGCCGCGACTGCGCCTGCAGCAATTACGACGGGTGCGTTGGCCCATTCGGCCGGGTCTGCCACTGGATCGAGCGGGACCTCTGCTCTGCCTGCGATCTGCGGACGATCGTTGACCAGGTCGACGCCATCCACGCCGCAGCAGCCGCCGGGCTTGCAGCACGATGAGCCGCCGCAGGAAATCGCTGCGCGTCCTGCACGCCGCTGCGGGGCTGTTCGCCGGCATCGCCCTCTACGCGACGATCTACGGCCCCGTGCGCGTAGCCGTCGCCTGCCTCGTCCTCGCGATCGCCGCTCAGCTCGTGAGCATCGATCGCCTCCGCTTCGCGCAGCAGACCGGGAGCAAGAACCCATGACGCGTCCTGCCCAGATCAGCCGCTCGTACCATTTCGAGCGGCCCACGCCCTTGCTGGTCGAGATCCACGATCACGATTGCCCCTGCTGCACCGATCTGCCGCCTGTGCCCTACACGATCGGCGACGTAGGCAAGCTGCTGCTCGCCGGCATGGGCATCGGCGTCGCGATCGGCGCCGTCTGCCACCCCCTCGCCTTCGCCGCGTCGACGATCGCGATCGCGCAGGACGTGCTGCAGGCGTTCGGGTTGTGAGCCCCTCCAAGTTGCCTGCTCCGCCGGTGCTTCTCACGAAAGCGGAGGGTTTGGATTACGCCTCGAAGATGATGCTCGAGATGGCGAGCATGATCAGACTTTGTGCGACGATCTCGGATGCGTTGCCGAAGACGATGGAACTTGGCTCGCTACCGGACGAAGCACGTGGGCATCTAACTCGCATCAGGGCCTCTCTCGTCGACCCGAAGCTCCAGATCGCGGCCGCCACGGCAGCAGGCGAACACATCCGCGAGTTGGCCATGGAGGAAAGGCTCATCGCCGCTCGGGTTGCGGCAGCAAACGCGTGAAGCCGAACCCCGGCCACCTCCCAACCGACGCGATGGGAAAGCGCGTGCGCGGCGAGCTGGAGAACGGCATGCCGTTCGCCGGCTGGCCGGCCGACGGCTCCGGTGCGTGCAACTGGCGGCGGACCGGGCACCCCTTCGAGATCGCGCGCTACGAGGTGGTCGCGTGACCGCGTCGGTGCAGCTCGAACGCTGCCGCTGCTCTGCCTGCCGCGGCTGGACCAGCGGAGGTTGCCAGCTGACCTTCATCACCAGCTCGGGGGGCAGGCCGGATGCCGCCCCCCTCACCGATCCCGACGTGCCGGCGACCGTCACCGCCGACATGAGCGCACCCCAAGGCCGCCCGGTCGAGACACCCGCTCCCACACGGCGTGGCGCTCGCGGCCACAAGCCGGAGACCGTGTCATGAACGCTCAGACCGCGATCGAACCCATCACCCGCCGCGCCGGCCGCAAGAGGCACGCTCCTCGGCCGAGGCTCACGTCGACGCGGCGATCGCCGCGCGTGCCGCAGCGGACACCTCCGCGACGCCGGCTTCGCGATCGGCGTTGGGGAGGTGCGATGACCCGCTTTGCCGCGACCACCGAGGTCAGCAGTTCGCGCAGCCGCGAGGAGATCGAACGGACGCTGGAGCGCTACGGCGCCGACCAGTTCCTCTACGGCTGGCAAGACGAGGCGGCGCTGGTCGGCTTCCGCATGGCGGGTCGGCAGATCCGTTTCATTCTCCAGCTGCCCAAGAAGAGCGACAAATCTTTCACCCATCATAGCCGCGGCGCGCGGACGCCAGAGGCTGCGCTGAAGGAATGGGAACAGGCCGTGCGTCAGCGCTGGCGAGCGCTCGCCCTCGTGATCAAGGCCAAGCTGGAAGCCGTCGAGAGTGGCATCAGCGTGTTCGAGGACGAGTTCCTGGCGAACATCGTTCTGCCCACCGGTGAGACCGCCGGCGCCTGGATGAAGCCGCAAATCGCAGACGCGTACCGCGTCGGCACCATGCCGGCGCTGCTGCCGATGCTGCCCGCCCCGGAGGAACCATGAACGCTCCCTCAATTGCCAAGCTGGACCGCAGGATCAGCCGAGCCGCCGAAGATGGCAGAGGCATCAGGCTCGAAGCCGCCGATGTCGACCTTCTGGTGACGCATGGCGTCCTTCACGTCATCCACCGCGCAACAGCAGACTATCTCAAGGATCAAGCGGGATGCCGCGACAGGAAACGCCGCTCTATCGTCGGGGGAAATATTGGCTCGGATGGGACCGGAAGGTCGACGGGTCTCTCCGCAGTCCCAACCTCACCATCTTCTGGTACGATCCCGCAGCGGGACGCGTCCGAAGCGCATCATCGGGCACGGCGCAGGAGGACCTCGCCGTCCTAGCGCTCGACCGGAAGTATCTCGCTGACACCGACGAGGCGCCAGCGTTCTGCCACGCGTGCGGTCAGCCGCTCGCCCAAGCTCAGGCGTACCTGCTGACTGACGCGATCGCCGACTATCGACTCGAGTGGGGGGACGCGCGAGCGTCGGCCGACACGATCGAGGGACGGCTCAAGCACGTCCTGGACTTCCTCGACGTCGAGGAAGCGCGAGGCAGCGAGGGCCGTTTCGGCATCGCCACTAGCTGCGCGGCGGCTTGCACGAGCGTGTTTGTCCATGCCTTCCGGGCTTGGTCGCGCAAGCAGCCGGTCGTCTGGAGAAACAAGGCCGGTCTCGTTACGAAGTCGAAAGACCGGTCGCCCGCGGCCACGGAGGCCGCGATCGCGCAGTTGGTCGCCGTTCTGAACCATGCGGTCAACGCGGATCCTCCGCGCTCTGACAAGCGACCGACGTACAAGCCGCTGCCGCCCAGCCAGGTGCAACGAACCCGTCGCACCAGGATCGGCATCGAGGAGTTGGCGAAGATCGTCGCCTATGCGGCCGAACCGAACAAGCGCCGAGGCTCGCTGCACCGCTTCATCGTCGCCTCGATCTGCACCATCGCCCGCCCGGGCGCCGTGGTAGAGATCTCGGTCACGCCTGAGCGCAACCAGTGGTGGCCTGGTTCGCCGACAATCGACCTCAACCCGAACGGCCGAACGCAGAACAAGAAGCGGCGCCCGCTTCTGCCTGTCCTCCCGCTGCTCGCGGAATGGCTCGACGCGGAGCGTGTCGAATACGATGCGCTACCTGTCGAGGAGCGAATCGGGCGAGGTTGGCTGGTCAACTACTATGGCCGACCGGTGAAGAGCATCGATCGCGCTTGGGACGCAATGCTCGTCGACTTGGGCTTCCCCACCGGACGGGAGTGGAAGCCTTACGTGCTGCGCCATAGCCTCGCCACGCTCGCCCGCAATCGCGGCGCTGAGAAGTGGGACTTGGAAGGCTTCATGGGGCACCGCGCCTCCAGCCAGACCGAGGTCTATGCTGTGGGCGAATTCCCCACGGTCGTGAGCGCCCTAGCGAGCATCATTTCCGATATCGAGCGACTGGCTCCGGGCTCCCTGCACCGGAATGCCACCGGAGCCAGCCGCGCGCCCCTCGCACCGAGGGAGGCAAAAATGCCCGGATAATAACATGTTAGGTGGTGCCGCTTGCAGGACTCGAACCTGCGACCCCCGCATTACGAATGCGATGCTCTACCAGCTGAGCTAAAGCGGCACGACCGGCGCGGAGCCGGTGGAGGTGGCGCCTGTAACAGCAGCGTCCCGTGCTGACAAGCCGCTCAAGCATGTCGGCCCGGGTTTACGTTGCGTTTACCAAGACGGGCGCAAGACGCGGGCATCCGGCATCATGCCGAACCCATAAGGGCCTGCAAACGCCATGAATATCGCGCGCGAATTCGAACAGCGGATCGGTATCGACGAACCGGAAACGGCGATCGACGTCGAGGCCGACACGGATGGCGGCATCGACGACGCCTTGTTCGACCTGGGCGGCGACGAGCGGCGCATGCATGTGCGCGCGTACAATCATTGGGTGTCGCTGCTGAAGGGGCGCGCGTATCCGGCGATCGCGGACCTGGACCCGAGCAGCATCGCCGATTTCGGCGGGCACAGCGTGCTGCTCGATTTCAGCAGAGGGATCGAGGATCCGCTGATCGCCTTTCTGGGGCGGAAGCTGCGCGAGGAGTGCGGGCTGGAGTCCGGGATCCAGCGAATCGGCGACGTGCCCAGCCGCTCCCTGCTGTCGCGACTGACCGATCATTACCTGCAGATCATCGCCAATCGCGCGCCGATCGGGTTCGAGGCGGAATTCGTCGGCATACGGGGCCGTACCACCCTGTACCGCGGCATCCTGATGCCCTTTTCATCCGACGGCGACGCGATCGACTATATCTACGGCGTCATCAACTGGAAGGAGACGGTGGACGCGGTCACGCAGGCGGGACTGCATGCCGAACTGGACGCGGCGGTGCGTGACGCTCCCCGCACCGCGCACGACACGCCCGTCTGGGCTGACGGACCGAGCGCCGAGGTCGCGGTGGAGGAGCCGGGTGACAGCGACGAAGGCGATGTCCCCTCCCCCCTCCTCGATGAGCCGCTGCCCACGGCATCGCTCGCGGACCGATTGGCGCTCGCCCGCGAAAGCGCGGCGGCAGTGCGTGCGGCCGATACGCGCAGCCGCTCCGCCCTGTACCGCGCCCTAGGCCGTGCGCATGATTTCGCCATCGCGGCTGACACGGAAGCGGACGATTATGCGGAGATGCTCGCCGACGCCGGCATCACGGTTCAGGCGCGCGCTCCGCTGACCCCGGTGGTGAAGCTGATCTTCGGCGTGGATTACGACAAGACGCGGCTGACCGAATTCGCCTCCGTGCTCAGCCACGCCCGCCGCAACGGCATCGGAAGCGGCCAGTTGCCGGCATTTCTGGACGGGTTCGCAGGCGGCATAAAGGCAGTCGTCGCGGCCGAGCGACAGGCGAAGAAGCCTGCGCCCAAGCCCGTCGTCGCGCCGGCACCCCGCCCGACCATCGCCCACCTGCCCTTCGACGTGACGGGCGATGCCGGCAGCACGGTGGTTCTGATCGCACGCATTGCGGATGGCGGCGGGCTCGACCTGATCGGCACGGTGACCGGCGACACCTCGCTGTGCGAACGCGCCCTGCGCGCGCTGGACTGATCGCGCCCGTCCTGAACCGGGGCGACGATCCGCTAAGGAAGCGGTAACAGGATGACGCGCGCGCAAATCCGCCGATTTGCGGGGGTTGAGCCGGTCACGGGGCGGGCGCATAGGCCGGCATCATGACCGATGTGCAAATGTTGACGAACCAGCTCGCAGCCCGCCTGACGGAGGGTGCACTTCCGGGCGAGCTCGACCGATTCGGACCCGCAGAAGTGACCGATGCGGCCCGCTTCATGGTGGACGCCGCTGCTGAGCGGACGCCCGGCACGCCTGCGATCACGCTCTCGCCCATCGCGGCGGACGATCCTCGCCGCCGCATGCGGCTGGCCGTGGTCAATGACGACATGCCGTTCCTGGTCGATTCGGTGGCGGCGGCGATCGGCGCGCGCGACATCGCGGTCGATCGCATCCTTCACCCCATCGTGCCCGTGTCGCGCGACGCGGACGGCCGCCTGCTCGCGGTCGGCGAGGGTCCGTCCCGCGAATCGATGATCTATCTGGAGCTGGAGCGTGCGGATGCCCGCGACCGGCGCGAACTGACCGATGCGTTGTGCGCCGTGCTGGCCGACGTGCGTAGCGCCGTCGCCGACTGGCCCGCGCTGACCCAGGCGCTGCGTCAGGACGCGGAGGCGCTGGGCAGCGCGGATGAGGGCGGCGCCCTGCTCGACTGGCTGCTGGCGGACAATCTGACGCTGCTGGGCCATCAGCGCTGGGCCCATGGCGGGGCGGGCGCCGCACTCGGCATCGCGCGGAACCGCCACGATCCGCCGATCCTGGCGGAGGCGAGCCGCACGCTGGCGATGAACTATTTCACCGCCGGCGGCGCCGCGCCGCTGCTGCTGAAATCCAGCCTGATCTCTCCCGTTCACCGCGCCGTGCCGCTCGACCTGGTGATCCTACCGGTGCGTGAGGGCAGCAGCGTCACCGGTCTGTCAATCCATGCCGGCTTGTGGACCAGCGCCGCGCTGGCCGCCGCGCCGGCGGAGGTGCCCGTCCTGCGGCGACGGCTGGCCGAGTTGCAGCAGAAATTCGGCTTCGACCCGCGCGGCCATGCCGGAAAGGCGCTGACTCACGCGCTGTCCAACCTGCCGCACGACCTCGCCGTAGCGATCGCGCCGGACGCGCTGGAGCGGCTGGTGCTGACCGCCATGTCGCTGGCCGATCGCCCGCGTCCGGCGCTGGTCGCCGTACGATCGCCGTTGGGCCGCCAGTTGTTCGCATTCGTCTGGCTGCCGCGCGATGACCTGACCACCGCGCGGCGTGTCGCGATCGGCGACATGCTCGCGGAACGGGCGGGCGGAATTGTGATCAACTGGTCGATCGCACTGGAAGAGGGCGGCATCGCGCTGCTCCGTTATACGCTGGACGTGCGCGGCGGCGACGCGAGCGCCGATGTCGACGGGCTGGAGCCGCGTATCGCGCGCATGGTGCGCGGCTGGATCCCCGCGGTCGAAGGATCGCTGGGCGAGGCGGTCGGCCCGGCGCGAGCAGCACGACTGGCGCTGCGTTACGCGGGCGCGTTTCCGACGGGGTATCGCAACGCCCATCCGGCGGAGGAGGCTGCGCTCGACACGCTGCACCTGTCCCGACTGGAAGGCGACGATGCACGCGGCGTCCGGATCGCGATGGGTGACAGCGGTACGCGGCTGAAGATCTATCGCCAGGGTGGCGCGCTGGCCCTGTCCGATGCGGTGCCGGTGCTGGAGAATTTCGGGTTCCGCGTCGTCGAGGAAATGCCGACCGCGCTGAGCGATGAGTCGCGATCCTCGATCCACGATTTCCAGGTCGAGGCGGACGGTACGTTACCGACGGACGCGTCCGTGCTGGAGGGGGCGATCGCCGCCGTGCTGGCAGGCGGGGCGGAGAATGATGCCTTCAACCGCCTGATCGTGGAGGCGGGGCTGACTCCGGATGCGGTGGTGCTGCTGCGCGCATGGTTCCGGTACCTGCGCCAGGCTGGACTGCCCTATGGCCTGGCGACGGTGGTCGATGCGCTGCGCCGCGCGCCCGTCGTTGCCGCCGCCTTGGTCGCCCGGTTCTTCGCCGCGCATGGTCCGAGCGATGGCGATGTCGCCGCCGCCGATGCCGCGGTGACTCAGGGGCTGGATGCGGTGTCCGCGATCGACGACGACCGCATCCTACGCGCCTATCGTGCGGTGATCGGCGCGACGCTGCGCACCAACGCCTTCGCGCCGGCGGGACAAGTGGCGCTCGCCTTCAAGCTGGACAGCCACCGCATCCCCGGTCTGCCCGCGCCCGTGCCATGGCGTGAGGTCTGGGTGTATTCGCCGCGTGTGGAGGGCATCCATCTGCGCGCCGGTCCGGTCGCGCGCGGCGGCCTGCGCTGGTCCGACCGGCGCGACGACTTCCGCACGGAGATCCTCGGCCTGATGAAGGCGCAGCGGGTCAAGAACGCGGTGATCGTGCCGACCGGGGCAAAGGGCGGCTTCTACCCGAAGCAGCTCCCCTCCCCCGCGGTCGATCGCGACGCCTGGCTGGCGGAGGGCACCGAAAGCTATCGCGTGTTCATCCGGTCGCTGCTGTCGATCACCGACAACATCGTCGACGGCGCCGTCGTGCATCCGGAGGGCGTGCGCATCCTGGACAGCGAGGACCCGTATTTCGTGGTCGCCGCCGACAAGGGCACGGCGACCTTCTCCGACGTCGCCAACGCGCTGGCGCTGGAACGCGGATTCTGGCTGGGCGACGCCTTTGCGTCCGGCGGCAGCCAGGGTTACGATCACAAGGCGATGGGCATCACGGCCAAGGGCGCCTGGGTCTCGGTACAGCGCCACTTCGCCGAACGCGGCGTGGACGTGCAGATCGACCCCGTCACTGTGGTCGGTTGCGGCGACATGTCGGGCGATGTGTTCGGCAACGGCATGCTGCTGTCGCGTTCGATCAGGCTGGTCGCGGCGTTCGACCACCGCCACATCTTCCTCGACCCCAACCCCGATGCGGCGGTGTCGTACGAGGAGCGTGCGCGGCTGTTCGCCCTGCCCCGCTCGTCCTGGGCCGACTATGCCGCGCCTCTGTCGGCCGGCGGCGGCGTCCACAGCCGCGCCGCCAAGTCGATCGCGGTGACGGCGGAGGTCGCGGCCGCGCTGGGCATCGAGGCGGGCGAGATGGAGCCCACCGCGCTGATCGCCGCGATCCTGAAGGCGCCGGCCGACCTGCTCTGGTTCGGCGGCATCGGCACCTATGTAAAGGCGCGCAGCGAGAACAACGCGGCCGTCGGCGACCCCGCCAACGATCGCCTGCGCGTCGATGCGGAGGACCTGCGAGTCACCGCGATCGGAGAGGGCGCGAATTTGGGCGTGACCCAGGCGGCGCGCATCGCCTTTGCCGGACGCGGCGGCCGCATCAACACCGACTTCATCGACAATTCGGCGGGCGTCGATTGTTCGGACAACGAGGTCAACATCAAGATCGCGCTGAATCGCGAAATGATCGAGGGCCGGCTGGCGGAGGCGGATCGCAACGCCCTGCTCGCCGCGATGACCGACGACGTCGCGCATCTGGTGCTGGAGGACAACCGGCTCCAGACGCTGGCGCTGTCTATCGCGGAGCGGGACGGCGCGCGCGCCATGCCCAGCTATGTGCGCCTGATCGAGATGTTCGAGGGCACCGGCCGCCTGGACCGCCGCGTGGAGGGATTGTCCGGCAACGACGACCTGTTGCGTCGTGGCCAGGAGGGCGCCGGGCTGACCCGGCCCGAACTGTCCGTGCTGCTCGCCACCGCGAAGCTGGCGCTGCAGGACGCGATCGAGACAGCCGGCCTGGGTGCCGATCCGGCGCTGCGCGACGACCTCCACGCCGCATTTCCGCGCGCCATGCGCGAGGCGTTCGGCCCCGCGATTGATGAGCATCGCCTGCGCGGAGAGATCGTCGCGACCAAGCTGGCCAACCGCATCGTCAACCGGCTGGGCGTCCTTCAACCTTTCGACGTGGCCGAGGAGGAAGGCGCCTCGCTCGGCGACCTGGCCGCGATGTTCGTGGTCGCGGAACGCTTGTTCGATCTCCAGCCGCTATGGGCGGAGGTTGAGCGCACAGCGATGCCGGAGGCGGCACGGATCGCCTTGTTCGACGAGATCGCGGCGGGCACGGGATCGCAGATCGCCGATCTGCTGCGCGCGGTGCCGGCCGGCACCTCTCCCGATGCGGCGCTGGCGCGGCTGCGGCCCGGTATCGCCAAGCTGCAAGCCGGACTCGACACGCTGCTGCTGGACGAGGCCCGCGCGCACAGCGGCCGCATCACGACGGCGCTTGCCACCGCCGGCGCACCGACCGACCTCGCCGCGCGCGTGGTGCGCCTGTTCGAGATGGACGGCGGGGTCGGCCTGGCCGATCTCGGCCAGCGGCTCGGCCAGGACGAGGCGGTGCTGACCCGCGCCTTTACCCGGCTGGGTCACGCGCTGGGGCTGGACTGGGCACAGGCCACGGCCGCGCGGATCGGCTCCAGCGACCCGTGGGAGCGTCTGCTGCTCGGCGGACTGGCGCGCGATTTCCAGCAGTTGCGGCTCGACTTCCTCGCCCGCCACGCCGCCGCCGATCCGGGCGCCGCGGTGGAGGCATGGCTCGACACCCATGCCGGACGAGTGGCGCAGTTCCGCGGGCTGGTTTCGCGTGCCCGTGCGGCCACGCAACCCGGCGCGGCGATGCTGGCGCAGATCGCGGGCCAGGCACGCGTGCTGCTCGCGCGCTGACTATCCAGGCGGGCGTGCACGGCGCGCTCGCCCGGTTGCTTTCTACGCTGAGCGAAGCGGCTTAACCGAGCCGGTCACTGGTGGGCAAATGCGTGTGCGTCGTGTCGCAGCGCCGAACGTCTACGATAGCAGGACATGGGCATCGCGCGCGGGCCGCTGGGCAGCTTCGCCCGAAACTACAGCCCCAGCGCGCGGACGCCGGCGAGCAACAGCCAGTACAACACGCCCGACAACAGCATCGCCACCGGCAGGGTCATGAACCAGGCCAGCGCCATCGCGCGCAGCGTGCGATGCTGCACCCCCGCGCCGTTCGCGACGGAGGCCCCTGCCACGCCGGACGACAGGATATGAGTGGTCGACACCGGCAGGCCGAACCGGTCCGCCAACAGGATCGTGCCAGCCGCCATCAGCTCCGCCGACGCGCCCATGCCATAGGTCAGGTGGCTCTTGCCGATCTTCTCGCCCACCGTGACCACGATCCGCTTCCATCCGACCATGGTGCCCAGCCCCAGCGCCAGCGCAACCGTCACCTTGACCCAAATCGGGATATAGCGCGTGCCCTGTTCCAGCTGCCCGGCATAGGCCTGCATCCGCTTGACCTCCAACGCGGAGAAGCGGCCTTGGGCGCCCTTGTCGGCCACCACCATGCGGGTCGCGTCCAGCACCAGGTACATGTCGCCACGCAGGTTCGGCGTCGCCGCCGCCGGCACCCGACCCAGCGATCCGTAGCTGCCGATGCGGCTGCCGACATCGTGCGACACGGTGGCCAGGGCGCCATACACCGCCCGGTTGTCGACCTTGCGCGTTGCAATGCCGCGCGTCAGCGTGTCGCGTGCTTCGACCAGGCTGTCCGGGCGTTTCACCGCGACCCGATCGAATGCCGATTCCGCCTGTGCCGCCACCGCCATGAACACGGGTGTGGCGCTTTCGGGCACGGTGCGGTTCAGGGCGTAGGCGGTGGGCGCACAGCCGATCAGGATCAGCATGATCAGGCCCATGCCCTTTTGCCCGTCGTTGCTGCCATGCGCAAAGCTGACGCCGGTGCAGGTCAGGATCAGCAGCGCGCGAATACCCTTGGGCGGCGGCTGGTCGCCCCTCGGCTCCCGGTACATCGCCGGATCGCGGACGAAACGTTTCATCAGCAGCAACAGGATCAGCGCGCCCCCGAACCCGATCAACGGACTGAACAACAGCGCGGACAGCACCTTTTCCACCTGACCCCATGCAACGCCCGACGCCCCGCCAGCGACCGGTGACAACAGCTGGTTCGCGATGCCGACACCCAGGATCGATCCGATCAGCGCGTGGCTGGACGAGTTGGGCAACCCCGCCGCCCATGTCGCCAGGTTCCACAGGATCGCCGCGACCAGCAGGGCGAAGATCATCGCATAGCCGCTGGCGCTGCCGACATGCAGGATCAGGTCCACCGGCAACAGCGTGATGATCGAGTACGCCACCGCACCCGAAGAGGTCAGCACGCCCAGGAAGTTGAACGCCCCCGACCAAACCACCGCGACCGGCGCGGGCAGGGCGTGGGTGTAGATCACCGTCGCCACGGCATTGGCGGTGTCGTGGAAACCGTTCACGAATTCGAACGCCAGCGCGATGAGCAGCGCCAGCCCCAGGAACAGGAACACGCCGGTCGCCAGCCTCTCCCCGACCTGCTGCGTGTCGGTCAGGATGCTGACCCCGGCATAGATCAGCCCGCCGACCAGCACCGCCAGGAATACCCAGCGGCCGGCCGGATGAAGATGCCCGTCAAGGCGCGGACCACCAGGGCGCGTGCCCGCCGCCGAGTCAGCGGGAAGGATCATGGTTGCCATGGAAACCGCCCTGAACCCGGCAGATGACAGTTCCGTGTAGCTTTTGCGACAACGCACGCGGGCCCAAGCTGTGGCGGCACCTCGAATCAACCGGCAGGCCAGCCCCCAACTACTTTCCCGCTGAACAGTTGCCCACGCGCTTCGCCTCCATGGGTGATCGCATCTCTGTTCGCAGGCCTGCGCGCCGCTGCATGGACGTGGACGTCCCGACATAGCTGTCGGCGGCGTACCGGCCGGCGGATCGCGTCACGATGAGGTCGTCGGAACTGGTGGCCTTGCATTCCGTTTCGAAGGAAAAAGCTCCACCCGACACAGGGGTTCGCAACACCCGACACTGACGTAGATCCGAAAAAGCCAATTCGGGTCCTTTCGCCGCATCTACTGACGCGAGGCAAACCGACCGAGGTCGCGCCGTCGGAAAGGACGTGCCGTCCGAGCGGCCGTCGAACAAGGCCGCCTCTATCTGGTTGGTGACGATCCGGCGCCCCGCTGTGATCGGCGTCGCTGCTGACCCTGCCGCCGCCAGCGACATCAGCAGGATCGTGCCCTCGCTATCACCGATGATCCTCCGCCCCCCCCAGCCCGTCTCGCATCCATCAAAGCAAGCCGGGTAAGCAGCCGCAATCGCCGACAGGACCCTACTTCCCGGACCGCCGGGCCTGCCCCTACCCGCGATTCACCGCTTTACACAGGCAATACACCTGTTAGCCTCCCTGCACGAACCCGGGGGGAGATCGCGCTGTGCTTGCCATCGAAAAGCTGACCCATGTCTACGCCAATGGCACGCGGGCACTGGACGGGGTCGACCTCCTGATCCCGCCGGGCATGTTCGGGCTGCTCGGCCCCAACGGCGCGGGCAAGTCGACGCTGATGCGGACGATCGCGACGTTGCAGGCGCCGACCTCCGGCACCATCACCTTTGACGGCATCGACGTCATCGCCCAACCAGAGGAGCTGCGTCGCACGCTTGGCTACCTGCCCCAGGATTTCGGCGTCTATCCCCGCGTGTCGGCGTACGACATGCTCGACCACATGGCCGTGCTGAAGGGCGTCGCCTCTCGCGCCGAGCGCCGCGATACAGTCGAGGGCCTGCTGAACCAGGTCAACCTGTGGGCCGTACGCAAAAAGGCGCTGGCCGGATTCTCCGGCGGCATGCGGCAACGCTTCGGCATCGCGCAGGCGCTGATCGGCGACCCGCGCCTCATCATCGTCGACGAACCGACCGCCGGACTGGACCCGGAGGAACGCAACCGCTTTCTCAATCTGCTGGGTGAGATCGGCGACAAGGTGGTGGTGATCCTGTCGACGCACATCGTCGAGGATGTGGCCGACCTGTGCCCGCGCATGGCGGTGCTGGCCGGCGGGCACATCCTGCTTGAGGGGGCGCCGCTCGACCTGATCGACGCGACACGAGGCCGCGTCTGGCAGAAGACGATCGCCCGCGACGAGCTGGAGGCGTACCGGAACACCCACCGGGTCATTTCCACCCGCCTGTTCGCCGGGCGCACGATCATCCACGTCATGGCGGACGGCCAACCGGGCGACGGGTTCGAACCGGTGCGCGGCGGACTGGAGGACGTGTATTTCTCCACGCTCGACGCCTCGCGTCGCGCCGCCTGAGGGGGGCCGGGGCCATGTTCGCCGGCATCTTCGGCTTCGAACTCCGCTACCAGCTGCGCAATCCGGTCTTCTGGGTCGCGGCGGTCATCTTCTTCCTGCTCGCGTTCGGCGCGACCACGGTTGACCAGATCCAGGTCGGATCGGGCGGCAACGTCCACAAGAACGCGCCCTTCGCCATCGCGCAGATGATGCTGATCTTCAGCCTGTTCTTCATGTTCGTGTCGACCGCGTTCGTGGCGAACGTAGTGGTGCGTGACGACGACACCGGTTTCGGCCCGATCATCCGGGCGACGCGGATCACGCGCGGCGCCTATCTGTTCGGGCGGTTCGGCGGTGCGTTCGCGGCGGCGGCGATCGGGTTCCTGGCGATTCCGCTCGGCGTCTGGCTGGGCAGCCACATGCCGTGGGTCGATCCGGAGACGCTGGGTCCGAACCGGCTGTCCTTCTACCTGTCGGCCTATCTGTGGCTGGCGTTGCCCAACCTGTTGCTGACGTCCGCCATCTTTTTCGCGCTGGCGACGGTCACGCGCTCGATGATGGCGACCTATGTCGGGGTGGTCGCGTTCCTGATCGTCTGGACGGTCGCCAACGTCGTGCTGGACCGCAACCCGGCCTATGAGATGTGGGGCGCGTATGGCGAGCCGCTGGGGTTCGGCGCGGTCGGATACCTGACGAAATACTGGACGGCCGCCGATCGCAACATGCTGGCGGTGCCGATCACCGGACTGGTGCTGTGGAACCGGCTGCTCGCGCTGCTGGTCGCCGGAGCGGCGCTCGCCATCGCCTTCGCCACCTTCCGCTTTGCCGTACGTCCGTCGAAAAAGGCGCGCAAGGCGGAGCGGCTGGCGGAACGGGCGGACACGTCGGAGCGTGCGCGCCCCGCCGGTCCCCTGCCCCGCCCCCGCTTCGACCGGCGGACCGCGCTGGCGCAGCTGGGCGTGCGGACCCGGCTGGAGCTGGGACAGGTGTTCCGCAGCCCCGCCTATGTGGTGCTGCTCGCGCTCGGCCTGTTCAACTCGGTCGGCGCGCTGATCGATCTGGGCGAGATCTTCGGCACCCCGGTGCTGCCGGTGACACGGGTCGTTATCGGCCTGCTCAAGGGGTCGTTCGGCCTGATCCCGATCATCATCGCGATCTATTATGCCGGCGAGCTGGTCTGGCGGGAGCGTGACCGCAAGACGCACGAGATCATCGATGCCAGCGCGATTCCCGACTGGGCGTTCGTGTTGCCAAAGGCGCTGGCGGTGGTGCTGGTGCTGTTCTCGACCCTGCTGGTCAGCGTGGTCGGCGCGATGGCGATGCAGCTGGTCCATGGCTACAGCCAGTTCGAGATCGGCAAGTACCTGCTCTGGTACGTGCTGCCGGGGACGGTGGACTATACCCTGCTCGCCGTGCTGGCCGTGTTCATCCAGGCGCTCAGCCCGCACAAATTCGTCGGTTGGGGCCTGATGGTGTTGTACATCATCGCGCGTACCACGCTGGGCCGGCTGGGGTTCGGCGACGTGCTGTACAATTATGCCGCAACGCCGGAGGTGCCGCTGTCCGACATGAACGGCCAGGGCAGCTTCTGGATCGGCGCGTGGTGGCTGCGGCTCTACTGGTCCGCCTTTGCGATCATGCTGCTGGTGGCGGCGCATGCGCTGTGGCGGCGGGGTACGGAGACGCGGCTGCTGCCACGTGTCCGCCGCTTGCCGCGCAAGCTGGCGGGCGGCGCAGGCCTGGTCGGCGCGGCGGCGCTGGCCGTGTTCGTCGCGACGGGCGCATGGATCTACACCAACACCCACATCTGGAACGAGTATCGCACGCCGATCGACGATGAGCGGTTCCTGGCCGATTACGAAAAGGCGCTGCTCCCCTATGAGCGCGTGCCGCAGCCATCGGTGCTGGCGGTGCGCGTCGCGGTCGACCTCCGCCCCGAACAGCCTGGGCTGACCGCGTCGGGTGTCATGACGCTGGTCAACCGCACCGGCCGTCCGCTGGACCGGATCGACGTGCGCATGGGCGACCGGCGCACGCGGCTGACCGCGATCGGCATCCCCGGCGCGGCGGTGCAGCGCGACTATCCGCGCTTCCAGTACCGCATTTACCGGTTGGCGACACCGCTGGCACCGGGCGCGACCACCACCTTGTCCTTCCGCACGGAACGGCGCCAGCGCGGCTTCGCCAACAGCGGCAACGACACGCGCGTCGTCGCCAATGGCACCTTCGTCAACAATGCGGAGTTCGCGCCGACGATCGGCATGGACCGCCAGACGCTGCTGCAGGATCGGACCAAGCGCCGCAAATACGGCCTTCCGTCGGAACTGCGCCCGCCCCGGCTGGAGGATCTGTCGGGTACCCGGTTCAGCGCGTTCCACGTCGATTGGGTAAAGACCGACGTCAGCGTGACCACCGACGCCGACCAGACGCCGATCGCGCCGGGGAACAAGGTCGCCGATCGAACCGCGAACGGCCGCCGGACCGCCCGCTTCGTCACGACCGCACCGATCCTGAACTTCTATTCGGTGCAGTCCGCGCGCTATGCCGAACGGCACCGGATGCACGACGGCATCGACCTGGCCGTCTATTATGCGCCCCAGCATGCGGCGAACGTCGACCGGATGCTCGACGCGTTTGCGCATGGCCTGGATTTCTACCAGCCCGCCTTTGGCCCGTACCAGTTCCGCCAGGCGCGGATCATCGAATTTCCGGACTATGCCCAGTTCGCACAGGCGTTCGCCGGGACGATGCCGTATTCGGAGGGGATCGGCTTCATCGCCGACCTGTCCGACAAGGAGAAGATCGACTACGTCACCTATGTCGCCGCGCACGAACTGGCGCATCAATGGTGGGCGCATCAGGTGATCACGTCCGACAACCAGGGCGCGACGATGGGGGTCGAGACGCTGGCGCAGTATTCCGCGCTGATGGTCATGGAGCATCTGTACGGCCGCGACCAGATCCGCCGCTTCCTGAAGTTCGAACTTGATCGCTACCTGCGGTCGCGCGGCGGCGAGGTGATCGAGGAACTGCCTCTCGCCCGCGTCGAGAACCAGCAGTACATCCATTACCGCAAGGGCAGCCTGGCCATGTACCGGCTGAAGGACGAACTGGGCGAGGCGCGGGTGAACGCCGCGTTGAAGCGGTACGACTCCCGCTTCCGCTTCGCCGGCCCGCCCTATCCGCGCAGCCTGGACCTGATCGCCGAATTCCGGCGCGGCGCCTCTCCAGCGGAGAATGCGCTGATCACCGACCTGTTCGAACGCATCACCCTGTACGACCTGAAGACCCGCTCCGCCGTGGTCAGCCGCCGCCCGGACGGCCGGTGGCAGACCCGCCTGACGATCGAGGCCCGCAAGCTGTACGCGGACGGCAAGGGCAATGAGCGCGAGGCACCGATGGTGGAGGTGACGGAGGTCGGCGCATTCGCGGCCATGCCCGGCCGGGGCGCCTTTGCGAAGAAGGACGTGCTGACACTGGCCCGCGTCCCGATCCGGTCGGGGACGCAGACGGTGACGCTGGTGACCGCGACCCGTCCGTCCTTCGCCGGTGTCGACCCGTACAACGTCCGGATCGACCGCAATTCGGACGACAATGTCGCGGCGACCAGCACCGCAAGCTAAGCCGCGCGGCGCCTAGCGGACGTTGGCGAGCAGGCCGGTCATCACCTGCTTCGCTCGTCCGGGCAGCGCGACCGATCTGGCCTGCGCCAGGTTGGTCGGCGCGCCGACCACGACCGCGCCGACCATGCCCATGGCGAAGTGCGGCGTGCATTTGAAGCCATAGACACCGGGCTTGGTGAAGGTGACCGAGATCGGCTTGCTGATCGTGCCCTTGAACGGCTGCGCCCCGGCGGGAAGCATGCCGGGGATGCTTTCCGCGTCATGACCCTTGTCGACGGGCGTGAACACCACCGTCTCGCCCGGCTTGATCCGCACGATCGCGGGCTCGAACACCATCATGCCGCCCGCACCCCGGTTCAGCATCTTCACCACCTTCGGCGGCGCGGCCTGGGCCGGCGCGGCGGCCAGCACGGCGGCGGCGGCGAGGAACGGAACAAGCGAACGCATCGGCGAATCTCCCCAACCGGGGCAAACCGCCCCGTCGCGGCTGCGCTACGCCCGGCTCGCGGAGGCGGTGTTGTCGGGGATCAAGGCCGCGATTGACGGCGATCAAGGCTGACGGGAAGGCCCACGCGGGCACGCGCCGTTGCGTGGAGACGATTGCCTGCGGTGGCGGCGCTCGTTCTTCAGCCAAGCGGCGACTGCCGCGCCGGCGCAGACGCCGACAGACATGCCTGGCGAGTCACAGCAAAAGCCGGGCCGCTGTTCTCCTGAGCGCCACGGTGTGCGGGTCCACGCATCTCCCGCACCGAGGTCAAGGCCACCGAGCCTCGTTTATCGATCAAGGCCAGCAGTGTGGCTCCCCTTTTCGCTCTGACGCTGTCTGCGCCCTCCACCTCACGAAGTGGGGCGCATCTCCTTGCCCGGCGGCGGCTGTCGTCGGTGGATAGTGTCGAAGTTGGCAAACCAGTCCCCCGCCGCCACCACGATCATCCCGGTGCAGTGGAAGAATGCCTCCAGCAGTTCCTGGAACTCGGCGAATTCATGCTCCGGGTTGGTCGGGCCAAGGAGGAACTGCGCTGCGCCGTCGTTGCCATCTAGCCGTATCGCCGAATGAATGTGCCGATCTGAGAAGTGGATCAGCCCGCTGGTGTTCTTGTACACAGGCTCAACCCAAGGGTTACGGTCTTTGATCTTGTCGATCAGGTAACGGTCTTTCATTTGTCGGCCGTCCGCAGCCTTGAGCCGATCGACCTGCTCGCCACCGAACACGCGCCCGGCGAAATCCTCCGGGTCAGCCACCCAATACAGCGCGTACAGCCGCAGCACCGTGTCTAGTTGCAGGCGCAGCAGCGCAGCCGCGACCAGGCCGTTGCGGTCCTCGACACACTTCTTGAACGCCTGACCATTCGCGAGCGTCCGCCGCGCGATGCCGAGCAGGTACAAGTCCTGGTACCCAAACGGCCGATTGACCATCTGGTGCTGGTAGAGGTCGAGCAGTCCGGTTTCAGCGCGAACGAGGTTGGCGAGCGCCTGCTCTGCCCCGGCGGTGGTGCCAACTGTGGTCATTGCGGCATTTTGGCCGAATAAGGCCTCGCGAGCCATCCCAGCGGCGAAGCAGTTAAAACTGCGTTAGAACGGCACCTGCCGAACGTGCGGGCGGCCTTGCCTGCCACGCTGAACCCACGCAGATCCGCGGACATCTTGGTCGGGGCGACAGGATTCGAACCTGCGACCCCCACACCCCCAGTGTGATGCGCTACCAGGCTGCGCTACGCCCCGACCGAGGGGGCGCCTGTACGGCGTGACGGCGCCTTATGCAAGCGGCGGCGTGTGTCCTGCGCGCCGCGGCCCGATCCATTGCGCATGGGCCGCGCCGATGCTAGCGCGCGGCGTTTCATGCGGACGGAATCTGCAAAAGCGTTTCCGCCTGCCAGCAAAGCCATGGATGCGATGTTCATTTCACCAGCTTATGCCCAAACCGTCGGGGCCGGCGCCGAGAGTGGCGCAGGCGGCCTGATCGGCATGTTCGCGCCGCTCGCGCTTGTGTTCGTCGCCTTCTACTTCCTGGTGCTGCGCCCGCAGGCGAAGCGTCAGAAGGAATTCCAGGCGCGCGTGGAGTCGGTCAAGAAGGGTGACACGGTGGTCACCGCCGGCGGCATCGTCGCCCGCGTGACCCGCGTCGAGGACAAGCATGTGGAGGTGGAGATCGCACCCAACACCCGCGTCCGCGTCGTCAAATCCACGCTGGCGGAGGTGACATCCCTCAACGCCAAGCCGGCGAACGACTGAGCGCCATGCTGGACTTTCCCCGCTGGAAGGTTGCTTCCATCGTTGCCCTGCTGGTCGCGCTGTGCATGCTCGCGATCCCCAGCGTGCTTCCCGATCGCTTCACCGCCAGCTGGGGCAAGATTCCGCACCCGAGCGTCAACCTGGGCCTCGATCTCGCCGGCGGTTCCTACCTGCTGCTGGAGGCGGACACGGCGAAGTTCGTCGAGACGCGCCTGGAGAGCATGCGGGACCAGGTGCAGGCCGAAATGCGCCGCACCGCGCCGCGGGTCGACATCGGCGACATCTCGACGCGCGGGGGCCAGCTGTCCTTCATGCTCCGCGATCCATCGCAGGTCGACGCCGCGCGGGAAAAGCTGCTCGCCATCACGGGTGGCGGCGCCGGGCTGACAGGGCAGCGGCAGTGGGACATCCAGGTCGTTGATTCCAGCCGCTTCGTGCTGACCCAGACAAAGGCGGGGATCGACGAGGCGATCGATCAGGCCATGAAGGATTCGACGGAGGTCGTCCGCAAGCGGATTGACGCGCTCGGCACGCGTGAACCGACGATCATCCGCAACGGGTCCAGCCGCATCACGGTTCAGGTCCCCGGCCTCCAGAACCCGCAGGCGTTGAAGGAGCTGCTCGGCAAGACGGCCACGCTGGAATTCAAGCTGGTCGACGACACCGCCAATCCGGCCGACGTCGCAAAGGGCATCGCCCCCGTCGGCAGCCAGATCCTGGCTTACCCCGGCTATCCGGGTGGCCGTATCGCGGTGAAGCGCGCGACGATCGTCACCGGCGGTGACCTGACCGATGCCAAGCAGGCGTTCGAGAGCCAGAGCAACCAGCCGATCGTGGATTTCACCTTCAACAGCCAGGGCGGCAAGCGCTTCGCCAAGGTGACGCAGGAGAACCAGGGCAAGCTGTTCGCGATCATCGTCGACAACGAGGTGATCTCGGCCCCGCGCATCAACACGCCGATCCTGGGCGGATCGGGCTATATCGAGGGTAATTTCACCGCCGATTCCGCGAACCAGCTCGCCATCGCGCTGCGCTCGGGCAAGCTGACCATCCCGATCAAGGTCATCGAGGAATCGACCGTCGGCCCCGATCTCGGCAAGGATTCGGTCCACGACGGCATTCTCGCCTGCATCGTGGCGGTCGTGCTGGTCGTCGGGTTCATGTTCCTGACCTATGGCCGCTTCGGCGCCTATGCCAACCTCGCCGTGGTCATCAACGTGTTCGTGATCGTAGGCGTGCTGGCGCTGCTCAAGGGTACGCTGACCCTGCCCGGCATCGCTGGCTTCGTGCTGACGGTCGGCACCGCAGTGGACGCCAACGTGCTCATCAACGAGCGTATCCGCGAGGAGCGACGGCGCGGGCGCAGTGTCGTGCAGGCGGTCGAGCTTGGCTACAAGGAGGCCAGCCGCACCATCTTCGAGGCGAACGTGACCCACGGCATTTCCGGCATCATCATGCTGGTGCTGGGATCGGGCCCGGTGAAGGGTTTCGCCGTGGTGCTGCTGATCGGCATCTGCACCAGCGTGTTCACCGCCGTGACCTTTACCCGCATGCTGGTGGCGCTCTGGATCCGCCGGACGCGGCCGCAGACGATCAACATCTGATGTCGCTCCTGCCCCCCCTCTCCCGTTACCCCGGCACCGGCCGGGATACCGCCTCGCCGGCCTCGGACCGTCAGCCATGAAACTGCTCAAGATCGTACCCGACCATACCAACATCGACTTCGTCCGCCTGCGCGGCTGGGCGTTCGGGTTGACGCTGGCGCTCTCGATCCTGGCGATCGGGCTGGTCGGTTGGCACGGCCTCAACATGGGCGTCGATTTCACCGGCGGCCTGATGATCGAGGAAAAGTTCGCCACCGCCCCGTCGGAGGAAGCGGTGCGTACAGCTGTCGATCGTCTCGGCGTCGGAGAGGCGGCGATCCAGCGGGTCGGCTCGCCCACCACCCTGTCCATCCGCCTGCCCATCCAGGCGGGCGCGGATGAAGGCGCGACCAACCGGGTGGTGCGGAAGGTCGAGGATGCCCTGTCCAAGACCTTCCCCGGCGCGACCTTTTCCCGCTATTCGACCGTCGGCGGCAAGGTGTCGGACGAGCTGAAGTGGAAGGGCGGCATGGCCGTCTTCTTCGCGGTGCTCGGCATCGGCCTGTTCGCGATCGTCCGTTTCGAGTGGCAGTTCGGCGTGTCCACTATCGTCGCCATCATCCACGACCTGTTGATGACGCTCGGCTTCTTCGCGCTGACCGGGTTCGAGGTGGACCTGAACATCGTCGCGGCGTTCCTGACCATCATCGGCTATTCGATCAACGACAAGATCGTGATCGACGACCGGATTCGCGAGAACATGCGCCGTTACCGCAAGATGGACATGCGGGAGATCATCAACCTGTCGGTCAACGAGACGCTGCCGCGGACGGTGATGACCTCCGTCACCATCCTGCTCGCGCTCGCCGCGCTGCTGATCCTGGGCGGCCACGTGCTGCGCGGGTTCACCGCCGCGATGTTCCTGGGCATCGTGGTCGGCACCTATTCGTCGATCTACGTGTCGTCCTCCCTGCTCATCACGCTGGGCCTGCGTGCCGAGCCGAACCGTGCCAAGCCCGGCACGCTGGACAAGGAGCGGATCGGCGACGCGGAGCGCGTGGCGCCGCGCCAGCGCTGAGCTGAACCCGGGGAAGCGCGATGCGGATGGACCTGGAACGATCGGCCGCCGGGCCGCTGGTGACCGGCTTCTCCGGCAGCGGCTTCCGCATCGGCGATACGGTTTTCCCGGCGCTGTTGATGACCGTGGAGGCGGCGCTGCCCTGGACGCCGCCGTCGCTATCAGCCCTGGCGCTGGAGGACCTGCAGCCCCTGATCGATGCGCGGCCGGAGTTCATCCTGCTCGGCACCGGCCACGCCCTGACCCGCCCCTCTCCGCTCGTCTCCCGCGGATTGGAAGCGCGGGGCATCGGCCTGGAGGTCATGGACAGCCGTGCCGCCGCCCGTGCCTGGGGTGTGCTGCGCGGCGAAGGCCGCATCATCGCCGCGGCGCTGTATCCGCTAAGCTGACGAAGGGCGGCGTTTCGGCCATACAGCGCTGCTTGGCACTGTCGGCGCTTGGCGCCTTACCCGGCGACCTGCCGATCAGCCAACACCGGACCGCCGCGAGTGCATGGACCCCAGCCGGTCATCCAGAATGCACCGCCCGTGCGCCGGCGACGGCCTAGTGGACGGCAATTCGGCAACGCCACATCGCGCTGCCACCGGACGGATGCCAAGGCGCCGCCAATAACCTGGCGTGCTCCACCTCTACCACCGCCGAACAGCCTTCGGAACGCGCAAGATGCGACAACGCCGGTAACAATGACAAGGCCGCGAACTCATGGAGGCGCAAGCTACACCACGGTCGGGTAACGCGCCAAGGCGGGCATGGCGGCTGCTGAACCGGCCCTATGCATGTCCGGTCCCGCCGACGGACCGCCTCCGCAGGGCGGGGATAGATGAGGGGCCATGCGACAGGCTCTCAGTTCGGCCTTCCGCCCCGCCCCGCTGTCCGGCCTCCCCGGCCCTTCGCTCAGCCCCCGGCACCCGGCTCGCCCGGCGCGACGCTCCCCGCGCCGCGCCGGTGCGTCGTCACAGGCTCGTCCTCACAGGCGCGTCGTGCCCGGATAGGCGAACAACAGGTCAACATCGTCGCTCGCCTCGATCGTTTCCGACCCCGTCACGGTGACGCATTCGCCGGCTTGCCAGTCGACACCGCCGACCGTGCCCTTGCCCTTGATCGGCACCAGCCAGCCCGTCTTGCCCTCGGGCAAAGAGACCGACCGACCCTTGGACCAGCGTTCCAGCACGAATTTGGGCCCTTCGACCTTGATGACCCGGCCCGGCTCGACCTCGCCCGGCGAAGATACGGGCTTGTACGGCTCCAGGTCCGCGACGTCGACGCCGTCCTTCAGGTGCAGCTCGCGGTCGGAACCGTAATCGTACAACCGGTATGTCGTTTCCGAATTCTGCTGGATCTCGATGATCGTCAGCCCGCCGCCGATCGCGTGGATCGTGCCGGATGGGGCGTAGTAGAAATCGTCGACCTTGATCGGCACCCAGTCCAGATCCTGCTCGATCGATCCATCCTGTGCGTCCGCACGCAGCTGCTCGCGGGTCATCGTCTGCTTGGGACCGAGCGCGATGGTCGAGTCGGGCTCCACGGTCAGCACTGTCCAGCATTCGTCCTTCCCGCGCGGCAATCCGCGCCTGTGCGCTTCCTCGTCATTGGGGTGGACCTGCACGGACAGCTTCTCGGACGTGAACAGATATTTGATCAGTAGGTCCGGCTTCGAGTCGCCGGGCTCCTGGAACCAGACCTCTCCGATCGGCTGGCCGCCTTTGGGTGCGTCGGCAAAGCCGGGGAACAGCGTGTGGCGGCCCCAGGGTTTCTCGACGCGGTGGGTGTGGAGCTTGGTCGCTGGCATGTTGGTCCTCGAAAGGTTCGACTATGGTGACGCTGGATAACGGATGATGCACGCCGTGCAACGCCCCGCCGCGCGCGCCGATCCCCGCCACCTTGCGGCAGCCCCCTCGCGCGTGCGACGCGATGCTCGCGCAGGGTATTGTTCGCCCCCCGGCCCCGCTGCTACAGCGAGCACCGATGCGTATCCTCCAGTCCCGCCTGCTTCGCTCCAAGCCCCTTGCGGGCGCGATGATCGCCCTTGCCGTGCTGCCGCTCGGCGCCTGTGCGCGCAATCGCGCCTCGGGGCGCAGCGACGTTCCCTACGTCGCCCGCGACGTCGGCACCCTGTACTCGCTGGCCAAGAAGCGGTTGGACCAGAGCCGCTACAAGGAAGCGGCGATCCTGTTCGACGAGGTGGAGCGTCAGCACCCGTATTCGATCTGGGCCCGGCGCGCGCAGCTGATGAGCGCGTTCTCCTATTATCTCGACCGCAACTACACCGCGTCGATCCAGTCGGCGCAGCGGTTCCTGTCGGTGCACCCGGGCAACCGCGATGCGCCATATGCCTATTACCTGATCGCGCTCGGCTATTACGAGCAGATCACCGACGTCACCCGCGACCAGAAGATCACGCGCCAGGCGCTGGACGCGCTGGGTGAGCTGAACCGCCGCTATCCCAATACCCGCTACGCGGCCGATGCGCGGTTGAAGATCGACCTGGTCAACGACCATCTCGCTGGCAAGGAGATGGAGGTCGGCCGTTTCTACGAGAAGCGCGGCCAGTGGCTCGCGGCCTCGATGCGGTTCCGCAAGGTCGTGGACGATTACCAGACCACGACCCACACGCCCGAGGCGTTGATGCGCCTGACCGAAACCTATCTGAACCTCGGCACGCCGATGGAGGCGCAGCGCGCCACGGCGGTGCTGGGCGCCAACTATCCCGGTTCCACTTGGTACGCGCACGCCTTCAAGCTGATGAAGGATCATCCGGCCGAGACGCTGCCGCCGGTCCCGGCGGGCGAGCAGATCGTGAAGCCGACGGCGGTGGCCGCCCCCGCCTCGCTCCCCGGCGAAGGCAATACGGGCACCCCCAAGGCGGAAGCGCCCGGCGCTCCCACCCCGGCTACCCCGGCGGGCGGTGCGGGTGAGGCCGGTGGCGTCAGCGGCGGTCAGCCCGGCACGCCTCAGCCTGGCTCGCCCAACAGCTGATCCCTCGGCAGCGTACCGGCAGGCCCGGGCCAACCAGCCTCCGGTCCGGCATGACCATGCGCCACAATGGCGAACCGGCGGCAATGGCCCTGTTTCGTTCCGGGCGACGAGCCGCTATATGGCGCCGTCTATGCTGACCGCGCTTTCCATTCGCGACGTGGTGCTGATCGAGGCGCTGGACCTCGAATTCGGCGGCGGGCTCGACGTGCTGACCGGCGAAACCGGCGCCGGCAAGTCGATCCTGCTCGACGCGCTCGGACTGGCACTGGGCGGACGCGGCGACAGCGGACTGGTGCGCCACGGGCGACCGCAGGCCGTGGTCACCGCGACCTTCGACGCGCCGGCCACCGTGTTCTCGCTGCTCGAGGATAACGGGCTGGAGGTGGAGCCGGGCGAACCGCTCATCATCCGCCGCCTGGTCAAGGCCGATGGCGGCAGCCGCGCGTTCGTCAACGACCAGCCGGCCTCCGCCGGGCTGCTGCGCGAACTCGCGGGGCATCTGGTGGAGATCCACGGCCAGCATGACGATCGCGGCCTGATTAACCCACGCGGCCACCGTGCCTTGCTCGACATTTTCGGCCGGGTGGAGCCGCGCGACACCGCCGCCGCCTGGGCGACCCTGCGCGAGGCGGAGGGTGCGCTGGCGGCCGCGCGGGCGGAGATCGAGACGGCCGCGCGGGATCGCGAATGGCTGGAACACGCCGTCGGGGAACTCACCGCGCTGGCGCCAGAGCCTGGCGAGGAGGAGGCGCTGGCCGACCGCCGTCGCTCGATGCAGCGCGCCGAAAAGGTCGCAAGCGAGCTAAGCGCGATCGACGATCATCTGGAGGGATCGGACGGCGCGCTCTCCAACCTGCGCCAGGCCGCGCGCGTGCTGGAACGCATCGCGGATGCGCACCCGACGCTGGCGGAGGCGTTGGCGGCGGTGGACCGTGCCGTGACAGAGGCGGACCTTGCCGAGGAGTCGCTGCGCGAGGCACGGCGCGAACTTGCCTATGACGAACGCGCACTGGAGGAGGACGAGGCGCGGCTGTTCGAACTGCGCGGCATGGCGCGCAAGCACCGGGTGCAACCCGACGACCTGTCCGCCCTGACCGCCGACCTGTCCGCCCGGCTGGAACGGCTCGACGCGGGCGAAGGCGGCATTGCCCGGTTGGAGGCGGCGGTGGCGTCCGCCCGCGCCGCCTATGACAAGGCCGCCGACGCACTGTCGGCGCGACGATCCGAAGCCGCCGGGCGACTCGATGCCGCCGTGGCGGGCGAGTTGGCGCCCCTAAAGCTCGACGCGGCCCGCTTCCGCACCGCCGTCCAGCAATTGCCGCGTGACGGCTGGTCCGGGTCGGGCAAGGATCGGGTCGAGTTCGAGATTGCGACCAATCCCGGCGCGCCCTTCGCCCCGCTGACCAAAATCGCGAGCGGCGGCGAATTGTCGCGCTTCATCCTCGCCCTCAAGGTGGCGCTGGCCGAAGAAGGCGGCGCGGCGACGATGATCTTCGACGAGATCGATCGCGGCGTCGGGGGTGCAGTGGCGAGCGCGATCGGCGACCGCCTCTCCCGCCTCGCCACGCGTACCCAGCTGCTCGTCGTGACCCACAGCCCTCAGGTTGCGGCGCGCGGGCGTACCCACCTGTTGATCGCCAAGAGCCATGACGGAACGGTGACCCGGACCGGCGTTCGCCCCCTGGACGAGGAGGAACGTCGCGAGGAAATCGCGCGCATGCTGTCGGGCGCGACGGTGACGGACGAAGCGCGCGCGCAGGCCGATCGGCTGCTGGAGGTGGCGTAAGGCCGCGCACGGCCGACTCTGCCCTTCGGCATCAAACGCGCCCGCCTCGCTAACACCCTCACAAAGTAGATTGGACGTGTGTCCGCCATCTTCGGCAAGGTAAGTCTGTTCCGATGCCCGATCGCCCATCCATCGTGATCCTGACCGGCGCAGGGGTTTCCGCGGAGTCCGGCCTCGCCACGTTCCGCGGCCCCGGCGGGTTGTGGGAGGGGCACCGGGTGGAGGACGTCTGCACACCGGAGGCGCTGGCGGCGGACCCGGCGCTGGTTCACCGCTTCTACGATGCGCGGAGGGCGGCGTTGGCGACCGTGAACCCGAATGCCGCGCATCTTGCGCTTGCGCGGCTGGATGCGGCGTGGCCCGGCGACCTGCTGCTCGTCACCCAGAATGTCGACGACCTGCACGAACGGGCGGGAAGCCGGCGGCTGGTGCACATGCATGGGGCGCTGTTGTCAGCGCTGTGCGCGGCCTGTGGGCATCGGCGCGACTGGTCCGGCGACCTGCCGCCCGCGACCCCCTGCCCCGCCTGCGATGCGCCGATGCTGCGTCCGGATATCGTGTTCTTCGGCGAGATGCCGTACGATATGGACCGGATCGGGGACGCGATCGCCCGCGCCGATCTGTTCGTCTCGATCGGCACTTCGGGCGCGGTCTACCCGGCGGCGGGGTTCGTCCGGCTGGCCGCGCAGGCCGGCGCCCGCACCATGGAATTGAACCTGGAGCCATCCGCCGGCAGCCACAACTTCGATGACCGTCGCTTCGGCCCCGCCAGCCGGCTTGTACCCGAATGGGTCGACGCGCTGCTCGCCGGCTGAGCTACTCGACCCAGTCCAGCCCCAGGTCGCGGAACACTTCGCGGTCCTCGTCCCAGCCGGGGCGGACCTTGACGTGGAGGTACAGGTGCACCGGCCGGTCGAGCAGCACCGCCAGCTCCGCGCGCGCGCGCGCACCGATCTCGCGGATGCGGGTGCCGCCCTTGCCCAACACGATCGCGCGCTGGGTCGGGCGTTCGACCATGATCTGCTGATGGATCTCGACCGATCCGTCCTGGCGCTCCTTGAACGCCTCCGTCTCGATCGCGCTGGCATAGGGCAGTTCGGCGTGGAGTTGCAGGTAGAGCTGCTCGCGCGTCACCTCGGCCGCCATCGCGCGCTCCGATGCGTCGGACACCTGATCCTCGGGATAATGCCACGGCCCCGCCGGCATCCCCGCCGCCAGCGCGTTCTTCAGCTGCGGCAGACCATCGCCGGTTTCCGCCGACACGAACCAGGTTTCGGCAAAGGGCATCAGCGCGTTGAGCCGCTCGGCATGGACCAGCAGCTTCGCCTTGTCGGCGATATCGACCTTGTTCAGCACCAGATATTTGGGCTCCGGCCGATCCTTCAGCGCCTCGACGATGCGGGTGACCTTTTCACCCACGCCGCCTTTGCCGTCCACCACCAGCATCAGCAGGTCCGCGCCCTCCGCGCCGCTCCACGCCGCCTGCACCATGGCGCGGTCCAGCCGCCGCTTGGGTTCGAAGATGCCGGGCGTATCGACCAGCAGGATCTGCGCCGCGTCCTGCATCGCCACGCCGAGCAGCCGGGTGCGCGTCGTCTGCGCCTTTGGGCTGACGATCGCGACCTTTTGCCCGACCAGCGCGTTGACCAGCGTGGATTTGCCGGCGTTGGGCGCGCCGACCACGGCGACCAGGCCGCATTTCGTTTCCGTCATCGTCATTCCTTATCGCAATCGGCCTTATCGCTTAGGGCGATCGCCGCCTAGCGCACCTGATCCAGCAGGGCCGCCGCCGCCGCGGTTTCCGCCTCCTGCTTGCTGGCGCCGGTCGCGGTCGCCTCCGCCAGCCGGCCCACGCTGACCTTCACGGTGAAGCGCGGCGCGTGATGCGGGCCGGATCGGTCGACCACCTCGTACACCGGCGCCTTGCGCCCCTTGGCGGCGGTCCATTCCTGCAGCGCCGATTTGGGGTGCTGCGGCGCCTTCACATCGGCGGCGATGCGGTCGCCCCAGACGCGCCGCACGAAGCCGCGCGCGCCGTCCAGTCCCGCCTCCAGGTACCAGGCGCCGATCAGCGCCTCCATCACATCGCCCAGCACATTGTCGCTGTCGCCCGCGCCATCGTCACGCGCCTGCTTGCCCAGCCTGAGATGCGCCCGCACCCCCAGCGACCGCGCCACATCGGCACAGGTCGCGCCGGTCACCAGCACGTTCAGCCGCTTCGACAGCTCGCCTTCCTTCTCGTTCGGAAAACGCTCGAACAGCCATTCGGCCATGCACAGGCCCAGCACCCGGTCGCCCAGGAACTCCAGCCGCTCGTAATCGCCCGCGCCGGTATTGATGCCATGGCTGGAGTGAGTCAGCGCGCGCGCGAAGCGGTCCGGATGGGCCGGCGCCCGTCCGAACAGCTCCGTCAGCCATGCGTCCGCACTCATCAGAACCCCTGCGCGATCCGCGTCGGCCGCGCGGCCGAGAACCAGGTCCACGGCTTGATCCACTCCGCCGACCCGTCGGTGGAGAAGAAGGTCACCAGCGCCTTGCCCTCGATCCGGTCCATCGGGATGTAGCCCATGCCGTCGGGCGCGGGAAAACGGCTGTCGGCCGAATCGTCGCGATTGTCGCCCATCAGGAACACGTTGCCCGCCGGCACGGTGTACAGCCCGGTGTCGTCGCGATCGGGGAACTCGCCGCGATCGAGCACGGTGTAGGTGCGGCCGCCGGGCAGCGTCTCGCGGAACTGGCTGTAGCGGCAGATCGGCGTGTTGCCCGCCGCAACGTCGCGGAACCGCGCGTCGCAGTCGTAATTGGGGCTGACCGGGATGGTGAAGTCACCGATCCGCTGCTTCGGGATCGCCGTCCCGTTCAGGATGACCTGGCCATGGCGCACCTGGATGGTGTCGCCGGGCAGACCGATCACCCGCTTGATGACGTCGTGATCGTCGGGGCCGGGCGATCGGAACACCACCACGTCACCGCGCGTCGGCGTGCTCCAGTGCATGTTCGGCAGCAGCGGCCAGCCCCAAGGCAGCGACCAGCGCGAATAACCGTAGCTCCATTTCGACACGAACAGGTAATCGCCCACGAACAGACGCGGCAGCATCGATTCGGACGGTATCGAGAAGGGCGCGAGCAGGAAGCTGCGGAAGATCAGCACGAACAACGCCAGCTTCAGCATGAAGCGCACGGTTTCGGCCGTTTCCGAACGCTGCGGACGGGCACCGGACGATTTGGAGCGGGATTTCGCCATGACCGACGGCCTTGCGCAAGCCCTTCGCTCCGTCAAGCGGACACTTGTTGAGCGCGAACCGTTCGGGCGGTGCTTGTCATGAAACGGGGGTTGGCTCTACCTCGCCCCCGCAGCGCGTCGGCGTCGCCGGGGCGAACGGAAGGAATTGCACATGGCCGACTGGACCACGATCGAAGCACTGCCCAGCCCCAAGCTGCTCGACCTGTTCGCGAACGATCCCGACCGGCTGGATCGGTTCAGCCTGGACGTGGCGGGCATCCATTTCGACTGGTCGAAGACGCACCTGACCCCGGACGCCCTGTCCGCGTTCGAAGCGCTGGCCAAGGCGAAGGATCTGGCGGGGCGGCGTGAGGCGATGTTCGCGGGCGAGCATGTCAACGTGACCGAGGATCGCCCGGTGGAGCACACCGCCGAACGCGGCGAGGGCAATGCCGAGAGCGTCGCACGCGCCGGTGCCTATCACGCCCGCATGCGCGCCCTGATCGATGCGATCGAGGCGGACGCACTGGGCCCGATCCGCCATGTGCTGCATGTCGGCATCGGCGGGTCCGCGCTCGGCCCCGACCTGCTGGTCGACGCGCTGGGGCGTGAGGAAACGCGCTACGACGTCGCCATCGTCTCCAACATCGACGGCGTCGCGCTGGAGGAGGTGTTCAAGCGCTTCGATCCGGGCGCGACCCTGCTGGTCGTCGCCAGCAAGACCTTCACCACCACCGAGACGATGACCAACGCGGAAAGCGTGCTGTCCTGGATGAAGGAGCACGGCGTCGAGGACCCATACGGCCGCGTCGTCGCGCTGACCGCGTCGCCGGACAAGGCGGTCGAGTGGGGCGTGGACGAAACCCGCGTGCTGCCGTTCAGCGAGGGTGTTGGCGGTCGCTATTCCCTGTGGTCGTCGATCGGCTTTCCGGCCGCGATCGCGCTGGGCTGGGACCAGTTCTCGGAACTGCTGGAGGGTGCCGCGGAGATGGACCGGCATTTCCGCCTGTCCGCGCTGCACGAGAACGCCCCCGCCCTCGCCGCGTTCGCCGACCTTTACTACACCCAGAACCGGCATGCGGAGACGCGCGCGACCTTTGCCTATGACGAGCGGCTGCGCCTGCTGCCCAGCTATTTGCAACAGCTGGAAATGGAATCGAACGGCAAGGGCGTGACGATCGACGGCCAGCCGGTCGGCCGCCCCACCGCGCCGATTACCTGGGGCGGCGTCGGCACCGACGCGCAGCATGCCGTGTTCCAGCTGCTCCACCAGGGCACGCACCTGGTCCCGGTCGAGTTCGTGGCCGTGATCGAGGCGGGCGACACGCTGGCGCCCGATCATCACCGCGCGCTGCTGAACAATGCGTTCGCACAGGGTGCCGCGCTGATGAAGGGGAAGCAGGTCGACGATCCGGCCCGTTCGTACAGTGGCGACAGGCCGTCCTCGACGCTGCTGCTCGACGTGCTCGATGCGCGCACGCTGGGCGCGTTGATCGCGTTCTACGAGCATCGCGTGTTCGTGTCGGGCGTCCTGCTGGGCATCAACTCGTTCGACCAGTTCGGGGTCGAGCTGGGCAAGGAAATGGCCAAGGCGGCGGAAAAGGGCGGTGGCGACTTCGACCCCTCCACCACCGACCTTATCAAGCGCGCATTCGGCTGAAACGGCGAGGCGCGGCGGCGGGCGGAACAGGGAGCATCGCAGGCGCACGGGCGTTGAAGCGGCATGCCGCCAATCGCCCTCGCCGCTGCCGCCGCCCTCGCCGCGTCCCTCCCCGTGTCTGCCGCCGCGCCCGCGACAATCGCGGGCATGAAGTGGCACCACCGGATCCTGCTGGTGGCGGCACCGGTGCCGGGCGATCACGCACTGCTGGAACAGCGTCGCATCCTGGCCGTCTGGCAACAGGGCGCAGCGGACCGGGACATCGCGCTGGTGGAGATCGTCGGCGGACATGTCACCGGATCGGGCGACGACGCGGCCGCCTTGCGCAGGCATTGGAAGCTGCCGACGCCGCGGTTCGCCGTGGTCCTGATCGGCAAGGACGGGCACGAGGCCATGCGACGCGACGCGCCGATCCCCGCCGCCGCCCTGCAAGGCACGATCGACGCCATGCCGATGCGCCGCGCCGGTCAGCGTTGACCCGGTCGCGATACACGTGGACGGGTGCCGTCTCGAACAACTCCGCTTCGAACCTATCGAACACCAAAGCACCGGCTTGTCGGCATGCGGCGATTTGCCCTAACCCTCACAAGCAACAACGGAATTGGGCATGACGGACACGACCTACGACTACAACCTGTTCGTCATCGGCGCCGGGTCCGGGGGCACCCGGGCCGCCCGAGTCTCCGCCGCCCACGGGGCGAAAGTCGCCGTGGCGGAGGAATATCGCGTAGGCGGCACCTGCGTCATTCGCGGCTGCGTGCCCAAGAAGCTGCTGGTCTATGGCGCGCACTTTGCGGAGGACCTGCGCGACGCGAAGAAGTTCGGCTGGAACGTGCCCGAGCCATGCGATTTCAGTTGGCCGACGCTGCGCGACAATGTGCTGGCGGAGGTTGATCGCCTGAACGGCGCCTACACCCAGACGCTGACCAGCCACGGCGTGGAGATCATCAACGCCCGCGCGGAGGTGACGGGGCCGCACAGCCTGAAGCTGTCGGATGGGCGGGAGGTCACGGCGGAGACGATCCTGATCGCGGTCGGCGCACATCCCGCCGTGCCGGACGTGCCGGGCAAGGAACACGGCATCACCTCCAACGAGGCGTTCCACTTGGATACCGTTCCGAAGCGGATGCTGATCGCGGGCGCGGGCTATATCGCCAACGAGTTCGCGGGCATCTTCCACCAGTTCGGCGCGCACGTCATCCTGATGAACCGGACGCAGGAGATCCTGCGCGGTTACGACCTGCAGATTCGCGACCGGTTGCTCCAGATCTCGATGATGAAGGGGCTGGAGTTCCGCTTCGACGCCCAATTCGAAAAGATCGTCAAGGAGGCGGACGGGTGCCTGACCGTGCACATGCACGGACATGAACCGGTCACCGTCGACTGCGTGATGTTCGCCACGGGCCGCGTGCCCAACACCCACGGCCTGGGCCTGGACACGGCCGGCATCGAACTGGATGAAAAGGGCGCGGTGCAGGTCGACGAGGACAGCCGCTCCTCCTGCCCGTCGATCTATGCGGTGGGCGACGTCACCAACCGGGTACAGCTGACCCCGGTCGCGATCCGGGAGGGGCAAGCGTTCGCCGACAGCAAATATGGCGGAAAGCCGTGCCGGGTCGATTACGACTGCATCCCCAGTGCCGTGTTCAGCCATCCGCCGCTCGCCGGCGTCGGCCTGACCGAAAGCCAGGCTCGCGAAAAGCTGGGGTCGGTAAAGGTCTATTCGTCCGATTTCCGCCCGATGAAGAACGTGCTGGCCGGGCGGCAGGAGCGCGCGTTGTACAAGATGGTCTGTGATGGGGAGACCGATCGCGTGGTCGGCATCCACATGATCGGGCCGGATGCGCCGGAAATCCTGCAATCGGCGGCGATCGCGGTGAAGGCCGGGCTGACCAAGGCACAGTTCGACGCCACGGTCGCGCTGCACCCGTCGATGGCGGAAGAGCTGGTGCTGCTGCGCTGACCGATTGCGTGTCGGCCGGATGACGCGCAATTCACTGGCGTCGGCACGCGTCCGGGCCGACATCTGCGCCCATGGAGATCGAGGTCAGCGCCGAGGCGAAGGACAAGCGGCTCAACCGCGCGGTGGCGATCACCGTGGTCGCGCTGTCGGTGCTGATGGGCCTGGGCAACATCAAGGACGGCAACATCGTCCAGGCGATGGACCAGGCCAAGGCGGACTCGGTCGACCATTGGAACGAGTATCAGGCAACCCGGACAAAGGCGCATATCGCCCGCACCGCCCGCACCGAGATCGCGATCATCGCCGCCTCCCCCGCCTCGGCGGCCGCCGCACGCCCGACGCTGGCCGGACTGGACGCGGATATCGCCAAGTACACCGCCGAGGCACCGAAGATCGCCGCCGATGCGAAGGCGTTCGCCGATCGCTACGACGCGCTGAACGTCCATGACGACCAGTTCGACGCCAGCGAGGCGCTGTTGTCCACCGCGATCTCCGTCGCGGCGGTGGCGGCGCTGGTGGAAAGCCCGTGGGTGCTGGCGGTCGCCTGGCTGTTCGGCCTTGCCGGCATCGTGATGAGCGTGTGCGGTTTCGCCGCCCTGCCCTTCCACCCCGACATCCTGAGCACCCTGCTCGGCTGAGCGCGCCTATGTCCCGGTGAAGCGTCCCGGCCGACGCTCGTTGACCGCGCGCACCCCTTCCGCGAAGTCGGCCGTCTTCTGCAACCATGCCTGTTCGGCCAGCTCGTGGTCGGTCTGGCGCTCGACCAGCGCGGCCAGGTCGCCCCGGATCGTCCGCCGGGTGGACTGCACGGCGAGCGGAGCGGCGGAGGCGATCTCCTGCGCCAGCGCCATGGCAGCATCATCCAGCGCGTCGGGTGCGACCACCTGATCCGCCAGCCCCCACGCTTCCGCCTCCGCCGCGCGGATGCGCCGACCGGTCAGCAGCATCAGTGCGGCGCGTTGCCGGCCGATCACCCGTTCCAGCACGGCCGAGATGCCGAAACCGGGATGGAAGCCCAGTTGCACGAAATTGCCGGAGAACTTCGCCTCCGTCGATGCGACGCGGAAATCCGCAACCAGCGCCAGCCCCAATCCGGCACCCACCGCCGCGCCCTGCACCGCGGCGACGACCGGCTTCGCCACGCCGAACAGCCGCGCCGCCGCGACGTAGAACGGGTTGCGCGTGGCGGTCACGCCCTCTTCCACCGGATTCTTGTTCGCCAGATCGGCACCGGCACAGAATACCCGCCCCTCCGACCGCAACAGGATCGCCCGGACCTGCGCGTCGGCATCCGCCGCATCGAACGCCGCGCCGATCGCCTCCAGCATCGCAAGGTCGGCAAAGTTGCTCGGCGGCCGCGATAACGTGACCACCTCCACATGCCCGTCGCGCCGCGTCGTGATCGTCATCGTGCCATTTCTCCTGCACCGCAGCATTCCAGAGCGGGCGCGTGCAGGCAAGCGCAGGGCGATCCGATTATGCCGCCCGCGCCCGCCGCCATGAATCGGCAGCGTACACCGCGCACCCGGTCCAGATCAGGCCAAAGGTGACGAGGTGCACCGGCTGCAACCGCTCGCCGAACAGCAGCACCGCCTGCGCGAACTGCAAGGTCGGCGCGAGATATTGCAGCAACCCCATAGTGGCGTAACGCAGCCGCCGCGCCGCCGCCGCGAACATCAACAGCGGCACCGCCGTCACCCCGCCGGCCAGTACCAGCAACAGGTTCAGCTGGACATCATGCCCCCATGCGCCCGTGCCATCTGCGGCCGCCCAGCCGATCACCGCAAGCGCGGCCGGCGCGAGCAACAGCGTTTCCACGGTCAGCCCGCCCAGCGCGTCGATCGCCGCGACCTTCCGCACCAGTCCGTACAGGCCGAAGCTGAGCGCCAGCGCGACCGAAATCCACAACGCGCCCCCGCCGGACAGCGCCAGCACCGCCACACCCGTCGCCGCGATCGCGATCGCTGCGCCTTGCACCCGGGATATCCGTTCCCGGAGCACCAGCACGCCCAGCGCGACGTTGACCAGCGGGTTGATGAAATAGCCCAGGCTAGCCTCCAGCACATGCGCGTGCTGGACCGACCAGATATAGACCAGCCAATTCACCGCGATCAGCGCCGCACTGGCGCAGAGCAGCGCCAGCGTCCGTCCGCTCGCCGCCGCCCAGATCGCTCGTGCGCGCCCCAGTGCCAGCACGACCGCCACGAGCAGCAACAGCGACCAGATCACGCGGTGGCTGAGCACCTGGAGGGCGGGCACCCCCTTCAACAGCTTCAGGTAAAGCGGCAACAGGCCCCAACTGGCATAGGCACCCAGCCCCAGCAGCAGGCCCGCACGAAGGGATGGCGCGGTGTTCATCACCCATGCCTTCACCAGCGGCGACGGGCCAAGGCAACCGAGATGTGCTTGTCGATGCCGTCGGGGGGCTATGGGGTGGTGGGCCCGGCACGCACCGCCGTCGCGGGGCGCCCGCCATTCGCATGCAGCACGACAGGGCCGGCGGCACTGGCACAATCTTTGTCGGACCAATGTTCGCCAGTGTCTCGGTCAGCCCGCCATGCGGGGTCCTGCTGGCGAACAGATGTGGCTACGCCAGCTTTGAGCCGGTCAGCACTTCCCGTCCATGTGCGGCGTTATCTCGCCGCCAGTCACGACCCGCCGCCTCAGACGTAAGTCGGACGCTTTAGCACGTCGGGCGAGCTGGCGCTTGCCGTTCCAAGTCCCAGCGCGACGCACTGAAGACACTCCCACACTCGTCAGCCACACCTCACCTGATGAGGCGACCGAAATCCATCAGATCATCAGACCATCAGACCAGCAGACCTGCTGCTGACCAGGCAACATGACTACGCATGGATTGCGTGATTGAGCCGGACATTTGCGTCAGGACGCGTGACGAGCGTTCATCGACACCACGCGCACCCCTGTTTGAGAGCGTACCGGCGGCTATGCGCATGCCGTAGCGTAATACCGGGAACGTCGCTCCGCACGGCCGGTGTCGTACGAAATCACGTTCAAGCGCGGTATGGCCACGCCGTCACTCGCGCGGCTCTTTGGCCCTGAGAACTAATTTACGCGGCACTGTGCCCGAACGAGGAGGGTACGCCACGCAGCTGTGCGAACCATGTTCGGCCGGAATCATCCTGCGGCATGCGACTCGGGCGAGGCCCTAACCTCGGCCTTCGCGGCGGCCGACAAAAACAAACGGCCCGCCCGGATCGCTCCGGACGGGCCGCTTTTTTCCGTCAGCGCCGGATGGCGCGGATCAGCTCGACTGCTGCAGGTTCACGGCGGCGTGCTTGCCGCGGCGATCCACTTCCAACTCGAAAGACAGGCGATCGCCCTCGTTCAGGCTGGTCATGCCGGCGCGCTCTACCGCCGAGACGTGAACGAACGCGTCAGGCTGCCCATCGTCGCGCTGAATGAAGCCGAAGCCCTTCATGGCGTTGAAGAACTTGACGGTGCCCGTCGCCTTCTCACCGGTCAGCTGACGCTGCGGTGCACCACCGAAGCCGCCGCCCTGTGCGCCGCCACGCGGACCGCGATCGTTGCCGCCGAAGCCACCCTCGCGCGGCTCACGCGGAGCACGCTCGGTCACAGCCATCGGCTCGCCTTCGATCTTCAGCTCGGTTGCCGAGATACGGCCACCGCGATCGACCAGCGTGAAGCCCAGCGGCTGTCCTTCGGCCAAGCCGGTCAGGCCCGCCTGCTCGACTGCGGAGATGTGCACGAACACGTCCTCGCCGCCGTCATCACGCACCACGAAGCCGAAGCCCTTTTGCGCGTTGAAGAACTTCACAACGCCGGTGCCCTCGCCCACGACCTGGGGAGGCATGCCGCGACCGCCGCCGAAGCCGCCGCCGCCACCACCGCCGAAGCCGCCGCCACGGTTACCGCCGCCGAAGCCGCCACCACCGCCGCCGCCGAAGCCACCGCCACGGTTGCCGCCGCCGAAGCCGCCACGATCGCCGCCGCCGAAGCCACCGCCACCAAAGCTGCTGCCGCCACCGAAGTCACCGCCGCCGCCAAAGCCGCCGCCGAAATCGTCGCCACCAAAGCCATCGCGCTTGTCGCGCCCGCGCCCGCCACGATTGCCGCGGCCACCCCTGTCGAAACCCATAAGTCCGTTCGTCTTCCCGGTCGCCCGCTATCCTCTCAGGGACCCACGCCGGACGATGGCGTCAGTCCCCCCGACGCGAATCCTGTTGCGCCACATTCTCGCCATAGCGCATCGCAAGCAACGCTGCGAACGAATTCGTCGCGAAAACCGCGCCGCTCATCACAATACTTGCGCAGGCGTGGCCGGGGCGGCACAGGTCCACGTCGTGAACGCGATCGCCGACCTTATTTCCAGCCCCGCCGCCTGGGCGGCCCTCCTCACGCTGGTGGTGATGGAGGTGGTGCTCGGCATCGACAACCTCCTGTTCATTTCCATCCTGTCCAACAAGCTGCCGGTGGAACAACGTGCCCGGGTGCGGCGGATCGGCATCAGCCTGGCGCTGGTGCTGCGGCTCGTGCTGTTGTCGATGATCGCGTGGCTGGTCGGACTAACCGCGCCGGTGATCGACCTAGGCCTGGTGGGCGCGGCCGGCCCGCATGGGGAACCCACGTTTGAGACGGCGTTTTCGGCGCGCGACCTGATCCTGATCGCTGGCGGCCTGTTCCTGGTGTGGAAGGCAACAAAGGAGATCCACCACACCATGGATGCCGACCATGACGCGCCCGAAGGCGGCGCGGCGGGTCAGGCGGTGATGTCGGTCGGCAGTGCGATCGTGCAGATCCTGTTGCTCGACATGGTGTTCTCCATCGATTCGATCCTGACCGCGGTCGGCATGACCGACGAACTGCCGATCATGGTGACCGCCGTGATCCTGGCGGTGGGGGTCATGCTGCTCGCCGCCGACCCGCTGGCGAACTTCATCGGCAAGAATCCGACGGTGGTAATGCTCGCGCTGTCGTTCCTGCTGATGATCGGCCTGGTGCTGATCGCCGACGGCTTCGGCGTGCACGTGCCGAAGGGGTATATCTATGCGGCCATGGCGTTTTCGGCGCTGGTGGAAACGCTGAACATCGTGTCACGCCGACGCAAGGCGCGAGGGAGCGGTCACGCCGCGTCATCGCGCGACGGATGAGGCATTGAGCGCCCGGCCTCGCGCGGCTAGGGCCGGACCATGACCGTTCACCTGCACGAGGAAGACCTGCCCGCCGGCGTCTTCGCACCCGGCGCCTCCATCGCCGTCGATACGGAGACCATGGGTCTCATCACCCCCCGCGACCGGTTGTGCGTGGTGCAGCTGTCCGACGGCGGGCCGGACGAGCATCTTGTCCGCTTCGGCGCCGGCAGCGACTATGCCGCGCCGAACCTGAAGGCGGTGCTGGCCGATCGGGATCGCCTGAAGCTGTATCATTTCGGCCGCTTCGACATCGCGGCGCTGGCCTATTACCTCGGCATCGATGCGGCACCGGCCTGGGACACGAAGATCGCGTCGCGCCTCGTGCGCACCTATACCGATCGCCACGGCCTGAAGGAACTGGTGCGCGAGCTGCTCGGCCAGGACATCAGCAAGGCGCAGCAGTCGTCCGACTGGGGCAGCCCCGACCTTTCCGACGCGCAAAAGGATTATGCCGCATCCGACGTGCGCTTCCTGCACCGCTTGAAGGACGAGCTGGAGCGGCGACTGGCGCGCGAAGGGCGGACCGAACTGGCACAGGCGTGCTTCGACTTCCTGCCCAGCCGCGCACGGCTCGATATCGCCGGCTGGCCGGACATCGACATCTTCGCCCATGCCTGATCCCGCCACGATCGCCCGCACCCGGCGCGAACGCCGGGCACTGCCCGGCAGTTCGCACGACAAGGTGATCGGCGTGCTGCGGGTCGGGCTGCCGATCGGCATCGGCGTGCTCGCGGCGTTCCTGGTCATGGCGCCGCTCAGCAATGCGGGCGACGTGTCGTTCCTGCTCGACAAGAACAAGGTCGACGTCGCCAAGGAGCGGTTGAAGATCGAGGCGGCGCAGTATCGCGGCCAGGATTCCAAGGGGCAGGCGTTCACCCTCAACGCCGGGTCCGCCGTACAGCATACGTCCGCGCAGCCGATCGTGGAGATCAACAAGCTGTTCGCGACCCTTCAACTGCCCGACGGCCCGGCGCGCATACAGGCGGCGACCGCACGCTACGACATGGACACGGAACAGATGACCGTGAACAGCCCGGTCGCGTTCCGCGCGGCAGACGGATACCGGCTCGACACCAACGGCGCCGTGGTGAACCTGAAGGACAGGACGCTGGAAAGCACCGGTCCTGTGCAGGGTGCCGGGCCACAGGGACCGTTCAGCGCCAACAGGATGCACGCGGACCTCGAAAGCCGCGTCGTGAAGCTGGACGGAAATGTCCACTTGCGGATCGTACCCGGCAAGGCGAAATAGCCGTGATGCGTTCCTTGCCCTTGATCGTCCTTATCGCCGCGCTGGCTTCGGCGGCCGATGGCCAGTCGCGCCACAATTCGGACGCACCGATCAACCTGAGCGCCGACCATGTCGAGTTGCAGGACAAGGCCAATCGCGCCATCTTCACCGGCGGCGTGTCCGTCCGCCAGGCGGAGATGACCCTTGATGCGGCACGCATGACGGTCACCTACACCGGCCAGATCGCGGACGGCAGCCCGCAGATCTCGCGCTTGGATGCCAGCGGCAATGTGGTCGTCACCCGGCCGGATCAGACCGCGCGCGGGCAATACGGCATCTATGACCTCAACCGTCGCGTCATCACGATGCTGGGCGGGGTGCGGCTGACGCAGCAGGGCAACACCGTCAACGGATCGCGGCTGACCATCAACCTGGATACCGGTCGCGCGGTTATTGACGGATCGTCGGTGGCGGGCGGCGGGAGCGCAGGCGGCGGCGCGACCTCCACCGCGCCGGGCGGGAGGGTCACGGGCACCTTCTCCGTTCCCAAGCGCAACTGATCGGATCGGCGGTGCCTGCGTCATGCAGGTTTCCTGCCAGCCGCCGATCGGCTAACGATTCGCCAAACATTCTCTGCGAGGCAGCAAGGCGATGGATGCCATGACCCCGACCCTGGACCGCGCGGAGTCGCACGAACCGCAGCCGGAGCCACCCGTAACTCGCGGGTTGCAGGTCGTGTCCATCGCCAAATCCTATGACAAGCGCACCGTGCTGACCGACGTGTCGATGTCGGTGGCGCGCGGCGAGGTGGTGGGGCTGCTCGGCCCGAACGGCGCGGGCAAGACGACCAGCTTTTACTCGGTCATGGGGCTGGTAAAGCCCGATTCGGGCCGCATCCTGCTGGACAACGAGGATATCACCGGCCTGCCCATGTACCGCCGCGCGGTGCTGGGCCTGGGCTATCTGCCGCAGGAAACCAGCATCTTCCGCGGGCTTACCATCGAGAAGAACATCCTGACAGTGCTCGAACTGTCGGAGCCGGACAAGGCGAAGCGAGCGGAGAAGCTGGAACGGCTGCTCGACGAATTCGGCCTGACCCGCCTGCGCGCATCGCCCGCCATGGCGCTGTCGGGCGGCGAGCGGCGCCGGGCGGAGATCGCGCGCGCGCTGGCGGCGGATCCGACCATCATGCTGCTGGATGAGCCGTTCGCGGGCATCGATCCCATCTCCATCGCCGACATTCGCGACTTGGTGAAGGACCTGAAGCGCCGCGACATCGGCGTGCTGATCACCGACCACAATGTCCGCGAAACGCTGGACATCGTCGACCGCGCCTACATCATCTATGACGGTCGCGTGCTGTTCACCGGATCGCCGGAGGAACTGGTCGCGGACGCGAACGTCCGCCGCCTGTACCTGGGCGAGGGCTTTTCGCTGTAATCGCATGCGCGCTCCCCTCCCCTCGTTTGGGCGACGGGAGCCCGCCCGGTGAGCCTCGCCCCGCGGCTCGACATACGCCAGTCCCAGTCGCTGGTGATGACGCCCCAGTTGCAGCAGGCGATCAAGCTGCTGGCGCTGTCGAACCTGGAGATCGAGGCGTTCGTCGCCGAGGAGATCGAGAAGAACCCCCTTCTCGACGCCCCCCGCACCACGCTGAGCGGTGACGAGGAGGGCAGCCGTCCCGCCCAGCCCGAACAGCCGGAAGCGCGAGTGGAGGTCGACAGCCTGGTGTCCGGCGACGGACCGGTCGGCGGTGACCCGCATGAGCCGGGCATGGACGTCGACTATGCGACGGAAAGCCATCAACAGGACAGCGTCGCCGATGGCGGCGGCGGGTTCGACGGCTCTCTGGGGCTGAACGGCATCGCAGGGGGCTCGGGCGGGGAGGACGGCCCCGACCTGGATGCGCTGGCCGGCGGCGAGACCGGGCTGACCGATCACCTGCTCGCCCAGGCGGGCACGGCGTTCGATGCGGCCGACCTGTTCATCGCCCAGCATCTGATCGACCAGATCGACGAGGCCGGGTATCTGCGCGCCGACCTGCTCGACGTCGCGATGCGGCTGGGCGTGGCGAAGGCGCGTGTGGAGGCCGTCCTCGCCACCATCCAGACGTTCGATCCCACCGGCGTCGGCGCCCGCGACCTGGGCGAATGCCTGGCGCTCCAGGCGCGGGAGGCGGATCGTTACGACCCGTGCATGGCCCGTCTGCTCGACAACCTGGACCTGCTCGGTCGAGGAGAATTGCCCCGGCTGAAACGCATGTGCGGCGTCGATGACGAGGACATGGCCGACATGATCCGCGAACTCAGGAACTACGATCCCAAGCCCGGCTGTCGTTTCGGTGGGGAGCCGATCCAGTCGGTGACGCCGGACCTGTTCGTCGCGCGGACCAAGGCGGGTTGGGCGATCGAGATCAACGCCGCCACCCTGCCGCGCGTGCTGGTCAATCGCCACTACCTGCACGAGCTGCAATCGGGGCCGCAGGACAAGGCGTCGAAGGCGTGGGTGTCGGATGCGCTCGCCTCCGCCAACTGGCTGGTCAAGGCGCTGGATCAGCGCCAACGCACCATCATCAAGGTCGCGACCGAAATCGTGAAACAGCAGGAGGCGTTCTTCCTGAAGGGGGTGGCGCATCTGCGCCCGCTGACCCTGGCGCGCGTCGCGGAGGCGATAGAGATGCATGAATCCACCGTCAGCCGCGTCACCAGCAACAAATATCTGTCCTGCGCGCGTGGGCTGTTCGAGCTGAAATACTTCTTCACCTCCGCCATCCAGGCGGCGGACGGCGGCGAGGCGGTATCGGCGGAGGCGGTCCGGAACGCGATCCGCCAGCTTATCGCGGGAGAGGGAGCGAAGATCCTGTCGGACGACACCCTGGTCGAGCTGTTGCAGAAACAGGGCTTCGACATCGCGCGCCGCACCGTCGCCAAATATCGCGAGGCGATGGGGATCGGCAGTTCGGTCCAGCGCCGCCGGGCCAAGGTGCTGGGCGCATGAGCGGCGCACTCGCCCTGCTGGCGCTGCTTCAACTGGGCGCGAGCGACCATCGCATCAATGAGGCGATGCGCCGCCCTGCCGACGCCCGGCTGGTCTGGTCCGATGAGTTCTCCGGCCCCCGGCTAGACCCCAAGAAGTGGCGCTATGACGCGGAGCGGAACAAGGACGGCTGGTACAATCACGAACAGCAATATTACGCGGTCGATCGCCCACAGAACCTCAGGCTGGAGAACGGGCGGCTGGTGATCGAGGCGCGTCACGAACGCCTGCCGGGCGCGGCCGACTGGGGCGGCCAAACCTATACTTCGGCGAAGATCATGACGCTTGGCCCCGCCAGCTGGACCTATGGCTTTTACGAGGTGCGCGCGAAGCTGCCCTGCACACGCGGCACCTGGCCCGCCATCTGGATGCTGCCCGACAGCGGCAAATGGCCCGATGGCGGCGAGATCGACATCATGGAGCATGTCGGATCGCAGCCCCAGGTCGTCCATGCGACGCTGCACACCGCCTTGTTCACACACAGCAAGGGCACGCAACGCGGCGCCAGCCTGGCGCTGCCGTCGAGTTGCTCGGCGTTCCACCGGTATCAGCTGGACTGGCAACCTGATGCGATCACGATCGGGGTGGACGATCACGCCTATATGCGGGTGCGCAACGACCAGCCGGGCGGTCGTGGGGCATGGCCGTTCGATCGGCCGTTCCACATGATCCTGAACCTGGCGGTCGGCGGCGACTGGGCGGGGTCGAAGGGCATCGACGATGCCGCCCTGCCGCAACGGTTCGAGGTCGACTATGTGCGGGTGTGGCAGCGCGCGGTGGTGAGCAAGGCGCCGCGCTGACGATCGCGTTCCAACGGCTGGGCGCCGTCACCCTTCGGCGGCGCGCCCGGCTATTCAGTTTGTTCGCGTCGCTTCTCGAACGCCGATACGGTGCGTTCGGCGAGTTCACGCAGCAGCGCCTTTTCCGCATCGCTGGGCGTGCGCCGTGCCGCCGTATCGATCACGCACAGCGTGCCGATGCGCTTGCCGTCGCCGGTGGTCAGCGGCGCACCTGCATAGAAGCGGATGCCCGGCTCCCCGACCACCAGCGGGTTCTCCGCGAACCGCTCATCACGCGACGCATCCTCGACCACCATCACGTCGCGGCCGCGGATGGCGTGGGTGCAGAACGAGATGGAGCGGGGCAGTTCCTGTGGGGACAGGCCGATCCGCGCCTTGAACCATTGCCGGTGCTGGTCGACCAGGGAGATCAACGCGATCGGCGCACGCATGCACCGCGCCGCTTCCCGAACCAGCAGATCGAACGCGATCTCGTTCGGCGTATCCAGCACGCCGTAACTGTTCAGCGCCGCCAGCCGTGCCGCCTCGTTCCGATCGTCCATCGATGCCCCCTGTACCCGACTCCCCGACTGCACGGCACGCCGATCCACGCTCCCACATGGATTAATGGCGGCGACGATTATCGCCGATCAATAATCAACATCATCGCCGCCGGAAGTTCAACGGGTCAGTCGTCCTCATCCTCGAACCCGACCAGCGCCAGCGCGCGCGCCTTGATCTGGCGGGTCATGCACCAATGGACCAGCGCCTCCTCCCGGCCATGGGTCACCCACACCTCCTTCGGCGCGATCTCCGCCAGGGTATCGGTCAGTTCGTCCCAGTCCGCGTGGTCGGACAGGATCAGCGGCAGTTCGACGTTCTTCTGCCGCGCACGCTGACGCACCCGCATCCACCCCGATGCCATCGCCGTGATCGGATCGGGCAGCCGCCGCGACCAGCGATCGTTGAGCGCACCCGGCGGGCACATCACCACATGTCCCGCCATGTCCGCCTTCGCGGCGTCCGCCACCGGGCGCAGCTCGCCCAGGTCCACCCCGTGCTCGACATACAGGTCGCACAGGCGCTGCAACGCTCCGTGCAGGAAGATCGGCGCTTCATGTCCGCGCACGCGCAGTTCCGCGATGACGCGTTGCGCCTTGCCCAGCGCATAGGCACCGACCAGCACGCATCGATCCGGGTTGGTGCGCAGCCGCTCCACCAGCTTGTCGATCTCGTCACCAGTGTCCGGGTGGCGGAACACGGGCAGTGCGAATGTCGCCTCCGTCACGAAGATGTCGCAGGCCACCGGCTCGAACGGCGCGCAGGTCGGATCGGGCCGCCGCTTATAGTCGCCGGACACCACCACGCGCTCTCCGCGATGATCGAGCACGATCTGTGCGGAGCCAAGCACATGTCCGGCGGGAACGAAGCCGATCTCGACCTCCCCCATCCGCATGCTGTCGCCATAGCCGACCGGGTGCCCGGCCTGTTGGCCGTAGCGGCAGTTCATGATGGCAAGCGTTTCCGGCGTAGCCCAGACCGCGCCATGGCCACCGCGCGCGTGATCGGCATGGCCATGCGTGACCAGCGCGCGCGGCACGGGTTGCGAGGGGTCGATCCACGCGTCCGCCGGCCGGACATAGATGCCGTGTGGATGCGGTTCCAGCCAGTCGCCCAATCGTGCCATGGCTGTACTACGCGCGAACGGCGGTGCGGTGCCGGGATCGAAACGGATCGCGGGATCGTTGGACGACGTGTACGGTGATGCGGAGATGAGCGATGGCGACGGGCGCGATCTGGATGACGGTGGTGTTCGTGGGCGCATTCGTGCTGCTCGCGGCGATCATCTGGGCCAAGTCGAAGAACAAGACATCCGATCGTCAGCGCCGCGAGACGGAGGCGGCGACCAAGCGGCTGTACGAGGAGGGCACGACCGACGAGTCGACCCTGAACCGCAGCTAGACCCTGGCTCGGAAACACTCCCCCCGCCGCTTGCCGAATGGTTCGCCGGCCGGGGCTGGCACCCGCGCCGGCACCAGCTGGACATGCTGCGTGAAGGACGCGTGAGCCGCCACGCGCTGCTGGTCGCCGCGACCGGCGCGGGCAAGACGCTGGCCGGGTTCCTGCCGACCTTGGCCGACCTGATCGAAGCGCCCACCCACGGGCTGCACACGCTGTACGTGTCCCCGCTCAAGGCGCTGGCGGTCGACATCCAGCGCAACCTGGTCACCCCGATCGACGAGATGGGCCTGGAGATCCGCGTCGAGACCCGCACCGGCGACACGCCGTCCGATCGCAAGGCGCGCCAGCGTGTCCGCCCCCCGCAGATCCTGCTGACCACGCCCGAGTCGCTGTCGCTGCTGCTCAGCTATTCGGACAGCGCGACGATGTTCGCCGGCCTGAAGACGATCGTGGTGGACGAAGTGCATGCCTTCGCCACCGGCAAGCGCGGCGACCTGTTGTCGCTGTGCATGGCGCGGCTGCAACGGATCGCGCCGGCGATGCGGCGGGTGGCGCTGTCCGCGACGGTGGCGGACGCGGACGGCTACCGCGCATGGCTGGCGCCGGACGGCGATATCGACGCGGTCGGACTTGTCATCGGAGAGCCGGGCGCCGACCCGGACATCGCCATCCTGCTGCCGGAGGACCGGGTGCCGTGGTCAGGCCATTCGGGCCGCTACGCCGCCGCGCAGGTGATGGCGGAGATCGAGACGCACAACACCTCCATCGTCTTCTGCAACACCCGCTCGCTGGCGGAACTGATCTTCCAGGATTTGTGGAAGGTGAACGAGATGGGGCTGCCGATCGGCGTCCATCACGGCTCGCTGGCGCTGGAGGCCCGGCGCAAGGTGGAGGCGGCGATGGCGTCCGGGCGGCTGCGCGCGCTGGTCGCCACCGCTTCTCTCGACCTGGGCGTCGACTGGGGCAATGTCGATTGCGTGATCCAGATGGGTGCGCCGAAGGGATCGTCGCGCCTGTTGCAGCGGATCGGCCGTGCCAACCACCGGCTGGACGAGGCGTCGGAGGCGATCCTGGTGCCCGGCAACCGCTTCGAATATCTGGAGGCCCGCGCGGCGCTCGACGCGGTCGAGGCGGGCGAGCTGGACCCCGACATCTTCCGCCCCGGCGCGCTAGACGTGCTGGCGCAGCACGTCATGGCGTGTGCCTGCGCGGCGCCGTTCCGCGCTTCGGACCTGCTCGACGAGATCCGCTCGGCCCTGCCCTATTCGGCGCTGAGCGACGACGTGTTCGAGCGCGTGCTCGGCTTCATCCGCGACGGCGGGTACAGCTTGCGCGCCTATGACCGGTTCAAGCGGCTGGTCGAGGAAGCGGACGGCACGTGGCGGGTCAGCCATCCCCGCTTCGTGCAGCAACACCGGCTGAACGCGGGCATCATCGTGGAGGCGACGATGCTGACCGTCCGCTTCCGCAACGGACGCAGCCTGGGCAAGGTGGAGGAAGGGTTCGCATCCTCCCTGAGCAACGGCGACACCTTCTTCTTCGCCGGGCTCAGCCTGGAGGTGGAGTCGATCGACACGGAGGACGTGATCGTCCGCGCCACGAAGCGGGAGGCGCGCATCCCGACCTATGGCGGTTCCCGCATGCCCCTATCGACCAACCTGGCCGATCGGGTCCGCCGCTTCCTCGCCAGCCCGCAGGAATGGCACCGCTTTCCCGACGATGTGCGCGAATGGCTGGAAATTCAGGCCAGGCGCGCCGCCCTGCCCCAGCCCGGCCAGCTGCTGGTGGAGACCTTCCCTCGCGAAGGGCGGCACTACATGGTCGCATACAGCTTCGAAGGGTGGAACGCGCACCAGTCGTTGGGCATGTTGGTGACCAAGCGGATGGAGGCGCAGGGGCTGCGGCCGCTCGGCTTCGTCGCGAACGATTACGCCATTGCGACCTACAGCCTGGACCCGGTCACCGACCCCGCCAGCCTGTTTTCCGCCGACATCCTGGAACATGAATTCGTCGACTGGGTGGAACGGTCGCATCTGCTGAAGCGCGCGTTCCGCGAGGTGGCGGTGATCGGCGGGCTGGTCGAGCGGCAGCATCCCGGCAAGCGCAAGTCAGGCAAGCAGGTCACGTTCTCCACCGACCTGATCTATGACGTGCTGCGCAAGTACGAACCCGGCCACCTGCTGCTCCAGGCGGCCTGGGCCGATGCGCGGGCGCGGATGACCGATGTCGGGCGACTCGCCAACCTGCTTGACCGCGCGGCCGGCACGATGCTCCATGTCGACCTGCCGCGCGTCACGCCGCTGGCCGTGCCGGTGCTGACGCTGATCGGTCGGGAGAAGGTTGCGACCGGTGGCGGCGCGGCGGAGGATGCGCTGCTGATCGAGGCGGAGGCGCTGGCGGCGGAGGCGATGCGGCTGGACTGACGCGACCGACTGCGGGATACCACAGGTCTATCGCTGCGATTGGTTAAGCATAGGTCCGAAACGGGTGTTTAACGTCTTTGGACTAGGACGCTCTCACACGCGAGACGGATCACCATCATCATGAAGAACCTGCGGATCAGCAACAAGCTGCTGACCATTTTCGGCTGCATCGGCGTGGTACTCGCCGGCCTAGCCTGGTTTTCGGTGTCCCAGCTGGGCGCGCTGAACGACCTGTCGACGCTGGTCATCGGCGACCGCATGCCCAAGATCATGGCGGCGCAGGACATGAGCACCGCGACCGCCTCGTTCCGCGCCGCCGAGGGACAGCACATCCTGGCGGAGGACGCGACCGACATGAGCGCCGCCGAGGGCAAGCTGCGCGACAACCGCGCGAAGATCGAGCAGGATTACCGCATGCTCGACGCCAGCCTGCGCAAGCCGGAGGCGCGCCAGCTGCTGGGCGGGTTCAGGCAGTCGCTGAACAGCTATTTCGATGAGAATGCAAAGCTGCTGGTGCTTTCCCGTGCCAACAACAACGCCGCCGCCTCCGCGCTGATGCGTGGCAAGTCGCAGGACGCCTTCGATGCCTTGACCGTCGCGGCCCAGAAGCTGACCACGTTCGAGACCAACCTTGCCACCGAGTCCGGCACGGAGGCGGCCGCCGTGCACAGCCGCGCCCGCATGCTGCTGCTCGGTGCAGTCGGTCTGGCGCTGATGGCGATGGCGGCGATGCTGGTCCTGCTGGTGCGGATGATCGCGGTGCCGATGGCGCAGGTCACCGCCGCGCTGGCCGATCTGGCCGCCGGCAAGATGGATACGCCGGTGCCCGATGGCGACCGCGCCGACGAGGTGGGTGCGCTGGCCCGCGCGATGAAGTCGCTGCGCGACCAGCTTGCCGCCGCCGAACGTGCCAAGCAGGAACAGACCGACCTGATCGTCGACAGCATCGGCCAGGGCCTGAGCCGGCTGGCGGACGGCGACTTGGTGTCGCGTATCGAGACGGAGCTGACCGGCCCGTTCTCGAAGCTCAAGACGGACTTCAACGGCGCGATGGACGTGCTTCAGCAGACGCTGAGCCAGGTGTCCGCAGCGACCAACGGCATCAACAACGGCGCGGGTGACATCCGCCAGGCGTCGGACGACCTGTCCCAGCGTACCGAGCAACAGGCCGCCAGCCTGGAGGAAACCGCCGCCGCGATGGATGAGATCACCGGCACGGTGCGCAAGACGGCGGAGGATGCGAAGCAGGCCAACACAGCCGTCGCACAGGCTCGCCAGGAGGCGGAGCATGGCGGCGACGTGGTGCGCCGCGCGGTGGAGGCGATGGCCGCGATCGAGCGGGCGTCGGCCGAAATCTCCGACATCATCAGCGTCATCGACGGCATCGCGTTCCAGACCAACCTGCTCGCGCTGAACGCCGGTGTCGAGGCGGCACGCGCCGGCGACGCGGGCAAGGGCTTCGCGGTGGTGGCATCCGAAGTGCGCGCATTGGCGCAGCGGTCCGCCGATGCCGCCAAGGATGTGAAGAGCCGCATCACCCAGTCCTCGCAGCAGGTCGGCGCCGGCGTCGACCTGGTCAATCAGAGCGGTGACGCGCTGTCGAGCATCATCGGCCGGATCGCGGAGATCAACACGCTGGTGTCGCAGATGGCCGCCTCCGCCGAGCAACAGGCAAGCGGTCTGGCACAGGTCAACACCGCCGTGTCCGAGATGGACGGCGTGACCCAGCAGAACGCGGCCATGGTGGAGGAATCGACGGCCGCCGCACGCAGCCTGTCGAGCGAAGCCGAGGAACTGGCGCGCCAGGTGTCCAAGTTCCGCACCGGCACCGGTGGCAGCGCGCCGGTGCAGCAGCGCGGATCGACCGTGCACCAGTTGCAGCAGCGCGCCGCCGAGGCCGGCCAGCGCATTGCCGCCCGCGCCGCTCCCCGCGCCGCCGCCACCCGGACCGTGGGGAATACCGCGCTCGCGACGGACACGGACGACTGGTCGGAGTTCTGACGATCGCGGGGCCGTCGTACCGTGAACCGGTATGACGGCCGCTTACCGAAAGCCGTTGTCACGCCGGTCGGAAGGGCGGCGATCCTGAGGCAACGCGGGCGGTGCCGTCACCCTGAAGCCTAATTTGAGGTTAAAGGCACGGCACTGCTACAGCATGGCGGACGCGCCGCCCGCGCCCTACCGCGCCAGTTCTGCCCGCACCCGCTCCGCCGCTTCCATGACACGCAGCACGTTGCCCCCCGCCAGCTTGGCAATGTCCTTGTCGCTCCAACCGCGCCGCATCAGTTCGGCAAGCAGCGCCGGATAGGTTGAGACGTCCGTCATACCCTCCGGCAGCACCTCGCCCACGCCATCGTAATCGGACCCCAGCCCGACATGGTCGACGCCCGCGACCTTTGCGATGTGCTCGATATGGTCGGCCACCTGCGACAACGTGACGCGCGGCGCGGGATGCGCGGCAAGCCAGGTCGCGTAATCCGCCGCCGCCTTGTCCGGCTGTCCGATATCCAGGCCACCGAATGGCGGCGCGTTCAGCCGCGTCTTTTCCGCCGCCGAGTCCGCCGACCAGCGGCGATACGCGTCAGAGACGTAGATCGGTGCGAAATTGACCATCACCACCCCGCCATTGTCGCGTAGCAGCGCCAACACGGAGTCCGACACGTTGCGCGGATGGTCGTCCACCGTCCGCGCGCTGGAATGCGAAAAGATCACCGGTGCCTTCGACGCCGCCAAGGCGCCGCGCATCGTCGCCTCGCTGACATGGCTGATGTCGACCAGCATGCCCAGCCGATTGAGTTCGGCCACGACCTTCAGCCCGAAATCGGTCAAGCCGTTATGCTTGGGATTGTCGGTCGCCGAATCCGCCCAGTCGATCGTCAGCGAATGCGTCAGCGTCAGATAGCCCGCACCCAGTTCGGCATAGGTCCTCAACACCGACAGATCGCCGTCGATCTGACCCCCGCCCTCGACCCCGATCAGGCAGCCGATCCGCTTCTGCGCATGGGCGCGGCGTACCTCGGCCGCGGTGCGCACCATCATGAAATCCCGGGGATAGCGGCGGGCGCAGATCGACTTCACCAGATCGATCTGTTCCAGCGTCTGTTCGACCTGCTCCTTGCCCGGCAGGTCGGGCGACACCCACACCGACCAGAACTGCGCACCGACCAGCCCCTTTTTCAGCCGGGCGATGTCGGTGTTGTAGCGCACCGGTTTGCCCGACAGGTCGGTCAGATCCATCGTCCAGCGAGCCTCGCCCTCGCGTTCGCGCAGTGCCTCCGGCCAGTCGTTGTGACCGTCGATCAGCGGCGTCGCGCGCAGCACCCTGGCGACTCGTACGGAGTAATCCTGCGCCGCCGCCGACATCGGCACCGCGACGCTGGCGACACCCATCGACCACAGCGCCGCCGCGGCTGCCCGGCGGATCATCGGCGGCCACCGGCGCAACGACTGCGGCTTTCGTCCGGTCCGTTCTCGTTGACGGCAACCGCCCCCTGCCGCTGCTCCTCGTGAATGGTCAGAAGCGACTGCATCAGTTCTTCCTCCTCGCTCGACATCACCGCCAACACCTCCGCCTCGTCGCAGCCTTCAGCGGCCAGGTAGGCGTGCCCCATGCTCGAATCGATATACAGCGCCTGACCAGGCTCCAGCGTGACCGGATCGTAGAATTGCGTCTGCACCACCACGCGCCCGGACAGGACGTACAGGAACTCCTCTCCGCTATGGCGAACCAAGTCGCCGAACTGCTCGCTCGACCGGGCGCGGATCTTGGTCACCACAGGGACCATCCGCTTCCGCCGCAACTCGGTGCACAGATAATAATAGTCGTAGTTCGGGGTCTCGACCCGAACCGCCCGTTCGATATCGCTCAGGCTGCGCCGGGCGGTGACGGGTTGCGCAGTGTCATCCTCCCCCTCGGCGAACAGGTCGGACATGCGCATACCCAGCCGCTGCCCCAGCTGCTGCAGCTTGTCGTAAGTCAGCGTCAGGCGGTCGTGCTCGATCTTGGACAAGGTCGACACCGGGATGCCGCTCTTCGCGCTCATCTCCTTCAGCGTCCAGCCTTCGCGGGCCCGAAGCCCCTTCAGCAGGGTGCCCAGCGTCGGGCGGGATGATGGTGGGGTCGAAGACACCGTTTGCCTGCTCCTGGTCGAACACCGCGCCGAAACCGATTGACAGTTCTCCATTCAGGACATCACTATCCTGATCGGAGCACGTTGCTCAGCTTATCGAGCGAGCGGTCGCGCGGCAACGGGGAAGGAGAGAATCCATGCGCAGGATATGGGTTGCGATGTTGGCGGCGTTGGTGGGCACCACCCTGCCCGCACAGACGCCGGGGCCAAAGGCGCCGCCGCTGACCCCCGCTCCTGCGCTGGCCACGCCGGCCACGACGCCGATCGTGACGGGGGGCCGCGCCGCGCACGCCCTGACCGCGACGGATGTGGATGCATGGCTGGACGGCTACATGCCCTATGCCCTGCACACCGGCGACATCGCCGGGGCGGTGGTGACCGTGGTCAAGGACGGTCAGGTGCTGACCGCGCGCGGCTATGGCTATGCCGACATCGCCCACCACCGCCCGGTCGACCCGGCCCGCACGCTGTTTCGGCCGGGATCGGTGTCGAAGCTGGTCACTTGGACCGCCGTCATGCAGCAGGTTCAGGCCGGCAGGCTGGACCTCGACCGCGACGTCAACACCTATCTCGATTTCCGCATCCCGGCCCGCGACGGCAAGCCGGTGACGCTGCGCCAGATCATGACCCACACGGCCGGGTTCGAAGAGGCGATGAAGGATCTGATCGTCTATGATCCGAAGGGGGTGCAGACGCTTGGCGGGTACCTCAAACGCTGGACGCCGCGCCGCATCTTCGACGCCGGCACGACGCCGGCCTATTCCAACTGGGCGACCACGCTGGCCGCGTACATCGTGGAGCGCGTGTCGGGCGTGCCCTTCGACACCTATGTCGAACAGCGCATCTTCGCGCCGCTCGACATGCGCACCGCCAGCTTCCGACAGCCGCTGCCCGGCCCGCTCGCGCCGCTGGTCGCGACCGGCTATCCGCGCGCGTCGGAGCCGGCCAAGGGGTTCGAGATCGTCGTTCCCGCACCCGCCGGCGCGCTGTCCGCCTCGGGGCTGGACATGGCGAAATTCATGATCGCGCACCTGCAGAACGGGCGCGGCGTCCTGAACCCGGCAACGGCCGCGATCATGCACAACAGCCCGCTGAACCGGGTCGATCCGCGCTCGCTGATCCCACCGCTCAACCGCATGGAGCTGGGCTTTTTCGAAACCAACGTGAACGGGCGTGAGGTGATCGGCCATCTGGGCGACACGGAGAATTTCCACACCTCGCTGCACCTGTTCATGGCCGAGGGCGTCGGCTTCTACGTGTCGTTCAACAGCGCGGGTCGCGAGGGCAGCGCCCACACCGTGCGTGGCCAGCTGTTCCAGGATTTCGCCGATCGCTACTTCCCCGGCAGCCCCCCGACCGGTCGCGTCGACGCCCGGACGGCGGCCGACCACGCGCGGCTGATGACCGGCCTGTGGCAGAACAGCCGCCATTCCGAATCGAGCTTTGCCGACATCCTCAACCTGTTCGGGCAGACCGCGGTCAGCGTCGACGACAAGGGCGCGCTGGTCATCCCGTCGCTGACCGGCGCCGGGGGCGGCACGCGCGTGTGGGACGAGGTGTCGCCGTTCGTCTGGCAGGAGCGCGACGGGCATGAGCGCCTTGCCGCGCAAGTCCGCGACGGCCGGGTCGTGCGCTGGAGCTTCGACCAGATCGCGCCGTTCATGGTGTTCGACCGGGTGCCGTTCGGACGGTCGGCGACATGGCTGAAACCGGCGCTTTACATCAGCCTGGCGGTGCTGCTGCTGACCGCGCTGTACTGGCCGGCGACCTGGTGGCTGCGGCGTCGCTACGCCACCCCCATCGGTGTCTCGGGACAGGCGCTGAAGGCGTACCGCGCGACGCGAATCATGGCGCTGGCGGACCTGCTGGTGCTGGGCGGGTGGACCACCTTCGTGCTGATGGCGTTCAACGACCTGGCGCTGATGACCAGCGCCAGCGACGGGGTGCTGTGGCTGCTCCAGATCGTGGGCGCCGTCGTCTTCGTGGGCGCGGTCGGCATCGCCGCGTGGAATGCCTGGCTGGCGTGGCGGGACGGTCGTGGCTGGGCGGGCAAGCTGTGGAGCGTGCTGGTCCTGCCCGCCACGATCGTGGTGCTGTACGTCGCCTCTGCCTTCGGCCTGCTCGCCATGACGGTGAACTACTGATGGCCGCGCTGACGCTGACCGCGACCACGGAGACGCTGCGTCTGGCACAGCCGTTCCGCATCGCGGGCTATGTGTTCGAGACGGCGGACGTGCTGGTGGTCGAGCTGGACGACGGCACCCATCGCGGGCGTGGCGAAGGGGCCGGCGTCTATTATCTGGGCGACGACCTCGACCATATGCGCGCAGGCATCGAGGGCTCGCGGACGGCGATCGAGGCGGGGCCGACGCGGGAGGATCTGCGCATGATCCTGCCGCCCGGCGGCGCCCGCAATGCCGTGGACGCGGCACTCTGGGACCTGGAGGCGAACCGAAGCGGGCGGCCGGTGTGGCAGCTCGCCGGGCTGGACCGGGCGCCACGTCCGATCACCACCACCTTCACGGTCAGCGCCGATACGCCGGACGCGATGGCGGAGGTCGCGCGCGGCTATGCAGGGGCGCGGTCGATCAAGGTGAAGCTGACTGGCGACCTGGACCTGGACCTCGCTCGCGTCGCGGCGATCCGCGCGGCTCGTGACGATGTGTGGCTGGGCGTGGACGGCAACCAGGGCTTCGCCGCCGCCGACCTGGACGCGCTGGTCGCCGGCCTGGTCGAACAGCGCGTGTCGCTGCTCGAACAGCCGCTGCCGCGCGGCCGGGAAGCGGATCTGGACGGATATCGATCGGCCATCCCGATCGCGGGTGACGAGAGCCTGTTGTCGCTGGACGACGTGGCCGGCGCCGTGGGGCGTTTCGACGTGGTCAACATCAAGCTCGACAAGTGCGGTGGCCTGACCGAGGGGCTGCTGATGGCGGCGGAGGCGCGTCGGCTGGGACTGGGCGTCATGGTCGGCACGATGATCGCCACCAGCCTGGGCACCGCGCCTGGTTTCGTGCTGGGGCAGATCGCCGATCTGGTCGACCTGGACGGGCCGACCTTCCTTGCCCAGGATCGGGCACCGTCCGTCACCTATGCCGACGGCACGCTGTTCGCCGGGCCGGACGTCTGGGGCGCCGGAAAAGGCCCCGCCGCATGACCGCGCCGCGCGCCTGGTTCGGCCAGCCGCGCGGGCTGACGATCCTGTTCCTCACCAACATGTGGGAGCAGTTCTCCTATTACGGTATGCGCGCCCTGCTGGTCTATTACATGACCAAGCAGCTGTTGATGGCGCAGGGCACGGCGTCGCTGGTGTACGGCACCTACACCGCTTGCGCATACTTCACGCCCATCGTCGGCGGGGTGATCGCCGACCGCCTGCTGGGCAAGCGGCGCGCGATCATCATCGGCGGGTCGATCATGGCGGCGGGCCATTTCATGATGACGTTCGAGCCGCTCTTCTACCCCGCGCTTGCGACCATCGCGCTGGGCAACGGCCTGTTCCTGCCCAGCCTGCCCAGCCAGATCGACGACCTGTACGAACCCGGCGATCCGCGCGTCGGCTGGGCGTACAACGTCTATTATGTCGGGGTGAACATCGGCGGGTTCCTGGCGCCGCTGGTGTGCGGGACTCTGGGCGAGCTCTACGGGTGGCACTGGGGTTTCGGCGCGGCCGGCATCGGCATGGTCGCGGGCCTGTGCATCTATCTGTGGGGGCAACGCTATCTGCCGCCCCAGGCGCGGTACCCGGTCGTGGAGCGAACCGGGCCCCGCCCGGCCGTGCGCTTCCCGCGCGAGACGCTGGTGCTGCTGGCCGCGATCGGGCTGTCGGTGACGGTATTCCGCGCGGCGTACGAACAGGTCGGCAACACGGTGGCGTTGTGGGCGGATACCGGCGTCGACCGGCGGCTGGGCGCGGGCGCCATTCCCATGACCTGGTTCCAGGCGCTCAACCCGCTGCTGGTGATGGTCATGACCCCGCCGCTGCTCGCCATGTGGCGGCGGCGGGCGGAGCGCGGTTCGGTGGAGCGGCCGGCGCGCAAGATGGCATTGGGTGCGACGATCGCGGCGGGCGCGTACCTGCTGCTCGCCCTGCTGGCCTGGTTCGGCGGACAGGCGCACTGGCTGTGGCTCGCGTTGTTCTTCGCGCTGCTCACGCTGGGTGAGCTGTATATCCTGCCCACCGGGCTCGGCCTGTTCGCGCGACTGGCGCCCGAGGGGCTGGGCGCGACCACGGTGGCCGCATGGTACCTGGCCACCTTCGCGGGCAGCCTGTCGGCAGGGTTGGTCGGCACCTTGTGGAGCCGGATCGGCCACGCGCCCTATTTCCTGCTGCTCGCTGGGCTGGCCGGGTCGGCCGGGCTGATGCTGAGGGCACTCGACCCGCGCGAACGTCGCGTCGCGGGCGGAACAGATCGATGACGAAATAGAATTGACACAATCCGGATCGGAACAATAGTTTCCGATTGGAGAATCGGGAAAAAAGGGTGGGGTAGCGATGACCAAGTCGATGATGGCCTACTCGATTACCGGCGCGCTGGCGGCCCTGCTGCTGGCCCCTTCGGCCTCCGCGCAGACGACGGACGCGCCCGCACAGGACGATCAGGCGGAGGGCACGTCCTCACCGGTCACGCCCGCTTCGACACAGGCGCGTGCCACCCCCTCCTCCGCGCCGGGGGAGGACATCGTGGTCACCGCACAAAAACGCGCACAGGTCCTGATCGACGTGCCGCAATCGGTGTCGGTCGTCGGCGGCGATACGCTGCAACGCAACCAGGCCTACAGCTTTCAGGACTATGCGAAGCTGGTCCCCGGCCTGCAGCTCGCGCAGAGCAATCCTGGTGAGGCACGCATCGTCCTGCGCGGCATCAACACCGGCGGGGTGGCCGCGACGGTCGCGACCTATATCGACGAAACGCCGTTCGGCTCGTCCAGCGGACAGGTGAACTCGGCGATCCTGGCGGGCGAGTTCGACACGTTCGACGTGGCACGGGTGGAGGTGCTGCGCGGGCCACAGGGTACGCTGTACGGCGCCAGTTCACTGGGCGGCGTGCTGAAATACGTCACCGCCGCGCCCAGCACCGACAAGGTGGAGGCGCGTGGCCGCGCATCGCTGGAAAGCACAAAGGGCGGCGATCTCAGCTACATGGGATCGGCGGTGGTCAACCTGCCGCTCGGCGACACCTTCGCCGTGCGCGCGTCGGGCTTCTACCGGGACTATGGCGGCTATATCGACTCGGTCGGCAACGGCGGCTCCGACGTGCAGAAGAACATCAACGGGTCCAAAAGCTATGGCGGCCGCATCTCCGCGCTGTTCAAGCCCAGCGATGCGTTCCAGCTGCGCCTGACCGCGATCCTGCAAAACCTGGACAGCGATGCCGGTACCGTAGTGGAAAGCGACCCACTGACGCTGCGCACGCTGTACGGCCGCAACACGCAGTCGCAATATGTGCCGGAATACACCAACATCGCGTATCGCGTGTACAACGCCACGGCGGACGTTGACCTCGGCTTTGCGACGCTGACCTCGTCCACCAGCTACAGCACGCTGAAACAGTCGCTGCGCGACGACCTGACGGTGAACTACGGTACCCAGCTCGGCCTGTACGACGACGCGACCGGCGCGGCCGCTGACCTGGGGCTGGTGCAGCACACCGACACGAAGCGCTTCACGCAGGAGGTACGCCTGTCCTCCCCCGCCAGCGACACGTTCGAATGGCTGATCGGCGGCTATTACGACCATGAGAAGGGCGCGATCATCCAGCGGCTGGATGTGTACGAGCCGGGCACCTTCACCATCTTCACCGGCGTGCCGCAGCTGTTCGATGGCGCCAACCCGTCGCGCTACGAAGAGTTCGCCGGCTTCGCGAACGGCACGGTGCATTTCGGCCCGATGTTCGACCTGACGCTGGGCGGCCGGTACAGCCACAACGATCAGGACGCGAGCCAGAGCGGCACGGGCCTGCTCGCGCCGGACGCGCTCAGTTCCGCGTCCAAGGAGAACGTGTTTACCTGGTCCGTCGCGCCCAAGTTCAAATTCAGCCGCACCGGCGCGATCTATGCCCGCGTGGCGAAGGGTTTCCGGCCCGGCGGTCCCAACATCGTGCCGCCCAACGCGCCCTCGTCGCTCAGCACCTACGATTCCGACTCGCTCATCAGCTATGAAGTCGGGTTGAAGGCAGAAACGGCGGACCGCAGCTTCGCGATCGATATCGCGGCGTTCCACATCGACTGGCGCGACATCCAGCTGTTCGCGCAGGTCAACGATTTCGGCATCAACGCCAATGGCGGCAAGGCCAAGAGTGACGGCGTCGAGTTCACCGCCACGATGCGCCCGACCCGTGGGTTCGTGGTGTCGCTGAATGGCGCCTACACCGATGCCAAGCTGAAGGAGGACACCGACTTGGCGATCGTCGGGGGCCGCAATGGCGACCAGTTGCCGTACACGCCGAAATACGCGGTATCCGCGAACGCCGACTATGACTGGCAGATCGGCTCCGCCACGCCTTATCTCGGTGCATCGCTGCGCTTTCTCAGCGACCAGTCCGGCCCGTACAGCCCGACCTTCGTCGCGGCGACGGGGCGTCAGTTCCGCATCCCGTCCTACGGCGTGGTCGACCTGCGCGCCGGCGTCGATTTCGGCCGCTTCTCGGTCGAGGCCTATGCCAAGAACCTGACCAATTCGGTGGGCAAGACCAGCGTATCGGGAGAGGGCAATTACCCGTTCGGCGCGGTGGGCACCGGCATCATCCGGCCGCGCGTGATCGGGGTGACGCTTGGCGCGGGGTTCTGATCGGATGGGCCTGCCCGTTGCCATGCCGAAAGGACGCGAGGCCGCCGCCCCGCACGACCTGCCCGCCCCCTATCTGCTGTTCCTGGGCGACGTGACGGAGGCGGGGTTCGCGAAGACGGCGTTCGGGCTACGCGACTGGGCGGCGGATCGGTGCATCGGCGAACACGCGCTGCCCGCCGCGACCGTGACCACCGGCCTGCGCCGCCTGACGCCGCGAGAGGCCGCAGAGGCCGGCGCCCGCGCGATGCTGATCGGCGTCGCCAACCAGGGCGGTGTCATCCCGCCTGCCTGGATGCCCGAACTGATCGCCGCGATCGATGCCGGGTTGGACCTGATCGCCGGCATGCACACCCGCCTGTCCGACATCGCACCGCTGCGCGAGGCGGCGGAGCGCAGGGGCACGCGGCTGCACGACGTCCGCGTCCCACCCCCCGGGCTGCCGGTCGCCACGGGGCGAAGGCGCAGCGGGCGCCGGTTGCTGACGGTCGGCACCGATTGCGCGCTGGGCAAGAAATACACCGCGCTCGCCATCGCGCGCGGACTTTCGGCACGCGGGATCGACGCCACCTTTCGCGCCAGCGGCCAGACCGGGATCATGATCGCGGGCGCGGGCATCGCGATGGACGCGGTGGTCGCCGATTTCGCGGCCGGCGCGGCCGAACTGCTCAGCCCCGACGCCGCGCCCGACCACCTGGACGTGATCGAGGGTCAGGGATCACTGTTCCACCCCGCCTATGCGGGCGTGTCGCTGGCGCTGCTGCACGGCAGCCAGCCGGACATGGTGGTGGTGTGCCACCAACCCGGCCGCGACCGCGTGCTGGGCGCGCCCGGGTTCGCTGTGCCGCCGATCGAGGCGGTGATCGAGCAGACGATCATGCTCGGCCGCCTGACCAACCCCGATATCCGCTGCGTCGGCATCAGCCTGAACACCGACGGCCTGTCGCCACAGGATGTGGAACGAGTCACTGCGGAGACGGGCGAGCGCCTGCACCTGCCCGCTGCCGACCCGATGCGTGGCGGTCCCTCGTTCGAAAGGTTGCTGGACGCATGCCGGGGTTGAGCCACGGCGCGGCCGACCGGTTCCGCCGGTTCGTGCTGCCGGGGCTCGCGTTCAAGGCGGTGGTGATCGGCGGCGGCTATGCCACCGGGCGGGAAATTGCGGAGTTCTTCCTGCCCGCCGGTCCCTGGGGCGGCCTGGCCGCGATGCTGCTCGCCACGCTGATCTGGGCGGTGGTCGCGGCGGCGACGTTCCACTTGGCGCATCTGATCGGTGCGCGCGATTACCGCACCTTCTTCCGGGCATTGCTCGGACGGGGCTGGGTCGCGTTCGAGGCGGCCTATGCCGCGTTCGTGATCCTGATCCTCGCCGTGTTCGGCGCGGCGGCGGGCGCGATCGCCGCGGCGACGCTCGGCGCACCGCCGATCGCCGGGACATTGGCGCTGATGGCGGGTATCGTCGCCTGCGTCGCCTGGGGCAATGCCGCGGTGGAACGGGTGTTCGTGTGGGTGTCGGCGATGCTCTATGCGACCTACGCGATCTTTCTGGTGCTGGCGCTGAGCGGGGTGGGCGACCGGATCGCCGCCGCCTTTGCCGCGTCTCCGCTTCCCTCCGGGGACTGGGCGCTGGGCGGGATCACCTATGCCGGGTACAACATCGTCGGTGCGGTGATCGTGCTGCCCGTCACGCGACACTTCCGATCCGGCCGGGACGCGGTGGTCGCGGGACTGGTCGCGGCACCGCTTGCGATGCTGCCCGCGCTGCTCTTCTTCGCCGCGATGACCGCGTTCCTGCCCCAGATCGCGGGCGCGGTGCTGCCGTCCGATTACATGCTGGTCCGCCTGGGCCATCCCGTCTTTCACCTGCTGTTCCAGGCGATGATCTTCGCCGCCCTGCTGGAAAGCGGCACGGGCGCGGTCCATGCGGTGAACGAGCGTATCGCCCATGCCAGCGGCGGCCGTTTCGTGCTGGGTCCCGGCACGCGCGCCGTTGCCGCGCTGGCGCTGCTGGTGCCGTGCATGCTGCTGGCGGAGCGGATCGGTCTCGTCGCCCTGATCGCCTCCGGCTACCGCGCGCTCGCCTGGGTGCTGATCCTCCTTTACGTCCTGCCGCTGCTCCTGTTCGTCGCGTTGCGGCGGGGCGCACCGGCTCCCCTGTCGGAGATGCCGCGATGAAGCGCCACCTGCTCCTGCTGCCCCTGTTGCTGGCCGCCACCCCGGCGCTGGCCGATCCGCCCGCCGGCTTCGACGCGCGCGTGGAGGCGGTGCGCCGGGCGAGCGAGACGCCGGGCATGGCCGTCGCCATCGTCGAGAATGGCAAGGTCGTGCTGGCCAAGGGCTATGGCATCCGCAAGCTGGGCGCCCCGGCAAAGGTCGATGCTGACACGCTGTTCATGATCGGATCGACGGGCAAGGCGTTCACCAGCGCCGCGCTCGCGACGCTGGTGGATGCGGGAAAGATCGGCTGGGACGACAAGGTCATCGACCATCTGCCCGGTTTCCAGATGTACGATCCCTGGGTCACGCGAGAGATGACGATCCGCGACCTGCTGGTCCATCGCAGCGGGCTGGGCCTGGGCGCGGGCGACCTGTTGCTGGTCCCGCGCGGCAAGCTGTCGCGGGCGGAGTTGGTGCGGCGGCTGCGCTACCTGCCCCCTGCGACCAGTTTCCGCAGCGGATATGCGTACGACAACATCCTCTACGTCGTCGCCGGCGCGGTGATCGAGGCGGTCAGCGGGCAACCCTGGGAGGACTACATGCGCGATCATGTGTTCCGCCCCGCCGGCCTGCCCGACGCGACTGCCGACATGGCACGGCAACTGTCCGCCCCCGACCGCGCGCACCCGCATGGCCGGGCCGGCGGCACCGTGCGGGGCACGGGACCGCTGAAGCTGCTCGACGAGCGTGATCGGCTGGGCCAGGCGGGCGCGCCGGCCGGGCTGATCGCGGCCAGCGCCAACGACATGGCGCGCTGGCTGCAGATCCAGCTGGCCGGCGGCGCGCTGCCCGACGGCAAGGGGCGCCTGTACAGCGAGGCGGCGGGCAAGGAGATGTGGGCGCCGGTCACCCCGATGCCGATCGAGCCCTATCCCGATCCCGTGTCGGGCATCACGCCCGGTTACCAGGCCTATGCGCTGGGCTGGGACGTGCGCGATTATCACGGCGCGCAGGTCATCTGGCATGCCGGCGGCCTATTCGGCTTCACCACCGTCGTGGTGATGATCCCGGAAAAGAAGGTCGGCTTCGCCATCGCGATCAACAGCGAGGAGATCGAGCCGCGCTACGGCCTGATGTACGAGCTGCTCGACCATTATCTGGGCGTCCCCGCACAGGACTGGCCGACCCGCTTCGCCAAATTCAAGCGCGACCGCATCGCCGGGGCGGAGGCGGCGGTGCGCCAGCAGGCCGGGGCCCCGGCGAAGATCGGGCCGTCGCTGCCCGTCGCGCGCTATGCCGGGCGCTATGTCGACCCATGGTACGGTGCGCTGGCCGTGACGCCGAACGGAGGCGGGCTGAAGGTGGATTTCACCACCACCCCCGGCATGACCGGTCGGCTGGAGCATTATCAGTACGACACCTTTGTCGCCCGCTTCGACGATTCCGCGATCGAGCCGGCCTATCTGACGTTCGGACTGGATGCGGAGGGCAAGGTGTCGCGGATCACCGCAAAGCCGGTGTCGCCGATCGCGGACTTCAGCTTCGACTACAAGGATCTGGCCTTTGTGCCGGAAGGAGGTGCCCGATGAAGCGCATCGTGGGGAAGCGCATCGTCGCCATGCTGGCCTGCGCGCTGATCGGCGCGGCGGGCCTTGCGCAACGGGACCTGCCGGTCGCGCCCAAGCCGGCGACGCCGGCCGCGTCGGAAGCACGCACCCCCGTCTCCGCCCCTGCCGCGCCGGCGCTCACCGCCAGCGACCTGTCGGCCTGGTTCGACGGCTATTTTCCCGGCGCGCTGGAGGCGGGGAAGATCGCGGGCGCGCAGGTCGTCGTCGTCAAGGACGGCCAGGTGCTGGTCAAGAAGGGCTATGGCTATGCCGATGTCGCGGCGAAGAAGCCGATGGATGTCGACCGCACGCTGATGCGGATCGGCTCCACGTCGAAACTGTTCACCTGGACCGCCGTGATGCAGCAGGTGCAGGCGGGCCGCATCGACCTGAACGCGGACATCAACCGCTATCTGGACTTCCACATCACGCCCAGGGCCGGGCGCACCATCACGATGAACGACCTGATGCGTCATCGCGGCGGGTTCGAGGAGGGGTTGAAGGACCTGCTCACCGACGATCCGGCCCGGCTGAAGACCACCGAACGATATCTGAAGGAGAATTTGCGCCCGCAGCTGTTCCCTGCGGGCGAAGCGCCGGCCTATTCCAACTACGGCACCGCGCTGGCCGGATATATCGTGCAGCGGGTGTCGGGCGAGCCGTTCGACAGCTATATCGAACGCCACATCCTGTCGCCGCTGCGCATGACGCACACCACGTTCCGCCAGCCGCTGCCGCCCGCGTTCGCCCCCTTCATGTCCAAGGGGTATCGGCAGAGCGATCAGCCGCCCGCCGCGTTCGAGCTGGTCGGCACGGCGCCCGCCGGTGCGGTCAGCACGACCGGCGCGGACATGGCCAACTTCATGATCGCGCATCTCCAGGACGGCCAGTTCGACGGCGCGCAGATCCTGCGCCCGGACATCGCCCGGCTGATGCACACCCCGGCGGTGATGCCGCAACCCGGCTTCGACACGCTGGCGCACGGCTTCTTCTGGAGCCATCGCAACAACCGGCTGGTGATCGGTCATGGCGGCGACACGCTGGTGTTCCACACCGACCTGAACCTGCTGCCGGACGAGCATGTCGGCATCTATGTCACCTTCAACAGCCGGGGCGAGAACGACGCGGTGTACGGCGTGCGCGAGCGGCTGTTCGACCTGTTCATGGACCGCTATTTCCCCGCGCCAAAGCCCGTCACGCCGCCTGCCATCGCCAGCGCGGCGGCCGATGCCAGCGCCATCGCCGGCCGGTACGAGGGATCGCGCCGCGTGGAATCGGGCTTCATCGGCGTGTTCTACCTGCTCCAGCAGGACCAGGTGACGGCGAACCCGGACGGCACGATCAGCGTGTCCTCAATCGAGGGCAAGCAGTTCCGCGAAGTCGCGCGCGGCCTGTGGCGCGAAGTCGGTGGCGACCGCCAGCTTCAGGTAACGGAGGTGGCCGGGCGCCGGGCGATGCTCGACAGCGGCAACCCGGTGGAAATCCGCCAGGCGACGTCGCTGGCGCGCAACGCACGGCTCAACACCTGGATCGCCGGGCTGTCGGTGCTGGTGCTGCTGCTCACCGCGATCGGCTGGCCGGCGGCCTGGTGGCTGCGCCGCCGCTACGGCGCGCCCGTGACACTGAGCGGGCGACCCGCGCTGGCCAGGCGGCTGACGCGCGCGGCGGCGATCGCAGACCTGGTCTATATCGCGGGCTGGTACGCCATCCTCGCGCCGATCCTGAAAACCGAGGTGCAGGTTTATAACAACAGCCTGGACGCGCCGATCCGTGCGTTGCAGATCGCCGCGATCGTGCCGATCGTCGGTGCCGCGGTCGGGCTGTGGAACGCCTGGCTCACCTGGCAGCCGGGACGCGACTGGGGGGCGCGGCTGCGGGCGGTGATCGTCGCGGCGGCGCTGCTCGGCATCGTCTGGGTGGCGTGGGCCGGCAAGCTGATGAGCTTCAACCTGAACTATTGAGGCGGCGGCGGCGCGGGCGGGACAATCGATCCCCGCCCGCGTCGGCGGGCTTGCGGTGGGGGCATGGCGTGATAGCATCTGCGCGATGATCGGGCTGTTGCTCCTCGCCGCCGCTGCCGTGGACGACCCGCTCGCGCGGGTGAAGCAACGGCTCGCGCCCGAGAACCCGTGCGTGGTGGACCCGAACTCGACCGATGTCACGGTATGCGGGCTGCGCCGCGCCGACCGTCTGCGTGTACCCTTCCTGGTCGCCACGCCCGGCGACCCCCGCCGCGAGGCTGTTTCCGCTGAGCGGAATCGCCTGCTTCACCGGACCAATCCAATCGAGGACCTGTCCCCGTTCCTGGTCGGCGGCGGCATGGCCGGCGCGCGCGTGTCGGTGGGTGCCGATGGGACGCGTGCCGAGACCCTGCGGACGCTGGCGCCATGATCCTGCTGGGGGCGCTGGTCCTGTTCGCCGGACAGGCGGGCACTCCGCCGGCATCGTCGAAACAGCCGGTGCCCGAACGCTTCTCCGTGCTGACGCAGAACTGCCCGCCGGCGCACAGCGACACGGAGGTGGTGGTGTGCGGCGACGGCACGTCCGGCGCGCGCCTGCCGCTCCCCGACGATCGCGGGCCGCCGGATCACCCGACACCCTCCAATCCGAAGATCGACGGCGCCGGTGCGCTGGCGGCATCCGCCACGCCATGCGCGGCGACGCAGGGCGGCTGTCAGGTCGGCATTGGTCCGCCGCCCGAGCTGATCAACGCGGCGATCGGCGCGATCAAGAGTGCGTTCGCGAAGAAGCCGGACAAGCGCGGCCGCGTCGCGATCCCGCTGGACGATACGCCCGCGTCATCGGCGGGCCGCGTCCTGCCCTGACGAGCGACGGCACCGGCCTCTCGCACGCTCCGCCATGACCGATAACGGGCCGCTGAGACTGCAAACACATGGGCGCAGTCGCACAACGTCCATCCGCGCGTGACCGGCCGTACCTTCGATCCGTTCCGCTGATGGGCGCACGGCTCAGCCGATCGCGCTGACATCCAGCAGTGCCCCAAGCCGCGTCAATCCAGGATGTGCATCCACAGCGGCTGACTGGCCAGGCTCTGCGATCCGCGCAACCGCTCCAGCGCCTGCGCCACGCTGCGTTCCGGGCCGTCATGTGTGACGATCACCACCCGCACGCTGCCATCGGGATTGGCACCGCGCTGGATCAGGCTCTCGATCGAGACGCCCGCATCGCGCATCGCCGCCGCGATCTCCGCCAGCACGCCGACCCGGTCCGCCACGGTGAAGCGGACATAGGCGCGGCCACGCCGGTCGCCGCTGTCGGCGGCGGGGCGCTGTTCCAGCGCGGCGGCGGGCATGGCGAAGGGCGGCCCGAATTCGCCCCGCGCGATGTCGATCAGGTCGGCGACCACCGCACTCGCGGTCGGCCCCTCTCCTGCCCCGGCGCCTTGGAACAGCAGCCGGCCGACGAAATTGCCGTCCGCGACCACCGCGTTGGTCGACCCGGCGACATGGGCGAGCGGGTGGTGCAGCGGCACGAGGTGCGGGTGCACCCGCTGGAACAGGCCGCCGCCGTTCGCCTCCGCAACACCGACCAGCCGTATCCGGTACCCCAGCGCCGCCGCCTCCGCGATGTCGGCGGCCAGCACCTCGCGAATGCCGTGGCATGCGACATCGGCAAAGGCCGGTTGCGACCCGAAGGCGAGCGCCGCCAGGATCGACAGCTTGTGCGCCGCGTCGATGCCGTCGATGTCGAAACTGGGGTCGGCCTCGGCGAAACCGAGCGCCTGCGCCTCCGCCAGCACGTCTGCGAAGTCGCGCCCCTCCGCCTCCATCTTGGACAGGATGAAATTGCAGGTGCCGTTCAGGATGCCATAGACGCGGTCGATCGCGTTGGCCGCGGCGCCTTCGCGCAGCCCCTTGATGACCGGGATGCCCCCGGCCACCGCAGCCTCGAACTTCAGCGGCACACCGGCGGCCTCGGCGGCGCTCGCCAGCTCCAGGCCGTGATGCGCCAGCATCGCCTTGTTGGCGGTGACGACGCCCTTGCCCCGGCCGATCGCGGTGCGGGCAAGCGACAGGGCGGGACCATCGGACCCACCGATCAGCTCGACCACGACATCCGCGTCCAACGCGGCCAGGCCCGCCGTGTCGTCCAGCCATTCGAAGCGCGACAGATCGACGCCGCGATCCTTGTGCCGGTCGCGCGCGGACACGGCCACGATCTCGATCGGACGGCCGGCGCGGCGGGTAATCAGATCGCGGTTCGTATCCAGCACACGGATAACACCGGCACCGACCGTGCCCAGCCCCGCCAACGCCACTCGCAACGTATCGCTCATCAACCGCCCTCCACGCCCGGGACCGGGTAGCGGAGGGGGCACCGCCCTGTCGAGAACGGCGTTCAGGCCCCCGCCCGAAATTCGCGCAGCAGCGAATCCGGGCGGGGGCGACAGGTCAGACGGCGCGGCGGCCGGTGAACAGCTGGATCAGACCCACCACCAGCGCGACCACCAGCAGGATGTGGATCAACCCACCCGCAACATGGAAGGTGAAGCCGAGCAGCCAGAGGATCAGCAGAATGACGGCAATGGTCCACAACATGGCGGCTCTCCTTTACGGGTACGAAACGAACGAGGACATCGCTCCCGCAGCAGAACATGCGGAACCCGTTGCTGTTCCGAAGCGGCCGCTCGTTTCGGCGCACGCTGCGAAAACCCCTGTGCAGCGATGCGCGATCATGGCACCCAGTCCGCCCCCGCCGAAGGAGTGTTCATGAGCGCCGATCCCGTCCGGGCAACCCCCCGCGCCGCCGTCACGGACCCGGCCGCGTCCGCTGCCGAGCTGACGGTGCGCGGCATCCTGCTGGGCGGCATCATCACGCTGCTGTTCACCGCCGCGAACGTGTATCTGGGGCTGAAGGTCGGGCTGACCTTTGCCACCTCCATCCCGGCGGCCGTGATCTCGATGGCCGTGCTGCGCTACCTGCCGGGCGCGACGATGCTGGAAAACAACATCGTGCAGACGGTGGCGTCCGCCGCCGGCACGCTGGCGGCGATCATCTTCGTGCTGCCGGGGCTGGTGATGATCGGATGGTGGCACGGCTTTCCCTATCTGTTGACCGCCGGGATCACCGCGACGGGCGGATTTCTGGGCGTCATGTTCTCCGTCCCCCTGCGCCGCGCGCTGGTGGTGGAAACCGACCTTGCCTATCCCGAGGGCCACGCCGCGGCAGAGGTGCTGCGCGTCGGCGCGGGCAGCCGACACGGCGCGGCGGACAGCGCGCGGGGACTGCGCGTCATCGTCGCGAACGCGCTGGCATCGGCCGGCTTCGCCATCCTGACTCAGACCCGGCTGGTCGCGGCGGAGGCGACCGGGTTCTTTCGGGTGGGATCGGGCGCATCCACCCTGTCCGCCGGCCTGTCCTTTGCGTTGATCGGGGTCGGCCATCTGGTCGGGCTGTCGGTGGGTCTGGCGCTGCTCGCCGGGGTAGCGATCGGTTTCGGCGTCGCGCTGCCGGCGCTGACCGCACATGCGCCGGTCGCCGGGGGGCTGGCAGAATGGGTCGGCGGCGTGTTCGGCCGCGACGTGCGGTTCATGGGCGCGGGCGTGATCGGCGTGGCCGCGATCTGGACGCTGGTCCGCATCGCCGGCCCGGTCCTGAACGGCATCCGCGGGTCGATCCTGGCGGGGCGTGCGCGCAGCCGTCACGAGGTGCTGCCGGTGGAGGAACGCGACCTCCCCTTCGCCATCGTCGCATGCGGCGCGCTGGCCGTGCTGGTGCCGATCGCGTGGCTGTTGTGGTCGACGATCAGGGGCGGTCCGCTGGCCGGTTCGTCGATCGCGCTGATCGCCGGGGCGCTGGTGTTCGTGGTCGTGCTCGGCCTGATGATCGCAGCGGTGTGCGGATACATGGCCGGCCTGATCGGCGCATCCAACAGCCCGGTGTCCGGCATCGGCATCCTGTCCGTCCTTGCCGCCAGCCTGTTGCTGGTCGGGTTGTTCGGACGCGGCACCCCGCCGGACACGACGCAGGCGCTGATCGCCTATGCCCTGATCGTCACGGGCGTCGTGTTCGGGGTTGCTACCATCGCCAACGACAATCTGCAGGACCTGAAGACCGGGCAGCTGATCGGCGCGACACCGTGGAAGCAGCAAGTGGCGCTGATGTTCGGCGTGCTGTTCGGGTCGCTGGTGGTGCCGCCGGTGCTGGAGCTGATGGCGACCTCCTTCGGCTTTGCCGGCATGCCCGGCGCCGGACCGAACGCGCTGGCCGCGCCCCAGGCGGCGCTGATCTCCGCCCTGGCGAAGGGTGTGCTGGGCGGCGACCTGAACTGGACCATGATCGGTGTCGGCGCGGGGATCGGCGCCGCGGTGGTGATCGTCGACGAGCTGCTCGGCCGCGCCGGGTTGCTCCGCCTGCCGCCGCTGGGCGTCGGACTGGGCATCTACCTGCCGATGGCGGTGACGCTGCCGGTGGTGGTGGGCGCCGTGCTGGGCCACCTGTACGATCGCTGGGCGGGACGCGCGCGGGATGCGGAGGGCGCGCGGCGGCTGGGCGTGCTGATGGCGACGGGCATGATCGTGGGCGAAAGCCTGTGGGGCGTGGCGTTCGCGCTGATCGTGTATCTGGCGGCCAACGACGCTCCGCTGGCGATTGTGGGCGCGCAGTTCGAGACGCCTGCGCTGGCGGCCGGCACGATCCTGTTCGCGGTGCTGGTCGGCTGGCTCTACACCCGCACCCGGCGTGCGGTGCGGGAGGGGCAGGCCGCCGCCTGACCCCGCCCGATCAACCGATCAGGCCGCCCCCCCCATTCTTCCACCGGCGATAGATGTCGCCCGCCACCGGCTCCGGCTCGGCAACGACGGGGGGCGTCGCCGCCGGTCCGTGCTCCAGCGCGCCGACGACCGCAGACCGGGCGCGGGCCACCCTGCTCTTCAAGGTGCCGGGCTGCACGTCCAGCGCCCGCGCGGCATCCTCGTAGCTGTGCCCCTCGACGGCGATCATCTGGAACGCCTCGCCCTGATGCGGCGGCAGCGCGGCGACCGCATCGTCCAGCGCCGCAAGCAGCAGCCCCGTTTCCTGATCCGGGCCGGCGGACAACAGCCGGTCGAAAGCGTCATCCTCCAGCGCGACCTGAGGCTTGGCCTTGCGCAGCGACGACAGGAACGCGTTGCGCGCGATGCGCATCAGCCACGCGCGCAGGTTCGTACCCGGCTCGAACCGCGCCCGCGCCGCCCAGGCTTTCAGCAGCGTTTCCTGCACCAGATCCTCGCCATCGGCATCATTGGCGGTCAGCCGCCGGGCGAACCGCGTCAGGCTGGGCAGCACCGGCCTGACCGCACGCCGGAATCCAGAGGCGGAGACGAACAGTCCCTGAGGTTCGGGGAAATACGGGGTCACGTTCATCAAAACACGTCCAAGGGAATCGGGGGGAGAGAGGATCGGCGGACAACGCTTCAGAACCGGACATTGTGTCCGGAAAAAGGAAAGGCAATGGTGCTCGCAGGGCATTCGCCGCAAAACCGGCCGAAAGGTTGATGCACGTCCCGCTTGAACCGGACACGATGTCCGCTTAATTCCATGTCGCCGCGCAACGGCCTCCAAAGCCTCCACCCGCATCGGACACCGCCCGCATGAGTGACGATCAACGCCGTGACGATCCCCAGCCGGACGGCGAGCCCCAAGCCGCTCCCGACTCCGACGCTGCGCCGGAGAAGAAGCAGGGCGGACGGCTGAGCGGCCGGGCCAAGCTGGTGCTGCTGATCCTGGCGATCGTCGCGCTCGCCGGCGTTGGGCTGTGGTACGCGCGCTACCAGTCGCACGGCAAATATCTTCAGGGCACCAACGACGCACAGGTCGATGCCGACGCCGTGACCGTGTCGCCGCGGGTCGCGGGCTATGTCGCGGACGTGCTGGTGACCGACAATCAGGACGTTCGTCCCGGTCAGCCGCTGGTCCGAATCGATCCCCGCGACGCCCGCGCCAAGTCGCAACAGGCGGAGGCACAGATCGCGGTCGCCTCAGCCCAGGCGAATGCCGTGCGCGCACAGATCGGCGAGCAACATGCTGCGGTCGATCAGGCCCGCGTCCAGCTCGCGGCCGCACGGACGAAGGCGGCGCACGACGCGGCGGAGGTCGCCCGCTATCGCCCGCTCGCGGCGTCCGGCGCGGAAACCCGCGAACGGCTCGCGCAACTGGAACTGACCGCCCGCCAGTCCGCCGACGACGTGCGCGCGCAGCAGGCGGCCGTCGCCGCGCAGCAGCGCCGCATCGCCACCTTGCGCTCGCAGGTTGCGCAGGGCGAGGCACAGGGCCGCGCGGCGCGGGCTCAGCTCGCCTCCGCCGATGTCGACGTCGGCGCCACGCTGATCCGTGCGGTGATCGCCGGGCGCGTCGGCGACAAGACCGTGACCGTCGGCCAATATGCGCAACCGGGCACACGGCTGATGTCGATCGTGCCGCTCGACCGGCTGTATATCACGGCCAATTTCAAGGAAACGCAGCTCGCCCTGATGCGTCCGGGCCAACCGGTGTCGATCAAGGTCGACGCGATCGACGATCTGGAACTGAAGGGCCGCGTGGAAAGTCTGGCGCCGGGCACGGGCGCGCGCTTCTCGCTGCTTCCCCCGGAAAACGCGACGGGTAACTTCACCAAGATCACGCAGCGTGTTCCCGTCCGCATCTCCATCGAGGCGACGCCCGCCGCGCGGCGGCTGCTGGTACCCGGCCTGTCGGTCGACGTGACGGTGGACACGATTTCGGCCAAGGCGGAGATCGACCGCATCCGCGACCAGCAGAAGCAGTTGGACCGGCAGGAGCACTGATCGTGGCGACCGCCGCCGCTTCACCCGACCGGCAACGCGCCGACACGTCGCGGCGGCCACCCGAACGCGCGGACACCGCGGCGTGGCTGGCGGTCGCGGCGGGGACGCTGGGCGCTCTGATGGCGACGCTGGACATCTCCATCGTCAATTCGTCGCTGCCCACCATCCAGGGGGAGATCGGGGCCAGCGGGACGGAGGGGACGTGGATCGCGACCGCCTATCTGGTGGCGGAGATCGTCATCATCCCGATGGCGGCATGGCTGGAACGCCTGCTGGGCCTGCGCACCTTTCTGTTGATCGCCGCCGCGTTGTTCACCGCCTTTTCGGTGCTGTGCGGCGTGTCGACCACGCTGACCATGATGATCGTCGGTCGCGTCGGACAGGGCTTCACCGGCGGCGCGATGATCCCCACCGCGCAGACGATCATCGCCCAGCGTCTGCCGCGTCGCCAGCAACCGGTCGGCATCGCGATGTTCGGCGTCACCGCCATCATGGGTCCGGTCATCGGCCCGCTGATCGGCGGCTGGCTGACGGAGAATGTCAGCTGGCACTACGCCTTTTTCCTCAACGTGCCGATCTGCGCGATCCTGGTCACGCTGCTGCTCCTGGGCCTGAAGCATGAGCGCGTGCGGCTGGATTTGCTGGGGGAGGCGGACTGGGTCGGCATCGCTGGCCTGGCGCTGGGCCTGGGTGGGCTGACCGTGTTCCTGGAGGAGGGCCAGCGCGAGCAATGGTTCTCGTCCGAACTGATCCGCTACATGTTCGCGGTGATGGTCGTCGGCTTCGGCCTGCTGTTCTGGGGACAGGCCACCGCGCGCCGTCCGATCATCAAGCTGAAGCTGTTGCTGGACCGGCAGTTCGGTTCGGTCGCGCTGATGGGCGTGGTGCTCGGTATCGTGCTGTACGGCACCTCCTATGTCATTCCGCAATTCCTGTCGCTGATCGCCGGCTACAACGCGCTGCAATCGGGCAAGGTCGTGCTGCTGTCCGGTATCCCGAGCCTGATCCTGATGGCGATGGTGCCGATCCTGCTGCGCCGCGTCGACATCCGCATCGCGGTCGGTGGTGGGCTGTGCATCATGGGCGCATCGGCGCTGATGGATGCCAATCTGACGCTCGCCTCGGATGGCGCGGACTTCACCGTGTCGCAGTTGCTGCGCGGTGTCGGGCAGATCCTGGGCATGCTGTTCCTCAGCCAGGCGGTAGTCCGATCCGTCCCGCCGGAGGATGCGGGGGACGCGTCTGGGCTGTTCAACGCGGTGCGCAACCTGGGCGGCAGCCTGGCGCTGGCCGGCATCTCGATCATCCAGGACCAGCGATCCTGGTTCCATTCGCGCCGGATCGAGGAAACGCTGAACGCCAATTCCCAGCGGGTGCAGGATTACGTCGCGGGGCTGGGCGCCGGCACCGGCGGTGACGCCGCGGCTCTGCGCCTGATCGGGCGGCAGGTTCAGGGTCAGGCCCTGGTGATGACCTTCAACGACATCTTCTGGATCATGGGAATGGGTACGATGCTCGTGTTGCCGCTGGTCCTGTTCCTCCGCCCGCTGCCAAAGGACGCCGCGCCCGCGGCGATGCACTGATGCGCCGTTCGCTGTCCCTCGCGGCCCTGCTGCCGCCCGTCCTGTTGCCCCTGGCCGCCTGCACCGTGGGCCCGGATTACAAGGGACCGCCCGCGACCGCCGCCGATGCGGTGGCGCGGGGCAGCTTCGTGCGCGCGGGCGACGCGTCCTTCACCCCGGCACCCGGTCTGGCGCGGTGGTGGGACACGCTGGGGGACCCGACGCTGGCCGCGCTGGTCGACGATGCACTGGCGCATAGCCCGACCATCGACCAGGCACAGGCGCGCATCCTCCAGGCGCAGTCGCAACTGACGCAGCAACGCGCCGCGCAACTGCCCAGTGTCAGCACCAACGCCACCGTTCTGCATGCACGACTGCCCGGCGTCGACCTGGGCGGCGGCAGCGGCGACAACAGCGGCGGCGAAGCGGACGGCGGAACGTCCTCGGGCGGTGGCGACTCCACCAGCCTGACCTTCTACAATCTCGGCCTGAACGCATCCTGGGAACTCGACCTGTTCGGCGGAGCGCGGCGGCGGGTGGAGCAGGCGCGCGCCACCATCGGCGCCCGCTTCGCCGATCTGGCCGACGCGCAGGTCAGCCTGTCGGCGCAAGTCGGTCAGGCGTACGTCTCGCTGCGCGACGTGCAGGAGCGGATCCGGCTGAACCAGCGCTCCACGGCGCTTCAGCGTCAGCAGCTTGGCCTGGTGCGACAGCGCCTGGACCGCGGCGCGGCGTCACAGCTCGACCTCGAACGTCTGCAGAACCAGCTGGAGAATACAGAGGCGCAGGCGGTGCCGCTGGGCGCGCAGCGCGACGAATATCTCAACCAGCTGGCCGTCCTGACCGGGCGCACGCCGGGCGCGCTGGACGCGACGCTTGGCACCGTGGTGCCCGTGCCGCTGCCCCCGGCGCAGGTGCCGATCGGCAATCCCGCCGAACTGATCGCCCACCGCCCCGACATCCGCGCCGCCGAGCGCCAGTTGGCCGCCAGCACCGCGGCGATCGGCGTCAACAAAGCGCGCGAGCTGCCCGGCATCAAGTTCATGGGCATATTGGGCCTGGGCGGCACCAACATCGGCGACGTGTTCGATCTGGGCAACCTGACCACCCTCGCCACCCCCATGCTCAGCTGGTCGCTGCTCGATTTCGGCAAGGCGCGTGGTGCGACGCGAGAGGCGGAGGCCGGCGCGACGCTGGCCGATGCGCAGTATCGCCAGACGGTGCTGGAGGCGCTGAACGACGCGGAAACCGCGCTGTCCCGCTTCGCCAACACCCGCGCGCAGCTCGGCCAGCTGTCGCAGGCGGAGGCGACCGCCACCCGGTCCGCCACGCTGAACGCACAGCGGGTGGCGGCGGGCACCAGCTCAACGATCGACCAGATCGACATCGAACGCCAACGCCTGTCGGCCGCGATGTCGGTGGCACAGGCGCGCGCCCAGCTGACCAACAGCTATATCGCGGTGCAAAAGGCGCTGGGTCTCGGCTGGACCGAACCGGCGGCGGGTCAGACGCCCGGCTGATCGCCGCGCCCGTTCAGCGCGCGCACAGGCCGCGCAGCAGAAGGTCCAGCGCGTTCGCGATCTGCTCCTCGGCGTCCAGCCCCGGCTTCAGCGCCAGCGCGGCGGCCATGCGGGTGGCGAGGAACAGTTCCGCCGCGCCGTAATCGGGGCGCAGCTCGCCGCGCTGATGCGCCCGGTCCGCGACCGGTTGCAGCACGGCGACGAAGCGGTCGCCCAGCGCCTTCAGGTCGTGCATCGTCTCCTCGTCCAGGTTCATGTCGGAGGAGATGCGCGCGAACAGGGTCGATGCCGCCGATCCGCTGCGCGCCACCGCCGCCATCGTCCGGCCCAGCGGCTCCTCCAGGTCGATCACCGCCGCCAGCCGGTCGATCTCCCGCCCGAAGATTGCCAGCGCCAGTGCCTCCCGGTCGCGGAAATTGCGGTACAGCGTGCCTCGCCCCACCCCCGCCTGTTCCGCGATATCCTCCAGCGGCACCAGATAGCCGGATTGCTGAAAGCACAGCGCCGCCGCATCGAGCAGCGCATCGCGACGCGCGCGCGCATCGCGTCGCATCGCGCGCTGCGGCTTGATCGCCGGGGCCTGGGTCGCCGGATCGGGCATGATGCACGCTTTCACCCGATCCCCCGCCATGGTGCAACCCGTCGCTTGCCCCGTTGCGCGACGATCGAGCGGCATTGACCTGCGTCAAATGCGGGCACACCTGCCGGTGACATGGAACGAGGCGCAGGTGCTGCGGCGGGCCGACCAACCCCGACGCACCGGCGTGGAGCGGAGGCGACGATGGCGCAGGATGTTGTTGTTGTGGGCGGCGGCCCGGCGGGCCTGGCCTTTGCGCGCTCGCTCGCCGGCAGCGGTCTGGCCGTCACGGTGGTCGAGCGACAGCCGCTGGCCGCGCTGCAGGACCCGACCTGCGACGGGCGGGAGATCGCGCTGACCCATCGATCTGTCACGACACTCACCGCGCTCGGCGCCTGGGCGCATCTCGACCCGGAGGATATCGCACCGCTGCGCGAGGCGCGCGTGCTGAACGGATCGTCACGCTTCGCCCTGTCGTTCGATACCGGTGCCACGGGTGAGGATCGGCTGGGGCAGCTCGTGCCCAATCATCGTATCCGCCGCGCGCTGTTCCTCGCGACGCGCGACCAGCCGGGCCTGGACCTGATCGCCGGGGTCGATGTCGGATCGGTCACGTCGAGCGCCGCGGGTCGGGTCGTCACGCTGGCGGACGGACGGGTGTTGCGTCCGCGCCTGTTGGTGGCGGCCGATTCGCGGTTCTCCGCCGTGCGCGAGCAGCTGGGCATCGCGGCGGAGGTGAACCGGCTCGGCCGGTCGATGCTGGTGTGCCGGGTCGCACATGACGGCGACCATGGCGGCAGCGCGACCGAATGGTTCGAACATGGCCACACCATCGCGATGCTGCCGCTGAACGGGACGCTGTCGTCCGCCGTGCTGACCCTGCCGGCCGAGGAGGCGGAGCGTATCGCCGCGCTGGACCCGGTTGCGCTGGGGGCGGAGATCACGCGCCGCTACGACGCGCGGCTCGGCGCGATGCGGGTGGTGGAGGGCCCGCGCCTGTATCCGCTCGCCACCACCTATGCCCGGCATTTCGTCGCCACCGGCGCGGCCCTGATCGGCGACGCGGCGGTCGGCATGCACCCGGTGACTGCCCATGGCTTCAACCTGGGACTACAGGGTCAGGCGACGCTGGCGGCGCTGGTGAACAAGGCGGCGGCACGCGGCTGCGACATCGCCACGCCCCTGTTGCTGCGCCGGTACGAGGCGGCGCACCGCCTGGCGAGCCGGCCGATCTACGCGGCGACCAACCTGCTGGTCGGCCTGTACACCGACGAGCGGCCCGCCGCCCGCCTGGCCCGTCACGCCACGCTGCGCGCCGGTGCGCGCCTGCCGATGGTGCGCGACGCGGTCAGCCGCCTGCTGATGCAGCCGTGATCTCACCCGAACCCCACCCACTTTCGACAGCGAAGCCGACAGCATGACCAGCCGCATCCCCTGCGACCACCTCCGCGCCAAGATCATGAGCGCCACCGACGCCGCCGCCCTGATCGGATCGGGCAGCACGGTGGGCATGAGCGGCTTCACCGGGTCCGGCTATCCCAAGGCGGTGCCCCTGGCGCTGGCCGCCCGGATCGAGGCGGAGCATGACGCCGGCCGCCCGTTCCGCGTGCGGGTGTGGACCGGCGCCTCCACCGGGCCGGAACTGGACGGCGCGCTGGCCAAGGCGGACGGCATCGAGTTCCGCCTGCCCTACAATTCCGACCCCATCGCGCGGGAAAAGATCAATCGCGGCGAGATGGAGTATTTCGACATGCACCTGAGCCAGGTCGCGCCGATGGCGTGGCAGGGCTTTCTGGGGCCGCTCGACGTGGCGGTGGTGGAGGTTTCGGGCATCCGCCCCGACGGGTCGCTGATCCCCTCCTCCTCCGTCGGCAACAACAAGACTTGGCTCGACCGCGCCGAAAAGGTGATCCTGGAGGTCAATCGCTGGCAGAACCCCGCATTGGAAGGGATGCACGACATCTATTACGGCACGCGCCTGCCGCCCCACCGCGTGCCGATCCCGCTGGTCAGGCCCGACGACCGTATCGGCCAGCCCTATCTGACCTGCGATCCCGACCGGATCGTCGCGATCGTGGAAACCGACGCACCCGACCGCAACCTGCCCTTCGCCCCGCCGGACGCGGCGGCGTTCGCGATCGCGGGGCACCTGCTCGACTTCTTCCGGCACGAGGTGAACAAGGGCCGCCTGCCCGCCTCCCTGTTGCCGATCCAGTCGGGTGTGGGCAACATCGCCAATGCCGTGCTGACCGGCCTGGTCGACAGCCCGTTCGAGGACATGACCGCCTATACGGAGGTGATCCAGGACGGCATGCTGGACCTGCTCGACGCGGGGAAGCTGCGCATGGCGTCGGCGACCGCCTTTTCCCTGTCGCCCGATGCGGCGGCGCGGATCAACGCGGACATGGGCCGTTACCGCGACCGCATGATCCTGCGCCCGCAGGAGATCAGCAACCATCCCGAACTGATCCGTCGCCTGGGCTGCCTGGCGATGAACGGGCTGATCGAGGCGGACATCTACGGCAACGTCAATTCGACACACGTGATGGGCTCGCGCATCCAGAACGGCATCGGCGGGTCCGGCGACTTCGCGCGCAACGCCTATGTCTCGATCTTCATGACCCCGTCGACCGCAAAGGGCGGCCGCATCTCCGCCATCGTGCCGCAGGCGAGCCATGTCGACCATATCGCGCAGGATGTGCAGGTGCTCGTCACCGAACAGGGTCTGGCCGACCTGCGCGGCCTGTCGCCGAAACAGCGTGCGCAGCTCATCATCGAACGCTGCGCCCATCCCGACTACCGAGCGATGCTGGCCGATTACTACGCGCGCGCGCGCGCCGGATCGTACGGCCAGCAATCGCCGTCGCTGCCGGCCGAGGCGCTGAGCTGGCACCAGCGCTTCATCGAGACGGGAAGCATGCTGCCATGAGTGCGGCTGCCACGGACACGACCAAGGCGTCGCTGTTCGACCGGATCGGCGGAGAGGCGGGCGTGCGCGACGTCGTGGAACGCTTCTACGACCTGATGGAGCACGATCCCACCTATGCCGATCTGCGTGCGATGCATGACGCGGACCTGTTGCCGATGCGCGTGTCGCTGACGCAGTTCCTGTCCGCCTGGCTGGGTGGCCCGCGCACCTGGTTCGAGGAACGGCCCGGCGCGTGCATCATGTCCGCGCACCGCGCCATGCCGATCGACCGACGGACCGCGGCGCAATGGGTCCACGCCATGAGCCGTGCGATGGCGGAAAGCCGGGTCGAACCCGAACTGGGCACCCAGATGCAACAGGCGTTCCTGCGCATGGCGAACGGGATGATGATGCGATAGGACGGTTCGTCCTTCCTTGATCGCCGGTCCATGATTGCCGTTCCATGATCGTCCGTCCGCGCCCGACCCTGTTCGACATCCTGTTCCGCGTGCGCGGATCGATCGTGCCGCGCATCGCGGGGCGGCTGACGGCGATGCTCGCGATCTCGGTCGGCGCGGTGCTGCTGGTCGACAGCCACCCGGCGATGCTGGTCCAGCTGGGTGCGATCCCGTTCACGCTGATCGGCCTTGCGCTCTCGATCTTCATGAGCTTTCGCAACACCGCCTGTTTCGACCGGTGGTGGGAGGGGCGGAAGCTGTGGGGCGACCTGATCAACCACAGCCGCTCGTTCGCGCGGCAGATATCCTCGCTTGATGCCGAGGCGCAGGCGCCGCTGCTGCGCGGCCTGATCGGTTTCGCGCACGGGCTGGCCGCGCGGCTGCGCAACGGGCACGAGGCCTCCGTCGTGGCGCGGTGGTGGGCGGATGCGCCGGCGGCGGATCATCCCAACCCGACCGACGCGATCCTGCGCGACGTGGGAACGCGCTGCGCCCGGCTGGCGCGCGCGAGGCACATCAGCGACATCCACCTGTCGATCCTGGAAGGGCAGCTGACCGCGCTGTCGCAGGTGCAGGGCGGGTGCGAACGGATCAAGGCGACGCCCCTTCCCTTCACCTTCACCCTGCTGCTCCACCGCAGCGCCTATGCGTTCTGCCTGTTGCTGCCGTTCGCGCTGGCCAACGCGCTCGGCTGGTGGACGCCGCTGCTGGTGCTGATCGTCTGTTACACCTTTTTCGCGCTCGACGCGCTGGGGGACGAGCTGGAGGACCCATTCGGGCTGGACACCAACGACCTGCCGCTGGACGCGCTGGTGCGGCTGGTGGAGCGCGAGATGCTGGCCGCGATGGGTCGTGACGACCTGCCGCCGCCGCTGCTGCCCGAGCGCGACCTGCTGCTTTGACGGATTGGGGTGCAAGGAACGGGAAGCGCCACGGGACAACGCGCGGTACAGGCGGTGCGTCGCTTACCCCGGACCGCACGCCATGAACGCACCCCACGCCACCAAGGACGACCCCCGCTGGCCCAGCATCGTGGCGCGGGACAAGGCGGCGGACGGACGGTTCTGGTACTCGGTCGACACGACCGGCGTGTATTGCCGCCCATCCTGCCCGTCGCGTGCGGCCCGCCCCGAACATGTCCGCATCCATGACACGCCGGAGGCCGCGCGCGCCGCCGGGGCGCGGGCCTGCCGCCGCTGTGATCCGGACGGGCCGGCGACCGACACCCGCCATGCCGCGCTGATCGAACATGCGTGCCGCACGATCATGGCCGCCGAGACGCCGCCGCGCCTGGCCGCACTGGCCGCGGACGCCGGCCTCAGCCCCGCGTATTTCCACCGCCTGTTCCGATTGATCACGGGCGTCACGCCCCGCGCCTTTGCCGATGCGCATCGCGCGGAGCGGGCGGCCGGCGAACTGGCAAGCGGCGCGTCGGTGACGGAGGCGATCTTTGCCGCCGGCTTCGCGACCAGCGGCCGCTTCTACGCGGGCGCGGCGGGGCGGCTGGGCATGGCGCCGGCCCGGTACCGCGCGGGTGGCACGGGGGAGACGCTGCGCTTCGCGGTCGGGGATTGCTCGCTCGGCACGGTGCTGGTGGCAGCCAGCGAGCGGGGGATCGCCGCCATCCTGCTGGGTGACGATCCGGAGGCGCTGGTGCGCGACCTTCAGGATCGCTTTCCGCGCGCGGAGCTGATCGGCGGCGACGCGGGCTTCGACGGCCATGTCGCGGCGGTGATCGGCCTGATCGACACGCCGGGTGAGGCGTCGCCGCTGCCGCTCGACATTCGCGGCACCGCGTTCCAGCAGCGGGTGTGGCAGGCGCTGCGCGCGATTCCGCCGGGCACCACCGCCTCCTACACCGACATCGCCCGTGCGATCGGCGCGCCATCCTCGACCCGCGCGGTCGCCGCCGCCTGTGCCGCCAACCGGCATGCGGTGGCGATCCCGTGCCACCGCGTGGTGCGCAGCGACGGCGGACTGTCCGGCTATCGCTGGGGCGTGGAGCGCAAGCGGGCGTTGCTGGCGCGGGAGGGCGCCGCGATCATCCCGCCTGGCGATAGCGGCTGAGGAATTGGTGGTGCGGCGGCACCGCCGACACCCGCCGCCGGATACCCGCCGACAGCGACTCCAGCGCCGTACGCAGCTCGCCGGGCGGGATCGCGGCGGGCATGCGGTGGTGGCCGGTCGGCATCACCCCCTGCCCCAGCATCACCTGGACCCAGCTGTCGGTGCGGAACAGCTGGTCCTGATCCTGATGCGCCATCCCATGTTCGCGGAACAGACGGATGCGCCGCGTCAGGCTGTCGGGCAGGTCCATCGTCGCCGCACGCCGCCAGAACGGCTCCGGCCGATCGTTCAGCGTGTAGTGCAGGATGATGAAGTCGCGCACATCCTCCCACTCCGCCCGCGCCCGCGTGTTGTAGCGGTCCGCCAGCGTCTCCGTCTCGGTGCCGAACGGAAAGCTCTGCAACAGGTGCGTCACCGCGATCATCACCAGGTGGATGCTGGTCGATTCCAGCGGCTCGATAAACCCGCTCGCCAGGCCCAGCGACACGCAGTTGCGGTTCCACATGCGCCGCCGCATGCCGGTGGTGAAGCGGATCAGGCGTGGGTCGAACAGGGGTGCGCCGTCCAGCGCGCCGAGCAGCAGCGCGCGCGCCTCCTCCTCCGCCATCTCGGCGCTGGCATAGACCAGCCCGTTGCCCACACGCCGTTGCAAGGGGATGCGCCAACGCCACCCGGCGCGGTGCGCGGTGGCACGGGTGAAGGGCACGGGCGGCTCGACCACCTCCGTCTGCACCGCCAGCGCGCTGTCGGTCGGCAGCCAGCCGCTCCAATCCTCGTATCCGGTCTTCAGCGCCCCCCCGATCAGCAGCGCGCGAAAGCCGGTGCAGTCGATGAACAGGTCGCCCTCGATCCGGCGGCCGTCGTCCAGCACCAGCGCGCGGATGTCGCCGGTGTCGCCGTCCTGATCGACCTCCGCGATGCGTCCCTCCACGCGGCGCGCGCCGGCCGCCTCCGCCAGCCCACGCAGGAACGCCGCATAGGCGGTCGCGTCGAGGTGGTACGCATAAGCCAGGCCGGCATCGGCATCGGCCGAGAACCGCCGCTCCGCCGCCGCCAGCGCCTCCGCCGAATAATCGATGAAGTTGCCGCCATGGCCCTGCGCGCGCGCTTCCAGCCAGAAATGCTGGAAATCGGCCAGCGGCATCGCCCGTCCGATCGATCCGAACGGATGGAAGTACCGCACCCCCTCGCGCAGCCAGTTCTCGAAACTGATGCCCAGCTTGAACGTCGCGCCCGTCGCCCGCACGAACGCGCTCTCGTCCACCCCGATTAGGTCGTGGAAACTGCGCGTGGTGGGAATAGTCGACTCCCCAACGCCGACCGTGCCGATCGCGTCCGATTCGACCAGTGTGACATCGACCAGCGGCCCCAGCTGCTTGACCAGCGCGGTGGCCGCGACCCAGCCGGCGGTGCCCCCGCCCGCCACCACGACGCGGCGCTTAGGGCCGCTCATCGGTTCAGCCTGTTGGCGACCAGCGCGCGCAGCCGCCGCGCGCTGACCGGATCGATCGGCGCCAGCGGCCCTTGCGCCGCCGCCGGCAGGTGCGCCGCCGCGCGATCGGCGGGGCCGAAGACGTAATACTCGAATATCGCGCGCCACGCGGTCTTCTCATGCTCCGGCCGGTCGCGCAGCGACAGCATGGCGTGGAGCAGCGTGGTCATCGGCGTGTCCAGTTCCTCACGCGCCGCGTTCCACCAGAAATTGATCAGGACGTTGAACGGCTCCAGCGCCTCCACCTGGTGCCACCACAGCGCCGGGTAGACGAGCAGGTCGCCCGGCTCCAGCTCCGCCACCTCGCCCGCCTCCACCGCCTCGGCAAAGAGCGGATAACGGGCCAGGTCGGGGTCGGCGAAATCCACCATGGTGACCGCCTGCCCGCCCGGTGTCGGACCGAGCGGACCGGGGTAGAGGTTGGCCACCTGTTCGGGCGGGAACAGCGTGAAGCGGCGGCGGCCGACCGCACAGACCGCCGCGTTGTTCGACTGGTCGTAATGCGCGGCGGCGGTGGTGCGGTTGCCGACCCAGATGCTGGCAAGCGGCGGGTGGCGCGCGAACAGGTCGCCGGCGTTCAGCGGCACCTCAGCCGACAGGCCCGGCAGATAGGTGTCGAGGTCGGTGGAGCCGACATACAGCGCGGGCGCGTCCGGATCGTCCGCGTGCGCCGCGATCCGATCCAGCATCTCCGTCAGCGGCAATCGTTCGCCGCGAAAGTTCATGCGGGTGACCGTCTCGTCGTAATGAAAGCGGCCCCTCGCATCCGGCGGCGCGGTATAGCCGACGATCGGCCGACCGGCATCGAACCGGCGCAAATACGCCGCCGCCGCGCCCGGCGACTCCAGCCCCGCCTGTACCAGCGGCCAGTCTCGCGCCGCGCCGCGAAAGATCGTCGGCACCCCGTCCGCAATCGTCGCCGCCAGATCGGGCGGCGTGCCGCGCCCGTCCCGTTCCCGCGTGCGGCGGGTCACGCGAAGCGGCGCGGTCGTCGGGTCAGGCCGCCCCATCGCGCCGCACCTTGCGATCGACCAGCCGCGTGACGTTGGCGAGCGAGGATGCGACCCACACCGCAGGGCGCAGGAAGTCGTCGCGGTGCAGCGCGGCCAGCGCGTCCCCATCCAGCGCCCCCAAACGATCCTGGCTGACCGTCACGCAATCCGGAAGCGAGAAATGGCGCCCATCCTCCACCTCGACATCGATGTCGACCGGCTCGAACAGGTCGTGCGCGGCGAATGCGGCGCTCAGCGCCGGCTCGATCGCATGGCCCGCATAGATACGACGTAGGACGTCGCCGACCCGGTCGAGCAGCGGCGCGTTGCCGCCATGGTCCAGGAAGATCGGGGCGCCCCAATCGCGGCTGATCCGCGCATGCGTCGGATCGATGTGGATCATCGGCTCTCCCGCCTCTCCCGCCGGTGGCACGCCGATCGAGAACGGACCGCGCTGCATCAATGCGGGGATGTGGTGCGCGTCCCAGCGGTCGCCGTCCAGGAACAGGTTCTCCCCGGCCGCGAGGCCCAGCGGGACGAACGCATGGTACGTGCCCTCCGCGTCGACCCGGAACAGGATCGCATATTCGCGCTGCAATTCCTCGAACTCGGTCGCGAAGACACGGCACTGGTTGACGCCGTCGCCATAGGCCGAGCCCCGTTCCAGAACCACGCGCAGGCCGGCATGGTCCACATTGTTCAACGGGATCGGCCCGTTGTCCGCCCGCTTCTCGTCCACGCTCATGTCCATCCCGGCATCCCGAAAACAGGAAGGGCCGCCGTCGCCGGCGACCCTTCCACCTTACGTCGTCGCGATCAGAAGCGATACCGTGCGCCGATCAGATAGCGCGCCGTTCCCTCCGACTCGTACCAGGTGTTGATCTTGTCGCGGGCGTAGACCCGGATTCCCTCCTCGAACAGGTTGATGCCCTCGAACGTCAGCGCCAGACGCGGCGTCACGTCATAGCTGATGTTCATGTCCACCTGGCCGTAGGGCGCGGTGAACGCCGGGTTGTGGTAGCTGTCGCGGTTGACCTGGCTGAGGAACTTCGCGCGCCAGTTATATGCGACGCGCGCCGACAGCCCGTTCTTGTCGTAGATCAGCGTGGCGTTCGCCGTGTCGGACAGGCCGACCAGCGCGAACTGGTCGACGCTGGGGTCCGCCGCCACGTCGATGCCGACATTGCCGCGCACCAGCGTGTAGCTGGCGGCGATGCCGAACCCGGTGTCGCCCAGGAAGTACTGACCGGCGAATTCGGCGCCGTAGATCTCCGCATCCTTGTTGTTGATCGGGGTATTGACGGAGAAGTTGAACAGCGGGTCGCTGCCATTGGCGATGATGTCCACCGCCGCCAGCGTCTTGTCGACGAAGCCTTGATCCAGGGCGCGGGTCTGCTGGTTGTAATTGGCCCGGAACGCAGCATCCGCCGCCGCCACGTTGCCATTGTTCTGCTGCAACAGCGCCGTATACGTGAACAGGTTCACGTCGGTGATGTCGGCCTGGAAGCCGTTGGTGAGCCGATCCTTGGCAATACCGGAACGCGTGCCCGCCGCACCCGAAGTCGGGTCGCGCAGGCCGAACAGGTTACGCTGCACCAGCGTGTTGCCGATGAAGTTGTGCACCCGCTTGTCGAAGAAGCCGGCCGACAGGTACACGTCCTTGCGCGGATACCATTCCAGCGACACGTCGAAATTGTCCGACGTCAGCGGATCGAGGTCCGTGTTGTTCTGGTTGCCGCTGGCGATACCGCCGATCGCCGTCGGACGCGGCGGCGCGCCGACGCCGGTGGACGCGAACAGGTTGCCGTACGGCGCCCGCGCGATCGTCTTGCTGTAGGAGAAGCGCCCCTTCAGCGACCGGGTGAAATCGACGGAGAAGTCCATCGCCGGCAGCAGATTGTTGTACTTGCCCCTGCTCGTGATCTCCTGACGATCCGTCGAGTTCTGGATGAAGAAGTCGTTGTCGGCCTGCCACACGATCGCCAGCGGCACGGGTTGCAGCGACAAAGCCTTTACGCGCGTGCTTTCGAAGCGGGCACCGGCCACCAACTGGGCATCGAAATCGCCGAGCTGACCGTTCCAGGTGACCTGGCCGTACACCGACCAGATGCTCTCCCGCACGCGATTGTCGTTGTTTGCGTCGATGTTGTTGCGGTGGTCCACGCCATCGATCGACTTGCCCGCGAACCTGACCTGGTCCGGGTCAAGCGGCAGGCCCGTGTAATAATTGAACAGCGCATTATACAGCTTGGTCGCATCTTCCGTACGGAACGCGATCTGCGTGTTGGGGTCTGAGCCAGCATCGTTGTGATGGAACTGGCACGCCGCGCAGAACTGGAACACCTGACCGGGCGCGATCCTGTCGATATCTGGCGGCAGCGAATTGCCCCAGTCACCCAGAACCTGGCGCGTGTTGTACTGGGTCTGACGCGTGTTGGTGACGCGGTAGTTGCCGCCAAAGTCGAACCGGCTGTTGCCGCCTAGGTCATAGCCGCCGTCGAGGCGGATTTCCTTGATCCGCTGCGTCTGGCGGGAGTCGAACTGGCGCTGCACCGCGCCCGACAGATCGCCCAGATCGATCGCGCCGTTCGCGTTGCCCTTGGTGAACGGGAGACCGTTCGGGTTCGCTGTGGACGGCGGCGTGACACTGCGCGTGGCGTCATTGAAGGAGATGGTCTGTACCGGGAAGCCGTTGGTGCCCCAGTCCAGCGAGTGCGCGGTGACGACCGGCGCGTTGAAGGCGACGGTGGTGGAGGTCTGGCCGTTCGGATTGTCCGGCAGGCTCTGCGCCTTGCCGAAATGACCGTCGAGTGCCAGGCTCAGCCGGTCGGTGGCCTGCCACGCGATGTTGCCGCCAAAGTCGTACAGCCGGTTCTTCTGCGCGCGATACGCCTGCTCGAACGCCTCGTCCTTCACGCCGTTGATGGTTTCGTGAAGGTAGCGGGTGGTGGCGATGCCGTTCGACGAGTCATCGAACGTCACCTCGTCGAACGGGCGGTTGAACCAGTTGGACTGGGTCGAACGCCGCTCGGATTCGCGCAGCTGCGCGTACAGCGCGTCGGCGGTGATGGTCAGCGTGTCGGTGGGCTTGAACTGCACCACGCCCTGCCCGTTGATGCGCTCACGGCTCGCTTCGGAGAAGTGATACCGGCTGTCGTCGGGCACCGAAACCAGCACGTTGGAATTGGTCGGCAGGTTGTTGAACTTGGTCGACGGATTGACGAAGCCGTTGGACGGGTTGAGGAAATCGGACAGCGTGCGAATGTTCCAGGCGTTGTTCGCCTGGCTGGGGAAGCTGAAATTGCGCTTCTGGTAGCTGCCGAACAGCGACACGCCGAAACGCTGGTCCGGGTTGCTCCAGCTGGCGGTGCCGGACACTTCGGGCGTGACATGGTCGCCGCACGAGACGCAATCGTCCGCGCCGGTGTCGTAACTTGCCTTGGCGCCGATCGAGCCGGTCAGGCCTGGCGTGCGCTGGTCCAGCGGACGGCGGCTGATGACGTTGATCGTGGCGCCGATGCCGCCCGACGGGACGGCCGCGCGACCTGTCTTGTACACCTCCAGCGTCTTGACGCCTTCCGACGCAAGGTTCGCGAAGTCGAACGAACGGCCGAAGCCGCCCGCGCCGTCGCCGCCCTGATCGCCGCCCACCGCGACGATGTTCGACGTGGCGAGCTGACGCCCATTCAGCGTGACCAGGTTATATTGCGCGCCGAAGCCACGGACGGTGACGGTGGACCCCTCCCCGTTCACGCGGTCGATCGAAACGCCGGTGATCCGCTGCAGCGATTCGGCCACGTTCGTGTTGGGAAACTTGCCGATGTCCTCCGCGCTGATCGCGTCGACGATGCCCGACGAATCGCGCTTGATCGCGATCGACCGTTCCAGCGACGCGCGCACGCCCGTGACGACGATGTCGCCCGGCTGCTGATCGGGAACCGCGTTGGTCGCGGTGGCGCCGCCTTCCTGCACCGGACCGCCGCGCGCGGTATCGGCCTGGGGCGTGCCCTGCTGCGGATCGGTGGCCGAGGTCCCGCCGGGCGGCGGCACCGTTTGCGCCAGCGCGGTGCCGGACATGGCAAGCCCGGTGGCGAGCGCGATCGCCGATGCCGAGCGCGCGAACATGGTCGTGAGCGTAAGCCCCCTCATTACATCCTCCCTGAAGCGCCACGACGGGCGCGTATGTGTCCCCGGCGATGTTTCTCGCCGTTCGACGCAAGACGTAGCCGAGCCGACAACGATGTCAATGGCCGTACCGGACCCGTATCGACGTGACCGGATTTCGTGGCCGGGATGTCACGCATGACGCCTACGACACGCCACCGGGCTTGGGAGCGGGCATTGCATGGTCCGGCCGAACGGCTCATCTTGCGGGCCGTGAACACCCGCTGCCCCGCTTCTTCCGACCACCGATGACCCGCGTCACGATCAAGGATGTCGCCGCGCGCGCCGGCGTGTCGATCAAGACGGTGTCGCGCGTCATGAACGGGGAGGCGCATGTCCGCGCGGACGTCCGCGAACGCGTGATGAAGGTCGTGGAGGAGACGGGCTATCGCCCGAACATGTTCGCGCGGGGCCTGTCCAGCGCGCGATCGTTCCTGGTCGGGGCGTTCTTCGACGATCCTGCCTCACCCTATGCCAGCGACATCCAGCGCGGCGCCCTGACACGCTGCCGCGAACGTGGGCATCACCTGTTGATCGAGGAGGTCGATCGCGATGCCGGCGACTGGAAGTCCACGCTGGACACCACCTTGCGACAGGTGCGGCTGGTCGGGGCGATCCTGACCCCGCCGATCTGCGACTGGCCGGAACTGATCGACCTGTTCGACGCGCATGGTGTCCCGGTGGTCCGGATCGCGCCGGCGCTGGTGCCGGAGCGCACGCCGCTGGTCCGGGTCGACGATCGCCGCGCCTCCGCGGAGATGACGCAACTGCTGATCGCCGCCGGACACCGCGACATCGCCTTTATCAAGGGACCGCCCGCGCATGGGTCGTCGAACGAGCGTTGGCGCGGGTTCTGCGATGCGATGCAGGCCGCCGGGCTGACAGTGGCCGACCATCGCGTGCTGGAGGGCGATTACCGATACCGTTCCGGCCTGGCCGCTGCCGAGACGTTGCTCGACACCGGCACGCCGCCCAGCGCCGTACTGGCCAGCAATGACGAGATGGCGTTCGCCGTCCTGGTAGTGGCGATGCGCCATGGCATCACGGTGCCCGACCGCCTGTCCGTCGTAGGGTTCGACGACATGGCGCTGGCACGCATGGCCTGGCCGCAGCTGACCACGGTGCACCAGCCCAATTTCGAGGTAGCCGCCGCCGCAGTGGACCTGCTGATCGACGCAGCGGAGCCGCAGGACGCGGCGCACCACCGGATCGAGGTCCCCTACACCATCGTGAAACGCGCCAGCGTCGGGCCGGCGGCGGTATAGACGAGCAGTCCTGCCCGGGCGCCCGTCAGCCAGCGAGATGCTCCCCGCGCCGCGCTGTAGTGTCGTTACCGACGCGTCGTGCCCGCCCTAGGCTACGCGCCCAATGCTGGCTCGGACATTACGTACTTGTGGCGACCGCAACTCCGCGCAGGCGAACGACCAACCTGCCGATCACGCCGGCTGGGCATAGCCGCCGCCCGCGTCCAGCCCTCCTACTCAGATGCCGTAATTCGCTGAGCCGCCACCCACAGCCAGCGTCCGCGCGCTGAACGAGCTACCGGAGCCCAGAAAGCCGCTGCCCAGCGAAGCCGTTCCGCGGTTCAGCTTGCCCAGGCCGTCCTGCACGCGCCGCAGCGCGGCCGGCATGTTCGACCAGCCATTGTCAAACCCGACCATCATCGCCAGCGCCTGGCGTACGACCGCGTCATGCGCCTTGGACTGCGCGATGGCGAACACGATGCTCGCCTCCAGGTCCTCGGCGTTCGCGGCCTGCGGCAGCGCCTTCACACTGGCGCAGATGCAGCTGACCAGCTCGGCCACGGCCGGGTCGCGCCGGGCGTCGCCGTTCTGGATCGAAGCGGACATGGCGGCGGCCGGCAGGGACGCGCCCAGCGGGCACACGCACGGATCCTCGGCCTTGCTGTCCGTCACGACACTGGCAACGAGCACGGCCGGCGGAGCATAGGGTGCGGCCGGCAGGGTTGCCACCGGTGCAGGCGGCAGGACGGGAACGCGCGTTCCCTCTGCCATCGCGCTGTGCACCGCCTTTGCCCCCTTTGAGAAGATCACGGCGCGTGGTCGCTGTCGATCGACTTGTGAACGGCGCCCCCGGGCTGGACATGTTGCGCGACTCCGACCCCGACGCCCGTGGCCGCGATGACGACGCAGATCCCCATCCAAATCTTGTTCATCTTATTTTCTCGATTTTCGCGCCCGTAGGAACGGGAAAAACACGCGCTTTGCGTTTTACTTACATGTCACCCAGTCGGGTTTGAAGTCCCGGCCGAGTCGATAAACCGGCCCTCTGTTATATATACACGATCGCCGACACAGGCCTGTTCGAACAACAGCTTCGCAAAGGCGATCGGCACGCCCAGGCAGCCATGGGATGCGCCGCCCCAATCCACTTCGCTGCCATGGATCGCAACCCCGTCGTCGGTCAGCCGCAGCATGTACGGCATCGGCGCGTGATAGATGTTCGACACATGGTCGGCGTCCTTTTCCGTGATCGGAACGGTGCCCAGAGGCGTGGGGTGATCGCGAGCGCCATACAGAATGGCGGCGGTCCCGATCTCGTAGCCCGAACGGAACACCGACAGGTTTCCGCCTGCAGGTCCGCAGTGATGACCAACGGCCCGGCCGGCACCCCGCTGTCGCCTCTGGCATAATCGCCGTGTCGCAACGGGTGCTGCAAGCGGAGTACGCGCTTCACCACGAACGGCGCCGCAGCATTTGAAGCCTTCGGGGCCACAACCGTACCACCCGGCACAAGGTCACGCAGAGCCGGCGTCCCGACCGGAGCCGCCGCCACCGCCATAATCATTGCCCGGGAATACAACACGCTCGCCCCACAATCCGCCTGCACGTAAGGTCCCCGGCGGTCCCCGGCGGTTCCCGACAAAGGCCGCCTATACGTGCAGGCCTGCCGCCTCCGATACGCACCGGAATGGCATCAGTACCGCGATTAGATCGAGAACGGAGACGCTTCACCACCACATGGATTGATCCGCGATCGTTCTCGCAACTAGCACCCGGCTTCGCCCCCATACGCATCGACCGGAGAGCATGCCGTGAAAGACCGATCCGATCGCCTGCTGGGCATCGCCCTGTTCATGGTCTCGCTGGCTGTCACCGCCGCCTACTGGGCGACTTGGCCGACAGAGGCGGAAAGCCCGAACTTCATCGGCTCGGAGGCCGAGTTGGCGCGTCCCTGATCGCGCCTATTAGGTCAGCATCCCCTGTCTTGTTCCTGCAACAGGTTCTAAAAACTCGTATAGCATATTTGCAAAGCCGGCCCACTCATGCTCGTTTGGCTCGGGCGCCGGGGGGCGGCGACGCAACTATGTTGCGCACATGCATGAAGGGTTTGTTTACGCATGGTTTCAGGTTTCGTGACCGGGTCCGCGCGCCTGCGCGCAACAAGCGCGGCCATCGCGCTTGCAATGGGCATGCTCGCCAGCCCGGTTCTGGCCCAGGACGGGGCACAGAGTGGTCAGCCGCAGACACCGGCGGCAAAGGATATCGAGGACCAGCAGACCGCACCCGCGACGACCCAGGGTCAAAGCGATCAGAGCAGCGGTGGTGACGTGGTCGTCACCGGCTCGCTGCTGCGCCGAACCGATACCGAGACGCCGTCGCCGGTGACCGTGCTGACCAGCGACACGCTGGCCAAGGCGGGCATCACCACCGCGTCAGAGGCGATCCGCTCCATCTCCGCCGACAGCGCGGGCTCGATCGGCACCGGTTTCCAGTCGGGCTTCTCCGCCGGCGGTTCGGCGGTGTCGCTGCGTGGTCTGGGCGTGTCGTCGACGCTGGTGCTGGTGGACGGCCTGCGCTCCGCCAACTTCCCGATCAACGACGACGGCCACAACGCCTATGTCGACCTGAACTCGATCCCGTTCAGCCTGATCGACCGGATCGAAGTGCTGAAGGACGGCGCCTCCTCCACCTACGGTGCCGACGCGATCGGCGGCGTGGTCAACCTGATCCTGAAGAAGCACGTCGTCGGCATCGACGGCCTAGTGGAGGGCGGCTCTGCCGAGCGGGGCGATGCCGGCCATTACCGCGCGCACCTGACCGCCGGCATCGGCGACTATGACGACAAGGGCTGGAACTTCTACGTCAACGGCGAATACCAGCGCGACCAGCGGGTTTCCAACCACAGCCGCGGCTTCCCGTTCAACACCCAGGACCTGACCTCGATCGGCGGCCTGGACAACAACACGGCCGACCAGTCGCTGACGGTGAACACGCCGACCGCCTATGTCGCGCCGACGACGCAGCGCGATCCCAACAACCCGCTGTCCGGCGGCACGGCTCTGATCCCCAGCGGCACCTATCTCGATGCCAACGGCCGCCCGCAGAACTACACCAACTACCAGGCGCTAGGCCTCGGCAACTGCACCGGCGGCACCTACACCGTCGCCACCGGCGGGGCACGCGGCACCGGCTGCAAATACGACCTGACCGACCTGTATCGTCAGATCCAGCCGCTACAGGAGCGTTACGCCTTCAATGCGCGCCTCAGCGTGCGGGTGAATGACAATGTCGAGGGCTATGTCACCGGCAGCTACAGCCGCGACTATGTCAGCATCACCAGCGCGTTCCCGGCCGCGATCCGCGCGACCCAGCCGTTCGGTGCCGCGCCCAGCGTCGCGTCGAGCAACCCGGGCGTCGTGCTGCCCGTCTTTGTCTGCGCGGCCGGTACCAACTGTGCCACGGCGACCGATCGTCGGCTCAACCCGAACAACCCGTTCGCGGCACAGGGCAATGCGGCGCGCATCTACTACCTGTTCGGCGACATTCCGGGCGGCAGCGATCGCACCAACGAGGTGATGCGCGCGACGGCCGGCCTGAACGGTCACTTCGGCGAAGGCTGGAACTGGCGCGTGGAGGGTGTCGCCGCGCGCGACGACCTGCACATCACCCAGCATGGCCTGCTCAACATCGCGGCGCTGGCCAACGTCATCAACACGGGCGCGTACAACTTCGTCAATCCACAGCAGAACAGCGATGCGGTGCGACAGGCGCTGGCGCCGGATCGTACCACGCCGTCCAATTCGCAGCTCTACTCGCTCGATGCGTCGATCTCGAAGGCGCTGTTCGCGCTGCCGGGTGGCGACCTGCAGGTCGCGGTCGGTGGCCAGGTCCGGCGTGAAAAGCTGACCAACCGCAACCAGAACGAGGCGCTCGACACCTACGGGCTCACCACCTCCTCCGCGTTCGGAAAGCGCACCGTGGCCGCCGCCTATTTCGAGGCGGACGCACCCGTGCTCGATCAGCTCGACGTGAACGTGTCGGGCCGGTACGATCATTATTCCGAAGGGTACGGCCGCTTCTCGCCAAAGGTGGGCGTGAAGGTGACGCCGTTCCGCCAGCTCGCTCTGCGCGGCACCTATGCGCAGGGCTTCCGTGCGCCGACCTTCGCGGAATCGGGTGAGCGCAGCCAGTATGCCGGCTTCGTCACGTTCCAGCCGCCCGGCAACTTCTGCGCCGCGCATGGTGGATCGGTCGGCAGCAACAACGGCTGCAATACGGGCGGCAATCCTTACAACGCATCGTACAGCCTGGGCCGCGGCGTGGTCGGCAACCCCGACCTGAAGCCGGAAACGTCGAAGAGCTTCACGGCCGGCGCGATCTTCCAGCCGGTGCGCTGGCTCAGCCTCACGGCCGACTATTATAACGTCAAGAAGTCGAACCTGATCGTCGCCGGTCCGGACATCGGCAAGGCGCAGCAGGCCTATTTCGGCGCCACCAACCTGGCGGCCGCGCAGGCTGCCGTGGCGGCTGTCGGACCGGGCTATTCGGTCAACACCGTGGACGCGATCGATCCGCTGTTCCCCAATGCCCTGCCGCGCGTGCTCATCATCAACGCACCGTTCGTGAACGCAAATTACTCGCGCACATCCGGCATCGACCTGGCAGCCACCGCCACGGTGCCGCTGGGCGAGGGCATCAAGTTCACCAGCCGTGTCGAGGCGACGCACATCTTCAAATACGACCTGCACACCGACTCCGGCGTGCAGCGTTATGCCGGCACGTTGGGCCCGTACGACCTGTCGTCGGGCAACGGCACGCCCGACTGGCGCGGCAACTGGCAGAACACGTTGCAGCTGGGCGCCTATTCGATCAGCGCAACGGCCTATTACGTCAGCCACATCAAGCAGGTCAGCGCCGATCAGGGCCTGCCCACCGACTGCGCGAACGGCAACCTCTACTCGCGCGCTGCTCCGTACAATGAGCAGTTCTGCTACGTGAAACGGTTCATCAACGTCGACCTGAACCAGACGTTCGCCGTGAACGACAAGTTCAGCTTCTACGTGAACGTGCAGAACGTCTTCGACGCAAAGGCACCGTTGGCGACGGCCGCTTATGCCAGCGCGCCGAACTTCCTGACCACCTGGCATTATGCCGGACTGATCGGGCGTCAGTACCGGGCGGGTGCGTCCTTCCGGTTCTGATCGACCGGCTAGAGCTGGTTTAGACTTTGGGGGCGGCGGTTCCGGCAACGGATCCGCCGCCCTTTTTTCGCGCACTCCACGGCCGGACCATTCCCGTAAGGGTGAGCGCCCGTCCCGGTTCTCAGGTGCGAGCGGACGTATCGCCGCCAGAAGCGTGCGTGACGAGAGTGGAGATGGGACAGCGTCGATGGTGGGTCCGCCGGGGCTCGAACCCGGGACCTCTCGATTAAAAGTCGCTTGCTCTACCGACTGAGCTACGGACCCGATCCATCGACCCGTCGGGCCCTAGGCATCGGTCGCGTCCGGGTCAACCGGCCGAGCAACTGGCGCAGGGTCAGGCCCGACACCGGGTCATGCCATTCGGGGGCGATCGCCACCGCCGGCTCCAGCACGAAGGTCCGCTCGCGGAATGCCCGGTGCGGTACCTCCAGCCCCGGCGACATCCAGCGGCCGCCCGACCACAGGACGATGTCCAAGTCGATCGACCGCGCGCCCCAGCGTCGTCCCCGGCGACGCCCGAAGGTTCGCTCGATCTCCTTCAGTCGGGCGAGCAGCGCCGGCGGCGTATCCTCGCTTTCCACCAGCGCCACCGCATTGGCGAAGCGTCGCGACGACGGACCGAGCGGCGGCGTGTCGATGATCGGCGACAGGGCGACCAGCGTCGCCACCTTCCCCAGCGTCGCCGCCGCCGCGCGCACCGTCGCGGCCGGGCCGCCGTGGCGGCTCCACCGGTTTCCCCCAAGCGCGACGAGGTAGGTTGCCCTGGCCATCCGGCCCCCTTACCGCGAGCCGATGCTTTTCGCACCCAGCGCCCTGCCCGACACCGAACCGCCCCGCGACTGCCCGCTCTGCCCCCGCCTGGTCGCGTTTCGTGAAGAGTTGCGCGCGGAGCATCCCGGCTGGTGGAATTCCCCGGTGCCCGCATTCGGCGATCCGGACGCGTGGCTGGCGATCAGCGGCCTTGCGCCCGGCAAGCACGGCGCCAATCGCACCGGCCGCGTGTTCACCGGCGATCATGCCGGCGTGCTGCTGTACGACACGCTGCTGAAATTTGGGCTGGCATCCGGCACCTACGCCGCCACGCCGGAGGACGACATCGCGCTGCACGGCGCTATCATCATCAATTCGGTGCGCTGCCTGCCGCCGCAGAACAAGCCGACGCCGGAAGAGATCCGGACCTGCCGCCCCTTTCTGGAGGCACCGCTCGCCACGCTCAGCAATGTACGCGTCGTGGTGGCACTGGGCGCGATCGCGCACCAGTCTGCGGTGAAGGCTATGGGCGGCCGGTTGCCGAAGGCGAAGTTCGGCCATCTGGCGGAACATCGCATGCCGGATGGACGCATCCTGCTCGATAGCTATCACTGCTCGCGCTACAACCAGAACACCGGCGTGCTGACGACGGAAATGTTCGAGGCGGTGTTCGCCCGCGCGCTCCAACTCAGGCACGCGCCGGACAGCGCGACTGCGACCGCAGAGGAGGCGACGACCTGAACATCCTGGCCCCCCGTTTCGACCGTCTGCCCGACCCGCGCGCGATCGTCGACCGGGCGGCGCTGGCGGCGGCGCTCGCCGCCGTACCGGACGGCGACAACGCCGCGATCCGGCACGGCACCACCGCAGAGCTGCGCCGCGCGCTGGACGGTGGCCGGGCGGAGATCGCGCGGCGCCTGACGAAGCATCCGGCCCGCGGGCTGGAGGCGGCCGCGGCGCAGGCCTACCTCACCGACGTTCTGCTCGGTTGCCTGCTCGATGTCGCCGCCACCCGCCTGTATCCGCTGCACAATCCGACGCGTGGGGAGCGGCTGACGCTGATCGCGGTGGGTGGCTATGGGCGCGGCGAGATGGCGCCGTTTTCGGACATCGACATCGGTTTCCTCACCCCGTCCAAACAGACGCCGCACGCCGAGCAGATGATCGAAACGGTGTTGTACACCCTGTGGGACCTGGGCCTGAAGGTCGGCCATTCCAGCCGCTCGCTGGATGAGATGGTGCGTCAGGCGAAGGGCGACAACACGGTGCGCACCGCCCTGCTGGAGGCGCGCTACGTCTGGGGCGATACCGACCTGTACCAGGAGGCGGAGCGCCGCTTCAAGGCGGAGGTGCAGGCCGACACCGCGCGCACCTTCATCGCGGAAAAGCTGGCGGAGCGCGACGCGCGGCACAAGAAGATGGGCGACACCCGCTACGTCGTCGAACCCAACGTCAAGGAGGGCAAGGGCTCGCTGCGCGACCTGCACGCGCTGTTCTGGATCGGCAAATATGTCCATGACGTGCAGTTGGCCCGCCAGCTGGTCGATGTCGGCCTGTTCACCCGTGCCGAATACCGCCAGTTCCACCGCGCCGACGATTTCCTGTGGGCGGTCCGCTGTCACCTGCACCTGCTCGCCAAGCGGGCGGAGGACCGGCTGACGTTCGACTATCAGCGCGAGATTGCGCACCGCATGCGCTTTTCCGATCGTCCTGGCCGGTCGGCGGTGGAACGCTTCATGCAGTTCTACTTCCTTCAGGCGAAGACGGTCGGCGACCTGACCGGCGTGTTCCTGGCGCATCTGGATGAAAAGTTCGCGGCACGCGGCCGCCGCTTCGGCCTGCCGCGTCTCCGCCGCACGCCGGGCAAGCTGCACGGGTTCGTGCTGGATCGCGGCCGATTGGCGCTGCCCCGCGACGATTTCTTCCGCGAGGACCCGATCAGGCTGATGGAGCTGTTCCAGCTGGCCGACCTGCACGTGCTGGAGGTGCACCCGCTGGCGATGCGCGCCGCCGCGCGCGACGCGAAGCTGATCGACGAGCACCGCGCCGACCCGCGGGCCAACGCGCTGTTCCTGGACGTGCTGACCTCGCCGCGTGATCCCGAGCTGGTGCTGCGCTGGATGAACGAGGCGGGGGTACTGGGCCGCTTCGTGCCCGATTTCGGCCGCGTCGTCGCGCAGATGCAGTTCGACATGTACCACCATTACACGGTGGACGAACACACCATCCGCGCGATCGGCCTGTTGTCCCGGATCGAACGCGGCGACCTGCGCGCCGATCATCCGCTCGGCTCCGCGATCATTGGGCAGATCGTGTCGCGACGCGCGCTCTACGTCGCCGTGCTGCTGCACGACATCGCCAAGGGGCGCGGCGGCGATCACTCGATCCTGGGCGCGCAGGTCGCGCTGAAACTCTGCCCCCGCTTCGGGCTGAGCAAGGCGGAGACGGAAACGGTGTCGTGGCTGGTACGCCATCACCTGCTGATGTCGGCCACCGCGTTCAAGCGCGACCTGTCCGACTTCAAGACGATCCTCGATTTCTGCGAAACGGTGCAAAGCGCCGAACGGCTGCGCCTGCTGCTGGTCCTGACCGTGGTCGACATCCGGGCCGTCGGGCCGGCGGTGTGGAACGGGTGGAAACGCCAGCTGCTCGCCGACCTGTTCGAAGCAGCGGAGGAAGTGCTGCGCCTGGGCCACAAGCAGAAGGGCCGGTCCGAGCGCATCTCGGGCAAGCAGGAGATGCTTCAGAGCGCCCTCGGCTGGGATGCGCGGCAGTTCGACGACTTCGTCCGCCGCTTTCCCGCCGCCTACTGGATCGCGGAGCCGGAGGAGGTCCTGCTCCACAACGCGCGCTTCATCGCGAGCGCCGGCGACGGACAACTCGCCATCGACGCGCATGTGGATGTGGAACGCGGTGCGACCCTCATCACCGTTTATGCCGCCGACCATCCTGGCCTGTTCTACCGATTGGCGGGCGCGATCCATCTGGCGGGCGGCAACATCATCGACGCGCGCATCCACACCACGCGCGACGGCATGGCGGTGGACAACTTCCTGGTCCAGGACCCGCTCGGCCGGCTGTTCGACGATCCGGGCCAGCTCGACCGGCTGCGCCGGACCATCGAGGACGCGCTGGCGAACCGCAACAAGCTGGCCGATCGGCTGCTTGCGAAGCCCCTGCCCCGCGCCCGCGCCGACGCCTTTCCCATCGAACCGAACGTGCTGGTCGACAATCGCGCGTCCAACCGCTTCACGGTGGTGGAGGTCAACGCCCGCGACCGGCCGGCGCTGCTCAACCAGCTTGCCCATGCGCTGTTCCAGTCGCGCGTCACGATCCACTCCGCGCATGTGTCGACCTATGGCGAACGCGCGGTGGACACGTTCTACGTCACCGATCTGACCGGCGAGAAGCTGCCCGACGGGCCGCGCGTCCGCACGCTGGAGCGCCGCCTGCACGCCGCGGCGGCGGGGGAAAAGGTGGAGGAACTCGCCTAGCTCGGCGGATCAACGGGTGGTGCGGCAAGGGAGCCGTTAAGAGCCTGCGCCGCCGGGGCGCGGCCGCTACTTCACCGGCCGCTTCTCCAGCTTCCGCGCCAGTGTGCGGCGGTGCATCCCCAGCCGCCGCGCCGTTTCGGAAATGTTGAAGTCGGTCGCCGCCAGCGTTTCGGTGATCCGCTCCCATTCCAGCGTCTTGATGGAGGTGGGGCGGCTGGTGATCGGGGCCTCCACGTCGCCGCCCGCCTTGCCGAACGCGGCCTCGATATCGTCGGCGTTCGACGGCTTCGCCAGATAATGGCACGCGCCCAGCTTGATCGCCTCGATCGCGGTGTTGATGCTGGCGAACCCGGTCAGCACCACGATCAGCATGTCGGGATCATGCTCGTGCAACGTCGCGACGCAGGGCAGGCCGGACGACGTGCCGAGCTTCAGGTCGACCACCGCATAGCCGAAGCTTTGCTGTTCCAGCAGCGCGTCCAGTTCGGTCGGGTCGTGCGCCAGCGCCACCTGATAGCCGCGCCGCTCGAACGAGCGCTGCAACGCGCGGGCCAGCGTCTGGTCGTCTTCCAATATCACCAGGCGGCGCGGTTCGCCCAAATCCTCCGAAGTGTCCTGTCCGGGCGGCGCACCGTCCTGCATGTCAGTCATCCTCTCCGTCACTCAGCACCGGCAGAACCAGCCGGACCTCCGCACCGCCCCCTTTGGGGTTCAATGCCTCCAATCGCCCGCCCATACGGCGCGCGACGTTCGTCGCCAGGAACAGGCCAAGGCCATGCCCGGCACCCTTGCTCGACTGGTAAAGCCGGCCGACCGTCGCCAGCTGGCCGGGAACGAAGCCCGGGCCCCGGTCCCGGACCGCGATCGTCAGCGTCCCGTCCGCGACCTCGCCGGTCAGGCTGGCGCCCTGATCCGAAGCCTCCGCCGCATTGTCGAGCAAGTTCCAGATCGCCTGGCGCAGCGCCGGCTCCGCGACGATGCGATGCGCCATCGCGCCGCGACGGTAATCGAGCGGATAGGCGGCGTGCGTGTCGCGCCACGCCTCCGTCACCTCGTCCAGGAACATGCCCGCCAGCACGCCGGCCATCGCCTCGCCACGCGGCTCGCCGGCGGAATGGAGGATGTCGGTCACGATCGCCTTGCACCGGTCGACTTCCCCCTGCATCTCCGCCACCTCACCCGCCAGTTCGGGGTCGTAAGCGATGCGCGGCATGCGGCGCCAGTCGGCCAGGATCACCGACAGCGAGCCGAGCGGCGTGCCCAGTTCATGCGCCGCGCCGCTCGCGAACAGGCCCATGCGCACGATCCCGTCCTCCTCCGCGGCATGCTGGCGCAGGTCGGCGAGATAGCTGTCGCGCGCGCGCAGACTGCGGCTGATGCGGGTGATGAACATCACCAGCAACGTCGCCACGGTGACGAAGCTCAGCCAGCTGCCGACCGTGTGCAGGTCGTCCGCATCGAAGAAGAACCCGACCCAGACACGGCCGGGCAGCACCAGCGGCACATGCGCGACGATCAGCAATCCGTAACACAGGCTGGTCGCCGCCAGCAGCAACGCGGCCCAGCGCCCCTCCAGCACGATCGCGCCCAGCACCACCTGAAGCAGGTAGAGTGAGGCGAACGGGTTCTCCGCCCCGCCGCTGAAATACAGCTGCAGCGTCAGCGCGGCCATGTCGAGCAGCAGGGTCAGCACGACCTCCGCATTGCGGACGCGGAACCGTTGCAGGATCAGCAGCACCACGCCGTTGGCCAGCGCCAGCCCCGCGGCCACCGCCAGCATCGGCAGCAGCGGCAACGGCACGCCCAGTCCGAAATGCGCCACGAGGATGGTCGCGACCTGGCCGATGACAGCCATCCAGCGCAACTGCACCAGCTGGCGCATCGTGTCGGTGGCCGCCATCTCCTCGCTGCCCCGGCCATCCGGCGCCGGGCGGGTCCGGGTCAGCGCCAGCAGGGGCGCGTCCATCATCGCGCCGGTTCCCGCCGCAACAGCTGCACCGCACCGAACGCCGACAAGGCCGCCAGCGCGAACCAGGTCAGCATGTAGACCAGATGGTTGTTGGGCAGCGACACCACCGTCAGGCCACCGATCGGCAGCCCGCCGGGATTGGGTGTCGCGTCGGCATCGACGAAGAAGGGTGCGACGTGTTCCAGGCTTTTAAACCGCGCGATCGCGCCGACATCGCGCGAGTACCATCGACCCGCCGCCGGATCATTGTGGCGCAGGAACGCTCCGACCGGCTCGGTGATCCTCAGCAACCCGGTCACGGCGATCCGACCCTGCACCTGGCCCTGCGCTCGCGACGCCGGATCGCGGCGGTCACCGGGCACGAAGCCCCGGTTCACCAGATAGATGCCGTTGTCGGTCAAAAGCGGGGTCAGGACCCAGAACCCGGCGCCGCGCTCGGTCAGCGCCTGGACCAGTGTCTCCTTTCTGTGGTCGAACCGGCCGACCAGCCGTATGCGGCGATACGCATCGGCGCGATCGTTGACCGCGTCCCAGCGTGCCGGCGGGGGCGGCGCGACCGGGGCCGCATGGATCCGCGCGTCGATGCGGGCGATCAGGTCCAGCTTCCACGAACGCCGCTCTGCCTGCCAGATGCCGAGCGCCAGGAAGGTGAGCGTCGCCAACAGGCAGAACGCAACCGCCGATGCCCGCCGCCAGCCCCGGTGGCGGGGCACGTCCAGCGGCGGGACCGGCGCCGCACTCACATCCCGTTGCTCATCTCTCCGGCGGTCATCGCCATCATGTTGTTGTTCAGATGGTACATGATCCACAACGACCCCGCGATCACGATCAGCACCAGCACGGCGGTGAACATATAGGCGAGCAGCGTCCAGCCGCCCTCCCCGCGCGTGTTCACGTGGAGGAAGCTGACCGTGTGGACCAGGATCTGCACCATCGCCAGCGCGATCACCGCCAGCGCGGTCGCCTGCGTGTTGTGCAGCGCGCCCGTCATGACCAGCCAGAACGGGATCGCCGTCAGCACGACCGACAGGGCGAAGCCGATCAGATAGCCCTTGCGCGACCCATGGCCATGCGTGTCGCCATGCCCGTGCAGGTCGGGGCTGTGCGCCTCACCGTGGTGGTTGCCGTGAAGAGCGCTCATCGCAGGACCCCAAGCAGGTAGACAAAGGTGAAGACGCCGATCCACACGACATCCAGGAAGTGCCAGAACATGCTGAGGCACATCAGCCGCTTCTTGTTCTCGAAATGCAGGCCGCGCTGGCTCAGTTGGACCAGCATCACGCCGATCCAGATGATGCCCACCGTGACGTGCAGACCGTGCGTCGCCACCAGCGTGAAGAACGCCGACAGGAAGCCGCTGCGCATGGGCGTGGCGCCCTCTGCGATCAGGTTGGAGAACTCGAACAGCTCCACCCCGACAAACCCCATGCCGAGCAGCGCGGTGATCGCCAGCCACAGCCGGACCCCACCCAGCTTGTTCTCCTCCATCGCCAGCATCGCGAAGCCGTACGTGATGGACGACACCAGCAGGATCGCGGTGTTCACCGCCACCAGCGGCAGTTCGAAGATGTGGCGCGGGCTCGGACCGCCGGCATAGCTGGTCGACAGCACGCCATAGGTGGCGAACAGCGACGCGAAGATCAGCGCGTCGCTCATCAGGTAGATCCAGAACCCGATCATGGTGCCGCCGCCCGAATGGGCGTGATCGTGGCTTTCCTCCTCCGCCAGGTAGAAGGTCGGGTTCGCGGCCGCTTCGCCGTTCATTGCATATGTCGCCATGGTTCAGGCCCCCGCGCCGAGCAGTCGGGTGCGCTCGTCCTCGACCCGCGCCACTTCGTCCGGCTGGATGTAGTAATCGCGGTCATAGTTGAAGGTATGGCCGATCGCGGTGGCGATCAGGCCGACAAAGCCCAGCCCGGCCAGCCACCACATGTACCACACCATGCCGAAACCGAGCATCAGGGCAAAGGCCGACAGGATCACGCCCGCCCCCGTGTTGCGGGGCATGTGGATCGGCAGATAGCCGGTGACCGGACGCTCGTACCCACGGTTCTTCATGTCGTACCAGGCATCCAGGTCGTGGATGACCGGCGTGAACGCGAAGTTGTAGGCCGGCGGCGGCGACGAGGTGGACCATTCCAGCGTGCGGCCTTGCCACGGGTCGCCGGTGGTGTCGCGCAGCTGGTCGCGCTTGATGATGCTGACCACGATCTGGATCACGAAGGCGGCGATGCCGACCGCGATGATGAGCGCACCGACGGCGGCGATTACGAACAGCGGCTGCAACGTCGCATCGTCCAGGTGGCGCACACGGCGCGTCACGCCCATCAGGCCCGCGACGTACATCGGCGTCCATGCGACCCAGTAGCCGATGACCCAGCCCCAGAAGTGGATCTTGCCCCAGAACGGGTCCAGCTTGAACCCGAATGCCTTCGGCCACCAGTAATCGATGCCCGCGAACAGCGCGAAGACGACGCCGCCGATGATGACGTTGTGGAAGTGCGCCACCAGGAACAGCGAGTTGTGCAGCACGAAGTCGGCCGGCGGCACGGCCAGCAGCACGCCCGTCATGCCACCCACCACGAAGGTGAGCATGAACGCAACGACCCACCGCATCGGCAGCTCGAAGCGGATCTCGCCCCGGTACATGGTGAACAACCAGTTGAAGATCTTCGCACCCGTCGGGATCGAGATCACCATGGTGGCGATGCCGAAGAACGAGTTGACGCTGGCGCCCGAACCCATGGTGAAGAAGTGGTGCAGCCACACCAGCCACGACAGGATGGTGATGACCACCGTCGCGTACACCATCGACGAATAACCGAACAGGCGCTTGCCGGTGAAGGTCGACGTCACTTCGGAATAGATGCCGAAGGCCGGCAGGACCAGCACGTACACTTCCGGGTGGCCCCAGATCCACACCAGGTTCCAATACATCATCGGGTTGCCGCCGAGATCATTGGTGAAGAAGTTGGTGCCGACATAACGGTCCAGCATCAGGCAGGCGAACGCCGCCGTCAGCACGGGGAAGATCGCGACCGCGAGGATGTTGGAACAGAATGCGGTCCAGCAGAACACCGGCATCTTCATCATGGTCATGCCGGGGGCACGCATTTTGATGATGGTGGTGACCATGTTGATCGCCGACAGCGTGGTGCCGACACCCGCTATCTGCAACGCCCACAGGTAATAGTCCGGCCCCGTGTCCGGGCTGTTCTGCAGGTTGGAGACCGGTACGTAGTTCAGCCAGCCCGCGCGGCTAAACTCGCCGACGAACAGCGAGATCATGACCAGCACCGCACCCGCCACCGTCAACCAGAAGCTGAGGTTGTTGAGGTACGGGAACGCCACGTCGCGCGCGCCGATCTGTAGCGGCATCACGAAGTTGATGATGCCGACCACCAGCGGGATCGCCACGAAGAAGATCATGATGGTGCCATGGGCGGTGAACACCTGGTCGTAATGGTGCGCGGGCAGGTAGCCCTCGCTCGCCCCGAACGACAGTGCCTGCTGCAAGCGCATCATCACCGCATCCGCGAAGCCGCGCAGCAGCATCACGATGCCCAGGATGACGTACATGATGCCGATCTTCTTGTGATCGACCGACGTGAACCATTCCTTCCACAGGTACCCCCACAGGCGGAACTTGGTCAGCGCGGCGACCACGCCCAGCCCACCCAGCACCACCACGGAAAAGGTGATCAGCAGGATTGGTTCGTGGATCGGGAAGGATTCAAACGTCAGGCGACCGAAGATCGCCTTGAGGATGGATTGTTCAGACATGATGGCTCCGACCGCTCAGGCGGCGCCCGTCCCGGCGACGCCGGGCACGGGGGGAATAATGAGATAGGACATGTCGCGGTTCTTCTGCGATGCCGGCTGGGTGGAGCCGGGCGCACCCGGACCGCGGGGCTTGGTGATGTTGGGGCCGGAGCCCTTTTCCTCGCCGTCCTTGAAGATCGCGCCTTCCGGCTTCTGGCCGTGCGGCGGCATCGACTCGTGACCGGATGGCATGCCGGCGCCGGCGCGCACGTCGTTCGGCTCACCGCCGCCCTGCGCCTGGTCGTGGCGCATCACGTCGCTCATGCACGGCTTGCCCGGCTCGACGCAGCGCTCCACCACCCGGCGGAACAGGTCGGCGTCGACGCCGGCGAAGCGCATCACCGGCACCTTCTCGCTCGGCTTCTCCAGGGCGACAAAGGTGCGCGTGTCGAGCGTGCGACCGGCCGCCTTGTTCTGCGCGACCCACTGGTCGAACCCGGCCTGGCCCAGCCCGCGCAGCTTGAAGCGCATGTCGGAGAAGCCGGCTCCGCTGTAATTGGCGGACATGCCCTCATACTCACCGGGCCTGTTCAGCACCGCGTGCAACTGGCTCTGCATGCCGGGCATGGCATAGATCATGCCCGCCAGCGTCGGCGCGTAGAAGGTGTTCATCATGTTGGTCGACGTCAGATCGAACCGGACGGGCACGTTCACCGGCAGCGCCAGTTCGTTGACGGTCGCGATGCCCTGTTCGGGATAGATGAACAGCCATTTCCAGTCGAGCGAGACGACCTGCACCCGGATCGGCTTCACCTTGGGATCGACCGCCTTGTTCGCCGCGATGCGATTTACCGGCCGGAACGGGTCGAGCAGGTGGGTGCTCCACCAGGTCAGCGCGCCCAGCGCGATGATGATGAGCAGCGGCGCTGACCAGATCACCAGCTCCAGCGCGGTGGAATGGTCGAAATTGGGGTCGTAGGTCGCGTCCTTGTTGCCCTTGCGATACCGCCAGGCGAACAGAACGGTCAGGGCCATCACTGGCACGATGATGATCAGCATCAGCGCGGTGGAGATCAGGATGATGTCCCGCTGTTGCAGGGCGATGTCGCCCGCCGGGTTCAGCACCGCGCTCTGACAGCCGGACAACAGGGTTGCAAAGGGAATAGCGGCAAGGGTCAGGGCCCGCCGGGCCGTGCCGCCAAGTTGTTGATCGCGCATGGGGCGGCGCCTTTGCCCCATTCGCTCCGCGCCGACATTGGACATTTTGTCCTATCCCCCGGCGCCCCGGTTCTGGTGCAGGGCGCCCGCCAATGTATATACAATGCCTTGCCGCCGGAGCGAAAGCGTCATGACTGCACCGATCGCTGCCCAGAATGCCGCGGGAGACCCGCTGGCCAATTCGACTTCGCTCGAACGCGACGCGCGACTCGTCAACGCCCGCGACCACAAGATCGCGCCTGGCGAGATCGCGATCGGCGTGATCGTCGGCCGCACGTCCGAATTCTTCGACTTCTTCGTCTACGCCATCGCATCCGTGCTGGTGTTCCCGGCGCTGATCTTCCCGTATGTCGATGCGGTCACGGGCACGCTGTACTCGTTCGCGCTGTTCGCGCTGGCGTTCATCGCGCGGCCGATCGGCTCGCTGGCATTCATGGCGATGGACCGGCGCTATGGTCGCGGCGTGAAGCTGACGGTGTCGCTGTTCCTGCTCGGCGGGTCGACCATGGCTATCGCGTTCCTGCCCAGCTATGCCCAGATCGGATCGGCGGCGGCGTGGCTGCTCGCGATGTTCCGCATCGGCCAGGGCGCGGCGCTGGGCGGTGCCTGGGACGGCCTGCCCTCGCTCCTGTCGCTCAACGCGCCGGAGGATCGTCGCGGCTGGTACGCGATGATCCCGCAGCTGGGCGCGCCGCTTGGCCTGCTGGTCGCCTGCGCGCTGTTCGCCTTTTTCCACTCCACCCTGTCGAACGACGACTTCCTCGCCTGGGGCTGGCGCTATCCGTTCTTCGTGGCGTTCGCGATCAACGTGGTGGCGCTGTTCGCCCGGCTTCGCCTGGTCGCCACGCCCGAGTTCGAGCGGTTGTTCGAGAATCGCGAGCTTCAGCCCGCGCCGGTCGGCGAGACCCTGCGTGAAGAGGGTCGCACGGTGGTGCTCGGCGCGTTCGCCCCGCTCGCCAGCTTTGCGCTGTTCCACCTCGTCACGGTGTTCCCGCTGTCCTGGGTGACGCTGTTCACCGGAGAGGACGCGACTCGCTTCCTGGTCATCGAGATGGTCGGCGCGGCGGTCGGCGTGCTGTCGATCCTGGCATCCGGCGTCATCGCCGACCGGGTCGGTCGCCGTGCGGTGCTGGGCGTGTCGGCGGTGCTGATCGGCGCCTATAGCGGCTTCGCGCCCCAGCTGCTCAACGCAGGCAGCATCGGCGAGACGGTGTACATGATCGTCGGCTTCGTGCTGCTTGGCCTGGCGTTCGGTCAGTCGTCCGGCGCGGTGAACGGCAATTTCTCCGGCGCCCGCCGCTACACCGGTGCCGCGATCACCTCGAATCTCGCCTGGCTGATCGGCGCGGGCTTCGCCCCGCTGGTCGCGCTGACGCTGTCCAGCCGACTGGGTGCCTGGGCGATCGGCCTTTACCTGATGTCGGGTGCGGCCTGCACCATCGCCGCGCTGCTCATCAACCGGCAATGGGGCCGCAAGACGCGGGATACGCACGCACCCCTGACCGCCTGACGCCGGGCCGCCGCCCGCATCACGTGGGCGGCGGCGCCAACCAGGACGACTCGATTTCCTTGTACCGGTCGACAAAGCCGGTGTCGGCGATCATCCGCGCCTCATCCAGAACCCGCACGCGCTTTCCGTTGCGCTGGATCAGGCCCAGGTCTTCCATCTTCCCCAGCGTACGGCTGACATGCACCTTGGTCAGGCCCACGGTGTCGCCGATATCCGTCTGGGTCAGCGGGAAATCGAACGAGTCGATCACGCCGCCCGCCGTGACCCGCAACCGGGCCAGCACGTCGAGGATCAGCGTCGACAGCCGTTGCAGGCTGTCCATCCGCCCGACGCTGGTCAGGCGATCCGACAACGCCACGTTCTCCGCCGCCGACATCGCATACAGCAGCCCGGCCAGGCGCGGCTGCTCGCGGAAGATGCGGCCCAGATTGACCTTCGACAATTCGGACACGATCGCATCCGACACGGCCGTGAAGTCGTGCACCGCCTGCGCCCATGCGATGCTGGACGTGCCCATCAGGTCGCCCGGAAAATGGAAACGCAGGATCTGTCGCGCCCCCGTGGGCAGGCGGATCGCCGCGTGAAACCAGCCCAGTTGCACCACGTACAGCGTGTCGCTGTTCTCACCCCGGCCGAGCAGCCGCTCACCAGCGGGCACACGCGTCTCACGCCGTTCCGCCCAGTCCAGCGCATCGCGCTCGCCCGCGCTCAGCGTCGCATATTGTTCCAACCGCTGCACCAACGCGCTTTTCCGCATAGGATCGTTCTCCCCTCGTCACAAATCGCGAAGGGTGCGTAACGGTTCCTTTCGTGGGCCGCGGTGATCGCGATCAAGCGTCCCGATTGACCTGAAATGGTGCAAAACTTTGTGCGACGGGCATCATCTCGATGGTGTTGATGTTGACATGCGCCGGCAGGGTGGCGACCCAGAACACCGCCTCCACCACATCGTCGGCGCTCAGCGGCTCCGTGCCGCGATATACGGCGTCCGCCTTGTCCCGGTCGCCGCCAAAGCGCACCTGCGAGAACTCAGTGCCGCCGCAAAGCCCGGGCTCGACGCAGGTCACGCGAACCGGCGTGCCGATCAGGTCGGAACGGAGGTTCAGGCTGAACTGGTGCACGAACGCCTTGGTCGCGCCGTACACATGCCCGCCCGGATAGGGATAGGTGCCCGCAACCGACCCCAGGTTGACGACATGCCCCCGCCCCCTGGCGATCATGCCCGGCAACAGCGCGCGGGTCATCTGCACCAGGCCGCGGCAATTGGTGTCGATCATCCGGTCCCAGTCGTCCGGATCGGCCTCCGCCGCCTTGCCCAGACCCAGTGCCAGGCCGGCATTGTTGACCAGGCAATCGACGCCCGCGAACTCCGGCGGCAGGGTCGCCAGCGCCGCCGTCATCGCATCCCGGTCGGCGACATCGAAGGCGAGCGGCAGCACCCGGCCCGCGCCCAGTTCCGCGACAAGGGCCTCCAGGCGATCCAGCCGGCGTGCCGTCGCCACCACGCGCGCGCCCGCACCCGCGAAACGCCGCGCGATCGCGATACCGAATCCAGCGCTCGCACCCGTGACGAGCACCGTGTCGGGGACCCAACCTGCTTGGCCGAAAGCGCTCATCATCTCTTCTCCGTCGGCGGTTCGTGTCGCGGCGCGCTAGCACCGGTGGGGATCGCCCGCCACGCCGGATCGTTGATGCGGCGAAAGGATGCGTACATGACAGACGGCATCAATACCGGCCCGAACAGCCGCCCGCTGAACGACACGGTGGCGGGCACCGGCCCCGGCATTCCCGACGATGCGCTGGCGCCCGGTGAGGACGCACTGCCCGAACCGCCCAGCGACGAGGAGGTCGCGGCGGTGGCACGCAAACTCGGCGCGCCGACCCCGCCCAGCCCGGATTGAGGCCCCTGTAAACGCGCGCCGCGGGAGGGGTCAGCCCGGCATCCGCTCCGCCAAGGGTACGAAGCGGGCGACCTGCCGCCCAACCAGTCGCAACTGTTCCAGCACGGCGGCATCGCTGACCCCGCCCGCGTCGTCGAATCGGGTCAGTTGCGTGTTCACCGCCGCCGCGAACGGTGTCGGCCAGCCGCGCAGGGCGTGTACGATCGACCGCAGCGCCGCGATCGTGGAACCGGTCGCCTGCCACCCATAAGCGGTCGCGATCAGTCCGACGGGCATGTCGGCCAGATACGGCCGTTCGTCGCGCGCAGTCTCCTCCAGCAGGTCCAGCGCGTTCTTGACCACGCCCGAGATGGAGCCGTGATAGCCCGGGCTGGCGATGATCAGCGCCGATGCCTCCCGCACCGCGTCCACGAAGGCGCGCTCCTCGGCGGTGCGGGTCGCCGCGCGTGGATCGAACAGCGGCAGGCGCGCCATGTCCGCGCCGCCGAACATCGCCGTGCGGAACCCCTGTTCCGCCGCCGCGTCCAGCGCGATGCGCAACGAGCGTTCGGTGGACGACACACCCCCGATCGTGCCGCCGATACCGACGACGAGGGGGCGGGTTGTGGGCGCTACGTGCTGCATGGTTCGACCTGCTAACCGCTTTGCCTCCCGCTGTCGCCGCTGATATGGCACGCCTTCCCGATGCGCTTGCGGGCAGTGTCGTAGCGCGGTAATACACGCAGCTGTCCATGAACCCTTTCGACCCGCGCCGACCTCATCGCGATGCCGCGTCCGACAGCTTCGGCGAAGGGCGGCGCGTTGATGACGAACCGAACGATCGCCCCGGCATGTCGCAGCGCCCGCTGCGCTACGCTCCCGACCCCGCCACCTGGGATGACGAGGACCGACCCTACCGCGCCTATTCGCGTGAGGAACTTCAACGGCAACTCGACGGGTACGACGCCGTACTGTCCGATGCGGGCGACGATGGTGACGGGTCCGATCCGTCCGGCAGTCGCGACTCCACGTTCCGCACGGTACTGCGCTGGGGCATGCGGGGGCTGGCCGCGGTCATCGTGTTGCTGGTGATCGCGATCGGCTGGCTGGCGGTGACGGCACCGTTGTCCCGCTCGCTCAAGCCGCCGACGCCGCCCTCGATCACCCTGCTCGCCAGCGACGGCACGCCGATCGCCCGGCGCGGCGCGATCCTGGGCGCACCCGTCGACGCATCGAAGCTGCCGCCCCATGTGCGCGAGGCGTTCGTGGCGATCGAGGACCGGCGCTTCTACTCGCACTGGGGGATCGACCCGCGCGGCATCCTGCGCGCCGCCTGGCACAATGTCGGCGCCGGCGGCGTGCGGGAGGGTGGGTCGACCATCACGCAGCAGCTGGCGAAGAACGCGTTCCTCGACTCCGACCGCACCGCCGCGCGCAAGATCCGGGAGGTGATGATCGCCTTCTGGCTGGAGGCGTGGCTGTCGAAGGACGAGATCCTGTCGCGCTACCTGTCCAACGTGTATTTCGGCGACAACGTCTATGGCCTGACCGCCGCGGCCAAGCATTATTTCGGCCGCGCGCCCGAACGCCTGAACGTGGGCCAGGCCGCGATGCTGGCCGGGCTGGTCAAGGCGCCCTCCCGCCTCGCGCCCACCACCAACCTGGCGGGCGCCCGCAAGCGGGAGGCGGTGGTCGTCGGTGCGATGGTCGATGCCGGCTTCCTGACCCCTGCCGAGGGGCGCGCCGTGCAACCGCAGCGCGTCCTCGCCAGCCGTCCGCAGCAACTGCCCAGCGGCACCTATTTCGCCGACTGGGTCCTGCCGGAGGCGCGCGATCAGGCGGGTGAGATCAACACGGAGACGACCGTCCGCACCACGCTCGACCCGGAGCTGCAGCGCCAGGCGGAACGGGTGATCCGTCAGGCAGGGTTGCGCCAGGCGCAGGCGGCGCTGGTCGCGATGCGGACGGACGGACAGGTGGTCGCGATGGTAGGCGGCCGCTCCTATGCCGACAGTCCGTTCAACCGCGCGGTGCAGGCGAAGCGCCAGCCGGGCTCCACCTTCAAGCTGTTCGTCTATCTGGCCGCGATGCGCGCCGGCATGACGCCCTCCTCCACCGTAGACGATTCGCCGGTGGAGATCGCCGGGTGGAAACCGCGCAACGACGATGGCCGCTATCTGGGCGAGATCAGCCTGGCCCGCGCCTTCGCCCGCTCGTCCAACGTCGCCGCCGCCCGCCTGACGCAGCAGGTCGGCGTCAAGCAGGTCATCAAGGCGGCGCGCGACCTGGGCATCACCACGCCCATCCCGAACGAGGCGACGATCGGCCTCGGCACGTCCGAGGTGTCGCTGCTCGAACTCACCGCCGCGTACGCCGGGATCGCCAACGGCAGCTACCCGATCGTGCCGCGCGGGCTGAAGGACGTGAAGGGCAAGGGGTGGTACGAATCGCTGACCAGCCGCACCCGCCGCATCCCTGAGAATGTGCAGGATGAGATGAAGTCCCTGCTCGGCTCGTCGCTGCGCGGGACGGGGCGAGAGGCGCGGTTGACCGTCGATGCCTATGGCAAGACCGGCACGTCGCAATCGGGGCGCGACGCCTGGTTCATCGGCTTTGCCGGCGACCTGGTGGTCGGCGTCTGGGTCGGCAACGACGACAACACGCCCAATCCCGGCCTGCACGGTGGCGGGATCCCCGCCCAGATCTGGCGCAACTTCATGGTCTCCGCGCTCGATATCGCACCGGTGCGTGCGCCCGTCGTTGTCGACGAGGATGCTGCCGATCCGGAGGCGGTCGAGAATATGGCCGAGATTCCGGACATGAGCGAGGCCGTCGACCGCGCGGTGGACGGTGCCGTCGACGGTGCGGTCGGCCAGGCCGGCGACCGGCTCCGCGACATCGGCATCGACCTGCGCCGGGGCGAGGACGGGTCGATCACCGTGTCGCCAACCCGCGGCCGCGACCGCACCCCACCCCCGCCGCCCCGCGACGATCGCCGCCCGCCGGACGATGACGGCGGGGAGGAGTGAGGTCGTCGCCCAGGCAGTTGTCCGTGGGAAGCGCCACTCGCTGACGCAAGAACAATCGTCGCGAGAAGGGAGGCCAGCCGCTGCGACCAAAAGCGTCGATCCAAGCAACCGTGGGAGGTGCGTCAGCCCTGACCGAGCCGATCTGCCCTCCCGCTGATAAGTACCGACAACCACCTTCGTAGAATCCTCTTGCCGGCCGCATCAGGTCGGCGCGGCCGACCCGATGTCGCCCGGATCTCCGCCGGCCGAATGGATCGGCGCGGCTCGCCAGCGTGGCGCGGTTTCCGGACAAAACATGTGGCAGCGCGCCACTTTCTCCACGCCACCCCCTCGCGGCATGCCGCGACCGGTCGTAAGGCCCTCCCCATGCGCTTCTTCTCCGACAACGCCGCGCCCGTTCACCCCCGCGTGCTGGAGGCGATGGCCGCCGCCAACGCACTCGACACCGCCTATGACGGAGACGCGCTGTCGCGGCAGCTGGATGGGCGCTTTTCAGACCTGTTCGAGCGCGACGTGCGGGCGCTGTGGGTGCCCAGCGGCACCGCCGCCAACTGCCTGGGGCTGGCGGCGATCTGCCCGCCTTATGGTGGCGTGGTGTGCCACCGCGACGCGCATATCCAGAACGACGAATGCGGCGCGCCCGAATTCTACACCCATGGCGCGAAGCTGATGCTGGCGGACGGCGACGGGGCGAAGATGACGCCGGACACGGTCCGCACCGTCCTCGACGCGATCGCCAACGACGTCCACCGGGTCCAGCCGCACGCGATCTCGATCACCAATGCCACCGAATATGGCCGCGTCTACCGACCGGACGAGGTGGCGGCGATCGGGGAGCTTGCCCGGTCCCGGGGCCTGCGCCTTCACATGGACGGCGCGCGCTTTGCCAATGCGGTCGCGCATGCCGGCTGCTCTCCCGCCGACATCACCTGGCGCGCCGGGGTGGAGGTGCTCAGCTTCGGCTTCATCAAGAATGGCGGCATGAGCGCGGAGATGCTGGTGTTCTTCGACCCCGATCTGGTCGGCGCGACGCCGCAACGGCGCAAGCGCGCGGGGCTGCTGTTCTCGAAGGGGCGATTCCTCGCTGCGCAGGTGCTGGCGATGCTCGACGGCGACCTGTGGCTCGACAATGCCCGCGCGGCCAACGCCGGCGCGACGCTGCTGGCCGGGGGTGCGGGCGACCGGCTGATCCACCCCGTCGAGGCGAACGAGGTGTTCCTGCGCGCCACGCCGGACGAGGCCGCCGCGCTGCGCGCCAGGGGCTTCGACTTCTACGATTGGGCGGCCGGGGAGATCCGGCTGGTCACGTCATGGGACCAGACACCTGACGCGATCCGCCCGCTGGCGGATGCGATCGCCGCGCTGTGAGCGACACGCCCGCCCCGCAATCCACCCGTCTGTCCATCCTGCTGCCCTTTGCGGTGGTGACGCTGATCTGGGGATCGACCTGGCTGGTCATCCGCGATCAGCTGGCGGTGGTGCCGCCGGGATGGTCGGTGACGTACCGCTTCATCGTCGGCGGGCTGGGCATGACCGGCTGGGCGCTGGTCCGGCGCGACAGCTGGCGCATCGGCGGCGAAGGCGCGCTGTTCGCGGTCGCGATCGGCCTGTTGCAGTTCTGCGCCAATTTCAACTTCGTCTATCAGGCCGAACGCTTCATCACCTCCGGCCTCGTCGCGGTGGTGTTCGCGCTGCTGCTGGTGCCCAATGCGCTACTCGCCCGCATCTTCCTGGGGCAGCGCATGGGTGGGCAGTTGCTCGCCGGATCGGCGGTCGCGATGGCGGGCGTGGTGCTGCTGTTCGTGCATGAGGTGCGCAGCGACCCGTCCGGCGGGCACACGATCCTGGCGGGGCTTGGCTTCACGCTCAGCGCGATCCTGGCGGCATCGTCCGCCAACGTGTTGCAGGCGACGGAGACGGCGAAGCGCTTTCCCATGGCGCCGACGCTGGCGGTGGCGATGTTCGCCGGCGCCGCGCTGGACGCCGCACTGGCGTGGACGATGAGCGGACCGCCGCGCTTCGACCCGCGGCCCAGCTATCTGGCCGGCATCCTGTACCTCGGCCTGTTCGCCTCCGCCCTCGCCTTTCCGCTGTACTACCGGGTGCTGCGCGTCATCGGTCCGGCCAAGGCGGCCTATTCCAGCGTCATCGTACCCGTGATCGCGATGCTGCTGTCGACGCTGTTCGAGGGTTATCGCTGGTCGCTGCTCGCCGGGGCCGGTGGTGCGCTGGCGGGCGTCGGGCTGGTCATCGCGTTGAGGGCGCGCAGGCCCAACCGGTAATCGGCGAAGCGGGGGCGCCAGCCCAGCACCCGCTTGGCCTTCGCATTGGCGACCCGCCGGTTCTCCGCGTAGAACCCGCGCGCCGTCGGCGACAGGCTGTCCAGCGACGCAAGCGCCGGCACCGGCAGCCCGAGCAGTTCGGCCGCAAACGTGACCACCGCGTCCTGATCGCACGGTAGGTCGTCGGCCAGGTTGTACGCCCCCGCCGGCCCGTCGAAGCTTGCGACGATGCCCGCGATCAGGTCATCGACATGGATGCGGCTGAACACCTGACCGGTGATCCCGACGCGGTGCGCCCGCCCCTGCTTCACCCGATCCAACGGCGAGCGCCCGGGGCCATAGATGCCCGGCAGGCGCAGGACCCGCGCGCCGGCCGCCAGCCACGCCGCATCCGCCGCCGCCCGCGCGCCACGCCGGCCACTCCCGGTCGGCGCGCCTTCATCCACCCAGGCGCCACCGGTGTCGCCATAGACGCCGGTCGAGGACAGGTAGCCGAGCCAGGCACCGCTATCCGCCAGTACGGCGCCATAGCGCGTCAGCACCGGGTCGCCCTCCCCCTCCGGCGGGACGGAGGACAGGATGTGCGTCGCCGCCGCCACCTCGGCCAGCACCGATCCCGCATCGTCGAACCGGACGGAGCCGCCACGCCCGTCGCGGGTCGTGCCGGCGACGTGCCACCCCCGCCCTTGCAGATGGCGGGAAAGCATCCCAGCGGTGTAGCCGAGGCCGAAGACGAACAGCCGGCTCATCGGCTCACTTCTGCATCGGCCCCTTGTAGGTGGTGCCGAAATAATCGCCCTTGTTCCACACCGGCGCCTCCGCCCCGTCCGCGATCTCCTTGGCGATGCGGTAGTTCACGTCGACGAAGCGCGGCCCCTGGCTCCAGTCGATGTTCAGCGTCGCCAACTCGTCGCAGGGCCGGTGATAGCATTTGCCCATGAACTCCGCGAACCCGGCCTTCCCCGGCCCCTTCTGACCCGGCCACAGGAACACCGACGGAATGCCCTGCTGCACGAAGCGGAAATGGTCGGAACGGACGAAGATGCCCTCTTCCGGCGCGGGATCGGGCGACAGGTCGACACCCGCGGCGTTGACCGCGCGCCGCACGATCGGGCCCAGCGTGGACCGGTCGGCGCCGTACACGATCATGTCCTCGAAACGGTACGTCAGGATCGGCATGTCCAGGTTGACGTCCGCCACGATCGACTTGGCCGGCACGGTCGGCTGGTGCGCGAAATAGTCGGAGCCGACCAGCCCCTTCTCCTCGCCCGTCACCGCCAGGAACATCAGCGTACGTTTCGGCGCGGTGCCCGATGCGGTGAAGCGCTTCGCTTCCTCGATCAGGCTGGCGATGCCGATCGCATTGTCCAGCGCGCCATTGTTGATGCGGTCCTTTCCAGGCGCATCGCCCTCCGCCGGCTTGCTGACGCCGATATGGTCGAGATGCGCGGACAGCACCACGACCTGTGCGCCAAGCGTCGGATCGCTGCCCGGCAGCAGGCCGACGACATTCTCGGACGATGCGGGGGTGAAGCTGGTGCGCGTTTCCGCCGACAGCGCGCCGCCCAGTGCAAAGGGCTTGAAGCGGGCGTCGGGGTCGCCCAGCCGCGGCTGCACCTTTGCCCAGCCCTTTGCACCAAACAGCTTGGCCGCGCCGGCCTGGCTGATCGTGCCCAGAACCGGCGCGCCCTCTTCGGGGGTAGAGCCGGTGCCGTCCGGCCGGGCCCAGGTCATGCGCGCCGTGTCCATGCCGCGCACCAGCGTGGCGAAGGGTCGCGCCCGCGGGCCGGGCGTGTCGATGAACACCATGCCCGCCGCACCGAGCCGGCGTGCGATCGCCGCCTTTGTCCCGGCGGACCCGAAATAGGCGCGCTCCTCACCGCCGAAACCGGCCGGCGCACCGCCCAGCACCGCCACGATCCGGCCGCGCACGTCGACGCCCTTGTAATCGTCGACCTTGTACTGTGGCGCGACGATGCCGCGTCCGACGAACACCACCGGCTTGCTCAGCGAGGTGGCCGCGGACAGCGGATTGGCGGAGGGCACGTAATCCTCCCCGAACACCAGATCGACCGGCGCCTGTCCGCGCGGGGTCCAGCGCATCGCACCCTTGTCCGCCGCCTTGTAGCTGACGAGCGGCACATGCTGCAGATAGCCACCCTGGTCGCCGCCCGGCTTCAACCCAGCGGCATAGAATTGGGCGGCGACGTACTGCGCGGCGATGTCGAATTCGGGGCTGCCCGCCTCCCGCCCGCGCATCGCGTCGGAGGCGAGGAACATGACATGCGCCTTCAACGCGGCCTGATCGGCCGCCAGTGGCGCGGTGATCTTCGCGTTCACCTGCGCGGGGTCGGGCTTGGCCGGCTGCGCCGCCGCAGTCTGCTGCTGCGTACCCGCCTTGCCGGGTTCGGGCGCGGCTTGGCCGGCGGTTGCGGGAATGGCGGCGTCGGGCTTTGCGGGGGTCGTCTGCGCGCCGAGCATGGCGGAAATGGCCAGCAACGAGCCGGCGGCAAACAGACGCAACATGTGATGATCCCCGGTTAATTCGACGGGCTCGCGCTAGCACAGCATGCCACCTGCGCAAGCTTTGGTAGCGGCTGGCCGATCCGTGCGTATAACGCCCTATGCCCGACGCCACACACGCCATCGCCACCCCGGCACCCAGCCAGCCGGCCGTCATCCATCGCTCGGATTACCGCCCGCCCGCCTGGATGGTGCCGGACGTGTCGCTCGACTTCGACCTCGACCCGGACGCCACCCGCGTGCGGGCGAAGCTGGACGTGCGGCGGGGAAGCGCGGCCGGCGAGCCGCTGCGCCTGGACGGCGCGGGACAGACGCTGTTGTCGGTCCATGTCGACGGCGTGGCGGTGAACGACTGGACGCTGGACAACGACGCGCTGGTCATCCCGCTGTCCGGCGAAGCGCACACGGTCGAGACGGAGGTGGAGATCGCGCCGGAGGCGAACTCCCAGCTGATGGGCCTGTACGCGTCCAGCGGCATCCTGTGCACCCAGTGCGAGGCGGAGGGGTTCCGCCGCATCACCTACTTCCCCGACCGGCCGGACGTGCTGGCCCGGTACCGCGTGCGCATGACGGCGGACAAGGCGCGCTTTCCCATTCTGCTCGCCAATGGCGATCCGGTGGACGGCGGCGATCTGGACGATGGCCGGCACTGGGCCGAATGGCACGATCCCTATCCCAAGCCATCCTATCTGTTCGCGCTGGTGGCGGGCGACCTGGCGGTGAACCGGGGCAGCTTCACCACCATGTCCGGGCGCGAGGTGGTGCTTGGCATCTGGGTCCGCGAGGGCGACCTGGCCCGCACCGACCATGCGCTGCACGCGCTGAAGCTGTCGATGGCGTGGGACGAACAGGTCTATGGCCGCGAATACGACCTCGACGTGTTCAACATCGTCGCCGTCGACGATTTCAACTTCGGCGCCATGGAGAACAAGGGGCTGAACATCTTCAACAGCCGCTACATCCTGGCCGATCCGGATACCGCCACCGACATCGATTACGACAATGTCGCGGGCGTCGTGGCGCACGAGTATTTCCATAATTGGTCCGGCAACCGCATCACCTGCCGCGACTGGTTCCAGCTGAGCCTGAAGGAAGGCTTCACCGTCTATCGCGACCAGGGCTTTTCCGCCGACCAGGGATCGGCCGCGGTGAAGCGGATCGAGGACGTGCGCTCGCTCCGCGCCAGCCAGTTTCCGGAGGATGGCGGCCCGCTGGCCCATCCGGTCCGGCCGGAAAGCTTCATCGAGATCAGCAATTTCTACACCGCGACCATCTACAACAAGGGCGCGGAACTGATCCGGATGATGGCGACCATCCTGGGCCCGCAGCGCTTCCGCGCCGCCACCGACCTGTATTTCGAGCGGTTCGACGGCACCGCCGCGACCTGCGAGGATTTCGTCGCGTGCATGGAGGACGCGGGCGGCGTCGACCTGTCGCAATTTCGCCTGTGGTACAGCCAGGCCGGCACCCCGCGTGTCGCCGCGACGCTGGATCATCAGGCCGGCGGCGGCCGCGCGACGCTGCGCCTGTCGCAACAGGTGCCCGCCACCCCCGGTCAGCCGGAAAAGCACGCCATGGTGCTGCCGCTGAAGATCCGCCTGTTCGGTGCGGAAACAGGCCGGCCGCTGACCGACGAGCAACTGGTACTGCTGGACCAGCCGGCCGAGACCCTGGTGTTCGAGGCGATAAGCGAGCGTCCGGTGCTGTCGATCAATCGCGGCTTTTCCGCGCCGGTGGTGATCGAAAGCGATCGCAGCCCCGCCGACCTCGCCTTCCTGTCCGGGCATGACGACGATCCCTTCGCCCGGTACGAGGCGATGCAGCAGCTGATGCTCGACACGCTGGTCGCCGGCGCGATCGAGGGGCAGGCCGATCATCGCGCGGTGATCGGCGCGGTCGGCGCGACGCTGTCCGATCCGTCGCTGGACCCCGCCTTCGTCGCGGAGGCGGTGCTGTTGCCGGCGGAAGGGTTCATCGCCGATCAGCTCGCCACCGTCGATCCGGAGGCCGTGTTCACCGCACGCGAGGCGCTGCGCCGCGATCTGGGTGCCCAGCTGGAGGGGCAATGGCGCGAGGCGTACGACGGCCCGCGCGCGCCCTATGCCTATACCCCGCGTGACAAGGGATTGCGGCGGCTGCGCAACGTCGCGCTCGGCTACCTGGCCGCGACCGGCGCGGAGGATGCGGCGAAACTCGCCTTCACCCAGTTCGCCGCCGCCGACAACATGACCGATCGCCAGGGCGCGTTGCAGGTGCTGTCCAACACCGATTTCGACGAGCGGGTCGCGGCGTTCGACATCTTCTTTCACCGCTATGCCGACAACCCCTTGGTGCTGGACAAGTGGTTCCAGACACAAGCGCTGTCGTCGCGCGCCGACACGGCGGACGTGGTGGTGGAACTGGCGCAGCACCGCGCCTTTTCCCTGACCAATCCCAATCGCGCGCGGGCGCTGGTCGGCGCGTTCGGCGTCAACCAGCGTGCGTTCAACCGGGCGGACGGTGTCGGCTATCGCTTTCTGGCGGACCAGTTGATCGCGCTGGACCGGATCAACCCGCAAACCTCCGCCAAGCTGCTGCCGCCGCTCGGCCGCTGGCGCCGCTTCGACCCGGCGCGCTCGGCGCTGATGCGGGGCGAGCTGGAGCGGATCGTCGCCACGCCCGGCCTGTCCAAGGACCTGTTCGAACAGGCATCCAAGAGCCTGGAGGGCTGAGATAAGGCGCGCCGGCGACGGAACCGGCGCGCCTCCCCCGTCATTGAGGGGCATGGCAACCAAAGCAGTCTTCTTCGACATCGACGGCACGCTGGTCGACAGCAACCGCTGGCACATCGAAACCTGGCATAGGGTCTTCGCCGCGACCGGGCGCCCGGTGGACCGGGAGCGGATCGCGGAACAGATCGGCAAGGGCGCGGACAATCTGGTGCCCACGCTGTTTCCTGAAATGTCCGACGATCAGGCGGAGGAACTCGGCACGCTGCACGGCCGGTTCTTCAAGGCGGACTATCTCGACCGCGTCCGCCCGTTCCCGCATGCGCGCGATCTGCTCCAGCGGGTGCACGACAGCGGGCGGCGCGTCGTGTTCGCCTCCTCTGCCAGCGGGGAGGAACTGGACCATTATATCGACCTGCTCGATGCGCGGTCGCTGGTCGATCTGTCGACCACGAAAGACGATGTGGAGACCACGAAGCCCGCGCCCGACATCTTCGCCACCGCGCGCGACAAGGCGGATGTCGATCCCGCCGAAGTGGTCGTGATCGGCGACGCGCCGTACGACATGCAGGCGGCGGCGAAATGCGGCATGCACCGTGTCGGCGTCCGCTCCGGCGGGTTCGACGACGCGGTTCTGACGGAAGCGGGCGCGCAACTGCTGTACGACGACGTTGCGGCGATCCTGCGCGATTTCGACGCCTCGCCGCTTTCGCGTTGATGGCCGACGCCGAACAGCGGGCGGAGGCGACCCACGCCACCATCGCCCGCAGCGCGGCGGTGCAGAAGACCAACGCGGAACGCACGACGCAGCTGGCGGCGGACCGCACCGTGCTGGCGGCGGAGCGGACCTATGCCGCCTGGGTGCGCACCGGCCTCGCTGCTCTGGCGGCGGGGATCGGCGCGCGCAAGCTGTTGGAGGGGCTGGTCGCCGACTGGCTGGCGACCACTGCCGGCACGGCCCTTGTCCTGTTCAGCGCCTTTTGCTTCGTGGCGGCGGGGTGGCGGGAGTTTCGTCCACGCTACGCCGACCCGCAGCCGGAGGCGCGTCGCATGCCCGCCGCGTTGCTGCTGGCGGTCAACGGCCTGCTCGCCTGCGTCAGCCTGGCCGCCTGTGTCGGCCTGTTGCAGCACCCCTGAACAGTTGGCGGCGTGCGCCAATAGCTGGCGCGATCCAACCACGACGATGATGTTCAGGCCTGGCTCATCCGTCCTACTTCACTGGAAAACAGCGGTTTCCGGCGGTTGGCACACATCGTGCGATGTCGTTGGCATGAGTGGACGTGACGTTCGCCGATCAGGAGTTTTCCGCATGCAGACCCCCGCCGCCAACCCGTTCATGCGCGCCGATACGCTGTTCGGCACCTGCCAGGCGATCGGCGAGGATTTCGGCATCAACCCGCTGTTCCTGCGCCTCGCCTTTGCGGTCGGCGTGTTCTGGAGCGCGGGCTGGGCCTTTGCGGTCTATGCCGGGCTCAGCTTCGTCGTGCTCGCCTCGCACCTGCTGTTCCCGATGCGCGCGCGCCGGGCGACGCCGCTGGTCGAACAGGCGCCGGTCGTGGTGCAGGCCGAAAACGACCAGGGCGAACAGCCGACGGCGCTCGCCGCCTGATGCTCAAAACATCCGCCCGCCATTGGGCACCGGCAGATCGGGCGCGAGCAGCACCACCTCCCCCGCCGCGTCCGGGAAACCCAGGCACAGCACCTCGCTCATCACGGGACCGATCTGACGCGGTGGAAAGTTGACGACCGCCGCCACCTGTCGCCCGACCAGCTCATCCGGCGTGTAATGCACTGTGATCTGGGCGGAGGAGCGCTTCACCCCGATCTCCGCGCCGAAATCGATGCGCAGCTTGATCGCCGGCTTCCGCGCCTCCGGGAAGGGTTCGGCGGCGACGATCGTGCCGACGCGGATGTCGACGGCGAGGAAGTCGTCATGGGTGATGGTCATGTTCGCAACTCCCGCCCGCGCCGTCGGACGTGATCGGCGGCGCAGATCCCACGGGCCGTCGCGGCATGTGCCAGCTTTGCTCGCGTGAACCGCTCAGAAATCCACATTGTCGTAATGTGCCGGCGGTCCGATCACCTCCATCCGCTCCGACAGCAACGGGCGGAACGACGGACGGCTCTTCAGCCCGCGATACCAGCGTGCCGTCTGCTCATGACCCTTCCAGTCGATGCCGCCCAGGTAATCGGTCACGGAAATCTGTGCCGCGGCGGCAAGATCGGCCAGACTCATCGTCGCGCCCGCCAGCCAGTTCCGGTGGTCCAGCAGATAATCGATATAATCGAGATGCTCGATCGCCGCCTTCATCGCCTGTCGCAGCGCCTTGGCATCGGGGGCAAGACGGTGCGCCAGTCGCTTCACCATCCGCTCCTCCAGCAGGGGGCCGGTCACATCGCGGTAGAAATTGTTGTCGAACCACGCGACCAGCCGGCGGATCTCAGCGCGGTTGGCCGCCGTGCCGTTGATCATCGCCGATTTCTCGACCGTTTCCTCGAAATATTCGCAGATCGCCATGGAATCGATCAGGACGGTGCCACGCTGCACGTCGACCACGACCGGGGTCTGTCCCGCCGGGTTCATATCCAGAAACTCGTCGCGCCGCGCCCATGGCGATTCGCGTACCAGTTCGTACCCGATCCCCTTTTCGCCCAGCAGCAGGCGCAGCTTTCGGGAGAAGGGGCAAAGCGGGAATTGGAAAAGCTGCCACATGTCGGCACCGTCCTAGAACGCGCCGCCTCCGCGCGAAAGGGGCGTGCGACCACGCGTGTCGCAAAGCCGGGGCGGGTCAGGCCGTATCCGCGCCCGAACCAGAAAGGCCGGTCGTCCCGCGACTTCGCTGACGCATCTCCGACGGCGCAAAGTCGACGCGCTCCGCTCCACGCGAGACACCGATCGACGCCGACCCAACGGCTGCGAGGTCGCCCCGTAGCCTCGCTACTCCGCCGCCACCAGATCGCCCGCGACCGACACCGGCTCGTCCTCCAGCGGATGGCCCAAGCGGGTCAGCATCTCCTTGGGCACCACCTGCCAGAAATCGCCCGACACGCGGTCCCAGTCGTCCCGCAGGCCCTTGGACCAGCGGCTGTCCGTCGCGGCGGCGTGGTCGCACACCAGTTGGTGGAGCAGCCCCTCCCAATGTCGCGACGACAGGCGCCGCCACACGATGCTGTCCGGGTTCGCACGCCGGTCGAAGGCGCCATCGGGGTCGTAGACGAACGCCATGCCGCCGGTCATGCCCGCGCCGAAATTTGCACCGACGCCGCCCAGCACCACCGCCGTGCCGCCGGTCATGTACTCGCACCCGTTCGCGCCGCATCCCTCCACCACCACCGTGGCGCCGGAGTTGCGGACCGCAAATCGCTCGCCCGCCTGCCCCGCCGCGAACAGGCGGCCGCTGGTCGCGCCGTACAGCACGGTGTTGCCGAGGATCGTGTTCTCCTGGCTCTTCAACGGCGACGACACGGCGGGACGCACGACGATGGTGCCGCCCGACAACCCCTTGCCGACATAGTCGTTGGCATCACCGAACACCTCCAGCGTCACACCCCGCACCAGGAACGCGCCGAGCGACTGGCCGGCGCTGCCACGCAGGCGCACGGTGACATGCCCCTCCGCCAGCGTGCTCATGCCGAACCGGCGCGTGATCTCGCTGGACAGACGCGTGCCGACCGCGCGGTGCGTGTTGCGCACCGAATAGGTCAGCTGCATCTTCTCACCGCGCGAAAACACGTGCGCGGCATCCTTGATCATCTGCGCGTCCAGGCTGTCGGGTACCTCGTTGCGGAAGGTGTTCAGGGAGAAGCGCCGCTCCGCATCGGTCGCGTCGACCTTGGCCAGGATCGGGTTGAGGTCCAGGTCGTCCAGATGCTCCGCGCCGCGGCTGACCTGGCGCAACAGTTCGGTCCGCCCGATCACCTCGTCCAGCGAGCGGCAGCCGAGCCGGGCCAGGATGTCTCGCACCTCCTCCGCGATGAAGGTCATCAGGTTGATGACCTTTTCCGGCGTGCCGACGAACTTCTGCCGCAGCCGGTCGTCCTGGGTGCAGATGCCGACCGGGCAGGTGTTGCTGTGGCACTGGCGCACCATGATGCATCCCATCGCGACCAGCGACAGCGTACCGATGCCGAACTCCTCCGCGCCCAGGATCGCGGCGATAACGATGTCGCGCCCGGTCTTCAGGCCGCCATCGGCGCGCAGGCGGATACGCCCGCGCAGACCGTTCAGGGTCAGCGTCTGGTTGACCTCCGACAAGCCCATCTCCCACGGCGTGCCGGCATATTTGATGCTGGTCTGGGGGCTGGCGCCGGTGCCGCCGACATGGCCGGACACCAGGATAACGTCGGCATGCGCCTTCGCCACGCCCGCCGCCACCGTGCCGATCCCGGCGGAACTGACCAGCTTCACGCACACGCGCGCACGCGGATTGATCTGCTTCAGATCGTAGATCAGCTGCGCCAGGTCCTCGATCGAATAGATGTCGTGATGCGGCGGCGGTGAAATCAGCGTAACGCCGGGGGTCGCGTGGCGGAGCCGGGCGATGAACTCGGTCACCTTGAACCCCGGCAGCTGTCCGCCCTCGCCGGGCTTGGCGCCCTGCGCGACCTTGATCTCGATCTCCTCGCACGCGTTCAGATATTCGGCGGTGACGCCGAACCGGCCGCTCGCCACCTGCTTGATCGTGGAATTGGCGTTGTCGCCATTTTCGTACGGCTGGTACCGCGCCTTGTCCTCGCCCCCCTCGCCCGACACCGCCTTGGCGCCGATACGGTTCATGGCGATGGCCAGCGTCTCGTGCGCTTCCTTGGACAGCGCGCCCAGCGACATGCCCGGCGTCACGAAGCGCTTGCGGATCTCCGTGATCGCCTCGACCTGATCGACCGGCACGCCCTCGCCCGGAAAATTGAACTGGAGCAGGTCGCGCAGGTACACCGGCGGCAGGTCCGCGACGCCACGGCTGAATTGCAGGTAGCTGGTATAGCTGTCGGTCGACACCGCCGTCTGCAACAGGTGCATCAGCTGCGCCGAATAGGCGTGCGTCTCACCGGTGTGGCGCTGGCGATAGAAGCCGCCGACCGGCAGCGTCGCCACCGCGCTGTCCCACGCCGCGTCGTGGCGGATCGTCGCGGAAAGGTGCAGCGAGGCGTACCCTTCGCCGCTGATCTTCGCCGGCATCCCGGGGAACAGGTCCGCGACCAGGCTGCGCGACAGGCCGACCGCCTCGAAATTGTACCCGCCCCGATAGGAGGAGATCACCGCGATCCCCATCTTGCCGATGATCTTGAGCAGCCCCTCCTCGATCGCGGTGCGATGCCGCTTCAGGCATTCGTCCAGGCTCAGGTCGCCGAACAGGCCGCGCGCCTGCCGGTCGACGATCGCCGCCTCCGCCAGATAGGCGTTCACCGTGGTCGCACCGACCCCGATCAGCACCGCGTAGTAATGCGTGTCGAGGCACTCGGCCGATCGCACGTTGATCGACGCATAGGACCGCAGGCCGCGGCGGACCAGATGCGTATGCACCGCCGCCGCCGCCAGCACGCCGGCGATCGCGACCCGATCCTCCGACACATGCTCGTCGGTCAGGAACAGCTCGGACCGGCCCTCCCGCACCGCCTGCTCGGCCTCCTGACGGATACGGGCGATCGCCGCGCGCAGCTTTTCCGGGCCGCCGCCCGCCTCGAACGTGCAGTCGATCTCCGCCGCGGAGCGCCCGAAATGCGCGCGCAACCGCGCCCAGTGCGTGCCCGTCAGCACTGGTGAATCAAGCACCAGCACCGCCTCGCGCCGATCCTCTGTGTCGAGGATGTTGGCCAGGTTTCCGAACCGCGTCTTCAGGCTCATCACATGCCGCTCGCGCAGCGAGTCGATCGGCGGGTTCGTGACTTGGCTGAAATTCTGGCGGAAGAACTGGCTGATGAGGCGCGGCTTGTCGGAGATGACCGCCAGCGGCGTGTCGTCGCCCATCGATCCGATCGCTTCCTTGGCGGATTCGACCATCGGCGACAGGATCAGCTCCATGTCCTCCAGCGTCTGGCCGGCCGCGACCTGACGCCGCGCCAGCTCCGCCCGGTCGAACCGCACCGACGCATCGCCCATCTCGGGCAAGTCGGACAGGGTGTGGAACGCGCCGGTCATCGCCGGATAGTCCGCTTCGCCCGCGATCCGGTCCTTCACCGCCCTGTCGTCGAGCAGCACGCCCTCCGCCAGATCGACGGCGATCATCTGGCCCGGACCCAGCCGTCCCTTCGCCACCACGGTTGATTCCGGCACCGGCACCATGCCCGCCTCCGACCCGACGATCAGCAGGCCGTCGCTGGTGCGGATATAGCGCAACGGGCGCAGCGCGTTGCGGTCGACGCCGGCCACCGCCCAGCGCCCGTCCGTCATCGCCAGCGCGGCCGGGCCGTCCCACGGCTCCATGACGCTCGCCAGATAATTGTACATCGCGGCGTGGTTCGCGGGCATGTCCGCGCGCGCCGCCTCCGGCACCAGCATCAGCTTAGCGGTGGGCGCGTCGCGGCCGGAGCGACAGATCGCCTCGAACACGGCGTCCAGCGCGGCGGTGTCGGACGCGCCGGCGGGGATCACCGGCTTGATGTCCTCCGAATGCTCCCCGAACGCGATGCTCGCCATGCGGATCTCGTGGCTCAGCATCCAGTTCTTGTTGCCGCGCACCGTGTTGATCTCGCCGTTATGCGCGAGGCAGCGGAACGGCTGGGCCAGCCACCATTGCGGAAAGGTGTTGGTGGAATAGCGCTGGTGAAAGATCGCGACCCGGCTCTCGAACCGCTGGTCCTGCAGGTCGGGGTAGAAGGCGGACAGGCTCTCCGCCAGGAACAGCCCCTTGTACACGATCGACCGGCACGACAGCGAGCAGATGTAGAATCCGTGGATCTGCGCCGCGATCACCCGCTTTTCGACGCGGCGCCGGACCAGGTACAGCGTCTTTTCGAACTCCGCCTCGTCCACCGTTTGCGGATCGGGGCCGGCGATCATGATCTGCTCGATCTCGGGACGCGTCGCCTGCGCCTTCAGGCCGATCACCGACACGTCGACCGGCACCTGCCGCCAGCCATAGATGGTGTAGCCCGCCTCGATGATCGCACTCTCAACGATCGTCCGGCACGTCTCCTGCGCGCCCAGGTCGGTGCGCGGCAGGAAGATCATGCCCACCGCCAGCCGGTTGGGCAGCAACCGGTGTCCCGACGCCGCCACCGCATCGTCGAAGAAGCGCAGCGGCAGGTCGACATGGATGCCCGCGCCATCGCCGGTCTTGCCGTCAGCATCGACCGCGCCGCGGTGCCACACCGCCTTCAGCGCATCGATCGCCGACTGCACCACCCGGCGCGAGGCCGTGCCGTCGGTGGAGGCGACCAGGCCGACGCCGCACGCGTCGCCTTCGGAATCGGGGCGGTACATGCCATGTTCAGCGAGATAGGCGCGCTGGTCGGTCATGCTGGTCACTTTCCGGACTGGGATTTGCGGGTAGCGGGCGGCAGGTCCTTGGTCGCCGCCTCCACCTTGGCCATGATGCCGGGCATCGCCGCCATCATCTGGGGGGCGAACTGCTGCATCTGGGCCATCATCTCGGGGCTGGCCATCAACGTCATCGAGTCGGCGGCGTATGCGCGTCCCGTCGGCGTGGCGAAGAAGCGGCGAAGCTCGCCGAGCTGGTCGGCGGTGAAGCGCCGGGCATAGGCGCTGGCCAGTGCATCGCGCACGCCCGGTTCCATGCGGGTCATCAGCGCCGTCATCTCATCGGTCATCACGCGCATCGTCCGGCGCATCCGCTCCTGATAGGCCGGATCGTTCTGCGCCATCATCTCGCCCAGCGTCCGGTCGCCCGCCTCTTTCGCGGCCTTGGGATCGGTGCCCTTGACCAGATCGGCCGCCTTCATGCCGTACATGCTCGACATGGTGCCATTCAGCACCTGGTCCATGGTGGCGCGCATGATCCGCTGATAGGTGCCGAGCGGCCAGACCTGGTCGATGACGGGCCGTGCCGCCGCAAGCCGGGCGGGATCGATGGCCGACAGCGGCACGGTGGACGACACCAAACCGGCCGGCGCGTTCGTCGCGGGAACCTGGGCGAATGTCGGTGCGCCGATCGTCGCGAAGGCTGCCATTACGACCAGATGCCTCACGGCTGTGCTTCCACGCCTCACGCCGCCTTCCTTTCGCTCGCAGCCTTTGCCTTCAGCCATTTGTGCATCGCGCCGGCCACGTCGCGGCCGTCGCGGATCGCCCACACCACCAGGCTCGCGCCGCGCACGATGTCGCCCGCCGCGAACACGCCGTCCAGGCTGGTCATCAGCGTCTTGCCATCGACCAGCACGGTGCCCCAGCGGCTGACCCCCAATTCGGGTGCACCCCACAGGGTCGGTAGCGCCTCCGCATCGAAACCCAGCGCCTTGATGACCAGATCCGCTTGCACCGCATAGTCGCCGCCCGGATCATGCTCCGGCGCGCGCCGGCCGCTGGCGTCCGGGGCGCCCAGCCGCATGCGGCGGACGGCCACGCCCGAGACGCGCTCGCCCGCGCCGACGTCGAACCCCTGCGGCGCGGACAACCAGACGAACTCGGCGCCCTCCTCTTCAGCATTGGCAACTTCGCGTTGCGATCCGGGCATGTTCTGTCGATCGCGGCGGTACAGGCACTTCACCGATGCCGCGCCCTGGCGAATGGCCGTGCGGACGCAGTCCATCGCCGTGTCTCCGCCGCCGATCACCACGACATGCTTGCCTGACGCGTCCAGCGTGCCCTCGTCATAGGCGGGCACCGCATCACCGAACCCCTTGCGGTTGGAGGCGGTCAGGTAATCCAGCGCCTCCACCACGCCGTCCGCCCCGACGCCCGGCGCCTCGATCGCCCGCGCCTTGTACACGCCCGTCGCGATCAGCACCGCGTCATGGCGCTGGCGCAAGTCGTCCAGCGTCGCGTCGCGCCCGACCTCGAACCCTTCGTGGAAGACGATGCCGCCCGCCTTCAGCCGGTCGACACGGCGCATCACCACCGGCTTCTCCAGCTTGAAGCCGGGGATGCCATAGGTCAGCAGCCCGCCCGCCCGGTCGTGCCGGTCATAGACGTGCACGTCGTAACCGTTGCCACGCAGATACTCCGCGGCGCTCAGTCCGGCCGGCCCGGCCCCAATGACTGCCACCGATTGCCCGCGCGCGGGGCCGGGGACCAGCGGTTCCACCCACCCCTCTTCCCAGGCGGTGTCGGTGATGAACTTTTCGACCGATCCGATCGTCACCGCGCCGTGGCCGGTGAACTCGATCACGCAATTGCCCTCGCACAAACGGTCCTGCGGACAGATGCGGCCGCAGATTTCCGGCATGGTGGAGGTGCTGTTCGACAGCTCGTACGCGTCGCGCAGCCGCCCCTCGGCGGTCAGGCGCAGCCAATCGGGGATATGGTTGTGCAGCGGGCAATGCACCGAGCAATAGGGCACGCCGCACTGCGAGCAGCGCCCGGCCTGCTCCTCGGCCGTGGGCACCGCGTAACGCTCCGCGATCTCACGAAAGTCCTCTGCACGCAGGGTTGCCTGACGCTTGGCTGGATAGGATTGCCCGCGATCGATGAACTTGAGCATCGGGGTATCGGCCACGGCACATCTCCTCACGCCCTCGCGTGGCAGCGTCGTACCATGGCCGATTACATCATCAAGTCAGTGGTGCTGACCTTTTGTAAAGTTTCTCGCCTAAGAGGCTCGGCTCTGCTTGATTTCAGGGTAGAACAAGGTCCGTTCCGGTCTTAGCTATTCAACAGCCATATGAGCGCGGCGGAGCCTGCCACGATGCGGTACCAACCAAACGGTCCAAAACCCCGCTTTCCGACCAGATTGAGGAACCAACGCACCACTACCAGCGCGACGAAGAATGCGACGACAAAGCCGATTGCAATGTCGAGGATGCCGACGCCTGTGCCGCTCGACAGCGCATGGCGGTTCTTCCAGATCTCCAGCGTGCTGGCGCCCAGCATCGTCGGGATCGCCAGAAAGAACGAGAATTCCGCGGCCGTGCGCCGCTCCACGCCCAGCGACAGGCCGCCAAGGATCGTCGCGCCGGACCGGCTGACGCCGGGCACCATCGCCAGACACTGGATGAAGCCGATCGCGATGACCGTCGGCAGGGGGATGTCGGCCACGCCACGCACATCGCCCGGCTTCGCCAGCCGCTCCACGATCAGAATGGCCACGCCGCCCACGGTCAGCGCGATCGCCACAACCTCCGCATTGCCGAGCAGCGCCTCGACATGCTTGTGCACCAGCAGACCGATCGCCGCCGCCGGCAGGAACCCGATCAGCACGTTGCGGACGAAGCGGATCGCCCCCGCCTCACCCCGCAACAGGCCCTGCAACACCGTCCAGACGGTGCGCCAGTACAGCACGGTGATCGCCAGGATCGCGCCCAGCTGGATGACCACGTTGAACATCGCCCACCGATCCGCATCGTAGCCGAGCAGCCGGGTCGCCAGGATCAGGTGCCCGGTGGAGGACACCGGCAGGAATTCGGTGATCCCCTCGACGATGCCGAGCAGGATGACGGTAAGGAGATCGTTCAAGCGGGATGTCCGTGTCTGAAAGGGAAAGGATCAGGCGGCGAGTTCGTCGCGACGACGCGCGAAGCGGCCCTGCCGGCGGAACCGGACCAGCCAGTTCGACGCGACCGCCGACATCGGCGTTGCGGTCAGGCCGAGCGCCTCCAGCCCATCCTGCGATCCGGCAACCACATTGTCCTTTTGCAGCAACAGCAACTGATCGCGGGTGATCGGCGCGCCCGGCAGCCGTGCGATGAGGCCCGCCGCCGCATCGGGCAGCGTCACGAAGTGCGGTGACCGGCCCGTCTCCGTCGCGATCCACTTCAACAGGTCGGCCATGGACAGCACGTCCGGACCACCCAGCTCGTACAGCTGCCCTGCGAATCGCGCCGGCTCCTTCAGCACGGCGGCGACGGCATCACCGACATCGCCGGCGAACACCGGCTGGAACCGCGTATCGGGTCGCACCACCGGCACGATCCGGGTGCGGCGGATCATTTCCGCAAACCTGTTGAGGAACTGGTCCTCGCGCCCGAACACCACCGACGGGCGCAGGATGGTGGCGGCTGGGAACGCGGCCCTGACCGCTTCCTCGCCCAGCCCCTTGGAGCGGGCATAGGTCGACGCCGAGCCGCTGTCCGCGCCGATGGCCGACAGGTGGACCAGCGCCTTCGCCCCGGACGCGGCAACCGCCTTCGCCACCGTGGATGCACCCTCCGCCTGGATGCGCATCGCGTCGCCGAAGCTGCCAACCAGGTTGACCACCGCGTCCGCCCCCTCGACCGCCCGAGCGATCGTGTCGGGCCGGGTCACGTCCGCCGCGACGAACTGGGTCTGACCCAATCCCCCCAGCGGCTTCAGGTAAAAAGCCTGGCGCGGATCGCGCTGCGCCACGCGCACCCGCCATCCCTGCCGCATCAGCGCCTGCGCCACATAGCGGCCGACGAACCCGCCCCCGCCGATCAGCGTCACCAGCTCGTACATCGCGTTCACATCCCGACAGCAGAAAGTTTTTCTCGTGAAGCGCCCTTGCCCGTCACAGACGCTGTTGACAAGCATGCGAACCCTCCACTAGAGGCGCCGGCCTACCCCGTGCCCAGATGGCGGAATTGGTAGACGCACCAGCTTCAGGTGCTGGCGATCGCAAGGTCGTGGAGGTTCGAGTCCTCTTCTGGGCACCAGAAACGCTCCCGGTATAGTCCGGGGGCGTCCAGCAAGCAGCTGGTTTCACAGCATAACTCGACCAAAACTCGCCGACTGAACGTCCGGCGACGTCCACCGGATTCCAGCCCAAACACCAACATCTGTTGGTGTTATTGTTGGTGGTGGATCGACCCGGCCCAGCTGGGGAATCGATATGCTGTCTCACCTGCGAATCAGCGCCGCCAAGCCGGCGCCGAAGCCGTTCAACCTCTCCGACGGCCAGGGACTGTTTCTCACGGTCCAGCCCAACGGCTCCAAATTGTGGAAGCTGAGCTTCCGCCATCTCGGCAAGCAGAAGACACTGCACCTTGGTCGCTGGCCCGACGTGGGCTTGGCCGATGCGAGAGAACGGCGGGACGAGGCGCGCCGCAAGATTGCCGCCGGGCTCGATCCAGCCATCGAGAAAATACGGTCGCGGATCGCCGCCAAGGTTGCCGCCGCCAACACCTTCAAGGAGGTCGCCGAGGAATGGGTCCAGAAGTGCGAACGTGAGGGACGCGCGGAAATCACGCTCAGCAAAATCCGCTGGCTGCTCGGCATCGCCTATCCGATGATCGGCAACCTGCCGGTCGCCGAGGTGACGCCCCAGGAGGTGTTGGCCGTGCTGCGCAAGGTGGAATCGAACGGACGGTACGAGAGCGCCCGTCGTATGCGGAGCGTCCTCAGCCGCGTGTTCCGTTATGGCGTTGCCACCGTGCGTTGCCAGAAGGACGTCGCCTCCGACCTTCGCGGGGCCATCGCCACCCCGCGCGTAAGGCATCTGGCGGCGATCACCAACCCTATCCAAGTCGGCGCGCTCCTGCGGGCAATCGACGGTTATGAGGGGCAATTGATCACGTTGATGGCCCTCAAGCTTTCCCCACACCTGTTCGTCCGCCCGGGCGAGCTCAGGCAAGCGCAGTGGAGCGAGTTCGATTGCGGCAACGCCGTCTGGTATCTGTCGGCCGAACGAATGAAGATGCGCCGACCGCACCGCGTCCCGCTGTCACGCCAGGTACTGAAGCTGATCGAGGAACTGCGGGAACACACCGGCCACCAAGACTATCTTTTCCCGTGCATGGGCAATCCGAAACGGCCGATGTCCGAGAACGCCGTCAACCAGGCGCTGCGCCGGCTTGGCTACAGCCAACAGGAAATGACCGCGCACGGCTTCCGCGCCATGGCGGCGACGCTGCTCAACGAAATGGGCTTGTGGAACCCTGATGCGATAGAGAAGCAGCTCGCGCATCTTGATGCCAGTGCCGTACGGCGGGCTTACACCCGCGGCGAATATTGGGACGAGCGCGTCCACATGATGCAGCACTGGTGCGACTATCTGGACAGGCTGCGCGAGAGCGGGAAGTCCGGGCGCCCCGGCGTCGGAACTGCGCGAATTTGCGGAGAGGATGGTATGCGATTATCCAGCCATGCCGACAACAACAACTCCTACCCGCTTCACGGCGGCAGCATGATGTTCGACCTGACATAATCGGCGAGACCAGGATTGGTCGAATAGGACATAAAGTCGTGTTATACCTTGCAAGGTATAAGTCGAATATAGGCCCCACCGGAATATTGGGCATTTAGCCCTCGCGGGGTATACCGTTGCTGAAGGGCGTTTCTCGTGGCCCACGTTGCACGCCCTCCCAGACGGCTCGGTGGGCTGTCAGTCTAATGCGAACCGGCCTCCACACGATGCAGTTCGGCCTTTGAACGTGGCAGCGTAGCTCGCGAGCCTCTGCCACTCCGCCAAGAAGGCGGCGCGTCGCTGCCTGTAGTCTGGCAGTCGATGAAGCGGCGTTCGAGGTTGAAGTGGTTGTGGACGTTGACATGCACTAACGCGAACTTCTGCAGGCTCCGCATTCGCCTGAACCGCAGCATCGCCCGCTCCCGTTGTCGGAACGGCAGATGGCTGTTCTCCACTGAGTGCGGGGGGCGGCTCAACCCTGGCTCCTACACACCGCGCCAAGCGAGTGGACCTGGCGTCGCGTCGGCCGAGAAGTCTACCTGGAGGACGCGGCGTCGTCGCGGCGGATCGGCGGCGAGCGAAGCGTGGATGATCGACGTGGCGTACAGCCAGACGTCACCGCGCTCGGCGAGACATAGCCGCTCGCCGAATGTCGCCACCACGCCCGCGATCTCGGCTTCGGGCAGGCGGCCGAGCCTGTGCGAGCCGGGCACGATGCGGAGGGGCGCATTGCCCTCCTCAACCGCATCCAGGTGCACGCGTAGCGTCACCATGCGCTCAAGTATTTCGAATGGCGGCTCCACCTGGATCAGCCCGGACTTGACCGTCCACGGCCCGTATCCGTCCGTGTTCCTACGCTCCTTGACCACGATCGTCCGGTCCTGGTGCCAGCCGAGCGCCCAGTTCCGCCCCGCGGTTTTGTCGAACAGGATCGCACGTACGGGGCGAGCCTGTTCTCCGAGCACGGACGCCGCGATCCCGCCGATCGGGCCGGCGTGATCGAGAAAGGGCTGCAACTGCTGTCCTTCCCCGATCCGCACACCGGGTCTGCTCGTCGGCAGCAGGGCCAAGGCAGTCTCGAGGCGACCGCACGCAGCTTCGTCCAGAGCTTGCGCGAACAGCTGGGCTCCATCATCGTTGAGGGTGAGATCAGCGGATCGGCAGACGGGTGCGAGCATGAGGTTGAGGCTAGCCCGACCGCCTCTCGGCGTCGACCCGATCCGATGTCAGCCGTTCAGCGGCCGCTTCGAAGAGGCGACCTGCATGCGTCGTTAGCTACCCCTCAGCGACCGCCTCAGCGATAGAGGCCACTTTGGTGAAGTTTCCACTTGACCAATATCACGCAATCGTAAAAGTGAGGTGAATACTTCAGCAAGGAGCTCAGCATGATCGACTCCAACGCCGTGCACGGCAGCTTCACGATCGAACGGCGCTATCCGGCCGCACCCTCCAAGGTCTTCGCCGCTTGCGCGGATCCTGAGCTGAAGAAGAGCTGGTTCGCCGAAAGCGACACGCACGAGATCGAGGCGTACGAAAGCGACTTCCGGATCGGTGGCAGCGAACGGCTGACGTATCGCTTCGGGCCGAGCACACCTTTTCCGGGAGCGAAGCTCACCAACGAAGGGGTGTATCACGACATTGTTGACCAGAGGCGCATCGTCTCGTCGTCGCGCATGGCGCTGGAAGGCAGAGCGATCTCGGTCGCCCTGGAGACGATCGAGATCGCCGAGGTCGGTGATGAAACCAGTCTCACCTGCACCTTCCAAGGCGTGTTCTTCGAGGGCGCGGACGGTCCCGAGATGCGCGAGCAAGGCTGGCGCGATCTTCTGGATCGGCTCGGTCGTGCGCTGGCGAGCTGACATGGCCCGTCCGCGGCGAAGGGTGGACACCGACCCGATCGACCGGTTGCTCCACGCGTTGGGTGATTCAACGCGGCGGCGTATGGTCGAGATGCTTGGCACACGCCCGCACGCCGTGACCACCATGGCCGACCTCTGCGGGATCACCCTTACAGCCGTTGGCCAGCACGTCCGCATTCTAGAGGAGGCGGGCTTGGTGACCAGCAGCAAGCTGGGCCGCGTTCGGTCTTGTCAGCTTGATCCGAACGGGCTTGAGACACTGCAGCGTTGGTTGGCGGCTCGTCGATCAACCTGGGAGAAGCGGCTCGACGCCCTTGGAGCACTTCTCGTTGTGGATGAGAAGGAATGAGGGCCTCGCGGCGATGGAGACCCAGAACCGGCCATCCGGCGAGCAATGAGTGGAAAACGGCCTCAGGATGGGCCGGTCAGGTTCGCCGCGACGGCTCGACGAATGAGCGCCCTCAGGGCCACGGTGCCAAGCGTGTCGCCGTCCCGCAGGTCAACGGCGCGGCGCACGCCAATCGCAGGCACGTTGAACAGACCGTCGGGATCGTCGAGATCGCGGCCTCGCATGAAGGTCAGCTTGACCTTGTCCTTGTAGCTCTCACCGGTGCAGATGATCCCGCCGCGCGACCAGGTGGGCACGCCGAGCG
>NZ_FOCF01000001.1 GCF_900110035.1 Sphingomonas gellani | reverse complement strand
ATGGCGGGCAGTGCCCGGCCAGCATCGCCAGCGCAAAACCGCCATGGACCGCGAGCATCAGCCGACCACTGCCGTGTCGCCGGCGAGCAGCCATTCGCCCGGGCGGATGCACTTGGCATGCAGGCTCGCCCACTGGCCGGCGGTGCCGTTGTGGCCGAGCCGGTGGTGCAGCACCTCACCGTTCGCCGGCACCAGCCGGACGGGCGCGGTGCCGATCTGATCGGCGAGGATCAGCGTGCCGACCGCTGCCCCGGCGGGCAGGTTGAGCGTGATCGATGCCGTGGCGGCGCCGTTCGACACCAGCAGCGACTTGCCGCCATGGTCCGCCTCGGACAGCGCCCACGGCCCGGCGCCGGACAGGTCCTGCACCAGCACCTGGCGCAGGACCGCTTCCCAGCTATCGAGCAGCGCGCCGAAGCGGGTGACGAGCTGGGCGAAGCTCGCCTGATCGACAGGATCAGCCATCAGTCTTCCCTCGGTTGCAGGGTGCCGTCGATGACCTGGTGCGTCGCGTCATAGTCGGCGCGAAACTCCGGCACCTCGATGTACGCGGGGCCACTCAGCGCGATCGATCGCTCCGTACCGCGCACGGTCTGGATGATGCGGCCATCGGCCGGATCGTAAATGACAGCGATCATGGGCTACACCGTGTACTGCTGGCCGTTGGCGCGAATGGCACGCTGGGCGAGCGTGACTGCTGTCGACGCCTGCCACATGGCGGTGACGACGTAGTCCCCGGCTGCCGACGCATAGTAGCTGCCAAAGGACTGCACACCGCTGGTGCCCTCGACACCTCCACGCGGGCTCTCGTCCAGCTGGTGGCCGTTGACCTGTATCTCCAGATGCCAGGGTGCGGGCGTCGACGTGAAACCTTGCTGGATCGACACATCGATGTCGATCCAGCCCGGCTCGGCAAGCGTCACCACGGCCCGCAGCACCTCCATCAAAGGGAGGGGGTCGCCGGACGTGCTGCTAAAGGTGCCCTGCACTGGACCGGTCGCTTTCGCCCGCGCGGGCACGACTGCGGTGTTGACCCAAAGCCTTTCGACCGCTGCCGCCTTCAGGCGCCATACGCCGCCTTCGTAGGTCAGGGCGTTGATCGGATTGCCGCCATTCTCGTCCACGAACAGGAAACGGCTGGCGACGAAGCTCAGCTGGTCGAACCCGCCGCCCGCGATGCCCTCGATCCCGACGATGCTGCCATCCGCGCGCGCCGAGAACAGGAACTTGCTCGTCTTCGCGCTGCTGTCGACTTCCTTCAGGAACGCAACGAACTGCTTCACCCCGTCCACGTCCGAACCGAGCGCCTCGACCTCTACCCGGATCGGCCGACCATCATCTGCGTAGACGATCCGGTCCGTCTCGCCGCGCCACACGCCGGAGCGCATCTGCTCGGCTGCGATCATGGCGATCGCCGCGTTCAGGTCGGAAACGACCTCCACACCAGATTTGCCCGTCCAGTCGTGCCACGCGTCCGGCAGGTGGTCGCGAGTCACATCGGCATTGTCTTCAGGCTTGCCGGGGCCGACAACGCCATCCTGCCAAGGCACCTGTGTCTGTCCGGCCGTCACCGGTCCGAGGATCAACCGACCGCCGGTGCCGGGGTCTTTCCGGTACGACACCGCAACCTGGTAGACGCCGCCATCCTTCACGTCAGTGATCGTCAGCTGCTCCGCTTTCGGTTCCAGCGTGGTCACCGTTAGCCAGCCGGTGCCGGCATCCTGCTGCCCGGTCGACTCTCGATACTCGACCACGATCCCGGAGATCACGTCACTATCCGCCGCACCGCTCAACAGCAGCACTGGGCGGGTCGCGCCATTCTCGCCCGTGATCATGCCGCCTGCGAGCGACCATGCCGAAGCCCCAGGAACAGGGATCAGCGCGGGTCCGCTCACCCCCGGCGTTGCCGGCGGAGTGCCGGTCTGGCCAAGCGCGAACGGGTGCTTGCCGGCCGTTTCCGAACGGGCCGTCATGGTCACCGTGCCGTCCTGCGGCGACAGCCCGCGCTGAAGCAGCAGCAGGTCCTGATTGACCAGCCCAAGCTCGGGAAGCGTCGCTGTCACAACGTCACCAGGCCGGTAGCCCATCCACCGCAGCTTCAGGGGCAGGGTGACCGGTCCGAACTCGCGCGCGTTCTCGATGTCATAGCGCGCTAGCTGCTGACTTTGCGTCAGGTCCTGGACGAGGCTGTATTCCACCTCCTTTTGGCGCTGTCGGCGGTCAAAGGTGACGTAATCGGCCACCACCACCGGCGAGCCGGCTACTACAGTCCAGTCGTTCGCCTCAGACCGGTAACGCGGAATAATGGCGTTGATCCGGTCACGCCGCGACTGGGTTGCTTGAACGCTCGCCTCACCAACCACATCCCCGACCGTGATCGTCGCCAGAGACACGCGGGGCGTGTTGACCAAGCATCCGATCTGCGCACCCAGACGCAGCGGCTCACCACCACCCGCCTGGAGCATCTGCTTGAACGCATTCCACTTGTCGTCGGTCGAATAGACGACGCCGCCCAGCTTCCAGCCGTTGGCGTCAGCGACGTTTGCACCCTCGACGAATTGCGCCATGATAATGCCGACGACGGGAGCGCCAACGCCCAGCACGACCTTGCCGTTCGCGCGCCGGCCGACCAGCCACGTCAGGGCATGTAAATACGGGTTCTGGGACCATTCCCATGTGCGTTCATCGTTGATGCGGTGCGCGCCACTGCCGCCCGGATATGTGCTGTCACGCCGTGGATCGTACACACACGCCCAGCGGCCGACCCAACCAATATCCGGCGTGGAAGTCAGGGTGTGGTCACCCTTGGTGTCGAACTTCAGCGTGACAACTGTCGCGGCATAGCCAGACAGCTTGCAATCCGCCGACCACCCGGTGGGCGCACCAGGCGCGCGGGTCAGCGCGCTTGCCTCTGGCGTAGCGCCCAGCTGATAGCCTGCCCACATGTACCCGTAGTCGGGGATGTTCACGACCGCGCCCGCCCCGATCGCGCGGGGTTCCTTGTCGACGAACATCTGCTCGATCGCGGCGTGCGGACCACCGCCCGACAGTACGGTCACCAGCGTCTGGTACTGGTTATCCTTACCCCATGCCTTGCGGTAAACGATGTTGCCGGACACGTAGGTGCGGCCCATCGCATAGGGGATGCCGGCCTGCGGATCGGCCTTCCAAGAGGTTTGCGATCCACCCTGGCTGGGCTTGGGTGCCAGCGCCGAGGCACCGAAGCTCAGTCCGGCTGCCGCAACGCCGGCCAAGGTCGCCACGGATGTCAGCGTGGTTGCCGACAGGCCCGCGAAGCTGGCTGCCGTAGCGGCGGTCGTCGCGGTGGCGGCCGTTCCGGCCGTCCCGATCAGGCCGGCGCTGGCTGCCGCCCCAACCCCCGTCGCCGCCAGCGCAACGGCGCCGACCACGACAGCCGCGGTTGCCAAAAACTTCGACATTCAGAGGCGCCAAGCGGATACGAGGTGGACGTGGCGAAGCACCGTGGCCCCTGCCGCATGCTCGTGAAAGCCGATCATCGCCTCATTTCCCAGGAGAACGCCGAGCGCTCCGAACACGTCACCACTGTCGCCCATGACGATGTCGCCGACCCATGCTTCAGCCGGGGCGACCCGCTGCAATCCGATAGCGTCCAGCGCCTCGGCCAAGGTCGCGAACCCAAGTCGCTTCAAGGCTGCGCGCGCCGCAAGAGCGCTGCGGTAGCTGCCCGCCTTGGCCAGTTGGGGCTTGTGCCCCATCTGCCTGAGGTGGAACGCCGCCATGCGCGCGCAATCGTTGCTGCCCCAACGGAACGGACGGTCGCGGAACCGCGCCAGCGTTGCCTGGGCAGCGGCAACCCGCCGCACCATTTCGGGAGAGGCTTGCTTCACCGCTTCACTCCCGAAGGATTATCGCCACCCCAGTAGATCTGCTCGTCTACGCCCGTGACGAAGGACATGCCCCGCTCTCCCGGCCAGACATATCGGTGGAAGGTGTCGGACAGCCGAGCGCCGTCGTCGGAGAAGAAGAAGTCTTCGAACGCGCTCGTGATCTCCAGTTCCAAGAGGCGACTGTTCGGTCCGGCCGTCAACTTCGGCACGTCGAGTGCGCCCAGAAAGATCAGCAGCGGTTCACCAATCACGAGGCCATTGCTTGGCTCGACCGCGCCCAGCCAGATCGACACGGCCGCGCCCTGATGTTCGGGACGAGCGAGGTCGGCCGCAGCCGCATCGCCGGCCGGGACGAGGGTCAGCGAGATGCCGGGCGCTTCGTCGCCAGTGCCATCGGTCAGATCCTCGACCGAGTGCAGAACACCATAGGTGGCATCGCTGCCGGTAAACGTCTTGCCGTCGAACACGATGATGCCGGAGCCGGTCAGCAGCCGAATGGTGTGATTCGGCAGCACGATCTCCACCGCCCCGAAAATGGTCGGCGTAGGACCGGTGAGCGCCTGGTCGAGCGCGGGTGACATGCTGGTCATGCCGCCTCCATGATCGTCAGGGCCGAAGGCGAGGCGCGCGCGATTGCCCATTCCACCGACGCTTCGCTCTCGCCCAGCGTGCCCTCGATATAGGGCTGCGCGAACTCGCAGGTGGCGCCGCTGTTCGGGCTGATACGAAGCATCGGATGAATCGGTAACAGCATGGTGCCCGACGCGGTCGCGGTCACGTCGGCGCTTGCGCAGTGCAGATAGCGACGGCCAGCGAAGATGATCGAGAAGAACTGCCCTTCCCGCACGACATAACCAGCGGTGAAGCCCCGCAGCTGAAGCGAGGATCCCTGCTGGCCAGCCCCGTTTACCACCGGCGTACCCGGATTGCCGATCTCCAGCCCTGGCTGCGGGAACGGGAACAGCGCGCCTTCGCGCTTCGCCCGCCGTACCCGTGCCATTAGGATGCGTGCGTCAGGCTCGGGTTTCAGTCTTGGATAGTTGATGACCAAGGCGAACCGATCCCCGATCCTGTTCAGTCGCTGCGACGGACCGCCCATGGGCGGGGTCAGGTCTGCGCCCCAGTCGATCAGCTTGGGGACGGCCGTCTGGGGCATACGAGGCTGGGGAAGCTCGATCGACATGGCTCAACCTCGCGACAACGACCGGCGCCGGGTTCGCGCCAGATCGCGCTGCGCCATCTGACTGCCACCAGCAGCCCCGCGCACGGCAGCACCGTTCGCCATGGCGTTCATCTGGTCCAGCAGGTCCTGCGTCACCACTGCGCCGCGCAGATCGAAGTGGAGGGCGCCGCCACCGGCCCCGTTCTCATTGGCCGTCATCATCCGCCGCGTTTCGGCGGCGGGGTAGATGCGGGTGCCGTTCGGGAGGTCAGCGATCTCCGGGCCGTTCTCGTTCACCCAGGTCAGCCCGCCGGACCAGCTTTCCGTGCCCGACGCGTTCTTTCCCGTCTTCTTCCCGAACAGGCTGCCGATGTTGCTGATCGCACTCGACAAAGTCGGCAGATCCTTGTTGCCGTTGATCATGTTCTTCAGCGGGTTGATGAGGGCGAGTTTCAGGAACTCGCTTTTGATATCTTTCAACACCGCCTTGCCGGCGTCGCCCCAATTGTCCCAATTGCTCGGGTTCAGCACGTCGTCTACCAGACCGGTGCCGAACTCGCGCACCTCGTCGATCGCGGCTGCGGTGATCTTCAGCTTGGCGTTGACCTGATCCTGGGCGTCGATAGCGGCAAGCCGGGCCTGCACGTCGGCCGCATCCATATCCCCGAACCGACGGCGGATATCCTGCTGAACGCGCAGCTTGGCAATTTCGAGGTCGCGCACGTCGCTGCTAGCGCCGACCAGCTGCAACTCACGGGCGGACAGTTCCAAGGCGTCCTGTTCGTCGCGCTTAGCGTCGCGCAGGTAGCGGGCACGATCAGCCGCAAAGCCCTGCCGTGCCTCGTCCATGCGGCTGTTGATGAACTTGCGATGATCCGCCGGAGAGGCAAGATTGTCGGGATCGATCTTGCGCAGTTCGGCCGCTGCTGAACGCTGGGCAGCGCTCACCGCCGCGTCGACCGGGCTGGCGTCCAGGTCGCCCATCGCGGCCTTCAGATCCTCCACGCGTTCGATGCTGGCGCTGATCGACTTGTCCAGCCCCGTCTGCGCTTCGACCTTATGCGCGTCGGTCAATTCCTGACGATACTGCGCGATGACGCGGTTCAGCACCTCCAGGGCCGATCCTTGCGCCAGCGTCTGCAACTTGATGAGCGGGCGGAGCGCCGCTTCGTCCGACAACGCATTGGCCATCCCCTCGGTGGACAACGTGCCGTCCTGCACCTGCTTCAGCACGTCGGCACGGGCGCCCGTCTCTTCGTGCAGGCTCGCGACGGACTTCGCCCCGTTGGCGATGGCTTCCGCCGTCTGGAGGTTCATCTGACGCCGCGCCTGCGCTTCGACATCAATTCCCTTGCGGGTGGCATCGGTCGACGCCTTGCGCAGCGCCTCGGCCGACACGCCCGCCGCACTGCTCTTCAGATAGGCGCCGGCCACGTCCAGCGCCGCACGCGCGCTGACCTCCATGGACTGGGCCTCCCGGGCGAGCGCCTGGGCATGACTGGCCCCGCTGCGCGCCGCCTGGCTTCGCGCGCGATCGCCGGCCGCGACCGCACGCGTATCGGCATCGGCTGCGCTGATGACCGTGCCGGCCAGTTCCAGCCGCTGGCGCTGCGCGGAAAGCGCCGCCTTTTCGGCCGGGGTCTTGGCTGCCGCCAGCTTGGCGTCCAGCGCCGCCAGCTGGTTGGACTTCTCCTGTCGTGGGATGAAGGTGTCGATCGCGTGGGTGTAGGCGCTAAGCGTCTCGGTCAGCTGCCGGCGCTGATCAGGCGGCATGTCGGTTGCCAGTGCCGCACGCAACTTGCCGGCAGCGCTGCGATAGGACCCCAGCTGATCGGCGCCGCTGAAGCGATCGACTATGGCCTGTCCTGCGGCTCGGTCGCTGTTCGCGGCATTGCGAGCGGACCGGTTTGCCTCCTGCCGCATCTGCCCACGCAGGTCGGCAATCTGGCGATCGATGTCGGCCTGGAACGCAGCCGTCGTCGTGCCGGTCAGCATCTGCCCAACACTCGGCCCAAGCGCGCGGCGGGACTGAAGGCTGGCGATCTGATCCTGTATCGATCCGCCCGTTGCCGCACGGTCGATCGCCTTGCCCAGCCACTCCCATGCACCGGCAGCGGACAGCTTCACATTGTCCCAGCCGCGTGCCAGCGCGTTTGCCTGGTCGGCTGCACCGCGCGTGCCATCGGCCACGGCATCAATCAGCGCCTTCTGCGCCTCTTCCAGCCGGTTTTCCTCAATCAGCTTGCCGATATAGTCGGCGGTCGCGGTGCTGATCCAGCCGTACCGCTCGGCCAGCATCTGCGCACCGGCAATCGGATCGGCCAGTGCGCCGTCCAGCTGCTTGGCAGCGCCCGCCGCATCCTGTCCCGTCGCAGCCGCGAAATCCTTCGTCGCCACGATCAGATCGGACAGCACCGCCTTGGTCGCATTGCCCGACTGGACGTAGGCTTGCTCGATCTCGCGCGCCGCACCGACCGTCATGTCGCCGGCACGCGCCGCCTGCTCGGCCACCTCCTGCAACTGCTGACCATCAAGGCCCAGCGCCGCGCCCGACCCCATGCTGAGCGATTGCAGCTTGGCGATAGACCCGCTGTAGTCCAGCCACGCTTTTGCCCCGAGCGCGACGGCAAGCGTCGTGGCGCCGATTGCGACGGTGGTGGGGGTCAACAGCGACCGCACCTTGGCGAGGCCCCCGGCGACGCCGCCATCGTCCATCTCCAGCACAGTCGCGACATCGCCGGCCTGCTGCATGAAAGCCCGCATCGGGCTGGCGCCGGCCAGCACGCTGTCCATGAAGTTGCGCGCGGCGCCGGCCCCCACGACCATCTGCATGCGGTTGAGGCCAAGGGCGCTGGTGTGCCCCTCCAGCGCGCGCCGCGCCTCGTTCAGCCGCTGCCCGGATTGCTTGACCGCCTCGCCATGCTCCGCCTCATTGATGAGACCGCGTGACAGGAGGTTGTTGTGGCTCGCAAGCTCGTCATCATAGCGCTTCTGCGCTGCCCAGAGTGGGTCCAGCTGCGCGCGCAAGCGCGTGGCGGCCGCCTCGGCTTCAGCTTCGGCCTTGGCGGTGCCGTCCAGCCCGCGCCGGTTCTCATCCAGGCGCTGGGTAAACAGCCGCATAGCGGACGCATGTTCCTCCGTGCTGATCGCGCCCGCCTTGTGCAAGGCATCGGCAGAGGCAACATCGGCGCTGTACCGCGCCTGGGCGATCGACAGGGGATCGAGCGCGGCACGCAGCTTGACCACCGCGGCAGTGCGATCCTCGTCCGCGCGCGTCGCCAGACGCTCGGCCTCGGCTGCCGCCTCGAACACCGCAGCAGACTCGCGCGCCGCACCGGTCGAACGGTCGAGGTTTACGGTCGCGAACTGTCCACCATTGCCGCGCTGCGACAGCGCTTCATCCAACGCGGACTGCTGGCCGACGCCGGCTGCTGCCAGCTTGGCCGCGTTCGCCTGCTTGCGGAACGACGCCAGTTGCCGTTCGGTGAACTGGTCCGCCGCACGAGCCGAGCGTTCGGCCGCGTCCTCGGCCGCGTCAGCGACGCCCGCCATCGACGCCTGACCAGCCGCCTTCACCTCGGCGAAGTCGTTCTTCACCTCCGCCTTGCCATCGGTGCGAAGCTGGAACCCGACACTACGCATCGGCATGGTCGTCCTCCTCTTCTTCATCGCCGGCTTCGGCAGGGTTGATGATCGCCGCCTCGATGCGCGGCAGGATCTCGGTCAGCATGGCGGTGTCGGCGCACACCGACTGCGCCATCATCATCACGGCGGTCACATCCAGTCCAATTGCACGGGTGGTGAAGCCGTCAGGCGTCGGGATCGTCGCCAGCCGCAGCTGCGATCCGATCCCGGCGATCAGTTGCCAGAGACGCTCGCCCTCGTTCGTCCAGGCTTCGTGGATTTCGTACGCGCAGGCCGGCTCGCCTGTGTCTTCGTCCCGGCAGCGCCCTTCCTTCCCCGCTTGGCAGGTGAGGTGGCAGTACCTTGTCCCGGCGTCGCCCCCGCTGAAGTGCCATTCAGCGAGGGCGCAAAGCCGTTTTTTTCCGCGTCCCGCTCCGACCAGGGCAGGACGTATTCCCGATCCGCGGCCTCCACGAGACGGGGTTCCGTGAGGAAGGCCGAGATGCTGCCCGGCTCGACCCCGGTCACCTTGCCCTCGGCGTCGGTCAGATCGCGATCGTGGGTAGGCTCGATCGGCGCAAGGTCCGCACCGACGATGCCGGTCCATGCGAGAATGTTGTGCCGAATGATCTCGGCTGTGAAGGCGTCGCCCGCACGCTCGGCGACGTTCGGCTGCCCATCCCGCAGGATGGTTGCCACGGCCCGCCGTGCCGCGCGAAGCGACAGCGGCGACGGCTGCGCATTGAACGTCACGGTTACTGCCGGCCGGTCGCCAGCGGCATCGACCAGCGTCTTCGTGACCGGGACCGGGCTGCCGAGCGCATAGCTCACTGATCGGTGACCTCCGCCTCACCTTCCACTGGCTCGACGACGGGAGGCTCGATCCACTCCATGCGGATCTTGCGCTCTTCCTCGACGATCTTGAACGCGTCCTTTTCGCGAACGAGGTTGCCGTCCTGCACGTCGTAGCGCCGGACGGTTCCGGCCCCGGCATCGGCTTCGATCACCTGCGGGATCGTCTCGCCGGTGGAGGCGTCGACGACCCGGATATTGCGCGCGATGTCGTCGGGCAGGCCGCCCGAAATGACGTAGCTGGGCGGGGCGGGCAGTGCCGGGGCAGCGGTTTTCGCCATGATCTGGTCCTTTCCGGGTTCAGGCGTAGGAGGCGACGTCGTTGGTCAGCACGACCGTCAGCTGCGGCCCGCTTGCGCCGGACGCCTGCCAGTTGAAGGTCGACTGGATGCCCTTGGGGCCGCTGATCGGCCGCTTCGGCTTGGGCAGGAACACGCGCGGCAGCGAGAAGATCAGGCTGCCGCCATCCTGCTCCCAACCGAAGCTGAGCGCGGCCGGCAGCTTACCGCGCGCCTTGCTGAACAGCGTGCCGCGCGGGCCACGCGCCGTCAGCGAGCCGCTCGACATCGCCTTGCCGGGATCGACGCCCGCGATGCGACCATCGGCGCGGATGACCTCCACCTTGTCCAGCTGGTTGGAATAGGAGAAGTCGGCCGACACGATGTCGGCCGCGACGCCCCCCTCGACCTTCACCTGGCCGACCGCCTGGGCGAAACGCGGACCGCGCAGCGAAGCCGGCGTGCCCGCGATCGTCGCGACGACCGGGTCCGTCTCGCCCTGCGCGATCAGCGACAGCGTGGCGTTGAGCATGCCCGACCGGGACAGCGACACCTTCAGCGAGTTCACCACCGCACCGTAATGCGTGCTGAAGCTCGGCTCGTCGGGCGTGCCGATCTCGATCGACGTGGATGGGATCGACGCCGCACCGGAGGTGAAGGTGTGGGCGAACTTGCCACCCGCGACGCCTGCCGTGTTCGGCGTGCCGAAGGTCTGGCGGAGCCAGAATCCGATCCCGCGCAGGTCGACGGGCACGACCAGGTCGCCGTCATTATTGATGACGTCGTAGGTCGGATCGAGGCCCTCGCGCCCGAAACCCAACTGATCGTCCTCGATCAGCGCCTGTTCCTCGCCCAGCCCATGGCTGACGAAGGGAAGGCGAAAGAAGTTCGACGCCGGGGTGGCGCCGTAAGTGGTTTCGGCCGCGGCCGACATGACCGCGTTGATGCCCAAAGGTCGGCCCATGGGTGTCTCCTCTTAGCTGCGAAGGATCAGCCCAGCGGGCTGGTGGTCGAGTAGGTCGCGATAATCGTGAAGTCGGCCCAGCCGATCGTGGCGGACCCTTGCTTCTCGGTTTCGCCGAAAGCGGGCGGCTCGGCGTCAAGGTAGCTGCACAGCCCACCGAGCGTCCGGTCGGCCGCGATGGCCATGCCGATCGCCATCAGCTTGGCATCCAGCACCACCTCGACCCGTTCCGCCGTGTTGACGGTGACGGCCATGTTGACTGGAAAGCCATGCTCCCACCACCAGGTCGGCGGGGACAGATCGACATCGGCTTCGCCCGGATCGCCGGGCTGGACCTGAACCTGGCCACCATCGCCCAAGCGCGTCGGCTTGCCGTCGTCCGGCTCCAGCCCGTCGACTGCCATGTCGGGCACGGCGGATGCGACCAGACGCCGGATGGCGTCCAGCACCTGCTGGCGCTTCGACATCGCGTTACCTCCAGCGAGCGGATAGATTGGCGTCGAACCGGGCCTCCGCCAGAGCGGCGGGGGCTGACAGGTCGACGCTTTTCGGCTTTTTTACCTGGCGGACCAGCGTGAACATGATGACGTTCTGCAACGGGCGCGGGTTGCGGGTCTTGCCGGCGCGCTCGCGGTCTGTCGCCTGCCGCCAGCGACCGGTAGCCTTGCGGACCACCAATCCTTTCATGACCAGATACGCGACGCCAGCCCGGCGGACACTGGGAGTGCGAAACCCCTTGTCCGCCGGGTCAATGAACACCAGCCGGCGCCCGAACCGTTGTTCGACCTCGTCCGGCGTCATGGCATTGCCCTGCCGCTTGCGGGGCACATCGTCGGTCGGCACTGCCAACCACCGCTTGCCGGCGCGCGGAACGATGCTGGCGCCGCTAGCGTAACTTTCGATGATCGCGGCAGCACCGCGCCCATCCCTGGACGGCTGAGCGTAGATCCAACCCGTCGGCTCCAGGCTGTGACGGCCGTTCCGATTGGGGTAGGTCACACCGCGCACGGCGTTGGCCAGCTTGTCGCCGAGGCCGGCCGCGCGGACCTGCGCGCGAAAGGCATCCTTAACCTCGTCGGCCGTGTCGCGCATGGCCTCCGTCAGGAAGCCGGCGACCTCGTCCTCCAAACCGCTGCCGATCCTGTCCCAGTCCGGCCTGGTCAGACGAGGTCGGAGCATCAGGCGGCTTGGGTCAGTTCCACCGTCCAGATGCGCTTCGCATCCAGCATCGGTTCGCCCATGATGGTGTAGGTCCCTGCGAAGTCGCCGGCCGCAACCGCCAGGGACTGACCGCGCCGGGGCGCAGACACTTCCCAGCTACGCAGCCGACCGATAAGCCCGCTCGCCACCACGCGAAGGCCGGAAATCGCCTCGTCCGCGTCCGATCCCTTGAACCGGATGCGAACCGGCTGTTCGGCATCGCCGAACAGGGCATCCTCGCCGAACGCCGCGAAGGCGGCATCGATCACCGCGCGGCGACGTTCGGAGAAGTTGCCCATGGCCGGATCAGGAGATCTGGCCGGTGAGGCGGACCCGGTAGCTGGTGTCGGCGGTCGCCGCATCGCGACGCGCGGTCCCGATCAGCACGTTTCCGGCCGACGACTTGGTCACGCGCCGGTTGGCGTCGTCCCAATACAGCTTCGTGCCTTGCGTCACGTCGGTGTTGGCACCGGTCGCCTTGGGCAGGTCGACCACGCCAATCTGAAGCCCTTCGACCTCACCGCCCTGCGCGGCGGGACCGGTCGCGACGGCAAAGTCGCTGCCGACGATGAAGCCGTCGCCGGAGGCGAGGGCGCGGGGGGCAACAAAGGTATTGACGTTGCCCGGATGGATGAAACCACGCATGTGCATGCTCCTCTTCGCCGGCATGGGCCGACGCGTTCGATGTTCTCGGGGGCGGGGGCGGCGCAGGACCGCCCCCAACCGGCTCACTTGCCGGCGTCGGTGACGGTCGGGCGCCAGTCAATCGCGCCGACGCCATAGTCGAACATGACGCGCCACTCGGTGCCGTCCGTCCGCCAGCCATCGCGGGTCTCGACCTTGGGCTCCTGATTGCCGTTCAGGAACACCACCTTCAGCGCGGGCGCGATCGTCGGGTCGGCGAAGCCGTACCGGCGGGTGCCCTTCAGACGCTTGCCGCCAACGATCTTGTCGAACGTGCCCTTGACCCGGTTCGGGATGAGCAGCTTGCCGGTGGGGTCGAGCGCCTGATCCACGGTGTTCAGCGCGGTCACGATGCCCTTGAAGGCATATGGCACCAACTCGACCGCCAGCTTCAGGTCGAGAACCTCGTTGCCCGACAGGTCGGTCTGCTGGGCAAACAGCACGTCCATGGCTTCGACCTGGTCGATCGACGGCGCGCCGCCCACGTCGACGATGTTCGCGTGGTCAGGGTGGAACAGCGTCTTGCCGTCGCCCATCACGGGACCGAGGCCGTTGTTCAGCGCCAGCAGCTTGTACACGTCGAGTTCGATCGAGAGCTTGCCGGCACGGCCGAGTGCAACCGCCAGATCGTTGAACGCGCCCAGATCGTCGTTGACGATCGCCTGTCGGGTCAGGGCGATGATGTTGGCGCGGGTCGATGCCTGGATGGTGGCCTTCGCGCCATCGGGGATCGGCTTGTTCTTGACCTCGCCATTCTCGTTCAGCCGGTCGAGCGCGCCGAAGGTGCCCAGCAGCAGCTGCGCCGTCGGCTTGAAGTCGCTGACCGAACCGACACCGCAGAACTCGCGCCACGTGTCGGGCGTGGTCGCATAAGCCGCCTGAAGGACGCGGTTGACGACGTTCTCCAGGATGTTCGGGAAGTCGCCCGTGCCCTGATACGGCCCCATGCGGATCGCCAGCGCCTGACCGACGACGAAGTCGCGATCGTAGCTGTCGACCCGCTGACCGGCCCGCTCCAGCGACATGCGCGCCAGTTCGGCGTTGCGGATGCCGCGATACTGACCGGGATCGAGGTCCGGCGCCTGCTGGCCGCGCGCTCGCGCGCCGTCGGTGATCAGCTGGCCCAGTCCTGCGCGCTGGATGATCGAGTTTTCCGCGCCCCGGCGAAATCGGTCGCGCTCGTCGTCGGTCACCTCGATCGCGCGGCCGCCCGTGGTGATGTTGCCGGTCTGACCGCGCTGTGCATCGGCTGCGGCGGTCAGCAGCGCGGCGCGGGCGCCCTCGATGCTCATCCGGCCGGCTTCGTTTTCGGCGATCAGCTCCTGCGCACGGGTCACGACGGCGTCCCCGAAGCTGCGGGCCTGCTCGACCAGCGCAAGCGCGGACGAGGCGGTGAACCGGACCATGCCGTTCGACGCGGGATCCGCCGCTCGCGTGCCTTCGACGACCGGAGCCGGGGCGGGTGCCGGTGCAGGCGCGGGAGCCGCAACGGGAGCCGCGGCCGGGGCCGGAGCGGGAGCCGGGGCCGGAGCGGGCGTCGGGGCCGGTGCGCCGGTGGGCGCGGGCTGCTGCGGCGCCGGGCCGCGCGTTCCGATCACCTCGGGAAAGCTGCGCGCGCCTGTGGCGACGGCAACGGCGGGAGCGAGGCCGGCCGCAATCGGCAGGCCGGACGATGGCAACGTCATACGGGTTTCCTCTTGAAGAGCAGGGGACGAAACAGGCTGCGCCGATCGGACCCCCGCATTGGGATCGGCAGCAATCGAGACCAGCGACACTTCGGTCAGAGTCCAGCTGGTGACACGGTAGATCGGGATCTCTTCGTGCATCCCGGCCAAAAGCATCTGGTTGCGACGGTAGCCGACGCTCACCTTGGGCGGCGTGCCGCCGGCGAACTCGGCTTCCGCCGCGCGCGCCTCGGCCGACTGGCCGAACGCGCAGACGGTGACCACGTCGGCCGCGTCACCGAAGCGGGCCTGCCGGATCACGCCGAGACGGCTGGCAAGCTCCCAGCGGTCATGCGTGTCGAGCAATGGCGCATTGCCTGCCTCGACCTGGCTGAGGTCGACCGCTGCCGGCGAACAATCCAGCACCTCGTAATAATAGTCGACATCGTACAGGCCGACCATGAAGCCGGGCATCAGGACGGGCGTTTCGGTAGCGGCGGTCAACTCGACGGTGCGGGCGGTCGCGTCGTAGCCGCTGGTGCTGGCAAGACGCGTACCGGACACCGCCGGCTCCATGATCGGCAGGATCAGCGGCGGGGTTCGGACACCCTCGCCGAACGCGCGCAGGTCCAGGCTCCCCACCGCCACCGGCAGGGCACCAGCCAACTTCACCATGTCTGCTACTCCTTGGGTGCCAGGAAGCCGGTGGCCATCTGCAACACGCCCGAATCCGTCACACGGCGCGGATCGGTGTCGAGGGCGAGGCCCAGCTTGTCGATCACGTCGTTCATGGCCTTGATGCCGGCCATATGCTCTTCGGTGTTGGCGCCCCGCTCGGCGAGGCTGGTGCCGAGCAGCTTCAGGCCCGCACGGATCTCCATGATCTCGCCCATCAGATCCTTGACGGGATCGACCAATCGGCGAACCGGAAGGGCGAAGGTCATGCCGACCTGAAGGAACCGGGGATCGCCCGTTTCCAAAACCAGCCGCTGCATGCGCCGTTGCACCGCCGGCTTGACCAGCAGCGGAATGACCTCGTTCTGCTGCCAGTCGTCGACCAGCGCATAGGAGCCGTTCATGGCCGCACGCAGGCCCGAATAGTTGGCTTGGCTCACGTCACCCGTCATCAGGTGATACGGGATCATGTTCGCCGACACCGCGGCGATCTGCTGACGGATGAACTCCACCGTGCTCGACGAAGGGGTGGGGTTCACCACCGTGGCGGTTTCGCCCGCTTTCAGGCGGGCGATCATGCCCGGCCGCAGCGTCTCTTCCAGCGGCTTGCCGCCAGTGTCACCCTGCGGGGCGGCCTGCGCTCCTAGCGGGGAGGTGGCCTGACCTTCACCCGGCTGTACGACCAGCGCGAGACAGGCCTGCACCTTCTCCTGTAACCGCTTGGCGTCCTCGATGTCGCCGACATCGCGCAGCGTCATGGCGACGGCGCCGAGCCACGATACGCCCCGTGTCTGGCGATGCCGCAGCCGCTCGAACAGATGGTCAACCTGATCGACAGAGATGAACGACGAGACGACACTCGCCGAGCCGCGCACCGGGTCGTTCGGATGCTCAGGATAGAGCCAGTAACCGGTGCGGATGCCCACACGGTTGAACTGGACGCCCTGAACCACCCGCCCGCCATCGTTCAGCAGGTAGTTGCGGCTCATGTCCAGCTGCGGGCCTTCCAGGCCGACGACGATCCCGTTCGGGCCGCTATCGTCCGGGTGCCAGACAGTCAGGCTTTCCCCGCCCACGATCATTTCGCGGACCGACAGCTTGCCGTGGCCGTACCAGTCGCCCAGGCCGTCCACCCGGCCATGCGACCAGCGATCCCACTCCGCCTGCGCGCGCTCCCGCACGCGCTTGACCGGGTGGGTCAGCTGGACGCCGATGCCGTCGCCCCAGATCGTGGCGACCAGCTGGCGCACCGCCGCAGCGGCGTATTTGTTGTTGCGTACGAGATCGTGACCGGCCCAGCCAAGCATGTGCCGGGCGGACGCATTCTCGCCGTCGGCGGAACTGGCGGCGCGGTTCCACCCGTTTGTCCGCCGGTCACGCGCAGCCGCGTCATATTGCCGAATGCCATCGCGCGCCGACACGGCCGCGTCCAGCCGCGCCCGCGCTGATACCCGCCGTGCCGCCCATTCCGGCGCGATCGGCGCGATGGCGCCGTCGATCCAGTCCGAGAAGGCCATCAGCGTGGATCGAACACGGCGACGGTCGACGCGGGGCGGCTGATCGTCGGGGTGCCGCTTGCCTGCTGGTTGCGGAAATACGCCAGCGCGGCGAGCAGGTCCGACATGCTCCGGTAGGTCTGACGATCGCCTTCCGACTCGATCGTCAGCAGGCCGGAGGCGGCAGCCGCCTCAAGCGCCGCGATCTTGTCCGAATGGTCGATCGTCATAGGTAGCTGTCTCCGACATCGAAATAGGTGTCAGCCTGGGGCGCCGGGTCGGGCGCGACGGGCACGGGTGCCGGAGTGACCGGCGATATGGTCAGGGCGGGCGCGAGCAGATCGCCCTGCCGCGCGTCACGCGGGGCGTACCGGTCGACGCGGAGCGCCGCCCAATCCATCTCCGTCAACGTGTCCAGCATCAGCTTTTCGGCTGCCGCTTCATTATAGACGCGGCAGTCGAGGTAGTGGTTCTGCCGGCCGGGCATCATGATCCACCGCCGGTCCGGAAACCCGTGGATCATGCGAACTTCGATCGTCTCGGCCGTCGCCTGCTCGAACCAGTCGTTCGGCGTGTCCCGCGACAGGTGGACGCGCCCGACCGGGACCACCTCCGGAGTGGCGCTCTCGATCGCCGCGGCTACCGCCTTCATGGTTTCGCGCAGGAAGCCGTACCAACTCAGCTTCGCGTTGTTGACGCCGACGATGTACGCCTTGTCGTCTTGTCCTGCCCTTGCCCGACCCGCACGTCGGCCCTGCTGCTCGTAGGCGATAGCTTCGCCGCGACCGAGCAGCGGAAGCGCCCAGCCAGCCCGCCCGTACACCGCCAGACGGCGCGGCCGGCGCGCGCAATACGCATGGGCGGCCGGGGTATGGTAGCCAGCGTCAACGCATTCCCAGTCGATCGGCAGCACCTTGCCACCGGGGAACGCGGTCCCGCGCTGGCTGTACTCGTCGAGGGCCTTCCACGCCCCTTCGCCGGGGACATCCGTCGCGCCGGGGATGAAGCGGGCATCCAGCTGCCAGCTTTCCTTGCGGGGACCCCAACCGACCTTCTCGACGTAGATCCCGTCGCCCTGCACGTCGCAGCCAAGCGTCACGACCAGCGGGCCGATCGGCATGCGGCCGACGCCCCAATCCTGTTCGCGCAGCGTCATCAGCTGCTCGTAATCCGGCGTGTTGCTGGCGACCTCGAACACAATGCCGCGCTTAAGGTTCGTCCAGGTCTTCAACTTGGCGACATCGCCCTGCGCATCGCGGAAGCCGACTGCCATCTCGCCCCATGACTGGAACGTCGAGATCTCGCCCAACAGCGCAAAGCCGCGCTTCCGACTGGCTGGCATCTTGGCCCGGAACGCCTGGAACGTCTCCTCGTCCAGCACGCGTGAGACCGGCTGCCCATCGATCTGGTCCGACAACCAGCCGTCGGCCAGCTTCATCTCACCCTTGCGCCAATGCTCTACCGGCACACCGCAGCAGGGTGGCACGAGATAGGCATTCTCGTGATCGTCGTCGGCCCACTGGATGTCGCTCCAGTCGGGCACGAACCGGCTGCCGCACTCAGGACACTTGAAGTGATAGCGACGGCGATCCGACTTCTGGTACGCCGCCTCGATCTTGCTCGACCCCTTGATCGTCGGGGTCGAGATCTTGAGCCGCTTCGACAAGCCGCGTGAGCGCCAGACCTTCAGGCGCTCGTCCACCATGCCTTCCGGCGAACCCTGCCCGTCCAGATCGGAGGGGAACTGGTCCAGATCGTCTTCGATCGCATAGCGCACAGTGCGCTGCCGCAGATCGGCCGCGGAGTTGGCACCCGTCAGCAGGATGTACCCGCTCGACCGGCTGAACAGCACCTTCTGCGTCGTCGAGCCGTCGCCGTTCGCCAGACCCTGCGCGCGGATCGTGCCACGCCGGTCGGGGTTCAGCTTGGGCGATGCGCCGACCATGGGCCAGAACTTCTCCGCCGCCCATGCCGTCGCGGCCTTGAAGGTCGCCTGGATGAACAGGACCGGGCCCGGCGCCAGGTCGGATATGAAGCCGAGCCAGTTTTCCGCCGAAGCCGAGCCGCCCGACTGGGCGCATTTGATCAGCGACACCTCTTCGCACGGATCATGCGGGGAGAGTGCGTCCATGATCTCGACCAGTTCGGGCGCGGTCTCATGGTTCCAGTCACCGGGGATGGGGGCATCCTCCGGAAACTTCCGGTTGATCGCCGCCCATTCCGAGACGGTGAGCCGGGGCGGAGGCCTGAGACCGTCCGCCAGCGCCTTGTCTAGCCGCTTCGCATTACGTGTCAGCACGCCACCCGCGACGCTGCCGAACCGGTCATACTCGAACCGCATCAGGCAGCCTCCGCAATCACCTCCTCATCTTCGCTCACATCCGCCGCCCCGTTCAGGATCGCCGCTGCCAGGGCGTGGAACGCCTTGTCGGTCGCCTCGTCCAGCAATGCCATGATCGCGCGGGGTTCGCGCTCGGCCGCAAGCCGTTCCGCTCTGGCGCGCAGTTCCGACTGAACCCGCTCCCGCGCCATCCGGCCCAGCTGGCCGAGGCGGCGTTCCGCATCCATAGCCGGGACCAGTTCGCGGGCGAGCTCCGCGTTCTTCATCCGTTTGCCGACCAGGTCTTCCTCGGCGACGTCGGCACGGACCCGTGCAAGGTTGCGCTGCTGGAGCGCCGATCCTTCGTCCGCCTCGCCGTCGATCGGCAGTTCCGGCACGGAGCCATCCTGCATGCCGGCGGTCGGCCGGCCCCGCGTGGGATCAAGGCGGGCGTTGAGCTTCGCCTCGGTCCGCGTCACGTCAACGAGCAGGGCGCCGGTGCCATCATCGGCGAATACGAGCAGGCCAGCTTTTTTCCAGTTGCTGACCGCCGACTTACCTACGCCGCGATGCTTGGCGAAGGCGGTCTGTGTCAGCAGCGTGGCCACATGCTCCTCGCGTTCACGCCCAATGAACAGTTCAGTTCACCGGGTTCAAAATCCTAAACCGCCTCTGAACCCCAAATCCCCGCACTCAGCCCCACCGCATCGGGCGGCGCCCCCCGGAAAGGACCCGAAGGGGGTGGGGGAGCCTCAAACGGCGACGGGCGGCGAGACCGAAGTCGCGCCGCCCGTCGAGGCTTAGGGGTTGCACCGTGGCGTACCCGAAGGCCCGTCCAAGTGTGGCAAGCTATAGCCTGTTTTCAGGCGATAGGCGGACATGGAAAATGTTCGCCGCTGCACTTTCAGGCCATTGACACGTCAGTTGGCAGGATTTCTGCGACTGTTCGCGGCAGCGATGGCCGTGATCGCACGGCTGTACCGCTTACGCAGCCCCTCTGCGCCATGGCTCAGCCCCATCCGGGCGAGCAGCCCCACCCAGGAGACCTCGCGCTTGCCCCTCGCCAGTTCGGCGACGGCGAGCCCGATGAGCTTGCGATCGGCAGGGTCGATGGCGTCCAGCCAACCAAAGGCCTCCTCCATCTCGGCGATGTCGGCACGGGTCTGCGATGCCAGCCGCAGAACCGCATCGATCCGCTGCTCGCCGGCATCCTTTCCGCCATCGTAATCGCTGGCCCGAGCCTCTGCCGCGACTTCCGGCCACGCCGACCGCAGCTGCTGCCAGCCCCGCTCGCGATCTGGACAGCGCCAGCACGTCAGCAGCGCTTCCACCAGGCGGTCCTCCACATCGGTGAAGGTCATAGCGAAGGACGCCGCTCCCTCTTTCCCAATCATCAATCTGGTCTCTCTTCTAAGAACGGACAGTCGGATAGTTGATGCATTGTCGCGCATGGGCGCACACAGGCATGGAAAGGTCTTGCGAAAGCTGTCCGTACTGTCCGGACTGTCCGTTAGCCGCGCGTTTCTGCGGGTTTCGAGGACGGACGGTTAACGGACAGACGGACAGTCCGATGTGCGCCCGCTGACTACATACCATTGCATTTTCGTCGCCTTCCGCCGCTCGCCGGACGCCGCGCCCCAAAAGCACGGACAGTCCGCCCAAACTGTCCGTCCACTGTCCGTCCGACACAGCAAGAGTGCGGAACCTGGGATGCGTGCCCGATCACAGCGTCATGCCATCATCGAAGTCCGCCCAGTCAGCCCCGCCGCTCGCTTCCTGCTCCGCCACAGGCGGGTTCGTGAAGCCGCTGCGCAGCCTTGCACCCCGACGTCGCTTCAGGCCGCGCCTATCCTTGGGCCCGAGCATGATTTGCCTGTCGCCCAGCGCGCGACCGAAGGCGGTGCTGTTCAGCAGGTCGCGGTCGCCGACGCCCTCCGCTTCGCACCATTCCTTGTAATCAGCGTAGAGCTCGCTCGATAAGGTCAGGGCAACCGGATCGGACGTGTCGACACGCGCCGCCATCCATTCGCCAAAAGGGTTTGCCGAACGGCGGTACTCCTCGACGGCTTCCGAGACAGCGGTAGGCTGCACCAGGCGCCCGGCCTCCAGCCACTGGCGCAGGCCCTCAAGCATCCAGTTGAGGATGCCGGGCCCCTCGGCCATCAATCGCGCTTCCGCGCCCTTGTCGATCGCCGTTCCTTTAAACTGATGCGGGAAGAGGATGATCACGATGCGTCGCCATATGCCATCGTCATCACCGGAAATGCGCGGACGGCTGTTGCACTCCATGAACAGCTTGCCTCGCGCCTTGAACTCGAAGGGATCGCCATAGTTGGCGCGCGCCTGGATCGGAGAACCACCTGTGAATTGCTTGATCCGCTGCTCGTCGATGGCTGAGCCCCGCTTCGGCTCCTGCGTACAGACCAGCCTCGTGTCTCCCGCGAGACGCACCAGGTCGGGCGTCGCGTCCGCGCCGGATCGCTGGCCGGCTGCCATGAAGGTCTGCACGTCGGCCGCGACGCCGTAGCCGCCCATCAGCTCGCGAAGCACGTTCATCGTCGTCGACTTGCCGTCACCGCCCTTGCCCTGGAGCATGAACATGCACTGTTCGACGGTGAGGCCAGACAGTGCGTAGCCGATCACCTGCTGGAAGTAGGCGCGCACCGCAGGGTCGGGAAGCACGGTAGCGAGGTGCTGATCCCATGCCGGTGCGGTCGCCCTGGGATCCCAGTCGCACGTCATGGCGCGCGTCAGATGATCGGCCGGATCGTGCGGCGCCTCTGTCAATCGCCAACGCTTCCCCGCCTCAGCCGCCGGGTCTTTGACGAACCGCAGCGTCCGGTTCGCTGCGTTGACGACCAGCAGGTTGGTGTCGAACTCCTCCATGCGCCTGTTCAGGTCATCGAGCGTCGCCGCCTGAGCCAGCATCGCCGTGGCCTTGCTCGCATTGCCGGTCTGCACCGCATGTTTGTGGAGGTTGATCACCCGATCCTGACGACGCTCCGTCGTGCACCACTCCCCGAAGCGCTTCTTCAGTTCGTCATCCGCGATCTCCGCCAGAGCGGCGATCTCGTCACGAATGCCCCGCGCGACCTCATGCGTCTTCAGCATGGCAAGGCGCTGGCCATCCTCGGCCGACCACCGCCGCCCATCATAGGCGACCCAGCCCCATTCGCGAACATGCACCAGCTTGCCACCGGCATGTGCGACCAGCCGCTCCGCATTGCCGAGATCGGACAGTTCGCGCCAGCACAGGGCCAGCGGGTCGACCGTCACCATCATCACCGCACGTTGAACCACGTCCCCCACGCTATTTCCTCACTGAAGCAGGATGACACGGCTCGCGGCGACCGACGCGAGTGTCTCCTGATAGGCTTTTTCCTTGGCGGTCAGCTTGCGTGCCTTCACGGGTGGCGGGATCGACGGCGCGGGTAGCTCCAGCGCGAAATCGGGATCCTCGATGCCGAGGGCGTGCCGATAGACGGTGTAGATGGCCTCGGCGGTGAACCGCTTGTCCCGGTCCATTTCACGATCCTTCACGACGCGACGGATCGCGGGCGGATCGAACCCTATGTCCTTTGCGAATTTGAGGACCTCGTTGATCTCTGCCGTGATCGCATCGCGCTCGCCGACCAGGTGCTCGACCCGTTCCACGATCGCCCGCAGATGATCGCTCTTTCCCTTCGGCCGACGAAAAGCCTCCGTCTCGCCGGACGCTTCCGCAGCCGCACGAACGGCGCGCCGCGCGCCTTCCAGCCCGAGAAGCTGGACGAGGTCGACGGCGACCTGCACCAGTGGCGGTGCCTCCGCCATGGGCGTGTCAGGTTCGCTCTCCGGCTTCTCAGGGCTCGACACAGCTGCAAATTCGAGCGGAACGGCGGTTGGCGCGGACGCATCGTCCGGTGCGGGCGTGCCACTGGTCGCCTGATCGAATTTGCCGGCGTTGCGCTCCCAAGGGTTCGGCTCCGCATCGACCGCAGCCTCGTAGAACGGCAGCGTGCCCGACGGCGGGCGAAGCACCTCGCGCCGCCCGACATGATCGGGCTGGCCGACATAGCCCTCCCTCTCCATGCGCTCGATCATCCTGGCCGCGCTGTTATACCCGACGCGCAGCTGCCGTTGCAGCCACGATGTGGACGCTTTCTGATGCTCCAGCACAAGTGCGGCAGCGCGGCAGTACAGGGCCTCCTCGTCGGCGCTCACCGCGCCCTCCCAAGATCGTTGAAGTCCATCCCGGCCGGCGCGCGAAAGGCTTTGACCGGGCCAGCACCGGCGCGTCGCCATGCCTGGGTCGCTAGCGCGGCACAGATCTCCGACCTCTTCAGCCCATCGATCCGCACCCGCTCGCGCCGGCCCCGCCGCACAAGCTGGCAACGGATCTCGATCGGTCGCATGTCGGCATCGACGAGGATGTGCACTTCGCCGGCTTCGCTAACGGTGATGGGCGGCGAGTCCGGATCAGCCCGCAGCCGCCAGAGTGGCACCACGCCCTCTTCGTCGCGCAGTGCGCGACCCTGAAGATTGTCGAGGCTGAGCGCGGCCACAGGCCGGCTCGGACCATCGAGCGCCGCAACGTAGCTCAGCACCGTCTCGACCCCTTCGCCGACAGCCATCGGTCCCGGTCCGGCAACATCGCCCAGGAAACAGGCAGCACCGCGTGCCCGACCCCACATCTTGCGGGCAGGTCGGGGCCTGCCGTCCGGCAGGCATCCTAGATCGGCCTTCCGCCTGCCATCGCTGGTCAGGTAAGTGGCATGGACGCCTACTATCGCCCCGTTTGACGCTTCACGGAGAGGTGCAATCATCGCCGGGCAATGCATGATGCTGGGCGGCCCGCGATCTTCCCGCCATGGGGCGATCGGACACCGGGCGGCAAAGGCGAGGTGGCGAAGAGCAGCGCTGACGCGATCGACCGGAATACCCCGCGCGGCCAGCCACGCTTCCACGATCGTACCGGTCGCCGGAACGACCCTTTCGACGATATAGGCGGCAACGGTCGCACTATCGACGATCGGCCGTTCATGCACTGTGCGGACACGGCGCTCGCGCTGGAGAACGACCCGCTCGGCATCACCAGCGAGCACGCGGGCGGCTGCGGTACGGTCTGGATGCCCGCCGAGCTCCTTTTCGAGCGCGACCGCGTCGCCGGTCTCACCACAGGAGAAGCAATGCCAGATCGGGCCCTGTTCGTCCGCCAGGAACGCGTCGGCAGACTCGCACAGCGGGCAACCTCCGCGCGACCGCTTCGTCCCGGCCCGACGCAGCCGCGCGCCATGTGCTCGCGCTACATCTGCCGGTGCGACCTTGCGCGCGCGATCGAACAGGCTTTCGCCCGTTGAAATGCCTACTGCCATGATCCTGCCGTCAGGTCAGGCCAGAACCGCGGCGATGCGCGCCGTCAGGTCTACCAGCTTCGCCTCGGCCTCCTCGGCACGCTGCCGCTCGGTCGCGACCTCTGCCGACCGATCCGGCCTGTCGAGGATCTCCGACACCAGCCCGGCCATGCCGTCCAGCAACTGCACCATGCGCTGGCGGGGTGTCTGGACCGCCTCGAATTCCGGCTCGGCTGTGGAAGCCTGATCCGGGGCTGGCGTCGATGCCAGCACCAGCCCGGCTTCGATCATGTCGATTGCGGCGCGATTGTACGTTGCGCCATCTGCGACCCGCCGCTTGAGCTCGTCGAGAATGGCACCCGATGCCACGAAGGTGACCGACTTGCTTGCTGGTGTATTGCCCACAGGATCTTCCTTTTCGACATCGAGAGAGGGACGGGGATGCGGTTCCCAGTCGGCTGGCGGTTGCCGGCCGTCTCGGCAGAACCCGCACAGCCCATCGACGAGGCGGGGGAACCACCATTCGCACCCGTCGCAATCGCCCGCAGTCCCGCTCTCGATCGGAGCGCGGGACGCTATCGCCAGCGCGACGGTCTCGGCCTCGATCTGGCTGGCCATGTCGACGGCATCGACCATCAGCAACCCTTCCAATCGAGCCAGCCGATCTGCGGCGCTCCAACGTGGCCGTGCTCCCACACGAACCAGGCGAAGGCGATCACGCCCGCGCCTTCGCCGCTGACCGAGTCGACCAGTCGGCCACGCTGGATGGGCACGCGACGCGACATGACCCAAACGCGGGCCAGGGGTGTCGTGGCGAACCAGCGCTGTCGCTCGATCCCCTCAAGGAAGGCGAGGCGGAGAAACAGGCAGACCTTCCCGCCCGGCGCCCGGCTCAACAGCAGCGCGCGATCGGCAAACTCCCTCGCCCAGCGGAACGGTGGATTGGTGACGACGTGCGGTGCGCGAGGCGCCCACTCCATCAGGAAGTCGCGCCCTCCTTCACCATAGCCGCGATCGATCAGGTCCGTGCTGACGACATCATGACCGGCCGCCTGCATGACCCTCGACATGGCACCATCGCCACAAGCCGGTTCCCATATCGGCCCGTCAAAAGCCTCCACCGAAAGCAGCGCGCGCGTTGCACCCGGATGCGTGGGGTAGAAGTCGTGCGTTTCGCGATTGACCGGGTCATCGGTCTGTGCCCGCGAAAACGCGCTGCCGGCTGCGGCGGAGAGCGGCGTCAGGCTCATCGGACGAGGCCGGTGATGGCGCCGGTCGACAAGATCAGGATCCGGCGCCCCGTCGGGCCTGGCGCGGGAAGCACGCGGATCATGTGTGCGGCCTCGGCAGCCTTCAGGATAGGCTTGATCAGGTCCACCGACAGATCGGCACGTTGTGCGAGTTGATGATCGGTGGGGCACGGCCGACCGGCACGCGCGAACCGTTCCAGCACCGGCAGGAGGCTGTTGACCGCTTCGACTTCGTCGATGTCGATCGGCAGCGTCACGACCTTCAGCTTTTCCCGATCCGGCTTGGTCAGCGGACTGGGCTTGCTCGACCGAGTCGCCGTGTAGTTGAACACCGTCGGATCGATCGTGGAGCGGGGCCGGGTGAGCAGAACCAGCTCGCGCTTCGCCAGATCGCGCATCCGCTTGGCGCCGGCGCTGGCGACCGGCAACGTCAGTCGGCTGGCATAGACAAAGCGGTCGCCGGCCTTGGCGAGCTCCATCCATGCGTCGATCCGCGCGACGCTGGCCACGACGCCGCAGGCCTCGTCGCCGATCTGTTCCAGCGGCAGCGCCGCCATCATCGGCCCAGCCCGATAGCTCCCGGCGAGGGGACGGCCGTCGCCACCCCCTCGCCGGCACGCGCGTGGCGACAGGGGGGCACCCCGCGCGTGATCTCGTTGGTCTGCGACGCCAGTGCCGGCGTATGCGCGATCGCCGTTGCCCAGGCGCCGGGCGCACTGCCGCCAGCGGCGGGATCGTCGATCGTGACCGTCATGCGGCCCGCCGCTGTGGCTGCGCAGCCGCAGGCGCGTCGAACCAACCGCCACGTGGTGCACGCTGCCAGTCCAGGCGCGCGACACGGCCGTGCGTGCGCTCCGCAATCGGGCCGACCAGCGACGCGCCCGGCGTGATCTCGCCGTCCAGCAGCCGCTGCAACGTCGGCATGCCGACGCACAGCTTCAGGTTCGCCACGCCCAGCGCGCCATGGCACTCGCGCGCGATCCATTGCGCCAGCAGGCGCGCGCCTTCGTTCGGCACGCGCGCGGGCAGGTGCATCTTGTTCTTCATTGCCCCTCCAGGATGGATGTCACCGCGGCGCGCATCGTCGCCAGCACGCGGAAATTATCGTCGATCTCGGCCAGCACGCGCTCCGCCTCGACCGTGTCGAGGTGGCCGTCGGCCAGGCTGGCGCAGAGCTTCTGCGTCAGGTCGCTATGTTCCTTGGCGGCATCGGCCAGCATCGACAGCAGGTCGCCGCGCCGCGCCGGGGCGGTCGGCTGGGGCAGGAAGATGCCCTCGGCCATGGCGACCAGCACCCGCGTGACCATCGGCTCGCCAACCAACGCCTCCAGATCGCGCACCACGTCGACGGGGGCGAAGCACTCCTCGTCCGTTGGCCCGAGCGCGTAGTAGCGGGCCAGCGTGCTCTTGCCGACGCGGCAGAAACCGGCGGCTGCCTCTACGCCGCCCGCGCGTGCAACCAGTTCGCCGAACGCGATCTTGAGCATGCGGCCCTTCACGGCCGTGGCGATCAGCGCGTTCACGACAGCTTGCCTTCGCAAGCCGGGGTTGCGGCCCCGCCCGGCGCGGATACGGTGGTGATCACATCGGCGAGAGGAGAGGGCGAATGGAAGCTGGACGACGCGTGGATGCCCTCGGCATTGCGTGGTACAAGCGCGCGGATTACTCCCGTATTCTCGAAGTCATGGAGGACAGTGACAAGCTGCCCATCACATTCGACCGCTGGCAAAGTCAGGCCGAGGGCTTGGAAACCGGCTTCAAGAAGCGCGGCGTTCCCACTTTCCGCGCTCACATTGATCCTGAGCACTTCGTCGCCTGGTGCGCCGACCGTGGCCTGAACGTCGATGCTGAGGCAAGACAGCGCTGGGGCAGCGAATTGGCCCACCAACGGCTTACAGGTGGCCAGCACTGACAGGGCAGTCCGCGTCATGCCGTCACCGCCTGCCGGGAAATGTCGGCGCACTCTCCCGATGCCGCGAGGGGATGATCTACGTTATCGGAAGACGAATGAAGCATCACCCCAGCAACGCCGAGGTTCACACCATCCAACAAGTCGCTCACGATTGTCGGTACACCGGCCGGCCAGTTACCTTCGGTACGGAAAAACGCGAAAAATCGCTCAGCCTTATCGGCAGTGCATTGTCCGCCAGCCGAAAGTCGCTCCAGAAACTTGCCGTCACGAGCCACACGGGAAGCGAGCGTCGCGGTACTGCGGTTGTTAGCCGCCGCCCAGGTTTCTGCCAGTGCGAGAAGGCGTTCAATCAGCGTCACCAGGCACTCCAATGCTAGCCGAGGCGCTAAATGCGGGCAACTGCCCGCCTTTGTCAACGGGCAAGTGCCCGAATGACCAAAAACCATTAATGCGGGATAATGCCCGTATGACGGACCTGATCGAACGCCTTGAAGAACGCCTCACCGCGCTGGGCAAATCTGACCGGGAAGTCTCACTGCTGGCGACAGAAGGGCGATCGTCTGACCTCATCCGTGACCTGCGTCGAGGACGGGGGAAACGTATGGGCATCGAGGCATATCAGCGGCTCGCCGAAGCGCTTGAAACCACGGTGTCTTATTTACGCGATGGAGTTCACGCTGCCGAGGCGTCCCCCAATCGCCGAACTGGATACGAGTCTCACGCAGCAGATCGCTCCTTCGACGAAGCGCTGCCACGCACTATCCCCGTCTATGGAACTGCTTTAGGAGCCGAACTGGATTTGAACGGCGATGAACTCGTTGAAAGCCACATCGTCGAGTTGACCGAAGCGATAGATTGGGTCCGCCGGCCCCCGCTACTTGCACGTAGGTCTGACGTTTACGCGGTCTACATTACCGGCTCATCCATGGAGCCTCGGTTCGAGCCAGGAGACCCGGTTATTGTTGACCCAAAGCGGCCGCCGCGCCCCGGTGACGACGTGATCGTGCAGCTGGCGGATCGACACACTGAGGGGGCCAAGGCTGCGTTGATCAAACGTCTGGTCCGTCGATCCGCCAAGGCGCTGACGCTCCGTCAGTACAATCCGCCAATGGATTTTGAGGTGGCGGCCGACGAGGTCTTAGCCGTGCATCGCGTCGTCATGATGAGAGACCTGCTGGGCTAGACGGGCAGTTGCCCGCATAATTGCTTGACGCGGGCAACTGCCCGTAGTTATGGAGCGCTTCACGGGCATGCTGCCCGCTGGAGCGCATCATGCCCGCACCATCCTTTGATCTGTCCGCGCCGGCCGCGATCATCCCACAGCCCGCGCTAAGCCTCCTTCCTGCGTCATACGATCCGCTAGACCTCGTCACCTATCCTGAGGTTCTGCCGATCAGCATGCCTTGCGCGGCTCACGCTCGCACCGCGCCTCGTTTCAAACAGCGCTCCTTCCTGCCGTCGCGACCGCATCGGCTCAGCTTTCTGCCGTTACTTCCCGGACACGGTGGAACCCGCCTCGGCGAGCTCTCCGCCACCGTCGCCCGCCTCCGCGCCCGCGACGCACAGGTGCTGGCGTTCAGCCAGCCGACGGGCGGGGAGGGCGGTCCCGACCCGCTGGAACCCGATCACGAGCGCCCGATCGGCTACTACGCCCGCCGGATCGAGGTCGCGTTCCTCGGCCTCGCCGCCCTCGGCATCGCTGCACAGTTCCTGCGCGCCTACATCGCGGGGGTGCTGTGATGAGCAGGGCTGATCCAAGCGGCCCCGAGCCGGTGACACAAGACGATGTGACCGAAGCCGATAAGGCCGCTGTCACCCGCTTTCATGCCATCCAGATCAAGCGCATCATGGCGGGTGACAGCACGCTCGGCGAGGACGGCCGACAGACAATAGAGCAGGCGTTTGCGGAACGTCGCTTGGCTGGCATCGCAGAAGGTCGCCGCCTCTCGGCAGGCAGCGATGTCGTTACCGCCCCATCATGTGCGCCGGTGGAAGTGGAGCCGTACTTTACACTGCCGTTTGCGCTGCATGAGGCAGAAGGCAACGGAGCCGCGTATATCCGCGACGCAAAGGGGCAGTCCGTCGCCATGCTGATGTGGCCCGCGCACGCGCCGAATGACGAAGATGCTGCTGTCGCCACGCTCTATGCGATCGGCCGTGCTTTTGCCGCCGCGTTCGCCGCGTCAGGCAGCGATGTCGTTACCGTGCCGAGCGAGCGTGAAATCGACATGATGATCGTGCTGGAGCGCATTGCAGAATTGCTCGGTTCGGCTTGGCTAAACTGGGATCGTACAAAAATAATTGAAGAGTTGGGTGACGAGATCACCCCCTTCTTTGAAGGCCTCGGAATGAGCGAGGGCGAGGGGCCAGATGGGCAGGATTGCTATGGCTTTGACTGGACGGCGGAACAGGAAAGGGTCGTGCGCGACCTAGGCGGTCGAAAGGCAATTATCCATCGGCTGGCCCTCGCCACCGCCCCTACACCCACGGGAGAGGGGGAAGGCGACTGATGCGCCCGCTCGTCATCGACAACTTCGCCGGGGGCGGCGGGGCTTCGACAGGCATCGCACGCGCGATCGGCCGCGAACCGGACGTGGCGATCAACCATGATCCGGAGGCGGTGGCGATGCACGTCGCCAACCATCCGACCACGCGCCACTATTGCCAGTCGATCCTTGCCGTCGATCCGCTCGACGCCACGGGCGGCGCGCCGGTCGCGCTCGCCTGGTTCTCCCCCGACTGCAAGCATCACAGCAAGGCGAAGGGCGGGAAGCCGCGTGAGAAAAACATCCGCGACCTCGCCTGGGTGGTGGTCCACTGGGCCGAGCGCCTGCTGAAGGCGACGCCCGACGGTCGCGGCGCGCCGCAGGTCATTATGCTGGAGAACGTCGAGGAGTTCCGTCGTTGGGGTCCGCTCGATGCCGAGGGCATGCCGATCAAGGAACGCCAGGGCGAGGAGTTCGACTTGTGGGTGCGGCGCCTGCGCCGGCTGGGCTACAAGGTCCAGTACCGCGAACTGCGCGCCTGCGACTATGGCGCGCCGACCAGCCGCAAGCGCCTCTACCTGATCGCCCGTCGCGATGGCCTGCCGATCGTCTGGCCGACGCCGACTCACGGCAAGCCGGACAGCGTCGAGGTGCGGAAGGGCAAGCTGCTCTCGTACCGCACCGCGGCCGAATGCATCGACTGGTCGATCCCGTGCCCGTCGATCTTCGACCGCACCCGGCCACTGAAGCCGGCGACCAATCGCCGCATCGCGCACGGCGTCATGCGCTACGTCGTCAACGCGGCGAAGCCGTTCATCGTCGGCACGGCGTTCACGAACACCCGCGCCGCGCGCGTGTTCGATCCGCAGGATCCGCTACGCACTGCGACCAGCCAGCCGGAGCATGGCGTGGTCGATGCCGCGATCGTGCCGATCACGCATACGCAGAACAGCGCCCGGTCGCATGACCCGGCAGAGCCGCTGCGCACGATCACGACCGCCAATGGCGGCGAATTCGCCCGCGCCACGGCCACGATCGCGCCCATCGACGCGGCCTTCATCGGCCAGCAAAACTTCGACCGCGTCGGCCGGCCGGCGGACGAACCGCTGACCACCGCCACCGTGCGCGGCACGCAGCAGCGTTTGACCATTGCGGCCATGGCACCTCTTCAGAACGGGGAGCGTCGGCCAGGCGAAAAGCCGCGCGAGCAGGACATAAATGCACCTGTGTCGACGATCGCGACAGGCGGCAAGCATTCGGTCGTCGTTGCGCATCTGGAGAAGTTCAGCGAGAACAGCCGGGGTCGGCCGGCGAGCGAACCGATGGACACTGTCATGGCTGGCGCCCCGCGTCACGCGGCTGTGACGGCGTTCCTGTCACACTTCTACACGTCGAACACGAACGGCGGGCAGGGCGATCCGACCCACCCGGCGAAGACGATCACCGCCGGTGGCCAGCACCATGGCGTCGTCTGCGCCCATATGGAGCAGGCGAACACCGGCGGAATGCTGGGACGTGTGGCGGACAAGCCCCTGACCACCGTCACCACTACAGGCGCGCAACAGCGCCTGGTCGAAACGGTCATGGTGGACGCCGACGCGCTGCCGCCCGAACAGCTGGCCCGCGCCGTCCAGGTCGCCGCGTTCCTGGTGAAATATTACGGATCGGATCGGCACGGGCAGGCGGTCGACGTTCCGCTCCACACCATCCCGACGCGCGAGCGCTTCGCAGTCGTCACCGTCACGATCGACGCCACGACCTACGTCATCGTCGACATCGGCATGCGGATGCTCACCCCGCGTGAACTGGCCAACGCGCAGGGGTTCCCCGCCGACTACATCCTCGCCGCGATCGGCCCCAACGACAAACCGCTGACCAAGAGCAGCCAGATCGCGAAGATCGGCAACAGCGTCTGCCCCGACGTGGCCGAGGCTCTGGTCAGGGCCAACCTGCCGGCGCTGTGCGCCAACGATACGGCGGAAGAGGTGGCGGCGTGACGGCCATCGACAACCTGTTCGCAAACGGCGCGAACGGCGACTTCATGGTGCTGGATGAGGCGATCGATCTCACCTGCCAGTCGCTACACGCCTACTGGTCGCGGCATAGCCGTCACGCGATCGCTTGGTCCGGAGGGAAGGACAGCACGGCGCTGCTGACCGTGGTTATCCATCTGATTGACACCGGCCGCCTGCCACAGCCGGAACGATTGCACGTCTTCTACGCCGACACGCGACAGGAACTGCCGCCAATCCAGCAGGCCGCCGAGGCGGTGATCGCAAGGCTGCGTCAACGCAATTGGATCGAGGTGCACGTCGTGCGAGCGCCGCTTGATAAGCGCTTCATGGTTTATATCCTCGGCAGAGGCGTGCCTCCGCCGAACAACAACACCCTTCGTTGGTGCACCCGCCAGATCAAGGTCGAACCGATGGCTGAGGCGCTGATCTCCGCACTCGCCGACCTCGACGAGACTGCGCTGATGCTCACCGGCGTTCGTCAGGGCGAGAGCGCAATCCGAGACGACCGGATCGTCATGTCCTGCTCAAAGGACGGCGCCGAATGCGGGCAGGGCTGGTATCAGCAGGTCCTGCCGGACGCGAAAGGCATCCGTGGCCGCATCGCGACCCTCGCTCCGATCCTGCACTGGCGCGTCTGCCACGTATGGGACTGGATCGGACGCGTCTCCTACGCGCCCGGCTACGGCGAGTGGCCGGTGTCGATCATGGCCGACGCCTACGGCGGTGACGACGCGGCAGACATCGCAGCCCGGACCGGCTGCATCGGCTGCCCACTCACCGAAAAGGACACGGCGCTGGAGATCGTGTCGGCCATGCAGCACTGGTCGCACCTGTCCGCACTGTTGGAACTGAAGCCGCTCTATCGCTGGATGCGAATGCCAAAACAGCGTCACCGGAAGCGCGGTGTGGAGAGGCTGAAGGACGGTTCCATCGCGAAGAACCCACAGCGCATGGGGCCTTTGACCTTGGAGGCGCGTGCCGAGGCGCTGGAGCGGGTGTTGGACATCCAACATCGCGCGCGGGTCGACCTGATCAATGAGGAAGAAGAAGCCCGGATCCGCGAACTGATCGCCGCTCGGACCTTCCCTGACAAATGGGACGGAGACGAACCCAGGGCCGACGCGTGGCTCGATAGCGTGCTCCCCAGCGGCGCAGTTCAGCCAATCCTATTTCGCGACTTGGTGGGCCAATGACCATGCCCCGCCTCGCCGACTATCGCTTCCGCGACTACTGCGCCGACGCAGCAGCGCACCTGCTGCGCGGACGCGAGGCCAACTTTCCCGCTCACGTCAAGGCCGGCAGGCTGACGGCCGAGGCTGCGGAAGAAGGGCTGGCGCTCTCGCGCGCGGTGGCGGCGCAGTGGCGTTGGATCATCGACCCGGCCGCGCCGGCCTGTCCCGAATGGGATGACCGCACCGGTTACTTCGGCCGCTACAATCACCTGATGGTCGCGGAGCTCGCCACGATCGCGGCCAAGGCGCGTGCCCAGGCCGATCGCGATCCGACCAGCGATGAACGTCGCATCATGGCGGACCTTTGCGATGCGCTGGCCTGGCACCAGCGCCCCTACCGCGGGCGATCAGGCGAGGCAGCGATCGTCGTCATGGTCAGCGCCGAGCGCACTGTGAAGGCCCGGATGGTAGGACATAGGAGGCTGGCGGCATGACTGTCGCGGCACGCTTCAAGCAAGAGGACATCGCGCGAGCGATGAAGGGCGCTCGCAAGGCAGGGTATACCCGCGTGCGGGTCGGGATTGACGTAGCGGGCAACATTGTCGTGGAAGCTAGCGACGACCCTGCGCCCGCAGCCGAATCGGTCGCGGCCAACCCGCTGGACAGGATCCTGCCGAGGCGATGAAGACCCGCTACGCCAACGTCACCGTCGACCCCGATCGCCATGGCAAGCTCCGCGCGCGGTTCCGTAAGGCGGGGTGTGCCCCCAAGTACATGGCGACATTGCCGGATCAGCCGGGCTTCGAGGCTGAGTACAAGGCCCTGATCGCCGGTTCTCGGATCATTGAGAGCCGCGCCATCCCGCGCAGCGTCAGCGATCTAGCTACCCGCTACTACCAGTGTGGGGACTTCGCAGGGAAGGGAAGCGACAACGATCGCGCGAGGCGTCGCGGTTTGGTCGAGAGCTTCCGCTCCGAGTTCGAGAACGACCTGGTTGCCAATTTCGGCTTCGAACATATCGAGGCGATCCTGCTGGCGCGCACTGAGAAGCGCACCAACGAAAAGGGTCGGCCGGTGGGTGGACAGGTGGCAGCGCGCAACCTTCGCAAGGAACTGCGCCGCATGTTCGCCTATGCCAAGCGGCTCAAATGGATTGCCGCCAACCCCGTGGATGACGCCGACAAGATCGGAAAGGCGCGACTCACCGGCTTCTACAGCTGGACCGAGGAAGACATCGCGAAGTACCAGGCGCGACACGCTGTCGGTACGAAAGCGCGGCTCGCGCTGGAGATCATCCTCTGGACTGGCCAACGGCGTGGCGATGCACGGGCGTTCGGCCCCAAGCACATCGTCCGGGGCAAGATCAACTTCACGGCTGCGAAGAACGGAGCCGACCTATGGTTGCCGATCGCCCCTGACCTTCGTCGGGCACTGGCGGCGATGCCCAGCGTCGGCCTGCAATCCTTCCTTGTGACCGAATATGGGAAGCCGTTCACAAAAGAGGGTTTCGGCAACAAGATGCGGGAGTGGTGCGACCAGGCCGATCTGCCCCAGTGCACCGCGCACGGGCTTAGAAAGGCAATCGCGCGGCGGATGGCGGAGAGCTCGGCCACGCAGTTGGGTATCAAGGCGGTGGCCGGCTGGCGCGGTGACAGCGAGGTCACCCTCTACACCGCAGCGGCAGAGCAGGAGCAGCTTGCGGAGGTAGCGCTTGGCGCCACCATCACACGATTCTCGAACGAGAATGACGCGTAGTTTGCCTAACCGCTCTAGCGCAAGTTTGTCTAACCGGTAGAGAAGTCTGGCGTTTGCAGGCGCTTAGCGCATCCGTTGGTGGGCCCGGCAGGACTCGAACCCGCAACCTAGCCGTTATGAGCGGCCAGCTCTAACCATTGAGCTACAGGCCCCGCCAACAGGTGCGCGGTAGCGCAGCGCGCGGCAAAGAAAAAGGGGCGCCTCCGGTCCGGAAAGCGCCCCTTTGCAATTCGTCGGTCGGACACGTGGGTCCGACGCGGCTTACTGCATGTTGTCGGCCTTGTCCTCGGCGGCGTCACGCACGTTGTCGGCGGTCGCGTTGAGGTTGTCGGCAGCGTTCTCGATCGCGTCGGCGGTCGCGGCGTTGGACGTGTTGTCCGCCATCGCGTCCATGTTGTCGGCCTGCGCCTCGAGGTTGTCGGCCAGCATGTCGGCGTTGTTCTCGACGGCAGCGGCCTCAGGCGACTTGCTGCAAGCGCCCAGCGACATCAGGCCGGCGGCAACAGCGACGAAAGCGATCTTCTTCATGATGATTTTCCCCATTTCCTTGTTGTGGTGACGACGTTCGCGTCAGATCACATGGAGGTGTTTTCGACGTGATCCTCGACCGCGTCGGCCTGGTTCTCGACGTTCTCCGACGCGTTGGTCAGCGCGGCGGCCTCGTTCGCGGTCGTGGCGTTGTCGGCCTGCGCCTGGAGGTTGTCGGCCTGCGCCTCGAGGTTGTCGGACACGTTGTCGGCTGCGGCCTCGGTCGGGGTGCGGTTGCACGCGGCGACGGCAAACAGGCCGGTGGCCGCGAGAACCAAAGCGATCTTCTTCATTCGAATGCTCCCAAGCATAGCAAAACTCGCGCCCGAACGACCGCCGTCGCGACGCTTCTGATTACCCTACCAGCTTAGTAGGTCAATCCGCCTTTTGCGAGGGGAAAGAAGATCGAGCCCCTCGGGCAACAGCTTTGTGCCCGCTACCGCTTCTGCACCGGGCCGATGGTTTCCGGCGCGTCGGCCACCACCGCCAGCATGGTCGCCCATGCCGCGACGTTCTGGCGAAGCTGTTCCGGATCGACCTTGTCCAGCGTGTCCTCCGGCGTGTGGTGCCAGTCGAAATAGCGCAGGCCGGACTGGTTCAGGTCGATGGCCGCGACACCCAGGTCGAATACGGGTTCGACATCCGTGCCGTCGCCGCCGACACCCTTGCCGCGCCCGATGCCGAGCGGTTGCAGCGCCACCGCCAGGCGATCCCCCACCGCCTTCGCGCTGTCGGGCAGGTTCGTCTCGAACCGCCAGACCCGGTCGGCGCCGAAATCGGACTCTCCCGCAATCGCGTGCCGCTCCGCCTTGTGCGCCTCCGCATAGGCGCGTCCACCCCAGCCGCCGGTTTCCTCGTCACCGAACCAGACCACGCGGATCGTGCGACGCGGGGCGCGGCCGCGATCCAGGATCAGCTTGGCGGCGGCGGTGGTGATGGCGACCCCGCTGGCATCGTCGATCGCGCCGGTACCCAGATCCCAGCTGTCCAGGTGGCCGCCGATCAGCACGATGCCGGCGTCCTTGTCGCGGCCCGGCACCTCCGCCACCACGTTCCCCGACATGCGCGTGCCGACGAAACGGGGCGTCAAGGTCAGGTGCAGCGACACGGGGCGACCCGTTTTCGCCAGCCGCTCCAGCGTTTCCGCGTCGGCGACCGACAGGGCGGCCGCGGGGATCGGCGCCACGCCGGACTCGAAATCCGTCACGCCGGCATGGGGTCCGCGGCCATGATCGGTGCCGATGGAGCGGATCACGATCGCGGCGGCGCCCTTTCGCGCGGCGATGTCGGGCCCGACGAAGCGCGCCGCGCCCTCGCTGCCATAGCTGGACCCGTCCTGCGTCGCATGCATGGCGTTGGATACGAAGACGATCCGGCCGCGCACCATGGCGTCCGGCGCGAGCAGCAGGTCGTTCAGCGAAGGAAAGAAGACGACCGGCGCGGTCATGCCGGCCGCCGGAGTCGCGCCGGAATTGCCGAGCGCGGTGACGCGGAGCGACTGGGCGTTGGCCCCGACCAGCTCGGCCCGTTCCTCACCGCGTTCCCAGACATTGTGCAGCTCGTACGGCTCGATCCGGACGTTGCGGAACCCCAGGGCGTTCAGCCGTGTCACCGCCCATTGCCGCGAGCGCGCCTGCGCATCCGACCCATCCGGGCGCGGCCCGATCTCCGTCGTCAGGGCTTCCACGATGGAATAGGCGACCGTGTCGGTCAGCGCCTTGTCGCGCACGGCGGCGATGGCGGGATCAATCGCGACGCCCAGCGGGATGGCACGGCCGTGGCCGATCACGGGCACCACCGGCGGCGCGGTCTGCGCCATCAGCGGGGCGGTGGCGCCCAACGCCGCGCCGGCGAGAAGCGCCCCGGAGGATCGGATCAGGAGGGTGCGGGCGGCGGCGGATCGTGCGCTGGTCATGACACGGGCGTACCGACCGCCCGCCGGTTTGCCAATCCGCCCGCGAAGCCTTATCTGACCCTCAGTTTCCCGCTTCTGCCGCATCAAACCGAGAAGGCGACCCATGGCCGTCCAGTACACCTACGTCATGAAGGGTCTGACCAAGACCTTTCCGGGCGCGAACAAGCCCGTTCTGAACAACATCCACCTGCAATTCATCCACGGCGCGAAGATCGCGATCATCGGGCCGAACGGCGCCGGCAAGTCGACGCTGATGAAGGTCATGGCCGGCATGGACCCGGACTTCACCGGAGAGGCCTGGGCGGCGGAAGGCATCCGCGTCGGCTATCTGGCGCAGGAGCCGCAGCTCGATCCGGACAAGGACGTGATGGGCAACGTCAAGGACGGCGTGCGTCCGGTGGCTGACCTGGTCGACCGGTTCAACGCCATCTCCGCCGAAATGGGTGATCCGCAGGACGACACCGACTTCGACGCGCTGATGGAGGAGATGGGCGAGCTTCAGGCGAAGATCGATGCGGTCGACGGCTGGAGCCTGGATTCCCAACTGGAACAGGCGATGGAGGCCCTGCGCTGCCCGCCGGGCGACGCCGACGTGTCGAAGCTGTCGGGCGGTGAAAAGCGCCGCGTGGCGCTGTGCAAGCTGCTGCTCGAAAAGCCCGACATCCTGCTGCTCGACGAGCCGACCAACCACCTCGACGCCGAAAGCGTGTCGTGGCTGGAGAATTACCTGAAGGAATATACCGGCAACGTCATCCTGGTGACGCACGACCGCTACTTCCTCGACAATGTCGTCAACTGGGTGCTCGAACTCGATCGCGGCCGCTACTACACCTACGAATCCAACTATTCCGGCTATCTGGAAAAGAAGGCCAAGCGGCTGGAGCAGGAGGAGCGCGAGGAGGCAGGCAAGCAACGCGCGATCGCGGACGAGCTCGCCTGGATGCGCCAGACGCCAAAGGCGCGGCAGACCAAGTCCAAGGCGCGTATCCGCAATTTCGAACAGCTGATGGAAAGCCAGGAGAGCCGCGTTGCGGGCAAGGCGCAGATCCTGATCCAGATCCCGGAACGCCTGGGCGGCAAGGTGATCGAGGCGAAGGGCCTGTCCAAGTCCTATGGCGACAAGCTGTTGTTCGAAGGCCTCGACTTCATGCTACCGCCGGGCGGCATCGTCGGCGTGATCGGCCCGAACGGCGCCGGCAAGTCGACGCTGTTCAAGCTCATCACCGGTCAGGAACAGCCCGATGCCGGATCGATCGAGGTCGGGCAGACGGTGAAGCTCGGCTATGTCGACCAGAGCCGCGACCATCTCGATCCCAACAAGAACGTCTGGGAAGAGATCAGCGACAAACTTGAGGTGTTCCGCTTCGGCAAGCAGGAGCTTGGCACGCGCGCCTATGTCGGCGCGTTCAACTTTCGCGGGCCCGACCAGCAGAAAAAGGTCGGCCAGCTGTCCGGCGGTGAGCGCAACCGCGTCCACATGGCGAAGATGCTGAAGGAGGGCGGCAACGTCCTGCTGCTCGACGAGCCCACCAACGACCTGGACGTGGAAACGCTGCGGGCGCTGGAGGAGGCGCTGGAGACGTTCGCTGGCTGCGCCGTGGTCATCAGCCACGACCGCTTCTTCCTCGATCGCCTCTGCACCCACATCCTGGCGTTCGAGGGCGACAGCCATGTCGAGTGGTTCGAGGGCAATTACGAAAGCTATGAAGAGGACAAGCGCCGCCGTCTGGGCGATGCCGCCGATCGTCCGACGCGTCTGGCCTACAAGAAACTGACGCGCTGATCGGACCGGAAAGGCCGCCGATCATGGCGTGAAAAGGGGGCGGCTCCGCGAGGAACCGCCCCTTTTTTTGTGTCAGGCTGCCAAGCTCTTCGTATCGATCACGAAGCGGTACTTCACGTCGCTGCGCTGCATGCGATCATAAGCGGCCTCGATATCCTGGATCGCGATCATCTCGATCGATGCGGTAATGCCGTGCTCCGCACAGAAGTCGAGCATCTCCTGCGTTTCCGGCAGGCCGCCGATCAGTGATCCGGCGATCTGCCTGCGGCCCAAGATCATGTTCATGACGTTGGGCGAGGGATGCGGCTGGTCGGGCGCGCCCACCAGCACCAGCGTGCCGTCCCGCTTCAGCAGGGTCACATAATCGTCCAGCTGATGACTGGCCGCAACGGTGTCGAGGATCATGTCGAAGCTGCCGGCATGCTCGCCCATCTCGGCCGCGTTGCGTGACACGACCACCTCGTCCGCACCGAGGTCGAGTGCATCCTGCCGCTTGCTCTCGGACGTCGTGAACGCGACGACATGGGCGCCGAGCGCATGGGCGATCTTCACGCCCATATGGCCCAGGCCGCCGATCCCGACGATGCCGACCTTCTTGCCCGGCCCGGCGCCCCAATGCTTCAAGGGCGAATAGGTCGTAATGCCCGCGCACAGCAAGGGCGCCACGGCGGCGAGTTGATCGTCCGCATGCGTGATCTTCAGCACGAACTTTTCGTCCACCACGATGTCCTCGGCATAGCCGCCGAGTGTGTGGCCGGGCGCATCCGGCGTGGCCGAGTTGTAGGTGAGGGTGAAGCCGTTCTCGCAATACTGCTCCAGCCCCTCCGCGCAGGACCCGCAATGCTGACAGCTGTCGACCAGACAGCCGACGCCGACGGTATCGCCGACCTTGTGCCGCGACACCGCGTCACCGACCGCGGTGACGTGCCCGACGATTTCATGGCCCGGAACACAGGGGTACAGGGTGCCTTCCCACTCCGCGCGGACCTGATGCAGGTCGGAATGACAGACGCCGCAATAGGCTATGGCGATCTGAACGTCGGTCGGTCCGGGCTGGCGACGTTCGATGGACAAGGGTTCAAGGGGCTGATCGACGCCGGTCGCGCCGAAGGCTTTCGTGGCCATGCCAATTCCTGATGATGAGGATGATCTGGCGGACCGAGTGGCCCGCGACGCATAGATCGGACCTCGCCGCCTATGCTTCAACCGATCGATACAGAATTAGTCCGGGCGGCGCTCAGCGCACCCGCTTGACATACAGGCGGCCGCCTTCGCGCAGTTCGGTCTGGAAGTTCGGCACCGCCTCGATCAAGTCGGCCAGACGCCGATAGCCATAGTTGCGCGCGTCGAAGCTGGATCGATTGCCGGCCAGCTGGCCCATGGCGGACAGGCTGACGAAGCCGCGCTCGTCCCGCTTGACCGAGTCATAGGCGTCGACCAGCAGCTGCAGGAGTTCTGGGTCGACATCCGCCTTTTTGCGACGCGGCGCGGAGGAGATGGCCGGCGGCAGGGATTGCTCGATTGACACATCCGATGCGGGTCGCGCCGCGGGCGTGGCAGTGCTGGCCGCCGGCGCGGTCGCCGTCGCCGCAGCAGGCGAGGGGGCAGGGGGTGCTTCCACTGCCGTCAGCGCCGCGACATCGATGAATCGCGTGCACGCCCGCTTGAACGCCTCCGGCGTGCGGCTTTCGCCAAAACCATAGACGGGCAGGCCGTCCTGCCGGATTCGCATCGCCAGCGGCATGAAGTCGCTGTCCGACGACATGATCCCGAATCCCTCGACACGGCCCCTGAACAACAGGTCCATCGCGTCGATCGTCATCTTCATGTCGGTGGCGTTCTTGCCCTTGGTCAGGTCGAACTGCTGCTGGGGCTCGATGCCGTGCTTCACGGTCATGTCGCGCCAGCCCTTCAGCGATTGTTTCGACCAGTTCCCGTAAACCCGGCGCACATTAACCGTGCCTAACTCGGCCAGCACCGTCAGGACAGGGTCGATGGCGTGCCAGGATGCATTGTCCGCATCGATCAGCAGGGCGATGTTGCGGGTTGGGGTGTCGTCGGCCATTCAGCGACCCTCGACACCTTCCGCACCCGCGTCAACCGGCGGCGTTCGCCGCTACGATGATGTCAGCCGTTCTGGCGGTTGTTCCCGCGATCGGCCGGATAGGCCTGGCCGTTGTCGATGTCATCCTGCTTCTCGGGCCGGGTGTCCGCCTCGGGATCGTCGATCGCGCGGGTCAGGTCGGCTTGGCTTCCGACATCAGTCTGCAATCGGCCGCCAGCGCTGCTCGGCACGGCGTCGCCGGCCGGCTCCATGCCCTCGATCAGGTCGCGGTCGTCGGTTTCGCGCGCGGTGGTGGTGCGGGGGTTCTCTGCCATGGATCGTCCCCTTCACCGTCCTCAACGGACAAGCGGAAGGAGGCGTTCCTCACGATTGCGGATAGGTGATGGCGACGATCTCATACTCGCGTTCGCCGGCGGGCAGGGCGACGCGGCGCAGATCGCCCACGGCTGCGCCGCGCAGCGCGCGTGCCATTGGCGCGTTCCAGCCGATCCTGCCGCCTGCCGCATCCGCCTCGTCGTCGCCGACCAGCGTCAGCACACGCTCCCGATCATCCTCGTCGACGATTGTCACGGTGGCGCCGAAGAACACCCGCGCACGGTCGGGCGCCAGCGCGGGATCGACCACCTTCGCCGCCTTCATCCGCCTGGACAGCCAGCCCAGACGCCGGTCGATCTCCCGCAAGCGCTTCTTGCCGTACAGGTAATCGCCATTTTCCGACCTGTCGCCATTGCCCGCAGCCCAGGACACCGTCTCGACGATCTGCGGCCGTTCGCCCGCGAACAGCTGGTCATACTCCCGCCGCAGCGTCGCGAAGCCTGCCGGGGTGATGTAGTTGGGGCGATCCATCGCACCGCCCTAGCGACCCGCCGCGCCGCCGGTCTAGCCCGGCCGGTTCTTGCCCAGATACCAGGACAGCGGCGCCGGCCGGCCGGTGGACAGGCTGCGGGTCGGGTTGATGAGGTCGTACACCACCGCATTCTCCAGCACGCGCTGCACATAGTTGCGCGTTTCGGACAGCGGGATCGCCTCGACCCAGTCCACCACGTCGGTGCCGGGCATGCGCGGGTCGCCGTTCGCCGCCAGCCATTTGCGGACATTGCCCGGCCCGGCATTATAAGCCGCGATCGCGAGCGGATAGCTGCCGAACCCGGCATAGACCCGCTGGAAATAGCTGGACCCCAGCATCATCGACAATGACGGGTCGGTGGTTAGCGCGGCCGGATCATAGCTCAGCCCCAACTTGCCCGCCTGTTCGCGCGCGGTGCCGGGCATCAGCTGCATCAATCCCCGCGCGCCGGCATGGCTGATCGCGGCCCGGTCGAACTGGCTTTCCTGCCGTGCGATGGCGTGGATCAGGGTCCAGCTACCCTCGTAACCGACCGGCACGGGGACGGTGGGGAAACCGGCGGCGGAATAGTCAGACAATCCATTCTGCAACGCGCTGCGCCCGATCATGACGGCCAGGTCGGGCCGGTTCAGGCTGCGCGACAGTTCCGCGCCCAACAGATGATCGTTGTCGGTGGTGGCGTCCGCCGCGATCTGGCGAATGAGCGCGGTCTGGTCCTGCCACTGCCCGATCTGGCCAAGGAACCGCGCGGCGCGGACGACCTCCCTGCCGTCATACGCGGCGCGCACGGCCGGCGCGATCGTCGGGTTGACGATCGGAGGAGGGGCAGCCAGCGTCCGCCCACTGCGTTCCGCGGCCAACTGCCCATAGAACTGATCCCGATAGCCGGCGGCGGTCGCGAAAAACGCGGTCGCCTCCACCGAACGACCCGCCGCCTCCGCCGCGCGGCCGGCCCAGTAAAAACCCTTGGCGCGGGTTTGCGGTGCGCGCGACCCGCGGGCGTAGCGGTCGAACAGCGTCATCGCATCCGCCGGCCGGTTCAGCTTCTTCAACGCGGTCTGGCCGCCCAGCCATGCTAGACTGGTGTAGTCGTCACGCTCTCCATAAGGCTTCACCGACACGTCGGTCGCGGGGGAATAGGCGTCATCGATCTGCCGCGCGATGTCATAGGCGAGCTGGTACTGACCGTCATTGGCGGCACCCCGCGCGGCGGTCAGCAGCGTCTCGAACCATTTCTCCGGATTGCCGGGCAGGCCGGTCAGCCGACGCGGTTGCGACAGGAAACTGCGCGAGGTGGGGGAGGCGCCGTTGTTGCGCAGCCAGTTGGCTCGATCGGCGATATAGCCCGGATCGCCCGCAAGCGCGCCCGGCTCCGCCGTGGCCAGGCTTGCCGCATCCGGCGCGTTGCTGCGGAACGACAGCCTGGCGGCAAAGCCCGCTCGCCGGGCGGGGCTGACATAGGCCAGCTGCCGCGCCGCGCCGCTGGTGTTCCCCGCCCACAGCAGCGCATCCATTCGCGCGTCGTGATCCGCAGGCGTGATCTGCCCGGCGAACATGCCCAACACATAGCTTTCGTCCGTGGGTGACAGCGACGCCCTGCGCCACGCGTCTCGCGCTGCGTCCGCCGCCTGGACCGGCTGACCCATCGCAAGCAGCGCGCGCGCCCTGGCGGCCGCCCCGGCGCCGCTCAGCGGAGGAAAGCGGTTGAAGAAACGAACGACGTTGGCGGGCTGCGCCGTTGCCGCCTGCCGCTCCGCCGCGCTGCGGTTCGCCGTCTCCCCCGGCCAACCCGGATGGGCGAGCAGGAAATTGGCATAGCTGTCGAAGGGCAGGGCGTCGGTCTGGCGCAGCGCCTGCCATTGCGCGATCGTCGCGGTGATCGCCCCGTCCGTGGTGGCGGACTGAACGCCACCATTGGCGAGCCGCGTCTGCCACGCGTCCGATTGAAGCGCGGTTCCATCGGGGGTTGCGACCCCGGCGGCAGTGGCAAGAAGAAGGGCGGCACGAATTCCGATGGCAACCATGTGGACAGGATAGCGAGCGTACCCGTATCTGTCCTGAACGACTTTGACCCCGCGCCCCGCCGCGCGGACGGCAGCAGGAAATTTCCGCGATGTTCCACGGATCGATACCGGCGCTCGTGACGCCCTTCGCCAGCGACGGCACCTTTGACGAGGCGGCGTTCCGCGATCTGGTCGACTGGCAGATCGACGAAGGCTCTGCCGCGCTGGTGGCGTGCGGCACGACGGGAGAGGCCGCGACGCTGACGTTCGAGGAGCATTTCCATGTGGTTCGCGTCTGCGTCGATCAGGCGCGCGGGCGCGTACCGGTGATCGCCGGGGCCGGGTCGAACGACACGCGTGTCGCCGCCTCCAACCTGCAAGCCGCGCGCGCGGCGGGCGCGGACGCCGCGTTGATGGTGCCGCCTTATTACAACCGTCCGGGGCAGGAGGGGATCTTCCGCCACTTCGCCGCGCTCGCCGCCGACGCGCCGCTGCCGATCGTGCTGTACAACGTGCCTGCGCGCACCGTGACCGACATCCAGCCGGCGACCGTGGCCCGCATCGTTCAGGCGTTCCCGAAAGTCTTTGTCGGGATCAAGGACGCCAGCGGCGCGCTTGCCCGCGTGTCGCAGCACCGCGCCGCGTGCGGCACGGACTTCGTGCAGCTGTCCGGAAACGACGATCTCGCGCTGGCCTTCAACGCCATGGGTGGCGTCGGCTGCATCTCCGTGTCCGCGAACGTCGCGCCCCGCTTGTGCGCGGAGTTCCAGGCGGCGTGCCAGTCTGGCGACGGCGTCGCCGCCTTGCGGCTGCACGATCGGCTGTTTCCGCTGCACGACGCGATGTTCACGGATGCGTCGCCGGGGCCGGTCAAATACGCGATGACGCGGGTGCTTCCGGGCTTTCCCGGCGACCTTCGCCTACCGATGACTCCGGCCGGGGAGGCAGCGCGCGCCGCGGTGGACGCCGCGCTTGCGCATGCCGGGCTGGCCTGACGCCATCCTGCCGCCTACATAGCCCCGCGATGCGTCCAAAACCTGCCACCTTCGACAAGAAGAAGATCGTCGCCGAGAACCGGCGCGCCCGGTTCGACTACGCCATCGAACAGACGTTCGAGGCCGGCATCGCGCTGACCGGCACGGAGGTGAAGTCGCTCCGCTTCGGCGAAGGGTCGATCGCCGAGTCCTATGCCGAGGTGACGCACGAGGAGGTCTGGCTGGTCAACTCCAACATACCGGAGTTCAGCCACGGCAACCGGTTCAACCATGAGCCGAAACGCCCGCGCAAGCTGCTGCTCCATGAGCGGGAGATCAACAAGCTGCACGGCGCGGTCGCGCGGGAGGGCATGACCCTCGTCCCGCTGATGGTGTATTTCAACACCCGCGGCCGAGCCAAGGTCGAAATCGCCCTCGCCAAGGGTCGCAAGGCGCATGACAAGCGCGAGGCGATCAAGGAACGCGAGTGGAAGAAGGAAGCGGGAAGGTTGCTGCGTGACCGTGGCTGACACACCCCTCCGGCCCGGTTCGATGGGTCGGATCGGGCTGTGGGTGCGCGGGCACGTGCCGACACGCGAATCGATGGAGCGCAGCCGCCTGTTGCGGCCGATCGCCCACCGCGTGCTTCAGCCCAGCCTGTGGCGCTTCACCCGCCGATCGGTGCCGCGCGGCGTGGCGTTGGGCGTGGTCATGGGCGTGCTGTTTCCCTTCGCCCATATGCCGCTCGCCGCCGCGCTTGCGCTACCTGTCCGCGCCAACGTGCCGACGGCGGTGGGCAGCACGTTGGTCAACAATCCGCTGACCATCGGTCCGCTGCTCTGGACGGCCTATCGGATCGGACGCTGGGTGCTCCGGCTCGACAGCAGCGTTCCGGGCCATCCCGTCGCCGCCAATGTGCAGGCGCATGCCGGATGGCTCCACTGGCTGGTGGCTCAGGGCGGCCCCGCGACGGTGGTCGGGCTGATCATCCTGGCGGCGGCCATGGCGACGCTGGGGTACGGCATCGCGGCGCTGGCGTGGCGCATTCGCGTGGCGCGGAAATGGCGCAATCGCGGACACTTCCGGTCTGTTTGACGTCATCGCGGATCGGCGTAGAACAGCCCGGTCGGTATAGCATTGACGCGTCCTCGCGTGCGAACTGACGAACCGTTTTCCCCTTACCACTCGGCCGGCCCCGGTCGCGGTGGGTGTCTGCCCATTTCCTTCAACGTTCCCGCCCGATGCCGGCGGTCTTCATCGTGGAGCGATTGCATGAACAAGATGTTTGTTGGCGCCCTGTTGGCCATGTCCTCGCTGGGCGGAGTGGCGGCGCTGCACGCCCAGACCGCCGCCCCCGCGAAGAGGGCGCCTACCGCCTCGGCGGCCGGCGCGCAGGGGCCGCAGATCGGCACCTTCGGCTTCGACACGGCGGGCATGGATCGCTCGGTTGCTCCGGGCGACGACTTCTACGACTTCGCCGGCGGTACCTGGGCCAAGAACACGGCGATCCCGGCCGACAAGTCGAGCTATGGCGCGTTCGACACGCTGGCCGACCTGTCGCGCGACCGTACCCGCGTCATCCTTGAGGAGGAAAAGGCCAAAGGGTCCAAGATCGGCACCGCCTACGCCACCTACAACGACACTGCCGCGATCGAGGCGAAGGGGCTGGCCCCCATCCAGCCATGGCTGAACAAGGTGAAGGCGCTGTCCGACAAGGCCGGCTATGCCGCGCTGGTGGCGGAGGCGGACCGCAACGGCATCTCGATTCCGTTCGGCGCAGGCGTCGGCCAGGATGACAAGGCGCCCGAAACCTACATCGTCGGCATCAGCCAAGCGGGGCTGGGGCTGCCCGACCGTGATTATTACCTGAAGAACGATCCCAAGCTGGCCGAGACGAAGGCAGCGTACCAGGCGCACATCGCCAAGGTCTTCACCCTGGCCGGCGAGCCGAACGCCGAGGCGCGGGCCAAGGCGATCGTCGATTTCGAGACGCAGATCGCGCAGGTCAGCTGGACGCGCATCGACAGCCGCGATTCGGACAAGACCTATAACAAGATGGCGGTGGCGGACCTGATCCGCTCCGCCCCCGGCTTCGACTTCTCCGCCTATTTCCGCGGCATCGGCACGCCCGTCGACACCCTGATCGTCGCACAGCCGAGCGCGGTGACCGGGATCGCGAAGCTGATCGCCGCCGCGCCGCTGGGCGTCTTGAAGGATCAGATGCTGCTCCGTTCGATCGACGGCTATGCCGACGTCCTGCCCCAGAAGTTCGACCAGGAGCGCTTCGCCTTCTACGGGACCACGCTATCCGGCACCCCGCAGCAGGAGGATCGGTGGAAGCGCGCGGTGTCCTTCACCAGCGGCGCCGTGTCGGACGAGGTGTCGAAGGTCTATGTCGCCCGCTATTTCCCGCCGGAGACGAAGGCGGCGGCCGACCAGCTGGTGCGCAACGTCATCGCCGCGATGAACGTGCGCATCGACAAGCTGACGTGGATGTCGCCGGCGACCAAGGTGAAGGCGCATGCGAAGCTCCAGGCCTTCACGCCCAAGATCGGCTACCCGACCCGGTGGCGCGACTATTCCGACCTGACGATCACGGCGGGCGATGCCTATGGCAACAAGGTGCGCGCCGCGAACTGGCAGCATCAGGAGAATATCTCCCACCTGGGCAAGCCGTTGCAGCGTTGGGAGTGGGGCATGACCCCGATGACCGTCAACGCTTATGCCAATTTCGGCATGGTCGAGATCGTGTTCCCTGCCGCCATCCTCCAGCCGCCGTTCTTCGATCCCAAGGCCGACCCGGCGGTCAATTATGGCGGCATCGGCGCGGTGATCGGGCATGAGATGAGCCACCATTTCGACGATCAGGGCGCGAAGTACGATGCGCAGGGGCGCCTGGCGCAGTGGTGGACCGATGCCGACGTGAAGAACTTCAACGCGCTGGAGGACAAGCTGGTCGCCCAGTACGATGCCTATGAGCCGTTGCCCGGCATGCACGTGCAGGGCCGCCTGACGCTGGGTGAGAACTCCGCCGATCTGGCCGGCCTGTCGGCGGCATACGATGCGTATCACGCCTCGCTTGGCGGCAAGAAGGCGCCGGTGATCGACGGGATGACCGGCGATCAGCGTTTCTACCTCGGCTGGTCGCAGGTCTGGCGCCGTAACTACCGGGAGGCGAACCTGCGTCAGCGGCTGCTCACCGATCCCCACTCCCCGTCGCAGCAGCGCGCCGACATCGTGCGCAACATGGACCCCTGGTACGGCGCTTTCCAGCCGAAGCCGGGGCAGAAGCTGTATCTGACGCCCGACCAGCGCGTCCGCGTCTGGTAAGCTGGCGGCACTTTGCTGCGCCGGACCGGATGATTTCCGTGTCCGGCGCAGGAGAAAGGCCATTAACCAGCCTTGACGTGCGGCAGCCGATCCGAACACTGCCGCCATGGCTTCCCATCCCCTCGACACCGGTCTGACCCCGAACCGCGCGGCGGCGCTTGTCGCGGGAACGTGTGGACTGGCCGCGGCCCTGCTGGTCTTGTGGATCGCGGGCAGCCTGGTCGCGGCGATCGGGTTCCTGGCCGCGTCGATCATCCTGGGCGGCGGCGTGATCGCCTGGCGGATGCTGGCCCGCCCGGCGCCCGATCCAGAACGATTGATCGACTGGAGCCTGGCGCGTGCGGTCGCGGAGGCGAGCCGGGACGCGGTGGCGGTCACCGACCGGGCCGGGCGGCTGGTCTGCGCGAACGACCGTTACGAGGCGCTGTTCGGCGGTTTCCCCACGCCCCCCAGCCTGCCGCTCGACAGCGGCACGGCGGAGCTGGGTGCCGCCGGTCGCGCCGCGTGGCGTGATGGGACGGGCGCGGTCGCGCGGCTCGCGATCGGCACGAACCGGCTGACGGCCGAGGTCGTGCGGGCGGGCGAGGAGGGCGACATGCTCGTGTGGCGGTTCCCGACGCTCGCCGAGTATGACGCCGTGGAGACCGTGACCGGCAGCATGGCTACCACCATGGGCGATCGCCTGGGCTCGGCGGGCATCATGATGGCGCTGATCGCGCCCGATGGCCGGGTGCTCGCGGCCAATCGCGTCCTGTCGGCGCGCGCGCTGGGCCGCTCCGACGATCATCTCGACGGGCGCGACTTCGCGCGCTTCCTGATCACCGACGATCGTGGGCTGGTGCGGTTCGAGCGGGAGGGGCTGGAGGGAAATCCGCTGCGCCTGATCCAGGTTCCCTTTGTCGATGCGGACGATGCCCCCGTGCTGATCGCCCTGCTGGACGAAGAGCGGGAGGTCGCGCCCGCGCTCGGTGCAGGGGCAGGGGCCCTGCTGCGGCATCTGGTGGGATTGATGCCGCTCGGCGTCGCGCTGGTCGATCGCGACGGCCGCTTTGTGCAGATGAACGACGCCTTTGTCCGCGCGGCCGGTGCGTCGAGCGGCACGCCGCCGCTCTATCCGGGCGATCTCGTCGTGCGCGAGGACAAGGCAGCGGTAGCGGACGCCATCCGCCGCTTCGCCAGCGGGGCGAGCCATTCCGCCGACATGGCGATCCGCCTCAAGACCAACCCGGAGGAGCCGGTCGCGCTGACCATCGCGGGCGCACGCGGCCTGGGTGACGCGGCGGTGCTGCTCAGCCTGAAGGACAATAGCGAGGAATCGCGGCTGAAGCGCGAAGTGGCGCAGGCGACGAAGATGCAGGCGGTCGGACAGTTGGCCGGCGGCGTCGCGCACGATTTCAACAACATCCTGACCGCGATTATCGGTCACTGCGACCTGATGCTGATGCGGCACTCGCCCGGCGACAGCGATTATGACGACATCCAGCAGATCCGCACAAACTCCAACCGCGCGGCGGGCCTGACCCGGCAGCTGCTCGCCTTTTCCCGCCAACAGACGCTGCGCCCGCAAATCCTGCAATTGCCCGATGTCGTGTCGGAGGTGTCCAACCTGCTCAAGCGCCTGTTGGGCGAAACGGTGAAGCTGGACGTGACTCACGGCCGTAACCTGGGCCCGGTCCGCGCCGATCCGGGCCAGCTGGAACAGGTGGTGGTGAACCTGGCGGTGAACGCGCGCGACGCGATGTTGGGCGGCAGCGCTCGGGGCGGGGGGACGCTGACCATCCAGACCAGGTCGGTCAGCGCCGCGGAGGTACGTCGCATGGGCACCGACATCATGCCGCCCGCGGATTACACCGCGCTGATCGTGACCGACACCGGCACGGGCATCCCGGCCGAGGTGCTGCCCAAGATCTTCGAGCCTTTCTTCACCACCAAGGAGGTGGGCAAGGGGACGGGGTTGGGCCTGTCGACCGTGTACGGCATCGTGAAACAGTCCGGCGGCTACATCTTCGCGGACTCACGGCCGAACGAGGGTGCGACCTTCTCCATCTATCTGCCGGTCCACGCCGCCGCCGCCGCCGCGCGGACCAAGGCGCCGAAGACACTGAAGCCCGCCGAAACCTGGGGTTCGGGCACCGTGCTGCTCGTGGAGGACGAGGACATGGTCCGCACGGTCGCCGAGCGCGCGCTGGCGCGTCAGGGCTACAGCGTGCTGACGGCCGAGAACGGAGAGGCCGCGCTGGAGCTGCTGTCGACCAGCGGACGCCCGGACCTGCTGATCTCGGACGTGGTGATGCCGGCGATGGACGGGCCGACCATGGTGCGAAAGGTCCGCGCCCAATATCCCGACCTGCCGATCCTGTTCATGTCCGGCTATGCCGAGGAGCAATTGCGCAAGTCGATCGATCTGGACAACGTCTCCTTTCTGCCGAAGCCGTTTTCGGTTCAGCAACTGGCCGAAGCGACGCGCGACGCGCTTTCCGGGCGTTGAAGGGCGGCGTGGACATGTCACGGCGCTGGAACAACATGCTGGAACTCTTGCGAAACGATCTTTAAGGCGGGCGTCATGACCGCTCCAACGCGCATCCTCATCGTCGAGGACGAACCGCTTATCTCGATGATGCTGGAGGATTTTCTCGACGTCCTGGACAAGCAGGTCGCCGGCACGGCGGACACTGTCGATGCGGCGCTGGCGCTGATCGATGCGGGGCAGGTCGAGGCCGCGATCCTGGATCTCAACCTGCGCGCCGGCGAAAAGAGCACTCCGGTGGCGGAGGCACTGGCCGGGAAAGGCATTCCGTTCGTGTTCGCGACCGGCGGCGGCGACGAAGGGCTGGATGAGCGGTTCCGCGATCGCCCTCGCTTGCAGAAGCCGTTCACGATGGATGGGGTCGCAAAGGCGCTTGAAGGACTTTGACGGCGTAACAAGCTTGCGTCGGCAGCCATTACGACGCAATGGACTGTCGTCATGACTCAGAACACTTTCGACAAGTCCCGACTGCCCAGCAGGCATGTATCGGTCGGCCCGGAACGCGCGCCGCATCGCAGCTATTACTACGCAATGGGGATCGCGGAGGAGGACATCGCGCGCCCGTTCGTCGCGCTCGCCTCCGCCGGCAATAATTCCGCGCCTTGCAACACGACGCTGGATGCGCAGGCGGACGCCGCGCAGACCGGGGTGATTCAGGGCGGCGGCCTGCCTCGTCGCTTCAACACCATCACCGTGACCGACGGTATCGCAATGGGCCATCAGGGCATGAAGGCGTCCCTGGTAAGCCGCGAAGTCATCGCCGATTCGGTCGAGCTGTCGGTGCGCGGCCATTGCTATGACGCTCTGGTCGGATTCGCCGGATGCGACAAATCCCTGCCGGGCATGATGATGGCGATGTTGCGCCTGAATATCCCGTCGATCTTCGTCTATGGCGGCTCCATCCTGCCCGGCCGGTTCCACGACCGCGACGTGACTGTGGTCGACGTGTTCGAGGTGGTCGGCAAGTACGCCGCCGGCGCATGCCCCTTGTCGGAGGTGCACGCGCTGGAAAAGGTGGCGTGTCCCGGCCACGGCGCATGCGGTGGACAGTTCACGGCCAACACCATGGCGTGCGTGGGCGAGGCCATCGGATTGTCGCTGCCCAACAGCAACATGGTGCCAGCCCCCTATACCAGCCGCGAACAGATCGCCGTGGCGGCGGGGGCGCAGGTGATGGAGCTGGTCGGGCGGCAGCTGCGTCCGCGCGACATCTGCACCCGGTCGGCGTTCGAGAATGCGGCACGGGTCGTGGCCGCCACCGGTGGTTCGACCAACGCGGCGCTTCACCTGCCGGCAATGGCGAACGAAGCGGGAATTGACTTCGACCTCCACGACGTCGCGCGCGTGTTCAAGGAAACGCCGTACCTCGCTGACCTGAAGCCGGGTGGTCGCTATGTCGCAAAGGACATGCATGAGGCGGGCGGCGTCTACATGCTGATGAAGACGATGCTGTCCGGTGGCCTGCTGGACGGGGACTGCATCACGGTGACCGGCCGGACGCTGGCGGAGAACATCGACCGGGTGACCTGGAACCCGGATCAGAAGGTGATCTACGACGTGTCGACGCCGATTACGCCCACGGGCGGTGTCGTCGGCCTCGTCGGCAGCCTGGCGCCCGAGGGTGCGATCGTGAAGGTCGCAGGGATGCACCGCCTGCAATTCGAGGGGCCGGCGCGCTGCTTCGATTGCGAGGAGGACGCCTTCGCCGCCGTGGAGGCACGCGCGATCCGCGAGGGTGAGGTCATCATCATCCGCTACGAAGGGCCAAAGGGTGGCCCCGGCATGCGCGAGATGCTGTCGACCACGGCGGCCCTTTACGGGCTGGGCATGGGCGAAAAGGTTGCGTTGATCACTGACGGGCGCTTTTCCGGCGGCACGCGCGGATTTTGTATCGGGCATGTCGGTCCCGAGGCGGCAGAGGGCGGCCCGATCGCGCTGGTCGAGGACGGCGACGCGATCCGCATCGACGCGGAGGCGGGCACGATCGACCTGCTGGTCGCGGAGGATGTGCTGGCGGAGCGACGGTCGCGCTGGACGCCCCGAACGAACGCCTATGGCTCCGGCACGCTTTGGCGCTATGCGCAGAATGTCGGACCGGCCGCTCAGGGTGCGGTCACGCATCCCGGAGCAAGGGCCGAACGTCATGTCTATGCCGATATCTGATCCCTCCGTGCGGCAGGCCCGTCCGTTCGCATGAGCCCCTTGGATGGCCGGCCGGTGGTCACGGCCGCGCAGATGCGCGCGGCCGAGCAGCTGGCGATCGAGCGGGGCAGCAGCGTTGCGGCTCTGATGGACCATGTGGGTCGCGCCGTGGCGGAGGTGGTGCGCCGGATCGGCGGCGGCGGGGACGTCCTGGTGCTTTGCGGGTCCGGCAACAATGGCGGCGACGGCTATGTGGCCGCAGCCGCCTTGAAGGCAGCCGGCATCGCCGTGCGTGTCGCCGCGTCTTCACCGCCCCGCGGCGAGGCGGCGATCGCCGCCCGCGCGGGCTGGGATGGCGCGGTCGAGACGCTTGCCGACGCCGCGCCTGCATCCGTTCTGGTCGATGCCCTGTTCGGCACCGGGTTGAACCGGGCGCTGGACGATGCGGTCGCGGCGCCTTTGCGGCGGTTGGTCGAGGGCGCCCGGCTGTCGGTCGCGGTCGACGTGCCCAGCGGGGTGCAGGCGGACACCGGTGAGGTACTGGGTCCGGTTCCTGCCATGGCCGTGACGCTGGCGCTGGGAGCGGCAAAGCCCGCGCATCTGCTGCAACCCGCGGCCCGGCTTTGCGGCACCGTCCGCGTGCTCGACATCGGCGTGACGGTGGACAGCGATGCTCGCGTGATCGCCCGCCCGACCTGGACGCGACCAGGGCCGGACAGCCACAAGTTCAACCGTGGCATGGTCGCGGTGGTCCGGGGCCGCATGGCCGGGGCGGCGCATCTGGCGGCCACTGCGGCGATGCATGCCGGGGCGGGCTATGTCGTGTTGCTCGGCGCGTCGATGCCGGAGGCGCCCTACGCTCTGGTCCGCAAGCCCCTGACCGACGACGCCTTGGACGACCCGCGTATCGGCGCGGTGGTGATCGGCCCCGGATTGGGGCGGGATGAAGGGATGCGGGAGCCGCTCGATCAGGCGCTGGCCAGCGACCGGCCGTTGGTGATCGATGGCGACGCCCTGCGCCTGCTGACGCCGGAGCGGATCGCGGCGCGCGGCGGGACCACCATCCTGACGCCGCATGCCGGCGAGTTCGACGCCCTGTTCGGCGCGGGCGACGGGTCGAAGCTGGATCGGGCACGCGACGCTGCGACACGGTCGGGTGCCGTGGTCGTGTTCAAGGGGCCGGATACGGTGATCGCCGCGCCGGACGGTCGTGCGATCCTGGCGGGCGACGCCAACGACTGGCTGTCGACGGCCGGAACCGGGGACGTACTCACCGGTGCAATCGGTGCGGCGCTGTCCAGCGGCATGCCGGCGCTGGATGCGGCGGCGGCCGGCGTTTGGTTGCATGGCGAGGCCGCGCGGCGGCTGGGCGCGGCGTTCATAGCCGACGAGCTTGCCGTGGCGCTGAAGCACGCGCGAGGAATGCTGTGAGCAGGATCGTGCGCGTCGCCGCACGGGGCGAGGGTGTGTCCCAGGACGGCCGGCACGTCGCCTTCGCCGCGCCCGGCGACACGCTGACCGATGCGGGCGAGGTCGTGCCCGGTCCGCATCGCCGGGTGCCGCCATGCCGTCACTTTCCGACATGCGGTGGGTGCCAGCTTCAGCATCTGGACGACGACGCCTATCGCGCCTTCGTCACGGACCGCATCACCTCCGCGCTGGCGGCACAGAACCTCAGCGCGCCCGTCCGCGAGGTGGCGCTGTCGCCCGAGCGCACGCGGCGGCGTGCCACGCTGCATGCGGAGGCGAAGGGTGGCCGCGTGCTGCTGGGCTTTGCCGCGCAGAAGAGCCACGCGATCGTCGACATGGCCGAGTGCCACGTCCTGCTGCCGGACATCTTCGCGCTGGTCGCGCCGCTGCGCGGGCTGCTGCAACGCCTCGGCCTGAAACGGCGCGCGGATGTGCAGGTGACGATGACCGATCGCGGTGCGGACGTGCTGATCGCCGGCGTCGCGCCCGAGGGGCTGGCCGCAGCCGAGGCGGTCACTGCCTTCGCGGAGCGGCACGGCGTCGCGCGGCTGTCGTTCGATGACGGTTTCGGTCCCGAGACCCGGTGGGAGCCGCAGCCGGTGACGATCACGCTCGGCGGCACGCCCGTACCGTTTCCGCCGGGTGGCTTCCTCCAGGCGACGGCAGAGGGAGAGGGCGCGCTGGTCGCCGCCGTCCGCGAAGCCGTGGGAACCCCCGCGACGACCGCCGACCTGTTCGCGGGTCTTGGCACGTTCACGCTGGCCCTGCCGGGGAAGGTTTACGCGGCGGAGGGCGCGCGCGACGCGGTGATCTCGTTGAAGGCGGCAGCGAATACGGGCCAGCGGCCGATCTTCACCGAGCACCGGGACCTGTACCGCCGTCCGCTGACCGTGACCGAACTGGACCGCTTCGGCGCAATCGTGCTCGATCCGCCGCGGGCCGGTGCGCGCGACCAGGCGGAGGCGCTGGCGAACAGCCGCGCGCCCGTCATCGCCTATGTGTCCTGCAACCCGTCCAGCTTCGCGCGCGACGCGGCACTGCTGGTGGCGGGCGGCTGGTCGCTGGACTGGGTAAGGCCGGTCGGCCAGTTCCGCTGGTCAACGCATGTGGAGCTGGCGGCGCGGTTCACCCGTCCCGATCAGTAGACGGCACCGACGAAGAACAGGCCGTCGGGCGGGGCGTTCAGCCCCAGCCGCTGCCTGTCCCGCGCCGCAAGCGCATCGGCTAGGTCGTCGGGCGTCCACCGGCCCAGCCCGACCTGCGCCAGGCTGCCGACCATCGAGCGGACCTGATGATGCAGGAACGATCGGCCGGCTGCGCGGACGAAGACCCGGTCACCCTCGCGCCCCACATCCAGCCGGTCCAGCGTCTTCACCGGGCTGGCGGCCTGACAATGCGCGGACCGGAAGGTGGTGAAGTCGTGGCGGCCGACCAGATGCTGCGCCGCCCGGTGCATCGCGTCCGTGTCGAGCGGCTGCGCGACCTGCCACGCCAGCCCCTTGTCGACGGTCAGCGGCGCACGGCGATTGACGATGCGATATTCGTAGGACCGGCCGAGACAGGAAAACCGGGCGTGCCAGTCGTCCGCCACCGCACGGCAATCCAGCACCGCGATCGGGTGGGGGCGACAGCGCGCGTTCAGCGCCTCGCCAAGCCGAAATGGCGCGATGTCCTTCGCCACGTCGACATGCGCGTGCATCGCCAGCGCGTGCACGCCCGCATCGGTGCGTCCCGCCGCGTGGACCACGGTTTCCTCTCCGGTGACGGCCTGCACCGCCTCTTCCAGCACCTGCTGCACGCTTGGCCCATGCGCCTGACGCTGCCACCCCATGAACGGGCGGCCGTCAAATTCCACCACCAGTGCGAACCGGGTCACGCCAGCATCGTGCCCGCCGGGATGGCGAATCCGCGCAGCAGCTCCTCCGCAGAGCCCGCGCCACGCCCCGCCCGCTGCACGAACGTGGCGCGGACAGCACCTTCACCACACGCGACCGTCAGCCTGTCGTCCAGCACCGTGCCGGCTGGTTCGGCACCGTCCACCACCTCTGCCGCGAGCAGCTTGATCCGCTCGTCGCCGAGCGCGAACCATGCGCCGGGCGCCGGGTTCATCGCGCGCACCAGCCGCTCGACCGCGTCCGCCGGTTGCGTCCAGTCGACCCGCGCCTCCGCCTTGTCGATCTTGGCGGCATAGGTCACGCCCTCTTCAGGCTGAGGGGACGGCGTCAGCGTGTCGAGTGACGACAGGGCCTCCACCATCAACGCGGCCCCCAGCGTCGACAGCTCATCGGTCAGGGTTCCCGCATTGTGACCCGCGACCGGCACCCGCCCTTCAAGCAGCACCGGGCCGGTATCCAGCCCGGCCTCCATCCGCATGATGCACACGCCGGTTTCCTCGTCGCCGGCCAGGATCGCCCGTTGGATCGGCGCCGCACCCCGCCAGCGGGGTAGCAGGGAGGCATGGACGTTGATGCAGCCATGCAGCGGCGCGGCCAGCACGGGTCTCGGCAGGATCAGGCCATAGGCGGCAACCACCGCGACGTCGCAGGCCAGCGCCCCGAACGCCTCCTGCTCGGCCGCGTCCTTCAGCGAAACGGGTGAGCGTACCGGAATGCCCAGCATCTCAGCCCGCTGCTGAACGGGAGAGGAAACCAGTTCGCGCCCGCGTCGGCCGCCGGGGCGGGGTGGCTGGGTATAGCCGGCGACCACCTCGTGCCCATCCTCGACCAGTGCTGACAGGACCGGAACCGCGAACTGGGGCGTGCCCATGAAGACGATACGCATGGCATCGGCTCTCCACGCTGGCGGAGGAGCGCGCAACCCCCTATCTGTTCCCCATGGCTTCCCCAGAGATCGAGGCGTTGACTCAGGCCCTGTCGCGCCTGCCGGGGTTGGGTCCCCGATCGGCCAGGCGCGCGGTGCTGCACCTGCTGAAGAAACGGGAGGCGGCGCTGGGCCCGCTCCGCGCCGCGCTGGAGGCGGTGGACGAGCGGCTGGCGACATGCCGGACGTGCGGCAACGTCGACACCGCCGATCCCTGCTCGATCTGTGCCGACCCGCGCCGTGACGCGCGGTCGTTGTGCGTGGTGGAGGAGGTCGCGGACCTGTGGGCGCTCGACCGCTCGCGGTTGTTTCCGGGGCGATTCCATGTGCTGGGCGGTCGCCTGTCCGCGCTGGAGGGCGTGCGTCCGGAGGACCTGTCGATCGACCGCCTCGTTGCCCGGCTGGAGGATGGCGGGGTGGACGAGGTGGTGCTGGCGATGAACGCCACGCTGGAGGGGCAGACGACCGCGCACTACTTGGCGGAACGGATCGAGCGTTTTCCCGTTCGCATCACTCAATTGGCGCATGGCCTGCCGGTCGGTGGAGAGCTTGACTATCTCGACGAGGGCACGCTGGCGCAGGCTCTGCGAGCGCGGCGGCCGGTCGGTTGATCCGGGCCTGCCTCCACGCACCGAAAGCGACGGGCGCTAGCGTCGCGCCGACGCGCCGTCCTCGGTGAAATCGATGCGGATCCGGACCCAGCTTCCCACCAGGCGGCGCGTGCCGACGCGGGGCGGTATCACCAGGAACTGCCACGCCGCCTGAGTCATCGCGTTGGCCAGCCCAAGGCCGACAGGCGATTCGCCGATCGCGCGACAATCCTGGACATGGTAATTCTCGACCGTGCGGCACGCGATGGTCGCCCAGCCGCCGGGGGGCGGACGCCGCCGCAGGTAGAAGGACAGCTGCGCATCTGTCGGCTCGCGGTACCAGTCGGCATCGTACAGCCGCTGTCCGCCCGCGGAGGCACCCGGGCCGGCCACCGCCACGGCGCCCTCGCCGTCCCCGGCGCTGGCGGAGGTATCGGCGCTTCCGGTTGGTCCATCCTCGGCCGATCGGCTCCGTTTGGGAACGGTTCCCAGATCGAAATTCTCGCGCATATACGCCCACTCCGTCGGCTGGGTGGCGGGCGCGGGCGTGGGAACCGGTGGCGGGGGCGGCGCCGGGCTGCGTGGTGCGGCGGCCTGGGCGGGGCGCTCCGCCGATCGCGCCTTGCGTCGCTGTTCGGCGTGGCGGGTCGTGTCGGGCGCCTCGGCGCGATCGGGCAGGATCTCGAAACTGGTCTGTTCGCGCGCCTGTGGCGGCGTGTCGAGCGATGGCGCCATGCGCAGCAGCAGCCACACCAGCAACAGGTGCGCGGCCACGGTCAGGCCGAGGGACACCGCGCGCCGGCTGGATGGGGATCGGTCGCCCGGCGAGGGCAGAAGATACGCCGAACGCATGGTTCGCGCCTATATCCACGCACGGCGGACGGCAACATGACAGGTGGGTGACGTTGCCTCGCTTGACGCTCGCGCGCCCGCGACCTAGCGCGCCGCCATGGCCGTTCTTCCCATCGTCGAGATCCCCGATCCCCGCCTCCGCCTGATCTCCAGCCCCGTGGAACAGGTCGATTACGAGGTCCGCACCCTCGTCTCCGACATGATGGAGACGATGTACGCCGCGCACGGCATCGGCCTGGCCGCGATCCAGGTCGGCGTGGCGCGCCGGGTCGTGGTCATCGACCTGCAGGAGCAGCAGGACGAGGAGGGCAAGCCGATCCGCGATCCGCGCGCCTACATCAATCCCGAGGTGCTCGACGCATCGGAGGACGTGTCCGTGTACAACGAGGGCTGCCTGTCGATCCCGGACCAATATGCGGAGGTGGCGCGTCCCGTCAGCTGTCGCGTCCGCTGGCTGGACGAACAGGGCGCGACGCATGAGGAGGACATGGACGGCCTGCTCGCGACCTGCATGCAGCATGAGATCGATCACCTGAACGGCGTGCTGTTCATCGACCATATCTCTCGCCTGAAGCGGTCGATGCTGCTCAAGAAGCTGGACAAGCAGCGCAAGGTCGCCTGACCCCGCACCACGCTCGGGCGTTCACGAAGGGGCTGTCCTACGCCGTGCGTTCGGTCTATGTTCCGGATGCAGGGTGACGTTTCGCCCATGTGATGAAGCGGCGTAAGATTTTTGCGCGTTGCCGTGAACTTCGTAAACTTCGGGAGCGGGCGTGGTCGAACTTCTTCTGGTGGCGGTGCTGGCGCTGGCCGCCGGATTGCTGGTCGGCTGGCTGGTCGCCGGCAGGCGTCAGGGTGCCCTGGCCAGTGAACTTGCGGTCGCGCGCACCCGTGCCGCCGATGCGGAGTTGGTCCGCCAGGCGCGCGATGCGGTGGAGCGGGAGCGCAACGACGCGTTGCAGGAACTCGCCGGCCTTCGCGCACAGGCAGCTCAGCTCGGCGAGGCGCATGTTGGTTTGTCGGAGCAACTCGGTGTGGCTCAGGCCGAACTGCGCGACCTGGCCGCGCTGAAGGCGCAATCGGCCGCGCGCGAGGAGGCGCATCAGGCGACGCTGCGCCAGTTGCACGACGCGCGCGAGGCGATGAACGCACATTTCGGTGCGGCCGCGGCCAAGGCGCTGGAGGGTGCGCAGGCGCAGTTCCTGGAGCGTGCGCAGGCCCGGTTCACCGAGTCGGAAAAGCTTCAGGGGCAGCGTTTGTCCGCGTTGTTGCAGCCCGTGAACGAGCGCCTGCAACGCTATGAGGATGGCGTGCGCAAGGTCGAGGACGAACGCCGCTCCGCCTTTGGCGAGTTGAAGGGCCAGATCGAGGCGATGCGCGTCGGGCAGGAGCGGGTGTCCGGCGAGGCGGCGAAGCTGGTCAACGCGCTACGCAACGCGCCCAAGGCCCGCGGGCGCTGGGGCGAGCAGCAGTTGCGCAACGTGCTGGAAAGCTGTGGCCTGTCCGAACACGCTGATTTCCAGACCGAGGTGAGCGTGTCGGGCGAGGGCGGCGAACGGCTGCGTCCCGACGCGATCATCCGGGTGCCCGGCGGCAAGTCGCTGGTGATCGATGCCAAGGTGTCGCTGAATGCCTATCAGGATGCGTTCGGTGCGGTCGATGAGGCGGAGCGCCAGGCGGGGCTGAACGCCCACGCCGCTTCCATGCGGGCGCACGTCAACGGGCTGGGCGCCAAGGCGTATTGGAACCAGTTCGCCGATGCGCCGGATTACGTCATCATGTTCGTGCCGGGAGAGCATTTCCTGTCGGCGGCGCTGGAGCATGACGCGGGGCTGTGGGATTATGCCTTTGAGCGGAAGGTGCTGCTGGCGACACCTACCAACCTGATCGCAATCGCGCGCACGGTGGCGGCGGTCTGGCGGCAGGAACTGCTCGCCAGCCAGGCGCGCGAGATCGGCACGCTGGGCAAGGAATTATACCAGCGCCTGTGCGTCATGGGCGGACATGTCGCCAAACTGGGCAAGAACCTGGACACCGCGATGGGTGCCTACAACGCGTTCGTCGGCAGCCTGGAAAGCCAGGTGCTGACCAGCGCCCGCCGCTTCGAGGGACTGAACATCGACACCGGCGGCAAGTCGCTGGACGCCCTGCCGGTCGGCGAACAGGCACCGCGTCCGCTGACGAAGCTGACCGTCGAGGCGCGGGATGTCGCGGGTATTCCGATGCCGGCGATTGCGGGTGGGGACGTAGCGCGAAGCGAGGAGAGCGATGGATGAAGCGCATGCACGCAGGGGATCTGATCGTGGATCGTGACGGACAGGTCGGCGGCATGATCGGCGGCGACGTCATCATACGTGGCGGCGCGAACGTCGTTCTGGACGCGATGGTGGGCGGTGACGTGATCGTGGAGGACGGCCACGCCCGGGTGCGCGGCATGGTCGCGGGGCGGGTGATCGGGTCGGCCGATATCGATGCGATGGTCGGCGGCTGACCTGCTCCTACGCCAAGCTCCCCAAGGCGCCGTTCGGCATCATCAGGGTTGGGAGCAGCCCTTCAACTTCGGGCGTTAGCTCAGCAACCCATCGGCCATGACAGTCTTCGCCATGACTGCCGCTGGTCATCACCCCTGGCGCTGCTGCCCCAGTACCTCATAGGCCATGACGGCCGTCGCCACCGCCGCGTTCAGGCTGTCCGCCTTTCCGAGCATGGGAATTTTGACCAGCAAGTCGCAAGCCGCGGCGTATTCATCGGGCATGCCCTGCGCCTCGTTGCCAGTCAGCAGGAACGTGGGCGCGGCGTACCGCGCGGATCGATAGTCATGAGCCGTATCCAGGCTCAGCCCGACAAGCTGCCCCGGCCCTGCGCGCAGCCAGTCCAGGAAAGGCGCCCATTCGCTCCGCACCACGGGCACTGTGAACAACGCGCCCATGCTCGCGCGGACGGCCTCCACCGAAAACGGATCGACGCATTCGCCGATCAGGATCAACCCGCCGGCCCCGACCGCGTCGCCCGTACGCAGGATCGTGCCCAGATTGCCCGGATCGCGCAGCCGCTCCGCCACCAGCCATATGCCGGATGCGCCACGATCCAAATCGGCCAAAATGCCGCCGAACTCGTCGAACACCCCGACTACGGCCTGCGGATTGTCCTTGCCCGACAGCTTGGACAGGATGTCGGGCGTGGTCTGGATCGCCTCACCGCCGCTATCCTCGACTGTGACGACCAGTTCTCGGACTAACGGATGTCCGGCACTGGCCGCGGCGAAGAACAACAGGCGTGGCAAGCGGCCGGTGTCGCGTGCCTCGGTCAGGATGCGCAGCCCCTCGGCCAGGAACTGACCCGCCGCGCGGCGATGGCGCTTGTCGCGCAGGTCGCGCACCTGCTTGATGAGCGGGTTGGAAAAGGCTGTGATCTCGCGGGGCATGATTAGGCTCAGGCGCAAATCGGACCGATCAGTCCTCGCCGAATTTCGCTTCCACCAAATCGACCAAGGCGCCCACCGCGCCTTCCGCGCCGGTTCCGGTCGCACTGATCGTAATGCTGTCACCCATCGCGGCACCCAGCATCATCAGGCCCATGATGGAGGTGCCGGTGACCGAGCTGCCGTCCTTTTCCACGCGCACCTCGACCGGCTGGGTGGAGGCCAACGTCACGAATTTCGCGGACGCACGGGCGTGGAGGCCACGCCGGTTGGTGACCAGCACGGTGCGCTGGATCTCGCTCATGCCGCGGCCTCACCCAATACTTCGGACGCGACCGAGATGTACTTGCGGCCAGCCTCCCGTGCGGCGGCCACCGCCTCGACGACCTTCATCGACTTGCGCGCTGAGCCCAGGCGAATCAGCATGGGAAGGTTCATGCCCGCGATCACCTCCACCCGGCCGCGCTCCATCAGGGAAATGGCAAGATTGGAGGGCGTACCCCCGAACAGGTCGGTGAGGACGATCACGCCGCGCCCCGCATCGACGCGCGCGATCGCCGCCGCGATGTCGGCGCGGCGCTCCTCCATGTCGTCCTCTGGCCCAATGGCGATCGTGGCGACACCTTCCTGAGGGCCCACCACATGCACCATCGCGGTCACGAACTCGTCGGCGAGATGACCGTGAGTCACCAGAACAAGGCCGATCATCAGGCAAGCAATCCAGTCATCTGCCCGCAGGCGTCCCTTCCAGCGATGGGGCCTGGGCCACCAGATCGCGATGGGTCATCGTGGGCGAAAAACCCTTGCGACGCAACCATGCCGCGATGCGATCGGCCACATGGACGGACCGGTGTTTCCCTCCGGTACAACCGATCGCGACGGTAACATACGCCTTGCCCTCCGCCTGGTAGCGGGGAAGCAGCAGCGCGAGCAGATCCTCGATCCGCGAGATCGCCGGTTCGTAGGCCGGATCCTCGATGATATAGGCGGCAACGCTGGGGTCGAGCCCGGTACGGGGCCGCAGCTCCGCAACCCAATGCGGATTGCGCAGGAAGCGCATGTCGAACACCAGGTCGGCGTTGCGCGGCAATCCGCGCGAGAAGCCGAAGCTCATTACCGACAGGGTGGAGGCGCGGCCTCCACCGAAGCCGTCGCGGACCAGCTGGGCCAGCTGATTCGCTTTCAGGTCCGTGGTGTCGATCAGCCGGTCGGCCCAGTCTCGCAGCGGTTGCAGCATCTCCCGTTCCCGCGCGATGCCGTCCGCAACGGGCCGGTCGGGGGCGAGGGGATGGCGGCGGCGCGTCTCGCTATAGCGGCGTTCGATTTCCTCCGTGGCGCAGTCGAGGAACAGGGTGCCGATGTCGAGGCCGGTGGACCGCTCCAATTCCCGCACGTGCGCGATGATGGAGGTGGTGTCGAAATCGCGGGTCCGGGACCCGAGACCGATCGCGATCCGCTTGCTCGCCGTGCCACTGCCCGCGTCCGGCGGCGTGGCGCGCAGCAACTGGTCGATCAGGCCGAGCGGCAGGTTGTCGACCACTTCCCAGCCCTGATCCTCCAACGTTTTCAGCACGGTCACACGCCCGGCGCCGGAAAGGCCGGTCACCAGCAGGATATCGGGCGGTTGCATCAGCCGGCGCGTCCCAGTTCGATCGAAAGGGTCCTCATCGCCAGCTCGACCTTCAGCGCAGCGGAGGCGGGCCTCGCATCCAGCATCATCGTCGGACAGGCAAGGTCGAAAAGCGCTCGACTGGCGGGTTCGGGCATGCGCTCCACGGTGTCGCAAAGCGTGACCAGCAGGGCGACCGGGGCGGCCGGGACATGCGGCATCTCGACGATCCCGAGCCCGCGCACCTCGATCCGTCCGGCGACGTTGGGCGGGACACTGGCGATCAGCCGGTCTCCATCGCGGTGCAGTCGTGTGTAATCGTCGCTGACGAGCGTCGCGCCCCTGTCGATCAGCCTCAGCGCCAAGTCGGATTTGCCGATACCGGACGGCCCCTCAAACAGTACCGCAACCCCACCGATCGTGACGCTGGTGGCGTGAAGGGTCAGCTGCGTCACAGTCACCGGCCGCCACGTGGTCCGGCGCGCGGCAGGCGAACCACGAAGCGTGCGCCGCTGATACGATCTTCGCGGGATTCGACCATGATGGTGCCGCCATGCCCCTCCACGATCGCCCGCGCAATGGCGAGGCCTAGGCCGGAATGCTGACCGAACGTCTCGGTCGCCGGGCGGACGGAATGGAAGCGTCCGAACACCGCCTCCCGCGCATCCTCCGGAACGCCCGGACCCTCGTCCTCTACCCGTACCTCCACATCGTCCGCCCGGGCGACGGCGGTGATCGCGACCAGGCCGCCATCGGGGGAGAAGGATTGCGCGTTGTCGATCAGGTTCTCAAACACCCGCTCCAGCCTTGTGCCTTCGCCGTTGACGACCAGAGGCGTCTGTCCAGGCGCGTCGAAGCGCAGGCGGGTGTCGCGTTCCAGTCCACGGGTGACGCGCTGGGTCACGAGGCCATCGAGCAGCGCCGACAGGTCGATCGGCTCGAACTTGGCCCGGCTGAGCTGCGCGTCGAGGCGAGATGCTTCCGAAATGTCGGTGATCAGACGATCGAGTCGTCGGACATCGTCATGGACGATGGTGAGCAAGCGTGCGCGCAACTCCGGGTCCTGCACCCTGCCCAAGCCATCCACCGCGGAGCGAAGGGAGGCGAGGGGGTTCTTCAGCTCATGGGTGACGTCGGCCGCGAATGCCTCCGTCGCATCGATGCGTGCTCTGAGCGCCAGGCTCATGTCGGACAAAGCGCGCGCCAGCATGCCGATCTCGTCGCGCCGGTCGGGCAGGCGGGGAACCACCACCTCGCGCGCGCGGCCCAGGCGGACCCTGACCGCGGCACGGGCGAGGCGCCGGATCGGGCGGACGATGGTGCGCGCCAGGAAGAGCGAGAGGAGGACCGACACCAGCGTGGTGACCAGCAGCACGACGCTCAGACGGAACCGCTCCACCCTCACCGTCTGCGTCACGTCGCGGGCATTGACCGTGGTCATCAACGCTCCGCCGGTTGTCAGCGGAGCCGCGGCGGTGACGACGGGTGTACGGTCGGGTGCGCGCCAGACGGTCGCAGAGGTGGCGCCTTTCAGCGAGGCCGCGACATCCGGCCACGCGGCGCCATCGCGGCGTTCGCGATACAGCGGCGCCCGCACCGCGCCGACCACCGTGTCGATGCCCGCGTCGAGCAACCGTGCGATGCGCTGGCCATTGTCGTCCTTGTCCGGATCGATCAGCACCATGTTGCGGATGCCGAGCTGGCGGCTGTCGGCCAGCAGCCGCGCCTGTCGATCGTACAGGCGCACGCGCGTGCCGCTGTCCCGCGCCAGCCGCTGGATCAGGGCGTCGCGGCCGTCGCCGTTTGTCGCGTCTAGCGCCTCGGCCAACAATCGCGCCTCCCGCATCGCCTGATCGGCGCGGCTGTCGAGGATGCGCGTCCGGTAGGAATCGAGGTAGAAGAACCCGCCGGCGAGCAGCAGAAGCGCGATGATGTTGATCGCCAGGATGCGCTGGGTCAGCGAAACCTGTCCGGACCACCGCACCGCCAGATCGCGGCCGACATCCTTCAGCTCATTCCTCAGAGAATCGGTAGCCGGCGCCATACAATGTCTCGATGGCGTCGAATTCCGGATCGATGCCCCGGAATTTGCGCCGCAGTCGCTTGATGTGACTGTCGACGGTGCGATCGTCGACATAGATGTCCTCTGAATAGGCCGCGTCCATCAGCTGGTTACGCGTCTTCACGATGCCGGGCCGCTGGGCCAGCGCCTCCAGGATCAGGAACTCCGTCACGGTCAGCGTCACGGGCTCGTCCTTCCAGGTCGTGCGGTGCCGGGCAGGATCCATGATCAGCGCCCCACGCACCAGCGTTCCCGCCGGCTGGCCGCCCGGCTCGGTCGCAGGGGTCGGCTCCGCCCGCCGGAGGATGGCGCGGACGCGGGCGATGAGCAGCCGCTGGCTGAACGGTTTGGCGATATAGTCGTCGGCGCCCATGGCGAGGCCCAGCGCCTCGTCCAACTCGTCATCCTTGCTGGTCAGGAAGATGACGGGCATCTGGCTCTTCTCGCGCAGGCGGCGGAGCAGTTCCAGCCCGTCCATGTGCGGCATCTTGATGTCGAAGATGCCGAGGTCGGGGGGATTGTCGACAATCGCCTTCAACGCGGTTTCCGCGTCGGAATAGACGCGCGTTGTGAACCCCTCCGTCTGCAGGGCGATCGACACGGAGGTCAGGATGTTGCGGTCGTCGTCGACCAGCGCGATGGTGGCGGGCATACCGCATGTTCCTATGCTGCTGACCGGCGGGGTAAGGCAAGGGCGCGCCCGGCTCAACCGTCCGCAGGTCACAACGCAACACCGGCGCACCCCTAGCGCTCAGGCAGGGTGTTGGTTACATGGCCCGCCACTTGCTCCACACCATTGCTCCCTTGCAGGATTCGGCACCCCCATGGACATCCGCCTCGGCCTGACCTTCGACGACGTGCTCCTCGTTCCGGGCGCGAGCGACGTGCTGCCCAGCACAGCCGACACGCGCACGCGCGTGACGCGGGGCATATCGCTCAACATCCCGGTGCTTTCGGCCGCCATGGACACGGTGACGGAAGCCGACATGGCGATCGTGATGGCGCAGCTGGGCGGCATCGGTGTGTTGCACCGGAACCTGACCGTGGAGGAACAGGCGGACGCGGTTCGCGCGGTCAAGCGGTTCGAGAGCGGCATGGTCGTGAACCCGATCACCATCGCGCCGCATGCTTCGCTGGCCGATGCCCAGGCGCTGATGGCCCGGCATCGCATCAGCGGCATTCCGGTGGTGGAGGCGGATGGCCGGCTCGTCGGCATCCTGACGCACCGCGACGTGCGGTTCGCGGAGAACCCGGGCCAGCCGGTGTCCGAGCTGATGACCCACGACAATCTCGCCACCGTGTCGACGGGTGTCGGTCAGGAAGAGGCGCGGCGGCTGCTTCACCAGCGGCGAATCGAAAAGTTGCTGGTGGTCGACGACGCGTATCGCTGCGTCGGCCTGATCACGGTCAAGGACATCGAAAAGGCGGTCACCTATCCCGACGCGACCAAGGATGCGGCCGGTCGTCTTCGCGTCGCGGCGGCGACGACTGTCGGCGACAAGGGATTTGCCCGGACCGAGGCCCTGGTCGACGCCGAATGCGACCTGATCGTCATCGACACCGCACATGGCCACAACAGCGATGTCGCCAAGGCGGTCGAGCGGGTGAAGCGCCTGTCTAACACCGTTCAGGTCGTCGCCGGCAACGTCGCGACGGCGGAGGCGACGCGTGCGCTGACCGATGCCGGTGCGGACGGGGTCAAGGTCGGGATCGGGCCCGGCTCGATCTGCACCACGCGTGTCGTGGCGGGTGTCGGCGTGCCCCAGCTGACGGCGGTGATGGACTGCGCGGAGGAGGGCCACCGGCACGGCGTCCCCGTGATCGCCGATGGCGGCCTGCGCACCTCCGGCGACCTCGCCAAGGCGCTGGCAGCGGGCGCGTCGACGTGCATGGTCGGATCGTTGCTCGCGGGGACCGAGGAAGCGCCGGGTGAGACGTTCCTGTACCAGGGTCGCGCGTACAAATCCTATCGCGGCATGGGATCGGTCGGTGCGATGGGACGTGGCTCCGCCGATCGCTACTTCCAGGGCGACATTAAGGACCAGATGAAGCTGGTGCCGGAGGGCATCGAGGGTCAGGTCGCGTTCAAGGGGCCGGCGAGGGAGGTGATCCACCAGCTCGTCGGCGGGATCAAGGCGGCGATGGGCTATACCGGGTCCGCCACGGTCGAGGACCTGCGCCAGCGCGCGCGTTTCGTGCAGATCACCGGCGCCGGCTTGAAGGAAAGCCATGTGCATGACGTCACGATCACGCGCGAGGCGCCCAATTACCCGACCCGCTGAGCGATGACACCCGCTGCCCGTGTTCAAGCCGCGATCGAGCTTCTCGACGACATCATCGCCGCGGCCTCCGGCGGGGGCGCGGCGGCCGACACGCTGATCGGACGCTATTTCGCCGCGCGCCGCTATGCCGGGTCGAAGGACCGGCGGGCGGTGCGCGAACTCGTCTATCGCGCAATCCGGCACAGCGGCGAGGCTCCACCGAGCGGGCGTGCGGTGATGGTCGCCCTTGCCGATGCCGATCCCGGTTTGGCGTCCAGCTTCGATGGCTCGGCGCATGGGCCTGAGCCGATCATCGCCAATGAACCCCGCGCGGTTGCCGGCGTAGTGCCAGCGTGGCTGGAGAAGGCGATGGTCCGATCGGGCTTGTCGGCGGATGCCATGGCTGCGCTGGTCGGGCGCGCGCCCCTCGACCTGCGGGTCAATCGCCTGAAGGCAGAGCGTGAGCCATTGTTGCGGGAGATCGAGGGCGCTGCTGCCGTGCCCGGTCTGCCGAACGCCATGCGGCTTGCCACCGGCACCGCGGTGGAGCAGCTGCCGATGATGGTCGATGGCTTGGCCGAGATACAGGACGCCGGCAGCCAGGCCGTGACGCTTGCGGTTCCGGCCGAGCCCGGGGCAGTCATCGTGGACTTGTGTGCCGGCGCCGGAGGCAAGACGTTGGCGCTGGCTGCGGCGATGGAGGATTGGGGGCGGCTGATCGCCTGTGACACCGATCGTGCACGCTTGTCGCGGCTTGCCCCGCGAGCGGAGGGTGCGGGGGTCAGCATTGCCGAGATCCGGCTGCTCGACCCCAATCGCGAAACCGACCGGCTGACCGATCTTGCCGGCGCGGCTGATGCGGTGTTGGTGGACGCGCCCTGTTCGGGCACGGGGACGTGGCGGCGCAATCCGGAGGCGCGTTGGCGGCTCAATCCGGCACGTCTCGAGCGGCTGGTCCAGACGCAGCGCCGGCTGCTCGACCTGGCCGCCATGCTCGTCAGGCCGGGCGGCGTGCTGGTGCATGTCGTCTGCTCGCTGCTGGATGAGGAGGGCAGCGACCAGGTCGAAACATTCCTTGCCGCACATGCGGGCTGGGCGGTGGAGGTGCCGGTTCTGCCGCTCGGCCGGCCGCACGGGCATGGGGTGCGGATGGATCCCCTGAACGACGATACGGACGGGTTTTTTGTCGCACGCCTGCGGGCACCGTGATACGCGGTGCGGGTGCCTCCGGTGGAGTTCTTGATGCGCGTATCTTCCGTCGCCCTTGCCGCCACGCTGGCTGTGGTGTGCATGTCGACATCGCTGAGCGGCCAGAAGCCTGACGATCAGATCGATGCGCGGTCGATGCAATTGCTGAACCAGGGAAAGGCGGCACGCGCGGCCGGTGACGTGGACGGGGCGACCGACCTTATCGAGACCGCCGCCGCGGTCGACCCGCGCAATCGTGGCGCGTTCGTCACCTTGGCCCAAATCGCGGACTCGCGCGGACTGCCCGGCAAGGCCATCCGGCTGTACCGTGAGGCGCTGTTGCTGGAGCCGAACGACCTGTCGGCGCTGAGCGGGCAGGGTGAAGCGCTGGTGCAGAAGGGTGCGGTCAACCTCGCCCGCCAGAACCTGGCAAAGATCCGCAAGCTCTGCAAAACGACGTGTGGCGAGGCGACCGAATTGTCGGCCGCCATTGCGAAGGGGCCGCCGGTCACGACGGCTCAGGTCGAGAAGAAGCTGACCGCTACGCCCGAATAGCGCGGGCGGCCGCGACGAAGTCGGCGACCGTCAACGTTTCCGCACGTCGGGTCGCGTCGATGCCGACCGTGTCCAGCGCGGCAAGCGCACCGGGCATCGCCTTCAAGCTTTGACGCAGCATCTTGCGTCGTTGACCAAAGGCGGCCGCGGTCAGCCGTTCCAGCGTCGCCACCTCGACGCCCTCCGGCGCGGCAGTCGGCGCGATCGCCACCACCGCGGACATCACCTTTGGCGGCGGGGTAAAGGCGGAGCGGTGGACCGGCATCGCGATCCGCGCCGTGCTGCGCCACTGGGCCAGCACCGCTAGCCGTCCGTAAGCCGATGATCCGGGCGCGGCGACGATCCGTTCCGCCACCTCCTTCTGGAACATCAGGGTCAGCGATTGCCACCACGGCTGCCACGCGCCGCTCAGCCACCCGACCAGCAGCGCGGTGCCGACGTTATAGGGCAGATTAGCGACGATGTGCGGACGCCCGGTGAACAAGGTCGGCGCGTCGACCGCCAGCGCATCGCCTTCGATCAGGCGCAGCCGCCCCGGAAAGGCGGCGCTCAGTTCCTCGAGCGCCGGGATGCACCTCGCGTCCCGCTCGATGGCGGTAACCCGTGCGCCCGCCGCCAGCAGGGCACGCGTCAGACCGCCCGGACCGGGGCCGACCTCCAGCACCTCCGCATCGTTCAGGTCGCCGGGGATGGCAGCGATCCGCGCGAGCAGCTGACCGTCGAACAGGAAGTTCTGCCCCAACGCCTTGCTCGCCGACAGGCCGTGGCGTGCGATCACGTCCCGCAGGGGAGGCAACGGAGCGGTCGGCTCCATCTTCAGCAGGACAGGCTGGCGGCGCGGAAGATGCTCGCCTGTTGCGCCATGGCGATCGCCGCGATCATTGCGCCGGGATGCGCTTCGTTCCGGCCGGCGATGCCGAACGCGGTGCCGTGGTCGGGCGAGGTCCGCACGATCGGCAGGCCGAGCGTGATGTTGACGCCTTCGTCGAAGTGCAGCGTCTTGAGCGGCACCAGCGCCTGGTCGTGGTACGCGCAAAGAGCGACGTCATACTCACGACGGGCGCGGGCGTGGAACAGGGTGTCGGCCGCAAACGGGCCGCGCGCGTCGATCCCTTCCTCGCGCAACTGGCGCAGAGCGGGTTCGATCACCTGGATCTCCTCCCGCCCGATCGCGCCGCCCTCGCCCGCATGGGGGTTGAACCCTGCGAACGCGAGGCGCGGCGCCTCGATGCCGAAGTTGCGGACCAGGCCGCGCGCGGTCGCCCGTGTCTTTGCGACGATCAGGTCGACAGTGAGCAGGGACGACACGGCGGCGAGAGGGACGTGGGTGGTGATCGGCACGACACGCAGGCTGGGTCCGGCCAGCATCATCACGGCGTTCTCACCGGCCACGCCGCACCGCTCCGCAACGAACTCTGTCTGGCCCGGATGGGTGAAGCCAGCGCCGTAAAGCTGCGCCTTGGACACAGGGCCGGTGACCAGCGCTGATGCGGCACCCGAGCGAACCAGGCCCGCCGCCAGCTCCAGCGCGTGAAGGGCGCAACGCGCGCCTTCGATATCGGGCTGGCCTGGCGTGATGTCGCCCGCATCCTCCACCTGCAACACCGGTAGCGCGTCGGCAAAGGTGCCCGCGACGTCCTCAAGCCCCCCGACTGTTCGGACCGGTCCGTCCCAGACGCGCGCGAGCGCGCGGACATCGCCGATCGCCACGAACGGCGGCAGCGATGCCTCATGACGGGCAGACCAGGCCTTTGCGATGATCTCCGGTCCGATCCCGGCCGGATCGCCCATGGAAATCGCGAGGGGTGCGGTCATCGCACCGGCCTCGTCAGCGATATTCCACCACGGCGTCGCGACGCAGGTCGCGCAGCTTCTGATCGGCGCGCAGGTTCACCCGCTGCTGCTCCAGCTGGTTCTGGACCTGATCGGCACCGGGCAGGCTGGCCACGCGGGCGTCGTCGCGGCCGCAGATCACGAGCGTGCGCACGCCCTGTTCCGGAGAGCCGAACGGCGGTGTCGCCTCACCGACCTGAAGCTTCAACATGATGTCCTGCAACTGCGGCGGCAGGTCGCGGATGCGGATCGTGTCGTTGTCGACCACGTCTGCGTCGATCGCGGCCGCGACCTTCTCCACGCTGCCGCACCCGCGCAGCGACTGGATCGCCTTGGCAAAGGCGGCGGTACGAGCCGACGCCTCGGCAGAGGAGACGCCCGAGGGGAAGCGGACGGTCATCTGCTTCAGGCTGAGCCGCGCATCGCGTGGGTCGACCGCGCCGACGCGACGCTTGTCAGTCAGGTACAGCAACGAGTAGCCGCCGGGAACCTCGACCGGTCCGGCGACCTGCCCGACCTGCATGCTCTGCAGGGCATTGGACAAGGCGTCCGGCAGCTGCGACGCACGCACCCAGCCGAGATCGCCGTTCACCGCCCGCGTCGATGCCTCCGAGAAGCGTCGCGCGAAATACTCAAATGGCTGTTGCCCCTTTTGGATTTCGGCCACGATCTGGCGCATGTTGCCGATCACCTGCTGGGAATTGCCCGGCTGAGCGGAGAGGTAGATCTCCTTAACCGCGAATTCCTCCTGGCCCTGCGACTGCTTCAGCCGGTCGAGCACCGACTGCACTTCCTCGTCGCCGACGTTGATGAACGGCTCCACCCGCTTGCGGAGGTAGCGCTGCCACGCGAGGCCGCCCTCGATCTGGCGGCGGAGGGAGCGTTCCGAGCTGCCTGCCTTGCGCAGCGATGCGCGGAATTCCTCCGGGCTTTGCCGAAAGCGCGCCGCGACCCCGTTGAAGCTCTGGTTCAACTCGTTGGTGGTGACGGTGATGTCGGCGGTCTTCGCCTCCTGGATCTGGAGCGTCTCGTCGATCAACTGGCGCAGGACCTGAAGCTTCAGCGCGTTGCGGTCGCCGCCGGGCACCTCGCCGTCATTGGCCATCAGGATCAGGGCGGTGCGCTGGTCGACGTCGGTGCCGGTGATGACGGAATCGTTGACGATAGCGGTCGGCTTGCGGACGTTGGGGTCCACCTTGCCAAAGATCTGCAGGTTCTGCGGCAGGTCCAGATTGGTTTCGGGCACACTCTTGTCGGTGACCGTCTGGGCGCCGCCCGATGCCGTCAGCGCGACGGTCGCAACCATGCCGATCGCGGCGCGTACGAAACTGTGATTCACTGCTTGTCCAACCTCAAAAGTGCGGCGCTGTAGAACGAGCCATGGTTGCCGCAGATTAGCTGAACCCGGGCTTAGCGGCCGAGGTTGGTGAATGCCAGCGTCAACAGGAAGCTGTTGCCTCGCCGGGCGTCGCCGGTGTTGTTGTAGTCGCGACGCCAGGTCAGGCCCGCCTTCAGGCAATCGTCCTCATATTGGACGCCCAGCCGATGCCGGACCGGATCGAAGCCGTCGGCGACGGAGAACGGATCTTCCGCCTTGTTCGTCAGGTCGATCACCATGGAGCCGAAAGCGGACCAGAACCGGGCGAACTGAACCCGCCCGGCGACACGCGCCTCCTCCCGGTCCTGAAGATCCTCGATGGTCGGATAGATGTTGCGGTCGAGGCGCAGATAACCGAGCAGCACATAGGTGCCGCGCGATCCGATGGTGGCATCCACCTCGTTCCGCCGGACCGCTAGGTCGTTCTTGTCGAGCCGGTACCGGTGGGTGATCGACACGAAATCGCGAAACCGCAATTCCGTCCGCCCGACGATGTCGGAAAAGCGATCGGACAGGCCCGTGCCCTCGTAGAGGATCGTCGGGCGCTCATCCAGGCGATAGCTTTGCCCGACCGTGGCATTGACAGTCAGGCCCGGCAGGTCGAGCGCATATTCCAGGCCGTATGTCGCGCGCGACGAGTCCTCGAACCGGTCGTACCCTGGGAAGCGGTTGAGCGAGAACAGGTTCGAGTCCTCCAGGTCGACCGCCCGCGAGTCTTCGTTCGGAACCGCAGTGTTGCTGAGCCGGGGGGATGCCACGATCTGCAGCCGGGGCGTCACACGCTGTGCGCCCCCCAGGAAGCTGCCGACGAACGGCCAGCGCATGTCCACCGCCAACGCGCCGATTGCCCGGCCCCGGAACCCCTCGCGCCCGCGATACACGATCGGTGAGGTCAGCGTGTCGTCGGTGTTGTAGAGATCGCCGCGGGCGAAGGCGGTGAACGTCACCTCCTGACCCAGCGTCGTCAGCTTGCGCAGGTCCCAGCGCAGGCTGGCAAAGGCGCGCTGTGTGTCCTGGCCATCCCAGCGGGTGATCGCCAGCGAGTTGATCTGTGCCGTCACGCGGCCGCCGAGCAGTCCCTCGTCGAAGCGGCGGCGATAGTCGATCTCGGGCAAGGCGATCGGCTGAAGCCCCTGACGGTCGTTCAGGCGCAGCGTCTGCACGAACCAGCCGTTCAGCGAGAAGTAGCTGTCCGCGTCGATCCGCTCCACGCTGAGGTTGCTGCGCAGGCGATCGTCGCGCGAAATGTCGTAGCGCCGCAGGAAGGTGCGGTCGGTTGCGATACGGAGCGATCCGGAGATGCTCCAGTTCGGGTCCACCTGGTACCGCGTGATCCCGTCGAGGTAGCCGCGAAACGCCTCCTCGGTGCTGAGCGTGGTGCCCGTGCTGGTCAGGTCGTCGCTGCGGCGGCTGACAGTGGCATAGCCGGTCAGCCGGAACGCGCCCGTATCCCCTAGTGCAGCATATTCAGCCTGAACCATCGGCAGCGAGCCGGAGAAGACGTGCGGGGTCACGGTCAGGTACCGGTTGGGACCGAACCCGAAGTAGTAAGGGACAGCCGCCTCGATCCCGTTCACGCGATCATAGCGGATGTCGGGGGAAAGCAGGCCGTTGCCGCCAGATCCACCCACCGGGTGGGAAAAGCGGGGCAGGGGAATGGTCGGCAGCCCGAACAGGTTGATTTGGGCATGGTCGTAATAGACCCGTCCGCGTTCCGGCCGATAGGTCACCCGTACCGCCGTGATCTTCCACGTCGGCTCCTTCGGGCACCCGGCGCCCGTCGTCACGGCGCAGGGCGTGTACGCCGCGTGAGTCAGGTTGACGGTGCCATCGTCCTGTCGGGTGCCGCGTTCGGCGGCCAGGCGGCCACCCTTCGACAGCACGACCAGCATGTTGTCGACCACGCCGTCCTTTAGCGTATCGGTCAGCTCGATCGTATTGCCATAGGCAACGTCGCCCTGAGGGTTGATGACCGCGATGTTGCCGCTTGCGACGACCCGGCCGGTCTTGCGGTTCCAGACAACCTTGTCTGCGCGAAGCCGCTCGTCCTCGCGCTGCATGCGCACTTCACCCGTCACAGTGACCGTGTCGGAGTCGGTGTCATATTCGAGCGTGTTGGAGCTGAAACGGATCTGGTCTTCGCCCGCAGCGGCGGGAGCGGCGTCGGCGGGTGCCACTTCGGGGGCGACGGGCAGCGGTGCCGGTCGGGTCTGAAGGTCCTGCGCGGCCAGCGGCGCCGCCATCAGCAGCGCAAGGGACAGGCCGCAGCCCGCAAGCAGATTGCAACGCAGCACGAGCCTGTGGTCCCACCCTTGTCATCGAACAGGCCAGCATCGCGGTGTGCGAGGCCGACGGCAATGCCTATTGCACCCGTCGCCTGTCGGTGCAACGCGCCGCTTTGCCATCGCCGATGATCGTTCCTACATCTGCGGCACCGAAATTCTCTATCCAAGGTTCGTCCATGCAGATCGACTTCGTTGCCGGCACCACCGACGCCGCCATCCTCGCCATTCCCGTGCTGAAGGACGGGATGGGCCAGATCGGCTGGAACGAACTGGATGCCGGGGCATCGGGCGTGGCCGAGGCGGCGGCAAAGGCGGCGCGGTTCTCTGGCGATGCGGGCAGCACCGTCGATGTGTTCGTTGGCGGCGAAGCGACGCGGCGCCTGATCCTGCTGGGCGTCGGCAGCGGCGATGAAGAGGGATGGGCCAAGGCGGGCGGGGCGCTGACCGCGAAGTTGCTGTCCTCCGGCGCGGAAGAGGTTGCGGTGGACTGCAGCCGTGTTGCGGCGGCACCGTCTGCGAAGGCGGTGGCGCGCTTTGCGGCGGCGGCGGCGCAGCGGGCGTGGCGGTTCGACCAGTACCGCACCAAGATGGCCGACGACGCGCGTCCGACCTTGCACCGGATCGCGATCGCCGGTGCAACGGCGGGCACGGAGGAAGCATGGGCGGCGCAGTCGGCGGTGACGGACGGCATGGCGCTGACCCGCCAGCTGGTCAGTGAGCCGCCTAACATTCTGTACCCCGAGACCTTCGTCGAGCAGGTCCTGGCCAGCGTCGATGGCCTCGGGCTGGACGTCACCGTCCTGGACGAGGCGGCGATGCGCGAGTTGGGCATGGGTTCGCTGCTCGGCGTCAGTCAGGGTTCGGCGCGGGAGGGCCGGTTGCTGGCGTTGAAGTGGAACGGCGCGGGCGAGGGCGACCCTGCCGTGGCGCTGGTCGGCAAGGGCGTCACGTTCGACACCGGGGGCATCTCCATCAAGCCATCGGCCGGCATGGAGGACATGAAGTGGGACATGGGCGGCGCGGGCGCGGTGGCCGGCGCGATGAAGGCGCTGGCGCTGCGCAAGGCGAAAGCCAACGTCATCGGCGTCATGGGCCTGGTCGAGAACATGCCCGACGGCAACGCGACGCGGCCGGGTGACGTGCTGACCTCCATGTCCGGTCAGACCATCGAGGTGCTGAACACCGACGCGGAGGGACGACTGGTCCTTGCCGATGCGATCACCTGGGTGCAGCGGACCCACCATGTCGGGACGATTGTCGACCTTGCGACGCTGACCGGCGCGATGATCGTCAGCCTGGGCAACGAATATGGCGGCCTGTTCTCCAATACCGACGAACTGGCCAGACAGCTGGAGGCGTCGGGGCTGGCGACCGGCGACAAGCTTTGGCGTTTTCCGTTGTCGCCCGTTTACGACAAGATGATCGACTCGCAGATCGCCGACATGAAGAACATCGGTGGCAAGGGCGCGGGATCGATCACGGCCGCGCAGTTCATCCAGCGCTTCATCGAAGATGGCGTGCGCTGGGCGCACCTTGATATCGCCGGCATGGTCTGGTCGGACAAGCCGGGTACGCATCACGACAAGGGTGCGACCGGATATGGCGTGCGCCTGCTCGACCGCTTCGTCGCCGAAGCGTTCGAGGCCTGACGGTCGGAGGTGGCGGTGCAGGTCGATTTCTACCATCTGACCGTCACGCCGCTGGCGCGTGCGCTGCCGCAGATCGCCGAAAAGGTGGTGGCGAGCGGCGCACGCCTGTTGATCGTGTCGGGCGACGCGGAGCAACGCACCGCGATCGACCGGCTGCTGTGGAGCTACACGCCGGACAGCTTCCTGCCGCATGCGCAGATCGGGGCTTGCGATGACACGGTCCAGCTGGTCTTGATCGCCGGCGACGTGAACGCTGCCAATCGCGCGCGGCACATCGCGCTGATCGATGGCCTGTGGCGTGACGAGGCGTTGGATTTCGACCGCGCCTTTCACTTCTTCGACGAGGAGGCGATCCGCGCAGCGCGTGGCGCCTGGAAAGGCCTGGGCGAGAGGGAAGGTGTGGAGCGCCGTTATTGGAAGCAGAACGACGCCGGGCGCTGGGAACAGGCAGCCTGACGGGACACTCGGACGCGCCGCTGCGCCTTGCATCGTGCCATGCCGCCGCCTAGAGGCCGGCCACTTTCATACCTTCATCACCAGCAGGAGCCCGTGACCATCATGGCCGCGAACCGTACCTTTTCGATCATCAAGCCCGACGCCACGCGTCGCAATCTGACCGGCGCGGTGACCCGCATGCTGGAAGAGGCCGGGCTGCGCGTCGTCGCGTCCAAGCGCATCCAGATGAGCCGCGAGCAGGCCGAAGGCTTCTACGCGGTGCACAAGGAGCGGCCGTTCTTCAACGATCTGGTCACCTTCATGATCTCCGGGCCCGTCGTCGTACAGGTGCTGGAGGGCGAGGACGCCGTGAAGCGCAACCGCGACATCATGGGCGCGACCAACCCGGCGAACGCAGACGCCGGCACGATCCGCAAGGAACTGGCCGAATCGATCGAGGCGAATTCGGTTCACGGGTCCGACTCCGACGAGAATGCCGCGACCGAAATCGCGTTCTTCTTCAAGCCCGAAGAGATCGTCGGCTAACATGACCAAGTGGCGGCTGCGGAGGGCTTCGGTCGACGATGCTCCCGCGGCCGCCCTGATCGCCGGCGCGTCCTTTCTGGAGACGTTCGCCGGTGTGCTGCGTGGCGCGGACATCGTCGCTCATGTGGAGGCGAAATCATCGCCGGCGGTGTTCGCCGCATGGGCTCATGACGACCGATGCGTGGTGACGCTGGTCGAGCATCAATCGGGCGCGGCGCCGATCGGCTATTCCGTGCTGACGCCGCCAGACTTCCCGATCGCTATGCACGCGCGCGATATCGAGCTGCGCCGCATCTATGTTCTGTCACGCTTTCACGGCGCGGGGCTCGGTCCGGCGCTGATGACGCGCGCGGTCGCTGATGCGCAGGCGATGGGTATGTCGCGCCTGCTGCTCGGCGTGTTGAGCACGAACACGCGCGCGCGTGCCTTTTACGAGAAGCAGGGGTTCAGCTTGTGCGGTGAGCGCAGGTTCAAGGTCGGGGGCAGCTGGTTCGACGACGTGGTCTATGGCCGCGATCTCTAGTCGCAACGCGTATCAGGGATGGGTCCATAGCCGATCGATCGCGGCCTGATCGCCGCCCCGGCGGCGCAGGCGCAGGCCCTCCAGACGCAGCGCCCGCCCCCTTAGCACGCGGCCCTCTGTCCGCCAGATCACGTCGTACACGTCGCGCGCCTGACGTTGTGCGTCGCCGTCCAGCCAGCGCGTCGTCACCAGGACCGCCAGGCGTCCCTCGCGGCTGTCGGAACCGCCATCGGTGAGTTCCAGCAGCTTGTCCTGAAATGGGCGGGCGTCGAGGATAGGGTCCGCTACAGGCTCCTGCCGAGTCGCGCCGAGCGCATGCGGGAAGTCGATGGTGATCGACTGGAGTTCGTGTCGGTCGTCCTTCAGCAGCAGCTGCCGGCCGCCATCCTGCACCGTGGCTGACAAGTCGACGCGCGCATCGGCCTTTGTCGCGGCGGCCACTGTCGCAGCCTTGTCGGCCGCAGCATCACGACGTTCCGACCAGCTATTCCATGCGCCGAGTCCGGCGATCACCACGCCCGCGACCGCCACCAGTTCCGCCAGCGTGACCCAGCGGCGGCGCGTGCGAGCCTGATCTGCATTTTCGCTCATCGACCGCCCGCCTCCAGCAAGGCGGCAGGGGCGGCAAGTTCCCAGGCACGGACGACACGCTCTTCCAGCGCGGTCCAGTCCGAGTCGTCACCGACGCTCACGGCAACCCACTGGTCCGTGGGGGCAGATTGGCCTGACTCCGCCACCCCCCGATCGTCCGCCGCGGCGCGCAGGCGAACGCTCACGTCGCCAGCGGCGTTATCGTGCAGAAGTTCGGCGAACGGCTTGTCGCCGACGAGGAAGCGGGTGCGCGCCACCTCGGTACGCTCCTCGACGTCGGGCAAGGACTGGACGATATCGCGCAGGCGGAGAAGGGCGGGGTGATCGGTCATGTGCCTCACATACTCTGCCAGCACGCGCGGATATAGCCGGTGTTCCTGTTCAAGCACGCGTTCGGCAAGGATATCCGGCGTATCACCGGGACGGATCGGCACCTCGGCCTGACCGAGCAGAGCGCCGCCGTCCAACTCTTCGTTGACGATATGGACGGAGCATCCGGCAACTGTATCCCCGGCGGCGATCGCCCGCGCGTGCGTGTCCAAACCCTTGTACTTCGGCAGCAAGGACGGATGAATGTTGATGATGCGGTTCCGCCAACGCTCGACAAAGGCGTCGGAGACCAGGCGCATGTAACCGGCCAGCGCGATCACGCGTGCGCCTGATGCTTTCAGGGCATCGTCCAGGGCGGCCTCGAACGCTGCCTTCCCTATCCCCTTGGGCGCAAGTGCGAAGGTGTCGATACCCTCGGCCCTTGCCCATGTCAGGCCGGCTGCGTCGGGCCGATCGCTCGCGACCAGTACGATCCGAAATGGGCAGTTTGTTTGCCGCGACGCCTGCACAAGCGCGCGCATGTTGGAGCCGCGACCCGACAGCAGCACCGCGACGGGTACGCGTTCAGCCATTATGAGTCGCGGTCCATTCGGCCTTCGCGCTCCACGTCCCGGCACTGCCACGCACGGTGCAGCCACGCGGCCCGGCCTGAACCTGCCCGATCTGGTGAACCGTCTCGCCCGCCGACTTGAGGGCGGAGGTGACATCGGCTGCCTGAGTCGGTGCGGTCACGACGGCCATGCCGATGCCGGCGTTGAAGGTGCGGGCCATCTCGTTCGGCTCGATGCCGCCCTGACCTTGCAGGAACGCCATCAGTCGCGGCAGTTCCCACGCGTCCGCGTCGATCACCGCGTGGTTGCCGTCCGGCAGGACGCGCGGGATGTTCTCCAGCAGTCCGCCGCCCGTGATATGCGCCAGACCCTTGATCTTGCCGTCCCGCAGCAGCGGCAGCAGGCTGGCGACATAGATGCGCGTCGGCGCCATCAGATGATCGATCAGCAAACGATCCTGATCGAACAAGGCGGGACGGTCCAATTTCCACCCCTTGTCCGCCGCCAGCCGTCGCACCAGCGAAAAGCCATTGGAATGAACGCCGGACGAAGCGAGGCCGAGGATCACGTCGCCGGGCGCGATCGTTGCGCCGGTGACCAGCCTGTCGCGCTCCACCGCGCCCACGCAGAAGCCGGCGAGATCGTAATCACCCTCCGCATACATGCCGGGCATTTCCGCGGTCTCGCCGCCGATCAGCGCGCATCCGGCCTGTCGGCACCCTTCCGCGATGGAGGCGACCACGCGTTCTGCCACGGCATTGTCGAGGCGACCAGTCGCGAAATAATCGAGGAAGAACAGCGGCTCCGCGCCCTGCACGATCAGGTCGTTGGCACACATTGCGACCAGGTCAATGCCGACGCCGGCGTGCCGATCCCACTCGATGGCCAGCTTCAACTTCGTACCGACGCCGTCATTCGCCGCGACCAGCAGCGGGTCGACGAACCCGGCCGCCTTCAGGTCGAACAAGCCGCCAAAGCCGCCCAGATCAGCGTCCGCGCCGGGGCGACGGGTCGATCGGGCAAGCGGCGCGATGGCCCGCACCAGTGCGTTGCCCGTCGCGATCGACACGCCGGCATCGGCATAGGTGTAGGATTGCGGGGTCGGGGCGCTCGGGGCGGGGGTCTGGTCGGCCATGCCGACGCTGCTAGCCACATCGCACTTGGATTTCCACGGCTGCTTCGCCAAAAGGCGAGTAACATGCGTCATCGTTTTCCGCCAGCCATCGTGTCCGCCCTTGCCGGCACCGCCCTTGCGCTGGCCGGTGGGGTGATCGGCGCGGGCGGCGTGTTCGCCCAGATGGATGGCAGCGGACGCGGCGTGACCCCCGTCGATAGCGGCAGCGATTACGAGGTGACGGGCGTCACCGTTGATGTCGCCGCCGACACGGCCGACGCGGCGCGATACGGCGGATGGCGTCTCGCTCAGCGCAAGGCGTGGAAGCAGCTGGCCGACCGGCTGGGCAGCAGCACAGGCGCGATCGGCGACGGCACGCTGAACCAGATCGTGTCCGGCATCGTCGTCGAGAACGAGCAGATCGGGCCGAAGCGATACATCGCGCGCCTGGGCGTGCTGTTCAACCGGGCACGGGCGGCCTCCCTCCTCGGCGTCAGCGCTTATGCGGACCGCTCCACGCCCGTACTGGTCGTGCCGGTGCAATGGTCGGCCGGGGTGGCCAGCGTCTTCGAGCAGCGCACCGACTGGCAGGAGGCTTGGGCCCGGTTCCGCACCGGCAGCAGCGCCATCGATTATGTCCGGCTGGCCGGTACGGGTGGCGACCCGTTGCTGGTCAATTTCGGACAGACCCAGCGGCCGGGCCGCGGCTGGTGGCGCAGCGTCATCGATCAATATGGCGCGTCCGACGTCATCATCCCGACCGTTCGACTTTACCGACAGTGGCCTGGCGGCCCCGTGATCGGCGTGTTCGAGGCGCGGCATGGTCCGGACAACGCCATGCTGGGCGGCTTCACGCTGCGGGTCGGCAGCAGCGCGGGCTTGCCGCAATTGCTGGACGCCGGGGTAAAGCGGCTGGACGCGCTTTATGCCGCTGCGCTGCGACAGGGGGCGCTAGATCCGGACCCTACGCTGTCGCCGCCGCCACAGCCGGTTGCCGCCGATATCACCGCGGATGACGATGCCGGTGGTGAGGATACGGTCGTGGACGACGTGTCGGCGACCGGTGCCTCCGCAGGGATCGCGATCACGGTGCAGGTGGACACGCCGACCGCATCGGCGGTGGCGAACGCCGAATCGGCCCTGCGGTCGGTTAGCGGGGTACGGGGCGCACAGACCACCAGCCTGGCGCTCGGCGGCGTGTCGGTCGTTCGGGTCACCTATGACGGCGACCCGGACGCGTTCCGCGCGGCCCTAGAATCGAGGGGCTATCAGGTGTTGGGGCAGGGGCAGGCGATCCGCATCCGGCTGGCGCCGCGATTGCTGCCCCCCGACATCACCAGCGGGTCCGCAGGTCCGGGATGAGCCAGATCGCCCTGCCACTCGCCTGGCCGGACGATCCGCGCGACGACGCGTTCATCCTTACCCCGTCGAACAAGGCCGCGGTACACCTGCTCGATCATTGGGGCACATGGCCAGTCAAGGCCGCGCTGCTGGTGGGCCCGCGAAAGTCGGGCCGCAGCCTGTTGTCGCGCATCTTCGCCGCCAAGAGTGGCGGGACCGTGATCGATGATGCGGAGCGGGTGCCCGAAACCGATCTATTCCACGCCTGGAACCGTGCCCAGGCCGATCGCCGCCCGCTGTTGATGGTCGCGGACGCCGCCCCGCCGGCGTGGAAGGTGGAGCTGCCCGATCTCCGGTCGCGTCTGGGTGCCGGTAACGTAGCTGTCATCGAAGCGCCTGATGACGCGCTGATGCACGGACTTCTCTCACATCTGCTTCATCGGCGCGGCCTTGATGCCCGGCCCGACCTGATCCACTGGCTCGCGCGCAGGATCGAACGCACCCATCTGGCCGTTGTCCGCACCGTGGACGTGCTGGATCAGGAGATGCTGGAGCAACGCAAGCGGCTGTCGGTGCCGTTTGCGCGTACCGTGCTGGGCGAAGCTGGGCTGATCCCAGTGCAGGCTGACCCGGTGCAGGCCTACCCCGCGCAGGCCGATCCAGCGCAGGCCGACTTGGCATGAGCCGTCCCGCCCACCTGACCCATCTGGCGGCGCAGGACGACGATCCGTTCGAGGGCACCGCCGGCGATCGCTATTTCAACCGCGAACTATCCTGGCTGATGTTCAATCGCCGGGTGCTGGAGGAGGCGTGCAACACCGCGCATCCCCTGCTGGAGCGATTGCGCTTTCTTTCCATTTCCGGCTCCAACCTGGACGAGTTCTTCATGGTCCGCGTTGCGGGTCTGAAGGGGCAGCAGCTTCAGGAGGTCGAGAAGCGGTCGGTCGACGGACTGACCGTGTCGGAGCAGCTTTCCGCCATCACCGCCGAAGCGGACCGGCTGATGGAAAGCCAGCAGGCGGTCTGGGGCGATCTGCGTACTGCGCTGGACGACGCTCGCTTCCACGTGCTGCGGCGGGACGAGATCGACGATGATGTCTCCGCCTGGCTGGAGACGCACTTTCGCGAGCAGGTGTACCCGACGCTGACGCCGCAGGCGCTCGACCCGGCGCACCCTTTCCCGTTCATTCCCAATCGCGGGCTGAGCGTGATCTTCGATCTCGTGCGTCGATCGGACGGAGAACCGGTCAGAGAACTGGTCATGCTGCCGGCCGTCACTCCGCGTTTCGTCCGCGTGCCCGGAGAAGTCGCGCGCTTCGTGGCGGTGGAGACGATCCTGAAACGGTTCGCCCCCCTGCTGTTCCCGGGCTATGACATTCTGGACGCAGCGGCGTTCCGCGTCTTGCGCGACAGCGACATCGAGATCGAGGAGGAAGCGGAGGATCTGGTCCGCTATTTCGCCAACGCGATCAAGCGGCGGCGGCGTGGCCGGGTCATCCGGCTGGAGCTGGAGACGGGCATTGCCGATGCGCTGGCGGCCGTGCTGCGCGAGGAGCTGGGCGGGGCGGACGCGATCATCACGGAAAGCGGCAATTTGCTCGGCATTGGCGACTTGTCGATGCTGGTGGACGAGGGGCGCCCCGACCTGAAGTTCCCACCATTTACGCCCCGCTTTCCCGAACGAATCCGGGAGTTTGGCGGCGATTGCTTCGCGGCGATCAAGTCCAAGGACATCGTCGTCCAGCATCCCTACGAAACGTTCGAAGTGGTGCTCGCTTTCCTGAAACAGGCGGCGAACGATCCCGACGTGGTGGCGATCAAACAGACGCTGTACCGCGCCGGCAAGCAGCCTGCGGTCATCAACGCGCTGATCGCCGCGGCCGAGGCGGGCAAGTCGGTGACCGCGATCGTCGAGTTGAAGGCGCGGTTCGACGAGGAACAGAATCTGTACTGGGCCTCGGCGCTGGAACGGGCGGGCGTACAGGTCGTGTACGGCTTCATCGACTGGAAGACGCACGCCAAGGTGTCTATGGTGGTGCGACGTGAGGGCGCGGGATATCGCACCTACTGCCATTTCGGCACGGGCAACTACCACCCGGTAACGGCACGAATCTATACCGATCTCAGTTTCTTCACCGCCGATCCTGCCATCGGCTCTGATGCGGCGCAGATGTTCAACTACATCACCGGCTATGTCGAGCCGACGTCGCTGACCTGCGTCAGCCTGTCGCCGCGCGATTTGCGTACCCGATTGATGGCGCTGATCGATGCGGAGATCGCTCACGCTCAGGGAGGGCGGCCGGCGGCGATCTGGGCAAAGATGAACTCGCTGGTCGACACCGCCATTATCGAAAAGCTGTACGAGGCGAGCAGCGCCGGCGTCGACATCGAACTGGTGATCCGTGGCATCTGCTGCCTGCGTCCAGGCGTCGAGCGCATGTCGGAACGCATCCGGGTCAAATCGGTGGTGGGCCGCTTTCTGGAGCACAGCCGCATCTGGGCATTCGGCAATGGCGCGAACCTGCCGAATGACGGCGCGAAGCTGTTCATCTCGTCGGCCGACTGGATGCCGCGCAATTTCGATCGGCGCGTCGAATACATGCTGCCGATCCTCAACCCGACCGTGCACGACCAGATCCTGGATCAAGTGATGGTCGCCAACCTAATCGATACCGAGCAGAGCTGGACGCTGGAGCCGGATGGCACTTACACTCGGGTTCCGCCCGGTGATCGCCCCTTCAACCTTCACAGGTATTTCATGACCAACCCATCGCTGTCCGGGCGTGGTGCAGCGCTGGAAAGCGCCGCCGCCGTGCCGACCCTGTCGCTGCCTCCATGGTGATGGCGACGACGCGAGAGTCGGATGCGTCACGTACCGCGATTATCGATATAGGATCCAACTCGATCCGGCTGGTCGTGTACCAGGGGCCGGCGCGCATCCCGGCGGTGCTGTTCAACGAAAAGGTTCTCGCGGGGCTGGGGCGTGGCGTGGCGACCAGCGGCGCCATCGATGAGGCGGGTATGGCTGCCGCGAGGACGGCACTTGCCCGATTCGCTGCCGTTGCGCGTGAGATGAAGGTGACGACCGTCCGCACCGTCGCGACCGCCGCCGTCCGCGACGCGTCCAACGGCGCGGACTTGATCGACGCCGCGACGGCGAATGGGCTGAGCGTCGAATTGCTGTCGGGCGAGGAAGAGGCGACTGCGTCCGGTCAGGGCGTCTTATCGGCCTTCCCGAGCGCCGACGGCATCGTCGGCGATCTGGGCGGCGGCAGCCTGGAACTGGTACGGCTGTCTCGCGGCACGATCACCGAACGCGTGTCCTTTCCGCTCGGCGTGCTGCGCCTGGCCGCTTTGCCGGAGAGGCGAGGCAAGGCGTTCGTGCGTCACGTTGGGTGGATGATCGAACGGGCTGGTTGGAAGGGCGCGGGAAAAGGGTTGCCGATCTTCCTTGTCGGGGGGTCGTGGCGTGCGCTGGCCCGGTTGCACATGCACCTGACCGCATACCCGCTGCCGATTATCCACGGCTACGCGATGACTGCCGATGAGGTCACCAAGCTGGTGTGCATGGTCGGCCGACTGGACAAGACGCAGATCAAGGAGGTTCCCGGCCTGTCGTCCGGCCGCGCCGCCACTCTCGGCGATGCGGGTGCCCTTTTAGAGGTGCTGTTCCGCACGCTGGGTCCGCAGGTGGCGATCGCTTCGTCGTTCGGCTTGCGTGAGGGTTTGCTTCATCAAGCGCTCGATGCGGACACGCGCGCGCTCGATCCGCTGATCGTCGCGGCGCGGGAGGAGGGGCGGCAGCTTGGGCGATTCGCGGAGCACGGTGACCTGCTCCAGCGATGGATCGATCCGGTGTTCGCCGACGAGCCGCCGCACATCGCGCGCATCCGTCATGCTGCCTGCCTGCTCGCGGACGTGGGATGGCGGGCCAATCCGGAGTTCCGGGCCGAACGCGGGCTGGAGATCGCGCTGCACGGCGCATGGGTGGGGATCACCGCGTCCGAGCGAGCCGTTCTGGCGCAGGCTCTGTTCACCAGCCTGTGCGGTCGAACGGAGAGTCCTGCGCCGCTGGACACTCTGGCGACCGATGACGCCCTGCGTCAGGCAGCGTCTTGGGGACTGGCGATGCGGCTGGGCCAGAGGCTGTCCGCCGGGTTGGCGCGGCCGCTGGAGCGTTCAAGCCTTCATATCGACGGCAGTGATCTGGTCCTGTCGCTGCCGCAGGATGACGAGGGATTGTACGGAGAGACGGTGGCGAAGCGGCACGCGGCGCTGGCCGCGTTCATCGGCCGCAATCCGAGGCGCGGGGTCGCTTAGCCGCAGCTGATTGAATCGATCCGCCCTTGTGCGTCGAGCCGCACGGTCAGCCGATCGGGGCGCATGTTCATGGTCACCATGTCGCCAGGATGCACGACGCGCAGGGTGGCGGAACCTGTCGCCTTCCGGAGCGCCTCGCCCATCTGGGCGGTGAACGGCTGTCCGACATACTTGCCGGTCGAGGATTTATCGACCACGCAGGTGCGTGCGTTGGCTGGTCCTTCGGGCGCATGCGAAGTCGGCGCGCACCCGGCGAGCAGCGCGGTCGCGGCGATCAGCGAGCGGGTGGTCATGCGGCTTCCTCCTCGGCCTGTGCGGATCTGGTCATCTTGAGCTTGCCGCGCTGCACCGCAAAGCCCAGCCGGCCCTCCACCAGATCGAGCGCGTCGCGGCCGAACTGATCGAAACGCCAGCCGTCCAGCATCGCCAGCCCGCTGCGCACGCCCGCCGCCAACGCCTCCAGCTCGTCCGACCGGGCGAGCAGGCGAGGCGCGACGTCGATGTCCCGCGCGCGAATCTTCAGCAGCAGCTTCAACAGGTCGGCGACCAGCGCGCCATCCTTGCCCAGCCCCGGCTTGCGATCGTCGCGAGGCGGCATCTCGCTTTCCGGCAGGGGCTGCGCTGCCTCCACCGCCGCCATCAGCCGGGCGCCGATATCGTTGCCCGCCCATGTGGCGGACAGGCCGCGAACCTTGGCAAGGTCGGCCTGACGCCGGGGCGGGTGCCCGGCTAGATCGGCCAGTGTCTCGTCCTTCACGATCCGGCCGCGCGGCAGGTCCTTGGCCTGCGCCTCCAGTTCGCGCCAGCGGGCCAGCGCCTTCAGGCGGCCGAGCACATCGGGCTTGCGGCTGGGCACGCGCACGCGCTTCCAGGCCTGATCGGGATCGTTGGCATAGTTGGCCGGATCGGCAAGCCGCTCCATCTCCTGATCCAGCCACGCGCCGCGCCCGGTCTTGCGCAGGCGTTCGAGCATCTTGGGAAAGATGCGGGCCAAGTGCGTGACGTCGCCGATCGCATATTCGATCTGGCGTGCGTCGAGGGGCCGGCGCGCCCAGTCGGTGAAGCGCGCGCCCTTGTCGATCGTGATGCCCAGCCAGCTGTCGACGAGGTTCGAATATCCGATCTGTTCCCCCTGACCCAGCGCCATCGCGGCTACCTGGGTGTCGAACAGCGGGTGGGGCGTCTTGCCGGTCAGGTTATGGACGATCTCGATATCCTGGCCGCCCGCATGGAAGACCTTCAGCACCTCTTCGTTGTTGACCAACAGGTCGAGCAACGGCGCCAGATCCAGCCCGCGCGCCAGTGGATCGATCGCCGCCGCCTCCTCCGTGTCCGCCACCTGGATCAGGCAGAGCTCTGGCCAATAGGTGCTTTCGCGCATGAACTCGGTGTCGACCGTGATGAAGTCTGCCCGGGACCAACGGGAGCACAGATTGGCGAGCGTCGCGGTGTCGGTGACAAGAGGGTGGATGTGCATCGCCCGCCCATAGCGAGGCGCGCGCGGGTTGACAAAGTGGGCCGGGTAAGGGGAGGGCGGCGCAATCCAATCCCGTCGTCATCACGCCCGCGCCAGGCGACGCTCAGATGAGAAGCAAGTCCATGCACGCCTATCGTACCCATCATTGCGCCGCGCTCGACGCCTCAACCGTGGGCGACACCGTTCGCCTGTCCGGATGGGTGCATCGCAAGCGCGATCATGGCGGCGTGCTGTTCATCGACCTGCGCGACCATTACGGCATCACACAGATCGTGGCGGACAGCGACTCCGCGGCACTGCCTGTTCTTGAGCAAATTCGTGTCGAGTCGGTCGTGACGATCGATGGTACGGTCAAGGCGCGGACCGAGTCGACGGTGAACCCGAACCTGCCGACCGGCGCGATCGAGGTGTTCGCGCGCGGGGCGACGGTGTTGTCGGCGGCCGACGAACTGCCCATGCCGGTGGCGGGCGAGCAGGAATATCCGGAGGATATCCGCCTGCGCTATCGATTCCTCGACCTGCGGCGCGAGACGCTGCACGCCAACATCGTGCGGCGCACGCGTATCATCTCCGACATGCGGCGGCGAATGGAAGGGGCGGGCTTCACCGAATATTCGACCCCTATCCTTACGGCCTCCTCGCCGGAGGGCGCCCGCGACTTCCTGGTCCCCAGCCGTATCCATCCGGGCAAGTTCTACGCGCTGCCGCAGGCGCCGCAGCAGTACAAGCAGCTGCTGATGGTCGCCGGCTTTGACCGCTATTTCCAGATCGCACCCTGTTTCCGCGACGAGGACCCGCGTGCCGATCGCCTGCCCGGCGAATTCTACCAGCTCGACCTGGAGATGAGCTTCGTTACGCAGGAAGAGGTTTGGGAGACGATGGAGCCGGTGATCGGCGGCATCTTCGAGGCGTTCGCGGATGGGCGTGCCGTGACGCCCAGCGGCGAATTCCCGCGCATTCCCTATGACGAGGCCATCCTCAAGTACGGATCCGACAAGCCCGACCTGCGCAACCCGCTCCTGATCACTGACGTCTCGTCACACTTCACCCAGTCCGGATTCGGGTTGTTCGAGCGCATCGTAGGGTCTGGCGGCGTCGTGCGTGCGATCCCGGCGCCCGGCACGGCGGACAAAAGCCGCAAGTTCTTCGACGAGATGAACGAGTGGGCGCGGGCGGAGGGACATGCCGGGCTGGGTTACGTCACCCGCAAGGGCGGCGAGTTCGGCGGCCCGATTGCGAAGAACCACGGCACAGAGGGCATGGAGGCGCTGTACGCGGCGCTCGATCTGGGCCCGGACGATGGCCTGTTCTTCGCGGCGGGCAAGGCGCCGCAGGCAGCGAAGCTGGCCGGTCTGGCCCGCAACCGGATCGCGGAGCAGCTGGGTCTGGTTGAGGAGGGCGCGTTCCGCCTGTGCTGGATCGTCGACTTCCCGTTCTACGAATGGGACGAGGAAGAGAAGAAGGTCGAGTTCGCCCACAATCCCTTCTCCATGCCACAGGGCGGGATGGAGGCGCTGGAAGGCGCCGATCCGCTGTCGATCAAGGCGTATCAGTACGATCTGGTCTGCAACGGCTATGAGATCGCGTCCGGATCGATCCGGAACCAGCATCCCGACCTGATGGTTAAGGCGTTCGAGCTGGTCGGCCTGTCCAAGGCGGACGTGGAGGAGCGGTTCGGCGGCCTGTACCGCGCGTTTCAATATGGCGCGCCGCCGCATGGCGGCATGGCGGCAGGCGTCGACCGGATCGTGATGTTGCTGTGCGGTGCGCAGAACCTGCGCGAGGTCACGTTGTTCCCGATGAACCAGCGCGCCGAGGACCTGCTTATGGGCGCCCCCAGCCAGGCTGGCCTGAAGCAGCTGCGCGAACTGTCGATCCGCTCAACCGCAGAACAGCCCAAGGCAACCGCGCCGAACGCGGAGAAGACGGTTCATCCGGCCGCTGGCTGATCCGACATGCCTATGAAAGGGAGGGGCGTGTCGGACGCTCCCTCCCTTGCCGCATTCTGTCAGGCGCGGTGCGACGCGCCCTCCTGATCCAGCAGAAGCAACTCGCCGGACGCGATACCGAAATAGGCGCCGTGCAGCGCCAGCTTCCCCGCATCCTCCCGCTCCGTCACGAAAGGAAAGGTGCGCAGATTGGCGAGGGAGGTGCGGACAGACTCCAGCTCCATCGCGCGCGACGCCTCTGCCGGGTCGTCATGCTCGGCCAGCACCTTTTCCCGGGCCCCGTCGAGCAGGCGCACCCAGGATGAGATAAAGCCGCCCTCTCCGGGCTCCGCATCCTGAAACGCGTGGTCCAGCGCGGCCTTGCACCCGCCGCACTTTTCATGGCCCAGCACCACGATCTCCTCGACGTTCAGCTGAGTCACCGCGAATTCCAACGCGGCGGAGACGCCGTGCAGGCCGCCGCCGGTCTCGAACGGCGGCACCAGGTTCGCGACATTGCGAACCACGAAGATTTCGCCGGGCAGGGTGTCGAAGATCTGCGCGGGTTCGACGCGGCTGTCCGAACAGGCGATCACCATCACCTTGGGACTTTGCCCTTCCTTCAGCTGCGACCAGCGCTCATGCTGCCGGCGCCAATCCGACGAGTGGAAACGGTGATATCCGTCAACCAGGTCGCTGAAGTCGGTCATCCAATCTGATCCTTCGTTGTTTCCGGGCGTTCCAGCCGCTATCTGCCCGGCATGAACGACATGACCCCGCTTTCGGCTCCACAGCCGACCGCCCGCGTTCGCAAGCCCGACTGGATTCGGGTCAAGGCGCCGACCTCCGCCGGCTTCGCCAACACGCGTGAGCTGATGCGGTCCAAGAGCCTGACAACGGTGTGCGAAGAGGCGGCGTGCCCGAACATCGGCGAATGCTGGTCGAAGAAGCACGCCACGGTCATGATCCTTGGCGACACCTGCACCCGCGCCTGTGCGTTTTGCAACGTCAAGACCGGCATGCCTCGCGCGGTCGATGCGATGGAGCCGCAGAACGTGGCGGATGCCGCCGCGCAGATGGGCTTGCAGCACATCGTGGTGACGTCCGTCGATCGCGACGACCTGCCCGACGGTGGTGCGTCGCAGTTCGTGAAGGTCATCCAGGCGCTCCGGCGTACGACCCCGGACACGACGATCGAGATTCTGACCCCCGATTTCCGCAACAAGGTGCAGTCGGCCGTCGAGTCGATCGTCGAGGCACGGCCGGACGTGTACAACCACAATCTGGAAACGGTGCCGAGGCTGTATCCGACGATCCGTCCCGGTGCGCGCTATTACGCATCGCTCCGCCTGCTGGAGTCGGTGAAGCGTCATGATCCAACGATCTTCACCAAGTCGGGTATCATGCTCGGACTGGGTGAGGAACGGCTGGAGGCCCATCAGGTGATGGACGACATGCGTTCTGCCGACATCGACTTCCTGACCATGGGCCAGTACCTTCAGCCGACGCCCCGCCATGCCAAGGTGGCGGAGTTCGTGACGCCAAAGGCGTTCAACGCCTATGCCGGAATCGCCCGCGCGAAGGGGTTCCTGCTGGTGGCCAGTTCGCCGCTGACCCGCTCCAGCTATCATGCGGGCGACGACTTCGCCCGGCTGCGCGCCGCACGCGAGGCGAAGCTGGGTACGGTGGCGAAGGGTGGTGCGGGAGAGCGGGTCGTTGCCTAAGCACGCGGAAACGCGGCATCTGCCCTACACCGCCGCACAGATGTTCGATCTGGTCGCGGACGTTCGCCGCTATCCCGAGTTCCTGCCGTGGGTGTCGGCGATGCGAGTCCGCAAGGATGAGGCGGACGAGACGCTGGCCGATATGATCGTCGGGTTCAAAGGGTTGCGGGAGACGTTTAGTTCTCGCGTCGAAAAGCATGCGCCGGACCGGCTCCATGTCGAATATATCGACGGGCCGCTGAAATACCTGCGCAACGATTGGACGTTTCGCGATGAGCCGGGTGGATGTGCGGTCGATTTCGCAGTCGACTTCGCGTTCAAGAACCGGGTGTTCGAGGCGTTGGCGGGGCAGGTGTTCGGCACCGCCCTGCGCAAGATGATCGGTGCGTTCGAAGCCCGTGCCGCCGTGCTTTACGGCTCTGGCACCTCTTCAGGGAGCAACAGTTCCAGCGCGCACAGTGCCGCCTGAAGCCTGATCCCGCCGCGACCGGTATTCTCGAACAACTTCGCGTCGGAATACACGTCGGCCAGGTCCGCCCCGCGGACGGCGCGGGCGAACACGACGGTGCCCACCGGCTTCTTCGCGGAGCCGCCGCCAGGTCCGGCGACCCCCGTGATCGCGACCGCGACATCCGCACCGCTTTGCACCAGCGCACCCTGTGCCATGGCCCAGGCGGTCGCGACCGACACAGCGCCGAATGTTTCCAGCACGTCGTCGCTGACCTTCAGCACCGCATTCTTCGCATCGTTTGAGTAGGTGACGTAGCCCGCCTCGAACACGTCCGACGATCCGGCGATCTCCGTCAGGGCGGCGGAAACCAGACCGCCCGTGCAACTCTCCGCCACGGCGACCCGGCGGCCGGCGCGGCGGTTGGCGTCGATCGCGCGCTGCGCCGCGTCGACCAGATCGTCGGGAAGAACCGTGTCCGCGCTCATCGTGCGTTCTCCGGGCAAAGCGGCAGGTCGGGCACGTCGATCGGCTTGCCCTTCGCCTTTTCCGCGTTGAAGTAGCGCAACGCCGTTACCACGACGCCGGCCGTGTTCGTCGGCGGCAGGGGCGCGAGTTGTGTGACCAGCGTATCCAGCACGCCGCAATCCGCTTGTGCGATCCGCCCGACGAGCAGCGGCACCAGCAAGGACGTCAACAGCGGCCGCGCATATTCCGATCCCAGCAGAACGTCGGCAGCTGGATTGCTCAGCTTCACGATCGCACCGCGCGCCTTTGGCCAGGCGCGATCGGCGGCGGCATCATATTTGGCCAGGAACGGCCCATCGCCCTGCCGCAACAGGCTGGAGGCGGGCAGCCGGCCGGCGCACACGACGCCGGTCTGGCGCAGGATTTCCGGCAACGCGACCAGGGTGATGCTTTCCGCCTCGGGCGCGTTCAGGCAGGCGCCGCTGGCGACCGACGGCATCAGCAACGCCGCGGCTGTCGCCAGGGCGACGACGCTCCTGCCGATCATCATGCCTCCGTGCCCGAAAAGCGGACGGTGGCGGCCGCCTGGGCGGCGATACCCTCCTCGCGCCCGGTGAAGCCCAGGCGCTCCGTGGTGGTCGCCTTGATGCTGACGCGATCGGGGGTCAGGTCGAGCAGTTTCGCGATACGCGTCACCATCGCCGCGCGATGCGGGCCGATCTTCGGCGCCTCGCACAGGATCGTCAGGTCGACAAAGGTGATCCGGCCGCCCTTCGCCGCGACCAGCGATGCGGCATGGCGCAGGAACTGACCGGACTCGGCACCACGCCATTGCGGATCGCTGGGTGGGAAGTGGGTGCCGATATCGCCGGCCGCGATCGTGCCAAGGACCGCATCGGTCAATGCGTGCAGTGCGACATCGGCATCGCTATGCCCCGACAGGCCGCGATCGTGCGGGATACGCACGCCCCCCAACCAAAGCTCTTCGCCCGCCTCCAGCCGGTGAACGTCGAAACCCGTAGCGGTACGGAACTCAACCTCCAGGCGCCGTTCGGCCATGGCGAGATCTTCGGGGTGGGTGACCTTTTCCAGCATGGCATCGCCCTGCACCAGCGCGACCGCCACGCCAAGCCGTCTGACCATTTGCGCGTCGTCGGTCGCGTCCTCATCGACAGGCCAAGCGTCGTGCGCCGCGCGCAGGGTAGGCACCGCGAACGCCTGCGGGGTTTGTATCCGCATAAGGCCGTCGCGCGGCACTACAGGGCCGAGCAGGTCGTGCTGAGCCAGCGCGAGCGTGTCCGCGACCGGCAGCACCGGGGTCGCGGCCTCGTGGCCGTCCATTGCCCCTATCAGTCGGTCTATGACCGCAGACGGCAGCAGCGGGCGTGCGGCGTCGTGGACCAGCACATGGGTCGCTCCCATGGTCTCGGCCAGGGCCAGGCCGTTGGCGACGGACTCGCGACGGGTCTTGCCGCCGGCGGTCCACTCTACGTCGCCGACGGCCGCCACCAACCTGTCCGCCTGATCCGGAGCGATGACCACCACGACCCGGTCGATGCTCGGATGCTCGCTCAGCGCGGCATAGGCATGGGCGAGGAGCGGACGGCCGGCGAGCGGCAAGAACTGTTTTGCCACCTGCCCACCGAACCGGTTCCCGCGGCCACCGGCGACAAGAAGTGCGACGACATGACGAAGGGTGGTCATCTGTCGCAGCTACCGTGTCGCTGCCCCGCCCGCCAGCCTTGCCGACGCAAGTCGAAGCGGGTACAGACTGCCTGTTTTTTGAGCATCATGCAGCGTCTATCTCCCATCCAGATCGGTCCCGTGCGGATCGACGTCCCCGTCATTCTCGCGCCGATGACCGGCGTGACTGACAGGCCGTTCCGTACGCTTGTCCGCCGGTATGGGTCCGGGCTCAACGTCACGGAGATGATCGCGAGCCAGGCCGCGATCCGCGAGACCCGCCAGTCGATCCAGAAGGCCGCCTGGGATCCCGTCGAGGAGCCGGTGTCGATGCAGCTTGTCGGCTGCACCCCGTACGAGATGGGGGAGGCGGCCAAGCTGAACGAGGATAGGGGTGCCGCGATCATCGACATCAATATGGGGTGTCCGGTCCGCAAGGTCACCAATGGCGATGCCGGCTCCGCCCTGATGCGCGACCTGAAGCTGGCGGCGGAGATCATCGCGGCGACCGTCAAGGCGATATCCGTGCCTGTGACGTTGAAGATGCGGATGGGCTGGTGCCACGACAGTCTGAACGCGCCCGATCTCGCGCGCATCGCCGAGGATCTGGGTGTGCGGATGATCACCGTTCATGGCCGTACCCGGAACCAGATGTACAAGGGTCAGGCCGATTGGGCATTCATCCGGCAGGTGAAGGACGCGGTGACCGTCCCGGTGATCGCGAACGGTGATATCTGCTCAACCGAGGACGCGGTCGCCGCGCTGGAACAATCGGGCGCGGACGGCGTGATGATCGGTCGTGGCGCTTATGGCCGGCCATGGCTGCTGCGGCAGGTGATGGACCATCTGACAACCGGCACGGTCGGGCCGGAGCCCGATCTCGATGAACAATATCGCGTGATCGTAGAGCATTACGACGCGATGCTGTCGCATTACGGCACGTTCACCGGCGTCAACATGGCTCGCAAGCACATCGGCTGGTACACCAAAGGCCTGCCCGGATCGGCGGAGTTCCGGAACGCGGTGAACCAGGAGCCCGATCATCAGCGTGTGCTCGCCATGCTTGCGGACTTCTATGCACCCGGCCGGCATAGCGCCGCCGCCTGACGGGTCCGCCCGGCGCGGGCGACCCGGCTTTGCCGACCTGTTCGCGGCGCTGCCCGTGGCGGTGATCGTGGTCGATCCGGACGATCGTATCGCGCACGCGAACTCTCTTGCCGAACAGATGCTCAACCTGTCGGAGCGTCTGATGCGCGACCAGCCGCTCAGTGCTATCCTGCCACCGCCCGGGGAACGCGCTAAGGACGGCCACGGCTTCGCAACCTATGACGTCGACATCCAGACCGCCCGTGGTGGGCGGATCAGGGTGGACTTCGTGGAAACGATGATCGCCGATCATCCCGGCTGGCGTACCATCGCCCTGCATGCCGCAGCGTCGACGCGACGCCTGAGCCATGCGGCCGACCGCGCGGCCGCCGCCCGCTCTGCGGTGGGTGCTGCGGCGATGCTGGCGCATGAGATCAAGAATCCCCTGTCGGGCATTCGCGGCGCGGCGCAATTGATCGGACCGGGCGAGCTGACCAACCTTATTACGGTGGAGGTCGATCGCATCGCCGCGCTGATCGATCGGATGCAGGAATTCGGCGATACGCGCATACGGCCGCTGTCGCCGCACAATATCTACCCGTTGCTCGATCATGCCCGCAATCTTGCCCTTGCAGGGTTTGCGAGGGGCATCCCCATCGAGGAACGGTTCGACCCCTCCCTGCCGCGCGCCATGATCCACAAGGACGCCCTGCTGCAAATCCTCATAAACCTTCTGAAGAACGCGCGTGAGGCGGTAACTTGGACGCGTGAACCCCGGCTGATCCTTACCACTGCTTACCGGCATGGCATGCTGGTCAGTGCCGGGCCCGACCGTCCCAGGACGGCCACGCCCATCGAGATCTGCGTGATGGATAACGGGCCCGGCGCGGCGTCCGACATCGCCGATCATCTCTTCGACCCCTTCGTATCGGGTCGGCAGGAGGGGCAGGGGCTTGGCCTTGCCTTGGTCGACAAGCTGGTCCGCGACATGGGCGGCATGGTGCAATATGCGCGCGAAGGAACGCCGACGATGACCGTGTTCCGTATCCTCCTGCCACGGGAAGCGTCATGAGTCGGGTGGTGGTGGTTGAGGACGACGGCGCTATCCGCACCGTCGTCTCCCAGGCGCTGCGCCGCGTCGGCCATGCTGTCGAGCCGGTCGAGACGATCGCCGCGCTGGAGCGGGTGTTGTCGCGCGGCGCGCCCGACGTGCTGGTAAGCGACGTCCGCCTGCCCGACGGCGACGGCATCGATCATCTGGCCAGCATCGCCGCCCGCTTTCCGCGCTTGCCCGTCATCATCCTGTCGGCGCAGAACACGCTGACCACCGCAGTGCGAGCGGCTGGTGCGGGCGTTTACGAGTATCTGCCCAAGCCCTTCGACCTGGACGATCTGGTCAGGGCGGTGGACGGCGCGGTCGCACGTGCCGGGTTGTGCGATCCGTCTCCGCCGTTGGAGGAAGAGGCGCTGCCCCTGATCGGCCGGTCGCCGGCCATGCAGGAGGTGTATCGCGTGATCGCGCGGGTGGTCTCAAATGACCTGACCGTGCTGATCTCGGGAGAGTCGGGCACGGGCAAGGAGCTTGTGGCGCGGGCCATCCACGATCTCGGCCATCGACGCGGTGCGCCCTTCGTCGCGATCAACATGGCGGCCATCCCCCGCGAACTGGTCGAGGCGGAACTGTTCGGCCACGAGCGCGGTGCCTTCACCGGCGCGGCGCAGCGGAGTGCGGGCCGGTTCGAACAGGCTGCCGGCGGAACGCTGTTCCTGGACGAAATCGGCGACATGCCCCGCGAGGCGCAGACGCGCCTGCTGCGGGTTCTGCAATCCGGAGAGTTCAGCCGCGTCGGCGGTTCGGGTACCATCAGGAGCGACGTCCGGATCGTCGCGGCGACCAACCGCGATCTGTCGCGAGACGTGGCGGAGGGCAGGTTTCGCGAGGATTTGTTCTACCGCCTGAACGTCGTGCCCGTGACCTTGCCTGCGCTCCGCGAACGTCGGCGCGATATTCCGCTGCTTGCCCGGCATTTTCTGGACCATGCAGCGGTGGAAGGGTTGCCGCATCGACGGCTGGATCACTCCGCTCTGCGGCTGCTCGAGGGGCATGGATGGCCCGGGAACGTGCGCGAATTGGAGAACCTCATGCGCCGGCTCGCCGTTCTGGCGCGCGACGAGGTTATCGGCGCGGAGTCGGTCCGCCCCATGCTCGCTGTGTCGACGACCGATACGGCCATCATTGCAGAGCCGGGCATCGCCGACGCGATAGCCGCCCTGGTGGACCGCATCGAACAGGCCGAACCAACGGCGCTGGAGGATGGCAGCCTGTACGAGCGCGTCATCGCCGCCGTCGAGCGGCCGCTTATCGAGGCGATGCTTTCGCGCTACGGTGGCAATCAGCTGCGCACCGCACGGGCGCTTGGCATCAATCGCAACACGCTTCGCAAGCGTCTGGACACGCTGGACATCGATCCGGACCAGTCGTCACGTGCCGATCTCACCGTAAGAGGCGAGTGATGGGCCGGACCACTATGTGGTTTCCTTGCAACATCTAATAGCGTAACAGCGCGTGAATGATCGCGGTTGCGACGCCAGAACCGGAGGACCTGCCGCCCGCGCGGCTGTCCGTCACGCCAGCACTGGAACTGGCGGTGCTGGCCGGCGCAGCGGTCGTCGCTTTCGGAAGCTATCGCCTGATCGCGGGCAATCACGCGCCGGGGCTGCTGACACCCCCGCTGGTCGCGCTGCTGCTCGTTGCAAACCTTGTGCCTGCGATGGTGCTCATCATGCTGCTGGGGCGGCGGGTAGCACGGCGGCGCGCTCGTCTATCGCCGGTGGGTGGCAACGGTCAGCTGCACGTCCGGCTGGTTGCACTGTTTTCGGCGGTGGCCGCGGTTCCGCTGATCCTGGTGACGATCTGCGCATCGCTTCTCTTCCAATATGGCGTGGAGTTTTGGTACTCGGATCGCGCACGCGGCATGCTCGAGAATGCGCAGTCACTTGCGCGCGAGTCTTACCAGCAGATGTTAAGTGGCGTGGACAAGGAAAATGTCGCGCTAGCAACCGACGTGTCCCAGTGGCTGACCCAGCAGCGTTGGGATCCTGACAACCCAAAGTTCATCTCGATCTTCCTGCAGGACATTTATCAGCGTAGCCTGTCGGAAGCGGTGTTGTTCCACCTGGCGTCCGATGGGGAGATCAGGACCGACGTCCTGATCAATCCATACGCGCGCGACCTGAGCGGCGACATCGATACCAAAGTCGTGCGCAAGCTGACCGACGTTCGTCCCAGTGTGGCGAGTACGACCAACGAACGCATCCAGTCGATCGCTTTGGTTCCCGGCACGGACTATTACGTCTACTCGTCGCGCCGATATGGGGCGCAGCAGATGACGGCGCGCATGAACCGCGCGCAGTCCGTTATAGACGATTACCACGCTCTTCAGCGCCAATCTCGTTCGGTTCAGTTGCTGTTCAACGCTGCCCTGTTGATAATGTCGCTGTTGATTATCGGCGTGGTGGTGTGGATCGCGCTCGGCCTGGCGGATCGTCTGGTCAGGCCGGTGGGCGAGTTGGTGGATGCGGCCAGGCGGGTGGCAGCTGGCGATCTGTCCGCCAGCGTGTCCGCGCCCAAGACGCGGGACGAGGTCGGCACCCTCGCCAGCGCCTTCAACCAGATGACGGGACGCCTGCGTGAGCAGAACACGGCGCTTGTCTCCGCGAACGACCAGTTGGACAGCCGCCGCGCGTTGATCGAGGCGGTGATGGCAGGTGTGTCGGCCGGGGTGGTGGCCACTGCCGAAGACCGCACCATCCGCATCGCGAACGCGTCGGCCGGCCGGCTGATCGGCGGCGGCAATGCGTTGGTCGGACGTCCGCTGGGCGAAGTATCGGCCGAACTCGACACAATGGTCGTGGAAGGGGAGCGGGAGGCGATCGTCGCTGCGGGCGACCGCACGCTGGCCGTTCGCGTCGCCCGTACCGAGGCGGGTCCCATCCTGACCTTCGACGATATCACCCAGCAGCAGCAGGATCAGCGTCGGGCGGCATGGGCCGACGTGGCACGCCGCATCGCGCATGAGATCAAGAACCCGCTGACGCCGATCCAGCTCGCCGCCGAACGGCTGCAACGTCGCTATGGCGGCAAGGTCGACGCTGACGACACGATATTTGCGCGGCTGACCGAAACCATCATCCGCCAGGTCGGCGACTTGCGGCGCATGGTCGACGAGTTCTCATCCTTCGCCCGTATGCCGAAGCCGGTGTTCAAGGCCGAGCCGGTTCTGGATACAGTCCGCCAGGCGATGTTCCTGCATGAGGTGGCTCATCCGGGTGTGCGGTTCGTTATCGATACCGATGAGCCGGGGCCGACACTGGTATGTGACAGACGCCAGATGGGGCAGGCCATGACCAATCTGGTCAAGAATGCGGTGGAAGCCATCGAGACCAAGGGCGAAGAAGGCGGCGAAGTCCGTGTGGCCGTGACTGGCGGTTCGACCGTCAGGATTGTCGTTGAGGACAGTGGGGTCGGCCTGCCTGCCGAGCGCGAGCGCATTGTCGAGCCGTACATGACGACGCGCGCACGGGGCACCGGACTGGGCCTGGCCATCGTCAAGAAAATCGTCGAGGAACATCATGGAACATTGGAGTTTTCGGATCGTCCCGGCGGGGGGACGCGCGTGACGTTGAGCTTCGATGCCGACGCGCTGGCCCAGCATGATGACGGGAACACCGAACAGAACGCCGCACCGCGATCCGTCGCGCAGCTGGCCGGCGCTTTTGCACAAAGGAATATTGGCTGATGGCGCTCGACATCCTCGTCGTTGACGACGAGCTGGACATTCGCGAACTGGTCGCCGGCGTTCTGGAAGACGAAGGGTACGACACCCGAAGCGCCGCGAACAGCGATGCAGCACTCGACGCGATTGCCGCCCGCAGGCCCTCTCTGGTGCTGCTCGATGTCTGGCTTCAAGGATCTAAGCTGGACGGCCTCGACCTCTTGGACGAGATCAAGCGGCGTGATCCGTCGATCCCGGTGCTGGTCATATCGGGGCATGGCAACATCGACACCGCGGTAGCGGCGATCCGGCGGGGCGCAGCGGACTTCATCGAGAAGCCTTTCGAGGCCGAGCGGCTTCTCCACATGGTCGCGCGTGCCACGGAGACGGAGCGTCTGCGGCGTGAGGTTGCGTCCTTGCGTGCATTCGCTGGTCGTGAAACCGACCTGACCGGCAGTTCCACTGCCATCAACGGCATCCGTGCGACGTTGAAGCGGGTGGCAGGCACCGGAAGCCGCGTTCTGATCATGGGGGGGGCAGGGGTCGGCAAGGAGGTGGCCGCGCGCCTACTGCATGGCTGGAGCCAGCGTGCGGACGCGCCGTTCGTCGTCGTCAGCGCAGCGCGCATGACGCCGGAGCGTGTCGACGAGGAACTGTTCGGTGTGGAGGAGGGCGGCGATCTGGTGCGGCCCGGTCTGCTCGAACAGGCGCATGGCGGCACGCTGTTCCTCGACGAGATCGCGGATATGCCGGTCGCAACCCAGGCGCGTATCCTGCGGGTGCTGACCGATCAAAGCTTTACGCGCGTCGGTGGCACTCGGCTGGTCAAGGTCGACGTCCGCGTCGTGTCGGCAACGGCGCGCGACCTGACGGCCGCCATCGCGGAGGGACGGTTCCGCGAGGACCTGTATTACCGGCTGAACGTCGTACCGGTGACGCTGCCGCCCCTGGCGGACCGTCGCGAGGACATCCCATCGTTGATCCAGCATTTCGTCGCGCATTATGCGGGCGAGCGCCGGGTTCCGACACCGGAAGTCGCCGCCGACGCGATGGTCGCGTTGCAATCCTACGACTGGCCCGGCAACGTCCGGCAATTGCGCAACGTGGTGGAGCGGACGGTCATCATGGCGCCGGGCGATCGGATCGGCTGCATCGAACTCGACCTTCTGCCCGCCGAAGTGCGGGGCGACGGAGGCGAGGGGGGCGGGGGTAGCGCGATCATGGGCGCTCCGCTGCGTGAGGCGCGGGAGTCGTTCGAGCGTGAGTATTTGCGGGTGCAGATCCGTCGCTTCTCCGGCAACATATCGCGCACCGCCAGCTTCATCGGCATGGAGCGTTCGGCATTGCATCGGAAGCTGAAGCTGCTGGGGATCACAGACTCGCGCGACGACAGCTGAACCGTGCAAGTCTCGGCCGCTGCTATGGACGTGGGCGGCCGGGCACCATACATTCGCCTTGCCGGTCAACGGACCGGCATCCGACGCCGGGAAACGGCGCACGACGCGGAGCCATGACTTCCGCCAAGATAAGGGGACTGAAAGTCCATGGCCGAAAAGCAGGGTTCTCTGCAGGACCTATTTCTCAACAGCCTTCGCCGTACCAAGACGCCTGTGACCATGTTTCTGGTCAAGGGTGTGAAGTTGCAGGGCATCGTGACGTGGTTCGACAATTTCTCGGTGCTGCTGCGCCGCGATGGGCAGTCGCAACTGATCTACAAGCATGCGATCTCCACCATCATGCCGACGGGCCATATGGACCTGACCGGGATGGTCGAGGGTGGCCAAGAGGGCTCACGCAAGCAGCCGCTGCTTCAGGACATTTTCCTGAACGCCGTGAAGCGCTCGGGTGACAGCGTCACCATGTTCCTGGTCAATGGCGTGATGCTGCAGGGCGCAATTGCCGGGTTCGACCTGTTTTGCATGCTGCTGCAACGCGAGGGGCTGGTGCAGCTCGTCTACAAGCATGCCGTGTCTACGATCCAGCCGGCGCATGCGCTGAATCTGGCCGAAGAAACAAGCGGTTCGGACGAGGATTGAGCACCGGCTTCGAACGTGACCGGGGCGAGTTCGCGCGTGGTGCCCGCGCAGTCGTCGTCCTTCCCGACATGGGCGGCGCGAGCCGCGATGCCGAGGCGAGACTGGATGAAACGGCTGGCCTCGCCGCCGCGATCGGGCTTGTCGTCGCCGAGAAGGTCGCACTTCGCGTGCGACAGCCTCGGCCTGCGACCCTAATTGGAAGCGGCCAGGTCGAGCAGCTGGCCGCACAGGTCCGCATGGAAGAGGCAGGATTGGTCGTTTTCGACGCCAGTCTGACCCCCGTTCAGCAGCGCAACCTTGAGACGGCGCTGGAGGCGAAGGTAATCGACCGCACCGGGTTGATCCTGGAGATTTTCGGTGAACGCGCGGCCACTGCGGAGGGGCGGCTCCAGGTGGAACTTGCCCATCTGGATTATCAGGCCGGACGCTTGGTCAGAAGTTGGACTCATCTCGAACGGCAAAGGGGCGGCTTCGGCTTTCTCGGTGGCCCGGGCGAAACACAGATCGAGGCAGACCGTCGCCTGATCCGTGATCGGATGGCACGTCTGCGCAGGGAACTGGATCAGGTCAGCCGCACCCGTGGGCTGCATCGTGATCGCCGTCAGCGCGCGCCTTGGCCGGTCATCGCGCTGGTGGGCTATACCAATGCCGGAAAGTCGACCCTTTTCAACCGCATGACCGGCTCTGACGTCATGGCGGAAGACCTGCTGTTCGCGACGCTGGACCCCACCTTGCGGCAGATATCGTTGCCGGGACTGGACAAGGCGATCCTGTCCGACACCGTCGGCTTTGTGTCCGAACTGCCGACCCAACTCGTTGCGGCGTTCAAGGCGACGCTGGAGGAGGTCGTGGCGGCCGACCTGTTGATCCACGTCCGCGACATCGCGCATCCGGACAGCGAGGCTCAACGCGAAGACGTCGAGGCGGTGTTGACCGAGATCGGTGTATCGGACCTCACCCCCCACATCGAGGCGTGGAACAAGATCGATCTGCTCGATCCCGAAACCCGCATCGAAAGAGAAGGGGAGGCCGCCATCCGGGAAGATATCTGGCCCATTTCTGCAATGACAGGAGAGGGCCTCGACCAGCTACGATCCGCTGTAGCCGACCGGCTGACCAGCGGGCACCGCCGCTACGTCGTACCTCTCGCGATAGCCGACGGCGCAGCGCAGGCGTGGCTCCACGCGCATGGCGACGTGATCGGAAGCACTACGACAGAGGACGAAGTGGTCATCGAGGTTCGTCTCGCACCGCGTGATTACGAGAGGTTCCTGACGCGTCAGGGTTGATCGTCGGGCGCAGCGCCCTTGCTCTCGTAAAGCTTAGCCGCCTTCCAGAGCAGTTCTTTGTTGTCCAGATCGAGCGAGGCGAACCCGCCGGCCGCCGCCGTCTCCATGTGGCGAAAGCGACGCTCGAACTTGCCGTTGGCCCGGCGCAGCGCTGCTTCCGCGTCCACGCCCAAATGTCGGGCGTAGTTGACCACCGAGAACAACAGGTCGCCGATCTCATCCTCCCGATCCTGCACATCGGCTTCCTGAACCTCCGATAGTTCCTCAAGGATCTTGTCGCGCGCGCCGTCGGGATCGGGCCAGTCGAAGCCGGTACGCGCAGCACGCTTTTGCAGCTTTTCCGCCCGCAACAGTTCCGGAAGGCCAAGAGCCACACCAGCCAGCGCGCTTGGGTCGCCGCGCTGACCCCGTTCCTCGGCCTTGATCGCTTCCCAAGATACAGGCGCGTCAGCGGTACCAAAGATGTGCGGATGCCGATGTTCGAGCTTGTCGCAAATGGCACCGATCACGGCGGCCATATCGAAGGCGCCACGTTCCTCCGCGATCCGGCTGTGGAACACCACTTGCAGGAGGAGGTCGCCGAGTTCCTCCTTCAGGTCGTCGGGGTTATCGCGCGCGATCGCATCGGCAACCTCGTAAGCCTCCTCGATCGTGTAAGGTGCGATCGAGGACCAGTCCTGCGCACGGTCCCACGCACAGCCATCCGGTCCGCGCAACCGGATCATGATGTCGGTCAGTCGATCGATCACGCCACATACCTCAGCAAAATAGCCAATACGATAATCAGCATTATGTGAAACTCATTGAGCGTGCGGGACGAGGATCAAGACGTCTCCCTCAACCCGCCAGCTCTGCAATTGCGACAGGAAGTTCATGCCTAGCACGTCCGTGTCGCCGAATGCGGGTGAAACGACCACCGGCAGCTTGCGGACAATGATGCTGCCAAGCTGAAGTCGCGGGACCTCTGCCGTATCGGCTTTCACGATCCCGTTCGCCGTCCTGATCATGACGGGAATGACCGACCTGCGCTGATCCAGGCTCAACGCCCGCGCCGTCTGAACGGACAGTGCCGTAACGGTGGCGCCGCTGTCCACGAGCATGCGGCGTTGAACATGGTCGATGCGCACTTCGGCCCAGAAATGACCGTCGCTGCTCATGCGGATGTGAGTTCGCGTGCCGACCACACTTTGATTGTCCAGCTTGAGAATGCGAGCGGCCCGCGACAACACCGGCGAAAGCGTGTCGCGCTGTGACCATACGATCGTTCCGACGAGCAGGATCGCACCCCAGGCTGCGAGGTTCACGACGATGCGCAAGATCGGCACCCGCCTGGCGAGAAGAGCTGACAGTGGTAGCAATATGAGGATGCCAAGCCACATGACCTGACCCGTTTGCGTCACAGCTGGACTTCCATTCCGTCGTACCCTGGCGCAACGTTCGTTGGAAGTATGCCACGCAAGTGTCTATAGTCCATGGATTGGTCCATATGGACGAGAAGCGCGCAGCTCGGGCGCAATGTCTCCACCCAGCCCAGAACGGCGGAAAGCGTCGGGTGCGATGGATGCGGCTTTTCGCGCAACGCGTCGACGACCCAGACATCCAGGCCGGAATACAAGTCTGCCATCGGCGGTGTCAGATCATGAAAGTCGGTCGCATAGCCGATTGCGCAACCACCTGCCTCAAATCGAAGGCCGGCAGAGACGATGTGACCATGGGGCTGCTCCACCACGCGAACGGTGACCCCGCCGACTTCCAGCCGATCGGGCAATAACGCCGCGTCGATCGTGGGCGGGTAGCCGCCCTTCCCCTTGAAGACATATTCGAACTGCCGGTGAAGCATGTCCAACGTGTCGGGCCGTGCATAGGCCGGTACGGGACGCCCCAAGGCGTGGAAGATCTGACGCACGTCGTCGATGCCGTTGATGTGATCGGCGTGACTGTGCGTCCAGATGATCGCGTCCACAGTGGCGATGTCTGCGGCCAGCAGCTGTTCACGCATGTCAGGACCGGTATCGACCAGGATGCGCGTGCCCTCGTGCTCGATCAATATTGATGCGCGGGTGCGCCGGTTGCGCGGCTCCGTCGGGTCGCATGCGCCCCAGTCGTTGCCGATCCTGGGCACGCCCGACGACGTCCCACATCCAAGGATGCGCAGCTTCACGCAGCGGCCGCTTTGTTGAACAATCTATGGAAGTTCCGCGCCGTATGGTCCTGAAGCACGGACACATCTTCTCCACGCAACTGCGCCAGAAACGCAGCGGTGTCGGCAACGAACGACGGCTCCCCCCTCTTCCCGCGATGCGGCACGGGTGCGAGGAAAGGCGCATCGGTTTCGACTAACAGGCGATCGAGTGGAAGAACGGCCGCCGTTTCTTGCAGATCGCGCGCGTTCTTGAATGTCACGATGCCAGAGATGGAGATGAAAAAGCCGAGCGACATGGCGCGCCCGGCAAAGGCCCGTGTCCCGGTGAAGCAGTGGATCACGCCGGTGACGGCCCCCTGCTTCATTTCCGTTTCGAGAATTGCCGCCGTATCCTCTTCGGCATCGCGCGTGTGGACGATCAGCGGCAGGCCGGTCTCGCGCGCCGCAGCGATATGAGCGACAAAGCTCGCACGCTGCCGATCCCGATCGGAATGGTCGTAGAAATAGTCCAGCCCCGTTTCACCCAAGCCCACTATGCGTGGGTGGCGACTGCGTTCGATCAGGGTCGCTGCGTCCACGCCAGGATGTTTGTCCGCCTCGTGCGGATGGATGCCGATGCTGGCCCAGACATCCGGCTCCCGCTCGGCCGTGGCCACCACATCATCCCACTCGCTCTCGCGCGTGGAGATGTTCAGCATGGCGGTCACCCCGCGCTCCCGCGCGCGGGTCAGGATTGCCGCCTGATCCTCTGTCATGCCCTTGTAGTTGAGGTGACAATGGCTGTCGGCCAGCATTCAGGCGTCCTCCGCTTCCCGCGGCAGCTCCAAGCGCGGAAACACGGGCGTTGGCGGAGCAAGGCGGGTGTTCTTTCCTGCCAGACGCTCATACCAGCCGTCATCGTCGATCGCTGCATGATCCCGCTCACTCTCGGGAATATTGAGCTGGTCGAGCAACTTGCCGGCCGATCCTGGCACCACCGGTACGATGGCGATGGCGAGCATCCGGATGGCGCGGATCAGGGTTCGCAGCACCGCGTGCATGCGATCGGGATCGCTCTTGCGCAGCGCCCATGGGGCCTGAGCGTCGATATACGCATTGCACGCGAACACCCCGCGCATCCACGCCTCCAATCCTTGGCTGAGAGCGAGGTCCTCGAACGCGGACTTCATGCCGGCGCACGCAACCACAACCTCCTCGATCAGCATGGCGTCGGCTGCATCCGCCGTTCCGACCGATGGCAGGACACCGTCGAGGTTTTTCGCGATAAAGGCCAACGTGCGTTGGGCGAGATTGCCGAAACTATTGGCAAGCTCAGCATTCACTCGCGCGACGATCGCTTCTGGCGAATAGCTGCCGTCCTGACCGAAGCTGACCTCACGTAGGAAGAAATAACGAAGTGCGTCGACGCCGAAACTGTCCGCCAGGTCCATCGGATCGACCACGTTGCCCAGCGACTTGGACATCTTTTCTCCGCCGCGCGTGAGGAGAAAACCATGGCCGAACACGCTCTTCGGCAGCGGAATACCAGCCGACATCAGAAAGGCTGGCCAGTAGACTGCATGGAACCGGACGATGTCCTTGCCGATCAGATGCAGGTCTGCCGGCCAGAACCGCGCATTGTCCGCGTCGCGATCCGGATATCCGGTACCGGTCAGGTAATTGGTCAGTGCGTCGACCCACACATACATGACGTGACCGGGGCTGCCCGGAACCGGAACGCCCCAGTCAAAGCTGGTGCGCGACACGGACAGGTCCGACAGGCCGCCCTCGACGAACCGCATTACCTCGTTACGGCGGCTCTCAGGGCGGATGAAGTCCGGTTGGGCGGCGTACAGGTCGAGCAGCGGCTGTTGATAGCGCGACAGGCGAAAGAACCAGGTTTCCTCCGCCGTCCATTCGACGGGCGTACCCTGCGGGGACAGCTTCTCGCCGTTCTCACCTGCGACCAGCTCCGCCTCATCGTAGAAGGCTTCATCGCGGACGGAATACCAACCTTCGTAGCGATCGAGATACAGGTCGCCGCTATCCGACATCGCCGGCCATATGGCTTGGCTTGCGCGATGATGGTCGGCCTCCACCGTGCGGATGAAGCGGTCATATCCGATATCAAGACGATCGGCCATGACACGGAAATGACGTGACATCTCGTCCGCGAAGGCACGTGTCTCCACGCCCCGCGCACGCGCCGTCTGCGCCATCTTGAGGCCGTGTTCGTCCGTTCCGGTCTGGAACAACACATCGCGGCCGGCTTGGCGCTGGAAACGCGCGATCGCGTCCGCCGCGACCATTTCATAGGCATGGCCGATATGCGGCTTGCCGTTGGGATAGTGGATGGCGGTGGTGATGTAGAAGGGGTCGCCCATGCGCCGCCTCCTACCCCGGCTCTCCGTCGAGCGCCAGACGCGCGACGATGCCCGACATCTCGAACACGGTCGCGGCCGGGTCCAGCGTCAGCCGGAGTGCAGCGGACGCCAGATCTCGTGCCGCCGCATAGGCGTCCAGAGCATGGCGCAACGCCTCGCCCTCCCGACCGCGCGCAATTGTGGCGATCAGCGTCGGGGCGCGATCCAGGAATATTTCGTACCGTGCCTGCGCACTCTTGCCCGACAGCGCACGGCCCAGCGTCAACCGATCTCCGTTGGTCGGGTCGCCCTCTTCGGCGATACGCGACAGAGCGCGATCGATCGCCGCCACATCCAGCCCGGCATAGTGCAGCCCCCTGCCTGGCGCCCCCTCGCTCGCCCGTACAAGGGCGGCGCGCTCCTCCGCGTCCGCGTCCGGCAGGACCTGAGAGATCACCGTCTCGGTGTCGCGTGTGCTGAGCAGGCCGAAGCGGAGCAGTCGGCACCGCGACCGGATGGTCGGCAGCAACCGACCCGGCGAATGGCTGACCAACAGGAAGATCGTGCCCGCCGGAGGCTCCTCCAGACTCTTGAGCAGGGCATTCGGCGCACCGGCCCCCTCAAGCTCGTCGACGGAGTCGACCAGAACGACCCGACGCGCGGACAGCGTCGGCTTGGTCGTCATGCGCCCGATCAGCTCGCGAACCTGTGCGACCGAGATGCTGCGCGCCAGTTCCTCGGACTTGTCCGGATCCTTTGGCAGGCGTCGCAATTCGCGGAAGTCGGGATGGCTGCCGGCCGCCATCAGGCGCGCTGTCGGCAGATTCCGTTGCGCACTATCATCGCCGGACGCCCTTGCCTCCCCCGCCGCCTGGGCGAGCATCAGGGTTGCGGCACGCCGCGCAAAGCTGGCCTTGCCGACACCCTCGGGCCCGGCCAGCAACCATGCGTGATGAAGAGCGCCGCTCTCCATGGCGGCGCGCAATTGTGCCTCCGCCGCGTCGTGCCCGACAATTCTGGTCACGCGCGCAGCCGCATCACAGGAAGGATGTCAGCCCCGCCCAGGCACGGCCGAAGAAGCCCGCTTCACCGACATCCTTGTCGGCCACCAGTGCAAGTCGCTGTTCTGGAACGTCGGGGGATGTCACGACCAGATCGGCGATATGCTGCCCGGCCTTGATCGGTGCCTTGATCGGGCCTTGATACACGATCTTCGCGCTCAATTGCGGCACCGCGCCGGACGGCAGGGCGACGCTCAGCGCCTTGGGCGCGACCAGACCGACCGTGCTGGACGATCCGAGTTGAACGTCCGCGTCGGCGACCTTGCGGCCGGCCGCCACGATCGGCTTGGCCTGCCAAGCGCGGAAACCCCAGTCCATGAAACGGACGGATTCGGAAATGCGTTGATTGAAACTGGTCAGACCGGCAACGACCATCACCAGCCGCCGACCATTCTGCTGGGCCGACCCGGTGAACCCGTATCCCGCCTCGTCAGTGTGTCCCGTCTTCAGGCCATCGGCACCCTGCACGCGACCCAAAAGCGGATCACGGTTGGCCTGCGTGATGTCGTTGCCCGCGCCCAGGGTCTTCCCCCAGGTGAAGTTCGGCAGCGAGTAGAACCGCTTGTACAGATCGGGGAAGTCGCGGATCGTTGCCGCCGCCAGGGTCGCGAGGTCGCGGGCGGTGACATAGGTGACGCCATTGTCGGGCCAACCGTTCGAGGTGCCGAAATGGCTGTTGGTCAAGCCCAGCCGATGAGCGGTCTCGTTCATCCGGTCCGTGAACGCCTGCTCCGTCCCCGACACGCCCTCTGCCAAGACCACGCACGCGTCGTTCCCCGACAGCGTGACGATGCCCTTCAACAAATTGTCGACGCTGACATTCTCGTTCGGCGACAGGAACATGGTCGATCCCGCCGCCGGGCCATGCCATTGACGCCACGTCTCCGGGCGGACGTTCAACTGCTGATCCAGCTTCAGCTCACGCCGCTTGATCAGATCGAACGCGACATAGACGGTCATCATCTTCGCCATCGACGCGGGCGGCATGCGGCGGTCGGCATCCCGCTGGTACAGCACCGCGCCGGTCGACATATCCTGCATGAAGGCGATCGGCGCCGCGCCCTCGAACTGCGGTGCCGCCGCCATGGTGGGCATGGCAAGCGTCGAAAAGGCCAGAGCGGCGATGGAAAGCGGCGCGGCGAAAAGCTTTTGCATGGAGCGTCCGTTGGTGAGGGAAAGCAGAACGGGTGTAGGTCCCGTGCGGAGTTCAGGAAGGCATCATAGCTTCAGCAGTGCCCAAGGTCACGCGGGTTCAAGGCCGCTGTGTGGTGCGAACCGACCGCTCAACTTGCCACCGCATCCGCCAGCAATCCGACGGACAGCGCGTAGAAGTTGGAGCAATTATAATCGAGGATGACGCGGTAGTTGCTGGTCAGCAGATACGCCGTCGCGCCGGGGCCGTCGGGCTCGAACAGAGTCGCCTGAACGTCGTTCGCCGGCCATGACCCACCCTGCGGCGTCACGCCCATGGCACGCCATTCCGCCATGGTCCGCCATCCCGTATGCCGGGCAAAGACGCGCGGGCAGCGTGGCGAGATCAGTTGGTTGCGGGCGCCGCTCCGATCGAACGTCGCCGGCAATGTTACCGCCACGCCCCAGGGCTGTCCCGGTCGCCAGCCCGCATCGACGAAATAGTTGCCAATCGACGCCAGCGTATCAGCCTCGCTGCCCCAGATATCGGCGCGACCGTCGCCATCACCGTCACGCGCGACCCTGAGGTAGATCGAGGGCAGGAATTGCGGATTGCCCGTCGCGCCCGCCCAGCTTCCCTTCAGGCGCTCGCGCGGAACGCCGCGATCGATCATCTTCAGCGCCGCGATGAACTCGCCGCCGAACAATGCCCGCCGTCGCCCTTCATACGCCAGACTGGCGAGGCTGCGCAGCAGATCGAAATTGCCCGTGTAGCTGCCGTAGTTGGTTTCATGGCCCCAGATCGCGACCATCACCGATTCGGGCACGCCCGTCTCACGCTCGATGCCGGCCAAGCGTTGACGCTGACGCGCATAGACGGCGCGACCACGTCCGATCCGCGCGGCGTCGACATGCTTCTCGCGATACGGCGCGAACGGGGAGAAGGAGGTGCTGGTATCGTTGCTGCCGGGCTGCGCACGATCAAGTTCGATTACGCGCGTGTTCAGGGTCAGCGTCGGCAGAACCGCATCCACCGTCCGGGCGGACACGCCTTCGCTCAGGGCCTGCTGCCGAAGCGTCACCAGATAGCGTTGAAAGCCGTCCTCGTCCTGCGCGCTCGCCGGCGAAGACATGGCCATCGCGAGTAGTGCCGCAAACGCGGTGGCGCGCAGCCTGCCGAAAAGTACCTTTGTCCGATCCATACCGTCACATTGGCATAGGCAATGGCTCAGGCAAAGCATGCTCGTCCTGCCCCTTGCACGAGCCGCCCGGTCGCGACTATCGGTGCGCTGTCGGAGAGGTGGCCGAGTGGTTTAAGGCAGCGGTCTTGAAAACCGCCGTGGGTTTACGCCCACCGTGGGTTCGAATCCCACCCTCTCCGCCATCACCGCGCCATGGCGTCGAGCTTCATGAGATGGTCGAAGCTGCGCTGGCTGAGCAGCTTGCGAAACTCACAACCGGCGATGAAGTTGGCCGACCAGCGTACATCGGCGACACATGGCGGCAGGCCGGCGAACATCAGCCAGATCGTGCTGCCGCGCTCCAGCTCGGAATAGGTCTGGATCCGACATCCGTGGACCGACAGGTCGATGACCTTGCACAAGGCACGATCGAGCCCGCTATTGTCCATCCCCACATGCAGCGAGACCGGCGCACGCGGAAAGCGGCGCCGGCCAGGCTCAGCAGGTTCGAATTCAGCTGCCAGCATGGCAGCGTAGTACCGGGGCGATGGTCAACGCATCGTAAACGCGCCGACCATTGCCGTCGGTTCAGCCGCGCTTGAGCGTCAGGCCGCCGAAACGCTTGTTGAAGCGCGCCACCTGGCCGCCCGCATCGAGCAGACGCTGGTTGCCACCGGTCCAGGCAGGGTGCGCCAGCGGATCGATATCCAGCTGCAGCGTGTCGCCTTCCTTGCCCCAGGTGGAGCGCGTCTCGAACACGGTGCCGTCGGTCATCTGCACCTTGATCGTGTGATAGTCGGGGTGGACGTCTTTCTTCATGGGTCGCTCCGGGATAGCGGCTGGTTCCGACCAGCCTTTGGAAAGGCGCGGCCCTATTCCAGCCGCGCCCCGATGTCAAAAGAACCGAGCGTGATCCGCGACTCAGGCTGCGCGGGGCGGATCGGCGATCATGGCGGTGAAGTTCGCCTCCGCCACGACTTGGCCGTCGACCTTGGCGACGCCCGCGAACTTGCAGACGCTGGTGCGCTTCTGGACGAAGTCGACTTCCAGCCGCAGCAGGACGCCCGGCTCCACGGGCTTGCGGAACTTCGCGCCCTCGATCGCCATGAAATAAACGAGCTTGCCGGAGCCCGCCAGGCCCAGGCTCTCCACCGCGAGGACTCCCGCCGCCTGGGCGAGCGCCTCCACGATCAGCACGCCGGGCATGATCGGGCGGCCGGGGAAGTGGCCCTGGAAGAACCCTTCGTTGATCGTCACCGCCTTGATCGCGGCGATCGAGCGGTCGAGGACGAGATCCTCGACCCGATCGACCAACAGCATCGGATAACGATGGGGCAACGCCGCCATCACCCGCCCGATGTCGAGCGAGTTGGTGGCGGACGCTCCCTTGTCGACGGGCTCGCTCACCGGCCCTGGTTGCGGCGATTGTTGCCGGCCGCCGGCGCAGGCGCCGCAGGGGCGGGTGCAGTCGTGCCAGCAGCGGACTGCTGACCCGGCTGCCAATTAGCGGGCGGCGTCACGCTGACGCTGGGGACCAGCCGATCCAGTTCCGCGGTGATCGCGGACGTGATGTCCGCCGTCGGCTGTGCGAACACGGCCGCGTTCGGCGCGAGCAGCAGGCTGACGTTACGTGCGCGGACCGCGTTCTGCACGGCGGTCCCGATCTGCGCCTGGATCTGCTGCAGGGCATAGGCCTGAGCACGCTGCGCCGGCAGGGTCAGGCGTGCCAGTTCTTCGTTGGCGGAGTTCTGCCGCGTCTCGATGGTCTGGGCCTGCGTCTGGAGCGCCGCCTGGTTGGCGTTGGGCGCAGAGCGTGCCGTGTTGAACGCGGTCACCAGCGGCTGGAGTTCGCGCTCGATCGCCTGACGACGCGTGTCGGCCTGGTCCAGCTGCGTCTTGTAGGTGGTCTGGATCTGGCCACGCGCGGCGGTCCAGGCCTTTGAGTTCGCGATCGCGGCCTGCGGGTCGGCAACGGCGATCCCCGACACCTGTGCGGTCGCCGCGGTGGATGCCACGATCGCGGGCGATGCGAGGGCGGCGGCGAGCATGATCTTCTTGAGGCTGGTCATCAGAACTGGGTTCCTACGTTGAACGTTACGAGCTTGGGATCGTCGCCCTTCTGGGTGACGAGGGCCTTGGCGACATCGATACGGAGCGGCCCGAACGGCGAGTTCCAGTTCACGCCGACGCCCACAGACACACGCGGCCTGGGCGAGCTGCCGTAATAGACTTCCTGGAAGGGCGACACGGCGCGGGTGGCCAGCACGTTGGTCGACCCGCCGGCGCATGCACCCCCTGCCGTCGCGGAGAAGCCGATCGCACAGGTCGTCTGCCGCCCGGCGTTGGTCGCGTCCTCCGACGAGACGAAGTACAACTGGCGTCCCGCATCATCGGTAAGCGGGGTATTGAGTCCCAGCACCGTGACCTGCCCCTTTGAGTCCACGATGGTCGGGAACGGTGCGCTCGACAGAGGACGCGTGACCGACCACAGGCTGCCCGCCTGTACGTAGATCGACGGCCGCAGCCCCATCTCACGCGCGCCGGCACCCAACGGAATCTCCAACTCGGCGCGGGCAAGGTAGTACGCCTTGCCGCCCAGCGCGTCGTCGACGATCTGGTCGCGGTCGGTGATCAGCACCTGAGCGCCGGTCGCGTCGGTGGTGTACCGGCGGCGCTGGACACGCGGGCCGATGCCGCGAATGTCGAAGCCACGGAACTGCGGCTCGCCCAGGTAGAAGCGGTCGGTGATGCGGACCTTGTCGATCCCCTCGCCCCGGCTCTCCTCCAGCGAGCGGATATAGCCGCCCTCCGCGACGATCGAGCCGATGAAGCCGCTACCGACGTTCCAGAACTTCGACCCTTCTGCGCGCGTGCGGATGTACTTCACGTCGCCGCCCAGACCGGCGAAGTCCTGGCTGAACGAGAAGCGTTGACCGCGCGTCGGGCGCAACCGGCTGTTCAGGCTGTCATAGGTCAGCGAGTAGCCGATCGACGACGTCCAGCGGTTGCCGATTGCTTCGCAGAGATAGCGGCCGGCCAGCAATGGATCGCAGACGCCGTTGGTGTAGAAGTTGCTCCGGTCGAGGCTGACCTCGTCATAGGACAGGCCGTAGCGGCCCGCGAGCGACCAGTATTCGGTCAACGGCACACCGGCACGCACCTGGAACCCGGTCGACACCTGCGAATAAGTCGTGTTGCGATCGCCGTTCAGGTAGTTGAATGAGTTGTAGTCGCGGCGGAACACGTCGACGCCGACCGCGATGTTCTTGTCAAAGAGATACGGTTCGGTAAAGCCGGCCTCGATCGACTTGGAATAGCTCGAATAATTTACGCCGAGGCGCAATTCCTGGCCCTTGCCGCGGAAATTGCGTTGGGTGATGTTCGCCTGGATGATGAACCGCTCAAGGCTGGAATAACCGGCCGACAGCTGCAGCTCGCCGGTGGACTTCTCCTCGGTGTTCGCTTCCAGCACGACGCGATCGGGTGAAGAGCCCGGCGTCTGCTTGATCTCGAACTTGTCCTGGAAATAGCCGAGCGAGTTGATCCGGTCCTGGCTGCGCTTGACCTGGAAACTGTTGAACGCGTCGCCTTCCGCCAGACGGATTTCGCGGCGGATCACCTTGTCCTGGGTCTGCGTATTGCCGGTGATGTCGATGCGTTCGATGTACGTCCGCTTCGCCTCGGCGATATGGAAGTTGAGGCCCATGGTCAGGGCCTCGGCGTCGCGCTGATATTCCGGATTTACCTCGGTGAAGGCATATCCGAACAGACCGGCGGTCTGGCTCAGGCTGTCGATCGAGTCCTCGACCATCTTCGCATTGTACCACTCGCCCTTCTTCTCGGGCAGAGAGGCGGCCAGCTTCTTGTTGTCGAAGTCGCGGATGTCGCTGTCGACGGTGACGTCGCCGAACTTGTAGCGCGGCCCTTCCTCGACGACATAGGTGATGATGAAGTCCTGCTTGTCCGGCGTCAGCTCCGCCACCGCGCTGGTCACGCGGAAATCGGCATAGCCCTCGGTCAGGTAGAACTGACGCAGCTTCGCCTGGTCATACGCCAGACGGTCCTGGTCGTAGCTGGTGTTCGACGACAGGAAACGGAAGAACCGCGCCTGCTTCGTCGCCATCTGCTCGCGCAGCTTGTCGTCGGAAAAGACCTTGTTGCCGATGATGTTGATCTGGCGGACCTTGGACTTCGGCCCTTCGGTCACCTCGAAGATGACGTCGACGCGGTTCTGGTCGAGATTGACCATCTTCGGCTCGACCGAGGCGGCGAAGCGGCCTTGCCGACGATACAGCTCGATGATCCGGGCGACGTCCTGACGGACGGCGGTGCGCGTGAAGATCTGCCTCGGCTTGAGCTTGATCTCCTTGTCGATCTTGTCCTGCTTCAGCCGCTTGTTACCTTCAAAGATAACGCGGTTGATGATCGGGTTCTCGCGAATGCGGATCACGATGTCGCCGCTCTGCGCGCCCGCGATCTGCGCGTCCGCGAACAGGTCGCTGGCGAGCAGGTCCTTGATCGCCTGATCGAGCAGTTCGTTGTTGAACCGCATGCCGACGCGCAGGCGCGTGTAGGACAACACCGTGTCCGGCTCGATCCGCTGCGATCCCTCGACGCGCAGGGTCTTGATGGTCAGCGCCGCCGGATCAGAAACCGCCACGGTGGCCCCTTGCGGCGCCGGTGCGGGCAAACCCTGTGCAGGCGCTGCCGGCGCGCCCGAACGCGCTCCGCCCCGTGCACCGGGACCTCGCTGCGCCTGCGCCGCCGATCCGATGCCGGCGAGCATGGTGCCGGTCAGCAGAATCGCTGCCGCGCGCATGCCGAAAGAAGAAGACTTGCTTACAATCACCCGATCCACCCCAAGAAGCGTGACGCTTCCCCTGCGTGCCCGCCCTGCCCCACTCCGGTCACCCAATCAAGCCGGCGAGGTTCTTCCACAAGCCGACTGCCCCCAGATCGTTGAAGGTCACCACCAACATCAACGTCACGACCGCCACCAGACCGCCGCGAAACGCCCATTCCTGCACATGCGGCTCCAGCGGCCGCCGACGGATCGCCTCCACCGCATAGAACAGCAGATGGCCGCCATCCAGCATGGGGACTGGCAGCAGGTTGATGAACCCGAGATTGATGGACAACAGCCCGATCAGCCACACATAGGCCGCCAGCCCCATCGACGTCATTTCCCCGGACACCTTGGCGATCCTGAGCGGCCCGCCAAGTTCCTTGACCGACCGCCGCCCGCTGATCACCTGGCCGAGCGTTTCCACCGTCGTGTCGATGATCTGCCCGATCTGGCGCACGGCGATGACCGGCGCGCGGAGCGCCGATACAGGGGCATAGACCGGCGTGTCACCGACGATCCCCAGCATCCCCATGCGGTATTCGTTGCCGAACCGATCGCGTTGAACGTCGGTCGCGATCGTGGCGTTGACGGCAAACGGCTGGCCGTCCCGCTTGCCACGAACCCGTACCGCCTCCCCTGCGCGTATCCGCACGAAGCGGATCATGTCGTCGAACTGCGCGATCGGCCGATCGTCCAGCGCCGACACCGTGTCGCCGGGACGCAGGCCGGCGAGAGCGGCGGGGCTGCCCGGCTGCACTGCACCGACGATGGGGGCCATGCGTGCCTCCCCATACGCCATGGCGAAGCCGGCCAGGATAATCAGCGCGAGCAGGAAGTTCACCACGGGACCCGCGGCGACGATGATCGCCCGCTGCCACACCGGCTTCGCCTGAAACGTCCTGTTGCGTTCGTCGGCGGGCAAGGCCAACCACGCCGCGTCGGGCTGACTGGCCGGGTTCATGTCGCCGGCAAAGCGGACATAGCCACCAAGCGGCAGCCAGCCGAACTTCCAGCGGGTACCCCGGCGGTCCGTGAACCCAGCGATTTCGCGCCCGAACCCGATCGAGAACGCCTCCGCCTTCACGCCGAACAGGCGCCCGGCCAGATAGTGTCCCATTTCATGAACGAACACGAGCGGACCGATCACCGCCACAAAGGCCAGCACCGTCCACAGAAAGCCAGGGGTCTCGTTCACGCCACAGGGTCCTCTACACGCCCCTTCGCTACGCGCTCGCCTGTCAGTCTCCGCGCCTCCGCATCCACGGCAAGTACCGCGTCCAGCGTCGTCGGGGACGGTGTATCGAGCCGCTGCATCGTATCCTCGACGATTGCGGCGATTTCGAGGAAGCCGATCCGCTCATCCAGGAACGCCTCGACGGCCACCTCATTGGCTGCGTTCAGCACCGCGGGATAGCCACCGCCGGCATCGACGGCCTGGCGCGCAAGGCGTAGCGCCGGGAACCGTTCAAGATCGGGCGCCTCGAACTCCAGCTTGCCCAGCTTCACCAGATCGAGCGCCGGCATCGGCGTTGCCATACGGTCCGGCCATGCCAGCGCATGTGCGATCGGAACCCGCATGTCGGACGGACCCAGTTGTGCGAGCATCGACCCGTCGACATAATCGACCAGGCTGTGGATCACCGATTGGCGATGCACCACGATCTCGATCTGGTCGGACGCGACCGGGAACAGCCGGGCCGCCTCGATCAGCTCCAGGCCCTTGTTCATCATGGTCGCACTGTCGACGGAAATCTTCGCGCCCATCGACCAATTGGGATGCGCCACGGCCTGCGCGACCGTGACCTGCGCCATGGCCTCACGGCTCGTGGTTCGAAACGGACCGCCACTCGCCGTCAGGATGATCCGGCGCACCCGTTCGGGTCGGGCAAAGTCGAAGCACTGAAAGATGGCATTATGCTCGGAATCGACCGGCAGCAGCGTGGCTCCACGGGACTGGACTGCCGACATCACCACGTCACCGGCGGAGACGAGCGCTTCCTTGTTCGCCAGCGCGATCGTCCCGCCTGTCGCGATGGCGGCCATCAGCGGCGCCAGCCCTGCGCAGCCGACGATGGAGGCCATCGTCCAGTCTGCACCCAAGGCAGCGGCGTCGATCACTGCCTGGGCACCCCCAGCCGCCTCGACGGAGGTTCCGGCGAGCGCCGATCTTAGCTCCGGCAGGCACGAGTCGTCGGCAACCACCGCCAATTTCGCGCCCGTGCGGATAGCGGCCGCCGCGAGACCGGCCACGTCGCGATGGGCGGTGAGGGCCAAAACGCTGAAATCGTCGGGCCGGCGCTCCACCAGGTCCAGGGTGGAAGTTCCGACCGATCCGGTCGCGCCAAGAATGGAAACGCTTCTCATGTGTAGAAATGCGGCAATACGGCCAGCAGTGCCGCTACGGGGGCGACGGGGACGACACCGTCCAGCCTGTCCAGCACACCGCCGTGTCCGGGGATGAGGGTCCCAGAGTCCTTGACGCCCGCGCGCCGTTTCAGCGAACTCTCGTACAGGTCACCGCATTGCGCCAGAACCGCCAGGGCTGGCGTGGCCAGCGTCATGCGCAGCGGCAGGCCGTAGAAACCGTGAAAGGCGGCGCCCACGATTGATGCCAGAAAGACGCCGCCGATGAGGCCGGCCCATGTCTTGGATGGACTGAGCCGTGGAGCCAGTTTCAGGCCGCCGATCGCGCGTCCGGCGAAATACGCGCCGATGTCGGTCGCCCAGACCAACGACAGCGCCCACAGCGTCCAGACAACGCCCTCATGCTGCCGCCGGATCAGCAGCAGCGCCAGGATCGGCAGTCCCACATAGACCGTGCCGATCGCGAGATCTTTCCGCCCGGTCACGATCACGATGAAAAAAGCGGCGCCTGCCAACAGTCCGAGGGTGAGAAAGCCCGGACCGGCAGCCAGCGGTGATGCCATCAGCGCCAGCGGCACGAACAGGCTGTACTGTGCCAGACGCTTCTGCCGTCCGTCGATGCCGTGCAGGTCCGACCATTCCGCCATCATGAACAGTCCGGCTACCGCGCACAGCAGCCACAACACCATGCCGCCCGCGACCAGCGCTGCCACGGCCAAGGCGACCATGCCGACACCGGCAACGGAGCGCAGAAGAAGGTCTGACGGCGCCTTGGACGGCGTGACCCCGGTCACAATCCGCCGTAACGCCGTTGGCGCAAACCGAACGCGGTCACCGCCGCCGCCAACGCCTCTGCGTCGAAATCCGGCCAGAGCGTTTCGACGAACAACAGTTCAGCATAGGCAGCCTGCCACAACAGGAAGTTTGACAGACGCTGCTCACCCGATGTTCGTATCAGTAGATCGAGTGGCGGCAGGTCGTGGGTGTCCAGTTCGGCCTCGATGGCCGCTTCGTCGATCCCGTCCGCTCCTACGCGCAGCGCAGCACGCCGCGCTGCCGCGGCGAGTTCGGCGTGGGAGCCGTAATTCAAGGCGATGGCCAGGATCGGTCCGTTATTGGCCGCCGTCCGCGCAACCGCATCGTCGATCATCGCCACCAAGTCAGGCGTGAACCGGCGATAGTCGCCGATCACGCGCAACCGCACATTCTCGCTGACCAGTTCCTGCAGGTCGGACCGGATGAAGATCCGCAGCAACCCCATCAGGTCGCCGACCTCCTGCTCCGGCCGCCGCCAGTTCTCCGACGAAAAGGCGTACAGCGTCAGCGCGGCGATGCCGAGCCGGCGAGCTTCGCGCGTGACCCGGCGCACCGCGTCCACCCCCGCCTTGTGCCCGGCCAGACGGGGAAGCATCCGCTGCTTCGCCCATCGGCCATTGCCGTCCATGATGATGGCGACGTGCCGCGGCACCGTGCCGGACGACAGCACGGGGTCCAGTGACACCGCCGGCGCGGCCGAGGGGCTCACTTGCCCAGGATTTCCTTCTCCTTGGCGGCGGCGGCGACGTCCAGTTCGCCCACCGTCTTGTCGGTCAGCTTCTGGATATCGGTTTCGTGCCGCTTGCGGTCGTCCTCGCCGAACACGCCCTTCTTCTCGTCGACCTTAAGGCTGTCCATGCCGTCGCGGCGAACGTTGCGGACCGCAACCCGTGCCCTTTCGGCATATTGCCCCGCCAGCTTGGCGAGTTCCTTGCGCCGCTCCTCGGTCAGGTCCGGGATCGGCAGACGGAGCGTATTGCCGTCGTTGATCGGATTGAGGCCCAGACCGGCGGAACGGATCGCCTTCTCGACCGGCCCGATGTTCGACTTGTCCCAAACCTGCACCGACAGCATGCGCGGTTCCGGCACCGACACGGTCGCCACCTGCGACAGGGGCATGTGGCTGCCATAAACCTCAACGGTGACTGGATCGAGCAGCGCGGTCGATGCGCGGCCCGTGCGCAGCCCAGCCAGATCGTGCTTCAGCGCTTCGACGGCGCCCGCCATACGGCGCTCGAGATCGGATTTGTCATAGGCGGGCATCGGTCGTCTCCTGGGTCTGAACCGTCGTGGAAACTCCATCACCCGACAGGACCGCGGCAAAGTTGCCGTGCTCACGGATGTTGAAGACCACGATGGGAATATTGTTGTCGCGGCACAAAGCCACGGCGGACGCGTCCATGACCTTCAGGTCGTCGGACAGCACCCGGTTGAAGGACACGGTGTCGTACCGCTTGGCATCGGGCACCTTCTTCGGATCGGCGTCATAGACGCCGTCGACGCTGGTCCCCTTGAACAGGGCGTCGCACTTCATCTCTGCGGCGCGCAGCGCGGCGCCTGAGTCCGTGGTGAAGAACGGACTTCCGACCCCGGCGGCGAAGATCACCACACGGCCTTTCTGCAAATGACGTTCGGCACGCCGGCGGATAAACGGCTCGCAGACAGACGCCATCGGGATCGCAGACTGCACCCGCGTGTCCACGCCGATCGTCTCCAGCGCGTTCTGGACGGCGAGCGCGTTCATCACCGTCGCCAGCATGCCCATGTAATCGGCCGTGGCGCGCTCGATCCCCTTCGCCGCGGCGGACAGGCCGCGAAAGATGTTCCCGCCGCCGACCACGACGCACAGCTCATATCCGGCGTTGCGCACATCTGCGATCTCGCCCGCCACGCGCGCGGTCACTTCGGGATCAATCGCGAGCTTGCCGTTTCCCATCAGGACCTCGCCGGACAGCTTCAGGAGTATACGTTTGAAGCGGGGATGAGGCATGTGGATCGGGCTTACTCGAACAGGGAAGGAATGGGGCGGACCTTAGGCGCGCGGACGTTGGGGGGCAACCGGCGACGATGCGGCGAACGCGGCAATCGGCGTGGCGTCAGGCAACAAAAAAGGGGAAGGAGCATCCTGGCCCCTCCCCCTCTTCATCGTCGTTCAGGCGATCAGGAACCCTGAGGAACGCCCGATGCTGCCGCAACCTCGGCGGCGAAGTCGGACTCTTCCTTTTCGATGCCTTCACCCAGCTGGAAGCGGACATAGTCCTTCAGCACGATGTTGGCGCCGGCATCCTTGCCCGCCTTGGCGATCACGTCGGAGATCTTGGTCTTGCCGTCCATCACGAACAGCTGGCTGACCAGGGCATGCTCCTTGCGGTACTTGGCGATCGAGCCCTCGACCATCTTGGCGATGATATCGGCCGGCTTGCCGCTCTCGGACGCCTTTTCGGTGGCGATCGCGCGCTCGCGCTCGATCTCCGCCTCGTCCAGATCCTCCTCGTTCAGTGCCTTCGGGAACGCTGCTGCGATATGCATCGCGAGCTGCTTGCCCAGGCCCTGAAGCACGTCGTCGGACGCTTCGGACTCCAGCGCGACCAGCACGCCGATCTTCCCCAGGCCGGGCGATGCAGCGTTGTGCACATAGGACACCACGGCGCCGTTCACGACTTCGAGACGCTTGGCGCGACGCAGCGACTGGTTCTCGCCGATCGTTGCGATGTTGTTGGTCAGCACCTCGGACACGGTCGTGCCCGACGGTATCGCCTCACCCTTGATCGCCTCGATATCGTCGCCGGTCGCCAGTGCGATCTGTGTGACTTCACGAACGAAGCTCTGGAACTGATCGTTCTTCGCGACGAAGTCGGTTTCGGAGTTCACCTCCACCGCCGCACCCTTGGTGCCGCTGGTGGCGACGCCGACCAGACCCTCGGCCGCGGTACGGCTGGACTTCTTCTGCGCGGCCGCGAGGCCCTTGGTGCGCAGCCAGTCCATGGCCGCATCCATGTCGCCGCCGGTCTCGTTCAGCGCCTTCTTGCAATCCATCATGCCCGCGCCGCTCTTCTCGCGCAGGTCCTTGACCATCGAAGCCGTGATGTCGGCCATTATTTCGTTCCTTGCATGAACCCGCCCTGCTCAATCCGGTGATCGATCCAGGCCGGATGCCGGATCAGCCGCAACGGATAAGCAGGAGACGGTAAAGGCTGGGACCGTCCCCATGGAACGGCCCCATGACGATTATGCGTCGATCTGACGCTCGGTCTCGTGCCCGGCGCCCTCGACGGTCGCGGCACCCTGATCCTCGGCCGGAACGTTCAGCGCTTCCTCGGTCGGCGCCACGTCCTGCGCACCCAGATCCACGCCGCGCTGGGCCTGGCCCTGCTGATTGCCGCGGGTCGCGGCGATCGCGATCGCTTCGCAGTACAGGCGTATCGCGCGGCTGGCGTCGTCGTTCGCCGGCACCGGGAACGCGATGCCGTCCGGCGACACGTTGGAGTCGAGGATCGCCACCACCGGGATGCCCAGCGTGTTGGCTTCCTTGATCGCCAGTTCTTCCTTGTTGGCGTCGATCACGAACATCACGTCCGGAACACCGCCCATGTCGCGGATGCCGCCCAGCGACTGCTCAAGCTTGTCGCGCTCACGGGTGAGCTGGAGAACTTCCTTCTTGGTCAGACCAGCCGTGTCGCCCGCCAATTGCTCCTCGAGCGCCTTCATGCGCTTGATCGAGTTCGAGATGGTCTTCCAGTTGGTGAGCATGCCGCCCAGCCAACGGTGATTGACGAAATGCTGACCTGCACGACGGGCGGAGTCCGCGATCGGCTCCTGCGCCTGACGCTTGGTGCCGACGAACAGCACCTTGCCGCCGCTTGCGACGGTCTGGCTAACGAATTCGAGAGCGCGCGCAAACAACGGCACGGTCTGCGACAGGTCCAGGATGTGAACCCCGTTGCGGTCGCCGAAGATGTACGGCTTCATCTTCGGGTTCCAGCGATGCGTCTGGTGGCCGAAGTGCGCGCCGGTTTCGATGAGCTGCTGCATGCTGACGACTGGAGCCGCCATGTCGATATTCCTTCCGGTTGAGCCTCTGGGAAGCGGATGACGCGAGAGGCTGAAAGCCTCGGCGCACCGGTATGTGATGCTTCCCATGCGGAGTTGAGGCGGCGCCCTTACTCAATGTGCCGACAGAATGCAACAGTTCCGCGCCGCTTGACACTGGGAACGCAATGAGAACATAAGGGGCTCACACAGCGGACACGTTGCTCACGTGCCGGGAAGGACGGCTCTCAGCCCCATCCCGGAACAGCCCGCCACGGAACCTGTGGATAACTATTGGGTTTTGCTTGCGATCCAACAGGTTCGCGGGTGTCGGAGGCGGATATGAATGCGATTGTGTGTGCCTTGACCTTTGCGGGCGCGATGTTTGTGGCATGTGGCGTGATGTTTGTGACGGTTGCGCCGCAGTGGCGTCGGATCGTCAATCTGATGGTCGGAAATCGGGAAACGGGCTTCGCTCCGCTGGCGACGTTGGCCGGGGCGGAGCGTCGTATCGCGATCAGGCGGTGGGCGGCGCAGCCGGTACCTGCTGCGATCCGGCACCTGCGCGCAGCCGCTTGACCCGGGCATAGCTCGCGATGCTGAACGGCAGCGTCGCGAGATAAGCGATGCCGATGCCGCTGAGTGTGTGCCACGGTGCGGTGACCAAAGCGGCACCAAGCAGGACAACACCGGCCAACGCTTCGAAGCGGACATGCGGGCGCAGACGCATCGACGACCAGCTGTAGGTGGCGACGCTCGACACCATCAATATAGCCACCAGCGCGACCCACGGGGCAACAAGTAGCGGGGACGCAAAAACGGGCTCGTCGGTCCAGAACCACAGGAACATGGGCAGCATGGCCAAGCCCGCGCCGACGGGAGCGGGCACGCCGGTCAGGAACCCGGCCGACTTGTGCGGCTGATCGGTCTCGTCGATCTTCGCGTTGAAGCGCGCTAGACGCAGTGCACAGAACACGGCCAGCAACAATGCCGAGATCCATCCCAGCCGCGGCAGTGCCGCGAGCGACCACAGGTAGAGAATCAGGGCCGGAGACACGCCGAAACTGATCGCGTCGGACAAGGAGTCGAGTTCCGCACCGAAGCGGCTTTGCCCACGCAGCAAGCGCGCGATGCGACCGTCGATCCCGTCGAGTACGCCGGCGACGAGGATCATCGTCACCGCCCGCTCCCACTCTCCGCCCAACGCGAATCGCACGCCGCTCAATCCCGAACATAGTGCCAGGGCGGTGACGGCATTCGGCGCGACCGCACGTAAGGGAAGCCCGCGCGGCGTTTGGCGGAGCCGATGGCGCATCGGCATCACAGACTCGCCAGGGCGTGATGCCATACGCTTGTGATGAGTGTCCGTGTCCTGCTCACTGGGCAATACCCGTCACCGGACTGCCGGCAACTCGCCCGATCACGGTCTCGCCCGCGATCGACCGTTGGCCCAGCGCGACCTGCGGTACCACATCGTCGGGCAGGTACACGTCGACCCGGCTGCCGAACCGGATCAGGCCGACACGCTGGCCAGTGGCGACCATGTCGCCCGGCTTGACGAAGCCAACGATCCGTCGCGCGACGAGCCCGGCGATCTGGGTAAACCCGATCAGCCGACCGTCACGTCCCTCTACGACGATGTGCTGACGCTCATTCTCGTCCGATGCCTTGTCCAAGTCGGCGTTCAGGAACTTGCCCGATATGTACACCACCTGCCTGATCGTGCCGGCGATCGGCGTGCGGTTGATGTGTACGTCGAACACCGACATGAAGATGGACACGCGGACCAGCGGCGCGTCGCCCAGATCGCCGGCCAGTTCGCGCGGGATCGGAACCCGCTGGATCATCGTGATCAGCCCATCCGCCGGCGCGACGATCAGGTCCTCGCCCGTCGGGGTGGTCCGCACGGGATCGCGGAAGAACGTCGCGACCCATATGACCAGGCCGACGAAGGGCCAGAACAACACCTTCGTCACGATCGTGGCGAGCAGGGTCAGCCCGACCGCGATGGCGACGTATTTGCGGCCTTCTGGATGAACGGCGGGGAAGCGCCACTTGACCGTGCTGGTCGTGACGGGCGGCTTGTCTAACGATGCCATGGGTCGCGTCTAACCCGCCGGGCTGCCGGACACAACGGCTCGTCGCACCGGTTGATCCGGCCGCCCCTTGTCCCTAGACGCGCCCCCATAGCTTCCCGAGGAACATGAACATGGCCAAGATTCAGGTGAAGACGCCCGTCGTGGAGATCGACGGCGACGAGATGACGCGAATCATCTGGGAATGGATTCGCGAACGCCTGATCAAGCCGTACTTGGACATCCAGCTGGAATATTACGACTTGGGCATCCAGCACCGCGACGAGACCGAGGACCGCGTTACGGTCGACGCTGCCAAGGCCACGCAGAAGTATGGCGTCGCCATCAAGTGCGCGACCATCACTCCCGACGAGGCGCGCGTCGAGGAGTTCGGCCTGAAGAAGATGTGGAAGTCGCCGAACGGCACGATCCGCAACATCCTCGGCGGCGTCGTCTTCCGTGAGCCGATCGTCATCCAGAACGTCCCACGCCTGATCCCCGGCTGGACCCACCCGATCGTCGTCGGCCGTCACGCGTTCGGCGACCAGTACAAGGCGACGGATTTCCGCGTTCCCGGCGCCGGCAAGCTGACCATGAAGTGGCAGGGCGACGATGGCCAGGTCATCGAGGAGGAGGTGTTCCAGTTCCCCTCGTCGGGCGTCGCCATGGGCATGTACAACCTCGATGACTCGATCCGCGACTTCGCGCGCGCGTCGATGCATTACGGCCTGAACCTGAAGTGGCCCGTGTACCTGTCGACGAAGAACACGATCCTGAAGGCGTATGACGGCCGCTTCAAGGACCTGTTCGCCGAGGTGTTCGAGGCCGAGTTCAAGGACCGCTTCAATGAAGCGGGCATCGTTTACGAGCATCGCCTGATCGATGACATGGTCGCCTCCGCGCTGAAGTGGAACGGCGAGTTCGTGTGGGCGTGCAAGAATTACGACGGCGACGTGCAGTCGGATCAGGTCGCGCAGGGCTTCGGCAGCCTGGGGCTGATGACGTCGGTGCTGCTCACCCCGGACGGCAAGACCGTCGAGGCGGAAGCGGCGCACGGCACCGTCACGCGCCACTATCGCCAGCATCAGCAGGGCAAGGCGACCTCCACCAACCCGATCGCGTCGATCTTCGCCTGGACCGGCGGCCTGAAGTACCGCGGCAAGTTCGACAACACGCCGGACGTGACCCGCTTTGCCGAAACGCTGGAAAAGGTCTGCATCGAGACGGTCGAGAGCGGTAAGATGACCAAGGATCTCGCGATCCTGATCGGTCCCGATCAGGCCTGGATGACGACGGAGCAGTTCTTCGAGGCGGTTCGCGTCAACCTGGAAGCGAAGATGAGCAGTTGGGCCTGATTGGCGTTCCGACGCCTAGTCTCACAATTTATAATGCCTGACAGGGGGCGGGGGATCGAAGCATCCCCTGCCCCTTTGTTCATGGCGCAACTGAACGAGCTCCTGACAAATGCGTTCGGCTGCTGCTAGGGTCGCGCCATGGCCATTTCGCTCAGCAATCAAGGTTTATCGGACACCCTCGTCGTGCTGGGGGCCGCGGGCCTGGTCATTCCTGCCTTTACCAGATTGCGGATCAGCCCCGTCATCGGCTTCATTCTTGTCGGCATGCTGGTGGGGCCGTTCGGCCTGGGCGCGTTGGTCCCGCGTGTGCCGTGGCTCTACCACGTCACGATCTCCAACCCCCACTCGATCGAGCCCTTCGCTGAGTTCGGCATCATCCTGCTGCTGTTCGCGATCGGCCTAGAGCTGTCGTTCCGGCGTGTCTGGACGCTGCGGCGGCTGGTGTTCGGCACCGGGGCGGCGGAGCTGGCCGGCTCGGCGCTGCTGATCGCGGCCGGATTGATGCTGTTGGGACAGCCATGGCAGGGCTCATTAGGCCTCGGCCTTGCGCTTGCCCTGTCCTCCACCGCACTCGTTCTGCCGCTGGCCGGCACGACCAGCGCCGTCGGCCGCGCCGCCTTCGCGATGCTGCTGTTCGAGGATTTGGCGCTGGTCCCGATCATCTTCCTGCTTGGCGCGATCGGCCCGGCAGAGGGCGGTTGGTCGGAGGCCGGCGGCGTGGCGTTGCGCGGCGCCCTGACCGTGGCGATCCTGTACGGTGCCGGGCGTTTCCTCCTCCCCCGCCTGTTTTCGCAGGCCGCCCGGACGAAAAGCCCCGAGCTGTTCCTGGCAGCGTCGCTGTTGGTGGCCATCGTAGCGAGCGTCGCGACCAGCGCGGTCGGCCTGTCACCCATCGTCGGCGCGCTGCTGGCCGGCCTGTTGATTGCGGAAACCGAATATCACAGCGAGGTCGAGGTCATCACGGCGCCGTTCCGTGGGCTGGCACTCGGCGTGTTCCTGATTTCGGTGGGGATGAGCGTCGATCTGCGAGCGATCTGGGCGAACCTGCCACAGCTTGCATTGGCGGTGGCCGGGGTCGTCGCGATCAAGACGATCGTCACCTACCTGCTTCTGCGCGTCGCCAACGCGCGTCCCGGGGTTGCCGCGGAGACCGGGTTGCTGATGGGCAGCCCCTCGGAGACGACATTGATCGTGCTCGGAGCCGCCAGTGCGGCAAACCTGATCTCCCCGCCCACCGCCGCTTTCTGGCAGACGGTGACCGCGATCGGCCTGACCCTTACGCCCCTGCTGGCGCGCCTCGGCAATCGTGCGTCGCGCCGGATCGACCGGCGCAATGCAGAGGCCGAGATGGAAGTGGCTGAACAAGGGCCGGGCACGGTGCTGATCGGCTTCGGCCGGGTCGGCCGCGTCGTGGCGGACATGCTGAAGGCGCACGATCAACCCTACCTCGCCGTGGAGGCGGACATCGACGCGGTCGCGACCGCCCGGCGGGAGGGGTATCAGGTCCTGTTCGGCGACATCGCCCGGCCGGAACTGGTCGAGCGTCTCAGGATCGCAGAGGCTCGTGCGCTGATCCTGACGATGGACGATCCGGTGCTGACGCAAAGGCTGACGCGGCGCATCCGCGCGATGGCACCGGACCTGTCGATCGTCGCCCGCGCCCGCGATGCGCGGCACGCGGCCGAACTGTACCGAGCGGGCGTGACTGAGGCTATTCCGGAGACGCTGGAAAGCTCCCTGCAACTCTCCGAAGCGGTGCTGGTGGATCTGGGTGTCGCGGTGGGCCCGGTGATCGCCTCCATCCACGACAAGCGGGACGCCCTTCGTCAAGCGATCCGCCGCGAGGCCCAGATCGAGAGGGAACCGAGGATCAGGCGCATTCGCCAGCGCACCTGATCCTCGGCAACTTCGCTCAAAAGGTCAAGCGGCGGCGGCTGATGCCGCGATAGCCTGACGCACGGCGTCCAGGGCATCCTGCGCCTTGTCCGCATCAGGACCGCCACCCTGCGCCATGTCAGGCCGGCCGCCGCCGCCCTGCCCGCCCAGCGCCGCGACCGCCTGCCGGGTCAATGCGACGGCGTCCAGCTTGCCGGTCAGGTCAGGGGTCACGCCGACCGCGACCGTCGCCCGTCCGTCGTTCACCGCGACCAACGCTACCACGCCCGACTCCAGCCGTTTCTTCGCATCGTCCACCGCGCCGCGCAGACTCTTGGCCTCAAACCCGGCAAGCACCTGGCCGGTAAAGGCGACGTCGCCAACCTGTTCCGGCCCTGCCGATCCACCGGAACCGCCGCCCGATCCTGCCAGCGCGAGCGCCTTCTTCGCTTCAGACAATTCGCGCTCCAGCCGGCGCCGCTCCTCCAGCAGCGACACGACACGCGCGGGCACCTCATCCGGAGAGGCCTTCAATGCCGCCGCCGCCTCAAGAAGCTTCTCGTCGCGCGCGGACAGATAGGCGCGCGCTGCCTCGCCGGTCAGCGCCTCGACCCGGCGGACGCCGGACGACACCGCCCCTTCGCCCACCACCTTGAACAGGCCGATGTCACCCAGAGCATTGACGTGGGTGCCGCCGCACAGCTCGACCGAATAGGTATCGCCGCCGTCCTCCGTTCCCATAGAGACGACACGCACCTCGTCGCCGTATTTCTCTCCGAACAGCGCCATCGCACCCATGGCGATTGCGTCGTCTGGGGTCATCAGGCGGGTCGTGACCGATCCGTTGCCGCGGATCTGCGCGTTGACCGCCGCTTCCGCATCGGCCAACTCGGCCTGGCTCATCGCGACGGGGTGCGAGACGTCGAACCGCAACCGCTCCGGGGCGACCAGCGATCCCTTCTGTGCGACATGCGTGCCCAGCCTCTGGCGTAGCGCCTCGTGCAGCAGGTGCGTTGCGGAGTGGTTCGCGCGGATCTGCCCACGGCGCGCGGTGTCGATGGTAAGCTTCACCGTGTCGCCGACCTTGACCGTGCCCGCATCGACGGTGCCCTGATGAACGAACAGGCGTCCGAGTTGCTTGGACGTGTCACGCACCGCGACCGACAGCCCGGCATCGCTGGAGATGGTGCCCGCATCACCGACCTGCCCGCCGCTCTCGGCGTAGAAGGGCGTCTGGTTGACAATGATCGCCACCTGATCGCCTGCATCGGCGCGCTCGACACGGACTCCGTCGCGGACGAGCGCCAGAACTTCCGCCTCGCCGGTGTCGGCGGCATAGCCGGTGAATTCGGTCGAGCCCGCCTCTTCCGCCAGATCGAACCACAGTTCGTCCGACGCCTTCGCGCCCGATCCCTTCCAGGCCGCGCGCGCCGCACGCTTCTGCTCCGCCATGGCGGCCTCGAACCCGGCGCGATCGACGTGCAGGTTCTGCGCGCGCAACGCATCCTCGGTCAGGTCGTAGGGGAAGCCGAACGTGTCGTAGAGCCGGAACGCCGTCTCGCCCGGCAGCGTCTGGCCAGCGGCCATGGAGGCGGTCGCCTCGTCCAGCAGGCGCAACCCCCGGTCCAGCGTCTTGCGGAACTGCGTCTCCTCCTGCCGCAGCGTCGCCTCGATCAGCGGCTGGGCGCGGACGAGTTCGGGATACGCAGCGCCCATCTCCGCCACCAGAGCCGGCACCAGACGGTGCATCAACGGCTCCTTCGCGCCCAGCAGGTGGGCATGACGCATTGCGCGGCGCATGATCCGGCGCAGCACGTAGCCCCTGCCCTCATTCGCCGGCAACACGCCGTTTGCCACCAGGAAGCCGGACGAGCGCAGGTGATCGGCGATCACCCGGTGCGAAGCCTTTTGCGCACCCTCCGCATGGGTCGCAGTCAGCGACTCGGACGCGCCGATCAGGGCGCGGAACGTGTCCGTGTCGTAATTGTCGTGCACGCCCTGCATGACCGCAGCGATCCGCTCCAGCCCCATGCCGGTGTCGATCGACGGACGTGGCAGGTTGCCGACGATTTCGTTCGCTTCCTGCTCATACTGCATGAAGACGAGGTTCCAGATCTCCACGAACCGATCGCCATCCTCGTCCGGACTGCCCGGAGGGCCCCCCGCGATGTGCTCGCCATGGTCGTAGAAGATTTCGGAACACGGGCCGCACGGGCCGCTGTCGCCCATAGCCCAGAAATTGTCTTTGGTCGGGATACGGATGATGCGATGATCGGGAAGGCCCGCGATCTTCTGCCACAGCGCGAACGCCTCGTCGTCCGTGTGATAGACGGTCGCCGTCAGCCGATCCGCCGGCAGGCCCCACTCCTTCGTCAGCAGGGTCCAGGCGTGGGTGATCGCCTGTTCCTTGAAGTAGTCGCCGAACGAGAAATTGCCGAGCATCTCGAAGAACGTGTGATGCCTCGCGGTGTAGCCGACATTGTCGAGGTCGTTGTGCTTGCCCCCCGCCCGGACGCACTTCTGCGATGATGTGGCCGTGGAGTAAGGCCGCGTCTCCAGCCCGGTGAACACGTTCTTGAACGGGACCATGCCCGCATTGACGAACATCAGCGTCGGATCGTTCTGCGGCACCAGCGGTGCGGAGGGCACGATGCGGTGCCCCTGGCCGCCGAAATAGTCCAGAAAGCCGCGGCGGATGTCGTTGGTCGACGTGAAGGATGGCGAGGTCATGCGCGTCGGCTTAGTTCAGCATCGCGCCTGCCTCAAGGCAATGCGGAGCATGTCGGCGGTCTCTGCGACGGAGGCGTGCAAGGCTGACGACCCAAAGCGCGCGCGCTCCCGGCACGGACGGTGGATACAATGACTGGCCGCACCTCGCTCCGCTTCAAGGCGCGGACGACGCGCGTCCCCGTATACCCTGCAATCGGATCAGATCGGCCGATCGATGCTGGTCGGCGGTTCGGAAAACCAGCGTGGCCCCGATGGCGTGATGTGGAAACAGTCCTCAAGCCGGACGCCGAACCGCCCGGGCAGGTACAGGCCCGGTTCGTTGGAGAAGCACATGCCCGGCGCCAGCGTCGTCGTCTCCCCCCTGACCAGATTGACCGGCTCATGCCCATCCATGCCGATCCCATGGCCGGTACGATGCGACAGGCCCGGCAACCGGTAATCGGGTCCATAGCCCAGGCCGGTGTAGAACCGGCGCACCGCGTCATCGACGCGACCGGCGGCCACGCCGGGACGCGCGGCGGCAAACGCGACCTGTTGACCGCGCGCGACCTGGTCCCAAACGCGGCGCACTGGATTTGGCGCAGTGCCGACGGGTACCCATGTCCGCGACACGTCGGACTGGTAACCCTGCACCGTGCAGCCGCAATCCATCAGCAGCACCTCCGCCGGAGCAATACGGTGCACCTCCCGGCTGCCGTGCGGCAGGGCGGCGGCCGGTCCGATCAGCGCCAGCGCGAATTCCGGACTGCCGCCCAGACGGCGCGTCGCCGCGTTCATCAGGGCGGAGATATCCGGCCCCGACATGCCCGCCTCAATCCGCGCGTACGTCCAGCGATAGGCCGCCACCGTGACGTCCGTCGCCAGTTGCATCAGCGCCAGTTCGGCCGGCGTCTTGATCATGCGGCATCCGCGCACCACCGGATCGGCTCCGACGAGGGTCACATCGGGCAACTGACGACGCAGGGCAGCGGGAATGAACCAGCGGACGCTTTCCTCGATGCCGATCAGACCCTTGGCCAGCCCGCGCTCGCGCAGCCATGCGGCGGCGACCGCCATGGCATCGCCATCCTCCTGCCAGACCCGCACCTCGGCCGGAATGGCGAGCGATTCGCGCACCGAAGGCTCCTCGAAAAAGGGGGTGACGATCAGCGGCGCGCCCTCTTGCGGGAGGACCGCGACGGTCGGCCGCTCACTGCGGCCCCAGCGTACGCCGGTGAAATAGATCAGCGACGATCCCGGCTCTATCAACACCGCCGAAATGCCGTTCGCCTTCATCAGTGCCTGTGCGCGGGCGATGCGCGCGGTCCGCTCGGCAAGGTCGATCGGTCGCGCCCCGGTCGTCACGTCGGACAGGCCGGACAGGTCTGGCTCCGCGGCACGCAGTACGGCGGACATACCCAGGGGCAATGCGGCGGCGGCGACGATCAGGTCGCGACGGGAAGGGCGGCGGAACATGGCGCAAGCGATAGGTCCCTTGACCCGGCCGCTGCAATCCCCTTGGCTCGCGCGAGACTTCGGGGGCAAAAGGCTACATGGCCAAGCGGCTGACCTACTACATCCTGTTCGGACTGATCGCCGGCATCGTCGTCGGCTGGGGGATCAACGTCGCGGTAGGTGGCGGCACGCCGGCGGGTGACGCGCGCGCTGCGGACATCGCGAGCTATTTCTCGATTGTGACCGGCGTGTTCCTGCGCCTGATCAAGATGATCATCGCGCCGCTCGTGTTCTCGACGCTGGTCGCGGGCATCGTGCATATGGGCGACACGCGCGCGCTGGGCCGGGTCGGCGCGAAGGCGCTGGGCTGGTTCCTGGGCGCCAGCCTGATGTCGCTGACGCTCGGCCTGATCCTCTACCATCTGTCGGCCATCGTTGCGGATGCGGCGGGCCTGTCGCTGCACCTGCAACTGCCGGAGGCGACCGCGTCGGCCGGCTTGGACAAGGCGGCGTTCAGCCTGAAGGATTTTGTCACGCACATCATCCCCGCCTCCATGGTGGAGGCGATGGCGACCAACGAGATCCTGCAGATCGTCATCTTTTCCGTGTTCGTCGGCGTCGCGATGACCGCCGTGGGCGACCGCGCGAAGCCGCTGGTGCCGGTGATCGAGGGCATCGTGGCCGTGATGCTGCAGATCACCGACTATGTGATGCGGTTCGCGCCCATCGCGGTGTTCGCTGCGGTCGCCGGAACGCTGGCCGAGCGGGGGCCCGCGATCCTGGGGCAGCTCGGATTTTTCATGGGCAGCTTCTACGTCGCGCTGGCGGTGCTGTGGTGCGCACTTTTCGGTGCGGCGTTCCTGGTGATAGGGGCGCGTACGCGCGACCTGATCCGCTATATCCGCGAACCGCTGCTGATCGGCTTTTCCACCGCGTCGTCGGAGGCAGCATTCCCGCGCACGCTGGAGGCGCTGGAGCGGTTCGGCGTGCCGCCGCGCATCGCCAGTTTCGTGCTGCCGCTGGGGTACTCGTTCAACCTGGACGGGTCGATGATCTACATGACGTTCGCGTCGCTGTTCATCGCCAACGCCTATCACATCGACCTTTCGATCGGGCAGCAGGTCACCATGCTGCTGGTGCTGATGGTCACGTCCAAGGGTATCGCCGGCGTTCCGCGCGCAAGCCTCGTTGTGATCGCGGCCACATTGTCGCTGTTCAACATCCCGGAGGCAGGTTTGCTGCTGATCCTGGCCGTGGACCATTTCCTCGACATGGGAAGGACCGCGACCAACGTGGTCGGCAACGCGGTGGCGAGTGCCGTGGTCGCCAAGTGGGAAGGTGGACTGGAGCCGCCCCGCGCCGCCGAGATCGAGCCCAGCCACGCACCTTGATAGTCAGCGGGGCGCGGGGCCGGTGACGGCTATCGGCGCGGCTCAGGCGTAAGCGTAGGGGCCGCCCTTTTCCAGCGCACGGACATAGGCGGGACGCGCGTGAATCCGGTCGAGCCACGCGATCGTCGCGGGGCGCGAGGCATTCAGCCCTGCCCGGCTCCGCGCGGCCTCCAGCGGAAAGCTCATCATCACGTCGGCGGCGCTGATCTGGTCGCCGGCGAACCAGGGCCGCTGCGCCAGCTCGCTTTCGACATAATCGAGATGCACGTCGATCATCGGCTGGATCTTCTTTTGCGCGGGGCCACCCAGAAGCGGGACGCGGCTCAGCACCAGTTTCGCGAACAGCGGCGGCATCAGCGAGCCTTCGGCATAATGCAGCCAGAACCGATAGCGTAGCATGTCGGCGCGGTGCGGCGGCGGCCCGAACCGGCCGTCGGCCTTTTCAACCAGATACTCCACGATCGCGCCGGTTTCCGCGATGGTGTAGCCGGTTTCCGTATCCTCGATCACCGGCGACTTGCCGAGCGGGTGGACGCGGCGCAGTTCCGGCGGTGCAAGCAGCGTGGCCTTGTTGCGCTGATATCGCCGCACCTCATGCGGCAGGTCGAGTTCCTCCAGCATCCAAAGGACGCGCTGCGAGCGTGAGTTTTCCAGGTGATGGACAATGATGGTCATGCGGTCTCCTGAACCCGTGCGCGCCAGATCCATGCCAGCGCCGGAAGGTCGATAACGTCCGCGGCGCGGTACAGGGCCAATTCCTGGGCCGCAGCGTCGCGCATCGCCCGTCGATCGTCCTCGTGCGCGGCGGCCATCGCGCGGGCGAGCGGGCCGATGCGCGACAGGAAGCGCAGCGCATCGCCGACCGCGTCCGGCCCCTCGCCCACGCGGTAGGCGAACTCCAGCCGCGCAGCCGAGTCGATGGTCCAGCCGGCCGAGGTCAGGATGGCGGAAACGCGATCATGGTCGGCAAAGGCGAACGGTCCGGGAGAGTCGTCGTCGTCGGGCGGGGCGTCCGTTCCGGACACCTCGTCCGCCAGCGTGGCGAAGCGGTTGTGGCTACGCGCGCCGAAGCAGGAGAAGACCATTGCCGCATCCGGCGCCGACGCGAGACGCAGGCGGGTAAAGGCGGACACGGGATCGTCGAAGAACATGACGCCGTGCCGGGATACGATCAGGTCGGGGCGTACGTCCGCCGCGACCTCAAGCGCATCGCCACACCGTGTCTCCGCATTGGGCAAGTGCGATAGGCGCTCCCGTGCCACATCGACAAGGCCGGGCGACAGATCGGCCCCGATAATCCGCGCGTCCGGTCGCGCTGTGGCGAGGGCCAGCGTCGTCGCCCCGGCCCCGCATCCCAGATCGAGCGCGACGAACGGCGTGGCCGGGGCCGACGACAGGATCGCGGCGTCCAGATGGCCGGCAAGGGCGGAAAAGCTGCGGTCGGTCGCCTGCCACTCGGCCGCCCACACGTCGCCGACACGCCCCTGCCAATCGAGTCCGCTGGTCATGCGGGGGGCGCGAAGTTGTCGAAGTTGCCGGCAACGCATGACCTTGCAGGACACCTCCAAGCAACAAGGGCCCGCCGTTGCCGGCGAGCCCCCATCGAACACAAAGCCAGTGCGGCCATCGTCATCAGATGTCGTCGCCCTCTTCGGGACCGGTCATCATTTCCTCGGCCACCTGCTCCGTACGCTGACGGATCGCACGCTCCAGCCGGTCGGAGAGGTCCGGATTGTCGCGCAGATAAGTCTTCGCATTCTCCCGGCCCTGACCGATGCGGATCGAGTCGTAGGAGAACCACGACCCCGACTTCTCGACCAGCCCGGCCTTGACGCCCAGGTCCAGGATCTCACCGATCTTGGAGATGCCCTCGCCATACATGATGTCGAATTCGACCTGCTTGAACGGCGGCGCGACCTTGTTCTTCACCACCTTCACGCGGGTCGCGTTGCCGATGATGTCGTCCTTGTCCTTGATCTGGCCGGTCCGGCGGATGTCGAGGCGCACCGAGGCGTAGAACTTCAGCGCGTTGCCGCCCGTGGTCGTTTCCGGATTGCCGTACATCACGCCGATCTTCATGCGCAGCTGGTTGATGAAGATCACCATGCAGCGCGAGCGGCTGATCGACCCGGTCAGCTTGCGCAGCGACTGGGACATCAGGCGCGCCTGAAGGCCGACATGGCTGTCGCCCATCTCGCCCTCGATCTCCGCGCGCGGGACCAGCGCCGCAACCGAGTCCACCACCAGCACGTCGATCGCGTTGGAGCGCACCAGCGTGTCGGTGATCTCCAGCGCCTGTTCACCGGTGTCCGGCTGGGACACGATCAGCTCGTCGATGTTGACGCCCAGCTTCTTGGCGTAAACCGGATCGAGCGCGTGTTCGGCATCCACGAAGGCGGCGGTGCCGCCATGCTTCTGCGCCTCGGCGATGACATGCAGCGCCAGCGTCGTCTTGCCCGACGATTCCGGGCCATAGACCTCGATCACCCGGCCGCGCGGCAGACCGCCGACGCCGAGCGCGATGTCCAGGCCGAGCGAACCGGTGGAGATCGCCTCCACCTGCATAGTTTCCTTTTGGCCCAGCTTCATCGCCGAACCCTTGCCAAAGGCGCGATCGATCTGGGCTAGGGCGGCGTCCAGCGCCTTTTGACGATCCGTGTTGGCGGTTGCCACGTTGTCGATCACCTGCAGTTTTGCGGCCATTGGGAACATCCTCGCTAAAGCATGCGCGCGATCCGATCAACGCGTCCTGACGCCATGTACGCGATACGTTCCGCAGGAACAAGAGTGGAACGCAGGGAAATTTCCTAAATGCTGGTACTCAGGCGATCCGCGTCGCCATGGTCCACCACCCCTGGTGAGCGGCAACCCCCGCCGCCCGATCCCGCGATGCTTCATCGGCGAACAACCCGAAGCAGGTGGCGCCGGAACCAGACATGCGCGACAGCAGCACGCCGGGCGCCTGGTCCAGCATCGCCTCAACATCGGCAATGGCCGGCGCCAACGCGCGGGCGGCCGGCGCCAGGTCGTTCCTGCCCGCGCGGGCGCGGGACAACAGGTCGCCATCAGCGATCGCGCCACGATCGACGCCATCCCAGCCGCGGAACACGGCGGCGGTGGACACGGCCACGCCCGGATTGACCAGCAGCAACGGCGTGCCGGCCCGTCCGCGCAACGGCTCCAGCACTTCTCCCGCGCCGGTGCCGAGGCTGGTCTGCCCGAACAGGCAGGCCGGCACATCGGCTCCCAGGCCCCGTGCGATGGCGACAAGAACCGGATCGTCGAGCGGGACCGAAGCCAGACGCGCCAGCAGGCGAAGCGTCGCCGCCGCGTCCGCCGAGCCGCCGCCGATGCCCGAAGCCACCGGCAGGTGCTTGTCCAGCGTGATCGCCTGGGGCGACACCCCGAAGCCGCCCGCGAACGCGTCCGCCGCGCGAACGACCAGATTGCCGGCGTCCCACCGGGAGCCGCTCGCAAGCCCGCGCGCCTGTGGGCCGGTTACGGCCAGCGACCAGCGATCCGCCGGCGTCATGGCGACCGTGTCGCCATCGTTGGCAAAGGCGAACAGCGTCTCCAGGTCGTGATAGCCGTCAGCCCGACGACGCCGGACGTGAAGGGCGAGGTTGATCTTCGCCGGCGCAGTCTCGACGATCATGGCCGCGCGGCCGCCCCGTCGGCGATCTTCTCCGACAGACGCTGGGCGTCCGCCGGCTCCGCGGTCAATGCCGCCGCGCGCCAGGCGTAACGGGCCTCGTAACGGCGACCCAGAGCCCAATAGACGTCGCCGAGATGTTCCCCGATCTCCGCCGCCCCAGGCTGCGCGGCGGAGGCGCGCTCCAGCAGCGGCAGCGCGCGCGCCGACTCTCCGGCACGGTGATAGGCCCAGCCCAGCGAGTCGGCGATGTCGGGATCGTCCGGCGCCAGCGTGCTCGCCCGTTCGATCAGTCGGGTGGACGCGCCGACCGGCTCGCCATGCTCCAGGCCGGTATAGCCGAGATAGTTGAGCGCCACCGGCTCGGCCGGCGCCAGCGACACCGCCTTTTGCAGAGCGGTACGTGCGGTCGGCCAGTCCCCTGCCCGTTCCAGCGCGCCGCCATATTGCATCCAGGCCTGCCAGTTGCCCGGCAGCGCATCGGTCGCGCGGCGATAGAAGCGGGCCGCTTCGTCATATCGGCCTGCCGCGAACAACAGGTCGGCATGACGCTGCACATCGTCCGGCGTCGAGTCTGGGGCACCGACACGCTCCGCCGATGCGGCCAGCGCCTCCGCCCGGCGTCCCGCGCCGTTCAGGATGCTGATGCGGGTCGCCGCCGCCAGCCCGGCGAGCGGATCGGCGGGCTTAACCTGCGCCAGCACGCCCAGCGCGGCGTCCGGTTGTTCGCCCCGTGCCAGGCTGGCCGCCAGAAGCAACCTCGCCCTGGTATCGCCCGGATCCGCGATCAGGGCACCACGCGTGAGCGCGATCAGCAGCGGGGCGGATGCCTCATCGGACAACTGCCCGGCGACGCGGGTGAACAGGCGCGAGATGCCGAAGGCGAGCGTCGGTCGCGCCGGAACGCCGCGTCGATAGGCCTGCTCCCCTGGGCTGTCGCCGATCAGCAGCGCACGGGCCTGATCGATCCGACCCTGACCCGCCAGAATTTGGGACGCTACGATACGCAGGTCGCGATTGCCGCCGGTTGCATCCATGGCCCCGATCGCGGCGATCCCTTCATCGGCACGACCGGCTGCGATCAGGACAAGGGCGTGCGTCTCCGCCGCCAGTCGCCCGGCGAGCGGGTCGGCGGTGCCCGGCGCGGCGGCCGTTACGCTGCGGGTGCGGGCAAAGGCGGTCCAGTTGCGGATCGCGGGCGCCAGGATGCGCAACGGTCCGGCGTCCAGCCGGGCAGCCGCCGCCTCCGCCCGCCGTGGATCGTCCGCGCGCGCGGCGTCGGCGAGCGAGAGCAGCGCGGCGTCCGCCGGCGCCACGCCCGCCTTGTCCAGCACGGCGACCGCGCGGCGGGCCAGCGCCTCGTCCCCCGCCTCCTGCGCCTCGCGATAGGCGCGCACGGCGACCAGCGCGTTGGCCGGGTCGTCGGCCAGCGCACGGGCATAATCCGCGCTTGCCGCGCCGGACCGGCCGTCGGCGCTGGCGACACGGGCGCGCAGATAGGCGTTCAGCCCGCCGGTATCGGCCGCCGCCGGCGTGGCGGAGATCAACGGCGCGGCGAGCAGCAACCACTTACATGTTCGGGTAATTGGGGCCTCCGCCGCCTTCGGGAACGACCCAGTTGATGTTCTGGGTCGGGTCCTTGATGTCGCACGTCTTGCAATGGACGCAGTTCTGCGCGTTGATGACGAAGCGCGGATCGTTGGTATCCTGCCCCACCACCTCGTAAACGCCGGCCGGGCAATAACGCTGCGCCGGCTCGTCGTACATCGGCAGATCGTAATCGATCGGCACGTCCGGATCGCGCAGCGTCAGGTGGACCGGCTGATCCTCCTCATGATTGGTGTTCGACAGGAACACCGACGACAATCGGTCGAAGGTCAGCACCCCATCCGGCTTCGGATAGACCGGCGGCTGCACCAGGTCCTTGCGCCACAGCGTCTCGTGGTCGGGATGATGCTTCATGGTGACCGGCCATTTCAGGCCCAGATGCTCCATCCACATCGCCACGCCAGCGATGCCGGACCCCAGCAGATCGCCAAACTTCTTGACCAGCGGCACCACGTTGCGGACCACCGACAGCTCCTTGTGGAGCCACGACGTCTCGAACGCCTGCGGGTATGCGGTCAGCTCGTCGCCCTCCCGGCCCGCCTGGATCGCGGCAAACGCAGCCTCCGCCGCCAGCATCGCCGATTTCTGGGCGCCGTGCGTGCCCTTGATCCGGGGCACGTTGAGGAACCCGGCCGAGCAACCGATCAGCGCACCGCCGGGGAACACCAGCTTGGGTATCGATTGCAGGCCGCCGTCGTTGATCGCGCGCGCGCCGTAGGACACGCGCTTGCCGTCCGCAAGCAGGTCGGCGACGGCCGGATGCGTCTTCCACTTCTGCATTTCCTGGAACGGCGACAGATAGGGGTTGGTGTAGCCGAGCCAGGTGACGAAGCCGATCGACACCTGGCCGTTCGCCTGATGGTAGATCCAGCCGCCGCCATTGGCATCGTCGCCCAGCGGCCAGCCCTGCGTATGGATGACGCGTCCGGGATGATGCTTTTCCGGGGCGACGTCCCACAATTCCTTGATCCCCAGGCCATAGACCTGCGGCTGGCTGTCGCGGGCGAGGTCGAAGGTGCGGATCACCTCCTTGGTCAGGTGGCCGCGCACCCCTTCTGCCAAGAAGGTGTATTTGGCGTGCAGTTCCAGGCCCGGCTGCCAGTCCGGCTTGCGCGTGCCGTCGCGTGCCACGCCCATGTCGCCGGTCGCCACGCCCTTCACGCGGCCATCGTCGTGGAACAGGATCTCGGCGGCGGCGAAGCCCGGGAAGATCTCCACGCCAAGCTCTTCGGCCTGACCCGCCAGCCAGCGGCAAAGATTGCCCAGGCTGCCGGTGTAGGTGCCCTTGTTGTGCAGGAAGGGCGGCGTCCACAAGTGCGGCAGCACGAATTTGCGCGCAGGGGTCAGGACCCAGTGCAGGTTCTCCGTCACCGGCACCTCCGCCAGAGGGCAGCCCCGCTCCTTCCAGTCCGGGATCAGTTCGTCCAGAGCACGCGGATCGATCACCGCGCCGGACAGGATATGGGCACCGACCTCCGATCCCTTTTCCAGCACGCACACCGACAGTTCGGCACCCGCCTGCGTGGCAAGCTGTTTCAGGCGGATCGCGGCGCTGAGCCCGGCGGGGCCAGCGCCGACGATCACCACGTCATAGGGCATCGACTCGCGTTCGCTCATTTCACTCTCCCGGCCGGCCCATCGGCAAAGGCGGCCCCTAACATTCGGGCGCAGGCCGGCAACGTCCCATCCCTGCTGCCGATCCGACAAGTTGACCAAAACGTCAACCGCGCGGCATGAGAGCGCCGATGGGGGTAGAGCCGTTCACCGACTGGCGCGCGGACGCGGCAAGCGCGTTGGAATGGTGGCGCGATGCGGGCGTCGACCTGCTGGTCGATGACGCTCCGCGCGATTGGCTCGCCCCGCCCGCAGTTCTTACGCCCGCCCTGTACGCTCCGGCACAGGCGGTCACTGCGGCGATGCCTGACGAGTGGCAGGCGTTCGTCACGTGGCGCGCCGGTGGTCATGCCCCTGAGAGTTCCTGGCGCGGCACCCATGTCGCGGCGGCCGGACCGCTCAACGCCCGGCTGATGGTGCTGGCCGATTGCCCCGACGCCGGCGATGGTGACGAGGGGCGGTTGCTCGGCGGCGCGGCGGGCCGATTGTTCGATCGGATGCTGGCGGCGATCGGGATGACCCGCGACGAGGTGCATGTCGCCAGCGTGTGCTGCAAGCGTCCCGCCGCCGGCCGGATGCCGCGCGATTGCGAGGATCAGCTGCATGATGTCGCCCGGCACCATGTCGGCCTGGTCGCGCCCGAACGGCTGTTGCTGCTCGGCAATGCGGCGAGCCGTGCGATCCTCGGGATGGATGTCCAGCCGGCGCGTGGGTCTTTGCACGCGTTTAACCATAAGGACCGGATAACCTCGGCCGTGGCCAGTTTTCACCCGCGATTTCTGCTGGAGAAGCCGGCCGCCAAGGCAGAGGCGTGGAAGGACTTGCAAGTGTTGATCGGAGCGACCGGCAAATGATGCGACCACTGCTGATCGCGACGGCGCTCGGGACCACCGCCCTGCCCGCCTTTGCCGCCGAGCCTGCCGCCAGCCCGGCACCAACCGTCGGCACCGCACAGCTTGCCGCCGCGCGCGTACCCGGTCAGCTGGATGCCGGTCAGCGCGACGCCTATCGCGCGGTATTCGCGGCGATCCGCGACAGCCGCTGGACCGACGCACAAATCGGGCTCGACGCGATGAAGCCGGGCCCGCTGCACGCGATCGCGCGTGCGGAGCTGTACACGGCAAAGGGTTCGCCCCGCGTCGAACTGGAGCCGCTGACGGCGCTGATCGCGGAAGCACCGGAACTGCCGGAGGCGGCCGATCTGGTGCGTCTGGCCAAGGCGCGCGGCGCGACCGATCTGGCGCCCCTGCCGAGCAGTCAGCGGTTGATCTGGCAGGACGGCGCCCCCCGCCGCGTCCGCGCGAAGAGCGTGCGCAGCGATATGATCGCCGCCGACCTCGCGTCGCGCATGCAGCCCTTCGTGAAGGCGGACGACGGCGTCAACGCGCAGGCGTTGCTGGAATCGACGCAGGGCCTGACGCCCGAAGCGCAGACCGAATGGCAGCAGCGCGTGTCCTGGATGTACTTCCTGGCCGGCGACGACGCCAATGCGCGGGCCATGGCGGCGAAGGCGGCCGAGGGCAGCGGCGACTGGGCGATCCAGGGCCGCTGGGTCGGGGCGCTGTCCGCGTGGCGCCAGGGCGACTGCATGGCGGCTGATACCGGGTTCGAGGGCGTGGCCAGCCGGGCGAGCGACGTCGACCTGCGTGCGGCGGCGCTGTATTGGGCATCGCGCGCCGATATGGCCTGCGCCCATCCGGAACGCATCCAGCAACGCCTGAAGGCGGCGTCGCAATATTCCGAAAGCTTCTATGGTCAGCTCGCGCGCCAGGCTCTGTTGCTGCAAAGCGCGGTGACGCCGAAAAGCGGGCTGGTGGCGAGCGACTGGGCGGCGCTGGACCGACGCCCCAACATCCGCGTCGCCGCCGCACTGGCGGAGATCGGCGAGACCGATCTGGCCGACACGGTGATCCGCCAGCAGGCGCGGATCGGCGATCCCACGGAGTTCCGCAGCCTGGTGCGTTTGGCCGAGGCGCTGGATTTGCCGGCGACCAGCGTGTGGCTGGCGCATAATTGCCCCGCCGGCGTGACGCCGGGGACGGAGGCGCGCTACCCCACCCCGAACTGGACGCCCGACAGCGGCTGGCGCGTCGAAAAGGCGTTGGTCTACGCGCACACGCTGGAAGAATCGCGTTTCCGCAACAAGGTGATCAGCCCGGCCGGTGCCTATGGCCTGATGCAGATCATGCCGGCCGCCGCCACCGATTACGGACGCGAACGCGGCCTGCCCAGCGTGGACCGTGCCGTGCTGTCGCGTCCGTCGTTCAACATGGATGTCGGCCAGCGCCACCTGGAGCGGCTGCGTGACATGGCGGGTGTGACCGGCGGCCTGCTTCCCAAGGTGATCGCCGCGTACAATGCGGGGCCGAAGCCCGTCGGGGAATGGAACGCGCTGGTCCGCGATGGCGGCGACCCGCTGCTGTATATCGAAAGCATCCCCTATTGGGAGACGCGCGGCTACGTCACGACGGTGCTGCGCAATTACTGGATCTACGAGGCACAGGGCGGCAAGGGCAAGCTGCCCAGTCGGTCTGCCCTGGCGCAAGGCATGTGGCCGCGCTTCCCCGGACTTCCCGGTGCCGCCGCCGTGCGGATGAACGCGCAATCCAGCCGACAGGCGACGGCCAGCGCGATCGCGATCAACGCGGCGGTCAGCCCCGGATCGTCGGCCGTGACGGCAGCACCGGTGACCCGTGCCGATTGACGAAGGTCGCAGCTTCGTTCCGGTTCGCATCGCCGTCCTGACCGTATCCGACACCAGGGGGCTGGCCGAAGACCGATCTGGCGACGCGCTCGTCGAGCGGCTGACGGCAGCGGGCCACGTGCTGGCTGATCGGGCCATCCTGCGCGATGATGCCGACCACATCGTCGCGGAACTGCACCGCTGGATCGATGACGAGGCGGTGGACTGCGTCATCACCACCGGCGGCACGGGTGTCACCGGCCGCGACGTCACGCCCGAGGCGGTGGAGCGCGTCGCGGACAAGATGATCCCCGGCTTTGGCGAGCTGTTCCGCTGGTTGAGCTATGCCAAGATCGGCACCTCCACCGTGCAGTCGCGTGCCTGTGCCTGCGTTGCACGGGGCACCTATATCTTCGCACTGCCCGGCTCCACCGGCGCGGTGAAGGATGGCTGGGACGGGATCCTGAAGGACCAGCTCGACATCCGCCATCGGCCCTGCAATTTCGTCGAGTTGATGCCGCGCCTGACAGAGCGCTGAGCCGGTCGGCCGCGGGCATCCCCGCCCGGTCCCTAAGCCGATGTTCGATCCGACGGGCACCGTCGTAGCCCCCCGCGACCGTCTGGCCTTCGTGGTTGCGGCGGGGCTGAGACATCTATCGCGGTCGTAGCCCGACAGCCGTCAGCCGGAGTGCGCGTCCGGCTGCATCACCGCCATCACATGCCCGGCGGGATCACGGAAATGGAAGCGCCGACCACCGGGAAAGGTGAAGGTCGGCACCACCACCTGTCCGCCCGCCCCGATCACGCGGTCCAGAACTGCTTCCAGGTCCGCGACCTCGATCACCGGCAACGGGGAATCCATATGCTGCTCGGGATGAGCGTTGAGGCCCAGGTCGACATCGCCCGTCATCGTCGCCGCGTAATCCGGCCCGAAATCGGTGAACTGCCAGTCAAACGCCTCCGTGTAGAAGCGCCTGGCATCGTCCGTGCCCGGCACCGACAGTTCCACATAGTTGATGCGCGCCACGTCGATCTCCCTTCCCGTGTTCTTGATGTGTTCTGGTCGATCATGTAGCACAGGTCAATGGCCAGCAAACGTCCGGTGCGCGGCGCCACGATCAATACGCGCAGCTCGCGCTTCAACCTGCCGGGGACGGAGGAGGACGGCGACTGGCTGGATCAGCGCGACACCGTCGATGGTGAGGCACCGACGCTCCGGACCCATGTCACCGTGGAGCAGCCGCGCACCATCATCAGCCGCAATGCTTCCCCCGACGTGCCGTTCGACCGCTCGATCAATCCGTATCGCGGCTGCGAGCATGGCTGCATCTATTGTTTCGCGCGGCCGACGCATGCGTATCACGACCTGTCGCCCGGCCTCGATTTCGAGAGCAGGCTGTTCGCGAAGCCGACCGCCGCCGACCTGTTGCGACACGAACTGGGCAAGCCGGGTTATGTCTGTCGCCCGATGGCGCTGGGCACGAACACCGATCCCTATCAACCCATCGAGTCCGATTGGCGGATCACGCGCCAGGTGATCGAGGTGCTTGCGGAGACGCGGCACCCGCTGACCATCACGACCAAGTCCGACCGGGTGTGTCGCGACCTGGAGCTGTTGGGTGACATGGCCGCCGCCCAGCTTGCCGCAGTGTGCATGTCGATCACGTCGCTGGAACCCCGGATCGCGATGACGCTGGAACCCAGGGCCCCGGCGCCCGCACGCCGGCTGAAGGCGGTGGAGCGGCTGGCGGCGGCGGGGGTGCCCGTCTACGTCTCGATCGCCCCGATCGTGCCCGCAATCACGGACGGCGAGATGGAGCGCATTCTGGAAAGCGCGGCGGCGGCGGGGGCAAAGGCGGCGTTCTTCATCCCGGTCCGTTTACCTCATGAGGTCGCGCCGCTGTTCCGTGCCTGGCTGGACACGCATTTCCCGGAGCGCGCGGGCAAGGTCATGGCGATCATCCGGTCGCTGCGCGGGGGATCGCGTGACAACGATCCCGACTTCTTCACTCGGATGAAGGGCAGCGGCCCGTGGGCGGAGTTGCTGGCGACGCGGTTCCGGCTGACCTGCCGACGCCTCGGCCTGAATGGGGAGCGCATCGTGCTCCGGACCGACCTGTTCCGCCCGCCCGCCGGTCCGCAGGGTGAGCTGTTTTGACGGATCGACCATGCGGCCTGCTCGTTCTTTGCGGGACACAACCCAGGAAGGACAGATCATGGCTGACCAGAACCACGTCGCCGGCGGCGCGAGCGGCGGACAGGGCGACCAGACCGACCGCCAGAACCAGGACCCGGCCGTGCCGGCGCAGTCGCCAAGCGGCGATCAGGATTCGGGCGCAGGGTACGGCAACAATGCCGGGGTTCAGGGCGAGGAGCTTGCCGACACGGAAGAGGGCGACCGCTAAGCCACGGCTTCAGTAGAGCGGCGCGCGGGGCGGCAAGTCGCCTTCCTGACGCGCTGTTCCACCTTAGCAGCGGTCAACGCCCAGCACGCGCATCGCACGAGCCGTCAGCCGACCAGAGCCAGCCGCACCTCCGACATCGTCAGCCGAGCGCCATCGACGCCATCGAGCTGCTCGAGGCGATCACGAAGTTCCTCATCCAGCAGGAAATCGCGACCCAGCAGCAGCGTGGCACGGCCGCCGGGAACAGGGACGCTCGCGCGAACTTCCCCACGTGCGCCGCGGTGGTGGGACAGGAGCGACGCTAGCGCAGTGAAGCCATGATCGGCGACGATGTCCACCTCCATCACGAAACGTGCCGTCGACGCCAGCCCCTCGAACGGCTGGATACGTTTCACCGACACGCGGGGCACTTCCTCACCCGGGCGGCGATCCAACTCGGCCGTGACCAGCCCGCAGCCGCCTACTCGAGCGGCTTCCTCCAGGTCCTTGGCCACGGCATCGTCGAAACAGGTCGCGATGAACTGACCGGTCGCGTCGGACAGCGTCGCCATCAGGTAACGCCGCCCCCGTGCGGATGTGCGCCAGCGCGCCTCCTCCACCAGAACCGCCAGCGTCGCGCCGGCGCGCGTGCCGTCCTCCGGGATGCGCAGATCGGACAGGCTGACGAAACTGCGCGCGCCGTGCATCTTCGCCAGATGGGCGTGCCGATCGACGGGATGCGCGGAGAAATAGAAGCCGAACGCCTCCTTTTCCTGCTCCATCCGCTCGGCCAGGCTCCATCTGGCCGAACGCGGCAGCTTGATCGCGTCGCCGGCATGGCTTTCCCCGCCGAACAGGCCGCCCTGCCCGCTGGTCTTCTGCTCATGCGTGCGCTGCGCGACCGCCAGGATCGTCTCCGCCGCGGCGCACACCCCGGCGCGGTCGGCATCCAGCGCGTCGAAGGCGCCGGCAGCAGCCAGCGTTTCAACCTGCCGCTTGTTCAGCAGGCGCGGGTCGACGCGGTCCGCAATGTCGTCCAAGCTCTTGAAGGGGCCCCGGCTGTCACGCTCCGCGACCAGCCGCTCCATCGCCCCCTCGCCCACCGACTTCAGCGCGGCCAGCGCGTAGCGGACGGCCAGCCCGGTGGCGCCGTCATCGCGGATATGCGGCTCCACGTCGAACTCGGCCTGGCTGGCGTTGATGCACGGCGGCAGCACAGCCACCGCGCCGCGCCTGGCGTCCTCCACGAAGATCGAGAGCTTTTCGGTCTGTGCCATGTCGAAGCACATCGAGGCGGCGAAGAACTCATGCGGGTGATGCGCCTTCAGCCAGGCGGTCTGATAAGCGAGCAAGGCGTAGGCGGCGGCGTGGCTCTTGTTGAAGCCATAGCCGGCGAACTTGTCGATCAAGTCGAACAGCGCGTTCGCCTCGGCCGCCTTGATGCCGTGGGCGCTGGCGCATCCTTCGACAAAGGTGGCGCGCTGGGCGTCCATCTCCGCCTTGATCTTCTTGCCCATCGCCCGGCGCAACAGGTCGGCGCCGCCCAGTGAATAGCCGGCCAGGATCTGCGCGGCCTGCATCACCTGCTCCTGATAGACGAAGATGCCGTACGTCTCGTTCAGGATCGGCTCCAGCAGGGCATGCGGGTAGACGATCGCCTCCGTCCCCTGCTTTCGCCGGCCGAAGCTGGGGATGTTGTCCATCGGGCCGGGGCGGTAGAGCGACACCAGCGCGATGATGTCGCCGAAATTGGTCGGCCGCACCGCCGACAGTGTGCGGCGCATGCCCTCCGATTCCAGCTGGAACACGCCCACCGTGTCGCCGCGCTGAAGCAGCTCGTACACCGCCGGGTCGTCCCAGGTCAGCGCCGACAGGTCGACATGCACGTCACGCTTGGCGAGCAGGCGCACCGCCTTTTGCAAGACGGACAGCGTCTTCAGGCCGAGAAAGTCGAACTTCACCAATCCGGCGCCCTCGACATATTTCATGTCGAACTGCGTAACCGGCATGTCGGACCGCGGATCGCGGTACAGGGGCACCAGTTCGGACAAGGGGCGGTCGCCGATCACCACACCCGCGGCGTGGGTCGAGGAGTGGCGCGGCAGGCCCTCCAGCTGGATCGCTAGGTCCAGCAGGTGGCGGACCTGATTGTCGTTGGCGTATTCGCGCGCCAGCTCGGGCACGCCGTTCAGCGCCCGCTTCAGGTCCCACGGATCGGTGGGATGGTTGGGCACCAGCTTGGCCAAGCGGTCGACCTGGCCGTAGCTCATCTGCAGAACGCGGCCGGTGTCCTTCAGCACCGCGCGCGCCTTCAGCTTTCCGAAGGTGATGATCTGCGCCACCTGATCGCGGCCGTATTTCTCCTGCACGTAGCGGATGACCTCGCCACGCCGGGTTTCGCAAAAGTCGATGTCGAAGTCTGGCATGGACACGCGTTCCGGGTTCAGGAACCGCTCGAACAGCAATCCCAGCGCCAGCGGGTCCAGATCCGTGATGGTCAGCGCCCAGGCGACGACCGATCCCGCGCCCGATCCGCGCCCCGGACCCACGGGAATGTCGTGCGATTTCGCCCATTGGATGAAGTCGGCGACGATCAGGAAATATCCCGGAAAGCCCATGCCGATGATGACGTCGAGCTCGAAATCCAGCCGTGAGGCATAGGCGGCGCGATCCGGCGTACCGCCCAGTTCCTCGATCCGCGCCAGCCGCTCATCCAGGCCTCGCCGCGCCTCGTCGCGCAGCATCGCCGCCTCACCCTCGCGGTCGCCGGCGAGACTGGGCAGGATCGGCTTGCGGCTGGGCGCCATCACCGCGCAGCGCTGCGCGACCACCAAGGTGTTGGCGATCGCCTCCGGCAGATCGTCGAACATCGCGCGCATCGCGTCGGCGGGCTTCATCCACGCGTCGGGCGAGCTTCTCGGGCGATCCTCGCTGTCGACATAGGTCGAGTTGGCGATGCACAGCATGGCGTCATGCGCCTCGCCGAACGCCCCTTCGGCGAAACAGCAGGGGTTGGTCGCGACCAGCGGCAGCCCGCGGGCATAGGCGAGGTCGATCAACGCCTCCTCCGCCGCCGTCTCCACCTGGTCGCCGCGACGGCAGAGTTCGACATACAGCCGGTCGCCGAACAGCGCCTGCAGGCGATCGGCATAGGCGTATGCGCGATCCGGCTGATCCTCCGCGAACAGCCGGGCCAAGGCACCCTCGCCGCCAGCGGTCAAGGCCAGCAGGCCGTCCGTGCGCCCGTGCAACATCGACACGTCGACATGCGCCGGCTGCTCGATCGGCCGGTCCAGATGCGACAGGCTGACCAGCGCGCAAAGATTGTCGTACCCCTGCTCGTCCTGCGCATAGAGCGCCAGCCAGTCGAGCGGTGGCGTCACGCCGTCGGGCATGTCCGGGCGCGCCACGCACAGCATGGTGCCGATCACCGGCTGCACCCCGTCCTTCTTGGCGGCATCGGAAAAGGCCATGGCGGCATACAGGCCGTTCCGATCGGTGAGCGCCGCCGCCGGAAAGCCAAGCTTCTTCGCCTGCTTGGCGATCGCCTTCGGGTCGATCGCCCCGTCCAGCATGGTGAACGACGAAAAGATGCGGAGCGGCACGAACCCGGAATGCGGCATCCTCACTAGCTAGGCGTGCTGAGCCGATTCGACCAGCATCGCCGTCGCGCGATGCGACCGGCCGTTCGGCGGATCGGCCTAGGTCTTAAAGAAGTGCCTCTATGTCGGGGCGTATCTGTTCCGGGCGGGTCGTTGGGGCGTAGCGGTTCACCGCGCGGCCGTGCCGGTCCACCAGGAATTTGGTGAAGTTCCACTTGATCGCCTTCGATCCCAGCACGCCGGGCGCCTCCGCTTTCAACCGGTCGAACAGCGGGTCGGCATGCGCGCCGTTGACGTCGATCTTCGCGAAGACCGGAAAGTCGACATCGTAGGTCGTGGCGCAGAAGGTCGCGATCTCCGCATCGCTGCCCGGCTCCTGCGCGCCGAACTGGTTGCAGGGAAAGGCCAACACCTCGAACCCGCGTGGGCCGTATTCGCGGTGCAGCGCGCCCAGCCCCTCATATTGCGGTGTGAAGCCGCAGCGGCTGGCCGTATTGACGATCAGCAGCACCTTTCCGCGCCACGTGTCCAGGCTGGCCATGCCACCATCTGCGGCCCGTACGGACATGTCGGTGATCGGGGTCATGGCGTCCCACCTTCCCTTATTGCAGCAGCCCCTCGTGCAGCCGCAGCATGCGATCCATGCGGCTGGCCAGACGCTCGTTATGCGTGGCGATCAACGCGGCCGATCCTTCCTCGCGCACCAGGCGCAGGAACTCGGCCAGGACAATGTCTGCGGTATGCTCGTCCAGATTGCCGGTCGGCTCGTCCGCCAGGATCAGCGGCGGCCGGTTGGCAAGCGCACGGGCCACGGCGACGCGCTGCTGCTCGCCGCCGGACAGCTGGCTCGGTCGATGATGCAGGCGGTGGCCGACGCCCAGCGCTTCCAGCAGTCCCTCCGCGCGGCGGGTGGCGGCGGCCGGCTCGTCACCGTGCACCAGTTGCGGCAGCACGACGTTCTCGACCGCGCTGAAATCGGGCAGCAGGTGATGGAACTGATAGACGAAACCGAGCCGATCGCGGCGCATCGCGGTACGCTGCCCCGCGTCCAGCTGCGCCGCTTCTTCCCCGACAATGCGGATCGAGCCGGAAAAGCCACCCTCCAGCAACCCGACCGCCTGGAGCAGCGTCGACTTGCCGGAGCCGGATGGGCCGAGCAGCGCAACGATCTCACCCGGCGCAATGGTCAGGTCTACGCCGCGCAGGACGTCGATCGTCTGGTCGCCCTGGGTGAAGCTGCGCGCCAGCCCCCGCGTTTCGAGAACCGCTTCATTCATAACGCAGCACCTGGACCGGATCGGTGCTGGCCGCCTTCCACGCCGGGTACAGCGTGGCGAGGAAGGAGAAGAGCAGCGACATCGCGACGATCAGCGTCACCTCAAACGGGTCCGTCTTGGACGGCAACTCGGTCAGGTAGCGGATCGAGGGATCCCACAGGTTCTGACCCGTGACGAACTGGACGAAGTTCACCACCCCCTGCCGATAGAACAGGAACACGAAGCCGAGCAGCAGCCCGGCCAGCGTTCCCAGCACGCCTATACTGGTGCCGACCGTCATGAAGATGCGCATCATCGCGCCGCGCGTCGCCCCCATCGTGCGCAGGATGGCGATGTCCCGCGTCTTTGCCCGCACCAGCATGATGAGCGAGGACGCGATGTTGAACGCCGCCACCAGGATGATGATGCACAGCACGGTGAACATCGCGACGCGCTCCACGGCAAGCGCCTCGAACAGCTGCGCGTTCATGGTGCGCCAGTCGGCGATGATCGCGCGGCCGCCCAGCTTCGGTCCCAGCGGCGCCAGGATCTGCTGCACGCGGTCGGCGTTTGTGGTGTTCACCTCCACCATGCTCACCGTGTCGCCGAGGAGCAGCAGCGTCTGTGCGTCCTCGATCGGCATGATGACATACGCCTTGTCGTAATCGTACACGCCTATCTCGAAGATCGCCGCCACGGTGTAGCTGACATAACGGGGCACCGTACCGAACGGTGTCGCGGGTCCTTGCGGGTTGATGATCGTGATTTCCGACCCGACGTCGGCGCCCAACGCTTCTGCCAGGCGAGACCCGATAGCGATGCGGTTGCTGCCCGGGCTGAGCGCGGACAGGGAGCCGGCGACCACCTTGCCGGTCAGGTTGGCGTTGTCGCGGATGTCCTGCATCCGCATGCCGCGGACCAGGATCGCTTCGCTGCGGCCGTTGAAAGTGGTGAACAGCGGCTGGTCGATCAGCGGCACCGCACTTGTGACGCCCGGGGTGGCGCGGGCGTCGGCCACCACCTGCCGCCAATCGGGCAGGCGTCCGCCGATACCCTGGATGACCGCATGGCCGTTCAGGCCCACGATCTTGTCGAACAGCTCCGCGCGAAAACCGTTCATGACACTCATCACGATGACGAGCGCCGCGACGCCAAGCATCACCGCGCCCAGGCTGAACCCCGCGACAAGGACAATGAAGCGTTCCCCCTTGCCGGGCAGCAGGTAGCGCTTGGCAACCATCCGTTCGTAGCGGGAAAGGATCATGGCCCGCGCTGTACGAAGGGACTGCTTCGCGCGCAAGCACGCCGCCCGCGCGGTGCGGTGTTGCGCGACTGTCACATCCGGGCCGCAATCGTCGCAAGTGGGCCACATGCCGGATGACAAACCGGGCGCAAATCCGTAGCCAGACAATCACTGGCACACAGGCAACGGCCGTGGTTCGGGGACCAGTCGCCAGCTCCGCCGCAAAGGCGTGGAGCGGCGACACACAAAGGGGGCTGACGAGCAATCGTCACGCAGGCGCCCGGATCGGTAACGGTCCGGGCGTTTGCCGTTTCTGAGGAGGCGTCGGGGTGGAAGGGGTCGCCGGACCGGCGCGGGAGCTTCCAGACACCCGCCGGAGGATCGGTCACCCCTTCCTGATACGTGTCATAGCACTGCGATCTGAACAGGGCCTTATCATCGCGGCGGTCGGCGGGTCTTGCCCCCTTGAAGCCGCCAGCGACGTCACCAAATCCTTATCCATACGGCGCCGCAATCGGGCCGTACGCCGGCATCGCGCACGTCGGATGCCGACTGACTTCAATTCGCTCATCGGAGGATTTGATATGCGTCTGGACCTTACCCCTTATCGCCGCTCCACTATCGGCTTCGACCGCTTGTTCGACATGCTCGAAACCAATGCGCGCGGTGCCACGGCCGAGAACTATCCGCCGTTCAACCTGGAGCGTCTGGCGGAGGATCGTTACCGCATCACCCTCGCCGTCGCAGGCTTCTCACGTGAAGAGATAGAGATCACCGCGCAGCAGAACCTGTTGCTGGTTGCGGGCCGCAAGGACGAAAAGTCCCAGGCGAATCAGTCGTTCCTGCACGTCGGCATCGCCAACCGCAGTTTCGAGCGTCGGTTCGAGCTGGCCGACTTCGTCTTCGTCGAGGATGCGCGGCTGAACGATGGTCTCCTGGTCATCGATCTGGTTCGCGAAGTGCCGGAGGCGATGAAGCCGAAGACGATCGCGATCAAAACCGGCGCTCCCCTCACCGCTGTCGATAACGACGCGGTCGATACCGGTGGCGCTCAAGCCGCCTAACCGTTCCGGCGCCTGTTGCTCCCTTTTCCAGGCGCCGGAGGACGTCCGGACCGTCAGGTCCGGGCGTCTTTATGTGTGGGCGATCCACTTTGATTACTGCCGTTAGGCTGCGGCTGCTCGGTTCGCATGAACGGCGGCAGCGCGAGGCTGCACGCCGGGCCTGAACGGACCGTCGCTACCCGAGCCGTGCCAACGCGGCGGTCAGCCGCTCCGCCTCGGCCGCCTTGTCGGCGTGATCGGCACGCGCCTTCTCCACCGCATCCGGCTTGGCACGCTCGACGAAGCTCGGATTGTTCAGGCGACTGGCCAGGCCATCCCGCTCTTTCTCCGTCGCCGCGATGGCCTTGGCCAGCCGGGCACGCTCCGCGCCCAGGTCGATCACACCTTCCAAAGGCAGCACGAACGTCGCCTCATCCACGACGACCTGTGCCGCGCCGCCGGTCACGTCGCCATCGGCCACATCGACGCGCGCCACCCGAGCGATTGCCGGGCGCTGTCGCTCGATCCGCGCCAACGTGCCCTCGCCCGCCCCGCGCAGGTGCATCGGCAGCCGCGCACCCGGTGGCACGTTCAGCTCCGTCCGCGCCGCGCGTACCTCACCCACCAACCGGATCAGCCAGTCGATCTCGGCCTCGGCGGCAGGATCGAGGCTGCGAGCATCCGCCTGTGGCCAATGTGCCACGATCAGGTCGTGGTCGCGGGCCGCCATGGCGTGCCACAGTTCCTCGGTGATGAACGGCATGAAGGGATGCAGCATGACCAGGATCTGGTCGAGGACCCAGCCGGCGACGGCCTTTGTCTCGTCATCGATCTGGCCCTTGATCAACTCGAGGTACCAGTCGCAGAAGCGGCTCCAGACGAATTGATACGCCGCATTGGCCGCGGCGTCGAAGCGATAGTCCGCAAGGGCCAGGTCGACGGACTGGATCGCGCGGACGCACTCCGCCACGATCCACTTGTTGACCGCCAGCGTCGCCTCCGGCGCGTCGAGTGTCGCCGCCCCGCCGATGCCATTCGCCTGGCAGAAGCGCGCGGCGTTCCACAGCTTCGTCGCGAAGTTGCGATACCCCTCGACCCGGCGATCATCCATCTTGATGTCGCGGCCCTGGCTTTCCATGGCCGCCATGAAGAAGCGCAGCGCGTCGGCCCCGTAGCGGTCGATCAGGCCGATCGGATCGACCGTGTTGCCCTTCGACTTTGACATCTTGGCGCCGTCCGCCGCGCGGACAAGGCCGTGCAGATACAGCGTCTTGAAGGGCACATCTTCCATGAACTGCATGCCCTGCATCATCATCCGCGCATCCCAGAAGAACAGGATGTCGAAACCGGAGATCAGCACGTCGTTGGGATAGCGGCCACCCAATGTCGGGTCCGTGTCGTCGGGCCAGCCGAGCGTTGCGAACGGCCACAGCGCGGACGAGAACCAGGTGTCGAGGACGTCGGGGTCGCGGACCAGCACGGTATCTGCGCCGGCCGCCGCCTGCGCCTCTTCCTCTGTCTCTGCAACGAAGATGCGGGTATCCTCGGCGAACCACGCGGGAATGCGGTGCCCCCACCATAGCTGGCGTGACACGCACCAGGGCTGGATGTTGTCCATCCAGTTGAAGAAGGTCTTCTCCCAGCTTTTCGGCACCAGGCGAATGCGGCCGTCGCGCACCGCCTCGATCGCCGGCTTCGCCAGGGTTGCCGCATCGACATACCATTGGTCGGTCAGCCACGGCTCGATCACCACGCCGGAGCGGTCGCCATAGGGACGCTGGATCACGCGTTCCTCGACGCGCTCCAGAACGCCATCGGCCTCCAGCCGCTCGACGATCCGCTGCCGCGCTTGCGACCGGTCCACGCCTAGCAGATCGGCGGGGATCAACCCGTCGGCCGTCTGCACGATTTCAGCCTTGGGGCCGAGCATGTTGAGCATGTCGCGCGCCTCGATACCGGCGCGGCGCCCGACCTCGAAATCGTTGAAGTCGTGGCCGGGCGTGATCTTCACCGCGCCGGAGCCCAGTTCGGGATCGGCATGCTCGTCGGCGACGATGGGGATCAGACGGCCGGTGATCGGCAACCGCACCTGTTTCCCGATCAGCGCGCGATAGCGTTCGTCATCGGGATGAACCGCGACCGCCATGTCGGCCAGCATGGTTTCGGGACGCGTCGTCGCGACGGAGATCGCACCCGAACCATCGGCCAGCGGATAGCGCAGGTGCCAGAAGCCGCCCTTTTCCTCGCGCGTTTCCACCTCGAGATCGCTGATCGCGGTGCCGAGCCCCGGGTCCCAGTTCACCAGCCGCTTGTCGCGGTACAACAGGCCGCGCTTGTGCAGGTCGACGAAGACCTTCAGCACCGCGCGGCTGAAGCCGTCGTCCATGGTGAAGCGCTCGTTCGCCCAATCCATGGAGCAGCCGAGCCGCCGCAACTGACGGGTGATCTGCCCGCCGCTTTCCGCCTTCCACTCCCAGACCTTCGCGACGAAGTCCTCGCGCGACAGGTCGGTCCGCTTCTGCTGTTGCAGCGCCATCTGCCGCTCAACCACCATCTGTGTGGCGATGCCGGCATGGTCGGTGCCGACCACCCACAGCGCGTCCTTGCCCTTCAAACGCGCGTGGCGGGTCAGGATGTCCTGAAGCGTGTTGTCGAGTGCGTGGCCGATATGGAGGTTGCCGGTCACGTTGGGCGGCGGGTTGACGATCGTCCACGGCTCCGCGCCCGCACGCTCCGGCCGGAACAGGCCGTTGCGCTCCCAATGATCGTACCAGCGGGATTCGATGGCGGCGGGGTCGAAGGTCTTGGGAAGCTCGCTCATGCGCGTCCCTTAGCCGGGCGAGTCGGCGGCCGTCACCCCCTGACGCACAGGGCTAGCGGAGTTGCGTGCGTCGGCACCGCGTCTATGCCTTGGACCGGGCTTACCGCATTGGCAGACGCCAACCTCCGTTCAACGACGGACGCCTTAGAATCTCAGCCACGCCCGATCGAGCGCCTCAGGCCTGACCCGTGATCTTTGCAATCTCTCGGGCCACCATCGTCTCCACCATGCCCGGCAAGTGCGTATCCAGCCATTCGCGCAAGACCGGACGGAGCATCTCGCGGACCAGTCCCTCCAGCGTGCCGTCGGTGCCGGGTTCGGGCTTGGTCACCAGCTTGCTGAGAACGTCCAACGAGCCCCGTGTCGCTTCTGCCGCCTGGCGGGACAGGATGGTCTCACCCGCTTCCGCCGGAGACGGGTCCGCAACCGCAGCTTCTGCGGGACGAGGTGGATCCGCGGGACGGGGCGCATCGAGGGGCCTCGTAGGCTCGACGAGACGGGGCGGCTCAGCAGGGCGCAGGGCAGCGGACACGGGGGTGTCCAGCTCCAGCACGCTTGGCTCGACACGCGCCTCTTGCACCGTGTCCTGCGGCGCGGAGGACGCCTGCACCGGGCGTGCGGCACGACGGGGACGTCCAGGCGGATCGCCCTCTTCCGCGATGATCCTTTTGATGGAGGACAGGATTTCCTCCATCGACGGCTCCGCGCTCATTTCCCCCATGCACCGGCCCTCTTTGCCACCGCCCGGCTCACTGACGACGGGACGGCGCATCCGCACCTGTGGTTAACGGGCGGCTCGTGTCAACAGGCGGCTTTTGCAGCAATGGGTCCTTCGGCGTCTCCACAACGGCGTTCTGGACCGGCGTCTGGTCGGTCCGCGTCGCCACCGCGACCGGCTCTCCATCGTCGCTCCAGTCACTCAGCTTGTTGCGCACGCGCTTGTAGTTCGCGGTCGGATCGTACAGCACGCCGCCGTCCAGACCCAGATCGCGCGCCTCCGCCCCACCCATCGCCGCCAGCAGGTTGAAGCCGGCGACATAGGCGTCACGCCGCGCCGTCACCAACGTGACCTGGCTGTTGAGCAGTTCCTGTTCGGCGTTGAGGATGTCCAGGATGGTGCGGGTGCCGACCGAGTTCTCCGCCCGCACGCCTTCCAGGCTGAGCTTGTTGGCGTTCACCGCGACCTCGGAACTGGCGATCACCTCCTGCGACGATCGCCAGATCGCGAACGAGGATCGGGCGGCGGCGATGACCGACCGCTCCGTCTCCGTCACCGCCTCGATCGCCTGCGACCGCAACGCCTCGGCCTGACGCACCTGCGCACCGGGAAGGCCGCCCTGGTAGAAGGGCACGGATAGGCTGAGCCCGGCGGTTGCCGCGACGCCGCTTTGCGACTGGGCGAATGCCGTTCCCGCGCCCAGCGAGCCGAGATAGCTGTTATAGTTGCTGCCGACCGATCCACTCAGACGCGGCAGGCGATAGGATCGCGCCACCTCGACATCATAGCGCGTGGCATCCCGCTGCCGCGCCGCTGCGACCAGTGCCGGATTGTCGCGCAAAGCAGCGGCCACGGCGGTTTCCACCTCGTTCGGCAGCTGCGGCAGAACGGGCGGGTCCTCCAGCTGGCCCGGCGGCGTACCGACGACCCGAATGTAGTTCTCCCGGCTCGCGATCAGCTGAGCCTGCGCGCTTTGCAGCTGCGCCCTGGCGATGGCGAGGCGGGAATCCGACTGTGCGACGTCGGTTCGCGTCAGGTCGCCGACCTGAAAACGATCGCGACTCGCCTGAAGGTTCACCTCCAGCACGCGGACGTTCTGCTGGTTGAGCCCGACGATGGCGGCATCGCGGATCACGTCCATGAACGCGGCCACCACCTCGGCGAACAGATTCGCTTCCGTGTTGCGCAGGCCGGCCTGCCCCGCCGAAACCCGCGTCTCCGCGGCACGGATGGAGTTGCGGACCTGACCGCCCTGGTAGATCGGCACGGACAGGCTGACGCCCCCCGTCAGCTGGCGCGCGGGAGAGGCGAAGCTGTTGCCGGTATTGTAGAAATTCTCGGTATAGCCCGCCTGCCCGCCGGCGGTCGGTCGCCCCCGTGCCTTGGCAAGCGGCACGGTCTCATCGGTCGCCCGCTGGCCCGCGCGCTGGCCGGTCAGGGTCGGGTTCGTTGTATAAGCCTTGAGCAGCGCGTCACGCAGCGTCTCGGCCGAAGCGGGCGCAGCCGCCGTCAAAAGGCTCGCGCCGGCGAGCCACGTTCCGATCCTCACCCCCGCCCCCTGCCTGTTTTTAGAACTGAAAGCCGCGCGGTCCTTCGAACCCCGGCAACACGACGCATTCCGCGTCTAGAAACGGTTGCAAGCCGTAGCCGCCGGCACTGACCCGGCCAGCCGCAAGACGGGTGACACCGCGATCGACCAAACCGGCGACGATGCGCGCATCCGGATGAAGCTGTTCGACGAGTTCGACCGGCAGGCGCTCCACCGCGCCGTCGATCACCAGCACGTCGAACGGCGCACCACCCGGCGCACCGGCGGCGAGTGGCCCCTCGACCATCGTGACGTTCGGAACATCGGCCAGCGCGCCGCGTGCGAACTCCGCAAGCGCGGGCTGCTCCTCGACGGCAACGACCTCGGCAACCAGTTCGGCCAACAACGCCGCGGCATAGCCACCGGCCGCGCCGATCAGGAGTACGCGATCACTCGACCTGAGTTCCGCTTGCGTCAGCAGCCGCGCAGTCGCGAGGGGCGGATTGACGGCACGGCCGCCGCCCAGCGGAATGGCGGTGTCGCGATAGGCGAGCGCCGAAGATGCGTTCGGCAGGAACCGCTCCCGCGCGACCTCCGCCATCGCGGTGACCACGCGCCGGTCGTCGACTGCGTTGGTCCTCAGCTGGCTGGACACCATTGCCTGGCGCATCGCCTGGCCATCCGTTCCGATCGTCGCGGTCGTCATCATTTCCATCCTGTCGCACAGCTGTCTTACCTGTGCAATACACATCTTTACGCAGCCGCTTCTATCGCGCACGTCCTGCAAGGCCAAGTAGCGCCATCGCGCACTCTGGCGACCGTTCCGGTTGACCGGATCGAGAAACCACGCAATAGGCGCGCCTCTCACCGCATCGAGGCCCGATGGCGGAGTGGTTACGCAGAGGACTGCAAATCCTTGCACGCCGGTTCGATTCCGGCTCGGGCCTCCAGCGGTGGCGAGCGTCGGCCATGGTGATGGCCGATCCCCCTTCGCAATGCCGCGGCATCCACTATATACCGCCATCGTAACAGATGGAGGCTCCTTGATGTCCGCTCGCTTTTTAGCCGTCCCCGCGCTCGCAATCGCGCTGTCCGGCTGTGGCATCAACAGCGTTCCGACCTCCGAGGAAACGGCAAAGGCGCGCTGGGCCGACGTGCAGAACGAGTATCAGCGTCGCGCCGACCTGATCCCCAATCTAGTCGCGACGGTGAAGGGCTATGCCAAGCAGGAATCGGACGTGCTGATCGGCGTGACCCAGGCGCGGGCCGGCGCGACGCGGGTGCAATTGTCCGGCGACGACCTGACCGATCCCGCAAAGGTCCGGCAGTTCGAGCAGGCGCAGAACGCGGTCACCCTGTCGTTGCAGAGGCTGCAGGAGGCGTATCCGGACCTGAAGTCCAATGCCAATTTCCTGTCGCTGCAATCGCAGCTGGAGGGGACGGAGAACCGCATCACCATCGCGCGGCGCGACTACAACGCCGCGGTGCAGTCGTACAACACGCGCATCCGCACCTTCCCCGACGCGGTCGGCGCGCGCATCTTCTACGGCGCAAAGCCGCTCGTCCCGTTCACGGCGACCACGGCCGGGGCGGAGACGGCGCCGACGGTGAACTTCGGCAACGCGAGCTGACGGCACCGCCATGCGCGGCCTTTCCGCGATGCTGCGGCCACTTGCCGCGCTGCTGATGGTCGTGCTGGCGCAAACCGCGTCGGCACAGACCTTCCCCAAGTTCACCGGGTTGGTGGTGGATGCCGCCAACGTCATCCCCGACGCCGAGGAGAAGCAGCTGTCGGCGACGCTGGAGGCGTTGCAGCGCGACACACACCGACAACTGGTGGTCGCGACGATCCCCGACCTTCAGGGTTACCCGCTGGAAGATTACGGGTACCGCCTCGGCCGCGCATGGGGCGTCGGGCTGAAGGACGCGAACAACGGCGCCATCCTGTTCATCGCGCCCAACGAGCCGGCGGGCCATCGCGGCCCGCGTCTCGAGGTCGGATACGGGCTGGAGCCGGTGCTGACCGATGCGCTGTCCAGCGTCATCATCAACACGACCATGATGCCGCGCCTACGCAACGGCGACGTGCCAGGAGCAATGGTGGCCGGAACGGACGCCATCGTGCAACAGCTGCGCGCATCGCCGGATGAGGCAAAGGCGCGAACGGACGCGGCCGTGGCGGAGTTCGACCGCACGCATAAGCGGTCCCGCTCGAGCGGCAGCGGTGTGCCGGTGGCGGCGATATTCTGGATTATCGTGATCGCATTCGTCGTGTTGCCGCTGTTCCGACGTCGGCGTCGCGCGTCCCCCTGGGGCCAGCGCTACGGCAATGATGGCGGCGTGTTGCCGGTCGTGCTGTGGTCGCTGGCGGACCATATGACCCGTTCCGGCGGTGGTGGCGGCGGCTGGGGTGGTTCCGGCGGAAGCGATGACGGAGGCGGCGGCTGGGGCGGCGGTGGGTTCACCGGCGGCGGCGGCGGATCGTTCGGCGGCGGTGGCGCATCGGGGGGATGGTGATGCGATTGACCGCAGCCACACATGAACGCGTCACGCAGGCCGTGGCGGCGGCCGAGTCGCGCACCGATGGGGAGATCGTGACGGTGGTCGCCGCACGATCCGATACCTACCGCGATGTCGGTGCACATTGGGCCGCGCTGGCGATGCTGTCCGCTCCGGCCATCCTGGCGATCCGCCCCGGTCTGGCCGAGTCGCTGCATTCCATATTCGCGCGGAATTGGGACGAAGCCGCGACGCCGGCCAGCCTGTTCACGATCGCGCTGCTGCTGAGTGCCGCGCTGTTCCTGCTGGCATGGCTGGCAATGCGCTCCACACCGCTGAGGCTCGCGTTGACGCCGCCATCGACCAAGGCGCGCCGGGTGCATCGCCGCGCGATCGACGTGTTTCGTGCCAGCGTCGACAAGCGAACGCGCGCAGCGACTGCCGTGCTGCTTTATCTGTCCCTGGACGAGCGACGGGCCGAGATCATCGCGGAAGAGGCCATCCACACCCGTGTCGGACAGGAGGTCTGGGGTGAGGCCATGCGTGTGCTGCTGGAGGCGGTTCGGGACGACCGCGTGGACGACGGACTGGCCGCCGCGATCGAGCGGATCGGCGCCATCCTGGCCGAGCATTTTCCGCGCAGCGCCGACGACAGCAACGAGTTGCCCGATCGCCTGATCGAACTCTAACCGCTTTCGATCGGCCCAGACTTTCGCAATGTTTTCTAAAGGCTTTGGCGGCTAGACGGGCTGCGGCCGTCGCCACTTGTCCTGTTCGGCGACGGCCACCCCAACCATCAGGCCAATAGCGGTCGCAGCGCGGCAACCAGGGGTACGTCCGCCGGCGGCATCGGCAGCGCGCACAGGTCGGCGTAATTGGCCCAGCACAAGGCGGACGCCTCAAGCGCGTGCGCCTCACCGGCCCATTCGGTTGCGACGTATAGAAGCAGCAGGAGCGGCCGGTCACCTGCGGTGCCGGTAACGAAGCTGTGGGGCGCCAGCGCCTCGGACCCGAGCGCGATGCCAAGCTCCTCGGACAGTTCACGCACCAACGCTGCTTCGCACGTCTCCCCCGCTTCCACCTTGCCGCCTGGAAACTCCCACAGGCCCGCCAGCGCCTTTCCTGCCGGTCGCTCCTGTACCAGCACGCGGTCGTCGCGGATCAGGGCGGCCGCCACCACGATCAACGGGCCGTCCTGCGCGCCGTGCACCATTGCTTTACTCCCCTTCACCTATTCCGACGCCATGGCACCCCGTTCGCCCCGCCCGCAATCGCGACTTCGCATGCCGCGACGGCTCGCGTCCGACCGGCGTGGCGCGACCGCGGTCGAATATGCGCTGATCCTGGCGCTCATCGTCCTGGTCGTGATCGCGGCGCTGAAGCAGGTCGCGGGCAACACGACCGTGATGTGGAACAACGTCAGCGACCAGTTCATCCACGCCAGCGGTCGGCCTTAAGCCTTTCTCAACCCGCCAGGCTTATCGCGGATGTGCTGTCCGGGACGGAAAACCTGGGCGAGCCGGGTGACTGAAGCTTTAGAATCATGGAGACCGGAATGCAGACGATCCGCAAGTTCATCAAGAATTCCAAGGGTGCGACCGCCATCGAGTACGGCCTGATCGCCGCGCTGATCGCCGTTGCCGCCATCGCCGCCATGAAGGGCATCGGCACCCAGCTGTCGAGCACCTTCAACAACGTTGCGTCGAACATCAAGACCGGTTCGTAAGAACCCGTTTCGACAAGCGGACTGTAAAGGGGGCGGTGGACCATGTGTCCGCCGCCCCTTTTCATACACCCTTTCTGAACGCCCGGATGGTTCGTCGATCCTAGATCCGGCCCATCGCCAGGAACTTGCGCCGGCGATCCTGGCGCAGGACATCGGGGGCAGTGCCGCCCAGTTCGGTCAATGCCGCTTCGATGGCGTCGGCCAGCGCGCCGATCGCTGCCTGTGGCGCCCGATGCGCGCCGCCCAGAGGCTCCGGCACGATGGTGTCGATCACGCCGAAATTCTTCAGATCCTGCGCCGTGATCCGCATCGCGTCGGCCGCGTCGGCAGCCTTGTCGGCGGTACGCCACAGGATCGAGGCCGCGCCCTCTGGCGAGATGACCGAATATACCGCGTGCTCGAACATCAGAACGCGATTGCCCGCGGCCAGCGCGACCGCGCCGCCCGATCCGCCCTCGCCGACGATCGCGGCGACCACGGGGACACCGGCGGCAAGACACGCCTCCGTCGAGCGGGCGATCGCCTCGGCCTGCCCGCGTTCCTCGGCCTGGATCCCGGGGAACGCGCCCGAGGTGTCGACCAGCGTCACGACCGGCAGACCGAACCGGTCGGCCAGCTCGACCAGCCGGATCGCCTTGCGATACCCTTCCGGCTTGCCCATGCCGAAATTGTGGCGCAGCCGGCTTGCGGTGTCCGCGCCCTTTTCGTGGCCGATCACCATGATCCGCCGTCCGCGGAATGTCGCGAAGCCGCCGAGGATCGCCTGATCGTCGGCAAAGGCGCGATCGCCGGCTAGCGGCATGAAGTCGTCGAACAGTCCGGCGACATAATCCTTGAAATGCGGCCGTTCGGGGTGGCGTGCGACCTGCGTCTTCTGCCACGGCGTCAGCTTGGCAAAGGTGTCGCGCAGCAGCTTGTCCGACTTGGCCTGCAACCGGGCGACGTCGGCGGTGATGTCCACCGTGTCGCCGGCCGTTTCGCGCAGTTCGTCGATGCGGCCCTGCAACTCGGCGATGGGTTTCTCGAAATCCAGAAAGCTTGGCATCGCGCGGGGCTAGGGCCGGCGGCGGTGAAGGTCAACGCGTGCGGCGATCAACGGCGGGAACACGGTCGCTGTCGGCGAGCGGATGGCGGCTGTTCACCAGCTCCACCAGGCGCGACGCATCGACATGGGTGTAGATTTCGGTGGTCGCGATGTCGGCATGGCCCAGCATCGACTGCAAAGCGCGTAGGTCCGCCCCGCCCTCCAGCAGATGGGTGGCAAACGCGTGGCGCAGCACGTGCGGGCTGACGCGATCGGGCGGTATGCCCGCCTCCGCCGCCAGCGACTTCAGGATCTGGTAGAGGCGGATCCGGGTCAGGTGCTTCTGCCCGGATGGGAAAAGCCATGCTGCATCGACGGGCACATGCATGCGCCATGCGGCGACCGCGGCACGCGCCCGGTCCGAGATGGGGACCATACGCTCCCGCCCGCCCTTCCCGCGCAGGATCAGGAACGGCTTGTCCGGCGCGATGGCGATCCGCGGCAGCGACACCAGTTCGGTGGCGCGCAGGCCCGACCCGTAAAGCAGCTCCACCAGCGCGGCGAGTCGCAGGTCGGCAGGGCTGGGATGCTCGCAGTGCAGCCGCTCGGCGATCGCGGCGAAAAGCCGGTCAACATCGGCGTGACCCAGCACCTTGGGCAAGGGACGCGCGGTCCCCGGCCGGGGCAGCGCCTTGCCCGGATCATCGGGTCTGTGCCCTTCATCTGCCAGGAAGGCGAAGAAGCGGCGCAGGGCCGCCGACTTGCGCGCGACGGTCGCGCGGGAAAGGTCGCGCCATTCGTGCGCGATACGGTGCAGCCCGTCCGCGTCCGCGTCGGCGAGCCCATCCTCCAGCACCGCCGACGCCAGCGTGAGGTCGCTGCGATAGGCGGCCAGCGTGTTGGGAGCGGCGCCCGCCTCCGCCGCCATCATCTCAAGAAAACGATCGATCAGGGCACGATCGCCGGCCGCCACGCCGCTCACGCCCGCGCGAGGGCCTCTGCCGCGATCATCCGGGCCTCCCCGCCAAGCCCGACCGAGCGCAGCGCGCCGACGATCCGGTACAGCATTTCCGGCGGGACGCCCTTCCACGACCCGGTCTGCATGCCGAGTGCCGCCAGCACCACGACCGTGCCGGGCTGGCCAGCCATCGCCGCGCGGTCCAAGGCGCGCGTCCAGGCGTTCTCCGCACCGATGCGCACGTCCAGCGCCTCCGCCGCCCGCTCGACATCCGCCGGGGCCAGTCGGCCGAGACCAGCCAGTCCGGCGAAGAGCAGGCGCTGCTTTAACGCGGCGTCGCCCTGCCCCGTGTAACCGGCCAGATCGCGATAGGTCAGCCGGCGGGACAGGTCCGGGTCGGACAGCTGCAACATCGCCCATCCGTCGCCGCCCGCCTCCACCGCTCCGCGCCAGCGTGCAGCGGTGCGGTCCATCCCGACGGACAGCATCGATGCGATCAGCCGATCGGCATCCGCGCTGCCCGCCTGGATCGGCGCGCGCGCCGCCGCATGCGCGGTCAGCACCAGCCGGGCATAGGGTACCCGACCCGTCTGCGTACCCCAAAGCTGGCGCAGCGCCGACAGCCGGGCGGACGCGCGGTCGCCGGTAAAGGCGGTGCGAAGGTCGGCGGCGACCGCTGCGGCGGCGGACGGCGCGTCGTCGGCCTGATCGACGGCGCCGTACAGATCCACCAGCGCGGCGTTCGAAAGCACGCCCTGCGCCGCCGCTCCCTCCGCTGCGGACAACCTGTCGGCAGGCGCCACGGCGGGCGACAGCGCGCGCCAGTACAGCGCCTGCGTACCCACGCTCGCCATCATGTCGTCGGGGATCGCCACGCCCATCGCGGTCGAAAGGCCGAAGCGCCAGGCCGTCAGCCGGTCCACGCCCGCCCACTCGATGGTCATCATCTGCCGGCCGCCGGGGCCGGCGCCGATCACCTTTTGCGTCAGTTGCAGGTCGATGCCGGTCGCCACTCGCCGCTTGCGGGCCTGCGCCAGCAGGCTGCGCGCGTCCGCCGCCTGCCCGGTGAGCGCGGCGCACATGGCGCCCGCCAGGGTCCAGCTGCGTGCCGGCGACAGGACGACCGCACGCGGCTGTAACGGGCACAGTCCGGCGGGATCGCCTGTGGCCAGCATCGCGTTCATCGCGACATCGTACAATTTTGGGGTGTAGTTCGCCGTGTCGACGTTCTGTACCAACGCGCGCGCCGCCACCGATTCGCCCATGCGCAGCAACAGCCATGCACGCTCTGCCGCGAAATCGGCGCCGTTGACCCGCTTGGGCGTCTCCACGGTCGACAACAGGGTCCGGCGGAGCAGGATCGACATCCAGCGCGACGGCAGCGGGGCGGCCAGGCGCCGCATCAGTTGTTCCAAATAGCGCCCATCCGCGCCGGCAAAGGCGTCCGACGGCAACCCGCCCTCTGCCGCACCCGTGGGCCCGACCATGGCCAGCGAACGCCGGGCGGCAGCCGGCATCTCATACTCGGCCAGCGTCTGTGGGTCGATCGTCGGCGCAGGGGTCTCCGCGTCCTGCTCGTTCGACGTTACCGGGTATTCGGGCGGCAGTGGCTGCACGACCGCCGTGCTCGGCGACGGGGCGGCCGGCACGACCGGCGCCGCCCCCGGCGCGGAGGGCGCGCTGGGCACGGGGGTGCCGGGCGTCGGCGAGGGTCGTGGCGCAGGACGCGTGGCCGGCGGCGGGCTTGGCTCCCCAAAACCGGGCGGCAGGATCGATTCCGGGCGTTCCTGACCGATTCCGATCGCCGGCAGCGCCACCGCGCCCAGGGCCAGCGCCGCGACCGCGGCGTGGCGCTTAGGACAGATTGCCAAGCGAAACCGCCTTCTCGACCTGCGTCTGGGGTACTTCGTGCGCGCGGCTACCGAGCAGGACCAGGGCACCCACGACCACCACCAAAAGGACAATGACGCTGATGAGGAGGCGGGACATGGGACAGGAAACCTTGAACTCGGGGACACAGCGGCATCCCGGACGGTTGCCGGGCCCGCCCCGCCTAGTATAGCGCCCGACCCATGTTGCAAAGCCGGAACCCAGCACAGCCCTGGACGGGCCAGCCGATCGTGCTGATCGGGCTGATGGGCGTCGGCAAGTCCACGGTGGGCCGCCGACTCGCCGCCCGCCTGCGCCTGCCCTTCGTCGATGCGGATGTGGAGATTGAGGGCGCGGCCGGAATGACCATCGCGGAAATCTTCGATCGGTTTGGCGAGCCGTATTTCCGCGACGGCGAGCGACGGGTCATCGCCCGCCTGGTCGACGGCACGCCAAAGGTGATTGCGACCGGCGGCGGCGCCTTCCTTCAGGACGAGACGCGGCAGCTGATCCTGGAGCAATCCATCGCCGTCTGGCTGGACGCGCCCCCGGCCGTGTTGGCCGAACGCGTCAGTCGCCGTGACACGCGCCCCCTGCTGCGCGGGCGCAATCCGTTGCAGGTTCTGACGGAGCTCGCCCGCGTCAGGAACCCGATCTACGCGCTTGCGCCCTATCGGGTGGCAAGCCAGAAGGCCCCGCACGAGGCCACGGTCTCCAGGATCATGGAGGCGATCGGCGCATGAAGACGGTGAACGTGGCGCTGGGCGACCGGACCTATCCCATCCTGATCCAGGGCGGGTTGTTGCGGCGCGCGGCGGATCATCTCGGCCCGCTGGCCGCGGGGCGCCGGCTGGTGATCGTCACCGACGAGAATGTCCGGCATCACCTCGACGCGCTGCGCGAAGGGTTATCCGGCGCGGGGATGTCCAGTGAAGCGATCGTCCTTCCGCCGGGTGAGGGCAGCAAGAGCTGGGCCGTGCTGGCGGACCTGTGCGACCAGCTGCTGACGCTGGGGGTCGAGCGGCAGGATCATGTGATCGCGCTGGGCGGCGGCGTGATCGGCGATCTTGTCGGCTTTGCCGCCGCCATCCTGAAACGCGGATGCCGGTTCGTGCAGATTCCCACCACGCTGCTGGCACAGGTCGACAGCTCCGTAGGCGGCAAGACAGCCATCAACACGCCCGCTGGCAAGAACATGATCGGTGCCTTTCACCAGCCAGCGCTGGTGCTGATCGATCCGGACGTCCTGGACACCTTGCCCGCCCGTCAGGTCCGCGCCGGCTATGCCGAGGTCGTGAAATACGGGCTGATCGACGATTTCGCGTTCTTCGAATGGTGCGAGCACAACGCCGCGGGGCTGATCGCCGGCGACGCGGAGGCGCGCAACCACGCCATCACCCATGCGGTCGCCAGCAAGGCGCGGATCGTCGCCGCCGACGAGCATGAAACCAACGGCACCCGCGCACTGCTCAACCTGGGCCACACCTTCGGCCATGCGCTGGAGGCGGAGGCCGGGTTTTCCGATCGGTTGCTGCATGGTGAGGCGGTGGCGGCGGGATGCGCGCTCGCCTTTGCCTATTCGGCCCGGCACGGCCTCTGTTCGGGACAGGATGCACGTCGGGTCGCGGCGCATCTGGCGGCGGTCGGTCTACCGGACGGCGTGGCCGCCACGGGTATCACGGCCAGCGGTGCCCAGCTGGTCGATCTGATGCGGTATGACAAGAAGGCGAGCGGCGGTGTTTTGCCCTTCCTGCTGGCGAAGGGGATCGGCCAGACCTTCCTGGATCGCACCGTCGATCTTGCCGACGTGGAGGCGTTCCTGGACGAACAGCCGCTCTGATGCCCAACGGCGTCGACAAGCGCGACCTGCCGACCAAGACCTGCCTTGCATGCGGACGCCCGTTCGCCTGGCGCAAGAAATGGGCGAGGGACTGGGACAACGTCGTCTACTGCTCCGACGCGTGTCGGAACAAGCGTTGAGCTAGGCGCGCAGGCTCCAGGCCAGCCACAGCCAGCCGGCGATCATCAACGCGCCACCGATCGGCGTGATTGGACCGAGCCAGCGCGGGCCACCGAGCGCCAACAGGTAGATCGACCCGGCGAACAGGGCGCCGCCAGCAACGAACAGCCAGCCCGGCCCCCTCGCGTCCAGCCGCATCGCGACCAGCGCAGCGACGGCATGGACGAGCTGATAATGGCCGCCCGTGCGGAACAGCTCCGCCGCCTTGGCCTCGGCACCGTGCGCGCCAAAGGCCCCGGCTATCACCGCGAGGGCCCCGGACAGCGCCGCCAATATGCCGAGCATGTTCATCGCTCCCCGATCCTGCCGCCCTGAACAAGGCTGCGCGCCGCAAGGATGTCGCCGCCCTCCAACTGCACCTTCAACCGCTCACGGTCGCGGCGTCGGTAGGCGTGCTCCGCCTGTTCGATCGCCGATTGCTCGACGCCCAGACTGCTGAGCGCCATGCGCGCCATGGCGACCGCTGATTCGAGAACCTCGCGCACGACATAGCGGATCGGCGCATCGCGCAGCTTGATGACGGCGCGCCGGTCGAAGGCGCGGACGAAGATGGTGGCATCCGGGAATGCCTCGTGCACGCCCTCCAGCATTCCGGGGTCCAGCTGATCGCCATCCACGCAGAAACAGATCAGCTCCGCCTCCGCCGCGCCGGCCTGACGTAGCAGGTCCACGCGCGTGCCGTCGCCGTAGTAGACCTTCGCGCCGAACTCGCCGGCGATGTCGATCATCTCGATGTCGGTGTCGATCAGGGTGACGGGCACATCCTGCGCATGCAGCATCTGCGCGACCGTCTGGCCGAAGCGGCCATAGCCGACGATGATCGCGTTCGCGCCGTCGACCTTCGGCCCGTCCCGCTCCTCCGTGCCGGTGACCAGCGGCTCCGATCGCAGGCGCTTTGTGGCGGCCATCAGGAACGGGGTGGTCGCCATCGACAAGGTAATGACGGCGCCGAACAGGCTGGCCGCGTCCGGCGCGATCAACAGCCCGTTTTGCGCCTGTGCGAACAGCACGAACCCGAACTCGCCGCCCTGGCTGAGCAGCACGCCCAGCGCGAAGGCCTGACGCCACTTCATCCGGAACGCCAGCCCGACCAAGGTGATGACGCCAGTCTTGACCAGGATCAGCGCGGCCGCGGTTGCCAGCACGAACACAGGACGCTCCGCGATCGCGGGCAGATCGAGCGACATGCCGACCGCAAGGAAGAACAGGCCGAGAAGGACGGACCGGAACGGCTCCACGTCCGCTTCCAGTTCGTGACGGTATGGGCTGTCGGCCAGCATCACGCCCGCGATGAACGCGCCGAGCGCCGTGGACAGGCCGAGCAATTCCATCACCGCAGCGGCGGCGACCACCGTAAACAGCGCGGCGAACACGAACAACTCGCGTTCCCCCAATCGGCCGATCAGGCGGAACAGCGGGCGCAGGATGAAACGGCCGGCCAGCACCAGGCCGACGATCGCGAGAACGGTGTGGATCGCCAACTGCCAGCCCGGCGGGCCGCTCTGCTGCGCCGGATTGCGCGACAACGCGGCCACAATCGTGATGAGGGGCACGATCGACAGGTCCTGAAACAACAGGATCGAAAAGGCGCGCTCTCCGAACGGGGTTCGCAGGCGCCCGGCCGATTGCAGCATGGGCAGCACCTGCGCCGTGGACGACAGCGCCAGCGGCAGGCCGAGCGCGAAGGCGGCCGCGGTGGAAAAGCCGGCAATCCAGACCATCGCGGTCAGCGCCAGGCCACAGGCCACGACCTGTATCAGACCGAGCCCGAAGATATCCTCCTTCATCCGCCACAACCGGGTCGGGTTCAGTTCCAGCCCGACAATGAACAGCAGAAGGGTGATGCCGAATTCGGCGATGCCCATCTTGCTCTCGGCACCGCCCACCAGCGACAGCACGTGCGGCCCGACCAGTGCCCCCGCGACCAGATAGCCGAGCGTCGCCCCCAACCCCATGCGCCGGAACAACATCACGCACAGCAACCCTGCGCCGAGCAGGATCGCGCCGTCGCGCACCAGCGAGGATGTGTGCTCCATCAACCCGGCTGCTTTGCCGGGACCTTGGCCGCCGCCTGCTCGGCCGCCTCCGCCGCAGCCTGGAACGCCAGCTGGACCGACTGGCGACGCACCGCGTTCAGCCGCTCGGGATCGAGATGGTGGATATCCGGCCAGTTCGGGGCGACGCCATCGCCCGCCATCCAACCGGCCATCGCATCGCGCGCCTGGGCGAGTTCCTCCGCAGACCGGCCGACCAGATTGCGCGCGAGCAGGGTGGCGGAGGCCTGGCTGAATGCGCAGGCGTTTACGCGCATCCCGACTTCGGCGACGCGCCCGTCATCGTCCAGGTTGACGTCGACGACGATCCTGCTGCCGCACAGTGGCGACCGCTTTTCGCTGGACCCTTGCGCATTCTGAAGCCGCTCTGTGAAGGGGTTCTGCGCGGTCAGCCGGATCACCTCCGGCGGGGGCACGGCCAGGCTCATTCGGAACTCCCCGCGCCATTGTCCGGCGTGGCGGCCGGGCGCGCACCGAACACCGGCTCGCCGCGCCGGCGACGGTCCACGAAATCGGCGATCCCGGCGCTGGTGTTGTTCAGCAGCGGGTAGGTTCGCGATGCCGTCATCCATTCGGGACGCCGCGCCGCGCCGCCGCGTGCGGTATCGACCACCAGCGCGACCAGCAGAAAGGCCAGGCTGGCGAGCAGCAATCCCTTGATGGCGCCAAAGCCCAATCCCAGTGCGCGATCGACCGGGCCGAGGATCGACGTACGCGTCCGCGCCCCGATCGCCCGCGCGACCAGTCGCCCGCCGAAATAGGTCACGCCAGCGATGATCGCGAAGGCCAGCACGGCCGCGCCCGACACGGTGCCGACCGTCTTGCTCAAGGCCTGGCTGAGCGGGATGTGAAACAGCTTCAACGCGGCCGTGATCGCGACCCAGGCGAACAGCGACAGCACTTCCGTGACGAAGCCGCGAAGGAAGCCCATTGCCGCCCCGCCGATCACGGCAAGGAGCACGAGCATGTCGAGTGCGGTCAGGCCCATGGAGTGCGCAGATAGGGCGATGGGGGACGGCCCGCTAGTCCCGCCGGCAATCCGCCCTCGCTCGGCCGTCCAGCCCGCTCAGCCACGGCCGAGCATGTGATCGACGAACTGGTTCAACGTCCGGAAGCCGGTCAACCGCAACGTATCCTTCTCGCTGGCCATGGCGGACGGCACCAGTGCCCGCTCGAACCCCAGCTTTGCCGCCTCCTTCAGGCGCAGCTGTCCATGGGCGACCGGCCGGATCTCCGCCGACAGCGCGATCTCTCCGAACGCGACCGCGTCGGCCGGCACCGGACGCTCCGACAGGGCGGACACCAGCGCCGCCGCCACCGCGAGGTCGGCGGCCGGGTCCTGCACGCGGTATCCGCCCGCGATGTTCAGATACACCTCCGCCGAGGAAAAGGAGAGGCCGCAGCGAGCCTCCAGCACGGCCAGGACCATGGCGAGCCTTCCGGAATCCCAGCCGACCACCGACCGTCGCGGCGTCGCCCCCGATGCCAGCCGCACCACCAGTGCCTGGATCTCCACCAGCACCGGCCTGGTCCCTTCCAGCGCGGGGAATACGGTCGCACCCGTCACGCCCTCGTCCCGGTGGGTCAGGAACAATGCGGACGGGTTCGAGACCTCCGTCAGGCCTTCCGCCTGCATCGCGAAGACGCCGATCTCGTCCGTGCCGCCGAACCGGTTCTTGATCGCGCGAAGGATGCGGTATTGGTGGCTGCGTTCGCCCTCGAACGACAGCACGGTGTCGACCATATGCTCCAGCACGCGTGGCCCGGCGATCGAGCCATCCTTGGTCACATGGCCGACCAGCACCAGCGCGGTGCCGCGTTCCTTTGCGAAGCGGATCAGTTCCTGTGACGAGGCGCGGACCTGACTGACCGTGCCGGGCGCACCCTCGATCAGGTCGGAATGCATGGTCTGGATCGAGTCGATGACCAGCAGCGCGGGCGGCGTGCCAAGCGACAGGGTGGTCAGAATGTCACGGGTGGAGGTCGCGCTGGCAAGCTGAACCGGCGCGTCCCCCAGACCCAACCGGCGGGCGCGCAGCCGTACCTGATCCGCCGCCTCCTCTCCCGACACGTACGCGACGCCCCTGCCCGCCGACGCCATCCGGGCCGCCGCCTGAAGCAGCAACGTGGATTTGCCGATACCCGGATCGCCGCCGATCAGCGTCGCCGATCCTTCCACGAAGCCGCCGCCGAGCGCGCGGTCGAGTTCGGCGATGCCGGTCGTCATGCGATCCGGTAACGTGACCTCCGCATTCAGCCCGCTCAGCTGGATCGTGCGGCCGCCACCCTGCAGATTGTGCTTTGCCTGGAACGGCGTCGCGACAACCGCCGCCTCCTCGACCAGCGTGTTCCAGCCCTGGCAGTCGACACATTGCCCCTGCCACCGCGACGTCACCGATCCGCACGACTGACACACGTAACGCTTTTGAGGTTTGGCCATGCCCATCATGTAGCGGAACGATTGGGGAACGGCCAGCCCGCCTCGCTATCCCGCTGTCCGCCGGCCAGGCGAGCCGCAATGCCAAGCGAGGGGGTGTGGTCAGGCCGACGTCACCACGCTAAACGGCTTCGCTTCATGCCGACGACCCTTCCCCGCGTTGCCCTGTTCAGCGGCAACTACAACTACGTCCGTGACGGTGCGAACCAGGCGCTGAACCTGCTCGTCGGCTATCTGCTGAAACAGGGTGTCGCCGCCCGTGTCTATTCGCCCACGGCCAAGCGCGCGGCCTTTGCGCCGGTGGGCGATCTGGTCAGCGTGCCCGCGCTGCCGGTGCCGCTGGGTGGCCGCAGCGAGTACAAGTTCGCCCGTGGCATCCCCTCGCGGGTGCGTCGCGACCTGGACGCGTTTCAGCCCGACATCGTGCATGTATCGTCGCCGGAACTGCTCGGTCATGCTGCCGTCCGCTACGCCCGGTCGAGGGGAATTCCGGCCGTCGCCTCCCTTCACACCCGCTTCGAAACCTATGGCAGCTATTACAAGATGCCGTTCTTGGAGCCGATCCTGGTGTGGATGCTGACCCGCTTCTACAACAAGTTCGACCGCGTGCTGGTGCCCACGCCCAGCATGGCCGCCCTGTTGACCGAATGGGGTGTCACGACGCCGATCTCCATCTGGTCGCGCGGCATCGATCATCAGCGTTTCCAGCCGTCGCGCCGCAGCCTGGAGTGGCGGCGTTCGATGGGGATCGAGGACGGCGACGTGGCGATCGGCTTCCTCGGTCGGCTGGTCAAGGAAAAGGGCCTTGCGATCTTCGCGGAAGTGCTGGCCGAACTGCGCTCCCGCGGGGTGCCGCACAAGGTTCTGGTGATCGGAAAGGGCCCGGCCCGCGACTGGTTCGCCGCACAGGCGCCGGGGGCGATCTTTGCGGGTTTCCAGTCGGGTGACGATCTGGGCCGGGCGGTCGCGTCGATGGACGTGTTCTTCAACCCGTCGCTGACAGAGACGTTCGGCAACGTCACGACGGAGGCGATGGCTGCCGGCATTCCGGTCGTCGCAGCGCGTGCGACCGGCGCGGTCGATCTGGTCGTGGACGGCGAAACAGGTTTCCTGGCGCCGCCGGACGACCGTGTCGCCTATGCCGACGCTATCGAGCGAATCGTGGCCGACCCGGTATTGCGGGAACGCCTGGGCCGTGCGTCGTTTGCGCGGGCGGCGGGGTACCGGTGGGACGCGGCGAACAGCGCCGTGCTGACCGCGTACCGCGAGGTTCTGGACGACGTGCCATCACGGGGCGGAGCGAGCTGATCCCCGATCAGATGCCGCCGGCGATCGGCTGGTGCCCGGCCATGGTCAGCGCGGTGGACAGGTCGGCCATTGCGGCATCCACGACCGCCTGGTCCGAACTCCTGACAACGAAGTTGGCGCCGACCCTGCCCTCTCGGAAAAGGGGGTAACTGCCGATCGACAGGCCGGTCCGGCTCCGCTCCGTCTGGCGCAGCAGGTCGGCGACCTCGCTTTCCGCCACCCAGCACCCCAGCGTCGCGGACACAACCGGGCGACCACCCTCCAGCGTACCGGTCAAGCGATCGAGCATGCCCGCGGTGATATGCGGCACCCCGGCCATGATGAAGATGTTGCCCCAGCGGATACCCGGCGCGCCGGACACCCGGTTCTCGATCAGCGATGCGCCGTCGGGGACCCGCGCCATTCTGGCCCGCACGGCGTTCAGTCCGCCCTTTGCCGCGTAATAGTCGCCGAGCACGGCCAGTGCCTCCGGATGGTCGACGACGTCCACGCCGACGGCGCTGGCGATGGCGTCCACCGTGATGTCGTCATGGGTCGGACCGATGCCGCCGGTGGTGAACAGATAGTCGTTGCGCGCGCGCAGCGTGTTCACCGCCTCCACGATCGCATCCGTGCGGTCCGCCACGATGCGGACCTCGCTCAAGCGGATTCCCTGCACGTTCAGCCAGGTGGCGAGCTGTGCCACGTTGCGGTCCTGCGTACGCCCGGACAGAATCTCGTCGCCGATGACCACCAGCGCGGCGGTCCAGATGCGTTCATCGCTCATCGCGGCGGGACATAGCCTCGCAAAACCGGCGCCGCCACGTTATATCGCCCGCCATGACCGAATATGTTACCGCCCCCGCCGACACCGCCGGCGCGCGCACGGGCGCGATCAAGCTCCACGGCCCGGCTGCGTTCGCGGGCATGCACAAGGCCGGGCGGCTGGCCGCCGAGACGCTGGACATGCTGGTGCCGCACATGGTTCCCGGCGTCTCCACGGCGGAGATCGACCGGCTGATCTACGACTTCATCCTGGCGGGCGGCGGGGTACCGGCGACGCTGGGCTATCGTGGCTACACCCATTCCACCTGCATCTCGATCAACCATGTCGTGTGCCACGGCATCCCGTCCGAGAAGACGCTGAAGTCGGGGGACATCGTCAATGTCGACGTGACGCCCATCGTCGACGGGTGGCACGGCGACACCAGCCGCATGTACCTGATCGGCGACGTGCCGCTGAAGGCGAAGCGGCTGGTCGAGGTGACGTATGAGTGCCTGATGCTGGGCATCGAGCAGGCACGACCCGGCAACCGCATGGGCGACGTGGCGAATGCGATCCAGCGCCATGCCGAGAAGAATCGATACGGTGTGGTGCGCGATTTCTGCGGCCACGGCCTCGGCCGCCTGTTCCACGACGCGCCGGATGTGGTCCATGTCGGAAAGCCGGGCACGGGCCCCGAGTTGAAGCCTGGCATGATCTTCACCATCGAGCCGATGATCAACATCGGACGGCCGGACGTGAAGTTGCTGGACGATGGCTGGACCGCCGTCACGCGTGACCGGTCGCTGTCGGCGCAATTCGAGCATTCGATCGGCATCACCGACGATGGTTGCGAAATCTTCACCCTGTCCCCGAAGGGCAATACGCAGCCGCCGTACCTGTAGGTGCCGCGAGATCCTTGATCGACTGAGCCTATCGATGAGCGCGGAACAATCGACTTTCGCGCTGCACCGCAGCATTGTAGGTGGTTCTTCGTTGCAACGCACAATCAACGGAGAATTACCGTGTCGATCATCGGCAGCCAGCTGAAACCCTTCACCACCCAGGCCTTCAAGGAAGGCAAGTTCCTGACCGTGTCCGACACCGACACGCTGGGGAAGTGGTCGGTCTTCTTCTTCTATCCGGCCGATTTCACGTTCGTCTGCCCGACCGAGCTGGAAGACCTGGCCGACAATCACGACACGTTCGGCAAGATGGGCGTCGAGGTCTATTCCGTGTCCACCGACACGCATTTCAGCCACAAGGCTTGGCACGACAGCTCGCCCGCGATCGGCAAGATCCGTTTCACGATGCTGGGCGATCCGTCGGGCGCGGTGACCAACAACTTCGGCGTGATGCGCGAGGGCCAGGGTCTGGCCGACCGCGCCACGTTCGTGGTGGATCCGCAGGGCGTGATCCAGCTGATGGAGATCACCTCCGAAGGCGTCGGCCGCAACGCCATGGAACTTCTCCGCAAGATCAAGGCCGCGCAGTATATCGCCGCGCACCCGGGTGAGGTCTGCCCTGCCAAGTGGGAAGAGGGTGAGGAGACGCTCGCCCCGTCGCTGGACCTCGTCGGCAAGATCTAAGCCGGCATCGGGGGCCGTCCGGGGGATGGCCCCCACCTTGTCTTCTTCAAGAATCCAACGGAGTGTCATCCGTGCTCGACGCGACTCTCAAGACCCAGCTCAAGACCTATCTCGGCAATATCCGGCAGCCGATCGAACTCGTCGCCTCCGCCGACGACTCGCCCAAATCGCGCCAGATGCTGGAGTTGCTGAACGAGATCGCCGCGCTGTCGCCGGACGTCACCACGGTTCGCGCCGACGACGATGCGCGCAAGCCATCCTTTCTGATCCGCCGTGTCGGCTCCGATATCGGCGTGCGCTTTGCGGGCATTCCGCTCGGCCATGAATTCACCAGCCTGGTGCTGGCGCTGCTGCAGGTCGGCGGCCACCCGCCAAAGGTGTCGGCCGATGTGATCGAGCAGATCGCCGCTCTCGATGGCGACTTCGACTTCGAAGTCTATTTCTCCCTCACCTGCCAGAACTGCCCTGACGTGGTGCAGGCCCTGAACCTGATGAGCGTCGTCAACCCGCGCATCCGTGCCACCGCCATCGAGGGCGGCGTGTTCCAGGACGAGGTGGCGAGCCGCAGCATCCTGTCCGTCCCCGCGATCTTCCTGAACGGTGAGCCGTTCGGCCAAGGTCGCATGGAGGTGGAGCAGATCCTCGCCAAGCTGGACACGGGCGCCACCGCGCGCGCGGCGGAGAAGATCGGCGCGAAGGATCCGTTCGACGTTTTGGTGGTCGGTGGCGGCCCGGCCGCGGCGGCCGCGGCGATCTATACCGCGCGCAAGGGTATCCGCACCGGCATCGTCGCGGAGCGATTCGGCGGTCAGGTGCTGGACACCATGGCGATCGAGAACTTCATCTCGGTGCAACATACCGAGGGCCCCAGGCTTGCGCAGCAGTTGGAGGCGCATGTCGGCGACTACGACGTCGACGTGATGAACCTTCAGCGGGCGGAAAAGCTGGTTCCGGCGCGGTCGCCGGGCGGGCTGCACGAGGTGCGGCTGGCGAGCGGCGCGGCGTTGAAGGCGCGCACGGTGATCCTGTCGACCGGCGCGCGGTGGCGCCAGATGAACGTGCCGGGTGAGGACGCGTACCGGAACAAGGGCGTCACCTATTGCCCGCACTGTGACGGCCCCCTGTTCCGCGGCAAGCGCGTCGCGGTGATCGGCGGCGGCAATTCGGGCGTGGAAGCGGCGATCGACCTGGCGGGCGTCGTCGCCCATGTCACGCTGATCGAGTTCGCGGGCGACCTGCGCGCCGATGCGGTCTTGCAGCGCAAGCTGGCCAGCCTGCCCAACGTCCAGATCGTCACCTCTGCCCTGACGACGGAGGTGGTGGGTGACGGCACCCGTGTCACCGCGCTGCACTATCGCGACCGCAATCACGGCACGACTCACGAATTGCCGCTGGAGGGCATCTTCGTCCAGATCGGCCTGGTGCCGAACACGGAATGGCTGAGGGACACGATCGCGCTGTCCGAACGCGGGGAGATCGAGGTCGATGCGCGGACCGACACCTCCCTGCCCGGCGTCTTCGCGGCCGGCGACGTGACCACCGTGCCGTACAAGCAGATCATCATCGCGATGGGCGAGGGATCGAAGGCGGCGCTGTCCGCATTCGACTATCTGATCCGGCTGCCCGCGTCCGACGTGAACGCCGCCGCCGCATGAGGTGACGGGCGCGGCTTCACGGATCGGAATGGCGTCGCTATGGCGCCAGCATGACCCAGACCGCGCCCGCCATCACCGCCGAAACCGTCGCCCAGCACGGCCTGTCGCCGGAGGAATACGACCGCGTGCTGCACGCGCTGGGCCGGGAGCCGAACCGGGTCGAACTCGGCATTTTCTCGGTCATGTGGTCGGAGCATTGCTCCTATAAATCCAGCCGTATCCACCTGAAGAAGCTGCCGACCGAGGGGCCCCAGGTGATCTGCGGCCCCGGCGAGAATGCCGGTGTGGTCGACATCGGGGATGGCCAGGCCGCCATCTTCAAGATGGAATCGCACAACCACCCGTCTTACATCGAGCCTTACCAGGGCGCGGCGACGGGCGTCGGCGGCATTTTGCGCGACGTGTTCACCATGGGGGCGCGGCCGATCGCCAACCTCAACGCGCTGCGTTTCGGCCGTCCGGATCATCCCAAGATGCGCCATCTGATCGCCGGTGTGGTTCACGGCATCGGCGGATACGGCAATTGCGTCGGGGTCCCGACCGTCGGCGGCGAAGTGAACTTCCACCCCGCCTATGACGGCAACATCCTGGTCAACGCGATGACGGTCGGTATCGCGGACACAGATAAGATCTTCTATTCCGCCGCGTCAGGCATCGGCAACCCGATCGTCTATGTCGGGTCGAAGACGGGCCGCGACGGCATTCATGGCGCGACCATGGCGTCCGCAGACTTCGGCGAGGATGCGGAGGAAAAGCGCCCCACCGTGCAGGTCGGCGATCCATTCACGGAGAAACTGCTGATCGAGGCATGCCTGGAGTTGATGGCGACAGACGTCATCGTCGCCATCCAGGACATGGGCGCGGCGGGCCTCACTTCCTCCTCGGTCGAGATGGCGTCCAAGGGCGGCGTCGGCATCGAGCTGGTCATGGACGACGTGCCGCAGCGCGAGGAAGGCATGACGCCATATGAGATGATGCTGTCCGAAAGCCAGGAGCGGATGCTCATGGTGCTGAAGCCGGGCCGGGAACCGGAGGCGGAGGCGATCTTCCGCAAGTGGGAGCTCGACTTCGCGGTGATTGGTCATGTCACCGATACCGGACGCATGGTGCTGCGTCATAAGGGTGAGGTCGTGTGCGACATTCCGCTCGGCCCGCTGGCCGACGAGGCGCCGCTCTACGACCGGCCGCATGTTCCGACGCCCCCGCCCTCGCCTCTGCCCGAAGGACTCGGCACGCGCGACATCGCGGCCGACCTGCTGACGCTGATGGGATCGCCCGACATCGCCTCTCGGCGGTGGATCTGGGAACAATATGACCACATGGTCGGCGCCGACACGGTACAGCGTCCCGGCGGCGACGCTGCGGTCGTGCGCGTGCACGGCACCGACAAGGCGCTGGCGATGACGACCGACTGCACGCCGCGCTATTGCCATGCCGATCCCGTTCAAGGCGGTCGGCAGGCGGTGGCCGAGACCTGGCGCAACCTGACCGCCGTCGGCGCGACACCGCTGGCGATCACCAACTGCCTCAATTTCGCCAACCCGCAGCGGCCCGAGATCATGGGCCAGATCGTCGGCTGTCTGGAGGGGATGAGCGAGGCGTGCCGCGCGCTGGACTACCCGATCGTGTCGGGCAACGTGTCGCTGTACAATGAAAGCAAGGCGACTGGCGGCGGGTCCGCCATCCTGCCGACGCCGGCGATCGGCGGGGTCGGGCTGCTCGCCGACTGGAGCCGGTCGATGACCATCGCTTTCAAGGGCAGCGGCGATATCATCCTGGCGGTTGGCACGCGCAAGGGACATCTGGGCCAGTCGCTGTGGCTGCGCGAATGCCGTGGTGTCGAGGGCGCCGATGCGGGACCGCCCCCTTCCGTCGATCTGGCGGCCGAACGGACCACGGGCGACTTCATCCGTAGCGGCATCGCCGCCGGCCATGTCTCCGCCTGTCACGACGTCGCCGATGGCGGCATCGCCGTGGCTCTGGCGGAGATGGCGCTGGCGGGCGACATCGGCGCGATGATCGACCGCAAGCAGCCGTTCGACTGCGCGCGCGCTTTCTTCGCGGAGGATCAGGGCGTGTACATCGTCACGATCAACGACCACGCGCTGCTCGATTTCCTGGGGACGGCGCACGCCGCCGGGGTGGAGGTCGAACCGCTCGGCCGGACCGGCGGTAAGCGGCTGATCTTCGAGCGGCCGGATCGCGACGACGTGGTGACGCTGGACGCGCTCAGGCAGGCGCACGAGGCCTTCCTGCCTGCGCTGATGGGAGCCGACGCCGCGCTGGCCTGATGCGAATTGTTCGCGAAAAGGCTTGCGAACGTTTCTCATTAGCTGCTACCTCCTCCGTCACGGAGCGGGAGCGAACATGGTCGTCTGTATCTGCAACGCCATTCGGGAAAGTCAGGTGCGTGAGTGCGCGCGGGCCGGATGCGAGACGCCGTGCCAGGCATTCGACTCGCTCGGCCGCAAGCCGAAGTGCGGTCAATGCGCCGGCGCGGCGCGGGCGATCATCAACGAAGAGCGGGACGCCGCCTGACCGAAAACCTCTCGCCATCGGGTTGCCCTGCCCCTCCTTCCGCGGTTAGGTGCGTTGAACGGAGGAATACGGCATGGCAGTCAAAGGCGATCCCAAGGTCATCGACCTTCTGAACGAAGCGCTCAAGAACGAGCTGACCGCGATCAATCAATATTGGCTGCACTACCGCCTGCTCGACCATTGGGGTGTCTACAAGCTCGCCCAATATGAGCGGATGGAGTCGATTGACGAGATGAAGCACGCCGACTGGCTGTCGGAGCGCATCCTGTTTCTCGATGGGCTTCCCAACTTCCAGCTGCTCGGCCGTCTGCGCATCGGCGAGACCGTCGAGGAGGTCATCCGCTCCGATCTCGACATGGAGCTGGAGGCGGTGAAGCAGCTTCGCGGCGCGATCGCCTATTGCGAAGAAGTACAGGACTTCATCAGCCGCGACCTGTTCTCCCGCATCCTTGCGAGCGAAGAGGAGCATGTCGACACGCTGGAACGGCAGTTCGAGATGATCGGCCGCATGGGCATCCACAATTACGTGCAGCTCAACTCGCTGCCCGAACACGACAAACCCCAGGCTGGCGCCGCCCCCTACCTCAAGGGTGAGTGATCAACCGGCGCGGCCGAACCCTCCGGGGTTCCGCCGCCCGAAACCGCCGCCCGGCCCGCCTGGCGGCGGACGTCGTTCGATCAGCGGGTTGGCCTCCCGCTCCAGCAGGGTCAGTGTTTCCTCGAAGCACGGGCGCAGCTTCACCACGAGTTCCAGCGCCTGATCGGGCGTATCGTGCGCCTCCACGCAATCCCGCGCGATCGTCTCGATCTGTTCGGCCAAGTCGCCCAGCGGCTCCGCGCCGAACTGACGCGCCTCGCCCTTCAGGGTGTGCGCCGGGATGACGAGCGCGGTCGCATTCGCCGCGCGCATCGCCGCTTCGATCGCGGCGACCGACTTGACGCCGTCCTCGCGGAAATATCCGAGGATCCGCACGAAACCCGCGCCCAATTCGCTACGTGCCTGGGCGAAGATGGTCCAGTCGACCAATGTGCTGCCTTCGAACGACACCTGCGCCTCCTTTGTCGACCGCAGGGCGCGGCAACGGTTGCGCGAATGCCTTAACGGTCAGGAGTAAACAGGCGGTTGCCGTCAGCCCGACTTGTTGCCGAACGGGTTTTTCGGCGCGCGTAGTGTCATCCGGATCGGCACTGCGCCGAAGCCGAGTTCGCGTCGGGCGGAATTCACCAGATAGCGTTCGTAGCTGGCGGGCAGCTGGTCCACCCGCGTCCCGAACACGACAAAGGTTGGCGGCCGCGTCTTGACCTGTGTGACGTAGCGAAGCTTGATACGTTTGCCGCCGGGCGCGGGCGGCGGGTTCGCCTCGATCGCGCGTTCGAACCAGCGGTTGAGCTCGCCGGTGCCGACCCGCTGCGACCAGGCCGCGCGTGTCTCGAACGCCACCTGCAACAGCACGTCCAGCCCTTTGCCCGTGTTGGCGGACACCGTCAGCAGCGGCACGCCCTTGACCTGGCTGAGGCCATCCTCAAGCGCCTTGCGCACACCGTTGAACAGCGACGACGCGTTTTCCGCGACATCCCACTTGTTCAGCGCGATGACCAAAGCGCGTCCTTCCTCCAGCACGCGGTCGGCGATGCGCAGGTCCTGCGCCTCCAGCCCCAGCGTGGCGTCGAGCAACAGCACCACAACCTCCGCGAAGTCGACCGCGCGCAGGGCGTCGGCGACGGACAGCTTCTCCAGCTTGTCCTGCACCTTGGCGCGTTTGCGCATGCCGGCGGTGTCGATCAGGCGCACCTGACGCGTCTTTCCGTCGGGCGCAACCCAGTCCCAATCGACAGCAATCGAATCGCGGGTGATCCCCGCCTCCGGTCCGGTAATCAGGCGGTCCTCGCCCAGCATCTTGTTGACCAGCGTCGACTTGCCGGCGTTCGGACGCCCAACGATCGCGAGTTTCAGCGGCGCGTCGAGGCTCTCGTCCTCTTCCTCGATCTCCGGCGTTTCCCATTCGCCGATATGCGGCAGCAGCGCCTCGAACAGGTCCGCGACACCCTCGCCATGCTCGGCCGACATTTGCACCGGATCGCCGAAGCCGAGCGCGAGAGCCTCCAACACGCCTTGATCGCCGGCCCGGCCTTCCGCCTTGTTGGCGACCAGGATGACGGGCGTGTCCGCGGTGCGCAGCCAGCGGGCGATCTCCTCGTCCAGCGGCACCACGCCGGCGCGCGCGTCGACCAGGAACAGCGCCACATCCGCCTCGTCCACCGCCGACTGGGTCTGCCGGCGCATGCGACCCGGCAGCGTGTCCGGGTCCTCATCCTCGTACCCGGCCGTGTCCATGATGCGGAAGTCGAGCCCGAGCAGGTGCGCATCACCCTCCCGGCGGTCGCGCGTCACCCCCGGGCGGTCATCGACCAGCGCCAGCCGCTTTCCGACTAGACGGTTGAACAGAGTCGACTTGCCGACATTGGGACGACCGACGATCGCGACGGTGGGAAGATGAGACATGCGCTGCCCTTAGGCGGGATCGTCGCCGACGGCAAAGCGCGCCAGCAACTATCGCGTCCGCGTCAGCGGAATGCGGTGATCCGGCCCCGGCCGTCCAGCGTGTACAGCGTCTGATTGGCGACCACCGGCGGCAGCGTGATCGACGTCTTCGTCTCCGTCGTGCCGAGCAGCTTGCCGTCGGCAGGCGAGACATAGCCGATCTGGCCGTCGCTGTTGGTCAGCACCAGTCGGCCACCCGCCAGCACGGGACCGAACCAGGTGATCGGCCCCTTCTTCTTCTTGGCGTTGCGGAATCCGGGCAGCTGGACGATCCAGCGCGCCTTGCCGTTGGTGCGCGCCAGGCAGACCAGGCGGGCGTCGTCAGTCACAACGTAGAGCCAGTCACCCGCGATCCACGGGGTGGAGATCCCGGCGAAGTTCTGCTCCCAAAGGCGCTGACCGGTCGACAGTTCCAGTGCAACCATGCGCCCGCCCTGCCCGACCGCATAGACGCGACCATCGTCGATCACCGGATCGGCATCGATGTCGGCCAAGCTGGACACGGAGGTGGTGATCGACGTGCGCGACAGGGCGTCCTGCCACAGCACACGGCCGTTCTCGTAGCGATAGGCGTTCAGCTCACCCGACGAAAAGCCGGTGACCACGGTCCCCTGGCTCGCGGCGGGCGCGGCGACGCCGAACACCCCCTGCGATTCCAGCGTGCCGGATTGGGTCCACACGACCTTGCCGTCGTTCTGGCCCAGCGCGAAGATCTGGTTGTCCTGGCTGAGGACATAGACGTTGCCGTTGGAGATCGTCGGCGCGCCACGCAGCGGCCCGCCCGGCTTCGACCGCCAGACCTCCTTGCCGTCGGCCGCGGTCAGCGCGACCAAGTCACCCAGCCCGTCCGTGGCATAAACGTTGCCGTCGTCGTAACTGACGCCGCCACCGAACAACGCGGCGTGGTTCTTCTTGTCCTCAGACAGCGTGGTGCTCCACAGCACCGCGCCGGTATCCGCCGAAAAAGCGTGTACGGTCGCATCCACGTCGATCACGAACAGCTTGCCGTCGGCGATCACCGGCGACGATCCCAGGCGCTCGCGATTGGATCCGCCGTTGATCGTCGCCTGCCACAACCGCACAGGTTGTTCGCCCAGCGCCAGGTGGCCCATAGACTTTGAGGCATTGCCGCCGCTCTGCGTCCAACTGTCGTTGGGCGCGGGCGCGGGCAAGGTCACTTCCACCGCCGCCATCGACGGATCGGTTTCGACGCCGTTCTCGGAGGTCAGGATCGGCACGCGGTTGCCGACGGTGGGCGTCTTCTTCGGCGCGCCCTTGAACACGCCGCACCCCGACAGCATCGCGAGCGCGGCCAACGCCACGCCCGCCCGGAACCCGCCGCGCCGCACGTTGGAAATCATCGCGTTTTGACACCCTTGTTACTGGCCACGGCGTCGACGCCCATGGCGCCGGCCATCTGAACCGCGCGTTGACGGATGGAGTCTGGCACGTCCTTGTCGTTGGCGATCTGCCCGAACAACTGGCCTGCCAGGTCACGCCGGCCGGCACGCAGTTGCGCCATGGCGACCATCTCGGCCGCGCTGCCGAAGAACGGGTTCTCCTTGGCGGTCAGGGGTCGCAGGCGCTCGATCACCACCTGCGGCTTCAGCTGGTCGAACTCGGCCGCCGTCTGGCGAACAAGCGCCAGGTCGCGGAACGGCTGCGCGATGGACGTGTCGTTGGCGATTGCCGCGAACTTCGCAGCGGCCCCCTTCAGGTCCTTTTTCTGAAGCAGGATGTCCGCCTCGGTCTGCAACGCCACCGCGCGGTAACCGCCACTGTCCGACTTTGCGAGATTGGCGAGCGTGCCTTGCGCCTTTGCTGGCTGGTCCTGCGCGATGTCCTGATAGGCGGACGAAAGCTGTTCGCCCTCCACACCAGCCGCGGCCTGCTGACGATGCTGCCAGAACAGCCAGCCACCAAACGCCGCCAGCGCGCCGACGACAGCGATCATCAGCCACAGCCCCCATTGGCGCCAGAAGCCGACCAGCTGGTCGCGGCGCAGTTCGTCATCGACCTCGCGCAGCAAGGCTTGGTTGTTCTGGGGAGTGATGGCCAACAAAAGGCTCCGGATCAGCAACGGGACAGGAAAGGCGCGAGCATTAGGGCCGCGCGCGGCGTCCCGCAATGGGGGCCCTCACGGATGCCTACGCGGGCGGCTTCGCGGCGTAGACCTGGCCCTCGCCCGGGAACGCGCGGGACCGCACGTCCTCGGCATAGGACGCAGCGGCGCCGTCGATCAGCCCGGCCATGTCCGCAAACCGCTTCACGAAGCGCGGCGTGCGTTCGAAAAGACCCAGCATGTCTTCGGCAACCAGCACCTGGCCGTCGCATTGGGCGGAGGCGCCGATGCCGATGGTGGGACAAGCGACGCCATGAGTGAGGTCCAGCGCGACCGGCTCCACCACGCCCTCGATCACCAGCGCGAAACAACCGGCGTCCGCGACCGCGCGACCGTCCGCGACGATCTTCGCCGCCTCCTCCTCGCTGCGACCACGCGCACCATAGCCGCCCAGCACGTTGACCGCCTGCGGCGTCAGGCCGACATGGCCCATCACGGGAATGCCGCGCTCGGTCAGGAAGTGCACCGTCGGCGCCATCGCCTCGCCACCCTCCAGCTTCACCGCTGCGGCGCCCGTCTGCTTCAGCAGCCACGCCGCGCTCTCGAACGCCTTTTCGGGACTGGCCTCATAGCTGCCGAACGGCATGTCGACCGTGACCAGCGCGTGGAAGCTGCCGCGCACGACTGCCGCGCCATGCGCCGCCATCATCTCCAGCGTCACCGGCACGGTGGAGGGCAGTCCGTAGATCACTTGCCCCAGGCTGTCGCCCACCAGCAGCATGTCGCAATGCGGGTCCAGGATCTGCGCCGTCCTCACCGTGTACGCGGTCAGCATCACCAGCGGCGTGCGGCCCTTGCGCTGCCGGATCGCGGGCACGGTCAGTCGCTTCATCGGCGCGGGCGTAGGCGTCGCTCGACTGGTTCCGGTGTCGATTGTGAAGGTGGTGGACATCGGGCAGATTGTAGCGGCTGGCCGCCCGAGCGGCTAGCCATGCGGTGTGCCTACCCGAACAGTTGCGCGTACCGCTCCGGTGACCAGCCGACCACGATCTCATTGTCCAGCACCAGCACCGGCCGCCTGATCGCCGACGGGTGGGCGATCATGATCGCGATCGCCCGCTCCGCATCCAGGTCATGCTTCGCATCGTCGGGCAGCTTGCGGAAAATGGTGCCCGAGCGGTTGAGCAGCGCCTCCCAGCCCACGCGCTCTACCCATTCCCGCAGCGTGGCGGGATCGACGCCGGCCTTTTTGTAATCGTGAAAGGCATAGTCGACATCGTGGCTGCCGAGCCACGTCCGCGCCTTCTTCACGGTGTCGCAATTGGGGATGCCGAACAGGGTCGCGTTTGTCATGCATGCTCCCTGACCCACCGGCGCCCATACTCGCAAGCCCCGCTCGCTATCGTTCCGCTGCGCCCCACGTTAGTAGGGACCATGGCCGATCATCCCTTCTACGCCCTGTCCAGCCACCAGATGCTGCGGGTCGCCGCCGCGACACCTCAGGCGACGGTGGGCGATACCCAGGCCAATGCCGACGCCACGATCGCACTGGCTCGCGACGCCGATGCGCAGGGTGTCGACGTGTTGGTGTTTCCGGAGCTGAACCTGACCAGCTACGCCATCGACGATCTTCACATGCAGTCGGCGCATCAGCGCGCAACCCTTTCCGCAATCGAGAGAGTCCGGGTCGCGAGCGAGACGTTGCGGCCGTTGCTGCTGGTCGGTGCCGCGCTGATCCGGCATGGCCGGTTGTACAACTGCGCGCTGGCGATTGCAGCCGGCCGGGTGCTGGGCGTCGTGCCGAAGACCTTTCTGCCGAACTACCGCGAATATTACGAGAAGCGCTGGTTCGCGAGCGGCATGAACCTGACCGGTTTGTCGATCGAGCTGAACGGGGCGGAGGTACCGTTCGGAACCGACCTGTTGTTCGCGGCCGAGGATCGCCCCGGCTTCGTGGTGCATGCCGAAATCTGCGAGGACTATTGGGCTCCAACTCCACCCTCGACGGCGGGTGCGCTGGCGGGGGCGTTGGTGTGCTGCAACCTGTCGGCGTCCAACATCGTCATCGGCAAGGCGCGCGAGCGGATGATGCTGGCGGCGGCGCAATCGGCGCGGACCAGCAGCGCGTACATCTATTCCGCCGCCGGCATCGGGGAGAGCACGACCGACCTGTCTTGGGACGGACAGGGCTTCATCTACGAACTGGGTGAGTTGCTGGCCGAGTCGCAGCGCTTTTGCCGCCAACCGGAACTGGTGGTCGCGGATCTGGATCTGGAGCGGCTCTCCCAAGAGCGACTGCGCAACGGCACCTTCAACGACGCCGCGATCGCCATGGGACACCCGGAGCGCCGCTTTCGCCGGATCGGCTTCTCCCATCCTGCCGACGACGGCGACATCGGGTTGATGCGCGACATCCGCCGCTTCCCGTTCGTGCCGAACGACCCGGCCAAGCGCGATGCGGATTGTTTCGAGGCGTTCAACATCCAGGTGGAGGGGATCGCCAAGCGGCTGTCGGCCTCGGGCGCGAAGCGAATCGTGATCGGTGTGTCGGGCGGGCTCGATTCGACCCACGCGCTGATCGTCGCGGCCAAGGCGATGGACCGGCTGGACCGGCCACGCAGCGACATCCTCGGCTTCACCATGCCCGGCTTTGCGACCGGAGAAGGCACCAAGGGCAATGCCTGGGCGCTGATGCGCGCGCTGGGGATCACGGGCGCGGAGATCGACATCCGGCCGGCGGCGAAGCGCATGCTGGAGGACATGGACCACCCCTTCGGCCAGGGCGAGCCGGTCTACGACGTGACGTTCGAGAATGTGCAGGCGGGGTTGCGCACCGATTACCTCTTCCGGCTGGCCAACCAGCGTGAAGGGCTGGTGCTGGGCACCGGCGATCTGAGCGAACTGGCGCTGGGCTGGTGCACTTATGGCGTGGGCGACCAGATGAGCCATTATGCCGTCAACGCCGGCGTGCCCAAGACGCTGATCCAGTTCCTGATCCGGTGGTGCATCCGCACCAACCAATATGACGCTGACACCGACGCGGTACTTGCGGCGATCCTTGCGCAGGAGATCTCGCCCGAACTGGTGCCAGCGGATGCCGAGACCGGCGCGATGCAGAGCACCGAGGATCTCGTCGGCCCGTATGCGCTGAACGACTTCTTTGCGCATTACGTCATTCGGCACGGACTGGCACCGTCGAAGATCGCGTTTCTGGCATGGCACGCCTGGCGAGACGCGGAGGCTGGACGCTGGCCGGCAGACTTTCCGGTGGAAGCGCGGGTCGCTTACGACCTGCCGACGATCCGTCACTGGCTGGCCAAGTTCCTGCGCCGCTTCTTTCAGCTGAGCCAGTTCAAGCGCTCGGCCATCCCAAATGGGCCAAAGGTATCGGCAGGCGGCGCGCTGTCGCCGCGGGGCGACTGGCGGGCGCCGTCGGACGGAACGGCCGCCTCCTGGCTCGCGGAGCTGGAGGCGAACGTCCCGTCCTGATTGGATGCCGCTCAGCGCTTCGGTGAGAACGAGAAGAGCTGCGTCCGGATCGATGGCGGCGCACCCGGGGTGAACCACTGCGTGTCTTGGATGTGGCTGGCGGTCACGTAGATGCGTCCGTCCGGCCCCTCGGAAAAGGTATCCGGCCAGCGCAGGCGACGGTCGGTCAGCACCGTCTCCGTATGGTCCTTCACCAGCCGCGTGATCGAATAATCGGTGGGCGAGGTCAGGTAGAGGACGCCTGCCTTGCTCATCCACAAACCGTCGGCGACGTGGGTTGTCGCAACGCGCCGCACGCCCGCCGCCCGATCGGTCTCGCTGACATCGGGACGCAGCCGGGCCGTATCGATCGCGTACAAGGTCTTGCCGGTAAGCGCCTGATAGTAGAGCGTCTTGCCATCATTGGAGATCGCGATGCCGTCGGATGCGAACATCGGCTGACGGCCATCGGGACGGACCAGCGGCTTTCCATCCAGCGTGACCTTCACCGACTTCTCGACCTGCGTAGACGGGTGCCCATCCAGGGCGCGGAACCCCCGGCCGCTGTCCAGGTCGATAACGATGATCGCACCACGCGTGCCGCTGTCGGTGATGTAGGCGGTGCGCCCGTCCGGTGAGAAGCGGATGTCGTTAAGGTACGTCCCCTGCAGGGCGACGTCGGCCGCGACGGGGATGACCTTGCTGACGGTGTTGGTCGCCAGATCGATACGAACCAGCTTCGGCGCGCCCTCTAGGATGCGCTCGTTGCCCGGCGCTCCGGCGTCGACGACCCACAGATGCCCTTGGTTGTCGGGCACGATGGACTGCACGCAAACGAAGTGATCGGCCACCGAAAGCTCGCCCGCGCGCACGTTGCGCCAGCTGTTCCAGTTCGCATCCGGGTACGGCTTCAGGCTGCCATTAGGCAAAACCTCCGCCACGGAAATCGGCGCATCGTCGGTCCAGCGCGGGAAGTTGACGAAGCGTCGGCCATCCTGCGCGACCGCGACGCCCGTAACCTGATGGTCGAAGCTGGCAACCAACGTGGCGGGGCCGCTCGATTGTGCAAAGGCGGCGCCGCCCAGCGCGACGCCGAGTGCCGCCGCTCCCGCCAGCGCCAGCGCGACTGTCCGTGTCCTGTTCATGATCCTGCTGTCCGCCTGTTGTTTGAACAGTGCTCAACCCATTGAAACGCAATCGGTTCATGAACGGGGTTCTTTAAGCAGCGCCCGCCAGTCGGTCGCGCTCGGCCGCGCGCGACAGATATGCCTCCAACTCCGCGGCGCGGTGATTCGCGGTGTGCTCCGCCAGGACCCGCGCCCTCGCCGCTTCCCCGATCGTGGCACCGTCCGCTGCCGAAAGGGCTTCGATGACGGCGTCCGTCGTGTCGGCCAGGATGATCTCCGTACCCGGCTGCAAGAGGCTGTCGATGCCTTCCCACCGGTCGGAGATGATCGGACAGCCACAGGCCGCCGCCTCGAACAGGCGGACCGAGGGGGACCAGCCCGCCGCGATCATGTCCGCGCGCGTGACGTTCAGTGTGAAGCGCGAGGCGGAATAGAATTCCGCATGCTCCGATGGCGGCAGATGCTCGATCCGCTCGACATTGTCGGGCCACGCGATGGTCCCGGGATATTGCGGGCCCGCCACCACGAAGCGTTTGTCCGGCATGGCACGGGCGGTCTGGATCAGCAGGCGCTCCAGCGTCGGTTGCCGGTCATCGCTATAGGTGCCGAGATACGACAGGTCCCAGCGCTTCGATACATCGAGCGGGCGATAGGCTTGTCGGTCGACGGAGCAATACAATGCCCTCGCCGCGGGAGAACCATATTGCCGCTCGATCCGGGTCAGCGTCGGGCCGCCCGTGAACGACAGGTACACGTCGTAGCCGGGGATGACCTCCGGAGAGAGATATTCGAAGTCGTTCCGGTCCAGCTTGGCCAGCGTGACCGGTGTGTCGATGTCATAGAATGCGGTCGTAACCGCATGTTCGCGCACGAAATGTGCAACCGCCACGCCATCAGGAACGTAGGAGCCGACGATCACGGCATCCGCACCCGCGATCTCCGGCGTGAAGCGCGCCAGATCGTCGACGTCCTTGTAGAAGCACAAGGTACAGAAATCGGGGTCGGGCAGATCGCGATGCGCGGCGTACCAGGGGACGTCGCGTTCCAGGAACAGGATGTCGTGCCCGCGCGCGGCAAACGCCTTCAACAGCGCACGGAACGTGGTGGCGTGGCCGTTGCCCCAGCTGGACGACAGCGACAGCCCCAGGACGACCAGCCTCATGCCGCGTCCCGCGCGGCCGACAGGTGCTCGCTCCACAGGCGGTGCACCTGCTCCGCGCGCAGCGAATAGGTATGTTCGGCGAGGACACGGGCCAGTGCCGCGTCGCCGATCGCACGCGCGCGTTCCGGCGTCAGCGCGGCAAGATGGTCGGCAACGTCCTGTCCGTCGCGTGCCACCAAGACCTCGGTGTCTGGCTTCAGGAACTGCTCGATCCCCTCCCACGCGTCGGTGATGAGGCACGCGGCGGCGCCCGCCGCCTCGAACACGCGGGTCGCCGGGCTGAACCCGATGTTCGCCATCGAATCACGGGCCACGTTCAGCACCGCCTTAGGCGTGCAATTGAAGGCGTTGTGCTCGGCGGTGTAGACATGGCCGCGATGGCGGACGTTGCCCGGCATCGCCTTGCTCTCCCATCCGTTGCCGCCGATCAGGAACTGGCGCTCCGGCAACAGCGATGCGGGGCGCAGGAAGAATTCCTCCACCCGCGCCTCGCGGTCGGGCAGGCGATTGCCCAGGAATGCCAGGTCGCACGCGAACCGCGCATCGGGTTCGACCGGATGATGCGTGTCAGGGTCGAGCGCGTTGTAGACCGGAACGCACAGCGCCGCACCGAACCCGGTATAGGCATCGACGACCGGTGGACCGCCGCCATAGGTCAGCACCATGTCGAGGTCCGGCAACGCGCGCAGCACCGGGTGCGAAGCATCGCCGCGCATCTCGTCCAGCGTCGCCGCGGCATCGACATCCCAGAAGATCTTAAGCGCCCCTGGCCGGGCATGGCGCGTGATCCCCTCGATCAGTTCCGCATCGAACACGCCGACTCCGGAAGCCTTTATGACGATGTCGGCCTGCGCCGCCTCCGCCAGTACGCCGTTCAACGCGTCCGTGGTTGCGGTATAGACGACACTCTTGGCGTAGGCCGGCGGATCGATGTCGCGGTGCTGCTGGCGGTCGAACGCGTCCGGCTCGTAAAATGTGATGTCATAGCCATGGGACGCCAGCGCGCGCAGGATGCCGCGATAATAGGTCGCCGCCCCGTTCCAATAGGAGGACACCAGGCTTGATCCGTAGAAAGCGATCTTCATGCGGCACTCCGAAGGGATGGGGTGTCGAGCTGCTCCGCGATCGCCAGCAATTCGTCGACACGATGGGCGCATGTGTGACGCGCCAAGATGGTTTGAAGACCCGAGGCGGCGAGCGATGCCCGCAAAGCCGGATCGTCGCGCAGGTCGGTGAGGTGGCGGGTCATCTCCGCCCCATCCCGCGCGACCAGATAATCGGTGCCGGGGCGGAACAGCCCTTCCGCATCGTCCCAGGGCGCGGATACCAGCGGTATGCCGCAGGCCAGCGCCTCGAACACGCGAATGGTCGGGATGCCGGGCAGGATTGTCGAATAGTAGCGGCGCGGCACGTGCACCGTGGCCGTGTGCCGCGCAAAGATCTCCGGCGCGCGAGCATTCGGTGCCCAGCCGTGATAGGTCGCGCCATAGCGGGCCAGTGTCGCGCGGGCTTCGTTGGGATACCGCACGCCGTAGATGTCGAGCGGCAGGCCGGCGTCCGAAGCGGGCGCAAACAGGAAGCTTTCCAGTTCGCTTGTCCGCTCACCGTCGCCCCAATTGCCGATCCACACCAGGCCGGTGCGCTCCGCCTCCTGCGCCGGCGGGTGGAACAGGCGGGTGTCCGCCGCCTCGTGCCAAGTCCAGACGTTGCTCCAGCCCCACTCGCGATACACCCGCGAGATGGTTTCGCCGAACGCCAGCACCCCGTCATATCCCGACAGGTCGAACGCCTGCATCTCGTGCGGCGCGCTGACGACCCGGTGGTGCGTATCGTGGAACAGGAGGCGGAAGTCTCCTCCCGCAGCCCTGAGGCGCCCGACATCGGCCACGAGCGCCGGGTCGTTCCATTCGTGCACGATCACCAGATCGGCGTCACCGACAAGTTCCTCGACGGGCGTGTCGGTGGCGAAGCTGTTGGAGGACAGCTCGGGATAGGCGCGACGGAACGGATCAAGGCCACCCTCCCCCGCATCGGCCAACAGGTTGGCCAGGCTCCAGTTTCCCGCCGGCTCATGTACCCGCACGTCGTGCCCGCGCGCGGTCAGGTCGCGCAGCACCCCACGAAGGAAATGCGCGTTGCCGTGGTTCCAGCACGACAGAAGCGAATGGGTGAAATAGGCGATCTTCATGCGGCCCTCGCCGTTCGGTTGCCGAGCACGTCGGCGTACAATGCCGCCATCTCCGCGGCGACCCGCTCGGGGGTGTAGCGCAGCGCCCGTTGCGCGGCGGCGCGGCCCTCGCGGTCATGTCGCTGCGGATCGGCGAGCAGTGCGGAGACGGCGGCGGCGAAGCCGTCCTCGTCATCAGGATCGACGAAGGTCGCGGCGCCGTCCCACAACTCGCGAAAACTGGCGATGTCCGACAGGACCAGCGGGCAGCCGGCCTGCGCCGCCTCAAGCACGGCGAGCCCGAACGGCTCGAACCGCGCGGCGGAGACGTAGATCGGGCGGCTCGCCAACTCCGCACCGATCGCCATGCCGGACAGCTTGCCGAGCAGATCGAGATGGCGGGTCGTGACGGTTTCGCCATGGGGGGCGATCACCGGCCCGGCGGCGCGGAATGGCGCGTCGATCCGCCCCGCCACATTGTCCAGCAACGGCGTACCCTTCACGGGGTCCCACAACCGACCAGCGGTAAAGGCGTGGTTCGCGACGAACGTTCCGATCCCCGACGACCCCCGCCGTCCGTTGTGAACGGCCGCAGGCTGCTCAGGTAGCGCGTAGGTCGCGGCCACATCGGCTGCGAAGGCTCTGGTCGGTGCCACCACGCGCTCCGCCGCCAGCAACCCCTGTCGTGTCAGGTCGGCATGCCATGCCAGCCCGGCATCGATCGCACCGCCGCGTGCCGCCCGCCACCAGGTCGCGACGCAGCCATGCGCAACCGCCACAACCGGCTTGGTGAAGGCTCCACTCGCAGCCAATGCGGGCGAGTTAAGCTGGACGATGTCCACCCCACGCGCATCCGCCAGCGCCGCCACAGCATCGCCTGCAGCGAGGACGGATGCGGCACCTCGGGCCAGCCAGTCGAGCGGCAGGCCGGTCGCGACCATCTCCACGCCATCCGGGATCATCGCGCGCTGATCCTCATCGGGCGCCGGGCCGAGCACGGCCAGGATCGTCTCCACGGCATGCGCGCGCAACCCGGCCGCCAAGTCGACCGCGTAGCTCCACACACCGCCGACGGCATCGGCGGTCATCAGCAGGCGTGTCACGACGCCAGTGCCTGCTCCGCCTGAACGCCGACGGGGAAGTTGATGCGCCGCTCCTCTGCCAGCCAGTTGGCCAGCTTTGCGACGCCGTCACGCCACGGTACTCTGGGCGTCAGGCCAAGCGCGCTCTCCGCAGCGCGCGCATCGGCGACGAAATACCGCTGGTCGCCTGCACGCCAGTCGGAGAACTCGGTATCCACCTCGCGGCCGATCAGGTCGCCCATATGCGCGAGCAGTTCGCGCAACGACACCGCGTTGCCCGGTCCGCCGCCGAGGTTGAAGGCCCTTCCCTGCACCGCGTCGATGCGGCGCCACGCCTGGATGTACGCCTCCACCGCGTTCGACACGTCGAGGATGTCACGTACCTGATAGCCGTCGCCGTACAGCGTGATCCGCTTCCCCTCCAGCGCCCGGATCAAGAAATGGGCGACCCAGCCCTGATCCTCGGTGCCCATCTGTCGGCGACCGTAGATACAGCTCATCCGCAGCACGGCCGTCGGGATGTCGAAGCTGCGCGCATAGTCCAGAACATATTGGTCCGCCGCACCCTTCGACACGCCGTAGGGGGTGTGGAAGTCGAGCGGCCGCGCCTCGGATATCCCGTTCGCGCGCACCTCCGCGTCGGCGGGATGATAGGCGTCGCCCTCGCGGACGAACTCCAGGTCGGCGAGATCGCCATAGACCTTGTTGGTGGATGCGAAGATCAACGGCGTGCGTTCCCCGGAGCGGCGGATAGCTTCCAGCAGGTTGAAGGTGCCGCCGATGTTGATGTCGTGATCCTCACGCGGGTCGACCATCGATGTCGTCACAGCGACCTGAGCGGCCAGGTGGAACACGGCCTTTACCCCGCGTGCCGCCTCCGCCAGCGCATCCGCGTCGCGGATATCCCCAACCACTGCCTGGATGCGATCGCCGTGGTTCGCCTGCAACCATTGCAGGTTGCGCTCCACCCCGGCGCGCGAAAGGCGATCGAAGACCCGGACCACATGGCCCTCGGACGCGAGACGATCGGCAAGGTTGGAGCCGATGAAGCCCGCCCCGCCGGTGACCAGAACCGGGCGGGGATCGGTCGCCGGATCGGCCCGATCCGTCATGCCCGGTTCGGAATCCAGCGCGCTCACGCCACCAGACCTCGTGCTTCCAGTTCGGCGCGCATCTGTTCCGCGCGGTCGACCGCGGTCTGCTCCGCCACCCACTCCGCAAGCTCAGCCAGGCCCGCACCGAAATCCTGCCGCGCCTCGAAGCCCAGCTTCTCGCGGCTGTTGCTCGTGTCGCAGAAACAATGGCGAATGTCACCGATCCGCGCCTTGCCGACGATCTGCGGGGTGATGTCGTTCTTGCCCATCGCGCGCGCAAGTTCGGTCGCCACCTCGCTGACCGAGCGGTCATGGCCCGACCCGATGTTGAACGTACCGCCCGCCGCCTGCGGCAGCACCAGTGCGTCGGCAAAGGCGCGCGCCACGTCGGACACGTGCACGAAGTCGCGGCGTTGTTCGCCATCTTCGAAGATCATCGGCTGTTGCCCGTTGAGCAGGCGCGAGGCGAAGATCGCGAGGACGCCGGTATAGGGGTTCGACAGCGCCTGACCCGGACCATAGACGTTGAACAACCGCAGGCACACGCTTTCCATGCCATAGGGCGCGCCCATGATGTGGGTCGTGCGCTCCTGCACATATTTGTTGAGCGCGTAGATCGACGACAGGTTCGGCCGCTTCCACTCCGGCGTCGCCACCGGCGACAGCGGGCGCCCCTGCGCATCGACGGGTTCCCAGTTGGTCAGTCCATCCTTCAGCCCGTGCCGCTCGGCATCCTCGACCAGCTTGCCATCGGCATCCTTGTACAGCCCCTCGCCATAGATCGACATGGACGACGCGGTGACGACGCGCCGCACCGGACGATCGATCAGCGCCTCGAACAGAACGGCGGTGCCGACATCGTTGGTGGAGGTATAGCGTTCGACCTCGTACATCGACTGGCCGACCCCGACCTCTGCGGCCAGGTGGACGACGGCATCGACCTCCTCCAGCGCGCGGCGCACCGCGTCCTTGTCGCGCACGTCGCCGCGCAGCAGTTCGGCATCGCGGTTCAGAACCTCGGACCCGTCGACATCGCCATGGACCTGTTCGATCAGGGCATCGAGAACACGGACCTTGTTGCCCCGACGAAGCAGCTCGTCGGTCACCGACCGACCAATGAAACCCGCGCCGCCGGTCACCAGAACCGTTTCACTCATGCCGTACTCCTTGCCCCTGAAAACGCCGCGCCCATCCGGCGCGGCAGCATTGTTCTACATAGAACCGTTGCATCCCCGCGACGCAAGCCATTATGAAGCCTTGTGGAACGAAGCTTCTTCTTCTTTGTTCCTGCCGACGTGGTCCCATGTGACCCGGCTTCAGCAACGGTCGCTCGCCAGCCGGCGATGCGCCAACCGGGATGACCTCATCACGTGGCGGCGACCCTATTCCTTGTCAGGCACGCGGCGCACATCCACCTGAACCTGCGACTGTCCGGGCGGCTGGCCGACATCCCGCTGAGCGAGGCGGGACGGCAGCAGGCGAGCGCCCTTGCGATACGGCTCAGTCGCGCATCGCTGCGGCATGTGTTTTGCAGCCCGCTCGACCGCACGCGCGAGACGGCCGACGCCATCGCCGCCGCTTGTGGCATCGGTCCGGCGGAAGTCGCGGAACCGCTGATGGAGATCGACATGGGCGACTGGACCGGTCGCGCCTTCGACACGTTCGGCGACGATCCCGCATGGCGGGCGTGGAACGAGCAGCGCGGCACTGCACGCATTCCAGGCGGCGAGACGATGGCGGAGGCTCAGGCGCGGATCGTAGGCTTCATGACGGAGGTGGCGGCGCGCCACGACGGACAGGCGGTCGCGCTGGTCAGCCATGCGGACATGATAAAGGCAGCCGTCTGCCATGTGCTGAACCTGTCGCTCGATGATGTGGGGCGGTTCGACATAGACCCCGCATCGGTGACGCAGGTGGTGCTGGGTGATTGGGGCGGGCGCGTGATGCGGTTGAACGAAGGGGTTGAGTGAATGGTTACGCGATCGCGGGAAGAGCTGCGCGAACAGGTGCAGGCGCTGGCCCCCTGGTTCCACAATATCGATCTGGGCGATGGCATCCTGACCGCGCCCGATCATTTCCTGGGCGATTACCCGCGGTTCAAGTACGCCAAGTTCGCCGGCGTCATTCCTGCCGACCTGACCGGCAAAAGCGTTCTGGACATCGGCTGCAACGCCGGTTTCTACTCGGTGGAGATGAAGAAGCGCGGCGCCGACCGTGTGCTGGGCATCGATTCCGACGATCGATATTTGGCGCAGGCACGGTTCGCCACGGAAGCGCTGGGGTTTTCGGGCGTCGAGTTCCGCAACCTGTCCGTCTATGACGTTGGCGCGCTGGGCGAGACGTTCGACCTCGTGATCTTCATGGGCGTGCTGTACCATCTGCGTCACCCGCTGCTCGCGCTGGACCTGATCCGCGAACATGTCGCGCGCGACCTGATGCTGTTCCAGACGCTGCAACAGGGATCGCGTGACACGGTGGAGGTGCCGGAGAACCACCCCTTCTACATGCCCGGTACGGTGACTCCGCCGCCCTATTTCGACGATCCCGCTTATCCGAAGATGCATTTCATTGAGAAGCGGTTCGCCGACGACTGGACCAACTGGTGGGCCCCGAACCGCGCCTGTTCGGAGGCGATGCTGCGCGCCGCAGGGTTCACGGTGGAGGCGCAGCCGCAGAACGACGTTTATCTTTGCCGTGTCACGGACGTGCCGTACAGCGACCAGGGTGCGGCGGCCGTTTACCCCGCCAAGGAGAGTGCCAAGTGATCGAAGCCGCGATGATCTGGAACGAGCCGAACAACAAGTCCCATTGGGACCCGGCGCTCGATCCCGACTGGTCGCGCTTCTCCGACATGGTGACGCGCGCCGGTTCCGCCATCCGTCAGGCCAATCCCGACGTGACGCGGGTGCTGGGCGGCATGTCGCCGATCGATCCGCTGTGGCTGCAACGGGTCGAGGGGCATGGCGGGCTGGACGAGGTGGACGTGATCGCCATCCACGGCTTCCCGCTCGACTGGAACCTGTGGCCGATCCACGCATGGCCGGACAAGATCGCGGAGATCGAGGCGGTGACCGAGAAGCCCATCTGGGTGACGGAGGTGGGCGTCGGCTCCTTCGGGGCCGAGGAGGTGCAGGTGTTCGGCGTCAATCGCACCGCCGAACTGCTGATCGGGCGGGTGCCGCGCATCTTCTGGTATTCGCTGTTCGACCTGCCGCACAGCTGGGGCGCCGAAACCCGCCACCGGGAGGCGGAGGGGTCCAGCTATTACCGCCATTTCTACATGGGCCTGATCCGGGAGGATGGCACGCCCAAGCCGTCGCTGGACGATTATGCGCGTGTCGCCAGCGAGATGGGCCTAATGCAATGGTTCCATTATCAGGACCCGCGCTTAGACGATGCGGTGGCGTGGATGAAGCGGCTGGGCACGCGCCATCTGCGTACCGGCCTGTCCTGGGCCGACAGCTTTCGCCCGAACGCGACCGACTGGTTCGACCGCCAGATGGACGCCTTGGCGGACTTCGACGTCACGCTCACCTTCTGCTTCACACCGGAGCATCTTGGCGACGGGCAGCACCACACCAGCCCGCCGCGTGACCCACAGCAGTTCGCGGACTTCTGCGGCTGGGCGATCGACCGCTACGCCCCGGCAGTCACGCGGACGGCCGTCACGGCGTAAGGCCGCGCCGCCACGGGGACGTGATGATCATCAGTCGCGGACCGGCGTGCGCGACCAGGGCGGCGCGCAGCCGCTGGGCGCGCCGGCCGTGCAACAGGCGTTCCCACCAATGGTTGAGCGCCAGTTCGGGGATCAGGATCGCGACCGCACGGCCGGGGGTCGCCTCGTCGATGCGCTCGACCAGTTCCAGCACGGGCCCCTCGATCTCGCGATAGGGCGCGGGGATCTGCACCAGCCGCGGCGGCGTCAGCCCGCGGGCCGCCACCGGCTGGGCGATGTCGCGCTCGAACGCGTCGTGCAGGCGTGCGATCTCCTCCTCCTGCTCCGGCCCGCTCAGCCTCAAAAGATGAACGGCGAGGACATCGGGGCTGAGGGTCATCGCGAACTGCAGAGCCCGGTCGGTCATGCGATTGCGCTCCTCGTACGCGACCAGCACGGTGGGGCGATCCACATCGTCCAGCGCAAACGGCACGGTGGCCGCCATGCCGCGGCCAAGGCGATCGTAATAGCGCCGGATCAGCAGCAGGATTGCGATGGTCGCCGGCACGGCCAGGACGACGATCCACGCGCCCTCGACGAACTTCGCCGCGCCGATCACGAGCAGAGCGAAGAAGGTGGTGACGGCGCCCAGGGCATTGATCGCCAGCCGACCGGCGTTGCGCCCCTGCTGCTGCCGCCAGTGCGCCACCATGCCGACCTGACTGACGGTGAAGGTCAGGAACGCGCCGATCGCGAACAGCGGGATCAGATGATCGGTGATACCCCCGAACGCGACCAGCAACCCGCCGGCCGTGACGGTCAGGAAGATCACGCCGACCGAGAACACCAGGCGCCGGTCGGCCACCGCGAAGCCGCGCGGCAGATAGTCGTCCAGGGCCACCAGGCGACAGATGCGGGGAAAGCCGACAAAGCTGGTATTGGCCGAAAGGCACAACACCGCGAGCAGGCTGGCCATGGCGACATAATAGATGACGCCGCGTCCGGCCACCGCGCCGGCAAGCTGTGACAGCACGCTCTGGTACGCCGCCGCCGTCTGGTCCATCGCGCCCAGGCCATAGCCATGCGCCACCGCCGCGATCCCGGCCAGCAACAGTCCGAGCGAGACGCAGATCACTGTCAGTGTGGCATGTGCGTTGCGCACTACCGGTTCCTTGAACGCGCCGACGCCGTTCGACACCGCCTCCACGCCGGTCATGGCGGTGCAGCCGCTGGCGAACGCGTGCATCAGCAACCACAATCCCGCCGCCTCCATCGTGTGGCCCAAAGGCGGTGGGGCGATCACCGGATGCGGATGGCCACCGCTCGCCACCATCTGTACCAGACCCCATCCGATCAGGCCGAGAAAGCACAGCAGGAACAGGTAGGTCGGCAATGCGAACAGCCACCCGGCCTCTCGCGTGCCGCGCAGATTGGCGATCGCCACCACGGCCAGGATGCCAAGGCAGAGTTCGAGCGTCCATGGCTGCAAGCCCGGCACCGACGATGTCAGCGCCCCGACGCCCGCCGAAATGCCGACGGCGACGTTCAGCACATAATCGATCATCAGCGCGGCCGCGGCGAGCAATGACGCCATGGGGCCAAGGTTCTCCTTGGCCACGGTGTACGCTCCGCCGTTCGACGGATAGGCGAGGATCGTCTGCCGGTAGGAGAAGTACAGCACCGCCAGCAGCGCCACGATCGGCGCAATCACCCAGCCGATCCAGGCCAGGCTGGCCGCGCCCAGCGGCATCAGGATCGTCAGCGCTGCCTCAGGGCCGTACGACGACGATCCCAGCCCATCCAGGCCCATCGCGGGCACGCCCGCGATCCAGCCTATCTTCTGTTCCCCCTGCTCCCGGTTGGCGAGGCGTCGACCGATCAGCGCGTCCAGCATCTTCATCCTGCCGCCAACGTCCGCGCGACCTTTTCGTGCCGCATACGTTCCCTGGCTCTGGACGCATCCGTGCCTACCGGGCATCGGGGCGCCGTTCATGTCGCGGAGGACGAATGACGAGGATGCAGGCGGCGGTACTGACCGCGCCCAAGACGATGGAGACGACCAGCGCCGCCGCGCCCGAACCCGGCCCCGGCGAGCTGCGCATCCGGCTGGAGGGGTGCGGCGTCTGTGCGTCCAACGTCGAGCCGTTCGAGGGGCAGCCATGGTCGACCTTTCCGTCCGAACCGGGCGCGATGGGGCATGAAGGCTGGGGCGTGATCGATGCGGTCGGCCCCGATGTCACGGCATTCGCGGTCGGTGACCGGGTTGCGGCACTGTCCGGCAAGAGCTTCGCAGAATACGACGTGGCCCGAGCGGATCAGACGGTCAAGCTGCCATCGGAACTCGCGGGCAAGCCGTTTCCGGGCGAGCCGCTGGGATGCGCGTTCAACATCTTTCGCCGCGCCGACATTCGCGCCGGACAGACGGTGGCGATCATTGGCATCGGGTTCCTGGGCGCAGTGTTGACCCGCCTCGCAACCGAGGCCGGTGCGCGCGTGATCGCCATATCGCGCCGCGACTTCACGCTCGATCTCGCGCGCTCCTATGGGGCGGCGGAGACGATCCCGATGCACGATCATTGGGCGATCATCGAACGGGTCAAGGAACTGACCGGCGGCGCGCTGTGCGAACGCGTGATCGAGGCGGTTGGCAAGCAATGGCCGCTCGACCTTGCGACGGCGATCGTCGGCTTTGGCGGCAAGCTGGTGGTGGCGGGCTATCACCAGGACGGCCCGCGTCAGGTGAACATGCAGGAATGGAACTGGAAGGGGATCGACGTCATCAACGCGCATGAGCGCGATCCGGCCGTCAACCTGCGTGGGTTGCAGGAGGCGGTGGATGCGGTCGCCAGCGGCCGCCTGGACCCCTCTCCCCTCTACTCGCACCACTATCCGCTGGATCGTCTGGGGGAGGCGCTGGAGGCGACGCGCGACAAGCCCGCCGGATTCGTCAAGGCGCTGATCGATTACTGATCGTGCGTCTGGGAGCGGCTCGCACGCCGCCGAAGAGCATTGCATGGAGTGTTTCGCGTGAAGCCCAGACTTGGTTTCCTCGGGGTAGGTTGGATCGGGCGCAACCGCATGGAGGCGATGCTCGCGACCGGCCGTGTCGAAGCGGCCGCGATCGTGGAGCCGAACGACGATATGGCCGCAGCGGCGCTGAGTGCCGCCCCCGACGCCGCGCGGGTCGGCAGTTACGACGAGATGCTGGCCATGGGGCTGGACGGCATCGTCATCGCGACGCCAAGCGCTGCGCATGCCGAACAGTCGATCCGCGCACTGGACGCGGGTGCTGCCGTGTTCTGCCAGAAGCCGCTCGGCCGTTCCGCCGCGGAGGCGCGTGCCGTAGTGGACGCCTCTCGCCGCGCCGACAGGTTGCTGGGCGTCGACCTGTCCTATCGGTTCACGGCGGCCATGAACGCCGTCGCTCCCTTGGTCAGGAGCGGTGAGCTAGGCCACATCCACGCGATCGATCTCGTGTTCCACAATGCGTACGGGCCCGACAAGCCGTGGTTCTACGACCGGGCGCTGTCGGGCGGCGGATGCGTGATGGACCTGGGCGTACATCTGGTCGATCTGGCGCTGTGGACGATGGGCTTTCCCGAGGTGGACAGCGTTCATTCCGCCCTGTCGATCGGTGGCAAGCCGATCCCGGCCGGTGATCCGCAGGTCGAGGATTATGCGGTCGCGACCTTGACGCTGGCGGGTGGCACGGTCGTGCGTCTCGCCTGTTCGTGGCGCCTGCATGCGGGGCGCGAGGCGGCGATCGAGGCGAGCTTCTACGGAACGGCAGGCGCCGCCGCGATGCGCAACGTGGGCGGCTCCTTCTACGACTTCGAGGCGGATCGTTACGCGGGCACGCAGAGCAATCGCCTGTCGAGCCCTCCCGACGCATGGGGCGGGCGCGCAGCCGCCGACTGGGCCGTGCGGCTGGCGGATGGGGAATGCTTCTGCGCCCGGTCGGAGGAATTCGTACGGACCGCCGAAGCGCTCGACGCGATTTACGCTTCGGCATGAGCGGGGACGGACAAATGTGGCGCCATGATCCCGCGGCGCTCAGAGCCCGATCTGCCACGCGCAGGGTCGGGATGGGCTTGGCTGCGGCCGGGACGCTTCTGGGCTCCCTCGCCCTCTATTCGGCCAGCCGTGGCGTACGTGCCAGGCGGGAGGTCCCCCGCGACGGCCGGATGATGGTGATCGACGGCACCCCGCTGCACGTTGTCGATCGTAGCCAAGGCCCGGCGATCGTGATGATCCACGGCCTTGGCGGACAGCTGCGGAACTTCAATTATGGGGTGGCAGACCGACTGGCCGAACGCCACCGCGTGATCCTGATCGACCGGCCGGGCGCGGGTTATTCGAGTGTGATGTCTGACGGCCGGACGGGGATCGTCGCGCAGGCGGACCTGATCGCCCGGTTGATCGAGGTCATGGAACTGGACCGGCCCCTGCTGGTCGGCCACTCGCTCGGCGCGGCGATTGCCCTGGCGTTGGCGGAACGGTGGCCGCATTTGGTGCGAGGGCTGGCGTTGATCGCGCCGCTGACACAGCCGCTCACCACCCTGCCGCGTGCGACGGAGACCCTGGCCGCCCTACCCCGTTCGCTGCGCCTCGCGTTGGCGGCTATGGTGGCGGTGCCGCTGGGCCGGTTGGCGGGCGAGCGCACGATGGCATCGGCCTTCGCGCCGGAGCCGGTAGCGCCGGATTTCATGACGCGTGGCGGTGGGATGCTGTCGATGCAACCGGGTGTGCTCGCATCGGCGCTGACCGACATTGGCCGGGCGCAAGGGGAGATGGCGGAGATCGCCGCTGGCTTCCCGACGATGTCGCTCCCCGCACACATCCTGTTCGCACGAGAGGACCGCGTGCTGGAGCCCGATCTGCACGGTGCAAGGACGGCGGCTGCCCTGCCGAACGGCCGGCTCGAAATGGTCGAGGGCGGTCACATGCTGCCGATAACGCAACCGGACCTCACCGCCCGGTTCATCGAAGGTGCTTGGCGGGAGAGTGCCTCACCGATTTCATGAGGAGGCGACCTCCGGCTTATTCCGGGAAATCGGCAGCCAGGCTGGTTTCCTGATCCGCCTCCATGCCGCGCAGCCGCTCGCGTAGGCGATCCGTGACGGCATTATACCCGAACTTGCCGAGTACCAGGTGTCGTGGCGGATCGCTCCGTTCCGCCGCCGCGATCATCGCCTGTGCGGCGCGAGCCGCATCGCCGGGCTGCGTGCCGCTGTAACCCTTTGTCTGGTCGAGCCGTGCGCCGGCCGTCGCGGCATAGGCCTCGATCTGCACCGGCGTCTGATGAAGCGAGCGCCCGGCCCAGTCGGTGCGGAACGGGCCCGGCTCGACGCAGGTCACGGCAATGCCGATCGGCGCGCCCTCCGCCGCAAGGGCATCGGAAAAGCCCTCCACGGCGTGCTTGGATGCCGCATAATAGCCCGAGCCCGGAAAGCCGACCAGTCCGGCGACGGACGTGATGTTGATGACGTGGCCGCTGCCCTGCTGCCGCATCAGCGGGAGCACGGCGCGCGTCATCGCGAACAGGCCAAAGACGTTCGCGTCGAACTGCGCGCGGATTTCCGCATCGACACCCTCCTCAATCGAACTCTGATAGCCGTAACCGGCATTGTTCACGAGCACGTCGACCCGGCCGAAACGCTGCCGCACCGCGTCCAGTGCGACCGCGATCTGCTCCGGCTGTGTCACATCGAGATCGAGGGCAAGCGCGCGTTCGTCCGCACCATGGGTCAGGTCCGCCACCCTCCCTTTCTCCCGAGCGGTGACGACAGCGCGCCAGCCGCGCGACAGCACGGCGCTCGCCAATTCGCGGCCGAAGCCGGTGGAGCATCCCGTGATTAACCAGACGGGATCGTTGGGCAGAGGCATGGGATGAACTTTCGAAAAGGTGCCGACTGAACGTTCCGCGAACGCCGGTTGATCCCACCGCTCGGAGGTTTCTCGAACGGCCTGCCCAGACTGGCGAGACTATCCGACCGACTTTGCCAGTTCGGCCTTGGACATGCGCGATCGGCCCGGCACGTCCTGATTCTTTGCGCGCTCGTACAGCTCCGCCTTGGTGGGACCGCTGGCGCTCGACCCGCCGCGTTCCGTTCGGGCGCGGTTTCGCTTGTTCTGCGCCGGTGTCTTCTGATCCGACGCGCCGGCTTCGGACAGGCCGATCGCGACCGCCTGTCGCCGGCTGGTGACCTTGTCCCCTGCGGCGGTTGTGAGTTCTCCATGCTTGAACTCGTGCATCACCCGCTCGACGATGGCCTGCTGGCCCTTGCTTTCCTTCGCCATGATGCACCTCCTGCGGCGATTAACGCCCATCGCCGCCGCGCGTTGCCTGACGACGGTTGGTGCACTCCGTCAGCTTGGCGGCACGGTGTCCGATCCGCGCCGGATCAATTCGAAGGCGAGCAGGCGATGCTGCGCCTGTGGCTCGCCCTCCTGATCCGATTGCCGGATCGCGTCGACCAGCATCGTCATGCCCTGCCGCGCCATGTCGGCGATCGGCTGGCGGATCGTGGTCAGCTCCGGCCAGATCGCGGTCGCCAGTGCAGCATCGTCGAAGCCGCAGACGCTCAGCGCGCCCGGTACCGCCATGCCGCGCCGCTGCGCCTCCGCCGCCGTGGCCGCAGCCATGTCGTCGTTGCTCGCGAAAATCGCGGTGGGCGGCACGGCGAGGTCGAGCAGGCGCCGCGCCCCCTCCAGCCCAGAGCGATAGGTATAGTCGCCCCCGACCACCAACGTGTCGTCCGGCACTATGCCACCTTCTCGTAGAGCCTGGCGATAACCGGCCAGCCGATCGCCGCTGACCGACACGTCCATCGCGCCGGTGACGAAGCCGATTCGCCGATGGCCCAGGGCGATCAGGTGCTGTGTCATCGCTGCCGCCGCCGCCGCGTCGTCGATCCCGACCGCCGGCAGTCCCTCGGCCGGCCGGCTGCTGCCTACTATCGTCAGCAGGCCGCCGCCGCTCACCACCGCATCGACAAGCCCGGGCAGGTCGCCGAGCGGCGGCGTCAGCATCATGCCGTCCACACCGCCATCCATCAGGCGCCTGGCAGCGACAATCGCGCCATCGCCCAGCTCGCATCGCTCCACCAACAGCTGCACCCCCAACCGGCTGGCCGCCTCTAGGCTGCCGACCAGGAATTCGCTGAGGTACGATGCGCTGGGATTGCCGTACAACAGGCCGATGCGAAGCGGAGCCGAGCCTGCAAGGCGCCGTGCCGCGACATTGGGCTTGAACGACAGGGCCTCTACGGCCGACAGCACGGCGGTACGTTTGGCGCCCCGGACGGTGTTCTCGCCGTTGATGACCCGCGACACGGTGGTCGGCGACACGCCCGCGTGGCGCGCGACGTCGTTGATCGTGGGCGGCCGATATGCCCGTCCCGACCCGCGACCCGCCCGCCCCTTTCCGCCCAAGTTTGTTACCCCTTTGTCGCCCGCGTTATACGCCCGATCCCGTTCGCACCAAAGACGGGTCGACCGGCAGAACCCGCCCCGCCTCGGCCGCCGTTCGCGCGAGCTCTACTATGCGCAGGGCGAGCAGCGCGTCCTCAGCGATCACCGGCGGTGGCGCCTCGCCGCGGATCGCGTTCAGCATGCCCCGGTAGAAGCATCGCCAGTCGCCGCGTTCGCTCGGCACCGCCATCGTCCGGCCATCGGGATCGGTCAAAGTTCCGTGCAGCGCAGGTTCCTCCTGACCGAAACTCGCCCAATCGATATGGCCCGCGCGCAATGCCGCCTCCTGCGGATCGATGCCATGCTTGACGAAGCTGCCCGCATCGCCGTGCAAAGCGAAGCGGGGACGCGTCGCGGCGACCAGCGTGGAGGACGCCAGCCTTACCCGCATGCCCCCATAGTGCAGCACCACGTCGAAATAATCGTCCACCACCGCCTGCGGCCGCTGGATCAGCACGTCCGCGCCGACCGCATCCGGGATGCCGAACAGCTGCAGGGCCTGATCGATCAGGTGCGGGCCAAGATCCGCCAGCAGCCCGCCGCCGACCCGCTCGCGTTCGCGCCATCCCGGCTTGATCGCGGGGCGGAAGCGATGCCAACACATCTCTGCCAAGCGAACCTGGCCAAGCCGGCCTCCTGCGAGGAGAGAACCGACCGTCAGGAAATCCGCGTCCCAGCGCCGGTTCTGGTACACCGACAGCACAAGGCCGGCCTCGCGAGCCGCCTCGATCAGCGCGTCACCATCGGCGTTATCGGTGACGAAGGGCTTGTCGACCACCACGTGCTTGCCGGCCCGCAATGCCGCTGCGGCGATCGGCGCATGAGTGGCGTTCGGTGTGGCGACAACTATCAGATCGACGTCCGGGCGTGCAAGCAGGTCGTCCGGCGTGCCCACCACGGCCGCGTCCGGCCAGTCGGCGTGCGCCTCCTCCCGACGCGACGTCATGATCGCCGCGATGCGGAAACCCGGCACCGCGGCGATCACTGGCGCATGCAGCCGGGCACCCGCCAGGCCGAAACCGACCAGCCCAACGCCGGTGGTGTCGCTCAAGCGGGAACGCCCTGAGTCGCCGGCATCTCGGTGATGTCACTGGACCCCGACCAGATGTTGATCGCACCATCCGCCGCATGGCGGTCGATCTCCGCCAGCTCCTCCGACGAAAAGGACAGCGCCTTCACGGCATCGAGCGAGTCGTCGAGCTGCTCCACGGTGCGTGCGCCGATCAGCGCGGAGGTGACGCGCGGGTCGCGCAGCACCCAGGCGATCGCCATCTGGGCGAGGCTCTGTCCGCGCCGCTCCGCGATCTTCGCGAGCGCGCGGACACGGTCGAGGTTGTCGTCGCTGAGCAGTTCCGTCGACAGCGACCCGCCGCGCGCCGCACGCGCATCGTCGGGCACGCCGTTCAGATACTTGTCGCTCAGCATGCCCTGCGCCAGCGGGGAAAAGGCGATGCAGCCGGTGCCCAGATCGTCCAGCGTGGCGAGCAGATCCCGCTCGATCCAGCGGTTCAGCATCGAATAGCTGGGCTGGTGGATGAACAGCGGCACCTTCTCCTCCGCCAGGATCGCGGCGGCGCGCCGGGTCAGGCCGGGATCGTAGGAGGAGATGCCGACATACAGCGCCTTGCCCTGACGATGCAGATGCACCAGCGCGCCCATCGTCTCCTCCAACGGAGTCGTGGGATCGACGCGGTGGGAATAGAAGATGTCGACATAATCCAGGCCCATCCGCTTCAGGCTCTGGTCGCAGCTGGCGACGAGGTATTTTTTCGACGACCCGATGTCGCCGTACGGGCCCGGCCACATGTCCCACCCGGCCTTGGTCGACACGATCAGCTCGTCGCGATGCCGGGCGAAGTCGTCGCGCATGACGCGCCCGAAATTTTCTTCGGCGGAGCCGTAGGGCGGCCCGTAATTGTTGGCGAGATCAAAATGTGTCACGCCACGGTCGAACGCACGGCGCAGGATCGCGCGACCCGTCTCGAACACGTCGGACCCGCCGAAATTCTGCCACAGTCCCAGACTGATCGCCGGCAGCTTCAGGCCGCTGCGCCCGACGCGTCGGTACGGCATGCGCCCGTCATAGCGGTCGGGATCGGCGTGGAAGGGTGCGGGAAAGGGCATCGGAGTCACCTTGTTCGGAATTTCGTTGCCGAACTAGACCCCTAACCCCTTCCCGCCAACCGTCAGCGAACCATGGCCGCCGACTGATCCACCGCCACGACCGGCAGCAGGACCCGGCTGGGCGTGCTGCCTCCGCGGACGATCGTCACCGTCGCCTTCTGATAATCGTCCTTCTTCGCCAGGAAGATGTTGGGGACATAGCGCTGCGGATTGCGATCATAGACCGGGAACAGCGTCGACTGGATCTGGACAACCATGCGGTGTCCCGGCTGGAACACATGGTTCACCGTCGGCAGGCGGAAGCGATATTCCTGGACCTTGTTCGCCGGGATCGCGCTTGGATGTTCGAAGCTGCTGCGATAGCGGCCGCGGAAAATGTCCATGCTGATCGGCAACTGGTACCCGCCCATCTTCGGGTCGGCCACATTCTCGTCCGGATACTGGTCTATCACCTTGACGACGAAATCGCCATCGGTGCCCGTCGTCCGCGCGAACAGGTCCGCGATCGGGGCGCCGGACACCCGGACCGGCGCCGTCAGCACGGGCGAGGTGTAAGTCAGCACGTCGGGTCGGCCGTCCGCGAACCGCTGATCCGCGACCAGATACTCGCCCCACCGGCCATCGCCGAAGTTCACCGGACGCGGCAGGTGCGGCACAGGATTCGCCGGGTCGGAGACGTAGCTGTTACCACCAGCGGCCGGTGCGCCGAAGCCGGCCGAGCCGCCGGCACCCAGGTAGAAGGGCGTGAGGCCGGACGCACAGCCGCTCTCACACGCCAGCGGCCAGGTGGAAAACCGATCCCAATGATTCTCGCCGGTGTTGTAGATCGCGGCGGTCGGCAAGGTCACGGCCGGTCCGTCCTTCAGGTACCGGTTGAAGAAGGGCAGCACCATGTCCTCGCGGAATTGCGCGGCGGTGTCGCCGTTCCACTGGAACACACCCAGGCTGCGTCCCTCGCGGTTAACCTGGCTATGCCGCCACGGCCCCATCACCAGGAAGTTGTTGCCGACCTTGCCCTTCGCCTTCAGCGCTTCCCAGCTGGTGATCGCGCCGTACATGTCCTCCTGATCCCACAGGCCCTGTTCCCACAGGGTCGGGACGTTCGACGGGTTCGCGGCGAGCAGCTTGTCCAGGGCCTGTCCCTGCCAGAACCCGTCATAGGCGGCATGCTGCACCATGCGGTTCCAGAACGGCAGTTGATCGTACCCGGATTTCTTGGCCCATTCGCCGGCGGAGCCGACCTGACGGAAATTATCGTAATCGTCCCAACCGCCCGTCGAAGGCGCCTTGCCCTCTCCCTTGTAGCCGGTCTGCGCGCCGATCCAGGCGATATTGGCCAGGCGGAACGCGCCGTAGTGGAACCAGTCGTCGCCCATCCAGCCATCGACCATCGGGCTTTCCGGAGCGGCGACCTTCAGCGCGGGGTGCGGGTTGAGCAGCGCGTTGACGACGGTGAAGCCTTCATAGGACGAACCGATCATGCCGACCCGCCCGTTCGATTCCGGCAGGTTCGCCTTGTTTACCAGCCAGTCGATCGTGTCGTAGGCGTCGGTGACGTGGTCGACCTTGGTATGGTTCAGCGGCCCGATCACCGGCCGCGTCACGACGTATTCGCCCTCGGACCCGTATTTGCCGCGAATGTCCTGATAAACGCGGATGTAACCGGCCTTCACGAAGATCTCGTCCGCCAGCGGCAGCGTGTTCAGCATGCTGGCACTTTCGGACCGGCTCGCCCGCCCCTTCGCGTTGTACGGCGTGCGGGTCAGCACGATGGGGGCATTAGCGATCCCCTTCGGCACCACGATCACGGTGTAGAGCCGCGTGCCGTCGCGCATCGGCACCATCACCTCGCGCTTGTCGAAATCCTGCGCCTGCACCGGCGGCGTGAACTTCTGCGGGATATCCGCGCCGGCCTCGCTGCGGACCGCGGCATCCTTTGGCGCGGCCTGCGGTTGCTGCTGCGCCATCGCGGGCGAGAGAATGACGGCCGCCAGCGACACGGAAACGAGCCATTTGGACATGAAAACCAACCCCTGAAGAACCTCTGGGCCGCACGGTGGCAACACCGCGCGATCGATGCAAGGCGCCGCGCGTCGGAACCGCGCGCCAACTGACACGCTTTGCCCCGCTCACATTTTTGACCGGAGTCCTTCATGAACCATGTCGCCGCAGCGCACACCCAGCACCGCAGCCTGAAGGATCGCCGCGTTCTTGTCACCGGCGGGACGACGGGCATCGGTCGGGCGATCGCGATCCTGCTGGCGGCGGAGGGGGCTCACGTCTTCGTGGCGGGACATGATCCGGATCATCTGGACGATGCCCTCGCCCAGATCCGTAACGTCGGGCGCGGCGATGGGATGACGATCGACCTTGCCGATCCGGACAATGTCGGCCGCTTGTTCGATGCGGGCGAAAAGGCACTCGGCGGCCTGGACGTCGCGGTCATCAACGCCGCCGTCCCCGCACAGGGGCTGACCGACATGGACGAGGCGGCGCTGCGTAACGCCATCGCCGTCAACTTCACTGCCTATCTGCTGAGCGCGAAGCACGCGTCGCAGCGCATCGCGAAGGGCGACATCGTCCTGACCGGATCGATGAGCGCGCATGTGCTGGGGCCCAGCTCCACCGTCTATGCCGGGATCAAGGCCGGCATCGCCGGTTTCGCCGAAGCGCTGCGCCGCGAGCTTGGTCCCAAGGGGATCAAGGTGTCGCTGGTCGAACCAGGCAAGACGTCCGCGGACTTCCAGTATCCCGACCTCTCGGATGACGAACAGCAGGAGATGATCGCGCAGGAGACCATGCTGCGCGCCGAGGATATCGCGGTGGGTGTCCATTATCTGCTGACCCAGCCGATGCGGGCGATCGTCCAGCAACTGACGATCACCCCGCGCATGCAGGAAGGCGAATAGAGGGTTCGTTGCGGCCTCCCTCCGAACGATCGGGGGCCACACAGCGCTTTTCCTTTCAGGGGTTTGACCCCTGCCCGGCGGGCTCCTAGGCAGGTCGAAACGCGATTCTTCCGGGAATGAGGGTGGCTTGGCTCAACTGTTCCGTCCCGGTGCCAACACCTATGCGCGCCTGCTGCTTGCGCTGCCCTTGCTGGTGGCCGGGCTGTTGTTCGCCGGGATGGTCGTCGCGCGCTCCGGTACCGCCACGGGCGAAGGGCGCTTCGTCGAGCAGCCGGTCCCCTTCAGCCACCAGCATCATGCCGGCGAATTGGGGATCGATTGCCGATACTGCCATGCCGGCGTGGAGACGGGTGCACATGCGGGCGTGCCGCCGACGCATACCTGCATGACCTGCCATTATCAGCTTTACACCAATGCGCAAATGCTGGCGCCCGTTCGCGACAGCCTGGCCAGCGGACGCCCGATCGCGTGGCGGCGCGTCAATCGCCTGCCGGACTATGTGTATTTCGATCATCACGCGCATGTGAACAACGGGGTGCCGTGCGCCGCCTGTCATGGCGACATCCGCCGCATGCCGCTGACCCGTCAGGCGACGCCCATGTCGATGGGGTGGTGTCTGGATTGCCACCGCGCACCGGAGGAGCGGATCGTCGCGCCCGACCGGGTCTATTCCGATGCGCCCTATCAGCGTCGGAGCGGTGCCGACCGGGCGGCGGCACGCGCGACGACGATCCGCATCGCGCATAGCGGGCGCAATTTGACCGATTGTTCGACATGCCACCGATGAGCGCCGACCTGCCCGATCGCCGGTCCGTGCTGCGTCTGATCGCGGCTGGCGCAGCGGCAAGCGTCTCCGCCTGCCAGCGGCCGGACGACACGATCCACCCGATGGTCGACCAGCCGGAGGGCACATTCCCCGGCCAGGTGCGCCGCTATGCCACCGCCCTGCCACTTGCGGGTTACGGCCGGGGTGTGACCGGACTTGTGGTCGATGGTCGCCCGATCAAGCTGGAGGGGCTAGCCGCCCACCCCGCCAGCCTGGGCGCGACCGAGCCGTTCATCGAGGCGGGCATCCTCGACCTGTACGACCCGCAGCGGCTGCGTGCGCCGAGCGGCCCGTCGGGTCCGGCAAGCTGGTCCAGCCTGGCGCGGGTGCTGTTCGAGAGTGTCGCGCCACGGCGTGGCAAGGGACTGGCCCTGCTGACCGGGCGCGTCACCTCGCCCACGCTGCTTGCGCGCATTGCGGCGTTGCGGGTGCAACTGCCAGGCATGCGCCATGTGCGATGGGAGCCGTTCGACGACGACCACGCCCTTGCGGCGGCGGACGCGGCTTTCGGTCGGCCGCTGACTCCGCGACCCCGCCTGGCCGACGCCGATGTCGTGCTGTTGCTCGACAGCGACCCGCTCGGCCCCGGTCCCGATCAGATCGCCCATGCGCGCGGGTGGAGCCTGCGACGGCGACGCGCGCCGATGCACCGGATGTATGCGGCGGAGGCGACGCCCAGCATCAGCGGCACCATGGCCGATCACCGCATCGCCGCGGGGCCGGCCGATCTGGCGGCGCTGTGCCATGCACTTGCCGCGGCGATGGGTGGCGCGCCCGCGCGGATCGCCATGCCGGACGAGTTGGCGCGCTTCGCCGCCGACGCGGCGCGCGACCTGTTGGCGGCGAAGGGGCGCGCTCTGGTCATGGTCGGCGATCGACAGCCGCCCTCCATGCACGCCTTCGCTGCCTGGGCGAACGGATTGCTCCGCGCACCGCAACAGTGGATCGCGCCGGTCGATCCCGATCGGTCCTCCCATCGCGATAGCCTGTCTGGCCTGGCGGCGGACATGCACGCGGGGCGTATCGACACGCTGGTCGTGCTCGACAGCAACCCCGCCTACGCAGCGCCGCCGCAACTCGCCTTTGCGGAGGCCATGGACCGCGTGCCGCTGACCGTCGCCGCCACACTGTTCCCGGACGAGACCAGCGCGCGCGCGAAGTGGAAGGTGCCGATCGGTCATCCGTTGGAGGGGTGGCACGACTGGCGCGCCCCGGACGGGACGGTTTCGATCGCCCAGCCTCTCGTACGGCCATTCTGCGACACGAAGACGCCGGTCGAGGTGGTCGACCTGATCCTCGACGCGGCGGGCGGACCCGGTGCGCTCGCGCGACACCGCACGCAGTGGGCGGCGTTGGACGACGCGGGATGGCGCCATGCAGTGGCGACGGGCGTCGTGCCCGACAGCGCCGCCGCAGCGGAACATGTCGGCGAAGCGCCATTGGTGCTGCCGGCTGTCGCGCCCGGGCGGTGGGCGGTGGATGTCCGGCCCTCCCCCTCCCTGTTCGATGGGCGGCATTCGACCAATGCCTGGGCGCAGGAATGTCCCGACCCGATCACCAAGGAGGTGTGGGGGTCGAGCGCGCGCATGCACCCGGCCGACATGGCCGCCCTCGACCTCGCAAACGGCGACATGGTCGCGGTGCGGCATGGCGGACGCGTGGTGCTGCCGGTGCGATCAGTCGAGGGGCAGGCACGCGGCGTCGTGACGGTCGCGACCGGCTATGGCCGGGAAGGCGCGGGGCCGGTAGCGGACGGGTTCGGGGCCAATGCCTGGGTTCTGCAAGGAACGGGCGTCCCGCAGGTGAGCAAGGCGGCAGGCCGGATCGAGGTGGTTTCCACACAGCCCTTCTTCGAGCTGGATGGTGAACTGGCGAAGCTTTTTCCCGTCCTGGCGCCAAGTGCCGCTATGCCTGCCGCGAAGCCCCTGCCGACGCTGTTGCCCAATCCGCCGGCCAAGGGTGCGCCGAAGCAATGGGCGATGGCGATCGACACCGACCTGTGCATCGGCTGCAACGCCTGCATCCTGTCCTGCCAGGCGGAGAACAACATTCCCGCGATCGGGCCGGAGGAGATGGCGGTCGGTCGCGACATGCACTGGCTGCGCGTCGACCGGTATGAGGACAAGGGAGCGGGCGGTTTCCAGCCCGTTCCCTGCATGCAATGCGAAACCGCGCCGTGCGAGCCGGTGTGCCCGGTCGAGGCGTCGGTCCACGATGCGCAGGGTCTGAATGTGCAGGTCTACAACCGCTGCATCGGTACCCGGACATGCCAGGCGAACTGCCCGTACAAGGTCCGGCGCTTCAACTTCCGCGACTATGCCGGGTCATCCCTGTGGGGCGACGCAGGCGACGCGTCGGTGTCGGCCCAGCGCAACCCGGACGTATCGGTGCGCGCGCGGGGCGTGATGGAGAAATGCACCTACTGCGTGCAGCGGATCGAAGCGTCCAATCGGGAGAAGGACGCCGGCGGTGTGGCCGCCCCGGTCCAGACCGCGTGCGCGGCCGCCTGTCCGACCCAGGCGATCCGCTTCGGTACGCTGGACGACGCGCCGATCCGCGAGGCGCGCGCCGATCCGCGCCATTACGCCTTGCTGGAGGAGCTCGGCACGCGCCCGCGCACAACCTATCTCGCGCGCCGCCGTAATCCGGGCGAAGGTGCATGATCGCGCCGCATGTCGTCGACAGCGGCCGGCGATGGACCCTGCCGTTGATCGCCACGCTGGGCGACGTGACGGAGGCGGTGGCAGCGCCGCTGATGGACAGGAGGCCCGGTCGCGCATGGTGGCTGTCGGTCGGCGCGTCGGCGGCGGTGACTTTGGTCGGGGCGGTCGCGATCTGGTTCAGCCTGACGCGGGGGCCGGGGCTGTGGGGCAACAACTCCGCCGTAGTCTGGGGTTTCCCGATCGCGAATTATGTCTGGTGGATCGGCATCGGCAATGCCGGCACGCTGATCTCTTCGCTGCTGCTGCTGACACGGCAGAAATGGCGCGCGTCGTTGAACCGCATGGCGGAGGCGATGACCCTCTTTGCGGTATCGATGGCCGGGATCTTCCCGATCCTGCACCTGGGTCGGCCGATGTATTTCTATTGGCTCGCGCCCTACCCCAACAGCATGCAGTTGTGGCCGCAATGGCGATCGGCGCTGGTGTGGGATTTCTGGGCCATCGTCAGTTACCTGCTGTTCTCGATCATGTTCTTCTATGTCGGCCTGCAGCCAGATTTGGCCACGCTGCGCGACAGGGACGGATCGCGCGGATGGCGGCGGATGTACGGCGTCGCAGCGATGGGATGGCAGGGGACGCCGACGCAGTGGCGCGCACAGGAGCGGCTGCACCGCACAATGGCAGCGATCGCAGTGCCGCTGGTCTGTTCCGTACACTCGATCGTCGGGCTGGATTTCGCCGCCAGCCTGATGCCCGGTTGGACCGAAAGCATCTTCCCCCCCTATTTCGTGGTCGGCGCGCTGTTCTCCGGATTTGCGATGGTGGTGCTGATCGCGCTGATCATGCGGCGCGCCATGGGCTTGGAGGGATTGATCGTGCCCGATCATTTCGACGCCATGGCGCGCGTGATTCTAGCGGCCTCGATCGTCATGGGTGCGTCCTATTCGGCGGAATGGCTGTCGGCCTTGTGGAGCGGTGAGGCGGCGGACCTGCGCGTGGTCCGCTTCGCATTTACGGGGCCGTACGCGCCCTTCTATTGGGCGATGCTGATCGGCAACGTCGCGGCCCCTCAGCTGTTCTGGGCGAAGCCGCTTCGGACCAGCACACCGGTCCTGATCGGAGTGTCAGTCGCCGTGCTGGTGGGCATGTGGCTGGAGCGCATTCTCATCATCACCAATACGCTGTCGATCGGCTACGAGCCCAGCTTCTGGCGGCTCTATGCGCCAACGATCGTCGACTTCCTGATCCTGGCGGGAACGCTGGGCGGGTTCGTGCTGCTGATGCTGGTGTTTGCACGATTGCTGCCGGTCGTGTCGATGCATGAAACGCGCAAGCTGTTGGCGGAGGAGCGCGGGTGACCGTCGTGGCGATCGCGACCTTTGCCGACGAGGGATCGTATCTGCGCGCGCGAGTGCGGGCGGTGGCGGAGGAACGGCGCATCGTCGGCGAATGGCTGCCCTATGCGGCCACCAGCCTGGGCGCAGGGGACGGTGAGCAGGGGATCAGGGCGGCGGCCATCGTAATCGGGCTGATCGGCGGTGCGGCGCTGATGGCGGTGACGATCTGGAGTGCGGTGGTCGCCTACCCCTTCGACGCGGGCGGACGGCCGGTGTTCAGCTGGCCCGCCTTCATTCCGGCGCCGGTAGAGTTCGGCGCGCTGTGCGCTGGCTTCGCCGGCCTGGTGATGCTGTTCAGAAACGCGCGCCTCACCCGCCTGCACCATGCCGCCTTCGACTTCGACGAGGTGGCTCGCGCGGCACAGGACAGCTTCGTGCTGGCGCTCGCCTGCGACATGGGGGCGGACGCAAACGGTGCGCTGGCACTGATGGCGACCGCCGGGGCGGCGCACAGCCGGTTGATCGGCGGATGAGGCGCGCTGTCCCGCTCGCGCTGCTGCTGCTCGCCGGTTGCGACCTGTCGATGCGCGAACAGGCACGCGGCGATGCGCAGGGGGCGGACACCTTGTGGCCCGGCGGGCCGATGCGATCCGCACCGCCGGCCGGAAGCGTCGCGGTGGACCAACTCGCCCGCGATGCCGCTCTCGACCGACCGCCGCCCTTGTCGGCAGCACTGCTCGATCGCGGCGAGGCGCGATACGGCATCTACTGCGCGATGTGCCACGGCGAGCGGGGTGATGGTGACGGAACCGTGGTGAAGCGTGGCTTCCCGGCGCCGCCATCGTACCGGGAGCCGCGATTGATGGCGGCCTCCCCCGCCTATGTGGTGGATGTCATCACCAATGGACACGGCGTGATGTATTCCTACGCGGATCGCGTCGCTCCGGCCGATCGGTGGGCGATTGCCGCTTACATCAAGGCGTTGCAGCGCATTCCTGCCGAAAGATCGCATCGATGAGGGATGCCCTCATGCTGGTCGCGACCGCCTATCGCACGCTGTTCCTGATCGCCGCCGCGCCGGTTATCGGGTCCATTCTCCTGTTGGCGATCGCCCGCGTCACGGGTGCCGCATGGCACGGCATCGGCGGCCCGGCACGTCATGCCCCCATCCTCACCTTTGGGGCAGGGTTGCTGGGGCTGGCGCAGCTCGCCACACCTGCACCCGATCATCTGGTGGCATGGATGTCGCCCTGGGCGGTAGCGCTTCGTGGAGGGTTGGGCGGGGTTCTGCTGACCCTTGCCGCGCGACGATTGCGTGGGGGTGCAAGCGTAACCTTCGCCGCGATCGTCCTCGCCGGCTATGCGGTATCGGTGACGGTCCTCGCCGGCGACTGGATGCTGGGCCATGTGCCCGGCCACCCGGTATCCGCAGTGGGGATGATGCTGAGCGTGGCCGCCGTCGGAGGCGCGGCCGCGACGACGCTGGTGAGTGGCTCTGGCGATGTACGGACGCGTGGCGACATGGCGCTGCTGGCCGTGGCGGCGGCGCTGGGGCTGGGATATCTGGCGTTCATGGACTTCCTGATCGTCTGGTTCGGCAACCTGCCCGCGCGCGTGCCCTTCTACATCGATCGGGGTACGCCGGCGGCAAGCGTGCTGGCGCTGGCAGCCGTGGTTGTCGGGATCGCCGCACCGATCGCACTGCTGACGTTGATGCGGCACCTGACGGGGCAGCGTCTTGCCGGGGCGGCAGTGCTCGTCGGTCTGGCGCTGTTCGACGTGTGGTGGATCGGCGGCGGCCCGGCGGCGCTGATCGGCGCGGCGGCGGGGTTGATCGTGGTTGCGGCCGGCCCTCTGCGGCAGGCAAGGCGTGAGGGCGCGCATGGCTGAACGCGACGATGTGCCGGAGGGATGGTCGGTGAGGCACCGCCCCGCGCTTGTCGCGGCGTTGGCCACACCGCTGGTGCTGACGGTGCTGCTGGCAATCGCCGGCTGGCTATACTGTGAACGGCTGAGGCCGGTGGTGAGACAGCCGGTCACCGCATTTCCCGCCCCCGGGCTGGAGACGTTCGTGCACGATGGCGTGGCCGACCCATACAGGCCGTCCCGCCACACGCGGCCTGACCCCACGATCGCGGCGGCGAAGCGCTCCGTGGTGGATGGCGGTATTCGCGACTGGCAGGGCCGGCCATGATCCGCGCGGTCCTCTGTTCGCTGCTTATCGCCAGCCCGGCGGCGGCCGAATTGTCGCCACGGCAGCTTGCCGGGGCGGTTGCGCGCCCGGTGGCCGGGGCCATGCTGCCGGCGCGCCTGCCCTTCACAAACCAGCATGGCACCGTCACGACGCTGGGCAGAGTGGCCGGCGGTGTGCCGCTGGTCCTCGTGTTCGCGGACTATACCTGCCGCCATGTTTGCGCGCCGGGGCTGACCATGACAGCGACCGCCCTATCCGCGACGGGACTGCGGCCGGGACGCGATTACCGGCTGGCGGTGATCGGGATCGATCCCAACGATACGCTGGCGGATGCGCGGCGCATGTCCGGCGTGCTTCGCGCCTATCCGAAACTCGCGCGCGGCACGGCCCTGCTGACCGGCACACCGGCGGCGATCGGCGCGGCGACGCGTGCGCTGGGCTATGGCTATGTCCGCGACGCGGCGACCGACCAGTTCGCGCATGAGGCGGCCGCCTATGTCTTCGGCCGCGACGGGAAGCTTGTCGCGTTGCTGCCCGAACTTGGCGGAGACGCAGCGCCGCTGCTCACCGCGATCAAGGGACAGGCGCGCGATAGCGACAGCTGGGCCGGGCAGGTCGCGCGGCTGTGTTACGGTCTGGACGGCGCGCACGGCCGCTATGGCCGGATCGTGACGATCGCGCTGCAACTCCTTTCGGGGGCGCTGCTGGCCGGCGTGCTGGCGATGGCGTGGCGGCGGAGGCACGCGCGATGAGGCCCGTAGAGGCCTCGACCTACGCGCCACGCGTCGACAGCATCTTCTGGATGCTGACGGCAGCGTCGGGCGCGGTGATCCTGCTGGTCGGGACGTTGGTGCTGTTCTTTTCGATCAAATATCGACGCGGCACCGCGACACCGCGCGGGCCGGTTCCCGATCGGCTGAGCCGCGAGGTGGAGATCGGCTGGACCGCGGCCACCGCCTTCGCCTTCCTGTTCTTCTTCTGGTTCGCGGCGGTCGCGGAGACGACGCAGTTCGAGATCCCGCGCAAGGCGATGGAGATCCACGTCGTCGCGAAGCAGTGGATGTGGAAGCTCGAACATCCGAACGGGACGCGGGAGATCAACACGCTGCACGTCCCCGTCGGCGTGCCGGTGCGGCTGGTGATGACGAGCCAGGACGTGATCCACAGCTTCTTCGTGCCCGCCTTCCGCACCAAGCAGGACGTGCTGCCCGGCCGCTATGTGGAGGCGTGGTTCGAGGCGTCGAAACCTGGCACCTATCACCTGTTCTGCACCGAATATTGCGGCACCGACCACAGCCGGATGGGCGGCGGCATCGTCGTGCAGAGCCAGTCCGACTTCGCCCGCTGGATCGATGCGCAGCCACAGGGCGACAGTCTGGCCGATCAGGGCGCGGTGCTGTTCCGGCGCATGGGTTGCACCGGTTGCCATGGCGGGTCGTCGCGCATTCGGGCGCCCTCCCTCGCCGGCGTGTTCGGGCGCCAGCAACCGCTGGAGGGTGGCGGCTTCGTGACCGCCGACGAAAGCTACCTGCGCGACTCCATCCTGCTGCCCAACAAGCAGGTGGTGGCAGGATATCAGCCCGTGATGCCCAGCTATCAGGGCGTCGCATCGGAGGACGACCTTATTCGCCTGATCGCTTATCTGAAGTCGCAAAAGGTCGTTTCACCCCGTCCAGAGGTTGGCCCTTGAGCACGCTGGAGGACACGGGCGCGCTTGCCCGCGAGCCGGGCCGCACCAGCTTCCTGACGGAGGGTGGCACCACCGTTCGGTCGTGGCTGCTCTCGACCGATCACAAGCGGATCGCGTTCCTGTACGCGGCCGGCATCACCTTTTTCTTCTTTCTGGGCGGGGCGGCGGCGACGCTGATCCGTGCCGAACTGGTGACCCCGGCGGGCGACCTGCTGACGGCCGACGAGTATAACCGCCTGTTCACGCTGCACGGCGTCATCATGGTTTGGTTCTTTCTGGTGCCGTCGATCCCGACCACCTTGGGCAATTTCCTGCTGCCCCTGATGATCGGCGCGCGCGAGGTCGCCTTTCCGCGCCTGAACCTGTTCAGCTGGTACCTGTACATGGGGGGCGGGTTGCTGACGCTGTTGTCGCTGCTCCTGGGCGGCGTGGACACGGGCTGGACCTTCTACACGCCGTTCTCCACGCTCTATTCCAACAGCTATGTCCTGTTGGCGGCGGCGGGCGTGTTCGTGGTCGGTTTCTCGTCCATCGCGACGGGCATCAACTTCCTCGCCACCATCCACCTGTTGCGTGCGAAGGGCATGACGTGGATGCGCATGCCCTTGTTCGCATGGGCGATGTACACGGTCAGCCTGGTCATGGTGCTGGCCACGCCGGTGCTGGCGATCAGCCTGTTGCTGATCTTCGCGGAACGGGCGTTCGGGCTGCCGATCTTCGATCCCCGTTCAGGCGGCGACCCGCTGCTGTTCCAGCACCTGTTCTGGTTCTACAGCCACCCGGCCGTGTATATCATGGTGCTGCCCGCGTTCGGAGTGGTGTCGGAGATCATCGCCTGCGAGGCGCGGCGGCGCGTGTTCGGGTACGAGTTCATGGTGTACGCGATGGTCGCCATCGCCGTGATCGGGTTCATGGTGTGGGGCCACCACATGTTCGTGTCCGGCCAGTCGCCCTTCGCGAGCCTGGTGTTCTCGTTCCTGTCCTTCGTCGTCGCGGTGCCGAGCGCCATCAAGGTCTTCAACTGGACGGGGACGCTGTACCGCGGCCAAATCCGCTTTTCCGCGCCGATGCTGTACGCGTTGGGCTTTGTCGGGCTGTTCACGCTGGGCGGGCTGACCGGGTTGTTCCTGGCCTCCATCCCGATCGACGTGCAGGTGACGGACACATACTTCGTGGTCGCGCACTTCCACTACATCATGGTCGGCGGATCGGTGTCGGCGTTCTTCGGCGGCCTGCATTTCTGGTGGCCGAAGATAACCGGGCGCATGTATTCGGAGACGCTGGCGAAGTTCGCGGCCGTCAGCATGTTCTTCGGGTTCAACTTCACGTTCTTCCCGCAGTTCATCCTGGGGTACATGGGCATGCCGCGGCGGTATCACGAATATCCGCCGGAGTTTCAGGCGTGGCACGTAATGAGCTCGACCGGCGCCGTGGTCCTCGCATTCGCGTATCTCTGGCCGCTGTTCTATCTGGGCTGGAGCCTGGTGAAGGGCGAGCGGGCAGACGACAATCCGCACGATGCGACCGGCCTGGAATGGCAGACCAGTTCGCCGCCGCCCAAGGACAATTTCGCGGAACCGCCCATCGTGACGGGCACCCCCTATCGCTATCACGCGGAAGGGTTCGCGCCGCACGAGGTGCGGCCGATCCACGCGCCGCAGGACCCGCAATGACGGGCGGTCCGCAATGACCGAGGTGACGCTGCAGGAACCATGGGCGACGGCCGAGCGGCAGCGGGTCGCCGTCCAGTTCGGCATGTGGCTGTTCCTGGCCACGGAGACGCTGTTCTTCGGCGGCCTTTTCCTGACCTATGCGGTGGCGCGGTTCAGCCACCCCGCCGGCTTCGTCGCGGCCGCACGGGAAGCGGAGGCGATGTTCGGCACGATCAACACCGTCGTGCTGCTGACATCCAGCCTGACCATGGCGATTGCGGAACGGGCGGTGCGCGAAGCCTTGGTGCCGCTGGCCCGCGCGATGTTCGCCGCGACGCTGATGCTCGGCGTCGCGTTCCTGGTGGTGAAGGGGTTCGAGTACCGGTCGGATATCGTCAAGCATCTAGTGCCGGGCCCAGAGTTCACGCTGAGCCAGACCGGGGCCAGCCAGTTCTGGGCCTTTTACTGGACGGCGACCGGCGTTCACGCGTGCCACATGCTGATCGGGCTGGGGGTCGTGACGCGCATGCTGTTGATCCCCGCCGCCGACCTGCCCGGCCGATCGACGACGGCCGAGGGGTCCGCATTGTACTGGCACCTGGTCGACCTGATCTGGGTCATCCTGTACGCGCTAATCTATCTGGTGGGGCGATGACCCGCGAACAGCGCGCCCAGGTCATCGGCCAGCCGCTGCGTGTGTTCGCGGGGCTGCTCGCGTTGCTGCTGGTGACGTTCGGTTACGCCTATCTGCCCGGCGGGCCGCTGAAGACGGAGGTGGCGCTGGCCGTGGCCGCAGCAAAGGCGTTGCTGATCGCAACCTTCTTCATGCAGTTGCGTCAGGCGGTGTGGCTGGTCCGCTTGGCGGCGCTGGGCGGTCTGGTATGGGCGTGCTTCCTCTACATCATCACCTTTTCCGATTACCTGACCCGCTGACGTCCAGCCGCGGCCAGCCCTGTTCAAGAGAGTGTCATGCGCAGTTCCAGCATTCACCGATCGATCGCGGCCGCGCTGGCCGCTGCCGCGTTGCTGGCATCGGCACCCGCATTTGCGCGCACGATCCTGTTCGTCGGCAACAGCTTCACGTTCGGTGCGAACTCTCCGGTGGAGCGGTACCGGCCCGACCTGGTCAATGATCTGAACAATGAACGGGTCGGCGGCGTGCCGGCCCTGTTCAAGACCTTTGCTGATGAGGCGGGACTGGACTGGAACGTGTCGCTGGAAACGTCCGGCGGAAAGGATCTGGCCTATCACCTGAACGAGAAGCGGGCGGTGATCGACCGGGTGTGGGACGTGGTCATATTGCAAGGGTACAGCACGCTCGATGCGCAGCGGCCCGGCGACCCACGGCGCCATGTGGCGGCGGCCCGTGCGCTCGCGTCGATGTTCCACCGTCGCAACCCGAACGCGCAGGTCGACCTGGTCGCCACATGGTCGCGGGCGGACCAGACGTACAAGCCCGGCGGTCGCTGGTTCGGCCAGCCGATCACGCGCATGGCCGACGATCTGGGACTGGTCACTCGGCAGGCGGTGGAGAAGGGGAACGGGCTGCACGCCGCGATCCCGGTCGGCACGGCTTGGAACCGTGCGATCGCGGAGGGGCTGGCCGATCCCAACCCCTATGACGGCGTCGCCTATGGCCAGATCGACCTGTGGACCTGGGATCAGTATCACGCGAGTGCGGCCGGATATTATCTGGAGGCTCTGGTGACCTTCGGCATCGTGACCGGCGTCGATCCACGTACCCTGGAGGGCAAGGAGCGTGCGGCGGCCGACCTGGGGCTGGAGCCGCGCGTGGCGACGCGCCTTCGTTCGATCGCCGCGGCGGAGATCGCCGCACAGCGCACCGAGCGCTGATCGGCCGCGACCGGCGGCGATCGTATGAGCGAGGGGCAAACAGGAACACCGGCCGGCGCGGCGACATCGACGCCGTCCGTCGATACGGCAACACTGGTGCTGTTTGGCGCGGGTGACTTCGCATTCAACCTGTATTGGCAGGCGATCGGGTTCTTCCTGCTGTTCTTCTATATCGACGTCATGGCCCTGCCGCCCTCGGTCGCTGGGACGGTGTTCATGTTGGGCGCCGTGTGGGACGGAGTGGCGGATTTCGCGGCCGGCGCATCGGCGGAGCGGCTGCGGATGTCCTATCGGCGGCTGATCGGCTGGGGCGCGGTACCGCTGGGGCTGGCCTTCGCGGCGATGTTCGCGGTGCCGGCGGGCGCGGCGGCTTGGGCGCTCGCCGCGCAGGTGGTGTTTCGGACGCTCTACGCCTTCACCAACATCCCCTATGCCGCGTGGACGGCGCGTCTGACGACGACCAGTCGGGAACGGTCGCTGCTCGCAGGGCTGCGCATGGGGTTCGGCTCGCTGGCGGCGGTACTGGTGGCGGTCAGCACGCCACATCTCGTCCGCCTGCTCGGCGGATATGGCGGCGCCACAGCGGTGTTGGCGGCGATCGGTACGCCGTTGCTGCTTGTCATGACACGGCGCGTGCCCGAGCCGCAGCCGAGCATCTCATCGTCGCCCGCGATGACCACCCGTGATGCATTGGCGCTGCTCGTCCGCAACCGTGCGTTCGTGGCGGTCAACCTGGCCACGGCGGCGGCAGGCGCGGCGGCCGCGCTGACCAGCCAGTCGGTGCTGTATTATTTCCGCTACGTCCTGCGATCCGGTTCCGACGGCCCGAATGCGCTGGCCGGCATGGCGGCGGTCGGGCTGGTGGCGGTGCCGCTGTGGACCGCACTCGCCCGGACGCGTGGGGCGCGATGGGCTTGGCTGGCGGCAGCGGTGCTGGCGCTGGTCGTCACGCTGATCTTCGCAGTGTACCCGGCGCCCAGCCGCGCCGCGACTGCCGCGTTCCTGCTGCTGATGCAGGCGGCCTTTGCCGGCTTTTCCCTCGCCTCGTGGACGCTGCTGCCGGACACGGTGGAATGGGGAGAGGCGCATGGCGGGCACCGGGTGGAGGCGCTGGCCTTCGGTACGTTCGCGCTGGTGCAAAAGGTGGCGCTCGCCGGTGCCGGGTTCGCGATCGGCGCGATCTATCAGGCGGGCGGCTTCGTCGCGGGGGCGGCGCAGGGACCGAGCAGCCTGGCGGCGATCCGCTGGGTGATGCTGACCGGTCCCGCCCTGCTGGTCACGGCGATGCTGGTGGCGGTGATCGCCATCCCGCTTCGCCGCGACACGCTGGCTGTCCTCAGGCGAGCGTAAACGCGCCCGACAGTCCCTCTGCCTGAGCGGAGGGGGCCACCCAAAGTTGGAAGCGACCCGGCTCCACCGTCGGCTTCAGGTCGCGGCCGATAAATTGCAGATCGGCGCGGCGCAGGGTGAACGTGACCTGTTGCCGCTCCCCCGGCTTCAAGGCGATCTTGCGGAACGCCTTCAACTCGCGGATCGGGCGGGTGATACTGGCGGCGACGTCGTGCACGTACAACTGCACCACCTCCTCCGCCGCATGGGTGCCCGTGTTGGCGATATTGGCCCGGATAGTCAGCACGCCATCGGCGGACAAACGTCCGTCGCCGATATCGAGATCGGTGTAGCTGATGGTGCCATAGGTCAGGCCGTGGCCGAACGGGAACAGCGCCTCGTTCGCGAACTCGCGGAAGTGCGCCTTGTACGGTTGCAGCGGCCCAGCCGGGTTCGGGCGCCCGGTGATCTTGTGATCGTAGTGATAGGGTTCCTGCCCGGTCGCATGCGGAAACGACACCGGCAGTCGCGCGGACGGGCCGACCTTTCCGAACAGGACGTCGGCGATCGCCGGCCCATCCTGCGACCCCAGGAACCAGGGGACGAGGATCGAGGGTGCGTTCAGCACGGCCCCGCTCAACGCCAGCGCACGCCCCGTGCGCAGCAGGATCACCACCGGCTTCCCGGTCGCGGCCACCGCCTCCGCCAGCGCCATCTGGGCGGGCGGGACGACGATGTCGGACCGGGACTGCGCCTCGCCCGACATGGACTGGCTCTCGCCGATCGCCAGCACGGCGATGTCGGCCGCATTGGCCGCCGCAACCGCCGCCGCGATCCCGTCGTCCAGCGCGTCGTTGATGCCCGATCCCGCCGTGACGCTGACCATCGCGGCGTCCGACACGGCGGCACGCACGCCGGTGGCCAGGTCGACCGCCTCGGCATCGGTGCCGTACACGTTCCACGGTCCGATCAGGTCATGCTGCCCCGATGCGAACGGGCCGATCAGCGCGATGCGCTTGCCCGTGCGCGGCAAGGGCAACAGGTCGCCGTCGTTCTTCAGCATCACGATCGACTTGGCACCTGCCTCGCGGGCGAGCGCCAGCGTCTCCCGCGTGCGCACCCGTGTCTTTTCCCGACGTGGATCGATGCGCCGAAATGGATCATCGAACAGGCCGAGGCGAAGTTTCAGCGCCAGCACGCGACGCACCGCCTCGTCCAGGCGCTCCATCGGCACTTCACCGGCCGCAACCAGATCCGGCAGGTGTTGAATGTAGAAGCCGCTCTGCATGCTCATGTCGACACCGGCGAGGAAGGCGAGACGCGTCGCCTCTCGCGCATCGGCTGCGAAGCCGTGGCCGATCAGCTCTTCGTCGCCCGTGTAATCGGACACGACCAGCCCGTCGAAGCCCCATTGACGGCGCAGCACCTCCGTCAGCAGCCAGTCGTTGGCGGTCGCAGGTACGCCCGAAATCTCGTTGAACGACGCCATCACCGTGGGCGCACCGGCCCCGAACGCGGACTGGAACGGCGGGAAGTAGGTCTCGCGCAGTGTCCGTTCCGACACGTCGACGGTGCTGTAGTCCAGACCCGCCTCTGCCGCGCCATAAGCGGCAAAATGCTTCGCACAGGCAGCGACAGCGTCCGGCGCATCGAGACCGCGATCGCCCTGGAACCCACGGACGCGCGCGTCGGCCATCATGCGGCCGAGCAGAACGTCCTCGCCCGATCCCTCCACGCCGCGACCCCAGCGTGCATCGCGAGCGATGTCGACCATCGGCGCGAACGTCCAGTCGATGCCGGACGCCGCCGCCTCCGCACCGGCCGCGCGGGCGGTACGGCGGGCAAGATCAGGATCAAAGCTGGCCGCCTCCGCCAACGGCACCGGGAACACGGTGCGGAACCCGTGGATGATGTCGGCGGCGAATAGCATCGGCACCTTCAGCCGCGATTCGCGCATCGCGACCGTCTGCATCCGCTTCGCCATGGCGGCACCATTGCCGTTGAACACACCGCCGAGCCGGCCGGCGCGCACCTCACCCAGTTGCGCGTCGAAGTTCGATGAGGCTCCGGCGGGATTGAGCGACACGGCCGCCCCGCCTGCCCAGGCCGCCGCCATCAGCGTCAGCTGCCCGGCCTTTTCCTCCACCGTCATCCGACCGATCAGCGATTCGGCGGCGGCGGGTAGTGCCCCCTGCCCCGCCGCCGCCAGCAGCGCCCGCGCCGGGCTGCTGGCCCAGGCCACCGCCGCGCCTGCACCGACCAGCGCCGCGCGCCTGGAAATCCGCCAATCCTTCATCCGCTACCTTCCCCTTAGACCCAGCGATCGTGCCGCCCACGATTTCGCCAGACAAGCATATTGAAAGCCGTTCATGGTTCATGTAACCGGTTACATCAAGAACAAGGTGCCGGCGCGCACCATTGTTCAGGTGGATCGGCGCGCACGACCTGCGCCGCGGAGAGGGTGGACGAGGGGGGCATGTCGAACGCGACGATCCGCGATGTGGCACGCGAGGCGTCGGTTTCGGTCGCTTCGGTTTCGCGTGCCCTGAACGGTCACAGCAACATCCGACCGTCCCTTCGCGAGCACATCGAATCTGTGGCGACGCGTCTGGGTTACGTGCCGAACGCCGCCGCGCGTCACCTCAGTATGGCGCGATCCGGCGCGATCGGCGTGGTGCTTCCAGACCTGCACGGCGAGTTCTTCTCCGAATTGCTGCGCGGCATGGATCGCGAGGCGTCGGAGCGCGGACTCCACCTGATGCTGATGGTGATGCACGGCGAGGCGGAGCGCGGTATCACCGCGCTGAACACGATGCGCGGCCGGGTCGACGGGCTGGTGGTGATGGCGCCGCAGGTATCCTCTGATGAGCTGCTCCAGCATCTGCCGCCGGGATTGCCCACCGTACTGGTCAATTGCGCGCCGCACGAGGCGCGGCGTGCCGAACTGCGGATCGACAATGCCGCAGGTACGGCGGCGCTGGTCGACCATCTGGTTGCAACCGGACGCCGCCGGATGGTCCACATCAAGGGGCCCGATGGCAACATCGATGCCGAGGAACGGCTGCGCGGCGCGCAGGACGCGTGCGATCGCGCAGGCCTTTCGCTTCGTGTCCTGCCCGGCGACTTCAACGAAGCGTCCGGCGCGCGGTCCGTGGCGACCCTGCTCGGCGAAGGATGGCAGGGCGATGCCATCCTTGCCGCGAACGACATGATGGCGATCGGCGCGATCATGGCGTTGAAGCGTGCGGGCGTGTCGGTGCCCGAGCGGGTGGCCGTCACCGGCTTCGACGACATTCCGCTCGCCCGGCTGATCTCGCCCTCGCTGACCACCGCCAGCATTGCGATCGCCGATTTCGGCGCGGCTGCCGTCACTCGCCTTACGGCGGTGATCGACAGCACCGACCACCTCGCCGTGGAGCAGGTCACGCCGATCGTGATCGCGCGAGAATCCACTCAACCCACCATCACCCACTCCAACACGCAGAACCCGAAAAATCGGGAAACAGGGGAACACGCATGAACAAGACGATGTTACGGGCCGCCCTGGCCTCCATGACCGCACTCGCCACCGGCGCGGTGCTGGCACCCGCGCCCGCGCAGGCGCAGGTCGGCCAGGCGTCGCTGCGCGGCACGATCACCGCACCCGCCGACAATCCGGTGGTCGACGTGACGGCCATCGAGGTCGCCACCGGCATCCGGCGCGTGTCGCCAGCGGGTCCGGACGGCAGCTACAACTTCGCCTCGCTTCGCGCCGGCACCTACCGGCTGGAAATCCGGCTGAAGACCGGGACGCGTAGTTCCGACGCGTTCACGCTCAACGTCGGCCAGAACGCCGGCCTTGATTTGGACCTCACGGCACCGGCGACCCAGGCCGCACAGAACGGACAGCCCGTGACGGAGTCGACCGAAGGTGCGCAGACGGCGGACACAAGTGGCGACATCATCGTGACAGGCAACCGAATCCGCTCGCTGGCCGGTGGGCAGGTCGGGATCAACATCACCCAGCGCCTGATCGAGCAGCTGCCGCAGAACAACCGCAACTTCCTCGCCTTCGCCGACCTGGCCCCAGGCGTGCGGTTCATCGAGGGTGCGGACGGATCGTCTCGAATTCAGGGCGGCGGCCAGGACAGCCGCACCGTCAACGTGTTCATCGATGGTGTCAGCCAGAAGGACTATGTCCTGAAAAACGGCATCACCGGCCAGGATTCGAGTCCGGGCAATCCGTTCCCGCAGCTCGCGATCGGCGAGTATCAGGTGCTATCGTCCAACTACAAGGCTGAGTTCGACCAGGTCAGCTCCGTCGCGATCACGGCAATCACCAAGTCCGGGACCAACCAGTTCCATGGCGAAGGCTTCTTCGACTACACGGACCAGAAGCTGCGTGAGCGTCGGCCTTCCGAAATTTACCCGGAGAAGGTGGACAAGGTCACAACGACGAACAAACAGTTCGGCGGCGCGCTGGGTGGGCCGATCATAAAGGACAAGGCGCATTTCTTCTTCAGCTATGAAGGGAAGCGTATCGATAATCCTTACGATGTGCGCCCTGAGAACGGGGTTTCACCCGGCACTCTGCCCTCTCAATATCAGCAGTATTTCGGAACATTCTCGAGCCGGTTCAACGAGGATCTTTACTTCGGCAAGATCGACATCGTGCCGACCGACAAGGATCTGATCGAACTGTCGGGCAAGTACCGCAACGAATCTGGCGTCCAGATCTCGACCGGCATCAACGCACCCGACACCGCGACCCTGAACAAGGTCAAGGACAGGCGTGGCCTGTTGCGTTGGCAGCATACCGAGGACAACTGGATCAACGACGCGCGCTTGTCGTATGAGAACTCGAAATGGGCGCCGACGCCTGCCACGAACGGCATTACGACCTTCTTCCAGTCCACGCAGCGCACGGTCACGGACCAGGGAACATCAACTTCCCGAACCGACCTCTTGCGCTTCGGCGCGGGTAGCAACTTCCAGGACAAGGGTCAGAAGGGCTGGACCGTCCAGGACGACTTTACCTGGACCGGTTTCGAGCGCCACACCATCAAGGTGGGCGGCAAGGCCAAGTGGGTGAAGCTCAATTCACTGGAGCAGAACCTCAGCAACCCGCAATATACCTATGACGTCAACGCGTTCAGCCAAGCCGGTTTCAACGCCACGCAACCCTATCTGCTCGAGTTCGGGGCCGCAGTGGGTGATCGCGACCCGCGGATCACGTCGAAGAACTTTCAATTCGGCATCTACGCCCAGGACGACTGGGACGTAACCGATCGCCTGACGCTGAACCTCGGCGTGCGCTGGGATTATGAGCGCACGCCCGCTTATCTCGATTTCGTCACACCTGCCGAAAACGTGACGGCAGTGTCGGCCGCCAACTACCCTAATCTCGCAAGAGCCGACTATAACATCAACGACTACATCTCCACCGGCAGCAACCGGAAGGCATTCAAGGGCGCATGGCAGCCTCGCCTTGGCTTTACCTATCGCTTCGATGAAGCCGGTCGGTTCTCGATGTTCGGGGGCTACGGTCGGTCTTATGATCGCAACCAGTTCGATTTCATCCAGCAGGAACTCAGCCAGGGGACCTACTCGGTTCGTCGCTTCAACTTCATCGGCAACGACTCGCTCAACCCTTGCGACCCTGTGGCTAATCCACAGACCTGCGTCGCGTGGAACCCGATCTACCTGACCGATGCCGGGCGCCAACAGTTGTTGGCCGGCGCGACGGGCGGCGGTCGCGAATTCCGCTTTATCAATAACGACCTCAAGGTTCCGTACTCGGATCAGTTCAGCCTTGGCCTTCGCGGCCGTTTCGGCGCGTTGCAGACCGAAGTGGGATACACTCACATCGAGAGCAAGGACGGCTTCGTGTTCCTGTTGGGCAATCGCCGGCCGGACGGTTCGTTCTTCTTCAACGATCCCAACAATCCTACGGACACCCCGCAATCGCCGTTCAGCTTTGCACCCGCTGGCTACGGCTCCATCATTCTGGGTGACAACGGGCTGAAGACGAGCTCGGACGCCGCGTATCTCAAGCTGACGAAGACATACTCGCCTTCCTCGCCGTGGAGCATCGATGCGACCTATACTTACACCGAGGCCGAGGAGAACCGGCAGTTCGGTGAGGTTTACTCGCTCGATTATGCGCAGATCGATGATTATCCCACCCTGCGCTCGTCGGGCGTGCCGCGTCACCGCTTCGTGGTCGCGGGCAGCGTCGACACGCCGATCGGCATCACCCTGTCGAGCAAGTTCCAGATCGAATCGCCGACGTTCGTGAAGGGCTTCATCGACAGCAGCTCACCGTTCGCCCGTACCCTGGTGGGCACCGTCACGAGCGGTAACGGCGATCGCTGGGGCCGGCGTCAGCTGGACTTCGCGTTCACCAAGTACATCCCGCTGAACTTCGTCACCGATCAGACGCGCATTCGGCTGCGCCTCGACATCCTGAACGTGATGAACGATCGGAACTTCGTCGACTTCAACAGCAATCCTGGCGATGCGAACTTCGGTCAGCAGGTCGGCTACAGCGTCGGCGGCAATCCGCCGCGCACGATCAAGCTGTCGGCGGGCTTCTCCTTCTAAGGTCCCCCTCATGACGGGAGCGCGCGCATGGCGCGCTCCCGTCACTTTTCCATGATGTACGGGTAGAACATGATCGATCGCAGGCAGGTTATCGGCGGCGGCGCCCTCGCTCTGGCCGGCCTTGCGTCGGGTTGCAGTACCTATCCGAAGGCTCTTAACGGCTCACCAGCGACGCCGATGGCGCCGGATGCACTGGTGTCCGATCTGCATCAGCGCAGTTTCCGCTTTTTCTGGGACACCACCGATCCCGCGACCGGCCTGGCGCCGGACCGCTGGCCCACGCCATCCTTCGCGTCGATCGCCGCGGTCGGGTTCGCGTTGACCGCCTATCCGGTCGGCGTGGTCAATGGCTGGATCACGCGGGCACAGGCGCGCGAGCGGACGCTGGCCACACTGCGCTTCTTCGCCAACGCTCCGCAGGGTGATAGCGCCAGCGCAGACAGCGGCTTCCACGGCTTTTTCTACCATTTCCTCACCAATCCTGGCGGCCGGCGGTTCGCACGATGCGAGCTGTCGACGATCGACACCGCATTGCTGATGGGCGGCGTCCTGTTCGCGCAAAGCTGGTTCGACGCCGATCATCCGGACGAGGTGCAGATCCGTAGCTTGGCGGACCAACTCTACCGCGCGATCGACTGGACCTGGATCACGCCGCGACCGCCCTTCGTGTCGATGGGCTGGCACCCGGAAAGCGGCTTCATCGCCAGCGACTGGAACATCTATAACGAAGGGCTGCTGCTGTACGTGCTGGCGCTGGGATCGCCGACCCACGCGTTGCCGGCCGACACATGGGATGCATGGACCAGCCGGTTCGACGCGCAGTGGAACACGAAGGGGCCGGGCGATCCGTACTTGCACTTTCCCGCGCTGTTCATCCATCAGTACAGCCACTGCTTCATCGACTTCCGCGGCATCCGCGACCGCTACATGGCAGCGAAGGGCCTCGACTATTTCGAGAACAGCCGCCGTGCCGTGCGGGCGCAGCGCGCCTATGCCATCGCCAACCTCGGGCGTTGGGCCGGCTATGGTGCGGACATCTGGGGCCTGACCGCATGCGACGGACCGGGCGATTTCACGCTGGAGGTGGGCGGTCGCCGTCGCGAGTTCTTCAGCTATTCGGCCCGTGGGCCCGGCGACCGCGACGACGGCACCATCGCTCCCACCGCCGCGGCGGCGTCGATCGCGTTCGAGCCCGACCTGTCGACGCGTGCCATCACCGCCATGCACGCGCGCTATGGCAGCGGCATCTACGGCCAATACGGCTTCTTAGACTCCTTCAATCCGACCCTGGCGTCACCCTCCGCTCCATTGAAGCATGGCGCGATCCGGCCCGGCGTCGGCTGGGTCGACGGCGACTACCTGGGGATCGACCAGGGTCCGATCGTGGCGATGATCGAGAACCATCGCAGCGGCCTGGTCTGGCAGACGATGCAGCGGAACCCGCATATCCGTCGCGGACTGCAACGCGCCGGGTTCAGCGGCGGTTGGCTGGCCTGACCAGCACGCTGTCGCTGCGTGTCCTGCTCAACGAGGGTCTAGCACGCACGGCGATTGCCGACCGGACTAGGCATTGTCGCGTTCGGTCCGCCGATCGACCGCGACTATCCCCGGACCCGAAGGCCGGCGGGCGCGAAGTTGAGCATCACAAACGCCACCCCCGCCCCCAGCATCGTCAGCCCTGCCCAGGCGATAGGACCGAATATCCACCCCAACAGGTCGATGGCGAGCGGGAAGCAGCATCCGATCGCAGCCCAGCCACCGATCCGCATCGCTCGCCTGGACGAAGCGGCGCACCGTCGACCGAACCGACGCAGGTGGTGGTCGTCGGTGGACAGGCCGAACAGCAGAAAGCCGACCGCTGCGAGGGGGAGGACAAGCCAGATCATGCCATTGCGTCCATCGATATCGCCGCACGGCGCGTCCTGACCCGTATCGTGGGACGGTGCCGCGCCACCCGTCTGGCGATCAGCAGAAACGCGATCCCGAACACGGCCAGCGTCAGGTCGGTACCCACCCACAAACTATCCCCCCCCAAGAACCGCGCGAACATGCCCGGCCGCAGGGTCGCCAAGTCGAACAGCGCCAGTGCGATCAGCGCCGCGCCCGTCCCACCGAGCAGCGCCTGCCATCCCCAACGGGGGCGCAAGATCAGTCCGGCCACAAAGGCAACGCCCCAAACGACGAACAGGACGGTCACCTCGCGCTCCGCACGCCCCGCGTCTGCGGTCGGCAGGAGGCGATTGGCCCAGAAGAAGCCGGCGACGGCAAGCGGAAAACCGCCCAGCACGCCAAGGTTCAACCGCTCCACGATCCGGAAGCCCAGATGCGGACGCGCCGGGTCGGGCAACCGCTCGCGCCTCTTCACGGTCCACAGCACGAGTCCGCTCGCGACCATCACCGTGCCCGCGACTCCGCACAGGAAATAGATCCAGCGCAGGCCCAGATCGGCATAGCGTCCCGCGTGCAGACCGATCATCACGCCGGCGGTTGCCGATGCTCCGTCTGGCGGTGGCGATTGCCAGATCGGGCGCCCTGTGACGCCGTCATACGCGACCGAGGCCCCGCGTGTGTTGAGCAGTGTCGCGGGTGACCGTGTGACGGTGATGCGTGCCGACGCGTCGCCCGGCTCTCGCACCTCCACATAGGCGGCAGCGCCGCCCAGCCGACGCTCCGCATCCCGCACGACGGGCACCAGGTCGACCAGAGGCGCCGGCCGGTTCGATCGTTCCGGCACCTCGACATGCGGGAACAGCGCCTTCGATATCTTGGCCTCGTCAGTGTAGTTGGCGACCGCACCCCAAGGCATCAGCATCGCCATCAGCGTCACCAGCCCGGTATAGGTGATCATCAGGTGGAACGGCAGCGCCAGCACGGCGGTGGCATTGTGTCCGTCCAGCCAGGAACGCTGCCCCTTTCCGCGTCGCAGCGTGAAGAAGTCGCGGAAGATCTTCTTGTGTGTGACGATGCCGGTCAGGATCGCGACCAGCATCATCATGGCGGCGACGCCGACGATCCAGCGCGCCCAGAGCACGGGCATGTAATGAAGATCGAAATGGAAGCGGTAGAAGAAATCGCCGCCCCGCGTGTCGCGCGCGACCACCGCCGTCCCGTCGGCACCGACCAGGGCCTGCGTATCCGTACCCCGCCGGCGCCGCCCTCGACCGGAGGGTGCATCGGCATCTGTCTTGGGAATCCAGAACAGCGTCGCGACCGGCATCCTGTCGCTGGGCATGGTGATGTACCAGCTTTGCCCATCGGGCACGGTACGCTGGAGGAACGCCTGCGCGCCCGACAGCACGCGCATCGGTTGCTCGATCCGGGGCAGCTCCGGCCGCATCCATCGGTTCAGCGCCTCTCGCCAAAAGGCGATGGTGCCGGTCGTAAAGACGATGAACAACACCCAGCCGAGCAGCAGCCCCGACCAGGTGTGGAGCGTCGCCTGCGACTGGCGGAACGGCCGGCTCACAGGCGACCCGACGCCGAAACCGACGCCCACACGATCGCCGCCGCCACGACCCCAAGCAGGCACAGGACCAGCAGCGCCCGCGCCCCACTACGCGCCCCATAGGCATACATCGCTGCGGCCGCACACAGCGCCAGCGCGATCAGGGCACCGGCCACCGTAGCGCCGACGCGCGAACCGGGCAGCACGCGGGCCAGTGCCGCCGCCCACAGGCTGGCGACCGCATAGCCAGCCGGCACCGCGGCTATGAACCGCAGCGCATTATCTCCGCGCCTGCGCCACTTCACGGCGCGCCCGGTCGCCCGCGCGATCACGACAGGCTGTACCGAAGCGTGGCGAACACCGTGCGCGGACTGCCGAAATAGTTGCCGCGTCCCGTCGACGACAGGCGCGCGTAGTAAGTCTTGTCGAACAGGTTGTTGACGTTGACGGACAGCGACAATCCGTCGTTCAGCCGGTATCCCGCGCGCAGGTCGAACACGGCATAGCTGCCCTGCCGGACGATGGTGGACCGTGTCGCCACCGTGCCGTCGGCTCTGAACACAGCCGGGTTTCCGCCGTAGGTGGAGCTGAACACGGTGGCGCCGCCGCCGATGCTCGCGCCCGCCAACGCGCCGCCCTGAACCGTGTAGTTGGTGAACAGCTTGCCCATGTGCCGGGGCACGACCGGGACCAGCGGCAATCCCTCGAACTGCGCGTTCGCATCCTCCAGATACCGCGTCTTGGTGTAGGTGTAGCCGCCGTTGATCCGCCATCCCGGCAGGATCTCGCCATTCGCCTCCGCCTCGATACCCTCGGCCCTCACCTTGCCGATCTGCAGCACGATGTCCGCAAGATTGGGGTCATTGAACAGGCGGTTGGTCTGGTTGATGCGGTACCCCGCCAGCGACAGAAGCAGCCGGTCGTTCATCAGCGCCAGCTTCGTGCCGACCTCGAACTGATCGCCGATCAACGGCTTGATCTGGTCCCCGTCCGGACGTCGCCGACCGGCTGGTGCAGCCTGCGGAGTGAAGCTGTCGGCGTAGCTGGCATAGACGTTCAGCGCCGGCGTGACGTCCCACACGATCCCGCCATAGGGGGTCAGCCGGTTCTCGATCGTGTAGCCGACGGGGGCCAGCGGCTTGGGCAGCAACGTCGTCACGTCCGTGTCCCACCAGGTCAGGCGCCCGCCCCCGACCAGCGTCAGGCCCTCAATCGGACTGAGCCGCATCTGCCCGTACAGGCCATATTGCTCGACCTGCGTGTTGGTCGCACCCTGTCCGCCCTTCACCAGCACCGGCTCGGCTGGGGACACGGGATTGTAGACGTCGATGCGGGCGAAGCCGTTCAGTCGGTTGAAGTAGGAATCATAGTCGCTGGCCTGATAATCCGCGCCCAGGATCAACGTCTGATCGCGACCGAACAGCGGGAAACTGCCCACACCGTTGAAGTCGAACGAGCGCGTCTTCTGGTGATTGTCCCCCCGAAACGCGATCTGCGTGGTCAGGCCGTTTGTCGGTGTCACCGGCTGATTGCCGATATAGCTGTACAGGTCGATCCGGTCGACATCGACCAGCAGCCCGGTGGCGCGCAGCGTCCAACGATCGCTGATCCGGTGCGCCAGTTCCACGAATGCCGAATAGGTTTCGGAGCTGAAGCGGTTCCAGTCCGCACCCAGATAGGTGGAGCGATCGACGTCCAGCAGCCGCCCCTCGCTGCCGTCCAGTCCGCCGATGATACCGGGCAGGCCGGACTGGATGGCCGGCCTGAACCGATCGTAATTCGCGCCGACGGTCAGCGTGGTGCGCTCCCCGATCTCCAGATCGGCGACGGCATAGGCGTCCACCCGGTTGCGATGCGCCACCTCGAAGAACTGATCCTGATCCTGCGCCATCAGACCGACGCGCAAGCCGGCCCGCTGCCCGATCGGCGTCGAGGCATCCAGTTCGAGCCGAAGATTGTCGTAGCTGCCGTAACCGGCCGACGCCTGCATCTTCGCGGTGTCGAGCGGACGCTTTCGCACCAGGTTGATGCTGCCCGCCGGATTGCCCGACCCGCTGAACAGCCCGGCCGGCCCGCGCAGCACCTCTACCCGGTCATAGAAGAACAGGTCCGGCACGACACCCGGGAAGCCGAACGATAATGTGGGCACGCCGTCGATCAGATAATTGTTGATCGTGAAGCCGCGCGAGATGAACGAGGCATCCTCGCTGCCGATGCCGGTCACCGTGACGCCGTTGGTCGCGGTCAGCGCGTCCTCCAGCGTGAACAAATTCTGCGCCTCGAAACGCTCGCGATCGACGACCGTGATGGTGTTGGGCACATCCTTCAAGGGCGTAAGAGTCTTGCCGACCGAGTTGCCATAGCTCTTGCCGACAACGACGATGTCCGGCTCCCCGCCCCGTGTCTGGCTGGAAGCATCGCTGCCGGTATCAATGATCTGCGCATTCGCCGCACCCGCGCACAGGGCCGCCGTGGCGGCTCCCAGCGTCAAACAAGTCCTGAACAATTCAAGCTCCCCGGTATTCGAGGGCCTCTTAGAACGACCTTTCTTGCGAGTCACTATCAAAAGCAACAAGGAGTGTTGGCCGGCGAGTTGCCCTTCGACCTGCGACAGGCGACCTCAGGAAGACGGGCTTTTCGAAAAACCTGAAACGGCGATCAGCCGGCTGGCCGTAGCAGGTTGACGATCAGAACAGGCCGTCGTCGAACAGGTCGTCATCCTCGCTGCCGGCGGCCGGCTCCTCGTGCACCGCCTGCATGCCGGGGAGAAGGAAGCGTTGATGCACCTCGCGCTCACTCGCCATGGTGTAGAGCTTGCCGATTTGCGGCAGCAGCATGTTCAACATCGCCAGTACCCCCTCCGGCGGTTCCGCCTGAGCAGGTGGCATCATGGCATGCAGCGCATCGCCCATCGCACTCATCGTTCCGCTGAGGCAAAGCTCCTCGCGGAGCTCGGTGGCCGTGCTGTTCAGCATGTCCACGACGCGATCGGCGTCGTCGCCGGCGGAATCGATGGCCTGTTCCGTCCTAATCGCGCTAGCCAGCACGGACTCAATCGAACTGGCCAGCGCCTGTTGCACATCTACGCCCTGTTCGCCCGCAGCCGTGCGGATGGAGTGCGCAACGGACGCCAGCGTCGCCATTTCGCGTCCGATCGCCTCCGTCGTCGCATCAAGCGCACCCGACTGGCCGCGGATCTCCTTGGCGATCACCGTCACGGGCTTGCCGATCGCCTCCATGCGGCGACAACGCAGGCCGATGTTGATCGCCATCTGCTGCACGTCCAACTGCACGCCCCGGATTTCGGCCAGGCGGCGCGTCAGCTCATCCACCGTATCGGCGATCATGGATACGATCGCACCGGTCTGACGATCCGCGTCACCCAGCTGTGCGGTCACCGCCTCGACGCTTGCGATCGACTCCTCCAGGCGACGCAGGAATGTGCGCCCCTCCGCCGCGGCCCCGTTCGTGCGCAGCATAAGCAATTGTCGAGCATCCGGGCCGATCGCATCGAGCGAGGCGATCAGCAACCCGGCCTGATCCTCGAACTGCTGCGCCGCCTCGATCAACTGGGTGGCGAACAGACGCAGCAGGTGCGCGGTCGCCCACTTCCCCGCCTGCGCATCTGCCGTCCAGTCGGCTTGATGCGCGTGGAGCAGCTGAATGCCGCCCAGCACATGCTCCAGCCGCTGCCGCGTGATGTCCCCGACCTGCAGGGCACCGAGCGCCGCGCCGACCTTTCCCTGGATCGAGAGCGCCAGTTTCCTGGCGGTCGCCGCCACCGCCGCCACCGCGCGTTGATGGCCGAGCAGGTCGTCAGCCTCTCGCACCAGGCGGTCGGGCACTTGCGGCACCACCCTGGCGCATTCCGCCATCAACAGGCGGTCCATCTTCTCGGTCCCGGCCATGCTCTCGCGGAGTTCGCTCAGGCGTTTGTTGAACGTCTTGACGTTCTCCTCACCGCCCGTGATCCGCACGAACATGATGTCGACGAAGCCGACGAATTCGTCGGCGCCAGACGCCGCGATCTTCACGTTCATGCCGTAGATGCGCAGCACGCGCAGCGTATCGAGAACGTCACCGATCGCGCCACGCAACCCGCTCGCGGAGGATTGCACCACCGCGAAGTCCCGGCTTCGGCCCTCCCGCTGACGCGGCAGGTCGGACAGACGCCGGGCCACGCCGACCAGGGTTTCGACCGCATCGGCTCCGTCCGCACTCTCGGCGGCGGCACCGATGCCGGTCAGGGCGGCGGCGATGCGCTCGATCGCCTCCACGGACGTTGCCAGCGCGGTGCCCGCCTGCATGAAGCGTGCGTCCAGACCGGAGATCAGGCGAGACAACTGGTCGCGCAGCGGCAGCGTCGCCTCGTCAGGAACCGGGTTCGTCGCCAGGATATCGGAATGGATCATGGATCGGCTCCGTGTCAGGAAACAGGGTCGGCGCTCAGCGCGCCGTCGCCTGAAGAAGTTCGCGAGCGATGGCGTGCAAGGGAACGACCTTGTCGGCGGCGCCCCGGCCGATCGCCTCCTTCGGCATGCCGAACACGACCGATGTCGCCTCGTCCTGCGCAAAGGTCCGGGCACCCGCCTGTTTCATCTCCAGCAGGCCACGCGCGCCGTCGTCGCCCATGCCCGTCATGATGATCCCGACCGCGTTCGATGCTGCGTTACGCGCCGCTGATCGGAACAGCACGTCGACCGACGGGCGATGACGCGACACCAGCGGCCCTTCACGGACGGAGACGTGATAGCGCGCGCCCTGACGCTCCAGCATGGTGTGACGCAGGCCCCCCGGCGCGATCAGGACGTGGCCGCGCATGACCGTGTCGCCATCCTCCGCCTCCTTCACATCCACCGCGCAGATCCCGTTCAGGCGATTGGCAAAGGCACGGGTGAAGCTTTCGGGCATGTGCTGCACGACGACGATGCCGGGCGAATTGGCCGGCAGTGCCTCCAGAACCTCCCGCAGCGCCTCGGTACCGCCGGTCGATGCGCCGATGCAGACGACCATCTCCGTCGTGCGGCTCATCGCCTTGCCTGTGGGCGGCGGCAGGACCGCGTCGGCGGTCAGCTTGCGTTGCGGCGCGACAGTACGCGCGGCCGGTGTCCTGGGCCGCACCCGCGCACGCGCCGCACCCTTCACGGTTTCGCGGATCATCATCCGGGCCTCTGCCAGGTGATCCGCGACCCCCAGCCGCGGCTTCAGGATCACGTCCACCGCGCCGGCCTCCAGCGCCTGGAGCAGCGTCTCCGACCCTTCCTCCACCAGCGACGAGCACATGACCACGGGCGTCGGACACTGGCTCATCAGCTTGCGCAGAAAGGTGACGCCGTCCATCCGCGGCATCTCCACGTCGAGCGTGATGACGTCGGGCACCTGTTCCTGGATGTAGCGGGCGGCGGCGAACGGGTCGGCCGCCGCGCCGATAACCTCGATCTCGGGGTCCTCCTGCAACAGCGCGGTCATGCTCTGACGGACGCTGGCGGAATCATCGATCACGAGCACACGGATTTTGGCCATGTCAGTTCCGCTGGAACACGGTGTTGGACACCTGCTTCACGGGCAGGTCCATCCCGGCGATCGACTCCGAATGGCCGAGCAACAGCCATCCGCCCGGCCTGAGCTGATCGCACAGCCGCGACACGACCTTCTCCTGGGTCGGCTTGTCGAAGTAGATCAACACGTTGCGACAGAAGATGATGTCCATCGGATCGCCCACCGGATAGCGGGCGTCCATCAGGTTTAGTCGCGCGAATCCGACCGCCGATCGCAGCGCCGGGACGATGCGCACATCGCCGCGCCCCCTCTGCAACGGACGCATGACGTACCGGTCCCGCATCGCCGCAGGGACGGGATCCAGCATGTCGGCGGGGTAGACGCCGCGCCGCGCGGTCTCCAGCACCTCGGTGTCGAGGTCCGTCGCAAGCACGCCGTAGTCGGGTCCGCCCTGCCGTTCCGCGAAGTCGTCGAACACCATCGCCATGGTGTAGGGTTCCGCGCCCGTCGAACAGGCCGCACTCCACGCGCGGATGCGCCGATGCCCCTGCGTCTTCAACGCCGGCAGGATCGACTGGCGAAGATAGTCGAAGTAGCGCGGCTCCCGAAAAAAGTCCGTCTTGTTGGTCGTCACCGCATTGAGCAGGTGAAGGGCCTCCGCCCCGACCCGGTCGTGGTCGAACAGCAGGTCGCAATAGCTGTTCAGATCGGCGACGCCGGTCGCACGGACACGTCGGCGCAGACGTCCCTCCAGCATGGTCTGCTTGCTCGCCGGCATCTTGATGCCCGCCTGGTCGTAGATGTGGGCCGACAGGCGGTTGAAGTTGCGCGGACTGATCTTGTCCAGGGGATCGGCAACCCTGGCGGCGACGGCTGACATCGGCGAGGTACTTTCAAGCTGTAGCATGGGATCGGCGCCGGCGGGGCGGCACCCGGGCCGGGTTCAGGCGGCCTGACGCATGGTCGTGGGAAGCATGGCGCCGTCTTCCGACGTGAAGATGCGGCTCAGGTCGACCAGCACGACAAAGCCGTCCGGCTGACGCATCACACCCTCGATGTAATCGGATCGCCACCGGACCCCGATGTCCGGCGCCGGCTCCACCTGCTCCGACCCGAAGGTCGTCACGTTCAGCACCCGATCGACCACCAGCCCCAGCGCCAGCACGCGGTCGGGGAGCGGCAGGTCGACGATCAGGATGCGCGTCGCCATGTCGGGATCGACGCGCGCCAGACCAAGCTTGGCGCGAAAGTCGATCGTCGGCACCCCTTGCCCGCGCACATCGGTCAGGCCGAGCAACCAGTCCGGCCCGTTCGGGATGCGAAAGGCCGGGGCATGGTCGAGGATCTCGCGGACACAGGCGACCCGCACCGCGAAAATCTCGTCACCCAGGCCGAAGGTCACGGCCTGGATCTCGGCCCCCGCCGTCATGCGGCCTGTCCGAACTCGGCGTCCTCGCCATCCGGGCCGCCCTGGCTCAGGTCCAGCGCGAAGCCACGGACACGGGCCTGCTGATCCGCCACCGAGTTGGGCTTTGCCTTGCCCTTGGCGACAGGCTTGCGGACGCTGGCGGCCGGCCTCCGGACGGCGTTGGTCGTCACCGCGCCGCGCCCGCCCGATCGCTCGTCCACCCGGAAATAGGCGATGCTGGCCTGAAGCTCCTCGGCCTGGGCGGCGAGTTCCTCGGACGTGGTCGTGATCTGCTCCGACGCGCCGGCATTCTGCTGCGTCACCTTGTCGAGCTGCTGGATCGCCTCGTTGATCTGGCTGGCCCCGATATCCTGTTCGCGGCACGCAGCGCTGATCTCGGACACCAGTTCGGCCGTCCGGCGGATGTCCGGCACCAGCCGGGTCAGCATCTCGCCGGCCTGCGCCGCTGCCTTCACCGTTTCACCGGATACGGAGCCGATCTCGGCCGCCGCGGTCTGGCTACGCTCGGCCAGCTTGCGGACCTCGGATGCGACCACCGCAAAGCCCTTGCCATGCTCACCTGCACGGGCCGCCTCGACCGCCGCGTTCAGGGCGAGCAGGTCGGTCTGGCGCGCGATCTCCTGCACGATGCCGATCTTTTCGGCGATGGTCTGCATGGCGTCGACCGCCTTCTCGACTGCCACGCCGCTCGCCTCGGCATCCTTTGAGGACTGACGCGCGATCTTCTCGGTCTGGGCGGCGTTGTCGGCGTTCTGTTTGATGTTGGCCGCCATCTGCTCCATCGATGCGGAGGCTTCTTCGGCCGCGGCGGCCTGTTCGGTCGCGCCCTGGCTGACCTGTTCCGACGATGCGGACAGTTCCTGGCTGCCAGCGGAAACCTGCTCCGCTGCCGCGTTGGCGTTGCCGACCACGTCGCGCAGCTTCTCGACCATCGTGACCAGCGCGTGGCCCAGCGTGTCCTTGTCGGACATCGGCTGATGCTGAACGGTCAGGTCGCCCCCCGCGATCCGATCGGCCAGCGTGGCGGACACGCGCAGGTTGGCCGTCATCTTGTTGACTGTGTCGACCAGATCCTTGATCTCGTCGTTGCTCGTGACCTTCACCTCGTGGTCCAGGTCGCCGATGGACACGGCGTCCACCGCCTGGCCGATGCGACGCAGGCCGCCCGATACCACCATCGAGATCCACACCGCGCCGGTGGCGGCGATCAGGATCGCCAGCGTTGCGACGACCAGCAGGACGGTGCAGGCGTTGCCATAGAGCGCGTCCGTGTCGTCGTCGGCCTGCTTCATCTGGGTACGCTGCAGCTCGACAATGCCGTCGATCGTGTCCGTCATTTCCCCGGCCAGCTTGCGGGAGTCGTTGACGGACAGCGCACTGGCCTCCGCCTTGTTGTTCGCCAGCGCCAATGAGCGAACCTTGTCGTTCAAGCGCTTGTAGCTGTCCCATTGCTGCCGCAGGGTCGCCCATCCCGGCTTGCCAACCGCACTTGCCTTGCTGTCGCCCTCTGCGATCAGCTTCTCGATCTTGCCTCGGCCTTCACCGATCTCGCCATTGAACTGCCGCATCAGGTCCATGTCGCTGGTGAGAACCATGTTCTTCTCACGGCGGAGCACGGTGCCGACTTCAATGTTGACGCTCTGCGCCAAACTGAGCCGTGCGGCCGGGCCGTTGATGACCTCCGTGATCGCCGTGTTCAGCGTGCTCATCTTGGAAATGCCGACGCCGACAACGGCCAGCATCATGGCTATCAGGACGCCGAACGTGGCACCCAGTTTCATCTTGATCGTAGCGCGCGTCTGAAGCCCCCCCTTGGGCTGAAGAAATCAATGGATGGAATGGATCGAAGCCGTGGCCGGCTGCGGTTCGGCGGTGGCCGAGGCAAAGATCGCCTGCAGATCTGGCACGACGATCAGGCCTTGGTCGCGGCGCACCAGGCTGCGGACGTGATCGCGACGCCAGCGCATGCCGACTGTGGGCGGCTCCTCGCTGTCGCATTTCGCCAACGCGGTGACCTCGTGCACCTTGTCGGCCCTCAAGCCGAGCAGCGTGGGCTGATCGTCCAGATCGATCTCGATCACGACGATGCGGCTGTCCCCGGTGACCGGGGCTGGCCCCATGCCGAACGCGACGCGCAGGTCGGCCAGCGGGATCACCCTGCCCCGGAAGTTGACGACGCTGCCCACGAGAGCCGACGCGCCCGGCACCGCCGTTTGCGGGATGATGTCCAGTATCTCGCGAACCGAGATCGCCTCGACGGCGAAGACCTCTCCGTCCAGGTCGAAGGTCAGCACGCCCACTTGGCCGCCCTCGTCCCAGTTGATGGTTGTTGGATCGTGCATGACCTATCCAGCGGCGCGGAGCCGCTCCTCCTTCGGCTGGGCGGTGGCGACAAGCTGGGCAATGTCGAGGATCAGCGCGACGCCGCCATCGCCCAGGATCGTTGCGCCGGCGAAGTTCGCGACATCGGCATGTAGCGACGACATCGGCTTGATCACCGTCTGGTGGTTGCCGATGATCTGATCCACGACCAGTCCGACGCGATCCGTGCCGGTCGTGACCACGACGATCTTCTGATAGGTGTCGGGCCTGGTACCCGTCGCGAACATGTCGCGTAGGCGAAGGAACGGCACCAGCCGATCGCGCAGCGTGATGAAGCTTCGCCCGCGAGAGCGCATGTCCTCTTCGAGGCTGAGTTCCAGGCACTCCTCGACCGCCGTCAGCGGTATGACGTAGCGCCCCGGCTCCACGCCGTGATCGCAGCTGTTGCGCACGATATGGACCAAGGGATCGAACAACCGCTCGATGACCGTCTTGTCGATCTCGGTGGCTTCGCCCTCGGTGACCAGTTCGATCGCCTTGCCCGTGTCACGGGCCAGGTCGTGCACGAGGCGGCGGAAGCGGCCGAACAGGGACGCCACCGGCACCATGCGCAACATCATCATGGTGTCGCGCAATTCGCTGGTCAGCCGTTCGATCTCTTCGGACACCGACCGCAGCAGCAAGTCGACGCCGCCATGCGCAAGCTGCGACAGGCGGCTCTGCGCGATCACCAGCTCCCCGACCCGGTCCATCAGCGCGTCGAGCCGCTCGGCCGGAACGCGTACGCTTTCGCCCGCCTTTGCGGCGGGACGTACACCAGCGGAAGAACCGTCCACCTCGACCACGACCGGAGCGGACGTGGGCACGACGGCAGGATCCGCGATGACCGGCTCGGCAAGAGACGCCGGCTCTGCACTCAGAGGCTCGATGTCGAGCGTCATGTCATCCATCACGAAGATGAACACGTCCTCGATATCGTCCCGGCTGATCTCTCCGATCAACGTCACGTCCCAGCCGACATGGCACTCGGTCGCGACCAGCTCTTCCAGGCTCGGTACGTCGTTTGTACGCGCGACGATGTGCGCGTCGCCAAGCGCGCGCAGCTCGTCGAGCAGCATCAGGGGATTGGTGCCGTTCGCCATGGCGTCGGACGGCAATCGGAAGAACAGTTTCCACCCTCGCGGGCCAGCCGGCGCCTCCGCCATTACCGCTTCCGCTCCGGACGCATGCTCCAGCGCGGCGTGCAACCGGACGAGGATCGCCTCCCCCTCCGCGACAGGGGCTTCGCCCTCGACCAGCGCCCCGCATATGGTCCTGCGCCGACAGGATCACCGTCACCAGTTCCCGGGTTGCAGGCACCTGGCCTTTGCGAATCCGGTCGAACGCGGTCTCGCAATGGTGCGTGAAGCTCGCCAGGGCATCGAAGCCGAACATGGCGCCCGACCCCTTCAAGGTGTGCAGTCCGCGGAACACCGCATTGACCAGGTCGGCGTCGCCGAGGCGATTACACAGGTCGAGCAGCCCCTGTTCGACCTGGTCGAGCAGTTCGCCCGCCTCCACGCGGAAAGCGGCGATCGGATCGTCGGCACTCACCGGCCGAGCACCTTCTTCGCCACCTTCACCAGTTGATCGGGAACGAACGGCTTGACCAGCCATCCAGTGGCTCCCGCCGCCTTGGCCTGCGCCTTCATCTCCGCGTCTGATTCGGTGGTCAGGAAGATGATGGGGACGCCCGCCTGCTCCGGCTGCTTGCGCAGTTCGCGGATCATGGTCAGGCCATCCATGTTGGGCATGTTCAGGTCGGTCACGATCATGTCGAACCGGTTGGCAGCCGCTTTCGCCAGGCCTTCCACGCCGTCGCCCGCCTCCTGCACGAAATAACCGGCGCCGGTGAGCGCGATGCGGATCGCCATGCGCAGGCTGGGCGAGTCATCAACGGTCAGAATGGAAGCAGTCATTGCGGGCGCACTCCGTGAAACCAGAAATCGATATCGACCGGTGTCGGCGCAGAGAGGAAGCCGGCCCGTTCCAACAGGCGCAGCAACTCCCCACTTGCCGGTTCCGAAAGGACGAAGGTCTTGCCGGTCTCCACAGCATGTCGCCGTGCCACAGCCAGAACTTGCAAGGTACTCAGATCCATCTCGACACATGTTGAAAGATCGAGCGTGATCGATGTGGCCGTATCAAAGGCCTGCCGAACACTGTCGGCAAATGTAGTGATGCTCCGGACCGCCAAATGGTCCGGCGCAGTCAATAAATGGCAGCTCAACTTTTGTTCCCCCCGAATGGAGGATTTTGTAGCCGGAATGGATTAATACTGTGTTGTCGTTACTTTCCTGCCCGGAAGTATCGCGAAAAATCCGGTCGGACTTACGCCACCAAGACGCGCCACGATACTGGCGGCTTTGGTAAGTCGCTGACAGTTTGAGAGTTTCTGGGAAGCCTCAAGACACTCGCGTTGAGCCGACGGCAGTTTAACGCTCGTAGAGCGCCCTGCTTATTGTTTCAGGAGATACTAGATTTTGCGTCATTACGCGTGCTCTCGGGCAACTAGACGGCTAGCATCTTTGCTAAGCAGCAGATCGACCGCGAGCGATACCCGAGTTTCGCACCCAATCAACAACAGTCGAATCTCAGCCTCGACCTCAGCTCTCGACAAGCTCGACCACTTCAAAAGCATAGCTCGACCACCCACGCTGCCTGGCGGCCTCAGCCGCGGCGTCCTTCTTGCCCCTCGCTTCGCCGAGCGAACGCGAGTGGCCCCAGAAGACTTCCGTCTTTCCACCGGGCAACTCGGCGACGATGCGCCAGTAATGGGTGAACGGGGAGGCGGTCGGGCCGATCGTTTTGACGTACCCGTCGGCCATCGTCGCGGTTAGGTAACGCTTCTTCCTCGCCATCGCTCTCGCGTAACCAAGTAGCGGCGGCGCGTAAGCTGCTTCGACAGCATCGCGCGGTGCTCGGGCACGTAGCGGCGCCGGTCCCGACCGGATCGGCACGGGCCAGCGCTGTCCCCTCACATCAGCGTGTCGATCACCCCGCCGTCCACACGCAGCGCCGCGCCGGTGGTCGCCGACGCCAGCGGAGACGCGAGATAGACGACCATGTTCGCGACCTCCTCCACCGTCGCGGCGCGGCGGATGATGGAACTGGACCGGTGTTCCTGGACAAAGGCGGCCGCGACCTCCTCGATCGGCTTGCCGGTTTTCGCGCGCTCGGACTTCAGCATCGCCTCCACACCCTCGGACAGGGTCGGGCCCGGCAGCACCGAGTTCACGGTGACGCCCGTGCCCGCCATACGCTTCGCCAACCCGCGGGCGAGTGCGACATCCGCGGTCTTGCTGACACCATAGTGGATCATCTCCACCGGGATGTTGAACGCCGATTCCGAGGCGAGGAACAGGAATCGTCCCCACCCCGCCTGCTCCATGATCGGCAGGTAGGTTCGCGCAAGCCGCACGCCGGCCATGACGTTGACCTGCCAGTGCCGATCCCACGTCGCATCGTCGGTGTCGAAGAAGTCGGAGGGTTGAAAGATGCCCAGATTGCTGACCACGATGTCGGCGTCCGGGACGGCGGCGACGAGCTGGTCGTGACCCTCCACGGTCCCGAGGTCCGCCACGGCGCCTCGTGCCTTCGCCCCGACCCGGGCCACGGCCGCATGCACCTTCTCACGCGTGCGGCCGTTGATGACGACGGACGCTCCTGCCTTGGCCAAGCTTTGGGCAATGCCGAAGCCGATGCCCTCGGTGGATCCGGTGACGAGGGCCGTCCTACCGGTCAGGTCGATGTTCATGGGGTGGGTTCCTTACCTGCATCCGGGAACGTGAATCGTTCGGCGTGGAGTTTGAATTGACGATCGCGCCGAAAGTGCCGCCCTTTCGGCGCAATGTTTGACTACCCACGCCGCATACAGGTCCAGAGCCGGCCGCTTCGGTTCCGCGATCGCGAGCCTTCCGGCGCCGCGGTCAAACACCTGCGTCGGGCGCAACGGTGTTGCTTATGCATGTGTCGCTCGCGCAAGAGCCCGCAATGCTACCCGCAACTTCGATACACATGACGCCGAGACCTCCGGAAAGGCAGCCTCAGACCGAGCCTGACCCCACCGGCTGCTTCGCTCAGACCCCCGCCGGTTCGCCCCGGGCCGGCCAGGTGTGCACTTGGTGAGCGGCCTGCAACTGCGCGCCCGCACTCGGCGGGCATTTGCGGTGTTGGACCCGTTCATCCTCCTGATGCTGGGGCTGGTGGTCCTCGCCAGTGTCGTACCCGTGCGTGGTCGGGGAGCCGTGATCGCCGGAGAGGTGGCCAACGGCTTCATCGTCCTCCTGTTCTTCCTGCACGGCGCCAAGCTGTCACGACAGGCGATCGTCGCCGGGTTCGGCAATTTTCGCCTACATATCGCGGTAATCGCAACATCGTTCATCGTCTTCCCGCTCGTCGGCCTCGGCCTGTCGAGCAGTCTCGGCAGCATCGTGCCAGCGGCGTTGCTCAGCGGCATCCTGTTCCTCTGCCTGCTGCCCTCCACGGTACAGTCCTCCATCGCCTTTACCGCCGTGGCCGGCGGCAACGTCGCCGCAGCGGTGTGCAGCGCGTCGCTGTCCAACCTGATGGGCATCTTCCTGACGCCGCTGCTCTGCACGCTGTTGATGGAGCAAGGGGTGGATATTTCCCCATCGGCGATCGAGAAGATCGTGCTGCAACTGCTGCTGCCGTTCATGCTCGGGCACCTCAGCCGTCCGCTGACCAGCGGCTTCATCACCCGCCACAAGCTGCTGGTCGGCAGGGTCGACCGTATATCGATCCTGCTCGTGGTCTATACGGCCTTCTCCGCTTCGGTGGTCGAGGGCTTGTGGGCCAAGGTGGATGCGCTGGACCTGGCAGAAATCGTGGCGCTGTGCTTGGTGATTCTCGCCGCGATACTGGGTTGGACCTGGTGGCTGTCGGCCCGACTGGGCTTCGTGCGGGAGGATCGCATCGTGCTTCTGTTCTGTGGCTCAAAGAAAAGCCTGGCGTCCGGCGTTCCGATCGCATCGACGCTGTTTCCGGCGGCCGCACTCGGACCTATCATGCTGCCGCTGATGCTGTTCCACCAGATCCAGCTGATCGCCTGCGCCTTCATCGCGCAGGCCATGAAGCCGAAGACCGCGCCCGATCCCGCCGCGCATTGAGGGAGGTCCCGCACTTGCGTGCTTCTCCTAACGGCACAGCAAGCGTTGCCTCGGTCTCACGAGGGTGCGGGCGGTATCATTCGCCAGTCACTGCGCCAGCGGCACCTGCAAGGCGGCCGAGCGGATCGCCTGTCGCATGGCGGCAAGCTGGCGCGCGTTGTCGGCGTCGCTGATGACATCGAGCAAGGGGTTGTGATCCTCCGCCCGCACCCCCTGCCCGGTCAGCACGGCGAACCAGCTCGCATCGCGAAACAGATCGTCGGTGGCCAGCATCAGGCGGCCGGAGGCGCGGAACTGGTCGATCCGCGACGCCAGCGTGTCGGGGATCGGCATCTGCTGGCAGTACCTCCAGAGCGGTTCGGTCCGGCCCTGTGTTCGATGATAATGGAGGATGATGAAGTCGCGCACTTCCTCGAACTCGCGCGCGCTCAGGCGATTATACTGCTCCGCCAGCAAGGGTGAGGCATCGGCGCGGGGGAACAGCGACAACAGTCGCCCGATGCCGCTTTGGATCAGGTGGATGCTGGTCGATTCCAGCGGCTCCAGAAAACCCGCAGACAGGCCAATCGCCACGACGTTTCCCACCCAGGCGCGGCGACGGCGACCCGGCGTGAAGCGGATGAGACGCGGCTCTGCCAGCACCGCCTCTCCCAGCGCCGCGAGCAGCCGGTCGCGCGCAGCGTCCGGCTCCTCGAAGCGACTGGAGAACACGTAACCGTTGCCCGTCCGGTGCTTGAGGGGGATGCGCCACCGCCAACCGGCCGTGTCGGCGCTCGCCTGCGTGTAGAGCGGTCGCCGCTCCATGGCGCGGGTCGGCGCCGCCCATGCCGCGTCGCACGGCAGCCAGTGTGACCAGTCCTCGAACCCGGCACCCATAGCTCGCTCGATCAGCAATCCGCGCAAGCCGGAGCAATCGATGAACAGGTCACCGCCGATCGCGTCGCCCGTCGCGGTTTGCAACGTCGTCACATTTCCGGTCGCCGCGTCGCGATCGACCTGCACGACCCGGCCCTCGTGTCGGACGACGCCACGGCTTTCCGCCAGCACGCGCAGATGCGCCGCATAACGGGCGGCATCGAAGTGGAACGCATAGCCAAGCGTCGACAGCAGCGATCGTGGATCGGGAACCGGCTTTGCGAACCGGCCGGCGCGCGCCACCTGCGTGGTCAGCGAATACTCCTCGATCGGAGCGGCCTCCCCCACGTTCCATGCCCGGATCAGCCGGTGCGGGAACATGGCCGCATCGCCCGGGCCACCAAAGGTCCCGAACGGGTGGAAGTACGCGCTACCCTCGCCCTGCAAGCCGCGAAACTCGATGCCCAGCTTCCACGTCGCACCCGTGTCCGCCATGAAGCGGGCCTCATCCAACCCGACCAGTGTGTTGAACCAGTGGATGGTCGGGATCGTCGCTTCACCGACGCCGACGGTGCCGATCTCCTCGCTTTCGATCAGCGTGATGGCGGTGTCCGTCTTGCCGAGCGCCTTGGACAAGGCGGCCGCCGTCATCCAGCCGGCGGTGCCCCCGCCGACGATCACGACCCTGCGTACCCGATCCGCCATTAACGGCGGTGACAGGCCGGTGCACCGACCGGGCGACGAACCGCCAGGTACACCGTGCTCCACAATTGAGCGGCGTTGGATTCGTCGGCGTCGCCTCCCGCCGCCCCGAACGGCGCGATCCGGTACGCGCCATCGGCATAGCGCCACGACCAGAGTTCCGAACTCTGCACGCTGCGGCTCGCGTCGATCGCCTGCCACAGCTTCGCCTGCGCATCGGTCAGCCGGGCACATGTCGCAGGCGGCAGGTCGCTGCGCGCCAGTTGCCGGTCGATCCCCGCCGCGACCAGCGCCTGCTGCCACGACCAGACCACCGTGCCGTGATAGGCGGCGGGGCTGAACCGCGCCTGGAGCGCCGTCGGTGCGAAGACCGGATTGGCGACCAGCATGCCCGCACCGGTCATTAACCCGGCCGGAAAGGGTGCCGAGATCGTCGTCGCGGCGGTATTCAGCGCGGCGGCATCGGGGTGCTGGAACAACAGCGCGAAGCCGTCATCCGAGTGGACGATCGGCACGGCGCGACCCTGCGCGTCGAGTGAAATGGCGTTGTAGCGCAACGGCTGCGTCGCCGCTGCCAGGGCGGGACCAGCTGGAACACCGACCTGTGCGGCGTAACGGGAGATCGCCGCCTGCGCTGCGGCGGGGGTGACGGTTTGCGCGAAATAACCCGGCGCGCGTGACGCCCAGGTGGCTGCCATGCCATGCACCTGAGCCAGCATCGTGCGATCTTCCGGTTTCGCAAACGGCGCAAGCAAGCCCGCGCGCGCCATCGCATCGATCGCCTCCAGTGCGGCGGGTACCAGGACCGCGTTGATGTCGTACGGATAACGGCCACCGCCCAGCCCGTCATTGCTGTCGCGCCATTCGCCCGCGTCCATGCCGGGCTTCAACGATATCATCCGTCGCCAGTCGGGGTCGCGGGTGAACGGCGCCGCGGCTGCTACGACGAAGCGGACGTTGCGCATCAACGCGTCGCCCGCCCGCTCGTGTCCCAGGGGCGCGGCGAGAAAGCGCGCGGCCCGCGCCCGTCCGCGCGCGTCGTCGATCAACCAGGCGCCCGCTACCGGCGCGAGCAGGAAAGGGCTGTCGACCATCGCGTAATTGTAGGTCGGCGCGTCGGACAAACCGCCGCCATCGCGACGATGATCCAGGATCGCGAACTCGCCGATATCCTCCTCATGCGCCACCACCCCGTCCGGCGACAGCCGTTCCAGCACGGATCGCAAGCCGGTGTCGACGGCGTCCGGCCGCAGCGCGGGCATCAGCAACCGGACCGACAACAAGGTATCCCGCCCGAAATAGGTCAGGAACCGCCATGACCCCGCCAGGAACTTCTCACGATAGCTGAGGAATTGCAGCGCCGCGCGCGCCTGCGGGTCGTTGGCGGCGGTCGGCTCCAGCAGTTCGCCGGGTCGGAATGGCGTCAGCGGCACCTCACCTGTCAGCGCGGTGACGGTGATCTCGATCGTCCCGTCCTTCGCCGCGGTCAGCGTGGTGCCATGCAGCGTCCCGCGATCGACGCGTAACGACAGCCGATAGCCGGCACCGCCGTCCAACCGATCGCGCGCCCAGGTGAGCGTGCCTCTCTCTTGCGTCAGCGTCGGAGCGAGCCCGTCCGGGACGGTCCCCAGCGCCTGGTAATCGCGCAGCACCCGAATGCTGGTTAGCACCGCCTGCTTGACCCGCAACTCTCTCGCCTGGATGGTCGCTGCGAAGGTGACGCCGCGCAGGGCGCGACCGCGTGCATCGGTGGTCGTGACAGGCCGTGCGGCGTCTGCCATCGTCCAACGCGTAGGACCGGCAACGCGGTCGAACCACAGGCCGACACCGCTGTTGCCCGCCGGAAATGCGACGATCAGCCGCGGGTCCTGACCATCGCGCAGCAGCACGTGCGCCGCGACCGAGCCGGACTGCGTGAAGCTGTTGAGGTTCAGGCCCTCACGCCGCACAACCTGCTCCCCCGCCGCCCCGATCAACAGCGGAGCGGCAAGCAAGGACAGCAGCGGAGCGACGAGCGAACGTCTCAGCCTCAAGCCTGCCTTGCCACCGGACGCCCTCACCTCAGTTGCCAAGCTTGATCGTCGCCGTGAACAGCGCGTTTCGACCATAGATCGCGCGGCCGTAAAAATAGCCGTCGACGATGGTCTGTGTCTGTCCCTGGCGCGGATTGCCCTCCGTGAAGCCCTTTTGGTTGAAGATGTTGTCGACGCTGGCGCTCAGATTGACCTTTTCGCCGACATTGACGCTGACCCCGGCGGAAATGACGCTGTAGCTGGGCAGCGCGATCCCGTTCCCCGCATCGGCGAAAATCTTGCCCGTGTAACGCCACCGTCCGTAGATCTCACCCAGTCCGTTCGGCAGGATGATCGACGGCGTCACCGTCAGCAGCTTCTTGGGCGTGCGTTCGGGGACGTTGCCGGTGTAGCTGCCCTGGATCGGGGTGTCGAAGATCAGGTTGGTCAGCTTGGGGTTCTGGTAGACGCCGTTCACCGCCAGGCTGAAGAAGCTGACCGGGCGGATGTCCGCATCGACCTGAACGCCGTTGGTCCGGCTGTCTGCGACCGCATTGCTCTGGATCGTCGGATTGTCCGGGTTGATGAACTGGTACGACAGATCGTTGATCAGCGTGCGAAAGCCGATGACCGACGCGTTGAAGCCCGGCCACTGGAACCGAACCCCGCCCTCGTACAGCGTCAGGCCCGTCGGCTTGTGCGTGCCGCCCGTGTCGCCGCCATTGGTCTGGAACCCGTACGCGCCGCGCGCATACAGCGAGATGTTGCGTGTCAGCGTGTAGTTGACGCCGCCGGTATAAGCCAGCTTGTTGAACGAGTCCGCCTGATAGACATAGGTGCCGTTGAACGTCGCACCGACGTCTTGGAACAGGCCGGGCGTACCGGCCGGCACCGGCGCGTTGACCTGGGCCTGCTGACCGATGCGCACCCCGACATGTTCGTGCTCGTACCGCGCGCCGAAGTCGATGTGCAGGTTGTCGCCGATCCGCAACTCGTCGTTGAAATAGGCGGAGATCGAGTTGACCTCATCCTTGAACAGGCCCTGGCCCCAGTTGCCGTAATTGACCAGGCCGTTGTTGGTCAGCGAGCCCAGCACCTGACCCGCATTGTCGATCGCGACAACGTCGTACACGTTGGAATTGTTGGTCACGTCGTTGATGACGGTCGCGACGGCCGACTGATCGTTACGGCGTCGGACATTATAGTACATTCCGCCGACGGTCAGCGAGTTCTGGACCGAACCGGTCTCCGCGTCCCACTTGAGCCCGAAATTGGTACCCGCATCCTTTGTGGCCAGCGTCTGGTGGTTCAGCACCGTCTGTTGGAGCAGCCCGTTGCCGTTCAAGCCAGCCAGCGTCGCCGTCGCGCTGGACGGAATGACCGCGCCCGTCCGGATGTCGCGCAGGCCGTATTGCGCCACTGCCGGGAATGCGAATTGCGCCGCCTGGAAATAGGTAAAGGTCGCCCCCTGGATGGGCGTCAGCCCGGCAAGCGGCGACACGGCCGGATTGAGGTAGTTGGCCGCCGACGTCAGACCCGCCGTGCCCGATCCCGATCCTGGAAAAATACCGTTGAAGTCGTACTTGCCATCCAGATAGCGCAGGTGCGCGAACAGGCTGATGCTGTCCGACACCGGCATGTCGACGTCCAGCCGGTAGGTGTTGGCCTTGACGCCCACCCCCCGCGTGGACCGGAACGGGCGCAGCGCATTGCCCGTCGCGGGGCTGTCGGGCACCAGGAACTGGGTAAAGGCACGCCCGCCGATATCATCCCGCCTGAGGTTCAGCCCCGGCACGCTGCTGATGTCGCCGTCGCTGGACACCCGGAACGGCATGTCGGCGTAATAGGGATTGTTCTGGTCGATGCGTTTGTAGGTCAGCCGCGCGGTTCCGCCGTTTGCGAACCGCTTCTCCAGCATCGCCTTCACGTTGTACCCGAAGAAGGTGAACGGCGTGCGCCGGACACCCTTTTGCGACTGGACATAGCCGCCGACGCTGAACGCCAGATCGTCGGCGATGGGTGCGGAGAAATAGCCGTCCGCGCGCAGGTCGCCATAGGTCGCGCCCGTGTAGCGCGCCGAAGCCACCGCATGATCGTAGCTGGGTTTGAGCGAGATGAAGTTGATCGTCGCGCCCGCACCGTTCGGCGCCAGCACGCCGGACGTGCCGCCCTCCACCGCCTCCACCCGCGCGATCATCAAATCGTTCTGGAAATAAAAATCCGCGCCACCCCCGCCATAGAGGATCGGCATGCCATCCTCCTCCAGCGTGATGAACGTCTGTGCGCCGCCACGCAGGCCGCGCACCGAATAGTTGTTGGAGATCGGCCCAGCCGTACTCTCCACGAACACGCCCGGCACCAGTTGCAACACGTCGGCGGTCGATCGAGGCGCCAGCCGCGCGATGTCCGCGGAGCTTGCGAGCGTGACGTTGGAGGAACTGTCGAACAACGTCCGCTTGCCGGACGTGTTGCCGGTGACGATGATGTCCTGCATCGCGCCGGCATCGGTTGCGGGCGGCTGTGCGCCGTTCGGCTCACGCGGCTCTGCGGCATTCTCAGCCGCCGCGGCGGTCGGGTTGGCGGGTTGCGTGTTCGCGGTGGTCGCGGCGGTGGGATCGAGGCTGGTCTGCTGTGCCCAGGCAGGACTGGCGACTAGAGCGCCACCTGCAAGCAGTGCCGCTTTCAGCGAATAACGATGGCTGGCCATACGCACCCCTCTCCTGCCGCGCCGTGGATCCGGTGCTGGCGTTGCCGACTTATACGCCTTTATCGCGCCTAAGCCGCACAACAGATCGGCATCGAGGGCGAAACAACCGGCCGGTGTTGCTGCCCGGACACAGCGCCGCCCTTGGACAGGCGGTCGAGGGGCGCGCAAGACCGCCGGCCTTCGCCATCAACATGCCTGCAACGCTCCTGGTGCTGATGGCCACCGGAACACAAGAACGGGCCTTATCTGATAGTGCCACGATCCTCGGGCATGAAGTGACCGTATTGCTCCCGCCAGGCCGCAACCTCTGCTCGCAGATGAGCAGGGGCCAAGGTGCCGGCAATGACGTGTTCCGCGACCTCGTTCTCCGGATGCATCAACATTTTCTTCGATCCGTCGCTGAACCAGACGGGAACCAGCTGGTCACACACGCTGTCCAGCACCCTCGCCGCCATGCCGTTCTCGATCGCCTTGCTCCCGAGGAGGGAGCGCACGACAATTGACACGCCTTCAAGGCAGTTTTGAGGTTCGCGCACGAAGTTCAGCGATACCAGCAGGCCCGACCGATCCGGTCTTGCCTCGTCCGGCAGGCTCCCCACTCTGCGCCAAACACAGAACCATGTCCGGCAGATTTGAGGACGCACCGCGTGTATGCTGCAACCGCCGGAGCCGAGGTGCCTGCACGGCGTCCCAGCCGCCTTCTTCAGATCGGGCGCATCGACCTTCAGGACCGTGCAGCACAGGGTACAGTCACCGCAGGATCTGTCGGCCAGGACCGACCCCAACAGGGCAGTCTCCAAATCTGTGTCGGCCTGCATCCGCATGGTGGTGGATCATGTTTCGGTCGTTGAAGAGGCCAGGCACCCTTTGACCAACCGTGCTCGTTTTCCAAGCCGCTTCGGTGCCGGTCGCAGCTGATGGCGTGGTGCCGCGGCAAGATCAGGAGCGGCGCAACCGCGTCCCGACACAAGGTGACAAGAGGGCCAATGTTCGCGCGCCGCAGGGGAATGCCTTGAACCCGCGTCAGCCCACCACCTGCTTTGAACGCCCACGGGAACAGGCTTTGTCTAAAGCAAACAGGTTCGGTGTCCGAGAGGCTTGCAAGCACCCGCTTCCCCCGCAGCGGTGGCGCTGTCGGCGCGTCCTCCTGCGTGAGAATAGCCTGACGTGCCATCCATCGGCGGCAAGAGTTGATCAGAAAACCGCCAGAGACCGTACGCAAAGAAAAAGGGGCGGCTTTCGCCACCCCTTCTATCCCACTGCTTTCCCTGCGGGAAAAGTGGCGCGCCCGGAACGATTCGAACGTCCGACCCTCAGATTCGTAGTCTGATGCTCTATCCAGCTGAGCTACGGGCGCCCGGTGGAGGTGGGCTGTTAGACGGGCTTTTTCGGGGGCGCAAGTGCGTTGCGTCAGTTTTTTTGCTCGCCTACAGCCGGGATATGATCCGGCGTGTCGCTCTTGTCTCGGTCCTGACGCTTGTCGGTGGGTGCAGCCACGACACGATGCCCTTTCCCTCGCTCAGTCCGCGTCCGGCGGAAATGCTGAGCTTTGCGGAGCCCGCAACCCTGCCCGAGGGACCCGTGCAGCCCGATCCCGCTTTGGACGGCCAGATCACCTCGTTGGCGGCTCAGCTGAACAAAGCTGTCGCGGGGTTCGACACAGCCGCCTCAGGCGCCGAGCGCGCGGCCGCTGCGGCGCGCAATGCTGCGGTCGGCAGCGATGCATGGCTGAACGCCCAAACGGCGCTTGCCGGCCTGGACGACTGGCATGCGCAAACCTCCGCCATCATCACCGATGTCGAACAACTCGCGATCGACAGGGCCGCAACGTTGGCCCGCCCCTATCCCGCCTTGTCGGCCCTGACCGAAAAGGCGCATCAGGAATCGGAGCGGCAAAACGCAACGATCCAGCGGCTGCAATCGTCGCTCAAGGCAGCCTGACGCCGTTCACCACACCCGAACCGCAGCAAAGTGCCGGCTATGTGGCGTAAAACGTCCCGTTATTGAGGGCGGGTCGTCCTATAGAGCACATGGCGCCGAAGCGGATGGCCGGCCGGAAACTCCGCCGCATCGAAATCCTCATCGGGTCGCCGGACCATGCCCAGTCCTTCCATCAGCCGGCGGCTGCGAACATTCTCGACCGTGGTGATCGCGACGATCTCCGCCACGTCCAGATGGGCCCAGCCCCATCCGAGACTCGCCTCCGCAGCCTCCCGTGCAAGACCCTGCCCCCATTGATCACGCGCCAGGCGCCAGCCGATCTCGATCTCTTCCCCGATCGGCGGCTTGCCGCGCTTCAACCCGCAAAAGCCGATGAAACGGCCGGTGTCCCGACGCTCGACCGCCCAGAAGCAGAAACCTGTCTGCTCCTGCGACACGCGCATCCGTTCCATCGCCCCGCGGCAGTCCTCCAGGGATGGTGCCGGGCCGAGGTGGAGCATCACCTCCGCGTCCTGCCCCAGCTCGTGGAAGGGGATCAGGTCGTCGGGCTGCCAAGGCCGCAGCACCAGGCGCGGCGTGTCGATCACCGGGCCAGCACGCGCGCAGCGTGCAGCGCATGGTAGGTCAGCACACCGGAACAACCCGCACGCTTGAACGCCATCAGCGTTTCCAGCACCAGCGCGTCGCGATCCCCGGCGCCGGCCGCCACCGATGCCTCGATCATCGCATATTCGCCCGACACCTGATACGCGAACACGGGTACCTCGAACCGCTCCTTCACCCGCCGCACGATGTCGAGATAGGGCAAGCCCGGCTTCACCATCACCGTGTCCGCACCTTCGTCCAGATCCAGCGCCACCTCGCGCAGCGCCTCCTCCGCGTTGGCATGGTCCATCTGGTACGTCTTCTTGTCGCCCTTCAACAGGCCGCGACTGCCCACCGCGTCGCGGAACGGGCCGTAAAAGGCGCTGGCGTACTTCGCGGCATAGCTCATGATCTGGACGTTATGGTGACCCGCTTCCTCCAATGCGGAGCGGATCAAGCCGATGCGCCCGTCCATCATGTCGGACGGCGCGACGATGTCGGCACCCGCATCGGCCTGGGTCAGCGCCTGACCGATCAGCACGTCCGCGGTGGCATCGTTCTTCACATAGCCGGCCGCGTCGACCAGCCCGTCATGGCCGTGGCTGGTATAGGGGTCCAGCGCCACGTCAGTCAGCACGCCTACCTCCGGTACCGCATCCTTCAGCGCGCGGATCGCCTGGCACATCAGATTGTCGGGATTGAGCGCCTCTCGCCCATCCTCCGTCCGGCGATCCGGCTGGGTGTTTGGGAACAGGGCGATGCACGGGATGCCGGCGTCGCGCGCTTCGCGGCCCCGCTCGACGATCTTGTCCAGCGACCAGCGGGACACGCCCGGCAAGCTGGCGATCGGCTCCTCCACCCCGCGCCCCTCGGTCACGAAGAGGGGCCAGATCAGGTCCGCGGGCGTGAGCACGTTTTCGGCATGCAACCGCCGGCTCCAGGCGGAGGCACGGGTACGACGAAGGCGAAGCGCGGGATAGCTGGACATGCCGAACGCCATGCGGGATCGTCGCAGGCTTGCCAAGCGTTGCGCGGGCGTAACACTGGGAGGCTCCATGCCTGATTTCCGATCCGCCGCGCTGATCGTCAACGCAAAGTCGCGCCGCGGGCAACGTATGTTCGACCAGGCGTGCGCGGCCTTGTCCGACCTCCCCTGCCCGCTCGACGCGCATGCGGTGGAGGATCCCGACGATCTGGAGGATGTGGTCAACGCCGCGCTGGCCAAGAAGCCGGACCTGGTCGTCCTGGGCGGCGGCGATGGCACGATCAGCGGGCTGGTCGACCTGCTGGTCGGAAAGGACGTGGTGCTGGGGGTCCTGCCGCTGGGCACCGCCAACAGCTTTGCACGGACCTTGGGAATTCCGCTGAGTGTCGCCGGCGCGGTAGACGTGTTGAAGAGCGGCCGGCCGAAGCGGATCGACCTGGGGCGGATCGACGACGACTATTTCGCCAATTGCGCGGCGATGGGCATCAGCCCCCAGATCGCGGAGTCCGTGCCCCATACCCTCAAGAAGGTCGCCGGTCGCGCAGGCTATCTGACCTGGGCGGCTTATCAGTTCGCGAAATTCAAGCCGTTCACGCTGATCATCGGCGAGGGTCCGGACGAGCAGCGGATGAAGGTCGTGGAGGTCCGCATCTCCAACGGTCCGTACCATGGCGGCACCGAACTGGTGGAAAGCGCGTCGGTGACATCCGGTGAGATCGTCGTCCAGGCGGTATGCGGGCATGTCAAACGCCGCCTGCTGAAGAATTGGGCGGCAAGCGTTGCGGGGCTGGAAGCCCGGCGCGAGGATGTGCGGGAGTTCCGTGGCAAGAGCCTGAAGATCCGCACCGAGCCGCCCCTGCCCATCTCCATCGACGGGGAGGTTCTCGCCCGGACCCCCGTGACGGCCAGCGTCGCCGCCGGCGTGATCGAGGTCATGGCGCCGGCGTGATGCACCTGATCCCTGCGGCGACCGCGTTCAGCCGCTGGGGTTCAGACGGCCGCCGGGCTCCGCCGATGTCTGGCTGTGTTCCTGCGCCTCGATCGGGTGCGGTGGCACGGTCATGCCGCCCCGTCGCCAACCGCCACGGTGATAATAGCCGATCGCCATCAGCAGGTTCACCGCGCTGCCGACGGGAAAGCTCCACCATAGGGCATCCGGCCCCAGCCATTGTCGCGTACCCAGCGCAAAGCCCAATCGCACCGGATACATCGACACGATCAGCATGATCAGCGGCGCGACCACCGCTCCGTTGGCGCGGACGGCGGAAAACAGCACCATGGTGACGCCGAACAGGATGAACTGCCAGCTCGCGATCAGCTGTATGTGCCGCGCGATGGGCAGCGCGGGGCTGGCATCGGACAGGAACAGCGTCATTACGCTGCGATCGAACAGGAGGACCAGCAGCACCATCGCGCCGGTCAGCGCAATGTTGAACAGCACGCCCCAGCGCGTGATCGATCCGACACGATCCCATAGTCCGCCACCGATATTCTGTGCCGCCATCGAACTGACCGCCGCGCCGATTGCCAGCGCGGGCATCTGGATGTAGGTCCACAGCTGCTGCGACACGCCATATGCCGCCGCGGTGTCGACGCCCAGCCGGTTTACCAGCCCGACCATGGTCAGCCCTGCGGAGGACATGACCAGCATCTGCGCGCCCATCGGCAGTCCCTTGGCGATGATCTCCCGCGCCAGCGCCCGCTCTGGCAGCAGGTATCGCCACTCGGCACCGCGCAGCCGAATCGACAGGTCGCGCCGGTATATCCAGCCTAGCAGAGCCAGGGCCGAGACATGGTTGGCGATCAACGTCGCGGCAGCCGACCCGGCGATGCCCATGCGCGGAAACGGACCGATCCCATCGATCAGCAGGGGGTTGAGCCCGCTGTCCAGCACCACCGACAGCGCCATGAACCATAGCGGCGTGACGGCGTCGCCCGAGCCCCTCAGCGCCATCATCAGCACGGTCAACAACATGCCCGCAGGCAGGCCCAGAAAGATCACGCGCAGATACTGGTCGGCCAAGACCATCGCCTCACCCGGCGTCGCCAGCAGGTGCAGAATCTCCGGAGAGAACAGATAGCCGACAATGGCGATCACCACCGCGCCGCCAAGCACCAGCCCGACTGCGCTGCCGACTGCGCGCCGCGCAGCGTCGATGTCGCGCCGGCCAAAACTCTGCCCCACCAGAATGGTCGCCGCCATGCCGAACCCGAACACCGCGCCGAACATCAGGAACATGATAATGTTGGCGTTCGATGTCGCGGCAAGCGCTTCCTCGCCCAGGAAGCGCCCGACCCAGATCGCGTTGATCGATCCGTTCAGCGACTGAAGGATGTTGGACCCGAGTGTCGGCAGGGCAAACGCCAGCAGCGTCGCGCCGATCGGGCCCTTGGTCAGATCACGCGAGCGACCTGCCGGTGGTCCAGATCGTTGGTGAACCGGGGGCGCGGTGTCGACCGCAACGTCGCCGTCTCGCGCCCCGTCCATCTCAGACCAGCCGGCTTTGCTTCACGGCCGCCGCGATGAAGCTCGCGAACAGAGGATGGGGATCGAACGGCTTGGACTTCAACTCGGGATGGAACTGGACCCCGACGAACCACGGATGGTCCGGCCGCTCGACGATCTCAGGCAGGGTCCCGTCGGGCGACATGCCGCTGAACACCAGCCCGCCCTTCTCCAGCGCGTCCTTGTATCCGGTGTTGACCTCGTACCGGTGACGATGACGCTCCGAAATGCTGTCGGTGCCGTAGATCGACGCGACCACGCTGTTGCCGGTCAGGGCCGCGGTGTAGGCGCCCAGACGCATGGTCCCGCCCATGTCGCCGCTCGCCTGCCGCTTTTCCAGCCCGTCGCGTCCCATCCATTCGGTGATGAGACCGACCACCGGCTCCTCCGTCGGGCCGAACTCGGTCGAAGAGGCGGTTTCAATCCCGGCCAGGTCACGCGCACCCTCAATACACGCCATCTGCATGCCGAAGCAGATGCCGAAGTACGGAATCTCGCGCTCGCGTGCGAAACGCACGCTCTCGATCTTGCCTTCCGCGCCACGCTCGCCAAACGCACCGGGGACCAGGATGGCGTCGCACGGCTCGAGCTGGCCGGCAATCTCTCCCTTGTTGCCCTCGAACAGTTCGGCGTCGATCCAGCGGATGTTGACCTTTACCCGGTTGGCGATGCCGCCATGCACCAGGGCTTCGTTCAACGACTTGTACGCGTCCTGCAGGCCGACATATTTGCCGACCACGCCAACGGTGACCTCCCCTTCCGGGTTGGTCAGCGCGTGGACGATCTTCTGCCAGCGCGTCAGGTCCAGCGAACCCTCCGGCTCTATGCCGAAGGCGCGCAGGACCTCCGTGTCCAGACCCTCGCCGTGATATTGCAGCGGCACGGCATAGATGCTCTTCGCGTCGAGCGCCGGAATGACCGCGCTGGCGGGCACGTTGCAGAACAGCGCGATCTTGGCGCGCTCGGACGCGGGCAGCGGGTGTTCGCAGCGGCAGACCAGCACGTCCGGCTGCACGCCCAGCGCGGCCAGTTCACGCACGGAATGCTGCGTAGGCTTTGTCTTCAACTCGCCCGCGGCGGCGATGTAGGGCACCAGCGTCGTGTGGATGGAGATGGCCTGACCGCGGCCGACCTCGTTCTTCAGCTGGCGGATCGCCTCGATGAAGGGCAGCGATTCGATGTCGCCCACCGTGCCGCCAATCTCGCACAGAACGAAATCGAGATCGTCGGTCTCCGCGCGGGCAAATGTCTTGATGGCGTCGGTGACGTGCGGGATCACCTGCACCGTGGCGCCGAGGTAATCGCCGCGCCGCTCCCGCTCGATGATCGTCTTGTAGATGCGGCCGGAGGTGATGTTGTCCGACTGGCGCGAGGCGACGCCGGTGAAGCGTTCATAGTGCCCCAGGTCCAGGTCCGTTTCCGCCCCGTCATCGGTGACGTACACCTCGCCATGCTGGTACGGGCTCATCGTGCCCGGATCGACGTTCAGATAGGGATCGAACTTGCGGATGCGGACGCGGTAACCACGCGCCTGCAACAACGCAGCTAGAGAGGCCGCCATAAGGCCCTTGCCCAGCGACGAGACCACGCCGCCGGTGATGAAGATGAACCGCGCCATGGGAAGAGCCGCCTAGCTGGGAATTGATCGCTTGGAAATGGCGAACGACCACCGCCCGCGTGATGCGAGCGGCGTTCGCCAGTCTTGAAAAGGCGTCAGTGCGCCAGCGGCACCGCGCCGTTGTCGACCGGGGCGGCCGCATTGCCGCCCGTCGCGGCCGCGACACCCGCCGCACCCTGCAACGCTGCGCCGTCAGCCGGCGTGTTCGGCACCGCATCGCTGCTGGGCAGCGGGGCCGAGCGTGCCAACGACGTGTCGACCGACTCCATCCGCCGGGTCGATGCGTAGACCGCCAGCGAGATGGACATGACGACGAACAGGGTGGCCAGCGTCGCGGTGGCGCGGGTCAGGAAATCGGCCGCGCCGCGCGCGCTCATCAGGCCGGACGGGCTGCCGCCCATGCCCAGGCCGCCGCCTTCCGACTTCTGCATCAGGATCACGGCGACCAGCGCGGCCGCGATCAGGGCATGGATGACGAGAAGAAAAGCGAACATGGATGAAGGTCGATCCCGCAAGGGGGCGTATGGGCCCGTTCGGGGCCACATAGGGGGAAGTCGCCGGACGATCAACCGGGCCTCTCTGGCCGGTCGGACCCATGCGGCCGGACGTCGCAAAAGCGGGGTCATGTTGCGGAAACCTGCGCGTTCCGGGGCGTTATGACGGCAAAGCAACCACTTTTGCGAATGTCAGGACCATTGCGATGGCAAGTGCGGCAGTCCAATCGCTTTCTGCCTGGATGGGTACGCTCGTCGATTATGTTCGGTCGGGTGAACCCGATCTCACCAACCGCCAGATGGCATTGCTTCTGGTCGTCTATCTGTCACCGGGCCCGCATACCGTACGTGGGTTGGCCCGAGCGCTCAACGTGTCTAAACCGGTGGTAACGCGCGCCTTGAACAGGCTGGGCGCGCTCGGCTATCTGCGCCGCCAGCGCGACGATGCCGACAAGCGCAACATCTTTGTCGCGCGAACACCGGAAGGGGCGGACTTTCTTGAAGAATTCGGGCATCTCATCGGCGACGGAAACGCCACCGCCCCACAGCAGCGCCCAGCCCACGTCCCGGCGTGAACATTTCGCATTGAGCGGGCGTTCGGCGACGCTTGATCCCCGTATTCATGCCGTTCGGCCCGACCTGGCCGATGTTCGACTCGCGCGCATGGTGTTCGCGCCGCATTACGCTGCGTGCGTCGAGCGTGTGGTCGCCAGCGCCACGACGCTGCGTCTGAGCCGAGCGGTCGAGTCCGAGGCAGTGGCCTCGGTCGCCGCGGGCGATCGGTTCGAGCTTCTCGACCTCCTCGGCGACGATGCGTGGGGAGTCCTGCGTGCCCAAGGCGAAAGCTCGGGCCTCGTCGGCTACCTCGACGCGACGCTGCTTGCCGAGCCGGCGCAATGAGCGTCGCGGTCTTCATCGACGGCGCAGCCGGCACCACCGGGCTGGAGATCCGGGAGCGGCTCGCCGGCCGTGAAGACGTTACGGTGGCCACGCTGCAGGGCGACGCGCGCAAGGATGCGGCCGCCCGGCGTGTCGCGATCAATGATGCCGACATCGTCGTGCTGTGCCTGCCCGACGATGCGGCGCGCGAAGCGGTGGGGATGGTCGACAATCCGCGTACCCGCGTGATCGACGCATCGACCGCGCACCGCGTTGCCGATGGCTGGACCTACGGCTTTCCCGAACTCTCGGCCGAGCAGGAGGAGGGGATCGCGGGCGCCCGGCTGGTGTCCAATCCCGGCTGTTACCCGACCGCCTTCCTCGCCCTGGTTACGCCGCTGGTCCGCGCCGGCCTCATCCCCGCCGGCTGGCCGCTCAGCTTCAACGCGGTGTCGGGCTATTCCGGGGGCGGCAATGCTATGGTGGCGGAGTTCGAGGACAACGCGACGCAGACCGCGTTCCGCGCCTATGCCCTCTCCCTGTCGCACAAGCATCTGGCGGAGATGCGGACCCATGCCGGCCTAGGCCATCCGCCGGTATTCCAGCCCTCGGTCGCGCGCGCCTATCGCGGCATGCTGGGCGAAGTGCCGCTGTCGCTTGCAGCCCTGCCGAAGGCGCCGCCCTTGTCCGACGTCATGGCCATTCTTTGCGATGCCTATGCCGACACGCCACTCGTCACGGTGGCGCAGGATGACGCCGCACTGGTCATGCTGGAAGAAAATGCCGGCACCGACCGGATGACGTTGCGCGTCTGCGGCAATGCGGGCACGGGACAGGCGCGCTTGATCGCGACGCTCGACAATCTCGGCAAGGGTGCGGCGGGCGCCGCGGTTCAGAACCTCAACATCATGGCCGGTTTGGATCCACTTGCCGGCCTCGTCTTCTAGGTCAGGAGTTTCAGCCATGCAGCGCAACCCGGTCGGCAAGCTTCTCCTGTTCGGTGCGACGGGCGACCTGTCACAGCGCATGCTGCTGCCGTCGCTGTTCAACCTGCATGCCGATGGTCTGCTGCCGGAGGAACTGATCATCATCGGGTCGGCGCGCGGTGAACTGGACGATGGCGGCTTTCAGGAGTTCGCCCATCACGCGCTGAACGAGTATCTGCCCGACGAGCGCAAGGACGAGGAGCAGATCACCGGCTTTCTGAAGCGGCTGCAATTCCAGCCGGCGGACCTGTCGGACGCCAACTGCTTCCAGGCGCTGGCGGACAAGGTCGGCGACGTGTCGGGTGGGCTGTGCATCTTCCTGTCCACCGCGCCGTCGCTGTTCGAACCGGCGATCAAGGGGCTGAAGTCGGTCGGCCTGACCGGCGACACGGTGCGCATCGGCCTGGAAAAGCCGCTCGGCTACGACCTCGCGTCTAGCCGTCAGATCAACGAGGCGGTGTTCGCCGCCTTTCCGGAACCGCGCACCTTCCGCTTCGACCATTATCTGGGCAAGGAGACGGTGCAGAACATCCTCGCGCTGCGCTTCGGCAATTCCTTCTTCGAGCCGGTGTGGAATGCGCGTGGCATCGCCAACGTCCAGATCACAATCGCCGAGACGGTCGGACTGGAGGAGCGTGCCGGCTATTATGACGGCATGGGCGCGCTGCGCGACATGGTGCAGAACCATATCCTCCAGCTGCTCGCGCTGATCGCGATGGAGCCCCCTGCCCGCTTCGACGGACAGGCGGTGCGCGACGAGAAGGCGAAGCTGTTCCACTCGCTGCGTCCGATCACCGCCGAAGAGGCCGAGCACGACACGGTGATCGGCCAGTACACGTCCGGCGCGATGAAGGGCGAGGTGGTGAAGGGCTATGTCGACGAACTCGGCAAGCCGTCGGACACCGAGACGTTCGTTGCGATCAAGGCGCATGTCGACAATTGGCGGTGGCAGGGCGTCCCCTTCTACCTGCGCACGGGCAAGCGCATGGCGACCCGCCGGTCGGAGATCGCGATCGAGTTCAAGCCGGTGCCGCACTCCATGTTCCAGTCGCGCGCCAACAAGAACGAGGGCGGTCGGCTTCAGCCCAACACGCTCATCATCCGCCTTCAGCCGGAGGAATATGTCCAGCTGCTGGTGATGGCCAAGGAGCCGGGGCTGGACCGCAACGGCGTGCGCCTGCGCGAGGTGCCGCTGAACCTCAGCCTGGACGCCGAGTTCGCGGGTACGCGCCGCCGGATCGCCTATGAGCGCCTGCTGCTCGACTTCATCGAGGGCGACCAGACATTGTTCGTCCGCCGCGACGAGGTGGAGGCGCAATGGGCCTGGATCGACGCGATCCGCGAGGGATGGGCAGCGAACGGCATGAAGCCGAAGAAGTACCCGACCGGCACCTGGGGGCCCTCCGCCTCCATCGCGCTGACCGAGCGTGACGACGTGACCTGGCAGGACGATTGATTTCCCCCACGGAGTGTTGAGTGATGAGTGAAGAGATCGAGTGGTGGGAGTATGATGACGCCGCCGAGATGGCCGATGCCGTCGCGGGCGACGTGCAGTTCATCATTGAAAGCGCGATCGACGCGCGGGGCGCGGCGGTGATCGCGCTGCCCGGCGGCAAGACGCCGGTGCCGATCTATGAGAAGCTGACCCAGGCCAAGCTGGACTGGAAGCGGGTGACGATCGTGCCCACCGACGAACGTGTCGTCCCGCTGGGCGACGCGCTGTCCAACGTGACCATGATCGGCAAGGCGTTCATCCCCAAGGGCGCGCGGGTGGTGCCGATCGTCCCTCAGGCGACGAAGGACTACAAGGCGGCGGGCAAGTCGGCGGACGCACTGATGCAGGATCTGCACTGGCCGCTGGACCTGTGCCTGTTGGGCGTCGGTGGCGACGGCCATACCGCCTCCATCTTCTTCGGCGCAGATTACGACGAGGCGCTGAACGGGCCCAAGGAGCGTCGTGCGCTGGGCGTCATGCCCGATCCGCTGCCGCCAGAGGCGCCGGTCGCACGCGTCACCCTGTCGCGCCAGGGAATCGTGACCGCACGCGCCCTGATGATCGCAGTCACCGGCGACGCGAAGCGCAAGGTGATCGAGACCGCGATCAAGCAGGGAGCGGGATCGAACTATCCGATCGGCCGGGTCCTGGCCGACGCGGAACTGCCCGTCGACATCCACTGGGCTCCCTAAAGGCCGCCAATGCGATGCTCCCGCACGGTCGGGGGCATCGCCTCCACACCCGCAGACCGGGTGTTTGAGGGATTACCATGCATCCGCAAGTCTCCGCCGTCACCGACCGCGTCATCGAACGTTCCCGGTCGTCCCGTGCCGCCTATCTCGCACTGATCGACCGCGAGGCGGAGGGCAGCATCCGCCGCCCCAATCTGGGCTGCGCGAACCTCGCCCACGCCTATGCCGGCACGCCCGAGGATCGCGTCGCGATGCGCGACGGTGGGGCCATGAACATCGGCATCGTGACGTCGTACAACGACATGCTGTCCGCCCATGCCGTCTATTATCGCTATCCCGAACAGATGAAGGTCTGGGCGCGCGAGGCGGGTGCGACCGCGCAGGTCGCGGGCGGTGTTCCGGCGATGTGCGACGGCGTGACGCAGGGCTATCCCGGCATGGAGCTGTCGCTGTTCAGCCGCGACACGATCGCCTTGTCGACCGCCGTCGCGCTCAGCCATGGCACGTTCGAGGGCGCGGCGCTGCTCGGCATCTGCGACAAGATCGTACCGGGGCTGCTGATGGGTGCGCTGCGCTTCGGCCACCTGCCGATGATCCTGATCCCCGGCGGTCCGATGCCGTCAGGACTGCCGAACAAGGCAAAGGCGGCGGTGCGCGAACGCTATGCGGAGGGCAATGCGACGCGCGAGGAGCTGCTGGAGGCGGAGATCGGCGCCTATCACAGCCAGGGCACCTGCACCTTCTACGGCACCGCCAACACCAATCAGATGATGATGGAGGTCATGGGCCTGCACATGCCGGGCTCCGCCTTCGTCAATCCGGGCACCAAGCTGCGCCAGGAACTCACTCGGGCGGCTGTGCACCGGCTGGCCGCGATCGGACAGCGCGGCGACGATTACCGTCCGCTCGCCCGCTGCGTCGACGAACGGGCGATCGTCAACGCGGCCGTCGGCCTGCTGGCGACCGGCGGTTCGACCAACCACCTGCTCCACCTGCCCGCCATCGCGCGCGCGGCGGGGATCGTCATCGATTGGGAGGACATGGACCGCCTGTCCTGTTCGGTGCCGCTGGTCACGCGTGTCTATCCGAACGGCTCGGCCGACGTGAACGCGTTCGAGGCGGCGGGCGGCATGCCCTTCGTGATCCGCGAACTGCTCGACGCCGGCTATCTGCACCGGGACATCATGACCGTCGCGGGCGACGACCTGACCGCTTACGGTGCGAAGCCGGTGATGGATGGCGACACCCTGGCGTGGCGCGATCCGGGCGCGAGCGGGGACGAGGCGATCGTCCGGCCCGCGGCCGATCCCTTCTCTCCCGATGGCGGCATGCGCATCCTGAAGGGCAATCTCGGCCGCGCCTGCATCAAGGTGTCCGCTGTGGAGCGGGAGCGCTGGATCGTCGAAGCGCCGGCGCGCGTGTTCTCCGACCAGCTCGATGTGTTGGAGGCGTTCAAGGCGGGCGAACTGGAAGGCGACATGGTGGTCGTGGTCCGTTTCCAGGGACCGCGCGCCAACGGCATGCCCGAACTGCACAAGCTGACCCCGCCGCTCGGCGTGCTCCAGAACCGGGGCTTTCGCGTCGCGCTGGTCACGGACGGGCGCATGTCGGGTGCCAGCGGCAAGGTACCCTGCGCGATCCACCTGTCGCCGGAGGCGCTGGGCGGTGGGCCGATCGGGCGGGTGAGGGACGGCGACATCATCCGAGTCGATGCCGTCAACGGCACGCTGGACGCGCTGGTCGATCAGGCGGAATGGAACGCGCGTGAACAGCCCGCCGCGCCACCGCCGCCCGCGGGCATGGGACGCGAGCTGTTCGGCATGTTCCGCGGACTTGCCGATGAGGCCGAAAAGGGCGCATCCGCCATTCTCGCCGGCGCGATGCTGTGACCTTGCAAGGAGCTGTGAAGTTGGAGGCTCGGAACTGATGGAAATTGTCGCGGTCGATATCGGCGGCACGCATGCGCGCTTCGCGATCGCCGAGGTGGAGGACGGTCATGTCCTGACGCTGGGTGAGCCGACCACGTTGAAGACGGCCGAGCATGCCAGCCTGCAAACGGCGTGGCAGGCCTTTGGCGCGAAGATTGGCCGTGACCTGCCGAATGCGGCCAGCATCGCGGTCGCGTCGCCGATCACGGGTGACGTGATCCGGCTGACCAACAATCCCTGGGTGATCCGCCCGTCCCTGATCCCGGAGCGGCTGGGCGCGGATACATGGACCATCGTCAACGATTTCGGCGCGATCGGCCACTCGGTCGCGCAATTGCCGGCCGAGCATTTCGAGCATCTGTGCGGGCCGGACATTCCCCTGCCCAGCCAGGGCGTCACCACCGTCTGCGGGCCCGGCACCGGTCTGGGTGTCGCGCAGGTGCTGAAGATCGATGGCCGTTACCATGTACTGTCGACCGAGGGCGGGCATATCGACTACGCCCCGCTCGACGGGATCGAGGATGCGGTGGTGAAGCGGCTGCGCCGGACATTCACGCGCGTATCGGCAGAGCGCATCTGCGCCGGCCCGGGTATCGTCGGCCTGTATGAAACCCTGGCCGAACTGGAAGGGCGCGCGGTGCCCAGCCGGGACGACAAGACGATCTGGACCGAGGCGCTGAACGGCACCGATTCGATCGCGCTCGCCGCGCTCGACCGCTTCTGCCTGGCGCTGGGCGCGGTGTCCGGGGATCTGGCGCTGGCGCACGGGGCGAAAGCGGTGGTGATTGCCGGCGGTCTGGGCCTGCGCATCAAGGACAAGCTGATCCGGTCGGGGTTCGACCAGCGCTTCGTGGCCAAGGGTCGCTTTCAGTCGCTGATGGCGAGTATCCCGGTGAAACTCATCACCCATCCCCAGCCGGGGCTGTTCGGGGCGGCAGCCGCCTTCGCCCAGGAACACCAATCGAACCAGCGCAACAACGCATCCAGCCAGGGAGATCGCCCGTGAGCGACATCGCCACCATCATGCAGACCAGCGCCGTGATCCCGGTGCTGGTCATCCGCGACGTGGCGCAGGCCCGCCCAATCGCGGAGGCGCTGGTCGCCGGCGGTCTGAAGGTGCTGGAGGTCACGATGCGTACCCCCGCCGCACTCGACGTGATCCGGGAAATGAAGCAGGTGCCCGGCGCCATCGTCGGCGCAGGCACGGTCGTCTCCACCGATCAGTTCGAGCAGGTGATGGACGCGGGCGCCGAGTTCATCGTGTCCCCCGGCCTGTCCGAAAAGCTCGGCGAGCGGATCGTGCAGAGCGGTGTGCCGTACCTGCCCGGCGTGGCCACGGCGGGCGACATCATGCGGGGGCTGGACATGGGCCTGACCCACTTCAAGTTCTTTCCGGCGGAAACCAGCGGCGGACTGCCGGCATTGAAGGCGCTGGCCGCGCCCTTCTATCAATGCAAATTCTGCCCCACCGGCGGCATCACCGAAGCGACCGCACCCGACTGGCTGGCGTTCGACCCGGTCCTGTGTGTCGGCGGCAGCTGGGTTGCGACCGGCACCCCGGCGGAGATGGAGGCCAAGGCGCGCAGCGCCACTGCCATGCGCGGCTGATCGTCGCGGTCGATGCTGTCGGCGCCGGTTCGACACGGCGCCGCTTGTGGAAGAGCGACAGGCCATGCTGACCCTACTGGCGCTCGCAGTCGCTGCCCCGCAGGTCTGTGCCGATGTGCAGCGACAATGCCGTGCGTGCACGGTCAAGGGCAATCGGCGCGTCTGCTCGACTCCCGGGATTGTCTGTCAGCCGGTGATCCGTATCTGCCGCCGACGCCCCAACATGTCGCAGGGTGGCGCAACGGCGCAGAAGTAAGGGCCGGATGATGGAAGGCGTTCAGTGCCATAGCGAGGGTTAGACTAGACGAGCGCGCCGGCTTCAATCATCGAGCACGTCGGCTTGGCGCCGTCCTTATTGGCCCCGTCCTTATTTGACGTTGCAGGCAATTGGTCTCCTTCGCCATGACGGCCCGCGCGCGACACTGATCGAATTGCGCCAACGCATGGACTTGGCAACGGTTATGGCGCAGCGTACCACCGCCGTGCGCGGAATGCCCACGCGGTCAAGATGCGCGCTCTGCCCGACCAACCACATGATTCGTCCGCTGGCTAACCATGCGAGGGGTTGCGGAAGCACCCATCGCGTTGGCGCCCTGGCGGAAATCCCTATGCGCGCTACTGCGTAAAGCGAGTCGCCCGGTCGGAGGCGGCCTGGATGAGCAGGCGTCGACCTATGCCCGCGTGGAGATGTACGCTTTAAGCTGTGAAAGACGCAAAGGCTGCGCGAAACCTTCAGATGCCATGCGCGGCGCGATAAGCGCGCCACTTGACCACATTCGCATTATGCTCGGCCAGGGTGTTGGCGAATACGTGGCCGCCAGATCCGTCGGCCACGAAGTACAGCGCCTGCGTCGTCGCGGGCGCAAGCACCGCGTCGATCGATGCCCGTCCGGGGTTCGCGATCGGCCCGACCGGAAGCCCCGGAGAGGCGTAGGTGTTATAGCCGTTCTTCGCCCGCAATTCGGACAACAGGATGCGCCGGCCCAGCGGTCGCCCCTTGGTGATCGGATAGATGACGGTCGGATCGGCTTGCAGCGGCATGTGCCGCCTGAGGCGATTACCGTACACCGCCGCGACCATGCGCCGTTCCGACGGCTTGCCGGTTTCCTTTTCCACGATGGAGGCGAGGATGATCGCCTGTTCCGGGGTGGACACGGCAATGCCCGGTTGACGCTTTTTCCAGGCCTGGGCGAGATAGGCCCGCATGGCGCCCTGCATCCGTGCCACGACGCCCTGGCGGATGTCTCCGCGCTGAAAGGCGTAACTGTCGGGCAGGATGCTGCCCTCCGCCGGCACTGCCACCGGTCCGACCAGCCCGTCGGCCTTCATCACGGCATCATGGACCAGCACGGACGGGTAACCCTCCGGCACGACGACCAGCCGTTGCAGCACCTTTCCACCCTGCAACATCCGCAGGATGTCCGCGGGGCGGATGTGCGGGGGCAGTCGGTACTCGCCCGCCTTGATCGGATCGTTCGAACCGAACACGCGGGCCAGGAGGCGGAAGCGGGCAGCCGATCCGATCGCCCCCGCCTTTTGCAGGTCGCGAGCGGTGGTTGCCAGGCTGGCACCCTGGGGCACCTGGAACGTCTGAGTGCGCGGGTTCGGACCCGCTCCGCCCCAATCGCGGACAACGACGACGCCCCCGACGATCGCCGCCAACACGATCAGGAGCAGCAAGCAACCCGTCTTGCGCATGCCTCGTCCACCGTTCGCCCGCGCCATGAGGTGTCAGATCGCCCGCATCACCAGCGACGCGTTGGTGCCGCCAAAGCCGAAGCTGTTGTTCAGAACCGCCCGGACCTTGCGCTCCTTCGCCTTGTGCGGGACCAGATCGACGCCCGCGCAATTGTCGCTCGGATTGTCGAGGTTCAGGGTCGGCGGCACGATGCCGTCGCGCATCGCCAGCACGCAGAAGATCGATTCGACCGCGCCGGCGCCGCCAAGCAGGTGCCCGATCGCGGACTTGGTCGACGACATCGACAGTCCGCCGATCGCGTCGCCGAACAGCCGCCGCACCGCGCCCAGCTCCAGCTCGTCGCCCAGCGGGGTCGAGGTGCCGTGCGCGTTGACATAGTCGATTTCCTCCAGCGTCAGCCCGGACTTGCGCACGGCCATCTGCATGGCGCGGAACGCACCAGATCCTTCCGGATGCGGCGCGGTGACGTGATAGGCATCGCCGGACAAGCCATAGCCGATCACCTCGGCATACATCTTGGCTCCACGTGCCTTGGCGTGCTCATATTCCTCCAGGCACACGACGCCCGCGCCTTCGCCCATGACGAAGCCGTCGCGGTCCTTGTCATAGGGACGGCTGGCCCGCCACGGTTCGTCGCGGAAGCCGGTTGACAGGGCGCGCGCCTGACCGAAGCCGGCAATGCCGATCGGGCAGATCGCGCTCTCCGCCCCACCCGCCAGCATCACGTCGGCATCGTCCATCGCGATCATCCGCGCGGCGTCGCCGATGGAGTGCGCACCCGTCGAGCACGCGGTCACCACGGCATGATTGGGTCCCATCAGGCCATATTTGATCGAGACCTGACCCGAGATCAGGTTGATGAGCCGGCCATGGACGAAATGCGGGCTGACCCGCTTCGGCCCCTTGCTCGCGAGCACCAGCGATTCGGATTCGATGCCCGGCAGACCGCCGATGCCCGATCCGATCGAGCAGCCGGCACGCAGCCGCTCCTCTTCGCTCATGTCGGTCAGTCCGGCGTCTTCCAGCGCCTGACCCGCCGCGTCGATGCCGAACACGATGAAGGGATCGACCTGCCGCTGGATCTTGTGGTCGACGCGCTTGCCCGCATCGAACCCGTATTCATGGTCCGCCGGCTTCACCTCGCAGGCATAATTGGTGTGGAAATCGGTCGCATCGAAGCGTGCGATCGTACCGGCACCCGATTTTGCAGCGATGATGTTCTTCCACGCGGTTTCGACATCTGCCCCGAGCGGGGTGACGAGGCCGAGGCCGGTGATGACGACGCGACGCATAATGAAATTCTCCGAACAGCAAAACAGGCCCAACCCGCAGGGGCTGAGCCTGTCAACGCTCCGTTTACGCCGTCAGGACGTATAACCGCCCCTGATCGATGAAGCCGGCGGACCGTCCGGGGACGTGCCGCTCACCGGGCGAACGGGTCGAGGTAAGAGATCAGCCCTTATGCTCGTCGATGTAGCTGATCGCATCCTTGACGGTGGTGATCTTCTCGGCGGCATCGTCGGGGATCTCGACCCCGAACTCTTCCTCGAACGCCATGACGAGTTCGACGATGTCGAGGCTGTCCGCGCCCAGATCGTCGATGAAGCTCGCATCCTCGGTCACCTTGTCGGCCTCGACGCCGAGGTGCTCGACGACGATCTTCTTCACGCGGTCGGCGGTCTCGCTCATGATAATCCCTCTTCGTTCCTTGCGGATTTTGTATTTCCTGAACGCCCGTAGAACGGGGCTGTTCGAGTGGCAAGCACCCGATCGTCAGATCATCGCCATGCCGCCGTTCACATGCAGCGTCTGGCCGGTGACATATCCCGCCTCCCGCGATGCGAGATACACGACGGCTGCGCCGATGTCCTCACCCCTGCCCAAGTCGCCGGCCGGGATGCGGGTCAGCAGTGCATTCTTCTGCGCATCGGGCAGAACGTCCGTCATTGCCGAGCGGATGAAGCCCGGGGCGACGCAGTTCACGGTGATGTTGCGGCTGGCCAGTTCCTGCGCCAGCGCCTTGGACATGCCGACCAGCCCCGCCTTGGACGCGGCATAGTTCGCCTGGCCGGGATTGCCGGTCGTACCGACCACGGACGTGATCGAAACAACGCGACCGAACCGCGCCTTCATCATCGGCTTGGCGGCCGCGCGGACTAGGCGGAACGCCGCCTCAAGGTTGACGCGGATCACCTGATCCCACTCGTCATCCTTCATGCGCATGGCCAGATTGTCGCGCGTCACGCCCGCATTGTTGACCAGAATGTCGAGCCGTCCGCCCAGAGCCTCGACGGCGCGGGGCACCAACGCGTCGACGGACGCCGCGTCCGAAAGGTCGCAAGGCAGCGCGACATGATCGCCGCCCAAGGATGCGCGAAACGCCTCAAGCTTGTCCGCATTGGACCCCGACAGCGCCAGGCGTGCGCCCTGCCCCGCCAACGCCTGCGCGATGGAGGACCCGATGCCCCCGCTGGCCCCGGTGACAAGGGCCGTCATGCCAGAAAGGTCGAACATCATCTTCTCCGTCAAAGCTTAGCGGCAAGCGCTTCGAGATCGTCCATCGTCACGACGCTGATCGCGTCCAGGTCGGGGGCGATGCGCTTCACCATGGGCGAGAGCACCTTGCCGCCGAATTCCACGACCTGCGTTACCCCGGCTTCCTGCATCGCCAACACCGATTCGCGCCAGCGCACGACCCCGGTGACCTGCCGCACCAGCGCGGCGCGAATCTGACCCGGATCGGCGATGGCGACCGCGTCGACATTGGCGAATACCGGCACCAGGGGCGCGCCGATCGACGCGTCGGCCAGCGCCTCCTCCATCGCGTCGGCCGCCGGCTGCATCAGCGGGCAGTGGAAAGGGGCCGATACGGGCAGCAGCACCGCCCGCCGCGCGCCCATCTCCTTGGCCAGTTGCAACGCCCGCTCAACCGCGTCGCGATGACCGGAAATCACGACCTGGGTCGGATCATTGTCGTTGGCGACGGTGCAGACCCGTTCTTCCCCGCCCTCGGCGAGGATCGAATCGACCGCCGCGCCGGCAATTGCGCGCGCCGTGTCGATGTCGGCTCCGAGCAGCGCGGCCATCGCGCCCTCCCCCACCGGCACCGCCGCCTGCATCGCGCGCCCGCGGTGCTTCAGCAGCCGGGCCGTGGTCCCCAGATCGAAGGCGGCCGCGGCACACAGCGCGGAATATTCGCCCAAGCTGTGGCCGGCGACGAAGTCGACCTTGTCGGCCAGGCTGACGCCGCCGTCCTTTTGCAGGACGCGCAACGTCGCGATGGCGTTGGCCATGATCGCGGGTTGCGCATTCTCCGTCAGGGTCAGCTCGTCGGCCGGCCCTTCGGCCATTAGGCGGAACAGATGCTGGCCGAGCGTTTCGTCCACTTCGCCGAAGACCTCGCGGGCACAGGGGCTCGCCTCGGCGAGTGCCCGGCCCATGCCGACGGATTGACTGCCCTGGCCGGGAAAGATGAACGCGCGCATCGGCCCTCTCCATTAGATCGATGAAATGTCGCGCGCCCCTAGGCGCTTCGGCGTTTGGCAGCAATGGCAGGTGCTTGCGGGCACGTCATGCCCGTGCCCCGTCCCGCAAAGAAGGCCAGCCGCAGCAACTTGGTCGATCCCGGTGCGGGACTTACCCCATTTGCGGTATTCTGCACCTGATATCATTCTACCAAGTTGTCCCCGCGGGAGTAACAAGGAAACAGAGGATGACCGGGATCTTTATCGCGGCTACACTGGCTTCTCGACAGGGATCATGCTTGGCTTCATCTTGGCCGGTGCATTCGCGCAAGGCCAGATGAGGGTTATGCGCGATCAGGCGGAAGAGAGGGAGCGATCGGCAACTGGACCATGGGCCTCGGCAAAAGTTACTTCTTTTCCGTCCGGCGGTATCGATGAGCAGTCGACCGCCGGAGCTGCACGGCGAACTGCGCATCGCTGACCCGCATGCCGGATGATCGCGAGACCCTGATCGTGATGATCTGCGAAGCCGCAAGCGACCCTCAGGCGCTCGACGCGCTGATCGGCACGCTTGTGCGGCCGGTTCGCAGCGATGGCGGATGGCTATGGCAAGCGGACGGAAGCGAGATCACGCATCCGACTATCGGATGGTTCCGGAGCTGACTCGGCTCTACCGCGACCATCGTCGCGCCATCACGCCCTGGACCTCGCGCGCATTTCCGACCGAGCGGATCGGCGCGGCGATCAGCCTGGATCATGTGATACCCGCACGCGACACGAACGGCCATAACGGCAGCAACGGCGCGCTGCGACGCACGGGCGATGACCTCGCGCACAATCCCAGCATCGCATTGTCCACCGCGCCCGGCGTCCTGTCGTTCGTATGCGACTCGTCCCAGCCGCTGTTCGGGCCGAGGAGGAGGCGTTTTTCGACGGCATCGGACCGCACCTGATCCGCACGGACGCGATACGGCGCCGCCTGGCCGAGCGACCGAATCATGTCGATCAGAGCGCCGCTTTCCATGCAATCCTGCAACTCGACGGTCTGTTGCGGATGACCGACATGAACGATGCCGCGCGCAGGATGGTCAAGGGCGGCACCCTGGTGAGCATGGGACGCGATCGCCGGCTGGTATGGCGTGTGAATGAGTTGGACGCGGTCGACTCAGCGCTCCGTCTGTGCCTGAAGCGCCAGGTACCGACCACGGTCGCGGTTCGCGATCCTTTCGAATTGCCATGTCGCCTGCACCTGCAACCCGGCCCAAAAAAGTGCCGGTGGTGTCCGCGTTCCCGCCGTGTTGCTCGACCTGCGCGACACGGCACGCGCCATTCCGGCGCAAGTCGATGCCGCCCAGCGATTCTTCCAGCTTTCGCGCGGCGAGGCCTCTCTGGTAGAAAGCCTGCTGGCTGATCGGACGCTGGAAGAACATGCCGCTCTGCGCGGATCGTTGAGGGAAACGACGCGCAAGCAGTTGGCCAGCGTCTTCCGCAAGGCATCGGTGTCCCGCCAGTCCGCACTGATCGGCGCGATCTGGGCCCTTCCCTCCCCACTGCCCAGGAAAGCTGAACGGTTGTCGCCATCTTGCGACATTTCGCGACCACAAAGGGGCGATCGCAACACGATCCTGCGACAAGGCGAACCTAACTTCCCCGTCGACGCCCCAGCGGCGCCAAGTCGAGAAAGGGAGTTTCGCATGAAGACGTTCGCAAAGGCCATGCTGGCGGCCACGCTCACCATCAGCCCGCTGATCGCAACGATGGCGGAGGCGGCGCCGCAGCACCGCACCACCACCGTCGTGCGGGATCGCGGAGACGGTCGGACCGTGGTGACCACCCGCACCACCGCACGCGACTGGCGTCCGGGTCAGCGATTCGAGCGCCGCTATGCGCCCAACTATCGCCGCGTCACGGAATACCGCACCTATCGCCTGCGTGCGCCACAGCGCGGGTTCTACTGGGCACGTTCGGGACGTGACGCCGTGCTGGTTCGCCCGAACGGCACGATCGCGGAGGTACGTCGCGGCGCGTTCCGTTAAGCGGCGGCGCACCTTGCCTTTTCGGCCCGTTGCTTTATGGGCCGACGCACGGGGCGGAGAGCATCGGCTTTCCGCCCCTGTCGCGTTGCACGATTTCGCGTGACGCGGCGGACGACAGCCGGAGGGGCATGGCACGGGGCCATGTCAGCGATCGGCCAACACAAGAGGAAGACGCATGGCTCTGTACGAGCATGTGTTCCTTGCGCGCCAGGATCTGGCACAGGCGCAGGTGGACACGCTGGCGGAAACCGCCACCAAGATCATCGAAGACAATGGCGGCAAGGTCACCAAGACCGAGACGTGGGGCCTGCGCAGCCTGGCGTACCGCATCGCCAAGAACCGCAAGGCGCATTACGTGATGCTCGAGATCGACGCCCCCGGAGCGGTCGTCGCAGAGCTGGAGCGCCAGACCCAGATCAACGAGGACGTCGTCCGCTACATGACCGTCAAGGTCGATGCGCGCGAAGAGGGCCCGAGCGTGATGATGCGCAAGCAGGAGCGCGACCGTGAGCGTCGCAGCGATCGTGAAGGTCGTGGCGATCGTGAGGGTCGTGGTGACGGTGCGCCGCGCGCCCGCCGTGAGGAGGAGCTCGCATAATGGCACGTCCGTTTTTCCGCCGTCGCAAGTCCTGCCCGTTCTCGGCCAAGGATGCCCCCCGGATCGACTACAAGGACGTCCGGTTGCTCCAGGGCTTCGTGTCCGAGCGGGGCAAGATCGTGCCCTCGCGCATCACTTCGGTGAGCGCCAAGAAGCAGCGCGAACTCGCCCAGGCGATCAAGCGCGCCCGTCATCTGGGCCTGCTGCCCTACGTCGTGAAGTGAGGATCTGACCCATGGACGTCATTCTGCTGGAGCGGGTCGAGAAGCTCGGCCACATCGGCGACGTGGTGAAGGTGAAGGACGGCTTTGCCCGTAACTTCCTCCTGCCGCGCAAGAAGGCGCTGCGCGCCAACGAAGCCAACCGCAAGGTGTTCGAGGCGAACCGCGCCCGCATCGAGGCGGAGAACGCCAACCGCCGTTCGGACGCGGAAAAGGATGCCGGCTCGTTCAAGGACGCGTCGGTCACCCTGATCCGTCAGGCATCGAACACCGGCCAGCTGTACGGCTCGGTCGCGGTGCGCGACCTGATCGACGCGCTGGAGGCCGATGGCCACAAGGTGACCAAGAGCCAGGTGGTGCTGGACAAGCCGATCAAGGCGATCGGCCTGTATCAGGTCCGCGTTGCGCTTCACCCCGAGGTTTCGGTGACCATCAAGGTGAACGTCGCCCGTTCGCCCGAAGAGGCCGAGATGCAGGCGCAGGGCGTCGACGTCATGGCTCAGATGTTCGAGCGTGACGAGGCGGGCTTCACCGAGGATTACGATCCCAACGCCGAGCCTGGCGCGACCGCTGAGGCTCAGCCGGAGGAGGAGGCGCAGGGCTGAGGCCCCGCAGCTTCCCTGCCAACAGAAAAGGCCGCCCGGAGCATCTCCGGGCGGCCTTTTTGTTCATCGACACCGATGCTTCAGGGGCAGGCAATGCAGGCGCTGATCGCTGCCGTCAGCGGAATAAGGGCGAAGATGATGGGCATCACGGTTTTCATGGCCGGCCTTTCGGAAACGGATACTTACCTTCATCTTCCACAATGCGCGCTCCTCGGAAAAGTTGCGCTGCGATGAACAAGGTTTGATCGCGACACCCCCATTACGGCCGGAGGCATCCCTTGGCTCAGCGAGATCCTCGCGAGATGTTCTCGGACATTCCGCGAGAATGCTTCAAAATACCGGCTCACTTCCGCCCGAACAGCTTCTCAATATCCTGGTGCGCCAGCTTCACCCAGGTCGGCCGACCATGGTTGCACTGGCCCGAATGCGGCGTCACCTCCATCTCGCGCAACAGGGCGTTCATCTCGGCAACCGACAGGATACGCCCCGCGCGCACCGACCCGTGGCACGCCATGGTGGCAGCGACGTGGTCCAGTCGCTCGCGTAGCGACAGCGCTTCGTCATAGGCGGCCAGCTCATCGGCCAGGTCCGTGACCAGCCCGGTGACGTTCGCGGTGCCGAGCAGCGCCGGCGTCGCACGCACCAGCATCGCGCGCGGGCCGAACCGTTCCACGTCCAGTCCATAATCGGCGAGTTCGGCGGCGCGCGCCTCCAGCCTGTCACAGGCAGGTTCGTCCAACTCGACCACTTCCGGGATCAATAGCGCCTGTGCCGCGATCCGGCCGGTGGCAAGCGCCGCGCGCATCCGCTCCAGAACCAGACGTTCGTGCGCGGCGTGCTGGTCGACCAGCACCAATCCGTCCTGCGCCTCCGCCACAATATAGGTCTTCGCAACCTGGCCGCGCGCGACACCCATTGGAAAGTCGACGGCGGCGGGTGGCGGTACGGCCGCGATCTCGGCCCGCGCGATCGGTGGCGGTGCCGAGAAGTGCGTTCGCGTGTCCGCGACCCGGTCGAACAGCGACGCAGGCACAGCCGGCTGCTGCCATAACGACAGCGGTGCCGCCTCCGTCCAGGGCGCGGCAGCGGGCTCGGGCTGCCACATCTCCTGCATGACCGACGCCGCCGGCCGGGCGCTGCGATGCCCCGCCTCGTCGAGTGCGCGCCGCAGGCCCGATATGACCATCCCCCGGATCATCGCCGGCTCGCGGAAACGCACCTCCGTCTTGGCCGGATGCACATTGACGTCCACCTCGCTCGCCGGAAGGTCGAGGAACAGGGCCACCACCGCGTGCCGGTCGCGGGGCAGCATCTCCGCATAAGCGCCGCGGATTGCGCCGATCAGCAACCGGTCCTTCACGGGACGGCCGTTGACGAACAGATATTGGTGATCGGCCACGCCGCGGTTGAACGTGGGAATGCTCGCGACCCCGCCCAGAGTCGCCCCTTCGCGCTCTAGGTCCACCGCCACGGCGTTCTCCACCAGCGCCCGGTCGGTCAGCGCGGCGACCCTCGCCGGCCGATCCTCCGCCGCCGCGGCCGAGAGGACGCGTCGCCCGTCATGCTCGACCAAAAAGCCGATGTCCGGCCGGGCCATGGCGAGCCGGCGCACCGCATCCAGACAGGCCGCATATTCCGCGCGCGCCGACCGCAGGAACTTGCGCCGTGCCGGCACGCGCGCGAACAGATCCTCGACAACGATCCGCGTGCCCGGCGGCAGTGCGGCGGGGCCCTCCACCAGTAAGGCGCCGTTGTCGACCACCCGCCGCCATCCATCGGCGCCCCGCACCCGGCTCTCCATCGTCAGACGGGCGACGCTAGCGATCGACGGCAATGCCTCGCCACGAAAGCCCAGGGTTGCGACCGCTTCGATCGCCTCGTCGGGCAGCTTGGACGTCGCGTGCCGTTCCAGCGCCAGCGCCATGTCGGCCGGCGTCATGCCGCACCCGTCATCGACCACCTCGACGCGCGTCAGGCCGCCCTCTGCCAGCGACACGGCGATCCGACTCGCCCCGGCGTCGATCGCGTTCTCAACCAGCTCCTTCAACGCGCTGGCCGGTCTTTCCACCACTTCACCGGCCGCGATGCGATTGACGAGGTGCTCTGGCAGGCGCCGTATTGACATGGGTCAGCCCCTAGCCCAATCGGCCCTATCCCGCGACCCCGTGAGTACGCCCAGGGCGATCCGCTTCGAACAGGCTTGCGGCGGGGACTCGGACCTGTGCGAACGCCGCCGGCTTGGGCGGCATAGATAAGACGGACCGTTCCGCCCCATGGCCTTTCCGCGTTTCCTGAAATTCATGTCCCACGACATGGCGATTGACCTCGGCACCGCCAACACGGTCGTCTATGTGCGAGGCCGCGGCATCGTATTGAACGAGCCGTCCGTGGTCGCGATCGAGACGATCAACGGCCAGAAGCGGGTAAAGGCTGTCGGCGACGACGCCAAGCTGATGATGGGCAAGACCCCTGGCACGATCGAGGCGATTCGCCCTCTGCGCGACGGCGTCATTGCCGACATCGATGTGGCCGAACAGATGATCAAGTTCTTCATTCAGAAGGTGCACGGCCCTCGCCGCTTCGCCCGCTGGCCGGAGATCGTAATCTGCGTGCCGTCGGGATCGACCAAGGTGGAACGCCGCGCGATCCGTGACGCGGCATCGAATGCCGGGGCCAGCCAGGTCTTCCTGATTGAGGAGCCGATGGCGGCCGCGATCGGTGCCGACATGCCGGTGACGGAGCCGATCGGATCGATGGTCGTCGACATCGGCGGCGGCACGACCGAAGTCGCCGTCCTGTCGCTGCGCGGCCTCGCCTACACCACCTCCGTCCGCGTCGGCGGGGACAAGATGGACGAAGCGATCGTCTCCTATGTCCGCCGCAACCACAACCTGCTGATCGGCGAAGCGACGGCGGAGCGGATCAAGCAGGATGTCGGCATCGCCCGTCCGCCGGCCGACGGCATCGGCAAGGTGCTGCAGATCAAGGGTCGCGACCTGGTCAACGGCGTGCCGAAGGAAATCCAGATCAACCAGGGCCAGATCGCCGAGGCGCTGTCCGAGCCGGTGGCGACGATCGTCGAGGGCGTTCGCGTCGCGCTGGAAAACACCGCGCCCGAACTGGCCGCCGATATTGTCGATCAGGGCATCGTTCTGACCGGCGGCGGCGCGCTGCTGGAGGGACTGGACGAGGTGCTGCGCGACGAGACCGGGCTGCCGGTCACCGTGGCCGAGGACCCGCTGACCTGCGTCGCGCTGGGCACCGGGCGCGCGCTGGAGGATCCGATGTTCCGCGGCGTGCTGATGAACGGCTGAGATGCCGGCCGCGCTGTTTTATCTCTCCCACCGAGCGGGCATGGTGAAGAATGGCGCGGTCGCTTACATAGTGGCCCCTGTGGCGGAGCATTCGCGTTCGCCAGATCGTTAGCAGCTGGCGGTTCTAGCGCATGCCAACCCCGCGTGACCGCCGCACCGGCTTTTCCCGGCGGCGGCAGAACATGGTTTTCATCGGCTACGTGCTGGCGGTTGCCGGTGCGTTGATCGGTGCTGTGCTGCTGGTCGTGTCGCGCTTCGACCCGCCGATGTTCGCGGCGTTGCGCATGGCGGCCGCGTCCGTCACGGCGCCTATATCGAGCGGGGTCGCCGGGGCGGGCCGGGCGGTCTGGTCGATCCCGCAGGAGATCAGCACCCACTTCCTCGTGCGCGGCGAGAACGAGCGTCTGCGCGCCGTGGTCGCCCGCGACCGGGCGCTGGTGCTGCGGGCGCGCAGCATCGCTTACGAGAACCGCCGCCTGCGCACCCTGCTCGCCCTGCGCGATCGGGAAGCCGGAACCGTGGCCGCCGCGCGCCTGGTCAGTTCCAGCGCCACGAGCGGCCGGCGCTTCGCGTTGATCGACGCGGGACGGCTACAGGGGGTGCAGCCCGGCATGCCGGTGCGCGGACCCATGGGCCTGATCGGGCGGGTCGTTGAGACGGGTCCGTGGGTCGCGCGCGTCCTGCTGATCAGCGATCCGAACAGCATCGTTCCGGTCCGCCGCACGCGTGACGGCCTGCCCGCCATCGCGGTGGGTCGCGGCGATGGCCGCGTCGACCTGCGCTCGGTCAGCGTGGCCAACGCCCGCTTTCAGCCCGGCGACCTGTTCGTCACGACCGGGACCGGCGGGATCTATGCGCCCAACGTGCCCGTCGCCCGTGTGGAGCAGCCCGGCAGCGACACGGTGATCGCGGACACGATGGCGTCGCCCGACACGCTCGACGTCGCGCTGGTGCAGCGGATCTTCCTGCCCATACCGACCAGCCCCGCGCCTTCGGTGCCGGCCAAGAGATGAGCGATCATGTCGATTATCGCCCCTTTGCGCGCGCCCTGCCCCCCGGCCGCGCCCGCGCGCTGCCCTGGATGACGGTGATCGCGGGGTCGGCGATCACCGCATGGCCCGTGATCGCCACGGTGCCGCTGATGCCCCCCTTCGGCTTGCTGATGCTGCTCAGCTGGCGCCTGCTCGCGCCCTTCGCGCTGCGGCGCTGGGCGGCGGCGCCGTTGGGGCTGGCGGACGACCTGTTCAGCGGCCAGCCGCTGGGCAGCGCGGTTCTGCTCTGGTCGGCATGCTTCATCGCCATCGACCTGATCGAACAACGCCTGGCGTTCCGCGATTTCTGGCAGGACTGGCTGATCGGCGGGGGCGCGGTGACGTTCTGCCTGCTGGCGGGCCGCTTCATCGCCGTTCCGTTCGACTCGAGCCTGAACGGCGCGCTGCTGCTCCAGATCGCGGCCTCGGTGCTGCTGCTGCCGGCCACCGCCCGCGTCGTGGCGTGGATCGACCGCAAGCGGGGGCATAGGGCATGAGGCGGCGCCAGGCCCGCGTGGTGACGGAGGCGAGCCAGGCCTACAGCTTCTCGCGCCGGGCATGGTTGCTCGGCGTGGCGCAGGGCGGCGTCGGCCTGATGCTCGCGGGCCGCATGGGCTGGCTGGCGGTGGCGGAGAACGCGCATTTCAGCGCGCTGTCCGAGTCGAACCGGGTCAACATGACGCTGGTGCCGCCCCGCCGCGGCTGGATCGTCGACCGCAACGGCGTGCCGATCGCCAACAACCGCACCAGCTTTCGCGTCGACATCATCCCCGATCGGCTGGAGCGCGGCCCGGAGGAACGTGCGCGTATCCTGGCCACTCTGGGCCAGCTGCTGCGGCTGACGCCTGAGGACATGGACCGCGTCCGCATCGATCTGGACCGTGCCGCCGGGTTCCAGCCGGTTCCGGTCGCCGAGAATCTGGATTGGGAACGCTTCGCCGCGGTCAGCGTCCGGTTGCCGGAGCTGCCCGGCGTCGCGCCCAGCCGCAGCTTCGCGCGCAACTATCCGGGTGGGGCCGCGGTCGCGCACCTGACCGGTTATGTCGGCGCCCCCACGGCGGAGCAGTACAAGGCGACCCACAACCGCCTGCTGGTCACGCCCGGTTTCAAGCTGGGCAAGGACGGCCTGGAAAAGATGCTGGAGGACCGGCTGCGTGGTTCGCCCGGCGAGAAGCGCGTCGAGGTCACCGCGCATGGTAAGCTGGTGGCGGAACTGGCGACCCGCCCGGACGTCCCTGGTCATAACCAGCGGCTGACGATCGATGCCGGCTTGCAGGACTACGCGGCGCGGCGGTTGGGTACCAACTCCGGCTCTGCGGTTGTAATGGACTGCCTGACGGGTGAAATCCTGGCGATGGTGTCCGTCCCGGCGTACGATCCCAACAGCTTTTCCGCCGGGATCAGCCATCTCGAATGGAACATGCTGTCCGAGGACGACCATGTTCCCTTGATGAACAAGGTGACCCAGGGCCTGTATCCGCCGGGGTCGACCGTGAAGCCGATGAACGGCCTGGCGTTGATGCATGCCGGGGTCAGCCCGCTGGATCGGGTCAACTGCTCGGGCGCGCTGCGGGTCGGAACCGGCGTGTTCCACTGCCACAAGCGGGGCGGGCACGGGCCGCTCGACCTCCGCGGCGCTATCATGCAGAGCTGCGACATCTATTTCTACGAGATGATCCGGCGAGTCGGATATGATGCGATCGCCCCTATCGCGCGAATGATGGGACTGGGGCAGAAGTTCGACCTGCCACTCGCGTCGCAACGTTACGGCACGGTGCCAGACTCCGCGTGGAAGCTGCGCAAATATAAGCGGAAATGGACGGTTGCCGATGGCCTGAACGCTTCCATTGGGCAAGGCGACGTTCTGGCGAACCCGTTGCAACTGGCCGTCATGGCAGCGCGTATCGGCTCGGGACGCGCCGTCATACCGAGCCTGTTGGCACGCTCAGATCGACCCAGCGCACCTGCCCTTCCGATCAGTCCGGATCACTTGGCCACTGTCCGGGCTGGCATGTGGGGCGTCGTCAATGGCGGCGGTACAGGAGGCGTGGCACGGATGTACGTACCCGGCGTCGCTTTGGCTGCGAAGACCGGAACCGCACAGGTGCGGCGCATCTCCATGGCCGAACGGCGGTCGGGTGTGCTGAAGAATGGGTCGCTGCCATTCAAGCTGCGCGACCACGCGCTGTTCATCTGCTACGCGCCCGCCGACAATCCTCGCTACGCCGCGGCGGTGGTGCTGGAGCATAACGGGCATACCGTGCGCAATCTCGACACGCCGATGATCGGACGCGACATCATGACGTACCTGTTCGACCGGGAACGCGCGATGACCTCGCTGGCCGATGTGGAGCCTAGCTGGGGCGGCGACATCGCGACGCGCATGGCGGCGCAGGCGAACGCCTATCGCGCCTCCAAGAATCCGCCGCCCGCCGCCGTCGCGACCAAGACGGACGCCGTGGTGCCAAGCGACGCGCCCGCCGTTGAGGCCGCTACCGATCAGGCGAACTCCCAGGCGGCCGACCTGGTCGGGGTAGGCCCCTCCGGCACGACGGTCGCAGAGGACGGCACCACAGAGGGCGCTCAGCAATGAGCCGTCCCCGCATCGTTCCCGAGCCGCTGGCGACGCTGCCGTGGCGCATGATCGTGCTGGTGGTGGCGATCGGCTGCTTCGGTCAGGTGGTGTTGTATTCCGCGGCAGGCGGCAGCCTGAAGCCATGGGCGCTGAAGCAGGGCATGCTGTTCTTCTCCCTACTGGCCGGCTCGCTGATGCTGTCTCGCATTCCCGAACGGCTGTGGAAGACCGCAGCGTTGCCTGCCTACGCAGTGCTCGTCCTGTCACTGCTCGCGGTGGAACTGCTGGGCAAGGTATCTGGCGGATCGCAGCGCTGGCTCGACCTGGGCATCATCCGTCTGCAACCATCCGAATTCATGAAGCCTGGCATTGTTCTGGCCTGCGCCCGATTCTACGACCTGTTGCCGTTCGGGGAGACGCGTCGGTTCGCGGCCATCTGGCCGGCGGCGGCGCTGATAGGGGTGCCGGCGGCGTTGGTGATGCTGCAACCGGATCTGGGGACCGCGCTGATGATCTGCGCCGGCGGTGCCACAGTCATGTTCCTGGCGGGCATTCCGCTGCGGCTGTTCATCGGCGGCGCGCTTGCCGCCGCGCTGGTCATCCCCCTCGCCTTCCAATTCGTCCTGCACGACTATCAGCGCAACCGCATCCTGATCTTTATGGACCCGGAAAGCGATCCTCTCGGCACCGGTTACCATATCAGCCAGTCGAAGATCGCAATCGGCTCCGGCGGCATTTGGGGGAAAGGTTTCCTCCAGGGCACGCAGAGCCACCTGGACTATCTGCCCGAGGGTCATACCGACTTCGTCTTCGCCACCATGGCGGAGGAATGGGGGATGCTCGGTGGGTGCCTGCTGATCCTGGCGTACATTCTGGTGGTGCGCTGGGGGCTGGAGGTCGCCCAGGCGGCGCAGGGCCGCTTCGCACGACTGACGGCAGCGGGCCTGTCTACGACGATCTTCTTCTACGTCGCGATAAACCTGATGATGGTGATGGGCCTGGCGCCTGTGGTCGGCATTCCCCTGCCCCTGGTCAGCTTCGGCAGTTCCGCGCAGATGACCGTGCTGCTGTGCCTGGGCGTTCTGATGTCGATCGACCGCGAGAACCGCCGCCGGCAGCGCTGGTGAAGTGGAAAAACATGCGGTCTGGCGTGGCCGGATGTGAAAAAGGGTTTGCATCCCGGCTCAGGGGTGCTAACGGCGCGCTTCCCGATCGCGGGCGGCTCCAACGGCCTCCCTTCAGCGGTCACGGACGCATAGCTCAGTTGGTAGAGCAGCTGACTCTTAATCAGCGGGTCCTTGGTTCGAGCCCAAGTGCGTCCACCAGATTTGCCGACGGCCTCGCAGAGATGCGGGGCCGTTGTGCCGTGGATCATCTCGGCCCCTGCCTTTCAAGGTATGCCGCGCGCCCAGCGGAAAATAGCATGGCAGCATTCCAGGTACCCGATTTCAACCAACGCGCCGCGGCATCCCGCGATGCGAAGGCACGCGCCCTGGAAAAGCTGAAGAACAAGCCCGCGCTCGATCCAGAAGTCGTCGCCGCACGCAAGGCCGCCAACGAGGCGCGCGAAGCAGCCGAGGCCGAACGCCGCGCGGCGCACAAGGCGGCCATCGAGCAGAAGAAGGCGGCTAAGGAAGAAGCGCGCGAGCGCGCCCGTGCCGAGGCCGAAGCAGCCGCCGCTGCCGCAGCCGCGGCGAAGCGCCCCGTCCATGTCCCCACCCCCGCCGAATTGAAGGCCGCCCGCGACGCCCGCTACGCAGCCCGGAAGGCGCGTCAGAAGTAAGCCTGGGCAGCGGCGGTCCACTTTTCTACGAAGTGGAGCGCTAGGTCCAGGGGGCGTTGATCTGACCAGTGCCGCCGGAAAGATGACCAAGGGCTGCCCTATCGCGGAACGCTGAGTTGAGCCGGACCTTCCGATCGAGCGAGCCCCACTGGGCCTGACCCGCATCAAGGCGGAGTACGAGGCCCTTGGGATGACCATCGGCCTTGTCGTGGAAGCAGCTAATCACTGTGAGCGCTCGAAAGGCCCTGCGGTGTCGGCCACAGGGTTCGGCGATAACCGGGCCGCTGTCTAACGAGCTGACAAGCGGCCGTGATGGGCCCTGCTTTTTCGATTGCAGCGAAATGGGCACGATCCAGCTTGACCGCTGCCCCCTCTGCAAAGCCATACTCCGCAGAAACTTCAACGGGGGGCTATGTCGTTCATTCACCTATTGCGGTGTAAAGCAGAGCCGTTGCCGCAGATCGACGCTTTCAGGGCGACCGGCGTCTTGAGCACTGTAGTGGCTGACAGCTTCCTAGCCCGCCCCACGACCAAAGTGCCTCGAGGGGCGATGACACATCGGGAACACGACCGAGATGCGCGACAACGGCATTTTCTTCGCTCTCGGGCGGGAGGCAGTGGTCAAGTCCCAGCAGTTCAATGAAGGCAGGCGAGAGTTCGAGGAGGTCGAGCAAGCGCAAACGCCGTTTACGGTGGGCGTGTATGACAAGGAAGCCAAAGCCGCAGGGGTCCTGGTGCGCCCCGGGGTCTCCTTGAGCCGTCGGGAGATAGCCACGAAGGTTCAGTACCTCCTAGAATCCGTCGGACTTGCGCAGCAGTACAACATGCAGATTGTGGTCGACCCGATCCCCGACCCGCAGGGCTTCATCGAGATTCTGCTGTCGGCCTCTCGGGTGACGAGGTTTGAGTTCGACTTCTCCGTGCCGAACCCGCCGGATGACGAGAAGTTCGTCCAGCGCCCCCTGAAAGAGCACGAAAAACGCATCGGTGCGACTGAAGGCAAGGCCGTCCTTGAGGGACCCTCGCTTGATGCCGATGAGTTGGTGGACCTGACTCGCGCGGTTGCGGCAGAGGGAGACCACCAGCTGAGCCCGCCGCACTTGGCTGCCCCACAACCCTGCCGCGCAGGACGCAGCAGATCGGAACTAATACCTAGTCGTGGCACGGTTTGCGGAAACTGGCTGGGGCGGCAGGATTCCCATCCTGTCGCATCTGCGAGCTAAGTATTTGATTCCACTAGCGCGCAGGTACCGCCTGCACACATCATTGCTACAGTGCATTGGCACAATTTGCAACGCGTGTTTGGGCTGTCCTTTCTGCGTGCGGAGATGATGCTCTTCGCACTTGGACCGATACCGACGATTGGCGATCAGCCCGCGCGCACGGACCCATTCAGTCCTTCGATCTTACCGGCGAGGCCCGGCACTTCTTCGAGTTGCCGGACGGCTTCGAAACGACCGCGCTCCTCGCGGTAGCGGACGATCTCGAACCCATGTCCCTTGAGCTGCGGCACGGCGTCGATCTCGTCCGCCGATGCCGTGTTGATGTCGATCATGACTTGTCGCTCCACAGATGAGGAAGAAGGCCGTCTTGGCCCCCGATCGGATCGGCGGCGGGAACCGGTACGGCGACGAGGCGCGCCAGTGTCGCCGCATCGGCGGCTTCGCGGCAGACATCCCACACCTGCCCGTAAGGATAGGCGCCGACCAGCAGGAAGTCGGTGCTGGCGGTGATCCGGCAATGCCCGGTCCCCGCCGGCAGCACGAGCAGATCGCCCGCGGCGATGGGCACCATGTGCCCATCTTCCCCGCCCAGCATCACGTCGGCCGAGCCGTCGACACAGGCGAGCGCCTCATGCGCGGACGAATGATAATGGTGATACGGATAGACGCTATCGCGCCAATCCGGGCGCCAGCCATTCCCACGGAGTGTGCCCTCGATCGCGTCAGGGTCGCCCTTGGGGACGACGCCGTAATACATCAGCACCGGCAATGCCGGGTTGTTGGGCATCCAGCCGTTCGGGCCGAGCGTCAACGTCTCGGGTTCCGTCACAGGTTCGCCTGCTCTTCGCGCGGCAGATCGGCGTGGGGCGGGTAATAGAGGCTGGCGCATTCGGCGCGCAGGGCCGTTCCCTTCGATCGTGCCACCTCGATCACGCGGCGCATCCAGCGTTCATCGTCTTCGGTCATCCATATCTCCGGCGGCTCAACGCCAACGAGCGGGACTTGTGCCGATCCGCGGCGTCGGACGTTGACCGCCGCATGAAGACGATCCGCTTCCCCGACGGTACGACCGTCCCCGCGCTCGGCCAGGGCACCTGGATGATGGCGGAAGACCCTGCCCGCCGATCGAACGAGATCGCCGCGCTGCGCGAAGGGCTGTCGCTCGGCCTGAACCTGATCGATACCGCCGAGATGTATGCCGATGGCGAGTCCGAGCGGCTCGTCGGCGAGGCGATCGCGGGTGTCCGCGACGAGGTGTTCCTCGTCAGCAAGGCCTATCCCCAGAATGCCTCGCGCGACCGGCTCTCGCGAGCCTGCGAGGCGAGCCTCGAACGGCTCGGCACCGACCGGCTCGACCTGTACCTGCTGCATTGGCGCGGCAATGTTCCGCTCGCCGAGACGGTCGAGGCGATGGAGCGGCTGGTCGCGGCGGGCAAGATCCTGCGCTGGGGCGTCAGCAATCTCGACACCAACGACATGGAGGAACTCGTCGCGCGCGGCGGCGAAGGCTGTCAGACCGACCAGATCCTCTACAACCTCACCCGGCGTGGCCCGGAATACGACCTGTTACCGTGGCTTGCGCGTCACCGGATGCCGGTCATGGCCTACAGCCCCGTCGAGCAAGGCCGCCTGGTCGCCCACCGCGGCCTTACCCAGATGGCTGCCGTGTGCGACGCCACGCCCGCGCAACTCGTTCTCGCCTGGCTGCTGGCGCGGGACGGCATCCTCCCCATCCCCAAGGCCGGGTCCATCGCCCATGTTCGAGACAACCGGGCCGCGTTAGACCTCACACTGTCCGAAGCCGAGCTACAACGGCTCGACGACCTGTTTCCGCCGCCACGCGGCCCCGAGCCGCTCGCGATGCTTTAGGCGCGAATGTAATCGACGAACGCGCGCAGCGGCGGCGGCACCAGACGGCGGCCGGAATAATAGAGGAACGGGCCGGAGAAGGACTGCCACCAGTCGGGCAGCACCGGTTCCAGCACGCCGCTGGCGAGCACCGGCCGCAACCAGTCTTCGAACAGGTGGATGATTCCACCGCCCGCGACGGCGATATCGACCAGCAGGTCCGCCGCGCCGGACACGCTGGCGATCAGCGGCCCCTGCGGCTCGATCCGCACGATCTCGCCCGAACGCTCGAACTCCCAAGGGCTGGTCAGCGCTCCGCTGGTGAACCGGCCGCGTAGACAGGCGTGATCGAGCAGGTCGCGCGGATGGTAGGGCCGCCCACGCGCGTCGAGATAGGCCGGCGACGCCGCCGTTGCGAAGCGCTGGACGCGCGGGCCGATCGGCACCGCGATCATGTCCTGTTCCAGCCTCTCGTCATAGCGGATGCCAGCATCACAGCCCGACGCCACCATATCGACGAAGCCGTCTTCCGCGACGATCTCGACCTGAATGTCGGGATAGGCGGCGAGGAAGCCGGGCAGGATCGACGGCAATACCAGCCGCGCCGCGCTGACGGGCACGTTGAGCCGAAGCGTACCTGCCGGTTTGTCCCGGAACAGGTTCACGACGTTCAGCGCCGCCTCCACTTCGCCCAGTGCCGGTGCGAGCCGCTCGATCAACCGCGTTCCCGCTTCGGTCGGCACGACGCTGCGGGTGGTGCGATGGAGCAGCCGGACGCCCAGCCGCGCTTCCAGCCGCCGCACCGCTTCGCTCAGCGTCGAGGCGCTCGCCCCGACGATCCGCGCCGCGTCGCGGAAGCCCCGCGCCTGCGCGACCGCCAGGAATGCGTTGAGATCGGCAAGGTCCGCCTTCATTGTTCGATTTTCCGTACAGCCCGTACGGATCACTCCGGCTTATCGCGATGATCCGCAAGCCATATCTGGGGGCCAGCACAGGAGAACAACAATGACGATCGACCAGGCAGGCACCTATTCCTTCGCCGGACGCGCCGTGAAGCGGCTCGGCTATGGCGCGATGCAGCTCGCCGGACCCGGCGTGTTCGGCCCGCCGCGCGACCATGATGCGGCGCTCGCCGTGCTTCGCGCCGCAGTCGAGGCTGGGGTCAACCACATCGACACCAGCGACTTCTATGGCCCGCACATCACCAACCGACTGATCCGCGAAGCGCTGTCCCCCTACTCCGATAACCTGCTGATCGTCACCAAGATCGGCGCGCGACGTGGTAATGATGCGTCCTGGCTGCCCGCGTTCGAAACGGACGAACTGACCCGTGCGGTCGAGGACAATCTGACGAACCTGGGGCTGGAGGCGCTCGACGTCGTCAACCTGCGTCTGATGTTCGATGTCCACGGGCCCGCCGAGGGATCGCTCGCCGCGCCACTGAAAGCGGTGGCGGATCTCCAGCGCCAGGGGCTGGTGCGCCATATCGGGCTGAGCAACGTGACGCCGACGCAGTTCGAGGAAGCCCGCGACATCGCCGCGATCGTCTGCGTGCAGAACCAATACAACCTCGCCCACCGCGACGACGATGCCTTTATCGACGCGCTAGCGGCGGAGGGTATCGCCTATGTCCCCTTCTTCCCGCTTGGCGGGTTCAGCCCGCTCCAGTCGGCGGCGCTCTCCGACGTAGCCGCGCGGCTCAAGGCCACGCCGATGCAGGTGGCGCTCGCCTGGCTGCTCCAGCGCTCGCCCAACATCCTGCTCATCCCGGGCACGTCGTCAGTGGCGCACCTCCATGAGAACCTCGCCGCGGCATCGCTGACGCTGCCCGAGGATGCAGTGGCCGAACTCAATGCGATCGGCGGATAATCAGGCCGGTCGGTTGGCGAGCACCGCGTCGAGCAGGCCGGGAAAGCGCCGGTCGAATTCGGCGCGGCGCAGCGTGTTGATCATCTCGCGCCCGGCCTGTGTCGTCTCGATCAGCCCCGCCCCGCGCAGCAACTTCAGGTGGTTGGACAGCGTGCTCTTCGGGATGGACTCGCACGGTGCGGCATCGGTGCAGGCAGATGGTCCGCTGGTCGGACAGATGGCCGGTCACGATCGGGATCTTCGCCACCGTGGCCTTGAGCTTCTCGAGCGAGGCGCGCCCCGGATAGCGGGTCATGCCCTCGCCACCGGTCCCCTTGTGGCCGGGCAAATCGTTGCGGAACTCGATGAAGACCTCCTGGTCCTTCAACTCGTCCGACACGGTATGGCGGGCGGAGTGCATCGCCTGACCGCGCTTCCGGTCGGGCACGCTCGGCGCGATATAGATCCACCACAGCTTGTAGAAGACGTCGCCCAGCTTCCGCTTGGTATCGCCGCCGGGCACGAATGCGGGGAACAGCAGTTGCTCCCCCGCCGCGCGCATTGCCTCGACATAGCGCAGGAAGCCGAGCCGGATCAGTTCGTCGGCAATGACGATCACGCGCCGGGCGGACTTGTTCTTGATCCGCCCGGTGATGGTGGGGCGGATCAGCAGATAGTCGATGCCATGCCGCTCCTCGACATCGTCGAGCATGAGCTTCGCCAATTCCTCGCGCCGCGCGCCGGTGTACCAGACGAGCAGCAGCAGGTAGTACAGGCCATCGTGGATGACCTTGGAGCCGGGCTTCAGTCGCTCCTCGACGCCGACGCAGCCGGTCCAAGGCGGCAGGCGGAAGATCGCCTCGCCCTGCTCACGTGTATAGCGCAGCCGCGCCTCGCGTTCGTCTTTGTCGATCGGGGCCGTGAACTCACCGAAGTCGATCGGTTCGGCGATGGGCACCGCCTTGCGCGTGAAGCTGTGGATCTGGCCCAGCTTGTTGAAATGCTTGTTGGCGGTGCCGGTGGACAAGCCGATCTGATCGATGGGCACATCGCCCGTCTCGACCCGATCGGCGAACACGACTGCCGCCTGTTCCAGGCTCTGCCCGAGGTCGTGGTCGCCAGCCGCCTTGCCATAATTGACGGAGAGCTGATCGAACCATTTGTCGAGCTTGACGATGTCCGCCTTGGTAACCCGCCACATCGGCGTGCCGGACGGCAACGACTTCTGCAGCAGCACGGCGGCCCAGCGGATCTGGCGCAAAGTCTGTTCGCCGACGCTGTCCTTCTCACGCTTGCCGCCCTTGCGATGCTCCAGCAGGCGGGGCGTTGTGGCGATCATTCGTTCCGCCACCTCGACGGGGGTGCAATGCAGCCAGTCCTCTGGCACCCCTGGAGCCGTACCGACCGGCGCAGGATGAACGCCAGCGACGGGCGAAGGCGACGGCTGCGCGGGTGTAGGCGTGGCCGAACTGCCAGGCGCCACCGCCCTGGGCGTGGCCGCACCTCGCAGTTGCGCCTCTGCGGCGGCATAGACATCGCGGTACGCCGGGTAGAGGGCGAGTTCCAGCATCCAGCGCAGCCGGTCATCGATCGCGAAACCGGCGGCGGCAAGATGGCGATCGATCTCGTCCTGCCGGATCGGGTCGATCCCTTGCTCCTCCCGCATGGCGATGATCGTGCGCAGGTCGGCGATCCGCTGCGCGCTCCAGCCCTCCGCCTGCAACTTCCGCTCTTCGGCCGGCAGGAAGGACATGCGACCGCCCTGGTTTTTCAGGCGCTCGAAATAGTCGACGAACGCCAGATTGGCGGCCGAGTGGTCCTCGACATCGTACGGCGTCGATCGCTGCAGGGTGCAGACCTCCGCCAGACGCTCCTCGTACATCGCCTTGGCGATCGCCTGGAGCTCCTGCTCGGTGATATCGGTCTTCTGCCTGGCCCGCCTGTCGAGCATCTCCAGCACCCTCGGCGTCACCGCCGTGAGCGCCGCCCCCATGTTGCGCGCTGCCTTCCGGTCGGTGGTCCGCAGCGACAGCCGAATATCTAGGGTGCCATTATCCAATAAACGATGAATTCGGCGCCACCAGAAAATGTGTCCGCGCCGATATACATGTTGAAGACAGTCCAAAACCGCGGCCTTCCCGGCCAGCGCATTGGCACAATCCGATGCACAATTGTGCAGGTGCCAACGGCCGCCCCTGATAGTCAGCCAGCATCTTCAAACACTTAGCAGCCAATTGGCTGGGATTTCAGGCAGATGGCTGGGGCGGCAGGATTCGAACCTGCGTATGACGGTACCAAAAACCGTTATAGGTCATTGAAGTTGCTCCGAATGATTGCGGAAACGTCCAGTTATCCACAACGCGTTTCTGCGGTTTTCTCAGCGATTTGCGGAACGGCTTGGGCGGCGCGCGCCTCCAGTTTGGCAACGGCACTATCGCTCAGGGCAGCGGTCATCGCCTGATAGGTGTCGAGCATCCGGTTGACGGTCGTCACGGTCCAGCCGAGCATCGCTGCGATCTCTGACGGCGTCGCGCCAGCCTCGGCCAGCGCCGTGCAGGTGGTTCCGCGCAGGTCGTGGAAATGCAGCCCGTTCAGACCGGCCGCGACCACCGTCGATCGCCAGTGGTGGTCGAAGTTGACCGCCTGTCCCTTGTCGCTCACCGTCCACGGCTTGCCGTTGTGGGAAAGGATGGTGGCCGTCCTGCGCGGCTCCGCATCGAGAAGAGCCTTCAGCGACTTCGTAACCGGCATGTCTACCAGCCGCTTGCGCTTGCCCTGGCGGAACCGGAGGCGCGTGCCGTCATAACTGGACCAGCCGAGCTTCAGCAGATCGACCTTCCGCTGCCCGGTACTCAGGCCGAGCTCGAACGCCAGCAGGATGGAGGGCGACGCAGCAGCCCGCAGCGCAACGATGTGCGGCGGCAGCCACAGGTGTTCGGATCGATCGGCTCGATAGACCTTCTTGGGTCGCGTCGCATGGTTGTGTCGAAGCAGGCCCCGATCGCGCGCCCACTCCAGCACGATCCGCAACACGCCGAACACCGCGTCGGCCTGTCGGGCCGATGCCTCGGCCATCTTGTCACGCCAGGCGAGAAAGCGCGGCCTGATCTTCGGATCCTCCAGCACCTCGATCGGATGGCGAGCGTACTCCGCCTCGATCTTGGCGATAGCGCCGGCGTAATCACGCTTGGTCCGCGGGGCGAGGCGGGCCCACTCCGGTGATTTCTGATAGGCGTCGAGCAGCGCTTGCATGGTGCCGCTGGCGCGCGCCTTCTTGGGCGCCCCGATGGCCTCGTGATAGGCGCGCATGAAGGCGGGCGTTCCGGGCCCCCACGCCTCGTCCTCATCACCGGCAAGCGGCTTCAGCGCACCAACGCCGCGCATCGTGTAGTAATAGCGGACCGTACCGTCTCGCAGCACCTTCCGGTGGCGATAGACCCCCTTAAGCGGCGCGCGCATTTTCCGCTTCCCACTGCTCGAGTGGTGACAGTTTGCGCGACGTCGCGATGCCGGTGGTCTGATCCAGCACGCGATCATGCTGGCGCACGTCATACCGCGTCGTGCCCTGCACCGCGCCGGGCACAAGGCCCCTCGCCTGCCACGCGTCGTACGTGGCCGGGCTGATCCCGCCCAGGTACTCGCAGATGCCCTCCTTCGTCTGAAGGCGCGCGTTAGGGTTGAAGCTGCTCACCCGCCCTCCCCTTCATCTGTGGTGGATGCCATGATCGAGGCGTCTTTCGCGTAGCACGGGCCGCCCATGAACCGATCGGCGTCTGCCGGAAGGTTCGAAACCGGGAAGCATGGCAAGCATGCGGTAAAGCCGTCGTCATCCGTGCGGTACTTATCGCTCCGCAGCTTCGCCCCGCACGCGCCACAGGCTGGACGCTCACCCATGGGCTTCATCCTTCGTCTGGAGGGCGGCGCGGGTGAAACAGCGGGCGAACTCACCCTGATCGTCACCGCATCGAAAGCAGGAGCCGTCGTGGTTGACTGGCGCGCCTTTGCAACGCCGTGTTTCTGAAAGTGCGTCAACCTCGGCCATGAACCGGGCTTTTGCGGCCAAGGATGTGGCAACCCTCATTGGGTCCACATCGCGCATCATTTGTTCAAGCCCCATGGCGCGTGCCCCACGCTGCGATGATTGCTCGAGCACCGACACGTCCGGTCCAGTCCATATCCAGGCTGTCGTCCAGCACATCTGCTAGCCAATCTTCGTCTGGCGCTACCTCCCCCTTATCGGTCGCGGGAGAGAGGGCGGCGACCTCAACCGGCTGGACCAGCAACGCTGCCCGCGCGATTTTATCCGTCGTCCCGCCCCAGAATGCCTCGCCGGTGCCCATGCAGTACGCGTCGGTCGGCCCATATTCGGTTTTGAAGCCGAGAGTGCCGTTGAAGATAAATGGCCCTGGCGGACAATTGCCGAGGCTGACCCGCTCCACAGGCACAGGCACCTCGTCTGACGGTGTGGGGGTCCGCTTGGGCCAGCGCGGATCATCAGATGCCTGCGACATGGCAAGTTCGCTCGCGCGCTCGTTGTCGTTGGTCACGCCCCCTCTCCCGTGGGTGTAGGGGCGGTAGCGTTACGGGCACGCAATGCCTTCAGCCGGGTTGCAGCTTCCAGAAGCGAGCCCAGATGCCAGCGCCACACGAGCGCAGTCTGAGAAGGCACCTCCCGCTGTTGCTGGACATAAGCCTTCCGACATGCCTCAATCGACGCCTCAAGCCGATCATTCGGACGCTCCGCTTTCAGCGGGTCCACACCGATATCTGGCCACCCACTCGGCACGGTAACGACATCGCTGCCTGACGAGAGGCGGTGGCGGGCGAAGACTTGGACGATAGGGTCATCGTCGCTCTTTCCACGCTCAATGCCACGCCTAATCTGGGCTTGGATTTCGACAGTCGCACCGTAGCGAAAGCGCCGGTAGATATCCGCAGCCGCATCCCTATCCGCCTGCGTCACCGGCACAGGGCCGCTTGGATCAGTATGGGTCATGCGGTGGGTCCCTGACCGGAGAGTTCGGCAGCGGCCTTCACGCAAAGCGCCGCGATCTTCGCGCGTGACGCCGCCATGTGCGCTTCCACGATGGGAACGGCCAACTCCCACGCCACGTGGTACATGCGGCGACTGCTGTCCCCGCTGGGGACGCCCAGCTGCAAGCCATCTTGCCGCCGTCCGAAGGCATCGCGCACGTCGGGCGGCTTGTGCCACGTCTTGGCTTCCGCCAGTTCCGCAAGCAGCTTTTCGGCCGTCTCAACTTCACGATATGCGTAAGCGATATCGCGTGCGGTTTCGAACGAGATCATGCCCTCACCTCCTGGTTGCCCTGACCACGCGCTTCCTCCGCGATCAGGGTGGGGTCCGGTGTGGGAGCCTTTGAGGCGGAAGCGACCGGGTAGAGGGATGGGACGACCTCGCCGCGAGCGGTGCGGACCATGCGGCCCCACTGGCCCGCGCAGGTCCGGCGGATCGCCTCGACGGAGGCGACGGCACTGCCCACGATCACCAGCTGACTGGTGACGCCGAGGGCTTGGTACACGGTGTCGGTCCAGGTCATGCGACGGGAGCCTCATTCCAGAGCCGTTCTGCGACATCGAACGGCGGACGACGGGTGGCCTGCACGCGGACGTGGCCGGGCCGGGTGGACTGGGCCGCGGTGCGTCGGCAGCGGAGGATATGGCCGGGAGCCACGGTGACGGTGCGGCACTGCGCGGGCATCAGGCCATGATCCCGTGTCCGAAGTAGCGGCGCGTCGGCCGGTCCCCGGCGGGCACGAACGGCTCGCCGGCCTCGATCACCTGCGCGCTGCGGAGCGACGCCTTGCGCTGCCGGCGCATCGCCCCGGCGGGGAACGGCGCCTTCACCGTGGCTTCAGGGGCCTTCAGGGTGCCGATGCTGGGGAGCGACACCGAACGACCGTCACGCAGCTGCGCGAGGATGGCGGCGAACACCGCGTCGACCTGCGCAATGGCAGCCTCGCGATCCTGACCGTCTTCGACCAGGCGCCTTACGATGCCGGGATCAGCCATGTCCGGTGTCCTTGTGCGTTGAGGTTGTGGGAGGCGCCGCGCTCAGGCGCAGGTATGTCAGCGAGGCTTCGCCTGCGGCGGCCTTGAAGCTGGCAGTGACCCGGTCGTGCTCGGCGAGGACGCGGCTGGCTTCCGCCTCATCACGATCGCGAGCGGCCGATTCCGTGATGATCGTCAGGGCGGTCGACAGCTCGCGGACGGTAGGCTTGCGACGTCGGGCGCGGCGCAGGCTATGCGCCTGCTCTACCACCAGCAGCAGCGCGCGGCCGGCAAGGCGGCGGTCGGCATCCAGTCGGAGCTTCTCGCCCCGCAACCGGAAGCGCTCCTCTGCGTCGGCCATGTCGACCTTCCGCGCGGTCAGTGTGCTGTAGTCCTTGATCGGATCGCACCGGGCGACTTGCGCTTGGAGGCGACGCAGCCGGACGGCGTCGAACTCCATCTCGCCGATCGCGGTGTCCAGGTCGGGGCAGTTGGTCATGGTCATCGCGGTGCGCCCCCATGCTCGGCGAACAGCGCGTCGGCAGCCGCGACCTGATCGATGCCGTGCAACTCGTTCCAAGGGCCGTGGCCAATCGTGTGGATCGCTTGCGGCCCGGTGCGGTGGCACTTGTGGCAGACCGGCAGCACCAAGCTATGCCGGCGGGTCAGCCGCTTAAATCCGTCGCTGACCACGTGGTGCACCTCAACCGGCCGTTGCCGGCAGGCGATGCAAGGCATGTCAGCGACAATCGCGTGGAAAGCGCGCTCTGCGGCAGACTTGGCCTTGCGGCTGTTCGTCGCCCGCTTGGCCCGGCGCGGGGTGTCGCGCTTTCGGCGGAGCGGCGTGCGACGGGTAAGAGGCGCAGACCTCCGCATCAGCCGGCAGCCCGGTCCAGATAATCACGACAGGCGGCGGCAAGCGCATCCTCGCCGTCCTTGCGCGGCAGGCCGATGCTTGCCGCCTCGGCGTCGTGCGACGCGATCAGCACCGCTTCCAGCCCGCTGGCCAGGCAGTGGATCACCTCATCCGCATACCGGCGGAACCGGGTGGCGAAGTGCTGACCACCGCGGGCGAGGATCAGAAGCTCGGGCAGGGCATCGGCGGCGTGGCCTGCGGCGTCGGCCAGCAGCGGCGCGATCGCGGCGGGGACAGGCGTTGCGCCCTCCCCTGCCCCGTCGATCAGAAATCGTTCTGTGGCGCTATCCAGTTCGGGCTGGTGAAGCACTGACGTTCCTCCAGGCCGCGTGGTGCGGCTATGAGAAGAACGTTAGTCGGATGTTTCCGACACGTCAAGCGCCAGTCGGATATTTCTTACTCATCATCCCATACAGGATCGGGCCAGAACCCGGCATCGTCGTTTGCTGTAGATTCGGTGTTTGGCAGGCGATCAGCCTGCACGCTCGGCACCGGTAGCAACGGCTGCTCGCCGTCGAACGCCACCCGTGCCCAGCCACCGAACGATGCCTTGCCCTGGAACACGGCCACAATCTCCCGGCCCTCACCGATCAGCTTCCCGATCCACGGCGCCCGCTCTGCGGTGACATAGCCCAGCTGCACACCACGGCAGGAGTAGACCGCGACGGCATAAGGGTCCTTGGGATTCTTCGGCTCGGGGCGGAGCTCGACCGGCTCACCGGGAGCGCACAGGTTCAATTCGAACCACCGAGTCGGGCCGCGACGGTTGGGATGGTCAGCGCCGACGATCGCAAGCGACAGCGCCAGCACTTAGCCGGCGAAATGGGCAATCAGAGAAAGGCCCCCTGTGATCCCGCCTACCGTGAGGGCAATGATGCCTACGCCGGTGGCAATCCACTGCCATTGCCAGCTCCGTAGATCCGCCTTTGTTGGAAGCTGAACAAGCTTGTCGTTCACCTTGTCGAGCTTGCTGTCGATAGACGCGAGCGCCGCGCTAACGTGCTCCATCTGAACCTCAAGCCGAGTGACGCGCTGTGTCATGGCATCTGATGTGCCCCCTCCTCCCCCTCCGCGCAAGGGGAGGTCGCCAGTCCCATGGTTTCGACCGCGAGACGCCTGCATAGCGCGCCAAGCTTCGCGCTGCGAGTCATCTATGCTCATTCAGCCGACGTCCAACCCGTGAGCTCCTGAAAGCGCTTAAAGGCATCGATGTTGATTTCGTCGAGACGCTTTTTTTCCTCTGTCAGATCGACACCCGTTTTTGCCTCAATCTTCTCTAGGGCAACGATAATGGGGTTAATAGTTATCGCGATTGACAGGTAAGCGCCGCCCGCTTCGCCGCGAACGGCTGCGCGATTCCATTCGTCCTTATCAAACGGCATTACAGATCCCTCGCAAACCGGATCACCCTACCCCAGATCACCACCTCGTCGGCGTCGACCTCGTAAGGCTCAATCGTCTTGTTGTCGGATATGACCAGGATGCGCTGACCGCCCGCGATCGGCCGCAACCGTTTGATGGCCGCGCCGCCATTGATCGAGGCTGCATAAATCCGGTCGGCGTGCAGCAACTGGTTCTGTGTCGTGTCGATCCACACCAGATCGTTCGGGACCAGCGTGGGAAACATGCTGTCCCCTGCCCCGCCAGCGAGACGCAGCCGGTGCGGCGGTGTGCGGGTGAACGAGCGGATGTAGCCGGCGTCGAAGTGCAGCGCTTCCTGCTCGACGTAATCGTCTACCAGCGCGCCCGGCCCCATGGGTAGAGACAGGTCCAAACGGGCAATCTCGACCATTTCGCCTGCATCGGCGGTGCGGGTTGGCAGATGGTCAGAAGCGGCATCAGGGTCACCGGACGCAGCCCGGTACAGATCAGCTTCCGTGCAGCCGATCGCGCCCAGCACCTTCCGCATGTTGTCCGATCGCGGCGACCCGCCGGCGGCTTTCTTCAGGTCGGTAAAGTACCCACGGTTAACCCCTGCTCGCTTCGCCCACTCGCCCTCCAGCAGGTTGGATGGCTTCAGCACCATGAGCGCTTCGTAGAGGCGCCGGCCCTTCAAATCTTCGGCAGATGCCATGTCGGACATGTCCCACACGGCGGCTTTTGTCGGAAGCCTGAAGTTTCCGACTTGCGATGTCGGATACATCCGACTATGTTTCCGACATGCTGAACGACGCGGACATACTTGCCGACATCGAACGCTTTCGAGCGAAGCACGGTGTCCCCGCCACTACCTTCGGTCGACAGGCTATTGGCGACGCAAATCTGATCGCAAACCTTGCGGCGGGCCGCGAACTGCGCCGGGCTACCGAGGCCAAGGTCCGCAGCTTCATGGCCGAGTACCGCCCCACCCAACCCGAAGGGATTGCGGCATGACCCGCTCGCACGAAGCCATCGTCGGCGGTTGGCGGCGTCAGACCGAGTGGGAAATCGCTCAATGCCTGCGGCCGATCATTCCGGCCGAGGCATTGAGCGATCTTTTGCGGAGTATGCGGACTCCAGCACGTGGCTCGTCCAATGGTTGAAGAACCGCCTTGCCGGCCCGTCCGGCGCAATTTCGGCGCGCAGCGATCCGTAACCAGCAAGCTGTACGCAGTCGGCTCCTGTGATTGCTCCGGATCGAGCAAGCTGCTCAATGAGGCGCGCCATGACATTCGCCGCCAAGTCGGCTTGTTCACGGGCGAAATCATATCCCATTCATCGTCTCCGGTGGTTGTTCGCACCAGCACCGTAGCCGAAGCCGGGGGCGTCGCAACCGCTCCCGGCGGAGGGCTGGCAGCATGACCACGTGTCGCTGCGGCGCTTGGGACGGCCACCCGGAAGCCCGGTCGTGCACCGTCGCTGATTGCGACCTTCGCCAGCCCTGTTCCCTTACCGATGCGGTGGTCCCCTCCCACCCGTGCACCCGCATCGGGGCCGGCGGCGTGACCGCCACTGCCGCCGGCCATCATTCACCCGAACCCATGGAGATTGCTGCATGAGTCCGCTTCTCGTCATTGCCGCGGCAGTCGCCATCCCCGCGTCGATCCTGCTCGCGATCGGCTTCGGCTGCTCCGTAGCGGGGCTGGTTCGCCATCGCCGCGACCAGCGCGCGAGCGATCGCCAAGCGGACTGGGCGCGGGGCGGCATGCAGGGTGGTGCTGTTCATGGGATGGGCGATAACCTGTGATACCGCGCAACGTCCTTCCGAAGCGCAGCGGTCCCGATGAAGCGACCTTCGCCACGCTGTTTGTCGCAGGACTCGCCCGCGTCGCGGCCAAGCTGGGCAAGGGCGCGCTGGCGGATCGCATGGGCCGTACCACGCGGTCGCTCGACAACATTCTGGGCGGAGGCTCCACCAGCGGCAAAGCGATGTTCGACGCGCTGCTGGCGGACGAAACCGCGCTGGACGAGGTGCTGGCATCCTACGGGTTCCGCCTGTGCCCGCTCCACTCCGAGGCCGCGAATGACCTGACCGTCGCCGCTGGCGTGATCGACGCCATGGGCGAGCTGGTCCGCTCCCGGTCGGACGGCCACCGCGACCACAACGAAACACTTGCCGTTGCCACGCTGCTCCGGCCGCACCTGCCCGCGATGCAAGCCATCGTGCGTGAGGCGGACGAACTGCGCGGCGCCGCCTAACCCCAAGGATCTAGCGCGGGTCCAACCCCGCAGGAGTTGAACAGATGGCTGGAATGATGGCGCGGGAGCCTGCTTCCGCGAACGAGAACGTGTGCCAACTTGGGTTAAGGAACGCTGCTCCTAACTGCGGTATGCTTGGAATTCGCCTGAGGTATCCTCTCGGCGCAAACTCGCCGGCTCCGCTGTGGCCCCACCTTTCAGCGGAGCCGGTGTCCTTCCGTTCGGACCGCCTTCACCGGTTCGAGCCCACGGCGCTCCCGACGCAGCTGTTCCGCCTCGGTCGATCAACCCTGGGGTGGCATCCGATCGTGGTGCCGGCGCGGGTGGCGGCATGAGCCAGAACCGCTCCACCGCAGTTATGCAGCGCCGGGTTGAGGCGCACGACAGCCTTGACGACTTCCCAACGCCACCTTGGGCAACGCGCGCCCTGTGTCGCTGGCTCGACGAACTCAGCCGTCCCCCGCTGGAGTTGATGACCTGCCGCGAGCCGGCGGCGAATCGCGGGTATATGGTCGCACCGCTCCGTGAGGCGTTCCACCACGTCGAGGCGTCGGACGTGCACGATTATGGCGCGGGCTTCCCTGTCGCCGATTTCCTCTTCCCCGGCCCCCTAGCCGAGGTCGACTGGACCATCACCAATCCCCCTTTCCGCCTGGCCGAGCAGTTCATTGCGCGAGCGATGGAGACCAGCCGCATCGGCGTAGCGATGATCGTGCGCGGCGCGTTCCTGGAAGGCGTTGGCCGGTACGAACGGTTGTTCGCAGTCAACCCGCCTTCCGACGTGCTGCAATTCTCCGAGCGCGTGGTGATGCACAAGGGCCGGCTGGCGCCGGAAGGCTCCACGGCGACCGCCTACGCGTGGCTGGTCTGGATCAAGGGCTGCGAGGACGTGACCCGCCTTCGTTGGATCGCGCCATGCCGGAAGCGGCTGGAGCGAGACACCGACTACGTCGCGCCGATGGTGGAGGCCGCATAGTGGCTGATCCTGTAGACCAGGCGAACGACTTCGCCGCCGCTGCGGCGGATCGCACCATCGCTGCCGCACGCGCGGCGGTGCGTCCCGATCCGGTCATCGGCACCTGCAACGCATGTCTGGAAGAGGACATGCCCGTGCTGACCTGTGGCGGGATGCTCCGCTGCACGGAATGTCGGGCCAAGTGGGAGAAGCGGCGGTGAGCCGGCCCGAAACCTCCGAACTCGTCGGCCGCCGCGTGAACGACGTCGCCGCGATGCTGGGCAAGAGCCGGTCGGCCGCGAAGGCGTGGTTGAACCAGAACGGCTTCCGCATCTCCGACGAGATCGTCCGGCAGCCGAAGTCGGCCAACGAACTCCAGCATGAGATCGCGACCCGCATCGCCGCGGCACCGCCCTCGGCCCCGTGCTTCCTCTGCGGCGCGGCGCGCGGCTGCGAACATCGGGAGCGCATGTGATGCAAGGACCTGTCACCGGTTCCTCAAACGAGGAACAACGTGCCACGCTGGCAAGCCCGGTCGTGCGGATGGTCGGACTGGAGCGCGCTGCCGAACTACTCGGCAAGGGCGGTCAAAAGGAAGTGGCCGACGCCATCGGCATATCCTCCCGCGGGCTTCGGTACAAGACGGATGGCCGTAGCCCGATCGACGGCACCGATCTGGTCTTCACGGCCAAGCTGCTGAACGCGCGCTCTGCCGCCCTGGCTGAACACGCCCGCAAGCTGCGCGAAGCGGCGGGGGTGGTGGCGTGATGCGCTATCTTGACGTCTGCGCAGGCATCAGCGCCAGCACGGTAGCGTGGAAGCCGCTCGGCTGGGAGGCTTCGGCGTACAGCGAGATCGAAGCCGCGCCGCGCGCGATCCTCGCGCACCACTATCCGGACACGCCGCTGCACGGCGACTTCACCACCATCCAGGGCGACGAATATGGGCCAATTGACCTTCTTGTCGGAGGCACCCCCTGCCAGGACTTCAGCGTCGCCGGCCTGCGAGCGGGACTGGATGGCGACCGTGGCAACCTCAGCCTTGAGTTTCTCCGGCTTGCTGATCGCACACGGCCCCGCTGGCTGGTGTGGGAGAACGTCCCCGGCGTCCTGTCCATCAACGGAGGACGGGCATTTGGCGCCATCCTCGGAGGGCTGGGGCAACTCGGGTATGGGTTCGCCTACCGAGTTCTGGACGCTCAGTTCTTTGGAGTTCCACAGCGGCGCCGTCGCGTGTTCGTTGTCGGATATCTTGGAGACTGGCGACGTGCCGCTGCGGTACTTTTTGAGCGCCACAGCCTGTCGGGGCATTCTGCGCCGCGCCGAGAAGCGCGGGAGGGAGTTGCCGACCGCGCTCCATTCGGCCCTGGAGAGTCGAGCAGCGGTGCCGGACGGACGGCCAACGGGAGGCCCCCCGACCAGGCATTCGGCGGTGGAGCAAACTGTCATCCCACCGATGTAGCTACCGCCGTCGCCGCCCATTCAGGTGGCCGCTACGACCTCGACTGCGAAACCTTCGTCGCTGAGCAAGCTGCTACTCTCGCGGCTGGCGGGAACGTGACTGGCGGCAATCGCTATCCGGGCATGTCGGCGGAGACGGCCGGTACAATGCTTGTCGCCCACGCGCTGCGCGGCGAAGGCTTTGACGCCAGCGAAGATGGCACGGGGCGTGGTACGCCGTTGGTGCCGGTGCCGTTCGACACGACGCAGATCACCAGCGCGGCGAACTATAGCAACCCCAAGTCGGGCGACCCATGCCATCCGCTCGCGCGCGGGATGCACCCGCCGGCCGTGGCGTTCACGGCCAGTGAACAAGCGAACAGCTTCGCATGGGAACGCGACATCTATCCTACGCTGAACGCACAGATTCCGAACGACAGCAGCAACATCCAGCAGGGTATACGCCTCGGCTCTGCCGTCCGCCGCCTCACTCCCCGCGAGTGCGAGCGCCTCCAAGGTTTCCCCGACGACTACACGCTGGCCCCGCATCGAGGAAAGCCGATGGCTGACGGACCCCGCTACAAGGCTCTGGGCAACTCCATGGCCGTTCCTGTCATGCGGTGGATCGGCGAGCGGATCGCGGCGGTGGACGCGCTGTCCGCGCCCGGGAGCATCGCAGCATGAGCGGCGAGCGCATCCACCACGTCATCCGCATCGGGAGCGTCGGCGCGACCGGGCGCGAGGCAAAGGACCGCGCCACCTCTGATCGCGTTATCGCGACCGCCCGCCCCGGCTATTACGTCGGTCGCTGGATCGTCCGTGACCACGACGCCACTTTGACAGGCCTGTGCGGGCCTTGGGGGCGCGTGTGAGCAGACCTCTACAATCCCGCACAACTCCGCAGCGCTTGCACCTCGATTGCAGGATTTCCGGTTGGAAACTGCTGAGCAGTTTCAAGGAGGTCGCCAAGAGCCTCTTCCATTGCAGCCGTTACCTCCGGCTGGTCATCACCGATCGCGGCAACGATCGTAGCAACTACCTTGCCGATGCTGAGCAGGTACTGCTGATTGAAGCGGGCAGCGTAGTTCGGCATCCGAGACATCCTTTTCCATTCGAGCAGAAGCAAAGTCCGCCCTCGCCTACTAAGACGATCGGCGAGAAAGGTCTCTGTGAAAGCCGGCACCTTCTTCCGGGCACGGCACGATCATGAGCGTCCGCATCATGACGGCGGTGTGGAGCATCGCCCTGCCCGACAGCGAGAAGATCGTGCTTCTCGCGCTGGCGGACTGTGCCAACGACGAGGGGCTGTGCTGGCCCTCCATGGCCACCTTAGCAGCCAAGTGCAGCAAGAGTGACAGGACCGTTCAGGCGGCGATCAAGTCCCTGGTCGCGGCGGGGCAAATGAGCCGGCAGGAGGTCCCCGGCCGGGGCTGCCGCTACATCATCCACCCCACCCCCGCAGCGGCTTCACCCCCGAAGCCGCTGCGGGGCGAAGCCGCTTCACCCCCGAAGGGAACGACGCCGACCCCCGAAGCCGCTTCGGACAAACCGTCAAGAACCATCACCTCTCCGGAGGCTTCGCCTCCTACGAGGCGCACGCGCCAAGCCGACCCCAAGGCCCAGCCTACCCGCATGCCTGATGACTGGAAGCCAATTCGCTTCGCCGACGGCACCGTGGCGCGGGAGATCGTCGATCGCCGCGGACGGGAATGGGGCCGCGCCGCGCTGGAGAGCTTCCGCAACTGGGCCGCAAACGCGGATGACCGGGTCGGCCGCAAGCGTGACTGGCAACGAGCATGGGCAAACTGGATCATCGAACAGGACAATCGAGATGGACGACGCACTGGGACACGAGCCGACGGCATGGGAGGAAACGGGCGCGGTCATTCGGCAAGCGGTATGGGACGCACGGTCGACGCTGGCCAACGCTGGCTCCAACGTCGCCAGGCGGGCTGATGACGCCGAGTTCATCTCGATCCTGACACCGTGCCTCAATCTTGTCGCACCGGTCGGCATGGACGTGGACACGCAGGACGCATGGCTGGAAGCCGCCACGATCGTGCTGGCGGACGTGCCGGCCGACCTCCTGCGAAAGGGGGCCGCTGTGGCCATGAAGTCGGCCGACCACCATTCCAAGGTCGTGCCGGCGATCATGGCCGAGGTGCAACGGCTGCGCGCCAACGACTTGCATGTCGCGCGCGTCTGGCAAGGTGCCGACAATCGGCCCGAAGCCCTGCCCGCGCCTGGCAGCGAGCGTCCGAATGCGGCCGAGCTGGACGAAATCTGCAAGCGGTTCAGCGTTGGACGCTACGCCAACAACCGCGCCGCTACGTCGTCGCCGCATGCACCAGCGCAAGTGCCGACCAACGCCGATCCCGACCGGCCCTGCCGCGCGCCGACCGCGGAGGATTACAAGCGCTTGTTCGGGATCGACCCTGAGGAAGAGCGGCGCAAGGGTGAGGCGATGCGCGCTGCCGCTGCGGCTCCGCACTCGGATGCCGCATGATATGCTCAAGCGCGAGTTCGCGTGTCTCTGCGGCTACCGATCACCCCAGCAAGAAACCTGCTGCGGTCAACCGATGTACCCGGTCGGGCAGCGTCCCTGGGTAATCATGTTCCACAAGTGTTCTATATACGATCAGGTGAGCGGGAGTTGATAATGGGGCGGGCTAGCGGCGGCATTGCTGACCAGGCGACGAACCGGTGGTGCATCCTGCGGACCTCAGGCGGACGGACACTGGCGCTGGCCGATTTCCTGATCGCGGCAGGGCTGGAGGCGTGGACGCCGCGCAAGACGTTCAAGCGGGACAAGCCGGGGCGCTGTCGGCTGATCGACGGGCGCAAGCCAACGGTGGAGATTGCCGCGGCGATCCTGCCGACCTTCGTGTTCGCCAGGGCGCGGCACCTGCCAGCGCTGGCCGATATGCTCGCCGATCCTGCCAGCCTGCACCCACCGTTCTCCATTTTCCGCCACGCCGGCCGCATTCCGGAAGTCGGGTCGGCCGAGGTGCAGGGTTTGCGCAACGAGGAAGCCGCCGCCGCCGAGCTGCTCCGCCAGCGCCGTGATGCGGAGAGCCGGGCCGAGGCAGATGCGGTGCGGATCGCCGCAATTAAGAGCGAGGAAGCGCGCCGCCGGGCGATCCGGCAGGCGGAGCATGAGCGGCGCATGGCATTGCGCAAGGAGGTGCGGACGCTCAGCGCTGGCGATCAGGTCGACGTGACCCAGATGCCCTCCCTCGCCGGGCTGGTGGGCACGGTGGTGGAGGGCTACGGCAACTGCGCGCTGGTCAGCTTCGGTGGCGCGCTCGCGATGAAGATCGAGGCTTGGCGATTGTCGCCCCATGATGTAGATAGCGTGGCAGCCTGAGAGGGCACCGCCGCCATAGCGGCATCGGGGCTAGATGATCTGGGACGTAGGCGCCTTGCACTCCCCACTACCAACCACCGGAGCGGTGCGCTCCGGGCGGTGTCCGAAGGCATCCTCAAATCTACTACGGTGAGCCAGATTAGCGGCTAGCCCGTTCCTTGCCTGAGGAACGGCATGGCTCACTCCTCGGGTCGGTCATAGATGTCGGGGAGTTCCTCGTCACCGCGAGATCTGGCCACGTGGACCTGCTCGACACAGAGTTCGTTCGCCCATGCGAGCCCGGCCGCCTCGGCAGCCTCATAAGTTGCGTAAGGCTGGCCACCGGTGATCGAAACCGACTCTGTGACGTCGCTGTCGCCGCACTTCATGAGAGCCGATCCGGCCAACTCAAATCTGCCATCGCTTGTCGTCTGGATCTGGATGCAATCGCATGTTTCAGAAGCGACTTCGCCTTCCGGTAGTCGAATGATCTCCATACAACCTCCTGCCGTTGTCGTGATCAACGGTATGCAGAATATTTTGATCCACCACCACGGCCCCGCCCGTGCCTCCATGCTGATCGCTGAGGGTGAGAGGATCGCACGGGCGATTTGGCGGGTGTTCCGTGGGTAAGCTGAAGGCGATCGGCAGCAACCTGTCGTCGCTCTCACCGCGCCTCGGCTCGCTGGAGCCGGCAGCGCGTACCGTCGACCAGCAGCGGACGCTCTTCGCCCCCTGGCGCAAGTGGTACAACACGACCCGCTGGCGTGCCTTGCGCATGGCCATCCTGACCCGTGACCGCTTCACCTGCCAGTGGCCCGGATGCGGCTACATGACCGCCGACACGTCACAGCTGGTCGCTGACCACAAGCGCCCGCACCGCGGTGACGAGGTGCTTTTCTGGGACGAGCGCAACCTTCAGACCCTGTGCAAGCCCTGCCACGACCGGAAGAAGCAGGCTGCCGAACGCGGCGCATCTGCGTAGAGTTACTCAGCTTGGGGCTGACTTACCTGATTGGAGAAGAGGTCAGGTATCGGCTCAGCGCGATCGTCCTCGATAACGCGGGAACAGCCAGCGTAATGGTAGTCTGGAGAGGCAAGCAGTTTCACCGCGCCCGCCATCGACAGGAAGCATAGACACCACAGTACGACCTCGCCCGCCGATCCTTTGACTGAGAAGCCTAATCCGGCAAACTCGATCGGATCGGAGGGTTGGCGGAACAGCGCCACAATAATGAAGGATGCAAGGCTCATAAACGGCAAGCCCAGAACGACTTTCCAGTTGGAAAGGACGAAATCGGTGGCGACGCAATCATAGCGGCTCACCCAAAGGCCCCAGAAGAGCCCCGCCAGCACCATCATGCTGATTATCGCTAGCGCAATTAAGAGCCAGCGCCGGTAGCGATCATCGTTGCTGTCTGTAGCCACGGAGCGACACCCCCTGCGATCCTTCGCAGAATGATTTACACCGACCCTGTTGGCAAGGGACGTGTGTGAATCCGCCTTTCGGGTCCTCTCCCACCCCACGCGCCGGGGGGGGGTGTCGGAAAGTCCGCTGACCCGCCGCCTTCTACACCGGTCCGCCCGCCACGCAGAGATTTTTTCCTCCCGATTGTCGGAGGTGCGAACTTTCGGCCGGGAGGGCCTTGCTTATGGCCAACCGGAAAACCGAGGCGGAATGGGACCGCATCGAGCTTGAATACTTGGCCGGCGACGTTTCGGTCCGGGAAATAGCTGACCGGTACAGTATTTCTGACACGGCTATTCGGAAGCGCGCCAAGGCACAGGGCTGGGTTCGCGCGGTTCGCAGGCTCCCACCGGTGCGAACTTCGGAAGCCGCGGCACCGCGCGCGCCCGCCGAGCCGCAGCCGGTCCCGGAATCGGCTGTCATCGCCGAGCGCGGGCGCGGGCTGGTCGCTAGGATGCTGGACGAACTCGACGCCACCACGACGCATCAGGGCGAGTTGGAGGACATGATCGAGAACGAGACGGCCGACGATCGTGACAGCAAGCGCCGCGACGGCATGTTGGCAGCGCTCAGTTTAGGCGGCCGGGCCAAGACGCTGAAGGAATTGGCCACCGCGTTCAAGACGATCAACGAGGCATCGGCGCCGCAGGGCAAAAAGGCGGCCGCGCAGGACCGGGCGCGCGAGGTGGCGGGCGGCAGCCGGTTCCGCCCGGTCGGTCCGCCCAACCTCACCGCGGTAAAGTAGGAGCGTGCCGGAGCCCACCTGGTCGACGGCATGCCTCGACTGGAAACGTCGCATCCGCGAGCGCCGGTCGCTGATCCCTTTCAGGCCGCTGTTTCCGGCATCTGCCGAGCAGAAAATGGCGGTGTTCACGTCCCTGCGGATCGTGGACCTGCCCGGCCAGCCGACGTTCGGTGAGGCGAGCGACGAATGGCTGCTGGACTTCGCCGCGGCAGTGTTCGGCGCGTTCGATCCCGAGACGGCGCAGCAGGTCATCAAGGAATACCTGCTGCTCATCTCGAAGAAGAACACGAAGTCGACCCTGGCGGCCGGCATCATGCTCACCGAACTGGCGTGCGGCTTTCGCGCCTATGACCGCAACCTGATCCTCGCTCCAACCAAGGAGGTCGCCGGCAACAGCTTCGATCCCGCGGTGGGCATGATCGAAGCAGATGAGGAACTGAAGGACCTTCTCCACCACCAGGATCACCTGAAGCTCATCACGCACCGCGAGATGAAGTCGACGCTGAAGGTGCTGGCGGCTGACAGCGCGACGGTCGCAGGGACGAAAGCCAGCCGGGTGTTGGTGGACGAACTGTGGCTGTTCGGCGAGATGGCAAACGCCGATTCCATGCTGAAGGAGGCGACGGGCGGACAGGTGTCGCGGCCCGAAGGGTACACGATCTATCTGACCACACAGTCGGACAAGCCCCCGGCCGGCGTGTTCAAATCGAAGCTCGCCCTGTTCCGCGACATCCGCGACGGCAAGGTTATCGACAAGCGCAAGCTGCCGGTGTTGTACGAGTACCCAGAAGAGATGGTCGCCAAGGGCGAACACCTCGACCGGGCCAACTTCTACGTCACCAACCCGAACATGGGCCGTTCCGTCACGCAGGAGTGGCTGGAGGACAAGGCGGCCGAGGCCGATCTGGATGCCGATGGGCCGAAGGCAGTATTTTACGCCAAAGAAACCAACATAGCCAAGGCGGCGGCTAAATAGCGCTGTAGAAACAAGTACTTAAGGCCCGTTTCCGACCCTCGGAGCGGGCCTTTTTCTCGCCCGGTCGACTTACGCGGCGACCCTCAACAAACGGCGGAAATCCGCCACTTTCGCGGACGCTCGGGCGCGTCCGTGACGCAAGGAGTGACGCATGAGTGACGCACAGAACGACTATGCGGCGGACCTACTCTACGGGGCTGATGCCATCGCCGCACACCTCCAGTTGACCAAGCGGCAGGTGCTGCATCTGCATGAGAAGGGCGAGCTTCCGACCTTCAAGGCTGGCCGGACTGTCTGCGCCCGCCGGTCCACCCTGGCGAAGCACTTCGCCGCACAGGAAGCCGCCGCCGCAGGGGACCGGGCCAATGGCTGACCCCGACGCGATCCCTGTCGCCACGATCCGCAAGAACAGCCGGGAAGAGGTACGCGTGTCCGTCGCCACCTATCACGGGACGCGGTTCGTGGACGTGCGGACCTATGTAGACGGCAAGGGCGCCGACCGCGTGCCGACGCCCAAGGGCATCGTCCTGCGACCCGACGCCATTCCGGCGCTGGTGGAGGCATTGGGAGCCGCCGTCCGCGCGGCCGACTGATCGAGCATGGCCCGGCTGATGGCGAATGGCCGCAATCGCCATACGCGGCATATTCGGCTGGATCACGCCATGCTGGCGTGCCCGGCCTTTCGAGACCTGAGCGGCGGCGCGGTCAAGGTGCTGCTCCACCTCGCCAGCCTCGACAACGGGAAGAACAACGGCGCGATCGTCCTCTCTGTCCGGCAAGCTGCCGAGGCGACGGGCCTAACGAAAAACCCGGCCGCGCGCGCCTTGGCCGAATTGACGGATGCCGGCTTCATCGTGCCCACATCGGTCGGGGCCTTCAGTGTGAAGGTTGGTCCGGCGGCATCGACATGGCGGCTGACTTGGGTGGCGTGGCCAGGCCGATCGGGGCCGAGCATGGATTACCTGACCCGCTGATCGGCCACCCTACACTGGTAACTGTTATGTGTCCCTCTGACGGGACCGTTCATAATTCGGCCTCTCTCGTGGAGCGGTCCCGCCAGCGGGACCGTGAGGCGCAACATTGTTGCCAATTGTCCCGTGAGCGGGACCGTGCGGTCCCTCCAGCGGGACCGAGGAAAAATCTCGACACCGTGCCCCGCCGCTGGCGAGGGCCAACATGGAGCATCCCATGAACGCGATCGTGCCATTTCAATTCGAGACGCGCCCTGTCCGGATAGAGGACCGGGGCGGACAGCCGTGGTTTGTCGCGGCGGACGTGTGTGCCGCGCTCGACATCGCCAATCACCGCGACGCGCTGGCTCGCTTGGATGATGACGAAAGGGGGTCGGTAGTAGTCGACACCCTTGGGGGTCCACAGTCTGCCGCCGCCATCAACGAGAGTGGCCTATACGCGCTCATCCTGCGCAGCCGAAAGGCGGCAGCGAAACGCTTCCGCAAATGGGTGACAGCCGAGGTGTTGCCCTCGATCCGCAGAACCGGCGGCTACGGCTTGGCGACCGCAGCGCCGAATCTTGATGACAACGCCACGCTTCGCGCGCTTCTCATGGGCCGTATGGATCGCCTGGATGGGCTTCAGCCAAAGGCGGACGCACTCGACCGGCTGACTGATGCTCGCGGCGCGATCAATGTGACCGAGGCGTCCAAGGTGCTGAAGATGGGCCGGGACGACCTGTTCAAGCACATGCACGCGATCCACTGGATCTATCGGCAACAGGCGTCGGGCCGCTGGCAGTGCTTCTCCGACAAAGAGCGTTCGGGGCTGGTGGAGCAACGAACCACCCGCATCCCGTCACCGAACGGGCCGGACAAGATCGGATCCACTGTGATGGTCACGCCCAAGGGGCTGGCGAAGCTGGCCGAGATGATGGGACCGCGGGCATGATGGCCAGCGACAAAGCCCTGCAAGCTGACCTGATCGCCCTGGCCAGCGCCCGCACAGATGACGCGTTGTGGGCGACGGCATCGCTGCTCGCTGCGGCTTCCGTGCTGCTCGGACAGGCCATGGGCGACCACGAGGCCGGCGAAGCGATCCTCGCCACCGTGCGCGCCGCAGTGAGCCGCGCACGCCACTGACCCCCGGGGGGGGTGTTCGAAAGTGCCCGGAGCCGTCGTCCTCTACACCGGTCCGCCCACCACGCAGAGATTTTTTCCTCCCTGATCGGGGGAGGTGCGAACTTTGGCGCGCACTTTCGACTTGCTGCGAACCAGTGCGAACCTCGCCAACACTGACCCGACCGCCCGGAAACGGCTGAATACTGCCGTTCTTCTATCCATCCACCATGCGCCGACAGGTTCGCAGTGGTTCGCGAAAGTTCGCACCGGTGCGAACTTGGCGGCCCGGTGCGAACTTTCGTGCGAACTTTGACCGGAGAGAGCCATGACACCCGACGAACAAGCCGAGATCGTTGCGCTTCAGCGTCAGATGCACGCCTATTTCGACAGCCTGACCGTTGCCGGCATCAATCCCGCGATCATCGCCACGGCGGCGCTGACCGCCGCGTCTGAGCGGGTGCTGGTCGCCAGTACCCCGACACAGACGGCGGCATGGCTGCGCGGCCAGGCGCTGGCGATCGAGAAGTTCGGTGCTGAGATGCTGCGCGAGTTGAGCAAGGGCTGATGTCCACCCGCGCCGACCGGCAGCGCAAGTATCGCCAGCGGCAGAATGAGGGGGTGGCAGTCTATCGCGTGCCGGCCAATTACGACATTCTCGACGCACTGATTACAGATGGCCGGATCACCGAACAGGAGGCGCTCAACAAGCAAGAGGTGGAGCGCGCCCTTGCCCGCGTCGTTGTTGAATGGGCGTTCAACTTTTTCGTTACGCATAACGCCGCGCGCTGATCCAGCGCTGTATCACGGTTCCCGAAATGTTCGACCATCACAGGAACCTTAACTCATGCGCAAACTGACCATGCTTTCCGGCGGGGCGGCGCTGCTTGGAGCCATGACCCCGGCCGAGCGGGCCAAGGGCCGTTACATGCGCGGCCCAGACCACCCGTTCCCGGCAATCCAAAGCAAGTCCGCAACCGAAATCGGCAACGAACTACGCGACTGGTTCACCAGCAAGTTCACCGGCTCCGAAACCAAGGCCGCGGAACTGATGGCGCGGATCGAGGAACTGGAACAGCGCGCCGATCGCCCGCGCGGTTCGGGCGGCGGGTTCGTGGACACCTACGGGGCACAGGTTGCGGCGTCGTCGGAACTGAAGGCGCTTCAGGATGGGCGCTACCGCCCCGGCCTCGGCGCACGCATCGAACTGAAGGCGATCACGACTGTCGGCGGCTCAGGCGGCGGCTTGATCTATCGGGACCAGGATCGCGAAATTGCCAGCGCGCCGCGCCGACTGATCCGGGTCCGCGACTTGCTGACCGTTATCCCGACCACCAGCGGGTCGATCGACTATGCGCAACAGACGCTGCGCACCAACAACGCGCGTCCGGTCGCGGAAGGGACGCAGAAACCCTACAGCGAATATGGCTGGACGAAGGTCAACACGCCGGTGCGGACCATCGCGCACCTGTCCAAGCTGACCCGGCAGGCTGCCGACGACGCGGCGCAGCTGCAAGGCGAGGTCGACACGGAAATGCGCTATGGCCTCCAACTGGCGGAGGACGTGCAAATCCTGTCCGGTGACGGCACCGGGGAGAACCTGACTGGGATGTTGACGGTCGCGACCGCGTTTGCCGTGCCGGCCGGCATGGCGATTACGAACCCGACACGGATTGACCGGATCGGGCAGGCTATCGCGCAACTCGCCCTGGCCGAGTTCGTGCCCGATGGCATCATCCTCAACCCGCTCGACTGGTGGATGATTAAGCTGCTGAAGGACGCGGCCGGAGGATACATCTCCCTCGACCCGATCAACGGCAAGGTCGGGGAGTCCGAGGCTCCGACACTCTTCGGTTTGCCGGTCGCTGTCACCACGGCCATGCCGGCCGGCAGCTTCTCAGTCGGCGCTTATCGGCGGCAGAAGCTCTACGATCGCCTTGCCCCGGAGGTGCTGATTTCCTCGGAGAACGCGGACGACTTCGAGAAGAACCTGCTGACAATGCGCTGCGAAGAGCGTGTCGCCCTGGCGAACCGCTACCCGGCTGCGATCATCAAGGGCACCTTCGGCTAACCGGATCGGCCGGCGCTGCTCCCCAGCCCGGCCGGCATCCCGCCCACCTTTCTGAGGCCGACGCGGCGCGGCCGACAACGACAAGTCCGATGCCTGGGCGGGGCCGCGCGGCGGCAAGGGAGGCTCAATCGGACAGCGCCGCACCAGAGTTACCGGGATGCCCGCCCGGCCATCGAGGGCGACGCGACGCGCCCAACAACGGGAAGCCTGATGCCTGGGCGGGTCCGCTTTGCGGGGATCTAGGCTCAATCGGGCAACGCCGCTCCAATTCAATGAGGTGGTCACATGGGTAAGGTGCTTCGGGCGGTGGCTGTCATCGCGGTCACAGCCGCCATTGCCGCCTACGCACCCCAACTCGGCTTGGCGTTTCTGCACGCCTTCGGATCGGCGGCGGTCGCTGGCAGTGCGGCGGCCCTGGCCGCTGGCGCTGCTGTGGGTGCGGTCCTTTCCGTGGCGGCGGCAGTTGCCGTCAGCGCTTTCGCGCCCCGTCCACACACCAGCACCGCGCCGGGGCAACAGCCATCACGCGGCCAGCCGATGGAGCAAGGCGGGTTCGGCTTCCGCTATCCCGCTGACCCCACGGGGCAGACCTTGCCGGCGATCCGGGAGCCTTGGTGGCGCGATGACGTGTTTCTGCCGTGGGGCCAGCGGGCGGTCTGTCCCGTGCGCGGGACCTGTATGCGGCCCGTCATGCCGGATAGTGCCAGATGGGTTGTGATTGATCGCTTCGCGCCGATTCGCGCGGGCGACCTGTTCCTGTTCCGCCCCGACGACCTCGTCGACTATATGAGGGCAGCGGGCGGCGATCCTCGCGTTTCAGGTTTGGTCAAGCGGCTGGTCGGCGTCGACCCGGAGCGGCGGGTGGTAGTGTACGAAACGACGAACCCGCCGAACCGGATGGAAACTGGACTGGACCGGGTGCTGCATGCCTACCGCGTCACGTCCTGGCACACGAGCTGGTGGGCGGCGGTGAAGGCGAAGCGGTGTTGCAACCGGCTTAAAAAGGCGGGCGACTTGATCCGACCTTAGCGTGTCGCCGTCTCACCTTTGTGAAACTACCCCGCCGGCCCAGCGCTTTTCCGGCAGTGGTTGCCAACTTGGCAGTGCCGAGTATCGTGTCATCTGTGCTTGAAAGGCGAATCATGGAGGCGGAGTCGGATCGGCCGCGCCGGCCATCGCGACCGGTAACACGCCCCGCGATCAGCGGCGGCAGTCGAGGGCTGCGCTACGTCCCGCCTGCCGAGGTGTTCGCCTATCCCCTGACCGGCCTACTCGCGATAAGCGGTCGGGAAGCGCTTGCCGATCGCCAGATGGACATGCTTGCGTCCGTCACCGCGTCGGATGAAGGCGGACGGGCGCAGGTGTTTTACGCCGGTGACGCGCACCTGATTGAGCGACGCTGCGTTGCCGTAATCGGCGCGCGGAAGGCGAGCGACATGGGGCGGCGGCGTGCGCGGCAACTCGGACGGCAGCTTGCCGAGGCCGGCATTGTCGTCGTGTCAGGCCTCGCGGAAGGCATCGACACCGAGGCTCTGTCCGGTGCCATGGAAGCCGGTGGGAAGGTAATCGCGGTGATCGGCACCCCCATCGATCAGGCTTACCCGGCAAAGAACAAGACGCTTCAAGAAGCCATCTACCGCGATCACCTGCTCATTTCGCAATTTGCTTCCGGCTCGCGCGTGTTCCCCTCCAACTTCCCGGCTCGCAATCGCACCATGGCAGCGTTGAGCGACGCCAGCGTGGTAATCGAGGCATCGGACACGTCCGGCACTCTCCACCAGGCGGCGGAGTGCCAACGACTTGGCCGATGGCTGGTGATCGCGCGCAGCGTCGCGGACGATCCAGGGCTATCGTGGCCCGCCAAGTTCATCGACAAACCTCGCACCCTGATCTTGGAGAGCACCCCTCAGCTGCTCGCAGCGATCTACGGCGGCTAGTGTGAGGGTGCACTCGGTCTGCGGCTATCCCGGCAACAGTGCGGCGTGGGCGAACAATTGGGAGCCAGAACACTGGCGGGCCCGCAATCTCGTCAAAGGCGTCAAGCGCGAGCCCTTCAACGGCTACGCAGAATGGGTTCGTCGGCCGGGGAACACGCGGGTTAGGCAATACTCCGACGCCGCAGGGCAGCGCCTCGCGCTTCAAGTCGCAGGCTCTAGGCTTGTTGACCTGATCGATGCCGCTGGCATTACGCACGCCACCATCGTGCCCGTACCATCATCGCAGACAATCGCGTCCGGCGGTGACTTTACCGGCGCGCGATTGGCGGCAGCGCTGCAAGCCCGCCGGCCAAATCTAATTGCCGCGCCGGTTCTCCACTTCGATCAACCCCAGCCAAGAGCGCATGAGGGTGTCGGCGAACGACGGTGGCACATGATCCTGCCGCACCTGCGCGGCGGCGCGGGCCTTGGCGGGCGCATCCTGCTGCTTGACGACGTGATGACCGGCGGCGGTCATTTGCGAGCCTGCCGGCGTTTTCTGGCGGGCTTAGGGCATGAGGTCGATCACGCCTTCGTGGTTGGCCGAACGGTGTGGGACCGGCCCGCGGGCATGTTCACGATCCCGGCGGAAACTCTCGCTTACTAAGCGAACGGCAGCGCAAGTTCCTCCGCAATGGAGGGGACATGACTATTGCGGTCGCGGATACCCACCATAGGGAAGAGCGTGCCCTGCCCGCTTCTCTCTATCGGTTGGAGGGACAAAGAGGCGTGGGTCGCTGCCCTGGGGGCGACAGCCGAACGCTTGGAACAGGGCTGGTCCATCAGGTATCCGCCGATGAGCCGAAACCATGTCGCGTTGGATAGCTAGGCAGCGGCGGTCGTTTGCCTCGCTGTCAGCAGTGGCGTTGTTGAGCATCGGGGTAGCGATGACCGAAGCCGCTACTGCAAGCAGAAGCGCAAGAGCGATCATGTACTTTGCATCCCTGTCACCGAAGTAGATCAACCCCCAATAACCAGCGAAGACGACACCTGCGACGAATAAGCCAAACAACTGCAAGACGTCAGGAGGAGTGAAGCGCAGCAGGGGGCCGGCGAGTGCGTAGCTGATGAGGATGGCCATGCCGTATCCCCACCAGTGGCGCTTAACCAACGCCTCCCGGGCTTCATCGATGTTGTTGGCCATCCGGTTATCTGGCCGCGAACCGCTGCCTGTGTCGAGCGGCAAATCCGGCGCGCGTACAACGCAAGTTTCCCTCCCTTGGCGGGGAGGGGCTTGCAACCGTGTCAGAATAGGGCATGTTGTCCGTGGGTGTGGAAACCCGGACTAGAGATAGCGATCAACCCGGTTGGCGCCGGCCTTGATCGTGAAGGACAGGTTTGGCGACCGGTCCCGCGTGAGCGCTTGGCGGCGCTCCGACTTCGGCTTCGTAGCCGGGGGCGGCGCGTCATGTCCAGCGCGAAAGCGTAAAAGCCGTCGACCTGTCTCTCTAGCAGGTTTCCACCCCCCGGCGACCGCCCGACGCGGTCAACGGCTGTGGAAAGCCGTCCGACTAGAGAGACGAGACATGCACCTACACCATGAGGCATCCCCGCCCCGCATATCGCGGCCGGTGGGCACCCTGGCCCCGTTCGGCCAGTCCCTCGACCCTGCCGGCCGCCTGGCGCAATTCATGCGCTGCGTGGCCGATTTCGAGCGCGACGAAATGGAGGCGGCGGTTGATGGGCTGATAGCCCTAATGGACGCCCGCGACGGCGACGCGGACCTTGAGCCGACCGGCGACGAAATGGACGCGGCTTGGCCTGAGGGTCGGCAGCAAGGCGCGCAGACACCCATGGCGATCGGTTTCGACCATGCCATGGCGCATGAAGATGCGGAGGACTGCGGCGACCTGCGCGACGCCAGCTTTCCCGAATGGCGACCATGGCAACCAGCCACCCCGCGCATGGAAGCAGGAATGTCGTCGGCGCTCGGGCACGAGGATGCGGAGGATTGCGACAGCGATCGATGCGTAGCCGGCGACGATCACATGATCGCCGGGCCGGTAGCGCAACGCGACTGGTGGGAACGGTACGATCAGCACAGCGGCGCAATGCCGGGCGGCGATGACGATCAGGAGCGACCCTGCCCACCAGCTTGGCAGATCAACCAGACGCTGCCCCTCATGGTGACAGCGGCCAACGACTGGCAGGATTATGCCGCGTGACCCCCGGCGACAAAGACCGCATCCACGACAGTGCCGTGGCCTGTCGTCAGGTTGCCGAGTTGCTGGATACCGTGGTCGACGCGCTCGATAGAACGGTGGCCAGAGACATGGGCCAGCTGATCGACAGTCTGGCCGGGATCGGCCGGCTCGCCCGGTACACGGCGGAGCGGCTTGAGGCTGTCGCCGCCTGACAACCTGCCCCGCCGGCCCTTTTTTGGTGTTTTCCGAAAAAGTCGGCCGGCGGGGCCTTTCACATGGAGAAGAGACTATGGCGAGCGTCAAAAAGCGCGAGGGCTATGGCTATGAGGTTCGCTACATCGACCCGGCGACCGGCAAGCGTCCCAGCAAGACGTTCCAGCTGAAGAAGGACGCGGAGGCGTACAAGCGGAAGGTAGAACGCGAGATTGAGGATGGAGTGCATGTCGGCCGCGCTTCGACAAAGACGGTCAACGAGGTGTGTGCCGAGTTCCTGGCCGATTGCGAGGTGCGACGGCGGGACGGACGAATAGGCGAAGGGCATAGCCGCCGGCATGACATGGTGTGTCGGCGGTACATCGGACCCGCGTTCGGGACCACGGCCGCGCGCGACCTCACCGTGCGGCAGGTCTCCGACCTCTACGCCTCGATGATTGGCGGCGGAGTCCACCCTCGATCGGCAAAGCAATACCTGAGCACGCTGCAGCTTGTGGAGAAGTTCGCCCGAAAGCACGGTTATCTAAAAGCTCAGCCCGTGGCCGACGCGATGATGGACCTGCGCGGCATCCCTGCGTTCAAGGTGGAGACGTTCGCGCCGGCGGAGGTAACGCACCTGCTTGCAGCCGTGCACAAGCGCATCCATGGCCGCCGCCGCCGCTCGACCGCGTTCATGGCGTGCTGCATCTCGCTGGCTGCGCTGTGTGGCCTTCGGGTTGGGGAAGTTCTCGGGCTGAAAGCCTCCAACCTCGACCTGGATCGGCGCGTGCTTCGGGTGCGCCACAACCTGACGGCTTATCGCGAATTGAAGGGGCCAAAGACGGCGGCGGGCATCCGTGACGTGCCGATCCCAGAACCGGTTGCGGCGGAGCTGATCCGCTGGCGCGACGACTTGTCGGTGGCGAACGACGGCGGCTACTTTTTTACAAGGGAGGACGGGCGCCCCTACGAGTACGGGGCCGTTCATGAGAGTTGGAAACGCCTGCTGGTGCGCGAGGCCCTGCCCCCCCGGCACTTCCATGCACTGCGCCACTTCTACGCAAGTTGGCTCCTGCGGCACGGGATGCCGGTTGCTGACGTGTCGAAGATGATCGGCCATAGCAGCCACGACATGACGCTCCGGGTCTATACTCACGCCTTGCTTGAGAGCGACGAAGCGATCAGCCAAGTCGACCGGATCGCGGGACTTCTGCCGGCAAATGACGCATCAAAATGCCTCAGCGTGACGCAAGGATGACGCAAACACCCTCAAATCATTGAAGATTTGACGTTTCTCTTTCTACGCCAAGCACCTGAACATCGAGATCGGCGTTGGTCTGCGGCACGATGCGTGGGTAGGCAGCCTCTACTGGCAGAAGGCGCGTGCCAAGCCGGAGATCTGGGACGGCTCGCTGGAGCAGTTCCTTGCGATCGTGGAAGTGGCGGTCGCCGGCGTCGACGGCGGCGGACTGGATGACCTGTTCGGCTTGGCGTTGATCGGCCGGCTGCGCTCCGATCCGACCCAGTGGCTGATGTGGAACCGGGCCTGGGCGCAGGATGATGTGTGGGAGCGCCGGAAAGATATCGTCAGTCGGCTGGACGACTTCCGCAAGGGCGGGACCGTGGTTCGCTGCGCCGAACCGACGCAGGACATCATGGAGATCGCTGACCTGCTGGAGCAGGTGAAGGACGCCGGCCTGTTTCCTGCCTCGGCAGCGATCGGTCTCGATGCGCAGAACATCGCCGCGCTGGTCGATGAACTCGCCAGGCGAGGCTTCACGGCGGAGCAGATGGTCGCGGTCCAGCAGGGCTTTCGCCTGACCGGCGCGATCAAGGGCACCGAGCGCAAGCTGAAGGACGGCACGCTGATCCATGCCGGCCAGGCGCTAATGGACTGGTGCGTGGGGAACGCCAAGGCCGAGGCTCGCGGCAATGCGGTCCTCATCACCAAGCAGGTGTCCGGTTCGGCCAAGATCGATCCGCTCGTCGCCGGCTTCAACGCCGTGGTGCTGATGAGCCGAAACCCAGAGGCGGAAGGCAGCTTCGACGCTGGCGCCATGATCGTCTGAGGAGGCGTAGCAGTGCAGATCATCCACAAGGCCACCGCCCGCGCGGCTGGCGACAATCCTTACGTCTTCGTCATGTCGGACGCGACGCGGGACCGGTACGGCGACATCATCGAGCCGGCAGGCTGGAAGCTGGCCGCGTTCAAATCCAACCCCGTGGCCCTTTTCGGACACGACAGCACTCTCCCGATCGGCGCCTGGAAGAACGTGCGTGTCGAGAACGGCGCGCTGCTGGGCGAACTGGAGTTCCTTAACGCCGGTCTGTCGCCGCGTGTCGATGAAATCCGCGCGTTCGTGGAATCGCGCATGCTCCGCGCCGTGTCTGTTGGCTTTCGCGGTCTCAAGGCCGAGCCGATCGCCAACGGTGGACTGCGCTACACCGAAAGCGAGCTGGTGGAATGCTCCGTGGTGAGCATCCCTGCGAATCCCAACGCTCTTCAGGTGGCGAAGAGCCTCAACCTTTCCCGCGACGCCCAGCGGCTGATCTTTGGCGAGACTGCCGACGAGATCACCCCCGCTGGACGGAGCGCCTTCGGCGAGCCCGCCGTGATCCCCTCCAGTCTCAGGACCAAGAGCATGACGACCCTCTCCGAGCGTATCGAAAGCGCGCAGACCGAACTGACGCAGCTGCGCGGCAACCTCCAGACCACCATCGACAATGGCGGTGACATCGACACCATCACCGGCGAGATCGAGCAGAAGGACGCCGCACTGGCCTCCCTCCGTCGCGCCGAAGCGGCCCTCGCCGGCACGACCGAGCAGGGCGGCAACCAGACCGTGGTGACGCCCCCCGCCCCCGCGCAGCAGCGCGCGGCCGAGCCGCGTCGCCCGTTCGCGGTTGCCGCTCGCAAGGTCGAGCCGGTCGACCACATTTTCCGGTCCATGGTGGTCGGTCTGCTGGCGCACGCGCGGCACCAGAGCCACACCGACGCGCTGAAGATGGCATATGGCGAGGACGTCTCGACCAAGGCCGTGATGGACGTGCTGCTGCGCTCCGCCACCGTGCCGGCGGATACCGTCACCCCGGCTTGGGCCGGCGCGCTGGTCGAAACGGCTGTTGGCGACTTCTTCGACCTGTTGCTGCCGACCTCCATCTACCCGCGCCTGGCGGAGATCGGTGGCCGGTTCGGCTTCGGTCGCGCGGGCAAGGTCAGCCTGCCGTCGCGGTCCGCCACGCCGACCGTCGCCGGTTCGTTCGTCGGCGAAGGCGCGCCCATTCCCGTGCGCCAGGCCGGGTTCGTCAGCACGACGATCACGCCAAAGAAGATGGCGGTCATCACCACCATGACGCGCGAGATTACGGAGCACTCCACTCCGCAGATCGAGCAGATCCTGCGCGAGGCGATCCAGGAGGATACCAGTATCGCGCTGGATGTCGTGCTGCTCGACGCCAACGCCGCAACCACGGTGCGTCCGGCGGGCATCCGCAACGGCGCATCCACGGCGGCCGGCACGGCGGGCGGTGGCATGGCGGCGCTGGTCGCAGACGCCAAGGGCATGCTGACCGACCTGACCACGGCGACGAATGGCAACCTGCGTCGGCCGGTGTGGCTGATGAACCCGACGCAGGCGATCAGCGCCGGGCTGATCCAGGACGCGTCGGGCGCCTTCCCGTTCAAGGTGGAGATCGCGGCCGGCAACTTCATGGGCTACCCGGCGCTGATCTCGTCCACAGTGCCGGCGGGCGTGCTCGTCCTGGTCGATGCGGCCGACTTCATGTCGGCGGTGGGCGACGTTCCGCGCTTCGACGTGAGCGACCAGACGGTGCTGCACATGGAAGACACCGCACCGGCCCAGATCGGCGCGGCCGGCGCGCTTCCGACCGGTGGTTCGGTCCGCTCCATGTTCCAGACCGACAGCCTCGCGCTGCGGATGATCATGGACGTCAGCTGGGCGATGCGTCGCGCCGGCACCGTCGTGGTCCGCACCGCGGTCACTTGGTAACCCCCGCCGGCCGGGTGCCCTGCCCGGCCGGTCCCTCGTGAAGAAGGATCAGGCACATGCCTACCCCGCAAGAACTGCTCGAACAGTCCCGCAAGGACCTGGAAGAGCAAAACAAGGCCGCGCTGGAGCGGACCGAGAACGTGCGTCCGACGCCGACGCAGGACGAGGTCGACCTCGCCAAGCTGGCCACGCCGACGCTGGAAACGCTCGACGGCAAGGAAGACCACGGTGCGCCCGACGAGAAGTCGGTCGAGGCCGGCGGCGCTGCCGAGTATCGCACCCGCGCCAGCCGCGCGCGCAAGCCCGCCGTTCCGGCGGAGTAACCACTGGTGGGGATCCTTTCCAAGATGCTCTCGGCTGTCGGCCTGTCCGGCACGACCGAGAAGGCTGGCGAGGGTCCCTATCACCTGCCCGTGACCGGCGGCTGGCTGCCCGCTGGCGCGCCGCTCAACTGGTGGCAGACCGGCATGGACGTGTCGTCCGGCGGCAGGTCGTCCATGGTCGAGGCGTGCGTGTCCGCCTATGCTCAGACGGTCGCCATGTGCCCCGGCAATCACTGGCGGTTCGCGCCGGACAAGGGCCGTGAGCGGGTCGCCACGTCGGCACTGGCGCGGATCATCCGCTATCCCAACGATTACCAGTCCATTTCGGATTTCCTGCTCAACGCGGTGCGTAACCTGCTGGATGATGGCAACGCCTATGCGCTTGTCGTGCGCAACAACCGTTTCGAGCCGACCGAGCTTCACCTGATGGACCCGCGCGCATCGGCGCCGCAACTCGCGGTCGACGGCAGTGTGTTCTATCACCTGGCCGGGAACCCCATTGTGGACAGGCGCATCGGGCCTAACATCGTCGTGCCAGCGCGTGACGTGCTGCACCTGCGCCTCCACACGCCGCGTCATCCGTTGATTGGGGAGTCACCCCTCACCGCTGCCGCGCTCCAGATCGCCGCAGGCGACGCCGCGCTGAGGCAGCAGGTCAACTTCTTCGTCAACCAATCGCGGCCCTCCTACATACTGGTCACCGACCAGCTGCTGAAGAAGGAGCAGGCGGATCAGCTGCGTGAACTCTGGAACGAGCAGGCCAAGGGTATGAACGCGGGCGGGGTTCCGATCCTGTCCGGCGGGCTGAAGCCTCAGCCGATCGGCGTCAGCGCGAAGGATTCTATGCTCGCCGACATCCTGAAGCTGTCGGATCAGGCGATCGCCAACGTCTACCGTGTGCCGCTCCAGATCCTCGGCATCGGCGACACGCCCTATGCCTCGACCGAAGCGCTGATGGGCAGTTGGCGCGCAGGTGGTCTCGGCTTCCTGTTCAACCACATAGAGGAGGATTTCGGCCTCCTGTTCAACCTGGCCGGCCAGCCGGATGAGTATCTGGAGTTCGACATGAGCGCGCTGATGCGTCCGGACTTCAAGGACCGGGTGGAGGCGTGGTCGATCGGTGTGAAAGGCGGCATTTTCGACCGGAACACTGCGCGGGCCGACTTCGAACAGGCTCCGGTCGAAGGTGGGGGCGAGCCGTGGGTTCAGCAGCAGGACGTGCCGCTGAGCGTCGCGGCGAAGCTGGCGAAAGAACCACCCGCCCCTTCTGCCCCAGCCGTACCGCCTCAGCCGGATCCGGACGTTGACGATGAGGCGAAGCGCGCAGTGGCCGCGCAATACGGCAAAGACCTGCGGGAGGCGCTGAATGCTTGATACGCGAGCGCTTGCCGCGGTCACGGCCGAGATCGTGCGCGAGCATCTAGACTCGGCGCTGGCGCCTCTCCGCGCGGAGAACGTCGCCCTGCTCGCCCGGATCGAAGCCCTTGAAGGTCGCCAGCCGGAACGCGGCGAGGCAGGCTCGCAAGGCGAGCGCGGTCTGCCTGGCGCCGATGGCCGTGATGGTGTCGGCATGGCCGGGGCGCTGATTGATCGCGCCGGCAACCTCGTTCTGACCCTCACCGATGGCACGGTGCGGGAACTGGGCGTGGTCGTCGGTCGCGATGGCGTTGACGGCGCGCCGGGAGAGCCGGGCGCACGCGGGGCGCCGGGTAGCGCAGGGTCCGACGGACGTGACGGCCGGGACGGCACCGATGGAAAGGATGGCGCCAACGGCGAACCGGGCCGGGACGGGTCGAACGGCGTCGACGGAAAGGACGGAGCGCCCGGTCGCGACGGCGCTGATGGCGCTGATGGCGCGGCAGGCCACGATGGCGGCGACGGGAAAGATGGTCGCGATGGCATCGACGGCGCAGCGGGGCGCGACGGTGTGCACGGCGAGAATGGCCGCGACGGTGCGGACGGTCGTGACGCCTATGCCGGTGAAGCGCGCGGGCTGTTCGACCCGGAAGCGAGCTACCGCGCGATGGACGTCGTGGCGTCGAACGGTTGCGAGTGGCGCGCGAAACGCGATGTGTCGGGCGAGGTGCCCGGCGCAAGCGACGCGTGGATGCTGTCCGCCAGCCGCGGCAAGCGCGGTGCACCCGGAGAGCAGGGCAAACCGGGACGGGACGGTGCGGACGGGAAGCCGGGCGCCTCTCCGATCGCGGCAAAGATGGACCATCAGACCATGATCCTGTCCATCGCGCGTGATGACGGCGAGGTGTTCAGTGTCGACTTCGGTGAAGCCGCCGAAGCGATCCGGAGCGCTTGAGCTATGGCGGAACCGGTCAGCGTTGCCCAGCTTGAGGTGCAGCTGCGTTTGGCTGTTGGGGGCTCCGGCGAGGAGGCGTCTCTTGCCGCTCTTATCGTGGCGGCCCGCCGGGCGGTCGAGAATTTTCTTGATCGTTCGGTCGTGGGTGATGATGCTTCGTTGTCTGCGGACGATCTGCTTGTGGCAGCTTTGGCCATTCTGATGCTTGCCGCTCACCTGTATGAGAATCGCGATGGGGGTGATGGCCTGCCGGGCGTTGTTGGGGTGCTTCTGTGGCCCCTGCGCCGGTGGTCGGTATGATTCGTGTGTGTTTGGCGGGGCGGGTTCAGCGTGTCGTGGTTGTTGGGCGTGCGTGCGTCATTGCTCTGGCGGGCGGCGGCTCGGTTGCTTGGTCCGCGGTTGGGGTGGGCTTTGTCGGCGTGGTGGGTGCGGTGCCGGGCCGTGCGGGGCTGGTGATCGCTGGGGTGGCCGTCGCTGCTCTGCCGGCGTTCGTGCTGCTGTGGTGTCGGGGCGATGTCGCGTTTGGCGTGCGGTTTGTGCTGGTATGTTGGGTTGGTTGCGGGTGGTTGTGTGCCGTCGTTTTGGTGCTGGTTGTCGGAGGCCGGGCTGTTCTTGGTATGGGTGCTGTCCTGGAGTTGGTGTTGTGGGCTTGTCCTTTCGCTTGAAGGTGTGCGTGCTGGGCGGCTTGGGCGGTGGCCTGGGGGTGCTGCGGTTCGTTGCGGGTCTGGCGGTGGTGCTGGGGGGGGCGGTGCTTGGCGTTGCTGCGTTTGCTGGCGCCTGGGTGGTGGCCGCGGCCGGGTTGGCTGGCGTCGTGTCGGACTTGGTGGGCGTTGGGATGGTGCTGCGCGGTCGGCGGGTGCGGGTTCAGCTCGTGGTCGAGGTGAGGGTTTCGGTTGGGTTGTTGGGTTGGGTCGGCACCTGGGTTGCGTTGGGGCCGGATTTGGGCTTCGTTTCCGTGGGCGCCGAGCTGTTTCTGGGGCTGGGCTTGGGGGGCATCAAGGGGGATGTGCTGGCGGATGTTGCGGCCGGGCTGGTCGTCGAGGTCGATCCGGTGGGTGCCCGTGTTGCTCGGCCGGGTGCCACGCTCGCCGCGTTCGTGTGCGTGTTGCTGGTGCTGGCGGATCTGGGGGCGGTGGTTGCGGCGGTTTCGTACGTCCACGTCTGCGTGGGCGCGTTCGTTCTCGTTGGGAGCGGCGAGCGGGTGGGCGTTGCGTTGGTGGGGGCCTCTTGGTCGGCCCGTTGTTGCGGGGAGCGGGTGCTGTTCGGGCCCTGGTTGTGGTTGGCCTGCTTGGGGGCGGGCGGTTGCGCTGTTGAGTGTTTGTGCGGGGGTTTCTTTTGTGGCGGGTGCGCTGCCGGGATTTCCGGGGGCTCGCGGTTCTGGGGTGGGTTCGTGTCCGCGCTGGGGTGTTGGTGCGCGTGCGTGGGCCGTGGTGCTGCGTGCTTGGTTTGGTGGTTCGCCTTGTTGGTCTGGTTGCAGGCGGCCGCGTCGGCTTGGGCGTGGGCATGTGCGTGTCGCTGCTCGGCTCCGGCGCCGGGTTGGTGGTGAGCGGCCTGGCGGACTGTTTCGCGCTGACCCAGTTGTTCGGGGTCAGCTTTGTGTCGCTGGTGTGTGCGCCGGGGGCTGGGGTGTGGGTGCCGCCCTCGGAACGCCCCGGCCGGCGGTGTGCGTTCCTCGCGGGTTTGAGGGTTGCGGGCGCGATCAGGGTTTGCATTTTGTGGGTTCCGTGTTCGGGGAGGGGTGTGGGGCTCGTTGCCGTGCGGGCGGTCTGTCCTGTGCGGACCATGCGGGTGGTCGTTCGGGCTGGGTGTGCGACGGGTCAGCTGTTTTCCTTTCCGGGCTTTGTCTGCGGGGTCGGGCGTTGGGTGCTGATCGCTGGGAGGATGGACGTGGGTCTTCCGATCGGTGTGGGGTGGGCCGTCGTTCTGGGCGTTGGCGCTGCCGCTCCTCCGGTTGTCGGCGGGTGCCGGGCCCTGCGCTCGGTGTGGTCAGGTTTGTGGGGAGCGGTCGGCCGGATTGGCTCGAGTTTCGCGCCGATGGAGTTTGCGCGGTTGAGGGGCGGCCCGGCGACGCTGTCGTGCTCTTTGGGCTGTGGCTGGCTTTCGGGGCGGTTCGGGGTCTCTGGGTGGGCCGTGGGGCGGTCGGTGTTCTGTTCTGGGGTGGCGGGGGCGACGGCTGCGTTGTTTTGGTTCCGTGTGGTGTACTGGTGGGGGGCTTTGGGGTTCTTTGTGGGGTTGGTGTTGTGTTGGCCGGGTTCGATGGCGGGTTCCGGCCCGGTGATGATGGCGAGCCGCAGGGTGGCGCTGTGCACCCTGGTGGTGTGGGGGGTTTTTGGCGGCTGATGCGGGATGGTGCGGCCTCGGCTTGGGTCGAGCCTTGTTCTGGGGTCGGCTGGCTCTGGTGGGTGCTTGGGGGGTCGGTGGGCGGTCGGCCGTGTGGCTGCGGGATGTTGGAGCTCGCCTCCGTGGGGGTCGCTGGTCGGGCTTTTTTGCGCCTGTCGGGCTCCAGGGGCGTGTTGCTGTTTTGGAGCGGCTTTTGGGTGGGCATTCGGGTCTACGGGTCGTGCCGGGTCGCTTGTTCGGTGGTGGGGTGCGGGCATGGGTACGGCGCCGTTGGTCTGCGCTCGTCGGTGGTGGGTGCGCTGTGGGTGCCCGTCGGCGTGGATGCGGGTGCCTTTGTGGGCGGTGCTCTGGCCGCGGTGCGCGTTGGGTTCGTTCTCGTGACGTGTCTGGCCGCCGGTATCGGGCAGGGGGTGTTTGTGTTCTGGGCGGTCTTTGCCGCTGCGTTGGTTGGCTTGGTCACTGGGGCGGTGGTCGCGTTGGTGGCCGCGTGGTGAAAGTTGGGCTTCGGGTTTGCGGCCAGCTTCGTCTGTCTGTCCGGCCGCTGGGGTGGCTCGCCGCCGCGGCTCCGGGGGTTCCGCTTTGCCGGCGCGGTTTGGGGCAGGAGGGTGGGGGTGGGCTGTGCCGGGTGGGGGTGGTTCGGCGGGATTGTGGGGCTCGCGCGGTGGGGCCGCGCCGCTTGGGTCACGTTGTTGCTTTGCTTCTGGGTCTCGGGCTGCGCGTGTGCCACGGCGTTTGGGTGGCCGCTCTCCGGTGTCTGGAGGTTGCGGTGTGTCCGGTCGCGGTCTGCTTTGGGCTTGCGGCTTTTGGGGCGGTGCTGCTCCGGCCTTTGTGGGTTGCTTGGCTCGGGTCTTTCCGCCTATGCGGAAGTTGGCGCTGCGGGGGTTCGTTTCGGCTTCGTGTTTGGGGGTGCGGTCGTGCGCACTGCGGGGCCGGTCTCCGGCTGGTTCTGGGGTTTTCGGATGGTCCTGGGCTGGCCTTTGTCTTCGGCGTTGTTCCTGGTTGGGGTTTTCCTGGCGAAGGTGTTGCAGGTGGTTTTCGGTGGGTTTTCCGGCGTCGGTTTGTTGTGCTCGACGGCGGCGGGTGTGATCCGGGGCGCTTTTGGCGGCCTTTGCGATGTGTTCGTCCTGCTGCTCGGCGGGGCGGTTGCTCGGTTCGGGGGCGTGGGTGTCGAGGTTTGCGTGGTTCAGCTCGCGGTCGGCTTTGTGGTGGTGGGGTTCGCGTATGTTCGGCCGTTCTGGGTTGCTGTTGTTCGTGGGCCGTTCTTTGCGGGCCATGTTTTGTCCGCCTTGATTTCTGCTGCGGCGCTGCTGGGGTGTTATGATGCTGGTGGTCGGTTTGGGCGGGGTGGTTCTGGGTTTGGGGTTCATTGCGAGTGCTGGGGTGGGGGGGGGGTCGGGGGTTCTTGTAGTCGGGGCTTTTCCTGTGGTGGTGGGCTGGTCTCGCGGGCTGGTGCTGTTGCCGGTCAGGGCGGTCCCGCTTCGGAGGCGTCCGGCTTTGAGGCGGCCGGGTCCGCCCCTGGCGGTGGGTGTTCGTTTCAGTGTTGCGGTGGCGGGGGGCTTCATGCTTAATGGTGTTACTATCATTCGTTTGGGGTCAGTTGTTGTTGGGGCTTTGCCGGACATGGGTAACTGGGGGTTGTTTGGTTCGTTTGGGTCCATCTTGGGGGGGATGGTGTGTGTCATGGCGATGCGGCGGGCGCTTAGGTTGTCGGGCCGGTTAGGTGTTTGAGGGGTGGCGAGCGGGGCGGGCTTCTGGGTCTCCACGTCCGCTCTGTTGGTTTGAGGTTTTCTGGTCTCGGGGGCCAGCTGGCGGATCCGGGGTGGCAGTAGGGTGTCGGCCTGTCTCGGTGTCGTTCTGCCCATGAGCTTTGCTTCTTGGGTGGGGGGCTTTGCTTTGCTGGTTGTGCCGCGGAAGTCGGTTCGATGGCGGTGTTTATCCTTGGTTGCACCTTCTCTGTTCTGCTGGGGGTTTCGGCGTGCTTCGTCGTTCGTGCGTCCAGCTGGGTGAGTTGGTCGGGTTTTGGTCGCGCGCGGATCGGGTTGCTTGTTTGCGTGGCGGGCTTTTGTTTGGTGATGTCGCGCCTTGTGAACTTCGTGCGCTTGTGTTATTAGGTCGGCGGGCTGCGGGGCAGGTCGGATCTTCTCCTCGGCGCTTTCGCGTGGGTGGGGGCGGCCGGGATGCGCGGCGTTGTTGACGGGGTTTGGCCCGGGTGTGTCTGTTTGTCGTGCGTCGCTGCTGTGGTGGTTTCCGTTTGGCAGGTGGTGTTGGCGTTGGTGGTGCTGATCGGGCTCCACCGGGGGCTCGCGGCGGTGTTCTGCCATCTGGTTGGGTGGGGTGCCCTGTTGTGTGTGGGGGGCTCCTCGTCGGTCGCGGTCTGCGCTCCGGGGGGATATTGGTTTCTTAATTTTGGTTGTTTTGGTGGCCGGCTGGTGCAGGTGGGTGCTGTTGTCGGTGTTGTGTCCTACTTGGTTGGTGGGCTGGGCCGCGTATTGTTGGCGGGGGCTTGCGGGGGGTGGCTCTTGGGAGCTTCGGCTTTGGTGATGGGCTGTTCTGGGCGTTGGATTGTGCGGGTGCTGCGTGTTTCGTCGGGAGTGGCTTTTGTGCCGCGGTTGGAGTGGTCCCGGCTCGCGTGGGGGTTGGGCGGTTTGACGATGTCGGGGGTGGTTGGTTGGGCCTTGTTGCGTGGCTGGGTTGCTCTGGGCTGACGATCTTGTTCTCTGCCTCGTGCTTTTCTGTCTTCGGCTTCACGTGGGGGGGGGGGGGGGCCCCGTGGTTCGGGCGCTGGGTTTCTCCGGCGTTTCTGCTGGGGGTTGGGTTGCCCGGCTCGTCTTGGGTGGCGGCTACGGTTGTGTGCCCCGCTTGTGGGGTCGTGGCTGTTGTGGGCGCGGTGTGGACGGCCTGGTCGCGGCGCTGGATGGGGGCTTGGTTGGTGTCGCTTTTCACGTCTGGGGCGGTGTGTGGCCTGTTGGCCGGGTGCGGGTTGGTGGCGCTGTTGGGGTTGCGGGTTCGGGTGGTGGCGCTGCGCGCGTTGTTGTGGCTGGCGTTGGGCGGGCCGGGGGCGCGCTTCGCGTGGGCGGGTGTCTTTGCGGTGTTGTCGGCCGGCGCGTGGTTGTTGGTGGGGCTGCGGTGGGCGGCGCTGGTCGGTTCGTTGTCGGCGCCTTTTTCGGGGTGGTGTTGGCCGTTCGGGGCGGTTTCGGTGTGGCCCTGGCGGTTGGGCGGCTTGCTGGTTGTGCTGTTCGGGGCTGGTTTGGCTTTCGCAGTGATGATGGTGGTCTTCGGGCGCTGGCGGTTGGCTCGTTGTTGGACTCTGCGCTGGCGTTCTTGTCGGGTGTGGGTTTCTGCTTTGTCTGGCTGATCCGTGGGTGCTTGCGGTCGCGGTCTGGAAGTCGGGTTTTTGCTCTTTTTTGGGGCTTCGTTTGGCCCTGTGCGGTCGTTTGTTTGCCTTTTCGGGGAGGTGCTCGGTCGTGTTGTGGGGGGGGCTGTGGTGCTCGATCGGGGGGCTTGGATCATTGTGCACCCTCGGAGCGGGCCCGGTCGGATTTGCGGTTTGGGTGACGGCCCGTCTGTGGCGCTTGCGGTCTTCGTTCGGGGGCGCTGTGGGGTCGCGGGCTGTGGGGGGGTGCTTGTTTGCCCTGTTGGTCGTTGCGCTTGGCCCTTCTTCCTGGGGTGTGATCGGCTTCGCGCCTCTCTGGTCGGGTCGCCTGGTTTGGTCGGGGATCGTGGGGGGCTGCGCGACGTTGCTGGTCGTCTGGGGCGTGGGCAGGCGGTTGTGGTCTCAGCGGCGGCCAGCCGTGCGGCGGTTCTCCGGTTGGTGGCTGCTGCGGTGCTGTGGTGTGGTGCTGGGGTTGCTGTCTTTGCGGCGCTTGTTGGCGGTTCGGATGCTGTGGGGGAAGGCGACGCGGTTGGGGGTGTTGTTCTGGGTGCGGGTTGGTCTGCTCTTTGTGGCGCCCGCTGGCGGGTGCATGTGGTGGTGGCGGCCGGTGGTGGCCTGTGCGTTGTGGTCGGGCCGTCTCCGGGAGGCTCGGGCGGGTGGGTGGCGGTGTTGCGGGGGCTTGTGGTCGGTGCCGTGGCGGGGGTCGTCGGCTCTGTGGCTGGTGCGCGTATGCGTTGCTTGGCGGCGCGGCGGTTTGCCTTTGTGTTGCGGGGCTTGGTTGTTGGTGTGTTTCGCGGCGATAAGGCCGTGTTGTTCGGTGTCGAGTTGGTTGGGCTGTTGGCGGTGGTTGCGGGGTTGGCGGTGTGCGGTGTGGGGGTTTTCTGGCGGGCGCTTTCTGTCGTTGCTTTTTGCTTTGGGTCTTTCATCGTTGTCTTGTGTGCTTGGACGGCTGTGTTCGGTCTGTTTGTGCGCTGGGTGATCCGGGTTGTTTCGGGTTGTCGGCTTTGGGTTGCCCTGGGGGGGCTCGCTTGTTTTGGCCGCGGGCGTCAGCCTGCTCTCTCCAAGCTTCGTGCGGCTCGGGTTTCGTGTGGTGCGTCTCGCTCGGGGTTTTTGTGTTATGTTGGTCTTTCTTTTGCGTTTTCTTTCGTCGTCGTGATGATGCGGCTGTCTGCGGGTGTGGGGGTCGTGCTGGCGGTCATGATCGCGTCTTGGACTCGGCCCCTGGTGGTCATGTGTTCTTGCTTGTCGGTGTGTTTTTCGTCTGTTGTTGAACTGTAGAACGGTTGCGTGGCTTGCGTCTGGTGTGCTTTGTCCAGGCCCGGTTCTGTTGGTCTTTTTTCGCGGTTCTTTGGTTCTTCGTTGTGTGGGGTCTCTTGTTACTTGCTTTGGTTGGTTGGGCGTGTGGCGGTTGTCGCCGTTGATTCTGCTGTTCCGTTTCTCGTGGGGTGGCTCGGCTTCTTTTGAGGCCGCCCTGCGACGGTGGATGAGTTTTTCGGGCCGCTTTGTTGTGAGTCCGCTGCGTCGGGGGCCGTTCTCTGGCGTCTGTACAAGCTGGCCGCGGGTTGGCGGGTGTCTTTTGCTGTCGGTGTGATCGGGTCAGTGCGGTTGCAGGCCGTTCTCTAGGCGGTGGCGGATGGCTTCGGCGTGTGGGTGGTGGTTGTGCTTCGGGTTGGCCTCGCTCTGGGGCGTCGTGTCTGGTGGGGGGCGGAAGGTGCGCATCGGATGTTTGCGGGTTGCTGGTTGGCCGCGGTTTTTAGGTGTGTGGTTTCTTGCGGCCATATGGGCGCTGTACTGGCTGCGCTGCTGGTGGGGGCGCGGGTCTGGGATTTGCGGGTCGTTCCTGCGCTCGGGGGGTCTGGAGGGCTCGGGTTTGGGTGTGATGTCTTGTACGCGGCGGGGGCTCTTTGGGGCCATGGCGCTTGGCCGTGTGGTTTTTGTGGTGCCTGCCGCTGTGCCGAGTTCTTGGGGGTTGGTGTTGCAGCTGGTCGGGGGCTTGGCTTGCTGGGTTGTGAGCTGCGGTTGGTCGGCGCCCGTGTAGCGGCCGGGGCACTCTGGTTTGTGGTGGTGCGCGGGGGGGGTGCTGCGGACGCCGGTTTTGTGGCCGGGCGCGGGTTTGTCCAGGGCCCGGGGGCAGCGCGTGTGCGGTTCTCGGTCGGTCTGTTTTCGGTGCCGCACGGTGGCGGTGCGCTGTGTGGGGGGGTCCTCCTGCGGGGCGTGTTTTGGGCTGTTGTCTGTGGCCGGGTCGCGTGCGGCGGTCGTGGCGTGGCCTCTGGGTTCGGTGGCGGTGGTGACGGCATTGGCTGCCTGGCTTGTCTCTGCGTTGGGTTCCGTGCGGGCTGCGCTGGTGCTGTGCCCCGTCATTTGGGCTGTGTTGCTCGCGCGGAAGCTGGCGTGGCTCAGCAGGGCGGGCGGCTGGTGTTTGGGTTGCGCCCGTGGGGCGCTCAGATCGGCTTTTGCGGGGGTCTCGGGGTGGGGGGGGAGGGCTTCTTCATTTTGGGGCCGGTTGGGTATGCGGGTGTGCACGGGTGCTCTGAGGTCTTCGGCCTCGCGTGTCTGTCGGTTTTTGTGTAGGCCTTGGTGTCGGTTGGTGTGGCGATGCCGACGGGGGTCTCCAGTGTGGTGGCTGGGTGTGGGGGCTCCGGTTCCTCGGGTGTCTGCGTCCCGTCCCGGTTTCCCTTCGCGGCGGGCGTCGGCTGTGTGTGGGGCCCGGTTGCCTGTGTGGTGGCGTCTGTGATTTGGCTGGTGGGCGGGCTGGGCTGCGCGAGTGCGGCCTGGGTGCCGGCCACCTGTCGGGGTAGGTTGTTCTGGGACCTCGCCGCGTCGGGGGCGCGGCTCCAGCGCGCGTTGGTGCGCGTGGCGTTCGTGGGTTTCTTGATGTTCGCTTCGTGTTGCGAGATTGGATCGTGGCTCGGCTTGCTGGCTTGGGTTTTGGGGAAGGTTGCGGCTTTGGTGGTGCGGTCGGGCGTTATCGGGGTGTCGACCGGTGTGATTGTTGGGTTCCCGTCGACCTTGCTCGGGTGCTTTCTGTGGTGGGTGGGGGTGCTCGGGGGGCTGCTGGGCGGCCTTTTTTGGTCGCCTGCGAGGGTGGTGGGCAGGGGCCTGTTCGGGGGGTCGGCGTGGCTGGTCTCGCTGCTGTCGGGCGGGTTTGTTGGGTGGTGCTGTTCGGACATGTGCGCTGGGCCGGGGTTGCTGGGCTTCCGGGCCGTGACGCTGTTGTCGCGGCCGTTTGGGGGGGCCGGTGGCTTGCTGGCGTCGCCGTTCTGGGTGTTCTTGGGGTGGTTCGTCTGTGGGCTCCGGGGTGCGGCGGGGTGGTTTGGTCATTGGACCTCGGCCATCGTGTGGCGGCTGTCTGGGTTCGTGGTGTCTATCTGCTCTTTTGCGCTGAGGGGTTTGAGGGTGCGTTCGGTGGTGGCAAGGGTGTCGTCTGTTTTGGGGGCGGCGGCGGCGGGCTTGGCGCCGGCGGCGTTCTGCGGGATTCAGGCATTCGCGATGGTCGGTGCAGGTGCGTTCGAGAGGTTGGTTGGGGTGTTTTGGTGGTTGGTTTCGTTGGCGGGCGGGGTCGGCTGGTTTGGTTTCGGCGCGGGGGCGCTGGGGCTCGCTGGCTGTATTGTGCTTTCCTCCCTTTTCGGGAGTGTGTTGGCGCTGTTCGTTGGGGTTTCGTGCTATTTGCAGGCCTTTTGTACGCTTGGTTGTTCGGGGGCGGTCCCGGCTGGGGCGTTCGTCCGTTTGTTCGATGGGGTGGGCCTTGGGTTGCGGTCCAGGCTTGCCGTTTTTTGGCGGCTGGTGGCTTCGCAGGTCGTGACGCGGTGTGCGGGTTGGGGGACCTGGTCGCTTCTGCTCCCGTTGGCTCCTGCTTTGGTCGGTGTGGTCTGGGTGGTGTCGGGGGTGGGGAGGGCGGGTGTCGTTGTGTCGTAGGGGCCGTTCCTGGTCCTCCAGTTTTTTGGGTTTCGTGGTCTGGGGGTCGCTCTTGTGGTGGTTGACCTTGGCAATGTGTCTGTCGGCCGCCGGTGGGTGGGCGAGCATTTCTGTGCTGTGCGGGACTCTCCGGCTGTGGTCGGTGCGGCGTAGGTTCTTGGCGGGGCGTGTCGGTCGGTTGTTGCGCGCGTTGGCGGTTATGTGGATCGTTTCCGTTGTTTGTTCGTTCGGGCCGGCGCTGGCGGCTTTGTTTGTCTGCTGGGTCAGTTTCACGGCGCGTGCGGTGGCGCTCGTGGCGGCGACGGGGGTGCTGCGGGGAGGCTGTGGGGTGTCTGTCGGGGGCTTTTGCTGGCTTCTTAGGGTGCGGCGGCCGGCCGGCGGGATTTGTCTCGGGTTTAGGCGCCGACCGCTTGGAGCCTGGTGGCTACTCTAGGGTCGCTGGCGGGTCTGCGGGGTGCTTCTTTTGTTTCGCCCGGTCGGGATGGGCTGCTGGTGGTTGTTCCTGGGCGTTGCGTTGCCTCGGTGCCACGGCGTGCCCCTGTGGTTGTTGGGCGGCGGGTCGGTCTGTTTCGGGGGCTGGTGGAGGGTGTTGGTGGGGAGGTCTGCGGGGGCCGTGTGGCTCTGGTTGTCCCGGGGGGCCGCGGCTCCGCGGTGGTGGCGGCGGTTTGTGGCTGCGGCGGTGGGGATGTGGTCCGCGTGGCGCGGGGCGCGTGAGGGTGGTCTGCTCTCCGGGCGGTTCGATCTGGCTGGTGATGTGGTTGAGGCGGGCGTGCCTTGGCTTCCGGGCTTGTTGGCGGGGGGTGACGGCCTTTTTGGGCGTCGCGCCGGTGGTGGCGGGTGGCTTCGCCCGGCTGCTGTGGTTTTGTCTGGGTGTGTCGTTCTGTGTGGGGGGGGCGGTTGCTTGGGGGCTTGTGGCGCTGCGCTCGACTGGGGTTGGGTGTCTGGCGGGTGGCCGGTTTGCTTGGTTGTGGTTGCGGGGGTTGTTGGCGGCGTTGGGCGTTGCGCTCTGGACTGCTACGTTCAGCTCTTTGCCGCTGCCGGTGGAGTGGGTGACCGGGTGGTGAGGTGTTGCGGCTGCTGGTTGCGCTCTTGGGGCGGCCGGCTTGTGGTGCGGGCTGGGTCTTCTGTGCCGGCTTGAGGTTCCCTGCGGGGTGCTGGTGTGGCGGGGGGTCTCCCCGTCTGCGCCGTGGTCGTGGTTGGTGCGGTCGCGCTCTGGGTGGGGGGCGCGTGTGTTGCGCGCGGCCAGTCTCCGGGTGTATGCGTGCGCCGTCGGTGGCCGTTTGCGTATGGCTTGCGTGCGGGGTTCGTGGACGTGGCTCGTGTTCGGTCCGTCTATCCGGTGGGGGGTGTTCTCGCATGTGTTGTGCGGCGGGCGCAGGGCGAGCGGGGCGTTCGTTGTCCGGTTCGCGTCCTGGGCTTCGCGTTCTCTGGGGTTGCTCGGGTTGACCTGGGGGGCTGTGGGTGTGGCGTGTCCCGGTTCTGATTGCAGGTCAGCGGTTGGGGCGTGTGGCATGCTTTTTCGGTGGTTGTTCGGTTGGGGGCACGTGGCGGTGACGTTTTGGGGTTCGGATCCGGTCTGTGTCGGGCCGTTGGTGGTGGGCCGGATCTTGGTCGTGGGGGTGCGGTCGGCTTTATTGCCTGCTGGGTTGAGGGACTCGTGCTGGCGGGCGGTTGTCGGCTTCGTCTCTGTATCCTTTGTGCCGCGCGTGTTGGCTCGGCCGCTGTCGGCGTTTGCGCTGCTGCGCGCGTGTGCCGTGGCCGTGGTGTCGACGTTGATGGCGGGTGTGTGCGCGGGGTTGTGGCTTTGGCTCTGTCTTTCGTGTATTGCGAGGCTGCCGGTCTTGGGGTTGTTGCGGTCCTTTTGGCTTGGGGTGTGCGCTACGCCGGCGCGTTTGTCTCTTTTTCTTGGCGTGTTGGGCGCTTCGTGGGCGGTGTGGCCGTTGCAGCGCTGGGTGGCTTGGCCCGGGGTGGGGGCTGTGGTCGGCCGCCTGGCGGGGGCGGCCGCCGCTGTGCCGGCTTCGCTTCTTCCTGCCGCGTTTTTGGGATATATCGGTGGCTCCGGCCGGGCGGTTGTCGGTGGCCTGTTGGTTGCCCTTGGCGGTTGGCTTGTCGATCTGCTTGGTCGTGCTGGCTCTGGCGGGGAAGGTGGTGCGTTGCTGGGTCTGGCTGGCGGGTGGCCCGTGCGGGGGGTGGCTGCTGTGTTTTGCGCGTTTGTCGACGGCGTCTGGGGCTGTGTTTCGGTTCGTGGGTGGGTTGGTGGTCTGGGGGGTGTCCACGTGGTCCTTGTTGTTTCGGGTGGCGGTGACGAGCTTGGCGGCGTTTCCGGCCACGGTGGGGTTGTGGGGTCGGCGTCCGCTGTGGTGTGCGATTGGGGTTTCCTTGATGCGGGTGCTGTGGGGTCCGTTCGTGGTGTTGGGCCGCGGGCTTTCTAGTGTGTCGCGGGTGGTGTTTCTGCCGGCGGGCTGTGGTTCGGCCGTTTGCGGGTCCGGCGTGGCGTCGTTGCTGCGGGTGCCGATGGGCGCTGCTGGCTTGAGGGTCCTTTTCGGTGTTTTGGGGGCGCTGGCGTCGCTTTTGTGGGGGTGCTGCGGGTCTTGGTGTGGCTTGTCGGGTGGGGCTGGCTCGGCGTCGGTGTGTCCGTTCAGCGCGGTTTCTGGTCGGGGCGCGTGGCGTGTTTTCTGGCGGTCGGGGTGCGTGGGCGCCGGCTTGGCGGGCGCGGGGGTTGCGGTGTTTGGGGTCGCCGTGTTGTGGGTTCCTTTTGCCGCTCGTCTGTTTCTGGAGGCTGTGGCTATGTCGTTACTGCGCTGTGTGGGGGGTGGCCCGCCGTTTGGCTGGCTGGGCTTTCTCTTGGCGCCGGGGGGCGGCGGTTTTTGGTGTCTTGGTGTGGTCGCTTTTTTGTCGGGTGTGGCGGGTGGTGGGCTCGTGTTGCGCTTGCTCGGTATGGATGGTTCGCTGGCGTTGCGTGGGTGCTGGTACCTGGTGGTTCCGGATTTTGTGTTTGAGTCTGCTTGGACTGGCCTGGTCGTCGCGGGGCCGGTTGCGCTGGGGGTGGTGTGATGTGTGCTCCTGTTGATCGGGGGTTCTTCGCCCCTTTGGTTGCCGGGTTCGGGGCTTTGCTTGGTCGGTGGTGAGTGTTTCTGCGCTGGGTGGTTGTGCATTCTCTTTCCTGGGCCGGGCCTTGGGGGGTTTGGGGGGGGGTCGTTGGTGGCCTGTCTCTGCTGTTGTCGGCCGTCGGCGCTGCTTCATGGATCGGGCTCTGCCTTCGTGCTGTGGGATCTGTGGGCCCGCTTCTTTTCGCCGATCAGCTGGGCCGGGCGTCCTTCGTGGTTGTTGCTTCGTTCGTTGCGGTGGTGCGCTACGGGGTGGGCGGTGCGGGCTGTGCCGGTGCGTGGGGTTGTCTGCGTTCGGAGTTCGTTTGGCCTGGTGGCTTTCTTCTCGCCGGTGGCGGGGGATTGGTCGGCTGGTTCTCGCGGTCCATGGCGGTTTTGGGTTGGGGATGTTGGTGTGGTACTGCCCGGCATCGTCCTTGCGGTCTCTGGCGCGAAGGACGCCTATGTCCGGCATTGCGACCTCAGCTACACCACCGACCTGCCCAGCAATGCGCCTTCGGCGAAGCACATGGGCATGCGAGTGCTGGGCATGGAGGGCGCGCAGATTGAGGACGTGGTGACCCACGGCTTTCCCATCGCTGTCGGCATGGACGCCTCCTATCTGGCGCCCTTCCGCCTGTACAATCAGGACATCACCTTCCTACGCCCGCGATTCTACGACTCGCAGACGGTCTTCCAGATCTACGAATGTCGCGGCACGCTGCGGATTACAGAGCCAAGGACCAGCTGTTCCCTCGGCAGCACCGACTATTCTGTCTTTGCTGACGCACAGACCAATCGCGAGGTGTCCACTGTCGCAGGCAAGCCCACCGAACTCGGCAACCTGATAGTCGAGCGAGCGGACGTCCAAGGGGTGTCGATGTTCATCTCGCAGGACGGCACCATGGGCCGGCTAGAGGTTTCGACCAACGCCGTCATTGGCAATGCCAGCACCTCTAACGACGACAAGCGCCGCGGTGCGGTGATCTGCGGCGGCCTGGTCGGATTTCCGTCGTCCACCAAGATTGCCGACAACGACTTCATGATGACGGGACCCGATGCGGCTCCGTCGATCGTCGTCGGCTGCGACCAACCCGGCGACCTGGTTGAAGTGCGCGGCAATGCTCTCCCGGAATCGCCTACCACCACCCCGATCTTCGCCAACGGCCTGCCCGCCTTCTACTCGGACGCAAGGGAGCAGAGGCCATTCACCGGCCGCGTCAATCTGGGCACGAACAGTATCCACCGGGTCGGCACACTGGCGCAGGTTCGCGACGGCACCCCGATGCCCGCCCCTGCCAAGCCGGTCGTCGCCATCTGGACCCGCAACCAGGTGAAGGTGATCGAGGGGCCGGACAACATCTTCACCAAGAACGCGGGCGGCTCGGACTATGACGCGGCGTTTTGGAGCGCCGAGAAATACGCGTCGGACTTCGAACTGGTCTATCGTCTGGGCCAGATCAGCGCGCGGCTGCGGGTCGGGCTGGCGTCAAACCCCGGTCAAGCCCCCTATGGCAACATGGACTGGTGTATCGAGTATCAGGCCGCCCCGAACGGCTACGTACTGAGCAGCGGTGCCTATCTTTCGCTGGTTGGAGCTTATGATCCAACCACGATCGAGCGCTGGCGCCGGCAAGGTTCGCGCCTGATCTTCTCGCGCGGCGGCGTCGACATGTTCGACACAGCCGTATCTCCCGATACCGCCTTCGCGCTTCAGGCAGCCTTTGCCCGCGTCAACGACAGCATCGAGATACTGCGCTTCGGCGCGATCTGATCGGAGCATCATCATGACCATCATCAACACGCGCGGCCGTGAGGCCGGGCGGGAGGGCGCGCGCCTGTGAACAACGCCAGCTATGCCGCGCAGGCGGTCGCCCGCGGGCCAAAGACGCTCGCCCCGCCCTCGTTCGATGGTCAGGGATGGCTGGTCGCTCTGAACCTGGGCGCGATGACGGCGGGGTGCCTGATCGCCCTCATGGTAGTGGTGACGCTCGGCACCGACTGGTTTCGCTATCGCAAGACCGATCGACGACTTTCGCCTGCCTGGGTGTGGCGGGCGTCGATCATGCTGTTCGCCACAGGCATCGCGCTCCGCTGTGGCGCGGAGGCGGTAACGCTGTGGGGCTGGGACCCGCGCGAGCCGGAGGCGACCGCTGCATTCCTGACCGCCAAGCGCTTCGTTGATCCGGTGGCGGTCACCTGCGGCCTGTCGGGGCTGTTCGTGTCAGTTCTGTCGCTCCCCGGCATGCTTCGCCAGCTACGCCGCCAGCCCTTCCCGCTCGACCTGTGGCAGACGTGGCCGATCGTGCAGCGGATGATGTGGCTGGCGGGAGCGAGCATGCTGGCCGCGATTGCCGTGGTGTCGCTGCGATGATCTGGCGTCTGGGGGCAAGCATGACCGCGATCATCCCCGTCGCGGCAGCAGCGGCACGCAACTCGGGCGCGACCCTCGCAACGGCCGAGCCGGTGATCTGGACGTTCTTCGGCAGCCCGTTCCAGGCTGGCAGCATGGTGGCGGCCGTGTTCGGCTGTGGTGCCGCTCGCTGGTGGATCGGGGCGGGTGCGTCGCTGCGCAAGATGCACCGATGGAGCGTCGACATCCCGGTCAGCGGCATGGCGCTGGCGGTGTCGGCCGGCGTCATCATCGAGAAGAGCCCCGACCCGCTCTACGCGCTGCTGGTCGGCGCCGGCCTGGGTGTGCTGGGCGAAGGCATCTTCGCGCTGGCGGAGCGCCAGATCGAGCGCCTGACCGGCGGCTTAATCGCACCGGAAGCCGGCCCGACCGCACGGCCGCCCGTTCCAGCCGGGGACGCCGAGAGCACGGCCAAGCTGCTCAACGACATCTTCCCGCCCAAATCCTGACAGGAGAACAACCATGGCGAAAGAACCAGCGTGGCTGATCGCTGCGCGGGCGAAGCTCGGCACGCGTGAAGCGGCCGGGCCCGCCAACAGCCCTACGATCATGGGGTGGGCCAAGCGGCTCGGCACCAAGGTGCTGGGCATGGTCTACAATGCCGACAGCGTGCCGTGGTGCGGGCTGTTCGTCGCCACCTGCATGGACGAGGTGGGCATTGCGCCCGCTCCGATCGCGGTGCGGGCAAAGAGCTGGGCGACGTGGGGCCAGAACCTCGCAGCCGACAGGCTCGCGCCCGGCGCGGTGCTGGTGTTCGAACGGCCGGGCGGCGGGCATGTCGGCTTCTATGCGGGCGAGAACGCGACCGCGTACCGGGTTCTGGGCGGTAATCAGGGCGATTGCGTCAGCCTGACGTGGATCGCGAAGAACCGGTGCGTTGCGCGGCGCTGGCCGACCGGCCGTGCGGTGATCGGCGCGCCGGTGCAGCTGGCGGCGTCGGGTGCGCCGCTGTCGAGGAATGAGGCGTGACCCGGCTGCTTTCAGCGGTCCTTGCCGATTACGGGCCCGGCATGGTCGCGTTCTGGTGTCCCGGATGCCAGAGCAACCACCCGATCCGCGTCGGCCCTGAAGGGCATGGTGCGTCGTGGGGCTATAACGGTAATCCCGACAAGCCGACCTTCACTCCCTCCGTCCTGATCCGGACCGGACACCACATCCCCAGTCAAGCGGGCAAGCGCTGTTGGTGCGACGCCAATCGCGAGCGTGTGGAGCAGGGGAAAGAGCCGTACCACTTCACCTGTGATGTCTGCCATTCCTTCGTCACTGAAGGCCGCATCCAGTTCCTGTCGGACTGCACTCACGCGCTGGCGGGGCAGACGGTCGATCTGCCGGAGTGGCCCAAGTGACGGCGGCTCTTGCACTGCTGCGCCGCTTCTGGCCTGCGATCCCGGTTCTGCTGCTCGCCCTTTGGGCGGCCCGCCTCGACCAGCTGCGGGCCGGCTACCGTGCTGACCTGCTGGCCGAGCGATCCGCGCGCCAGCTGGACGCCGCGAACGGCCGCGCCGCGCTGGCTAAGGCGGAAGGAAGCTACGCCACGCGCCAGGCGCAGGCGACCGCCACCTATGCCGATCGCCTCGCCACCCGCGAGCCGATCATCCTCCACTCCACCAACACCGTGAGGGAATATGCCCAGACTGCTGCTGGCCGGGCTGTGTGCCTTGGCGCTGACCGGGTGCGCGGCATCGATGCGCTCGACGCCAGTCTCTTTGCCGACGATCCCGCCCGTGCCGGCGGAAGCGAGGAAGAGGTGCCTGCCGACCCCCACTGAGCGTCAGCCCGACGGCTCCGCCACCTCTGCTGATGCGGAGGCGACGATCCGCGCCGCCCGCGCCGACCTCGCCCGCTGTGACGCTCGCCGGCAACTCGCCGTCGACGCCTGGCCCCGCTGACCACCCCGCCACCCGGAGAAATCATCTATGGCCTACAACATCCCGACCCGTAGCGGTCGTGGAGCCGGCGCATCTGTGCCCTATACCCCTGCGCTCAGCGACCTCGTCCTGTCGGGGGCATTGGTCGCGGGCGTTGCGTCATCGGGCACGATCCTGAACGCCACGCCCGGCTCCACCATCACCAGCAGTCTGTCCGGGCTGACGGTGAACAGTGCGGCGCGCACGTACAGCTACAACGGATTGGGTTCGCCCGGCACTACCTCGGCCGCGCTGACCGAGACACTGGCGGGTGCAACCTACAGCCCGCGCAGCAATGCTGTCACGATCGTTGCGGGCGCGGTGCCGGCGTTCACCTCCAACCCTTCTATTAGCCCCGGCAGTGGAAGCGCCGATGCCACCTTCACTGGGATCGATGGTGCGATGAACAATGGTGGCTCCATCTTGGGCCGCCGCTGGCTGCTGAACGGAACAGCGATCGGCACGGGGACAACGATCGTTCCCGGCGCGGCCGGCGCGTTGGTCCTGGAGAACACCGGAACTGGCAACGTCGTAGCAACTTCGGCTTCGGCTACGGTTTCAGCAGCTACCCCCACCCCGACACCTACACCTACACCTACACCGACCCCCACGCCTTCCGGCAATGCAGCGCTCCTGGCAGCCCTCGCCAAGGACGGTACTGACTTGGTGGCTGTGGCGGGAGGGTCTCGCGATCGGCAGAACGGCGTTGGTGCGGGTGGTCAGGTTCGCTCGCTCGCCAGCGGCGGTCTCACATGGGCATGGGCGCTCGGCCGGCGCTTCAACACCAGCTGGTACTATTCGACCGGTGTAGACGCGAACTCGAACAACATGGGTGGCATGCTCTTCGCCAATGACGGCGAGGGAGCATGGTCGACGTGGCGTCGCCTGCCAGCGGTGATCGCCTCCGACGCAAAGGTCGTCATCATCCCGATGTCGTCCAACTCCGTGCAGTTCAACAACAACGATATTACCGGCAAAGACCTGGGCACCCAGTTCTCCGCTGCCAACTACGTCGGCCTATACCAGCAGATCGCTCAGCGCCTCATCGCCGCCGGCAAGGCGGTCATCATCGGCGACTTGATCGAGCGGGGCGTCTACCTCTCTGATGGGACGACGCAGGTCGGTGGCGTGTGGGTTTCTGGCTCGCAACCGCGCAGTCAGGTGCCGATCATCAACGCGACGATGAAGGCATGGTGCCAGCAGCAGGGTATCCCGTTCCCGGAACTCTCGCCGACTATCACGATGACCCAAACCAACGGGTCCAACACGGATCGTGTGCCCGTTCCGGCTTACGTCCGCGCTGACAGCACGCACTGGTCTACGCGCGGTGCAGCGGTGATCGGCGGCATCTACGATGCGCTGTTCGCCTCGCTGGGCTGGGCTACGCAGGTGCCAGATAGCACAGCGGCTGGAAACCTGTTCACCAATCCGACGCTGACCGCGTCGGGTGGTGCCGTAGGCAGCGGCTTCGCGGCCGGTTCAACGGCTCCTGCCGGACTCAGCACTGCCCGCAGCGGCACCACGTCGACCGTTTCCAGCGCCAGCATCATTAAGGGCGGCAAGACTTGGCTGGAGTTCACGGTCGATCCGGCCGCGATGGCCGATGGCGTTCAGGAAGCCGTCACCATCACGGTGGCGGTGCCGGCTGTTACTGTGGGCAACTGGTATGCCGGTCGCGCGCGTTTCGAGATCGACGCATTCGACGCCGGTTATGGAACGCCGCAGCCAACTCTATCCACCGGGGCGAACAGCAGCTGGGCGTTGATGGCGATCGATGAAGGCGGGTCCGGTGTGACCGACCCTACCAGCACCCGCATGGGACAGGGGCCGGCTGCGGCCTACGCTGTTGAGGTCGAAGGTATGCCGGTCAAGGCATCGTCTACGTCCCTGTCTTTCCTGATTCGTCTGCCGTCGTGGCGCAAGTCGCCGGGCGGTCAGACCATGAAGGTGCGCGTCACTGACATCGAGGCGCGTCAGGTCACCGATCCGTCACTGCTGATGTACGACGAAACCAACACGACCGCGCCGACGCTCACCAGCTCGGCCACGCTCACAGCACCGGAAGAGCAGGCGTTCTCCACACAGCTGACCGCTTCCAAGCCGGTACGGTGGTCGTTGACCGGCGACGACGCGGGCCTGTTCACCGTCACGACCAATGGTGTGCTGGCACTCACCCCGACGCCGGATTACGAGGCACCGGCAGACGCCAATGGCGACAACGTCTACAGCCTGAACGTCGTCATGACCGACTTCAATCCGAACGTGCCGGCTGTGGTGAAGCCGATGACGCTGACGATCAGCGACATCGCTGACGGCACACTCTACACCTTCAACGGCATTGCCGACGGCACAGACCTAGCTGACGCCTATCCAGGCTGGACGCGCGATGGAGCATCTGGCGGCCTGGTCATCTCGGGCAACGCTCTGAAAAATGCATCTACATCGAACGGAAACGTCGCCTATCTCGCGCCGCAACAGGCCGACAGCGTGGACATGCAAATCCGCTGGCGGGCCACATCGGCATCCGCGACCGTCAAAAAGCTGCTGCGCGCCATAGACAGTGCCAACAGCATCGTAATTGTGGAAAACTCCGGAGCGATGGCCGTTCGGCAGCGTATTGGCGGAACGGAGACGACCCTCGCCACGATCGCAACTACTGGCGTGACGGGGGCAGGCGTGTCAGGCAACGCCGCCCCGAGCGGTGACGGTCTGTGGACCGGGCTGGCAAACAACCGGCGCTACATCGCCGACATCACGGCGGGCGTGCTGCGCGTCTTTCAGGATCAGGCGTTGGTTTGCACCATGGGTGTTTCGGGCCTGTTCGACGGCAACGGGGCACTGGGCACCGGCGGCGCTGCGCTGCCCGCGTCCAAGCGCACGGGCTTGATGACCAACACGTCGAGCGGCTCCGCTAACACCATGGAAGACTTCAACGCCCGTCCTGCGAGCACGATCGCGGCGAAGGTGGCGCTCAAGGCGCTGACCCTCACCAATCAGACGTTGGTGGCGGGACAAGCCTATGCAGGCACGGTCAACAATTACACCGGCTCACCCAACATGACGGTGACCACGGACGCCAGTGGCCTGTTCACCATGGACGGCTTCAACCTGCGCTCCACCGGCCCGCTGGGCGCGAGCGGCACGTCCTACAGCGTGACCGTGACGGAGCCGAACGACAACGCCGCCAATGCGCCACGTTCGACCACCTTCACCATTGTCGTCCCGTAAGGAGTAGCCGCTGATGAAACATGCAATCCGCGCTCTTTGCGCGCTCGTCCTAACCTGCCTCGCCGTGCCAGCGGCCGGACAGGTCGTCACCGTCGCCGCTCCGCTCCCTGACAAGAGCGGCGATGGCCGGGTGACCGTCACCAGCCAGGCCAAGGCCCTCGGCGTCGCCAGGGGCACGGTCCTGACCCGATGCGGTTCGACGCTGGTCTATGTCGGGCCGAAGAGTGTGTGCCCGCCACAGCCGCAGGCGCTGGCCGTGGCTGCCGCGCCGGCTGCTCCCCGGCTGGCGAACCCCGGCACCTTCACCACCACCCGCAACTTCAAGGCGGCGGGTGGCGGCATCGCCAACATGCGCTTTACCGGGCTGGGCACGATCAGCCGGCCGCGTGGTGTGGTCCCCGACCTGACCCTGCGCGACATCCAGGCGGACGGTGCCAGCTTCATCCTGCGCAATTTCGAGGGCAGCGACGCCACCCCGCGCGTGACGATCGCCCGGGTCACCAGCCTGAATGCTGGGCCTGGCGGGTTCTACTTCCGCGGTTCGTCATCGGGCACGATCACCGACGTGCGGATCGAGGCGACCAAGCCGAACACGCAATCGTCGAAGGTCCCGGCCGGGATCGGGTTGGCGGGCAAGAACGCGGACGACAATGGCGGGCCGTGGACGATCAGCCGGTTCTACATTCGCGGCATGCAGTCGACGGACGGCATCTTCAACGGCGACGGGATCGCGACGGAGAAGGGCTATCACGATATCACGATCACGGACGGCTATAGCGGGTGGAACCGGGATGCAGGCTACGACATCAAGAGCGTCCGCACGACGCTGAACCGCGTGGCTGCCGAGGGGAACCGGCGCAACTTCAAGGTCTGGGGCGACAGCGACTGGGGCATGATCACCAGCATCGACCCCTGTCAGCCGGGTCGCGGCGAGTGCGCGCATGTCCAGGTGCAGGGCTCCATCCGCCTCCACGTCGCGCGGCTGATCGCCCGCAGTGGCAACCCCACGCCACTGTTCCAGACAGAGGGCGGTATCCCGACGATCACCGTCGACGCGTGCGACCTGAAGCTGCCGGTCGGGACGCCCCTGCTGAAGGGGAAGGCAGTGCTGCATCTGGGGCCGGGCTGCGCGGCCGAGTGAAGCAATCCCCGCCCACTCGCGGTCAGTGGGCGGGGCGAAAAGACGCCGTTCACCCCCGCAAACGACGGTGCAGCCGCTTCCACTCCACCTCGGTACGCGGGAACGGATCGGCCGGTGTGGGCGGCTCCGGTGTAGCCTTCAGGCGCACTCCCCTGCCCTGACATTCCGCGCACCTCACCCGGTAGCGCAGCGCCTCCAGCTGCGTGTTCCAGCTTCGCAGCAGCGCATAGCGGTTGAGGCGCGCGGCGTCGAAGATGTGCACCCGCCCACACGGGCAGATCAGCTTCACGTTGGCCTTGTGCTTGATCAGGTCCGACAGGCTGTCGAGCCGGGTGTTTGCACCCACGGCTTAGGCCCGCGCGGCGCGGATGAAGATCGCTGCATGGTCGCGGTACTTCTCCTGCCAGAACTCGCCGGCTTCCGCCCATGCCGGGAGGTCCATCACCCGCGTTCCCTCCCACAGCCGCTCTGCCATATGCTCGATCAAGCCGTCTTCGTCGTTGGCGGTGCAGATGCGGCAGCGGCCGTCAGTGCAGTCGGCCATGGGAAGCGGCTTCTACCGCGCTGATCACGTAGGTGAGATACAAGGCCTCGTGCTGGTCGTCGCACTCGGCGAGCAGATCCTCCAGCCAGTCCAAGGCATCGAGGTGGCCGACGTCGGCTATCAGTTCTTGTGCGAGCATGTGCGCTTCGATCTCGCGCTGTTCGTTGGGCCGCGCCATGCTCAGTACGCCAGCCAGTCGACCTCGGCGTCATCCAGCGCCGAGTGCATGTCGCCGTCCGCCTGGAGCGCGACCAGGCGCTTGCGGACCGCGTCAGGGTCGCCGTGCTTTGGAAAGCCGCGATCGGCAGCGGCACCTGCCGCAAGCTGGCCGAGCAGCCCTCCCCTATCCTTTTGTGCGATCAGCCACGCTCCGAACGCGGGCTTGGCTGGTGTGTAGCGGTCCATGTCCATGGCAGGTCCTGTGCGAATCGGGGTCGCCCCGGATGTACCATGTTCCGCGTTTGTTCTTCTAGCTGTCAGCTGCTCCGGGTCGGGAACACGGGGCCACGCACGGTCATCTTGTCGGCCGGGAACGGCTCCTGAAGAGCGATTACGTCATCCGGCGTTCCCGTCAGCCACCTGTCCCAATCCGCCTCGTGCAAGATGGTGATCATGGCTTTGGGGTGGATCGGTGCCACGAGCTCGTTCGGGTCACAGGTGACCATCGTGAACCCCTGCCCCTTCACCGTCATCTGCCAGAAACCAGCGACGGCGAAGATCGGCTGATCCGGGACCGCGAACCACATCTCACCCTTGATCGGCTTGCCCTCGCCCACCTGGTGCTTGTCAGGCGTCCATTCGCAGAACTCGGTGAGCGGCACGAGGCAGCGTTGCGCCGGGTCTGCGGCGAGCGCCTTCCACTGCGGCAGCGTCAGGTTGCGGACGTTGGTCATCGGCCAGGGCGCCTGCCCGCCCAGCACGTCCCATGCCATCACGTCCAGTGTGCGCCGGCCGCGCTCCTCCCGCACCACATAGGCCTTACTCTTCGGGTAGAGCTCGACGGGATCGCTATTCGGCCGCACCACGTCTTGCGCCCAGCTGGCGTTGAAGCGGGTGAACAGCGTCTCGGGTTCGCTGGATAGTCGCGCGCGATTGCACATCAACCGAACCCGAACAGCGCCGCAGTGCCTGTCAGGGCCAATATAGCGAACCAGAAGGCGTCGCGACCAACTGCGTTCCACACGGCCAACATCATTGCACCGACCCCGGGCGGATCAGCTGATCCAGTTTCGCCGCGATCTGGCGAAAGCGCTCCACGCCCGCACTGTCCCCCGCGAGGGCCAAACTCGCCACGCGCGCGGCGATCCATACAGCCGCCCGGTCGCCATGCATCCGGTAGATCGCCAAAGCCTCGGCCCATCGCTCCTGCTCCGGAGTAAACATCATGACCTAGACTATCAGATGAAAACGGGTCAGCAAGCAGGCTGAATCACTTGTTCATTTCTGCATTTCGGCGACATATGAGAGCTTATGACGCTCGCACCTCAGCCCCATTCACAAGTACCGCCAAAACCCCCCGCCATACGTGATCGCGGCATATGGGGCCCGCTGGCAGGCGTGATAGCACCAGTGCTCGGAGCCCTGTCGGGCGCATTATATTCGGCCGGCTTTGTCTACAAGCTTTTACTACTGCGAGCTTTCGGAGTGCCAGAGGGTTTAATTAAAGACAGCCTACAAGACACGCTTGCGCGCGGATACCTAGTGATTGTTTATACAGTCTGCTTACTTGCTATACCTATGCTTGTGATAACATTGCTGCGACGCAGGTGGGCTCAAAGGAGGCACTCTACTCGTCACCACCTTGCAAAAACGGGAGCAACGGGCGTGTCGAGGTTTTACTTTCTTCTAGCCTGCGCTGTTTCAGCGCTGACTTTCGGCATTGGAACTGGCGGCGCGCAAGGCCTTCTAGACTATTACACGGTTGTGCGCAGGGTGTCCGCCGGCTGCGCTTCCGGCTGTAGCGCCTACCATGTCAAGGGACGTCCGCTTATCGTGGGGGTTGCGATCATGGGGGATGCTGACCGAACACTGATCGTTGCCGAGGATGGTGCCTCCATAGTCGCAAACGCAGACCTGCTAAAAGTCGGACAGATGCAAGTTGGCAGATTTCCAATCCGCGGATTGGGCCTAATTCCTTGAAGGTGCTAAGCGTCGACCGGCAAGGTAACGTTAAAAGACGGCATTTGGCGGTGGAGGTATCTGCTTCCAGCGCTGAGCGATCCCTGCGCAAGCAGCCTTGACCTCCTTGAAACGATACACTGAGTTACTCGGTGCAGTGTAACACTGCCCAGCCCACACGTCGATCACTGCGGTCAAGTCGCGGTCGGGATCTATTTCAGCCAACCCCTGTTGAAGCTTGGTTGTGAGGTAACCTACGGCTATTGCGCCCTGCCAACATGCTGTCTCCGGCGGAAGTGCCTTCCCCTTTGAATAGCGGAGAAAGCCCATTCCCATCTTTGCCACGTTCCGTTGGTTGACACGCTTGAAAACCAAATCCGGTGCGCACCGGATTGCAAAGCCCTCGACATGGAGCGGTGGCATGCGGTTGCCAATCAGCACCTCATGCGCCTTCGCTGGGATCGGTGGAAGCGTTTCCAAGTAGCGCTCCAGATAGTCGGCGTTGTTTTCCGCCTTGTCGATCTCAAACTGGCTTCCTTGCAATCCACTCTTCAGGATTTCAATCCGCTGCTTGATATCGTCGGTTGCGCCTGCGCCGCTTGACAGATGGGTGGTGATTGATTCACGGGCGGCGTCGTGCTGGATGGTCGGAGCAATTGGGACATATTTGGCTCTGGTGAGCAGGGTTCGCTTCGCCTGTTCGGACGCCGTCATATAATCCGCGAGCATCCTGATGGACATGCCCGGGTCGACGCGCAAAGAGTGTGTCTTCTTGATCTCGGGCATACGGTATCCTGAAATGGCGGCGCTCTACTTTAGTGGCATGTCCACCACCGGCAAGTGCCTGACCTTAGCTCCAATGACGTCGCGGCGGGCACAAACCCTTGATCCGCCTCCCGTCGATTGGGCAGGCTATTTTCTGTTCGAGTCTTGCGATGACGACAATCGCGTTATCGCACGTGTAGAGGATGACGAAGCTGCCCTGAGCTTGGCGAGCCTTCTAGGAATTCGGTAGATGGGCCGCGCCATATGCGCGTAGCGCCCGGCCTTGGGAACATGGAAGAATAGCTTAAAAACAGGCCCGCTTTTTCATTCCCTCTCCATTGCGAACGGGATGGAAGGCACGGGCTTCGACGCAGCCGCCCAAGCCTCAAAGGCCTCCTTGTCGCCGTTGCAGCAACTCCATTCCGGCTTGCCGCCTCGGTAGGTTGATCGATGGTCCCAGCGCAGCGATGCCGGGCCGTACGCCATGCCTGGGAAGCGGAACGCAACGACGACCTGCCGGGGAGCCAGGCGGCCCATCCTGTTTCGCGTGACGTAGACATGAGGCCGCTGCCAGCGGTCATCGTCCTCGACGATGTCAGCGTCTGGGAAGCGGCGGAGCACGATGGCTTTGAACCGCTCGACCGTGCGATCCCCAATCCTGCGGATTTCCGCCTGTTCAACGCCCCAAGCGGCCTCGCAGATCGCATCGCAGAACACCCGCGTGTGCTGACTTCCCACGACCATAGTCGGTTTCCACCGACGCCAGCGGCGGGCCTCCCGGAGCATGTCCGCAAAGCTGTCGTGACGCCGCTCGCGCCAGCGGTCGCGCAAATCCTCGTCGATCCGGCTCCCGCAGTGGACGCACTCGAAGTGCTAGCCATGCTCAACCATGACAGCGGCGGGAACCGCGCCAGTATCAGCGAAGCGATCCGCCCACGGGGCGCGATTGCAGGTGACGTAGGACAACTCGCCGTCGCCATACTCCGCCGCTCCCGCCTTTCGGGCGACGATCGCATGGCGCGCGAAATAGATCGCTCCGGTGCGCTCGTCATGCTCAAGGACCGTGTACGCCTTCAGCGGCTTCGGAGCGCGGATCTCAGCCATGCTCCACCTCCATGAACAAGGAGGGAACAGCGCCGGCAAGCGGCCGAGAAGGTGCGGAACGGAGTGCGGAACGGGCTGTGGATAACCCGCTAAGTACTGGCTGGGGCGGCAGGATTCGAACCTGCGTATGACGGTACCAAAAACCGTTGCCTTACCGCTTGGCGACGCCCCAACGAGGCACGCGCCTTAGGTCAGGTGCGCGCGCCGGGAAAGCCCTTTCGTTACGCGATAGGTTGCATCCAGCCATCCGGCCCGACGGCAGTGCCGCGCTGGATAGCCACGAGGGCGTCGCGAAGGCGCGTGGTGACAGGACCGGGTACGCCGCCGCCGATCGTGAAGCGGCCTTGCGCCTCTGCCACGGTGCCGATCGGGGTGACCACCGCCGCGGTTCCGCAGGCAAAGGTTTCGGTCAGGCGGCCGCTTTCCGCATCCGCGCGCCATTGATCGATTGCGTATAGTTCTTCGCGCACAGTCAGGCCCATGCCGCGCGCCAGCGTGATCAACGAGTCCCGCGTGATGCCCGGCAGAATCGTACCGGTCAGCGGCGGCGTCTGGATGGACCCATCATCGAACACGAAGAAGATGTTCATCCCGCCGAGTTCCTCCACCCACCGGCGCTCCGCTGCGTCAAGGAACACGACCTGATCGCAGCCCTGGCGGATCGCCTCCGCTTGCGCGACCAGACTGGCGGCATAGTTGCCGCCGCACTTCGCCGCGCCGGTGCCGCCTGCGGCCGCACGGGCGTACTCGCGGGACGCCCAGATCGACACGGCGCGTGCCGGTCCCCTCCAATACGCGCCGACCGACGATGCGATCACCATGTAGAGGTACTCGGCCGACGGCTTGACGCCAAGGAACGCCTCGCTGGCGATCATGAAGGGGCGCAGGTACAGCGATCCACCCTCCACCGTCGGCATCCATTCGCGATCCACCGTCGCCAGCGCACGGCAGGATTCGATGAACAACTCCTCCGGCAGTTCAGGCATGGCCAGCCGCCGCGCGGATTCGCGGAACCGCCTGGCATTCGCGTCGGCACGGAACAGCGCCAGCTTCCCGTCGGGCAGGCGATACGCCTTCAAACCCTCGAAAATCTCCTGCGCATAATGGAGCACGGCGGCCGACGGATCCATCGTCAGCGGTTCGCGCGCGGTGATGCTGGGGTCGTGCCACCCCTGCCCCTCCGACCAGCGCACCACCGCCATGTGATCGGTGAAGACTCGGCCGAAACCCGGATCGATCAACCGTTCCGCACGCTCGACATCCGACACGGCGCGGCTGTTCGGCTGGTGACGAAAGGGGCTGGCGAGGACGTTCAGCATCGTTTTCCCATCTGTGCGGCTTGCGGCGGCGTAGGGCGGATGGCTAAACCGGTCAACATGCCTGCCCTAGCGTCACCCGCCTCCCCCCTGTTCCTGCGCGAGCCCGAAGTGCGCCGCGGAATGGAACTGCTCTACTTCGGCTACAGCCATTATGTGCGATCGGTCGATCAGGACCTGGCCCGTTACGAATTGGGCCGCGCGCATCATCGCGCGATCTACTTCATCGCGCGGCGTCCGGGCCTGACCGTCAGCGAACTGCTCAACCTCCTTGCCATCACGAAGCAGTCGTTGGGCCGCGTGCTGAACGACCTGACCGAACGCGGCTATGTCGAGGCGCGGCCGGGTGAGCGGGATCGGCGACAACGGCTGCTGTTCCTGACCGAAGCCGGCACCCGGATCGAGGTCGAGTTGTTCGAAGCAGGCCGCAAGCGGGTCAGCCATGCCTATGCGAAGGCGGGGCAGAACGCAGTGTCGGGATTCTGGGCCGTTTTGGAGGGCCTGATGTCGGACGAGATCCGTGAACAGTTCGACGCCATGCGGGACTGATGCGCGGTTGGCTTGCAGTGCCCGCGATCTTTCCGGCGAGTTGCAACGGCGCGCCTGACGCTGATGAAAACTAAGCCCGCGCCGCAGCCGCCATTTCGCGATTGCGGTTTTCAGAGGCCTGCAACGTCCGTGTCAGCAACGAGACGAGCGCGGCATCGTTGTCGAGGACGTTCAGGCCGGCACGCGTCGAGCCGCCCGGGCTGGCGACCTGATCGGCCAGAACAGCCGGCGTTTCCGCCGCCTCGGCTGCCAGCAAGCCCGCGCCCTCAACGGTTGCAGTGGCCAGCCGCGCCGATTGGTCGGACGGCAGGCCCAACGCCGTGCCGGCTGCGGCCAATGCTTCGATGAAACGATAGGTGAAGCTCGGGCCGCTGCCGGCCAGCGCGGTGACCAGATCGAACAGACCCTCGCTCTCGATCCATTCCACCAGGCCCAGCGGTTGCATCCATGCCGCAACCCTGCGCGCACGGTCGTCGATTTCGGCCGGGCTGTGCAAAGCCACCACACCCTTGCCAATCGCGACGGGCAGGTTCGGCATCGCGCGTATTACGGTGGCACCGGGCCAGAGCGAAGACAGCGTGGCGCTGTCCACGCCCGCCAGGATCGAGACCAGCAACTCCGCGCGGACCGACGCCAGCCCGGCGGCATGGACCGCGGACAGCTGTTGCGGCTTCATCGCGAGCAACAGGGTCGACACGGTACCAACCGCTGCCGGATCATAGGCGTTGATGACGGCGACCCCGCCCGGGACGGCACGACCGCTCGGACTGATGACGGTCACCTGTGCTGGGTCCAAGCCCTGATCGAGCCAGCGACGCAGCATCGCGCCGCCCATGTTGCCGCATCCCACCATCAGGATGCGGCCGAGATCGGCGAACGGCCCGCTCAAACCCTCAGGCCTCGCCCTGCGTTTCGATCAGTGCCGCCGCCAGCGCTTCCCGAGGCGATTTGCCACCCCACAACACGAACTGGAAAACCGGATAGAAGCGCTCGCACTCGTCGATCGCGCTTTCCACCAGCGTCTCCGCGGCCGACAGAGACAGCGTCGCCTCATCCCCGTCGATCAACGCGGCGTGTCGGTACAACAGGGTCCCGGATGAAGACCATAGCTCGAAATGGCCGACCCAGAGCTGCTCGTTCACCAGGGCAAGCGTCTCGTACATGCCAGCCCGGCGATCATCCGTGACCTTTATGTCTGGCAGGGCGAGGAACTGGAGAACGCCGTCCTCCTCCCGCCACAAGGCGCGCAGCTCGTAACTGGCCCAGCTGCCCTTGACCGTGGCGACGATCTCCTCGTCCCCACGCTCATGCTCCCATCCATGCGCGGCGAAATACGCCTCGAGCATGTCGAGCGGCGCGGAGTCGTCGGTGTCGTGGTCGGCCTGATCAAGCATCGACGGCGCTTATCGCACGAAACGCCGTCGAAGCGAAGGCACCGCACGGTGGGGCGAGATCACAGGTCAGGCGGTCGGGACCGGCGCATCAACCGGCGCGCCGTGGCGTGCCTCGAGCGCTTCGAGCCGGGCGCGCAGCACATCCGCCTCGTCACGGGCGGCGATCGCCATCGCCTTCACCGTTTCGAATTCGTCGCGGCTGACGAAATCCAGGCCGCCGATCCACTCGCGCGCACGGGCACGCATGCCCGCCTCCGCCTCGCGGCCCATGCCGGCGAACGTGCCGGCCGCGCCGTTCATGAGCTTGGCGAGATCGTCGAATACGCGGTTGTCGGACTGCATGGCGGAAAGCCTTGATGAGGATGGATCGTCACAGCATCTGGGACGTATGCGCCGGCCGCGCAAGCCCATCCGCATCCGGGTTCAACTGACCGATCCGCCAGGTCAGCACACCGGAGAAACTGATCCAGACCAGATACGGCACCATCAGCCAGCCTGCCACCGGCCTGATACGGGCGAACAAGATCGTCATGGCGATCGCCAGGACCAGCATCGTGGCGATCACCCACAAGGCGGCCTCTATCCGGTGCGCGCCGAAGAACAACGGCTGCCAGGACAGGTTGACCAGCAGTTGCCCGACAAAGGCCGCGATCGCCAGGCCCCGGCCACGCGCCCCGCGTGCGTGCAGGATCATCGCCAGCGCTACGCCGAGCAACACGTACAACAGGCTCCACGCGACCGGAAACGCCCAGCCCGGCGGGGTTAGCTCCGGTTTCCGAAGCGCAACGTACCAGGGATTATGCTCGCCCGCCGGCACCGAGCGACCGGACGCGAAGCCGAGCAGCAGAACCGCCGGCACCGTCACCGCTGCCCAGCGCAGAAAGGACATTCGCAATTGCCCCCTGGAAGCGATGCCACCCACGCCTGTCTCCCCAACCATCCGGATTGCCGTTCGATGTCGGCCGTCCACCAAGAATCCCGACCGGCGCCTCCTTGGCCTGCCGCCACGCACTGGGCAATCGCTTGCTCAAGCGGGTGGGTTCAATTCCGGGACGCCGCGATCAGATATTCGACATTGCCCTCAGGCCCGGTGATCGGGCTTTCCACGACACCCAGCACCATCCACCCAGCCGTGGTCAACCATGCGGCTACCTCCGCGCATACGCGGTCCCGGACGCCCTGATCGCGGACCACGCCGCCCTTTCCCACTTCCTCGCGCCCCGCCTCGAACTGCGGCTTGATCAACGCCATCAGTCGCGCGTCCGGTGCCGCGAAGGACATCGGCCGCTCCAGCACCTTGTCGAGCGAAATGAAGCTCGCGTCGCAAACGATCAGGTCGATGGGCTCGGGCACGTGTTCGGCGGTCAGGATGCGCGCGCTGGTCTGTTCGTAGACCAGGACCCGCGCGTCCTGGCGAAGCTTCCAGGCAAGCTGGTTGGTGCCGCTGTCGATCGCATAGACGCGGGTTGCGCCGTTTTGCAGCAGCACATCCGTGAATCCGCCGGTCGAGGATCCGACGTCCATCGCGACGACGCCCGTCACGTCCCAGCCGAAATGCGAGAGACCATGCGCCAGCTTGATACCGCCGCGCGACACCCATGGGTGATCGCGTCCGCGCACGTCCAGCACCACGTCGTCCGCCAGTGGCTGACCGGGCTTGTCCACCTTGCGCGTGCCGGCGAACACCAGACCCGCCATGATGAGCGCCTGGGCGCGGGTACGCGACTCCGCCAGCCCCCGATCCACCAGCATCTGATCCGCACGCTGCTTCGCCATCGGCGCGCCTTGCCGGGGCTCGCGCCCTATCGCAAGCCTCCACCATCTGGCCGCCCGCCCGATTGTCCCCTCAGCTGCTGGGGATTACATGGGTGCCGGGACGTGGCCGATCGCGTTTCGCGATTGGCGATGCCCACCCGCAGGGGAGATGGCAGATGGGTAGCTTTGCACCAGTCGACGCACACCGCCCGACGATCCTGACCGTGCCGGGTTTGGGCGGGTCGGGTCCCGCCCATTGGCAGACGCTTTGGGAACATGCCCGCCCGGACACCTTGCGCGCCGACCTGGGCATGTGGAACACGCCGCACCGAAATAGCTGGGTCACCCGGCTAGACCAGGCGATCGCTGCCGCACAGGCGCCGGTGATCCTCGCGGGACACAGCCTTGGCTGCATCGCGATCGCTTGGTGGGCACAGCTTTCGCCACAGCCCTATGGCTGGCCCGTGGCCGGCGCCTTGCTGGTCGCGCCCGCCGATGTGGACCGGGCGACCGCGCCCGCGGAGATCGCCGGGTTCGCCCCTGTCCCGCGCCTGGCGCTGCCATTCCCCTCCATCCTTGTCGCCTCCGCCGACGATCCGTGGTGCACGCCCGAACGGGCCCATGACATGGCCGCCGACTGGGGCAGCCACTTCGTCGATGTGGGTCCGCTCGGCCATCTGAACGCCGCCAGTGGCCTGGGCGCCTGGCACGACGGGCAGGAGCTTTTGGAGCGGGTGATCGCGGCGAGCGGCGATGGTCACGGTCGTCCGCGACAGCCCGGCGATGCCCGTTCGATCCTGTCGCGCCCGAGTGGCAATGATTGCGCCTGGGCCAGCGGCTCGACCTGCGCCTGATCCGGCGGTGATGGACGCGCGTGGCCGGGACGCCTAGGAGCTGCCCGCATCCCCAAGGCACCCTGCAAAGAGGAAGGCGCCATGACCGACCCGTCCGACCTGCCCTATCGCCCCTGTGCGGGCGTGATGCTGATCGATGCGCAGGGCCGCGCCTTTGTCGGGCAGCGTCTGGATACCACGCTGGAGGCATGGCAGATGCCGCAGGGCGGGATCGATCCGGGCGAGGATGCGCTGGCCGCCGCCCTGCGCGAGTTGGGCGAAGAAACGGGCGTCAGGCCCGAGCATGTCGAGTTGATCGCCGAGGCACCGACCGAGCTGTTCTACGACCTGCCGCCCGAACTCGTCGGAAAGGTCTGGAAGGGCAAGTGGCGCGGCCAGCGCCAGCGGTGGTTCCTGTTCCGCTTCACCGGCACGGACGCGGACATCGACATCGCCACCCCGCATCCCGAGTTCCGCGCGTGGCGCTGGAGCGACCCCGCCGACCTGCCGGCGATGATCGTCCCGTTCAAGAAGGCGCTGTACGAACAGGTGCTGACCGCGTTCGCGCCGCATCTCGGCTGAACGCCCTGCCGATTCGGTTCGTCAAACAGACCTTCCGCTGGGGTAACAAGGACAATAGAACATACCCATGCCCGTGATGCTTGCCACCATCCTGCTCGCTGCGCCCGCGCCCGATGCACCGTCGGGACAGAGTGGCGGTGCCGACAGCTGGGCGGGACAGGCGATCCCGGAATCGATCCGCGCGATGCTGGACGCGGCGATCGCCAGCGGTAACGACGGCGACATCAACACCATCGTCAAATATGCCCGATCCGCCGACCCGGCGAGCGGCGACGCGGTGCTGCGCATCGCGGAGGCATGGCGTTCCGAACGCGACAAGCAGCGCCGGGCGGAGATCATGGAGGCGGGGTTCCTGCACCTGTGGCGCGGCCGGGTGGAGGTCGGCGGGTTCCTGACCACCGGCAATTCCGACACCGCCGGCGTCAGCGCCACGGCCGACCTGTCGCGCGAGGGGCTGCAATGGCGGCACAAGCTGCGCGGGCAGATCGATTATCAGGAAAGCCTGGGCACCACCACGCGCGAGCATTACCTGTTCAGCTACGAACCCAACTACAAGGTCAACGACCGCGCCTATATCTACGGTCAGCTGCAATATGAGGGCGATCGGTTCCTGGGTTTCTACGACCGTGCATCGGCCTCGACCGGCGCCGGGTACAGCGCGATCCGGTCCCGCGCGATCACGCTGGACCTGGAGATCGGACCGGCGTTCCGATACACCAACTTCACCGATGGTCAGCGCACCAGCCAGATGGCGACCCGCGGCTCCATGGACATGAACTGGAAACTGACGCCCGGCCTGTCGGTCCGTCAGACCGCCTCCGCCTATGTGCAGCGGATGAATTCCACCGTCAGCAGCAAAACGGCGCTGAACGCACGGCTGCTCGGCCCCCTGTCCGCCCAGCTGTCGTACAACGTGCAATATGAAAGCACGCCGCCCTCCGGTTCGGTATCCACCGACACGACCACGCGCGCGTCTCTCGTCTACGCCTTCTGATCGCGCTACACGGGCCCGATGGGGCTGTTGAAGCAGGAAGAGGATGCCGTCGCGCGCATCGACGCGACCGCGATGCGCGAACAGGTGGAACGCTGGGCTTCGGTCAACAGCGGCACGGGCAACCTGATCGGGTTGGCAATAACGGCGGATCTGATGGCGGAGGCGTTCGGCACCCTGCCCGGCACCGTCAGTCGCGTCGCACCCGCGCCGGTCAGCCGGGTGGGTGCGGATGGCCAGCCGAATACGGTACCGCATGGCGATCACCTGCTCGTGTCGGTACGGCCGGAGGCACCGGTTCGCCTGCTGCTGACCGGGCACATGGACACGGTCTACGCAGCCGACCACCCCTTCCAACAGGTACGGGAGATCGCGCCCGGGGTGCTGAATGGCCCCGGCGTTGCGGACATGAAGGGTGGGTTGACCGTGATGCTGGCCGCGCTGCATGCGGTGGAAGCGGTCGGCGTGCCCGGGCTGGGATATGACATCCTGCTCAATTCGGACGAGGAAACCGGATCGCTGTCGTCGGCCGACCTGATCGCGCGATCGGCACGCGGTAAGGTCGCCGCGCTGACCTACGAACCCGCGCTGGCGGACGGGACGTTGGCGGGTGCGCGGGGCGGCACGGGCAACTTCGCCGTGGTCGTGCGCGGACGCAGCGCCCACGCCGGCCGCAATCCGGAGGAAGGGCGCAACGCTTTGGTCGCCGCCGCCCGGGTCGCGGTACTGCTGGCCCAATCGGCCGGCCCCGCGCTGACCGTCAACCCGGCGCGGATCGACGGGGGAGCGCCAAACAACGTCGTGCCCGACCTCGCCATCCTGCACGTCAATTTCCGCCCCGGCGACCAGGCGGCGATCGACCATGCGCGCCGAACGCTGGACCGGGTCGCGGCAGAGGTGGCCGCCGAAGCGGACGTGGTCGTCGAGGTGCACGGCCAGTTCAACCGGCCCCCGAAGCCCGTCGACGGGAGCGCGGAACGCTTGTTCGGCCTCGTCCGAGACGTCGGCGCGGACCTGGGCATCCCGATCCGCTGGCGCGCGACTGGCGGCGTGTGCGACGGCAACAACATCGCCGCGGCGGGCGTGCCGGTGGTCGACACCATGGGCGTCCGCGGCGGGGCCATCCACTCCCCGGACGAGTTCGTCCTGCTCGACAGCCTCGCCGAACGTGCGGCCTTGTCGGCGGTGACGATGCTGCGCCTGGCCGAAAAGGGACAAGCATGACCCATGTGATCCGCGCCGCGACCGAGCGCGACCTGCCTCATCTCTACGAAATGGCGAAGCTGACCGGCGGTGGCTTCACCAACCTGCCGCCCGATCGCCGCGCGCTACGCGCGAAGCTGGAGCGCAGCGACGCCGCCTTTTTGCACAAGGATGCGCAACCGCAGGACGAGTTGTTCGTCCTGATCCTGGAGAATGTGAAGACGGGCGAGGTCCGCGGCACCTGCCAGATTTTCACCAGCGTCGGCCAGCGACACCCATTCTACAGCTATCGGCTGGGCACGCTGACCCAGCACAGCCGCGAACTCGACCGCACCTTTCGGGCCGAGATGCTGACGCTGGCGACCGATCTGGAGGGGGCGAGCGAGGTCGGCGGCCTGTTCCTGCATCCGGGTGAGCGGGCAAGCGGCCTGGGCCTGCTTCTGGCGCGAAGCCGGTACCTGTTCATCCGCGCGCACCGTGCGCGCTTCGCCGATCGCATCCTAGCCGAATTGCGCGGGGTCATGGATGAAGCGGGCGGATCGCCATTCTGGGACGGGCTGGCCGGCCGCTTCTTCGCGATGAGCTTTCAGGAGGCGGACAGCTTCAATGCGGTCAACGGGCACCAGTTCATCGCCGACCTGATGCCGAAGCATCCGATCTACACCGCCATGCTGACCGAGCACGCGCGGAGCGTCATCGGCATGCCCCATCCGTCCGGCCGCGCCGCGATGCGCATGCTGGAGAATGAGGGCTTCGCGTTCGAGAACTATGTCGACATCTTCGATGGCGGCCCGACGATGATCGCACGGACAGACCAGCTCCGCTCGATTCAGGACGCGAAGGACGCACGCTTCGTCGGCGTGGCGGAGGGCGGCACGGAGTCGCTGATCGCGGCGGGCGAGCTGGCGGATTTTCGCTGCACGCTTGGCTGTGTCCAGGAAAGCGAGAATGGCGTGATGTTGCCGGAAGCGTGCGCACAGGCGCTACGCGTCGCGGCCGGCGACCGGCTGACCCATGTCGCTCGGGTGTGACGTACCGCCTTTCCCGTGTCGGAAAATCTGACAGTTGGATGGTTATCCAGCGTTTAACGTAAGCGAATCCGGGCTTGGCGCACGCCTTGCTTCTGACACGGCATGAACCGCATCGGCCGCCTGTTCGTCATCAAGACCAAGTTCGAGGCGTTCCTCGTCATCTATGGCCTGGGCCTGGGCGCTGTGGAACGGGGCATCCATTATCTGGGACAGTATCCTGGCTGGGGCGGCAAGCTGCTGTTCGCCGCCTGCCCGATCGCGGTGTTCATGGCCGGCGCGCGCATCCTCGATTCGCTGGAGCGCGAGGCACGCGACCGCGACGGCTATTGAGCCCAACAGGATAAGTTGCACCAAACGGGCGGCGGGCCGCACTACATGCTACGCCCATGGTCGGTCTCACCCATCTTCAGCGGCTGGAAGCCGAGAGCATCCACATCATGCGCGAGGTGGTCGCGGAGGCGGAGCGGCCGGTTATGCTGTATTCCGTCGGCAAGGATTCGGCGGTGATGCTGCATCTGGCGCGCAAGGCCTTCTATCCCGCCACGCCGCCCTTTCCCCTGCTCCATGTCGATACGACCTGGAAGTTCCGGGACATGTACGCGTTGCGCGACCGTGCGGCAGCGGATGCCGGCATGACGCTGATCGTGCACCGCAACCCGGAGGCGGAGGCGCTGGGCATCAACCCGTTCGATCACGGTTCCCGCCATACCGACATGTGGAAGACCGAGGGGCTGAAACAGGCGCTGACCGCCGGCGGGTTCGACGCGGCGTTCGGCGGTGCCCGGCGCGACGAGGAGAAGAGCCGGGCGAAGGAGCGCATCTTCTCCTTCCGCACAGCCAGCCATGGCTGGGACCCAAAGTCGCAGCGACCGGAATTGTGGCGGCTCTACAATACGCGGCACGCGAAGGGAGAGAGCATTCGCGTCTTTCCCCTGTCTAACTGGACCGAGCTGGACATCTGGCAATACATCATGGCCGAGGGGATCGAGATCGTCCCGCTCTACTTCGCCGCGCCCCGTCCGACCGTCCGGCGGGATGACATGTTGCTGATGGTCGATGACGACCGCTTTCCGCTCCGCCCCGGCGAGGTGCCGGTCGAGCGCCACATCCGCTTCCGCACGCTCGGCTGCTACCCGCTGACCGGCGCGGTCGAGAGCCACGCCGCCACGCTGGCCGATGTGGTGCAGGAGATGCTGCTCACCACCACATCCGAGCGCCAGGGCCGGGCGATCGACCATGACTCCGCAGCCAGCATGGAGCAGAAGAAACGCGAGGGGTATTTCTGATGAGCGCCTATCAACCCGACGCGCTCGTCGCCGCCGACATCTCTGCTTATCTCGATGCTCATGCCGGCAAGTCGATGCTGCGCTTCATCACGTGCGGTTCGGTGGATGACGGCAAGTCGACGCTGATCGGCCGCCTGCTGCACGATACGCGCGCGGTCTTCGCCGATCAACTGGACGCGCTGGCCCGCGACTCCCGCCGCATGGGGACGCAGGGTGATGCGATCGACTTCGCGCTGCTGGTCGACGGACTGGCGGCGGAACGCGAACAGGGCATCACCATTGATGTCGCGTACCGCTTCTTCGCGACCGCCAACCGCAAGTTCATCGTCGCGGATACGCCGGGGCACGAGCAATATACCCGCAACATGGTGACGGGCGCATCGACCGCCGACGCCGCCGTGATCCTGATCGATGCGCGCAAGGGCGTGCTGACACAGACGCGGCGGCACAGCCGGCTGGTCCATCTGGTCGGCATCCGCAACCTGGTGCTGGCGGTCAACAAGATGGATCTGGTCGACAACGACGCCGCCGTGTTCAATGCCATCGTCGCCGATTACCGCACCTTTGCCGAAAGCATCGGCATCGAGGCGTTCACGGCGATCCCCGTGTCCGGGCTGACGGGCGCGAACATCGTCGAACCCGGCGCGGACATGCCTTGGTATGACGGACCGACGCTGCTCGGGCATCTGGAGCGGTTGCCGGTGGAGGCGGATCGTGCCGCGACCCGCCCGCTCCGGCTGCCGGTGCAATGGGTCAACCGCCCCAACCTGGATTTCCGGGGCTTTGCCGGCATGATCGCGGCGGGCACCGTGCGTCCGGGCGATCCCGTCCGCATCGTTCCCTCCGGCCGCACCAGTCGCGTCGCGCGCATCGTCGCCTACGGCGGTGATCGGCCGCAGGCGGTTGCGGGCGAGTCGGTGACATTGGTGCTGGCGGACGAGGTCGATTGCTCGCGCGGCGACGTCATCGCTGCGGCGGACGATCCGCCGGAGGTCACGGATCGGCTGGAGGCGACGCTGGTATGGATGGCGGACCGGCCGATGGTGCCGGGTCGCGGCTACCTGCTGAAGCTCGGTGCCCAGCTGGTCGGTGCAACGCTGTCCGCCCCCGACCATGTGATTGATGTCGACACCCAGCGCGAGGAGGCCGCCGCGACCCTGTCGCTCAACGACATCGGCGTGGTCACCGTGCACCTGGATCGGCGGATCGTGTTCGAGGCCTTTCACCTGGGCGCGGAACTGGGCGGTTTCGTCCTGATCGACCGCGCCGACAACGCCACCGTCGCCGCCGGCCTGGTCCGCCGGGTCGTGCGCGCCGTTGAGCACGTCCACTGGCAGGACGCGCATGTGACGCGGGAGGCGCATGCGGCGCAGAAAGGGCAATCGCCCCGCATCCTGTGGTTCACCGGCCTGTCCGGCGCGGGCAAGTCCACGATCGCCGCCCTTGTCGAAAGGCGGCTGCATGCGCTTGGCCGTCACACCTTCCTGCTCGACGGGGACAATATCCGCCACGGCCTGAACAAGGATTTGAGCTTTACCGATGCCGACCGGACGGAGAATATCCGCCGGATTGGGGAGGTCGCGCGCCTGATGGCCGATGCCGGTCTGATCGTGCTGACCGCCTTTATCTCGCCCTTTCGCGCAGAACGCGACATGGTGCGCCGGATGATGCCGGAGGGCGAGTTCGTGGAGATCTTCGTTGACACCGCATTGGCGGAGGCGGAGCGGCGCGATGCGAAGGGCCTGTACGCCAAGGCGCGTGCCGGAGAGATCGCACACTTCACCGGCATCACCAGCCCCTATGAACCACCGTTCGCCGCGGAGATCCGCGTCGATACCGCGACCGAGGATGCCGACGCCGCCGCCGCGCGGATCGTCGAGCATGTGATGGGCGTCTGGACCCACGACCTGTGAGCGACGCGGCACTCGCCCGGCATCTGGCCATGCAGGCCGGCCGGCTGCTCCTCGACCTGCGTAGTGCGGGGAACTGTACCGGCAAATCGTTGGGCGATCTGGGCGATCGAGAGGCCAACAGCCTGATCCTGGCCGGGCTCCGCGAGGAACGGCCGGCGGATTTCGTGTTGTCTGAGGAATCGCGCGACGATCCGCGCCGATGCGGCGGTTCGCGCGTGTGGATCGTCGATCCCCTCGACGGCACGCGCGAGTATGCCTCCGGACGGGACGATTGGGCGGTGCACGTTGCGCTAGCCGTCGATGGTCGCCCCTTCGAAGGGGCCGTGGCGGTGCCGGCACGCGACCGTGTCTATTCGACCGATCTTGCGATGCCAGTGCCGGTCAAGCGCTCCACGCGCCCGCGCCTGATCGTCAGCCGCAGCCGGTGCCCGGACCTGGCTCTGCATGTGGCGGAGCGGATCGGGGCTGACACGCTCACCATGGGTTCAGCCGGCGCAAAGGCGATGGCGGTCGTGGACGGCGACGCCGACATCTACTTGCATGAGGGCGGGCAGTATGAATGGGACAATTGCGCCCCGGCCGCTGTCGCCATGGCGGCGGGCCTTCATGCGTCTCGGGTCGACGGCTCGCCGTTGATCTACAATTGTGCGGACCCGTTGCTGCCCGACCTGCTGATCTGCCGCCGCGAACTGGCGGCGTCTGTCCTGCAAACGATCGCGAGCCTGCGCTGACAGTCTCGTTCCGCTCGGACGCTGGGTTGGCGTAGAACGGTAACAGGCCGTTCCGCTAAGGTCTTTGCGGTCGCAGGCTCTAGGTCAGCCAGCGGCGTTCAGAATCTCGTTCAAAGATGCAGACCGCACGCCAAGTCTGACCAGCCGCTCTGCCATCGCGTCCCACCACCGCCAAAAGGCCGCAAGATCGGCTGCATCCCGAACATAGGGTGTATGGCCGGGCGCCAGCGAGGGCGAATGGAAGGAAAATGTGAGCAGGCGCGTGCCCTCGCCCACTGCGACCGTGACGGCCTCCAACGCCGCGCGAAGCGGCATGTCCTCCGGCGTCAGCGATACGCGTTGCACGAGGCCCAGGCGAACCAAGACGCCCGGGCCGTGTGGGAACCCTGCGGCCCGTCGGTACAAGGACGCACCGCGACCGCGAAGCATGCCGGTGTGCACGGTCGTGAACGGGAGTTCGATCACACGATCGCGGCGATAGGCGGACGATCCGATCGCCCGGAAATCGGGACCGCCATCGGCACGATAGTCATAGGCGGCGCGCACCGACGTATCGAGGCGATAGCCCAGGGCCGCCAGCACGCTCAGGGTGTCGGGCCCGATACCGTACCGCCCGGCGCGATAGGCGACAGGTGGCCGTCCAAACCTGGTGGCTATGGTGTCGGTCAGCGTCGCGATCTTTGCGGCTTCCAGCGAGGGGGGCAGATTGCCCGCATAGCTGTTGAACGGGGTTACCGCTTCCTCGAACGGCGGCGTGACCCAGGGGTGAAGCTGTGCCCCAATCGCGCAACGGGGATCGTCTCTGACGCTCGCCAGATAGTCGGCGGCAGTTGGATCGGCAGCGACCGCGTAATCCACCATGCAGGCAAGCGGCATGTCCAGCCCGGCGAAGCGTCGGTGCGCGTCCGGGAAGGCCGACATTGCCGTCGTCGACCAGCCGTCCCGCGACAGGGATGCGCGCCAGTCGAACTCCTCCTCGACGTCGCAGAACAGGGTAAAGCGGGTGCCGAAATCCGCTGGCCAGCACACCAGCTCGTCCGGATCGGGCGCGGGCGGCCGGTATGGGAGCGACGCGCGCGCCTGTGTCACGTCAGATGGTCGTCGTCTGCCCCATGACGTGATCTACGGCGGCGGGAAGGCGCAATGTCAAGCGATCTGGGCCGACCGTCAGGGCGCCGCCCAGTTCGCGCGCCAGATTGTGCGCCAGGCGCAGCGCGAATGTGGCGCCGAGCAATGGGACGCCGTGCACCCCCTCCATCAATTCTCCGACCGGCGTCACGTCATCCAGGGTCAGCAGTGCATCCTCCCCGTCGGGCACGCCGCTCAGTCCGCGCGGTCGATCGATGGCGATACTCACGCCGCCGATGGCCCCCGCGACGTCGACGCCGATCCGTTCGCCGGATGCGCCGCTGGAGATCGCGGTCGCGAGCAGGCGGGCGATGACGCGTTCCACGGCACGCGCGTCACCGCTGGCCGCTGGCAGATCGGGCGCGACCGAAAGCAGGGGCACCGTACCGCGCAACGCGGCGAGCGGTTGCAGGTCGGCGAGGATGTCGCGGACGATCGGCTCGATCGCGACTGCGGCTGGGCGAAGTTCCAGCGCGTCGCCTTCGATCCTGGCGGCGGTGTCCAGATCCTCAATCGTGGCGAGCAGGTCGGCGGCATGCGCGCGGATCGTGCCTGCACGCGCGCGGTAAGTGGGAGAGATTGGCCCGAGCAACTCGCTCTCGATCAACTCGGCGAAGCCGGCGATGGCATGCGTCGGTGTGCGCAATTCGTGCATGAGCTGGCGAAGCGACTCGCCGCCTGGACGGCGGCGGTCGGCGCGATCCGCGGATTCGTCGGCGCGCGGCCGGCGCGCACTGCACACAAAGCCGATGAAACGGCCCGAGGATTCCTCGAACGCCGGCGCTCCTCCGATCCGCCACGATCCTGCAAGCGGCGACGAACCCTCGACCTCCAGGCGGGCATCGCAAAAGCGGGTCCGCCTGCGGAAAGCGCCCAGGACCGCGCCATCGACCTGCACGATCCCTTCTTCCGCTGCCGCGATCGACAGCCCGATCAGTACCGGCCGTGCGGTCGGATCGGTCCAGCGGATGATCCCCTTCGCATCGGTTTCGAACCGGAACGACGTCGCGGCGGGCACGGATGGCGCGGCCTCCGGTGCGTCGGACGGCCGTCCGTCCTCGCGCTGACGGGTGAACGCGTCGATCCGCGCGACCAGATCGGAAATCGCGTAGCCTGTGGGCTCCGTCGGAACCGGCGGCACCGGCATCAGGTCGGGCGTCGCCTGCCGGAACGCTTCGGCGACCAGCGGCAGCCCGCGCGCTACATCGCCAAGCGCCACGAACGGCGTCTCGGTCAACGGCGCATTCGGCACGCTGGGCATTTCTGGGGCAGCAGGCACGGCGAGAGGAATGGGTGCCCGCGGCTGCGGCGTCCCGTCCTCCAGTACGAAATCGACGCTGCCGAACGCGCTCAGCGCCCGCACCGTCTCCGGGGGCAGGTCGCGACGGTGACGGAGGACCGCGCGCTGTTGCGGGGTCAAGGCCGGCAGGATCGAGAGCCACGCATCCGCGTCCAGATCGGCAGTCCGCAGCACCGGCGCGGCGATCGCCAGATCATCTTCCGCGAAGAAGGCGACCAGCCGTTCGTCGGGTCGTGCATAAGCCAGTCCGCGCGCACTCGCCGACCTCACCGCCGTCGGCACAGACTGCCGAAGCACACGCAGGCGCGCAATCGCGGCATCGTCCGAGGTGACACGCCCCCGTCCCACCAGATCGACCAACTGTCGCCATGCGGCCGTCGCGCCGAAGCCGGTCGACATGTCCGACGACAAAACGGTCTTCAGGCTGTCGTCGAAGCGCACGTGCGGACATGATCCCGTAGCGGAGAGCGGGATGATCCCGTTCGCCGTCGCTTCTTACGCGGCAGATCGGCGGAGAGGAACCGGCGATTTTCCCGGCGTCGCAATGTGGGACAATTGCGTATTCCTGCAATTATCTGATAGTGCCAGCGGCTATCCACGCACGCATCTTCGCCGGACTTAAAATCATGTCACTCGACCACATCGACCGCCACATCCTCTCCCTGTTGCAGGAGGACGGGCGCATGACCAATGTGGAACTGTCCGAACGTGTCGGACTGACGGCGCCGCCCTGCTTGCGGCGCGTGCGCTCGCTTGAAGAAGCCGGTGCGATCCGGGGCTATCATGCCGAACTCGATCCGGGGAAGCTCGGATACCCGATCACGGTGTTCGCGATGGTATCGCTGCGCAGTCAGGCCGAACACGATCTGGCCGCGTTCGAGACGCATGTGGCTTCCATCGCCGAGATCCGCGAATGTCACATGCTGAATGGTGAGATCGACTTCATCCTGAAGATCGTCGCCCCGGACCTGAAAAGCTTTCAGGAAATCCTGACCACGCACCTGACGCCCGCCCCCAATGTAGCGAGCGTCAAGACGTCCCTGACCATCCGCACTGCCAAGTCGATCCCCGGCATCCCGGTGCAGGTGGATTGACGGCAAAGGGAGCGGGCAAGGAAGACCCTGCCCGCTCCGTGTTCAGTTACGCTGCCGACTGGTTGAGATAGGCAGTCCACAGTGCCGCGATGTCGGCACGCGGCTGCGTCTTCACCGCTGCGAACGCCGCCTGCGCACCGGCCTTGTCACCGGCATGGGTCAGCGCGATGCCCAGATGCGTGTTCACCGCGTCCGCGTTCGCCGCACCCTTGGACAGGGCAAGCCGGTACAGCTCCGCGGCCTTGGTCCAGTTGCCCTGCCCCAGATATCCGTCACCGGTCTGCGATGCCAGCTTGCCGTCCGCCGCGGACTTGGCCTTCGCCTCCAGGCCGGAAAGCGAACCCTCCGCCTTGGCGGCGGCGGTGGCGGTGGCGAGGAATGCCTTGGTGTTGGCGTCGTTCGGCACCTTGCCCTTGGCGATACCTTCCTGCACCACGGCCACCGTCTCACCCGGCAGGCCACGATCGCGCGTGGTCTGCGCATAGTCCAGATAGTGCGCCTGGTCGGCCAGCGCATTCGCCATGCGGAGCAGGCGGTACACGTCCAGCTTCTGATCCTTGTCCAGCGTCGCGATCGAGCCCTGCTGCAGTCCGAACATGATCGCCACGTCGCGCCAGTTCTTGGCGGTCGGATACGCCTGGACGTAGCGGGTCAGCCAGGTCATCGTCTCCGGGTTCAGCTTCGCGGCATTGGCGCGGCTGATGCCGTAGCGATAATAATCCTCCGGCGCCTTCTGGCCGCTGGCGTTGGTCTGCTCGATGACGGTCGACAGGTCGGCCAGGCCACCCTTCACGTCACCGCCCTCGATCTTCGACTTGACGAGCAACAGGGGCAGGTTCGGGTCCTTGTATCCCAGCTGCTGCGCCTGCTGCAGATACTGGTTGGCTGCCGCATACTTCTTGCTGTTGTAGTTCAGCGCGCCGAGGCGATAGGCGTAGCGAGCCTTGGCATCGGGCGCGGTGTTGGGGCTGGCGTACAGCGTCGCCAGCGGGCCGGCCAGCTTCGTCTCGTCGAGCGCGGCATTCGGGTTCGCCTGCTGCGCGGCGGCGAGCTTGCGCTGTTCCAGGTCGTAACGCAGCGCGGCGGCGACATACTTGTCGTCGTCGGTGCTCGCGCCGGCCTCGACCGCGGCGATGTTGGTCTCCGCGGTGGCGAGGTCGTTGGCCTGCAACGCGTCCTGCGCGGGCTTCGCCACCTTCAGCACGGCGGGGCTCAGCTTGTAACCGGGCTTGGCTTCTTCCTTCTTGGCGGCCGCGGCAGGCGCGAACAGCGCGGGCGCTGCGATACCGGCCGACAGGGCCGCGGCGAGCGCGAGCTTGGACATGGATGCCATCGGGGACTTCATAAGGATTTCTCTCCTGGGCGGCGCCATGGCCGAAAGGGGGTGCGGCCGGCATCTATAACCGGGTCGATCCGTGTTCAAGCGACCAGCCGCCATCCGGTTCCTCGGGCAAGTGGCTTGAACGTCGATTGATCGGCGATCGGCATCCGTCTAGTCGCCGCGACGATGATCGCGCTGCTTTCCCCCGCAAAGACCCTGGACTACGACACGCCGTTGCCGCCGCTGACACCCACCCGACCCCGTTTCGAGGAAGAGGCGGCGACACTGGCGAAGGCGGCGTCGCACCTGACGCAGAAGCGCCTGTCCGAACTGATGAAGATCAGTCCGGCGCTGGCCAAGCTCAACGCGGACCGTTTCCGCGATTTCCCGGACGCGCCGGAGCGGGCCGCGATGTTCGCCTTTGCCGGGGACGTGTACAGCGGCCTGGACGCCTGGTCGCTGGACGAGCCGGCCGTGACCTTCGCGCAGGATCACCTGCGCCTGCTGTCAGGGCTGTACGGCCTGCTGCGCCCGCTGGATGCGATAAGGCCGTATCGGCTAGAGATGGGCACCCACTGGGCGCCGCGTCGTACCAAGCTGACCGACTGGTGGGACGATCGGGTTGCCGATCTGCTGCGCCGGGATCTGGAGGAGGAAGGGTCCGGCATCGTCCTGAACCTGGCCAGCCAGGAATATTGGGCCGCCGTGGACGGCCGGCTCCCCGCGACGGTGCGGATCATCGGGATCGATTTCCGCGAGGGGCCACAGGCGAAGTTCGTGTCCTTCCACGCCAAGCGCGCACGCGGCGCGATGGCCCGGTGGCTGGTCGAGCACCGGATCACGCAGATCGACGACATGCGCGGGTTCGATGCGGACGGCTATCGCTTCGACGCCGATGGCAGCGACGACGATCGCTGGCGGTTCGTGCGGCCATGAACGCGGTCGTGATCGGATCGGGCGGCGGCATCGGCGGCGCGCTGGTCAGGGCGCTGGAGGAAGAGGGAACGGCGGTGCGCGGCTTCTCCCGCGCCGACCTCGACATCACGGACGAGGGGAGCATTGCCGCCGCCGCTGCCGGACTGCGCGCCACGCCGGACCTGGTGGTGGTGGCGACCGGCCTGCTGCACGACGGGGATCGTGGTCCCGAAAAGGCGATGCGCGAACTGGACGCGGACTGGCTGGCACGCGTGTACGCCGTCAACGCGATCGGACCCGCGCTGGTCGCCAAGCACTTCCTGCCGCTCATGCCGAGATCGGGTCGCTGCGTCTTCGCTGTGCTGTCCGCCCGCATCGGGTCGATCGGGGACAACCGTTTGGGCGGCTGGTACGGTTACCGCGCGGCAAAGGCGGCGTTGAACCAGTTCGTCCGCACGCTGGCCGTCGAGGAGAAACGGCGCAACGATCGGTCGATCGTGGTCGGCCTGCATCCGGGCACCGTCGACACGCGCCTGTCCCGCCCCTTCCAATCGAACGTGCACGGCGACCAGCTGTTCGACGCGGACCGCGCGGCCGTGCAGCTGCTGGATGTGATCGACGGGTTGAAGGCCCCCGACAGCGGCCGCTTGTTCGCCTGGGACGGCAGCGAGATCACGCCCTAGCGCCACCCCTCCCCGCGCCAGACCATCTTCGCTGCCCGCGCGCACGCGTACGCGCGCGTGACATCCGGGTTCCGTGGGCCTACACCGGTCCCGATCCCCCTATCTTGAAAGTTCAGTTTTGGCCGACGAGACGACCACCCTCGCCGATACTCCCGATATCGCACCCATCTCCATCGTCGACGAGATGAAGTCGAGCTATCTCGACTATGCCATGAGCGTGATCGTCGCGCGCGCACTCCCCGACGTGCGTGACGGATTGAAGCCGGTGCACCGGCGCATCCTGTTCTCCGCCGCCGAAAGCGGTTTTGTCGCCGGACGGCCCTATCGCAAGTCCGCCCGCATCGTCGGTGACGTGATGGGTAAATATCACCCGCACGGCGACAGCGCGATCTACGACGCCTTGGCCCGCATGGCGCAGGACTGGTCGATGCGGGTGCCGCTGATCGACGGTCAGGGAAACTTCGGCTCCATGGACCCGGACCCGCCCGCCGCGATGCGCTACACCGAAGCGCGCCTAGCAAAGGCGGCGAACTACCTGCTCGACGATCTCGACAAGGATACCGTCGACTTCCAGCCGAACTACGATGCGTCGGAACGTGAGCCGCAGGTCCTGCCTGCGCAGTTTCCCAACCTGCTGGTCAATGGCGCCGGCGGCATCGCGGTCGGCATGGCGACCAACATCCCGCCGCACAATCTGGACGAGGTGATCGACGCCTGCTTGGCATACATCGACAACGGCGCGATCACCGCCGACGAACTGATGGAGATCGTGCCGGGTCCCGACTTCCCGACCGGCGCGCTGATCCTCGGCCGCGCCGGCGCGCGCTCCGCCTACAACACGGGCCGTGGGTCGATCATCGTGCGCTCGCGCCACGTGGTCGAGGAAGCACGCGGCGACCGGCGGTCGATCGTGCTGACCGAAATTCCCTACCAGACCGGCAAGAACGGGCTGGTCGAGAAGATCGCCGAAGCGGCCAAGGACAAGCGGATCGAGGGCGTCAGCGACATACGCGACGAGTCGAACCGCGAGGGCGTTCGCATCGTCATCGACCTGAAGCGCGACGCGACGCCGGAGGTGGTGCTGAACCAGCTGTGGCGGCATACCCCGGCGCAGTCGAGCTTTTCGGCCAACATGCTCGCCATCCGTGGCGGCCGGCCGGAACTGCTCAACCTTCGCGACATCATTCAGGCTTTCGTCCAGTTCCGCGAACAGGTCATCACCCGGCGTGCCAAGTTCGAGCTGAACAAGGCGCGCGACCGCGCCCATATCCTGCTTGGCTTGGTCATCGCGGTCACCAACCTGGATGAGGTGGTGCGGATCATCCGCGGGTCCGCCAGCCCCGCCGCCGCCCGCCAGGCCTTGCTGGATCGCGAGTGGCCGATCGATCAGATCGCCAGCTATCTGCGGCTGGTCGAGGCGGTGGAGAGCGAGGCTCTCGGCGACACCTATCGTCTGTCCGAGACGCAGGTCCGCGCGATCCTGGATCTCCGCCTCCATCGCCTGACCGCGTTGGGCCGGGACGAGATCGGCGAGGAGCTGGAACAGCTCGCCGCCTCCATCGCCGAACTGCTCGAGATTCTCGCCAACCGCGCCAAGCTGTACGAGGTGATGCGCGGCGAGTTGCGCGCCATCCGCGATCAGTTCGCGACCCCTCGCCGGTCCCAGATCGCCGCCGCGGCGGAGGGGATCGAGGACGAGGACCTGATCGAGCGCGAGGACATGGTCGTCACCGTAACGGTGCAGGGCTATATCAAGCGTACCCCGCTCGACACGTTCCGCGCGCAACGTCGCGGCGGCAAAGGCCGCGCGGGCATGGCGACCAAGGAAGAGGACGCGATCACCAACCTGTTCGTCACGTCCACCCATACCCCCGTGCTGTTCTTCTCCACGGCGGGCAAGGTGTACCGGATGAAGGTATGGCGCCTGCCGGAGGGCGGGCCGGCGACGCGCGGCCGGCCGATGGTCAACCTGCTGCCCCTCGGCCCCGGAGAGACGATCTCCACGGTGTTGCCGCTGCCCGAGGACGAGGCGCGCTGGGGCGAGCTGCACGTCATGTTCGCGACCGCGAACGGCACCGTGCGCCGCAATTCCATGGACGCATTCGCCAACATCCCGTCGAACGGCAAGCTGGCGATGCGCTTCGACGAGGGCAACGAGGATCGCCTGATCGGCGTCGCGCTGCTGACCGAGGACGATGACGTGCTCCTCGCCAGCAAGTGCGGCAAGGCGATCCGCTTCGCCGCCACCGATGTGCGCGAGTTCCAGAGCCGCACCTCCACCGGCGTGCGCGGCATCAGCCTGGGCAATGGCGACGAGGTGATCTCGCTGTCCACCCTGAAGGGTGTGCCGTTCGACACCGAAACCCGCGACAAGTACCTGCGCGCCGCGCCGTGGAAGGAAGGCGAGCGTGAGGCGACGCTGGACGACGCGACCATGGCCGCGATGCAGGAGGCGGAGGAGTTCATCCTGACCGTCACCGCCAACGGTTATGGCAAGCGCACCTCGGCGTTCGAATATCGCCGCACCGGTCGCGGCGGCCAGGGCATCACCAACATCATGTCCTCCGACCGCAACGGCCCGGTGATCGCCAGCTTCCCCGCCCACAATGGCGAACAGCTGATGCTGGTCACCAATCAGGCGAAGCTGATCCGCATGTCGGTGGGCGACACCCGGGTTACGGGCCGTTCGTCGCAGGGCGTGCGGCTGTTCGACGTTGCCAATGCCGAGCATGTCGTCTCCGCCGCCCGGATCGACGAAGAGGAGGAGCCGGAGAACGAGGCGGAGGCGATCGTCGCGGAGGAACGTGGCGAGGCGCCCGCCATCGCCGCCGAGGACCAGCTGGTGGTCGATGACGGCACCGGTTCGCAGACGATGGACGAAGCCGTGGACGAAACGGGAGATGACGCATGAGCCAGCGCGACACCGACAAGCCCGTCACCGCCTACAAGGTGCTGACCGCCGCCGAGATGCAGGCCTTGGAGCATGAGGGCAGCTTTGCCGGATCGCCCGTGGACGTGAAGGATGGCTTCATCCACCTGTCCACCGCCGACCAGCTGACCGAAACGGTGGACAAGCACTTCTCCGGTCAGGACGAGCTGCATATCGCGGCCGTCGATCTGGAGGCGCAAGGCGAGACGCTGAAATGGGAAGAGTCGCGCGGTGGTGCGCTGTTCCCGCATCTCTACGCGCCGCTGCGGCTGGACACGGTGGTGGCCTATTCGCCGCTGGAGCGGGACGACCAGGGACAGGTGCGGTTGCCGGTCACCGGCTGACACCGGCAGCCGTGCTGGTTGCGCGTCGCGGCGAGAGCGGCCATGGCGCGGGCCATGCATGACATTCACGTGATCGGCGGCGGGCTGGCCGGGTCGGAAGCCGCATGGCAGCTTGCCGAGGCTGGGCTGAAAGTCCGCCTGTCGGAAATGCGCGGCGGCGGCGATGCGACCGCCGCGCATCATGGGGACTCGCTGGCGGAGCTGGTCTGCTCCAACAGCTTCCGCTCCGACGATGCGGAGGCGAACGCCGTCGGCTTGTTGCATCAGGAGATGCGTGCGCTCGGGTCGGTCATCCTGAGCCAGGGCGACCGGCACCGCGTGCCCGCCGGGTCGGCGCTGGCCGTCGATCGCGACGGATTTTCCGAGGGCGTGACCCGGACGCTGACCGCGCATCCCAACATCACCGTGGTGCGCGAGCGGGTCGACGCCCTGCCGGACGGCCCCGCCATCATCGCCACCGGCCCACTCACCGCGCCGGGACTGGCCGGCGCGATCGGCGCGGAGACCGGCCGCGACTCCCTCGCCTTTTTCGACGCTATCGCGCCGATCGTTCATCGCGAGTCGATCGACATGGAAACCGCATGGTTTCAGTCACGCTGGAACAAGGGTGGCGGCAGCGACTATATCAACTGCCCGCTGACCAAGGACCAGTACATCGCCTTTCATCAGGGTTTGATGGACGGGGAGAAGACCGAGTTTCGCGAGTGGGAGCGCGACACCCCCTATTTCGACGGTTGCATGCCGGCGGAGGTCATGGCGGAGCGCGGCGTGGATACGCTACGCTACGGCCCGATGAAGGGTGTCGGGCTGGACGACCCGCGCACGGGACGCTGGCCCTACGCCGTGGTGCAGTTGCGGCAGGACAATGCCAGCGGCACGCTGTGGAATATCGTCGGCTTTCAGACCAAACTGAAACATGCCGAGCAGGTCCGCCTGTTCCGCACCATTCCGGGGCTAGAGAATGCGGAATTCGCCAGGCTGGGCGGGTTGCATCGCAACACCTTTATCCGCTCGCCCGAGTTGCTCGACCGCCAATTGCGGCTGAAGTCGCGCCCCGCGGTCCGCTTCGCCGGACAGATCACCGGGTGCGAGGGCTATGTGGAAAGTGCGGCGATCGGCCTGCTGGCCGGACGCTTCGCCGCCGCGGAGTTGACCGGGCGGCCCCTTACCTCGCCACCGCGCGAAACCGCGCTGGGCGCACTGCTGGCGCATGTCACCGGCGATGCAGAGGCGGAGACGTTCCAGCCGATGAACGTCAATTTCGGCCTGTTCCCACCCATCGAGGGTCGAACGAAAAAGGCGGATCGCAAGCGCATGTACACCGATCGTGGACGCGCGGCGCTGGGCGAGTGGATGGCGGCGCTGGCCTAGCCGCGTCAGCTGTCCTCGTCGCGGGGCGCGGCCGCCGGGGGCGGGCAATTGACCCGCGCTTTTGCCTTGCGCTTCGGTGCGGTGGTGGCGAACTCCTGCCGCGACATCGCGCCAGACTTGTCGGCGTCCGCGGTCGTGAACTTGGTGATCGTCTTGTCCGCCCATTCGTCGAAGGACAGGCGTCCGTCGCCGTTCTTGTCCAGCTTCGCGAACGCCTTGCGCCGCTGAACCAGATATTCCTCGCGCGTCACGCGGCCGTCGCGATCCTTGTCGTACCGGTCGAACCGCTTCTGTTCGCGCGTGCGCGCCGGCGCTTCCGCCACCGTGTCGGGCAAGGCGTCCTGCGCCTCCGCGACGGCTGCCTGCGGGCGCAAGATCGGTTGGGGCGGCAACAGCGGGTCGGGCTTGGCCCGCGCGTTGAACAGGACAAGCCCCGCAGCCACCATCAACAACGCCGCAGCCGCGCCCGCCACATACCGCCACATCACTGAATTCTCCCCCTGCCCCGGCGCCTGCTAACCCCCTCTGCCGCCGGGCGAAAGCCTAGCTTTGCCTGACCAGCGTCACCTGCGCCACGTCGATGCCGCCCCCGCGAAAGCCGCCCTCGCAGTACATCAGGTAAAAGCGCCACATGCGACGGAAGCGCGCATCCAACCGGGTCGGCAGGCGCCCCTCGAGATCCGCCGCATCGAAACGCTCTCGCCAGATCCGCAGCGTCTCGGCGTAGTCAGCGCCGAAGCCGTGCCGATCCGTCCAGCGAAGCCCCCGTACCTCCGCCAGCGCGCGAAATCGGGGTTCGGAGATCAGCATGCCGCCGGGAAATATGTAGCGCTGTATGAAGTCGACATTGCCGGCATAGGCGTCGAAGATGGCGTCATCGATCGAGATGAACTGGATCGCCGCGCGTCCACCCGGTTTCAGGCATCGCGCGATCGCGTCGAGATAGGCCGGCCAGTACGCCTCTCCGACCGCCTCGACCATTTCGACGCTGGCGATCGCGTCGTTGGTTCCGGATGCGTCGCGATAGTCGCGGATCGTGACCGTCGCCCTGGTGGTCAGGCCCGCCGCCGCCAGCCGTTCCTCCGCGATACGCTTCTGCTCCTGCGACAGGGTAAGCGCCTCGACGCGCGCTCCCCGCCGTGCCGCCTGTTCGGCCAAGAAGCCCCAGCCGCATCCGATTTCCAGCAGGCGGTCGCCGTCCGTCAGGTCCAGCCTGTCGAGCAACGCATCCACCTTCCGCCGCTGCGCTGCCTCCAACGGCTCGCCCGGTTCGGCGAAGATCGCGCTGGAATAGCTCATCGTCGGGTCGAGCCATTCGTCGTAGAAGTCGTTGCCCAGGTCGTAATGCGCCTCGATATTGGCGCGCGCCTGGCTCGGGTGGTTGCGGCGCTTCCAATGCCGCAGCCGTGCGATCCACCGGCGTGGGCCGCCCGAGCGACCGACATCGCCCAGCGTCGCGCGGTTGCGCATGAACAGGTCGAAGATCGGAACGGGATCGGGGCTGGACCAGTCGCCATCCTCCCAGCCGCGATACCAGCCGATCGATCCGGCCGTGACCAGACGGGTCAACGCGCGCCAGCGATGCAGCGTGATCCGCGCAACGGGACCGTCGCCTGCACCACCGACCGGTCGAGACGTCCCGTCCGGCAGCACCGCCTCGATAGCGCCCGCCGCCAAGCCGGCGTCGATCCGGTCCAATATGCGCCGCCCCAACCAGGCCGCCGCGCCGTTCATCATCATGCCCACCCCATCATCGCGCGGCCCATGCCCAAGGCCGGCACGGGTGAAAAGGGGCTACCGCCTGCGATTGGCCGCCAGCGCCCGCTCACGCGCTTCGCGATGACCGATGATCTTGGCCGGATAGGCGCTCGGACGTACACCATGCGCGTCCGGATCGTGGATCGCGGGATCGGCGATGCCGGCCAGTTCGGGCACCCAGCGGCGGATATAATCGTCTGCGTCGAACTTCTCCGACTGCGAAAGTGGCGCCATGATGCGGCTGAACATGTTGGCGTCGATGCCGGTCCCCGCGACCCATTGCCAGTTCACGGCGTTGTTTCCGTAATCCGCATCGACCAGCGTGTCCCAGAACCACCGCTCTCCTTCGCGCCAGTCAATCAGCAGGTGCTTCACCAGAAAGCTGGCGGTCAGCATGCGGACGCGGTTGTGCATCCATCCCGTGGTCCAGAGCTGCCGCATGCCGGCGTCGACGATCGGATACCCGGTCATGCCCCGCTGCCAGGCGCGCAGGTCGGCCTGAGCCGACGCGCCGGTCCGCCACGGGAGCGTGTCCATCGCCGGGCGCCCGGCCCTCTCGGCATAGTCGGGCATCGCGGCCACGAGGCCGGACGTGAAGTCGCGCCACGCCAGTTCCTTGTGGAACTTGAGGGCCTCGGGCGCCGGGCCGATCATGTGCCACAGCGTCGCGGGCGATATCTCCCCGAAGTGGAGGTGCGGCGACAGACGTGACGTACCCTGTTCGGCCGGCAGGTTGCGGGCGTTCTCGTACTGGGACACCTTGTCGGTGAAGGCCCGCGCGGCAATGTCCGCCGCATCCTCTCCCGCCTGCCAATCGAACCCGGTGGCCCAGTCTGGAGCGTGGGGCAGCAGGGCCCAATCCTCCAGCGTGTCGCTGACCGGCCACGCGTCCGGTGACGCGATCGTCGCCGGCATCGGCAGTGGTCCGGCCGGGGGCAGCGATTGCTCCAGCGCGCGCCAGAATGCTGAAAACACCCGATACGCCCCGCCGCACCCCGTGGTCACAGAGTCCGGCCGGCGGAGGTGATTGCCCTCATGCAGGCATAGCGCCTCGCCCAGCTTCGCCTCCGCATCGCGCCACCAAGGCTCGTAATGGCGGATCGCATGAACGCGCGACGCCCCAGTTTCGGCAAGCAGGTTCTGCAATACGGACACCGCCGGTCCGCGCCGAAGGATCAGACGACTTCCGCGGGCTTCCAGCGCTTCGGACAACCGGCTCAGGCTGCCATGCAGCCACCAGCGTTGCGCACCACCCATGCGCCACTCGCCGGGCGTCTCGTCGTCAAGAACATAGACCGGGATCACCGGCCCCTGCTCGGCGGCGGCAATCAGGGCGGGTTGGTCGCGAAGGCGCAGGTCCTGGCGTAGCCAGAGCAGGACGGGAGAAGGCATGACTTGCGCTACGCACACGCCACGCGTCCTGTTCCGGCTAAGCGGCTTGCCGCACCTCAGGCGCGGCGCGCAGGCTCAGGCGCGGGCCCCCTCCGTCAGAGAGGCGCTGTTGTGGCGCAGCGCGGTCAGGACGGTGCGGACGATGCCGTCCGCGTCCAGGCCGGCATCCGCATATTGCACCTCCGGCTTGTCCTGATCCTGGAACAGGTCAGGCAGGCGCAGAGTGCGGATCTTCAGCCCGCCATCGGTCAGGCCCTCGTCCGACGCCATGGTCAGGACGTGCGCGCCGAGGCCGCCGATCGCACCCTCCTCGATCGTCACGGCCACCTCGTGGCTGGTCAGCATCCGGCGGATCAACGCCTCGTCCAATGGCTTCACGAAGCGCAGGTCCGCGACGCTGGTCGACAGGCCCTTCGCCTCCAGCTGGTCGGCCGCCTTCAACGCCTCCGCCAGACGGGTGCCGAGCGACAGGATGGCAACCGTCTTGCCCTCTCGCACCAGTCGACCCTTGCCGATCTCCAGCCGCTGCGCCTCCGTCGGCGTCTCGACCCCGACGCCGTTGCCGCGCGGATAGCGTACTGCGATCGGCCCGGAGTCATGCAGGACGCAGGTGTGCACCATGTGCACCAGCTCCGCCTCGTCAGCCGCGGCCATCACCACCATGTTCGGCAGCGTCGCGAGATAGGTAACGTCGAACGACCCGGCATGTGTCGCACCATCGGCACCCACCAGCCCGGCCCGGTCGATCGCGAACCGCACCGGCAGGTTCTGGATGGCGACGTCGTGGACGACCTGGTCGTAGGCGCGCTGAAGAAAGGTCGAATAGATCGCGCAGAACGGGCGCAGGCCCTGCGCCGCCAACCCGGCGGCAAAGGTCACCGCATGCTGTTCGGCGATTCCGACGTCGAAGAACCGATCAGGATACGCCGCAGCGAATCGATCAAGCCCGGTACCGGACGGCATAGCGGCTGTGATCGCGCAGATGCGCGGATCGGACTCCGCCTCCCGCGCCAGCGCTTCACCGAACACGTTCTGATATTGCGGGGGTCCGGGCGGCGCCTTGGCCTGAGCTCCGGTAATGACGTCGAACTTCTGGACACCGTGATACTTGTCGGCCGCCGCCTCGGCCGGGGCGTAGCCCTTGCCCTTCTTGGTGACCACATGGACCAGGATCGGCCCCTCTTCCGCGTCGCGGACATTCTCCAGGACGGGGATCAGGTGGTCGAGATTGTGACCGTCGATCGGGCCCACATAATAGAAGCCCAGTTCCTCGAACAGCGTGCCGCCCATCGTCATGCCGCGCGCGAACTCGTCGGTCTTGCGTGCGGCGTGGTGGAACGGGCGCGGCAGACGCCTGGCCAGCTTCTTCATCAGCTCACGTACCGACAGGAACTCGCGGCTGGACACGATGCGGCTGAGATAGGCCGACAGCCCCCCGACCGGCGGCGCGATCGACATGTCGTTGTCGTTGAGGATGACGACCAGCCGGTTGCCCGCCGCCTCCGCGTTGTTCATCGCCTCGTAGGCCATGCCCGCCGACATGGCGCCGTCGCCGATCACCGCGATTGCCTTGCCCGGCGCATCGGACAGCTTGTTGGCGATCGCGAAGCCGAGCGCGGCGGAGATGGACGTGGACGAATGCGCCGCGCCGAACGGGTCGTATTCGCTTTCCGCCCGCTTGGTGAAGCCGGACAGGCCACCACCCTGGCGCAGCGTCCGGATTCGGTCGCGGCGACCCGTCAGGATCTTGTGCGGATAACATTGGTGGCCGACGTCCCAGATCAGCCGGTCGTCAGGCGTGTTGAAGACGTAGTGGATCGCCGCGGTCAGCTCCACCACGCCCAGGCCGGATCCCAGGTGACCGCCGGTGGTTCCCACGGCCGAAATCGTCTCCGCGCGCAGCTCGTCGACCAGCTGTTGCAGCTGATCCGGCGGAAGCTTGCGCAGGTCGTCGGGGGTTTGGACGGTGTCGAGCAGCGGTGTCGCGGGAACGTCGGACATCACGCCCGTCTAGCTCACACCGGATGCGGTGTCACCCGCAGTCGGCGCACTTGCCGCGAACCTCGATCACCGGCCTTTCCGGAGAAAAGCCAGTCGCTTCGGCAGCGGTACGAACGCCGCGCGTGATGCGATCGTCATCCAGGTGAGTCGTCTGTCCGCACGTGTCGCAGACCAGGAAGATGCAGTCGTGCAGGCAACCCGGATGCGCATTGGCGACATAGGCGTTGGCGCTTTCCACCCGTCGCGCCAGGTTCGCGCCGACGAACAGGTCGAGGATGCGATACACACTGTTCGCCGCCACGCGGCGCCCTTCGCGTCCAGAGACGGCCTCCGCGATGTCATAGGCCGACGCCGGCTTGTCGAAACCCGCCAGCGCCTCGAAGACGCTCGCCCGCATCGTGGTCCATTGCTCGCCCGCCTTTTCCAAGCGCGTCCGTGCAGCGGATGCCAAATCGTCGCCTAGAAGTTCGTGGTGCTGGTGCGAAGGAACAGCCATGGTCATGATCTATGCCTTCCTGCCCCCCGCGACAAGAACCTCGCCGCGCCGGCCCTCTCAGCAGGTCGCCCGGCGGTTGAGGTCATGGCCGAAGGCGAGCAGACCGACGCCGACCACGGTCCACAGCGTCTCGGCCCCGGAGGAGTCATGCGGCAAGCCCAGCGCGCCGGCCATCATGCCCAGGCCAAAGGCACCCATGGCGACGGGCATGATATATCCGTGATGCAGAACGCCGCGCCCCAACGCGATCGCACCGATCGCGATGGCGAGAACCAGCCCGACCTCATGGAACATTGGATCGAGCAGAATGCCACCCGCGGCCGACATCAAGGCCAGCAGCACCGATGTCGCGACGCAATGCACGACGCACAGACCCGACAGTCCGATCGCGAAACGATCGAGGTCCGGTATCCACCTGTGGCGAGTCGCGATCGTCATCCTGAACCGTCATGTAGTCCGACTTAGGGAAGGATACAACATAACAAGACTTGCGCCGACAGGAAGGTCGCCGCCGCACTCGACGGCGATCCCGCGTATGGCTAGGGGCCGGACATGCCCCGCTTCGGTTCAGCCTCCCTTTCGCGCGCGCGGCCTGCCGCGCTGGCCACGTGGCTGATTGTCGTGGTGGCGATGATCGTCGGGATCGTCGTCGTGGGTGGCATCACCCGCCTGACCAACAGCGGCCTGTCGATCACCGAATGGAAGCCGATCACCGGCATCGTCCCCCCGCTGAACGACGCACAATGGCAGGCGGAGTTCGCAAACTATCGGCGTATTCCTGAATTCCGGGAGATCAATTCGGCCATGACCCTGTCGGGCTTCAAGGCGATCTTCTTCTGGGAATATGTCCACCGCGCCCTGGCCCGCACGATCGGGCTGGTCTTTGCGCTGCCCCTGCTCTGGTTCTGGGTCAGGGGCCAAATTCCTCGCGGGTACCTGCCCCGGCTGATCGCCCTGCTGGCGCTCGGCGCGTTGCAGGGTGCCGTCGGATGGTGGATGGTGAAGTCGGGGTTGGCGGTTCGTACCGATGTCAGTCACCTGCGCCTGGCCGCGCATCTGATGACCGCGCTGGTCACGCTTGCCGGGATCACCTGGACTGCGCTCGACCTCCTCGCCCTGTGCCGTGACGGCTATGCGCGCCCGGCGCTCCTGCGTCCGGTTGCGATCGTCGCGCTCGGGCTGCTGGCGGTACAGATCCTCTGGGGTGCGTTCACCGCCGGCCTGGACGCGGGCTATGCCTTTTCCAGCTGGCCGCTGATGGGTGACGCACTGTTCCCCTCCGGCGTGCCCATGCTGTCGCCTGGCTGGCGCAACGGGATCGACAATCCCGTGGTGGTGCAGTTCATCCACCGCTGGTTCGCCTTTGTCGCGGCGGGTGGCCTGGTGGTGCTGGCGCTCTGTGCGCGCCGGGCCGGGTCGAACGCGGGCTATGTCGTGAAGGCCCTTGTGCTGGTGCAGATCGTGTTGGGGATCGCTACGCTGCTGACGGGTGTTAGGATCGAGATCGCGGTGGCGCATCAGGCGAACGCGGCGCTGCTGCTGATCGCCGCCGTCACGGCAGCCCATGCTGTCGGTCGTAGACGCGCCTGAGCCCAACGCCTCAGCCCCAGCTTCGGGTATTTCGTTACCCGTCAGGAAAGTAGCACTTTGCTTGACTTTCCACCGCTGCTTGGCCATTGCCGCCCCGTTCACGCCGCCGCGATCGGGCGGCGCGTTGCGTTTCAAACCGAAAGGTCTCTCGCCCATGAAGGCGCTCATGAAGACCACCAAGGCGGCCAAGCCGCACGAGGTGGAGAAGAAGTGGCATATCGTTGACGCCACCGATCTGGTGGTCGGCCGTGCGGCCGTGGTCATCGCCAACGTCCTGCGCGGCAAGCACAAGACGAGCTTCACCCCGCACGTCGATTGCGGCGACAACGTCGTCGTCATCAACGCGGACAAGATCCGCTTCACCTCCAACAAGGCGGCGAAGAAGATCTATTACAAGCACACCGGCTATGCCGGCGGCATCAAGGGCGTCACCGCCGCCAAGGTGCTGGAGGGTCGTTTCCCCGAGCGCGTTCTGGAAAAGGCTGTCGAGCGCATGATCCCGCGCGGTCCGCTCGGTCGCCAGCAGATGCGCAACCTGCGCATCTTCAAGGGCGCGGAGCATCCTCATGAGGCGCAGAGCCCCGAGGTCCTCGACATCGCCGGCATGAGCCGCAAGAACAAGGTGGGCGCATAATGTCCGACAATCGCCAGTCCCTTTCCGATCTAGGTGCCGCGCTGGGTCAGCAGCGTGAAGCCGCGGTGGCGCAGTCTGACGCGTCGGCCGACGCCTACATGGCGGGCAGCATCGACGCGCCCGTGCAGCGTGCGCCGTTGCGCGAGCAGGAACTCGACAAGCAGGGCCGCGCCTATGCCACCGGTCGCCGCAAGGACGCAGTCGCTCGCGTCTGGCTGAAGCCGGGTTCGGGCAAGATCACCATCAACGGCCGCGACCAGGAAGTGTATTTCGCACGTCCGTCGCTGCGCCTCGTCATCAACCAGGTGTTCGGCGTGACCGAGCGCGAGGGCCAGTATGACGTGGTCGTCACCGTCAAGGGTGGCGGTCTGTCGGGTCAGGCTGGCGCGGTTAAGCATGGCATCAGCCAGGCGATTACCAAGTACGAGCCGATCCTGCGCGCGCCGGTCAAGGCCGCCGGGTTCCTGACCCGCGACAGCCGCGCCGTTGAGCGTAAGAAGTACGGCCGCGCGAAGGCACGCCGCAGCTTCCAGTTCTCGAAGCGCTGATCGAACGCGTCCGCACAGCTCACGCGGCGCGGCATACGAACGATGTGGGGGCGGTCCGGTGACGGGCCGCCCTTTCGCGTTTTGGTGACATCCGATCGCACCACTTGTCGCCCGCCTTGGGGTCTGGCACCCCTTAGGCCATGTTCAAGTTCGTCAGGAAACGGCGTGAGCGCCAGCGGCTGATCGCGTCCCTTCAGGAGGAAGCCAAGCGGACCAGAGCGCATCTGGCATCGCAGGCCCTGTTCGCGATGGAACATCTGCGTCAACCGGCCCAGGCGATCTGGGCCGATCGCTACTCGCATGGCTATATCTATGGCGCCTATGCCCAATTGATCGGCGAAAGCCTCACCGACGACCGGCTGGCGGATGAGATGATCGGGAGCGGCTTCGCGACTTTCGCGGCCAACGCGTTTGCAATCCGCGAGGAGGATGCGCGCGACGCGCTGGCCATGATCCTCGCGCGACCAAACGCCACGCCGACGCGCCATGCCATCGCGGACGGGCGTGCCGACGGCAAGCAGATCCAGCAGGGCTTGCCTGCCACGCTGTGGCTCGCTCACCTGGCCGAGCGGGCTGCGGCGACGACATGACGTCGCTGACCGAGCCAAACCCCGCCATCTAGTCCGGCAGCGGGGTCACGGCTCACATCCGGACGATGCTCGTCGCCAGCCGCTCCGCCTCCTGCGCATCATGCGTGACCATCAGGATAGGTAGGCGCGATTCGTCGCGTATGCGCTCAATGTCCCGCAGAACCTCCTCGCGCCGGGTCGGGTCCAACGACGACATCGGTTCGTCCAGCAACAGAAAGGCGGGGTCGGACAACAACGCCCTGCCGATCGCTACCCGCCGCGCCTCCCCGCCCGACAGGCTGGCCGGCCAGCGCTCCAGCAGATGACCGATGTCGAGCATCGCCGCGGTCGCGGTCAGCGGGGCCGCATCCGGCGCGCCGTAGAGCAGGTTCGCGCGCACCCGCTTGTGCGGAAACAGGCGCGGCTCCTGAAAGACGTAGCCGACATGGCGTCGCTGGGGCGGCAGGTTCACGCCCGTTGCGGCGTGGAACAGCGTCCGCTCCCCGACCCTGACATGACCATCGTCCGGGGTGAGAAGCCCCGCGACCATGTTCAGCACGCTGGATTTGCCGACGCCGGAAGGGCCGACCAGCACGGTTACGCCAGCCCCGGTCGCGAACCGGAGTGCGATCGCCGCCTCTCCGACCTGGCACCGTACATCGACGTCAAAGGACATGCAGCCGCCGCCCCCATCGCCGGCCCAGCCACTCCGACGCGATCAGCGCCACCAGGCTGAGGCTCACCGACACCGCCGCCAGCCGCCACACGCTGTTTTCGCCACCGGGGGTTTGCAGCGCGGCGTAGATGGCGAGCGGCAACGTCTCCGTCTCACCCGGCACGCTGGAGACGAAGGTGATGGTCGCGCCGAACTCCCCGATCGACCGCGCGAAGCCCAGCACCAGGCCGGCCATGATCCCGGGCAGGCTGAGCGGCAGGGTCACGGTACGGAACACGCGCCATGGGTCGGCACCCAGCGTCCTGGCCGCGGATTCCAGCCGCCTATCGACCGCCTCGATCGACAGTCGCATCGCGCGGACCATCAGCGGCAGCGCCATGACGGCGGCCGCGATCGCGGCGCCGGTCCAACGGAACAACACCGTCACCCCGAACCAGTCGAGCAACCAGCGGCCGATCGGGCCACCCGGCGCGAATGCGAGCAGCAGCAGCCAACCGGTCACGACCGGCGGCACAACGAGCGGCAGGTGCACCAGCGCGTCCAGCACCAGCCGTCCGGGAAAGCGCGCCCGCGCTAGCAGCCAGGCGAGGCCGAACGCGACCGGCAGGGCCGCCATGCAGGCCGTACCGCCGACCAGTAACGACAGTCGGACGACCTCCCATTCCGCGTCGGACAGGATCACGCCGCCGCGAAGCCGAACCGCGCGAAGATGGCCCGACCAGCCGGGGACAGCAGGAACCGGCGAAAGCCCTCGGCGTCCGGGCTCACGCCATTCCTCAACCTCGCCACCGGATACAGGATCGGCGGGTGGCTGTCGGCCGGGAACACGCCGACCACCCTCACCTTCCGCGATGCGCGTGCGTCGGTGGCGTAGACGATGCCGTAAGGCGCCGCACCGCGCTCGACCAACGCCAGCGCCGCGCGGACGTCGGCCGCACGCACCACATGCGGTGCAACCGACTGCCACACGCCAAGCCGGGTCAGCGCAGCCTCGCCATAGCGACCTGCCGGAACCGCGCGCGGATCGGCCATGGCCAGCGGCCCGGCCGACAGGATGGTCGCGATCCGCCGAACCGTGATCCGTTCTCCACGGCCGACGGGCGCCACGACCACCAATCGGTTGCGCACCAGGTCGGCGCGCGTGCCGGGTACGATCAGTCCGCCGCGCGCCAGCACGTCCATCCATTGCTCGTCCGCCGACACGAACAGATCGGCCCTGCCGCCCGCCTGCGCCTGCCGCGCCAGGGCGGATGACGCCGCGAAGGCGATGACCGGGCGCACATGGCCCCGGCGCGCCCACTCGTCGGCGGCGGCACTCATCGCCTCCTGCATGCTGGCGGCGGCGAGTACCAGCGGCGCCGATCGTGCCGCAGGTTCCGCGAGCACCGCGGGCGCGACCGCCAGCATCAACAGCGCCAAGGCGAACCGGCGGAAGAGAGAAAGGATCATATTCCGCCTTATATAGCGCGACGCGGCGCAGGCCAGCCTTACCCGGCCGGCGCCTCCACACGCCCGGTCCGCTGAAGCTTGCCCCATCCGACCTTCGGCCCCCGCGCCGCCTGCGCCAACGCCTTCAGCACCACATAGTACATCAGCTGGCGGTACCCGATCCGCTGCGGCACAAGCAGCCACAACAGCCGCCACCGCTCCCGCCGCTCCAGCGCAAAGGCAACCGTCGCTGCCAGAAGGTCGATCGCGGTGAACACGATCCAGAAAGTCAGCATGGTGTATATGTCGCCGCTGGTCTGGGCCCAGCCATGCGCCTGCACCGCGATATAGGTGACGGCGAAGCTGACCAGCAGCGCCAGATCGATGATCGGGGATATGGCGGCAAGCGCCACCTGGAACACGATCGCCTGCGGCAATCCGATCCAGCCCAGCCCGCGCGGGTGGCTGCCGCCGATCGCACGGCGGTGCTTCCACAGGCACTGCAACGTGCCGAACGCCCAGCGGAACCGCTGCTTGGCCAGCGCCCGGAATGTTTCCGGCGCCTCCGTCCATGCGATCGCATATTGGTCGTAGGTGACGTGCCAGCCCGCACGCTGGATCGCGATGGTCAGGTCCTGATCCTCCGCCAGCGTGTCATCGGGATAGCCGCCGACGGCGCGGATCGCCGACAGGCGCCAAGCGCCTACCGCGCCGGGCACCACGGTGATGGCGTTCAGGCGGGCAAGGGCGCGCCGCTCCAAATTTTGCGCGGTGATGTATTCCAGCGCCTGCCACTTCGTGACCAGGTTAACGCGGTTGCCGACCTTTGCATTGCCCGCGACCGCGCCGAGCGACGGATCGGCGAACCAGCGTGCCAGCCGCGCCACCGTTGTCGCCTCGAACTGCGTGTCCGCATCCAGCGCGATGACGATCTCTCCGCGGGCAAGCTCCAGCCCGCGGTTAAGCGCCCGCGCCTTCCCACCATTCTCCAGCGTCAGCAGCCGCACGCGGGGATCGCCGGCGAACGCCTCGGCCACCACGGCGCTCGTCCGATCGTGCGATCCGTCGTCGATCACGATCACTTCCAGTGCCACGTCGGTCGATGCCAGCACGCCGCGGACGGCGCGCTCAATCACCCGCTCCTCGTTAAACGCGGGGATCATCACCGTCACGAACCGGCCCGGATCGATCGCCGGGAACACGGTGCGACTCTCCCGCCGGGCCTGCACCAGCGCAAGCGCGGACAGCGCGAGCGCGCGCAGGATGCCGACACTGATCGCGACGATGAACAGCCACTTCAGCGTAATGACGATCGCACCAAGGACCCAGAACAGCCCAAGGTCCGCCTCCGCCGCCAGACGATCGCTGGACGATATCACCGGCATCGCCTGATCCCGGCTGAGTCCGGCCAGCGTCGAAACGGGCACGAAGCGATATCCCATCGCTCGCAGCCGTTCGATGATGACCGGCAGCGCCGCCACAGTCTGTGCGCGATTGCCGCCGGCGTCGTGGAGCAGGATGATGTTGCGGCTGCAATTCGCCTCCGTCGTCTCGCGGCAATCGGCCGGCGCGGAGGTGACGCGCTCGATCGTCCGGTCGATGATCTGCTGAACGCCGGGGCGCTTCCAGTCGTCGGGATCGATATGGAGCCCGACCGAGATGTAGCCGCGCTCCTGCGCCTCCAGCGCGGGCACGATCTCGTCCGCGGTGGTCGGCTCGGCGTCCCCGAAATAAGGCGCGCGGAACAGCCGCAGCGAACGTCCGGTATAGGCCTGGAACAACCGCTGAGTGGTGTTCAGCTCGAACCGGACCTGACGCTCCGACACGGTCGCCAGGTTCGGGTGGGTATAGGTGTGGCTACCGACCTCATGCCCTTCGTCGACCAGGCGGGTGAGCAAGCTGCGGTTGGTCAGCGCGTTCTCGCCCACGATGAAGAAGGTGCCGGGCACGTGCTCGCGCTTCAGAATGTCCAGGATGCGCGGGGTCCAGGTTGGATCGGGGCCGTCGTCGAACGTCAGAGCCAGATCGCGCCGCCGGTACCCGGTCCGCTGCACGACATAGGGCGACGGCAGCCGGTCGAACCGCACATCCTCGATTCCCAGCGGCCCGACGACCGCCTGACGCTGGCCCTGCACCGGCTGGCTGCCAATCTTCAGGATTTCGCCCGCGCCCTCGATGTCGACGTTGGTGCCGGCCGGGATGACGTTCATGACCGATGCATCGGGCAGCTTGCGCACCCCGCGACCGAACAGGCTCCACAGACCGGGGTCCTCCGATCCCAGACGCCACAACGCGACGCTGTTCACGCCCGCCTTCCGCAGGAACGCGATCTGGTTGTAGGCGGACGCCGCGTCGAGCAGCCATATGACGTGGCGGGTGTCGCCCTCCTGATAGGCGAAGCTGGAATTGCCGCTCGCCTTATCCCAGGTCGGCACCGCGGCCGAATCCCGCGCCGCCTGCCACGCTTCCTCCACGTCCAGCGCGTCGCCGCCGCCATTGTGCCAGTCATAGGCGTAGGAGCCGATCGCCACCACCAGCTTGGCCGGATCGATGCCTCGCGACGCGTCCGCGACCACGCGCGCGAACCAGCGCTGCGACGCGATCGGCCCGGCATCGCCGGACGTCTCGTGCTCGTCATAAGCCATCAGGAAGACCTTGTCGGCCACGCGGCCGAACGCAGGCAGGTCCCAATCCTGATTCGCGACCGGCGCCGCGATCGTCACGATCATGTTGCGCGGATGGAGCAGGCGCGCCGCATCAGCGAGAAAGGCACGGTAGTTGGGCAGCGCGTTCGCGGGCAAGTTCTCGAAGTCGAAGAAGACACCGGCCGCATGGTTCGCGGCCAGATAGTCGCCCAGCCGACCCAGGAAAGCACGCCGACCCGCGACATCGGCGAACAGGGTAGCCGCGCCTGCGCCATCCCACTGCCCGCTCAATGCGTTCTGCACCATCGGCAACACCTTTGGCTGGTGACGCGCATGGTTGAGGATCGACCGCCCCGCCGTGTCGCGGAAGACGGTGACATGATGATCCTTGCCGGTCACGGAAATCCAGCCGGGAATGACCCAGTCCAGCCCCTCGACATGACGACCTAGGCTCGCCGCGCTGCTTTCGTCCCACGGCGCATAGAAACCAATCGCCAGCGCCGGATCGGCCCCCGCAGGACGCTTCGACTTCGTGCCGAACAGATGCCGGGCATAATAGTTGACGTCACGCCGCGTCCGATTGAGCGCGCCCTGCGGTGCGGGCAACGCATGAAGCGCGGGATGTTCCGGGTCGACGGGCAGCAGCGGAGCCGCGGGCACGGCACCGATCGACACCGCGAATACGGCCACCGCCAACAGCAGCAGGGCAACAAAGGCGGCCACCGCAACGGCGAACCGCCGTCTGCGTCGTCCGCTGGCATCGTAGAAGATCGGTTGTTCCGCCATGCCCTGCTCCTGCCACGCCCCGAATGGCGGCATCGTATCCGCATAATGACGGAGGCGTCATCTGAACGCATCCCCAAACGCGGTTAACCTGGATTTATCAAGCCGCCGTAATCGTTTGAACCGAGGGAACCGGGCAACGGCCGCGATTGTTGGCGCGGTTCTGTGAGAGGATCCTCAATGGCTACCGTTTTTCGCGACGCGTCCGTGCGTACGTCGCAATTCCTGACCGACAGCTTCCAGCGCGGTCTTGCCCACTGGAACCGCGAGCGCATGGCGCCGGGCTTCCCGGCAGGCGATTGGCAACGCACGCTGGATCGTGATGTTCGCATGCAGCGGCTGGAAGGCGGGTTTTTGGAGGAACTGCGCGCGGAGGTGTCGGCGGAGGCCGCAGCCGCGCCGACCGACGTAGATGGCTTCATCGCATGGTTCGAAGGGTTGAAGCAGACCGGCCCAGGACAGGGCGACCCTTTGTTCCCATGGATCGCCGAGGAGTCGAGTCTGGAGGAACTAAAGTGGTTCTTTGAACAGGAGGCCGCCGGTGAAGCAGGGTTCGACGATCTGGTCGCGATGACCCAGGTCAAGCTGCCGAACCGGCCGAAGCTGGAGCTGGCGCGCAACTATTGGGACGAGATGGGTCGGGGTCAGCTGGCCGGCATGCATGGTTTGCTGCTCGATGCGCTGACCGAGACACTGCAGGTCGACCCCGTCATCGAGAACACCGTGTGGGAAAGTTTGGCCTTGGCCAACGCCATGACGGCGATGGCGACGAACCGCCGCTACGCATGGCAGTCGGTGGGCGCCCTCGGCGTGATCGAACTGACCGCGCCGGATCGGTCGCGCATGACCGCGATGGGGCTGAAGCGGCTGGGCTTCTCCAACAAGGAGCGTCGCTATTTCGACCTTCATGCCGTGCTCGACATCAAGCACTCTGAAGATTGGAACGCGGAGGCAATCCGTCCGGCGGTGGAGGAGGATCCCCGCCGCGCCACGGCGATGGCGGAGGGCGCCCTGATCCGCCTCAAGTGCGGCGAGCGGTGTTTCGACGCGTATCGGACGCACTTCTGGGGCTAAGCCCCGCATTCATCCTATCCGCAAATTGGGAGTTGGGCGGAGGTGTTTGAGAAGCCTCCGCCCTGCCCTTATCCCTCGTCACCCATGCGCAGCGCGGCAATGAACGCCTCTTGCGGAATGCTGACGCTCCCATACTCGCGCATCTTCGCCTTACCCTTTTTCTGCTTTTCCAGCAGCTTGCGCTTACGGGTTGCGTCGCCGCCATAGCATTTCGCGGTCACGTCCTTGCGCATCGCGCTGATCGTCTCACGCGCGATCACCTTGCCGCCGATCGCCGCCTGGATGGGAATCTTGAACAGGTGGCGTGGGATCAGTTCCTTCAGCCGCTCGCACATGCCGCGCCCGCGCGTCTCGGCAGTACCGCGATGCACGATCATGCTCAGCGCATCGACTGGCTCGTCATTGACCAGGATGCTCATCTTGACCAGATCGCCCTCGCGATAGCCGATCTGCTGATAATCGAAGCTGGCATAACCCTTCGACAGCGACTTCAGCCGGTCGTAGAAGTCGAACACGACCTCGTTCAGCGGCAACTCATAGGTCGCCTGAGCGCGACCGCCGACATAGGTCAGGTTCTTCTGGATGCCACGACGGTCCTGGCACAGTTTCAGGATCGAACCCAGATACTCGTCGGGAACGTAGATCGTCGCTTCGATCCAAGGTTCCGAAATCGTCTCGATCTTGTTCGGATCGGGCATGTCCGCAGGATTGTGCAGCTCGATATGGCCGCCGCCGTGCGTCATCTCGATCTCGTACACGACGCTCGGCGCGGTCGTGATCAGGTCCAGATCATATTCGCGGGTCAGTCGCTCCTGGATGATCTCCAGGTGCAGCAGCCCGAGGAACCCGCAACGAAAGCCGAAGCCCAGCGCCGCCGACGTTTCCATCTCGAAGCTGAACGAGGCATCGTTCAACCGCAGCTTCGAGATACTCTCGCGCAGCTTCTCGAAATCGTTCGCGTCGACCGGGAACAGGCCGCAGAACACCACGGGCTGCACTTCCTTGAACCCCGGCAGCGCCTCCTTCGCCGGACGACGCACATCAGTCAGCGTGTCGCCGACGCGCGCCTGCGCCACGTCCTTGATCTGCGCGGTGATGAAGCCGATCTCGCCTGGACCCAGGTCGGTCAGCTGCTCGATCTTCGGCCGGAAACACCCGACGCGGTCGACCAGATGCTGCGTGCCCGCCTGCATGAACGTGACCTGCTGACCCTTTTTCAGCACGCCGTCCATGACACGGACCAGGATCACCACGCCCAGATACGGATCGTACCAGCTGTCCACCAGCATCGCCTTCAGCGGCGCGTCCGGATCACCCTTCGGCGCCGGAATCTTGCGCACGATCGCCTCCAGCGTCTCCTTGATGCCGATCCCGCTCTTGGCGCTGGCCAGCACCGCCTCCGACGCGTCCAGGCCGATCACGTCCTCGATCTCGGCCTTCACCTTTTCGGGTTCGGCGGCGGGCAGGTCGATCTTGTTGATGACGGGCACGATCTCATGGTCGTGCTCGATCGACTGGTACACGTTCGCCAGCGTCTGCGCTTCCACGCCCTGTGCCGCGTCCACCACCAGCAGCGCGCCCTCGCACGCGGCCAGCGACCGGCTGACCTCATAGGCGAAGTCGACATGCCCCGGCGTGTCCATCAGGTTCAGCGTATAGGTCTCACCATCGTCCGCCTTGTACGACAGGCGCACGGTCTGCGCCTTGATGGTGATGCCGCGCTCCTTCTCGATCTCCATGTTGTCGAGCACCTGCTCGCTCATCTCGCGATCGGACAGGCCGCCCGTCGCCTGGATCAACCGGTCGGCCAGCGTCGACTTGCCGTGATCGATATGCGCGATGATGGAGAAGTTGCGGAGCAGCGAGAGCGGGGTGGCCACGGTTTCTTTTCAATGCACGAGGAACGAAGTGATGCGCCGTTAGCACCCCTGCGCCCCGTTGCCAAAGGAGCAGCGGCCCTGTCGCGAAAACGGTCGCGCGCGGGGTTGTGGGATCGGGAAAGTGCCGCTATTGGCGCTCGCCTGCCGCCAAGAACCACCAGGGGCGGCAGATGATCGGTCGGGGAATAGCTCAGCCTGGTAGAGCACTGCCTTCGGGAGGCAGGGGCCGGAGGTTCGAATCCTCTTTCCCCGACCAGATTCTTCAGACCAAATCCTTCAGCGTCGATTATTGGCTGCCTTGGCTGCGCGCTGAGGTTCCGCCTTGGTCGATTTCACCAGCCATGGCTTCACCAGTCCGGTCGGATGCGGCGTGCCATCAAGGCGCCGCGCGCTGTTCACCCGCACCTCCTTCATCAACAACTGGCCGCCCATGCCGCCCCCGGTCGGCATGGCCAGGATGCGCTTCACCGTGTCCATGCCCGACACGACACGCCCGAACGCGGCATAGCCGGCGTAGCTGCCTTTAGCGTCCATCGCCGGGATCGGGCCCACGGTGATGAAGAAGTTGCCGCCCGCGGAATTCGGATCGCTGCGCCGTGCCATGGAGATGGTCCCATCCAGGTGCAGGATGCCGGTCTTGTCCGTCCGCTCCAGCGGAAAGGGCGGCAGGATGCGGCGCGCGTCGGTGCGGATACCCCCCTGCACGAAGCCATGTTGCGGCGCCTTTCGACTGCGCGACGATCGATAGAAGCTGACGCCGTCGAACCGTCCGTCATCGACATAGGCAAGGAAGTTGGCGCTGGTGGCGGGCGCGTGGCGGGTATCGACCGCAACGACGATCGGACCGGCGGAGGTGTCCAGCCTGACGCGAACCTTTGCCGGCTCGGCAGGACGTGCGAGCGCGGGAGCGCACACGATCAGCGTCGAAAGAAGCAGGGGCAGGTGAAAACGCATGGTCGCTCGGTCCGATATCCAGGTCGAGGCCGGCTAGGCCGCGAAGCCCGGCCGGGCAAGCGATCAGCGCCGCGTTGCCCTCTGCTGACGGACCAGTTCCTTCTCGAAATCGACCCTCGCTTCGCTGACCATGCGCTGCAACAGTGTGGGATCGACAAAGGCATCGCGGCCACCCGCCGCCGCGCGACGTCCCCGCTCCAGGACATCGGCCAATTCGGGATGGGCCGGCAGAACGATGTCGGCATGGACCCGGCCCAGCCGCCGGAACGTCTCGCGATAATCGTTCACGATCCCGGGATAGCGGCGGTTGCCGACCAGCCGGTTGCCGGCGACGCTCAGGCTGCACAGGAATATGACGTCATGCGCCCGCCCCTGATCGACGATGCGTGTCGCCCAGCTGGTGCAACCCGGCGTGTGGCCCGGCGTCGCCACCGCCGTCAGCGTCAGCCCGCCCAGCCGAACCACATCGCCGTCCGACATCGCACGTGCGACGCGTGCCGGTGGAAAGCGGATGACGCCGTAGTCCGTCTCACCCGGCGGAGTGCCCGTCCGCACCGCCTCTGCGTCGCGCGCGCCGACGGCCAGTGGTGCTCCCGTCGCCCTCTCCAGCCCCGCAAGTCCGGCAGCATGATCGAAATGGGCGTGGGTCAACAACAGCTGGCGAACCTGTCGCGGCCGGACGCCGACCCGGTTCAGGTTTGCCAGGATAGCCACCACGTTCTGCGCCAGCGTGCCGTCGATCAGCACCGCACCGGAGGGAGTCTTGATGAGATAGGACGCCAGACCCTTCGTTCCGACGTACCAGATCGGCCCGGCGACATGGAACGCCGGTGTTGGCTGCGCCCAGGCGGGTGGATCGGCCGCCTCCGTACCGGTGGCAACAATTCCGAGGGCCATTAACGCAGCGGCCATGATCCTGCGCATGCCGCGGGTCACTGCGCGAGCCGATCGAGAATGGGACAGGACGGACGATCATCGCCGTGACAGGTATCGGCGAGTGCCATCAGCGTCCCCCTCATCGCCTCCAGAGCGGCAGCCTTGCGGCCCAGTTCGTCGGCGCGCGCCATGGCCAGCGCTTTCACTTCCGCACTCGATCGCTGCCGATCCTGCCACAGGCCGAGCAGCGCGCCGATCTCCTCGATCGGAAAGCCGAGGTCACGCGCATTGGCGATGAAGCGCAGGCGATGAACATCCGCGTCTGCATAGTCGCGATACCCGCTGTCGAGTCGCACGGGCGGCGGGATCAGCCCGATCGCCTCATAATGGCGGATCATCCGCTGAGACACGCCACTGGCCGTCGATGCACCGCCGATGTTCATGCTCGTCCTTCGACTCACCCACTACGACCATGACATGACGTACGGGCATCGGATTTGCCAGCGGAGCGAAGGGCCGCGTAAGCACTCCGGCTTTGTCTCGACCCATGATAGGGTGGCGCCCGTGACTATCGATCCGACCGACTCCGCCCAGCATCCGCTGTCCCGCCGCACGCTCGTCGGGGGTGTCGCCGCCCTGGCCGGGCTGGCGACCCTGCCCGCCTCGGCACAGATCGGGCCGCGCGACGAGGTCGTACCCCTGTGGCCGGGCGCCATACCGGGTGATCGACGCGCGCGCATCGTGCGGTCGATCAAGGACCAGTCGCACAATGCCGGCCACCCAGATCGCTGGGTGATGGGCGTCGACCGCCCCGTCCTGGTGGTCAGGCGCCCTGCGCGGGCGAACGGCTCCGCTGTTCTGCTGCTGCCGGGCGGTGGCTACTCGTTCCTGGCCTATGACAATGAAGGAACCGAGCAGGCGGCTTGGCTGAACGCGCGTGGCATCACCGCCTTCATCCTTCTCTATCGCCTGCCCAGCGAGGGCTGGGACGCCCGCGAACATGTGCCGTTGCAGGATGCGCAACGCGCGATGCGGGTGATCCGCGCCGACTCGCAGAGGTTCGGCGTCGATGCGGCGCGGATCGCCGTCCTCGGCTTTTCCGCCGGCGGTCACCTGGCCGGGTCGCTGGCGACGCGCCACGCGGAGCAGGTCTATACGCCTTCCGATTCAGCGGATCGCCTGCCCGCTCGGCCCGATCTGGCCGGGTTGATCTATCCCGTGGTGTCGATGGAGGCACCCTTCACCCATGGCGGATCGCGCGACATGCTGCTCGGCAACCATGCCACTCCCGCGAAGCGCCACGTGGCCTCGGTAGAGGCGCGCGTGACCGCACAAACGCCGCCGACGTTCCTGGCGCATGCCGGCGACGACGACATCGTGCCCGTCGCCAACAGCCTGGCGCTCTATTCGGCCCTGCACGCAGCGGAGCGGCCGGCCGAGTTGCACGTGTTCGACAAGGGCGGCCATGGCTTCGGCACTCGCCTGCCCGACACGGTGGATGCGAGCCAATGGCCCACGCTGTTCCACCGCTTCGGCATCAGTCGGGGTGTGTTCCCCGCCTGACGATCCCCCGTTCAGCGGTAATGGCCCATCATGACCTTCGGGCACACGGGCCGGTCGATGGAGTTCGGGCCTTGATCGGTCTGACGCAAAATGATGCAGGCGCACACCTGCCGGAGCCCGCCTGTTTGACACTCGTGCAGGACAAGGATTTGGCCACGCGTTGCCCCGCCGATAATAGCTCCGCTCGTGCCACATGCGGGGCCGAATGACCGGCGCACCGGAGAGGATCGCGCTTCCGCTCGCACGGCGGATCGCGCTGGCGGCGCAGGGTTTCGGCGGCCGGCGCGACGGCGCGGTGCGCGCGCAGCAGCTTCGGCGTCTGCTCGACAAGGTACAGTTGCACCAGATCGACAGCGTCAACGTGCTGGTGCGCGCGCATTACCTGCCGGCCTTTTCACGCCTCGGCCCCTATGATCGGGCAGAGCTGGACCGCATCGCATGGGGACCACGACGTCAGCGCGCGGTGTTCGAGTACTGGGCGCATGAGGCGTCGCTGCTGCCGTTCGCGCTGCACCCGCTGTTGCGATGGCGCATGGCACAGGCGGATCGCGGAACGGCGGGCTGGGCCGGCATGCGCGTCTTTGCGGATGAACGCCGCAGCGAGGCGATGGCGGTGCTCGACCGCATCCGCATCGATGGCCCGCTGTCGGCAAGCGACTTCGACAGTCACAAGGGTCAGTCGGGTTGGTGGGAGTGGAGCGATACCAAGCGCGCGCTGGAATGGCTGTTCTGGGCAGGTCACATCACCACCGCGACCCGGCGTGGCAGTTTCGAGCGTGTGTACGATCTGCCGGAACGGGTGCTTCCGGCCGACATCCTCGCGGCAGCCACGCCATCGGATGCCGATGCTCATCGCGCCCTGATCGAGCGGGCGGCCGCCGCGCACGGGATCGCCACCAGCCGCGATCTGCGCGATTACTTCCGCCTGTCCCCCGCTGAGGCCCCCCCTGCGATCGCTACGTTGGCGGAAGAGGGCGTGTTGACGCGCGTCGAGGTGCCGGGGTGGCGCGATGCGTGGCTGCACAGGGACGCGCGGCGGCCACGTCGCATCGAGGCGCAGGCGCTACTCGCCCCGTTCGACCCGCTCGTCTGGGCGCGGGACAGGACCGAGCGCTTGTTCGGGTTCCGGTACCGGATCGAAATCTACGTCCCGGCCGAACACAGGCAGCACGGCTATTACGTCCTGCCGTTCCTGCTCGGTGAGCGACTGGTCGCACGGGTCGACCTGAAGTCGGACCGGCATGCCCGCCAGCTGCTGGTCAGGCGCACGCATCTGGAGCCCGACGCGCCCGCGCACACGGGCGCTGCCTTGTCGGAGGAACTGGAAAGCATGGCACGCTGGTTGAACCTGGACGCGGTCGTCGCGACGGGCTGAGGCCCCTTTCCGCCAGCCGCTAATTGGCCTGCCGACGGCGCAGGTGGCGGTGGATCGTGCTGCGATGGATGCCCAGCTGCCGCGCCGCCTGGCTGACATTGCCGTCGCATGCCAAGACCGCCGCGTCGATCAACTCCGCCTCGCGGTCGGCCAGCGCCGCGGCGGGCTGCGTACCGAGAGCCGTCTCCGACGCGACCGGCGCATGGGCTGTGCGGCCCGCGACGTCCCAGCGGCCTACCGCGCTGGTACCCACTCGCAACCGCATCAACAGGTCTGCGCCGTGGCTGCGCCGCTCCTCCAGCAAGTCGTCGATCGCGCACTCGTCCAGCGCGTCCCAGTGCCGCCCGACCAGCGACAGCCCCCTGCGGTTCGCCGCCACCAGCCGGGTGTCGCGGAACACCAGTATCCCCTCGCGGCTCGTGCCCAACATTGCGGGATCGTCGTGGAAGCGCAGCACCCGGCACCCGTCGAAACCGCGTTGGAACAGGCGATGTTCGATCTGGTCCACCGCCATGCGCACCAGCCCCAGGGCATGGCCGTTGCCGACGCTGGACGGCCCCGACATGTCCAGCGCGCCGACCACGACGCCACCCGGATCCATGATCGGCACCGCCGCACAACTCAACAGGCCATGATCGGCGAAGAAATGCTCGCCGCCATGAACGGCGATGGGCTTTCGCTCGGCAAGCGCGGTGCCGATCGCGTTGGTGCCGGTGTTCGCCTCCTTCCACGAAACGCCGGGGCGAAGCGCCATCCGCGCGGCGTGGGTGGAGAAGGCAGCGTCGCCGATCGCGTCCAGGATCATGCCGTCGCCATCCGTCAGTACCACGACGCTGTCGCTCTCCCGCGCCTCAGCGGCGAGCAGCTCCAGTTCTGGCCGGCAGAGACGCCGCAACAGGTCGTTCCTCTGCTGCAACGCCCGCAATTCGCTGTCCGGCACCGGGCCCAGATCGGAGAGGGATCGTTGCACCAGCCCGAGTTCGGTGCACCGTATCCAGGATCGCAGCACCGGCTGGCGGACGGCGGCCACCGGCAGGCGCCCTTCGCCGAAGAAGGTGCTGCGGGCCGACTCGATATTGGCGCTGTCCACCAACCTCCTGCCTCTCGATCGTGTCTGCACGAGTGTCGCATCCTGCGACAGGTCGCGCGTCGCTGTTGCGATCTGCGCCACATGCTACGTCCGCCAGTCCGGAAAGTCCAACCGCGGCGCCGGGTTCGCCCGGTCGGTGCTTGCGGCAGCAGCGCGACAGGCGGACCCTGCCTCCATCGATAAGATCAATCGGAGAGGCAGCATGACCGTTCACCAGCCGATCACGGCGCGCAAGGCACCGTTCAAGACCCGCTACGGCAACTATATCGGCGGGCGTTGGGTGGAACCGGCGGACGGCCGCTATTTCGAGAACCGCTCCCCCGTCGACGGGCAATTGCTGTGCGAGGTCGCACGCAGCCAGGCGGTCGATGTGGAACAGGCGCTGGACGCCGCGCATGCCGCCAGGGACGCGTGGGGCCGCACCAGCGCAGCGGAGCGTGCGCTGATGCTGCATCGCATCGCCGACCGGATGGAGGAGCACCTCTCCGACCTGGCCACCGCCGAGACATGGGACAATGGCAAGCCGATCCGGGAAACGACCGCCGCCGACATTCCGCTGGCGATCGATCATTTCCGCTACTTCGCCGGCTGCATCCGCGCGCAGGAGGGCAGCCTGTCGGAAATCGACCACGACACTGTGGCCTATCATTTCCATGAGCCGCTGGGCGTGGTGGGACAGATCATCCCCTGGAACTTCCCGTTGCTGATGGCGTGCTGGAAACTCGCGCCCGCGCTTGCGGCCGGCAATTGCGTGGTCATGAAGCCGGCGGAACAGACCCCCGCCTCGATCCTGCTCTGGGCCGAGCTGATCGGCGATTTGCTGCCGCCGGGCGTGCTCAACATCGTCAACGGGTTCGGCCTGGAAGCGGGCAAGCCGCTCGCGCAAAGCCCGCGCGTCGCGAAGATCGCCTTTACCGGAGAGACGTCGACCGGCCGGCTCATCATGCAATACGCGTCGGAAAACCTGATCCCGGTGACGCTGGAGCTGGGCGGGAAGAGCCCCAACATCTTCTTCGCCGATGTGGCCGCGGAGGATGACGATTTCCTCGACAAGGCGATCGAGGGGTTCGCGATGTTCGCGCTGAACCAGGGCGAGGTCTGCACCTGTCCCTCACGCGCGCTGGTGCACGAAAGCATCTACGACCGCTTCATGGAGCGCGCGGTGAAGCGTGTGGAGGCGATGATCCAGGGCGATCCGCTCGACCCGCAGACCATGGTCGGCGCGCAGGCATCGTCCGAGCAGATGGAGAAGATTCTCTCCTACCTCGACATCGGTCGTGGCGAGGGCGCGGAGGTGCTGACCGGGGGCGAGCGCAACCGGATCGACGGGCTGGAGGGTTACTATGTGAAGCCGACGGTACTGCGCGGCCACAACCGGATGCGCATCTTTCAGGAGGAAATCTTCGGGCCCGTGGTGTCGGTCACCACCTTCAAGGACGATGCGGAGGCGCTCTCCATCGCCAACGACACGCTGTACGGCCTGGGCGCGGGGGTTTGGACCCGCGACGGCACCCGCGCCTATCGCATGGGACGCGCGATCCAGGCGGGGCGTGTGTGGACCAACTGCTATCACGCCTATCCCGCGCATGCGGCGTTCGGCGGCTACAAACAGTCGGGCATCGGGCGCGAAACGCACAAGATGATGCTGGACCATTATCAGCAGACCAAGAACCTGCTGGTCAGCTACAGCCCCAAGAAGCTCGGCTTCTTTTGACAGGCATCAAGGCGGCCGGCGCGCTCCCCGCGCCAGCCTGCCCTCCAATTCCCAACGAAAGGACCTGATCCATGGCCAAGACCATGAAAGCGGCGGTTGTGCGCGAGTTCGGCAAGCCGCTGACCATCGAGGAGGTACCGGTGCCGGAGGTGAGCGAAGGCACCATACAGGTCGCGATCCAGGCGTCCGGCGTCTGCCACACCGACCTGCACGCGGCCGAGGGCGACTGGCCCATAAAGCCGAACCCGCCCTTCATTCCAGGGCATGAGGGCGTCGGCTTCGTTTCCGCGGTCGGCAAGGGCGTGAAGCACGTCAAGGAAGGCGACCGGGTGGGCGTCCCCTGGCTGTACACCGCCTGCGGACACTGCGTGCATTGCATGGGCGGCTGGGAGACGCTGTGCGAGAGCCAGCTGAACACCGGCTATTCAGTCAATGGCGGCTTTGCGGACTATGTCATCGCCGACCCCAATTATGTCGGCCACCTGCCGGACAGCATCTCCTTCACCGACATCGCTCCGATCCTGTGCGCCGGTGTGACGGTGTACAAGGGGCTGAAGATGACGGACACGAAACCGGGTGACTGGGTCGTGATTTCCGGCATCGGCGGCCTGGGCCACATGGCGGTGCAATATGCCAAGGCGATGGGCCTGAACGTCGCGGCGGTGGACGTCGACGATGCCAAGCTCGACTTGGCGCGGCGGCTGGGTGCGACGGTCACGGTGAACTGCCGCAACGAGGACCCTGCCACGGTGGTGAAGCGCGAAACCGGCGGCGGCGCGCAGGGGGCGCTGGTCACCGCGGTCAGCGAACGCGCGTTCGAACAGGCGATCGGCATGATGTCGCGCGGCGGCACCGTTGCGCTGAACGGCCTGCCGCCGGGCGACTTCCCGCTCAACATCTTCGGGCTGGTGCTGAACGGCATCACCGTGCGCGGCTCGATCGTCGGCACGCGCCTGGACCTGCAGGAGTCGATCGACTTCGCCGCGCAGGGCAAGGTCAAGGCGACGGTGTCCACCGCCCGGCTGGAGGACATCAACGACGTGTTCGCCCGCATGCACAAGGGGCAGATCGAGGGCCGCATCGTGCTGGACATGGCGGCATGACGCGCCCTCAGGTGAGGGGCATGACCAAGTGACGTTCGCGGCCGGGGTGAACCGGGTAACGGCGACCCCGGCCGCGCTGGACCTGCTCGCCGCGATCGTGGCGGATCATGGCCCGGTGTTGTTCCACCAGTCGGGCGGTTGCTGCGATGGCTCGTCGCCGATGTGCTATCCGCGCGACGGATTCAGGATTGGCGCGGGCGACGTGATGCTGGGCGAGGTCGCCGGACAGCCCTTCTACATCGGCGCGCGACAACTCGCCGCCTGGGGCGCCGACATCCGCCTGACTTTAGATGCGGTGGACGGGCGTGGCGGCATGTTCAGCCTGGACAATGGTCGGGAGCGCCGCTTCCTGATCCGCTCGCCGCTATGTTCGCCGGGCGAGAGGGAGGGGCCGCCAGCCTGAACCGGCGGCCCCGATCGGCTTAGCGCGCCGTCCAGCGGGCAACCGCCGGCTGCAACCGTGCCGCCACTTCGCGCGCGGCCGCCATGCGCGCGATCGTCCGCTCCGACGGTCCGCGTGCGGCGGCGGGCAGGTTGGCGTTGGCGAAGGCCCGGATCTTGCCGGGCATCGCCGGGTCGACCGACCCCGCACCCAGACCGGTGATGAAACCAGCGCGGGTGCTCGTCTCCAGGAAGCTTTCGACCAGCTGCCGGTGTGCCACCGCCCAGTCAAACGCCAGGTCGGGGTGGTTGCTGGCCACCGCGCGCAGCAGGATCGCGCCCTGTGGCGGGGTCAGCGTGCCGCCGGGCAGCAGGTCCAGCGCACGCCGCGCGATCGCCTCGTCCCGCGCGCCGCCTAGCATGGCGACATAGCCGTTCTTCACCACCGGGTTGGTTTCCGCCCGCACCATGGCGAGCAGCCCGTCCCACTCCGCCGGCGTGGCGTTGATGGCATAGGTCTGGAGGACCGGCTGGCGGATCGCCGGCGGGATCGCGTCGGGGTTGGTCTTCAGCGCCGCCACGTACCGCCGCGCCTCCGCCGCCACCTGCGGATCGCCGCTGCTGCCGAGCAGCGACAGCAGGTCCTCGCGCAGGTTGGTCACGGGGGGTTCCTCACCGGCCCGCTGGGCGATGCCGATCCGCGCCAGTTGCGGCTGCAACAGCGACAGCGTGCGGGCGCGCAGCGGCTGTTCAAGCGGCGTGGAGGCGAAGCGGGCCTTCAACTGCGACAGCACGCGCGCCACAGCGGACCATTCCAGCGCGTCGGACCGCGGCCCCACCTGTGCCATCATCTCGAAATAGCGATCGAGGTCCTGATAGCCGCCGGTGGCCAGGCCATACTCATCGCCCAGCGTGCCGATGCGATCCTTCAGCGACAGCTTGGCATAGTCGCGCACGATCACGTCATGTGCCGCGCCCTCATACCGGACACGGGTGTAGCTGCCCTTGCCCAGATTGGCGACGAATGCGCCGCAGCCCGCCGCCGTCACGCGCGACGCGGTCGGCCCCGCCAGCACCGTGCTGCCAGCCTGCGAGCCGGGCACGCCGAAGCTGAGCGGAACCTGCCAGCTTTGCGGTGTCTTGGATGCTTGGTCGACGCCGAAACGGCCCTGCGTCAGGGTGGCGCCGGTCCGGCCGCCCTCGCACCGCACGTCCGACACCGTCACCAGCGGCACGCCGCCCTGAAGCGTGAAGGTATGCGCGATGTCCGCGACCGGCCGTCCGGACGCAGCGGCCAGCTCCGCCCACAGCTGATCCGTCGCGGTGTTGCCGTATTTGTACCGCGCCATGTAGCGACGGATGCCGTCGCGGAAGGCGTTTTCGCCCAGCGTCGACTCCAGCATGCCGATCACCGCCTGCCCCTTCTGGTAGGTGATCGTGTCGAAGGCCTCGCTGATCTGGTCGGGCGTTTCGACATGCCGTACGATCGGGTGCGTGGCTGCGGTCGCATCCAGTCCGATCGCCGCCTCTCGTTCCGTGACCAGCGACTGCGCATCCGCCTTCCAGCTGGGGTTGAGGTCGGCCGACGCCTTGCCCTCCATCCAGGATGCGAAACCCTCGTTCAGCCACAGGTCGTCCCACCAGCCCATGGTGACCAGATCGCCGAACCATTGGTGCGCCATCTCATGCGCGACGACGGTATAGATGCGCTGTCGGTTGCTCTCCGTCGCGCGCTTCGCGTCGAACAGCAGCTCGGGCTCGAAATAGAAGATCGCACCCCAATTCTCCATCGCGCCGAAGAACTGGCTGGACCCCGGCCCGGCGATCATGTCCATCTTGGGCAACGGATAAGGCTGACCGAAATAGTCGTTGTAATAGGCCAGCAGCTTCTTGGCGGATGCCAGCGCGTAGTCGCCCTGGTCGACCACGCCGCGACGGGTGATGACGCCGATCTCGACATTGCCGGCCTTGACCGTCTTGCGCTCCATGTCACCCATGCCGAGGAACAACAGGTAGCTGGACATCTTCGGCGTGGTGGCGAAGCGGTACCGCTGCATGGCCCCCTCCGTCGCGACGGAGGTCGCGGGCATGTTGGAGAATGCGAGCTGTCCCTTGGGCGCCAGAGCGCTGAGGGTAAAGGTCGCCTTGAACGCCGGCTCGTCGAACATCGGTGCGAAGCGGCGCGCGTCCGGCGCCTCGAACTGGGTCGCCAGCATGCGCGACTTGCTGCCGTCGGTGTTGGAATAGTCGATCGCGAACAGGCCGGCGGCGGATTGGTTGATCTTGCCGTCCCATGCCAGCGTCAGCGCGTGGCGACCGGCGGCCAGCGCAGACGGCAGCGTCAGGGTGAGCCGCTGACCTTCCTTGTCCAACGACACCGCCGCCTTGCGCCCGTCGACCGCCGCGGACCGGATCGACAGATCGGCGGCGTTCAGCACCACCGTGCGCGTCGGCGCCTTCACGTCGACGGTCACCGTCTCGGTGCCGCTGAACGTCAGCGCAGCCGCGTTGGGCGACACCGCTATGTCGTAGGCGACGGGCACGACAGTCGAGGGCAGGCGCGCCTGGGCAAGGGCGCCCGTCGACGCGGTCAGGGACAACAGGGTCAGTGCGGCAAGCTTCATGGATCAGCCTTGTGACATGGTAACATGCATGTCGTAGACCGTTCGCAGGCGGCTGCCAATCGGCCTTGCTGGACACGTCGATCGGATGCGTGTCACAAGCCGGCGATGCCCCTGCCCGCGTCCCTCGACCGCCTGCGCCTGCCCGTCATCGGCTCCCCGATGTTCATCATTTCCGGGCCCGATCTGGTAATCGCCCAGTGCAAGGCGGGGATCGTCGGATCGTTTCCCGCGCTGAACGCACGCCCCGCGTCGCTGCTGGACGAGTGGCTTCATCGGATCACCGAGGAACTGGCCGCGCATGACCGCGCGCACCCGGACCGGCCGTCGGCACCGTTCGCGGTCAATCAGATCGTGCATCGCTCCAACGTCCGGTTGGAAGAGGATGTGGCGATGTGCGGCAAGTGGCGGGTGCCGATCGTCATCACCTCGCTTGGCGCGCGCGAGGAGCTGAACACCGCCGTGCACAGCTGGGGCGGCATCACCCTGCACGACGTGATCGATGATCGCTTCGCGCACAAGGCGGTCGAAAAGGGTGCCGACGGCTTGATCGCGGTCGCCGCGGGCGCCGGCGGCCATGCCGGACGCCTGTCGCCGTTCGCGCTGATCGCTGAAATCCGGCAATGGTTCGAGGGGCCGCTCGCCTTGTCCGGCGCGATCGCCACCGGTGGCGCGATACTCGCCGCGCAGGCGATGGGCGCCGACTTCGCCTATATCGGTTCCCCCTTCATCGCCACGACGGAGGCGAGTGCCGCCGACGCATACAAGCAGGGCGTGGTCGACGGTCGGGCGGCCGACATCGTCTATTCCGATCTGTTCACCGGGGTCCACGGCAACTACCTGCGCGCCTCGATCGAGGCAGCGGGCATGAACCCGGACGACCTGCCGGCCGGCGACCGCACCAGCATGGATTTCGGCGGCAGCGCGGCAAAGGCGTGGCGCGACATCTGGGGCGCGGGCCAGGGCATCGGTTCGGTGCATGCGGTCGAGAGCGTGGCGGATCGCGTGGCTCGGCTGGCCGACGAATATGGCGCGGCGCGGCAAAGGCTTGGATTAGCGCCCAGCTAGGCGTGTGCGGTCCAACAGCGGCCCGCGATGAGCCAGGATCAGAAGGACAGAGCCAGCCGTTCCTGCATCGACTTGGCCGGGCTGGTCGCAGACTTCGCCCCCTGCGCCTGATCAAGCCTGCCGACGCGCCGATGCAGGTCCTCGCTGTCGGCGATCAGCGCCACGGCACGCGCCGGCAGTGCAGTCAGCAACGCCGCGTCGCTGACCGGCGCGTCGCCCAGGCGGCGCGAGGGGTGCAGCGCGTCGCTGGGCTTCATCTCGCCGGCGCCCACCGCCCGCTGCGTCAGCAGCCACGCGATGACGTGCATCAGCCGGGTCGTCACCTTCAGCGACTCGCAGGAGAAACCGACCCGGACCAGCGGGTCCAACGCCTCCCGCTCGGTGCGACCGAGTTGGTCGAAATAGGCACGCGCCTCGTCCGCCAGCAACATCGCCTCGACATACAACCCGTCGATCAGGCGGTCGTGCAGGCGCGATTCGTCTTGGGTCCGGCTCATATCGTATTGGCAGGTGCCACGGTCCGCGGCCAAAGCCCAGCACCAGCCCGTTCCGCCTGTCGCAAATCAGGTCAGGCGATGATGTCCGGGATCATCTGATCCTCCACCGCAGCGATTTCATCGCGGATGCGCAGCTTGCGCTTTTTCAGGCGCGCCATCTGCAGCTGGTCGGGCGTTCCGCTGTCGCCCAGCGCGACGATCGCGGCGTCCAGATCGCGATGTTCCATCCTGAGCCCGTCCAACCGTGCCGCCAGTCGTTCATCGTCCATTCGCGCCCCCGCTTCGTGGCGCGGTTCTAGCGCAGTCGATCGGGCAGCCCAAGCGGGCTGTCGCACCATGCGGCTCGTTTGATCGATTTACCGGAAACGGACACGCGACTTTTACCGACATGCGTGGTTTACTGCGCTCCCCCAAACATAATGCTGGAGGTCTGGCAATGCCGACGACGCACCAAGACGCTTTGGAAACCAAGCATGCGGGACTCGATCGCCGCCTTGCCGAAGAGCGGTCGCGCCCCCTGCCCGACGCGGCCACTATCGCCGCCCTGAAGAAGCAGAAGCTGCGCCTCAAAGAGGAATTGACCGGCCTCTGATTGCAGCAAGTGTCCGTCCGGTCCGGCGACATGCCGGGCCGACGGGCCGTTCATCGCGGCGCGACGCTGCCCCGACCCGCGACGAACAGAATGTCAGCCCCTCGTGCGGACCACCACCGGCTTCCGCGCCTTTTTCGGGTCGATCTGGCTGTCGAGTGCGATGCCGATCCGCCCCTCCGCCGCCCAGGCGACCTTGCCCTCGACCTCGCCGATGCCGCGCAGCGTCACCGTCACGGCATCCCCGATCGCGCACCGACCATCATATTCGGCCATCAGACCGCCTGCCGACAGGTTGCGTACCCGTACGTCGCGCGACTCGTCCGATCCTGCGAACACCAGCCGTGCGAGCAGGAACAGGCTGTCGCGAGAACGCGGTGCCGCACCGGCGCCCTGCGCCCCATTCGTTCCGTCGTCGCCGGCAAGGCTGTCGCCGCCAGCTTTCGGAGGAAAGAAACCTTCCATGACCTGCCCGTTCGTATCGATAGGCGTGTGCTACCCCGAAAGACTGAACCGATTCTTTAAAACCGTTCAATCATCCCGAGAAATCTTCTCGTTCCGCTCATGCCGCTCCTGCGCCTCGACGGTCATCGTGGCGATGGGCCGCGCCTCCAACCGACCGAGGCTGATCGGTTCGCCGGTCACCTCGCAATAACCGTATTCGCCCTCATCCAGCCGACGCAGCGCAGCGTCGATCTTCGACACCAGCTTGCGTTGACGGTCGCGGGTGCGCAGTTCGATCGACCAGTCGGTTTCGCTGGATGCGCGGTCGGTCAGGTCCGCCTCTCGCAACGAGTCGATCTGCAACTGCGACAGCGTTTCCTGCGACTCACGCAGGATCGCTTCCTTCCACAGGGACAGCTTGTTGCGGAAATAGGCCTGCTGCCTCAGGCTCATGAACGGTTCGTCGGCGCTCGGGCGGTAACCCTCGCCGGCATCGTTGGCAGGCACCGGGCCGGCTTCGGCCCCTTCAACGCGATTCAACACGGTCGCCATGAGACGCACTCCCCTCCGGCCCGCCGGAATGCTGACGCCCCCGTCACGGACCTCCCCCAATCGCAAGGGCGCCTATAATCGCGAGACGTTTCGCTAACAAGCAGGTTCTAAGACCGCGCGCGGGTGCGATCGGATGCCATCACCAAACGCCTGTCACCTTCGATCAGGCCTGAACCCTGTCTCGATTTGGCACGCGCGGCCAAGGGTGTAAGGGCGACATAGTGGTTTTTGCGCAGTTAACCCAAAGAAGATGGTTAAGGTCCTTGCGCTTAAGTGTTTGTTCCGCACTCTCCACTACTGGCACCACGCGACCATGTGAGCGATTCACCTGGACGCGACACCGCCGCAAGAGAGAGTGAACCATGTCTGTTCGGATGGCCCTGGCAAAACTGTGTGCTTGCGCTTGTGGCGGCGCGCTCATCGGTGGTGGCGCTGTGCATATGGCGGAACGCCCGCGACAGGTCGCCTATAACAGCAAGGGACCGATCACCACCAAGCAGGTGGTGCGTCGAAAGGTCGTTCGGACCCGGCCCGTGCGTCGCGTGGTGACGACGACGACCCGCACGACCTGCGCACCCACGGTGGTGACGGTCGCCAACGCACCCGTGCCCGTGCCGTTGCCTGCGCCCATTCCCTTCGAGTCGGGCGGCGGCAGCTATCCGGTCGTGGTCGGTGGCACCGGAGGGTTCGGTTTTGGCGGGTTCGGCGGCGGCTTTGGTGGTGGCTTCGGCGGCGGCGGTGGAGGCGGCGGCGCGGTTGTCGCCATCGACAACACCAACACGAACAACAACAGCAATTGGCAGAACCAGAACCAAAACCAGAATCAGAACCAAAACCAGAATCAGAACCAAAACCAGAATCAGAACCAGAACCAGAACGGCGGCGGGGGCAAGGATCACGGCGGCAAGGACCACGGCGGCAAGGACCACGGCGGCAAGGACCACGGCGGCTCCTCAAGCAGTTCGTCGTCCTTCGGCGGTTCGACCAGCTCGTCCAGCACCAGTTCCGGCGGTTACAGCTCGTCCAGCGATGGTTGGTCGTCGTCCGGCGGCTGGTCGTCCAACGGTCCCGGCGGCAGCTCGTCCGGGTCGTCGTCCAGCAGCACTTCGTCCTCGACGTCCAGTTCCTCCTCTACCAGCAGTTCGTCGTCATCGTCGGGCAGCAGCGGCCACCCCGCCCCGGTGCCGGCTCCGCCGATGGTGATCCTGTTCGGTGCAGCGGCCGCCAGCCTCGCCGCACGGCGCCGCCGGGCCAAGGCCAAGGCGCAGGCCGGCTGACCGCGCGGCATAGCCGGCTCCTGACCCGAGACAAAAAAGGGCCCGCAGCGATGCGGGCCCTTTTTCTTGAAGCCGCCGCCGGTCAGGCGTCGTGCAAAGCCTTTTCGATCTCGTCGACCGGGTGGTTGGTCAGATCCTTGGCCAACTCACCGGACACCCGCCGCTCCACTTCCTTGTGGTAGTGCTTGCGCAACTCGCCCAGCGTGCGCGGCGGCGCGACGATGATCAGCGTCTCGAAATCGTTGGAGAGCGCGCGCCGCTTCAGCAGGTCAGCCGCCTGCGCCGCGAAGCGATCCTCCTCCTGCTGGTGGAAATCGACCTCCGCCATGTTGCCGCCTGCGGCTCCCTGGGTCGAAGAGGCACCGCCCGCGGCATCCGTCTTCTGATCGCGATCGGCGGGGTTGGACTGTTCCTCCGCATGTTCGACCTTCAGGTTCGGATACTCGCTGTCGCCGTCGTTGCGGAAGAACAGCATCTTGCGACCATCGGCGACCAGGACGCAGGCGTTGTGGGGAACGTGCATGGGTTTTCTTCTCCTCTGCTTTGCCCGTTCAACGTCCGGCATGGCGGGGGGTTGCCGCGCCGCCCCCGCGTCGGCCATAGCCCCGCGCCATGCATGACATCCGCCTGATCCGCGACGATCCCGCCGCCTTCGACGCGCAACTCGCCCGGCGCGGCACGCCGCCGCATGCGGAGGCGCTGGTGTCGCTGGACGAGGCACGGCGTCGCACGATCGCACAGGCGCAGGACGCGCAGACCCGGCGCAACGCCCTGTCGAAACAGATCGGACAGGCAAAGGGCAGCGGCGACGAGGCGCGCGCGCAGGCGCTGATGACCGAGGTCGCGGAACTGAAGGAGTCGCTGCCCCGGCTGGAAGCGGAAGAGGCGCGGATCGCGGCCGAACTGGATGACGCCCTCGCCGCGTTGCCGAACCTTGCCGCCGCAGACGTGCCGCCGGGTGAGGATGAGGACGCCAATGTCGAGGTGCACCGCCATCGCGAACCGCCCGCGTTCGACTTCAAACCGGCGGAGCATGACGCGATCGGCCCGGCACTGGGCATGGATTTTGAGACCGGCGTCTCCATTGCGGGGTCGCGCTTCACCCTGCTGCGCGGCGGTGTGGCACGACTTCAGCGGGCGCTTGGTCAGTTCATGCTCGACCGGCTCGTCAACGAGCACGGCTTCGAGGAAGTGTGCCCGCCGCTGCTGGTCCGCGACGAGGCAGCGTTCGGTACCGGGCAATTGCCCAAGTTCACGGAGGACCTGTTCCGCACCACCGACGGCCGGTGGCTGATCCCCACGGCGGAGGTCAGCCTGACCAACATCGTGCGCGAGCGTATCCTGGGCGAAGCCGAACTGCCGCTGCGCTTCGCCGCGCTGACCCCCTGTTTCCGGTCGGAGGCGGGCGCGGCCGGTCGCGACACGCGTGGCCTGATCCGCCAGCACCAGTTCGACAAGGTGGAGATGGTCGCGATCGTCACGCCGGACGCATCGGATGCGGAGCATGAGCGGATGACCCGCTGCGCGGAGGGCGTGCTGGAGGCGCTGGATCTGCCGTATCGCCGCATGCTGCTGTGCGCGGGGGACATGGGCTTTTCCGCCGCGCGGACGTTCGATCTGGAAGTGTGGCTGCCGGGGCAGAACCGGTACCGCGAGATTTCCAGCTGCTCGACCTGCACCGACTTCCAGGCGCGCCGCATGAACGCGCGGTTCCGGCCCGAAGGGGAAAAGGCGACGCGCTTCGTCCACACGCTGAACGGCTCCGGACTTGCCGTCGGCCGGACATTGGTCGCCGTGATCGAGAACGGGCAACAGGCCGATGGCTCGGTCGTCGTGCCCGCCGCGGTCCGCCCGTATCTGGGCGGGCTGGAGGTGCTGGAGCCGGCACGCTAGTCTCGCGCACGTTCCGATCGGGGGAGAGGCCATGCGCCGGTCTGTGGTTGCGATGGGCGGTGCGCTGTGGCTGTGCGGCTGCATACCGCAGGTCGACGCGCCCCCGGCGGAGGCATACCGCGCGCGCCCTGCCCCGCTCCCCGAGGCGGAACCTGCGGACCAGGACAGACCACCGCGCCGCGCGCCCGACCGGGGGTACGAACCGTCACCTCCCTGGCCGGCGGTGCGGCAGTCCCCGCTCGTCACCCCGCCCACCGACACGGTCAGCGCGCTGCCCGCACCACGCCCCGCCTGGGAGACGCGGCCGGTCGCCGCCGATGCCGGGCGCATCGCGGAGGACGTCTATGTCGCGGTGCCCGGCGATACGCTGGGTCGGGTGGCGGAACGTACCCGTGCCGGGGCCGATGCCATCGCCTGGGCCAACGGCCTGCAACCACCCTTCACCATCCTTGCGGGGCAGCGCCTGCGCATTCCCGGTGGCCGCTATCACCTGATCCGCCCGGGCCAGACGGGTATCGGCATCGCGCGTGCCTATGGCATCGAATGGTCGCGCATCATCGCCGTGAACGGGCTGAGCGAACCGTTCGTGCTGCGCGTCGGGCAGCGGGTCCTCATCCCCGATGCGCCGTCGGGTGGCCCCAGCCTGGCCGAGCGGGCCGCCGCGTTCAGCCTGGACGTGGACGACATCCTGACCGGCGGCGAACCCGCGCTGGCGAAGGACGAGGCGCCGGCCCGACCCGCCGCGACTCCGCGCCGCGTCCTGCCCGCGACCGCGGCCGTGGTCGCGCCGGCGCGCCTGGCCGGCGGCTTCGTCTGGCCTGTCGACGGCCGCGTGGTGAAGCGCTTTGGCCGGGGCGGCAGTGGGGAGCGTAACGACGGCATCAAGATCGCCGTGCCGCTGAACACGCCCGTGCATGCGACCGCCGATGGCGTCGTCGCCTATGTCGGCAGCGGTATCGCCGCGCTTGGCGGGCTGGTGATCGTGAAGCACGGCGACCGCTGGACCAGCGTGTACGGCCATGCGTCCAAGCTGATGGTGCAGCGCGGCCAGGCGGTGAAGCGGGGCCAGACGATCGCGCTGTCGGGCGACACCGGCTTTGCCGATCGGCCGGAACTGCACTTCGAACTGCGCAAGGGGCGGGTCCCGGTCGATCCCCTCGGCCAGCTGCCGCCGGGGTGACGGGGACGGAGCGGGTGTGTAAGCGCGAACACGCCATGACCAGCTATCAGTCCGACCTGCTCCGCACGCTGTCCTCGCGCGGCTATATTCACCAGATGACCGATGCCGTCGCGCTGGACGCGCTGGCCGCGAAACAGGTGGTGCCGGGCTATATCGGCTTCGACCCCACCGCCCCCTCGCTGCATGTCGGCAGCTTGGTGCAGATCATGCTGCTGCGTCGTCTGCAACAGACCGGGCACAAGCCGATCGTGCTGATGGGTGGCGGCACCGGAAAAATCGGCGACCCGAGCTTCAAGGACGAGGCGCGAAAGCTGCTGGGTGAGGAGGGCATCCGCGCCAATGTCGCATCGATCAAGCGGATCTTCGACCGCTTCCTGACATTCGGCGACGGACCGACTGATGCGGTCATGCTGGACAACGCCGAGTGGCTGGACGCGCTGGAGTACATCCCCTTCCTGCGCGACGTTGGCCAGCATTTCTCCGTCAACCGCATGCTCAGCTTCGATTCGGTGAAGCTGCGTCTCGATCGCGAGCAATCGCTTAGCTTCCTCGAATTCAACTACATGATCCTCCAGGCCTATGACTTCATGGAACTGTCCCGGCGGGCGGGATGCCGGTTGCAGATGGGCGGGTCCGATCAGTGGGGCAACATCGTCAACGGCGTGGAACTTTCGCGCCGGATGGACGGAACGGAGGTGTTCGGTGTCACCACCCCGCTGCTGACCACGGCCGACGGCGCGAAGATGGGCAAGACGGTGGCCGGGGCGGTGTGGCTGCACGAGGACCAGCTGCCGCATTTCGATTACTGGCAATTCTGGCGCAACACCGACGACCGCGACGTCGGCCGCTTCCTTCGCCTGTTCACCGACCTGCCCCTGGACGAGATCGCACGGCTGGAGGCGTTGCCCGGCGCCGAGATCAACGAGGCCAAGAAGGTGCTCGCCAACGCGGCGACCGCGATGTGCCGCGGAGCCGATGCGGCCGAGCAGGCCGCGGAAACGGCGCGCCGCACGTTCGAGGAGGGAGCAGCCGGCGACACCTTGCCCAGCCTGTCGGTACCCGGCGGCACGATCGGTATCGTCGAGGCTCTGGTGACACTCGGTCTGGCTTCGTCGAACGGCGAGGCCCGTCGCAAGATCGCGGAGGGCGCGGTGCGGATCGATGGCGAGGCGACGCGCGATCCGGCGCATGTCATCACGGTGGACGCCAGCGTGCGCCTGAGCCTGGGCAAGAAGAAGGTTGGCGTGCTCAACCGGGCAAGTTGATCGAGATACGATATTGGAATTAATTAACCAGCGTTCTTGGGTTACACTTCACACCGCCTCGGCTACCTGACCGTAGGAAGAAAGGTGGTTTGGCGATGCCGCGAAACGTGATGCAAGGATCGTGACCGAGGCGCGCCGCGAACATCGAGACGAGGTTCATCACCGTACCCGCGGCACCGGACCCGATGGACGCCCGCTGACGCTGGTCGTGGTCAACCTGTCGCCCAGCGGACTGATGGTGCGGTGCGAGGCCGATTACGCGGTGGGTGACAGCATCCTGGTTCAGTTGCCGCTAGTCGGGACAGTGACGGCGGAGATCCGCTGGGCGCTCGGCGGCCGGTTCGGGTGCCGCATGGAGCCGGCCATTCCGGCCGGACGCTATTACGCGGTGCTGAGCGCGATGGGCGGCGCCACCGGCTAACCGGACCGCAAGCGGGCGACGCCGGCATCCCGCTCGAACAGGTACAGCGCGACGCGCGCCGCGGCGCCGCGATCGCCCTCCAGACCGCCGTCCCGGTCGATCAGCAACCGCGCGTCGTCCTGCGCGCAGGGCAGCAGATCGGACAGCATGTCGGGCAGGACCAGCCGGAACCCCTCTTCACCCGACTGTCGCGTGCCGAGCAGTTCGCCGCCACCGCGCAACCGCAAATCCTCCTCCGCGATGCGGAAGCCGTCATTGGTCTCCCGCATCAGGGCGAGCCGCGCGCGCGTCGTCTCGCTCATCGCATTGCCGCGGACCAGCAAACAGCGCGACAGGCCACCACCGCGCCCGACACGCCCCCGCAGCTGGTGCAATTGCGCGAGCCCGAATCGGTCGGCATGCTCGATCACGATCAACGTCGCGTTCGGGACGTCCACGCCGACCTCGATCACCGTGGTGGCGACCAGCACGCCCAGCCGATCGCCCGCGAACGCCTCCATCACCGCATCTTTTTCAGGCGGCTTCATGCGCCCGTGTACCAGACCGACACGATCGCCGAAGCGCGCGCGCAGCGTCTCCGCGCGTGCCTCGGCCGCGGCCAGGTCCGACTTCTCGCTTTCCTCCACCAGGGGGCAGACCCAATAGGCCTGACCGCCGTCGGCCAAGTGCCGACCCAGCGCCTCCACCACCTCGTCCAGCCGATCCTCCGACACGACACGCGTCTCGATCGGCTTGCGACCGGGCGGCATCTCGTCCAACCGGCTGACGTCCATCTCGCCATATTGCGCCAGCGTCAGCGTGCGCGGGATGGGCGTGGCGGTCATCGCCAGCAGATGCGGCGTCACACGCCCCTTCGCCGCCAGCATCATCCGCTCCGCCACGCCGAAACGGTGCTGCTCGTCGACCACCACCAGCGCCAGGTCCTTGTACCCGACCGCTTCCTGGAAAATGGCATGGGTGCCGACTAGGATGTCGATCTCTCCGGACGCCAGGCCCATCAGCGTCGCCTCGCGCACCCGACCCTTGTCCCGCCCGGTCAGCACCCCGACGTTGACCGGCAGACCAGCGAGCAGCTTGCGCAGCGTTTCGTAATGCTGTCGCGCCAGGATCTCAGTCGGTGCCAGCATCGCGCCCTGCCCCCCGGCCTCCACCGCGATCAGCAACGCCATGGCGGCGACCAGCGTCTTGCCCGCGCCCACATCCCCTTGCAGCAGTCGCAGCATCGGGCTCGCCTGGGCCAGATCGCCCTCGATCTCCGCCACCGTACGGCTCTGCGCGCCGGTCAGGCTGTACGGCAACCGCAACTGGTCGCGAAGCCGGCCGTCGCCCTTCAGCGCCCTGCCCTTGCGCCGCCGCGTGTCCTGTCGGACCAGCGCCATCGCCAGCTGGTTCGCGAACAGTTCGTCATAGCCGAGCCGTTCGCGCGCGATGCGGTCGGCGGGGTCGGCATGGATGCGGGTCAGCGCGTCGCGCCAGTCGGGCCAGCCGCGTCGCGCCTTCAGGCTCGGCTCGATCCATTCGCTCAAGCCAGGCGCGCGGCCGAGCGCCTGTTCGACCAGCCCGCCTAGCCTGCGCGAGGTCAGCCCCTCCGACAGCGGATAGATCGGCTCCCTCTCGCGGAAACCCTCTTCCTCGTCGGACAGATCGGGGTGGATGATCTGCAGGTCCTGGCCGTACGTTTCCAGCTTGCCGGACACGCGCCGCGGTTCGCCCAGCGGCAGCAGCTTCTTCACCCAACCCGCATTGCCACCGAAAAATACCAGGCTGGCGATGTTGCCGGCGGTATCCGCAGCCTGCACCCGCATCGGCCCGCGACCGGCGCTCTGGCGGTAATCGCGCGGGGTCAGCGTGATCGAGATCGTCCGACCCGCATCACCCGCGTCGAGCGTTTCGCGCGGCACCCGGTCGATCCACCCGACCGGCAGATGGAACGCCATGTCGACCACCCGTTCCAGCCCGAGACGGCCGAGCGGCTTGGCAAGAGCGGGACCGACCCCTTTCAGTGCGGTCGCTTCGGCGAAGAGCGGATTGAGGATGTCGGGACGCATGGCTATCTGCACCGATATAGCCAAGCCGACGCCCGCCGCCAGCGGGGGCCGGCCCGTTCGCATTCGTCACACGCACCGGAGCGTCATGGATCACGACACCCGCCTGAAACGCCTGCGCTTCCGCGCCTGGCATCGCGGCACCAAGGAGGCCGATCTAATGATCGGCGGTTTCTTCGACGCGCACGGCGAACACCTGACCCCGGCGGAGCTGGACTGGTTCGAGGCTCTGCTGGAACAGCAGGACGTCGACATCATGGCATGGGCCATCGGGTCGCAGCCGTGCCCGCCCGAATGGGATGGGCCGGTCATGGCAAGGATGCGGACGCTGACCTACGTCCCCCTGCCCCGCTGATCCACAAATCAACACTACCCCGCTGCATCGGACCCGACGATTTGCCCGACATCAAGACGATCCTTTCGGCGACCCGCCCCCTGACCCTGTCGGGCGTGCCGACCGGCTTCCTGCCCTCCTTGCTCGCCGACCTGGCGCGCGCGGCGAGCGGTCGGGCGGTGTTCATCGCGCCGGACGATGCGGCGATGCGCGCGGTGGCGTCCACAGCCCCGTTCTTCGCGCCTGAGCTGGAGGTGATCCAGTTCCCCGCCTGGGACTGCCTGCCATACGACCGTGCCTCCCCCACCCTTCGCGTCATGGCGGAGCGGATCGCGGCGCTGCACCGCTTGCAGGCAAAGGCGAAGGGGCCTCAGCTGCTGCTGACCACCGCCAACGCGGCGACCCAGCGCGTGCTGACCCCGTTCCGCATCCGACAGCTGGTCGCGAACCTGAAACCGGGCGAGCGGATCGACCTGAACCGTTTGAGCGCGCTGTTGCAGGCGAACGGCTATGTCCGCACCGACACGGTGCACGACGCGGGCGAATATGCGGTGCGCGGCGGCATCGTCGACCTGTTCCCGAGCGGCGAGGAACAGGCGCTGCGCCTGGATTTCTTCGGTGACGAGATCGAGTCGGTCCGTACATTCTCCCCGGAGGATCAGCGCACCACCGGGCGGATCGACGGCTTCACCCTGCTGCCCGCCTCCGAGGCGCTGCTGGACGAGGAGTCGATCAAGCGTTTCCGTACCCGGTATCGCGAGACGTTCGGCGCCACCGCCACCGGCGATCCGCTGTATCAGGCGGTTTCTGACGGCCGCAGGCTGGCCGGAATGGAGCACTGGCTGTCGCTGTTCGAGGAGCGGCTTGCGACCCTGTTCGACCATATCGGCGACGGGGACGTGGTGGTGCGCGACGCGGGCGTACCCGGCGCGGCGCAGGGCCGGCTGGAGGCGATCGCCGACTATTACGAGAATCGCAAACGCGCGGAGGGCGCGCAACCGGGCAGCTATCGCCCGCTACCCGCCAAGGTGCTGTATCTCGACACCGCCGAGTGGAAGGACGGGCTGGACGCACGCCGCGCCCATCTGACGTCACCGTTCCATGAGCCGGAAAGCGCCACGGTTCTCGATTTCGGCGTCGACGGCGCCCGCGACTTCGCGCCAGAGCGCGCCGCGAGCGAGAATGTCTACGAGGCCGTGGCCAAGCATGTCGCGAAACTGCGCAAGGACGGGCGCAAGCCGATCCTGGCCAGCTATTCGGCCGGCGCGCGGGAACGGCTGGCCGGGCTGTTGAAGGATCATGGCCTCGCCGGATTGAAGGCCGTCGACGGGTGGCAGGACGCGCTGGGCCATGCGGACACCAGCAAGACGGCGGGTGCCGCGCTGGTGGTGCTGCCGCTTGACCACGGCTTCACCGCGCCGGGCGTGGCGGTGCTGACCGAACAGGACATGCTGGGCGACCGGCTGGTACGCCGGGCGAAGCGGCGCAAGTCGGCGGACGCGTTTCTGGCGGAAATCGCGTCGCTCACGCCCGGCGACCTGGTGGTGCACACCGAACATGGCATCGGCCGCTATAACGGCCTGACCAGCGTGCCGGTCGGCAAGAGCCCGCACGACTGTGTCGCGCTGGAATATGCCGGCGGCGACAAGCTGTACGTGCCGGTCGAGAACCTGGAAGTGCTGTCCCGCTACGGATCGGGCGAGGACGGCGCGGCACTGGATCGGCTGGGTGGAGAGGCCTGGCAACGGCGCAAGAGCCGCATGAAGGAGCGCATCCGCGAGATCGCGGGCGAGCTGATCGCGGTCGCGGCCGAACGCGCGCTGCGTCCCGGAGAGGTCGCGGAGCCCGATCCCAGCGGCTACCCCACCTTTGTCGACCGCTTCCCGTATCAGGAAACCGAGGATCAGGATCGCGCGATCGACGACGTGCTGTCCGACCTCGGCGCGGGCAAGCCGATGGACCGGCTGGTCGTGGGCGATGTCGGATTCGGCAAGACGGAGATCGCGCTGCGCGCCGCGTTCGTCGCGGCGCTGGGCGGCATGCAGGTGGCGGTGGTGTGTCCCACCACGCTGCTCGCGCGCCAGCACTACAACAACTTCAAGGCGCGGTTCGAAGGCTTTCCGATCGAGATCGGCCGCCTGTCGCGTCTGGTCACGGCGACCGAGGCGAAGAAGACGCGCGACCAACTGGCGGACGGCACGATCGACGTGGTGGTCGGCACCCATGCGATACTGGCGAAGGCGATCGACTTCAAGCGGCTTGGCCTGGTCATCGTCGACGAGGAACAGCGTTTCGGCGTCACGCACAAGGAGCGGTTGAAGGCGCTGAAGGCCGACGTCCACATGCTGACCCTGACCGCCACGCCCATCCCCCGCACGCTGCAGATGGCGATGAGCGGCATCCGCGAGCTGTCGGTGATCCAGACGCCGCCGGTCGATCGCCTGGCCGTCCGCACCTACATCATGCCGTGGGACCCGGTCGTGCTGCGCGAGGCGTTGCTACGCGAACATTATCGCGGCGGCCAAAGCTTCCTCGTCACGCCGCGCATCGCCGACCTGCCGGACATCGAGGAGTTCCTGCGCAACGAAGTGCCCGAGGTCCGCTACGTCGTCGCGCACGGCCAGATGAGCCCGACCGAGGTCGAGGAGCGGATGAGCGCTTTCTACGACAAGAAGTTCGAGGTGCTGATCTCCACCACGATCGTCGAGTCCGGCCTGGACATCCCGTCCGCCAACACGATGATCGTGAACCGCGCAGATCGCTTCGGCCTGGCCCAGCTCTACCAGCTACGCGGCCGCGTCGGCCGGTCAAAGACCCGCGCCTATTGCTACCTCGTCACTCCGCCAGAGCGACAGATGACGGAAGCGGCGGACAAGCGGCTGAAGGTGCTGTCCGATCTCGACTCGCTCGGCGCGGGTTTCCAGCTGGCCAGCCACGACCTTGATATCCGCGGCGCGGGCAATTTGCTGGGCGACGAACAGTCCGGCCACATCAAGGAGGTCGGTTACGAACTCTACCAGTCGATGCTGGAAGAGGCGATCATGGATGCGAAGGCGGGCGGCCTGACCAGCAACCGTCCGAAGGATTTCTCGCCCCAGATCACCGTGGACGCGCCGATCCTGATCCCGGAGGATTACGTGCCCGACCTGGATCTGCGCATGGGTCTGTACCGGCGCCTGAACGATCTGGACAAGGCACAGGAGGTGGAGGCGTTCGCCGCCGAACTGATCGACCGCTTCGGCCCGCTGCCCGATGCGACGGAGAACTTGGTCAGCGTCATCCAGATCAAGCTGAACGCGAAGAAAGCCTGCATCGCCAAGATGGATGTCGGGCAAAAGGGGGTACTGGTGTCGTTCCACAACGACTCACCGCCAAACGTCGCGGGGCTGATCGCCTATGTCGACCGGCTGGGCGGTGTGGCGAAGCTGCGGCCGGACGCGAAGCTGGTGCTGCAACGCGCGTGGCCGGATGCGAAGGCGCGGCTGAACGGCGCGCTGTCGCTGTCGAAGGGGCTGGCGAAAGCGGCGGGCTGATCCGTCAGCTGCTGTGATCGGACACGATGCGCCACCCCGCCGGGCGGCGCTCGAACAACAGCGTCGTCATGCCGCTCTCGATCCGGTCGCCGGTCAGCGTCCAGCGGGCCCAGAGCAGCCGGTGGCGCGCATCGATGACCCGCGTGCCCAGGAATTGGAAGGACAAGCGCCCGCGCTTGTTGGCGCCGGCCGCTCCCTTTCCAACGAAGCTGGGCCGGTAATGCGCGGCGATCGCCGCCTTTCCGCGGATCAGCCCCTTGTCGACGACAAAGGTCGCGTCGTCGGCATATATGGTCATGAACCGGTCCAGATCGCCGGCGTTCCAGCCTGCCGCGCTCTGGCGCATCACCGCGGCCACGGGGTCGGGCGCAGCGGCAACCGCCCCCGGCAGCGACATCAGCGAAAGTGCCAGCCAGCCGATCGCACGCATCATCGTGTCTCCATCCAACGGATCAATTCGTCCTCGTCCATTGGCTCCGCCAACAGAAAGCCTTGATAGGTCGCGCAGCCCTCGGCCGCGAGCAGCGCCCGCTGTTCCTCGGTTTCGATACCTTCCGCCACCACCGCGAGCCCCAGCGACCGCGCCATGTCGATCGCGCCGCGCACCACCACCCGATCGCGCTCCGTTCCGGCGATGTCCTGCGCCAGGCTCTTGTCCAGCTTCAGGTAATCGACCGGCAGCGCCTTCAGCCATGCCAAGCTGGAATAGCCGGTGCCGAAGTCGTCGATGGCGACACGACACCCCGCCCCCCGCAACCGGGTCAGCAGTGCCGCTGCGGCCGGCAGGTCCTCCATCAACCCCGTCTCCGTGATCTCCAGCGTCAGCCGCCCGCGCGGCACGCCGCTGGCATCGACCCGGTCCAGAAACGTCTCGGCGAAACCGGGACGCGCCAGATCCCCCGGCGTCAGGTTCAAGGCGACCCTCAGATGCGCCAGAGCGGCCGGCCACGCGGCGACCTGCGTCAGCACCAGCCGCTGGATGTGGTCCGACAGGGCCAGCGCGATGCCCGCATGGTCGGCGGCGGCGAACAGCGATTCGGCGCTCAGCGGGCCCAGTTCCGGGTGCTGCCACCGGGCCAGTGCCTCCACCCCCACCACGCGGCCGCTCGTCAGGTGCGCCTGAGGTTGGAAGCGCAGCGTGATCTGGTCGTCCGCCAGCGCGCGGTGCAGGTCGATGGCCAGCGCGCGGAGCGAGGGTTCGTCATCCCCTTCGTACACGCGGCTCCATCCGTCGCCCTCGTCCGCCATGGCCCGGTCGGCGCGCGCCAGCAGCGCGGAAGCGTCGTCGCCAAGCCGCAGCCCGGCCAGACCGATGCGGCTGCCCAGGATCAGCGAAGCGCCCGCGATGCGGAATGGGCGGTCCAGCGCCTCCTCCACCCGGGCGGCCGCGATGATCGCACCCTCCGGCGGACCGGCGAGCAGTGCGGCGAAGCCCGGGCCCGGCACCCGGGTCAGCAGCGTGTCGCCCTCATCGGCGGCCAGCGCCTCCAGCACAGATGCGATGCGCCGCTCGGCCGCGGCGACCAGCGCGGTGCCCGCCTCCCGACCATGGGCCGCGTTGACGAGGTCGAGCCGCAACAGCGTCACACGCACCATGGTCGCGGGCTGGCCGGCGCGCAGTCCGCCCAGCCACGCCGCCAGCGCGCCATCGCCCTCTCGCCGTTCCCGATCGACACCCGCCACGCGTCCGCACGCCTGATGCGCCGCGCGCAGGCTTTGCTCCAGCGACAAAGCGCCATCCGCCAGGTGCAGGTGCGTCGCACCCGCGGCCAGCGCGGCATCGGCCAGCGCGGTGTCGGGCAGGATCGCCAGCACCGCCGTGTTGAATGCGGCGGCCTTGCGGATGGCGGACAGCCCGGCCGACACGTCACCCGTCAGGTCGACCGTCCGCACCCGATCATCGGCACCCGCGTCCTGCGTCGAGACAGGAATTTGCACTTCGTTGCCGATCGCCTGTCCCCTTGTGAGCGCGCCACAGATTAGCTTGGCATCGATCCCGCGGGAACCGACTTGTTTGCCAAGCGTAGCGATCATAGCTCGTGACTATGGCCATTGCTCTTTCTTCTGCCGACCGGCGCCCGCTAGTCGATTCGCATGGACGGGCGATCCGCTACCTGCGCGTGTCCGTCACCGATCGGTGCGACCTGCGCTGTCGCTATTGCATGGCGGAACAGATGACGTTCCTGCCCCGGCGCGCCCTTCTCCAGCTGGAGGAGATCGCGATCATCGCGGAGCGCTTCATCGCGCGCGGCGTGACGAAGCTGCGCCTGTCCGGCGGGGAGCCGCTGGTCCGGCGCGATGTCGGGCAGCTGATCGATCGTCTGGGCCGCCATGTCGGCGACGGCCTGGAAGAGCTGACGCTGACCACCAACGGCACGCGCCTCGCCGAGCATGCGGAGCGCCTGTTTGCGGCCGGCGTGCGCCGCGTGAACGTCAGCATGGACAGTGTCGACCCGGATACCTTCCGCTTCATCACCCGCCATGGCGATGTCGCGCAGGTGATCGGCGGCATCCGCGCCGCGCGTGACGCGGGGCTGCGGGTCAAGGTCAACGCCGTCGCGCTTGCCGGGCTGAACGAGGATCAGATCCCGTCCCTTCTGGCCTGGTGTGCCAACGAGGGGGTGGATCTGTCGCTGATCGAAACCATGCCGTTGGGTGCGATCGACGAAGATCGGGTGGATCGCTTCGTCCCGCTGGGTCGCGTGTTCGAGAACCTGTCGACCCGCTTCCCGCTCATACGTGACACGCATCGCACCGGCGGACCCGCGCGCTATTGGCGGGTGAACGGCACGGACACGCGCCTTGGCCTGATCTCGCCGCTGACTGCGAACTTCTGCGACGGTTGCAACCGGGTACGGCTGACCACGGATGGCAAGCTTTATTCCTGCCTCGGCCATGACGATCAGGTCGACCTGAAGGCGGCGTTGCGGTCGGGTGGAGTGGAGGCGGTGGACGACGCGATCGATGCCGCCCTGCTCGCCAAGCCGCGCCGCCACGACTTCCGGATCGGAGCAGGCGCAGCGCCTGCGGTCGAGCGGCACATGAGCGTGACCGGCGGATGAACACCTTTGAACGGCGGGCTCTGGTCGTCTCGCCAACCGCCGCGGCGCAGGCCGCCGCTGCCGAACTGGCCGACACGTTCGACTGGGTCCGGGCGGAGGACGACCCCGACGTGATCGTTGCGCTGGGCGGCGACGGCTTCATGCTCCAGACGCTTCACACCATGCTGGAACGGCGTCGACCCATGGTGCCCGTGTTCGGGATGAACCTGGGCACGGTCGGTTTCCTGATGAACGAGTGGCGGCGGCATGATCTGGGTGGCCGCATCGCGCGCGCAAAGCCCTTCGTCGTCACGCCGCTCAGCATGACCGCCACCGGCATCGACGGGCGGGTGCATCAGCGTCCCGCGATCAACGAGGTGTCGTTGCTGCGTGAGACGCGGCAGACCGCCAATCTCGAGATCACGGTCAACGATCGCGTCGTCATGCCCGAACTCGCCTGCGACGGGGTGCTGGTGGCGACCCCCGCTGGCTCCACCGCCTACAATCTGTCGGCGCAGGGCCCCATCCTGCCGCTGGGTTCCGGCATGATCGCCCTGACTCCGATCAGCCCGTTCCGCCCGCGTCGCTGGCGCGGCGCCATCCTGCCGGACAAGGCACGCGTGTCGATCAAGGTGCTCGACGCCGCCAAGCGGCCGGTATCGACCGTGGCCGACCAGTTCGAGGTGCGCGACGTCGCCAGCGTCGACATCTGCATGGACCGCGCGCGCGAACTGACCCTGTTGTTCGATCCCGAATATGCCCTCGACGACCGGATCACCATGGAGCAGTTCATCGCCTGACCGGTGAGCGGATCAGCCAAGGCAGCACCCGAAATTCAGGGTTGCATCGGCTGAAATGCCGCGTATAGAGCCGCCTCCACCGAATGATCCCTGATAGCTCAGCGGTAGAGCTCTCGACTGTTAATCGAGCGGCCGTAGGTTCGAATCCTACTCAGGGAGCCATTCGGTGCTGTTGCGCATTGCCCCCATATGCGACAATCCCACACAATTCTGACCATACAGACGCCCGGTGCCGGGTTGCACGACTTCACGGCGCGTGTCGTAGATTGGTGTGCCGGGCAAGACGTGACGGACGGGCTGCTGACCCTGTTCTGCCGGCATACGTCCGCGTCGCTGCTGATCCAGGAAAATGCCGCGCCGGCTGCGCGACGCGACGTGGAGCGGTATTTCGCGCGCATCGCCCCTGAATCCCGTGACTATGAGCATGACGACGAGGGTGCGGACGACATGCCAGCTCATCTGCGCACTGCCCTCACCAGCGTACAGCTGTCCGTCCCGATCATCGGTGGCTCGCTTGCACTCGGCACATGGCAGGGCATCTATTTGTTCGAGCATCGCCGGCGGCCGCACCGCCGCGAGATCGTGCTTCACCTGATCGGCGAATAGAGCGACAAAGCGTGCACAGTCGGAGCCAAGTCGTTCATCGCACGTTCCATTTGCACGACCTATTTTGCGGCTGTTCGCCGCATCCGCCGCGAATGGAGTGAAATTACATGGCATTCTCCTTTGGCCGAAAGGTGGCTCTGGGCGCGTTCGCGTCGGGGGCCCTCCTGGTCGCCGGTTGTGCGACCGAAACCGCTTACCGGCCTGCGACCGGGCAGGGATTCTACCGACAGGGCTATAGCGAGCGGCAGATCGAGCCCAGCCGCTTCCTGGTCAGCTTCGCGGGCAACTCGGTCACATCACGTGACACGGTCGAGCGTTACCTGTTCTTCCGGTCCGCAGAGCTGACGTTGCAGCAGGGTTACGACTATTTCGTGATGGTCGATCGCGACACCGATCGGCAGAGCCGCACCTACACCACGCCGGGGCTCGGCGGCGGCTGGGGCTATGGCGGGCTGGGCGGGTATTGGGGTCCGTCCTGGCGCTATTATGGCCGTGGCTTTGGCGGCTTCGGCTATAATCGCGGCTTTGGCGGCTTCGGCTGGAGCCCGTGGTATGGCGGCGGTTTCGGCGGCTGGAACGACTTCGACGTGCAGACGGTCGACCGCTTCGAAGCTACAGCGGAGATCGTAATGCGCAAGGGGCCGATCCCGCAGGGCAACGTCCGCGCGTTCGATGCACGCCGGGTGGTGGAGACGATCGGGCCGAGCGTCGTGTTGCCGGGGCAGGAGCGCCGCCGCTGACGTTCGCCACGGCGTAAATGAAAAAGGGCCGGGTTCCCGATCGGGAGCCCGGCCCTTTTTTTGTGGCAGCGCTATATCGCGATCAGGCGACCGCGCCGTGGCAATGCTTGAACTTGCGTCCCGACCCGCACGGGCATGGCGAGTTGCGGTTCACCTGTCCTTCCCACGCAGCCGGGTCCTCGCCCTCGGGCATATCCGGGCGCGCCATCTGCAACGGCGGCATCTGGGTCTGCACCAGCCCCAAGGTGCCCGCATCGATGTCGCGCGTGTCGTCTTCGCCCGTAAACGGGTCGAAATGGCTGGTGATGAAGTCGGGCAGTTCCGGCAATTCGGGCGGCGGCTGCAACTGGAACTGTGCGTGGGCGATGGTGCGGGTCACATCCAGCCGAATCGCGTCGAGCATCCGCTGGAACAGGCTGAACGCCTCCTGCTTATACTCGTTGATCGGCGTCTTTTGCGCATAGGCGCGCAGGTGGACGACCTGACGCAGCGCGTCGAGGGTCGCCAGATGCTCCTTCCAGTGATGATCCAGATTCTGGAGCAGGATCGACTTCTCGACGGAGGTCCAGGTATCCGACTCCAGCTCGGCCGCCTTCTCCGCGACCAGGGCGTCGGCCGCCTGCTGGACGCGCTCCTCGACCAGTTCTGGATCGATCGCCTCCTCGTCACGCCATGCATCGACGGGCAGGTCGAGGCCCAGCTGCTCCTGCAACTGGGTCCGCATTTCCTCCACGTTCCACTGTTCCGGATAGGATCCGGGGGGGCAGGCCGCGCCGACGATCTCGTTCGCCGTCTCGCGACGCATGTCCTCGACCATCTCGCCGACCGTGTCGGAGTCCATGATGTCCGCGCGCTGTTCGTAGATGACCTTGCGCTGGTCGTTCATCACGTCATCGTATTCGACGACCTGTTTGCGGATGTCGTAGTTGCGCGCCTCGACCTTCTTCTGCGCGGTCTCGATCGCCTTGGTCAGCCACTTGGACCCGATCGCCTCCCCGTCCTCGATATTGGACCGCATCATGCGCGCGAACAGCGTGTCCGGGCCAAAGATGCGCAGCAGGTCGTCGTCCAGCGACAGGTAGAAGCGGGACAGGCCCGGATCGCCCTGGCGGCCCGAGCGTCCGCGAAGCTGGTTGTCGATGCGCCGGCTCTCATGCCGCTCGGTGCCGAGCACGAATAGGCCGCCGGCCGCCAGCACGGCGCCCTTCTCCGCCGCGATCTCCCCACGGATCGCCTCCGCTTGCGTGTCGTACTCGGGCGTGCCGGGGGCCAGTTCCGGATGCTCGTCCAGCATGCGGAATTCCATGTTGCCGCCCAGCTGAATGTCCGTGCCGCGCCCGGCCATGTTGGTCGCGATCGTCACCGCGCCCAGCCGTCCGGCCTGCGCGACGATGTGCGCCTCCATCTCGTGATAGCGCGCGTTCAGCACCTTGTGATCGACGCCCTCCTGGTTGAGGAACTCCGACAACAGCTCCGACTTCTCGATCGAAACGGTGCCGACCAGCACGGGCTGGCCCTTCATGGCATGTTCGCGGATCTTCTTGGCAATGGCGCGGAACTTGTCCTGCGTGTTCTTGTAGAACTCGTCCTCTTCATCGACCCGGTTGATCGTCCGGTTGGTCGGGATGGTGACGACGTTCATCTTGTAGATGTCGTAGAACTCTGCCGCTTCCGTCGCGGCCGTTCCCGTCATGCCGCTGAGCTTAGGGTACATGCGGAAATAGTTCTGGAAGGTGATCGAGGCCATGGTCTGGTTCTCGGGCTCGATCGTGACGCCCTCCTTGGCCTCGACCGCCTGGTGCAGACCTTCGGACCAGCGACGTCCGTCCATCATGCGGCCGGTGAATTCGTCGATGATGACGACCTTGCCGTCCTTCACGATATAGTCGGTGTCGCGCTTGAACATCTGGTTCGCGCGCAGCGCCTGGTTCAGGTGGTGCACGACCTGCGTGTTCTCGAAGTCGTACAGATTCGCGCCCTGGAGCAGCCCCGCCGTCTCCAGGAGCCGCTCCGCCCGCTCCGTGCCCTCTTCGGTCAGGATGATGGAGCGCTGCTTCTCGTCCTTCTCGTAATCCTGCGGCTCGAGCTGCTTCACGATCGCATCGACGCTCATGTACAGGTCGGACTTGTCGTCCGTCGGGCCGGAAATGATCAACGGCGTGCGCGCCTCGTCGATCAGGACCGAATCGACCTCGTCGACGATCGCCATGGCGAACGGACGCTGCACCATCGATGCGCGCTCATACTTCATGTTGTCGCGCAGATAGTCGAAGCCGAACTCGTTGTTCGTGCCGTAGGTGATGTCGCTGTTGTACGCCGCGCGACGCTGCTCGTCGGACAGGTTCGGGACGATGACGCCGACGCTAAGGCCGAGGAAGCGGTAGACCTGGCCCATCCATTCCGCGTCGCGGCTGGCGAGATAGTCGTTGACGGTGATGACGTGGACGCCGTCGCCGGGCAGCGCGTTGAGATAGGTGGCGAGCGTGGCGACCAGCGTCTTGCCCTCACCCGTCCGCATCTCTGCGATCTCGCCGCGATGCAGGACGATGCCGCCGATCATCTGCACGTCGAAGTGGCGCATGCCAAGCACGCGCCGCGCCGCCTCGCGCACCGTGGCGAACGCCTCCGGAAGCAGGGCGTCGATCTTCTCGCCCGCGGTCAGCCGCTCGCGGAACCGCGTCGTCTGCGCCGACAGGGTGGCGTCATCCATCGCCTCCAGCGTGGGCTCGAACGCGACGATCTTGGCGAGCAGCGGATTGAGCGACTTGACGTACCGGTCGTTGGACGAACCGAAAATGGACTTGGCGAGGCCGCCGAACATGGGCGTGTTCCTATATGGCAGGGGCAGGCATCGCTGCCCGCCGGAAATATGTGGAGCGCGATACAAATCGCGCGGAGAGGGGGGTCGGCCGCGTCGCCTATTCGCGACGGCGCTGCGCATAGAGCGGTGCGGCAGGGCGCAGGATGAGCGGCACTGCCGCCACGGCGATCGCCACCGCGTCCACCCACCCCTGTACCGGTCGGGCATCGGCCACGGCCCGCTTCGCGGTGGTCAGGCGGGCCGCATGGGCAACCTGCTCGATCTGCTGACCGACCGCCGCGCCCTGAACCGGTCGCGCGCCCGTGATCGCGCCGGTCAGCGCGGTCAGGAAAGCGGACAGGAGAAGCAGCAGATCCAAGCGCAAAGCCTCAACGGTTCACCGCGACATAAGGGCGCTCGCCGCAAAAAGCCACATCGCGCGGAGCCAGTCGTCGTAGATCGTCTCCGACTGCATCCGCAGAAACACTTGCGCGCCGACCGGACGTTTGCCGCGGGTCATGGCGGGCATGATCTTCTTACCCACCGGGTAGGCGGCGCAGGGCCCTTGTTCAGGCGTGTCGACCTCCGCGGGCGATACCTGACACGCCGTGATCTGCCCTGCCGGAGAAACCGTGATGCGGGTTTCTACGGTAAAGGGACCGCCCCTGGTGCGATCGACATCGATCGTGGGCATCTGCTGGTCGGTAGGCAGCGTCCAGCGCACCGGCATCAGATACTCGCCACCCACGGCTCGACCGACCTTGTCGTGGGCGGGCGTGAAGAAGGCACGCGCCATGGCGATGGCGCAAGTTCCGTCGTCCAGTACGGACGAGCCGCTCGATTCACGGACGTGGCAGGCGGCCGGCTTGCCTGATGCGTCGACGGACAGCATCACCACGACCCGGCCCTCCTTCTTCGTGCGCACAGCGGCGATGGGATAGTCGGACGCGTCGAATCATTCGGCCACACCGCTGACAGGCACTGGCGGCGTCTGCGCCCGCCCAGCGCCAGCGAGGAACGGCATCGCTGCCACGATCACCACCTTGCCAGCCCCGTTCATGCCGCTATCCCCCACGTCGCCATCAGCCTCCATCAAGGATCGCGCGCGTGTCATCCGCCGTTTCCCCGCTTGCCCTGCCCTTCCCCGAACTGCCCGCGATCGGCGGCGTGACGCTGCGGGTCGCCCGTGCCCGCTACAAGACGTGGGACAGGTGCGACCTGACCTACGCGGAACTCGCGCCCGGTACCGCGGTGGCCGGCGTCACCACCCAGAGCCGCTGCCCATCGCCGGAGGTGGAATGGTGCCGCCGCGCGCTGGTGTTAGGCAACGCGCGGGCGCTGGTGGTGAACGCCGGCAATTCCAACGCGTTCACCGGCGATCGCGGACGCGCGGCGGTGGAGGCGATCGCGGCGCGCACCGCCGGCCATCTGGGCTGCATGCCGTCCGACGTGTTCGTCGCCTCGACCGGCGTCATCGGCGTGCCGCTGCCGATCGACCGGGCAGAGGCCGGCCTGGACGCTGCCTTCGTCGCCGAGCCATGCGACTGGCGTGCAGCGACGGAGACGATCGGCACGACCGACACCTTCGCCAAGGCGGCGGTGACACGCGCGGTGGTCGACGGCCGCACCGTGACGCTGGTCGGGATCATCAAGGGGTCGGGCATGATCGCACCCGACATGGCGACCATGCTGGGCTTCATCTTCACGGACGCGGCGGTGGAGGCGCCCTTCCTGCAACGCGCCCTGTCCGCGGCCAATGCGGCGAGCTTTTCGTGCATCACCGTCGACAGCGACACGTCGACCAGCGACACGGTGCTGGCCTTCGCGACCGGCACCGCGGGCAACGCGCCGCTGGCGGCCGACGACAGCGACGGCGCCGACGCCTTCCGCGCGGCACTAGCCGATTTGTGCCTGCAACTCGCGCATCTGGTCGTGCGCGACGGTGAGGGCGCGTCGAAGTTCATCCGCATCGACGTGACGGGCGCAGAGAGTGACCGATCCGCCCACCGCGTCGCGATGAGCGTCGCCAACTCGCCCCTGGTGAAGACCGCAATCGCGGGGGAAGACGCGAACTGGGGCCGCGTCGTCATGGCGGTCGGCAAGGCCGGCGAGGCGGCGGAGCGCGACCGGCTCGCCATCCGCTTCGGCAACACGCAGGTGGCGGAGGGCGGTCTGGCGGTCAGCGGCTATGACGAGGCGCCGGTCGCCGCTCACCTGAAGGGTCAGGATGTCGAGATCGGCGTCGACCTGGGAATGGGCGAAGGACGCGCGACGGTGTGGACGTGCGATCTGACGCATGGCTACATCTCCATCAACGCCGACTATCGCAGCTGAAATCGGCCATGCGGTTGCCCTTTCCGCTTCCCGGTCCGTTTATCGCCGCCGCCGCGTCCCTGATGTTGGCGGGATGCGAAGGCCCTGAGGCGGACCCGCGCGCGGAACAGCGCGTGGCGGCCGAACGGCGCGCCGATCGGAACAAGGCGGGGGCCAAGAGTAGAAGTGGGTCGTCGGCATGGAGGCCGGCGTGCGGATCCAGGCCTCGCAGAAGCGGGTGGATGAACTGGAGGCGGAGGTCGCGGTGCTGAAGAACACACCCGAGCGGCTGGACCTCGATCTGCTGACGCAGCGGGTCTTGCGGTTGGAGGTGGCGGCGAGCAGCGCTGCCGTCGATCCGGTCACCGGTTCACCCGTTGTCCAAACCACCAGCCCGGCCAAATCGACTTAGCCCTCGCCTAACCAGTCCTCGTCAACCCAGACCAAGCCGAGCCGCGCCCCTGTACGCCCCGCGCGAAAGCCTGGATCGCTGGAACTCGACCTGCGCTGACCGACGCCAGGGTCAGGCCGCCAGCCGCTCCAGGTCGACGGGGCGGTGCACGACGAAACTGCGTAGGTCGGGCAGACCGATCACCCCTTCCCGGCTGAACGCGCGCATCTTGCGGCTGACCGTCTCGATGGTCAGGCCCAGCACGTCCGCGATCTGCTGACGCGACAAGGGCAAGGGGACCGCCTCCCCATCCGCATCGCCGGAGCGGCCGGCGATCTCCAGCAACAGGCTGGCGACCCGCTCCTCGGCCGATTTGCGACCCAACAGGCGCATCCATTCCCGCGCGCGGTTCAGTTCCGCAAAGGTCTTCATCAGCAGCGCCTGGCTCAGCCCCGGCTCATCGCTCAGCATCGCCAGGAAATCGGATCGGCGGATCACGCAGACGCTGGTCTCCGTCAACGCCACCACGCGCTGCTCATGCCGCGCGCCGAAGGGCGTTCCGACAAAATCGCCGGCGAAGGCCAGCCCGACGATCTGCTCCTGCCCTTCGGCATCGCCCATGGTCAGTTGCATCATGCCTGACCGGACGTTCGCGACCAGATCGGCGTCTTCCCCGTCCCAGATCAACGTGTCGCCACGCTTCAGCCGCCGTGTCCGACCGATGCCGGCCAGTCGCGCACCCGCTTCCGCCGTCAGGGCGCTGCACACCCCGTCCCTGCGCCCCTCACACAGGCCGCAGCGATCGACGACGTTGCCAGCACCCCCCTGGATGATCGACAGCGATTGAACGGACATCGAAACCTCGCTCCCCCGTAAGCGCGTGTGCGCTCCCCGGTCCGCAGGTGCCCCGCGCAGGGCAGCCGAGACATACGCAAATGCCCGGAGGAACCCGCGATTGGTCGGGCGAGCTGCGGTGGCAAGGCGAGGTCGGGTGGATGGTCGAGGCGATCCTTTGATCGCGGAAAGGACGTTTGGACGAGCCTCAGTCCGGTACTGATCGCCCGTGCCGCTGCTTGTCCTTGCGTCCGCACACGGCATGGCACCCGCCCGAACAGTCGCGGCCGTCGTTGCCCTTGTGACGCATCGGGATTTCCACGGTGCCGCCATGGGCGCCGCACAGGCCTACCAGCAAACGGGGCTGCGCAGCGGCGGACAGCGGCGAGGTCGCCGCGAGCGCCCCCGCCGCGGCCATCGCCAGCGCACCGGGAAGCGGCTTAGACCGCACTGCTGAAGGTCTTGGCCGGCTGCGCGCGATGCGGGTCCAACACCGCCGCGATCGTCCGGGCATAGGGCAGCGCCGCTGCGTCCAGCACGACCCGGTCGCCATCCCAGCGCAACAGGCCCCGCTCCTCGAAGCGGAGCATCTGGTCCCGCACCCCGGCCAGATCGGGTATGCCGGCCAGATCGGCCTGACCGCTACACAGCAGGCGCTCGATGGCCAGCCCGCGCAGACGATCTACCGGCGAGCGCATCAGGCCGCGTGCCGTCGCGAACGCCCCCGCCCCGATCCGCATCTGGTACCGGCCGGCATTCTTCTCGTTCTGGAGCAGCGCGCCGGGAAATGAGCTGATCGACGAGGCGCCCAGCCCGATCAGCACGTCCGCCTGATCCTCGGTGAACCCCTGGAAATTGCGGCGCAGCGTGCCGGCTTTCGCCGCAATGGCCAGATCGTCGTCCGACACTGCGAAATGATCGAAGCCGACGGGCTGATACCCTGCCGATCCGAACAGGCGATGGGCCAGTTCCGCATGGCGGAAGCGCGTCGCCGCATCCGGCAGAGCCGTCGCGTCGATCCGCCGCTGCCGCGCGATCAGATTGGGCACATGCGCGTAGCCGAACACGGCCACCCGCTCCGGCGCGAGGGCCAGTGTCCGCTCGATCGAATCGATCAGGTCGGCATCGACCTGTCCGGGCAATCCGTACATCAGGTCGAAGTTGATCGACCGGGTGCCGGCTGCGCGCAGGCGCTCCACCGTGCGCGCGATCATCTCCTCTGGCTGCACGCGCCCGATGCGCGCCTGCAAGTCGGGGGAGAAGCTCTGCACGCCCAGGCTGGCGCGGGACACGCCCGCCTGACGCATGGCGTCCGCCCATTCCGCCGTAAAGGCGCGCGGGTCGACCTCCACCGACGTCACCGACGTTCGCGTGTCGAACGCCTCGTGCAATTGCGCGCTGAGCGCCAGGAAGTCGTCGGGATCGAGCGCGTTCGGGCTGCCCCCGCCCCACGCGATGCGCGAGATCGGCACCCGCCGCCCCAGGCGACGCGACAACAGGTCGATCTCGCCGCTCAGCCGCTGCACATAGGCGGCCAGCCGCCCGCGCCGGTTCGCCGCGCCGGTGTTGCAGCCGCAATACCAGCAGATTTCATGGCAATAGGGCACGTGCAGGTACAGCGAAACGGCCTGCTTTACCGGGATCGCCGCCAGCTGCGCCTCCAGATCGGCCGGCCCCACGGAGTCGCCGAATTCCGCCGCCGTGGGATAGCTGGTGTAGCGCGGCACGGGCCGGGCGAGCAGGTCGGGATGATAGGTCCACATGCGCGGGACCATCGCCGCCCATCGCGACCACAACCTTGATCGCGGTCAAACCCCCGCTTGCCGACGGTCAAGGAGGCGGCGGCCGTCCGAGTCTAGCAGCCCTCCCATCATCACGGAGGTTAAACGATGAAAACCCTGACGCTCTTCTGCTCGGCAGCAGCGATCCTGGTCGCGGCACCGGCGGCGGCCCAGATCGACACCACGACCGCACCGACGGCAAGCACCGGCATCGCGGCCGGCGACGTCCTGTTGCGTGTCCGCGGTATCATGGTTGCGCCCAACGAGCGGTCGGGCAGCATCCAGCCGACGTTCCCCGGCGAACGGGTCCGCGTCAACAACTCCTTCATGCCCGAGGTCGACGTGACCTACATGGCGACGGACAATATCGGGTTCGAGCTGATCGCCTCCACCACGAAGCACAAGGCGTCCGGCCGTACCGGCACGACCGGTTCGATCGGCAAGCTGGCGTCCACTTGGGTGCTGCCGCCGACGCTGACGGCCCAGTACCACTTCAACCCGACCGGCACGGTCAGGCCCTATGTCGGCGCAGGCATCAACTACACGATCTTCTGGAACGAGAAGGCGTCGAAGGGCCTGGAGGCCGCCGTCGGACAGACCCACGTGCGCATGAAGGACAGCTTCGGCTGGGCCGCCCAAGCCGGCATCGACGTGGACGTCTCGCCACGCGTGTTCGTCAACCTGGACGTCAAGTATATCGACATCGACACCACCGCGCGCCTGCGTACCACCGCGATCGGTACGCAGCGGGTGAAGGTCAACCTCGATCCGCTGGTGTTCGGCGCCGGCATCGGCTTCAGGCTGTAAGGGGGGCTGAAGGTCCGTAGCTTTACGGATCGATGGCAGGCCTGATAGGGGCGAGGCGGAGGTCATGATCTTCCGTCTCGCCCTTCTGCTGTCCGCCGCGATCGCAACGCCTGCCACCGCGCATCAGGCGCTGCCGTCGCCTGCGACAACGCCGCCGCCGCCGCAGGGCCAGCCTGTTCCGGCCGTCCCGGCTTCCAGCGTTGCTGGACCGATCGAGCATCTGAAGCCCGGTGAGTTTCTGTGGGCGCCTGACATCGCTCCGGACGGGCCGGTCACCATCATCGTCAGCCTGGCCGCACAGCGCGCCTACGCCTATCGCAACGGGGTGCCGATCGGGGTGTCCACGGTCTCGACCGGCAAGAAGGGGCATGAGACGCCGACGGGCGTGTTCACCATCCTGCAAAAGGATGTCGATCACCACTCCAACACCTACGACAATGCACCCATGCCGTTCATGCAGCGGCTGACCTGGGACGGCGTGGCGCTGCATGGCGGAAAGCTGCCCGGTTACCCTGCCAGCCATGGCTGCGTCCGGCTGCCCCTTGCATTCGCGAAGAACCTTTTCGCGATCACCCGCATGGGCGTGACCGTGGTCATCACCGATCAGGCGACCGCGCCCGAGGTGGCACCGTCCCCCTCCCCTCTGGCCAGCAACGACGACGGTCATGTCACCGAGGCCGCCTACCGCTGGCACCCCGACCGCGCGCCGACCGGCCCGGTGTCGATCGTGGTGAGTGGCCGCGACCGGCGTATGCTGGTGCTGCGCAACGGCGTGGAAATCGGATCGGCCCCGATCGTGCTCGACGCGCCGGTGACGGCAACCGCCGCCTTCACCCTGGCTCGTATCGACGCCGCCGGCCCGCATTGGATGCGCCTGCCGCTGCCTGATGGGGCGGCCAAGACGGCCCAAGGCACCCTCGCCGAACTCACGCCCGCGGAACGGGCGAGCGGTCACATACCCGATGGATTCCGCCTGGCGCTGGAACAGGTGCTGCGGCCCGGTGCGACCATGCTCGTCACGCGCGACACGCTGGCGAGCAGCGGCACCGGCACGCGGCTGCGCGTGCTCGACACACGCTGACCGGCGCGATCATTCCGCCAGGTCGATCCAGACCGGCGCATGGTCGCTGGTTTTTTCCCAACCCCGCACGTGCCGGTCGACGCCTGCACCGATCAGCTTTCCCGCGAGATCGCGACTGAGCAGCAGATGATCGATCCTCAGCCCAGCATCCCGCCCGAACGCGTTCCGCAGGTAGTCCCAAAAGGTGTAGATCGTCGCATCGGGATGGCAGTGCCGCACTGCGTCCGTCCATCCCTGCGCCGTCAGCGCGGCAAAGGCGGCGCGGACCTCCGGCGCGAACAACGCGTCCTCCTGCCACCGCTCCGGCCGGTAGACGTCGCGGTCGGTCGGCATGACGTTGAAGTCTCCCGCCAGCACGATGGGCAGGCCGGTCGCCAGGAGGTCCGCGGCGTGTGCCGCAAGCCGTTCGAACCAAGCAAGCTTGTACGCGAACTTCGGTCCCGGCCGCGGGTTGCCGTTGGGCAGGTACAGCGCCCCGATCAACAAACCGTTGACCGCCGCCTCCAGATAGCGGCTCTGCGACGGGTCGGGATCATCGGGCAGACCGCGCCGGGTGACGTGGATCGACCCGACCCGACTGAGGATTGCGACGCCGTTCCAGCTTTTCTGCCCGTGCCAGCTCGCCTGATAATCCAGCGCCTCCAGCGCGGCGGCCGGAAACTTCTCGTCAGGCGCCTTCAGCTCCTGCAGGCAGACGATCTCCGGCCGCGCCTCTTCCAACCAGCGTAGCAGGACCGGCAGGCGCCCGTTGACGCCGTTGACGTTGTAGGTGGCGATCCTCACCCGACGTCCCGGCGCGAACGGGCCTGCATCCGCTCAGCCGACGAAGGCGCGTTCGACCACGAACTGCCCCGGGTTCGACTGCGTGCCTTCAGTCAAACCCCAGCCGGTCAGGATCTCCACCATCTCCTTGTTGAAGGCGATGGAGCCGCAGATCATGAAGCGCGACGTCTGGCGCGCCTCGATCCCCAGACCCAGGTCCTGGCGGAACAGCCCTTCGCGGATGCGGTCGGTGATGCGGCCCTTGCGATGGAACTCGCCCCGCGTGACGGAGGGGTAATAGGTGAAGCGGTCCTTGAGCAGTTCGCCGAAGATCTCGTCGCTGCGGATCTCTTCTTCCAGGAACGTGCGATACGCCAGTTCCTCCGCCTGCCGCACGGTGTGGCTCACCACGATGTGGCCGAACCGCTCATGCGTTTCCGGATCGCGCAGCACGGACAGGAATGGGGCGAGGCCGGTACCGGTCCCCACCATGATGAGCCGCTCGCCCGGCTCCAGCGCGTCAAGCACCAGCGTGCCGGTCGGCTTGCGGCCGAGCAGGATGCGGTCCCCGACCTCAAGGTGCTGAAGGCGGGAGGTCAGCGCCCCCTCCTGCACCTTGACCGAGAAGAATTCGAGATGCTCCTCCCAGCTTGGCGACGCGATCGAATAGGCGCGCAGCAGCGGCTTTCCGTCCGGCTGCGCCAGCCCGATCATCACGAACTCGCCCGACACGAAGCGAAAGCTTTGCGGACGTTCGACGCGGAAGCTGAAGAGATCGGGCGTCCAATGATGCACCCAGGTCACGCGCGGGGCGTACAGGCCCCGTGCCTCAGCCACCTGCTCCAGCGTCAACTCGCTCATCGATCTCCACCCTCGGATACGCTCCACGCCTTGCGGCGCGCCGTGGCGGGTTCGGATTGCGAGCGCAAGCGATCGCGGTCGAAGCCGCAGCGACTTCTCCCACCACGAGACAGGCGACGCCTTAACCGCGCCGAACCGGGATGACCAGCATTGTCGCTGTTGCGGATCGATTGCGTTTGCGCGGTCCCGATCCGACTTGTCCGAGGCGGGTCAGCGTACGCGTTCGACGCGATGCGGAACGGTCCACCGCCGCGCTCGTTTTCCGGCCATCCCCAATTCATGGAGAATGACATGGCCGACCAGGACAGCCCTCAGGAAGTCGCCGACAAGTTCCTCGCCAAGCTGGAGGCGAGCCCGTTCATCATGATCGGCCTGATGGACGGCAACCATTCCGAACCGATGGCCGTGAAGACCGACGAGCAACAGCCCAACACGCTGTTCATCTTCTCTGGCCATGACAACCGGATCGCCCCCGGTGGACAGGCGATGGCGCAGTTCGTCGGCAAGGGGCACGACTTCTTCGCATGTCTGATGGGTGCGGTGTCGCAGGAAACCGATCAGGTCCTGTTCGACCGCCTCTGGGACAACAAGGTCGAGGCGTGGTTCCCGAACGGCAAGCAGGACGCCCGCCTGAACCGCTTCGACATCGAGTCGGCGGAACTGTGGGAGACCGACGTTTCCGTTTCGGGCCGACTGAAGATGCTGTTCGGCGGCACGATCAAGGGCGACGAATCGTCCAGCCACGCCGTCGTCGGTTCGGTGGCGTAATCGGATACGCGGCGCGCGCTCAGGCGTGCGCCGCGATCCACTCCTCGACCACGGGCGCGACGCTGTTGCGCCAACGCGACCCGTTGAAGATGCCGTAATGCCCGGCACCATCCGCCATGAAATACCGCTTCTGCTCTTCCGGCAGGGCCGTCGCCAGCGTCAGGGCTGCCTTCGTCTGGCCCAGCCCGGAAATGTCGTCGCGCTCCCCCTCGATCGCCAGCAACGCCACGTCGGTGATGGCGGCCGGATCGACCCTACGGCCGCGATGCATCATCTCGCCACTCGGCAGGGCGTGCGTCTGGAACACCAGATTGACTGTCTGCAGATAGAATTCGGCCGTCATGTCGCACACGGCACGATATTCGTCGTAGAAGGACTGGGTCGCAGCCGCGCTTTCCCCATCGCCGCGCACCAGATGTTTGAACATCTCCCAGTGCGAAACCATGTGGTTGCCCAGGTTCATCGACATGAATCCGGCAAGCTGCAGGAACCCCGGATAGACCCGGCGCCCCGCACCCGGATACGCGGCCGGTACGACCGCGATGACATTCTGTTCGAACCAGGCATGCGGGCGCTCGGTTGCCAGCGTGTTCACCGCTGTCGGTGCCTCCCGCGTGTCGATCGGACCGCCCATCATCGTCAGCGTCTTGGGCCGGCAGGGATGCCGATCCGCACTCATCAACGCGGCCGCGGCATAACAGGGCACGGACGGCTGACACACCGCCAGCATGTGAGTCCCGCCCTGCCCTTCGTTCGGCCCCATCGCCTCGAGAAACGCGACCAGATAATCGATATAATCGTCCAGGTCGAAGCGCCCCTCCGACAATGGCACCATCCGCGCGTCGCGCCAGTCGGTGATATACACGTCGGCGCTGGGCAGCATCCGCTCCACGGTCCCGCGCAGCAGCGTCGCATAGTGGCCCGACATCGGCGCCACGATCAACAGCTTCGGACCGCCCTCGACGCCCTCGCGCACGAAATGCTTCAACTGCCCGAACGGGCGGCGCGCCATGATCTCTTCACGCACGGTCACTTCGCGGCCGTTAACGACCGTCCGTTTCAGACCGAACGCGGGCTTGCCCCGCGTCGCCGATGCGTGGGCGAACACCTGCAACGCGGAAGCCATGATGCCGCCGCCGCCCAGGTAACCCAATGGATTGGCCGGGTTCTGCAACCAGTCCGCGCTCAGATTGGCGATGGCGCTGGCACCGGCGAGCCAGCGGCGCTGCATTTCATAGGCGTCGTACAACATTCCCGCCGCAATAGCGCGAATGCGTTGCCATGTCGCGAACACAGATCACGCGACCTTGCCCGCCGTTGAGCCGACCTGTTTGCGCTGCTAGGCGAGGCGGCATGGCAACATCCGCGGCGTCCGCATCTCCGCCCGAAGCCCGCAAGGGTGTCGGCAGTCTCCGCATGGTGTGGCAGGTGACGTCACGCTATCCCGCGCAGATCGTGATCGCGCTGCTGGCGCTGATCACCTCCGCCGGGGCCACGCTGTTCATCCCGCGCACCTTTCAGCGCGTGGTCGATCACGGCTTCGCGCGTGGCGGAAACCCGGGTGATATCGCGCCCTATTTCCAGGGCCTGTTCGCGGTCGTCATTGTGCTGGCGCTCGCCACCGCGGTCCGCTTCTACATGGTGTCGTGGCTGGGCGAGCGCACCGTGGCGGACATCCGCACCGCCGTTCACCGCAACCTGTTGCGTCTGGCGCCAAGCTATTTCGAGGAAAACCGCCCGTCTGAGATCGCGTCGCGACTGACCGCCGACACCAGCATCATCGAACAGGTGGTCGGCTCGACCGTGTCGATTGCGCTGCGCAACGCGGTCGTCGGCCTCGGCGGTCTGGTCTACCTGTTCACTCTGGCGCCGAAACTTGCCGGCGCGCTGGTGGTCGGCATTCCGCTGCTGGTCCTGCCCATCGCCCTTCTCGGCCGTCGTGTTCGCAATTATTCCAAGACCACCCAGGATCGGCTGGCGGAGGTCGGGGCCAGGGCGGTGGAGACGCTGGGCGCGATGAAGGTCGTGCAGGCGTTCGGGCAGCAGGGACGCGAAGGCGACCGCTTCGAACACGCGGTCGAGGACAGCTTCGCCAGCGCGCGTCGCCGTTTCGGTTTGCGCGCGATCATGACGTCCGTCGTGATCGGCCTGTTGTTCGGGGGCGTGACGCTGATCCTGTGGGAGGCGGTGCAGGACGTGGCGTCGGGCCAGCTGTCCGGCGGCGCACTGACCGCGTTCGTCCTGACGGCGGGGATCGTCACGGGCGCGTTCGGCGCCCTGACGGAGGTGTGGGGCGACGTGCTGCGCGCGGCGGGCGCCGCGGATCGGCTGTCGACCCTGCTGGCCGAACGGCCGGGCATCGCCCCGCCCGCGCGCCCGACGACGCTGCCCCGGCCCGCGCGCGGCGCCCTTGCGTTCGAGAACGTCACCTTCCGCTATCCCACGCGCCAGGATGTCAGCGCCCTGGACGGGTTGAACCTGTCGATCGCGGCGGGAGAGACGGTGGCGGTCGTCGGCCCGTCCGGCGCGGGAAAGTCGACCCTGTTCCAGCTTGCCGAGCGCTTCTACGACCCGGATGGCGGTCGCCTGACGCTGGACGGCGTCGACCTGCGCGACGCCGATCCGGCGGAGGTGCGGGAGCGTATCGCGCTGGTACCGCAGGAGACGGTGATCTTCGGCGCCTCCGCGCGCGACAATCTGCGCTACGGCGTGTGGGATGCGGACGACGCCCGCATCTGGGCAGCGACGGAGGCGGCGAACGCGGCCGATTTCCTGCGCCGCCTGCCGGAGGGTCTCGACACGTTTCTGGGCGAAGGCGGCGCGCGTCTCTCCGGCGGCCAGCGCCAGCGGTTGACGATCGCGCGCGCTCTGCTCCGCGATGCGCCCCTTTTGCTGCTGGATGAGGCGACCAGCGCGCTCGACGCGGAAAGCGAGCGGCTGGTGCAACAGGCGCTGGAGCGTCTGATGGCAAACCGCACCACGCTGGTGATCGCCCACCGTCTGGCGACCGTCCGCGCCGCGGGCCGCATCGTCGTGATGGACGAAGGGCGCATCGTCGAGGAGGGTAACCACGCCAGCCTGATGAGCCAACAGGGCCTGTATGCGCGGCTGGCCAGCCTCCAGTTCAACGACGCCAGCTAGCGCTTCCGTCCCTGGTGCCTGATGTTGGCCGGGCGCCCGCGCCGCTTCAGCACGCGCGGCCGTCCCGCGACCGGCGGCGCGCTCGCCGCCTGCTGCGGCAACTCGAAGCGTAGCGCGCCCGAGACGGGGTTCGCCTCCGCCAGCCGCAGCCGCAGCCTCTGGCCGATCGCATAAGTGTCGCCGGAATGCTCTCCCACCAGCTGCCGGGCGGCCTCGTCGAAGCGGAAATATTCGCCGCCGAGATCGCGGATGCCGACCAGGCCGTCGCCGCCGATCCCCTCCACCGTCGCGAAGAAGCCGAAATTGGCCACGCCGGTGATCCGCGCATCCACCGTCTCGCCGACCCGTTCGGACAGGAACGCCGCGACATAGCGGTCGATCGTGTCGCGCTCCGCCTCCATCGCCCGGCGCTCCAGCGAGGAGATGCTCTCCCCGATCGCCTCCATCCGCGCCGCCTCATCCTGCGTCAGGCCGCCCGGCCCCAGCGCATAGCTCTGCACCAGCGAGCGGTGCACCAGCAGGTCTGCATAGCGGCGGATAGGCGACGTGAAATGGGCGTACGAGCCGAGCGCGAGCCCGAAATGGCCGTGATTGGCCGGCGCATAATACGCCTGGGTCTGCGTCCGCAGCACCTGCTCCATCACCTGCGGCCGGAAATCCGCCTCTCCCACCCGCTCCAGGATGCGGTTGAAGGTCGCGGGCCGGATCACTTGCCCCAGGGTGAAGGCGACACCATAGGTTTCGAGATAGTCCTTCAACGCGACCAGCTTCTCGCGCGCGGGCGGTTCGTGAACGCGGTACATGACCGGGGCCTTCTTGCCCTCCAGCGCCTTTGCCGCCGCGACGTTGGCCGCGATCATGTAATCCTCGATCAGCCGATGTGCGTCGAGCCGCTCGCGCGGGGCGACCGACAGGATGCGCCCCTTCTCGTCCAGCACCACGCGCCGTTCCGGCAGGTCTAGGTCGAGCGGCTCGCGTGCGTCGCGCGCCTTCGACAGCGCGCGCCAGCACTCCCATAGCGGACGCAGCGCCGTGTCGGTCAGCGGATGGTCCAGCGTCCCGTCGATCGCCGCCTGCGCATCCTCATAGGCGATATTCGCCGCGATCCGCACCACGGCGCGCGTGAAGCGCCACGACTTCAGCGTTCCCGACGGTGTAACCTGGATGTGGCAGGCGAGCGCGGCACGCGGCTCCCCTTCCTTCAGGGAGCACACGTCCGCCGACAGGACCTCGGGCAGCATCGGCACGACGCGGTCGGGGAAATACACGCTGTTGCCGCGCCGTCGCGCGTCGCGGTCGAGAGCGGAGCCGGGCCGGACATAGAACGACACGTCGGCGATGGCGATGATCGCCTTCCACCCGCCCACATTCGTCGGATCGTCGTCGGGTGCGGCCCAGACGGCGTCGTCATGGTCGCGCGCGTCCGCCGGGTCGATGGCGACAATAGGCAGGTGCGACAGGTCCTCGCGTCCATCACCCAGCGGCTGACCGGCGACCCGCTCCGCCTCGGCCAGCGTCTCGTCGGTGAAGCTGTCGGGTATCTCGTGCTTGTGAATCGCGATCAGGGAAAAGCTGCGTGGCTGGAACGGGTCGCCCAGTCGCTCGACCACACGCGTGGTGATCCGGGGGGGGCGTCCTGCCTTTTCGGCCAGCACCAGGTCGCCGGCCTCCGCACCGCCGGCATCGGACACCGGATACTCGCGACGTTCCTTTTTTTCCACACCGGTCAGCCACAGCCGGTCGCCCTCGCCGCGCAGCACGCCCAGCACCTGTTCCGACGCGCGGCCCAGCGTCTTCATCGGGTGCGCGATCCAGCCCTGCCCGGCCTCCTCCGTGCGGGCGAGCACGCGCTCGCCGACGCCCAACTGTCCTCGCTTGCGCTCGCGCACGCGAAGGCGCGGCGGCGGTGTGTCAGCCTCCCACCGATCGGGCACCGCCCAGACATTGCCGCCATCGTCCACGTCCGCGACGCGCAGCACCGTCACCTTGGGGAGCCCGCCCATGCGGTGAAAGGCGCGGCCCGGCGCGGAGTCGATCAGCCCCTCATCGGCCATGTCCTTCAGCAGCGCCTTCAACAGGATCTTGTCCTGTGCCGACAGGCCGAACGCGCGCGCGATCTCCCGCTTGCCGGCAGGTTGGTCCGCGTTGGCGATGAAGTCGAGGATTTGCTGCCGCGTCGGCAGACCGGGGGTGCGCTTGGCCATCAGGACTCTGCCGCCGAAGAGGTGAAGTGGAGAAAGTGGAGAGCTGAAACGCAGTCTCCACATCGTTCGCCCGCAGAGGTGGCGATGTGGGTCCTGAAGGGCAAGCGGATGGCCATGCCGCCGTCATGCCACCGCGCCCAGGAGTAGGACAGCGGCTTCACAACGCCTGACCCGCCGCCCAGCCGCTCGCCCAGGCCCATTGAAAGTTGTATCCGCCCAGCCAGCCGGTGAGGTCCACCGCCTCCCCGATGAAGTGGAGACCGGGCACGCGCCGCGCCTGCATGTCGCGCTGGTTCAGGTCGGCCGTGCTGACGCCGCCCACCGTCACCTCCGCCTTGGCGAAGCCTTCGGTGCCGTTCGGGCGGAACGACCAGGCGGCCAGTTGCGCCTCCGCCGCATCGAGCGCCCGGTCGGGCGTGTTGGCGAGTTCGGTCGACAGCGCCAGCCGATCCGCCAGCGCCTCCGCCAGCCGGTCGGGCAGGTGTGCCGCGAGCGCGCGGCGCAACGTGGTGCGGGGATGATCGCGCTTCGCCGACCGGAGCCAGCCCGGCGACAGCGTCGGCAGCAGGTCCAGCGCGATCGCGTCGCCATGACGCCAATAGCTGGAAACCTGAAGGATCGCGGGACCTGACAGGCCGCGATGCGTGAACAACGCGGCCTCACGGAACCCGGTCGCTCCAGCGCGCGCCACCACCTCCGTTGCTACGCCCGACAGCGTTCGGAACAGCGTCTCGTCCTGGCCCAGCGTCAGCGGGACCAGCGCCGGGCGTGGCTCCACCACCTTCAACCCGAAGCGCCTCGCCACTTCATACGCGAAGCCGGTCGCACCCATCTTGGGGATGGAGGGACCACCGGTCGCGACCACCAGATGGGCTGCGATGACGCTGCGAGCGCCCAGCGCGACCCGAAACAGACCGTCGGCGTGATCCACATCGGTGATCGGCTGTCCCAACGCGAATTCGACCGCGCCACCCTGTGCCGACGCCTTCTCGCATTCGACGCCCAGCATCGCCACGATCTGCCTGGCCGATCCGTCGCAGAACAGCTGGCCCAGCGTCTTCTCATGCCACGCGATGCCATGCGCCTCGACCAAGCCGATGAAATCCGCCGGCGTGTAGCGCCCCAGTGCGGAGCGAACGAAGTGCGGGTTGGCGGACAGGAAGCGGTCGGGCGCCGTGCCGATATTGGTGAAGTTGCAGCGACCGCCGCCGGAGATCACGATCTTCGCACCGGGTGTGCGATTGTGATCGACCAGCAGAACCCGCCGGCCCCGCTGCCCGGCAACGCCTGCCGCCATCATGCCCGCCGCGCCCGCGCCGAGGATGATGGCGTCGAACGTGTCGCGCGCGTTGTCGCTCAATAGGATCGCCCGATCAGCACCCGCTCCACCGCCGGCGCGCCGGTGAAAATGCACGGCGCACCCGGATGCCCGCTCTGGCCCTGCGGCGCATTGCGGATCGTGAGCTTCAGCGCCTTCAGCCGCTCGACCACGCCGTTTAGCGCGGCGCCGCTCGGCTTCGACCAGGCGACATCGGCCCAGCCGGGGTTCTTCACACCATCTGCGAACTTAGTCTCGATCGCCGACCAGTCGTTGACGGGTTCGATCTGCGCCTTCAGCCGATCGATGGACTGCTGGTGCAGCGCTTCCTGAATGGCTTCGAGCAGCCCACCTGCCTCCTCCAAAAAGGCATCCCGAGGCATGACCGCGCTGTTGAGCTTGCCATCCTCGCGGTACAGATCGTCGCGGCGGATGACGGACACGTTACCGCCCTCCACATCGCGGCCGCCAACCTCGACGACGACCGGCGCGCCCTTCTTGACCCAGCCCCAACGCTTGTTGGTCGACTTGACCGGCTTCAGGTCGAGCAGCGCGCGGATCGGTTCACCCAGCGCAGACCCGGTCGCAAGCTTTGCCTGCAACGCCTTGCAATAGCTGACGATCGCCTCATCCTCGGGCTTGTCGCGCAGCATCGGCACGATGACGATCTGCCACGGCGCGATCTTCGGCGGGCAACGCAGACCGTCGTCGTCGCCGTGCACCATGATGACCCCCCCGATCATCCGCGTCGACACGCCCCAACTGGTCGTGTTCGCCAGTTCCAGTTGCCCCTCGGCATTCTGGAACCGGATGTTCTGAGCCGATGCGAAGTTCGTGCCGAGGAAATGGCTGGTGCCCGCCTGCAGCGCCTTGCCGTCCTGCATCATCGCCTCGATCGACCAGGTCTCGACCGCGCCGGGAAAGCGCTCGTTCTCCGGCTTCTCGCCAGGGATGACGTGAACGCCCAGGCAATCCTCCGAGAAGTCGCGATACACGGCCAGCATCTTGAGCGTCTCTTCGCGCGCCTCGTCCGCGGATGCGTGGGCGGTATGCCCCTCCTGCCACAGGAACTCACTGGTCCGCAGGAACATGCGCGTGCGCATCTCCCACCGCACGACGTTGGCCCATTGGTTGATGAGCACGGGCAGGTCCCGCCACGACTGGACCCAACGCGCAAAGGCGGCGCCGATCACCGTTTCGGACGTCGGCCGCACGACCAGCGGCTCCTCCAGCTTCGCCTCGGGATCGGGGGTCAGGCCACCCTTGCCGTCCGACACCAGACGGTGATGCGTGACCACCGCCATTTCCTTGGCGAACCCTTCGACATGCTCCGCTTCCTTTTCAAAATAGGACAGCGGGATGAACAGGGGGAAATAGCAGTTCTCATGACCCGTCGCCTTGATCCGGTCGTCGAGCAGACGCTGGATCCGCTCCCAGATGCCATAGCCCCATGGCCGGATCACCATGCAGCCGCGCACGCCGGATTCCTCGGCCAGATCGGCCTCGGTGATGACGGACTGGTACCAGGCGGCGAAATCGGCCTCTCGGGTGACGGGCAGCGCATGTTTGATCATGCGCGCGCGATAGCGGCTCGATCCGCTTGCGTCACCCGTACAGTATCGCGGCGGCCAGATACGCGTGCTTTGGATCGCTCGCCTGTTCGCAAGAAGCGATCACGCCCGCGCGGTCCGAGCTACCTCCAGCAGGCGGGTGGCGCGCAGGTACATCTCGATGCGCTGTGCCGCGAACAGGCCAACCGCCAGCGCCACCAGCATGTCCGTCACCGCCAGCGCGTCGAGATGCAGGCCGTTGCTGGTCGTCATCATCGCGCGGGCGCCCATGCGCACCACGATCAGCAGGACAATGAACAGGATCGCGGCAGGCGACCCCGACTGGTTCAGCGCATGGGTTTCAGGGTCCACCGTGATCCGCATCGTCTTGCCCCGTTGCCAGCCGAGCGCAGCGCCCAGCGCCGCAGCGATGGCACAGAACAGCCAGGCGAGCCCAACCGGCGGATGCGTCGCGAACAGCGCGATCGCGACCGCGCCATATACGGCCGGCAAGACCCAGAGCCGCTCGAGGCGCAGCGGCGTGACCCGGCTGAGCCTGCGCCAGCGGAGCGCCAGCACGACCGCGATGACCGCCGCAGTGATGGCATATTGCACCCATCCACCAGGTTGAACCGTCTGAACGTGCATGCGCCACCCCCTGGTTCCCCAGGTGAGTGTCTTAGCAGCACAGGTCACACGCCGAAAGCGGCGTCGCTCATCGGCGGTTCACGGCCATGCACCCATGGGCGGGGCGAAGGAGATCATCATGCTGCTGTTGCTTGCCGCCGCCGCGTCCGCCGCCGTTCCGACCTGTCCTGCCCGTGCGCTGACAGTGGCCACCGACGCGCGCGATGGCGACTTCAACGGCATGTCGCATTCCGGCACCTATCTGGTGATCCGCAACATTGGACGGCGCACGTGCAGCGTGCCGGGGCTGCCTGTCGTGACGTTTCGCCGTGGCGCCAAGGCGTTGCCCGCGAAGCGCCGGCCGCCGGTCGGCATGCATCCGGGGCCTGTGATCGTACCGGTCCGACTCGCACCGGGTGGACAGGTCGCGACGGGTCTGCGCTGGGTATCCGGCCCCGTCTACGACCGCAGCCGATGCTGGGACGCAACCCGAGTCGGCGTCACGATCGCCGACCGGACACTCTTCGCGCCCGCCAGCGCGCATCTGTGCGGCCCGGTGGGTGGGGCGGTGGCGTTCGACCAGCCGCCCCTGACACCGTTCCGCTAAGGCTTACTCGGCCGCCTCGGCGGTCGGGGCCGCGTCCTTCCACACCAGCACCGGCTTGCGCGCGGCCTGCGTCTCGTCCAGCCGGGCGCGGGGCGCGAAGTGCGGCGCGCTTTTCAGGGACGCGTCGCCGGCCTTTGCCCGTTCCGCCACCGATCGCAGCGCGCCGATGAACTGGTCCAGCGCCCCCTTCGATTCGGTCTCCGTCGGCTCCACCAGCATGGCGCCGTGTACGACCAGCGGGAAGTACACGGTCATCGGGTGGAACCCCTCGTCGATCAGCCCCTTCGCGACATCCAGCGTGGAGAAGCCGGCCGGGAAACCTTCGTCGGAGAACAGCGCCTCGTGCATGCAAGGGCCGGAGCCGGCGAACGGCGCATCGAGCGTGTCCTCCAGGCTGCGCAGGACATAGTTCGCGTTCAGCACCGCGTCCTCGGCCACCTGCTTCAGCCCGTCCGCGCCGTGGCTCAGAATGTAGGTGAGCGCGCGGGTGAACATGCCCATCTGGCCATGGAACGCGACCATGCGGCCGAAGCTGTCGGGATGATCCTCACCGGCGGTTTCCTCCTCAATCAGCCGGACGTGCCCGTCCGCATCGACCTGCGTGAAGGGCAGCGGTGCGAATGGCGCCAGCGCCTCCGACAGCACGGTCGGGCCGGAACCGGGGCCGCCGCCGCCATGCGGGGTGGAGAAGGTCTTGTGCAGGTTGATGTGCATCGCATCGACGCCCAGGTCGCCGGGACGAACCCGGCCGACGATGGCGTTGAAGTTGGCGCCGTCGCAATAGACATAGCCGCCGACCGCATGCACCGCGTCGGAGATGCGCTTCAGGTCGCGCTCGAACAGGCCGCACGTGTTGGGGTTGGTGATCATGACCCCTGCGACGTCCGGACCCAGCCGAGCCTCCAGCGCAGCGGTGTCGACGCGGCCCTCATCCGTCGCCGGGATGTTCTCAACCGAAAAGCCCGCAAAGGCGGCGGTGGCCGGGTTGGTGCCGTGCGCCGACTCGGGCACCAGAATGACCTTGCGATGCCCCTCGCCACGCTTTTCCAGAGCAGCCTTGATGCACAGGATTCCGCACAGCTCGCCATGCGCGCCGGCCTTCGGGCTCATCGCGACGGCGGCCATGCCGGTCAGCGTGATCAGCCAGCGGGCCAGCTCCTCGACCACCCCCAGCGCACCCTGCACCGTGTCGACCGGCTGAAGCGGATGCACGTCGGCAAAGCCGGGCAGCCGCGCCATGCGCTCGTTCAGGCGCGGATTGTGCTTCATGGTGCACGAGCCGAGCGGGAACAGGCCGAGATCGATGGCGTAGTTCTGCCGGCTGAGGCGGGTGTAGTGGCGCACCGCCTCCGGCTCCGACAGGCCGGGCAGCCCGATCGGCGCCTTGCGCGACAGGTCGCCCAACCGCGACCCGGCGACGTCGCCGTCCGCGAAATCGACGCCCGTCGTCTCCGTCGAGCCGATCTCGAAGATCAGCGGCTCTTCCAGCATCAGCGCGCGGTTGCCGGTGAAGGTCGACACAGTGCCGCCGTCCTTGTTACCGCCCATTTCCGGACGCCAGCCGCTCTGGTTGATGGTCATGCCAGCGCCTCCTCAAGCGCGGTCGCCAAGGCTTCGACATCCTCCGGCGTGGTGGTTTCGGTGACGGCCACGACCAGGCCGTTGGCAAGATCGTCCTCACCCGGATACAGCCGGCCGAGCGAGACGCCGGCCAGGATGCCGCGCTCCGCCAGTTGGCGAACGATCGGGCGCGCCTCGCGACCCAGGTCCAGCGTGAACTCGTTGAAGAAGCTGTCGTTGACCAGCGTCACGCCCGGCGCCTGCGACAGGCGATCGGCCGCCCGGCACGCGCCCGCATGGTTCAGGCCCGCCAGCCGCCGCAAGCCCGCCTCGCCCAGCAATGTCATGTGGATGGAGAAGGCGAGCGCGCACAGCCCGGAATTGGTGCAGATGTTCGATGTCGCCTTTTCGCGACGGATATGCTGCTCCCGCGTCGACAGCGTCAGCACGAAACCGCGGCGACCGTCCGCGTCCACCGTCTCGCCGCACAGACGACCCGGCATCTGGCGGACATATTTGTCCTTGCAACCGAACAGGCCGACATAGGGTCCGCCGAACTGCAGCCCGACGCCCAGCGACTGGCCCTCGCCGACGACGATGTCGGCGTCCATCTCTCCCGGCGAGCGGATCGCACCCAGCGCCACCGGCTCCGTCACCACCGCGATCAACAGCGCCTTGGCCGCATGGCATGCCTGGGCGAGCGGGGTCAGGTCAGCGATACGGCCGAGGATGTCGGGATATTGCACCACGACGCAGCTGGTGTCCGCGTCGATCCGCCCGATCAGCGTGTCGATGTCGGTATCCGCGCCCAGCGTCGGGGCCGAGGTGTCGAGCACGTCGCCCGTATACTTGGCCATGGTCTTCGCGACCGAGACGTAATGCGGGTGCAGCCCGCCGGACAGGATCGCCTTGCCCCGCCGCGTGATGCGCCGGGCCATGCCGATCGCTTCCCAGCACGCGGTCGAGCCGTCGTACATCGATGCGTTCGCGACGTCCGTTCCCAGCAGGCGCGCAACCTGGGTCTGGAACTCGAACAGCATCTGCAACGTGCCCTGCGCGATTTCCGGCTGATAAGGCGTGTAGGCGGTCAGATACTCGCCGCGCTGGATCAGGTGATCGACGCTGGCGGGCACATGGTGACGGTACGCGCCGCAACCGAGGAAGAAGGGCACCTCTCCCGCCACGGTGTTCTTGCGGGCGAGTGCGGTCATGTGCCGCTCCACCGCCAACTCGGACGCATGGTTGGGCAGGTCCGCGATCGGACCGGACAGGCGCGCCGCCTCCGGCACGTCCACGAACAGATCGTCGATCGAAGCGGCACCGATCTCGGACAACATGCCCTGCCGGTCCGATGGTGTCAGAGGAAGATAGCGCATCAGGGCTTTCTCATGGTGAAACGAAGCCGAACGTAATCGGCCAGGATGGTGCCGTCGGCGGCGCGCAGACCGGGTTCGGCGATCGCCGCCGCCTGCTCCGCCAGCGTCTCGCGCTGTTCCTCGGGAACGCCGGATGCGTCGAGGAAGCCGACGCGGAACGTGCGGAACCAGGCGGCGGCACCGGAAGCGAGCGGCGTCGGCCGGTCGATCAGTTCGGCGTCGATGTCTTCGAAGCCGGCGGCCGCATAGACCCGGCGGAACTCCTCGACGCTGGGGTACCATTGCGGGTGGTCGGCAGGCGGCACATGGCCCATGGCGACAACGGTGTCGCGCAGCGCATGACGCAGGGTGCGGACGTTGCCCGCGCCGCCCATCTCTCCGACGAAGCGCCCGCCGGGCCTGAGCGCGCGGAACACGCCCTCCGCCACGGCCTGCGGGTCCAGCATCCAGTGCAGCGCGGCATTGCTGAACACGGCGTCGAACGCCGCGTCGAAGCCGAGCGCCTGCCCATCCGCGACATGCGCGTCGATGCCGCGACCACGCGCCGCCTCGATCATCTCCGCCGACGCATCGACGCCTAAGACTTCCGCACCTGAGGCAACGATGCGCTCCGTCAGCACACCGTCGCCACAGCCGAGGTCCAGGATCCGTTCACCCGCCTTGGGATCGAGCAGCGCCAGTACCGGCGCGCCCAGCGCAGGCACGAACGCGGCGTTCGCGGAATAGGCGGCCGGGTCCCAACGCGAGGCGGCGTTGACGCTCACAGCTTGGCGACGAACGCCTCGTAAGCCGCCTCGTCCAACAGCTCGTCGAGCTCGGACGAATCGGCCAGCGTCAGGCGGAAGAACCAGCCCTCCGCCTCCGCATCGCTGTTCACCAGGTCGGGCTGATCCGCCAGTGCAGGGTTCCCCTCCAGCACGGTGCCGGACACGGGTGAATAGACATCAGACGCGGCCTTCACGCTTTCGACCACGGCGGCCTCGTCACCCTTGGCCAGCTGCCGGCCGTCGGCGGGCACGTCGACGAACACGATGTCGCCAAGCTGGCTCTGCGCGAATTCGGAAATGCCGACGGTGCCGATCTCTCCGTCGACGTCGATCCATTCATGGTCCTGGGTGAAATAACGGGCCATCTTACTTGCCTCCGATGCGGACGTAGCGGTGGGGGATGAAAGGCATTGCGGACACGGTGCCCGTGTGGATCTTGCCGCGCTGAGCCAAACGCAGGGCAGTGCCCGGTTGCGCCAGCGCGGTGGGAACATAGGCCATGGCGAGCGGCTGGCCGACGCTGGGCGCGAAGCCGCCGGACGTGACGCGGCCGACCACCGCGCCAGCCTCATCGACCACGGTCGCGCCCTCGCGCACGGGCTGGCGCCCGTCGACCAGCAGTCCGACGCGCTTCGACGCGGGGCCGTTCTCACGCTCCGCCAGGATATGCGCCGCGCCGGGGAAATCGGCCGCCTCGCGCCGTCGTTTCGACAGGGCAAAGCCGAGGTCGCCCATGATCGGCGTCGTTTCGGCGTTCAGGTCGTGGCCGTAGAGCGGCAGACCAGCCTCCAGCCGCAGCGAGTCGCGCGCGCCAAGCCCGATCGGCTTCACCTCGCCCTGCGCGAGCAGCGCCTCCGCGAACGCCTCCGCTGATTCCGCCGACAGCGAAATCTCGAACCCATCCTCGCCCGTATAGCCCGAACGGCTGATCCACAGCGGGGTGCCCTGCCACTCGAAGGCGCCTGCGGTCATGAACACCAGCGCCTCGACACCGGGCATCAGTCGCGACAAAGCATCGACCGCCTTCGGCCCCTGCAAAGCCAGCAGCGCCTGTTCGTCCTGCAGGTTGATCGTCACCGCATCGGGCAAATGGTCGAGAAGATGAGCGATGTCGTCATATTTTGTCGCGCCGTTCACGACCATGTAGATGTCGTCCTGCCGCCGCGTCACCATCAGGTCGTCGAGGATGCCGCCATTCTCGTCGAGCAACAGCGAATAGCGCATACGCCCGACGCCCAGCCCGGTGACATCGCCCGGCAGCACCGCCTCCAGCGCCTGCGCGACATCGACGCCGTCCTCTGCGGTGAAGACCAGCTGTCCCATATGGCTGACGTCGAACAGACCGGCATTCTCGCGGCACCACAGATGCTCGGCCATGATGCCTTCATACTGCACGGCCATGTGATAGCCGGCGAACGGCACCATGCGGCCACCGCGCGTTCGGTGCCAGGCGTCGAGCGGCAGGTGCTGGGTTTCGGGCGTGTCGAGATCCTCGGCATCGGGGTCGAGCGCGAGGCCTTCGGGCGGATGGACGGTTTCACTCATCGGGCGCACTCCCAGCACGGCAACAAAAAGAGCGGATGCGCGGCGACCATTCGCCCCGTCGATCCAATTCCCCCTCTGTCACGGAACCTGAGAGCTTTCCCCGACGCTATGCGGCCGGGTTACCCCTTCGGTGGCCGAACCTGCTTCAAGCAGCGGCGCTTTCCAGAGTGTCGTGCGACCCGCGCGGTCCTTTTGCCTGAGAGATTCCGGGGTGGTTGCTCCTTCGGCGGCCCCCTGTAAGGAGGCGCTCTCCCGCGCGGTTCCATGACGATCGCCCGCCATCGACGCCGTTCACCTGACCGTCGCCCGTCCCCGAGTCAATCGCTAACACACGGGGACGTGATCGGGATCAACGCGTGACGTTGTAGCGCAACTGCGCATCGGTGAGCTGAAAGCCGACCAACGCTTCGAAGGTCACACGCTGCACGGCCTGGCGCACCTCCGGCGTGGTCAGCGGATCGACCGCCGCATCCTCGTCCCCCGCCTTGCGTCGGCGGGTCAGCTTGTCGCGCACGTCCTGCGGCAGCGTGGCCGCCGAGCGGGTGATCTGCGTCGTCGCTTGTCCCGACACCTGCGCGCGGGGCTGGCCGGCGTCGAAGTGCAACTGAACCTGCCCGACCCGCTTCGCGACCACCGCGCTGCCGCCACGGACGACGGTGATGAAATAGGGCAGCTGGACATCGCGCGCGGCGTCGGTGCGGACGCGCCGCCCCTGAACCGTGAAGGTCACGGTGGTCGCCACCTGTTCCCCGCTGTCGTCGCAGGTGGAGCGCACGTCGGTCATGGTCGCCGTGACGTCCAGCGCCGCTGCACTGGTGTCGCCGGCGGGATCGAACAGCGTCACGTCGCCGGTGCCGGCGGGGACCGCCACCGCCGGGCAGGCGGAACGGACGGCGGTGATGCCGCCGGTCGCATCGATCTCCCCGCTCCTGCTGGCGCATCCGCCCAGCGCGAGCAGAACGGCGGCGGCAACGGCGGGTGCTGTGGCTTTCACGGGGAACGCGGACCTTTTGAACGGGGAGGACCGATGCCTCCGGATGCGGCGCGAAGCATAGGAACCGCCTTTCGCGGGTGCAAGCAATCGCGTAAGCGCCGTGCCTATGACCGATACGACCAGGCCCGCGCTTGAGCTGCTGATCGCCGCGCCGCGCGGCTTCTGCGCGGGAGTGGACCGCGCGATTCGCATCGTCGAGCTGGCGATCGAGAAGCACGGCAAGCCCGTCTATGTCCGGCACGAGATCGTTCACAACAAGTTCGTGGTCGATTCGCTGAAGGCGAAGGGCGCGATCTTCGTCGAGGAGCTGGACCAGGTGCCGGACGGCGCACCGGTGGTGTTCTCCGCGCACGGCGTGCCCAAGTCGGTGCCGGCCGAGGCGCAGAATCGCGGGCTCGACTATTTGGACGCGACGTGTCCGCTGGTGTCGAAGGTACATCGTCAGGCGGAGCGTCTGGTGGCGGCAGGTCGGCACATCCTGTTCATCGGCCATGCCGGCCATCCGGAGGTGATCGGCACGTTCGGGCAGGTGCCGGCCGGTGCCATGACGCTGATCGAAACGGTCGAGGATGCGGAGGCGCTGGCGCCCGCAGACCCTGCCAACCTGGCGTTCCTGACGCAGACCACGCTGTCCGTGGACGACACGGCCGCCGTGGTGAACACGCTGCTGCGCCGCTTCCCGGAGATGGAGGCGCCGCGTGGGGAGGACATCTGCTACGCCACGTCCAACCGCCAGGCGGCGGTGAAGGCGATCGCGGCGTCGTGTGACGCGGTGCTCGTGATCGGCGCGCCCAATTCCTCCAATTCGCTGCGTCTCGTCGAAGTCGCGTTGCGCGAGGGGATCCGCGCGCAGCTGATCCAGCGCGCAGGCGACCTGGACTGGTCGCTGCTCGACGGCGTCGGCACGCTGGGCATCACGGCCGGCGCGTCCGCCCCCGAATTGCTAGTGCGCGAGCTGGTGACCCTGCTCGCCACCCGTTACGAAGTCACCGAGCGCGAGGTGGAAACCACACGTGAAACAGTGGCGTTCAAGCTGCCGCGCGGCCTCGACGCGGCGGCCTGAGACGCGATGGCGGTCTATACGCAGGTCTCGGCCGAGGCGCTGGCCGGGTTCCTCCGCGACTATGATGTGGGCGGCCTGCTCTCCGCGAAAGGCATCGCGGAGGGTGTGGAGAATTCCAACTACATCGTCGACACGACCGGCGGCCGCTTCATCCTGACGCTGTACGAGAAGCGCGTGGCGGCGGGCGACCTGCCCTTCTTCATGGCGCTGCTCGACCATCTCGCCGACAGCGGCCTGCCGGTGCCGCCCGCGATCAAGGATCGGCAGGGGCAGACGATCCGGGTGCTGGAGGGTCGCCCGGCCTGTCTGATCCGCTTCCTGCCGGGGGTATCCGTGTCGCACCCCACGGCCGGGCAGGCGCGCGCCGCCGCCGCGATGATGGCGGACATGCACGGTGCCCTGGAAGGGTTCGGGCAGGCTCGCCCCAACGACATGGGGGTGGCCGGCTGGCGTCCGCTACTCGAGCGATGCGGCCGCGACTTGGACGGGATCGAGTCGGGCCTGTTCGATCGCGTCGACCGGGTGCTGGCGGCGGTGGAGGCGGCATGGCCCGCAGACCTGCCGACCGGAGTGATCCATGCCGATCTGTTCCCCGACAATGTGCTGATGCTGGGCGAGGAGGTCACCGGGCTGATCGACTTCTATTTCGCGTGCACTGACATCCGGGCCTATGACCTGGCGGTGATGCACGGGTCGTGGATGTTCGACGCGCGCGGCGAGAACCCTGACGCCGCGCTGGGCCAGGCGCTCGTCGCCGGCTATGCCGAGCGGCGCCCGCTATCGACAGAGGAACGCGCCGCCCTGCCGATCCTGGCGCAGGGGTCGTGCATCCGCTTCCTGCTCACCCGCGCGTGGGACTGGCTGAACACGCCCGCCGACGCACTGGTGACGCGCAAGGACCCGCTGGCCTATCGTCGGCGGCTGCAATGGTATCAAACGCATCCGGAGGCATTCGCGTGAGCGACGAAGCGTTGGAGGGTCAGGCGGGCAAGGCCGCCGGCCCGCTGGTGGAGATCGCGACGGATGGCGCGTGCAAGGGCAATCCCGGACCCGGCGGCTGGGGCGCGCTGCTGCGGTTCGGCGAGCACGAGAAGGAATTGTCCGGCGGGGAGGCGCATACCACCAACAACCGCATGGAGTTGACGGCGGTGATCCAGGCGCTGAACGTCCTGACGCGGCCCTGTCACATCCGCCTGTCCACCGACAGCAAGTACGTCATGGACGGGCTGACCCGCTGGATCCACGGCTGGCGCCGCAACGGGTGGAAGACCGCCGACAAGAAGCCGGTGAAGAATGCGGAGCTGTGGCAGGCGCTGTTCACCGCCACGCAGCAGCATCAGATCGACTGGGTCTGGGTCAAGGGTCATGCCGGTCATCCCGACAACGAACGCGTCGACCGCCTGGCCAGCGACGCCGCGGTCGCCGCCGGAAAGCCGGCCTGAACCGACCTCGTCGCGACGGTCAGCCGAAGCGACCGGGCGCGTAAGCCTCCGCATCGACGCCGGCCGGCATGTCGCCCGTCCCGCGCAGCAGCGCCGCGGTCATCTGCCCGGCGGCAGGCGCAGTCTGGATACCGAACCCGCCCTGCCCCGCGCACCAGAAGAAGTCCGGCATGCGGGTGTCGTAGCCATAGACCGGCAGCCGATCGGGCGCGAAGCTGCGCAGGCCCGCCCACCGGCGCTCCACCGCCTCGACGCGCCAGTCGACGACATTCTCCAGCCGGTCGATCGCCAGCGCGACGTCGATCTCCTCCGCCGCGGCATCGCATGGGTCTGTGGGTGTCTCGTCATGGGGGCTGAGCCATAGCCGCCCTCCCGCCTCCGGCTTGAAATAGAAACGGCCGGCCAGATCGGCGACATGCGGCAGGCCGACAGGCGGGCGCGGATCGGTCCGCAATTGCACCACCGTGCGGCGGAACGCGCGTATCCCGAGCGGCCGCGCGCCGCACATGGCGGCCACACCGTCCGCCCAGGCACCGGCCGCATCGACGACGACACACGCCTGTACCGCCCCGGCGGCGGTATTGAGCCGCCATACGCCGTCCCGCCTGTCCGCCGATCGCAGCGCTGCGCCGGTCATCACGCGCGCACCGGCCGCACGGGCGACCGCCAGACGATCGGCATGGAGTCCCGCCACGTCGATATAGGCGCAACTCGGTTCCCACACCCCGACCGTCCAACCGTCACGCAGGCCGGGCAACCTGTCACGTGGATCGACCGCCTCCAAAGTGACAGGCGCGTCTTCAAAGGCTTGCAGAAGGGCGTCCGCCGCCGCGCGGTCTTCTGCCCGTCCGACATGCAGCGATCCCAGCGGCTGGAGAAACCCGCCCGATCGAAGCGCGTCGCCGGATGCCGTGGTCAGGGGCTGGATGCCGGGACCGCCATAGGTTTCCGACCAGAAGGCGGCGGAGCGGCCGGTGGCATGATATCCCGGCGCATCCTCCGCCTCTAGCAGCAGGACACCGGCATGCGGCGCCAGTTCGGCGGCCAGGCTCGCCCCCGCCATGCCTGCGCCGATGATGACCACGTCATGCGTCATGCCGCGTGCTTATCCAGAAAGGCATCGATCCGCATCAACGCATCGTCGCGGACCGGATCGGCCTCACGCAGGATTTCATGGGCCGACTCGGGTCCGTAGCGACGAACTTCCGCATTCGGCAGGCGCGCGGCCACGCGCCGGGCCGCCGCCGCGTCGACCAGCCCGTCCGCATCCGCGACCAGCATCAGCAACGGCGTGGTCAGCGCCGACAGCCGCGGGTCGGCCGCCAGCGTCGCGCAGGAGCCGAACGCCTCCGCCAGCCAGCCCCAACTGGGCGGGCCCAAGCGCAACTCGGGTTGGCGATCGTACCACCATTGCTCGTCGTCATAGCGGCTCCGGTCGCGGGTCAACAGCATCTGGCGAGGCGTGCGCGTGGCGGGCCGTTCATTGCCCTGCCACGCGGCGCGGGCAGGATCGCCTCGCCGGGCCATCCAACGCGCGGCCGTGCCGCCCAATGACGCGCCGACCGGTGAACGCAGCCCCAGCATCGGCGCGACCAGGACCGCCGCGTCGGGATCGATCGCGCCCTCCGCCATCGCGCGCAGGATCAGGTGCCCGCCCATAGAATGCCCGATCGCGACGCGCGGTCCCTGCCCCGCCCCGCTCCACTCCCGCCAGAAGGTGCCGAGATCGGCGATCCACACGCCGAAATCCTCGCAATGGCCGACATGCGGGTCCGCCGCGAACCGGCCCGAGCCGCCCTGCCCGCGCCAGTCGAACGAGGTCACCGACCATCCCCGCGCGTGCCAGTGACCGAACGCCTCCAGATATTTCTCGAACACGTCCGCCCGGCCCGCCTGGAACAGCAAACGGCCACGCGGGGTGCCGGCCGCCGGCCAGTCGAACCGGCGCACTCGCCAGCCATCCGGCGCCGTCCAGTATGAAACCCGCGCATCGGGCGGCAGCGCGCGGCGAAGGGATGTCAGGTCCATGCCCCCGGTTACGGTTTCGCAAGCCCTTCCGTCTAGGACCACGCGCCATGGGTTGGTTCCATCCGGCATCATTGTTGTTGGTCGTCCTGATCGTGCTGCTGGTCTGGGCCGGGGTCGAGGACGTGCGTCACCGCACCATCGCCAATGGCAAGAACGCGACGATCGCCCTGTTGGCGCCATTCTGGTGGTGGGCGACTGCCACGCTGGGCTGGGGCGACCTCGCCTGGCAGATCGGCGGCGCGCTGGCCGTGTTCGCCGCGTTCGCCGGCCTATTCGCGATGGGGTGGATGGGCGGCGGCGACGTGAAGCTGATCGGCGCGCTGGCGCTGTGGCTGCCCGTCGGCACCATGGTCTGGGTGCTGATGGTCATGTCGCTCCTGGGCGGAGCGATCTCGCTGGCGCTTCTCATCGAACGCGGGCTTGCCCGGCACCAGGCGCAGATCGAGGTGCCGTACGGCGTCGCGATCGTCTGTGCGGCGCTGCTGGCGCTGCCGTGAACGCAATCTTCACCACTTGGCGTGATGCTTAACGCTCACGCAACCGGGCCTGCACCGGCAGGCAGTAGGGGCATAACGGGTCATGGATAGTCGCAAGGTCGTTCTGCTGGTAGGCGCGCTGTTCGTCGCGGCGATCACCGCCTTCTTCGCACGAACGCTGGTCATGGGGGCCGCCGCACCACAGGCCGTGGCAGGTGTCGCGCCGCCGCCGGCCGTGGTGGACGGTCCGGAGGTGCTGGTCGCCACCCGCGCCCTGCCCGTCGGCACCATCCTGGATGCGACCGCCCTGAAGTTCCAGCCCTGGCCCAAGGAGCTGGTTGACGGCGCGTATTTCCTGAAGGGTTCCACCAACCTGGCATCGTTGCAGGGCACGGTTGTCCGCAACGCCGTGACCGCCGGCCAGCCGGTGACCCAGGGCGCGCTGGTCAAGCCGGGCGATCGCGGCTTCCTGGCGGCGGCACTCGGCCCCGGCATGCGCGCGGTCACTATCCCGGTTCAGGCGCAGAACGCGGTTGCGGGCTTCGTCTTTCCGGGCGACCGCATCGACCTGATCCTGACGCAGAGCGTGTCCGGCGGCGGCGACGGCCAGCCGCTGCGCGCGTCCGAAACCTTTCTGCGCAACGTGCGCGTGCTCGCCACCGACCAGCGGACCGACAATGCGGTGGGCGAAGACGGCAAGAGCAAGGTGCAGACATACGGCACCGTGACGATCGAGGCGACGCCGAAGATCGCCGAACAGATCGCGGTCGCACAACAGCTGGGCAGCATCTCGCTGTCGCTGCGCTCCATCGCCGACAATCCGGCCGAACTGGAACAGGCGATCGCATCGGGCAGCGTCAAAGTGCCGGAGGGCAACGATCCCAAGGCGGAAAAGGCGATGATGCTGCAACTCGCCAGCCAGCCCCAGGCCGGTGCCGCCAGCTATGCGACCGGCGCGGACGTATCCCGCTTCGCCCGCAGCACCGTGCCAGGCAAGGGCGGATCGTCGGTCGGCATGGGCGGCCCGGTCCCGTCGACCTCAGGCCCCGTCCAGACCGTCGTTTCGGCCGGCCCTGTGGTCCGCGTCGCACGCGGCACCAGCGTAACAGAAGTTCCCGTGGGGGGTAAGAAGTGATGCGCATGTCCCTGAAGCCGATGGGTTTGCCGATCGCGGTCGCCCTGACGGCGCCGGCCCTCCTCGCCGCCGCACCTGCAAGGCCGGCACGCGCCGGATCGCCCGAACCCGCCGCGACGACGGTCGCGCGCGCGCCGCTGGTCCAGGTGAACACGGGCCGTGGGCGCCTGGTCACGCTCGCCCGGCCGATGACGGACCTGTTCGTCGCGAACGACGGTGTGGCGGACGTGCAGGTCCGTTCTCCCACCCAGCTCTACATCTTCGGCAAGAAGACGGGAGAGACGACGGTCAGCGCCACGACCAAGGGTGGACAGGTCGTCTATGCGGCGACCGTCCGTGTCGGCAACAATCTGGATTCGATCGGGTCGATGCTGAACCTGGCGATGCCGGAGGCGAACATCGTCGCCACGCCGATGAACGGGCTGGTCCTGCTGACCGGCACCGTCGCCGGCCCCGACGACGCTGCGGAGGCGCAGCGTCTGGTGCAGGCATTCGTCGGCGACGATACGAAGGTCCTGTCGCGCCTGAAGACCGCCACGCCGTTGCAGGTCAACCTGCAGGTGCGCATCGCGGAGGTCAGCCGCGCCTTTGCCAAGAACATCGGCGCAAATCTGGCCTCCGTCGATGGAACCGGTGGCTTCAAATTCGGTATCAGCCGTGGTCGCGGCGGCGGCGGGCAATTCGCGCCCGGCGGCGCGTTGGGCACGGGCTTCACGAACACGCCGACGGGGTCCAGCCTGTTGACCAAGCCGGACAACACCAGCACGCTTGGCTTTGCCGGCAAACTGCTCGGCCTCGACCTTCTCGGCTCTCTCGACCTCGGCGAGACTGTGGGTCAGGTATCGACCCTCGCCAACCCAAACCTGACCGCGCTGTCGGGCGAAACCGGCACGTTCCTGGCCGGCGGCGAGATCCCGATCCCGATGGCGGGCGGCCTTGGCACCGTTTCGGTCGAGTACAAGCAATATGGCGTCAGTCTGGCCTATACGCCGACGGTTCTGTCCGACGGGCGCATCTCCATGCGCATCCGGCCGGAGGTGTCGCAGCTGGACTTCGCCAACGCGGTTACGATCGCAGGCACGCGCGTGCCGGGCACGCTGAACCGCCGGACGGAAACGACCGTCGAGCTCGGCTCGGGCCAGAGCATGATGATCAGCGGGCTGCTCTCCAATAGCCACAACAACAACTACGAAAAGACGCCGGGCCTCGGAGACCTGCCGATCCTGGGCGCGCTGATGCGGTCCAACCAGTTCCAGCGCAACGAAACGGAGCTGGTGATCGTCATCACGCCGTATCTCGTGAAGCCGGTCAACAACGCGTCGGAAATCGCCTTGCCGACCGATGGCGAGCATGCTCCGACCGACCTTGGGCGCGTACTGATGGGCCAGCTGGGCGGCGGCACGACGGGTGAGAAGCGTCCCGTGCCGACTCTCGCCCCCGCGCCCGGCCCCTACCCCGCCGCGCCGGCCGCGACCGTGTCGCCGGTGCCGCAGGCGGACCGCCGACGCGAGCCGAAGCCCGCATCCAAGCCGAGCAAGGGTGCGGTCATCGCGCCCGGCTTCTCCAATTGACCAAGGGACGCCCGATCATGTTCAAGCGTTCGATCCTCCTTGCCGCCCTGACCGTGCCGACGCTTCTGGCAGGCTGCGCAACCGGAACCCAGAACCGCGGGCTGGAAAGCTTCCACCAGCCGGTGGTGTCGCGGTCCGATTACCTGCTCGACCTGGGCACCGCAGGCGACCGGCTCGCGACCGGAGAGGCGCAGCGGCTGACCGGATGGCTGTCGTCGATGCGCCTGGGCTATGGCGACCACGTCGCGATCGACGACCCGAGTGGCAGCGCCCTGGGCGCGCGCGAACAGATTTCCGCAGTGGTCGCGTCGTACGGGCTGCTGCTGTCGGACGATTCGCCGGTGACGAGCGCCAGCGTCAGCCCCGGCACGCTGCGCGTCGTGGTCAGCCGCATGCATGCGCGAGTGGCCGGTTGCCCGGACTGGTCGCGCGACTCCTCGCATGATTTCGACCAGCACACCTCGTCCAACTATGGCTGTGCCACCAACAGCAACCTGGCCGCTATGGTCGCCAGTCCCGGCGATCTTGTGCGCGGCGAGGCACTGTCGAACGGTGCCGATCCGGCCACCAATTACCGGGCGATCGACGCGTATCGCAAGCAGGTGCCGACCGGTGCCAACGGCCTTGGCAGCTCCGGCCTGAAGGGCAGCAACTGATATGAACGCCCCCTGGAAACCCGCCGGTGCCGGCCACCGCGACCCCTTCACCGCCTTTGTCTGCGACGAGAACACCGCAGAGACGCTGCGCCCGGTGGTCACCGAACTCGGCTGGTCGCCGGACAAGGTCAACAAGGGCGGCCTGCGCAATGCGGTGCAGTCGTTGTCCGTGTCGGCCAGCCCGCAGATCCTGTTCGTCGACCTGGCCGAAAGCGGCGATCCGCTGAACGACATCAACGGTCTGGCCGAGGTGTGCGAGCCCGGCACTGTGGTGATCGCGGCAGGTCAGGTGAACGATGTCCGCCTGTACCGCGACCTGCTGGCGAGCGGCATTCAGGATTACCTGCTGAAGCCGCTCAACCCCGACATGCTGCGCGAGGCACTCGGCCACGCACAGGCCATGCTGAACGCGCCCAAGCATGCGGATACTTCCGCCGACCGGCCGCATGCCGCCATCGCGGTGATCGGCACGCGGGGCGGTGTCGGCGCGTCCAGCGTCGCCACGTCGCTCGCCTGGCTCGTGTCCGAAAGGGAAAGCCGGGCCACGGCGCTGCTCGACCTGGACGTGCATTTCGGCACAGGCGCGCTGTCGCTCGACCTGGAACCCGGCCGGGGCCTGACCGACGCGATCGAGAACCCCAGCCGCATCGACGGCCTGTTCATCGAGCGCGCCATGGTGAAGGCGTCCGAAAAGCTTGCGGTGCTGAGCGCGGAGGCACCGATCAACTCGCCGCTGGTTACCGACGGCAGCGCCTTCTTCCAATTGCAGGAGGAGATGCGCGCCGCGTTCGAGGCGACGGTGGTCGACCTGCCGCGCGGCATGCTGGTGCAGCATCCCCACCTGATCAGCGACATACAGATTGCGGTGGTGGTCACCGAACTGACGCTGGCGGCGGCGCGCGACACGATCCGCATCCTGTCCTGGCTACGCTCCAACGCCCCGCAGACGCAGGTGTTCGTCGTCGCCAACAAGGTCCAGGCCGGCAACCAGCTGGAGATCAGCCGCAAGGATTTCGAGGGTTCGATCGAGCGCCGCATCGATTTCACGATCGGCTTCGACCAGAAACTGGCCGCACAGGCCGCCAAGCTCGGCAAGCCGCTGGCGGAGGCGGGGAAGAATTCCAAGACCGTGGCGCCGCTGGTCGATCTGGCTCACCGGCTGGTGTCGGCCAGCGATGGCGGCCCGGACCTTCCCGCACCCGAGGCGAAGGGGAACGGCGCGGGCAAGGGCACATCGCTGATTGGCAAGCTGCAGTTCAAATCGCTGATGCCGAAGCGCGACGGCAAGAAGAAGTAATACCCGGCTCCTAAGGGAGACTGGACGAGCGACAGGGAAGCAAGGTCGACACGATGCAGATGTTGCCGATGATGGTGATGGCGATGGGCTCGCTGGCCGTGATCGGCATGCTGTTCTTCGCCTTTTCCGGTCCGAACGCGGCACGCGCGGGCAATCGCCGGCTGGCGGCGGTGCGTGGGCGGCACAACACCAGTGCCGTCGCTGCGGCGGAGGCCCAGATGCGCCGCATCACCGCCAATCGCGACACCCGCATGGACCAGGCGTTCGGCCGCCTGCTGCCCAACCCGGCCCTGCTCGCCAAGCGCCTGACGATGACCGGCCGCAGCTGGACGGTCAGCCAATATGGCATGGCCACCGCCGGTATCGCGGTCGCCGTCGCATTGCTGCTGTGGCTACGCGGCCTGCCGCTGCTGCTGGCGTTGCTGGCCGGCCTAGCGATCGGCGGTGCCATACCGCATTATGCGGTCGGCATGCAGATCAAGCGGCGAATCAACCGCTTCACCGCCAAGTTTCCCGATGCCATCGAACTGCTGGTGCGCGGCCTTCGCTCCGGCCTGCCGATCAGCGAGACGATCGCGGTCGTCGGCGCGGAAGTGGACGGGCCGGTCGGTGACGAATTCCGATCCGTCAGCGACAAGATGAAGATCGGCCGATCGATGGATGCCGCCCTTCAGGAAACGGCGGATCGGCTGGGCACGCCGGAATTCCAGTTCTTCGTCATCAGCATCGCGATCCAGCGGGAGACGGGTGGCAACCTGGCCGAAACGCTGGCCAACCTCGCCACCGTGTTGCGCCAGCGCGGGCAGATGAAGCTGAAGATCAAGGCCATGTCGTCGGAATCCAAGGCGTCGGCCTATATCGTCGGATCGCTGCCGTTCATCGTGTTTGGCATGATCTGGATGATCAACGCACCCTACATGGCGGGCTTCTTCGCCGATCCGCGCCTGATGGTGGCGGGCATCGGCGGCCTGATCTGGATGGGCATCGGCGCCTTCATCATGGCCAAGATGGTGAATTTCGAGATCTGAGGCAGGCATGACCCCGCACAACCCCACCCTGCTCGGCATCGATGTCTATTGGGTCGCGACGCTGCTGTCCGGCGTCGCCGCCATGGCGGTCATGCTCGCGATCTACGCCGTCACCACCGTACGCAATCCGATGACGAAGCGCGTCAAGGCGCTGAACGACCGGCGCGAACAGCTGAAGGCCGGCATCACCGCGTCGACCAAGCGCCGCGCGAAGCTGGTGCAGCGCAACGACACGGCCGACAAGATGCGGTCCGTGCTGTCGCGCATGAAGGTCCTGCAGGACGAACAGCTGAAGGATGCGCAGAAGAAGCTGATGCAGGCCGGCATCCGGTCAAAGGACTGGGCCGTCGCGGTGATCTTTGGCCGGCTGGTCCTGCCGATCGTGTTCGGCGGCATCATGCTGTTCTGGGTGTACGGCACCGATTACTGGGCCGACTGGTCGGAGATCAAGCGGTACGGGCTGGTCGCGGGCAGCTTCATCCTGAGCTACAAGGCGCCCGACATCTTCCTGAAGAACAAGATCACCAAGCGGTCCGACGCGATCCGGAAGGGTTTGCCCGACGCCCTCGATCTGCTGGTGATCTGCGCGGAAGCGGGCCTGACCGTGGATGCGGCGTTCAGCCGGGTCGCACGCGAACTGGGTCGCGCCTATCCCGAACTGGGCGACGAATTCACGCTGACCGCCATCGAGCTGGGCTTCCTGACCGAACGGCGTCAGGCGTTCGAGAACCTGTCGCAGCGCATCGACCTGGACGCGATCAAGGGCGTCGTCACCACCATGGTCCAGACGGAGAAATACGGCACGCCCCTCGCCTCCGCGCTGCGCGTGCTGTCGGCGGAGTTCCGTAACGAGCGCATGATGCGCGCGGAGGAAAAGGCCGCCCGCCTGCCCGCGATCATGACCGTCCCGCTGATCCTGTTCATCCTGCCCACCCTGTTCGTCGTCATCCTCGGCCCGGCGGCGTGTTCGATCAAGGACAGCTTCCTGACCGGCTGATACCTCTGCGCGAGGCGGCCGGCGCGCAGCAGGAAACCAGCACGTCGCATGGTCGTTCTTCCCCCGTAACAGGAGGATGCGGAGCATGTTGTACTACACGCCGTCACACTGGGCCGTGCTGGCACTCGTGCTGGTCGCGGGCTGGTTGCTGGGCCTTGCCAGCCATTCCGGCGGACGACGCTGGCGCGAACGCTATGTCGCCGAGAGGGACGCGCATGCCGTGTACCGCAAGGACGCGGATGCGCGGATCGCGGAGGCGGATCGCCGCCGCGCGGAAATCGAGCGCGACCATGCCCGCCTGGCAGCAGCGGCCCCGGTCACGGCAGCAACCGTCACGCCGGCTACGACCACCACCGCTGCCACGGCAGCACGTCCGGCCTATGCCAGTCGCACTGTCTACCCGACCGATCGTCCGCGTCGCGGCTGGTTCGACTGGCGCTGAACCGCGCCGAAGTGCCTCGCGAGCCGATGATCGGGCGCGAGGCACTTCGACCGATCACCGCGCCTTGAGCGCGGCCTGCGCCGCGGCCAGCCGTGCGATCGGCACGCGATACGGCGATGCGGACACGTAATCCAGGCCGGCTGACTCGCAGAACGCGATCGACGCAGGATCGCCGCCATGTTCGCCGCAGATGCCCAGCTTGATGTCCGACCGCGTCGCACGGCCACGCTCGACGGCCAAAGTCACCAGCTCTCCCACTCCATCCACATCCAGGCTGACGAACGGGTCACGCGCATAGATGCCCTGTTCGACATAGGCCGACAGGAAGCGCGCGGCGTCGTCGCGGCTGACGCCCAGCGTCGTCTGGGTCAGGTCGTTGGTGCCGAAGGAGAAGAACTCGCCCACCTCCGCGATCTCCCCGGCCTTAAGCGCGGCGCGGGGCAGTTCGATCATGGTGCCGACCAGATACTTCACCGTGCGGCCGCGCTCCGCGAAGACGGTCTGCGCCGCGCGATCAACCACCGCCTTCATCAGTTCCAGTTCCCGCCGCGTCGCGACCAGCGGGATCATGACCTCCGGCACCGGCGCGCGTCCGGTCCGTTCTGCGATATCGATCGCTGCCTCGAAGATCGCCCGCGCCTGCATCTCGTAAATTTCCGGGTAGGTGACGCCCAACCGGCACCCGCGATGACCCAGCATCGGGTTGAACTCGTGCAGGTCGGAGGCGCGGCGCTTCACCGTCTCCACATCGGTACCGGCCGCCGCCGCGACCTCCGCGAACTCCGCCTCCTCGCGCGGCAGGAATTCGTGCAGCGGCGGGTCGAGCAGGCGGATGGTCACCGGCAGGCCCGCCATCACCAGGAAGATCTCCGCGAAATCGTCGCGCTGTTCGGGCAGCAGCTTGTCCAGCGCGGCACGACGGCCCGCCTCGTCGGCGGCCAGGATCATCTGGCGCACGGCGGTGATCCGCGCTGCGTCGAAGAACATGTGCTCCGTGCGGCAAAGCCCGATGCCCTCGGCACCGAACTCACGCGCGGTCTTGCAGTCGGCGGGTGTCTCTGCGTTGGCCCGCACCTTCATCCGCCGGCATCCATCGGCCCAGCCCATCAGGGTGCCGAAGTCGCCCGCCAGCTCGGGCTGCACAGTCGCGACCTCACCGGCCATGACCTCTCCGGTGGAGCCGTCGAGCGTCAGCGTGTCTCCCTGAGCCACCTCACGTCCGCCGACGCGAAGCCGTCCGGACTTGGCGTCGATCGACAGGCCGCCAGCGCCGGAGACGCATGGCCGCCCCATGCCGCGCGCCACCACCGCGGCATGGCTGGTCATGCCACCGCGCGCGGTCAGGATACCCTTTGCCGCGTGCATGCCATGGATGTCCTCCGGGCTGGTCTCGGTCCTGACCAGGATCACCGCCTTCCCCTCGGCCGCCCATTTCTCCGCCGTGTCGGCATCGAACACCGCCGCGCCCGACGCCGCACCGGGGCTGGCGGGCAGGCCGCGCGCGATCACGTCACGGGTCGCCTGCGGATCCAGCGTCGGGTGGAGCAGCTGGTCGAGCGCCTGCGGATCGACGCGGCCGATCGCCTCCTCGCGGCTGATGAGCCCCTCGTTCGCCATGTCCACCGCGATCTTCAGCGCGGCGCGCGCGGTGCGCTTGCCCGACCGCGTCTGCAGCATCCACAGCGTGCCGCGCTCCACGGTGAACTCGATGTCCTGCATGTCGCGATAATGCGTCTCCAGCGTGTCGAACACGCCGGCCAGCTCGGCATAGACCGCCGGCATCGCCTCCTCCATCGACGCCGCCTGAGCCCCCGCGTCCTCGCGCGCGGCGCGGGTCAGATATTGCGGGGTGCGGATGCCCGCCACCACGTCCTCGCCCTGCGCGTTGATCAGGAACTCGCCATAATAGGCGCGGTCGCCTTTCGACGGATCGCGGGTGAAGGCGACGCCGGTGGCGCTGGTTTCGCCCATGTTGCCGAACACCATCGCCTGCACGTTAACGGCGGTGCCCCAGCCGGCGGGGATGTCGTTCAGGCGGCGATAGACCTTGGCGCGTTCCGACTGCCACGATCCGAACACGGCGCCCACCGCGCCCCACAGCTGATCGTGCACGTCCTGCGGGAACGGCTTGCCCCATTCCGCCTGAACCAGCGCCTTGTACTCCGCGACCAGCGCGCGCAGGTCGTCCGCCGACAATTCGGTGTCGAGCGTGAAGCCCTGATCCTCCTTCGCCACCTCCAGCGCTTCCTCGAACGCGCCATGGTCCAGGCCCAGCACGACATCGGCATACATCTGAATGAAGCGACGATAACTGTCCCACGCAAAGCGTGCGTCGCCCGATCCGGACGCGAGCCCTTCGACCGTCTGGTCGTTCAGGCCCAGGTTCAGCACCGTGTCCATCATGCCCGGCATCGACACGCGCGCGCCGGAGCGGACCGAGACGAGCAGCGGGTCCGACGCGTCGCCGAAGCGCTTGCCGGTCACACCCTCGATATGCGCGATCCCGCCGGCGACCTCTTCGCGCAGGCTGTCGGGGAAGCGCTCACCCTCTTCGTAATAGCGGGTGCACATGGCGGTGGAGATCGTGAAGCCCGGCGGCACCGGCAGGCCGATCGATGCCATTTCGGCGAGGTTCGCACCCTTGCCGCCTAGCAGGTTCTTTTCGCCCGCCCGGCCGTCCGACGCCCCCCCGCCGAAGCGATATACATAGCGCTCGTCCGTACGCTGGGCCGGGTCACGCGTGGTCACGGTCGCCATGTCTGTTGTCCTCATCCGGGTGTTTTGACCCGTTTGTGCACAGCAGCATAGGTGTCGCAAGCAAGGAAACGCTACCAGCGATGTAGCGCGACACTATTGCGGCAATTACCCTTCGATTCGGCCGAAATCGGCGACCGAACGGACCGCGGCACGCACGCGGGCGAGCAGGGCCAGACGCGAGTCGCGCTTTGCCGGATCGGCATCGTTCACCGTCACGGCGTCGAAGAAGGCATCAATCGGCGCGCGGAGGCTGGCGAGCGCGGCCATCGCGCCCTCGAAATCCTCGCGCGCCACAGCTGCGGCTGCCGCCGGTTCGGCCTGGTCCAGGGCCGCGTGCAACGCCGCCTCGGCCGGCTCGGGCGCGTAGCTGGGCGGGGTGGTAGAGGCCGGACCCTCCACGCCCTCCTTCTTCAGGATGTTAGCCGCGCGCTTGTATCCGGCGAGCAGGTTGGCCCCATCCTCGGTCCCGACGAATGCCTGCAAGGCACGGACGCGCGCGAGAAGCCGGACCAGATCGTCCTCTCCGCCCAGCGCGAACACCGCATCGATCAGGTCGTGGCGCACGCCTGCCTCGCGCTGCTGCACCTTCAGGCGATCCGCGAAGAAGCCGAGCAGCGCCGGTCCCGCTCGACCGGACGTGTCGAGGAACGCGGCGACCGCCGGGTTCTCCTCATGCGCGTGCAACCGCCTATCGATCAGCAGCGCCTGGAGCATGTCGCGCGTGACGCCCGTCTCCCCCGCCGCCTTCTGGAACGCGGCGAGCAGGTCGCCGCCGAACTGCATCGCCAGCCGATGACCGAATGCCTGTGCGACTTCTCCCACGGCCACGTCGAACGCCGCCGACAGCGGCAGGCGCACGCCCGATCGCTCGATCAGCAGGATGACGCCCAGCGCCGCGCGGCGAAGCGCGAACGGGTCCTTCGACCCGGTGGGCAGTTCGCCGATCGCGAAGAATGAGGCGAGCGTGTCGAGCTTGTCCGCCAGGCTGACAGCCAGCGTGACCGGCGCGGTCGGCACGTCGTCGCCCTGCCCGACCGGCTTGTAATGGTCGCGGATCGCGTCCGATACCGCCGGCTCCTCGCCCTGCGCGGCGGCGTAGTACCCGCCCATCAGGCCCTGCAACTCGGGGAACTCGCCGACCATGCCGGTGACGAGGTCCGCCTTCGCCAGACGCGCGGCGCGCTCGGCCTGGTCGGCATCGGCGCCGGCGACGATCCCCTGCTCCACCAGCCAGCGCGCCAGTTTCGCTACGCGATCGACCTTGTCGGCGACGGTGCCCAGCTTTTCGTGGAACACGATCTTCGCCAGCTTGGCCGATTGTTCGCCCAGCGGCACCTTCAAATCGGTGTCGTAGAAGAACCGCGCGTCCGACAGGCGGGCGGCGAGCACCTTGCGGTTGCCCTCGACGATCTTCGCACCGCCGTCGCTCGCCTCGATATTGGCGGTGCAGACGAAGGCGTTCGCGAGTTTACCAGCGGCATCGCGGCAGACGAAGTACTTCTGGTTCACCCGCGCGGTCAGCTGGATCACCTCCGGCGGTACGGCCAGGAAATCGGGGTCGAAACGGCCGAGCAGCGGCACCGGCCATTCGGTCAGGCCGGCATTCTCCGCGACCAGCCCCTCGTCCTCGACCAGCGTCAGCCCAGCCTCTGCCGCCAGCGCAGTGGCGCGGTCGCGGATGATCGCACGACGCTGGTCATGGTCGACGATGACGTGGCAGGCGCGCAGCTTTTCCTCGTAATCCGCCGCCGATCCGATCGTGATCGGACCGGGATGGTGGAAACGGTGCCCGAGCGTCATCGCGCCTGCCGTCACGCCGGCCACCTCAAGGGCGACGATGTCCTCTCCCAGCAACGCGACGATGCCGTGCAGCGGACGCACCCAGCGCGGGCTTTCGGTCGAGCGCGACGCCGCGCCCCAACGCATGGACTTCGGCCACGGAAAGGCCCGGACGATCGCCGGAATAGCCTCCGCCAGCACCTCCGCCGTGGCGCGGCCGGGCTTGTTCGTCACCGCGAACAGCACGCCATCGCGCTCGACCAGATCCTCCCGCGCCAGTCCGGTCTTGCGCAGGAAGCCTTCCAGCGCCTGCGGCGGTGCGGAGGCGCGCGGGCCCTTCACTTCTTCGGAAACCGCCTGCGTTTCGAGCGGCAGGTCGCGCGCGATCAGGGCCAGTCGGCGCGGGGTCGCGAAGGTCACGATCGCCGCCGCCTTCAGCCCCGCCTTGTCCAGCTCGGCCGCGAACAGGCGGGCGAGATCCTCGCGCGCCTTGTCCTGCATGCGCGCGGGGATTTCCTCGGAGCGGAGTTCCAGCAGAAAGTCGCTCACGCCACCTTCTCCATCTGTCCAGCAGCGTTTCGCGTCGTCAGGGCCTGTACCGGCTCCGCCCACCCGTTCTTCGCCATGTACGCGCCGCACGCGCCCTTTGCGAGGTCGCGGACCCGCCCGATATAGGCCTGCCGCTCCGCGACGGAGATCACGCCACGTGCCTGCAACAGGTTGAAGGTGTGGCTGGCCTTGATCGCCTGTTCATAGGCGGGGATCGGCAGGGGTTCGCTTCCGTCTTTCGGGGCCAGGCAGTTCTCGCACTCCGCGGCCGCCTTTCGGAACAGGTCGAACAGCGTGTCGGTGTCGGCGACCTCGAAATTCCATTTCGACATCTGGCGCTCATTCTCCAGGAACACGTCGCCATACGTCACGCCCGCGTCGTTGAACGCCAGGTCGTACACGCTGTCCTTGTTCTGGATGTACATGGCGAGGCGTTCCAGGCCGTACGTCAGCTCGCCCGCGACCGGCTTCATGTCGAAACCGCCCATCTGCTGGAAATAGGTGAACTGCGTCACCTCCATTCCGTCGCACCACACTTCCCAGCCGAGGCCCCAGGCACCCAGCGTCGGGCTTTCCCAGTCGTCCTCGACGAAGCGGATGTCGTGCAGCAGTGGGTCGATGCCGATCGCGGTCAGGCTGCCGAGATACAGGTCCTGCAGGTCGGCCGGGCTGGGCTTCAGGATCACCTGATACTGATAATAATGCTGCAACCGATTGGGGTTCTCGCCGTAGCGGCCATCGGTCGGGCGCCGGCACGGCTGCACGAACGCCGCGTTCCACGTGTCCGGCCCCAGCGCGCGCAGCGTGGTGGCGGTGTGGAACGTCCCCGCCCCCATTTCCATGTCATAGGGTTGCAGGATCAGGCAGCCCCGGTCGCTCCAATAGTCATGGAGCGTCAGGATCATGCGCTGGAAGGAAAGCGGTTGAGCGTGGGACTGGGTCACGGGGCGTGGCTTTGGCGGATGCTCCGGGGGTGGTCAAGCAAGGGGGAGGCACGCAGATCGGCAGTCTTTCGCCGTGCTTCTTTTCCGGGCAGAGATCGCGCATGAAGACGACCGCCATGAAGACCACCGCCACGATCCTCGCCCTGTTGCTTGCCCTGCCCGCCTGTGGACAGCAGCGATCCGCCCCGAAACAGGCGACGAAGACGACGCATGTGCGCGCCGCGAACGATGCCGATCCGGCCTTGTGGGTGGTGAAGGACAAGGACACGACCGTGTACCTGTTCGGCACGATCCACGTGCTGAAGCCCGGTCTCAGCTGGTTCGATGAGGCGGTGAAGACCGCGTTCGATCGTTCGGACACGCTGGCGCTGGAGATGGTGGAGCCGGACAAGGCGACGGCACAGGGCATCATCACCGCCAAGGGGCTGAACCCGACCGGCCCGACCCTGACGGAGCGCCTGCCCGCCAACAAGCGTGCGGCCTATACCAGGACGCTGACCGACCTGGGTCTGCCCGCGAACGCCCTTGACCGGATGAAGCCGTGGTACGCCGCGATGAACCTGTCGCTGCTGCCGATCATGAAGATGGGCTACGACCCGGCACAGGGACCCGAGACGGTGCTGACTGCCGCCGCGAAGGCGAGCGGCAAGAAGGTCGCGGCGCTGGAAACGTTCGAACAACAGATCGGCTTCTTCGACGGCCTGTCCCCGTCGGCGCAGACCCAGTTCCTGCTCAGCACGGTCGATGAAGTGCCCAAGGCGGGCGAAGAGATGAGCAAGATGGTCGACGAATGGTCGCGCGGCGACCCGGATGCCCTGGCCCGCGACATGAACGACAGCCTGAAGGACTCGCCGGAGGTCGCGAAGACCCTGCTGACCGACCGCAACGCGCGCTGGGCCAAGTGGATCGAGAACCGGATGAAGACGCCCGGCACCGTCTTCGTCGCGGTCGGCGCCGGTCATCTGGCGGGGCCGCAGTCGGTGCAGGCGCATCTGATGCGCGACAAGGTCAAGGTCAGCCGCATCCGCTACTGAGCGAGGCAAGACCCGGCGCATGGTTGCGGTTTTCGCCGTATCCCGCTATGCGCGCGCACTTCCGGCCATGGTCATCCCTGGAGGCGTGACCGGAAGCAACAAACCCATTCGTTTTCGGAGCAAGATCATGAGCGACACCATCACGCTCGCCGCCGAGACGCGTGACCGGGTTGGCAAGGGAGCCTCCCGTTCGCTGCGTCGTGAAGGCCGCGTACCCGCCGTCATCTACGGCGCCGGCCAGGAGCCGTCCTCCATCCATCTGGAGGAGAAGGCACTGGTCAAGGCCCTGATGACCGGCCACTTCTTCAACTCGGTCGTGATGCTGAACGGCGCGCGCACCCTGCCGAAGGATGTCGCCTTCGATCCCGTCACCGACCGTCCGGTCCATGCCGACTTCCTGCGCATCGGCGAGCACACCGCCGTGCACGTCAACGTCCCGGTCGTGTTCACCGGCGAGGAAGAGTCGGTCGGTCTGAAGAAGGGCGGCGTGCTCAACATCGTCCGCCACGAGCTGGAACTGGTCGCCGACGCGGCCGAGATCCCCAGCGAGATCACCATCTCGCTCGCCGGCCTGGACGTGGGCGATTCGCTCCACATCTCCGCCGTGACGCTGCCGCAGGGCGTGTCCAGCGCGATCACGGATCGCGACTTCACCATCGCCACCGTGGTCGCCCCATCGGCGCTGCGCAGCGAAGGTGCGGGCGCAGAGGATGACGCCGCAGAGGGCGAGACCCCGGCCGCATAACGCGGTTTCGGCGTCGACAATCTCGGGGGCAGGGCAGCGGAGACGCTCCCCTGCCCCTTCGCATTTCAGGAGCGGTGTTCGGTGCAGATCTGGGTAGGTTTGGGCAATCCGGGGCCGCAATATGCGATGCAGCGGCACAATGTCGGCTTCATGGCCGTCGACGCGATCGCGGAGGTCCATGGTGTCGGCCCGGTGAAGAAGCAGTTCACCGGCTGGACGCAGGAAGGGCGCATCGGCACCCAAAAGATACTGTTGCTGAAACCCGCGACCTTCATGAACGAATCCGGCCAGTCGGTCGGCGCCGCGCTCCGCTTCTTCAAGCTGGATACCGATGCGCTGACCGTGTTCCACGATGAGCTCGATCTCGCGCCGTTCAAGGTCAAGGTGAAGGTGGGCGGCGGTGCGGCCGGGCACAACGGACTGCGCTCCATCGACCAGCATCTGGGCCAGGATTATCGCCGTGTTCGGTTGGGCATCGGCCATCCCGGACACAAGGATCGCGTGACCGGCTACGTGCTCGGCAACTACGCCAAGGCGGAAATGGACCCGCTCGCCGACATGCTCGGCGCGGTCGCGGCGGAGGCGACATGGCTCGCCGCGCGCGACGACGTGCGCTTCATGAACGATGTCGCCCTGAGGTTGGGATAAAGGAGGTTGTCATGACGGTGCGGTCACTGTTCCCGACCCTGTTCTACGAGGATGCGCTTGGCGACGAGGCGCTGGTCGCGGAGCTGGAGGATGCGTGTCGCGACCTGTCGCGGGAGGATCGCGCCGGCGTACGCTGGTGCCGCGAACATGGTTATCGCGGCTATACCTCCTATGCGTCGCTCGACGATCTGCCGATCCGCGATCCGCGCTTTGCCGATCTGAAGCGGTTGCTCGACCGCCACGTCGCGCGCTTTGCACAGGAATGCGGGTTCGAGCTGGGCGGCAAGCGGCTGAAGCTCGACAGCCTGTGGGTCAACGTGTTGAAACCGGGCGGCGCGCATTCCGGCCACATCCATCCGCACAGCGTCGTCTCCGGCACGGTCTACATCGCCGTTCCGGAAGGCGCCGGTGCGCTGAAGCTGGAGGATCCGCGCCTGCCGATGCTGATGGCCGCGCCGCCGCGCACCGCGCCGACCTTCGTCTACGCGCAGCCGCAATCGGGCAGCATCTTCCTTTGGGAAAGCTGGCTGCGCCACGAAGTCGTCGCGAACGCCGCCAAGGGCGACCGGATCAGCGTCAGCTTCAATTATCGCTGGTGACGTTCAGAACCGATAGCGCATCGTCATCCGCGCCAGCCCGTTGATGCCGTTGGCGGTTTCGGCGGCGTCACTGCCACGCAGCCGCTGGTCCGGCGCGGGGTCGCTTCGCCCGACCACCACCCCCGCATCTACGCCGACGGCGATGCCGGTTGCACCGCCACGGCTGTACCCCATCAGCATCGCCGGGCTGAAACGCCGCCCCGCACGCCCAGTCGGCAGGGTACGCAGGCTTTCAGGATCGGCGCCACGCGGCACCGACCGGTTCAACATCCTGCCACCCGCCGACAGATGGAAATGATCGTCGAAGGGATAGATGTCGATCAGCGCGCCGCCGACTTTCCGCACCGGCGCGCCCGACATCGGCTGGAGGGGCAATCGCGCGGGTGGCGCGGTGGCGATGCGCAGGCGAACGTCGCGGCCCAGGCGCGTCCCGACAGGCTCCGTCAGGCGTAGCGGCGGCCGAAAGGCTGGACCCTGTGCAGACACGGTTGCCGATGCATAGATCGTCAGTGCCAGCCCGCTCCAAAGCCGCCCTTTCACCATCGATCCAGCCGCCCCCTTCACCCCGCCGCAATGCTGCCATCATCACGGGCCGTCCGCAACCATGCGCCGCCGCCACGCTGGCATTCGGCGACCGGGACGATTATGAGCCGCGCTTTCCCTTCCTCATCAAGGCATCTCCATGGGTTTCCGCTGTGGCATCGTCGGCCTGCCCAATGTCGGCAAGTCCACCCTCTTCAACGCGCTGACCGAAACGGCCGCGGCACAGGCGGCGAACTATCCATTCTGCACGATCGAACCGAACGTCGGCAACGTCGCGGTGCCCGATCCGCGCCTGCAACAGCTGGCGTCGATCGCGGGATCGGCCAAGATCATCGAGACGCAGCTCGCCTTTGTCGACATCGCCGGACTGGTGCGTGGCGCGTCCAAGGGTGAAGGGCTCGGCAACCAGTTCCTCGGCAACATCCGCGAGGTGGACGCGATCGTTCACGTGTTGCGCTGTTTCGAGGATGGCGACGTCACCCATGTCGAGGGCAAGGTGGATCCGATCGCGGATGCCGAGACGGTGGAAACCGAACTGATGCTCGCCGATCTCGAAAGCTTGGAAAAGCGTGTCCCAAACCTGATCAAGAAGGGGCAGCAGGGCGACAAGGAGGCGAAGATCGGCGCCGCCGTGCTCGGCCAGACGCTGGACCTGCTGCGCGACGGCAAGCCTGCGCGCCTGACCCAGCCAAAGGATGTGGAGGAGGCGCGCGTCTTCGCCCAGGCGCAGCTGCTCACCGCCAAGCCCGTGCTGTACGTGTGCAACGTCGAGGAAGGCAACGCGGCCACCGGCAACGCGCATTCCGCGCGCGTGTTCGAAAAGGCGAAGGCGGAGGGTGCCGAGGCGGTGGTCGTATCCGCCGCGATTGAGGCCGATATCGCAACGATGCCGGCCGAGGACCGGGGCGAGTTCCTGTCCGAACTGGGCCTAGAGGAAACCGGCCTCGCCCGCGTAATCCGCGCCGGCTACACCCTGCTCCACCTGCTCACCTTCTTCACGGTGGGGCCAAAGGAAACGCGCGCCTGGACCATTCCGGCGGGCAGCAAGGCACCGCAGGCGGCCGGCGCGATCCATTCGGATTTCGAGCGCGGCTTCATCCGGGCGGAGACCACCGCGTTCGACGACTATGTGTCGCTCGGCGGTGAAAGTGGCGCGCGCGATGCCGGGAAACTGCGTCAGGAAGGCAAGGAATATGTCGTCCATGATGGCGACGTGATGCTGTTCCGCTTCAACGTCTGACGAAGAGCCGTCATCGCCTGCATGGCTTGCGTGCAGCGTGAGCATGCGGGCGTCGATCGTGAGCTTCGTGCGTTGAACGTCCGGACCGTCTGGTTGAGGCAGGGTTGATGATGAAGTTCGCGGTCGCGACCATGGCGGCTTTGCTGGCATCTGGATGCGCGAGCTATCCGGCCACACCGCCGGCTCTCACACCGGTGACCACCGGTTCGCCCGCACCGGCGGAACAACGCGCGCCGGTGACGATCCTCGTCTCTATCGACGGCTTCCGACCCGACTACCTGCAGCGCGGGGCGACGCCGGTGCTCGCCCGCCTCTCGGCAGAGGGCGTCAGCGCGAGCATGATGCCGTCCTTCCCGTCCAAGACGTTCCCCAACCACTGGACCCTGGTGACGGGGCTGGTGCCCGATCATCACGGCATCGTCGGCAACAGCATGGACGACCCCGCACGTCCCGGTGCGAAGTTCACTATGGCGACCGCCGATCCGGGCTGGTGGAACACCGCCGAGCCGATCTGGGTAACGGCGGAGAAGGCGGGCATCCGCACCGCGACGGAGTTCTGGCCCGGTGCGAACGTGGCCTGGGGCGCGCCGGCCGGAACGCGCGATGATGACTCCCCTGCCGGTTCGGAGCGTCCGGAGGACTGGCACCAATATGCCGGCGCAGTGAGCAGCGTGCAGCGCGTCGATGCCGTGATTGATTGGCTCCGCCGGCCTGCGGCGACCCGGCCCCGCTTCATGACCCTGTATCTCGAAGCAGTCGACCATGCCGGCCATGACTCCGGCCCCGACTCCGCGGCGATGATCCCTGCCTTGGCGGAGGTCGATGCCGCGATCGGCCGCCTGCTCAGCGGGCTGACCGATTTGGGTCAGCCAGCCAATCTGGTGATCGTGTCGGACCATGGCATGGCCGCGACCTCCTCCACACGCACTATCGCCCTGGACCGCGTCACGTCCCCGAGCGACTACCGGCTGGTCGAGAAGGGTCCCTATGCCAGCCTGTTTACGATGCCGGGCCGGCAGGTCGCGCTGGAGCAGGCGCTGCTGCGACCGCATGAGCACATGCAATGCTGGCGCAAGAATGAAATTCCCGCACGCTTCCGCTACGGCACGAACCCGCGCATCCCACCCTATCTCTGCCTGGCGGATACGGGATGGCTGATCGACAGCACCGTGCCGACCCAGACGAAGGTCGGCGGCAATCACGGCTACGACAATCGCGCGCCGGAGATGCAGGCGCTGTTCATTGCGCATGGTCCGGCGTTCGTTGGCGGCACCCGCCTGCCCAGCTTTCCGAACACGGACGTGACGCCGCTGTTGCGGGACCTACTGGGTCTTGGCGCAGCGAGTGTTTCGGACGGCGACGATGCTCCCTTCCGGAACGCGCTCGCTCATTGATCGTCGGCGCCATCGAGGGATGCAGCGAGCTGGAGCTAAGTCGCCGTTGCGCGATCAGCGCTAACGACTGAAGTTGCCGCGGTTCTTATCCCAGGAAACGGCCCGGTCGGTGCCGCTCGGCGAGCAGCAGCGGAACACGCGCTGGTTGCGAAAGGGCACGAGGGATGATGACCCACTAACTAGCGGCAGTTATCGTGATAAAGGCGCTGTGTGTCGCATGGCCTATTCGTCGGCAGCACATGCCGACCCGCCTTCCGACCACTGATATAACGCCGAGTTATCGGGCTCTAGCGCGGCAAGTGAGGCTGCCGAGACCGTGATTTCCAGGACTTGGCCTAGTACATCAACGGAGCCGGTCCCGATGGACACCAACGCGGTAGTTGCCGCAGAACAGTGCATCCAAAGCTGCGGCGCTCAAGCGAGAGTGATGCCCGTCGCTGACATTCGGATGATGTGAAAGCTGGGCGAACCGCTCCGAGCGAAGAGGTACTAGTCGACGGACGCTACGCGACCAGCCACTTGTACCGGCTGATTGCGTTCACCCCCGCCATTCGCCTTCTATCAGCGGCGCCCACGACCCCCGCCCTGCCTTCCACCCCAGCCACGCGGGCCGCCCGCGCCGCGCGGACCGTTCCAGCCGGGCGATCCGCGCCAAGAGCCAGGGCTGCCCCACTGCCGCCCAAGAGAGCCGGGATGGGCATTGGCCGGCGCACCCGGCTGTCCGGGTGTGCCGGGATTGACTGCCACCGGGGGACGCGAGCCTCCGCCTCTCCATCCTGGCTGCCGACCGTCACCCGGGCGACCGTCAGCGGGCCAGCCAAAGCCGGGTTGACCAAAGCCGGGCTGACCAAAGCCGGGGCGACCGCCGGGCGCGTACGGCCGGCCCTCGCCATGCCCATCGCGATGGGGAAAGCCGCTCCAATTGCCGGGCGCGCTGCCGGGGCGGCCGCGATACGGACGCCGGCGATGCTCCCAGTACCGACGCTGCTGACTGTTCCAGCGGTAAGGGCGACGGTACTGGTCGTACACGTAGATCCCGCTGCCCGGATAATAGAAGTCGCCCGCCCAGCCGTAATAGGATGGATAGCCGCCGGCGTAATAAGGGTCTCCATAGCCGCCGTAATAGCCGCCATCATACCCGTAACCGCCATCGTAGCCGGAACCATAGCCGAGTGACACGCCACTATAGCCGTAGCCGTCCGTACAGCCGGACATCCCGAACGCTGCGCCGATAACCATGCCGGCCAATGCCAGACGCTTGAAGAACATGAGAAACACTCCCGCGATACACGGGCGCGGCAGACTACGCGCCGATCCCATCTCAACGACATGTCGTTGAACGGGTTCCACCAGCTCCGATGGACGGCCGCAGCAACGAAAAAGGGCGGAGGCATCACTGCCCCCGCCCCTTCTCTTTCCCGCTCTACGGTCGGGCCTCAATGCTTCAGATCGCGCCAGACGTTCTGATAGGCGCCCCAGGCCAGGAAGCAGAAGATGATCAGGAACACCACTGCTCCGAACCCGGCGGCGTGCCGGGCCTCCAGCCGCGGTTCCGCCGTCCAAGTCAGGAACGCGGAGACGTCCTTCGCCATCTGGTCTACGGACGCGCGGGTGCCGTCGGCATAGGTCACCTGCCCATCCTGGGTCAGCGGCGGCGGCATCGCGATGTTGAGGTTCGCGAAATACTGGTTGTAGTGCAGGCCCGTCGGCGTCTTCGATGCCGGGAACTTGCGGATCAATTCGGCCGGCTGTGCGACATAGCCATGCCCGACCAGCGAATAGATGTAGTTCGCACCGTCATGCCGCGCCTTCGCCATCAGCGACAGGTCCGGCGGCAGCGCGTTGTTGTTCGCGGCACGCGCGGCGATGTCGTTCGCGAACGGCGAGGGGAAGCGGTCGGACGGTACGTTCGGACGCGTCGATGCCTCGCCGGTGTCCGGATTGATCGTCGGCTGCTCGATCTTCCAGCCCTTGGCGATCGCCTTCACTTCGGCGTCGTTATAGCCAAGCTGAGTCAGATCGCGGAACGAAACGTATTTCAGGCTGTGGCAGGCCGAGCAGACCTCCTGATACACCTGAAATCCGCGCTGAACCTGACGGCGATCGAACTTTCCGAAGAAGCCGGCCGACGACAGTCCAGCGTCCAGCGGATGATGGTGGAACTCGTGCTCCGCGGACTCGACCGGCGGGTTGGACACCCATTCCGATACCGTGCCGAACAGCGCCAGCCCGAGCACAAACACAAATGCCGCGCCGACGAGGGATGCGATGATGCGAACCATGATTTTGTCAGTCCCCCGTTCGGTTCAGTTCGCCATCGCCGACTTGGTCGGCCCCAGCCCCGCATGCTTTTCCAGCACCGCCTCGGTGATGGAGTTCGGCAACGGACGCGGCCGCTCCGAACGGGCCACGATCGGAAGGATGATGAGGAAGTGCGCGAAATAGTAGATCGATGCGATCTGCCCGAGCAGGATCACGCCCGGCGACGGCTCCGCGCCACCGACATAGCCGAGCACCAGCACGTCCAGCAGCAACACGCCAAGGAACTTGCGATACAGCGGCCGGAAATTGGCCGACCGCACGGGCGAGCTGTCCAGCCAGGGCAGGAAGAACAGCAGCAGGATCGAGCCGAACATCGCCAGCACGCCCCACAGCTTCGCATCCAGGATGAAGTTGGCGGTGAAGCTCTTCAGGATCGCGTAGAACGGCAGGAAGTACCATTCGGGCACGATGTGCGCCGGCGTCGAAAGCGGGTTAGCCTCGATGTAATTGTCCGGGTGACCCAGCAGGTTGGGGCTGAAGAACAGCAGCAGCGCGAACACCAGCATGAACACGCCCAGCCCGACCGCGTCCTTTGCGGTGTAATAGGGATGGAACGGCACGGTGTCCTGCTCGCCCTTCACCTCGACACCCGTCGGATTGTTGGAGCCGGGGATGTGCAGCGCCCAGATGTGCAGCACGATCACGCCCGCAATCACGAACGGCAGCAGATAATGGAGCGAGAAGAAGCGGTTTAGCGCCGCATTGTCCGGTGCGAAACCGCCGAGCAGCCACACGCGGATCGTGTCGCCGACCAGCGGAATGGCGGAGAAGAAGCCGGTGATGACCTGCGCACCCCAGAAACTCATCTGACCCCAGGGCAGAACATAGCCCATGAAGGCGGTTGCCATCATCAGCAGGAAAATCACCACGCCGAGCAGCCACACCATTTCACGCGGCGCCTTGTATGACCCGTAATACAGCCCGCGCCCGATATGGATGTACACGACCAGCAGGAACATCGACGCGCCGTTGGCGTGCGCATAGCGCAGGAACCAGCCCGCGTTGACGTCGCGCATGATGCTCTCGATCGAGCCGAACGCGACACCCGCATTGGCGGCGTAATGCATCGCCAGCACGATGCCGGTGATGATCTGGATGCCCAGCGCCGCGCCCGCGAGCACGCCGAAGTTCCAGAAATAGTTCAGGTTGCGCGGCACGGGATAGCCGGCACCGACCGCGTTGTAGACGAGGCGCGGCAACGGCAGCTTCTCGTCCAGCCACCGCATCAACGGCTGCTTCGGTTGATAATGCTTGGCCCAGGGAAAGCTCATCTCGGGTGCTACCTCAACCGACCGTTACGGTCGTGTCAGACGTGAACGTGTACTCGGGAACCGTCAGGTTCTTCGGCGCCGGCCCCTGCCGGATGCGCGCCGCCGTGTCGTAGGCGGAGCCGTGGCACGGGCAGAAATAGCCGCCGAACGGTCCGCGATTCTCGCCCTCGCCCGCGCCCAGCGGCACGCAACCGAGATGGGTGCACACGCCAAGCGTGATCAGCCAGTTCTGCTTGCCCGGCTTCGTGCGCTCCGCCAGCGTCTGCGGATCGCGCAGTTCGGACAGGGACACCTTGTTCGCCGATGCGATTTCCGCCGGCGTCAGGTTGCGGACGAACAGCGGCTGCTTGCGGAAACTCGCCTTGATCGCCTGCCCCGGCTGGATCTTCGACAGGTCCAGTTCCGTGGTGGACTGCGCCAGCACATCGGCCGACGGGCTCATCTGATTGATGAGCGGCAGCACGATCGCGATCGCGCCCACGCCCGCAAAGGACACGGCGGCGATGTTGATGAAGTCGCGGCGACGCGGATCATGTGGATGTTCGTGGAACGGCGCGGCGTCTTCACCGGGAGGAACCATATTGTCGACTGCGGCCATTCACCCGAACCCTTGTTCTTGCATCCGGGGCGCCCGCGCCGGGACGCTTACGCCCTCCGCCTTCCCGTCCCCACGGTATAAGGCCGGCGGAGTGATAGACGGCGATGCGTGGCTTTCCAACCGTGTTTTTACGGATGGCTATTCGCAGGGGCGTCGAGCAGCATTTGCATCGGCATGGGCGGCGACTAAGCGCGCGGCATGCGCATCGCCCTGTTCCAACCCGATATCGCCGGCAATGTCGGCACCATCCTGCGCACCGCGGCGTGCATGGGCATTGCCGTCGACCTGATCGAACCAATGGGTTTCCCCTGGAGCGACCGCGCGCTTGCACGCGCCGGGATGGACTATGCCGATCGTGTCGAGGTGCGTCGCCACGTGGATTGGGACGCTTTCGTACAGGCGAACACCGGCCGCCTCGTCCTGCTGACCACCGCCGGCGCGACGCCGCTGAACCAGGCGACGTTCCGCGACGACGACACGCTGCTGCTGGGGTCGGAGGGGCACGGCGTACCTGCGGAGGTGCATGCGCGCGCCGACCTGCGCGTCGCCATTCCGATGCGCACCGGCTTTCGCTCGCTGAACGTGGCGGTTGCGGGCGCGATGGTGCTGACCGAGGCGTTGCGCCAGACGGGTTGGCCGAACTGACGCCCGCCGCTAGACCGGCGGAGATGATCGCCCTCGACGCCCAGCAAGCCGCCGCCCGCGCATGGTTCGAATCGCTTCGCGACCGGATCTGCGCCGCATTCGAAGCGATCGAGGAAGAGGCAGGATCAACGGCCCGGTTCACCTACACACCCTGGGACCGCGCCGATCCGGCCGGCGCGCCGGGTGGTGGCGGCGTGCGCGGCGTGATGAAGGGCCGGGTGTTCGAAAAGGTCGGCGTCAACGTCTCCACCGTAGGCGGCACGCTGGAGGGAGAGTTCGGCCGCTCCATCCACGGCGCCGCGGAGGACCCGCGCTTCTTCGCCACCGGGATCAGCCTGGTCGCACATATGCGCAACCCGCATGTGCCGGCCGTGCACATGAACACGCGCTTCCTGGTCACCACGAAGCGGTGGTTCGGCGGCGGCGCGGACCTGAACCCGCCTTTGCCGATCGAGGTGGATACGAACGAGTTCCATGCGCGACTGAAACAGGCGTGCGACGCGCATGACGGCGACTATTATCCACGCTTCAGGAAATGGGCGGACGAGTATTTCTTCATCCCCCATCGCGGCGTGCATCGCGGCGTGGGCGGCATATTCTACGACCATCTGGAGGGCGATTTCGAGGCTGGCTTTGCCTTCACCCGCGACGTGGGACAGGCGTTCCTCGACATCTATCCCCGCATCGTGCGGCGGCGCATGGACGAGTCCTTTACCGAGGCAGACGTGGCGCAGCAGCTGGCGTGGCGCGGGCGCTATGCCGAATTCAACCTGGTCTATGATCGCGGAACGCTGTTCGGGCTGAAGACCGGCGGCAATATCGACGCGATCCTGATGAGCCTGCCCCCGATCGCCAGCTGGGATTGATTGTCATGGGTCTCGTCCCCTTGCCCGACGATCAGGTCGCGACCATCGTGACCACGCTGGAGATGCGTCGCCGTCCCCCGCTGCGGCCCCTGCCGTCGTCACCGCTGCGCCTTGTCGCATGGCCTTCGCCGCGGCCCGACACCTATCGCGGGTTGTTCCGCCGGGTGGGGGCGCCGTGGCTGTGGTTCTCCCGATTGGCGATGGACGACCGCACGCTGCTGTCCATCATCCACGACCCGGCCGTGCAGGTGTTCGCCGCCGTCGACCGCGCCGGGATAGAGGTCGGGATGCTCGAACTCGACTTCCGCACGGCGGGAGAGGCGGAGATCAGCTATTTCGCGCTTGTGCCCGAACTGGCCGGTCGCGGCGTCGGCCGATGGTTGATGGCGGAGGCGCTGGCCCGCGCGTGGCGACCGGACGTGACCCGGGTATGGGTGCATACCTGCACGCTGGATCACCCCTCCGCGCTCGGCTTCTACCGCGCACAGGGCTTTCGGGCGATCCGCCGGACCGTGGAAACGTTTCCCGATCCACGCGCGATCGGCCTGCTGCCGAGCGACGCCGCGCCGCGCATCCCCTATTTGGGCGACGATCGCGACAGCGCGCCATAGGCGATCACACCCGACAGCGCGAGCACCAGCGATGATGCCCAGATCGTGCCGGCTGCCAGCGCATCGAGCAGCGCCACGACCACCGGGTTGGCGATGTTCTGTCCATGCAGACTGCGCACCGTGGCGAGCAGGATGGCGACGATCGCCTGCGTCGCGAAGGTGGGGATGCCGGCAAGCAGCATCAGCGGCAGACGGTTGCCCCGCGTCGCCGCCCATGCCTGGCTGATCGCGCGCACGGCCCCGCCACGCTCCGCAGCGACGGCGGGCGCCACCAGCATCAACAACGCCACGGCCACGATGTAGAGGATGGGGGCGAGCGCCGCGGCGACACCCGCGCCACCGATGGACAGCAGCACCGTCGCGGCAACGGCGACCGGTAGCCCGACAAGGAACAGCGCAAGCAGGAATCGCCAGAACAGGGCCGCCGCGCGCATCATCGACCGCCCGGCTTGGCCCGCACCCGATCCGATATACAGGGTTGCGATGGCCAGGGTGCCGAACTGCGAGACCAGCGCCGCCGCCACATAGGTTGCGCCGTTCTGCGACACCCATGCCGCCATCGCGGTGCTCCACGCGGTCATCGCGTCCGCCGTCGCCTCGCCCTCCGCCATCATCGGCAGGTCGGGTACCAGCAACAGGATCGCCCATTGCGGAATGAACAGGAACAGTCCGCTGAGCGGCCCCAGGATCGCCCGGTCACGGGTCCAGATCGCGCGGGCGGCGCGCAAGACGCCAATCGGATGCAGGGTCATGCGAAGACGTCGGCCGCCCTTCGCCCGCTGACCGTAACATACAGCTGGGCCGTGAACACCGACACCACGACCATGTAGATGCTGGCAAACGCCGCCGACACGATCGCTGTGACGAAACGAGCCGCGACCGCCCCGCTGTTACCGAGCAGCAGGCTCGTCACGATCCCCAGCACTGCCTGGCTGGCCGCGGTCGCGACCGACAGCACGATCACGAACAGCAGCGTGACCCCGACGATTCGCCAGGTGAGTCCACGCGTGAGGAACCACGACCGCGCGAACGCGCGGATGCCGGATCGTTCGTTGACGATCACCGGGTTCAGCAGGAACAGGCGCGCACCGACGAACAGCCCAACGACCACGAGGGCGAGCAGATACAATCCCGCAAAGCCGACGATCCCGGCCGGTATCGCCGGCGACTCTCCACGACCAAGCGCGGCAAAATCGATATGGCTGGCGACAAGAGCCACGATCAGCGGCACGGCCAACATGCCCACGACCAGACCCGCAATCGCATAGACGCCTAAAGCCGGCAGGAACCGGCGGCCCGCCTGACGTGCGGCGTCGCCGGCGTCGACGTCCGGATCGGATGCCACCGACACGACGGCGAGCTGTCCCCAGATCATCAGCAACAACGCCGCGAACCCGATGACGCCGCCGACCATCACCGTCGGCGCAGAAGGCGCGCCGCTCAGAATCGTCCAGCCATCGCGCACCACGGCCGGCAGGAACAACGCCGGCACCGCGATCCGCGTGAGGATGGCCCCCCGCCCCCGCAGCACATCGGCCGTGCTGTCCCAGATACCACTCATCGTCACCATGGCCCGCTCCCTGCCCGCTCAGCCTGCGGCAGCGCTTAACGCTCCGCCACGCTCTTGCAAGCGGTTGCGCGGCACGTCACATCGCGCCTGCATGACGGCGCACACCATCTTCCATCGCGGATCGCCACCCAGCGGGCTGGAATGGCGCGTGACCCCCGGACTGACCGACTATGCATCCGCGCTCGCGGATATGGAGGCGCGCGCGGAGGCGGTGCGTGCCGGCGAAGCGGAGGAACTGCTCTGGCTGTTGGAGCACCCGCCCCTGTACACCGCCGGCACCAGCGCGGACCCCGCCGAGCTGATCGATCCGCGTTTCCCGGTGTTTCCGACCGGTCGCGGTGGGCGGTACACCTATCATGGCCCTGGCCAGCGGGTCGGCTATGTGGTGCTGGACCTGAACCGGCGCGGCCGTGATGTGCGCTGCTTCGTGCACTCCTTGGAAGCATGGGTGATCGCCGCGCTGGCCGAACTGGGGCTGGAGGCATCCCGCGCGGAGGGCCGGGTAGGCATTTGGACACGGCAGGGCGGCACGGAGGCGAAGGTGGGCGCGATCGGCGTTCGCGTGCGCCGCTGGGTGACGCTGCACGGGTTCGCGGTCAACGTGTCGCCCGACCTGTCGCACTTCGGCGGGATCGTCCCGTGCGGCCTGCCGGAGTTCCCCGTCACCAGCCTGTCGGCGCTGGGCATCGACGTGCCAATGGCCGCGGTCGACGACGCGCTGGCGCGAACCGCGTCCGATTTCCTTCAAACTCTTTCTTGCGGCGCGGAAAACTAGGCTTGAGGGCGGCCCCGTCTGTGGGTAATGTGCGCGGCGATTTGGTTACATAGGGCTGCCAGCCGTCCAAATCCTTTTCTAGGGAGCTTCCAATGCGTGCACTCATCTCCAAGGTCCTGACGGGTTCGATGATCGCCGGCGCGGCGCTCGCGGTTGCGGCTTGCGGTCCGAAGACCGAGACCACCACCGAGAACACCACGGTCACCGATCTGAACGCGACCGAGGGCATGGACACCATGTCCGACAACATGACCGCCGTCGACAGCTCGATGAACTCGGGCATGATGTCGAACGACACCATGGGTAACGCGGGCATGATGTCGAACGACACCACCATGACCACGAACACCACCACCACGACCACCAACGCGATGTAATCAGCCCATCCGGGCTGCCGCGCTGCGGTTGAAGAAGGGGTCGACCGGGATACCGGCCGGCCCCTTTTTTCATGCCCGCGATCCGTGCCGCCCTCATTTTACGCTGCGCCAATGGTTAAAATTGTTTGGGGTCGACGCGAAAAATGTCGTAGATTCCCGCCATGTAGAAGCTCCTGGGGGAGGATGGTGTAAATGCGTAACGGGTTTTTGGCAGGCGCGGCGGCGCTCGTCTTCGGAATGGCCTTGGCTACCCCGGCGTCGGCACAGTTCTTTCTGAAATCGCGCGACCTGAGCGACCGCCCCACAAAGGGTGCGGAGGCCGGGATCGTGCAACCGCTGCCCGGCGCCACCGCCGCGGAAGAGCGGGCAGGCCTGGCCTGGACGTTGCGCGCTGCGCTGAACGTCGCCGCCTTGCAGTGCCAGTTCGAACCGACGCTGGTCACGGTCGACAACTACAACGCGACATTGAAGGACCATGGTCCCGAACTGAAGTCATCCTTCGACACGCTGACCAAGTACTTCGCCCGCACCGCAAAGACGCCGAAGGCCGGTCAGGCGGCGCTCGACCAGTTCGGCACCCGCACCTATTCCAGCGTTACTGCCGTCTACAGTCAGATCAATTTCTGCCAGACCGCTTCATCGATCGGCAGCGAGGCCGTGTTCACGCCGCGCGGGGACTTCGGCAATCTCGCGGAACGTCGCATGCGCGAGTTGCGCAACTCGATCGCGACGCCTTGGGGTGAGCAGATGTTTTCCCGCTATATCGGCCGCGATCCCTATCCCGTGGCGATCCCGCGCCTGGACGCGATCTGTTGGGACAAGAAATATCGCTGGCAGGAAAAGCAGTGCGGGCCGCAGACGTTGCAGCCGATCAGCCAGCCCGTGGCCGGCGGCATCGCGGCACGCTGACGCGACATGGCGGGTGCCCCGGTTCGGGGCACCCGATCAGCGCAGGCCGAGCAGCTTGTGCGTTTGCAGCGACAATCGCCAGTTCGGCCGATCCATGACCAGGGCGATGGCCGCTTCCGTATTCGCCGCACCGGCCGCATTGTCCATCGGCTGGATCAGCCGGTTGGCGAAGTGCCAACTTTCCAGTTCGTCAATGTCGATACCCGCCTGGGGCCAGACCAGCTTCAACTCGTCGCCCCTTGTCTGAACGACGGTCGACCCTGCCTTGGGACTAACGCACACCCAATCGATGCCGGGATGCGCCGCAAGCGTCCCGTTCGTTTCCACCGCAATCCGAAAACCGGCCGCGTGCAGCGCTTCGACGATCGGATCGTCGATCTGGAGCATGGGCTCGCCACCCGTCAGCACGACAAAGCGACGCTCCGTGCCCTGCCCCCAGTGCGCCTCGACCGCCGCGACGAGCGCCATCGCATCCACGAAGCGCCCCCCACCCAAACCGTCCACGCCGACGAAATCGGTGTCGCAGAAGCGGCAGATGGCGGACGCGCGGTCCCGTTCGCGCCCGGACCACAGGTTGCAGCCCGCGAACCGGACGAACACCGCGCGCGCGCCGGCATTGACCCCCTCGCCCTGCAGCGTGAGGAACATCTCCTTGACGGCGTACATCAGGACCGCGTGATCGTTGCGGGCGTCATCACGGATGCGCGGCGTAGCGGGTGGGATCGGGCACGCCGGCCTCCTCGAACCCCTTGGAGCGCAGGCGGCAACTGTCGCATAGCCCACAATGCAGGTCGCCCGGTGCGGGATCGTAGCACGACCAGCTCAGCCCCATGTCCAGCCCCAGACGCGCACCCTCGCGCACGATATCGGCCTTTGTCATATGCTGAAGCGGCGCGCGGATGCGGAACGGCTCACCCTCGACACCAGCTTTCGTCGCCAGCTCTGCCATACGCTCGAACGCCTCGATGAACTCAGGGCGGCAGTCGGGATAGCCGGAATAGTCGAGGGCGTTCACCCCGATGAACAGGTCGCGCGCGCCCGCCGCCTCCGCCCAGCCGAGCGTCAGGCTGAGGAAGATTGTGTTGCGCGCGGGCACGTAGGTGATCGGGATACCATCCAGCTGCACCCCGTCCTTCGGCACGGCGATGTCGTCGGTCAACGCGGAGCCGCCGAACTTCGACAGGTCGAGCGGCAGGACGATGTGGCGCGCCACGCCCAAAGCGGCGGCGACGCGTGCGGCCGCGGCCAGTTCGACCCGGTGCCGCTGGTTGTAATCCACCGACAGCGCCAGCACGACATAGCCGCTTTCCCGCGCCAGGGCGGCGGACACCATTGAATCCAGGCCACCCGAAACCAGGGCGACGGCGATCTTCTCATCAGACATGATCGCTGCCCGCTAGGCCTTTGCAGGTCCGACCGCAACTGTGCGTCATGCGGCCTCCACGACCGGTACGGCGAACTTGCGCGCGCAGAACTGGCAATCGACGAAGATGTCGCCGCCCTCGTCCGCCATTGCCCGCTGCTCCTCGATCGGGAAGCGGGACAGCACGGCCGCGAAATGCTCCGGCGTGCAACGGCAACCACGGCTGATCGCGGTCGCCGCCAGAACGCGCACATCGGGCTCCTCGTTGAACAAGCGCCAGACCAGCGTCTCCAGCGGCAGTGCCGCGTCCGCCAACTCGTCCGCACCGATCGTGCTGCCCAGTGCGGCGACATGCTCCCATTCCGGGTGGTCGAGGCGCGTGTGCAGCCGCTCGCGACCGTCCTCTCCCTCCGGCAGGTGCTGGAGGAAAAGCCCGCCTGCGACCGTGCGGCCATCGGCGCCCTTGCGCATGCCGACGCGCACCAGCGTCGGGATCTGTTCCGACTGGATGAAGTAGCTCTGCGCCGCCTCGGTCAGCGTGTCGCCGTCCAGGGGCACGATGCCCTGATACCGCTCGCCGCTGGTCGACAGGTCGAAGGTGATGGCGAGGTAGCCCGCACCGAACAGGGCGAACAGCGTCGGCCGCTCCGGTGCCATAGCCAGCCGATCGGCGTCGAACTCGACATAGCCGCGCACCTCCCCGTTGCGGTAATCGCAGACCAGCAAGGTGACGACGCCGGTCTCGGTCCGCGACTGCATCGTCAGCTGGCCCGCCGGGTCCTTCAGGGTCGACCCGATCAGCGCGGTCAGCGTCAGTGCCTCGGCCAGTAGCGCCTCGATGGCGGGAGGATAGGCATGTGCCGCCAGGATCGTATCGAGCGTCGTGCCGAGACGGACGATGCGCCCACGCGCGCTGCGGCCCGCGATCGTGAAACCGAGTGCGCGGTCGAGGTCGGAAGAGGTTTGATCCATCGAATCACCGTGGGCTGTGCCGATGCCGACCCGCTCCGCTCGCGCACGAACGCGATGTGCTCAACGAAGAACACAGCGGATGGGAAAGCAAGTCAGGCGGGCGTTTGCGTCAAGATAGGACGCCGCCCGGTCCGATCAACCGATCTGGCCGAAGCACCACCGCAACACGGACTTCTGCGCGTGCAGGCGGTTCTCCGCCTCCTGCCAGATCAGCGACCGCGGCCCGTCGATCACCTCCGTCACCACCTCCTCACCGCGGTGGGCCGGCAGGCAGTGGAGGAAATGCGCGTCGGGCTTGGCCTTTGCCATCAGCGCCGTGTCCACCTGGAACGGCATCATCGCGGCCAGCTTCGTCTCCGCATGCAGCTGACCCATCGAGATCCACGTGTCGGTGACCACAACGTCGGCACCCTCAACCGCCTCCGCAGCGGTGCCGACCACGCGGGCGCGCCCTCGCCCGCGCTGCACATCGGCATCGGTCGGCTGGAATCCCTGCGGACAGGCGGCCACCACGTCGAAGCCCATCAGCCCGGCCGCCTCCATGATCGACGCGAGCATGTTGTTGCCGTCGCCCAGCCACGCGACCTTCAACCCCGGCAGGGCGCGCCCGCTCTCCAGGATGGTGAGCAGGTCGGCCATGACCTGACACGGGTGAGACGCATCGGTCAGGCCGTTGATGACCGGGACGGAGGCGTTGGCCGCCATCTCCACGACCTTCGCATGATCGTCGGTGCGGATCATGATCGCGTCGACATAGCCCGACAGGACGCGCGCGGTGTCGGCGATGCTCTCGCCGCGCCCCAACTGCATCGATCCCGCATCCATCACGATCGAGGTCCCGCCAAGCTGCCGGATCGCCATGTCGAAACTGACACGCGTGCGCGTCGAGTTCTTCTCGAAGATCATCGCCAGCACATGCCCGGCCAGCGGCGCATCGGCATCGCTGCGCCCCTTCGGCCACCCGGCCCGCGCCGCCTTGCGATCGAGCGCGTCGACTAGCATCGCGGCAACGCCGTTCCCGCCAGCATCGGACAGATCAAGGAAATGGCGGATGGTCACCTTCACTCACCTTCCATTCGTGTAGTCGGTCCACGCGCCCCACGCCGCGCTTTCGGCGGCGCGCGGCGCGATGGCCGGTCAGACGAGATTTGCGGGATCAATCGTCGGATGGGCCGGCGAAAGTACGCGCACCTTCGCTCAGGCGCTCGATCGCCTGCGCCACGTGACTTTCGTCGATGACGAGCGGCGGCAGGATGCGCACCACATTCTCACCGGCCGCGACCGTCAGCAGTTGGTGATTGTCGCGCAAGTGCGCCACGAACGCGCGCGGCTCGTTGCCCGGCTTCAGCTTCAATCCCAGCATCAGGCCCGACCCGCGCACTTCCTCGAACAGCGCGTCATGGTTGGGGATCATCTGCTCCAGCGCCTGACGAAGCCGCTGCCCGATTGTCTCGACATGCTCGAGAAAGCCCGACTCCAGCATGACGTCGAGCACCGCCTGACCCGCCGCCATGGCGAGCGGGTTGCCGCCATAGGTCGACCCGTGCGTGCCGAACACCATCCCCTTCGCCGCCTCCGCCGTGGCGAGGCATGCGCCCAGCGGAAAGCCGCCGCCGATCCCCTTGGCCACCGCCATGATGTCCGGCGTGATGCCGTGGTGCTCATACGCCCACATCCGGCCGGTCCGACCATAGCCGCACTGTACCTCGTCCAGCACCAGCAACAGCCCGTGCTCGTCACACGCCTGACGCAGGCCCTTGATGAACGCCTCCGTGCCGACCGACACGCCGCCCTCGCCCTGCACGGTCTCGACCAGGAAACCGGCGGTGCTGTTGTCGATCAGCGCCAGCGCGGCATCGAGATCGTTGAACGGTGCATAGGCAAAGCCGGGCAGCAACGGCTCGAACCCGTCACGCATCTTCGCCTGGTTGGTGGCGGAGATCGCGCCCAGCGTCCGACCATGGAACGCGTTGTTGAAGGTGATCAGCGTGTGCCGCTGAGGATTGCCGTTGGCGTGGTGGAACCGACGCGCGGTCTTGATCGCGCACTCGATCGCCTCGGCACCCGAATTGGTGAAGAACACCGTGTCGGCAAAGCTGTTGTCGACGATCCGCTGTGCCAGCGCCTCGCCTTGCGGGCTGCCGTACAGGTTGGACACGTGCATCAGCGTGGCCGCCTGATCGGCGATCGCCTTCACCAGATGCGGGTGACCATGCCCCAACGCGTTGACCGCGATGCCGGCGGCGAAATCGAGATACTCGGTCCCGTCCTCACCATAGAGATACACCCCCTCCCCTCGCACCGGGCGCACGCCGCACCGTGGGTAAACGGGCATGAGCGCGGGGGTGGACACGGGCCTTCTCCTTGATTGAAACGACAAAGGGCGGCCCGGAAGGGACCGCCCGGTATCGAGCATAGGGAGCCGGAAGGGCCAGCGTCAACCATAGAGGCTGGCGGTAGGCGGCATCTTCGTCGAGCGCGTAGCGCGAGCGGCGGCTGGTTTCGTGCATCGATCGTGGCGAGCAACTCAAGAGAGCACCTATAATCCGCCCGCTGCTCCTACCCATCGGCGTATCCCAGCGGATCGCGCATCACTCTCCACTCAAGTACTCGCAACGCTCACGCGTCGATCACCTCCTCGTCCAGCCGGGCCGCATTCTCCTGGATGAAGGCAAAGCGGTGGGCCGGATTGTTGCCCATCAGCCGGTCCACCAGATCCTTGACGCCGGCGCGCTCCTCATATTCCTGCGGCAAGGTGATGCGAAGCATGCCGCGTGTCGAGGGGTCCATGGTGGTTTCCCGCAATTGCTGCGGGTTCATCTCACCGAGACCCTTGAAGCGGGCGACCTCGACCTTCTTGCCCTTGAACGCGGTCTTCTCCAGCTCCGCGCGGTGGGCGTCGTCGCGGGCGTAGAGCGACTTCGCGCCAACCGTCAGCCGGTAAAGCGGCGGCTGCGCCAGATACAGGTGCCCGCGTCGCACCAGATCGGGCATTTCCTGGAAGAAGAAGGTCATCAACAGTGTCGCGATATGGGCGCCATCGACGTCTGCGTCGGTCATGATGACGACCCGTTCGTAGCGTAGCGCCTCCGGCCGGCACTCCTTGCGCGTGCCACAGCCCAGTGCCTGGATCAGGTCCGCGATCTCCTGATTGGCCAAGATCTTCGCGCTGGTGGCGCTGGCGACGTTCAGGATCTTGCCCCGGATCGGCAGGATCGCCTGCGTCTTGCGATCGCGCGCCTGCTTGGCCGATCCGCCGGCCGAATCGCCCTCCACGATGAACAGCTCCGTGCCGGCGGGATCATCGGCGGAACAGTCGGTCAGCTTGCCCGGCAGGCGCAGTCGCCGCGCGCTGGTCGCGGTCTTGCGCTTGACCTCGCGCTCCTGCTTGCGACGCAGGCGGTCGTCCATCCGCTCCAGCACGTAACCGAGCAGGGCCTTGCCACGGTCCATGTTGTGGCCGAGCCAATGATCGAAGTGGTCGCGAACCGCCTTTTCCACCAAGCCTGCCGCTTCGGGGCTGGTCAGCCGGTCCTTTGTCTGGCTTTGAAATTGCGGCTCGCGGATGAAGACGGACAGCATCAGTTCCGCCCCGACCACCACGTCGTCCGCACTGAGGTCCTTCGCCTTTTTCTGGCCGATCAAATCGCCGAACGCCCGCAATCCGCGGACCAGCGCCTGTCGCAGGCCCTGTTCGTGCGTGCCACCGTCGGGAGTCGGGATGGTGTTGCAGTACCAGCTGTAGCTGCCGTCCGACCAGAGCGGCCAGGCGACCGCCCATTCGACCCTTCCCTGATCGCTAGGAAAATCCTGCCGCCCCGCGAAGAAGTCCGCCGTGGCGCATTCGCGCGCGCCGACCTGTTCCTTCAGATGATCGGCCAGACCGCCGGGGAACTGGAACACCGCCTCCGCCGGGATATCGTCGGTCAACAGCGACGGCGTGCAGCGCCAGCGGATTTCGACGCCCGCGAACAGATACGCCTTCGACCGCACCAGCTTGTAGAGCCGCGCCGGCTTGAAGCTCAGATCGGGTCCAAAGATCTCCGTGTCCGGGGTGAATGCCACGGACGTCCCGCGCCGGTTCGGCGCGGCGCCGACATGTTCCAGCGGCGCCAGCGTCTGTCCCCGGCTGAAACGCTGGCGGTACAGCTGACGGTCGCGCGCGACTTCCACGACCGTGTCGGTGGAGAGCGCATTGACCACCGACACGCCGACACCGTGCAGGCCGCCGGAGGTTGCATATGCCTTCCCCGTGAACTTGCCGCCCGAGTGCAGCGTGGAAAGGATCACCTCCAGCGCCGACTTGTCCGGAAACTTGGGATGCGGATCGACGGGAATGCCGCGCCCGTTGTCGATCACGGTCAAACGGTTGCCGGGTTCCAGCACCACCTCGATCCGGGTGGCGTGACCGGCCACCGCCTCGTCCATCGCATTGTCGAGGACCTCGGCGGCAAGGTGGTGCAGCGCGCGCTCGTCGGTCCCGCCGATATACATGCCGGGACGACGGCGGACGGGTTCCAGCCCCTCCAGCACCTCGATCGAGGAAGCGTCATAGTCAGTACCGCTCTGGGCGGAAGTCGCGAACAGGTCGTCGGCCATGATCCCGACATAGGCGATGTTCGCCCTGTGTACCATCGGTCTGTGGTCGGCGTCGAAACGGCGGCCTGACGACGCGCAATCAGGATCCGTTGCCGCTTTGTTTCCGCCAGGTACGAAATGGTTTCGCGTGCAGGTCCGGACGGTCCAGCGCGGATACCACTGCCGCCCGACCTGTTCATGTCCCCACCACCATTCGGGAGCCTATAGTTTGTTCAAACCTGCCCTGGCCGCTTTCGGCCTCGTCCTTGTCGCCGGCACGCCCGCCCTGGCGCAGGAGAGCACGGCCGATCGCCCGTTTGACGGCGTCTATGTCGGCGTCGCCGGCGGCTATGACGTTCAGCCAAACGATATCGGCTCATCCATCCTGTTCGATCGGAACCTGGACGGTCGCTTCGGCGACAGCGTGACCACGGCCACCGGCGCGAACGCCTTTTCACCCGGTTTCTGCAACGGCGCTGCACTGGGTGCGACGCCCGCCGCCGGATGCCGCAACGATCGCGACGGCTGGGCCTATTACGGCCGCGTCGGTGCAGATACCCAGCGCGGCAACCTGGTGATCGGTGCGGTGGGCGAGTTCGGCCGGTCCGAAGTGCGCGACAGCGTCAGCGGCTTTTCCACCACGCCCGCCAGCTACACCATGACGCGCTCGATCGACTGGGAGGCGAGCGTGCGGGGACGGGTCGGCTATGCCGTCGACGCCACGCTGTTCTACGGAACTTTCGGCACGGGCTACGCGCGCATCGACCGCAGCTTTTCGACCACCAACACCGCCAACGCTTTCACGGGGCGCGGCGATCGCAACCAGTTCGGCCTGCTGGGCGGCGGCGGCATCGAGCAGAAGGTCGGCCGCAACTTGTCGTTCGGGCTGGAATATATGTACCACCAGTATCGCGACAACGATTACCGGGTACAGGCGACCGCAGGCACGGCACCGGCGACGAACCCGTTCGTGCTGGCACCCAACATCGCGGGCACGGACTTCCGTCGCTCCGACAGCATGTTCCGCTGGCATTCCATGCGGGCAACCGCCGCATTCCGCTTCTGAAGCGGAACGGGCCGCCGCCTGTTCACCAGACGGCGGCCCGATCGGTCAGCGTACGCGCGGGCCGCCAAAGGGCAGCGGCGGCGCGGGACGCCGATCCCGACGCGGCAACTGCGCCTGATAGGCATGGCCGCAATGGTCCACGCAATACGGGAAGCCGGGATTCACCCGCTCTCCGCAAAAGTGGAAATCTGGCTCGCCCGGATGACCCAGCGGCCATTTGCAGATGCGGTCGTTCAGGTCGAGCAGGCTGGTCTTGCCGGCGATCTCGGCCGACGGCTTGGCCGGCACCAGACGACGCGGCGGAGCGGGCGTGGCCGGCGGCTGCTGCTCGCCCGGCGATTGCCGCACGAACCCACCGGGACCGACGGAGCGCAGGATGGTCTGCGGTGCCGGCGCCGACGGCTCCGCGTCGCGCCTGGGCTCTAGGGGCGCGGCAGATGGCGCGGCGGACCAGGGCGCCGCTGGCGGGGTCGCGGCGGGGGCAGGATCCGGACGGACAGTCTCCGCAGGCGCGGCCGGCGCGTCCTGAGCGGCGGGCTCGGCGCGACGCTCGGGCGCAGGCGCTGCGGGCACAACCGGCTCGGCCGGCGCAGGGGCTGCGGGTGCCGCCGCCTTGGGCTCGGCATCGTTCTGCTTCACCGGCGATGGGCGCGATTGCAGTCCCAGGCGATGCGCCTTGCCGATCACGGCATTGCGGCTGACGCCACCCAGCGCCTCCGCGATCTGGCTGGCAGTCTGGCCCGCTTCCCACATCGTCTTGAGCGTTTCGATCCGCTCGTCGGTCCACGACATCGCAATTTCCCCAATGTTTCATGCGCCGGTTGCGGGCGGCATCGCCAGCGTTTACCCGCTCGGCGCATGAACAGCCACCCACCGCTCGGCCAAACCGGTTCGGCAATCAGAAACGCACCTGGCGTGCCCGTCATCCGGGCGATCAACTGGGGCGGCCTGAGAACCCTCTATATCAAGGAGGTTCGCCGTTTCTTCAAGGTCCACCTCCAGACCATCTGGGCGCCGGCGATTACGACGCTGCTGTTCCTGATCGTGTTCACCATCGCGACGGGGGCGAAGCGGCCGGTTCAGGTTGGCGGCGTCGACATCCCCTTTGCCGATTTCATCGCGCCCGGCCTTATCATCAGTCAGGGGATGATGGGCCCGGCCTTCGCCAATGCCAGCTTCTCGCTGCTGGTGGGCAAGATCCAGGGCACGATCGTCGATTACCTGCAGCCGCCGTTGTCGACCGGCGAGCTACTCGGCGCACTGGTCGGGGGCGCGATGACGCGCGCGTTCATCGTCGGCTTCATCTGCTGGCTGGCCATGGCCTTGTGGCCGGACGTTCACGTGTTCCCGCGTCACCCGGTCGCCATCCTATGGTTCGGCTTCCTGGGCGCGATGTTCCTGTCGCTGCTCGGCGTGCTGACGTCGATATGGGCGGAGAAGTTCGACCATGCGGCGGCGGTCACCAACTTCGTCATCGCGCCGCTGTCGCTCCTGTCTGGCACCTTTTACTCGGTCGACCGGCTGGCGCCGGCGTTCCGCGCATTCAGTCATGCCAACCCGTTCTTCTACATCATCTCCGGCTTCCGATACGGGTTCCTCGGCACCGCCGACTCGCCCGTCCTGCTCGGCAGCGCAGTGATCCTGGCGATCGACGTCGCGCTCGCGCTGGTGTGTTACGCGCTGCTGCGGCGCGGCTGGCGGTTGAAGAGCTGATGCGCCGGCGGCTCGCCGCCACGCTGTTGCTCGCGGCGGCACCGGCCGCCGCCCAGCAGCCGCCCGCGCCCGCCGCCGCGACGACCGTCGCCGCCGATCCGGCGGTTCGCGCCAGGGCGGATCAGCTCTCCCTGTTCCTTGGCGGGTCCGGCGACGCAGAGTCGCTATTCTCGCCCGCCTTCCGATCCGCCATTCCGGCCGAGCAGTTTCGCGGGATCGCCGACAACCTGACCGCCGATCTGGGACAGCCCCGTGGCGTGGCGCGCGTGCGCGCCTTCGGTCAAGGGCGGGCGGAGATCGTGATCGGCTTCGAGCGCGGCAGCGCGACGATAGACTTGGCGCTGGAACCCGGCGATCCACACCGGATCGCCGAACTCCGCATCACCGCACGCGCCTTGGCGAACGACAGCATGGCAGCAGTGGGGTCGGCGGTCGCAGCACTGCCGGGACACGCCGCGATCGGCGTCTATGCGTTCGGCGATGGCGCCCCGCAGCCGCTGCTGGAACAGGATGCGGACCATGCCATGCCGCTGGGATCGGCGTTCAAGCTGTGGGTGTTGGCGGAGGCTGAGCGGCAGGTCGCCGCAGGGCAGCGTCGATGGGCCGACGTGGTGCGCCTCGGCCCACCCTCTCTGCCGTCGGGCATTACGCAGGGCTGGCCGCGCGGCGAACCCGTGACCGTACAGACGCTCGCCACGCTGATGATTTCGATCAGCGACAACAGCGCAACCGACACGCTGATGCGGACGCTGGGACGCGCGGCGGTCGACCGCGCCGCGGCGGGCAGCGGTTTGTCGACGCCGGTGCTCACCACGCGTGAGGCCTTCGTGCTGAAGGGTGATGCCGCGCTGCGCTGGCGCTGGTCGGCAATGACGCCGCCGGCGCGTGCCGCGCTGCTCGCCCGCGATCAGGCCCGCTTCGACGTGACGCCGCTCGCGACCGGCATCTTCGCCAAGGGCCCTGTAGCGACGGACACGGCGGAATGGTTCGCCAGCCCACGCGCCACGGCCGCGCTACTCGACCGGCTCCGTCAATCGAGCGACGCCACGACCCGCGACATACTCGCGATCAATCCGGGCGTACCGACGACGGTGGCGGAGCGGTTCGGCTACCTCGGTTTCAAGGGCGGGTCGGAGCCGGGGGTGCTGACCCTCAACTATCTGCTGCGCACGCGCTCGGGCCATGCCTATGCCGTTGCGGCCGCGTGGCACCGCACCGACGGGGAGACGCCAGAGGCGCCCTTCGCCGCGCTGGTCACCCGCGCGCTGACCCTGCTGGCGGACCGCTGACCCTCAGGCGGTCAGCGCGTCGACCAATGCCCGCACCTTCTTCTGCCGCCATTGCGGCAGCGGCGCGACCAGCCAATAGCCTTGCGAGGCGCCACGCGGTTCGCCCAGCACCACCACCCGCCCGCTGGCGATGTCGCCCGCGGCGAGCAGCTCGGGCACCGACGCGCGCCCCAGGCCGGCTGCGGCGGCGTCGATCGCCAGCCCGGCGTCCGCCACCCGCACCGCAGCCGCATTGCCGTCGTCGGGTCCGCCCGGCCAAGCGATTGCGCCATCCAGCGTTCCCGCCGGCGCCGCGACGGTAACGAAGCCGTCGGACTCCAATGCCTCGCCCTCATGCTCCCCCGGCCCCTGACCCCAGCGGATCGCCAGGTCCAGATTGGCCTCCGTGAAGTCCAGCCCCTCATCCGACGCGACCAGGGCAAAGCGTAATTCGGGATCGGCCGCCGCGATCGCGGTCAGCCGCGGCATCAGCCACTTCTCGGTCACGTCACGCGGTGCGGCGATGGTCAGCGACTTGGACGTCTGCCCCGCCTGCATCGCGCGAACCGCCTCCTCGAATTGCAGGAAGCCGTCCCGCAGCGAGGCAAGCCCCGCCTCCCCCTCCGCCGTCAGTTCTAGGCCACGGGTGGTGCGACGGAACAGGACCACGCCCAGCGTATCCTCCAACGCGCGGATCTGCTGCCCCACGGCGGCGGGGGTCACAGCCAGCTCGTCCGCCGCGCGCGTAAAGGACAGGTGCCGCGCCGCCGCATCCAGCACGCGCAACCCGTTGAGCGGCAGGTGCGTCCGCTTCATGCGCCGCCTCCGTGCTCGATCATCGCGTCACCGCCGGCGCTGTCAGCGGAAAGCGCGGAATGGCCACGTCGAACGCGTCGCCGACCGCGCCGGACACGCGGTACCGGCCCTGCATCGCGCCCGTCGGCGTCGCCAGCGGACAGCCCGACACATAGTCGTAGCTCGCTCCCGGCGCGATCACCGGCTGTTCCCCGACCACGCCCTCACCCTCCACCGAGTGGCGAGCGCCGCGTCCGTCGGTGATGATCCAGTGACGGGTCAAAAGCTGCACCTCCTCATCGCCGTCATTCTCGATGCGGATGTGATAGGCCCAGAACCAGCGCCCCCGCTCCGGCTCCGATTGTTCGGGCAGGAAGCTGACCGACACGCGCACGGTGATCCCTCGCGTGGTCGCGGCATGGGGGAACAGGGCGCGCGCGATGGTCGGGTTCACAGTCCCGCCCTGTCCAATGCCTGAGCCAGGTCGTCCAGCAGGTCGTCGACATCCTCCAGGCCTACGTTCAGGCGCAGCAAGCCCTCACGCACCCCCATCTGCTCGCGCACTTCCGCCGACACGCCGGCATGGGTGGTGGACGCGGGATGGGTCATCAGCGACCGCGAATCACCGATGTTGTTGCTGATGTCGATCAGTTCCAGCGCATCCAGCAGGGCGTGCGCCTGCTCGCGGCCGCCCGCGACCTCCAACGAAAAGATCGGGCCCGCCGCGTCCATCTGGCTCATCGCCAATGCGTGCTGCGGATGGCTGGGCAACCCTGGATAGTTCACCGTCGCGACACGCTGTTCCAGGAACTTCGCCACGATCAGCGCGCTCTCCGACTGGCGGCGGATACGCAGGTCCAGTGTTTCGAGACCCTTCAGCACCACCCACGCGTTGAACGGCGCCAGCGTCGGGCCCGTGTTGCGCGTGAACGCCAGCAGTTCCTCGTTGATGAATTGCGCACTGCCGCACACCGCACCTGCCAGCACGCGACCCTGCCCATCCATCATTTTCGTTGCGGAGTAGGCAGTGATGTCCGCGCCCAGATCCAGCGGCCGTTGCAGCGCCGGGGTGGCAAAGGCATTGTCCACGACCGTGCGGATGCCCCGCTCCCGCGCGATCGCGCAGACGGCGCGCAGGTCCACCACGTCCATGGTCGGGTTGGCCGGCGTCTCGAAGAAGAACAGCTTCGTCTCGGGCCGGACCGCGTCGACGAATTGCTGCGGATCGCGCGCGTCGATGATCGTGGTCGCAATGCCGAACCGCGGCAGCAGCGTGTCGGTCAGCCAGCGGCACGACCCGAATGCCGCGCGACCGGCGACGACGTGATCGCCCGTCTGCAACTGGCACAGCAGCGCCGCCGTCATCGCAGCCATGCCGGTCGCCATGGTCCGGCACGCCTCCGCCCCTTCGAGCAGGGCGATACGCTCCTCCAGCATCTCCACCGTCGGGTTCTGCAGGCGCGAATAGGTCATGCCCGCCTGTTCACCGGCAAAGCGTGCCGCCGCGTCTCCGGCCCGGTCGTAGCTATAGCCGGAGGTGAGGAACAAAGCCTCCGACGTTTCGCCCCATTCCGAGCGGGCGGTGCCGCCGCGGATGGCGCGGGTGGCGGGCCGCCACTTCTGCGTGACGGAGCGATCCTGACCTGTCTTGCGCTTCATGTCCGTGCCTTTGCCCGTGTCGACGGACGCTGGCAAGAAAGCGCGCTAGTCCGTTAATAGCGGCCCCATACGAAACGGGCCGACAGCGCGTAGTTCCAGACCGCGCTGACCGCGATGCCGGCCAGTGCGGGCACCACCCACGCCCCCGCCCGCGCGTCATGCAGGAAGTCGGCGACACCCACATTCGCGATGGCTCCGATGGAACAGGCGACGCAGAACGACACCCAGCCACCGAACAACTCAGCCGCGCCTTTCAGCCGTCTTTCCCGATAGGTAAGCGCGTTATTGAGGAAGAAGTTGAAGGTCATCGCGACTGCGGTCGCCAGGATCTGCGCCGCCCGGAACGGCGCATCCAGCCAGAAATGCAGCCCCCCAAGAACCGCCATATGAGGTATCACACCGATCAGCCCGATCAGGCAGAACATCGCGAACCGCACCGGCACCACCCGCCCGAACATGCGGTCGTACAGCGTGATGAGAAATTCCATCGCCACGACATGGTCGAGCTTGCTTTCCCCGACCTGCCGCGTGCGGAAGGTATAGGGCAGTTCCCGAAAACGCAGCGAACGCGGGCTGGCCATCAGGATGTCGAGCAGGATCTTGAACCCGATCGCTGCGAGATGCGGTGCCAAATCCCGCAACGTCTGCGTACGGATCATGAAGAACCCGCTCATCGGGTCGCTGACATCGGATCTCAAGACATGCCGCGAAAGCCTTGTAGCGAATGCCGATTTTGCCACGCGATCACGGTCCCAGGAACCCGTACCACCCCCGGCCACGAACCGCGATCCGATCACCAGATCCAGCGTCGGGTCGGCGGCAAGAGCGTCGGCCATCGCCGGCAGCAGCCGCTCATCATGCTGCATGTCGCCATCGATCACCGCAACCAGCGGCGCTGCCGTCGCGCACATCCCCTCCACGCACGCAGAGGCCAGACCGCGCCTACCGATGCGCTGGATCACCCGGACGCGACGATCGATCCGGCCAAGCTCCCTTGCGCTGTCGGCCGTCCCGTCCGCGCTGTCGTCGTCGACGAAGATCGCTTCCCAATTCCGCCCCGTAAGCGCCTGATCCAACGCGCTTATAAGGCGGCCGACATTGCCCTGCTCGTTGAAGGTCGGAATGACGACCGCCAGGTCGAGCGGGGGACTCACAGTCGGGCGATCACCGCATCACCAACCTGCCGCGTTGTTGCCGTCCCGCCCAGATCGGGCGTCCGGATACCGTCGGCTACCGCGCCTATCACGGCTGCCTCCAGCCGGTCGGCGAGTTCCGGTCGGGCCAGCGAATGGCGCAGCATCATCGCCGCGGACAGCATTGCCGCGCAGGGATTGGCCGCACCCTTGCCCGCGATATCGGGAGCGGAGCCATGGATCGGCTCATACAGCCCCTTGGCATCGGTGTTCAGCGCCGCCGACGGCAGCATCCCAATGGAACCGGCACACATCGACGCCTGATCGGACAGGATGTCGCCGAACAGATTGCCGGTGACGATGACGTCGAACTGGCCGGGATTGCGGACCAGCTGCATCGCGGCGTTGTCGACATACATGTGGCTGAGTTCAACATCGGCATAGTCGGCGGCGACCTCGATCACCACATCACGCCACAGCTGCGATGTTTCCAGCACGTTGGCCTTGTCCACCGAGCACAGGCGCCCCCGCCGCTTGCGTGCGGTCTCGAAGCCGACCCGTGCGATCCGCGCAACCTCATGCTCGTCATAGGCCATGATGTCATAGCCCTGGCGTGATCCGGTCGCAGTCTGCCTCTGCCCCTTTTCGCCGAAATACACGTCGCCGGTCAGCTCGCGCACGATCACCAGGTCGATCGCGCTCGCCACCTCGGGGCGGAGCGCCGACGCATCCTCCAGCCCCGGAAACAGCCGTGCCGGACGCAGATTGGCGAAAAGCGCCAACTCGCGCCTGAGTCCCAGGATCGCCTGTTCGGGACGCAGCGCGCGTTCCAGCCCGTCCAGATCGGGATCGCCGACCGCCCCGAACAGGACCGCATCCGCCCGCCGCGCCAGGTCCAGCGTCTGCTCGGGCAACGGATGCCCGCAGGCGCGATACGCCGCGCCACCCACCGGAGCCTCCTCGAACGTCAGATCATACGCCAGCGCCTCCAGCGCCCGCCGTGCTTCGGTGGTGACTTCGGGGCCGATGCCGTCGCCCGGCAGGATCGCGATCAGGGTCATGCGCCGTACCTGCCGATGCCGTCGCTCTCACGCAACCGCCCTTTTCAACCTTGCCGTCAGTCGCTGCCGCGCCGCCCCCACATCCTCCCGCCGGTCGGCCAGGATGTCGCGGTCCAGAAAATGCCCGGTCAGGCGCATGCCGTCGAAGAGGTCCGGCCAGTCTGGCGACTGGCTCCCGCCGAGCAGAAAGGGCGGCAGGCGCAGCATGCGGCCGGCATAGGTACCGGCCGCCGCCCGCGACACCGCCCCGCCACTGCGCGGGCTGACCAGATCGAACACGCCCCGCTCACCGGTCACGACGCAGCGATCCAGTGCCAGTCCGAAGCCAAGCTCCGCCAGCACCAGCAACTCGTAACGGATCAGGCCCGGCAACCATCCCCGCGCCGACGGCGCCGCCGCCAGCGCCCCGATCACGCCGTCCAGCGCCTCGTACAATCGGGGATAGGGTTGCGCCTCCGGCAGGGCCGTCGCGGTCAGGGCCGTGACCCAGGACAGCGCCGCTGCCGCCAAAGGATCGCCATGCAGAGCCGCACGGCTTTCGATCAGTTCCACCGTAAGCGACGCCAGTTGCTCCCCAGTACGCGCGCGCCATTCGCCGAGCACCGCGTTGGCCGGTTGCAGCACGGGCCTGAGGACACGCGACCGCCCACCCCGAACATAGCCGGGCTGCATGCCGTCGGCCGGCGTCAGTGCGCGCACGATCGCACCATGCTCCCCATGCGGGCGGACGGAGAGGATCAGGGCCGGCGCGACGATATGCACGGGGGCGATATAGGGCACGACACGCGCGCGGCGCAGCCCCCGTCAGGGCAGCAACCGCGCTCGGTCATCCCGCGCGTTCGGCGACCAGATTGGACCAGAGCTGTTCCGCCTGCCGCAAACGCGTCCGCAGCAGGGCGGGCGGCAACGGGCGTTCGCCACCGTCCGGCCGCAACGGCGGCATGTCGGCGAAATGGCTCGTCGGCAGCGTGTCGCTTCGCTCCGCCAGCATCGCGCACAGGGCGTCGAACCGGCGCACATGCACCGCGTTCACCGCGTCCCGCGTCCGATTGGCGAGTTCGAAGCTGTGACTGACGATCGTTACCGCGGCATGATCGTGGGTCGCGGCGTGATCCAGCGCGGCCCGCGCTTCCCCGGAGGACAGGGCACAAATCTGAAACGGCCGCAGATGGCCGGGGCGGTCCTCGATCAGGGTCACCGGCACCTCCACCAGATGGTGGCGCGTGGGGCCGATCAGCTCCGGCGGCAGGTCGATCCCGGGACGATCCAGCGGTTCCGCGCCATTGTGGCTGCTGTCATAGCGGAAATCGAGCGCCGCCAGCGCCGCCAGCGTATCGTCATTCGCCGCATAGCCCCCGGCCCGAAACGCGATCGGCCGGGGCGCGCCAGCCGCCACCAGCAAGTCGGTCGCGCGCGTCAAAAGCTCCAGCTGCTCACCAGCATCATATTCGTTCAGGTAGAACCGCGCATGAGCGGCCCCGCCATCGCCGACCCGCGCGCCCGCCCAATTGGCGTGGCAATGCAGCTGCACCTCCTGCCCCGCCTCCAGCACCGCTTCGACCATGCGCGCGATCGGCGCCACGCCGTAAGGGATGGCCGGCATCGGATCGATGAAGAAGCACCCCTTCAACCCCCACCGCCCCATTCGCTCCAGATGGAAGCGCAGGCCGACGCCCGCCGGCTCCACCGACCGGTCATAGATCGCGGACAGGTCGCGGCCATCGGCATGGTCACGCCACGCGAATTCGGTGTCGACGGTGAGGAAGACCGGGGTCGCCATGCCCCGGTCCTAGTCCCATGCTGGTGAAGAAAGCCTGATCGTCCGGCACGCCCCGCTCAATGCGCGTGGTAAAAGTCGTACACCTGCTGCGCCACCGCTGCCGACACGCCGGGCGCGCGCTTCAGGTCGTCCAGGCTGGCGTTGCGGACCGCGCGTCCAGTTCCGAAGTGCATCAGCAGCGCCTTCTTTCGCGCGGGCCCGATACCCGGTACCTCGTCCAGCGGACTGGCGCCGATCGCCTTGGCCCGCTTTTCCCGGTGCGCACCGATCGCGAACCGGTGCACTTCGTCGCGCAAGCGCTGGAGGTAGAACAGCACCGGCGAGTTGACCGGCAACGTCAATTCGCGCTCATCCATCAGGTGGAACACCTCTCGGCCCTCGCGTCCGTGATGCGGCCCCTTCGCGACCCCGACCAGGCACACGTCCTCGATTCCAAGGTCCTCCAGCACGCCCTTCACCGCGTTCAACTGGCCACGTCCGCCATCGATCAGCACCAGGTCGGGCCAGGTGCCATCGTCACGATCCGGCGCCTCCTCAAGCTGGCGTGCGAAGCGACGGCGAAACACCTCCCGCATCATGCCGAAATCGTCGCCGGGGATGGTGTCCTTCCCCTTGATGTTGAACTTGCGGTACTGGCCCTTGCGGTACCCTTCGGGGCCCGCGACCACCATCGCGCCCAGCGCACTGGTACCCTGGATGTGGCTGTTGTCGTACACCTCGATCCGATCCGGAGGCTCGGCCAGGTCGAACAGGTCCGCCACCTCGCGGAGCAGCTTCGCCTGCGTCGTCGATTCGGCGAGCCGCCGTTCCAGCGCCTCGCGCGCGTTGCGCTTCGCCTGATCCATCAGGCGCCGTCGATCGCCCCGCTGCGGCACGGACAGCGACACCTTGTATCCCGCACGCGCGCCCAGGGCCTCAGATAACAGCTCGCCCTCACCCACTTCACGATCGACCAGAATCGTGCGCGGCGGCGGCACCTCCTCGTAGAATTGGGTCAGAAAGCTCAACATCACTTCGTCTTCCGGCACGTCCGCGACATGCGCGGGGAAGAAGCTGCGATGCCCCCAGTTCTGGCCGCCCCGGATAAAGAACGCCTGGATCCCGATCACCCCCTCCAGACAGGCGAGGGCGAAGACGTCAGCGTCGCCGACCCCCTCGGCGTTGATCGCCTGAGTGCCCTGGATGAAGGTCAGCGCCTTCAACCGATCGCGCAGCACGGCCGCCAGCTCGAAATCCATCGCCTCCGCCGCGGCCTGCATCTGGCTGCCGAGCTTTGCCTGGACCTGGGTCGACTTGCCGCCGAGGAAGTTCTTCGCATCCGCGACCAGCTCGGCATAATCCTCCCGAGAGATGCGACCGACGCACGGGGCGGAACATCGCTTGATCTGATACAGCAGGCAAGGCCGGTCGCGCGTCTTGAAAAAGCCGTCGGTACAGGAGCGTAGCAGGAACAGTTTCTGCAGCGCGTTCAACGTGTTGTTGACCGATCCTGCGCTGGCGAAGGGGCCGTAGTAATTGCCCACCGCTCGCCGCGCCCCGCGATGCTTCTGGACGCGTGGGAAGTCGGTGTCGGCACGCAGCAGGATAAACGGGAAGCTTTTGTCATCGCGCAGCAGCACGTTGTACGCGGGGCGAAAGCTCTTGATGAGCTGCGCCTCCAGCAGCAACGCCTCCGCCTCGTTGTTGGTGGTCACGATGGTCATCGCGCGGGTCTGCGACACCATGCGCTGGAGCCGCTTCGGCAGCTGCTTGACCTGCGTGTAGTTCGCAACCCGCTGTTTCAGCGACCGCGCCTTGCCGACGTAGAGTACGTCGCCCTTCGCATCCTGCATCCGGTACACGCCGGATCGGTTAGGCAGCGTTTTCAGCACGTTGCGGATCGCCGCCACACCCGCGTCGAGGTCGGGCGTGTCGCTACCGCGAACGGTGTAAGTGGCTTTTTCTTCGTTGAAACGATCGGGGGGGCCGTAGCCTGACATGCCGCCCATGTAGGGGCCGAGGAGTCACACCGCCAGCGGCTTCTATCGCCCTTCGAACCGCCGTTTGCGGGCTGGGGCCGTCTTGGTGGCTGGAGCGGTCACCGATGGCGAAGAGTCGGCCGATTCCGATGCCGCGATACCTCCCGGGGAGATCGTCGCCAGATCACGGCCGACCTGCTCGATCAGGCCCATGGTAAGTTGACCACCCGTCATGGGTTGGAACTGCCGCAGCGACAGGTCGCGGAACTTGGCCAGATTCTCGTCGTCGCTCAGCCCTGGCAGGTCGCGGTCGAGTATGGCCTTTGCAGCGGGATCGGCGATCAAACGGCGGATCGGCGTATCAAGGCCGAAGGTGGCGATATCCGTCGGAGCGTCAGCAATATCCGGTGCAGCAGGCGCAGGTTGAGGCGGCGCAGGCTCAGGAGCCGACACAACTGCCGGCCCGGACGTGGTCTCGACCTCCCGTACGCGCGGCGGCACCACCTGATCGTCGACAGGGACGTTGCCCAGATCGAGTTTGAACGCGTCCGCTGCCTTTGCGGCATTCTTCTGCAAAGGCGCAGCGCTGGCGGCGGCAGGCAGGGCGCCGACCAGCGCCCCAACCAAAGTCACTGAAACCAGACGCCTGTCCATCGGCCGCTCTCCGCCTACACCGTCAACAGGATAGCGTGAGATCGGAAGCCGGGAAAGCGCTGGGCGATGAACTCAGTGCGGGCGACCCAAGCCGGCAATCGCGCGGTCGACCATCATCCGGTCGGCGCCCGCGTCATGACGCTCCGCGATGATCAGCGCGGCCGCACGCGCCGCCGCCTCCGCCGCACGCTCGCGCACTTCCGCAATAGCGCCATGCTCGGCCGCAGCGATGCGATCTTCGGCTATCTTCGCGCGGCGCGTCATCAGGTTCTCGGCATCCGCCTTCGCCTTGGCGATGATCTCGTTCGCTTCCTGCTTGGCGTGCGCTCGCATCGTCTCGGCATCGGCCGTGGCAGCCCTGGCGCGCGCCTCATACTCAGCCTTCAGCGCCTCGGCCTCTGCGCGCAGGCGACCGGCTTCGTCCAACTGGCTGCGCACCGCCTGAATGCGCGAGTCCAGCATGCGTGCGATGGCCGCGGGAACGCGCCACACCACCATGCCGGCCAGCACGACCAGCGCCGCGATGCCCACCCAGCCGGTGGAGTTCAGGCCAAGCGCGGTCGGATCGGCGACATGCTCCGGCCCGCCTTCTGCGGTCGTGCCGCTCTGGGTGCCCTCAAGGCCGTTGCCGTTGCGGATGTCGTACGGCTTCAGCGGCTGGCCCGATGCGGCATCCTGCAGATTGGCCGCAACGGTTGCGTTGGGATGGGTAACGGGATCAGCCATGAACCGTGGTCCTGCGCACCGCGTCTGCGGCGACCTCTTCGCTGACCTCGACACTCGCCAGCTTTGCCGCCAGCGTGCGCGCCGCGTCAGCGGCAATGTCCTGAAGGTTGGCCATCGCCTGCGCCTTGGCATTGGCGATGGCCACCTCGTGATGGGCGAGCCGTTCGGTAAGTTCGGCATCGGCATGCGCCAGCTGCGTCTCGCTGGTACGAGAAGCCTGCGCCTTTGCCGCCGCGATGTCCGCCTGGGCGGTCGCACGCGCCGCATCGGTGGCAGCGCGCCACGCGTCCTCGGTTCGATCGGCCGTGACCCGCGCCGCCTCCGCCGCGCTCAGATCCGCTGCGATCCGCGCCTCGCGCGCATCGACATTGGCGACGACGCGCGTGACCATACCCCGCCCCACAACGAAGTAGAGCAGGCCAAAGGTGACCAGCAGCCAGAAGATCTGGGATGCGTAGGTTGCGGTGATCTGCGAAATCTGGGGCATCGGCTCGCCTATTGCCGCCGCCGGGCCCATGCGGCGCCCGGCGGATCGACAGGATTGGATGTTACGCGACGAACACCAGGATGATCATCGTCACGAAGGCCAGCAGGCCGAGCAGCTCGGCGGCCGCGAAGCCGATGAACAGACGGCCTTGCTGGCTGTCAGCGGCGCCCGGATTGCGCAGCGCGCCTTCCAGGAACTTCGCGAACACGTTGCCCACGCCCAGCGCGGCCAGGCCCATGCCGATCGCGGCCAGACCGGCACCCAGCATCTTGGCGGCTTCTGCGTCCATGTCAGTCTACTCCAGTTTCAAACTTGTCGGTGTGTACGAAGAACGGGCGGAATTGCCCGATCAGTGAAGGTTGACGGCGTCGTTCAGGTACACGCTGGTCAGCAGCGCGAAGACGTACGCCTGGATCGCGGCGACCAGCAGCTCCAGCAGCGTGATGCCGATCATCAGGACGAAGCTGGGCAGCGTGATGATCGCCGCATAGCCCACGCCGAGATTGATGCCGTTGATGACGAACCCGGCCAGCACCTTGAGCAGGATGTGCCCCGCCGTCATGGCGACAAACAGTCGCAGGCCCAGGCTGAACGGCCGCACCAGAAAGCTGAGCAGTTCCACCACGAAGATCAGCGGGATCATCAGCACGGGCGTGCCATGCGGCACGAACAGGCTGAAGAAGTGGAAGCCGTGCCGGCCGAAGCCGACGATCAGGACAATGGAAAAGCTGATGATCGCCAGCACGCCGGTCACCGTCAGGTGGCTGGTAATGGTGAAGGGATGCCAGCCCGGCACGACGCCGAACGGCAACAAGCCCAGCACGTTGGCGAACAGAATGAACATGAAGAGCGAGAAGACGTACGGGACGAAGCGCTTGCCCTCCGGCCCGATGTTCGACGTCAGCATGCCCTGTACGAAGCCGGTGAAGCCCTCCACCGCCGCCTGCCAGCGGCCGGGCACCAGTTCGCGCTTCATGCCACCCAGCATGAACACGGCCAGGCTGGCGACCGTGATCACCATCCACAACGCCGAATTGGTGAAGGACAGGTCGTATCCGTTCACGATCCAGTGCCGACCGAACAACGGTTCGATCAGGAACTGGTGCATGGGATCGATCTTGCCGCCCTGTTCTGCCGCCACGTCCACTTTTCCCAAATGCAAACAAACGCCCAGGTCAGCCCGGGCGTCCGCCAGCGATCCGAATAATCTGCCTGAACGCGACCGCTATTCCAAGGAACAGCATCACGATCAGCCCCCAGGGGCTCGTCCCGAACCAGCGGTCTATACACCAGCCGATCAGGGCACTGCCGACAAGGCTGCCGATCAACGCGGCGAGAACCCGGTTTCCGAGCGAGTAGCCGACATCCTCCGCCGGCCGGACCTGCCCGGTCCTGAGCGCCTCGCGATGCCGCGCCTCCTTCAACCGCTCATCGAGCGCCTGGAGTCGCGGATCCTCCGCATCGTCACCAACCTGCCCGGGACCGTTCGCCACGCGCCACCCTCACCTGCAACACATATGTTCCGGGAAGAAGCGCACCGACCGGCGAGCGACCCCGCCAAGACGCGATCCGTTTAGGTGGGGGGGTACGGGGTGTCAACCGCGCAGCATGCCTGCGCCGCAACCCCGCGGCGCGGCGGCTACCACGCCGATCGTCGCCTCAGGTCAGACGCAACGACCGTCGCGCGTCGGCGCGCCACCGGTGCGGGTGTGCCAGCTACCGTCCGGCCCCTTGTACTTTTCGCCGGCGGAGGTCTGGGCGATCAGGTTGCACCCGCTGGTGAACGCCATCTGCTCCACCGTCGCACCGGACGCCTGCGCCTTGGCGGTGTAGGCGGCCTTGCGCTGGATGTTGATGCTGTTGACCAGCCGCTGGAGGTCGCCCGATCCACCCGCGACCACGCCCAGATAGCCGTCCGGCTGCTCACCGACCTGGCCGGCCGCGCGCGCCGCCGCATAGGCCGGATCGCGCTGCGCCTGAGCCGCGGTCGCCAGCCCTGCGGCGGCGAGAAGAACAATGGGGGTGAAGAAAATCCTGGTCATGGCTCAAAAGATTCCCGGGTTCTGCTGGATCAGCGTCTTTGCCTCGTTGTCGAGACGATACACCACTTCCTGCGTTACGGAGATGTTGAGATTGATCTCGATCGGCTTTTCCGGCGCGGAGATGTTGACGCATCCGCCGCATCCCGCGCCTGCCAGCACGATCGTGCCCAGCACCGCCATTCTGGCTGTCGCAACCCTTGTCATCGTCCGTCCTTGTCCCTCTCTATCGGGGTATGGCTTGCCGGCGGCTGAACGGTGGCCGCCGATGGCGTGGCCTGTATCGCCACCCTATTCTGCTGCTCGATCAACGCGGGCAGGTTGCGGCTGATCAGCCGGCTGGGGTCGTAGAAGCCTTGTGCCGAATCGATCAGGCCGCGGAATGGCGCCTTGATGCGGACGTTGAACACGAACGGCAGTCGCTGGAGCCGGCGGATCAGCACGTTGCTGATCGCGCCCTTGCCCTGGCTGATGCCGCTGAACCGTACGTCGGTCACCATCTCGCCCGCCAGCGGCCCATTCATGGCGATGCGCAGGTCGCGGTATCGGAGCGACCGCAGAGCTCCAAACGCCAGATTGCCCCAGAAGCCCAGGTTTCGGCGGCTCACCTCGCCCAGATAGGCGATGCTGCCGCCGCCGGCACGTACCTCCAGCTTGCCGTTCTCTATCCGGCCGCCGTTCACATCGAACACCATAGGCAGCGTGCCGTCGAAGGTGCCCGTCGCCTCAAGGTTCTTGAAGTCGAATTGTTGCAGGAACTGGTCCGCCGCAACTCCGGCGACCGTGAAGGTCATGCGTCGTTCACCCGCCGTGCCGAAATCGAGCAGTGCCGGCTCAAGCGTCAGCGTGCCGCCCGCGAACGGCCAACGCGCGCCCTCCACCCGGACCCGCGCGTTCGGCAGCAACTGGAAGGAGGCGGTGCCGTTCTCGACCGGCACGCCCGGATTGATCGAGGCGATCGTCGCGATCTGCCCAGGCGCGCTTTCCAGGGCGAGCAGGTCGGTGAAGTGGATATGGGTCTGCAACCCCGTCACCGGGCCGAACGCGGCCGCCAGGTCCATGCCGTCCGTGCCGAAATCGCCCGAACTGGTGACGCCATCCACGGTCCATGCGATCCGCCCTTCCCCCTTCACGATCCCGCGCACGTCGGCGACCACGCCAAAGGTCAACCGGGTCAGTTGATCCGGCTGCAAGGTCTTGGAGAACGTTACCCCTGGCACGCGCAGAACGGCATTGCCGCTGCCGTTCGCCAAGCGGTGGTCGATGACCACATCGGCGACATGGCTGCCGGTCGTCGGTTCGGTCAGAGCGCCGGCCGCGTGGATGACGCCGTCGACCAGCGTCAGCGCGACCTCCTTTGCAGCAAGCGGCTCGAAACGCGCAGGGGTGGCGGTGTCGCTGACCTTCAGCGCCCCGGACAGGCTCAGCCGCTGTTGCGCGAATCGCCAGCGGCCTTCCGCGTTGGACAGGGCCAGCGGCACCGCGCCGATCCGACCATCGGCGCCCGAAAATCCGCCGCCGATCCCGCCGCCCCCGAACCGCCCATCCAGAGCAGCGACGTCCAGGCGGCTGACCCGGTCACCACTCCCCAGCCGCGCCGCGACGCCGGTGAGCGCGAAGCGGGCATCCGCCAAAGTGCCTCGCGCGCCGGCCCAGTCGAGCGTCAGCGGCGTGCCGCCGAGCCGGCCTTTCAGGCGGGTGAGACCGATGCGCCCGCCACCGCCGACACGCCCCGCCTTCACTGCAACGAGAGCCTCTCCCTCGGCGCAGACGCGCAGGGTGGCCGGCGCAAGCACCAGTCCGCCCGTCGCCAGACGCCGCCATCCCACCTGACTGCAACCGGGATTGACCGCAATGTCGTTGCCAAGGGATCGCACGGCGAGAGGAAGGTCCAGCCCCTCGACGAACCCGCCACTCATCGGGCCGGACATCACCGCCCGTCCGCTTGCCTGCCATCCCTGTCGCGTCACCGACACGTCGATCGGTGTAGTCGCCAGCCTCGCGGCCCCTGCCGCATAGGGCGCCATCGCGACCGTCGCACCCAGTCGCTCGCCGGATCGGCGGGGTCGGGTCTCGACCCGCACCTTCGGCAGGCCACCGCCGCTGAGGGAAATCCGTCCCTGCCCGATCGGCATCCGCCACCAGTTGGATGCGAACAGGTCCAGCGGCTGGTCGGATACCAGACGCGCGCCGGACGCCGAATGCGCCACGACCGACCGGATTGTCAGCGAGCGCGTACCCGGCGCATCCGTCACCTCCACGCCCGCGCGCGCGTCGAACAACCGTGCCGCCTGATCCACCCGGGATGCAACCTGTCGCGCGATCGGGCCGACCGGGCTGTTCGCCCCCGCGGTCGCCCACTTCGTGGCAAGCGCACGCCAGCGCGGCGCGACGGCCGCGTTGCGGACCCCGATCAGCAAACCCGTGGTGCCGCCCGACCCTTGAGGATCGGCGACCACCGCCACATGTCCATCGTCGACCCGCAGACCACCGGCCGCCGTCACCTCCTGCGCCCGACCCGGTGCGCCAGCCACGTCGCGCGCCGCCAGTTCCGCGCGACCGACCCATGACCGCGCCGTACCGTGGCCGTTCAATGTCGCCTGCACCGCCGCAGCGCTCAGGTTCGGGTGCCTGAATGCCGCGCTGGTCAGCGCGACCTGCCCGTCCAGGCGATCGAGTGCGGAGCCGAACCCGACCGCCAGCTTTGCGATGGGACGCTCCACGGCGGCCTCTCCGCATGCCATTCGACGCGCGCCCAACGGCCCGGTCAGCGTCGGTGCCCCACCTTTCGTCGTCACCCGCGCATCCAGGGCCATCCCGGATGCCGCGCACCCGCTTAGCGCCAGCCGATCCGCGCGCCCAAGGATTCGCCCATCAAAGCCGCCAGACAGCCGCCCTTTGCCGCTCAGGCGCAACGCCACCGGACCGGCAGGCGTCGCCAGCGCCACTCGCCCATCCTGAAGGTCGAGGTCGAATTCCGGCAACCTTGCCGGACCGCCCGAGGATTGGGGCAGCAATCGGTCGATGCTTCCCAATGTCAGACGACCGTCAGCGATTCGGGCACGCAGCCGGACATGCCCGGCGCGAACGCCGTCCAGCCGCGCACCGAACAGCCTGACCACCGTCTGCGTCTCGATCCAGTCCGCCGTCAAATCCGGATGCGTCGGATCGCCGATCGTCACATCGGTCAGCCGCTGCCGCCCGAAACCCAGGTTCGTGATGCGATAATGCGCAGCGACGCCGCGCCGGGCCAGCTCGCGGTTGATGAAATGCTCCGCCACCGGCTTGCGTGCCAGCCACAGCCCGCCGGCGGCGCACAGCAGCACGGTCGCCGTCCCCGCCGCCAGCTGGTGGCGGTGGCGGTGGCGGTGGCGCCACCGCCTGCCTGGCCGCCCTTCCGGCGTCTCGTCCTGTTCCTGACCGTCCAGCACCCTCGATCCCGCCACTTGCGATCCGCTGATAGGACGTGACGCTTGCGATGCAAACCGTCGCCGCTAGGGTCCCGGCCGATGGCCGACAGCGATCCGTCCCCCACCAGCTTTTCGCAAGGGCATCGCGCCCGCCTGCGCAAGCGCTTGCTAGAGGCCGGCGGCCTGCTCGATCACGAGTTGATCGAGTATCTGCTCGCCCTCGCCATTCCGCGCCGCGACACCAAGCCTCTTGCCCATGCCTTGCTGCGCGAGTTCGGCGGTATCGGCGGCGTTCTGACTGCCGATGCGGAAGCGCTCGGTCGCGTGTCCGGCATGGGCGACACATCGGTCGCGGCGGTGAAGATCGCGCATGCCGCGGCGATCCGCCTGCTTCAGGCCGACGTCGCGGATCGGCCCGTTCTCGCCAACTGGCAGGCACTGCTGGACTACCTGCGCGCGGACATGGCGCATCACGCCATCGAGCGGTTCCGCGTCCTTCATCTCAACACCCGCAACATGCTGATCCGGGACGAGGTGATGAGCGAAGGGTCGATCGACCAGGCCGCGGTTCATGTGCGCGAGGTGATCCGTCGCGCCATCGACCTGGGGTCGGCGGCGATCATCCTGGTCCACAACCACCCGTCCGGCGATCCGTCGCCCAGCCGGGCCGATATCGACGTGACCCGCTCCATCGCGGACGTGGCGAAGCGGCTGGGCATATCCGTCCACGACCACATCATCATGGGCGCCAGCGGCCACGTGTCACTCCGCGCACAGGGCCTGATCTAAGCCTGGAGCGCCCGCGCGGATCAGCCCTGCCGAACCTGCGACAACAGGCCCAGCAGTTCCGCCTTGCTTAACATCTGGTTGTGGTCCGTGTCGGCCCGGTCGAACGCCGCCGTGACCCAGGCACGCGTGGCGGGATTGTCAGCGGCGGCGCTCGGGTCTGACTGCGCCTTCAGCGGAACCATCCAGCCGGCGAACTCCGACCGGTCCAGCGCGCCGTTGCCGTCCCGGTCATGCGCCGGGAAATCGCGATCGACCGCCCGGACCACCTGCTCGCCGGTCACGCCCGCCAGCGAGAAGCGGTCCGCCGCCGGATTGCCCTCTGCGTTGCTCGCATGCCCTTCGACCGGCGCAGCGATCAGCGCCGCGGTGGTCATCATCAGTGTCTTCAACATAAGACGCGTTCCATGTTCGGGCCCGCACCGCCGTTTATTCGGCTCGGCCGGACCGCGTTCCTCGCCCCTGTTCGACGCTAGGTGGGGGTCGCAGCACGTGGTTTGAACCCGCCGCTCCGCGCTGCTAACGCCGCGCAGGATAGCGCCCGCGCCAGGGCGTGCCCCGCCCACGACAAGGTACAAAGATGGTCCCCCGCTATTCCCGCCCCGCCATGACCGCCCTCTGGACGCCGGAGGCGCGCTTCCGCATCTGGTTCGAGATCGAGGCGCACGCGACGGAGGCGTTGGCGGACTTAGGCGTGGTGCCGAAATCCGCGGCCGATGCGCTGTGGCGCTGGTGGGACACGAACCCCGCGATCGACGTGGCCGCGATCGACGCGATCGAGGCGGTGACCAAGCACGACGTGATCGCCTTCCTCACCTGGGTCGCGGAGCAGGTCGGCGACGAGGCGCGCTTCATGCACCAGGGGATGACGTCGTCAGACGTTCTCGACACCTGTCTCGCGGTGCAATTGGCGCGCGCCAGCGACATCCTGCTCGCCGACCTGGACGCGCTGCTCGCCGTGCTGGAACGCCGCGCGCGCGAACACAAGATGACCCCCACCATCGGCCGCAGCCATGGCATCCACGCCGAACCCGTCACCTTCGGCCTGAAGCTCGCGGAGGCGCATGCCGAATTCGCGCGTTGTCGCACGCGGCTGGAACATGCCCGTGCGGATATCGCCACCTGTGCCATTTCCGGCGCGGTTGGGACCTTCGCCAACATCGATCCCCGCGTCGAAGAGCATGTCGCAGCCAAGCTGGGCCTGTCGGTGGAACCAGTCTCGACCCAGGTCATCCCGCGCGACCGCCATGCGATGTTCTTCGCCACGCTGGGCGTCATCGCCTCGTCGATCGAGCGGCTGGCGACCGAGGTCCGCCATCTGCAACGGACCGAGGTGCTGGAGGCGGAGGAGTATTTCTCCCCCGGCCAGAAGGGGTCGTCCGCCATGCCGCACAAGCGCAATCCGGTGTTGACCGAAAACCTGACCGGTCTAGCCCGCATGGTGCGGGGTTACGTCACGCCGGCCTTGGAGAATGTCGCGCTGTGGCATGAGCGTGACATCAGCCACTCGTCGGTCGAGCGGTATATCGGACCCGACGCGACGATCACGCTGGACTTCGCTCTCGCGCGCCTGACCGGCGTGATCGACAAGCTGCTCGTCTATCCGGAGCGCATGCAGAAGAACCTCGACCGCATGGGTGGTCTGGTCCATTCGCAGCGCGTCCTGCTGGCGCTGACCCAGGCCGGTGTCAGCCGGGAGGATGCATATCGGCTGGTCCAGCGCAACGCGATGCGGGTTTGGGAATCGGACGGCGCCCTGTCGCTGCTCGAATTGCTCAAGGCGGACGAGGAGGTCACCGCCGCCCTCACGCCCGAGCAGATCGAGGCCAAATTCGACCTCGGCTACCACCTCAAACATGTCGACACGATCTTCGCCCGGGTGTTCGGGGCCGCCTGATTGCATTTAACGCAATTGCGATTGCGGGCAATAATGTTGCGCGCATGAGCAATGAATCACATATGCGCCGAGCCGGTCAGTTACCGGCTTCGGAGACCCAACCATGCGCATGTTCGAGACCGTGACCAGCACCGCGCTGGCCATCGCGGCCCAGGCGCTGGTGGTCGGGGTGGTTCTGACCACCCTTTGATCCATCGGCCCCCGCCCCTCCCAAACGGGGGGCGGCAAGGGCCGGCGGGTCTCGCGCCAATACCTAGTTGCCGGCCCGCCTTACGGGTGATGTGTTACGCGACGTGCGGCGGAAGCCAAGATCGCGCCGTCCGGCTATAGCGGCATTCCGATCGCGCCTAAGCTCAGCACATAACGCCGACCAGGTCGGCCCGCAGCCTAGCAACATAAGCAAGGCACGGGCCTCGTAGGCGGTTCAGTTGATCCAGAGACAAAGCGCAGTGTCTGCAACCGCATCATGCACGCTGAACAGCTAAAAAGTCAGCATCCGCCCGCGGACACCTGCCCCCTGCAAACAGCACCCCGCCGAAGCAGCAGGACGACACACAGGCCGTCTCCGGCCAGTGTGCCGCACGTATCAACCGCCGATCGCCTGCTTCAGCTTGGCGAAGAAGCCCTGGCTCTCGGGGCACTCCTCGCCAGTCTCCGTTTCGCGGAACGCCTGCAACAATTCCTTCTGTCGCGTGGAGAGGCGCGTCGGCGTTTCCACCTCGATCTGGATCACCAGATCGCCGGCGCCACGACCCTGCAACACCGGCATGCCGGCGCCGCGTTGACGCAGCTGCTTGCCCGACTGGATACCCGCCGGAATCCTGATCTCATGCTCTTGTCCATCGAGACCAGGGATCGACAAAGCCCCACCCAGCGCGGCGGTGGTGAAGCTGATCGGTGCGCGCGCGAACAAGGTCGTGCCTTCACGCTCGAAGATCGCATGCCGCTTCACATGAAGGAAGATGTACAGGTCGCCGGGCGGTGCACCGCGTGCGCCCGCCTCGCCCTCGCCCGTCAGACGAACACGCGTGCCCTCGTCCACACCGGGCGGCACGTTCACGGCCAGCGTCTTCGTCTTCTCGACACGCCCCTCGCCGCGACAATCGCCGCAGGGGTCGGCGATGACCTGACCCGAACCCTGACACACCGGACACGGCCGCTCGACCACAAAAAAGCCTTGCTGGGCACGCACCTTGCCGTGCCCCGCACAGGTCTGGCAGGTGCGAACGCTGGTGCCAGGCTTCGCACCGGTGCCCTGACACGTGTCGCACGGCGCCGAAACGTCGACGGTGATGTCGGTCGACTTGCCGTGGAACGCTTCCTCAAGCGAGATTTCCATGTCGTAACGCAGGTCGGCGCCACGTCGCGGTCCGGCACGGCCACCGCGTGACCCGCCGCCCATGAATTCGCCGAACACGCTTTCGAAGATGTCGGAAAAGGCGCCGAAGTCCTGCGCCCCGCCCGCGCCGCCCTGCTGCTGAAACGCGGCATGGCCGTACCGGTCATAGGCCGCACGCTTCTGCGGGTCCTTCAACACCTCATAGGCTTCGGACACGGCCTTGAACTTGGCCTCCGAATCCTTGCACCCGGCGTTACGATCCGGGTGATATTTCATCGCGAGCTTGCGATAGGACGACTTGATGGTGCCGTCGTCCGCTGTGCGCTCGCATTCGAGCAGCTCGTAATAATCGACAGTGGTGGTCATGCCCGCCCCGAACGGCACCGCCCCGCCCCGAATGCCGGCTCATCGGAACCGGTTTCGGGACGGGGCGACACCATGACTGGTTACGCCTTGTGGCTGTCGTCGACTTCCGAGAACTCGGCGTCGACCACGTCGTCGCCGCCGGTCTGGCCGTCGGTCGATCCACCCTGCGGCGAGGCTTCCGCCTGCTGCTGCTTCTCGTAGATCGCCTGACCCAGCTTCATCGCCACCTGGGCCAGGGCCTGGCTCTTCTCATTCATCTGGTCAGGATCATTCGACTCGACCGCCTTCTTGGCTTCATCGATCGCCGCCTGGATTTCCGACTTCAGGCTGTCGTCGACCTTGTCGCCATTGTCGGCCAGCTGACGCTCGGTGGTGTGGATCAGGCTTTCGGCGTTGTTCTTCGCCTCGGCCGATGCACGCCGCTTCTTGTCCTCCTCGGCGAACTGCTCGGCGTCGCGCACCATCTGGTCGATGTCGCTGTCCGAGAGGCCACCGGAGGCCTGGATGCGGATCTGCTGCTCCTTGCCGGTGCCCTTGTCCTTCGCGGACACATTGACCAGACCGTTGGCGTCGATGTCGAACGTCACCTCGATCTGCGGCACGCCGCGCGGCGCCGGCGGGATGCCGACCAGGTCGAACTGACCCAGCAGCTTGTTGTCCGCCGCCATCTCACGCTCGCCCTGGAACACGCGGATCGTCACGGCGCCCTGGTTGTCGTCGGCCGTCGAATAGACCTGCGACTTCTTGGTCGGGATCGTCGTGTTGCGATCGATCATGCGGGTGAACACGCCGCCCAGCGTCTCGATACCTAGCGACAACGGCGTCACGTCGAGCAGCAGCACGTCCTTGACGTCACCCTGCAATACGCCCGCCTGAATGGCGGCGCCCATCGCCACGACCTCGTCCGGGTTGACGCCGGTGTGCGGATCCTTGCCGAAGAACTGCTTCACCACCTCACGCACGCGCGGCATGCGGGTCATGCCGCCGACCAGCACCACTTCGCTGATCTCGCTGGACGAGGTACCGGCATCGGCCATCGCCTTCTTGCACGGCTCCAGCGTCCGCTTGATCAGGTCCTCGACCAGACGCTCCAGATCGGCGCGGCTGATCGTCTTGACCAGATGCTTCGGGCCGTTCTGGTCGGCGGTGATGAAGGGCAGGTTGACCTCGGTCGACTGCGCGGACGACAGCTCGATCTTCGCCTTCTCGGCCGCTTCCTTCAGACGCTGCAGCGCCAGCTTGTCCTTGGTGAGGTCGATGCCCTCATCTTTCTGGAAGCCCTGCGCCAGGAAATCGACGATCTTGTTGTCGAAGTCCTCGCCGCCCAGGAAGGTGTCACCGTTGGTCGCCTTCACCTCGAACACGCCGTCGCCGATCTCCAGGATCGAGACGTCGAACGTACCGCCGCCAAGGTCGTAGACTGCGATCGTCTTGCCGTCCTGCTTCTCCAGGCCATAGGCAAGGGCCGCCGCCGTCGGCTCGTTGATGATGCGCAGCACCTCAAGGCCCGCGATCTGGCCGGCGTCCTTGGTCGCCTGACGCTGAGCGTCGTTGAAATACGCGGGCACGGTAATGACCGCCTGGGTCACCGTCTCACCGAGATACGCCTCGGCGGTTTCCTTCATCTTCTGAAGCGTGAAGGCGCTGATCTGCGACGGCGAGTAATCCTTGCCGCCCGCATTGACCCATGCGTCGCCATTGCTGCCGCGCACGATCTTGTACGGGACCAGCTCGGTGTCCTTCTTGGTCACCGGATCGTCGAAACGGCGACCGATCAGGCGCTTCACCGCGAAGATGGTGTTGTCGCCGTTGGTCACCGCCTGGCGCTTCGCCGGCTGGCCGACCAGCCGCTCGCCATCCTTGGCGAACGCGACGATCGACGGCGTGGTACGCGCGCCTTCCGCATTCTCGATCACCTTGGGCTTGCCGCCCTCCATCACCGAGACGCAGCTGTTGGTGGTGCCGAGGTCGATGCCGATAACTTTAGCCATAAAGCGCTTTTCTGCCCCTCAGAAGAAGTCAATCCTGTAGAAGGTGGCGTCCCGTTACGGCGGCGCAACCTCCTCTGCTGAGCCGGGATATAGGAGGGGTTCGGCTTGCCGCAAGAACCTGTGGAACCTAGGGACGCCCCCTGTTTTCCCGAAGCGGGAGGAGTGTTGCGTAATGGGTATGCCGGCAAAAGGATCGATCGGAGGCGCGGCCGCGGCGCTGGCCCTGATGCTGGGAGCATGCAGCGCACCGCCGAAGCTGTCCGTCGACAATGCATGGGTGCGCCTGTCCGCGGTGCCGAACGGCCCCGCCGCCGCCTATTTCACGCTGCATGGCGGGCGCACGGATGCGACCCTGATCAGCGTATCCGCCGATGTCGCGGTCCGCAGCGAGATGCACGAAAGCATGACCGGCGCGCGGGGCATGAGCGGGATGCACCCGCTCGACCGCGTCGTGGTTCCGGCGGAGGGTGACGTCGCGTTCGCGCCCGGTGGTCGGCACGTCATGCTGTTCAACGTCAATCCGGGTATCCGGCCCGGCGGCCACCGCGTCCTGCTGACCCTGACCTTTGCCGATGGCCGCCGCCTGCAACGCAACGCCACCGTGCTGGGCGCGGGCGACGAGGCGGCGGAGTGATCGCGCCGGCAACGACGGATGGCAAAGCCGCCGCGCGGGGTTTGACGCAGGGTGAGATGGTGCTGGCGCGCGGCATCTTCGGTGATGCGGTGGATTATAATCGGGTAAAGCTGGCCCGGCGCAAATGGGCGTTCTTCCAGCCGCGCGACCGCGTCATGGCGCCGTCGGGGTGCATCCACTTCCATCCACAAAGCAACATCTGGCACGACGACTTCACCGCCGCGCCGCTGACGTTGCAGGGCCTGTTCATCCACGAAATGGTGCACATCTGGCAGCATCAGCGCGGTGTCTACCTGCCGCTCGCGCGCCATCCCTTCTGCCGGTACGACTATGCGCTGAAGCCCGGGCAGGCGTTCACCCGATACGGTCTGGAGCAACAGGCGGAGATCGTGCGCCACGCTTTCCTGCTGCGGCGTGGCCAGGTGGTGCCCGGCGCGCCGCCGCTCGCCCAATATGAGAGCCTGCTGCCGTTCCGTCGCAAGCCGGCTTAGCGAAATCTTGACGGGCCGAGCATTAGCATCGGCCCGTCATGAATCCGCTGACCCCCGACACAACGGTCATGCCTCCGCACGCTGGCGCAGTCCGGCGCGATCGGCTGGCCGCGCTGGACGGACTGCGCGGCCTGTCGGCACTGGCTGTCTGCCTGTTCCACTATACCTATATGGTGCAGTTCATGATCCCCGGCGCGCCGCTTCCCGCGGCCCAGGTCTGGTGGGGATGTTACGGGGTGCAGCTGTTCTTCGCCATTTCCGGCTTCGTCATCCTCGGCAGCCTGGCGCGCACACGCAACGTGCCGTCGTTCGCACGCGCACGCGCCATGCGGCTGTTGCCGGAATATTGGATCGCCATGACCGTCACGGCCGCGCTGCTGGCATTGCTAGGCCCGACGCGGTTGCAGGTGTCCCCGATTGACTGGTTGTGGAACCTGCCGATGCTGCAACTATGGTCCATGACACCTATGATCGACGGGGTGTACTGGTCCCTGAACCTGGAGGTCGGCTTCTACGCCGCCATGGCGCTGATCTGGCGGCTTGGCGGGACCCGTCGGATTGAGACGGTGGTCCTGTGCTGGCTGGGCGTGAAGTGGCTGTTCTGGCTGACGGAGCCCAACTTCCGCCTCGCGCTGCTGTTCCTGACCGATCAGGCGGCGTTCTTCGCCATCGGCCTCGTCACCTATCGCGTCTGGTCGGGCGAGCGGCATTGGACCGAGCAGCTGCCGGTGATCGCGGCGATCGGGGTGACGGTGTTCCTGACCGATCCCATCCACGCGCATTGGTTGTTCCTGGGCATGGTACCGCTGTTCCTGCTGCTGGCAAAAGGGCGGCTCGGCTGGCTGGCGCATCCGGTGCTGATATGGATGGGGTGGCTGTCCTATCCCTTTTACCTGCTTCACGGTGCGATCGGTTATGCGGTCATCGCTCGCCTGGAGTCCGTTGGCATCGGCCCTCTCCTCGCCACACTCGTTGCATTGGCACTCACCGGATCGCTCGCGTTCGGCGTGGCTACGTTGTGTGAGCGCGCTCGCGCACTGGCAGCGCGCCGAGCCACTAAACGCCCGTCGGCAACGGCTGCGCCGGCACTCGCCTGACCAACGGCATCGGTACAGCCGTTCCCTATCCCGTGATGCGGTGAGAGTAGCTGTTAAGACTCTCCCGTTACACTGAAATTCCATGTTGCCCGCCGACTCGCCGCGACGCTTCCAGGCGCTCCATGCAGACGCGGCCACCGTGCCGGCGTTGGCGGAAATATGGGCCCTGCTCGCCGCCGACATCGAGCATCAGACCCGTGAGTTCTGCCGTGACGGCCTGGCGGATCAACTCCATGGGGAGCAACAGGCCCGCTACGAGCACGAGATCGCCTTTACCCGGCGCAAGTTCCTGGGGCCGTTCGATGCCGCCTTCGACAAGGAGATGGTGGCCAGGGGCCGAACATTCGTCGCGCATGGCGGGGACGAGGACGACTATGTCGATGGCCTGACGGCCAATTACCAGTTGCGCCGCACCCTACTCGCCGAGCGACTGGCTGGCGATCCGGATCGAGCGACACGGCTGTCGGAGGCCTTGTTCGTACTGGCGACGATCGACATCCGCGCCTTTTCCGCCGGCGTCGCGGAGCATCATGCGCGGCGGGAACGGGCGATGCGCAGCGCCATGGAATATACGATGGACGAGGCGGATCGGATCGTCTCGTCGATCGAAAAGGTCAGCCGTCAGACCAACCTCCTCGCCCTCAACGCGGCGATAGAGGCGGCCCGGGCCGGGGACCATGGCCGCGGCTTTGCCGTCGTCGCGCAAGAGGTGAAGCGGCTGGCGCAAGCCACGCGGGAGGCGACCGGCGCCGCCCGCACGCTGTTGTCGGGCCGAAAGACCCAGGCGGCCGCCTAGCCGCAAACACACCACCCGGCGCCCCGCCGTTTCAGGCAGGGCGCGGGTCAGACACCGTCAGTCTGGCTTCTTCGCCACCCCGACCAGAGCGGGGCGCAACAGGCGGTCCTTGATCATGTACCCGGCCTGCATCTCCGTCACCACCGTGCCGGGTTCGGCGTCGGCGGTCGGCATCTCCATCATCGCCTGATGCTTGTTGGGGTCAAGGGTCGCACCCATTGCCTGGATGCGCGTAATGCCGTTGCGCGCGAAGACGCTCTCCAACTCGCGCCCGGTCGCCTCCAGCCCGGTGACGAGGCCCTTCAGCTTTTCGTCCGCGCGCATCTCGGCGGGGATCGCCGCCAGTCCGCGCGACAGATTGTCCGCCACCGACAGGATGTCGCGAGCGAAGCCGGTCGCTGCATAGGCGCGCGCGTCCGTCGCCTCACGCTCGGCACGCCGGCGCACATTTTCGACCTCTGCGCGCGCATACAGCGTCTGCTGCTTCGATTCGGCCAGTTGCGCTTCCAGTTCGGCGATCCGTCCCTGCGCCTGATCGTGCTCGGCCACTTCCGGCGCGGAGCCGGCGGTTTCCGCGCGCAGGTCCTCCGTTTCCGGGGTCGTGCCATCGTTATCAACTATGCGGGTATCGGTCATGTGTTTCCCTGTACGCCCATGAAGCGGGCAAGCGTTGCCGCGGTGAAGTCCACCATGGGCACGACCCGCGCATAGTTCAACCGCGTCGGGCCGATCACACCCACCACGCCGACCACCCGACCGTCGACCCCGCGAAACGGTCGCGCGATCACCGAAGAGCCGGACAGCGCGAACAGCTTGTTCTCTGCGCCGATAAAGATGCGGGTCGCATCGCCGGCCCGCGCCGAATCGAGCAGGCTGGCGATCTCCTGCTTCCCCTCCAGGTCGTCCAGCAGGCTGCGCACCCGCTCAAGGTCGGCCGTTGCCGCCGCGTCGATCAACCGACCCTGCCCGCGCACGATCAACACGGGCCGCCGCTCGCCATCCTCGCTCCACACCGCCAGCCCACGCTCGACCAGCGCGCGCGCGGCGCCGTCCAGCGCGGCGCGGCTGTCGGACAGCTCGCGTTCCAGCCGGTGCCGGGCGTCCGACAGGGTCAGGCCGGACACCGTCGCTGACAAGAAATTCCCGGCCTCCGTCAGCGCCGATCCGCCCAACCCTTCGGGTATGGCGAGCACCCGGTTCTCGACCGACCCGTCCTCGCTGACCAGCACCGCCAAGGCCTGCGTCGCGGACAAGGGCACGAAGCCGATCTGGCGCAGCCGCACCTCGCGCTTTGGCACCAGCACCAGCCCGGCACAGGCCGACAATCCCGACAGGGCGGCGGTCGTCGCGGCCAACGCCTCCTCGACCGGCCCACCGCCGCTCGCCCGCGCCTCGATCGCGGCACGCTCCTCGACGCTGGGCTCCGCCACCTGCATCATGCCGTCGACGAACAGGCGCAGGCCACGTTCGCTCGGCATGCGCCCGGCACTGGCATGCGGCGACGCGAGCAGGCCACGCTCCTCCAGTTCCTGCATCACGCCGCGGATGGAGGCGGGCGACAGGTTCAGCCCGGCGCGCTGCGCGATCGTCTTGGACCCGATCGGACCGCCGGTCGCCAGATACGCGTCGACCACCACGCGGAAGATGTCGCGGGCGCGGTCGTTCAGTTCGGTGATAGGCGGCACGACCATGGCTGTGATCTAGGGCCTCAACGCTTCCCCACCAAGTCACCTATCGGGAGCAGACCGGGCGCGGCGCGCAACGCGTCGGCGATCTGCCGGTTGTCACGGGCGCAGCCATAGTTGAACGTCAGGCTGCTGACCCCGCCCGCGCCCTGCCACCGCACGGTCGCGCCCGGCATGTCGGTGGCGAAGTCGGTGCAGCCGGGCTTGCCGGGCGTGATCTCGCGATCGCCCTCGGTGCGCACCTTCGCCAGCGCGGCAGTGAACGCCCGCACCTGTTCCGGAGTCGCCTGGAACCGGCGCTCACCGGCCACGGCAGTGAATTTTTCGCCGTTAAAGACGCCCTGCCCGTCCGGCCCCACGGTCACGGTGTAGACCGGGCAGGTGCCGAAGCACATCGCGGTCGCATAGCTGATCGTCTCGCCGCCGCGCGGCACGCGGTGGTGCGCGCATCCTGCCAGCGCCCCTGCCATGCCCAGCATCGCCCATGCTGCCGTCGCCATCCGCATTCCCGGTCTCCCTGTTCCGTCGCGCCTCGCCTCTGGCGTGGCCGTGCCGACCCGTCTAGGGCCGCGAACCTGAACGGAAAGGAACACATCATGCGCCCCAGCGGCCGCGCCCCCGACCAGATGCGCGCGATCACCATCGAACCCCGCTTCACCCGCCATGCGGAGGGATCGGTTCTGATCGGCTTCGGCGATACGAAGGTGCTGGTCACCGCCTCCGTCGAGGAGCGTGTCCCACCCTTTCTTCGCGGCAAGGGAGAGGGCTGGGTCACCGCCGAGTACGGCATGCTGCCCCGCGCCACCCATACCCGCTCCAGCCGCGAGGCGGCGAAGGGTAAGCAATCGGGCCGGACACAGGAAATCCAGCGCCTGATCGGCCGATCGCTGCGCGCCGTGACAGACCTGAAGCTGCTCGGCGAGCGGCAGATCACGCTGGATTGCGACGTGATCCAGGCGGACGGCGGCACGCGCACGGCCTCCATCTCCGGCGCATGGGTGGCGCTGCGCATGGCGATCGATGGTCTGATGCGCGACGGCAAGCTGACCACCGATCCGTTACAGCAAAAGGTCGCAGCCGTGTCCTGCGGCATCTATGAGGGCACGCCCGTGCTCGACCTCGATTACGACGAGGATTCGAACGCGCACGCCGACGGCAATTTCGTGTTGCTGGAGGATGGCCGCTTCGCAGAGGTGCAGGCGACCGCAGAGGGTGCCTGCTACGACGAGGAGGCGCTGCTGCGCCTGCTGCGCCTTGCCCGCATGGGCGCGACGGAGATCTTCGCCGCGCAGGATCTGGCGGTCGGGCGATGAGCGTGCGCGACGAAGGACGCCAGGCGATCCGCAAGCTGAAACCCGGCAGGCTGGTGATCGCCAGCCACAATGCCGGCAAGGTGCGCGAGATTCGCGACCTGCTCGCCCCCTATGGCATCGACGCGGTGTCGGCGGCGGAGCTGGACCTGCCGGAGCCGGAGGAAACGGGCACCACCTTCGTCGCGAATGCAGAATTGAAGGCGATGCAGGCCGCAGACCTGTCGGGGCTGCCCGCCCTGGCCGACGACAGCGGCCTGTGCGTCGACGCGCTAAACGGCGACCCGGGCGTGTACACCGCGAACTGGGCGGAAACCCCGAACGGGCGCGACTGGAACCTGGCGATGCAGAAGGTGGAGGACGCCCTGTCGACCAAGGGTCCCGACGCCAGCCGCGACGCGCATTTCGTTTGCGTCCTGGCGCTCGCCTGGCCCGATGGTCACGTCGAGTGGTTCGAGGGGCGTGCCGAGGGGCGGCTGACCTGGCCGCCGCGCGGCACGGTCGGTTTCGGGTACGACCCCGTCTTCGTACCGCACGGTCACGAGCGCAGCTATGCCGAGCTGGACCCGGCCGAAAAGCACGCGATCAGCCACCGTGCCGACGCGTTCCGCCAGCTGGTCTCGGCGGTCTTCTGATCGGCGCCTCTTCGGCTCAGTCGCTGATCGTCCAGCCCAGCTTGGCGTCGCGACCCCTGACCGGCTGATTGGCCTTCAAGGCGCGGGCGAAGCGCTGTTGCGCGGCGGTTTCAGCGGGCGCTTGGGTCGGCGGCAACGAAGCCGTCACGACCCGACGAATCGGCAGAACGTCGGTCATGACGCTGCCGCCAGTGCCCTGCCGCTGTTCGGCCGTGCCGATCCTACCCAGGCCATAGGGCGACTGATAGACGGCCCGCCCGACGCCGTCCCTCGCATGGGGCACCTGCACGCCCGGCTGCGTACCGTCGACGCCGCGCAGTGCCGCCAGCAGGCGGTCGACACTCGCCATGTAACAGCTTTTGACGAAGCGTGGCGGGCAGGCGACCGGCGGGGTCGCGGCATGGCTGGGCACCGCGTACACGAACGCCTGATTGATGCCGCGCGCGCGGATGGTCCGGCCGCCCAGCAGATAGACATAGGCGTACCCCTGCTCGCGCGCCCGCTCGGCCATGCGATGGATGGCGACAGCCGCGGCATCGCCGGTCCGCACGGCCGCGTCGACCCGCCAGGACCCGTCCTTGTCGAACCGATCCTCGTAGCCGAACTTGTAACCGACACCGTGCCAACGCTTGGCCGGACCGTAAAAGGGCGCAGTCTGTGCAAAGGCTGGTTGCGCCAGCGCGAGCAGCAACAGAGAGGGCCATAGACGCGTCATTGCCGATCCTCCGCTCGATCGGTGTGCACCTACCGATCCGGCTTAACGCGGCGTTGTCACGTCAGAACGCGCGCACGCCCACGACATTACCCGCCGGCCAGTAACGACACACCAGAAAATCATCGGTCCGGTTGCTCGCCACGGCACATCCAACCCGCGAACTGCCGCGCCAGACGATCTGGCTGTAATGTGCGGTCGCATGCCAGTTGCCGGCCCGGCTGATCGCGGGAACCGCGGCGTTGACGTACTGCGCGCGCTCACCGGACCAATAGTTGATCATCTCGTCATATCCATAAGCGTCGTGCGTGCCGGTCCACAAATTCTCGCCCTCCTGATCGGGCCCGACCGACTGCACCGCATGTTCGAACCGGCCGGTGCGCGCCAATGCCTGTGCATAGGAGAGCGCATGGGCTGCCAGACGATCGTCCCAGCTGAGCGGCTGGACGCCGACTTCCTGACGTGCGCGGTTATGAGCGGCCAGCAACGCCTGTTGCATGAACGGCTCGCCACGCTGCACCGGCCTGGCGTCGGGCCAGGGCTCCACAACCCGCGTCGGCGCGTCCTCGCATGCGATCAGCAGCACGGCGGCGATCAAGGCCAGGTGGCGTTTCGACATGCGACCACCCATAGGTCGAAATCATGAACGCCTTTTTACCGACGACCGACGAGCCCCTTGCCCTGTACGTGCACTGGCCGTTCTGCGTCGCCAAATGCCCTTATTGCGATTTCAACAGCCATGTTCGCGCGCAGGTCGACCAGGACCGCTGGCGCGACGCCTTGCTTGCGGACCTCGCGCATGAGGCAGCGATGCTGCCGGGGCGGCGGATCGGGTCGGTGTTCTTCGGCGGCGGTACGCCGTCACTGATGCCGCCAGCCACCGTCGCCGCCGTGCTGGACGCGGCGGAGCGGGCCTGGGGATTCGATCCAGGGGTAGAGATCACGCTGGAGGCCAACCCTTCCTCGGTGGAGGCGGCGCGCTTCGCGGACATTGCGGCGGCAGGGGTGAACCGCGTCTCGCTGGGCATCCAGGCGCTGGACGACGAAGCCCTGCGCTTCCTCGGCCGCGCGCATGACGCAGCGGAGGCGCTGTCCGCGATTCGCGTCGCGCAGGAGAACTTCGCCCGCGTCTCGCTCGACTTCATCTACGCCCGCCCGGATCAATCGCTGCCGGCATGGCAGGCGGAGCTGACCCGCGCCCTGTCCTTTGGCACCGAGCATCTGTCGCTGTATCAACTCACCATCGAACCGGGCACGCGCTTCGCCACCGACGCAGCGGCTGGGCGGCTGCACATCCCCGATGGCGATGCCGCCGCCGATTTGTTCGAGGCGACAAGGGCGATGACCGCCGCCGCCGGCCTGCCGGCCTATGAGACGTCGAACCATGCCCAACCGGGGGCGGAGAGCCGGCACAACCTGACCTATTGGCGGTACGGCGATTATGCCGGCATCGGTCCGGGCGCACATGGCCGGCGCGGACGCCTGGCCACGGTGCGGCGCAAGAAGCCGGAGAACTGGCTGGCGGCGGTCGACCGCAACGGCCACGGCATCGAGGTGGAGGAGCCGCTGTCCCCCGCGACCCGCGCGACGGAGGCGCTGGTGATGGGCCTGCGCCTGTCGGAGGGCGTGTCGCTGGCCCGCGTCGGGTCACTAGCGGGCGGCGAAGCGCCGATCGACGCGCGCGCGCTCGAAACCTTGTCGGCTCAGGGCTTCGTCGCGAGGGAGGGCGACCGGCTCCGTGTCACGGAGGCCGGCGCCTTGTTGCTGGACGCGATCCTGCCGATGCTGGTCGCTGAGGCGCCGGTCAGCGCGTGAAGCCGCCCGGCGCGGGAGAGACCACGACGACGCTGCCGCCGCGAATCTCCTGCACCTCCAGCGCGCGTTCGGCCACGCTGTCCCGGCCGAAGCGGAACGCGCCATCGATCCCCGCAAAGCCGCCCGGATCGCGCAGCCGCGCTTCGGGGAACGGGCGGTTGATCGGCCAGTCCCGCGCGATCCGGACGGTCAGCAGCACCGCGTCATAACCCAGGCTGGACAGGCGGTACGGCGCGGTGCCGAAGCGCGCGCGGTATTTGGTGGCATATTGCCGGTACAGATCGTCCGACACGCTGGCGAACCATGCACCGTTCAGCGCCGTGCGGCCGCCGATCGACGCTTCGGAGTTCCACAATTCGGTGCCGAGCAGATGCACGCCGGGGCTGGCCCGCCGCACGCCCGCAGCCGAAGCGGCAGCCGTCGCGCCGGAATCCGCCACCAGCACCGCGCCATAGGGTGCCTTCGCGTTCAGGCGCGCGACCGCAGCCGGGATCGTACCCCGCGCATAGGTCTGGAGCGAGTTCACCTGGCCGCCCGCTTCCTCCACGGCGCGCAGGAACGCTGTCGACGCGCGCTCTCCGTACAAGCCGTTCGGGACCAGCCCGGCAAAGCTGGTGACGCCGCGCCCCTTGGCGTAATCCACCACCCGCGCGATCGACTGGGCCGGTGCATAGCCCATCAGGTACGCGCCGTTGCCGGCCACGCCCGTGTCGTTGGAAAAGCTGAGCAGGGGTACACCCGCCGCACGTGCCACCGGCAACGCCGCGCGCACATCCTCGGCCAGCAACGGCCCCAGGATCAACTGCGCCCCATCGGCGATCGCCCGCTGCGCCGCCGCCGCCGCGCCGCTCGCCGTGTCGTAATTGGTGATGCGCAACTGGTCGCTGCCCGTGTCCAGCGCCGCGAGCATGGTGGCGTTCGCGATCGACTGACCCACGCCCGCATTGCTGCCCGACAGAGGCACCAGCAACGCGATCCGGTGGCGTGCGACATCGTTCGGGATGCCCGGCTCGACACCCGGCTGTGGGCGCTCGGCGGGGCGACCGGCGCTCGGCCGCTGCGTCGTCGGCGCCTCGACCGGCCCGCGCGGGACCAGCGTCTGACACGCGCCCAGCAGGCACGCGGCCGCCAATGCCGTCCAGCGCCGCCAGCGCCCGCCGCGCGTTGCGGCCCGTTGCGTCCCGCCGTTCGGCTCTGCCATGACCATACCCATGATTCCCCTTGATCCCGGCCTGTACATCGTTGCGACGCCGATCGGCAATCTCGGCGACCTGTCGCCGCGTGCCGCCGATATCCTGTCGAGAGCCGACCTGCTGGCGGTGGAGGACAGCCGCGTCACCGCCGGCCTGTTGCGCCACATCGGGGTGAAGCGCCCCATGCAGCCCTATCACGACCACAATGCCGATCAGGTGCGCCCCGCGCTTCTCGCACGCCTGGCGACCGAGGCGGTGGCGCTCGTATCCGACGCCGGCACGCCCCTGATCTCCGACCCCGGTTACAAGCTGGTCCGGGATGCACGGGCGGCAGGGCATATGGTGGTGACGATCCCTGGCCCTTGTGCCGCGGTCGCCGCGCTGACGCTGGCCGGCCTGCCCACCGACCGCTTCCTGTTCATGGGCTTTCTGCCGGCCAAGGAAAAGGCGCGCGCCGACGCGGTGGCGGAGGTGGCGACGGTGCGCGCCACGCTGGTCTTGTACGAATCGGGTCCGCGCCTGTCCGCCTGCCTGTCCGCCCTGGCGACGGGGCTAGGCGACCGCGAGGCGGCGGTGACGCGGGAGATCACCAAGCGTTTCGAGGAGGCCGTGACCGGCACCCTGTCCGCCCTGGCCGCCAGGTATGAAAACGCCCCGCCCAAGGGCGAGATCGTCATCGTCGTCGCACCACCGGGCGATCCGGCGCCGGCCAGCATGGAGGACGCCGATGCCGCGCTCGCCGAAGCGCTTACCCGCCTCCCCGCCTCCAAGGCCGCAGGCGACGTCGCCAAACGGCTCGGGCTGGATCGCAAGGCGCTCTACGCCCGCGCGCTGGAGATGAAGGCCGCCGCATCGGACTGAGCGGTTGAACAAGGTATTGCGGCAAGATGACTGATGCCAATGCTGAGCCCGGCGTGCTCGCAGCAATCGGCAGGCAGCATAATCGTCGCTTAGCAGGCTGATAGCCCTCACGTTGACTTAGCCGCTTGGCTCCAGCCCTCTGAGGCGGGTTGCTCTGCCGATCAGGCATAGCCTTGCGCGAAAGCGCAGGTTCCGGCACGCCGACAGCATGCGCACCGCCTCACCCCGACAACCCCGCTCGCGCCAGAGCCGGCTGGCAGCGGAGGAGGCCGGGCGTCGCGGAGAGCGGCTGGCCGGATGGTGGCTGCGGCTGAAGGGCTGGCGCATCCTTGATCGCCGGGTCCGCACTCCTGCTGGCGAGGTCGACCTGGTCGCCCGGCGTGGCAACCTGGTCGCGTTCGTGGAGGTCAAGACCCGCGCTACCGCCGCCGAGCTGGACTTCGCCATCGATCATGGTCGCCTCGCGCGCGTGGCGGCGGCGGCGGAGGTGCTGATGCCCGTCTATGCCGGACCGGGCGACGACATCCGCGTCGACGTGGTTCTGCTCGCCCCGGGCACCCGGCCGCGCCACATCGAGAACGCCTGGATCGGATGAGCGCGGCGCGCAGGCTGTCCTGCCGGGGAACGACAGCCTAGATGAACACGATGACGCGATTCGCGCTCCCACGCCGGACATGAAGCGGCCGCCGGCCGTTATCCGCCCGTTACGCCAGCATCCCAGGGAACACGCATGACCCTTTCCGTCGCCGTCCAGATGGACCCGCTCGCCACGATCAACATCGCGGGCGATTCGACCTTCGCATTGATGCTGTCGGCGCAAGCGCGGGGTCATCGCCTGTTCCATTATCTGGCCGAGGATCTGAACTACAGCGACGGACGCGTGTGGGCGAAGGCTCATCCCGTCACGGTCGAGCGGGTGGAGGGCGCGCATTTCCGGTTCGGCGATACCGTGTCGCTCGATCTGGGTGAGGACGCGGACGTGGTGCTGATGCGTCAGGACCCACCCTTCGACTTGGGCTACATCACAGCGACCCATCTGCTGGAGCGGATCGCCGACCGGACGCTGGTGGTCAACGATCCCGCCTCCGTCCGCAATGCGCCGGAAAAGGTCTTCGTCCTCGACTATGCCCGTTTCATGCCGCCGACGCTGGTCACGCGTTCGCTGGATGAGGCGCGGGCGTTCCTGGCGGCGCATGGCGAGATCGTCGTAAAGCCGCTGCACGGCAACGGGGGCAAGGCGATCTTCCGCGTCGGCTCCGACGGCGCCAACCTGTCCGCCCTGATGGAGGTGTTCAACCAGACCTGGCGCGAACCGCACATGGTGCAGGCCTTCCTGCCTGCGGTGGCGAAGGGGGACAAGCGCATCGTGCTGATCGACGGGGAGGTCGCGGGCGCGATCAACCGCCTGCCGGGAGAGGGAGAGATCCGATCCAATCTGGCGGTGGGCGGTTCGGCCGAAAAGACCGAACTTACGCCGCGCGAGCAGGAGATCTGCGAGGCGCTCGGTCCGGAATTGAAGCGGCGGGGCCTGTTGTTCGTCGGCATCGACGTCATCGGCGGCGAGTGGCTGACGGAGATCAACGTCACCTCCCCCACCGGCATCGTCGCCATCGAACGGTTCGACGGCACTGACGTCGCCGGCCTGATCTGGGACGCGATCGAACGAAGGGTGACCGCGCGGGGCTGAACGACGGGATGACCGACTTCATCGTCGATGCCATCGCATGGGGAGGATATCTCGGCATCTTCCTGCTGATGGCGCTGGAGAACATCATCCCGCCGATCCCGTCCGAGGTCATCATGGGCTTGGGCGGCATGGCGGTCGCGCGCGGGCAGATGGCGCTGGTGCCGCTGATCCTGTGGGGCAGTGCTGGAACTACGGCCGGCAATTACGCGTGGTACGCGCTGGGCCGGCAGGTCGGTTACCAGCGCTTCCGCCCGTTCATCGAACGCCACGGTCGCTGGCTGACGATGCAATGGAGCGACGTGGAGCGACTGCACAGCTTCTTCGTGAAGCGCGGCAACTGGGTCATCTTCGTATTCCGCTTCATGCCGGCCTTCCGCACCCTCGTCTCGCTGCCGGCGGGCATGACGCGGATGGGCATCGTGCGATTCCTGCTATGGACCTTCGTGGGCAGCATCATCTGGAACAGCCTGCTCGCGCTGGCAGGCGAGTATCTTGATGAGAACTTCCATGCCATCGACCGCTATGTCGGACCGGCCGCGATCGCGCTGACCGTCGCGATGCTCGGTGGCTATGCCTATCGCGTTGCCACCTGGCGTCCGCGCGACTGATCCCGGGCGCCCTTACGCACGCGGGTGAGCGTTGCGATACACGTCGAGCAGGTGGGCGGCGTCGACCGCGGTATAGACCTGGGTGGAACCCAGGCTGGCATGGCCGAGCAATTCCTGCAGCGACCTCAGGTCCGCGCCACGGCCCAGCAGGTGGGTGGCGAAACTGTGTCGCAGCGCATGCGGCGTGGTGCGCTCCCCCAGCCCCAACCGTCCGCGTGCCGCCTGCACCGAATGGCGCACGACGCCCGCCGCCAGCGGGCCGCCCTTGGCTCCTCGGAACAGGGCGCCGTCACGCGGCAGCGGCCAAGGGCATTGTTCGGCATAGGCCTCCATCGCCGCGCGGACCTGCGGCAACAGCGGCACGACGCGCGTCTTCGCGCGCTTCCCGACAACGCTCAACGTCTCGCCCAGCGGCAGCACAGCGGCGGTCAGACCCAACGCCTCCCCGATCCGCAGTCCCGCGCCGTACAGCAGCAACAGCACGGCCCAGTCGCGCGCGCCGATCCACGGCTCCCGCGCCTCGTCCGCCACGTCACCGGCCAGCGCGAGCGCCTCATCGGGAGAGATCGGGCGCGGCACCCCCTTCTTGACCTTGGGACCGCGCAGCCGGGGCACGGACCCCGCCCCCTCCCCGGCCCACGACAGGAAACCGCGCATCGCCGACAGCTCGCGCGCGGCCGAGTTGTTGCCCAGCCCATCCCCGCGCCGCTCCGCCAGAAAGGCGCGCAGGTCCGCCGCCGTCGCCTTTGCCAGCGCCTGTCGCGTGACCGGGCCACCCCAATGCCGTTGCAGGAAGGAGGTCAGCCGCGCCGCCGTCGCGACATAGGCACGCACCGTATGCACCGAGCGCCGCCGGTCGCGTGCCAGATGCTGCCCCCATGCGGCCGCGATCGTCACCGGCCCCGCGTCAGTCCGTTCCATCGCCGACGCATGCCACTCCCCGCGTGGAGGCGAAAGGCGGTTCCGTCAGCGCCGGTTCGCCCCCATATGGGCGAACGATGCAGCGTGCCCGCGTCCTCCTCCTCAACGCCGCTCTCGGCCCACTCGACTACCGCGTTCCCGCCGACATGGCGGTGGAGCCGGGATCGATCGTCGTGGCACCGCTGGGCCCGCGCCAATTGCTCGGCGTGGTGTGGGAGGCGGATCGCATGCCCTCCGATGCGGAGGTGGGCGACAACCGCCTGCGCCCCCTGCTCGCCGCCGCCGACGTTCCGCCGTTGCGAGAGCCGCTGCGTCGGCTGATAGAGTGGACGGCGGATTATTACCTCGCCCCCCCTGCGGCGGTGCTGCGCATGGCGCTGGCCTCGACGTCCGCGCTGGAGGGCACCCGGACCGCGATCGAGTACCGCGCCACCGGGGTAGTCCCCCCTCGCCTGACGCCGCAGCGGGAACAGGCGCTGGACCGGATCGGCGAGCGTCAGGGGCTGATCCGCGAGCTGGCCGACATCGCCGACGTGTCCGATGCGGTCGTCCGTGGACTCGTTAAGGCGGGTGCGCTGGAGGCGGTCGAGGTCGCGATCGACAGCCCGTATCCGGCTCCCGATCCCACCCATCATCAGCCCGACTTGTCCGGCGATCAGCGCACCGTCGCCGACACGCTGGTCGCCGACGTCGCCGCCCACCGCTTTCGCCCCACCCTGCTCGACGGCGTCACCGGATCCGGCAAGACCGAGGTGTATTTCGAGGCGGTGGCGGAGGCGATCCGCCAAGGGCGGCAGACGCTGGTCCTGCTGCCCGAGATCGCCCTGACCGAGCCTTTCCTGAAGCGCTTCGCCGCGCGCTTCGGCTGTGAGCCGGTGGCGTGGCATTCCGGACTGCGATCGACCCAGCGCCGCCGCGCATGGCGCGCAATCGCGAGCGGCGACGCGCTGGTGACCGTGGGTGCGCGATCCGCGCTGTTCCTGCCATATCGCAATCCGGGCCTGATCGTCGTCGACGAGGCGCACGAAACCAGCTTCAAGCAGGAGGAGGGCGTTCATTATCACGCGCGCGACGTCGCCGTGATGCGCGGCCGGTTCGAGGGGTGCCCGGTGATCCTCGCATCCGCCACCCCCGCGATTGAGACGCGCCACCAGGTCGAACTCGGCCGCTATGCCGAACTGAAGCTGCCGGGCCGTTACGGGGCGGCGGAACTGCCGACGATCGAGGCGATCGACCTGCTCCGCTCCCCACCGGAACGCGGCCGCTGGCTCGCGCCGCAGCTCGTGTCAGCGATGGAGGAGACGCTCGCGCGCGGGGAGCAGGCGCTGTTGTTCCTGAACCGGCGTGGTTACGCGCCGCTGACGCTGTGCCGCACCTGCGGGCATCGTTTTCAATGCCCCAACTGCACCGCATGGATGGTGGAACACCGCCTGACGCGCCGCCTTGCCTGCCATCATTGCGGCCATGTCGAACCGGTGCCCCGTGCCTGCCCGGAATGCGCAAACGAGGAAAGCCTGGTCGCGTGCGGCCCGGGCGTGGAGCGCATCGCGGACGAGGTCGCGCTGCTGTTCCCCGAGGCGAAGGCGGCGGTCATCACATCCGACACGATCTGGTCACCAGCCAAGGCGGCCGAGTTCGTCGCGCGCATGGAGGCCGGTGACATCGACATCGTCGTCGGCACGCAATTGGTGACGAAGGGCTATCACTTCCCCAACCTGACGCTGGTCGGCGTGGTGGATGCCGACCTGGGGCTGGAGGGCGGCGACCTTCGCGCGGCGGAGCGGACCTTTCAGCAGATCCGTCAGGTCTCCGGCCGCGCCGGTCGCGGCGAGAAGCCCGGCCATGTTCTGATCCAGACGCACAGCCCGGCCGCGCGGGTCATGCAGGCGCTGGTCACGGGCGATACAGAAGCCTTCTACACGGCGGAGACAGAGGCGCGTCGCGACGCCGACGCCCCGCCCTTCGGCCGCTACGCCGCCATCGTCGTGTCCTCGGAGGATCAGGCCTGCGCCCACCAGACCGCCGTGATGGTCGGCCGCAATGCGCCGCGCGTCGATGGCATGGTGGTGTACGGCCCCGCCCCGGCCCCGTTGGCGATGCTGCGTGGACGGCACCGCTACCGCCTGCTTGTCCATGCCAGACGGGCCCTCGACGTTCAGGATGTCATTCGCGAATGGCTCGGCGGGCTGGACTGGCCCGCCAAGGCGCGCGTCACCGTCGATGTGGACCCGTACAACTTCCTTTGACGGGCCAAGTGCGCTGACGCGCCGTTGCAACAGGAACTTGCAGCCCAGTCATTATGTGGCAGCCGATGCGATCCGCAGTGACCTAAGCTGACATGATCATGAGATCAGCTCTCCGAGTCGCCGTCGGAACAGAGAGCTGAAGGCAAGTCGGCATTTGACAACGGTCAGTCGTCGCCAGAACGTGTCATCTGAAACGCAACTGTTACGACGAGCGCGCTAGAAACGTGGCACACACATCGTTTAGTCCCTGCGACTCGCCTTTTTGTTGCGAAGACTGAGCGTGCTTCCGCCGTCTCGAGTTTGCCGCAGACTTGATCACCTATGACGTCATGCCGCCGACGGTTGCGCGTCAAGTGCTCGCTACCGTATATGGAAACAGGTGCGACCTGTCACGGATAGAGGTTGTTGCGCCCATTTCGGTGGAATGGGACACAGTCACCACGGGCCGAGGCGAAAGGCGCGCACTGGTCCTGCGCAATGTCGAGTACATCTTGACGGCAGTCGGGCCGTCAGTCTCAACCGGCCATCGTTTGGACGCGCAAACTGCCGTACATCTGGGGATCGCGGACTTCCCGGCGACATTGAAGATTCGGGGAGACGATGACTGGCCAGTCAACGGTCTCGCGAATAGCGGCACGATCGATCTTGGCTGGATGCCCTATGACGTGCACCGATCGTCGCGCAGGTTCTTCCGCGCAATGATGCACGATGGCGTGATCGACATACCGCCGCCGGACCAGCTTACCTTGGCAAGCTAGCTCCTCACCAAGCCAAGACCGTGGCAAGTCTTAGGAGAGCTGCTCCGCCAGCACGGTCAGCCCGGTGGCGTTCACCTCCGCAAAGCCACCGCGGATCGGCAGGGTTTCCGCCGCGCCGTCCTTGGTGCGGTAGATCGACAGTGCGCCGTCGCGGATGGTCGACATAAAGGGCGCATGGCCCTCCAGCACGCTGAAATCGCCATCGGTCCCTGGAACCACGACCATATGGACTTCCTCCGAGCGCACCAGGCGCTCGGGGGTGACCAGTTCGAAATGCAGCGCCATTACGCGTCCTTGGCCATCTTCTCGGCCTTCGCGACCGCCTCGTCGATGCCGCCGACCATGTAGAAGGCCGCCTCAGGCAGATGGTCGTACTCGCCATCGACGACCGCCTTGAACGAGCGGATCGTGTCCTCGATCTGCACGAACTTGCCGGAAATGCCGGTGAACACTTCCGCGACGTGGAACGGCTGCGACAGGAAGCGCTGGATCTTGCGGGCGCGCTGCACAGTCAGCTTATCTTCTTCGGACAGCTCGTCCATGCCCAGGATCGCGATGATGTCCTGCAACGACTTGTAGCGCTGGAGCAGCGACTGCACAGCACGGGCGGTGTCGTAATGCTCCTGGCCAACGACGCGCGGCTCCAGCACGCGGCTGGTCGAGTCGAGCGGATCGACGGCCGGGTAGATGCCCAGCTCCGAAATCGCACGGCTCAGCGTCGTGGTGGCGTCCAAGTGCGCGAACGAGGTTGCGGGCGCCGGATCGGTCAAGTCGTCGGCCGGCACGTAGATCGCCTGCACCGAGGTGATCGAGCCCTTGTTGGTCGAGGTGATCCGCTCCTGCAGCGCACCCATGTCGGTCGACAGCGTCGGCTGGTAGCCCACCGCCGACGGGATACGGCCGAGCAGTGCCGACACCTCGGCGCCCGCCTGGGTGAAGCGGAAGATGTTGTCGACGAAGAACAGAACGTCCTGCCCCTCCTGATCGCGGAAATATTCCGCGATGGTCAGGCCGGACAGTGCGACGCGGGCGCGGGCGCCCGGCGGCTCGTTCATCTGGCCGAACACCAGAGCGACCTTGCTGCCCTCCGGCGTCGCATTGCCCTCGGCATCCTTGGCGATGACGCCTGCGTCGAGGAACTCGTGATACAGGTCGTTGCCCTCACGGGTCCGCTCACCGACGCCTGCGAACACCGACACGCCGCCATGACCCTTGGCGATGTTGTTGATCAGTTCCTGGATCAGCACCGTCTTGCCGACGCCGGCACCGCCGAACAGGCCGATCTTGCCGCCGCGCGCATAGGGCGCGAGCAGGTCGATGACCTTGATGCCCGTGACGAGGATCGCGCTTTCGGTCGACTGGTCGATGAACTCGGGCGCCTTCGCATGGATCGGCGCGCGCAGGTCGGTGGTGACCGGACCACGCTCGTCGATGGGCTCGCCCACGACGTTCAGGATGCGGCCGAGCGTCGCCGGGCCGACCGGCACGGAGATCTGCGCGCCGGTGTCGTGCACCGACTGACCGCGCGTCAGACCCTCGGTCGAGTCCATCGCGATGGTGCGGACGGTGTTCTCGCCCAGATGCTGCGCGACTTCCAGCACCAGACGGTTGCCGTTGTTGTCCGTTTCCAGCGCCGACAGGATCGCCGGCAGGTTCTGGTCGAAATGCACGTCCACGACGGCGCCGATGACCTGCGCGACGCGGCCCACATTGTTGGTCTTACCCGTATCCTGGGTCGGGCGGATGTCTTCAGCGACGGTTGCCATGACGATTCTTCCTGCTTCGAATGTTCTTACAGCGCTTCCGCGCCCGAAATGATTTCGACCAGCTCGGTCGTGATCGCGGCCTGACGTGCGCGATTATACTGGATCGACAGGCGCTTGATCATGTCGCCCGCGTTACGCGTGGCGTTCTCCATCGCGTTCATGCGGCTGCCCTGTTCGGAGGCGGCGTTCTCCAGCATCGCGCGGAACACCTGCACCGTCACGTTGCGCGGGAGAAGCTCGTCGAGTATTTCCTCCTCGGACGGCTCATACTCCACCACCGCATCGGCGACCGGTGCGGCGGCCGCCTGCGGGTTCACCGTTGCGGCGGACACCGGGATGATCTGCTGCCCGACGGGCTCCTGCACCAGCGCCGACACGAACTTGGCGTAGAACAGCTCGGCCACGTCAAACTCGCCGGCCGCATAGCGGCGCAGCAGGTCGTCGGCGACCGCCTTGGCATCGCCGAAGCCGACCGTCTTGATGCCCGATAGGTCGGGATCGGCCACGATCGCGTTCGGGTAGAGACGCCGCAGCACGCGGCCTTTCTTGCCGGCCAGGAAGAATTTCACTGTCTTGCCTTGAGCGATCAGATCCTCGGCACGACGACGCGCGGCGCGCACGATGTTGGTGTTGAACGCACCGGCCAGACCGCGCTCCGACGTTGCCACCACCAGCAGATGGACCTGATCCTTGCCGGTGCCCGCGAGCAACGGCGACACCCCGGCCCCGCCGCCCAGGCGGCTCGCCAGGCTGGCCACCACACGCTCCAGCCGCTCGGCATAGGGACGGCCGTTCGTCGCCGCCTCCTGCGCACGACGCAGCTTGGCGGCGGCGACCATCTTCATCGCCTTTGTGATCTTTTGCGTCGACTTCACCGACTCCCGGCGAAGCTTCAGGGCCTTCAGAGACGCCATTGTCTTCCTTCTTGTGTCCCCGTGTCACCGAGGACCCAGGCTGGGCTCCCGCTAAAGCGCGGGAGCACAAGGGTTTATGCGAACGTCTTCGCGAACTGGTCCAGGGCCGCCTTCAGCTTGCCCTTCGCCTCGTCGCCCAGATCGCGCGTGTCGCGGATCGACGCCAGCACGTCCGAATGGTTGGAGCGCAGTTCGGACAGCATCGCCGCCTCGTACCGCGTCACATCCTTCACGGCGACCGTGTCGAGATAGCCGTTGGTACCGGCGAAGATGGACGCGGTCTGCTCCTCGAAAGGCAGCGGATTGAACTGCGGCTGCTTCAACAGCTCCGTCAGGCGCGCGCCGCGGTTAAGCAGCTTCTGCGTCGAGGCGTCGAGGTCCGACCCAAACTGCGCGAACGCCGCCATCTCGCGATACTGCGCCAGCTCCAGCTTGATCGAGCCCGACACCTTCTTCATCGCCTTGGTCTGCGCGGCGGAACCGACGCGGCTGACCGACAGGCCGACGTTGATCGCCGGACGGATGCCCGCGAAGAACAGGTCGGTTTCGAGGAAGATCTGGCCGTCGGTGATCGAGATCACGTTGGTCGGGATGTACGCCGACACGTCGCCCGCCTGCGTCTCGATGATCGGCAGCGCCGTCAGCGATCCACCGCCATTCGCGTCCGACATCTTCGCGGCACGCTCCAGCAGGCGCGAGTGGAGATAGAACACGTCGCCCGGATACGCCTCACGGCCCGGCGGACGACGCAGCAGCAGGGACATCTGGCGATACGCCACCGCCTGCTTCGACAGATCATCATACACGATCAGCGCATGCATGCCGTTGTCGCGGAAATACTCGCCCATCGCGCAGCCGGTGTACGGCGCGAGGAACTGCAGCGGCGCTGGGTCGGACGCGGTGGCGGCGACCACGATGGAATATTCCATCGCACCCTGCTCCTCCAGCGTGCGCACCAGCTGCGCCACGGTGGAACGCTTCTGACCGACCGCGACATAAACGCAGTACAGCTTCTTCTTTTCGTCCGAACCGGCGTTGACGCCCTTCTGATTGATGAAGGTGTCGATCGCGACGGCGGACTTGCCGGTCTGACGGTCGCCGATGATCAGCTCGCGCTGGCCACGGCCGACCGGCACCAGCGCGTCGATCGCCTTCAGGCCCGACTGCATCGGCTCGGACACCGACTGACGCGGGATGATGCCCGGCGCCTTCACCTCCACGCGGCTGCGGTGCGCGGCATCGATCGGACCCTTGCCGTCGATCGGGTTGCCCAGCGCATCCACGACGCGGCCGAGCAAGCCCTTACCCACCGGCACGTCGACGATGGTGCCGGTGCGCTTCACCGTGTCGCCCTCACGGATCTCGGCATCGGAGCCGAAGATCACCACGCCGACATTGTCCGCTTCCAGGTTCAGCGCCATGCCCTGCACGCCGTTGGCGAACTCGACCATCTCGCCCGCCTGGACATTGTCGAGGCCATAGATGCGCGCGATGCCGTCGCCGACCGACAGCACCTGACCGGTTTCGGAGACCTGGGCCTCGTTGCCGAAATGGGCAATCTGGTCCTTGATGACCCGGGAGATTTCTGCGGCGCGGATATCCATGTTCTTAGCCCTTCCAAGCGGCGTTCAGCCGCCGACCTTCATTGCATGCGCGAGAGAATTGAGACGGGTCCGGATCGAGGAATCGATCATCTGGGACCCGATGCGGACGACCAGCCCGCCGAGCAGTTCGGGATCGACCGACAGCTCCACCGCGACGTCACGACCGACGCGGACCCGCAGCTGCTGCTTCAGCTCGGCAACCTGATCGTCGCTCAGCGGATGCGCGCTGGTGACCTCAGCGGTCTGCTCGCCCCGGTGGCGCGAGGCCAACTGGCGAAAGGCGCGCACGATCGCGGGTAGCTGATCCAAGCGGCGGTTCTCCGCCAGCACGCCCAGAAAGCTGCGGGTGGTGGCATCCAGACCCAATTGGTCGGCGGTGGCGATCACCGCCCGCGTCGCGTCGGCACGCGTGACCAGCGGGCTGTGCGTCAGGTCGCGCAGATCGGCGGACCCGTTCAGCGCATCGCGCACCTGCAGCAGGCTCTGTTCGACCCGGTCGATCGCCTTCGATTCTTCCGCCAGTGCGAACAGGGCATAGGCGTAACGCCCGCCTAAGCTCGCTTGAATACCGCCGGATGCCTCCACGCGATGGGTTCCTTGTTCAACAATCGGTTAGCCCATGGCACAAGAGGGCGCACAGACAAGGCGCCCTGATGGGGTGCCCGGCGGCTAGCATGGGCCTCCGATCGATGCAAGCGGACCCGTGCATCGGACAGCGGGTGTGAACGGGCAAAGGCGCCGGGCCACCCCGGCGCTTCCTTTCGACGCGCTCGCGCAAGGGCGTGACACGCCACGAGCAACTGCCGGAATGGTTAGGCAATTCTCAAGCCTTCATGCCTAGGCATCTGCGCGGGATCAACGGGATGGATGTGGCATGAGCGCGTTCGGGCGTCGCAACGGAATGGGTGGCGCGGGGCCGGGCCGACCCGCCTTCGGGGTCGCGCGGCCCATGCAGACGGGCACCGGCCCGCGCACCGAGCCGGAGACCGGCGGCCAGTTCCCCCCGCTCGACATGCTGCCGCCGCTTGGCGCGGACACGCTGGGCACGCCCGACCCGATGTCGGCCACTCCAGCGATCGACGCCATGCAACGGCTGGCCGACCGGCAGGCGCAGTCCGGCGATGCCGGCAGCAGCCGGATCGAAGGTTTCGAATCCTCGATCCACAAGATCAAGGAACAGGTGCTGCCCCGCCTGCTGGAACGCGTCGACCCGGAAGCGGCGGCGACACTGGGCAAGGATGAGCTGGCCGAGGAATTCCGGCCGATCATCGGCGAGGTGCTGGCCGAACTGAAGCTGACGCTGAACCGCCGCGAACAGTTCGCGCTGGAAAAGGTGCTGGTCGACGAACTGCTCGGCCTGGGCCCGCTCGAGGAGCTTCTCGCCGACGTCAACGTGTCCGACATCATGGTCAACGGCCCAGACCAGACCTATATCGAGCGCAAGGGCAAGCTGGAGCTGGCGCAGATCCAGTTCCGCGACGAGGAGCATCTGTTCCAGATCGCGCAGCGCATTTGCAACTCGGTCGGCCGCCGCGTCGACCAGACCACGCCGCTCGCCGACGCCCGCCTGAAGGACGGCAGCCGCGTCAACGTCATCGTCCCGCCGCTCAGCCTGAAGGGCACGGCGATCTCGATCCGCAAATTCTCCGCCAAGCCGATCACGCTGGACATGATGGCCGGCTTCGGCAGCATGAGCTCGAAAATGGCGACCGCGCTGAAGATCGCGGGCGCGTCGCGGTTCAACGTGGTGATCTCCGGCGGCACCGGCTCGGGCAAGACCACGATGCTGAACGCCCTGTCGAAGATGATCGACCCCGGCGAACGCGTGCTGACGATCGAGGACGCCGCGGAACTGCGCCTGCAACAGCCGCACTGGCTGCCGCTTGAAACCCGGCCCGCGAACCTGGAGGGTCAGGGCGAGATCAGCATCCGCGACCTGGTCAAGAACGCGCTGCGTATGCGCCCGGACCGCATCATCCTGGGCGAGATTCGCGGCGCCGAATGTTTCGACATGCTGGCCGCGATGAACACCGGCCATGACGGATCGATGTGCACCCTGCACGCCAACTCCCCGCGTGAGGCGCTGGCACGCATGGAGAACATGGTGATGATGTCGGACATCAAGGTGCCGAAGGAGGCGATCAGCCGCCAGATCGCCGACTCCGTCGAGCTCATCATCCAGGTCAAGCGCCTGCGCGATGGCTCCCGCCGCGTGACCAACGTGACGGAAGTCATCGGCATGGAAGGTCCCGTGATCGTCACACAGGAACTGTTCAAGTTCGAGTATCTGGACGAAAGCAGCGACGGCAAGATCATCGGCGAATACCGCTCCATGGGCCTGCGCCCCTACACGCTGGAAAAGGCGAAGCAGTTCGGTTTCGACCAAGCTTATCTGGAAGCCTGCCTTTAACGGGGTCGACGCCGATGCGGCTTAACGCGGGCGCATCGAACCGCTAGGGCGACCGGTGATGCGCGCGTTGCCGTTCCTGTTGATGATTGCTCCCGTCCCGCTGGCCGCCGTCGCGGCCCTGGCATCGGCGTCACGACCGCCTGCCGAGGTTCCGGTCCCGATCGCCGCGCGCGACGCAGGCACCGCGACCCTGACGCCCGATACGGAGGCGCGCTGGGTCCCATTCGACCTGACGCCGGGCAACCAGATCCGGTTCACCATGACGCTGGACGGACGTCCGGTGACTGCCATTCTCGACACGGGCGTCAGCTATTCCGTGCTCGGCCGGGGATCGCCTGCGGTGGACGCCACGAAGCTGAAACCCGGCGGTAGCGCGACCGCGATCGGCGGGGCGGTTCCGATCGACTGGATGCCGACCCAGACCCTCGCGGTTGGCGGGCTGGTCCGCACCGGCGGCGGCGTGACGGTGGCGCAATTGCCTGCCCTCGCCACCGGCAGCAGCACCGCCGTCGATCTGCTCGTCGGGCGCGACCTGATCGGCGCTCAGGCGCTGGACATCGATTACGAGAACCGCCGGTTCCGCCTGTTGCTGTCGGGACGCATGCCCTTTGTCGGCTCCGTCGCGCCGCTTTCCGTTTCGCCGGCGCGGCGCGTGTACGAAAGCGAACTGACGCTGGGCAATCGTCGGTTGCGCCCGGTGGTCGTGGATACCGGCGACGGATCGTCGATCACCGTGTCGCGCGGCGACTGGACGGCGGCCGGGCTGTCGCGGTTGCCAACCACCACCGCGATCTCGTTCGGACTGGCCGGATCCATGATCAGCGACCTGGCGGTGGTGCCGGGACTCAAGCTGGGACAGCTGGTCGCAAGGGAGGTCGAGACGCGGATCGAACCCGCCAACGGTTTTTCCCAATCGATCGGCACGGCCGGCCGCGTTGGATCGGGGTTCCTCCAGAACTACCGCGTACTGCTCGATCCAGGCGCCGGGCGCATGGTGCTGAAGCCCGGACCAAAGGCCTATCAGCCTCCACTCCGCTCGACCAGCGGCCTGCTGGTCGGGCTGGTTCGCGACCGGCTGCGTGTGCTGCACGTCATGCGCGGCGGTCCGGCGGCTGCGGCCGGCTGGCACGACGGCGACGAGATCTGCACCATCAACGGCCAGCCCATCCCCGCCGATTATCCCGGCAGCACGCTGGCGACCTGGTCCGTCGGCGCGCCCGGCACGCGCGTGACGCTCGGCCTGTGCGATGGCGAGACGCGGCTGCTGACGCTGGCCCGCTTCTACTAACCGCGAGCGGTTCGACCGCGTCGCCGATCACGCATGCAGACCGATGCCCGCCAGCAGGATCGCGGCCATCAGCGCGAACAGCTGCACCGCCGGCCAGTCCACCCAGCCCACACGGTCCGGGTCGCGACGCAGGCGCCGTCGCCGCTCCCCGAACGCGGCGCCGAGCGCGACGACCAGCGCACAGGCCGCCGCCATCCACGGCAGCGGCAGCGGCGGGGTCAATGCCCCATCTTCTCGATCTTGTCCTGCAGCTTGCCGAGTTCCGCCCGCAACGCGGCAATCTCCTCGTCCTTTCCGCCCGCATCCGGAGCGGCCGGCGTGGGACCAAGGCCACCCGCGGCTGCACCTGCACCGGTGGCCGCAGAGCCGAACGCGTTCGCGGCCGCCTCGAACATCGCCATGTTCTGCTTGGCGATTTCCGCAAAGGGCGATCCCGCGAACGCGCCCTCCACCGCCGATTTGAACTGATCCTGGTTGCGCCGGAAACTGTCCATTGACGCTTCCAGATATCCCGGCACCATCGCCTGCATGGAGCCGCCATACATGCCGATCAGCTGGCGCAGGAAGTTGACCGGCAGCATGGTCTCGCCACGGCTTTCCTCGTCCATGATGATTTGGGTTAGGACGCTGTGGGTGATGTCCTCGTCGGTCTTGGCGTCGACCACCTTGAAGTCGCGGCCCGCGCGGGTCATCGCGGCCAGATGTTCCAGCGTGATGTAGGACGACGTCTCGGTATTATAGAGCCGCCGATTGGCGTATTTCTTGATCGTCACGGGCCCCTGTCCGGGCTGCTGCTTCTTCATGGACGCCCCCTCTCATGACTCGAAAGGCTACACCCTCGCCTGCCGCGCCGCAACATGGACCGCGGCCGCTGCCCCTGTTCCTCGACATGCTCTATCGTGAGACGGCGGGATCGGCGGAGCGTAGGGCCGCCGCCTTGCGAGGGCTGGCGATGTTCCAGCACGCGCCCCGCAGGCGCGCTCACCCCGCTTTGCCGATCCGACACCGGCGCGGCCGGGCGCGCCTGCGTGACGCGGGCGGTGCCGGGCGCCCGGTGATCCTGGTGCCCTCGCTCATCAACCCTGCATCCATTCTCGACCACGGCTCCGGCCGCTCGCTCGCGCGTTGGCTGGCCGATCGCGGACACCACGTCCTGTTGCTGGATTGGGGCACCCCCGAACCGCTCGACCGGGAGGTCGACCTCGCCGGCCATGTCGAACAGCTGCTGCTGCCCCTGATCGCGCGGCTGGAGGTGCCGCCGGTGCTGGTCGGCTATTGCCTGGGCGGCACGCTGGCGATTGGGGCAGCAAGCGCGGCTGAGGTGGCCGGATGCGCCACGATCGCCGCGCCGTGGCGCTTCGCCGGCTACGGCGCTGCCCGCGACGATATGCTGGCGGGATGGCGGGCGGTGGAGCCGGCGTGCGCGACGCTGGGCCTTGCGCCGATGGAGGTGCTGCAGGCCGGCTTTTGGCAACTCGATCCCGCCGGCACCATCGCGAAGTTCGAACGCTTCGGCACACTCGATCCCGGCAGCGACGACGCACGGTCCTTCGTGCAACTGGAGGATTGGGCAAACGCCGGCGCCCCCCTCACCCTGTCCGCCGCCCGCGAACTGTTCGAGCGCTTGGTCGGCGAGGATGCCACTGGCCAGCTTGATTGGCGTGTCGGCGAAGGCATCGTCGATCCGGTTCGTCTGGCGTGCCCGACGATCCAATTCGTCTCCCTGACCGATCGCATCGTGCCCTCAGCGACCGCGCTGGACGGGTGGCAACGCCGCGACATCGCCGCCGGCCATGTCGGCATGATGGTCGGGCGTCGCGCGGAGGCGGCGCTGTGGCAGCCACTCGCCGACTGGATCGCGTCGCTCCCGCACGTTAGGTGAGTGCCAGAATTTTTCGAGGACCCGCGACCATGACCGACATCGTCATCACCGCCGCCCGGCGCACCCCGGTCGGCAGCTTCCTCGGCGCCTTCGCCACGACCCCCGCGCACGAGCTGGGCCGCGTCGCGATCGAGGCGGCATTGGCCGACGCGGGCGTTGCCGGGGACGAGGTGTCGGAGGTGATCCTGGGCCAGGTGCTGACCGCCGCACAGGGTCAGAACCCGGCGCGGCAGGCGTCGATGGCCGCCGGCATTCCCAAGGAGGTGCCGGCATGGGGCGTCAACCAGGTCTGCGGGTCGGGCCTGCGTGCCGTTGCGCTCGCCGCCCAGATGCTGCGCACCGGCGACGCCGATATCGTCGTCGCGGGGGGTCAGGAGTCCATGTCGTTGTCCCCACACGCCCAGGTGCTGCGCGGTGGTCAGAAGATGGGCTCGCTGGAGCTGATCGACACCATGATCCGCGACGGTCTGACCGATGTCTTCAACGGCTATCATATGGGAGTCACGGCGGAGAACCTTGCCGAGCAATATGCGCTCACCCGTGAGGAGCAGGACACCTTTGCCTGCGCCAGCCAGAACAAGGCGGAGGCCGCCCGCGCCGCCGGCCGCTTCCAGGCGGAAATTGCCCCCGTCACCGTGAAGGGGCGCAAGGGCGACGTGGTCCACGATCGCGACGAGTTCATCCGGGAGGGCGTGGCGGTCGCGAGCCTCGCCGGGCTGCGCGCCGCCTTCCGCAAGGACGGCACGGTGACGGCCGGCAACTCCTCCGGCCTGAACGACGGCGCCGCGGCCTTGATATTGATGCGCCGCGAGGATGCCGAACGCCGCGGCGCCCCCGTGCTGGCCCGCATCGCGAGCTGGGCCTCCGCCGGTGTCGATCCCGCCATCATGGGCATCGGCCCCGTCCCCGCCACGCGCCGCGCGCTGGAGAAGGCAGGCTGGAGCATGGGCGACCTCGACCTGATCGAGGCTAACGAAGCCTTCGCCGCGCAGGCGCTGGCCGTCGGCCGCGAACTCGGCTGGGACGCTGACCGCGTCAACGTCAACGGCGGCGCGGTCTCCATCGGCCATCCGATCGGCGCCAGCGGCGCGCGCGTGCTGACCACCCTGCTGCACGAAATGGGTCGCCGGGACGTGAAGAAGGGCTTGGCGACACTGTGCGTCGGCGGCGGCATGGGCGTCGCCATGTGTGTTGAGCGGTAACACACTAGCCCGAGCCAACTTGGTAAGTGGCTCAGATTGCGTAGCAAGTTAGCGGACGACCCTGTAGCATTACGGTAACACTCGTCGGTAAAATGAACAGACGTTCATTCTTTCCGTTGCATGAACAGGATTGGAATTGCAGCCTCTGTGGCAGGTAAAGATGCCGTAAACAGGGGTACCTCATGAATCTGAATCGCCTTGCCAGCGCGACCGCGCTCGCGACCACGCTTTTCCTCAGCCCGGCCGCATGGGCGCAGACTGCATCTGATCCTCAGACGACCGCAGGGTCGCAGGACGTCGGCACCGCTCCTGCGGAGGCCTCCCCTACACAAACCGCTTCGGACGAGCAGGATGGTGGCGGTGAAGTTGTGGTCACCGGCTCTCGCATTCGCCGCACCGAAGCCGACTCGGCGGTGCCAGTGACTGTCGTCAACGACCGGGAGATTCAGGCTACAGGTTTGAGCAACGTCGGTGATATCCTTCGTCAGCTTCCGTCTGTTGGTCTTGGCTCCACGCGCACCAACACGAACTTCCTGACCTCGGGCACGGGCATCTCGGCGCTTGATCTGCGCGCGTTGGGTAGTTCGCGGACTCTGACCCTGGTCAATGGTCGGCGTTTCATTGGCGGCTTTGCTGGCGACTCTTCGGTAGACACCAACAATATTCCGACCGATTTCGTCGAGCGCATTGACGTAGTGACGGGCGGTAACTCCGCCGTGTACGGATCCGACGCCGTTGCGGGCGTCATCAACTACGTACTTCGAGATCATATCGACGGAATTACTGTCCGCGCGCAGAACGGGGTGACCGAGCGCGGCGATGGCACCAATCACATGGTGAGCGTGACTGCTGGCACGGCCCTTGGTCATGATGACCGCGGGAACGTGATGGTGAATTATACCTGGGACAAGGACAACGGCCTGTTCTCTCGTAACAGGTCCATCTCAGCTCAGGACTGCGCAAATCTGATCTGCGGCCCTGCGTCCTATTCGACATACGCTGCTCAAGGGCGATTTCAGCTGCTGGGAGGCGACGATCTGACCGCTCGGGCGATCCTGCCGGGCCGCAACAGTATTTTTACGTTCAATCCGGACAACAGCGTAGTTAACGGATTCCCCGTCGGATACGGCTACAACCGCAACAACGATCGTTATATATCGACCCCAGTTGAACGCCAACTCGTGTCGGGCGTCGCTAACTACAAGGTGTCCGACTCGGTGACAGCGTTTGTCGAGGCGACATACAGTCACGTCAAGTCAAACGCATCGCTTGAACCTTCTGCTCTTGGAAATGCAGATATCGGTGTAGACGGGATTGGAATCGACAATCCATTCATTCCGGCCAGTGTTGCAGCGGCTATCGCTGCAGCGAACTCGGACGCCAATCCCGACAACGACGTGAGCACGATCGGCTTTCGCCGCCGCAGCAACGGTATTTTCGATCGTAGCAACCGAGTATCACGCGACACGTGGCGCGTCGCCACTGGCCTGAAGGGCGATCTTGGTAAGTTTAACTGGGATGCGACCTACGTCTTTGGCCATCTGCGGGACTTCAACTCGACGGAGGACGTCGACATTACCCGTTACGCCAACGCGCTCAATGCCATCAGGGTGGGTCCGGGTAACGTCGTGGGAACGGACATCATCTGCCGTGATGTCGCAGCACGCGCGCAGGGCTGCATTCCGCTGAACCTCTTCGGTTACAACACTGTTGATCCGAGGGCCGCCAGTTACGTGCAGGCCGTCGTTCCGAAATCCGAAGACATCCGCAACACTGAGCATGTTGTTACGGCGTCGATCGGCGGGCCGCTCGCGTCACTGTGGGCAGGAGACGTTCAAGCCGTCATCGGCGGTGAGTACCGCAAAGAGAAGACGAATGATGACCTCGATATTCTGACCAACACTGGCCAGAATTCTGGCAACCAGGTTTCTGACTTGGTTGGCAGCTTTGACGTCAAGGAAGTCTTTGGCGAGTTGAGCATCCCGCTTCTAAGGGATATGTCGTTCACGCGCTATTTCGGCCTGAATGGCGCCGCTCGTTATTCGGATTACTCCACGATTGGGCACGTCTTCAGTTGGAACGCGGGTGCTGAATGGGAGGTGCTGAAGGGACTTCGCTTCCGCGGCAACTATGCGGTTGCGAATCGGGCGCCGAACACATCGGAACTGTTCAGCACTCCGTCGGAAACCTTTGCAGCTGTGGCAGACCCCTGCGACGGCATAACTGCCAGCGATAGTTCGGCTACGGCAGTGGCTTGCCGCAGGATCGCGCCTATCGGTGCATTCTTCGCCGCCAATCCGAACGGCACGTTCCAGTACTCGCTTTCGGACCTCCAATCGATCAATGGGTTCACGGGGGGCAACACTGCACTGAAGGAAGAGACGGGCAAGACCTACACTCTCGGCGTTACTTACACGCCGGCGTACATCCCGGGCCTTTTGTTCACTGCGGACTACTATAATATCAAGATTGAGGATGCGATTTCGACGATTGGGCGGTCTCGGAGCATCCAGCAGTGCTTGCTGACGGGTGCACCGGTGTACTGCGATAACGTTTATCGCAGTGCCACAACCGGGTTCGTAACTCGTGTCGATGGTCAACTTATCAATACCTCCACATACAAGACGAGTGGTATCGATTTTGTGTTGCGCTACAACCGTGACCTTAATCTATTGGGGCCGGACTCTCTGGCGCTTGATTTCCGCTATACGCATTTGTTCCACTACATCACGCAGGGGGATCCATCGGATGAGGCCGTCGACTACGCTGGGACCTTTGGGTATGGCTTCTCGCGTGATCGGTTCAATGTTCGTGCAACTTACTCCCTGGATGATGTAAGCTTTAGCTGGCAGACCCAGTTCCTCAGCGGGGGTCCTTACACGCTCAACTTTGCCAGCAACGATCCTGCTGTGCAGGCACTGAACAACGTGAAGGATTACTGGCTCCATAACGCGCAGTTGCGTTGGGATATCGACAAGCGCTTTTCCTTCTATGTCAACGTCGACAACGTTCTCGACAAGAAGCCTCAGTACTTGCCAGGTGCGCCGTTTGGGACTCCCACCGGGCTTGAAACGGCCGCTGACTTCGACCTTTATGGACGTCGCTACACCATGGGTGTGAAGGTGGCGTTCTAATTAGGACTGATCTGCGTCTAAACTGGGGAGGGGCATCGCTCCTCCCCCTTTTTTTATCCAGCAATGCTCACGCGCCCTTGATCACGGGGTTAGGAGCTCGATTATACAAGACCCATCAGGAAGCTTTACTGCGGGCTATATATTCCAGCGGCGCTGCAACCGTGCCCCTAAACTCGTCAGTAGCTCGTATTGAGATATGCGCGACACGCGCGATGCGATCGGGATTTCGAAGTCTAGTACGACCCAGTCTCCTTCCTGCAACGATGGGATAGTTGCTGCACTCAGCGCTACCAAATCCATCGACACCCGCCCGACCACCTGTAGCTGCGCGTCGCGGAACCAGGCATGCCCACAATTCGAAAAGGCACGGAAGTAGCCGTCGGCATATCCGATGTTGATGATGGCGACTGCAGTGCCGGCCGGGGCCGTCCACTTCGCATTGTAGCCGACCGTTTCGCCTGCTCCGACACGCCGACGCTGCAGCACCTGCGCCTCGAGGGCTGCTACCTGTCTTAAGCGACCGGCAAAGGCTGAGCATGGCTCCCCACCGTACAGGGCCAAGCCGGGCCGGACCAGATCGAAGTGGTACGGCTCCCCCAGTGCGGTCCCTGCCGAGTTGGCAAGGCTCATCCGCCGCGCCGTGGTACGTCCTCGCAAGGACGAGAAAGCCGCACGCTGCCTCTCGTTATGCGCGCTCTCCGGCTCATCAGCACAAGCGAGGTGGCTGTGCAGCGTGTCGAGGGCCAGCCCGTCCAACAGCCCCGCGCCCACCTCCTCCGGTGCGACACCCAGCCGGTTCATGCCCGTATCGACCATAACGTCGCAGACGCCGCCGCCCGCCTGCCGCCAGCGGGCGATCTGCCCGGCCGTGTTCAGCACCGGCTTGGCGATGCCGGACAGCGCGATGTCCATGTCCTCTTCGCGTACGCCATGCAGGACCGCGACAGGCAGGCACAACGGCGCAAGGGCCGCGGCCTCCGCCCAAGTCGAGACAAAGAAGTCGCGACACCCCACCGCCGCGAGCCGACGCGCAACCTCCACCGCGCCAAGCCCATAACCGTCCGCCTTCACGGCCGCGCCTGTTGCCGCCGTGCCGCTCATCCGGTCCAGCGCGCGCCAATTGTGGCAAAGGGCCTCGCCGTCCAGGCGCAGGCGGTGGGGAGCGGGTGGTATGTCGATCACCCGCGCGCGTTTACGCCCCGCGCGCCGGTTCCCGCAACCCGATCACGGTGACCACCAGCGCGATCGCGACCACGGCCATCGTGTACCAGAGGCCTGCGAACGGATCGCCGGTCCGCGCCACGATATACTGGCTGATGAACGGCAGAAATCCGCCGAAGTATCCCGTGCCGACATGATACGGGATCGACAGCGACGAGTAGCGGATCTCCGGCGGAAACATCTCCGACAACAGCGCGGCGACGGGGCCGTAGGTGACGCCGGACAACGCCCCCAGCATCAGGATCGCGAGCATGATGATCGCGATGTTACCAGCGGACGGACGAACCGGATCCAGCCGATATCCGGCCCGCGTCAAGGCCGCATCCAGCGCCGCCGGGGACAGGTCCGCCTGTGGCTCATCGTCGATCGTCACCACCGTGGCCGGGCTGGTCGCCTTGACATAGGCGATGCCCTTCTTGCTGAAATAATCGAGCAGTTGCCCACACTTGTCGCCCTGTTCGCGCGCGAATGGGCTATAAGCGCAATGCGGGCCGGAGATCACGACCGGTGCGTCGACCGCCGCGCGCGACAGGCCGGGGTTGGCGGCCGCCGCGATGATCCAGAAGATCGGGAACAACAGCACCAGCGTCAGGGCATAACCGGTCACGATCGGCGCCTTGCGCCCGATACGATCGGACAAGCGGCCGAACAAGATGAACCAGCCCAGCCCGAACAGCGCGCCTGCGCCGACGATCAGCTGAGCCGTGGTCTCCTCGACCCGCATGGTGGTTTGCAGGAACGACAGGACAGTGAACATCGCCGTGTACCAAATCACCGTCAGGCCTGCGGCGATGCCGAACAGTACCACCAGCATCCGCCGGACGTTTCCCGGATAGCGAAAGCTGGCCAGCACCGGATTGCGGCACCGTTCGCCCTGATCGCGCATCGCGACGAACACCGGGCTCTCCGACAGCTTCAGCCGCATCCAGAGCGACACGGCGAGCAGCACCGTGGAAAACAGGAAGGGCAGGCGCCATCCCCACTCGCTCCATGTCACGGCGGGCAGCGCGCCTTTGATGACCAGCACGACCAGCAGGCTAAGGATGAAGCCGCCCACCACGCCGGCCTGGATGAAGCTGGTGTAGAAACCGCTCTTCCCCTTCGGTGAATGCTCGGCCACGTAGATCGCCGCTCCGCCGTACTCGCCGCCCAGCGCCAGCCCCTGCGCGATCCGCAACAGCAGCACCAGCACCGGCGCGGCGAAGCCGATCGTCGCCGCCGACGGAATGAAGCCGACGCCGGCGGTCGCGACGCCCATCAGCGTGATCGTGACCAGGAACGTGTATTTGCGCCCGAGACGATCGCCCAGATAGCCGAAGATCACCGCGCCCAGCGGCCGGAACCCGAACCCGACCGCGAACCCGGCCCATGCGAGAAGCGTCTGGACCAGCTCGTTGCTGGCGGGGAAGAACGCCCGCCCGATTATTCCCGACGCAGCCAGCGTGCCGTAGATGAAGAAGTCGTACCACTCGAACACCGTGCCAAGTGCGGACGCGGCGATGACGCGCCGGATATCCGCCGGCGAAGGGTCCCGTTCCGCAGGCGCGGGAGTGGCTAGAGATGTATCCGACGTCACGACCCTGACCCTCCCCTGGCCTACGCAGCGTAGCGCGGCCGATGGGGAGGGCAAGCGTCAGCCGCGTCAGGTCACGCCTTCGTGGCGAAGATCATGCGGCCCGGACCCAGTCGGTCGAACACGCGCGGCAGGTCGGCGTCACCCACGGCGAAGCAGCCCTGGCTGCGCCCCAGCATCCCGTGCGTCTTCAACATATCGGGATTGGAGTACCACGCCGCATGGACGACGATGGCACGGCTGAGCGCATTGTTGTTCGTCGGATCGAGGCCGACCAGGCGCTGCGAGCGCCCATGCTTGCCGACATAATAATCGTCGGTGACGAACGCGCCCTCGCAAGAGGCGTTGGAGCCGGGCTGGTTCGAGAAGCGCGACAGCCACCCGCTGTGCGACGGATCGGACCCGCTGCCATGCGCGACCAGGAACGAGGTCGTCGAGCCGTCGACCAGATCGACCAGGTGGAACCGCTTCTGCGATGACGGAGCCGCGAAATCGGCAATCGCGATGCGATCGCGCCGACCGACCCGGCCGCCCTGCCGATCCAGCGCGGCGAGCGCACGACGCATCAGGTCAGGACGCACGGCGCGCGAGTTGACGATGGGCGCGGCAGGCACCGTGGCGGGACGACCAGCAGGCATTGGCAGCTTCATGCCTTCCAGCTGAGCTCGCCCGGCAGCGGACACCGCGCCGGGAACTGCAAGCGCACCGGCGAGAACCAGGCCGTTCTTGATGACCGCACGCCGCTCGCGCTCCGCGCCCAGAAACTTGTTCATGCTAATCCTCAGCAAAGCCCCGGATGGGCACCATGCGAACGGATATAGCCTATCCGACGGTTAATTTCTGTAAGCTTTGCCGATGGTTGCACGCCAATTCACAAGTTTCGGCGCAGTTCCGAGGCGCTTCGTCGCAACGAACGGCGGCATCTTTTCCGCACCTGCTGCGTTGAGCTTTCGAGTCTTGAGTATCACGGAGCGAAACCATGAAGGGGTTCATGATCGCCACGACGCTGCTGGCGTCCGCGTTGGCGGCATCATCTGTACAGGCGGCAGACAGCGGAGCGCTGACCACCGAAATGGCGGCAACGCTGACCCCCAACGCCTATGTCTGGCGCGATGATGTCCAGGCGGGCAACATCAGGATCGTGGTGAGCATCGCCGATCAGCGTGCCTATGTCTACAGGGATTCCGCTCTGGTTGCTGCCTCCACCGTTTCGACGGGGAAAGAGGGCAAGGAAACCCCGGTCGGCGTCTACCCGATCCTGCAGAAGAACGAGAAGCACCGTTCCAACCTCTACAATTCCGCGTCGATGCCCTTCATGCAGCGCCTGACGTGGGACGGCATCGCTATCCACGCCGGTGCGAATCCCGGCTTTCCCGCCTCTCATGGCTGCATCCGGGTGCCGACCGCCTTCGCCAAGCGTCTGTTTGCGATCACGCAGGTCGGCACGACGGTCGAGGTGACCGACGCCTCTGTGGACGGCAGCGAAAGCGGCGAGCCACTCGTCCCGGCCGATGTCGAGGCACGTGCAGCCGCCGAGACGGCGAAGGCGAACGCGACGCAGCTTGCGTCGATCGAGCGCTAAGCGCCCCGTAGGATCAGGACCTCCCCGATCGCGATTTCCACTTTCGCTTGGAAGCAGCGGCCATCCCACGGCCGCTGCTTTGACTGTTGCCCGCACCTCCCAGGTTCAGGACGCGCTCCGGCCTTCGGCATCCTGACGCAGTGTTCGGCCGATGATCGAGAAATCGCGGCCACCCTGCCCCCCAGACACGAGCCGCTCATACAGTTCCGTCGCGCGCTCACCCATGGGTGTAGACGCGCCGCTCGCTTCGGCCGCCTGCATCGCCAGGCGCAGGTCCTTGAGCATCAGTGCCGCGGCGAAACCGCCCGCATAGTCATGATCGGCTGGCGTATCCGGACCGACACGCGCCACGGGGCAGTAACTGGTCATCGACCAGCTCTGCCCCGACGACACGGAGCTGATGTCGTAGAAGGTCTGGAGGTCGAGGCCCAGGGCCTCAGCCAACGCGAACGCCTCGCAGGTCGCAACCATGGTGGCGCCGAGCAGCATGTTGTTGCAGATCTTCGCTCCCTGCCCCGCTCCGCTCGGGCCGGCGTGGATCACCGCCTTCCCCATCGCCGCCAGCACGGGTTCCGCCTGGGCGAATGCCTGTTGGGAACCGCCGACCATGAACGTCAGCGTACCCGCCGCCGCCGCCGCGATGCCGCCCGACACCGGCGCGTCCACAGCCAGCAGCCCCTTGGCGACGGCGGCGCCCGCCACCCTGCGCGCGGTGGCGACATCAATGGTGGAACAATCGATCAGCACCGCGCCGGGCGCCGCGCCGGGGATGGCCGCGTCGGCATAGATGGACTCCACATGGGTCCCGGCAGGAAGCATCGTCACAACCGCCTCCGCCCTCTCCACCGCTTCCACGGCGGTACCGGCGGCCAGACAGCCGGCTGACACGGCGCGTTCCAGCGCCTCCGCCGACAGGTCGAACGCACGCACGTCGTGGCCGGCCTTGGCCAGGTTCGCCGCCATGCCGCCGCCCATGTTGCCCAGACCGATGAATGCGATGCGCGCCATGCCAACCTCTCCAATAAAGCGGAGCCGCAACCGGCACGGCATCTGTGCCCGCTGCCGACCGCGACCCGACCGATGATCGCGCGTTTAGCGCGGCGCAGGAATGTTGGTCAGCCTGCAGGTCGGGCCGCCGGCGACCACCATCCCCAATCTGTTTACCGTCCCGACCACTTGCCCGGGCGTTTGTCGACAAAGGCGCTCATGCCTTCCTTCTGGTCCTGCGTGCCGAACAGGGCGTGGAACAGACGCCGCTCGAACTGGACGCCCTGCGCCAGCCCGCTTTCGAACGCGGCGTTGACCATTTCCTTGTTCGCCTGCGCCGCCAGCGGGGCCATGCCGGCGATCGTCGCGGCGGTCTTCATCGCCTCGTCCACCAGATCGTCGGCGGGAACGATGCGACTGACCAGCCCGGCACGTTCCGCCTCGGCGGCGTCGATCATGCGGCCGGTCAGAACCATTTCCATCGCCTTGGCCTTGCCGACCGCGCGCGTCAGACGCTGCGAGCCGCCCATGCCGGGCGACACGCCGAGCTTGATCTCCGGCTGACCGAACTTCGCCGTGTCGGCCGCCAGGATGAAGTCGCACATCATCGCCAACTCGCAGCCGCCGCCCAGGGCGTAGCCCGCGACCGCCGCGATTACCGGCTTGCGCGTCCGGGTGAAACGATCCCAGCCGCCGAAGAAATCGTCGGCGTACATGTCGGCAAAGCCCTGCGCCTGCATCTCCTTGATGTCGGCGCCCGCGGCGAACGCCTTGGCCGATCCCGTGATGACCGCGCATCGCTGCTCGGGATCGCGATCGAACGCCGCCATCACGTCGAGCAGTTCCGTCAACAGCCGGCTGTTGAGGGCGTTCAGCGCCTCCGGCCGGTTCAGCGTCACCAGCGTGACGGCGTCGCGGCGCTCCACCAGAAGGGTTTCGTAGCTCATGCGGGGCTCCAGGCATCTGCGTCGGGCAGGGGTGCGAAAATCTGGTCGATCAGGTGATCGCTGACCGCGTCGGGGCTCGCCGCGCTCCATCGGGGCGCATTGTCCTTGTCGACGATCACCGCGCGCACGCCCTCCGCGAAATCATGGCGCTGCACAACGCGGCTGGCGACGGCATATTCCATCCGCATCTCGTCTTCGAACGTGCCGATCGTCTCCGATTCCAGCAACAGCTTCAGGCTGACCTTCATCGCCTGCGGCGACTTGGTGCGCAGCGTCGCCAGCGTCTCTGTCGCGAATGGACCACCGTCCGCTTCCAGCGCGGCGAACACATCCTCCAGCGTGTCGGACGCGAACAGCCGGTCGATCGCATCGCTGTGCGTCAGGATGTCGGCGGCCGGCACAGGCTCAGCCAGTGCATCCAAAGCCGCCTCGATCCCCTGCGGGTCGGTCAGGATCGCGGCCTTCGCCTCGTCCAGCCGCTGGGAGGAGATGAAATGCGTCGCCAGCCCCAGCGCCATCAGTTCGCCGCCGTCCAGCCGGTGACCGGTCAGCGCCAGATAGCGTCCGATCCGCCCCGGCAGGCGCGACAGATACCAGCCGCCACCGACGTCCGGAAACAGCCCGATCGCCGTTTCGGGCATGGCGAAGCGTGTGTTCTGCGTCGCAACGCGGAACCGGCAAGGCTGGCTGATACCCACGCCGCCGCCCATGGTGATGCCGTCCATGAAGGCGACCGTCGGCTTGGCATAAGTGAACAGCCGGTGGTTCAGCCGATATTCGGTGAAGAAGAACGCCCGTGCCGCCACGCCGTCCGCCGCGCCGCTGTCGGCCAGCATGCGGATGTCGCCGCCCGCGCAGAATCCGCGCGACAGCTTCGGGTCGCCGTCGGGCGAGGCCAGATGGTCGATCGCCACCGCCTCCACCTCCGGATCGTTCGCCCAATCGTCCAGCGCCCGCAGCATGGCGTCGCACATCGCGGTGTTCAGCGCGTGCAGTTGACGCGGGCGGTTCAGGCGGATGCGACCGACCCGGCCCTCTACCTCCGTCACGATTTCTCCGGGGAAGGCACCGGTCATGGCCGCAACAACTCCCGTCCCACGATCATCCGCATGACCTGGTTGGTCCCTTCCAGAATCGAATGCACGCGCAGGTCGCGCCAGAACCGCTCGATCGGGTAATCCATCAGATATCCGTAACCGCCATGCAGTTGCAGCGCGCGATCGACCACCGACGATCCCGTGTCGGTCGCCAGCCGCTTCGCCATGGCGGCGAACCGCGTCTTGTCCGGCGCATTCGCCGACACCTTAGCCGCCGCCGCGTAGAGCAGCACGCGTGCCGCCTCCAGCTCCGTCGCCATGTCCGCGATCGTGAACTGCGTGTTCTGGAACTCGGCCAGCGCGCGTCCGAACTGCTGGCGATCCTTGGTGTAGCGGATCGCCTCGTCCAGGCATCGCTGCGCCCCGCCCAGCGAGCAGGCGCCAATGTTCAGCCGCCCCCCGTCCAGCCCGGTCATCGCGATGCGGAAGCCCTCACCCAGCCCGCCGACCAGGTTCTCCGCGGGCACGCGGACATTGTCGAACGTCACCTGCCGCGTCGGCTGCGAGTGCCAGCCCAGCTTGCGCTCGTTCGCGCCGAAGCTGACGCCGGGCATGTCCTTTTCGATCACCAGGCAGGAAATGCCTTTAGGCCCCTCCTCCCCCGTGCGGACCATGGTGACGTAGACCTCGTTCTCGCCACCGCCGGAGATGAACTGCTTTGATCCCGAAACCAGCCAGTCGTCGCCGTCGCGCACGGCGCGCGTCTTCAACGCCGCCGCGTCGGACCCGGACGACGGCTCCGTCAGGCAATAGCTGGCCAGTCGGTCCATGGTGACCAGGCTGGGCAGATACTTGTCCTTGACCGCCTGTGCCCCGAAACGGTCGATCATCCACGACGCCATGTTGTGGATGGAGATGAACGCGGAGGTGGAGGGACAACCATAGGCCATCGCCTCCATGATCAGCGCCGCCTCCAGTCGGCCGAGCGCGATGCCGCCCGACTCTTCGCTGACGTAGATGGCGGCGAACCCCAGCGCCGCCGCCTCCTTGATGACATCGCGGGGGAAGATGTGCTTCTCGTCCCATTCGGCGGCGTTCGGCGTGATGCGGTCGGCGGTGAAGCGGCGCGCCAGGTCCTGGATCTCGCGCTGGTCGTCGGTCAGGTCGAACTGGTTCGCGTCGGCCTGCGTCATGCCGGGCACCGCTCGTACCGCTCGGTCGCGCCGGCCTTGCCCTCTGCCTTGACCAGCGTCTTGCCGCCGTCCAGCAAGGTCAGCGTCTGGTCCGCGGTCCATTCCTGACCCTCGCCGGAGAAGGACAGGCGCGCGTCGAGCGTGTCCGGGTGCGTGGCCTTCGCCGATATCAGCTTTGCCCGCGATTTGTAGAAGCGCAGCAAGCGGGGCTCCACCACCATCAGCCCCTTCGCGTCGTCGCGCTTGGGATCGCAGTCGTTCGCCCCCATGCCCCAGCGGCCCAGGAACGGCGCGGGAAAGTCCGCCACAGCGGTCGCGGCCGGGGCATCGATCGGCACCACATGGTTCTGCGGATCCTGCAACAGGTTCTCGTCCGGCGCTTCCTGCACGGTGGCGGCGGAGGTGAAATTGTTGCCGCCCTGCCCCTCGGGATCGCGGCCACAGCCCGCCAGCGCCAGCGCCAACGGGACGCATGCCAGCATCGCCGGTCCTGTCCTCATCCCTTCATCTCCTCTACCCCCGTCACCGGGTGTCGGCGCGTGCTGGGCCGGGAACCGTACCCAAGTCAACCGTCATCCAGCGTTTCCAGCACGCCGCGGACACGTTCCAGCCGTTCGGCGGCATCCTCGATCCGCTCGGCCAGGATCAGCCGATCGCCCTTCTCCGTCAGGTCCGCGAGCGAAGGGTCGGCGGAGAAGCCGGTGCGCGGCGTCAGCGCGATCGCCGCCGGCCCGGCGTCGATCCGGGCGATCTCCAGGGCGGCGGCGCGCAGGCGGATGCGGGCAAGCCCCAGCAGTGCCTCCGCCTCCGCAGGCGGCTTGCCGAACCGGTCCTCCAGCTCCTCCGCCAGACTGTCCAGCGCAACCGTATCGGCGATCCGCGCCAGCCGCGCGTAGGTTGTGATCCGCAATTCCGCCTCCGGGATCCAGTCGGCGGGCAGCCGCCCCTCCAGCCCCAGGTTGATCTCCGGCGTCCAGCGCTCGACATCCTCGCCCCGCGCCTTGCGCAGCGCCGCTTCGAGCAGGAACTGGTACAGTTCCACCCCGATCAGCTTCATGTGTCCCGCCTGGGTTTCGCCGATCAGGTCACCGGCGCCGCGCATGTCCAGATCGCGTGCGGAGATCGCGAAGCCTGCGCCCAGCCGGTCGAATGCCTCCAGCGTCCGCAGCCGCTTGGCGGTCGCAGGCGCGATCTCCTTGTCCGGCTCGGTCAGCAACAGCACCTGTCCGCGCCGGCTGCCGCGCCCCACGCGGCCGCGCAACTGGTGCAACTGCGACAGCCCGAAACGGTCCGCGCGCCACACGATCATGGTGTTGGCGCGCGGCACGTCCAGCCCAGCCTCGATGATGTTCGTCGCGAGCAGCACGTCGTCGTCGCCGTTCGCGAAGCGGATCATCGCCTCGTCGATCTCCTCCACGGGCATCTTGCCATGCGCCTGACGTACCGACAGGTCGGGCACCAGCCGCGCCAGCCGGTCGGCCATGCCCTCCATGTCCTCGATCCGGCTGACCACGACGAAGCTCTGTCCCTCGCGTCCCGCCTCCCGCATCAGCGCGGTGCGCACAGTGGCGTCGTCCCACGCGGCGGTAGAGGTGCGGATCGGCTGCCGCCGCGCGGGCGGGGTCGCGATAACCGACAGTTGCTGCAACCCCACCAATGCCGTCTGCAACGTGCGCGGGATCGGCGTGGCCGACAGCGACAGCACGTGCGTGCCGCCCTCGCCATCCTCCCGGTCGCCCAACGCGCGCAGCTTGGCCTTGTCGGCCGCGCCGAACCGCTGTTCCTCGTCGATCACGACCAGCGCCAGGTCCTTGTAGGTGACGCCCTTCGCCGCCACCGCGCCGGTGCCGACCACCACGCCGATGCTGCCATCGGCCAGCCCGGCCTTGGTCGCCTTTTTCTCCGCCGCGGACGACAGCCGCGACAGGCCGGCGACGGTGATGCCGGTGCCCTCGAACCGCTTGGTGAAGTTCTCCAGATGCTGGCGGACCAGAACGGTGGTCGGCGCCGCCACGATCACCTGCTTGCCGGCGAGCGCGGCCAGCGCGGCGGCGCGCAGTGCGACCTCCGTCTTGCCATAGCCGACATCGCCGATCACCAGACGGTCGCTCGGCTTGCCGCTGGCCAGGTCGGCGCGCACGGCGCCGATCGCGCGGGCCTGATCCGCCGTCTCCGTGAACGGGAAGCCCGCGGCGAAGCGCTCGTACGCCGCCGCGTCGGGGTCGATGACGGGCGCCTCCTGATCGGCACGCTCGGCGGCCAGTCGGGTCAGTTCCCTGGCGCTTTCCGCGATGGCCGCGTCGATTGCGCCGCGCCGCTTGGTCCAGCTCGATCCGTCCAGCTTGTCCAGCGTTACAGCATCGGCATCCGCGCCGTAGCGCCAGATCCGATCCGCCTCGGCCACCGGGACCAGCCGCCGATCATCGCCGGCATAGCCGATGACGATGGCATCGCCCCCACCGACTTCGCTTTCGACGGTCTCGATATCCTGCACCACGCCCAGCCCGAAATCCTCATGAACGACCACGTCGCCCAGCCGGATTTCGCCCGCCGGCCCTTGTAGGGGATCGATCGCGGAGGGTCCGGCGTCGCCCAGCGTCGCGCGGCTGCCGATCAAGTCGGCCGCCGCCACCACCAACAGGCCGTCCTCCTGCCACCCCGCATCGATCGGGAACACCAGCGTGGACACCGTTCCGGCCGCAGCATCCCGCGCCTCTGCCCAGCTTCCCGCGCTCGTGGTTTCACGCTTCAGCGCCTTGGCCACACGGCGGGCCAGAAAGCGGACGTCGCGCTCGCTGCCGGCCAGGACCATGCGTCCGTCCGCATCGAGCACCGCCCCGGCCGCCTTGGCGAGCGCGCGCGCCGGCGCCTTTCGTTCCACGAACCGCTCGACCGGCTCCGTTCCGGCATCGCTCAACACCGTCAGCTGCCGGCCCTTCAAAGCCGCATCCCACGCCTTCGCATCGGCGACCGGCTCCCGCGGGCGTCCGGCACCGGCGGCATCGGCGGCCAATGCCACGAAACGGTTCCTGCGCGTCTCGGCGCCGGGATCCAGCAGAACCCCCGCACCCGGCATATGGTCGAACAGCGTCGCGGTGGCTTTGCCGTCGGGTTCGCTTACCTGTCCGATCTCCAGCCGCTCGACCGTCTCGACGCCGAGTTGGGTGATAGGGTCGTAATGCCGCAGCGAGGCGATGCGCCCGTCCGCCACCTCCACCCGCACCGGTTGCAGGACGTCGGCGGGGAAGATGTCCGCCACCTGGCCGCGCACGGCCATTTCGCCCGGCTCGTCTACCCTATCATCGGCAATATATCCGATCGCCTCCAGCTCTTTGGCGAAAACGCCCAGGTCCAAGGCATCGCCAACCGCCAGCTGAGGCGGGATCGCGTCAAAGGCTTCAGGCGCAAGTACCCGCCGTGCCGCCGCCTCAGCCGTCGTGACAAGCGCCAGCGTCGGACGCCCCTTGTCCTCGTGCGACCGGCGCAGATGACGCAGCGCGGCGACGCGACGACCGGTGTTGCCCGGAGATGCCTGCGCGGAATCGCCCGGCAACGCGTCGCTGGACGGCAGATGGATGACGCGAGCCTCCGGCGCCGCGGCGCGCAACGCGGCGGTCAGGGCCTCGGCCCGCTGTTCGTCCAGCGCCACGATGATCGCGTCACCCTGGGCCAGCGCATCCGCCACACGCGCCGCCGCGACACCCAGCGATGCCACCTCCCCTTCGCGAGGCGCCGTCGTGCCCGCGACCGTCTTCTTGTTCATTGATGCTCCGACTCAACAGGTCGGGCGGCAACGTCGCGGCGGCGGCGCTGTTCCAGACCGTTGAAATCTTTGGCGACCCAGGTTGCCGGACGGGGCTGCGCCTGATCAGCGCGCCGCCTGAACCCTGAACAGATCGTCCGCACCGCACGAGGCTTCAGCCGACGCGCACAAGTGGTCGGAGGCCGACCCCGCCGGATACTCTCGCGGGGCGGGAGTATCCGGACGCCCAGATCAGCTCATGGTCGGAATAACGAAAGCATCCTGGATCCGGCTGGGACCACCATCCTCGCTGCCCCGCGACCCATCCGCCGATCCGTCGGGCCAGCGCTGCGTTACCGTCTTCACCTTGGTCCAGAAGCGGACGCCCTCGGTGCCATGCTGGTTGACGTCGCCGAACGCCGAACGCTTCCACCCGCCGAAACTGTGATACGCGACCGGCACCGGGATCGGCACGTTGATGCCGACCATGCCGACCTCCACCCGCGCGGCGAATTCCCGCGCGGCATGACCGTTGCGGGTGAAGATCGCGACGCCGTTTCCGTACTGATGCCGGCTGGGCAGTGCCACGGCCGCCTCGAAATCGGGCGCGCGCACGATCTGCAGCACGGGGCCGAAGATTTCCTCCTTGTACGACGCCATGTCGGGCGTGACGCGGTCGAACAGGCTGGGCCCGATGAAGAAGCCCTTTTCATGTCCCTGAAGCTGGAACCCACGCCCATCGACGACCAGTTCGGCGCCCTCGTCGACGCCCGTCTGGATCCATTGCTCGACGCGGGCCTTGTGCGCCGCGTTCACCACCGGGCCGTAATGCGCCTCCGGATCGGTCGAGACGCCGACGCGAAGGGCCTCGATCGCCGGGATCAGCTTTTCGCGCAGCGCGTCCGCCGTCCTGTCGCCGACCGGCACCACCACGGGCAGCGCCATGCACCGCTCCCCCGCCGACCCGAACGCCGCGCCCGCCAGGTCGGCCACGACCTGATCCAGGTCGGCGTCCGGCATGACGATGCCGTGGTTCTTGGCCCCGCCCATCGCCTGCACGCGCTTGCCCGCCTCGACGCCGCGCCGGTAGACGTGATGCGCGATGTCGGATGATCCGACGAAGCTGACCGCCGCGATGGCGGGATGATCCAGGATCGCGTCCACCATCTCCTTGTCACCGTGCACGACCTGCAGGATGCCCTCCGGCGCCCCGGCCTCCACCATCAACTCGGCCAGGCGCACCGGAACCGAGGGGTCCCGCTCAGACGGTTTCAGGATGAAGGCGTTGCCGCACGCGATCGCCACGCCGAACATCCACATCGGGATCATGCCCGGGAAGTTGAACGGCGTGATCCCCGCGCCGATGCCCAGCGGCATGCGCATCGAATATACGTCGATGCCGGGCCCGGCGCCGTACGTGTATTTGCCCTTCAGCACATGGGGGATGCCGCAGGCGAACTCGATCACGTCCAGCCCGCGCTGGATGTCGCCCTTCGCGTCCGCGATCACCTTGCCATGTTCGGACGACAGGGTGTGCGCGAGCGAGTCCATCTCCGCCTCGACCAGCTCCTTGAAGCGGAACATGACGCGCGCGCGCCGCTGCGGATTGGTCGCGGCCCATCCAGGTTGCGCCGCCTGCGCTGCCGCCACGGCCCGATCCAGGTCGGCGGCGGTACCCAGCACCACCCGTGCCTGCACCTGACCGGTGTTCGGGTCCCAGACGTCGCCGGTCCGGCCGGTCGCATCGCCCGTGTACCCGGCGATGACGTGCTCGATGCTGCGCATGACTCTCTCCTGTGCGTGTTTGCCCACGCCTTTGCGCCCGGCACCGGTGCGGGGCAACCCGCTGCGGTGGATGCGCGTCAGCGGCTCAGCGCATGGACGATCCCGTACAGGCTGGTCAGGATCAGCACCGCCGACACCAGCAGCAGCAGCATGCGCGTCGGCAACCGCCTGGCGATCAGCGCACCCAGCGGCGCGGCCAGGACACCCCCGACCATCAGGCCCAGCGTGGCGGTGGTGAACGCCGCCCAGCCCAGTTGCGCGATGAATGTCGCGGACACGGTCGCGGTCAGGAAGAACTCGGTCGTGTTCACCGTCCCGATCGTGCGCCGCGGACTGCCGCCCTGCGCCAGCAGGTTGCTGGTCACCACCGGACCCCATCCACCGCCACCCGCCGCATCCAGGAATCCGCCGACGAGCCCCAGCGGCGCGACATAACGCGGTGTCGTCTCCCGCGGCTCGCGATGCCGGATACCCCGCCACAACAGATATAGGCCGATCGCCGCGAGATAGGCCAGCACGAAGGGCCGCGCGACGCCCGCATCGATGTTGCTGAGCACATAGGCGCCAAGGATGCCGCCCGCGATGCCCGGCAGAGCCAGCCTGCGGAACAGGCGCCAGTCGACATTGCGCTGTGCCACATGGCTGATGCCTGATGCCGCCGTCGTGAACGTCTCCACCGTGTGCACGCCAGCCGACGCCGCAGCCGGCGGCACGCCCAGGCTGATGAGCAGCGTGTTGGAAATGACGCCGAACGCCATCCCCAGCGCCCCATCGACAAGCTGCGCCCCGAACCCGACCGCGACGAAGGGCAGCGCCGGGATGATCGCATCGAGGGTCATCGGATGCTCCCCTTGCGGGAGCTGTAAACGAAGCGGCGGGCGTGACCGGACATGATGTGGATGATCGTTGCTCCTTGCAGGGTCATCCTCTCATACGCCCCCGTCCTGCAGCAGGTTCAACACCACTCCTGCTTCCCACGCGCCAAGCCGGCCTTGCCACGCGCCCTGGCCCGTGCGCGTCAGGGCAGCAGCCTTGCCCCAACGGCCCCGATCGGCTAAGGGGAAACGGTCCGGTGGGCAGGTGCCCGCGGAGGTCGGCGCGGAGGAGCATGCTTCTCACGCGCCCTTTTCGCATCGTCGCGACAAGATGCCTCCGCTGGTCCGACCCGCCCGGATGCCGTGGCGGCATACGGCCATGCGGCGGAATGTAGGCCAAGACCACCGGAACCAACCGGTTGGCCGGAAACGACTATTAGGAACCAATTACTTTATGGCAACCCAGGCACAGCCCAGTCGCGACGATTTCGCGGCGATGCTCGATGACATGTTCGGCGGCGCCGACAGCTTCGAGGGACGCGTCGTTCACGGCACCGTGACCGCGATCGAGAATGATCTGGCGGTTATCGACGTCGGGCTGAAGAGCGAGGGCCGCGTGCCTTTGCGCGAGTTCGCCGCCCCCGGCCAGAAGGCCGACCTGAAGGTCGGTGACGAGGTCGAGGTCTATGTCGACCGCGTCGAGAACATGCATGGCGAAGCGATGCTGTCGCGCGATCGCGCCCGCCGCGAAGCCGCATGGGACAAGCTGGAAACCGAATTCGCGAAGTCGGCCCGTGTCGAGGGCGTGATCTTCGGCCGTGTGAAGGGCGGCTTCACCGTCGACCTGTCGGGCGCCGTGGCGTTCCTGCCGGGTAGCCAGGTGGACATCCGTCCGGTTCGCGACGTGCAGCCGCTGATGGACATCCCGCAGCCGTTCCAGATCCTGAAGATGGACCGCAAGCGCGGCAACATCGTGGTGTCGCGTCGCGCTGTGCTCGAAGAAACCCGCGCTGAGCAGCGTTCGGGCCTGATCCAGAGCCTGGCCGAGGGTCAGATCATCGACGGCGTGGTGAAGAACATCACCGATTACGGCGCCTTCGTGGACCTGGGCGGCATCGACGGCCTGCTGCACGTCACCGACCTCAGCTACAAGCGGGTGAACCATCCGTCCGAAGTGCTGAACATCGGCGACACCGTGAAGGTGCAGATCATCCGCATCAACAAGGACACTCAGCGCATCAGCCTGGGCATGAAGCAGCTCGAGTCCGATCCGTGGGACGGCGCGGGCGTGAAATATCCGGTGGGTGCGAAGCTGACCGGCCGCGTCACCAACATCACCGAATATGGTGCGTTCGTGGAGCTGGAGCCGGGCATCGAGGGCCTGGTGCACGTGTCCGAGATGAGCTGGACCAAGAAGAACGTCCATCCGGGCAAGATCGTGTCGACCTCGCAGGAAGTCGACGTGATGGTGCTGGAAGTCGACGCCGAAAAGCGCCGCATCAGCCTGGGCCTGAAGCAGGCGCAGAACAACCCGTGGGAGGCCTTCGCCGCCGCGCACCCGATCGGCTCGACCGTCGAGGGCGAGGTCAAGAACGCCACTGAGTTCGGCCTGTTCATCGGCCTGGACAACGACGTCGACGGCATGGTCCACATGTCCGACATCGCGTGGGGCGTTTCGGGTGAGGACGCGCTGGCCCTGCACCGCAAGGGTGAGACCGTGTCGGCCGTCGTGCTCGACATCGATCCCGAGAAGGAGCGCATCAGCCTGGGCATGAAGCAGCTGGAGCGCGGCGGCCCGGCGGTCGGCGGCGCGTCTTCGGGCAGCGGCGTCAACAAGAACCAGGTCGTCACCGTGACCATCCTGGAGGTTCGCGACGCGGGTCTCGAGGTGCAGGCGGGCGACGATGGCGCGACCGGCTTCATCAAGCGCACCGATCTCGGCCGCGACCGCGACGAGCAGCGTCCGGAGCGTTTCCAGGTCGGCCAGAAGCTGGACGCCATGGTCACCGGCTTCGACCGCTCCAAGAAGCCGACCTTCTCGGTCAAGGCGATGCAGATCGCCGAAGAGAAGCAGGCCGTCGCACAATATGGTTCGTCCGACTCCGGCGCATCGCTGGGCGACATCCTGGGCGAAGCGCTGAAGGCACGTACCCAGCGCTGAGGCACCATGGCGGGTCGGGGCGATAAGTATGTCGCCCCGACCCGTATTGTTGATTTGCATTCGCAACGATTTTGTACGAACAGGATGACGGCCAGTATCTGGCCCTGTGAACTCGCCGGGAACCAGTAATGATCCGTTCAGAACTTGTGCAAAAGATTGCCCAGAGCAATCCGGGGCTCGCCCCGCGCGAGATCGAGACTATCGTCACGACCTTCTTCGACACAATCATCGGCCGGCTGGCGGTGGATGGACGCGTCGAACTGCGCGGCTTCGGCGCGTTTTCGACCCGGGCCCGCGATGCTCGTACCGGCCGCAACCCGCGCACCGGCGAAGTCGTGGACGTGACTGCAAAGCGCGTGCCCTATTTCAAGCCGGGCAAGGAAATGCGCCTGCGCCTCAACGTCTGAGGCAGGCGATAACTTCCAGTCTCACCGGCGCTGAGCGCCGAGTACGAGCGGGCGTGGCGGAATCGGTAGACGCTGCCGACTTAAAATCGGCTTCCGTATGGAGTGCGGGTTCGAGTCCCGCCGTCCGCACCAATGGCATCGTCGGCTCCGCGCCGAGCAATTTGCAGACTTGCGCATCTTTGCTTGCGCGGTCGGCGCAATACTGTCGGAATAGTTATCGTTAACAGCTCACACACACGGCCGGGCGGGTTGAACCGGCACTGACGACCGGACCCTCAATCTATCAGCGGGACTAAGAGCCGCGCCTGGCGATTATCGCTCATTGCCCACTGCGCGAAGCGAGCAGGTGCTGAAATCCCCGTTCGGGGCTGAACCCCATAGATCCCCTACCACTGTCATCACCATTCCGTGCCGCCGGGTAAGCCGGCGTCGGTCAGCGCACTCTACTGATCTGCCGAAGCTGCTCGATCGCTGCGCAGTGTGTGACCGCCCGCTCAACACCCAACCCCGACACAGCTCCTTCCTCCCCAGGGGCTATCCCCCATTCCGGCTTTGGACCGGCCAGCGCGACTACCGACCTGCCAGTACCATAGGCACGGGCGGTGGATCATGGTGGCGAACTCTGCGATGAGACGCGGATGCCAGCCACCCAGCCCCGCGACATGAAGTTTCGTGGCCTCCTGCGGACGGGCCGTGGCGCGGCCCTGCTGCTCCTGATGCTCGCATCCGCCGGCTGCAATCGACGGCCCGACAGCGGCGCGGTGATCGTCAGCGCGATCGGTGGTCCGTTGCGCATGGCGGACCCGGACCGGCGACCGCTCGATACGTCGGAGCGGCTGACGCTCGACTCGCTCGCTCAGGGTCTCGTCCGCTTCGATGCCACGGGCCAGATCGAGCCGGGGCTGGCGGAGCGCTGGACCGTCATCGACGACGGCATGACCTACATCTTCCGCTTGCGCCGTGCGACCTGGCCCGATGAAACGCCCGTTTCCGCCGAAGAGGTCGTCGCCGCACTCCGCAGGCACGTCGCGCCCCGGTCGAGCAACCCGCTCGCCCCTTTCCTCACCGCCGTCGATGCGATCGTGGCGATGACGCCGGAGGTGATCGAGGTCCGGTTGAAGCGGCCGCGCCCCGATCTGCTCAGCCTGTTCGCTCAGCCGGAAATGGCATTGCTGCGCCCGCGCGGCACGGTCGGCACCGGCCCCTTCCGCGTGATCCAGGCCGGCATCGCGCCCTTGCTCCGCCCGGCGCCCGATCCCGATCGCGATCCGGATCAGGAGGTTCGCGACGATGCGGCCAATGACGTCCGGCTGATCGGCGAGAGCGCCGCCATGGCCGTCGCCCGCTTCGCAGCGCGACGGTCGGACCTGGTGGAGGGCGGCACCTTCGCCGACTGGCCACTGGTCGCGGCGGCGCAGGTCGCGCCGGTGAACATCCGCACCGACACGGCCAGCGGGCTGTTCGGACTGGCGATTCTGTCACGCGACGGCTTCTTGGCCGACCCGCGCAACCGGGCCGCGCTGTCCGAGGCGGTCGACCGGGCAGCGGTGCTGGATGCCGTCCAGCCCGGTTGGACCCCGACCGAGACATTGTTGCCCGACCAGCTCGACTCGTCGCTTCCGCCCGCGGCCGCGCCCTGGACGGCACAGGCGCTTGCCGAACGGCGTTTGGCCGCCGCGGCGCAGGTCGCGCTGTGGCCGGGCCCGCCCGTTCGCCTGCGCCTGGCCCTGCCCGATGCGCCGGGCGGCCGCCTGCTGTTCGCCCGCCTTGCCGCCAGCCTGGCCTCTATCGGCGTGACGCTGGATCGCGTCGCGCCCGGCGCGCCGGCGGAGTTGGCGCTGGTTGATGCCGTCGCGCCGTATGACAGCGCCCGCTGGTACCTGGCGACCGCGTGCCGCGCCTGCGGCGATCAGGCCGCCGCCGCGCTGATTGCCGCCCGTGACGCGCCGACGCTGGCGGAGCGATCACGCCTGATCGCCGCGGCCGACGCCGCGCTGACCGCAGATGCCAGCTTCATCCCGCTGGCGCGCCCGCTGCGCTGGTCGCTTGTCGCGCAGCGCCTGACCCGCTGGACGCCGAACGCGCGCGCATGGCACCCGTTGAACCGGCTACGTGCCACCACCACTTCGGTACCATGAACCCGCACCTCACTGCCATGTCCCGGCAACTCCCGATCGGACGTGACGCCGCCGCCGTGCGCCAGCGCATCGAGACGGTGGAACGGCTGTTGGAGGGATTGATCCGTATCCCCGGCACGAACCGTCGCATGGGCCTGGACGTCATCATCGACCTGATCCCGGTCGCCGGCAGCACGATTGGTGCCGGTTTCGGCGCGTATCTGGCCTGGGAGGCGCGCAACCTCGGCATGTCGAAGACGCAGGTTGCGCGCATGGCCGGCAATATCGCCTTCGACTGGGCGCTGGGCATGATCCCGCTGGTCGGCGCGGTGCCGGACTTCTTCTTCCGCTCTAACACCCGCAACCTGCGCATCGTCAAACGCCACCTCGACCGCCATCATCCTGCCACCGCGACGATCGAGGCGCGGCGTTGATCCAGCGTCGCCGCACCTCCGCCTGACGATCTCTGAGTCCGCGCAGGGAGGGACTACCGCGCCCCGCGCCAGATCTTGATCGAGGCGGCCGGGTCCAACCCGCCCTGATGCACAGGGCAGCGGGTGTAGCGGAACTGCTTGTCCAGACAGAACCAGATCTCGTCCAGCCAGCCGTGACGATTGGCCGTGATTCGCATCATATCCGCGCTCATCCCCGGATTAGCCGCCGCCACCGCCCGCGCCAGTCCGCCGGCGGTGATCGCGCCGCGCGACAGGGCATCCATGTCCGGATACCGCAACCGCGCATACAGGCCGGTCGAGCGCTGGAAATAGGCGGCGGGGCGCACGCCCGGCATGCAGGTGCCGTGCTTCGACCATTCATGCTGCAACAGCTGTGCCGACGGCGTCGCGCACATGTTCGCCCGGATCACCGCGCGCGGCAGGATGGGCGTGGACTTGCAATATTGCGGCCAGTCCTTCCCCACCCCGTCCGGCCAAAGCCCGTGCAGCGTGAAGCCGAACCGGTTGCCGCCGCCGCACTGAAAACGGGCGGACGGCTGACGCGCATGACCGCGGCAGTATTCCGGGGCCCAGGTCACAGCCAAGGTGTAGCTGCCGATCGGCAGCACCCGGCTCGGCTGGTCGGCGCTCGGCAGGTCCGGACGCGGACGCTCGACCGTCGCTGGCACCGAGCAGCGATAGGCCTGCCCCTGCGCCGCCACCGGCAGCGACAGCGCCACGACGCCGGTAAGAATCATACGCTTCATTCAACCGTCTCCAGCTCATCAGGCGTTTCGCCGAACCAGGGCAAGGCGTCGACGCGGAACAGGCACACCGCCGCCGCGATCGAGAGCGCAGTGGACAACAGGCTCAGCAACGACAGCATCACGCTCGGGCTGTGCCCCTGGATCAGCGTCATCAGCGTGCCCAAAGCGCCCAGCGCACCCAAGCCCGCCATCATCCCGCCCAACATCCCATGAAGCTGCGGATTGGCGATCACCGCCGGGTTCTGGTCCAGCATGGCCCGCCGCGCGGTCCAGCCGACCGACGTGTTCGCCAGCCCCAGCGCGATCGACGCCAGGTACAGGCGTTCGAACGTCACGATCGATGGCGGCCGCTGCATCAGCCCACCATCTTCCCCGTCCAGCCCGACCATGCTCCGTCCCCCCCCCTGTTACCCTCTCGACGCCGCGTCAGCGCGCGGTCGCCACGTCCAGTCCGATGTCCGCCGCCGGTGCCGACTGGGTAAGCCGCCCGACGGAAATGAAGCTGACCCCGGTGTCCGCAACCGCGCCGATCGTGTCCAGGTCGATGCCACCCGACGCTTCCGTCGGCACGCGCCCGGCGACCATGGCTACTGCCTCGCGCAGAGTCGCGGGCGGCATGTTGTCGAGCAGCAGGTGCGTCGCCCCCGCCTCCAGCGCGGGCGCGATCTGATCCAGCCGGTCCACCTCGACGATGATGGATGCGATACCCGCCAACCGCGCCCGCTTCACGGCGGGGCCGATGCCGCCGGCGACCGCGACATGGTTGTCCTTTATCATCGCCGCGTCCCACAAGCCCATGCGATGGTTCGTCGCGCCGCCCATGCGGGTGGCATATTTCTCCAGCCGCCGCAGCCCGGGGATCGTCTTGCGCGTGTCGAGCAACCGCGCGCCGCTGCCCGCGATACGATCGGCATAGGACCGGGTCAGCGTGGCGATGCCCGACAGATGCTGCACCGTATTCAGCGCCGACCGCTCCGCCGTCAGCATCGCGCGGGCGTTGCCCTCCATCCGCATCAGCGCCGTGCCCGGCTCTACCCGGTCGCCGTCCGCCACCAGCCGCTCCACCTGCATGTCCGGATCGAGCGCACGAAAGAACGCCTCCGCCAGCGGCAGGCCCGCGGCCACGATCGTATCGCGGCTGTCCATCACCGCACGGAACCGGGCGTCGGCCGGGATCACGGCCGTGGAGGTAATATCGCCGGCATCGCCCAGATCCTCCGCCAGCACGTCCCGGACAAAAGCGGCGGGGTCGAACCCGTCAAGGGCGAACGGCACGGTCATCGCGGGGGTCGGGCTCCTGAGGGATCACGCCTCGATAGCATGGTTGCACGCCAAGGCCAGCCGAACCGCCACGCCGGCACAGCGAACGGATCGGACGCCCGCGCGTTACCCTGTGAAAGGAGATCGCTTGATGCCCGACACGAACCCCAGTAACACCGACGCCAGCGACATCGCCGCCACCACGAATGCCCGCGACGACCGCAACGCAGCGTCGGTGCTGAACGATCAAGGTTCCGACACGATGGTCGGCGGCGGCGGCCTTGGCGGGGTTGCCGCGGCGGACGATCCGCTCAGCGGCACGGCGGCGGCGGGCACGGGCACCGCGCCGAACGCGGTGATCGACGTGCCCTTGCCCGCCGGGACGCTGGACGAGCATGGCCAGAACCCCTCCGCCACCCGCGCCGTGCAGGAAGAGGCCGCCGCCAACCCCTCTCCCGACGAGAACCCTCTGTCCCGCTCGGACGAGCCCGGTCATGATGGCCCCGCGACCGTCGGAGGCCGGCGATGAGCAAGAACAAGCATTCCGACGATCACGACGACCTGTCGCGCGATGACGTCCTTCAGCTCGGGCTTGTCCGTACGCAGGCGGCGATGGCCGAAACCGGCGATCGCGTGGTGGTCGTGCTGGAAGGCCGCGACGCGGCGGGCAAGGACGGCGCGATCCGCACGATCGTCCAGCATCTGTCGATCCGCAACACGCGCGTGGTGGCCCTGCCCAAACCCAGCGACCGCGAACGGTCGCAATGGTATTTCCAGCGCTATGCCGGCCATCTGCCCGCGGCGGGCGAACTCGTGATCTTCAACCGCAGCTGGTACAATCGCGGCGGCGTGGAGGTCGTGATGAATTTCTCCACCCCGGAGGAACAGGCCCGCTTCCTCGACGACGCGCCGGTGTTCGAGGCGATGCTGGTCGAAAGCGGCATTCGCCTGGTCAAGTTCTGGCTCGACATCGACAAGGACACGCAGGCCGAACGGCTGGAGTCGCGGCGCAGCGATCCGCTGAAGGCGCTGAAGACGTCACCGCTCGACGCGGTCGCGCAGGAAAAGTGGGACAGCTATTCCGCCGCGCGCGACACCATGCTGGCGCGCACCCACAGCGCCATCGCTCCGTGGATCGTCGTGCGCGGCGACCACAAGAAACAGGCTCGGCGCGCGATCATCCAGCACCTGCTGCGCACGATCGCGCCGCCTGACGTGGCGACCGAGGTGGACCTGCCCGATCCGGCGATCCTGTTTCCATTCGATCGTGCCGCGACCAGCGACGGTCGGCTGGCGCGTTGATGATCGTGAGGCTGTGAGGATCAACCCGGCTACCGGCCCGATCGGACCCGGTAGCCGACGCCTCTGCTCGGCCGGGAACTCGCGCTAAGTCCGGCCAATCGGCCGGTCCAGGCCGGCCTGCGGTCAGTCGCCCGTGACCCGCGCCGGACCCAGGTCGCCCTGCCCGACGCTGCTGCTCGCCATGCTCAGCATCGCATCCAGGCTCTTCTTCGCACGCAGGCGCAGTCCTTCCTCGATCTCGATCTGCGGTTTCAGGTCGCGCAGCGCCACGTACAGCTTTTCCATCGTGTTGAGCGCCATGTACGGACAGATGTTGCAGTTGCAGTTGCCGTCCGCACCTGGGGCACCGATGAAGTGCTTGCCCGGAAGCGCCTTTTCCATCTGGTGGATGATGTGCGGTTCGGTCGCGACGATCAGCGTGTCGCCCGACATCGCCTTTGCATAATCAAGGATGCCGCGGGTCGAGCCGACATAATCGGCATGATCCAGGATCACCGCCGGACATTCCGGATGCGCGGCGATCGGCGCGGTGGGATGCTGCGCGCGCAGCTTGAGGAGCTCGGTTTCGCTGAACGCCTCGTGCACGATGCACACCCCCGGCCACAGCAACAGGTCGCGTCCGGTCTTGCGCGCCAGATAGCCGCCCAGATTGCGGTCGGGGCCGAAGATGATCTTCTGGTCCGCAGGCAGCTTCGCCAGGATCGTCTCCGCGGATGAGGAGGTGACGATGATGTCGCTCAGCCCCTTCACTTCCGCCGAACAGTTGATGTAGGTCAGCGCGATATGATCCGGGTGCGCCGCGCGGAATGCAGCGAACTGTTCCGGCGGGCAGCTGTCCTCGAGCGAGCATCCGGCGTCCATGTCGGGCAGCACCACCGTCTTGTTCGGTGATAGGATCTTGGCCGTTTCCGCCATGAAGCGAACGCCGCAGAACGCGATCACGTCCGCGTCGGTCTCCGCCGCCTTGCGGCTGAGGTCCAGGCTGTCGCCGACGAAATCCGCCAGGTCCTGCAACTCCGGCTTCTGGTAGTAATGCGCCAGCACCACCGCGTTGCGTTCGCGACGCAGACGATCGATTTCCGCACGCAGGTCTAGGCCGGACAGGTTCAGGGGTTGTTCCATGGACCGGCATTTGGCCCGCGCGCGCGCATCGATCAAGTCTCCGCCACATTCTGCCTTTGCGGGGGGCGAGATGTTCTATCTCGGGTTTGCAGCCGACAGGCCCCACATCGCGTGGCATGACTGCCTCGTCTCTTTCCTCCAGGCCGCGCCTGCGCCTGCCCTCATTCGGTGTCCAGGTCCTGTTGGGCATGATCGCGGGCGTCCTGCTCGGTCTGATCGCGCGCGACCTGCCGCACACTCCGGGACAGGCGACCGCGCTCGGCGAGGCATTGCGGACGGTGGGCCAGATCTTCGTTCAGTTGCTGAAGGCGCTGGTGCCGCCGCTGGTGTTCGCCGCGATCGTCGGATCGGTGGCGGCGCTGCGCGACCTGCAGAACGCGGCGCGGCTGGTCGCCCAGACGCTGATATGGTTCGCCATCACCGCGCTGATCGCCGTGTCGATCGGCATCGTGCTGGGCGTGGTGATCCAGCCCGGACTGCATGCCGGCATCGACCGCGCCGCCGCCGTCGCCCCGACCAGCACGGGGTCGTGGATCGACTTCCTGAAGGGGCTGGTGCCGGTCAATTTCATCGGCCTGACCGCGTCCACTTCGCTGGAGGACGGGCATGCCAGCACGGGCCTGTCGTTCAACGTGTTGCAGATCATGGTGGTGGCGGTCGCGGTGGGCACGGCGGCGGTGCGGCTGGGACACGACGGCGAGCCTTTCCTAGCCTTCAACGCGTCGCTGCTCGCCATCATGCGCCGGCTGCTGCGCTGGGTCATCGCCCTGACGCCGATCGGCACCGCCGCGCTGATCGGGGATGCCGTCGCCCGCTATGGCTGGTCGACCATGGGTGCGCTGGGCAGCTTCGTCGGCGCCGTGTATCTGGGCCTCGCGCTGGTGATGCTGGTCGTCTACCCATTGCTGCTTACCGCGCACGGTCTCAGCCCGTGGCGCTTCTTCACCTCAGCATGGCCCGCGATACAACTCGGCTTCGTGTCGCGTTCGTCGGTCGGCACGCTGCCAGTGACCGAGGAGGTGACGGAACGTGCCCTTGGCGTGCCGCGCGCCTATGCCGCCTTTGCCGTTCCGCTCGGCGCCACGACCAAGATGGACGGGTGCGCCGCCATTTATCCGGCAATCGCCGCCATCTTCGTCGCGCAGTTCTTCGGCGTGCCCTTGTCGCTGTCGCACTATCTGCTGATCGTGTTCGTCGCCGTCATGGGCTCCGCCGCCACGGCCGGCCTGACGGGAGCGACCGTGATGCTGACGCTGACGCTCACCACGCTCGGCCTGCCGCTGGAGGGCGCGGGGCTGCTGCTGGCGATCGATCCCATCCTCGACATGGGGCGCACGGCCGTCAACGTGGCAGGACAGAGCCTGATCCCGACGATCGTCGCCAAGCGGCTCGGCATCCTCGACATGGACCGGTTCCGGTCGGGCGACACGGTCGGCAACCCGCGCGGCACGGCGGAACCGCTGCCCGCCTGAGCCGACGGGCCGGTCAGCGCCGGTTCGTCAGCACCTCGTCCAGCGAGCGCGACGTGTCCCATCGCTCGCTGCTCGCGACCGGTTCGTCGGCGAAGCGGACGCGCACCTCCGCCGGCACACCGGCCGCACGCAACGGCATCGCAAAGCTGCGCTCGACCGCCCGCCGTGTCGCATCGCGCGCCAGCCGCACCGGCGTCGCCTCCCGCGCCTGCCGCACCAGTTCGGCCTGCCCAGCGCGGCGATTGGCCTGATCGAGCGCGGTGTTCGCGTCGGTCAGCCGCGCCAGCATGCCCCCGGTGCCGTATTCGCGGATCGCGTTCAGGTCGACTTCCGGCCCGGTCACCTCGACCGGCGGCAGCGTGACCGACAGCACATGTTCCTTGGCGTCCCACGCCACATCGCGCTGCGTCAGCTTGCCCAGATCGACCTCGTACCGGACCATGCCCGGCATGATCAGGGTCTTTTCGGTGGAAAAGCCCAGCTGCGACCGGCGGCTCGTCACCACCGCGACGAAGCGCGCGGCGAAGGCGGACAGGCGGTTCTGCTCCCGCAACCCTTCCAGGCTGGCCGTGGCGACCGTGACCGGATCGGGCGCCAGCCTGCTCGCGATGTACCGCTGCACCCCCCACAGGGCGAGCAGCCCGGCCAGCACCAGCAGCAGGATCACCCCCGCCGCCCTGGCGAGGAAGCTCCCGACCGTGCCCGACGGGCGCGGCGGTGCAGGATCGGGGGTCACGGTCGGCTGCTCCATACGCCATCCTCCTGCCGCACCAGCCCCCGCGCGTCGAGGTCGATCAGATGCGCCAGCACCGATTGCCGTGCCGCCGGCAGCAGCCGTTCGTCCAGCCCGGCATACATGCCCGCTACCAGCGGCTCGATCCTCTCCGGACCCGCCGCCAGCCTGCGCAGGATTTGCCCCTCGCGCTGTTTGCGATGGCCCAGCATCCCGCGCACCATTCGCTGTGGCGCTTCGACGATGTCGCCATGGCCGGGGTAATAGATGCGGTCGGACCGGCCCAACAGCTTCTCCAGGCTGGCGATATACTGGCCCATGTTCCCATCCGGTGGCGACACGACGCTGGTCGACCAACCCATGACATGATCGCCCGAAAACAGCGCGCCGCTTTCCCGAAGCGCAAAGGCGAGGTGATTGGACGTATGACCCGGCGTCGCGACGGCCTCCAGCGTCCACCCCTCCCCCTCGATCGCCTCACCGTCCGCCAGCACGCGATCCGGCCTGTAATCGGCATCGAACGAGGCGTCGCTGCGTGTCGCGGCGTCTTCGCCGACAAAGGGTGCCGCGCCGATGATGGGCGCCCCCGTCGCCGCGGCCAGAGCGCGCGCACCGGGGCTGTGATCGCGGTGATGATGGGTAATCAGGATCGCGGTCACCTGCCGGGCGCCGATCGCCTGTAGCAAGGCCCCATGATGCGCGGCATCGTCAGGGCCCGGATCGATCACCGCCAGCGTGTCGGTGCCGACCAGATAGCTTTGCGTACCGGTGAAGGTGAAGGGCGATGGGTTCGGTGCGAGGACCCGCGCGACCAGCGGCTCCAGCCCGATCGGGATACCATAGGGCGGTTCTGCCATCCGCCCGATGTGGCGGCAACGGCCGCCGGGGGCAAGTCAGGTCGAAAGCGTGGGGCGTGAGGCACGCGAACAACAAGGCGAATGTCGCGGAGCTGAAATCCGGTCCAAATGGCCAAACACTTCACACCGAACCGACACGATGACGCGTTCCGGTGCCCTCACCTGTCGAAAAAACTTACAGGAGGCGGTCCAGGCTCAGCACGTTAACCAACAGACCTTGCGGTCCCTCGTGGCTCTGATCAACTGGCACGCCCGCTGCAAGACAACCTGCGCCGAGCGTTCATCGCTTCAGTAGGGCGGGTCGACAGCTTTTCCGAGCCTCGCGTCGATCCGCCCTCACCCGGCCCTCAGTCCTGCGGCTTCTCGTTTCCGAGCAGCGTCGCCAGCTCGCCGCTTTCATACATTTCCATCATGATGTCCGAACCGCCGACGAACTCGCCATGGACGTACAGCTGGGGGATGGTCGGCCAGTCGGAATAATTCTTGATCCCCTGCCGGATCGCCTGATCCTGCAGCACGTCCACACCCTCGAACTCCGCACCCAAATGCTGGAGGATGGCAACCGCGCGGCTGGAGAACCCGCATTGCGGGAACAACGGGCTGCCCTTCATGAACAGCACCACGGGGTTGCTCTTCACGATCGCGTCGATGCGGGCGTTGGCGTCAGTGGTCGTATCGGTCATCATCTTGTCCTCAGGCTGCTGCCGTTTTGAGCTGCAGGGCATGGAGTTCGCCGCCCATCCGGCCGCCGAGCGCCGCATAGACCGCCTGATGCTGCTTGCGCAGCGGCAGTCCCGCAAAGCTCGCCGACACGACATGCGCGGCATAATGGTCACCGTCGCCCGCGAGATCGGTGATCTCGACTTCGGCATCGGGGATGGCGGCGCGGATCATCTCCGCGATGGCGTCGGCGGTCATCGGCATGGATCAGCGACCCTCCGACGCGCGCGGCAATTGTTCCAGCAACTGGCGACGCGCTTCCACGACGCGATCCTCCAGCGCCCGGCGCACCATGTCGCCGTCGCTGTCCACCCCAGCCGCGGTCAGGTCGCCCAGCAGCTTGCGGATCACGTCCTCGTCGCCGGCTTCCTCGAAATCTGCCTGCACTACCGCCTTACAATAGGCGTCGGCCTCTTCGGGCGTCAGCTGCATCAAGTCGGCCGCCCACTGCCCGACCAGCCGGTTGCGGCGGGCGGTGATGCGGAACGCCATCTCCTCGTCGCGGGCGAGGGCAGGCCCACCCGACACAGCCTCCGCGCCACGCGCTCTATGGTCGAAGCTGATCATGGTTCAACAAGGCTCCCGGTACCTATGTGTCCAGATAAGCGCGCGCCTCGGAGCGTGCAACGCGAGAGAAAGTGACGACGAGCACATTTAGGGGCTTCACAGGCTTGTTATGATAAATGATCTTGTAAAAGAACAAGCAAATATCCTGAGAGGGTATGTCGATGGCCAACCCCATTCTCCCGCCTCCCTCGCGCTCGCTGAATCCCAACGCCTTCGCCGGTGTGGTATATGGCCTTGCCGTGTCGATGTTGATCTGGGCTGCGCTGGCGCTGCTGTTCCTGGCCTTCTGACTACGTCCATGCCGCCATTCGATGCAATATCGAGCGCCGCCATTTTTACGGTCCTGGGGGCAGTCATGCCCGGGCGGGATTAAGTCTGTAAGAACCTGAATGCCACCGGCTTCAGGCTGGCGCTGCCTCTCGCGGGTTCAGAAGTTCAAATCACCGACGTACCGGCCACCACCGACCCAGCAGGCCGCGTCCAGGGCCTCGCCACCCCGATCCTGCCTTCGAACGCCGCAATCTCCGCATCGCGGGCGAGGGTAAGGCCGATTTCGTCCAATCCTTCCATCAGGCACCGCCGACGGAACGGGTCCATTTCGAACACGAACCGATCCTGGAACGGTGTGGTCACGGTCATGCTTTCCAGGTCCACTGTCACAGGGTGGTCGTGCGCAGCCGCGATCAGGCGATCGATCGCCTCTTGCGGCAGGACCACGGGGACGATCCCGTTCTTGACGGCATTGCCTGAAAAGATGTCGGAAAAGCTTGGCGCGATGACCGCACGCACGCCCATGTCCGCCAGCGCCCATGCGGCATGTTCACGGCTGGACCCGCATCCGAAATTGTCCCCTGCGATCAGGATCGGGCTGCCGGCGTAGCGCGGATCGTCGAAGATGTTGCCGGGCACCGCGCGCACCGTCTCGAACGCGCCCTTGCCCAGACCCGTGCGGGATATCGTCTTCAGCCAATGCGCCGGGATGATCACATCGGTGTCGATGTTCTTCGCGCCCCAGGGATAGGCGGCGCCGCTGACCGTGACCACTGGCGTCATGCCATCAACTCCCGCACATCGGCCAGCCGGCCCGTGACCGCCGCCGCCGCCGCCATCGCGGGGCTGACCAGGTGGGTCCGCGCACCCGGCCCTTGGCGCCCGACGAAGTTGCGGTTGCTGGTCGATGCGCAGCGCTCGCCCGGCGGCACCTTGTCCGGGTTCATCGCCAGGCACATCGAGCATCCCGGCTCCCGCCACTCGAACCCCGCCTGCGCGAAGATGCGGTCCAGCCCCTCCTCTTCCGCCTGCCGCTTGACCAGGCCGGACCCCGGCACGACCAGCGCGCGCACGCCGTCGGCGACATGGCGGCCGTTGGCGATGCTGGCTGCCGCGCGCAGATCCTCGATCCGGCTGTTGGTGCAACTACCGATGAAGACGTGCTGCACGGGCACGTCCTGCATGCGCGTGCCCGGCGTCAGACCCATGTAATCCAGCGACTTGCGCGCCGCCGCCTGTTTCGCCGGATCGGCAAAGCTGGCGGGATCGGGCACGCTGCCGGTGATCGGCACCACATCCTCCGGGCTGGTGCCCCAGGTCAGCGCAGGCGCGATGTCGGTGGCATCGATCCGCACGCTTTTGTCGTACCGCGCGCCCGCGTCGGTAGACAGCGAACGCCACCACGCGACGGCGCGATCCCATTCTTCCCCGACCGGCGCCATGCGACGCCCCTTCAGATAGGCGAAGGTCGTGTCGTCGGGCGCGATCAACCCGGCCCGCGCACCGCCCTCGATCGACATGTTCGCGATCGTCAGCCGCCCTTCCGCCGACAGGGCGCGGATCGCATCGCCGGTATATTCGATGACGTGGCCGGTACCGCCCGCCGCGCCGATACGCCCGATGATTGCCAGGATGACGTCCTTCGCCGACACGCCGAAGCCCAGAGTGCCCTCGACCCGCACCTCCATCGTTCGTGACGGCTGCAGCAGCAGCGTCTGGGTCGCCAGCACATGCTCGACCTCAGACGTACCGATCCCGAACGCCAGCGCCCCAAGTGCGCCGTGGGCAGAGGTGTGGCTGTCGCCGCACACCAGCGTCGTGCCCGGCAGGGTGAAGCCCAGCTCGGGGCCGACGACGTGGACGATGCCCTGCTCCGCCGCCGTCGCATCGATGTAATCGACGCCGAATTCCGCGGTGTTGCGGCGCAGCGCGTCCAGCTGTGCCGCGCTTTCCGGGTCCGCGATCGGCAGCAGGCGACCGGCCGTATCGACACGGGGCGTGGTGGGCAGGTTGTGATCCGGCACCGCCAGCGTCAGCTCGGGACGCCGCACCGGCCGGCCGGCGGCGCGCAGCCCCTCGAAGGCCTGCGGGCTCGTCACCTCATGGACGAGATGCCGGTCGATATAGATCAGGCAGGTACCATCCTCGCGCCGTTCGACGACATGCGCGTCCCAGATCTTCTCGTAAAGCGTTTGCGGTTTGCTGGCCATGATGCCGTTCCCGGTAATCGATTGATGCGCCGTGACCAACCTCATCTTTTCGATAGATGCGAACAGCTGGCCTTAGTCGTCGAACGACGCGGTCGTCTTCGCGCGCACCTCGTCGGCGGTGACGCCGGGTGCCAGCTCGGTCAGGCGGAACGCGCGGTCGTGATCGGGCCGCTGGAACACCGCCAGGTCGGTGACGATCATGTCGACCACGTTGCGTCCCGTCAGCGGCAGGGTGCAGGCGGGGATGAACTTGGGGCTGCCGTCCTTTGCGACATGCTCCATCACCACTATGATCTTCTTCACGCCCGCGACCAGGTCCATGGCGCCGCCCATGCCCTTGATCATCTTGCCCGGGATCATCCAGTTGGCGATGTCGCCGCCCTCGCTGACTTCCATCGCGCCCAGCACGGTCAGGTCGATATGGCCGCCGCGGATCATCGCGAAGCTCTGCTCCGATCCGAAATAGGCGGACTGCGGCAGCTCGCTGATGGTCTGCTTGCCCGCGTTGATCAGGTCCGCGTCGACCTCGTCCTCATACGGAAAGGGACCGATGCCCAGCATCCCGTTTTCGGATTGCAGGGTGACCGTCATGCCGTCGGGAATGTTGTTGGCGACCAGCGTCGGGATGCCGATGCCCAGATTGACGTAATAGCCATCGCGCAATTCCTTGGCCGCGCGCGCCGCCATGCCGTTCCGGTCCCAGGGCATAAGCTATCCTTTTCGTGATCAGGGTTCGGGGGCCCAGCGCGCATCGGCGGGGAAGATGTCGTCCAGCGTCCCCTTCAGCGCGGTGCCGTAGACCGGGTTGGGCAGCACGAACCAGCCACGCCCCCACAGCCCGGCGACCGCCGGAGCCTCCGCAGCCGAGCGACGGGCCGCCGGTGTCGCGGGCGCATTGAACAGGTCGCTGAAATCACCCAGCTGATCGCCGCCCATGGCGATGACGCAGTATCGATCCGCGATCCGCCAGCGCCGCGCGTCCTTCAGGCTGCCCGTATTGTCGTCGCCCTTCAGGAACAGGGTCTCGCCGTGCACCGCCGGGCCTAGCCCCGCACGCTCGATCGCGACGCGCGTCGCCTCGACATTGGCGGCCGCGCGGTTGCTGTTGAAGATCACCGTCACGCCCAGTCGGCGCAACGCATCGATCCCCGCCTTCGCGCCCGGCACGGCCACCGTGGTCGTGCCGCCGGTGATCTCATACGCACGCCACCGCGCATCCTCATACGGGCGCCCGCTCGCCGCGTCATATTCGAACCCGCGGTTGAGCAGCACCGTCTCGTCCACATCGAACACGGCGGCATAGGGTTTACGATCACAGGAGGCGAAGCGTGGCGCCGCCAGCGTCGCGTCCTCCTCCAGCACTACGCCGCTGACGGGCCGTTGCCGGACGCGCTCCTCCACATAGCCGGTCAGCGCGTTCCAGGCCTGGATGCTGATCGCCGCCGCCTCGCCAGACCCATAGAGATATTGCATGCCCGCGGGCACTGATTGCGCTCCAACAACCACGGCCGGGGCTATGACCGGGCCAGGGACGGGCGCAGGCTCCGCCACGCATCCGCCCAGCAACAGCGCGCAAGCGAGCACCGGACGCGCCCCCCAACCCCGCGCCATCCGACCCGGCCGCACGTCGATCAAGCGCCCACTTCCGATCCCGCCGCGGCGGTCGCATCCGGTCGCTGGCGCGTGGTGCGAAACTCGATCTTCTTGTCGTACGGGGCGCCGACGATCATCCGCTTCACATAGATGCCCGGCAGGTGGATCTGGTCCGGATCGAGCGAGCCGACCGGCACCACCTCCTCAACCTCCGCGACGCACACCCGCCCGGCGGTCGCCATCGGCTGGTTGAAGTTGCGCGCCGTTTTGCGAAAGATCAGGTTGCCGCTCTCATCCGCCTTCCAGCCCTTGATGATCGACAGGTCGGCGCGGATGCCGCGTTCGAGGATGTAATCCTCCCCGTCGAACTGCTTCACCTCCTTGCCCTCGGCCACAAGCGTGCCGACGCCGGTCTTGGTGTAAAAGCCCGGGATCCCCGCACCCCCCGCCCGGCAACGCTCCGCCAGCGTACCCTGAGGACAGAACTCCACCTCCAGCTCGCCGGCCAAATATTGCCGCTCGAACTCCTTGTTCTCACCGACATAGGAGGAGATCATCTTGGCGACCTGACGCGTGCGGAGCAGCTTGCCCAGCCCCTCGCCATCGATGCCGGCATTGTTGGACGCGATGGTCAGGCCGGTGACGCCCGCTTCTCGGATCGCGTCGATCAACCGTTCAGGAATTCCGCACAGCCCGAATCCACCCGCGCAGATGGTCATGCCGTTCTTCAGCAGCCCGTCCAGCGCGGCACCGGCATCGGGATAAAGCTTGTTCATGCGGGTCCCTCCTGCCCCCGGCGATAGCCATCGGGGCGGAACCGGGTCAAGCTGGGGTTGGGCTTGCCTTGGGCGCGCCGTCCGCCCGGCGATAGGGGATGAAGTCGCCCAGCACCACGAAGCCGTGCTGGAAATTGCCCGCCCGGCTGACCAGGTTGACCGTGTCCAGCCGGCACAACTGCCCGCCGAACACGCGCGTCACCAGGATATCGTCGTCGCGCAGATGCTCCACGCCGCCGGGCCGGTTGACGTACAGGGTGCTGCCGATCTCATACACGATCGCCCGCCCCTCGATGATGCGCGTGCTCCGCGCCATCGACAGGTCGATGCAACCGGTCGGCTTGTCCGCGACGCGGTTGCCGATCAGCTTCGCCAGCTCCGCATCCGGCGACAACCGCGCCGAAGTGGCAGGAGCGGCCATGACGGCCCCGAACGCGAGGGCGAGCAGCAGCTTTTTCATGATGGCCTCAGCATGATCCGACGCGGCTGAACGGCGGCTGACCGCGTCCGGCCACCGACCCGCTTGCCCCCCCTGCCCAGCCGTGAAAAGAACGACCACGACTATTTCAGCGACAAGGATCAGCCCCACGCCATGACCGCATCCAGAACCGGCGGACGCATCCTGGTCGACCAACTCGTGGCGCAGGGATGCGAGCGGGTCTTCACCGTTCCGGGCGAAAGCTTCCTGGCCGTGCTCGACGCGCTGCACGACACGCCTGCCATCCAGACCGTCACCTGTCGTCAGGAGGGCGGCGTGACCTTCATGGCCTGTGCCGATGGCGCGCTGACCGGACGGCCGGGCATCGCCTTCGTGACGCGTGGGCCCGGCGCCACCAACGCCGCGATCGGCGTCCATGTCGCCATGCAGGACTCCCAGCCGACGATCCTGTTCATCGGCGACGTCGATCGCGGCACCCGCGACCGGGAGGCGTTTCAGGAGATCGACTTCGCCGCGATGTTCACGCCCATCGTGAAATGGGCGGCGCGGATCGACGACGCGGCGCGCATCCCCGAATATGTCGCCCGCGCCTATGCCACCGCGATGAACGGACGCCCCGGGCCCGTGGTACTCGCCCTGCCGGAGGACATGCTGCTCGATCAGGTGGAGGCGACCGACCGGCGCCGCCTGTCGCCGGCCATCCAGGGCTGCGACCCCGACGCTCTGGCCCAACTCGGCGACCTGCTCGCCACCGCTGAACGACCGCTGGCGATTGTCGGCGGCGCCGACTGGAGCGGCGTGGCGGGACAGGACATCGCCGCCTGGGCCGATCGCACCGGTGTGCCTCTGGTCGCCGCCTTCCGGCGACAGGATGCGGTGCCGAACGACTGCCCGGCCTATGCCGGCAATCTCGGCTATGGCCCCAATCCCAAACTGCTTCAGCGTGTCCGGGAGGCCGACCTGTTGCTGGTGATCGGCGCGCGGCTGGGAGAGGCGACGACCGATGGCTACACGCTGATCGCGCCGGATCATCCCGGCCAGCGCCTGGTCCACGTCCACCCGGACCCTGAGGAACTGGGCCGCACCTACCGCACCGATCTGGCGATCTGCGCTGGCATGGCCTCCTTTGCGGAAGGGCTGGCGGAACTGGACGGTCCCTCGCACCCCGCCGGGGCGGAGGCGCATGCCGACTATCTCGCCTGGTCGACGCCGGCCGCGCGGCCGGACATCGCGCTCGACCTCGGCCCGTGCGTGACGGCGATGCGCGACGCGCTGCCCGCCGACACGATCATCTGCAACGGCGCGGGCAATTATTCGGGCTGGTGGCACCGTTACTGGCCGTACGCCGCCCAAGGGACTCAGCTTGCCCCGACCGCCGGTGCCATGGGTTACGGCCTTCCCGCCGCCATCGCCGCCAGCCTTCGCCATCCGGATCGCACCGTCGTGGCACTGGCGGGGGACGGCGATTTCCTGATGAACGGGCAGGAACTCGCCACCGCCGTCCAGCATGGCTGCGCGATCCTCGTGCTGGTGGTCGACAATCGCAGCTACGGCACCATCCGCATGCATCAGGAACGCGAGTTTCCGGGACGCACCGTGGCCACGACGCTGGCCAGCCCCGATTTCGCCGCACTGGCGCGCGCCTTTGGCTGCTGGGCGGAAACGGTGGAGCGGACGGAGGACTTCGCGCCAGCACTCGGTCGCGCGATGGAACAGGGCGGCGTGCGCCTGCTCCACCTCGTCACGGATGTGGAGGCGATCACCCCGGCCGCCACCCTGTCCGCCATTCGGAAACCACGCTGACGTTTACGGCTTGGGCACCCCTTGGCTGCTAGGATGGCTGCATGAGCGCCACTCCCGCCCAATGGGCTGCCCGCCTGATCCTGGTCGCCGCGCTGGGCGCCGGGCTGGCCTTTGCCGTGTCGCGGCTGGACATGACGTCGCCGGCATCCGACCCCCAGCCGGAACCTGCGGCGCCAGCGAAGGGCCCAGCGCCGGCTTCGGCGCCCAAACCCGATGGCCGCTACGGCGCCAGCTTCCCCATCCCCGGCGAGGAAGGACCGGAGCCGCCCGCCGCCCCCGCACCGACCGTGGCGCCACAGACAGCCGCATCGGCACCCGCCGCGAGCCCTCCGGCTGCCGACGATCAGTATCGGATCAAGCGCGTGCTCGATACCGGCGGGCCCATCAAATACGGCGCATGGTTCTGGGACGACAAGGATGTGCCGGCCGGCCAGACGATCATCACCGTCGACACTCGCGCGAACGTCCTGTCGATCTTCCGGAACGGGTACGAGATCGGGACCGCCGCTATCATCTATGGCGCGGACGAGATGCCGACGCCGCTCGGCGTGTATCCCATCATCGGCAAGGACGCGCACCACGTATCGAACCTGTACAACGCGCCCATGCCCTACATGCTGCGCCTCACCAACGACGGCATATCCATCCATGGCAGCAAGGTCGCGTTCGACGCCGCGACCCATGGCTGCATCGGCGTGCCGACGCCCTTCGCACGCAAGCTGTTCGAGGCGGTGAAGCTGGGCGACAAGGTGATCGTGACCCATGGGGAGACGCTGGCAAAGGATCGGCCCGTCACCGCCCTGTAGTCAGTGCCCTGTAGTCAGTGCCCTGTAATCGCAGCCCTGCAGCCGCCGCCATGTAACCCATCTTCCGCGCGCAAAGAGAAAGGGCCGCCCCGGACAATCCGGAACGACCCTTTTCTCGTTCAACAGCCGGTCAGGCTGGCATCATCAGATATCGTCGCCCAGCGCACCCTTCACGGCGCCCTTGAACTGCTGACCCTTGCCGGTCGTTTCCTGCGCGGCGCCCTCGGCGGCCAGATCGGGATCGTTCTGGTTCTTGCCGATGGCTTCCTTGGCCTTGCCGACGGCTTCGTTGATGTTGCCCTTGATCTTGTCGGTCAGCTCGCCCATCGGAACCTCCTTGGTGGTCTCTCGCGCCTCAGGCCGGGATTGGCCGATCGCGCCGGGTCACGAAGGAGAAAACTTCTACCCGGCCGCGATGTTCCGCGAGTTCCTTACCTTAGATCAGTCCGGCCAGCGGGCTGGACGGGTCGGCATAGCGCCGCTGCGCCATACGTCCCGCACGATACGCCAGCCTCCCGCTCTCAACCGCCGCCCGCATCGCACGCGCCATCATCACCGGGTCCTTCGCCTCCGCGATCGCCGTGTTCATCAGCACGCCGTCGCAGCCCAGCTCCATCGCCAGCGACGCGTCGGATGCCGTGCCGACGCCCGCGTCGACCAGCACCGGAACCTTCGCGCCCTCTACGATCAGGCGGATCGTGACCTTGTTCTGGATGCCCAGCCCGGACCCGATCGGCGCGCCCAGCGGCATGATCGCCACCGCGCCCGCCTCTTCCAGTTGCTTGGCCGCGATGGGGTCGTCGGTGCAATACACCATCGGCTTGAACCCCTCGCGCACCAGCACCTCGGTCGCCTTCAGCGTTTCGCGCATGTTGGGGTACAGCGTCTTGGCCTCGCCCAGGACCTCCAGCTTGACTAGGTCCCATCCACCCGCTTCGCGCGCCAGGCGCAGCGTACGGATCGCGCTGTCTGCGTCGAAACAACCGGCGGTGTTGGGCAGATAGGTCACACGCTTCGGGTCGATGAAATCGGTCAGCATCGGCGCCTTCGGGTCGGACACGTTGACCCGGCGCACCGCCACGGTGACGATCTCCGCGCCCGATGCCTCCAACGCGGCGGCGTTCTGGGCGAAGTCCTTGTACTTGCCCGTCCCAACTATCAGCCGCGACCGGAACGTCCGACCCGCGACGGTCCAGCTGTCGTCGGTGATCGGCGCGACATGGTCGCCACCCCCGACGAAGTGCACGATCTCGATATCGTCGCCATCCTCGACCAACACCTCCGCAAGGGTCGACCGGGGCACCACCTCCAGGTTGCGCTCGACCGCCACCTTTTCGGGCACCAGCCCCATTTCGGTTGCCAGCCGCGCCAGCGTCAGGCCGGCGGCGACCCGCTTGTGCTCGCCGTTCACGCTGATCGTCACGGTTCCGTCGCTATGGGGCATGGGTGTCCTCCGGGGGCATGGACCCCCACCTTCCATTCGGGCTAAGTCGATGGGGCTTACCTAGGCGCGCAGTCACGCGGGTCAACCGAAAGGCCATCATGCCCGACACCGTTTTCGTTCTGAACGGCCCCAACCTGAACCTGCTCGGCCTGCGCGAGCCGGAAATCTACGGCCACGACACGCTGGACGACATCGCCGGCATGCTGGAGGACCGGGCGCGGGAACTCGACCTGGACATCGACATGCGCCAGTCGAATCACGAGGGGCATCTGGTCGACTGGCTGCACGAGGCGCAGGCCACCAATGCGCGGGCCGTGCTGCTCAACGCGGGTGGCTTCACCCACACGTCCGTCGCGGTGCACGACGCGATCAAGAGCGTGAAGACGCCTGTGATCGAGGTGCACCTGTCCAATCCACACAAGCGCGAATCCTTTCGCCATGTCAGCCTGATCGGACAGGCCGCACGGGGAACCATCGCGGGGTTCGGCGCGCTTTCCTACATCCTCGCGCTTGAAGCGGCGGCGCGCTTCTGACAGGGCCGCGCGCTTAAAAGGGGAATTCTGGGCTCATGGCCGAAAACACCGAACGTACCGCGATGCAGATCGACGTGGACCTGGTCCGCCAACTCGCCGAACTGCTCGACACCACCCAGCTGACCGAGATCGAGGTGGAGGACAAGGACCGCAAGATCCGCGTGGCGCGCAAGGCGGCGGCTCCCGCCCCCGTTCATTACGCACCCGCCGCCTCTGCACCCGCGCCGCTGACGGCGTCCAACGTGCCCGCCGCACCGGTGGCGGCAGAGATCGGCGCGTCGGCTCCGGCCAGCACGGCCAACGCCGTCAAGTCGCCCATGGTCGGCACAGCCTATCTGGCCGCGGAACCCGGCGCGAAGGCGTTCGCGGCGGTCGGGCAAAAAGTTGCGGCCGGCGACACGCTGCTGATCGTGGAGGCGATGAAGGTCATGAACCCGATCACCGCCCCCTCCGCCGGCACGGTGACCCAGGTGCTGATCGAGAACGGGCAGCCCGTCGAGTTCGACCAGCCGCTGATCGTCGTCGAGTAAGCACGTTGCGCCAAATCAAGAAGCTGCTGATCGCCAACCGCGGCGAAATCGCGCTCCGCATCCACCGCGCCTGCCATGAAATGGGCATCAAGACGGTGGCGGTGCATTCCACCGCCGATGCCGATGCGATGCACGTGCGCCTGGCGGACGAGGCGATCTGCATCGGTCCGCCGTCCGCGACCGACAGCTATCTCAACATCCCCAACATCATCTCCGCCGCCGAAATCTCCGGCGCGGATGCCATCCATCCCGGTTACGGCTTCCTGTCGGAGAATGCGCGCTTCGCGGAAATCGTGGAGCTGCACGACATCCTGTTCGTCGGCCCGAAGCCCGAACATATCCGCACCATGGGCGACAAGGTGGAGGCGAAGCGTACCGCAGGCGCGCTCGGCCTGCCGCTGGTACCCGGATCCGACGGCGCGATCACCGATGTGGCGGAGGCGAAGCGTCTCGCCGCCGACATCGGCTATCCGGTGCTGATCAAGGCGGCGTCGGGCGGCGGTGGCCGCGGCATGAAGGTGGTGCCGAGCGAGGATCAGCTCGAAACGCTGATGCAGCAGGCCGGGTCGGAGGCGAAGGCCGCATTCGGCGACGCCACCGTCTACATGGAGAAGTATCTCGGCAACCCGCGCCACATCGAGTTCCAGGTCTTCGGCGACGGCAACGGCAACGCCATCCACCTTGGCGAGCGCGACTGCTCGCTCCAGCGCCGCCACCAGAAGGTGCTGGAAGAGGCCCCCTCCCCCGTCATCTCGAACGAAGAGCGCGAGCGGATGGGCGGCATCGTCGCCAAGGCGATGGCCGACATGGGCTATCGCGGCGCGGGCACCATCGAGTTCCTGTGGGAAGATGGTGAGTTCTACTTCATCGAGATGAACACCCGCCTCCAGGTCGAACATCCGGTGACGGAGATGATCACCGGCCTGGACCTGGTGCGCGAACAGATCCGCGTGGCGGAGGGGCATCCGCTGACCTTCCGTCAGGAGGATGTCCGTTTCCGCGGCCACGCCATCGAATGCCGCATCAATGCGGAGGATCCGCGCACCTTCGCCCCCTCGCCCGGCCTGGTGAAGCAGTATCACGCCGCAGGCGGCATGCACGTGCGCGTCGATTCGGGCCTGTACGCCGGATACCGCGTCCCGCCGTACTACGACTCGATGATCGCCAAGCTGATCGTGTTCGGCAACACCCGCGCCGGTGCGCTGCGCCGCCTGCGCCGTGCGCTGGAGGAAATGGTGATCGAGGGGCCGACCACCACCATCCCACTGCACCGCGCGTTGCTCGACGATCCCGAGTTCCAGCAGGGCCAGTACACGATCAAGTGGCTGGAAGAATGGCTGGCGAAGCAGGACGCGTGAGCGGCCGCCGATGAAGGCCACGATCTACCACAACCCGCGCTGTTCCAAATCGCGCGAAGCGCTCCGCCTCCTTCGGGAGGCGGGCGCAGAGGTAGTGGTGGTCGAGTACCTCAAGCAACCACCATCGCGCGACACGCTCGCCGCACTGATCGCGGCGGCTGGCGTGTCGGTTCGCGATGCCTTGCGCGCCGAAGCGGGCGCCTCCGCCCGTGCGAGCGACGAGGCGGCACTCACCGCCATGGTCGCCAACCCGGCGCTAATCGAGCGTCCGATCGTGGTCACGGAAAAGGGCGTCGTCATCGCGCGCCCGCCGGAACGGGCGCTGACCTTCCTCTAATTGGCAGTCACCCGCCCGCCGGCTCATCCCTTCTCTACGGAGGCCATCGACATCGCCGGGTGAAAGTCGACATATTTTCGCGCGAACAGGGCCGGGCCCGCGATAAACGCCGCATGCATCGCCGGCGTGATCGTCTCGGGATGCGCCTTGCCCTGCACCCATATGTCCCCGGTCGGCGCGTCGCCGCCGACGGTGACGCCCAGCGGCGCCAGCAGCGTGTGGAACAGCATCTCGTCGGGACAATCGGACAGGCGGAACTCGGCCCAGAACCACGGATTCTCGTCCAGGAAGCGCACGATCCTCTCCACCGTCTCGCGCTCGAACAGCCACCAACACCCGCCGCCGTACAGCCGGATGCCGCGCAACCGGCTCAGCGGCCGGTCGGGCAGGCAGGCGAACAGCGGCTTCGCCACCAGCCGGGCCAGCGGGTTGCGCACGTCGTGCGGCCAGCGGCGCTGATAGCGTTTCAACGGCTTGTGGCTGGCCGGCATGGCATGCATCTCGATCAGATTGGCCGTTCCCGGCGCCAGGCCCGCAATCCTCGCCTCGATATCGGCATCGCTTTTGACGGGGTAGCATTGCCCGCTCATGTTGTAGAAATGCGTGATCTCCGGATCGCGCAGCGCTTCCCTGAACTGCATCACCGTGGCCTCGACCTGGCTGAGGCCGCCCCAGTTCACCTGGATACGATCGGCAAGGAACGTCGCCTTTCCCAGCGATCGATCGAACATGCCCATGTCCGCCTTGCGGTCGATATGAACGTAAGGCGCCCAGAGCGGCCCGGCGAGCCTGTCGAGCAGCACGTCGAGATGCTCGGGTTTGTGATAGGCGCGGATCAGGGCGGCGATCTTCATGGGGACAGCCTCTCGGTGCAGCGGATCGGAGGGTCGGCGGGGACCATGGCTCAGATGGTCGCCCGGCGCGGCAGGTAGGGGCGTATCATCTCCACGCCGCGCTCCAGCTCGCGCCAGGTCGGGTGACGAAGCAGCGCCAGCGCGACCAGCCACAGGCCGGCGCCGACGATCATCGATCCGACCGCGATCGAGATCGTCAGGATCGTCCCGCCATGGCTGAACACCGCGGCCGGCAGGCACGCCGCCAGCGTGCAGAGCCCGCTGCGCGCATGAGTCGCGAACAGCGCCGTGCGTGCGAAACCCACGATCCGCCGCATCATGCCCAGATAGATGAAGAACCAGATGCCGCCATAGACCAGCCGCGCGATCGCCGCCGCCTCCAGCCCGAACCGCACCAGGCACAGCAGGCAGATCAGCGCCGCCGCCGTGTCCAGCACGTTGCGCACCAGCAGTTCCTTGAGATGTCCGCTGAGCAGCGGCACTTCCGTGTGCAGGGGCAGCGCGAAGAAGACCAGCTCGCTCAGCGCGACCCATCGCATCGCATCCGCCGCCTCCCGCCACCCCGTTCCGTACACCAGCGTCACGATCGGCGTGGCGAGCAGCGACAGGAGGATCATCGCCGGCCACATGATGCTGGTGTAGCAGGCGACCAGGTCGAGATAGACTCCGTCCAGTCTGCGCTTCGTCCGGATCAGCTGCGCGAAATGGCTGTAGAACACCGACGATATGCCGCCATCCAGCAACGTGCGCAGCCCGTCCACCATGCCGGCCGCCCGCCCGAACAGGCCCACCGCCCGCATGCCCAGCACGCGCCCGATGATGAGGTCGGGCGACCGAGTACCCAACGCGCCGCTGATCGCCAGAACGGTGGTGCCTCCGCCAAAGGAGATCACCGGCCGCGCGCCCTTGAACGACGGGGTCCAACGCATGCCGCGCGGACTGAGCAGCGCCGCGGTGACCCCGCGCACGGCCTGTTGTGCAAAGAAACCCAGCGCCAGCGCCACGGGACCATAGCCACGCCAGGCGAACAGGATTGAGACAACCCCGTTCGCCGCCGCCGCGCACAGGCCGACCAGCGACAGCGTCCGGAAATCCACCGCGCGCTGCAACAGCGCGACCGGCACGACGTTCAGCGGCAGCAGCAGGAACGCGCCCCCGATCAGCACCATGATCGGCACCAGCTGCGTGTTCTGGTAATACCATGCCGCTGGCAGGCTCAGGCCCGCGATCACCGCACAGATCGCCGCTCCGACGCACAGCGTGATGGTGGTGCAGGTCGCGATCATCTGGTCGGTCAGCTCTTCCGATCGCAACAGGAAGCGGCTCAACCCGAAATCCTGCAACGTGGAGATCATCGCCGCCGCCGCGAAACCGACTGAATAGGTACCCACCGCCGATGGCGGCAACAGATAGCGGGCCAGGATGACGCTGACCGCGAAGTTGAGCACGAAGACGAGCCACTGGCCGGTCACCGACCACAGGGCCGCGATGCGTACGCTCATCGGTCAGCCATCCACTCGCGTGCGCCGCGACCGCGACAGGCTCGCGGCAAGCCGTGCCGCACCGCGATATTCGCCGAAGCGCAGCAATCGCGGCACGACCCGGGGCAACGCATGGCGATCCCCGCCATCCGCGACATGCTGGCACAACAGGTCCGCACCCCCGGACGTCAGCGCGGGCTGCGACCACAGCACCTTGGGCACCACCCGCTCCCGCACGCGCCGGGCGACGCCGGACTTGCCGAACAGGCGATCGAGATCGCCCAGCTGTCGGACCGACGGCAACTCACCCAGCGCCGTCGTCGGATCGGGTCGCCCGGCCTGCCGCTCGCGGTGCGCTTCCCACGCGACTGCCGCGCCGATCTCCATCGGCAGCAGGTGCCGCTTCGTCACCTGTCCCGGATCGAGGCGATAGCGGTGAAGGAAGTCCTCGACGCTGCACAGCTTGGTCACCTCGGACAGGCGCAGCCACAGGTCGTAATCCTCGCAATGGCGATACAGCGGACGATACCCGCCGACCTTCTCGAACGCGGCCCTGTCGATGATCGCGCTGGGATGGTTGATGAGCATGTCGCTTTCCATCGCCGCGCGGAATGCTTCGTCGGTGCGGGGATACGCATCGAACAGGCCGACGACCTTGCCGGTCGCATCGATGTTGATCGTCTGCGCGCCGATCACGCCGTGGTCGGGATGCTTGTCCAGGAACGCCAATTGCCGCTCGAACCGATGTGGCAGCGACTCGTCGTCGCCATCCATCCGCGCGACCAGATCGCCCGTCGCCATGGCGAAACCACGGTTCAGGCTGGCCACCAGGCCACGGTTCTCCTGCTCCACCAACCGGATGCGCGGATCGGCCGTTGCCAGCCGGCGCAGGATGTCGGTCGATCCGTCGGTGCAGCCGTCGTTGATGATGATGAACTCGAACCCGGACCAGCTCTGCCGCAGGATGCTCGTCACCGCGCGCTCCACGAAGGGCGCATCGTTGTAGACGCTCATCACCACGGAAAGCCGCATCACCCAGTCCCTTCTCCCCGCATACGCGATCCGGCCGGATGCGCGCGGGGACAGGGTCGGCGGCTATCGCAATCGGGTTAAGGAGTAATGGCCGTGCCGCTGTCCTACACGGCGTCGGCCGGCTTAGGATCGCACGATGACGTCACGCCTGACCCCGCTGTCCGCCCTGTGCCCTGCCGATGTGGAGAAGTGGCAAAACCAGCGTTCAGCTCTCCACTTTCTCCACTTTGCCCGTTCATTAGGCAGCCTTTCCCGAACTGCTCAAAATATGGGCAGCAAAGCGTGCTGCCATGCAGCAGAATCCCTCTTCCCCCTCGGGCTTCCCGCTGGCACGTTCGGTGCAAGGCCCCGCGCGGGGCGAGGATTCTACCGGGGCGGGATTAGCGACACGTGAAAAAGGTTGAAGCGATCATCAAGCCGTTCAAGCTGGATGAAGTGAAGGAAGCGCTTCACGAGATCGGCGTCAGCGGCATCACCGTGACCGAGGCGAAGGGCTTTGGCCGGCAAAAGGGCCACACCGAACTGTATCGCGGCGCCGAATATGTGGTCGACTTCCTGCCCAAGGTGAAGCTGGAGGTCGTGGTCGACGACGCGCTGGCGCCGCGCGTGGTGGAGGCGATCGCCGCCGCCGCGCAGACCGGCCGCATCGGCGACGGCAAGATCTTCGTCATGGCCGTCGAATCCGCCCTGCGCATCCGCACCGGGGAGCGTGACGAGGACGCCATCTGATCGTTCAGGGCCTCGGCATCCGCCGAGGCCTTTCGTTTTACACAGGAAAGCCCCGGCGTGCCGTCGGGGTGACGTTTGAGGAAGGTTATCATGGCGAATTCTGCCAGCGACGTTCTGAAGAAGATCAAGGACGAGGAGATCGAGTGGGTCGATCTGCGCTTCACCGATCCCAAGGGCAAGTGGCAGCACCTGACCATGGTCGCGTCCGTCCTGGGCGAGGATGAGTTCACCGACGGCCTGATGTTCGACGGCTCGTCCATCGCCGGGTGGAAGGCGATCAACGAGTCGGACATGATCCTGAAGCCGGATCTGGATGCGATCTACACCGACCCGTTCTCCGCGACGCCGATGCTGATCGTGTTCTGCGACGTGGTCGAACCGTCGACCGGCGAACTCTACGCCCGCGACCCGCGCTCCACCGCCAAGCGCGCCGAAGCCTATGTGAAGAGCACCGGCATCGGCGACACCGTCTATGTCGGGCCCGAAGCCGAGTTCTTCATGTTCGACGACGTGAAGTTCGACACCAGCTACAACCAGAGCTATTTCAAGCTCGACGACATCGAGCTGCCGACCAACACGGGCCGCGATTACGAGGGCGGCAACCTTGCCCACCGTCCGCGCGCCAAGGGCGGCTATTTCCCCGTCGCGCCGGTCGACTCGGCCGTCGACATCCGCGGGGAGATGGTGTCTACCATGCTCGAAATGGGCCTGCCCTGCGACAAGCACCACCACGAGGTCGCCGCCGCGCAGCACGAGCTGGGCCTGACCTTCGGCACGCTGACGCAGACCGCCGACCGGATGCAGATCTACAAGTATGTCGTGCACCAGGTGGCGCATGCTTATGGCAAGACCGCGACCTTCATGCCCAAGCCGATCAAGGAAGATAACGGCTCCGGCATGCACACCCACTTCTCGATCTGGGAAGGGAAGACGCCGCTGTTCGCGGGCAACGGCTATGCCGGCCTGTCGGAAACCTGTTTGTTCTTCATCGGCGGCATCATCAAGCATGCCAAGGCGGTGAATGCGTTCACCAACCCCGCCACCAACAGCTACAAGCGACTGGTGCCGGGTTACGAGGCACCCGTGCTGCTGGCCTATTCCAGCCGCAACCGCTCCGCCTCCTGCCGTATCCCGTACGGCACGGGCGCGAAGTCGAAGCGGGTCGAGGTCCGTTTCCCCGACGCGCTGGCGAACCCGTATCTCGCTTACGCCGCGCTGCTGATGGCCGGGCTCGACGGAATCCAGAACCGCATCCATCCGGGTGAGGCGATGGACAAGAACCTGTACGACCTGCCGCCCGCCGAACTGGCCGAGGTGCCCACCGTCTGCGCATCGTTGCGCGAGGCGCTGGAAAGTCTGTCCGCGGATCACGACTTCCTGCTGAAGGGCGACGTGTTCTCCAAGGACCAGATCGAGGCCTATGTCGAACTGAAGTACGAAGAGGTCGCGCGTTGGGAAATGACCCCCAGCCCGGTCGAATACGACATGTACTATAGCGGCTGAGCCATGCTGGCCGGCAGCGGCGATCGGATGGTCCGATCGCCGCTGCCGACCGGATTTCCCGCGGGGCGGATCGACGTCACGGCACCACACTGACGTTCCCGCCTCGAAGGGGCTGACGGTCCGCTCACCATCCTCTGTCCAGCGTCGAAAGCCACATCGGCGCAATCCCAACTCCACACCAGACTGCGTCCAGCCGCCCCGAGTGCAACCGGTCAGCAGCCTGCGATCGGACCCACTAAGTTCTACGAACTGCACCCCAGGCAACATGGATCACGGCACAGGCGCAGCCGGTCCGCGTTGACCCGCCATGGCCTCGACTGCCGCGCTTCCCTCGCCCCGTATCTGGCTCCCCAAACGCCTGTTGGTCACCCCGTCGGCCCTCGAATGGGAGCATGGTCGCGCCATCGTCGCGCGCGCTGAAGAATATGGGGTGCAGGTCGACCGGCTATCCAGCGATCGGATAAAGCTCGACCTGCCGGACGACCCCCGCCGCCAATATGGGGAGGCCAAGCGTACCGTTGCCCTCGTCGTCGCGTCCCCCTCGCGCCGACGCCTTCAACCCATCGCACCGTCAGCCGACTGGCGGATCGACTTGGCGGAGGGATGCCCGGCTCATTGCAGCTACTGCTATCTCGCCGGGTCGCTGAAGGGTCCGCCGATCACGCGGGTCTATGCCAACCTCCCGGAAATCTTGGAGCAACTGCCTGAACATCTCGGGCGCGGACAGGTCACCAGCCGGTCACATGCCCGCGCGCATGAGGGCACGACGTTCGAGGCGTCCTGCTACACGGACCCGCTGGTCCTCGAACCGCTGACCGGGTCGCTATCCGCGCTGATCGCCTGGTTCGGTCAGTGGCAGGCCGATGCGCAGTTGCGCTTCACCAGCAAGTTCGCCGACGTCGACCCGCTCCTCTCCATCGCTCATGGCGGCCGGACTCGCATGCGGGCCTCCATCAACCCAGCCCGCTTCGCACGTTTCGAGGGGGGCACGGCGCCCGTGGCAAACCGGCTCGCCGCACTTCGTCGCATGGCGGATGCGGGGTACAAGGTCGGCCTGACCATCGCACCGATCATCGCTGCCCCCGGTTGGCGAGATGCCTATGCGGAATTGATCGACCAGGCTTCCGTCGCGCTGGCGGATGCTGCGGGGGCGGACCTGACGGTGGAGCTCATCACCCACCGCTTCACGCCCGGATCGAAAGCGGTTCTCGACAGCTGGTATCCGGGATCGTCACTCGACATGGACCCTGCCGCTCGCTCCGAAAAGCGAACGAAGTTCGGCTCGGTCAAGCACGTCTATGACGCCGCCACGATGCGCGAGCTTCGGACCTTCTTCCAAGAGCGGATCGCAGCGCTGCTGCCATCCGCACGCATCCTCTACTGGACCTGACGATCAGCCCTGTGGAATCAGCAGCGTGCTGCCCCGCGTCTCGCCGGCCTCAAGCGCGCGGTGCGCATCCGCCGCCTCTTCCAAGGCGAAGGTCCGCCCGATCTTCGGCCGGATCGCGCCCTGACGCAGCATGGCGAACACACGCCCGGTTCCGGCGCGGCGCTGCTCGCTGTCGGCATAATAATCGAACAGCGTCGGGCGCGTGACGAAGATCGACCCGTGCGAGGCCAGCGTGCCGAGCGCGACGCGGGTCACCGCACCGCCCGCATTGCCGTAGCTGACGATCAGACCACGCCGCGACACGGACGCCAGCGATGCGTCCCAGGTCGCCATGCCGACACCGTCGAAGACGATCGGCACGCCTGCGCCACCGGTGATCTCGCGGACACGAGCCGCGACGTCCTCTGCGCGATGATCGATGACATGGTCCACGCCCGCATCCCGCACACTCGCCAGCTTGTCGGCGCCGCCGGCCACGCCGATCACGACCGCCCCAATGGCCTTCAGCCAGCCGACGAGCAGGTGACCGACACCACCCGCCGCCGCCCAGACCAGCACGATCTGACCGGCCTTCACCTCAGCACAACGCTCCACCAGGAACTCGGCCGTGCAGCCCTTCAGCAAGATCGCCGCGGCGGTACCATCATCCACACCGTCGGGCAGCAGGATTACCTCGTGCGCGGGCAGGTTGCGCGCCGTGGCGTAGGTACCCCGGCTCGGCCCCAGCATGCCGACCCGCATGCCGGAAGAGAGCCCTTGCACGCCGTCGCCTACCGCCTCGATGACACCGGCCGCCTCCGTACCCAGCCGGGCGGGCAGATCGACCGGATACACGCCACCGCGATGATAGGTGTCGATGTAGTTCAGCCCGACCGCGGTGAGGCGCACCTGCACCTCACCGGCAGCAGGCGGCGGCAGGGTCTCGTCGAACCATCCGATGACCTCGGGCCCTCCGGTGCGATCGAGACGGGCGTAGCGGGTCATGCGGATGGTCCTCTGACATGTCCCGCGCAGGCCCAAGACCTGCGCGGACCGTTACGAACGGGTCAGGCGAGCTCGCCCTGCAACCACGCCTTCAGCTGCCCCTTGGGCGCGGCACCGACCTTTGTCGCGGCCGGCGCACCACCCTTGAACAGGATCATGGTGGGGATACCGCGCACGCCATACTGGCCCGGCGCATCGGGGTTGTCGTCGATGTTGAGCTTCGCGATCGTGACTTCCTCGCCCAGCTCGTCCGAAATCTCCTCCAGGCTTGGCCCGATCATCTTGCACGGCCCGCACCATTCCGCCCAGAAGTCGACCAGTACCGGCTTGTCGGACTTAAGGACGTCGGCCTGGAAACTGGCGTCGGTGATCTGCTTGGTGGGCATGAGAATGTTCTCCTTCTGATGTGCGATCTAGGATGCCGTATGCCGCCGCTCAACGGCCGGACCGCTAGCTTTGCTCCGGCCCCGGATAGCCGGGCTTGTGACGGTGGAGCAGCTCGGCCGACAGCGGCACCAGAACCGGCCCGCCCGTGTACAGCAACGCGGCCTCGACCCGCCGTCCCGGAAAGATCACCTCCAGCGCCGCAGCATAGGCGCCCATCTGGTCGAGATGGTAGGAGGGTACCTCCTCCACCCCCGCAGGAACCCGGCGACTGGTCTTGAAATCGACCAGCATCACCCGATCAGGCGCGACCAGCAAGCGGTCGACGGTGCCGGCCACCACCGTGCCGTTCGCCAGGGTCGCCGTGATCGGCGCCTCCGCCAACCCTTCGGCATCGAACAGGTCGCGAAAACGCGCGTCGTCCAGGATCGAACAAACGCTGGTCGACAGCGCTGCCCGCTCGGCCGCGCCGAGGATGCCGCCGCCATGCTGCAGCCAGCGGTCGGCCGCCTCCCTGCGTCGCTCGACAGGCACCGCCGGCAGGCGCTCGAACAGCGCGTGGATCAGGCGACCCCGCTCCGCGGCCTGCCGCAGCGCAGGGGTAGGCGGCGGGTCGGCGACCATATCGACGCCGATCGCAGAGGGGGCGAGCGGCCGCGACGGACGCTGCTCGAGCGGCGCGAGCGTCCGGGCCCAGTCCGGCAAGGCAGGTCGCTCGACGCGCGCAGCAACGACTGACGCTTTCCGGGACGCTGCAGCCTGAGCGACAGTGCCGCGAAAGATACGCGCGCCCTCGCCGCCGGGCACACCCAGCGCGGTCAGCGCGCGATCGGTCGCGGCGTACCAGCTCGCCTCCGGCGGCACACCCTTCGCCCGCGGACCCAGCGCGCCGGCGATCACCAGCCGTTCCTCCGCGCGCGTCGCCGCGACGTAGAACAGGCGCCAATGCTCCTCGAGTTCCTTGGCCTCCGCCATCGACAGCGCGGCATCCAGCGGGCCGCCGCGCTCCGCCGCCTTCGGGCGCAACACGGGTATCGCCGGCTGTTCGCCATCGGGGCTCCAGCGCAGGATGGAGCGTGGCGCGGCGGCCGGATCGGCGGTCGCGTCCGCCAGGATCACGAGCGGCGCCTGCAATCCCTTTGACCCGTGCGCGGTCATCACCCGCACCGCGTCCTGCGGTGCCGATGCGTCCCGCACGATCTCCACCTCGCCTCGGTCGAACCAGTCCAGGAACCGCTGCAACGAGGGCGTGGTCGTCGTCTCGAACGTCAGCGCCGCGCCGAGCAGTTCCTCGATCGGGTCGCGCGCCTCCTCGCCCAGACGTCGGATCAGCTTGCGCCGCCCGTCCAATGGCCCCGACAACAGCTCCTCGAGGAACTGGTACGGCGTCGTGAAATCCGCTCTTGCCAGCATCGCGGACAGCGGTGCTAGGCGTTCCTCGGGTTGAGTGTGGCGCAGGTGCGTCCACAGACTGCCCCGTTCGCGCGGCGCGGCAAGCATCAGCTCGTCCTGCGTCCAGCCGATCAGTGGCGATACCAGCAGGCTGGCGAGCGACAGATCGTCCGCCGGCTGCAACACAAAGCGGATCGCAGCCAGCAGGTCCTGCACCGCCAGCGGCGCGTTCAGGCGCAGGCGATCCACACCGGCGACGGGCACGCCCTCCGCATACAGCCGTGCCACGATCAGAGAGGCGAGGTCGCCGCGACGTTTGACCAGGATCATCACGTCCTCGGGCCGCAGCGGGCGACCCTTCGCCTCCAGCATCAGCGGTTCGTCGCGTGTCCAGCGGCGGATCGCACGGGCGATGTCGCCCGCCAGCTTGCGGGTCGCATCGCCGACCCAGCCCTCCTCGTCCTCCTCGCTGCCGCCATCGCCCTCGATCGCCGGCGGCCATAGCTCGACTTGACCCGGCCCGGCGACTTCGCTGGCATGCGCCTCCACATCGGGCAGGCCCAGGCCCGGTTCGGGTAGGGCACCGATCGCCTCGTCCACGAACTCCAGGATCGGGCGCGTCGACCGGAACGAGCTGGTCAGCGACAGCTGATGCATCGGCAGGCCGGTTTCCTCCATCGGCCAATCCGGATCGCCCGTCAGTTCCGCCACCTTGTTGCGGAAGAACATCTCGGCGGCCCGGAATGTGTTCGGATCCGTGCCCTGAAAGCCGAAGATCGCCTGTTTGAAATCGCCCACCGTGAAAAGCGTCCGCGTCCACGGCGCATGCACGCCGCGCTCAACGAAGAACTCGTCGACCAGCGCCCGCACGATGGTCCATTGCGCGATGTTCGTGTCCTGCGCCTCGTCGATCAGGACATGTTCGGTCTGCTGGTCCAGCTTGTAGCGGATCCAGTCGCCGATGCCGTCCTGACGCAACAGCCGCACCGCCGTCGCGATCAGGTCGTCGAAATCCACCCCGCCGATCCGCCGCTTCGCCCGGGCATAGGCGCGCGCATATTCGCGTCCCACCTCCAGCCCGGCGGCGAGCAGGTCGGCATAGGCGGCACGCGTGGCCAAGGACATCAACTCGGCGCAGCGGCCGCCGATCTCCTGAGCGAGCGTCTCGTAATCCGGCTCGGCGTCGATCAGCTTCTTTGACGCCTTACGCGGCTCACCCTTGGCCGTGTGCACCACGCTGCGCAGCGCCTCCAGCCCGGCGACGCGCGCCGATCGGTCGCCTGCCAGCCAGGACGCGATCGCGTCCGCATGGGCCAGGCCCGTCGCCGTGCCCCAGGCCGCGTTGGCACGGGCGAGCCGCTGCACCGCGCCGGCATCGATCCGATCGCAACCGTCCGCCATCGCCTCGGCGACGTTACCGGCCGGAAGGTCCAGCGCGCGGCGAAGCCAAGGATGGATACCGCTCGGCAGCGCGTCCAAGGCGTCGAGCGAACGGGCGCAGGTCGCCAGGAACGACTCCGCGCCGCCCTCCCCCAGTCTCAGGCTCAGCGCGCCGATCGCCTCGACGGGTGCGGCGCGCCCCTCCCTCTCCGCGTCGGACAGCATCTGTGCCAGGGCTTCGCGCTGGAGCAGGGCTTCCTCGCGCGGCTCCAGCGGACGAAAGCCGGGGGTCAGCCCTGCCTCCACCGGAAATGCCGCGAGCAGCGACTGGCAGAAACCGTGGATAGTGCCGATCCGCACACCGCCACCGGGCGCGTCCAGCACCCGCGCGAACAGCGTCCGCGCCCGATCGCGCAGGTCCTGGGTCGGCACCTCCCCCAGCGCGTCCAGGTCGCGCGACAGCATCGGGTCCGGCATCCGCACCCACGCCGCCAGCCGGTCGCTGATCCGCGCCGTCATCTCCGCGGCGCCCGCCTTGGTAAAGGTCAGGCACAGGATCGCACCCGGATCGACGCCGCGCAGCAACAGGCGGAACACGCGCGCCGCCAGTACCTGCGTCTTGCCGGTGCCGGCCGACGCCGACAGCCAGACATGAGCGTCGGGCGCGCTGGCATCCGACTGCGCCGGGGTCAGCGGCGGCAGCGGCCGGGTCGCGCCTTTAGTCGCGGCCATACCATTCGTCCCGTCGCATCAGCTGATCGTAATCGGCATAGTTCACATATTCCGGCCGCAACTTTGCGGTGAAAGGCGCGCCCCCGGTCAGCCACGTGCCCGCCGCATCGGCGAAGTTGGCGGCCGCGACGCTCGTGAAATCCGCCGTGACGATGCGGTCACGCTTCCCTTCCGGATCGCAGGGGCTCGTAACCTGCCCGAAGCCGCTCTGCGACTTGGCCATGGACCAGTATTCGAACGCACCGGCATCACCCGTGACGTCTCCGAAGCCGCCGCGTTCCGCGATGACGCCAAGCAGTCCGAGCTGCAAAGAGAAACCCGCGCGCACCGCTGCCGACGACGGAGCCTTGCCGGTCTTGTAGTCGACGATGGCCAGCTTGCCGTCGGGCAAGGTGTCGATCCGGTCATAGCGGCCGGACAGGGTCACGTTCGCCAACTGGATGCGGCCCTTCCCCTCGGCATGGGTGACATGGCGCCCGGCTGCGGCATCCTCGGCCACGCGGCCGGCGATGAAGTCCACCGCCTCCAGCAGGCGCGGCTGCCACAGCGCGCGCAGCATCGGGTGGGTCGCTCCGTCGCGCAGCATCGCAACCGCGCGCGGCCGCAGGGCATCGGCGGCGCAGCGATCCTCCTTCCACCATTCTTCAAGGATGGCGTGCACCGCATTGCCGCGCCAGGCCGGGGTCGGATCGGCGTCGACGGGTTCCAGCGGCGACAGTGCCAGGTAGCGCCGGGCGTAAAAGGCGTACGGGTCCGCCTTCAGCCGGTCGACCTCTGTCACGGAAATGACCGTCGGGCGGACGGCGAGCGGGGGAGACGGCGCCGGACGGTCAGCGGGCAGGTACTCGCCGGGATCGTCCAGCGCGCGCGTCCAATCCTCCAGCGTCTCCGCGCGCTCCAGCCGGTCCTCCGCCATCGCCTGCAACCGCAGCCAGAAACGGGACGCAAGCGCGGGCGCGCTGCCGTCACGCCGGGCGCGGGTGATCAGAACCGACGGCGCGCCCATCGCTTGCCCGAAATCATGCGCCGCCACGCCGATGCGCCGCTCCAGTCCCGGAAGGCCCAGCTCGGCGCGGATGCGCGGTGCCAACCATGGATCGGGCGCCGGACGGCCGGGCCAGACACCCTCGTTCAACCCGCTCAGGATCATCACATCGGCGGACTGCAACCGAGCCTCGATCTGGCCGTAGATCGCGAGGCGCGGGTGATTGAGCCGCAAAGCGAGGCGCACCGCCACCTCGTCCGACAGGGTCCGCAGCATCGGCGCGACCTCCGCCGGATCGACGGCCGCGGGGCCGGATGCGGCATGCGCCTCCAGCTCCGCCAGCAGGTCCGCCGCGGCACGCCCCGCAGGCCCGCTCCACACCGCGTCGCCGCCCAGCGACCCGGCGGTATCCCGCAACACCGCCACCAGACGCGCCAGCGGTTGATCGCCATCACCGAACGCCGATGCGAGCGGCTCCAGCAATGGTCGCGCCGCGGCCCACCAGCGCGCCGCCAGCCCCTCACCCACCTGTCCGTCCAGTCCGGCCAGACCCGCCGGGGGACGCGGCCCCCGCAATGCGAGGTCCATTGCGCGCACGCCATCAAGCCAGGCCAGCCGCCCCATGCCGCCGTCCACCAACGGATGCTTCAACAGGGTCAGCAGCGCCAGCGGCGCGAAACCCTGTGCCGCCACCTCGGCCAGGCTGAGCAGCAAAGTCCCCGGCGGCAGGATAGACAGGGGGCGACCGGCGGAGTCGTCGATTTCTATGTTCCAGCGCCGGCAATGCGCTGCCACGCGCCGCGCCAAGCCGCGATCGGGCGTGACCAACGCGGCGGTTCGGCCCGGCGTCTCCAGCGCCTGCCGCAGCGTCAGGGCGATACCCTGCGCCTCGTCCGCCGCAGTCGCGAACTCCGCCGCCTGGACACCCGACAGCCGGCGATCGGCGGGGCCAAGCGCGGTCCATTTGCCGGTAAACTCCGCCGGGGTAAGCGCATTCGCCACCGCACGACCGCGCGCAGCGTCGGACGCGGCTCCTGCCGCATCCTTCCACGCCGTTACCTCACCGCGCCCGACATCCATCCGGTCGAGCATGACCTTCAGGTGGAATTGCGGGTGCACCTCGATCGCCCGCTTGCGCCGCCCCGTGATCGGATCGGGCTGGTGCGGACCCAGCGCGTTCCACTCCTCGGTATCCATGGCGAGGTCCAGCCCGGCGAACACCACCATTCCCTGTGGCAGGTCGGCGACACAGCGCAGCAGGCGGGCAACGGAGGGCGCGGTGTCCGTGATGCCAGCGGCACAGACCGGCGCGGCCGGCGGATCGCTGCGCCACCGGCGCGCGACGGCATCCAATATCAACCGCCGCCGGTCCGCCGCATCGATCCGCCCCAAGCGTGCAAGCTCGCGCGGCCAGCGGTCCAGCAGCACCTCCAGGCTGGCCAAAGCACGCTGCCAGTGCACCGACAGGTCGGGCCCGAGGTCCAGATCCTTCAACCGCGACGGATCGACCTCCTCCACCAGCAGCTGGTCGCGCACCCGCGCCAGCTCCCCGGCCAGCCGTACCGCCTCGGCGGCGCCGACGGGCTGCCCTTCGCGCGCACGCTCCTCGGTGATCAGGCGGGTCAGGATCAGGCGGCGTTGATAGGCGCTGACCGCCGGGGCCGGTGGGGCGGCATCGTCGGCATGATCCAGCGCCGACCCGATCGCCTCCCCGATCTCCGGATCGCCCAGCGCCACCAGGCGCGGCAACAGCAGGGCGCCGCCGCTCTCACGTACGAACGCGTCCGTCACCGCCCGCACCGCGCGGTTGTTCGGCAACAACATGGTGGTTCGACCCAGCGCCAGCGGATCGCCGCCGACGCGCCGCTTCAACCCGGCGACCAGCGAGTCGGCAAAGGCGCGGTGCCCGGCAATGGTGAACAGCTGTGGTCGGCGCGCGCCCTCAGCCATCGTCCAGCATCGCCTCCGTCGCGGGGATGGCGGCCGGCGTACCGACGTCGAACCACAGGCCCTGATGCACCATACCGAACGCCCGCCCAGCCTCGATCGCGCGATCCCAGAACAGGTTGGTGGAGAAGGGCCCCTCGGGCGCATCGACGAGGATGCGCGGGTGCAGGATCTGTATGCCGGTATAGACGAACGGCGCCACGCGCCCGGCACCACGCCGCCGCGTGATCCGCCCATCTGGGCCGAGGTGGAAATCGCCCTGTCCGCGATGGTTGTTCGCCCGTGCCAGCGGCACGAGCAGCAGCAGCACATCCATCGTCGCGTCGTTCCAGCGCGATGCGAGCAGCCGGATCGCATCCACCGGGCCGTCGACCCACAGATTGTCGCTGTTCACCACCAGCAGCGGCGCGTCGCCCAGCAGCGGGCGCGCGTGCATCAAGCCGCCCCCGGTCTCCATCAAGCGGGCGCGCTCGTCGGAGATGACGATGTCCATGTCCGGACAACAGGCGGCCAGATGCGCCTCCAGCGCGTCGGCCAGGTAATGCACGTTGACCACCGCGCGCTGGATGCCGGACGCGCGCAGCCGATCCATGACATGGTCGATCAAGGGCTTCCCCGCCACCTCGACCAGCGGCTTGGGCCGGGTCGCCGTCAGCGGACGCATCCGCTTGCCCAGGCCTGCCGCCATCACCATCGCGGTCTGTGGCACCTGCCCGCCGGGATCGGGTCGGATCGCGAGTTGTCGGCTCATCCGGCCAGCACCATGGGGTCGCCGCGCAATTCGGGCGGCACGTTCCGCTCCATCCACGCCTCGATCGGCGCCAGGACCGGAAAGGACAGATCGCGCTCCAGATAAGCCCAGACGCGCGGGCACATGGTGGGATAGCGGGGCTTTCCATCCCGCTGCCAAAGGCGCGTGAAGAGGCCGATCACCTTCGCGTTCCGCTGCGCACCGAGCACGTGATAGGAGCGCATGAACGCATCGCCGTCCCCGGTCGCGGCGAGATATCGCGCCAACATCGCCTCCTCCACGTTTGGATCGACGTCGCGCCTGGCATCCTGAAGCAAGGAAACGAGATCGTAGGCCGGATGACCCGCCAGCGCGTCCTGGAAATCGAGCAGGCCCAACGGTTCGCCCGTTCCGCGCAGCATCAGATTCTCAGCGTGATAATCCCGCAGCACGGTCACGGGCGCGTCACTCAATCCGTGGCCCAGCACCTCGTCCCAGGCCGCATGCCAACCATCCGAGTCGACCGACAGACTGACGGCGGGGCAATACCATTCGACGAACAGGCCGACCTCGCGTTGCAGGAACGCGCGGTCATAGGGTTGCAGCGCGCCCGGCGCATGGGTGCGCAACTGCACCAGCGTGTCCACCGCCGATTCATACAGCGGCAACACGGCCGCCTCGTTCGCATCCGCCGCCTCGCGCATTCGGTCGTTGCCGAAATCCTGCAACAGCACCAGGCCGGCGTCCGCATCGGCGGCATGGATGCGCGGCGCGGCAAAGCCCCGCTCACCCAGCCACTGCGCCATGTCGAGAAACGCGCGCGGGTTCTCGCGCGGCGGGGGCGCATCCATCAGCATGGCGCTGCGCCCATCCTGCGTGATTCGGAAATACCGGCGAAACGACGCATCGCCGGTCAGGGGATCGATGCGCGCGCCGGCCCATCCGTGCGCGGCGAGGAAGCCGGCGGCACCCGCCGGCGGGGTCATGTCGGCCATCGGTTTTCCCAAGCGGGGGGCACCCGCACTGTCAAGCCTCGCGCGCCGTCCGGCTCGATCGACAGAAGCAGCGCCAGCGCATCCGGCCACGCGCCGTCCCCGGCGCGTTCCGGCCATTCGATCAGGAGAGCGGAGTCCATGCGCGCCTCGTCCAGGCCAAGCTCGTCCACCTCGTCTGCGGCGTCCAGCCGATAAAGATCGACGTGCAGCACCGGCAAGGTCACCTCTGGCACGTCATAGGGCTGCACGATCGCGAAGCTCGGGCTGGGCGCTTCGCCCTCCAGACCCAGGGCGGACAACACCGCCCGCGCGATGCTGGTCTTGCCTGCGCCCAACGGCCCGGACAGCGTCACCACATCGCCGGGCCGCAATCGTGCCGCCAGTCGGCGGCCGAACGCCTCCGTCGCCTCGGCATCGGCCAACCTCATCGGCGGGGCAGTTCGACGGTGACCAGCGTTCCGTCGCCCGGCCGGGACACCAGGCTGATGGTGCCGCCATGTGCCTCGACGAACTGCTTCGCCAGGGGGAGGCCGAGGCCCAGCGCGCGCTCACCCGTCGGCGTGATGCCCGGCTCCGCGAACCGGTCGAACGCGTGCGCCACCTGGTCCTCATCCATGCCCGGCCCGTCGTCGGACACGATGATGCGCGCATGCGTCGCGTTGCCATCTGTGTGCAGCAGGATGCGGCCACCCTCCGGCGTGCCCTCCAGCGCCTGGCGGAGCAGGTGCTCCATCACTTCCTTCAGGCGCTTTGCGTCGCCGGTGACGCGCCCGGTCGACCGGGCGAGTTCCAGCACGAACTCCAGCTTGCGCCGGGCGATGGCGGGGCGCACCGTCTCATGCGCGGCCTGCGCCATCCCGGCGACGTCGACCGGCGTTCGCTCCATCTCTCGCCCGGTCTCGCCGGCCGTCAGGTCCAGCACGTCGTCGATCAGCAGGCCCAGCCGCTCGACCGAATCGATGATCGCCTCGACATAGCCGTCCGCCTTTTTGGGCAGCTTCCCCGCATAGCCGCCGTGCAGCATCTCCGCGAAGCCGCTGATCGAGGTCAGCGGTGTGCGCAATTCGTAGCTCATGTTCGCGACGAACTGCGTCTTGACCTTGTCCGCCGCCTCCAGAGCCTCCGCGCGATCGCGCAGCGCCTGTTCCGCGCGCCGGCTGTCGGTGATATCCAGCATCGTGAACAGCGCATTGCCATCGGGCAATGGGACCGCCGCGAATTCGAAATGGCGTCCGTCGGCGAAGGCGACGCGGCCGCCGCGCTGTTGCCGCTCCGCGGTGGCGGATCGGACCAGTTCGGGGATCAGCGACGACCGGCTCGGCATCGACAGGCGCGACGCAGCGACCTCTGCAAAGGCGTCGACGCGCGGATGCCCGGCCAGGAACTCCTCCTCGAAGCCCCAAAGCGCGCGGAACCGGTTGTTCCACAACTGCAGCCGCCCGTCCGCGGCGAACACGCCCAGCGCCTCGAACAGATTGTCGAACGTCGCGGTACGGACCCGCAACAGCGTGTCGCGCGCGGAGGCCAGCTGCACCTGCTCCGTCCGATCCTCGAAGATCAGCAACAGGCCACCATCGGGCAGCGGCTGCGCGACGACGCGGATATGCACGCCGGCCGGCAGGTGCCAGGTTTCCTCGATCGCGCCATCGGTCTGGGTGAACCAGTCCCGTCGCTCCAGCTTCCACCCCGGAAAGTCCCGCACCTCTGGCACGCGGTTCGCCTCGCGCATCCGCTCCAGCACGCGCTCGAACTCCGGGCGGTCGGCGAGCCACTCGGTACGCATCGCGAACATGCGGCGGAACGGTTGATTGCAAAACGTCAGCGCGCGGTCCGGCCCGAATTGCGCAACGCCGGCCGACAACCGGTCCAGCATCGCCCGCTGCGCCTCGGCGAAGCGACGATAGCTGGTGCGCGACTGCTCCAGATCCTCGATATCGACCGCGAACCCCGCGACCCCACCGGTCGGCAGCGGCACGTCGTACAGCCGCAACGATCGGCGCGCGCCGCCGATCGTGGCAGGCACCACCTGTTCGTGCGGCCGCGCCGCGTCGCGCGCCGTCGCCGCGCCGGCCAGCGGCCCGCCGCGATCCGAGCCCTCGATCAACTCGATTCCGCGCGACACCACATCGGCGGCGTCGCGCCCGTCCACCGCGGCGACATAGGCCGAATTGACCATCGACAGCCGCAGGTCGGGGCCGCGATACCACATCGGCAACGGCGCCGCCTCGATCAGCCCGGTCAACGCCTCGAAGGCTGCTCCCAGGCGCGACCCCTCGCTGCGCAGCCGCGCGATCTCCGCCTCGGAGTCGGTGGCGTCGAACGCCCAGACGATCACCGTGCCCGGCGATCCAGCCCCGGTCGGCGCCCGCGCGCCGCGCAGCGTGATCGCCTTGCTAGACCCCAGCGGCCGCACCGCACGCACAAAGGCACGCCCGGCGCGCTGCGCCGCGTTCACGTCCGCCGCCAGCCCTGCCGCTTCGTCCGGCAACAGCCCCCTTTCGCCCGCCGCCAGTTCGGCCAGGAACGGTGGCGACTTGGGCAGGCCCAGCCAGTCGGCCATGCGTTGCGGCATGTCGAGCCGGCCGTCGGCATGAATCACCATCGACAGGGCGGGCGCGGATTGCAGCACCGCGCGCAACCGCCCGTTCTCCGTCTCCACCGCCGCCAGGTGCGCCCGCACCCTGAGCCCGCGGAACAGAAACACGACCGATGCGACCACCAGCACCAGCAGGATCGCACCCGCCAGGACGGCGGCGCCCGTCTTCAGAACGATCATGGCTGTGGCACGCGGCGCGAAGCGGTCATCTGGGTCTGTCTAGAACAGCCGGGCGTGAAGGGGAATTGGCCTGACGTCAGTCTTTTTATTGGCCCCCAAAAGACAACGGGCGCCCCGTTCGACCGGAGCGCCCGTGATCGCGGCGGAAGCTTTGGCCCCCCGACGGCTCTTAGTAGCGGTAGTGGTCCGGCTTGAACGGGCCGGCCACCGGCACGCCGATATACTTGGCCTGCTTCTCGGACAGCTTGGACAGCTGCACGCCCAGCTTCTCCAGGTGGAGCGCGGCCACTTTCTCGTCCAGATGCTTGGGCAGGACGTACACGTCGTTCTTGTAGTTCTCGCCCTTGGTCCACAGCTCGATCTGGGCCAGCGTCTGATTAGTGAAGCTGGCCGACATCACGAAGCTGGGGTGACCGGTCGCGCAACCCAGGTTCACCAGCCGACCCTTGGCCAGCACGATGATCTGCTTGCCGTCCGGGAACTCGACCAGGTCGGTGCCGGGCTTCACCTCGGTCCACTTGTAGTTCGACAAGGCGGCAATCTGGATCTCGCTGTCGAAGTGACCGATGTTGCAGACGATCGACATGGGCTTCATCGCCTTCATGTGATCGGCGGTGATGACGTCGGCATTGCCCGTCGCGGTGACGAAGATGTCGGCGCGCTTCACGGCCTCGTCCATCGTCACGACCTCGAACCCTTCCATCGCCGCCTGCAGCGCGCAGATCGGGTCGATTTCGGTCACGAGCACACGCGCACCGCCGTTGCGGAGCGACTGGGCCGAGCCCTTGCCCACGTCACCGAAACCGGCGACCGCGGCGACCTTGCCCGCCAGCATGACGTCGGTGGCGCGACGGATCGCGTCGACCAGCGACTCCTTGCAGCCGTACAGGTTGTCGAACTTCGACTTGGTGACCGAGTCGTTGACGTTGATCGCCGGGAACGGCAGCTCGCCCTTCTTCGCGATCTCGTACAGGCGATGCACGCCGGTGGTCGTTTCCTCCGACACGCCCTTCAGGTTCTTGACCGTTTCGGTCAGGTAACCGGGCTTCTTGGCGATGAACGCCTTCAGCGCGCGCTGGAACTCGACTTCCTCTTCGTTCTCCGGCTCTCCGAAGCTCTGCCCGGCTTCCAGCTTCGCGCCCCACAGCGCGAACATGGTGGCGTCACCGCCATCGTCGAGGATGATGTTCGCGGTCTGACCCTCGACACCGTTATCCCACGAGAAGATGTCGCCGACATAGTCCCAGTAATCCGCCAGGCTCTCACCCTTGATCGCGAACACCGGCACGCCCGTCGCGGCAATGGCGGCGGCGGCATGGTCCTGGGTCGAAAAGATGTTGCAGGTCGCCCAGCGCACATCGGCGCCGAGCGCGGTCAGCGTCTCGATCAGCACAGCGGTCTGGATGGTCATGTGCAGCGAGCCGGTGATGCGCGCGCCCTTCAGCGGCTGCGACGCACCGAACTCCTCGCGCAGCGCCATCAAGCCCGGCATCTCGGTTTCCGCGATCTTGATCTCGGCGCGACCAAAATCGGCCAGGCTGATATCCTTGATCGCATAATCATGCTGCGAGCCGTTGGTGTTCGGCGCGAGAGCGGTGGCCACGGGCATAGCTCCTGAAACTTCGAATGATCGGCGGGCCGCACGCCCGTGCCGGATGCGGCGCCCCTTACCCGCTCCCGCGCCGCCACGCAAATATAAAGGTTTCTTTATATGAGCTCAGGCGGTGCCGGCCCCAGCCACCAGCAGGCGGGGATCGATGCCCGCCGACGCGAACCCGCGAGCCCAGCGCTCGTCGGCCACCGCGTCGAACAACAGAGCGTCGTCGCCCGCGACATTGAACCAGCCGGGCCGCGACAACTCGCCCTCCAGCTGTCCCTCGCCCCAGCCGGCGTAGCCCAGCGAGACGGTCCAGCGGCGCGGACCCTCACCCGCCGCGATCGCCCGCAGCACGTCGACCGTCGTTGACAAGGCCCAGCGCCCCGCCACGTCCACGGTGTCCACGCCGCTCCAATCGCGGCTGTGCAATACGAAGCCCCTGCGCGACTCGACCGGTCCACCGAAATGCACCGGCACGTTCGCGACATCGCCATGATCGATCTGGAAACTGTCGAGCAGGTCGTGAAAGCCCAGCCCCTCGACCGTAGCGCCCAGTCCGACGCCCAAAGCTCCACGCTCATCGTGCGAACACATGGCGATGACGGCATGCTCGAACCGGGGATCACCGATACCGGGCATGGCGAGCAGGATCTGGCCAATCATGAAGGCAGGGGCTTGCATGGGCAATGAGATAGGCACTGACCTTCGCCACCGCCACGCTTGAAAAACGAACCCTCTCACTTCAGAGTCGCACGCGACCATTCCATGCGCCGCATCAAAGGAGATTGCCCATGACCATCAGCGTCGGAGAGCGCCTGCCCAACGCCACGTTGGTCACGATGACCGATGGCGGACCGGAACAGGTCCAGGCGGACAGCTTCTTCGCCGGCAAGACGGTCGCCCTGTTCGCTTTGCCCGGCGCCTATACGCCGACATGTTCCGCCCGCCACCTGCCCGGCTTCGTTGAAAAGGCGGACGCGTTGAAGGCGAAGGGCGTCGACGAGATCGCGTGCACCGCAGTCAACGACGCGTTCGTCCTGTCCGCCTGGGGCAAGGCCAACGGTGCCGACGGCGTCACCATGCTCGCCGACGGCAACGGGGAGTTCGCCCGCGCGCTCGGGCTGGATTTCGACGCCAGCAAGTTCGGCATGGGCCAGCGCAGCCAGCGTTACGCTATGGTCGTGGAGGACGGCGTGGTGAAGCAGTTGCACGTTGAGGAACCCGGCGCGTTCAAGGTGTCCTCGGCCGACTATCTGCTCGATCAGCTCTGAGTAATGTCGCGAGGGCGGGCGACGCGGCTGCGTGCCGGCACCCGCCCTTGCCACTCGGGCCGCTGGCGCTAAACACTGGCCGATGACCAGAGCTTCCATCATCGTGGCGGAGCTGAACCGCCTTTACCGCGCGTCCGTCGAGCGACTTCAGACGGCCCTGACCGCTTATGCAACCGAGGGGCGCCGCCCCGATCCGCAGGCGCGTCACGACGGCAGCTTCGCTTATCCCGAAATCCTGCTCACCTATCGCGGTGGAGAGGATGCGCGCCCGGTTCCCGCGCGCTCGTTCGGCCGGCTGAGCACACCCGGCACCTATCGCATCAGCGTGACCAAGCCGGACCTGTTCGCCGACTATCTGACCGAACAGCTGACGCTGCTGATCGAGGATTACGACGTGGAGGTTCAGGCCGTTCCCGGACGGCAGGAAATCCCGTTCCCCTATGTCCTGGATCCGGGTCACGCGCTCAGCCTGGACGAGGTGTCGGCCAGCGAGCTTGCCCGCTTCTTCCCCGCGACCGAACTGGCGAACATCGGTGACGAGATCGCGGACGGGCGCTGGCTGTCGCCCGACACGATGCGTCCGCTCGCGCTGTTCGACGCGCTGCGCACCGACTTCAGCCTGGCGCGCCTGCGTCACTATACCGGCACGCCGGCCGAACACACGCAGCGCTACGTGCTGTTCACCAACTACCACCGCTATGTCGACGAGTTCGTCCGCTGGGCGGTTGGGCAGCTGGGGCCGGACCCGGACGGCAACCCCAGCCGCTTCACCGCCGTATCGGGCGCAGGCGGCGTGATGATGCAGGCGGGCGACGATCCGGACCGCGTCGTCACCGACAGCGCGTGGCGGCGGCACCAGATGCCCGCCTATCACCTGATGGCGCCGGATCGTACCGGGATCACGCTGGTCAACATCGGTGTCGGCCCGTCCAACGCGAAGACGATCTGCGACCATCTGGCGGTGGTCCGGCCCGAGGCGTGGTTGATGATCGGCCATTGCGGCGGCCTCCGCCCCAGCCAGCGTATCGGCGACTATGTCCTCGCCCACGCCTATCTGCGCGACGACCATGTGCTGGACGACGTTCTGCCGCCCGAGATCCCTGTCCCCGCGATCGCGGAAGTGCAGGTGGCGATGGCGCGCGCGGCAGAGATCGTGTCGGGCCAGTCGGGGGAGGAGCTGAAGCGTCGCCTGCGCACCGGCACCATCGTCACGACCGACGATCGCAACTGGGAATTGCGCTATTCCCAATCGGCGCTGCGCTTTTCCCTGTCGCGCGCGGTGGGCATCGACATGGAATCGGCCACCATCGCGGCGCAGGGCTATCGCTTCCGTGTCCCATACGGAACGCTGCTGTGCGTGTCGGACAAGCCGCTGCATGGCGAGATCAAGCTGCCGGGACAGGCCAACCGCTTCTACGAACGCGCGATCAGCGAGCACATGCGCATCGGCATCGAGGCGTGCGAGCAACTCCGGCAGGAAGGCGCCAAACTGCACAGCCGCAAGCTGCGCGCGTTCGACGAGCCGCCGTTCCGCTAAGTACCGGTTCGGCATCACGGCGGAAACCAACCGGCGCCAGTGCGTTACGCTCCCGAATCAACCAGGACAGGGAGCCGTAGCCATGGCCGACACACCCGAGACGCCCGCCGCGGGCGCCGACGACAAGACCGCGCCGACCCCGCGTCGCCGCGCCGCGCCGCGCAAGACCACCGCGAAGGATGCCTCTGCGTCCCCGAAGGCAGCCCCTGCCCGCCGCGCGCCGTCCAAGCGTCAGGGATCGGACGCAGGTATCGTCGCCGAGGCGAGTGACGCGATCAAGACGATCGAGGGCGGCGCGACCAAGGCCGCACGCTCCACCAAGGCGGCCGTGACCCGCACCGCGAAGAAGGCGGAGGATGCGGCGGCCACGACCACGCGCAAGGCGGCAACGGCGCTCGGCGTGGTCAAGCCCCGGTCGACCAAGCGATCCACCAATCACACCCCGCCGAAGCGAGGCACAGCGGCAAAGAGCGCGCCTCGCGCAGCGCCCGCGAAGGGTCCGGCCCGTTCTGGCCTGTCCCGCACCGCGGACAAGGTCGGTGGCAAATGGGGCGCAGCCGCGATGGTTGGCGGTCTCGCCGCCGCCGGCGCGGCGGCAGCGGCGCTGTTGAGCATCCGCTCGAGCACTCCAAAGGCAGACGCGCCCGCTTCGCCCACCGGTACAAAGCGGTCCGGCAAGCACGGTGCTACGAACAGCACCGGAACACCACCCGACAAGTCGAACGATTGACCGTTTCGACGGCCCTGTGCATGCATCCGGGACGGGCGCGTTCGGCGCCGTCCCGGATCATCAGCGATTACCGCGGCACAAGCGCGTAATCGATCCATATATCGGTGGTTCGTACAAGTTCGCCAGCCGAGAGCGGCGGAGCAAGTGGCTCCGCCGGCGCGTCGATGGAAAGACGCGATCCTGTCACGACCATGTCTTCGGATATCGGCCGCACGGCACTGCCCCGCTCGCTGACCCGGAGTACTCGGCCGACCTTCAGCCCCAGCCCCGCAGCGTAATCGTCCGCCTGTCGCCGGGCGTTGTCGATCGCCTGACGTCTCGCTTCCTGCATACCGAGCAACGGATTGCGGGTTTGCAGATTTGGACCCTGTACCGAGTTGGCGCCCGCGCCAAAGGCCGCGGCGATTACATCGGGCGCAGACGACAGGCGCAGTACCGTCACCAAGACCGAATTGCGCGACACGTAACCGGTGATACGGGCCTGCCCCTCATAGTCGGCCGGACCCTCGCGCGCGAAGCGAGGCTCGACGACGATCTGCTGCGTGCGGATGTCCTTGGCCTCGACGCCCGCCTTGCGCAGCGCGGCGACGACGTTCGTCATCTGCCGCGCATTGCCGTCGGTCGCTTCGCGCGCCGTGCTGCCGGTCGACACCACGCCGACGTTTAGCGTCGCCATGTCCGGAGCGAGCCGCACCTGTCCGCTGGCCTGCACCTCCAGCAGGGTCTCGCCTCGCTCCGGCTGCCCCACCGCCGGTGTGGCGGTCTGCTGTGCAACCGCCTGGTTCGACCCCACTACCGACGCCAGCAGCAGTGCCGCGAGTCCGATGTTTACCGTTCGTGCCATGGCTCTCCCCCTATTTCTCGGCTTCAGCCGGTACGGACCCACGGCGCCGACACTTTGCCATCCCGTCACCAACCGCTCGGCTTGCCCTTGTTCTGCTTGTCCAGCCACGTCTTCAGCGGCGCGAAATAGGCGACCATCGCCTTGCCCGACATCTGCCGGCTGCCGGTGAACACCTGAAGCGCATCGGGCCACGGTTTCGACTGTCCCATGGCCAGCATCGCGTTCAGCTTCTCGCCGACCTGCTTGTTGCCGTAAAAGGAGCAACGGTGCAGCGGCCCCGTCCAGCCGGCCTGCTTGCACGCCGCCTGATAGAACTGGAACTGCAACACGCGCGCCAGGAAGTACCGCATGTACGGCGTTCCGGCGGGGATGTGGTACTTCGCACCCGCGTCGAACCGCGTCTCGTCACGCGCGACGGGCGGCTTGATCCCCTGATATTGCAAGCGCAGCCGATCCCAGGCGCCCTGATACTCGCCCGGCTTGATCTCGCCCGACGACACGCCCCAGCGCCACTTGTCGACCAGGAGGCCGAACGGCAGGAACGCCACCTTGTCCATCGCCTGGCGCAGCAGCAGGCCGATGTCCTTGTCCGGACCCGGCACCGCCGACCGATCGAGCAGGTTGATCTGCACCAGATATTCCGGCGTAATCGACAGGGCGATGGTGTCGCCGATCGCTTCGTGGAAGCCGTCATTGGCGCCGTTCTTGTACAGGAACGGCTGCTGGTTGTACGCCCTCTGGTAGTAGTTGTGCCCCAATTCGTGGTGGATGGTGACGAAGTCGTCGGCATTCACCTTCGTGCACATCTTGATGCGCACGTCGTTGAGGTTGTCGATGTCCCATGCGGAGGCGTGGCAGATCACCTCGCGGTCGGCCGGCTTGACGATCTGCGACCGCTGCCAGAACGTCTCCGGCAAGGGCGCGAAGCCGATCGAGGAATAGAACGCCTCACCCTGCTTGACCATGCGCACGGGGTCATAGCCCTTAGCCTTCAGCAGTTCGCCCGTGTCATATCCGATCGATCCCGATCCGGCCGGCGCGACGATGTCGTAGATGTTGCCCCATTCCTGCGCCCACATATTGCCGAGCAGGTCGGAACGGATCGGCCCGGTCCTGGGCTGAACCGCATCCCCGTACTTCGCGTTCAGCTTCCACCGGACATAGGTGTGCAGCGACGTATACAGCGGCTCCACCTCCTTCCAGATTCGGTCGGTCAACTGCGCGAACTGTTCGGGCGACATGTCATAGCCCGACCGCCACATCGCACCCATGTCGGCAAAGCCCAGTTCCCGCGCGCCCTCGTTCGCCAGCGCCATCGACTTCTGGTAATCGGGACGCAGCGGCGCGCCGACATTGTCGTTCCAGCTGGTCCACATCTCCTGCAATTTGGCCGGGTCCCGCACGGTGCCCATCGCCGCTTCGATGTCCGATCCGTTGATCGGCTTGCCGTCCAGCGTGCCCTTTCCCTTGCCATAGGCGGACGACATCTTGGTCCCCAGCGTCGACAGCTCGTCCGCCGCCCCGGGGCGGGTCGGGGCGGGCGTGGTGATGCCGCCGCGCAGCAGGTCCAGCTTGCGCTTCGTGTCCACCGACAGGCCGGGCAGCGCCTGGTACTTCGCCGCCTCCAGCGCCTGGTTGACCTGCAGCGTGATCTGCTTGGCGCCCGCCGCTGCCGCCAGCGCATCGGTATCGTCGGTGATGTAGGTCGCGTTGACCCAGGCGATGCGCGCGCCGTCGATCGACATCGCCGCCTGTTCATCCTCCGCCCGCTTCACGAACGCATCCGCCTGCGCCACCGTAGCCGGGGCGGTCACGCCGCTGGCCGGTATCGCAGCGGTGGCAGAAGGCGCCGTCTGCGCCATACTAGGCGCGGCGACCAACGCGCCGGCCAGCGCCAGCACGGAAACATGCGGTCGGATCATCAGAAATTCCCCGTGTTCAAGTCTTTACGGCGATTGTCGCGCCGTGGTCCGGCAGGGTCAACCCACCAGAAAGTTCGCGATCACCTCACCCAGCTCCCGCTTCGTCACCGCGCTCATGTGGTTGCCGGGCAGTTCGCGATAATGTCCGTCGGGCAGCGCCGCCGCCAGTTCCTCCGCCGAGCCGTTGTCGTCGTCATCCACACCACATGCGACCAGAACCGGCCTCGTAATCGTGCCAAGCTGATCGAGGGGCGTGTCGACAAAGGTTTCCAGCACCCGGAGCAGCGCCTGCGCATCGCCGCCGGTGGTCTTCAGGAACGCTTCGGTCAGCCACTCGGCAGACCCGCGCTCGAACGACCCCAGATTGGTCAACACATGGCGGAAGTAGCCACCCCGCCCCGCAGTCGACACGATCCCGGTCAGACCCATGCCCGTCAGCGCCACCCGCCGCGGCGTGGCGCCGTTGGCCAGCATGCGCACCGCCGTGCGCGCGCCGAGCGAGTACCCCCCCAGGTCGTAATCGGTCACGCCCAGCCGCGCGATCAACGCCAGGCCGTCACGCATCAGGGCATCCGGCGGATAGGCCGCGGCGTCATGCGGCCGGCCGCTTTCGCCATGGCCGCGCAGGTCCGGCATGATGACCCTGAACCCGCGCGCGGCGATCGCGGCAGCGTGACCATATTTGATCCAGTTGACCTGAGCGGTCGAGAAATAGCCATGTATCAGCACCAGCGGACGGGCATCCGCCTCCCCCATCTCGCGCCAAGCGATGGGTACGCCGTCGAAACTGTCGAAGAAGCGCGTTTCAGTCGGGGAGATGGCCAAGTGTCCTGATCCAGCGGTCGCGAGTGCTCGGGTTGTCCTCGCTCCGTATGCCGGGAAGCGCGCCCGTGTCGACCCATGCGGCATGCCTGCTCTCGATGGCGAAATGCTGCGTCGGGCGGAAACGGCCCGGCTGGTCGAAGCTGCCCACCGTCAGGTCCATGTGCGTGGAGTCCGCGTCCGAGAACTCGAACGTGAGCGGCGTGCCGCACGCCGAGCAAAAGCCGCGATGCGCGATCGGTGACGAGCGGTACCGATCCGGCTCCTGCGCCGTCCACCGTACCCGCGCACGCTCCACGCCCTTCAACGCGGCCGACACGCCGCCCGTCGCGCGCTGGCACATGCGGCAATGGCACAGATAGGCGTCGTCGTCGTCGATGCCGACTTCGTAGCGGACGCGCCCGCACTGGCATCCGCCGGTCACTGTCTCGGACATGGCCTTCTCCTCACACGACCTTGCTATGCCGATCGCATGCCGGCCCGCAATGCAAGCGCGTTGCGAAGAAGCGGCTGATCGCGCTAGGGCGCGCCAAACGGGGGAGGATGCCTGACCACCAGTGCAGAGGTCAGATGCCGCATACCGACACCCTTCCCCTCGGCCGGCCGCACAGCGCGGCGGAGGATGCCTATGCGCTGGCGATCGGCTGCATCCTGCTGGTTCTCGGCCTGGTGTTCCTGAAGGCGGCGGGACTGGTGACCGGGGGCGTCGCCGGCGTGGCATTGCTGCTCAGCTATCTGGTGCCGCTGCCCGCGGGTGTGCTGTTCACCCTCATCAACATCCCCTTCTTCGTCTTCGCGCACCGGGTCATGGGCATGCGGTTCGCGGTCAAGACGGTGCTGGTAAACGTCGGCATCGCGGGGTTTTCCGCCATGGCGCGGCTGTCGATGCACGTCCGCGACATCCATCCGCTGTTCGCGGCGCTGGTCGGGGGCACGGTGATCGGCCTGGGTATCCTGGTGCTGGCGCGGCACCAGGCGGGCGTGGGCGGGACCGGCGTGCTGACGCTGTGGCTCCAGCGGACGCGCGGCTGGAACGCCGGCCGGACGCAGATCGCGCTGGACATACTGATCCTCGCGGCCGCCATTCCCGTGGTCAGCGGGCCACGACTGGGCTGGTCGGTGCTCAGTGCCGCCGCGATCAGCCTGATCCTGATCGCGTGGCATCGCCCCGGTCGCTATATCGGCCATTAGGGCCCAGGCGGCCGTCCCGATCGGACCGGCCGCCTGTAGACGCTCAGTCGACCGTGTCGTCGACCAGCGCCGCCTCGTTGCCCTTTTTCAGGTGACGGCGGCCGAGCAGCTCCGCGATCTGTACCGCGTTCAGCGCGGCGCCCTTGCGCAGATTGTCCGACACGCACCACAGCGCCAAACCGTTCTCCACGGTCGGGTCCTCGCGCACGCGGCTGACATAGGTGGCGTCATCGCCCGCCGCCTCGATCGGGGTAACGTATCCGCCGTCCTCAGCCTTGTCGATCAGCATGACGCCGGGCGCCTCGCGCAGGATGCGCCGTGCATCCTCCGCGCTGATCTCTTCCGCGAACTCCAGGTTGATCGCTTCGGAATGGCCGACGAAGACGGGCACGCGGACGCAGGTCGCGGTCACCTTGATCTTGGGGTCAAGGATCTTCTTGGTCTCGACCACCATCTTCCATTCTTCCTTGGTGGACCCGTCGTCCAGGAAGCTGTCGATGTGCGGAATGACGTTGAACGCGATCTGCTTGGTGAATTTGGTCGGGGTCGCGGGATCGCCGACGAAGATGTTGCGGCTCTGCTCGAACAGCTCGTCCATGCCGGCCTTTCCGGCGCCCGACACCGACTGATAGGTCGCGACCACGACGCGCGTGATCGTCGCCGCGTCGTGCAGCGGCTTCAGCGCGACGACCATCTGGGCGGTGGAGCAGTTCGGGTTCGCAATGATGTTCTTTGCGCGATACAAGTCGATCGCCTCGGCATTCACCTCCGGCACGATCAGCGGCACGTCAGGGTCCATGCGATACAGCGAGCTGTTGTCGATCACGGTGCAACCAGCGGCGGCGAACCTGGGCGCATACACCCGCGTCGCCTCCGACCCGATCGCGAACAGGGCCATGTCCCATCCGGTCGGATCGAAATGCTCGATGTTCTGCACCTTCAGCATGCGACCGGTGTCGCCATACTCGATCTGGTCGCCCTGGCTGCGCGACGAGGCCAGCACCGCGATCTCATCGGCCGGAAACTGACGCTCAGCCAGGATGTTGACCATCTCGCGCCCGACATTGCCCGTCGCGCCCGCGACCACCACCCGGTAACCCATCTCGCCGATACTCCTATGCCCCGCCGTCGCCCTAGTCGGCAGCGACGGGGTTCGCCACCCTAGTGTTGCTTGCTGTCGCCTTCGCTGGGCTTGTCGCGGACCGTGCGGTTCAGGAAATTCATCATGGTCGTGTAGACATGGATGTCCCGCGCCGCCGCATGCGTCTTTCCCGGATAGAACATCATCTCGAACGGCTTGTCCGCCGCCTGCATGGTGGAAACGACCGCGGTCGAGTTGTCCAGGAACACGTTGTCGTCCGCCATGCCGTGCATCAGCAGCAGCGGGTCCGCGATCTTCACCGAATCCGCCACCGCCGCCGATTTCGCATAGGCATCCGGATCGACGCGCGGATCGCCCATGTAGCGTTCGGTGTAATGCGTGTCGTACAGCTGCCAGTCCGTGACGGGAGCGCCCGACACGCCCGCGGCGAACACGCCGGGATACCGCTCCAGCATCTTCAGCGTCATGTACCCGCCATAGGACCAGCCGAACGTCGCGACCTTCGCCGGATCGACGAAGGGCAGCGATTTCAGGTAATTCGCGCCCGCGACCTGGTCGTCGACCTCGACCGAGCCCATGGCGTGGAAGATCTGGCTTTCGAACGCCACCCCGCGATTGGGCGAGCCGCGATTGTCGATCTCGAAAAACACCCAGCCCTGCTGCGCCAGATACTGAGCGAAGGGACTGGTCCAGCCGCGCGTCACCGTCTGCGATCCAGGGCCGCCATAATGCTCCATGAACACCGGGTACTTGCGCCCTGGCTCCAGCACGGGCGTGATCATCTTCCAGTGCAGCACCGACCCGTCCGCCGCCTTCATCGTGCCGAACTGCACCGGGCGGTGATTGGCGAGATACGGGTAGTAGGGATGCCCATCACGCACCGCGTTCTCGTTCACCCAGGCCAGCCGCTTGCCGGTCGCATCGGCCAGATAGACCTGCGACGGCTGTTCGGGGTTGGAGCGCGTGACGATCAGCCGGGTCGCCGACGCATCCATCCGCGCGCCGTTGTTCCAGCCGCGCTCCGTGATGCGGGTCACCACCTTCGGCTTGGCAAGGTCGACGGCGTACAGCTGCTGCTCCAGCACGTCGTCCTTGTTGCCGGTGAAATAGACACGGCCCTTGGCCTGATCGACGCCGACCACGTCGGTCACCATCCAGTCGCCGCTGGTCAATTGGGTCCACTTGCCCGCCTTGAACCGGTAGAGGTGCGCGTAGCCCGACTTTTCCGAGCGCCAGAGCAGGCTGCCGTCGTCCAGCATCCGGTACGCGTCGGTCAGGTTGATCCAGCTCTTCTTCGCGGCCTTTTCCGAAAACAGGATGGTCGACTTGCCCGTGGCGGGATCGACGCGCAGCACGTCCAGCCGTTGCTGGTCACGGGTTTCGCGCTGCACCAGCAGGCCCGATCCGTCCGGCGCCCAATCGACCCGCGCGAGGTAAATGTCAGGGCTTGGGCCCAGGTCGACCTTGATCTTGCCGGTGCCATCGGGGCGCATCACCCACAGTTCGACCAGCGCGTTGGGCGTGCCCGCCGCCGGATAGCGTTGCTCGAACACGCGGGTACCGGTCGCGCCGATCGCCGCGCGCGTGAAGACATGGACCGGCTTCTCATCGAAGCGCTCCACCGCGACGAAGCGTTCGTCGGGACTCCACCAGTAACCGGTGCGGCGATCCATCTCCTCCTGCGCGACGAACTCTGCCTCGCCCCAATGCACGGTCTCCTTGCCGTCGGAGGTGATCGCCTTCGCCTCCCCGCCCGCCAGTGGTTGGACGAACAGGTTCTGATCGCGCACGAAGCTGACGAAGCGACCGCGTGGGCTGATGATCGGATTGAGCTGTCCCCCCGGCGTGCTGGTCAACCGCCGCACATTGCCGTCCAGCGATGCCAGGTACAGGTCGCCGTCCAGCGGCACCAGGATCGACTTGCCGTCGGGCGCCCAGTCATATTGCAGGATACCGGTCTTTCCGGTCAGCGAGCGGTCACGCTCCCGCTGCATCTTTTCCGCCTCCGACAGCTCGGCCCCGCTGCCGACCCGCTTGGAATCGACCAGCATCCTCTCCTGCCCGGTACGCGTGTCGAACGCCCACAGGTCGTACCGCCGCCGCTCGTCGACCCGCGGCCTGACCGAAGTGAGCAGCGTTCCGTCCGGCGATAGGCCCAGCGCCTGCGGCTGCTGCCCGCCCAGATCCGGGCTCGCGAACAGGCGCTCCAACGTCAGTTGTCCACTCGCCTCCGGTGAGGGAGCGGCTTGCGTCACGGGCGCCGTCGGCGCTTGTTGCGGCAGGGGATCAGCGGCCATGGCGGTGGAGCTCAGGAGAACAGCGACAAACAGCATCGGACGCATCGAGGGGCTCCAGCATGGCGACGCTGGACACGCCGCTTTGAACATTCGGGTGCGTCGTCACCGCGCGGCGCAGGGGTGGCAGGGCGGATCGGACCAACACGCGCGCTTGGTGGCAAAGATCAGGCGGCGATGACAGCGAAAACGCGTGCGTCACCCCCGCTCGGTGCGACGAAACGGCAGCGCGCGTCCAGCAACGATCGACCGCCACGCCCATTCGACGGGTGCGATGCGGAAACGGCGCATCCACCACACCGCCAATACCAGCAGCGCCGTGTCAATGACGGCCGCCAGCACCATCAGCGACGCCCATCCGAACTGCCCGTAAAGCCGCAATCCCCATGGCGGGAACAGCAGCCACAGCATCACCAGCGTTTGCAGGATATAGAGGCTCAGCGCCGACCGCCCCGCCGCCGCGAAAGGACGCAACCAGCGCCCACCCCGCCCGCTCGCCAGCAGCCAGTTCACCAGCAGCACATGGCCGAGCGACATGGACAAGCGGCCATATTCCGATGTGGCGTCGGACAAGTGCGGCGCATCCATGAAGCTCATGCTCTCCGTCGCTTCCGTCACCCGCAGCACCAGCGCGAGGGCGTAGACGATCAGCGCCGCGCGCCCGTACCAGCGCGCCGATTGCTCGCCCTGCAACCAGCCGAGCTTAAACAAGGCCGCGCCGATCAGCATCGTCGCCCACGCCTCCAACACCACAAAGGGCTCGAGACCCTCGGCCTGCAACGTCCACGCCTGACGCCACTGGTATTGGACCCACTGCATCGCCGTTCCCGTGCGCGCCGCATCCTCCTCGACGGCGGCTCGCATCTCCTTGGCCAGCCGGCGATCCCGTTCCGCTCGGTGGTCGACAGCCGCCCGCTCCTCCCGGGTCAGCGGCTCATGTGCCGTCAGGTGCGCGGTCGAGGTGCGATAGACGATCGCCTCCTGCCGGGCATCCATATAGCCCAGCCCGCCGCCCACCAGTTGCAACGTCGCGAGCGACAGGCCGAGCGTCAGCAACAGGCGCGGCCTGGCATGGCGCAGCGGAAAGATCAGCAACGCCGCGATGGCGTAGGTGTGCAGGATGTCGCCCGGCCACAACAGGATCAGGACATGGGCGATGCCCAAGGCGAACAGCACGGCATTGCGCCAGCCATAGCGCAGCAGCGCCGCGCCCTCCCCGCCCCTCTCCGCAAAGCGCGCCGTCAGGATCACCATGCCCACGCCGAACAGCATCTCCAGCACGCCGCGCGCGGTGCCGTCCGCGAACACCGCGCGCAGCCACCACGCTACCCTGTCGGGGGCGCTCCAGCCCAGATGCCGCACATCGCCGAACGACGCGTTCATCGACGCGCCCGTGTCGTTGATGTTCATGAACAATATGCCCATGATCGCCAGCCCGCGCAGGATGTCCAGGCTGGGCAGGCGCGGGGCACCATCGGGCTCGTCCGTCGGGACCGGGACTTGGGAGGTTACAGTGATCTCAGCGCTCCCGTCTATGCAGGCCTGACATGATCTCACTATGCAGCGGCGGCCGTTCGCTGTCAGCCAGACCGGCATCGGGGCCGCTGAATCGCACACGTCCTACCCCACCACTGACGGCGTCGCGGTCCTGTAACGCGAAACGGCCGCCCTTCCGATTGGGAAGGACGGCCGCGTTCGTGACCATGAAGGGCCGGTCGCTTACTCGGCGGCCGCGGTGCCCTTGGCCGGACGGGTGTCGCGACGCTCCGCGATACGCGCCGACTTACCGGTGCGGCCACGCAGATAGTACAGCTTGGCGCGACGCACCGCACCCTTGCGGACCACCTCGATCGAATCGATGTTCGGCGAGTAGAGCGGGAACACGCGCTCGACGCCCTCGCCAAAGCTCATCTTGCGGACGGTGAACGACGAACCCATGCCCTTGTTGGCCCGTGCGATGCACACGCCCTCATAGGCCTGAACGCGGGTACGCTCGCCCTCGACGACCTTCACGCCGACCTTCAGCGTGTCGCCCGGACGGAATTCGGGGATCGCACGCTGGCCGGTCAGCTTGGCGATCTGCTCCGCCTCGATCTGCTGGATGATGTTCATGAACTCAGTCCTTCTCGCGCCGCGCGCCAGAGGGCGACCCGACCCGAGCGCCGACATGGCGCTCCCAAAGGTCCGGCCGCCTTAGCCGTGTATCGGTCTCCGCCTGGGCATGACGCCAGGCGGCGATCCTCGCATGATCCCCCGATCGCAGCACTTCGGGGATCGTGCGCCCTTCCCATGTCACTGGTCGGGTATAATGCGGATATTCGAGAAGGCCGCTTTCGAAGCTTTCCTCGACCCCGCTGGACGGCGCGCCCATTACGCCGGGAAGCAGCCGAATGCAAGCATCCAGCAGCACCAGCGCGCCCATCTCGCCGCCCGACAGGATATAGTCGCCGATCGAGACCTCCTCGACCGCTCGCGCCTCGAACAGGCGCTGGTCGAATCCCTCGAAACGGCCGCACAGCAAGGTGACTCCGCCACCGGCCGCCAGTTCGCGCACCCGCTCCTGGTCCAGCGGTCGTCCGCGCGGGGTCAGCGCGATCACCGGGTGGGGTTCCGCCACGCTGTCGAGCGCCGCTGCCACCACGTCGGGGCGCAGTACCATGCCGGCGCCACCGCCCGCCGGCGTGTCGTCGACGGAGCGGTGCTTGTCCGTCGCGAAGTCGCGGATCTGGACGGTGCGACACGCCCAGCGTCCCTCCCGAAGCGCCCTGCCCGCGATGGACGCGCCCAACGGGCCGGGAAACATCTCGGGGTACAGCGTCAGCACGGTCGCGGCGAAGGTCATGGCATGTGCCTATCGCCGCTGCGCAGGCGCCCGGCAAGCAAGCCCTGCCGCGATCGGGAACGATAGCGGCGGCTGGGTTGTTGCGCGGGCGAGATGAAAGACATCGACGACTGCATCATCATCGGCGCAGGGCCGGCCGGTCTCACCGCGGCGATCTACTTGTCCCGCTTCCTGCTCTCGATCCGGTTGTTCGACGGCGGCTCCAGCCGTGCCGCGCTGATCCCGCGGACGAACAATCATGCCGGCTATCCCGACGGCATCCCTGGTACCGACCTGCTGCTTCTCATGCGGCGGCAGGCCGAACGCTTCGGGGCGGTGCGGGAGGCGGTTGCGGTGACGCGGATCGAGCGAGACGGGGAAAACTTCACCGTGTTCGCGGGCGATCGCGCCTTTGCGGCCCGGACGGTTCTGCTGGCGACGGGTGTGGTGAACAACCGGCCGAACATGCCGAACGACGTCCACGATGAAGGCCTGGCACGCGGGCTGCTGCGTTATTGCCCGATCTGCGACGGGTATGAGGTCACCGACAAGCGGGTCGGCATCGTCGGGACGGGCGACCACGGGATGCGCGAAGCACTGTTCCTGCGCGGCTACACCCGCGACGTCACGCTGATCGCACCCGAGGCGGAGCACATGCTGGACGACGCCTGCCGTAAAAAGCTGGACGAGGCCGGCATCGCGCGGGTCGATGGGCCGTGCGGCGGCTGGGCGATCGAGGGCGACCGCATGGCGCTCGACACCGCCGCCGGGCGCCTGTCGTTCGACAGCATCTATCCGGCACTTGGGTCGCAGATACGATCCGAACTCGCGGTCGATGCGGGCGCCAATGCGACCGACGAAGGATGCATGGAGGTCGACGATCACCAGCGGACCAGCATCCCGGGCCTGTTCGCGGCGGGCGATGTGGTGAAGGGGCTGGATCAGATCAGCCACGCCATGGGCGAGGCCGGCGTGGCAGCAACGACGATCCGCAACCTGCTGAGCGAGCGCGCGCCACTCTGGCGTTGATTCCTCCGAGGAGGGAAGCCCCGTTTGAAGTTGTTCAGCGCGACGATCCGCTCTGACGTAGAATACGACGTTCAGGTGGGCCAGCAGCTCAAGCAAAAACGGCACTGGTCGCCGCAAATCGGGTAAGCCCCAGTAAATCTAGCTGACGTCCGGTCATCCGACACCTGAGCGACCGGACCGTCCCACATTAAAGGCGCGTCGCCCCTACTCCGCGTAGGCAGGTTCCACGACCAGCCGCTCAGCACTCCATTCGGGCACCGCCTCTGGCCGCATAGGCACCATGAACCGCTTGCCATCAGGCCGCTCGATTTCGATCACGTCACCTGCGCCGAAATTCTCGACCAATGCTACGAGACCGACCGCCTCGCCCGTGGTCAGCACCACCGGAAGGCCGATCAGATCGGCGTGGTAATACTCACCCTCTTTCAACGCAGGCAGCGTGCTGCGCGGCACGGTCAATTCCGTACCCCGCAACGCCTCCGCCGCCGAACGATCGCCGACCTCGGCGAAGCGGGCGATCAGGCCGCGCAGGCTCTTCACCGTCAAGGAACCGCCATTGAAGACGGTGTACCCCGACAGATCTTCGGTGAAGAGCTTCAGCCGCACCTCACCGCCGATGCCATGCGCGCCGGTGACGACCGCCATGACAACCTCGCCCGCAGGCTTAGTCAGCGGCCGGCGATCCCTGGTTTCCACCTGGGCTGTCGTCCGCACCTTCGGCCGGTTCGGTGTTCGAGACGCCTTCGTTGCTGGCATCTGGCTGGTCATCACCCTTGTTCTGGTCCCGGTCGGGCATCACGCGCTACTCCATTGGCTGTTGAACCAAGGAAACGCATGATGCCGCGATCCGATGCCGAATGTTATTCCGCGGTCGCTTCGGCCGGTGCGTTGGCGGCTTCCTCGGCGGCCTTCGCCTTCTCGGCACGCTCCTCGGCGCGCTCCTTGGCCTTCTCGCCCGGCTCGCCCTTCTTCGGGTTCTGGCGGGCCGCACGCTCACGCACGCCGGCGGCGTCCAGGAAGCGCGCAACGCGGTCGGTCGGCTGCGCACCGACGCTCAGCCAGTGCTTGGCGCGCTCTGCATCGAGCTGGATGCGCTGGTCGGAATCTTTGGCGAGCAGCGGGTTGTAGTTGCCGATCTTCTCGATGAACTTGCCGTCACGGGGCGAGCGCGCATCGGCGACGACGATGCGATAGTACGGACGCTTCTTGGAACCGCCACGCGACAGGCGAATGCTGAGAGCCATTGATAGTCTTCCTTGGTTTGAAGTGTTGAACCGACTTATTTCTTGGTCTTGTTGAGCAGATTGGCGAGCTCGGGCGGCAGGTTCGGCATACCGCCTGGCCCCTTGCCCATCCCGCCCAGGCCGGGAAGGCCGCTGCCGCCCCCCGCCTTGGTCATCATCTCGCCCATGTCCGGGCCGCCCAGCGCGTTGCCGAGGCCGCCCAGACCGCCCTTGCCCAGCATGGACAGCATCCCCTTGATGCCGCCCATCTTCTTGATCTTCTTCATGGCGGTGGACATTTCCTGGTGCATCTTCAGGAGCCTGTTCACCTCCTGCACCGTGGTGCCCGATCCCTTGGCGATGCGGATCTTGCGCTTGGCGTTGATCAGGTCGGGCTTCGACCGCTCCTTGACCGTCATCGATCCGATGATCGCGTCCATATGGACGAGCACCTTGTCGCTGCCCGGCACCGCGTTCATCGCGGCCTGCGCCTTCTTCATGCCGGGCATCATGCCGGCCAGCGCACCCAGGCCGCCCATGCGCTTCATCTGCGCCAGCTGGCCGCGCAGGTCGTTCATGTCGAACTGGCCCTTGGCGAGCCGGGTCGCCATGCGCTCGGCATCTTCCTGCTGGATCGACTCGGCGGCGCGCTCGACCAGCGAAACCACGTCACCCATGCCCAGGATGCGACCGGCGACACGGCTGGGGTGAAATGCCTCCAGCGCGTCCAGCTTTTCGCCGGTGCCCGCGAACTTGATCGGCTTGCCGGTGACGGCACGCATTGACAGGGCAGCACCGCCGCGTGCGTCGCCGTCCATGCGGGTCAGCACCACGCCGGTCAGCGGCACCTGGTCGGAGAAGTTCTGCGCGACGTTGACCGCGTCCTGGCCGGTCAGCGAGTCGACGACCAGCAGGATTTCCTGCGGCCGGGCGATGTCGGCGACCGCCTTCATCTCATCCATCAACGCCTGATCGACATGCAGTCGGCCGGCGGTGTCGAGCATCAGCACGTCGAAACCCTGCAGCTTCGCCGCGGACAGCGCGCGACGCGCGATGTCGACCGGCTGCTGCCCGGCGATGATCGGCAGGGTCGCGACCTCGACCTGCCCGCCCAGCGTCGCAAGCTGTTCCTGTGCCGCCGGACGGTTCACGTCCAGCGAGGCCATCATGACCTTCTTGCCGTCGCGCCCCTTCAGCCGACGCGCGATCTTGGCCGTGGTGGTGGTCTTACCCGATCCCTGCAGACCGACCACCATCACGATGGCGGGCGGCGCGACGTTCAGTTCCAGCTCGGCCTCGTCGGCGCCCAGCATCTCGACCAGCGCGTCGTTGACGATCTTGACGACCTGCTGCCCCGGCGTGACCGAGCGCAGGACGTTCTGGCCGACCGCCTTTTCGGTGACGTCGTCGACGAACTTGCGCGCCACGGGCAGCGCCACGTCCGCCTCCAGCAGCGCCACGCGCACTTCGCGCATCGCGGTGCGGACGTCCGCCTCCGTCAGTGCGCCGCGTCCGCGCAGGCGATCGAAGACGCCGCCAAGCCGGTCGCTCAGACTGTCGAACATCGCCTCAAAACCCCATACAAGCCACCAAACGCAAGAAACGCCGGCGGGCGAAACCTCGCCGGCCAGCGTACGCCCGTGGGCGCAGGGTCACATGCGTTCCGCGACGGAACCCGTGCGCCCTACCCCCGATCCGTCGGAAAGGCAAGTCGAGCGCGAGGGGGAGCGGCTTAAGACTCTCTACACCTGTGACGTGCGAGGGTCGCGCCACGAACAGGTTGGGATTGTCGATGACTTTGGCAAGCGGAGCGGAACGGCAGGCGAAGCGGCCGCACGGCGAATACCTGACCGGCCCGGTCACCGGTGCGGCGATACTGCTGTTCATCGGCACGGGCAGCATGGTGCTGGGCTCCGTCCTGTCGAACATGTTGGGGCGGGAGAGCACGATCGACCAGACCCTGCTGGTCGCCATGCTGCTCAACATCGCCATCATCATGCTCGGATGGAGTCGCTATCGCGCCATGACGGGCGAGGTCCGCAACCTGACCGCCGCCAGCGAGCGCGCGGAGCACATGGCGGCCCACGATCCGCTGACCGGTTTCCTCAACCGCCGCAGCGCCGCCGACGAGGGGGCGGCGCTGTTCGCGCTCGCCGCCCGTCGCGGCAAGGCGCTGGCCATGCTGATGCTGGACCTCGACCGGTTCAAGACCGTCAACGACCTGCATGGCCACGCCGTGGGTGACGCGCTGCTGCGTCATGTCGCGACCGAGATCGCAGGCCAGATGCCGCAAACCGCGATGATGGCACGCCTGGGCGGCGACGAGTTCGCCTGTGCCTTCCTGTTCGATCCGGCACATCCCGACACGGTGGAGCGTGCGGCGGAGGGACTGCTCGCCCGGTTGTCGCGCCCGATCACGCTCGACGGTATCCACCTGCATATCAGCGCGTCGATCGGCCTCAACCGTTCCGACATCGACTGTTCGTCGGTGGAGGCGATGATGCGGTCGGCGGACATCGCCATGTACGCGGCCAAGACGGCGGGCCGGAACCGCTTCGCCTGGTTCGATCGTTCGATGGAACACGCGCTACAGGCCCGCAACGAGGTCGAATCGGGCCTGCGCGACGCCATCCCGCAGCAGCAGATCGTGCCCTATTTCGAACAGCAGGTGGATCTGGCCACCGGACAATTGTCGGGTTTCGAGGTGCTGGCGCGCTGGGAGCATCCGCTGCGCGGCCTGATCGGTCCGGAGGCCTTCATCCCGGTGGCCGAGGAAACCGGCATGATCGCGGACCTGTCGCTGTCGATCATCCGCCAGGCCTTCCTCGCGGCACGCGACTGGCACCCGTCGCTGACGCTGTCGGTGAACATCTCGCCATGGCAGCTGAAGGATGCCTGGCTCGCCCAGAAGATCATCAAGGTGCTGACCGAAACCGGCTTTCCCGCCAGCCGGCTGGAGGTGGAGATCACCGAAAGCTCGCTGTTCGACAATCTGGCGCTCGCGCAATCGATCGTGGGCAGCCTCAAGAACCAGGGCATCCGCCTGGCACTGGACGATTTCGGCACCGGCTATTCCAGCCTGGCGCACCTTCGCGCCCTGCCCTTCGACCGCATCAAGATCGACAAGAGCTTCGTCACCTCCATCTGCGAGAATCCGGAAAGCGCGGCGATCGTCACCGCCATCGCGAAGTTGGGCGACAGCCTGAACCTGCCCACCACCGCCGAAGGGATCGAGGATGCCGACACGGAGGAGCGGCTGCGCGGCATCGGCTGCGCCAAGGGTCAGGGATATCTGTACGGCCGGCCGATGAGCGCGGCCAAGGTGCGCCAGTTGCTGGCCGAACGCGGATTGCTGATCGCCAGCGGGCCGACGGACGCGCGCTCCGTGATCGTGCCCCTGCCGACCGCACGCCGGGCGATCGGCTGAGCCTCACCAGCCGGCGCCGGGTTCCGCCAGATAGGCTTCCTCCTCCGGCGTGGAGTGTCGGCCCAGCGCCGCGTTACGCCCCGGAAAGCGGCCGAAGCGACGGAACACATCGGCGTGGTCATGGGCGAAGCGGGTGTTCTCCGGTCGATCGAGCGCCTCGAACCGGTTCACGCTCAACGCCTGCAACCCCGCATCCTCGGCATGCATCAGGGGCATCAACAGGAACACGCGCCGCTCCGGTGGAAAGCGCTCTTCCCAGCCACGATCGATCGCAAGCAGCGTCAGCGAGGCGGCAAGGTCGTCGCCGCGAAACGCCTCCGCCGACCCGCGATGAATGTTGCGGGAAAACTGGTCGAGCAGGATGATCGCGGCCAGCAACGTGTCGGGATCGTCGCGCCAACCCTCCGCCTTGTCGGCAAGCACCCGGTCGCGCATGCCCGCGAACCGTGCTCGTATCTCCGCGTCCAGCGCGTCGTCCTTTGCGAAATGCCGGTCTGCCGGCAGGCCGAACCAGAAGCCCAGCACCTCCCGCGCCTGTTCCACGACATCCCGGTCGTGGACTTCGCGCCTGTCGCCACCTAGATCGCCCAGCATGTCCCCGTCTCCCCAGCCGGAGGTCGTCAGCCTCGGCTGCCGGCTCAACATCGCCGAAAGCGAAACGATCCGCTTGCTGGCGGCGGGCCGCGACGTGGCGGTGGTGAACAGCTGCGCCGTGACCAACGAGGCGGTGAAACAGAGCCGCGCCGCGATCCGCCGCCTGCGTCGCAGTCGTCCGAGCGCGGAGTTGGTGGTGACCGGCTGTGCGGCGACGATCGATCCCGCCGGATTCTCCGCTATGGCGGAGGTGGACCGCGTCGTCGCCAATCCGCACAAGCTGTCGCCGCCCAGCTGGGGATCGGACCAGCCGAACGCACCGGTTTTCGCCTTTGCCGGCCACGCCCGCGCCTTTGTGGAGGTGCAGAACGGATGCGATCATCGTTGCACCTTTTGCGCGATCCCCTTCGGACGGGGCGCGAGCCGGTCTCTCCCCGCCGGCGCGGTCGTCGATCGTGTCCGCGCGCTGGTCGATGCCGGGCACCATGAGGTGGTGCTGACCGGCGTCGACGTGACCAGCTGGGGCAGCGACCTGCCCGGCCGGCCGAGCTTCGGTGCGCTGGTGGAGCGCATCCTCGCGCATGTGCCCGCCCTGATGCGCCTGCGCCTGTCGTCGCTCGACTCGATCGAGATGGATGAGCGGCTGATCGCCTGCATTGCCGGTGACAGGCGGGTGATGCCGCACATCCACCTGTCGCTTCAATCGGGAAGCGACCTGATCCTGAAGCGCATGAAGCGCCGCCATGGCCGCGCCCAGGCGATCGCGCTGGTCGAACGGCTGAAGGCGGCGCGGCCGGACATTGCGATCGGCGCCGACATCATCGCCGGCTTTCCGACCGAGGACGATGCGATGTTCGCCGACAGCCTGGCGATGGTCGAGGCCTGCGACATCGTGCACGGCCACATCTTCCCCTACTCTCCGCGTGCGGGCACGCCGGCCGCACGCATGCCACAGGTCGAACCCCAGATTCGCCGCGACCGTGCCGCCCTGTTGCGCGAAGCGACGGCGACACGACGCGCGCGCTGGCTGGCCGGACTTGTCGGCACCCGGCAAAGCGTTCTGGCCGAGCGGCCGGGAAGCCACGGCCATGCCGAGAATTTCGCCGAGGTCCGGCTCGAGCGGGCGGTACAGCCCGGCACCATCCATCCGGTGACCATCACCGGTGCAACCGATTCACACCTGTTGGGCACCATCGCATGAGCACCAATCCATCCTGGCACGAAAAGCTGCTGGGCGGTTTCCGACGCACGTCCGACCGGCTAATCGGCAATCTTGCCGGCCTGGGCGGCGCGCGCCTCGAGTACGAGACGCTGGACGACATCGAGGAGGCGCTGATCGCGTCCGACCTCGGTCCCGAAACCGCCGGGCACATCAGGAGCCGCCTGGCCGAGGGGACGTTCGAGCGCGACATGGAGGACCTTGGCATTCGCCTGGTCGTGGCGGAGGAGGTGGAAAAGGCGCTGGCCAAGGTCGCCCGCCCGCTGGAAATCGACGCCTTCCCCCGGCCCCAGGTGATCCTGGTCATCGGCGTGAACGGATCGGGCAAGACCACCACCATCGCGAAGCTGGCGCATCTGTTCATGGAACAGGATTACGGGGTGATGCTCGCGGCCGGTGATACGTTCCGCGCGGCCGCGATCGGACAGCTCGCGACCTGGGCCGAGCGTGTCGGCGTGCCCATTGTGACGGGACCGGAGGGCGGTGACGCCGCCGGCGTCGTCTGGGACGCCGTCAAGCAGGCGACCGCGACGGGCATCGATGTGCTGATCGTCGACACCGCCGGCCGCTTGCAGAACAAGCGCGAGCTGATGGACGAACTGGCCAAGATCCGCCGCGTGCTCGGCCGTCTTAACCCTGAGGCTCCGCACGATGTGGTGCTGGTGCTCGACGCGACCACCGGCCAGAACGCCCTGTCGCAGATCGAGGTGTTCGGCGAGGTGGCCGGCGTTACGGGGCTGGTCATGACCAAACTGGACGGAACCGCCCGTGGCGGCGTGCTCGTGGCGGCGGCGGAACGCTTTGGCTTGCCGATCCACGCGATCGGCGTTGGCGAAGGCATGACCGATCTGCGCCCGTTCGATGCCAATGAAGTCAGCCGGATCATCGCCGGCGTCGATGGAGCCCGCAAGTGAACACAGTGTCCTCGTCCGGCGGAGCCCCAGCTCCCGCGCCTGCCGGCCTCAAGATGGCGATCGAGTATGCGCCATTGATCGTGTTCTTCCTGGCGAACTTCCTGGTGCCCGGCGACGCCGCGCGCACCATCGTCGCACGTTTCACGTCCAGCCTGGACACGCTGCAGCAGATGGAGGCGCTGCTGATCGCGCGCGTTATCGTCGCCACGGCGGCCTTCATCCTCGCAAGCGGCGTCGCAATGCTCTATTCGCGCATCCGCCTCGGCCATATCTCCGCGATGCTGTGGATTTCGGGCGGGCTGGTCGTCGTGTTCGGCGCGTTGACCATGTATTTCCACGATCCCCGCTTCATCCAGATGAAGCCGACCATCGTGTACGTCATGCTCGCCGGCGTGTTGGCGTTCGGCCTGAAGACCGGCCGCCCCTTGTTGCAGGAGCTGCTCGGCGGCACCTATCCGGGCCTGTCGCAGGACGGCTGGCGTAAGCTGACAGTCAACTGGGTCTGGTTTTTCGTAGTGATGGCGATCGGCAACGAGGCGGTGTGGCGGATCGCTCGCGCCAGCATGGGCTCGACCCGGGGATGGGATGCCTGGGCGATCTACAAGGTGTGGATCGTGATACCGCTGACGCTGGTGTTCGCGATCGCGAACGTGCCCATGCTGATCCGCAACGGGCTGAAGCTCGGCGGCGAAGCGCCTCTGCCGCCGGAGGGTTGAGGGATATGCGGGTGGGTCGCCCCACCCGCGCACCCGGTCAGTTGGTGCCCGACACCGCCGCGTCGTAACGCTGACCGACCTTGTCCCAATCGACCACATCCCACCACGCCTTCAGATAAGCGGCGCGATCGTTCTTGTAGGTCAGGTAATAGGCGTGCTCCCACACGTCGTTGCCGAGCAGCGGCGTGCCGCGATCCGCGACGTCATCCATCAGGGGATTGTCCTGATTCGGCGTGGACGTGATCTTCAGCTTGCCCGACCCGTCGACGATCAGCCATGCCCAACCGGACCCGAACTGACCAGCACCCTTGGTGTTGAAGTCTTCCTTCAGCTTGTCCAACCCGCCCAGGTCAGCGTCGATCGCCTCGGCCAGCTTGCCCGACGGCGCGCCGCCACCCTTCTTCATGGTCTTCCAGAAGAAATCGTGGTTCCAGTAACCGCCACCATTGTTGCGGACCAGCGGCGGCTGCGACGACATGTTCGCCAGGATGTCCTCGATGGACTTGCCCTGCAGGCCGGCGTCCTTCTCGACGCCCTCGTTCAACTTGTCGGTATATGCCTTGTGATGCTTGTCGTGGTGGAACGTCATCGTCTCCTTGGAGATGGTCGGCTCCAGCGCGTCATAGTCGTAAGGCAGCGGGGGCAGTTCAAAGGCCATAACTGTTCTCCTTGAGGATCTGCGAGGCAAACGCAGGAAGCGGCGTAGCGCTCCCAGACCGTTACGCAACCGTCACGCATTTCGACGGGCGATCAGCTCGTCCCGTCGCCGGGCTTCGCCTCTCCCGCGCGGATCAGGTCGTGCCGGCGCAGCGCGTGGCGCAACTGGTCATAGGTCAGCCCCAGCGCCTCCGCACAGGCGCGCTGGTTGAAGCGGTGCTCGGCCAGCGTTCGTGCCAGCAGCTCCCGCTCGAAGCGGGCGACGCGGCTCTTGAAGTCCGAAGGGCCCGCCTCGCACGCGGCCACCACATCATCGTCGGGCTGCGCGGCAGGTGCCGGCGCTTCGGCGGCCAGGGCCGGCGGCGCCGCGTTGCCGCGAGCGCTCGCCATCGCCTGCGGCCGATAAGGTGACTGGAACGGATCGACTTCGATCAGGTCGACCGGGCCGTCATCGTCCCAGCGATACACCGCGCGCTCCACCACGTTGCGCAGTTCCCGGACGTTGCCAGGCCAGCGATGCGCATTCAGCGCCTCCGTCGCGGCCGGGCCAAAGCCGGGCCAGGTCTGCCACCCCAGCTCCGCCGCCATGCGTCGTCCGAAATGGTCCGCCAGCACGATGATGTCAGACCGTCGCGCCCGCAGCGGCGGCAGCGTCACCACCTCGAACGACAGCCGGTCGAGCAGGTCCGCGCGAAAGCTGCCTCCGTCGACGCGATCCGGCAGATGTTCGTTGGTCGCCGCGACGATCCGCACATCCACGCGCATCGGCCGCGACGAGCCGATCCGCGTCACCTCGCCATATTCGACCGCACGCAACAGCCGTTCCTGCGCGCCCATGGACAGCGTGCCCAGTTCGTCCAGGAACAGGGTGCCGCCATGCGCCTCCTCGAACCGGCCGACCCGCGCCTTGGTCGCGCCGGTGAACGCACCCGCCTCATGGCCGAACAGTTCCGCCTCGATCAGCGTTTCGGGCAGCGCGGCGCAGTTCATCACCACCAGCGGCTGATCCCAGCGTTGGCTGAGCCTGTGCAGGCGCTCCGCCACCAGTTCCTTGCCCGTACCCCGCTCGCCGATCACCAGCACGGGACGGTCGAGCGACGCCGCGCGACTTGCCCGCTCCAGGGCGTCCATGAAGGCACCCGATTGCCCAATGACCTGCGTAGCGCGCTCCATGAGCCAAGGTCTGGCGCAGAATCCCGACACTTGGCAACCCATCAACTGTGTTTGTCAGTCAACACACCTGTTAAGTCGCTGTTTCAGCACGAGAAGAAGTTTGGCACGGCACCTGCAATGCTTGGGGCAACCGCGCTGGACGCGGAGATGAGACACACAGGTTCACGGAGATTTCGCCATGTTCACCGACTTCCGCCGCCAGTTCGCCGTTCTGGTCTGCACCGTCCTGATGAGCTCCGCCTGCGTGCTGAGCGCGGTCGGACCGGCTCAGGCGGGCGCGTCCCCCTCGGTCGCCAAGGCCGCGCGGTTCGTGGCATAAGGGGTCGTTCACAGGAGTAGCCGCAGCATGGGCATATTTTCCCGCACCCGCGACATCATCGCCGCCAACATGGCCGACCTGCTCGAAAAGGCGGAGGACCCGGCCAAGACCATTCGCCTGATCATCCTGGAGATGGAGGAAACGCTGGTGGAGGTTCGTGCCTCCGCCGCGCGCACCATCGCCGACCAGAAGGAAATGCGCCGCCACGTGGCAAAGCTCGAGTCGCTCCAGGACAGCTGGACCGAGAAGGCGGAGCTGGCATTGTCCAAGAACCGCGAGGATCTGGCCAAGGCAGCGCTTGTCGAAAAGCAGAAGGCCGGCGACATGGCCGACCAGCTGAAGGCGGAGATCGCCGTACTCGACGACGCCCTGCGCGCCAACGAGGAGGACATCGCCAAGCTGCAGGGCAAGCTGCGCGAGGCACGGGTCAAACAATCGAACGTCCAGACCCGACTGGAAAGCGCCACCAACCGCTATCGCCTGCGCGAGATGTATGCGGGGCCGAAGACCAACGAAGCGTTCAGCCGCTTCGACGTGCTGGAACGCCGGGTGGACGAGGCCGAGGGCCGTGCGGACGCCATGGGCCTGGGCGCGATCAAGAGCCTGGACGACGAATTCGCCGAACTCCGCTCGTCCGACAAGGTCGACGCCGAACTCGCCGCGCTGAAGGCGCGCATCGCCAAGCGGGAGGATTGAGATGGATCCGCTCGGCCTTATCGCCATCGTCGCCAGCCTGATCGGCCTGCCGTGGCTGATCCTCCATTACATCACGAAATGGAGACAGGCGCCCAAGATCACCGTCGAGGATGAGAGGATGCTCGACGAGATGTACAATCTCGCCCGCCGGCTGGAGGAACGGGTCAACACGGTCGAGCGCATCATCAGCGCCGACAACCCCGACTTCCGCCCCGGCCTGACCGGTACGTCGCCCGAGTGGAAGGCTGGAGCGACCGCTGAATCCCGCTACCAAATCGATCGGAGGAACTGAGATGAGCGACAGCCGCACCAAGTTCTACCTCGACAAGCAGAATGCCAAGATCAAGGGCGTGTGCGCCGGCATCGCCGACTATACCGGTCTCGACCCGCTCTGGGTCCGCCTGGGTGCAGCCGCGCTGATCGTCGTGGCGCAGCAATGGTGGATCGTGCTTGCATACTTCATCATGGCCTGGGTGGTGCCGACCAAGCCGTTCGGCCTGTACGACACGCCGGAGGATGCACGCTTCTGGCAGGGCGTCCGATCCAACCCGAAGCGTTCGACGGCGGAGGTCCGCTCCACGTTCCGCGAACTGGACCGGCGGCTGGCCGACATCGAAACCTTCTACACCAGCCGCAACACGCAGCTGGCCAACGAGATCGACAGCCTGCGCTGACCTGACCGACAGGGGGAATCATCATGAGCAACTGGGGAGTTCTGGTGCCGGTCGCCGCGATCACGGTCGGACCGGTGGTGTGGGCCTTCAACAACTGGACGCGGGCACGCCACGGCTATGTGCCCGAACGGTTCGAGGGCGAGTTCGAGAAGCGCGACGCCGAGGAGCGTCGCCGCATGGACCTGCTGGCCAGCGACAATGAACGGCTGGCGGGCCAGGTCACCCGATTGGAGGAGCGGCTGCGCGTGCTGGAACGCATCGCCACCGACCCGGCCACCCGCACCGCCCAGGCCATCGAAGCCCTTCGCGACTGAGGAGCACGACCATGTCACCCGAGCAATATCAGATCATCACCCTGCTCCTGCCGCTGGTTGCGGTGGTGGTGGCCGCGTCCATCGGCGGATGGGTTCTGAACACCTGGCTTCGCATCAAGAACGGCTATCCGCTGGAAACCAGTTGGGGCCGTCCGATCTATCCTCAGCGCAACGAGGAAACGACCGAGCGCGTGAAGCTGCTCAGCCAGGAAAACGCGCAGCTGCGGGCCGAGCTCGGCTCCGTCAAGGACCGGCTCGCCAATGTGGAGCGCATCGTCACCGACGGCAGCCACAACCTCGACCGCGAGATCGAGCAACTGCGCACCCGCGCCAACTGAGGGAGGCCGATCATGGTCGATGACCTTGTTCCCATCTTTGCACTGATGATCCCGATCGTCGCCATCCTCAGCGCACTGGTCGTGCGCCCGTGGCTGAGACTGAAGGAGCGACAGATGCAGGCGAGTTCGGCCGCCACCGCCGAAAAAGCGGCGCAATATGCCGCGCAGACCGAGCGCCTGGAGCAACGGGTGCGCGTGCTGGAGCGGATCATCACCGACCGCGGCATCGCGGTCGCCGACGAGATCGACCGGCTACGCGACGATCGGACGACCGATCCGCGCCCGCTGAACTGAAACCAAGAATAGGGAGACTGACGGACATGGGTCCGGGAACTGTGATCATGGTGTTGGGGATCGTGCTGATCGTGATGATCGGCCGGGTCCTGAGAGCCCGCTACGAAGCGCATGGCGGCGCCGGGATGACGCCCCGCGACAATCACGACAGCCTGCGCCTGCGCGACGAAGTGCAACAGCTGAAGGACCGCATCCAGGTGCTGGAGCGCGTCATCACCGACAATCATTCCAGCGTCGACCTCGATCGTCAGATCGAGCGCCTCCGCGATCGGTAAGGGACATGGGAGCCATGGACGTCAACACCTATATCGTGGTGGCCAGCGCCGGTCTGGCCGGCCTTGGCATGGTCACGGTGGCCGGACTGAACGGCTGGCGCGGCTGGTTGCAGTTGAAGCGGCAGGAGATGGACCATCTCCACGCCGCGGGCGCAGCCCAGCACGGCGCCGGCGCGCGGATCGAGATCGCGGACCTGCGCGAACGCATCCGCAAGCTGGAGGCGATCGCGGCCGGCATCGAATTGTGATCGCAGCGACGGCGTGCCGCGGACCGACTGGGCGCTGCCTGTCGTTCAGCCTTGAAGATGCACCGTGCCAGGTTGCGGCGGAGGCAGGGTCGCTGTACCCGCCCAGCCATGGCGAACCTGGCCGATATCCGCGACGAATATGAATTCCTGGAGGGCGACGATCGGTATCGCCTGCTGATCGATCTGGGCCGCGCGCTGGAGCCGATGCCTGATCCCCTCAAGACCGATGCCACCCTCGTGCGGGGATGTTCGGCCGCCGTGTGGGTCTATCCGGCACGACAGGCGGATGGCACGCTGCACTTCTTGGCCGACAGCAACGCCGCCATCACCAAGGGGATCATCGCCCTCGTCCTGCTGACCGTGCAGGACCGCGCGCCGCAAGACATCCTGGCGGCTGATGTGGAGGGCGCACTCGCGCCGTTCGACCTGCGCGCACAGCTCAGCTCGAACCGCACGCAGGGCATCCCGAACATGATTGCACTGATCCGCGAAACCGCGCGTCGCTACGCGGGCGGCTGATCCATCAGCCGTCGGGCCAGTTCGTCCATCTCGGCGCCCTCCGGCATGATCAACCAGTCGCCGGGACGCCGGGTGTCGACCAGCACCGCCGCGCCTTTCGGACACACCTTCAGACAGCCGGTCTCGACCACACCCAGCGCAGCCTTGCGCCCCTTTTTCAGGCCGAGCGCCCGGCGCAGCGCCTTGGCCAGCGAACTGCGCCCCTTGTCGCCAAAGCCACCGTCCAGCTTGCGCGAGCATTTGCCGCACACCAGCACGGCGCCGGACCAACTCGATCGGACGTGACGCATCAGGCGGGTCGGCCGATCCCTGCCCGTTGCCGTTCGTCCTCGTTCGCGCGCAACACCTCATAGGCGGTCTGCACGGCCTGGAAACGGGTGGCCGCATCGGCGTCGCCGGGGCGCACGTCGGGATGATTTTCCTTGGCCAGCCGCCTCCACGCGGCCTTCACCGCATCGTGGTCGGCGTCGCTGTCCAGTCCGAGCACGTCCAGCGCGCGCATCTCGTCGCGCGATCGCGAGCCGTCGCCGGGACCGCCCCAGGCATAATGGTTGGCGCTGGCGTAACCCGCCGCCCCCCGCCGCTCCGTCCGTTCGCGCGACGCGGCCTCTTCGGCGTCCAGGCCCGCGAAATAATCCCAGCCCTTGTTGTATTCCGCCGCATGGGCTTGACAGAAATACCAGCGGTCGGGGCTGTTCGGGGACTTGGGCGCCGGACAATCGCCGGGTTGCTCACACCCGTTCCGGTCGCACAGCCGCACCGGCTTCGCCTCACGCGCGGACCCATAACCCCGCCAACGGGGAAAGCCCCAGTCCTGTGATCGGGTCGGTCGCGTCATGGCGGTTGCAGATAAGCCCTCCCGCCGCCGACGCAACCGCCCAGTCGATCACACTCAGTGCGGCATTAGGAAGCGAACGCGCGACGTGCTCGCGCCGCAGCCCAACTCCCCCCCCGGGCGGAACGTCTTGGCATAGCGCGCGTCCGCCATGGTCTGAGTGCCCGCCTTGGAGAAGACGAACGGGGGATAGCTCAGGATCGCGCGTTCGTTGACCACCCGGCCGTCGGCGGTGATGTCGAACTGGGTTTGCGTCCAACCCTCAAACCCCCAGCGCACCGCCTCTTGCGGATAGGTCCCGCCGACCTTGACCAGCTTGGGCGGCGCATCGATCAGGGAACATTGGCTGGGGTCCAGCCCGGTCTTCTCGAATGTCGTTCGGGCAAGTTCGGTGTTGCCCCCCTCCTGCTCCAGCGATGCCAGCCGGACCAGCGCTCCAACGCGGAAGCGGTTGTCCTTGGCAAGGGCGGCATCCTCGGCGACCTGAGCCAGTAGCGGCCGCTGCGCGTCGTCCTTGCGCCCCATGCTCTCCGCCATCACCAGCCGTGCCGCCGCCCGCGCCTCCGGGTCCGCGGTATAGACCGGGTCGGTCAGCAGGGGGCGGTACGGCATTTCCCCTCGACGAAAGGACGCCTTTGCGGTGCGCCGCGCGTCCACGTCGAGCGCCAGCAGCACGAGCGCCGGCGCCTTCTTGGCACGGGCGATATCCATCGCGCGGAGGAGCAGGTCGTGGGTTTCCTCGCGCCCCACCACCGCATTGACGCTCAGCGCCCACAAGGCGGCGAGCGTCTGCAACCCGGCGGGATCGGCGGCGACCGCGCGCGCCAAGGCGGCACGTTGCGTCGCGACCTGCCGCGCGTCGCCGTCGCCCGCATCGGACGGCACCTCGACCCCGTGATCGCCCAGCCAGCGGACCAGATCCGCCGCCAGCAGGCTGGACACGCCGGGCCGCTCGAACCCCGTCGAACAGCGCATCTCGACCCGCGCCATGTAGCGGAAGAAGGTCGGAAGCCCCTTCACCTGGTCCGGCGTCCAGGACCAGCCGCGCGCGGCCTGTGCGAAGTGCAACGCCACCTGATGGCCGTTGGTCGCATAGATCGGGGCGACGTGGCGAACGGCGCCGTCATCGTCGATGGAGAACTGGACCACGGCGACATCGCTCGGCTTCAATCCGGCATCGCCGCCGCAATCCGGCACGCTCATCTGCACGGCCGGATCGAACTGACCACTCGGCAGGCGGCCCGCGCCGGTCATCGCCATGTACTCGCGCGCCGAGTCCCCCGATCCGGCCAAGAGCAGCGCCAGCGACGCGGTGGAGCGTGCCGCGACGTCGCGTAGGTCGGTACGTTGGGTCAATCCCCCGAGGCGCGTCACGGCCAGCTTCGCAGGGACCACCGCTGCGGCGAACTGGCCCTGGTTGAGCAGCAACAGCGCCCGCGCCTGTTCGACCGCCGCCTGCACCACGGGCGCCGCACCATTCGCGGCGACCACGGCATCGACCCGCCCCATGGCCGTCGTCGCCAGCGCCGGGTCGGTGAAGGTCGCCACCTGAACCAGTCCCAGATTGGCGTTGAGCTTGTCGGCGGGCGTGGCGGCAAAGGTCGCGGCACGGCTGAACGCCTCCGCCGCGCCGGCATAATCCAGGCTGTCCTTGTTGGCGAAGGCGACCGTGGTCAGCGCATCGAAGCGGTCGGCATCCAGCGTGCGGTCCGACTCCGGCAGGTCGGCCAGTCCGGCCCGCGCCGCGACCAGCGCATCATCCTCTCGCCGCAATTGCAGCAACGCCTGACTCTTGCGGATCAGAACGATCGCGTGGGTGCGGCGATTGCGCGCCACCCTGCCCTCCAGTGCCTCCCAGGCCGCCAGCGTCGCTGCCGCATCCGTACCCTGCGACAGTTTCGTCGCAGCGTCGAACTGCTGCTGTACCGTTTGTGCCGTTGCCGTCGGCTGCTGCGCCGCGATTCCTCCGGCCGAGACGGCGGCCGCGATGATGCCTCCCGCGACGGCGACCAAACGTCCACTCGACATGCGAACACTCCCCTCTTCCCCTGCGCGCATCCTGCCGAACGGCACGGCCCGCGCAAGGGGCTTCGGGAAGGAGCAGAGTGCCAGAGGGTCTGTAAGCCGGGTTCTGTCCACCTTCCGCAGGGGAAGGATAGGCGACCATTCCTCTCGGACGACGCTTGCGCGCCGTCTCCAGCAACCAACCCGGGCAGTGGGCGGGAACACGCCCTGGTGCCTTTCGGCCCCGTACCGCCCCTATTCGGTCTTGCTCCCGGTGGGGTTTACCTTGCCGCACCTGTTACCAGGCACGCGGTGCGCTCTTGCCGCACCCTTTCACCCTTGCCTGCCCGAAGGCAGGCGGTCTGCTCTCTGTGGCACTGTCCCTGGGGTCGCCCCCGGCGGGCGTTACCCGCCACCGTTGTTCCGCGGAGCCCGGACTTTCCTCGACATGCGCATGGCATGACGCGGCCGCCCGACCCTCTGACCCGGCCCCCTTACGCGTCGCCTTGCGGTTTGGGAAGCAGCAGCGCGAGCAGGATCATGCGGCATTCCGCATCGATCTCCCCATCGATCAGCTCGGGGCGAAAGCGGCGCTGGAACGCCATGATCGCGGCCATGCGGTCCGTGACGTCATAGCCGAAACGCTCCAACGCCAGGCAAAAGCCCGCCTCCGTCCAGTTCGGGTCCATCAAACCCTTGGTCGGACGGGGGAGCGCCAGCCGCAGCCGGGCGAGGCGATGCCAGGGGAACAGCTCGCCCGGGTCGCGCTTGCGTGCAGGCGCAATGTCGGAATGGCCGACAACGTTGCCGCGCGTGATCTCGTGCCGATCCTTGATCTGCGCCACCAAGGCGATCACCGCATCCATCTGTTCGTCGGGAAAGGGGCGGTATCCCCAATCATGGCCGGGATTGACGATCTCGATCCCGATGCTGGCGGAATTGACGTCCTCGACCTCGCGCCAGTGACTACGCCCAGCGTGCCAAGCGCGCTTCGCCTCGTCCACCATGCGCAGCACGGTTCCGTCTTCCGCGACCAGGTAATGGCAGGACACCTTTGCCTCCGGATCGCGCAGCCGTGCGATCGCCCCTTCCGCATCCTGCATGCCGGTATAATGAAGGACGATCATGGAGATCGGCAGGCTGCGCTCGTCCCAATTGGGAGACGGCGTGTCGATGATCCTCATTCAGCCCCTGCCCGCGCCACGGTGAGCTGTCAGGATTGGCGAAGCCGGGCCTGAATGTAAACCATGACCGCCGAACCGCGCAGCCGGCGGCTCACTTGGCTCCGGGCACCGGAACGGCCAGCTCATAGAATCCGCGCAGGCGCCGGCTTGGCTCGAACGCGCTGGTCTGGCCGATCACCGTCTCGCCCGCTCCCAACACCAGCAATCCATCGGGCTTCAGCGCAGCGGCCAAGCGGGAGAAGACGCCCGCCTTTCCCTCTGCGGACAGGTACAGCAGGACGTTGCGGCACAGGATCACGTCGAACCGTCCGGGCGGCCAATGGGGGGACACCAGGTTCAGCGGGCGAAAGACGACCTGGCGGACCAGATCGGAGCTGGCGATCCAGTCGCCCTGCGGCTCCGGCTCGAACCAGCGCATGGCACGCCGGATCGGCAGCCCACGCTGGACCTCGAACTGGCTGAAACGTCCCGCGCGGGCGCGGCTCAGCGCGGTTTCGGACACGTCGGTCGCGACGATCTCCGGAATCGGCGCGCCGGTCTCCTCGCGCCGCTCCGCGAACAGCATGGCGAGCGACAGTGGCTCCTGACCGGTCGAGCACCCGGCGCTCCAGATACGTGCACGACACCCCTGCGCCTCCACCTCGGTCACGGCAGCGAGAATGCTGTCGAACACCGTCGCTTCGCGGAAGAAGGATGTCTCACCATTGACCAGCGCATCGACGATCTGGTCCGCGAGCGGCAGGTCATGCCCGCCAAGCAGGCGGGACACGAGCTGGTCCAGCGTGGCGAGGCCACGATCCCGCATCAGCGGCTTCAGCGCGGTGTCGATCCGCCAGGAACGATAGCTGGCGATCTGCTGACCGGTTCGTGCCTCCAGCAACTGGGTCAGCACGGCCATATTCTTCGGCGACACGGAAGAGGTGGCGGCCGCTGTCGCGGTCATCGCGGTCATGGCCGGCGCCGTTCGATCATCAGGCGGCCGATCCGGTCGGGGGGCAGCTGTGCGTCGGCTATCCCCATCGCGGCGACGGTGCCGGGCATGCCCCACACGACGGAGCTTTCACGGTCCTGCACCACGACGCAGCCACCCGCCTCATGCACGCGTCGCGCGCCATCGGCACCGTCGCGGCCCATGCCGCTCAGGACGATGGCCATGACGCGGTCGCCAAAGGCGGCTGCGGCGGACTGCAACATGGGATCGACCGAGGGCAGGCATCCGCTTGGCACCGCATCCTGCGACAGGCGGATCGCACCGCTGCCATCGGACAAGCGGATGCATCGGATATGCGCGTCCCCCGGCGCGATGACGATACGGCCCGGACGCAAGCGAAGGTGGTCGGTCGCCACATCGCACGGGCGGCCGGCGACCAGCGCCAGTTGCGCCGCAAAGTACGGCATGAACGATGCCGGCAGATGTTGCGTCACGAGGACCGGCAAAGTGAAGCTGACGGGCAGCATGCGCAGCACGCTGCTGAGCGCGTGGATGCCGCCGGTGGAGGCGCCGATCGCCACCAGGTCGAACGCGTCGCCCACTCCCCCCGATTTGCCGAGCGGGCGCACCGGTTTACGGTTGTCCGGCAATGGACAGATCAGCAGGGAGGGCGGGACCGCGCCGTCCAGCCTGTCTAGCTTGTCGATCAGGTCCCGCCGGAATCGGCTCTGCGATTCACCCGATGCGGGCTTGGCCAGCGTGTCCGCGGCGCCCTGCGCCAGCGCCTGCACGGTCACCGCCGCACCGACATTGGCGGTGGTGGACACCACGATCACCTTTGCGCCCCGGCCCGCGACAAGCAGGTCGGGCAAGGCGGTGATGCCGTCGACGCCGGGCATCTGCACGTCGAGCAGGATGAAGTCGACACGCTGGGTCTGCAGGAAGCGCAGCGCCGCCGCGGCGTGCGCCACCGATCCGGCCACGACGAATCGTTCCGTCGGCTCCAGGCAGCGCGCGATCACGGCGCGTGCGACGGCCGAATCGTCGACGATCAGCACGCGGCTTCGATCGCCTGCGGGCTCCGCCATGTTGGCAAGGGCGACGCTCACGGCGCAGCCTCCCGAATAGGAGTTCAGGCGAGCCCGACGATCTGGAGCTTGCTTTCCAGCGTCTCGCGATCGAACGGCTTCATCACATATTCGTCCGCACCCGCCTCGATCGCGGCGCGGATGTGCGCCATGCCGTTCTCCGTGGTGCAGAACACCACCTTCGGCCGGCCAGGCAGTGCGCTTTCGCGAAGGGCGCGCAGAAAATCCATGCCGTTCATCACCGGCATGTTCCAGTCGAGCAGCACGACGTCGGGCGGGGAAGCCATGCAATGGTTCAACGCCTCGCGCCCGTCCGCCGCCTCGCTGACGGTGAAGTTCAGCGTTTCCAAGATGTGGCGGGCGACTTTGCGGATGACCTTCGAATCGTCCACCACCAGGCACGTCTTCATCGTTCGACCTTTTCACTGACGGCAGGAGTCACCGACCTGTTCCGCCTATGCCGGATAAGCGTAATCAGCACGTTAAGCCGAACCCTCGGATATCCACGGGTCACGCCGCCAACGCCTTGATCGCGCTCGGCACTAATGCCGACAGGTCGAGGATCAGCAGCGGATCGCCGTCGCGGTCGACCAACCCCTTGCCCGCCCCCGACCATCCGCGATCGAGCGCGAGGCCCGACGACAGCGGCAACGGCTCGAAATGCGCGACATCCTCCAGGCTGTCGACCAGCACGGCGTAATGATGCCCCTCCACCCGCGTGATGACGGCGCGGCGACTGGATGCCGGCATCGGCTCGATGCCCAGCGCGGTACCGGTGTCGATCACCGTCATGACGCGGCTGCGCAAGGCGGACAGGCCGCGGACGGACGCCGCCGCACGGGGCACGGCCACCACATCGCCCAGATCTACGACCGATTCGACCTGCTCGGTGGGGATCGCCACGCCCCGTCCGGCGATATGCGCGATCAGGAACAACTCCATCAGCCTGCCCTCCGCGCGGCAACGGCATGGGCCAGCGCCGACAACAGCGCGTCCTTGTCGTATCGGTAGATGCTCGGATCGGTGCCGAGCGGCGCTGTGCGTTCGCGACGCAACCGCACCACCGGCACTGCATCATCGGCCGGTGCGCCGGCATCGCCCGCCGCCATCGTCAACGTCACCGCCGGCCGGCATCCGTCCTCAATCCGAGACACGCAGCGATAGCCGGCCATTTCCAGAACCGGGCGCAGGAAGACGTTCATCCATCCCGCGTCATCGTCCCGCAACAGACACAGCGCGGGCTCTGCGGACACGGACTCGGCATCAGCGAAAAGGGCCAGCGGATCGAGAAGCTCGACCTGCTCGCCCTCGATCAACACCACGCCGGCGACCAGGCCGTCGCCGCGCGCCGGCGCGATCTCGGTCGGGAGTGCCACGATATCGAGTGGCTCCGCGATGCCATAGGCGATCTCGGAACTGCCATCGGTCAGGCGCAGCACCGGCAGCTCGTCGCGTCCGGCCAGGTCGCCGACCAAGCGAATAGGAAGCACAGCGCCGTCCACGGTCAGGCGAAGGCAGCCGCCCGCCCGTCGGATCGCACCCACGGGCACCGTCTCCACCCGGTCGATCGCCGCCAGCGCCATCGCGCGACGCTGACCGTCCAGATCGTCGAACAACAGGGCCGGCACCTGCTGGTCCGCCAGCGCCTCCGGCTGCACCTCATCCGCCATGATGCCGCGGTCGAAGTGCAATCCGGCGACCGCCGCAATCCCCGCGCCGTCCAGCAGCAACATGGGAAGGCCGCTGTCGGGCAGCGACTGGCCGGCATAAACGCCCGTTGCCATCACAGCCGGGGCGGCCGGCTTGATGACCAGTTCCTCCGTGTCCAGCACGGTGTCGATCGCCAGTGCATAGCTGCCGTCGCGCGTGCCGACGATCGCAAGCGTGCGCGCCGCACCGCCGGTCAGGCCGAGCAGCGGCGCCAGCGTCACCAGCGGCAGGCGCGTGCCACGCACGGTCGCCACCGCCGCATCGCCGACGGTGTCGATCCGCACGGTTTCGCCGCGCAGGGTCACGATCTCGTCGATGCTGGCACGCGGCAGCGCGAACCGCTGATCGCCGCACCCGATCACGATGGTCGGCATGATGGACAGGGTCAGCGGCACCTGGATCGTGATCGCCAGCCCTTGGCCCGCTCGATTGGACAGCGCGATGCGCCCGCCGATCTGCTCCACGTTCGCGCGGACCACGTCCATGCCGACGCCACGCCCCGACACCGACGTCACCGAATCTCGGCTCGACAGGCCCGGGGTGAAGATCAGCGCCAGACGGGCGGCATCGTTCATCCGCTCCGCATCGGCGCTGGTGCACACGCCCCGCTCGACCGCCTTCGCGACGAGGCGCGGCACATCGACGCCCTGACCGTCATCGGCGATCTCGACCAGAATCTGGTTGCCGGACTGTCGCGCGGACACGGTCAGGCGCCCCATTTCCCGCTTGCCGGCCCTGCCGCGCGCAGCGGGCATTTCAATGCCGTGATCGATCGCGTTGCGGATGATGTGGACCAGCGGATCGCGCATCATCTCGATCATCTCGCGGTCAAGCTCAACGTCGGAGCCTTCCAGCGTCAGCGCGACCGTCTTGCCCAGCTCCGCCGCGGTGTCGCGCACCATGCGCGGCAGCGCGGAGAACAGCGCCTCTATCTTCTGCATCCGGGTGCGGGTCACGGCGTCGCGCATTTCCGCCACCGTCACCGACAGGCGCTCCAGCGCCGCCTCTACACGCGGATCGCTACCCTCGTCACGCAGGCGGCGGGCGAGTTCGTTGCGCGCCAGTACCATGTCGGACATACCGCTCATCATGCGGTCGAGCAAATCGACGCTGAGGCGAACGGATCGCGCGGGCGCACGGTGCCCGGTGTTGGTCAGGTTGTGCGACACGGGGCGAGCATCCTCGGCCAGTGCGGCGACCAGCAGGTCCTCGCTGGAATCGTCCAGCGGCACGCCGGCGTCGATCGCCTCCACGATCTCCCCGATCCTGTCGACGATGGCGAGCACGGCATTGACCAGTGCGGTGTCGGGCGCACGCGTCCCTTCGCGCACGGCCGCCAGCACGTCCTCCGCCGCATGGCTGAGGCGCGAGAGCCTGGGCAGGTCCAGGAAACCGCAGCTGCCCTTTACCGTGTGGACGAATCGGAAGATCGCATCCAGACGCGCGCCGTCGGTCGGCTGCGCCTCCCACGCGACGATCTCTCCCGCCAACGCTTCCAGCGTTTCACGGGTTTCCGCCACGAACTCCTGCAACAGATCGTCCATGGGGCTGTCCTGCCCCGTGGGGGGTTAAAGCGCGGTTTACCCCGCCCGGAACGCCGCGCCGAACACAGCCACGCCGTCCTCGTCCTGCGACACCATCACGCGCCCGCCGCCATGGGTGACGATGCTGTGCACCAGATACGCCGCCGCGCCGCGCGACGTCACGCCCTCCGTGCCCTCTCCGTTGGTCAGCGTGTCGCGCAGTTCGGGGTCCAGGATGATGCGCGGACCGGCGATCCGAACCACGATCTCCACCTGACCCTCATTGGTCTCCGCGCCGATATCGAGCTTCCCGCCCCGCACCAGCGCCTCGTTGGCGATCAGCGCCAGGTTGAGCAGCACCTTCAACGCGGCCTTGGGCAGTTCGGCGCCCTCGACCAGCCAGCCCAGTTCCGTCCGCTTCTGGTCCCCCAGCAGGGCCTCGATCGCGGAGCGAGCCTCACGGACGTCCACCATCTCCCCGAACCCGCCGCCGGCACCGAAGGCGAGGCGAAAGAACTTCAGCTTCGCCGCCGACGTGCGCGCGCTTTCGTGCAGCAGTTCCACGACACGCTCGCGCATCGCGGGGTCGGTTTCGTCCGCCAGCAATTCCAGCCCGTTGTTCAGCGCGCCCACCGGCGACAACAGATCGTGGCACAGGCGCGAACATAACAGGCTGGCAAAGTCGACGGGGCTGACCGGCATGGATAAGACCTTAGATTCGATCGGCTCTTGTGGCCGCTCAATCCACGACGTGCAAGGAGAGCGGCGTGAACCGGCCCTCCACCGTGCCGGCTTCCACCGCCCGCCACGCCGTAACCTCCATGCCCGCCACGATCAGCCAGATCGATCCGTCCGGCGCCGCATCCTCCGCATCGCGGGGCGATGGCCGGGCGATGCCGGCGGGATGCGAGTGGTAATGGCCGATCACCGGCGTGGCGCCCGTGCGTGCGGCCCTGTGTGCCGCGAGCAAAGTCAACGGATCGATCTCGAACCGGCGCCGTGTGTCGGATGCGACGTTCCGGCTCGGCACGACCTGGGCGATATGGCTTTCTCCGCCCAGCAGCAGGCCGCACACCTCGCGGCCCTCATCCCGCCGCGCGTGGGTCAGAATGCCATCGCGAAGGGCGCTTGAAATCGTCACGGCAGTTCCCATCTCCCGGTCAATGGACCGGGGGGTCTCTATCATTCAAGCGACCATCGGGTCTGGATCGGACGGCTGGCGGCTGGACCGCGCGCTGGCCGATGCCGTGCCGACCCTGTCGCGGGAGCGGCTGAAGGTGCTGATCGCGTCCGGCGCCGTGTCGCGCGACGGCACCCTGTTCCGCGACCCTGCGCGAAAGGCTGCGGCGGGTGAGACGTTCGCGGTCGCGGTACCCGCGCCTGCGCCGGCGCATAACGAGGCGCAGGACATCCCGCTCGTCATCGCGTTCGAGGACGAACATCTGCTCGTGGTCGACAAGCCCGCCGGGCTGGTCGTGCATCCCGCCGCCGGAAACCTTGACGGCACGCTGGTCAACGCGCTGCTCCACCATTGCCGGGGTTCGCTGTCGGGGATCGGCGGGGTCGCCCGCCCGGGCATCGTGCATCGCATCGACAAGGATACGTCCGGGCTGCTGGTCGTCGCCAAGACGGATCGGGCGCATGAAGGGCTGGCGAAGCAGTTTGCCGCCCACTCGATCGATCGTCGCTACCGCGCGATCGTAGGCGGGCGACCGCTGGCGGAGGGAAAGGTCGACGCCCCCCTCGCCCGCTCGCCATCGAATCGGAAGAAGATCGCGATCGTCTCAAACGGGAAACGTGCCGTGTCGTTCTATCGCACGCTGCGCACGTTTCGCGACGCGGCCCTGGTCGAATGCCGCCTGGAAACGGGCCGGACGCATCAGGTCCGGGTGCACATGGCCTCGATCGGTCACGCGCTGCTTGGCGATCCGGTCTATGGCCGCGACAAGGGTGCGACGAAGGCACTGCTGGAGACGCTGGGTTTCCGGCGCCAGGCCTTGCACGCCGCCACTCTGGGGTTCATCCACCCCATCACGACACAATCCATGTCGTTCAGCAGCGAAATGCCGCCCGACATGCAGGAACTGTTCAGCGCGCTTCACGTATAGAGTGTGCCGATGTGCCGCATCGCGGCAATCGTGCCTCCGCCAGGAAAGGGAGTTTGGATCATGGCCAACCGCAGCAACGTCCCCGCGACGGTTCCTGCCCTGGGCGGGGAGCAGAGCCTCAACCGCTACCTGTCGGAGATCAAGAAATTTCCGATCCTGGCACCCGAGCAGGAATACATGCTCGCCAAGCGCTTTCAGGAGCATGGCGACCCTGACGCCGCGGCACAGCTGGTCACCAGCCACCTGCGGCTCGTGGCCAAGATCGCGATGGGCTATCGCGGCTATGGCTTGCCGACGTCCGAGCTTATCAGCGAGGGCAATATCGGCCTGATGCAGGGCGTGAAGAAGTTCGAGCCGGATCGCGGCTTCCGCCTCGCCACCTACGCCATGTGGTGGATTCGCGCCTCGATCCAGGAATATATCCTGCGGTCGTGGAGCCTGGTGAAGATGGGCACCACTGCGGCTCAGAAGAAGCTGTTCTTCAACCTGCGGCGCATGAAGTCGAAGCTGGACGCGTTCGAGGACGGCGATCTGCGTCCGGAGGACGTGACCAAGATCGCGACCGACCTTGGCGTGGCCGAGGCGGACGTGGTGTCGATGAACCGCCGCATGGCGATGGGTGGCGACACCAGCCTGAACGTCTCCATGAACGAGGACGGCGAGGGCCAGTGGCAGGACTGGTTGGCCGATGAGGGTCCGTTGCAGGATCAGGTTGTTGCGGAGACGCAGGAAGCCGACGTACGCCACGGCATGCTGGTGTCCGCGATGGACGATCTGAACGATCGCGAAAAGCACATCCTGACCGAACGGCGGCTGACCGACGACCCCAAGACGCTGGAGGAGCTGTCGCAGGTCTATGGCGTCAGCCGCGAGCGCGTCCGGCAGATCGAAGTTCGTGCATTCGAAAAGCTGCAAAAGGCGATGATGCGCCTGGCCGGCGAAAAGCGGATGCTGGCAGCGGCGTGATCCCGACCGGCTGCACCGTCGTCGTGGGCGGCGGTGCGGCCGGGATCGCCGCCGCGCGGGTGTTGCACGACGCCGGTTCTGACGTACTGCTGCTGGAAGGCTCGGACCGGCTGGGCGGCCGGGCGCGCTCGATCGCACTCGCCTCGCCTACCGATCGCGATGTTCGTTGGACGGTCGATGCTGGTTGTGGCTGGCTACATTCGGCAGCGCGTAATCCCTGGACCCGCTTGGCGGAGCAGTACGGCTTCCACGTCGACCAAACATCGCCGGGTTGGGACGAACAGTGGCGAGACCTTGGCTATCCTCGCCAGGAGCAACAGGCATTCGGCGCGGCATGGTCGCGCTGGGAGGCGGACGCGCACGCTGCTCTGGGTGGCCCCGATCGGCCCTTGTCCGACTTCATCGGGGAGGACGATCCTTCCCGCCCGATGATTGATGCCATCTCCGCCTATGCGAACGGCGCGCCATTGCGTGACGTGTCGCTGCACGACTGGGCCGCCTACGAAGATGCTGCCTCGGATGACAATTGGGCCGTGCGCGAAGGGTACGGCACGCTGGTCATGGCCCATGCAGCCGGAATTCGCACGCGACTATCAACCCCCGTCACGCGCATCGATCATGGCGGCCGCACCATAAGGCTGCATACCCCGGACGGCGTGATTGAGGCCGACCGGGTCGTCATCGCCGTGCCGACAACCATCCTGGCACGCGGCGACATCGTGTTCGACCCGCCCTTGCCCGACAAGCAGGTCGCTGCCGAGGCGCTGCCGCTCGGGCTGGCGGACAAGGTGTTTCTGGCCGTTGACCATCCACCATGGCCGGCTCACGCGCACCTTATCGGCGATCCGCATACTGCGCTGACCGCCAGTTATCGCCTGTCGCCGTTCGGTTGGCCGGTGGTGGAGGCTTTCTTCGGTGGCGATCTGGCCGAGACGCTGGAACGGAAGTCGGGTGCGGCGGAGGCATTCGCGATCGACGAGCTGGTCGCCCTGCTCGGCAGCGACTGGCGCGATCGGCTACACCCCTTGGCCAGCACGCGCTGGAGGGCGGAGCCCCTGATTGGGGGCAGCTATTCGCATGCGCGGGTCGGCCATGCCGGCGCCCGCCGCGTCCTGGCGGAACCGGTCGAGGCCCGCATCTTCTTCGCCGGAGAAGCCTGTTCTCGCCATGACTTCTCGACCGCGCACGGCGCTTACGAGACGGGGGTCGCTGCGGCTCGCGCGATCTTGTCGGGATCGGCCGCCCTCGCCTAAGGACGCGGCATGACCGCGTTACGTGTGATCCGCTGGGCGCTGAAGGCGGCCCTCGCCTTTGTGCTCGTGACGGTCGCCTGGGTAGCGCTGTACCGGTTCGTGCCACCGCCCTTCACCTTCACGATGCTGGGGGACGTCGTCCATGGCCAAGGCGTGACGAAGACGTGGATGCCGCTCGACCGGATCGATCCGGACATGCCGCGCGCCGCCATCGCGGGAGAGGACGCGCGCTTCTGCGTCCACAACGGCTTCGACTGGAAGGGGATCGCGAGCGCGGCGGCGAGCAATGCGGAGGGCCGCCGCATCCGGGGCGGATCGACCATCAGCCAGCAGACCGCGAAGAACGCCTTTCTGTTTCAGGGCGGCGGCTATGTGCGCAAGGCGTTCGAGGCCTATTTCACCGTCCTGATCGAGGCGATCTGGGGCAAGCGGCGGATCATGGAGGTGTATCTCAACCTCGCGGAAACCGGCATCGGCACGTACGGCGTGGAAGCCGGGGCGGAGCGCTATTTCAACCACAGCGCCACGACGCTCAGCCCGACCGAGGCCGCCCGTATCGCCGCCGTCCTGCCACTTCCGAAGAAAAGAGCGGCCGTCGATCCGCATGGTTTCGTGCGCCGCCACGGCAACCGGCTGGCCCGCTACGTCGGCACTGTCCGCCGTGCCGGGCTGGACAGCTGCCTCCGTTAAAAGAACGGGGAGGACCGCACCTCCCCGTCCGTAGCGATTACTTCCCGCCGATCGCGGCGCCGGCCTTGTCGGCGGTCGACTGGACGCTCTTGGCGGCGGAGGTGACCGCGTTGTTCTTTGCCGTCTCGCTGCTGTTGCGCGCGAACAGGAAATACCCGCCGATCAGCACCGCGATCAGCAGGACCACTGCTAGCAACGTCGTGCCGCCGCCGCCACTCCGCTCAATCACGGTCGTGTGGGTGTTGCCCGGCGCGGACGTCGACGATGCCGCTGGGGTTTCCACGATACGCTCATCGGCCATGTTACACTGCTCCCTGTTGATCAGGCGCGTAACGTGGATCAACCCGTGCGGTTCCCGACGGCGCTATGCGGACACGCCGATCAGAAGGGCAGCTTGAAGCCGGGGGGAAGGGGCAGACCGCTGGCCATCTTGCCCATCTCCACGCTGGATGCGGCATCCGCCTTCGCCCGCGCGTCGTTGAACGCAGCGATGACCAGGTCCTCCAGCATGCCCTTTTCGGACACGTTGACCAGGCTGTCGTCGATGTTGAGGCCGATGATCCGCCCCTTTGCCGACGCCCGTACCTTGACCAGGCCGCCGCCGGCCTGACCCTCGACCTCGATCGTGTCGAGGCTTTCCTGCGCCTTGGTAAGTTCGGCCTGGACGTTCTGCGCCATGGCCATGATCTGTTCGATGTCTTTCATGCGATGCTCCGTTTGTCCGGCCATTGTTCGAGTTCTGCGTCGGGAAACGCCTGAAGCGCCGCCAGGACCAGGGGCGATTGCAAAAGGGCTTGCCGGGCCGCCTCCGCCGCGACGTCTTCCGCCTCCTTCAGCGTCGGCTCGCCGGGCTGGTCGACCAGCGCCACCTTCCACACCCTGCCCGTCAGCCCCTTCAGCGCCAGGGACAACTCTGACAGCGTGTCGGCCGCGATCGGCCGGCTGCCGCTGAGCAGCAGTTCGGGCGGATCGTACCGGACCAGGCGGCCGCCATGCTTCAACCTGGCGGCAAGTGCCAAATGGCCGGCCGCATCCAGCCGCTCGATCATGGCGGGATAATCGCGCGGGTCACGGCTCTCCTCGACGGGAGCAGGCGGGGCGGGCGGCGGCGCAGCCGAAGCGGCGGCCGGACCAGGCGTCGGCAACGGCTGTCCGCTTTGCAGGCGCCGGGCGAGGTCGCCGGGGTCCGGCAGTGACGACGCGTGGATCGCCCGCAACAGCGCCATCTCCGCCGCCTCGATCGGCAGGGTCGCGCGGGCCACCTCGTCATGCCCCTTCAGGAACAGCTGCCACAGGCGATGCAGCACCGGATAGCTGAGCCGGGATGCCCAATCTTCGCGCGCGGCACGCTCCTCGGCCGATTGCGCGGGATCGGGCGACGTGCCGACCTTGACCAGCGTGATGCCGTGCACCGCCTCCAACAGGCCGCGCATGACCGACTGCGGATCGGTGCCGCCGTCATATTGGCGCCGCAACCCGTCCAGCGCACCCGGCGCGTCGCCTGCCAGAACCGCCGACAACACGCCGCGCACCGCGCCACGATCCGACAGGCCGAGCATCTGGCGGACCGATTCGGCGGTGATGCCCCCGCCCTCCAGCCCGGCATGGGCGATTGCCTGATCCAGGATCGACAGGCCGTCGCGCGCCGACCCTTCCGCCGCGCGCGCGATCAGCGCCAGCGCCTCAGGCTCGGCGACCACCCCCTCCAGCTCCAGCACGCCCGCGAAATGAGCCGCCAGCATCTCGGCCGGGATACGACGCAGATCGAAGCGCTGGCACCGCGACAGCACTGTGACCGGTACCTTGTTCACCTCCGTCGTGGCGAGCAGGAACTTCACATGCGCCGGCGGTTCCTCCAGCGTCTTCAACAAGGCGTTGAACGCCGCCTTCGACATCATGTGGACCTCGTCCACGATGTAGATTTTGTAACGCGCGGACACCGCGGCATAGCGCGAGGCCTCCGTGATCTCGCGCACGTCGTCGATGCCGTTGTGGCTCGCGGCGTCCATCTCGATCACGTCGATATGCCGCCCCTCCGCGATGGCGCGGCACGGCTCGCACACGCCGCACGGATCGATGGTCGGTCCACCTTGCCCATCCGGTCCGATGCAGTTCAGCGCCTTTGCGATCAGGCGGGCGGTGGACGTCTTTCCGACGCCACGGACGCCGGTCATCAGGAACGCGTGCGCGATGCGGTCACGCTTGATCGCGTTCTCCAGCGTGCGCACCATCGCCTCCTGCCCGATCAGCTCGGAGAAGGTGCGCGGGCGGTATTTGCGGGCGAGGACGCGATACGCCTCTGGCCGGGTGGGCTGGGACGGTTCGCCAAGGTCGAGGAAGTCGGCCATTACGCCGCCCATATAGAGGCGCGGGGCCGAGAGTCGAAGGGGAAGCTTGTGGAGCCGACGCCGAGCGGGCTTATGCGTGTCAGCCGCGGCCACCTGGCAATGGGCGCGCCAAACGGAATGCCCCCATCAGGAAGGCAGAGACACCAACAAGGGCGCTTACCGCGGTGTAAAGAGGTGGGAGCCGGAACGACCCGTGGCGAAATCGTTGTGGCTGCTGCCTTCCGGCCCTGACCAGGTTGGCGACGACCACGCCCGCCCGACTCCCAAGCGCCCTATGGCCGAGGCGGACGGCGCAATCAAGTCGCGCCGCCCGTTCTCTATTGCGGCCGGTGGATAGCCGGCCGGCGGGGATCAGCGATAGCTGCGCACCGTGCGGCACACGCGCTCGCGATGACCATGGCGCCACTCGCGCTGGCACACCCGGCGGGTATGGACGCGACGGTGGTGGTATCCGCGATCGTCATGGCGCACGACGGTGCGCTCCCGCACCACCGTCCGATGCTGCGCGGCGGCGGGTGTGGCGATCGCCACCGGGGCCAGGCCGGTCAGCAGGGTCAGGCCGGCTGCTGCAAGGGTGAACAGTTTCATATCGTCTCTCCCAGGTTGAACGGATCAGTAAGCTTGAAAACAACGGCGTTCGGGGCCGTAATAGCCGCGATGCACCCGGCACACGACGCGTGGCCTGCCGCGATAACCGCGCCAGCCATGACGCGGGCCACGATAGCCATAGTCACCGCGATAACCGTAGCCGCCCCGATAGCCGCGATGGTCATAACCGCCGCGATAGCCGTGGTGACGATAACCCGGACCGCCGCGATAGCCGTCATGGCCGCGGTACCCGTCGCGATAGCCATGATCGTAACGCTGCGCCGCCACCGGAAGCGCGGTCACCGTGCCGGCCACCAGAGCGCCGACACCAAGCAGAGCCATCAGTTTCATGAGGCCAACTCCCTTCACTCGCGCCCGACAGACACTGTGGGCACGATCGGGAAATGCACGACACCCCATGCATCCCGGCTGAACCCGCCGTTGTGAAAACGACAGCCTCGCTGACACTGTTCCGTCAGGGTACGCGGACGGTGATCGCGCCCAGTGCCGCGTCCAGCCTGACCTGACAGGCCAGCCGGCTGGTGCGCGTCGCGGACGGTGCCAGGTCGAGCAGGTCCTCCTCCTCCTCGCTGGCCGGTGGCAGGCGTGCGAAGTCGGCGGCGTCGATCACGACGTGACAGGTGGCACATGCCATATCCCCGTCGCATGTGCCCTCCAGCGGCTGCCCGGCGGCCTGCGCGACATCGAGCAGGCGCGCGCCCGCTTCCGCCGTCGCCCGCATGGCTTCGCCGTCGCTGCCGACAAAGGTCACGATCATGACAGACCCTGCCGCCCGGCGGCGGTGGCGATCCGGTCGATCGCCTCGGCCAGTTCATCCTCGCGCGTGTAGCGGCCGAAGCCGATGCGGATGGACGATCGCGCCTCCGCATCGGACAGCCCCAGCGCCTTCAGCACATGGCTCGGCCGGCCCGACCCGCTCGCACAAGCAGACCCGGCGGAGAAGGCCACGTCGCGCACGTCACTCATCAGACGCCCGACATCCAGACCGGCGCGGCGGACGTTGATATTGCCACGGTATCGTTGCACCCGGTCGCCGTTGAGCAGCCATTCCGGCCCGCGCAGACGATCAAGCGCGATCCGCCACAATTCCTCCGTCCAGCCGATATCGTCGCTGGCCAGGCTTGCGGCGGCCGCCCCGAAACCCGCGCACAGCGCCGGGCTGAGCGTTCCCGAACGGATGCCGCCCTCCTGTCCGCCACCATGCAGCAGGGCATCGGGTTCGTGGCCGTGGCGTACCCACAGCGCGCCGATCCCCTTGGGCCCATAGACCTTGTGCGCCGACACCGCGACGAGGTCGCAGGCCCATAACGGCAACGGAACGCGACCCCAGCCCTGCACGGCGTCGCAGAACATGGTCGCGCCGGCACGCCCCGCGAGCCGGCCGAGTGCCTCGATCCGCTGGATCGTGCCGATCTCGTTGTTGGCCAGCATCGCCGCGACCAGCGCGGTACGGTCGTCGATCGCCGCAGCTGCCGCGTCCATGTCCACCAGTCCGACGCCGTCCACCGGCAGCACGACGACCTCCGCCCCCTGCGCCGCCAGCGCGCGTACCGTGTCGAGAACGCAGGCATGTTCGGTCGCTATGGTGACGATCCGCGGTCGCGTTGCCAGCCGTCGCTGCCAGGTGCCGGCGATCGCCCAGTTCGCCGCCTCCGTGGCGCCGCTGGTGAAGAACAGACGACCCGCGTCCGGACCGTGGGGGCGGCGGGCGGCGACCTCGGCCTCCATGTTCTCCAGCACCTTCACCACGCCCGGCTCCAGCCCATCGGTGACGACGGGATGCGGCACGACAGGATCGCCGACCAGAGCGGTCAGCACCTGATCCCGCGCGACTTCGACCGCCGCACGCGCGCGACGCCCTTCCCGATGCGCGGAATGCGGGTTGGCGTGGCCATCGCGCAGCCAGGGCAGCATTGCCTCCAGTGCCTCGGGTGCCAGCGGCGTCGTCGCCTGATAATCGAGATAGGTCATGGCGTCGCGATCAGGCGGCGAAACGATTGGTGGCACGCGCCATCGTCCGCCACGCGGCGATGAAGGCGTCGACCTCCGCCTGGGTCGTGGTGCGGCCGAAGCTGACGCGGATCACCTCTTTCGCGGCATCGGGCGCGTATCCCATCGCCGCCAGAACATGACTGGGTTTCAGGCTGCCGCTCGCGCATGCGCTGCCCGCGGACACGGCGATGCCCGCCAGGTCCAGTCGGATCAGCTGCGCCGCCGATGGCGTGCCCGCCAACCGGTACGATCCGACCGCCGGATGCCGCGGCGATCCGGCCGCAACCACCTCGCCGCCCGACCGAACGATCGCATCGTCCAGCCGCGCCCTAAGCCCCGCCCAGTCCCCGATCGGCTCCGCCTCCGCCAGTGCGGCGGCATAGGCCAGCGCGCCCGGCAGGTTCTCCGTGCCGGGTCGATAGCCCCGCTCCTGCCCGCCGCTTGGCCGGATCAGCGACAGGTCACGCACCAGCAGCGCACCCACGCCGGGTGGCCCACCGCGCTTGTGCGCCGAGAGCGCGACCAGATCAGCGTGCTCTGCCAGTTCCGCGTCGACACCGGCCGGCATCTGCGCCGCGTCGACCAACAGGCGACACCCGGCCGCGTGCGCCGCCTCGGCGATACGCGCGATCGGCTGGCGCACCCCGGTCTCGCTGTTCGACCATTGCACGCAGACCAGCGTTCCCGCTGGAAGGCTGGTGATCGAGTCGGGATCCACCAACCCGTCGGCTCCGACGCGGATCACGTGCGCGCCGTCACCGGCGGCGCGAATGGCGGCGTCATGTTCCACCGCACTGATCGCCACGGCCGGCAACGTCGAACGGCCGATCGCCAGCCCCAGCGACTCGCTGGCCCCGCTGGTCAGCAGCACCTCTCCCGTCCATCCATGCGCGGCGGCGACGGCGGCCCGCGCCTCCTCCAGCGCGGCACGGGCGGCGCGACCCTCCGCATGCGGGCTGGACGGGTTCGCCCAGCGCGCCATGCCCTCCAGCATCGCCGCGCGTGCCGCCGGGGTCATCGGGGTGGTGGCGGCGTGGTCCAGATAGATGCGGTTGGCCAAGGACGTTCCATTTCGGTGTTCCCGCCCTATATAGCGCGGCAATCCGGCGGGTTCGACCCGCTGTTCCCTGTTCCGTCTTCGCTCAAGGTCCTGCTATGCCCGAAGTGATTTTCCCCGGCCCCGAGGGTCGCCTGGAAGGGCGTTTCGCCCCCGCGCCCCGCCCGCGCGCGCCCGTCGCCATGATTCTGCATCCGCACCCGTCGTCGGGCGGCACCATGAACAACCGTATCGTGCAGGAGCTCTACAAGACGTTCCAGCGGCGCGGTTTCGCAACCTTGCGCTTCAACTTCCGCGGCGTCGGCAAGAGCCAGGGGACGTTCGACAATGGCGTGGGCGAGTTGTCCGATGCGGCGTCGGCGCTCGATTGGGTGCAGAGCTTTCACCCGGAGGCGCAGCAGACCTGGATCGCGGGTGTCAGCTTCGGCGCGTGGATCGGCATGCAGCTGTTGATGCGGCGGCCGGAGATTCGCGGCTTCATCTCTGTCGCACCGCCAGCCAACATGTACGACTTCACCTTCCTGGCCCCCTGCCCGTCATCGGGAATCATCATCCAGGGTGAAGGCGACGAGGTGGCGACCCCGGCCGCGACGCAGAAGCTGGTCGACAAGCTCCGTACGCAGAAGCACATCACCATTCACCACGACACGATTCCGAAGGCGAACCACTTCTTCGAGCATGAGATGCCGCAGCTGATGGGGTCTGTGGACAAGTATCTGGACATGCGGCTCGATCCAAACTCGCCGATCCGTTGAATCCTTCCCCGTTCAGAGCGGGGCGAGTTCGCAGAACGCGCTTTTGACCTCGCGCGCATTGATCGGCTTCATCAGCACCACGCCCGGCGGCTGGCATGGGGCGCAATCCTCGGGCGTGGCGGTGATGAAGATGACGGGCACGTCGCCCAGTTCATCCTGAATCTGTTTCACGGCGGCGGGCCCGGTGCCCTCCAGCAGATGCACGTCCGACGCGATCAGATTGGGCTGATGCTCGCGCGCCAGACACACCGCGTCCCGCTCGGTCGCGGCGAAAGCGAAGGATGTCGCGCCCACTTCCTCGAACAGGTCCTGCAACAACATCGCGACCATTGGCTCGTCTTCAATGACCAGGACGTGACACATACGCTCCTCGGCATCCTCGATGGTTGATGCAGATTAACCGTTCGGAAGCGCGGTCGATCCCTCCCCGCCGCAATCTTTTGATACGAAAGCGCATTCTACAGCGTCCAGATCAGCACATTGGCCAGCAGCACGGCCGCCGCGACCAGCAGCAGGATGCCCTTTCGCCGCTCCTTCCCCCTCGCGATCATGACCACACCGCCGATACCGCAGGCGAACACCGCCAGCATGGCAATCGCCGGTGCCGCCGCCGCGACGCCGGTAAGGGGACCGGGCAGTGCCGCCGTCATCGGCCCAGCACCCGTGCATAGGCCGCCATGTCGACATTGCCCCCAGACAGGATCACCAGCGTGCCGGGCGTCAGGTCGACACGACCGGACAGGCACGCCGCCAGCGCCACCGCGCCACCCGGCTCCACCACCAGCCGCAGCCGCTCCGCCGCCCAGCGTTGCGCCGACGCGGTTTGCTCCTCCGACACGGCCACCCCGCGCGCGCCACGTCCCGCGAGGACGTCAAAGGTCAACGACGACACCCGCATCGTCTGCAACGCGTCGCAGGCGGTGGTGGGCGGATTGGCTCCGACAGGCTCGATGCAGCCCGCCTCCAGGCTGCGTCCCATGTCATCCCAGCCCTGCGGCTCCGCGACGACGATCCGCGCCTCGGGCAACGCCAGCGCGGTTCCCGCCGCCAGTCCGCCGCCCCCACATGGCACGATCACCTGCTTCGGCTCAGCCAGGCCGGCCGCCTGCATCTGCGCGCGCGCCTCGACGCCCGCCGATCCCTGCCCCTCGATGATCCACGGATCGTCGAAGCTTGGCACCAGCGTCGCCCCGCGCGCCTCGGCGAGTCGGGCGGCGATCGCCTCCCGGCTTTCGGCGGCGCGGTCATAGTCGACCACCTCCGCGCCCAGCTTGATCGTGCCCTCCCGCTTCGCGCGCGGCGCGTCGGCCGGCATCACGATCGTCGCCGCGATCCCCAGCCGACGCGCAGCCCAGGCGACGCCCTGCGCATGATTGCCCGACGAGAACGCGACGACCCCCCGACCTCGCGCCGCGTCGTCCAACTCGGTCAGCCGATGCCACGCGCCACGGATCTTGAACGCACCGACGGGTTGCAGCGATTCGACCTTGAAGCAGATGGGTATCCCCTTGATTTCATGGACCAACAGGGGCGTCGGCGGCAGGATCGCCGCCACCTTCGCGGCCCCGTCCCGAACACCCGCCGCGGTGGGTCGTCGCACAATCGTCACAATTCATCCTCCACCCGGATTCGACCGCTTTACAGCCGGGATAGTCGATCCTATGTGCGCCGTCCGCTGCCCCATGGGACTTCCAACCGCAAGGCAGCTTTCGAACGTCGTCGCCGCAAGGCACTTGGAGGTCCCTTGAATTGCACAAGCATCATCGCGCGCTGGGGCTAGCTGCCGCCTCCTTCCGCAACGCCCTTGACGTTGCGCAGGCATTGTCGCCCGTTCAGCCGGTTACGCTGACTCGTCCCCACGCCGCGGCGCGGGCCGCCCGCTTCTTTTCGGAGAAGTTTCCGGGCCGCTCGATGTATGCGGTGAAGGCGAATCCGTCGCCCGAACTGATCCAGATCCTGTGGGACAATGGCATCACGCATTTCGACGTCGCCTCCATCGCGGAGGTGCGGCTGGTCGCGCGTACCCTGCCCGATGCGACGCTCTGCTTCATGCACCCGGTCAAGGCCGAGGAAGCGATCGCCGAGGCGTATTTCACGCACGGCGTGCGCGTGTTCAGCCTCGATTCGCTCGAGGAACTGGAAAAAGTGCAGCGCGCGACGCGTCATGCGTCCGACCTGACGCTGTGCGTGCGGCTGCGCGTGTCGTCCGAACATTCCAAGCTCAGCCTCGCCTCCAAGTTCGGGGTCGCCCCGCACGAGGCGAAGGCGCTGCTGTTCGCGGCACGCCAGGCGGCCGACGCGCTCGGCATCTGCTTCCATGTCGGCAGCCAGGCGATGTCGCCCGACGCCTATGCTCAGGCGATGGAGCGCGTGCGCCAGGCGATCGTCGAGGCGGCGGTGACGGTGGACGTGATCGACGTCGGCGGTGGCTTCCCGTCCGTCTATCCCGGCATGGAGCCGCCGGCGCTGGAGCGGTATTTCGAGGTGATCGGCCGCGCGTTCGAGAGCCTGCCCATCTCCTACTCCGCCGAATTGTGGGCGGAGCCGGGCCGGGCGCTGTGCGCGGAATATTCCTCCCTGCTGGTCCGCGTCGAAAAGCGTCGGGGCAACGAACTGTACATCAACGACGGTGCTTACGGCGCGTTGTTCGATGCGGCGCATATCGGCTGGCGTTTCCCGGTGAAGCTGCTGCGTGAGCCGGAATCGACGGTGCGCGACCATCCGTTCAGCTTCTACGGGCCGACCTGCGACGACCTCGACCACATGGCCGGGCCGTTCGAGTTGCCGGCCGACGTGGGCGCGGGCGACTTCATCGAGATCGGGATGCTCGGCGCCTATGGGGCGGCGATGCGGACCGCGTTCAACGGCTTCACGTCCGAACAGACGGTCGTGCTGACCGACGAGCCGATGGCCTCGCTCTATATGGACAGCGACCGATCCGCCGTGGCCGACATGGCCAGCAACGTCGTCAAGCTGTAAGACAGCGCGATCACAATGACCGGCCGGCGGGGTGCAAGCGCCCCGCCGGACCAACGGGTTTCCGCGTCCCCTTCAACGACGCCGGCTTTGACTAACCAGAGGCCAGTCATGACCGACACCCTGAACAAGACCCAGTCCGCGAACGCGCCGATCAACGACACCCGCAAGGCGGAGCTGTTGTCGAAGCAGGTCAAGCATATCGACATCACGTCGTTCGACGCGCGTCCGATCGTCGACGCGATGAGCGACATGAGCTTCACCAGCCGCGATCTAGGCCGCGCGACGAAGATCTACAACCAGATGCTCGCCGACAAGGACTGCACCGTGTGCCTGGTCGTCGCCGGTTCGACCTCGGCCGGCGGCTGCATGGACCTGTATGCGGAACTGGTCCGCAACAACATGGTCGACTGCATCGTCGCGACCGGGGCCACCATCGTCGACATGGATTTCTTCGAGGGCCTGGGCCACAAGCATTTCCAGGCGCTGGAGATCCCGGACGACGACACGCTGCGCTCGCTCTACATCGATCGCATCTACGACACCTATATCGACGAAGAGGCGCTCCAGAACGTCGACCACACGATCTTCGAGATCGCCGAGTCGCTGGAGCCCAAGGCCTATTCGTCGCGCGCCTTCATCCGCGAGATGGGCAAGTATCTGGTCGAGCATGGCAAGAAGGAGAACAGCCTGGTCAAGCTCGCCTATGAGCATGACGTACCGATCTTCTGCCCGGCGTTCGTCGACTCCTCGGCAGGCTTCGGGCTGGTCAAGCATCAGGTCGACGCGGCCAAGGCGGGCAAGCCGTACCTGATGATCGACGCGGTCGCCGATTTCCGCGAACTCACCCAGATCAAGATCGAGGCCGGCACCACCGGCCTGCTGATGATCGGTGGCGGCGTGCCGAAGAACTTCATCCAGGACACGGTCGTGTGCGCCGAAATCCTGGGCCATGAGGATGTCGCCGTCCACAAATATGCGGTGCAGATCACGGTTGCCGACGTCCGCGACGGCGCCTGCTCCTCCTCTACCCTTCAGGAGGCGGCGAGCTGGGGCAAGGTCAACACCGGCATCGAGCAGATGGTGTTCGCCGAGGCCGGTTCGGTCATGCCGCTGCTCGCATCCGACGCCTATCATCGCGGTCACTGGAAGGACCGGGCGAAGCGCGGCTGGGCGAAATTGTTCGCCTGAGGGGCACGCGGGTAGCGAAAGCTATCCGGGAGACCGCGAACGGCCGGCGGGCGCGGCAACACCGCGTCCGACGTCACGGGGTTCGGCCCCGTGACGGCCGCCCGATAGGAGCATGGCATGAGCGTCGCCTTTCGCCGCGAGTCCGATGAGGAGCATCTCGAACCCAAGTTCGAGCGGCCGATCGCGCCCGGCCCGAACCTCGTCACCCCGCGCGGCCTCGATCTGATCCGGGCGGAGGTCGTCAGGCTGGAAGCGGTGATCGCGTCCGCCGCCCCCGACGCCGTGGACGCGCTCAGGCGCGACCTGCGCTACTGGCACACGCGCCAGGCCACCGCCGAGCTCGCGCCACCCCCACCGGAGGGAGAGATCGGCATCGGCTCGCGCGTTACCATTCGCCAGAACGGTCAGGCCCGCACGATCGAAATCGTCGGCGGCGACGAGGCGGATCCTGCCGCCGGTCGCATCGGCTTCCAGGCGCCGCTGGCTCGCGCCCTGATCGGCGGCTACAAGGATGAAGCGGTCGCGTTCGCCGGCAACACCATTACCATCGTGGAGATCGCCTGATGGCCAAGGACAAGGACTTCGAACGGCATCGCCAGCCCTGGACGACGGACGAGATCCAGAAGCTGCACACGCTGGCCAAGAAGGGCATGGCCCTGCGCGCGATCGCAAAGGCGCTGAAGCGATCCGAGGAATCGACCAAGGAACGCGCCAAGCAGGACGGACTGTCGATCGCGAAGCTGCACTAGGCCTGCGCCGTGCTGCTTCAATCGGCGCCGGCCATCCTGTCGATCAGCGTGGCAGGCTGCCCTGCGGCCCGCAAGAATGCGGCGATTACCTCGCGCGGGTTTCCCTTCGCCTGACGCTCTACCGACAGGTGCAACGCCACCGCCTGTTGCGAGCCGCCCAACAGCCGGGCGCGCAGCGTTTCCAGCTTCACGCGGCGCGGGTCTGAGGTGACGATCCCGCCGATCCGGTACCAGGTCGCGACCGTGCGCTCCACCGGACCCGGCGCGATGATCCGCACCACCGACCCACCGGCCAGCGGCGCATCGTCGCCAACACGTACCCAGGGGGCACCCGCCCGCAATACGCCGATGCCGTAGCCGACCAGCTCCCGCCCCTCTTCCTGCCGCGTGAAGATCGCCATCGACAGGTCGACCGCATGGCCGGCACCGTCGACGTAGCGCGCCTGGACCGTTCGTGAGGCGCCCGGGTACCAAGCCGTCCACCGCGCCGCGCTGTGCGACCGTGCGAGATGCCATCCCGGAACGCGGAGAAAGTGCACGGCCGGAGCTGTCGCTGCCTTGCCTGCGGTGACGTGCGACCAGCTGGGGAATAGGCTCGCCAGCAGCAACACAGAAGTCACCCCGGCCGCCAACGGCACCCTGCCCCTGACCGGACGGCGCAAGGTCTGGGGGTCGAACGCAGGCGCATCGGCGGGGCGGTCGAACCACCGCCAGCCGATGGCCAGCATCGCGGCCATCACCACGCCGAAGAATATCCAGCCGTACACGATATGATCGAACCCGGCGGCCGTCTGAACGCTGGTGCGATCCGCAACCCAGATCGTCCCGAACGCGCGGACGCCGTTGGCCATCACCGGCACGACCAGACAGGCCAGCAGAAACGCCAGCCGCCGTCGCCACGCGGTGAAGCATATGTTCGCAACCAGCACGCCGAACGCCGCCATCGACAACAAGAACTTTGCCCCGGAACAGGCCTCCGCAACCTCGAACCAGTATCGGCCGGCGTGGATCATGACGCCATCGCTTGCCGCGGGAATGCCCGCCTGGGCCAGCAACGGCATGACAAGCCGCACGGTCACCTGCTGCAAAGGTGGCTCCAGCCACTCGCCGAACGGCACCAGGAAGACGGCATAGGCCAGGGGGAAAGCCAGGCCGCGCGCGACGTTCGGGCCGAGCAAGGTCACCACAGCGCCCTGCATCATCAGCAGCAGCCCGAATTGCCGCGCGAACGCGAAGGTCGCGGCATCGCCCACCAGCCACGCCGCACCACCGCCGGCGACCAGCGCCAGACCCGGTGCCCAGGCCACCGGCTTCAACTGCGCGAGTTCGGGCCGCCGCTGCCAGACCAGCCAGGCGAGCACGGGACCGATCATCAGACAATGGCCGAACGTGCTGCTGGTCAACCAGATGCCGACCATGTCGACGGCATCACGACGGAACAGCAACAACAATGCCGCCCAGCACAGCGCCAGCCCCAGCAGGTGGGTCGGCCACCGGCCAAGGGTGCGCGCGTTCGCTCCGACGGGCAGCGCCAGCGTCACGCCTCCGGAAACCCCAGCAATCCCGCCAATGGCTGCAGGCGCACGTTCCAGTCGTACCGTGCAAGCACCTGCGCGCGCGCCGCGCGGCCAAGCGCGTCGGCCGCGTCCACATCGTTCAGCAGCGCGGTCACGGCCGCGGCGAATGGCTCCGGCCCGTCAGCGACACGCAGCGTACCCCGGTGGTCTATCCCCTCGGCCGCGGTGGGCGTCGCCACCACGGGCAGCGCCATGGCCATCGCCTCCAACACCTTGTTCTGGATGCCACGCGCGAGGTGAAGCGGCGCCACCGCCAGCTTGGCCGCAGACAGCCACGGGCGGGTATCCGCCACCGCCCCGGTGACGATCACGCCGGGCCGCCGGGCAAGGTCCCGCACGGCCGCCGTGGGTGCCCGGCCGACGATCGCAAATCGGACCTGCGGATGCGTGCGCTGGACGGTCGGCAGGACCTCGGTCGCGAACCAGGTCGCCGCCTCCACATTGGGGGCGTAATCCATCTGACCCGTGAACACGATGTCCGCGCCGGAGGGCTCAGGCGCCACGTCCGGCGCGAAGGTCACCGCGTCGATTCCGTTCTCGACCACGTCGACCCGCCCGTCCCCGCCGCCGGACAGGAAAAGCGCAGCCTCCGCATCGCTGACGAACAGGCTCGCATCGACCCGCGCCGCCACCTCGCGCTCGAACCGGGCGAGCAGCCTCGCCTCGCGCGCGAGCAACCAGGACATCGGGACGGAAGCCTTGCCGGACAGATCGGCGAATTTGGCAGAATCGACATCGACGAAGTCCATGACCCTCCGCCCGGTCGGCGGCAGATACTGCGCCATCTGCCCCGAAAACGCATAGATCGCGCCGATCGGATGCTCCGCGAGCACCCGCCGCACCGCCTGCGCCACCTGCCGATCGGCAAAGGCGGCGACCGACGCCGCGCAACCCGTCGCGAGGCCTTCGATCAGCGCCAACGCCCGCGACTTGCGCCGATGCACCAGCGTGCAACTGGCGGTCAGCGCCTGCAACTCGGGCGCAGGATTCGCCTCCTGCGCTTCATCGACGAACGCGACCAGGTGGACGCGGGCACGCGCCGCCAGATGGCGCAGGACGTGATAGCTGCGGATGCGGTCGCCGCGATCCGGCGGAAACGGCGCGCGATGCGCGAGGAACAGGATATCCACTATCCCAGGCCGCGCGAAATCCACGGCCCCAGCATCGTCGCGACGGGCAGCGGCAGCCGTTTCCAGTTTCGCACCATCAGCGTGTATTTCGGGTTGAGCGGATTGACCTCTCGCACCGGACCCTCCGACCGGCGCACGTAACGGCGCGGGACCGGATCGAAGCCCCAGTTCTTCTTGAACGCGGCCGCCCCCGTTTCCGTCTTCGACCGGCCGAAATCGAACCGGGTGCAGCCCCGTTTGCGGGCATGGTTCATCAGCGCGAAGTACATGCGGTCGTTGGCGCGTAGACCCCGCGCCGCCGGCGTGCCGCCCCCCCAATAGGGATAGATCACGCCCTGCCAGTACAGGCTGAGCACCGATGCCACCGCGCGCCCCTCACTCCGCACGGTCAGCACGTCGCTGTCGATGCGCGCCGCCACTTCGCGGAACAGCCGCCGTGGAAAGACCGGGGTGCCAAGATTGCGCACCGACTCCGCGTACACGCGGTAATGCTCGTCCAGTTCCGAACCCACCGTCACTTCGAGGTCGAGGCCGAGCGATCGCCGCACCTCCGCCCGCTGCTTGCGGGGGATCGCCTGCAATTGCGACGCCTCGTCCGCCGCCAGGTCGCGCACGAAGCCCTGGTAGCTGGTGTCATCGACGCTCCATCCGGGCGGAGCGGCGCCCCCGCGCAACTCGACATCACCGCACCCGATCCGCTGCGCCAGCGCCCAGGCCGCGTCCGCCAGCGACTCCGCGCCCTCTCCCAGCACGCCGCCATCGACGCCGAAGCCGGTGGAAACCAGCGCGCGCCCGAACAGCAGCGACCGCATCTCGGTCAACGGCAACACGCCCGCAAGCGCGCCGTTAGGCCGCTCGGCGATCAGATAGCGCGCCGGGTTGCGCGTGGCGGTCGCCACGGCAATGCTCCAGCCGGGAAGGTGGAACGGCGTCGAGTCCGGCGCTTCCGCAACGAACGCGTCGATGCGCGCACGCTGGCTGGCATCCGCCAGGTCCAGTTGCCTGACGAACAGCGTCACGCCGGCAGCCCGTCGATCGCCCGGTCCACGCGCCCCCATTCGTGCCGCCCGAGCAATCCGGCCAGCTTGCCGCGCATGGCACCCAGCCGGCTGTAATGGCGCAGGCGGGACCGCAGCGGCGCGGCGCGGACGCGCGGCTGGTCGGGGTCGATCTCCCATGGATGGAAATAGAACATCGCCGGCTGATGCTGCGCGTTCACCGCGCGCACCGCCCGGTCGGTGACGCCGGCAGGCAGCAGCCGGAAAAAGCCGCCCCCCGCGGTGATCCGCTTCGGTCCCAGCGCGGCGATCGTCACCGGCACTTCCACCAGATCGCTGTCCGGCAGGGGCCGATGCGCGAAGCGTGGTGCGTCCGGCCAGCCATAATGATCGTGTGCGATCGGTGCGATGCTGGAGGAGTAATGATACCCCGCCTCCGCCAACACGGCATGAGCCCAAGGCGTGCGCCGATCGATCGAGAAGCTGGGTGCACGATACCCGGTGACCGCGTGGCCGCCGGCATCCTCCAGAGCAGACCGTGCCCGCGCCAGATCGGCGCGGAACGCCGCCGCGTCCATCGTGAACACGCGCGCATGGTCCCAGCCGTGACTGGCGATCTCATGCCCGGCATCGACGATGCGCCGGATCAGCCGTGGATGACGATCCGCCACCCACCCCAGCGTGAAGAAGGTGGCGGAGACACCCGCCTCCGCGAACAGGTCCAGCACGGCCCCGGTGTTCGCCTCGACCCGGCTTTCCAGGGTCCGCCAGTCCCCCTTATCGATCACGCGCTCGAACGCGCCGACCTGGAACCATTCCTCGACATCGACCGACATGCCGTTCAGCATCGTTGCGGTCTCAGGCAGCTTCGTCGCGCACGGCCGCCAGCGAGGGGCGCGTCGCATCACCCTCGACCCAATCGACCAACAGCATCAGCACGCGGCGGAGCGCGCGATCCTGTTCGTCGATGCGTGCTTCCAGCTCGGCCAAGCGCGCATGGTCCGCCGCTTCGTCACCGGCGAGTGGCGGGTGTTCCGCCTCCTGGTCCGACGCGGCGACCGCTTCGACAACCGTCACACGACCGGGCGACGGCAGGTCGGCGCGCAGATCGGCCACGACCGCCTCCACGACGTCGCCGTCGATCAGGTCATTCCCGGTCAGCGCCGCGTGCAGCATCAACCGGTTGGCGATGCTGTTGACCTGGCGCGGGATGCCGCCCGACGCACGATGCAGCGCGGCGAACGCGTCCGGAGTGAAGTCAGGCCGCCCTTCCCAGCCGACCACCATCAGCCGATGCGCGACATAGGCGTCGATCTCCTCGACGCCCATCGGGTCCAGATGATGGATCGCGACGACCCGCTGGCGCAGCTGTTCCAGATGGTCGGACCCGTGCAGCCGTTCCCGGAACTCCGGCTGGCCGAGCAGGATGATCTGCAACATGGCGCGGCCGCCGGCCTGGAAGTTGGAGAGCATGCGCAGCTCCTCAACCGCCGACACGGACAGCGCCTGCGCCTCGTCCACGACCAGCAGCGTGCGCCGCCCGGTCCGCGCCACGGAGTGCAGCCCCCGCTCGATCGCGACCAGCAGGTCGGCCTTTGCCAGCCCGGCCGTCGCCACGTCCAGTTGCCCCGCGACCGTGCGCAGCAGATCGTCGGCATCCAGCGCGGTGGACACAAGCCGGATCGCGTTCAGCGCCTCTGGATCGATGGTGGCGAGCAGATGCCCCATCAGCGTGGTCTTGCCCGCGCCGATGTCGCCCGTGACGACCACGAACCCCTCACCCTGTTGCAGGCCATAGCCGAGATAGGCCATCGCCTTGCGATGGGTCGCCGTCTCGAACCAGAAGGTCGGGTCCGGCGTCAGTTGAAAGGGACGGCCCGCAAGCCCGAAATGTTCCTCGTACATCACGCCTGTCCTTAGAAGGTGTAACGCGCCGCCAGCAGCACCTGCGCCGACAATTCGCTGTCGAAATCGCCGATCTGGAAGCTGTAGATGCCCACGCTGGCAATGGTGCTGACGCGGCCGAACGCATGATTGTAACTGCCCGTGGCGCCATAGGACCAGACGCCCTCCGCCAACCGGCTCGCCGGATCGTAGTAATTGACGAAGATGTTGGCGTCGACGCTGGACACTGGGCTCAGCCGGCGGCCGAAGAACGCCTGCGCGTAATAGCTTTCGTCCTCCAGGCCGTACAGCGACACGCCCGGCGTGTAGCGACTGTACAGCTTGCGGTTCACGTAACCGACGCCCAGGCCATAGCTGGTCAGGCCGCGCGTCGCGCTGACGATCCCCTCGACACCGCGCGTCCGGTATGTCGCGGTGCTGATCGATTGCAGCACCCGATTGAGACAGGCGCCCGGCGCCGCGCCGGTCGTCCCGAACACGCATCCGTTGAACTGCTGGCTATACTGGTCGCGCGCGGTGATGAAGCTGGTCGGCAGCGAGCCCAGCGAATCGCGCAACTGGTGCCCGAACGTCTCCACGCTGTCATAGACGTTGACCGCGACCCCGACAGACGGGGACGCCGCCCACGTCGCCTGCCCGACATAATAGGTGCTGTCGTAACGGCGACCCACCGCCGCCGACACCGATGTGCGCCGGTTCGGACGCCACACCACGCCTGCGTCGAAGTACACGCCATCCGTGCGGTAATCGACCCGTCGGGGCGCCGACTTGTCGGTCACGAAGCGGCCGTTGCCGTCGACCACCGGCTGTCCATCCTGGGTAAACAGCGGCGCGCGGCTGCTGGAGGTCAGCTTCTCGTATCCGATACCGCCCTGAAGCGCGAGATAGGGCGACACAGGCAGCAGAGCGTCGAGCCGGCCATACCCATCCTCGAAACGCTGATCGAGCTGGTTGGCATCCTCGCGCACATAGCCGCCACTGAGCGTCAGCCCCACCGGCAGCACCGTCCCCGGCGACGTACCCACCCGTGCGGTGACGAGATGCCCGATCGAGCGATCGTAATTGTCCAGCCGCGGCTGACCGGGAGTCAGTCCGCCCGCGCCCGGCACCTCCACCTTTGTGTAGCCGATCCGGTAATCGGCACCGACGTTCAGCGCGCCGAAGCTGTTCGCGTAGCTGGGCCCGGCATATACCGCATACAGCTGCGACACATTGTCGTTGTCGCCCGACAGCAATCCGGGCGCCGCGCCGCCAATGTTCGACCGCGTGCGTGTCGCCAGCGCGCCCGCCTCCACGCTGAGACCCGGCGCCACCAGGGCGGCGACACGAGCCAGGCCGGTGTGCACGTCGCTGTCGCCGAAATCGTCGTTCCAGGGGATGCGCCGCTCGTAGCGATAGCTGATCTGCGCCTGCGTCCGCGCGGTGGCCGCCGCGGCATCGACCCCTGCGGCGAGGTAGGAATAGGTGACGGTGTCGCCACCCTTCAGGTCGGCGAGCAGCACCTGCCCGACTTCGACATAGGGCTGAACCGCGACTTGTCCCCGGCTCGCGGGCGCGGCGGAGGTGGACGATGGGGCCGGCGACCCGGCGTCGGGAATGCCGGCCGGCTGCGCGTCGACGCCGCCGATCTGCGCGGTGGCTGGCGTGGTACATGCGACCGCCAGCAGCCCGGCGCCGGCCAGCAGGGAGCGCAGCCCGCTCACCGCCTGTCGTCCTGACCGTAATAGCTGCCGAAGCGCGCATTGCCGGACACGAACGACACGGCGTTCAGCACCAGCGAGATGTGCTCGCACGCGTCGAGCAACCCGACTGCCTGCCCAACCTCGGACTCCGGCGTCCGGTCCGCGCGCACGACCAGCATCACCTGCCCGACCAGCATCGCCAGCACAGACGCCGGGCTGGCGGCGAGTGCCGGCGGTGAGTCGAATACCAGCAGCCGATCCGGATCCGCCTCCAGCAATCGCGCGATCACCCCGCGGGTGCGGGCGGAGGCGAGCAATTCGGTGTCCATCGCGGTCCGCGCGCCTGCCGGCAGCACCGACAGATGCGGCACATCCGTGCGCACCACCAGCGTCTCCGGATCGAGCGAACCGTCGGCCAGCGCGTCGAGAAGGCCCGGCCCCTCGGTCAGGCCCAGCTGGCGCATCACATCTGGCTTCGCGAAATCCGCATCGACCAGCAGCACCTTCAGGTCCCGCTCGGCGGCCAGGCTGAGCGCCAGATTGATCGCGCAGAAGGTCTTGCCGTCCGCCGGACGGGCCGAGCACACCAGCACGGAACGCGCCTTGTCGACCGCGCCCCCTTCCACGACCCGCTCGCGGGTGGCGAGCAACTGGCGCTTCACCAGCCGGAACTCCTCCGCCAGCGGGCCGACTGGCGCGCCGGGCACGATCATGCCCGATTGCGCCAGCATCAGCCGGTCGATCGGGGCGACATCGCCGACTCCCTGTTCTGGCGCAGAACCATGGCCAAACCCGTCCGCCGGGCCGAAATGCGGCGCGAAGTCGGACTCCATCTCGTCGAACACCGGCATGGCGGCCTGTTCCACCAGATCGTCCGCTATGCCTTGGCCTTCGGTCGGGACCTCCGACGAAGACCGCTTCGGCATCGCGGGCCGAAACATGCGTCCGAAGTCGTAGGTATCCGCCGCCCTTTCGAGCAGCGACGTTCCGGCCCTGACCGGGTGATCGCTTCGCGCGTTCCTCATGCCGCCACTCCCCGTTGCAGCAGTTCGACCCCGAGCAGCAGCACATAAGCGGCGGCGAGCGCAGCCGTGCCGCCCAGGAACATCTTCATGCGACGCGCCCGGTCCTCCGACTGCTGCCGCGTCAGCACCTCTCCGATCGCGCCGATCACCGGTAGCCCGGAGGCGCGCTCCAGCCGCTCCTTGGTGGCAAATGTGGTGCGCAGCTTACCCATCGCGAAGGCTCCGCCCAGCCCGGCGCCAAGGCCCGCGATCAGAACGCCGGTCAGCAGCAGGAAGCGGTTGGGCGCAGCCGGGGCACGCGGCAGCGTCGGTTTGTCGATCACGGAGAAGCGGACCCTGTCGGTCTGGCTCTGCGCCTGGCCGCGAAGGGCGATCTGCTCACGCTGGGTGAGCAACTGGTCGTACTGGTCCTTCAGGACCTGATAATCGCGCTCGATCTGGCCCTGCTCCGCCGCCACCGCGGGGTCGCCGGCCAGTTTGGCGTTGAGCTGGTCCAGATCGCCCTGCAACTGCGCCTTGCGGATCTTCAGGCCCGCGACCTGGCTCTGCTTGTCCGCGACCATGGACTGGAGCGACGTGTACAGCGGGTTCGGCGTACCGCCGCCTGCGACGCCCGCCGGCTCCGCCTTCGCGGCGGCGGCGGCGGCGGCAAGCTGGCTGCGCAGCGCGACCACGTCGGGATGGTTGTCGGTATAGCCGCGCGCACGCGCATCGGCGATCTGCCCCTGGATCGCCGCCAGCCGGGCGCGAGCGGGTCCCCCCGCGACGCCACCGACGCCCGCCACCGTTGCCGGCGTTCCCGCCATCTGGCCCTGCACGGCCGCCAGGCTGGACTGCGCGGCGGCAAGGTCGCCGTCGACCTGCGACATCTGTGAACGCGCCGCGCCCATGCGATCACCGACCGACCCGGCCCCCGGCAGGCTGCCGAGATAGCGGTTCTGGAAATCGGCCCGCTTCCCCTCCGCATCGGCCAGCTGCTGCTGGCGCTGCGCCAGTTGCTGGTCGAGGAAGCGAAGCGACTGCGCATTGCTCCGCCGGTCGCCGGCCAGATTCTGTTCGACGAAGATGTCGATCAGCTTCTGCGTCACCTGCTGCGCCAGCCTGGGGCTGCTGGCGGTGGTGGTGATGGCGAACATGTTCTGTTGCTGCGCGTCGACCTTGATCTGCTTCGCAAGCCCGGCGACCCGGTCGGCGACATCACGGTCGGTGGACACGGTGTTGGCCAGGTCGGTGCCGCGCACCACCTTTTCCAGGTTCACCGCCGATACCAGCGTCTGACGCACGGTGTCGATGTCGCGCTGCGGGTCCGACGTGCCGCCGAGGCCGGGCAGCAGCGAGTCCATCTGCACCAGCACCCGCGCCTGCGACTCGTACCGGCTGGGCATCTGGGACACCACCAGCCAGCCCAGCACGCACGTGATCCAGGCGATGACCAGCGCCAGCCAGCGCCGGTTCCAGACCGCGTGGATCGCGATGCGCGCTTCGTCGTAGATACCGTTCACCGAGCGCGCCTCAGAACATCGACTCTGGGATGATGATGACGTCGCCCGGTTCCAGCTTCACATTGGCCGACGAATCGCCCCGCTTCAGCAGGCGCGAGATCTGCAGGGCGTATTCCTTCTGCTTGCCCGTATCGCGGTCGTACCGAACCAGCTTCGCCTTGTTACCGGCGGCATATTGCGACAGGCCGCCGACCGCGATCATCGCGTCGAGCAGCGTCATGTTGGCGCGGTACGGGATCGATGCGGGCTTTTCCGTCGCGCCGACGACGCGCACCTGCTGCGAATAGGTGCCGGAGAAGTTCTCCACGATCACCGACACGATCGGCTTGTTCACATATTCGGACAGCGCCGCCTTCATGTCGTCGGCGAGCATCGCGGGCGTCTTGCCGACGGCGGGCATGTCGTTGATCAGCGGCGTGGTGATGCGCCCGTCGGGTCGGACCTGCACCTTCGCCGACAGCTCCGGGTTGCGCCACACGAAGATGTTGAGCTGATCCAGCGGCCCGATCACATATTCCTCACCCGGCTGCTCCTTGGTGGCGACATAGCCGGCGGAGGGCAGTTCGGGCCGTGCCGTCCCGCTGCCGGCACAGGCCGACAGCGCAAAGGCGGCGAGGCCGAGAGTGAGGAACGATCGGGAAACGGGACGCATGGCCGAAAAATCTCCTCGCGGCATGTCACGGGGGACACGCGGCTTCGACCATTTGCGATACGGAGAAGAGGTGAAGATACCGTTAGGCGTGAGCGACCGCCCGCGTCAGGCGACGACCTCCGCGGCGGCGGGGTGGCCCAGGAACGCGGTCGGACTGGCTGTCGCGCCATAGGCGCCGGCCAGGAACACGGCGATCAGGTCGCCCGGTTCGGCATGCGGCAGGCCGACATGATCGCCCAGCCGGTCCAGCGGCGTGCAGAGCGGGCCGACCACGGACACCTCCTCTACTGTCTCGCTACCGATCCGCGTCGCCACGGCCAGCGGATAGTTACGCCGGACCACCGTGCCGAAATTGCCGGTTGCGGCGAGCTGATGATGCAATCCGCCATCGACGATCAGGAACGTCTCGCCCCCGCTCCGCTTCCGATCCACCACGCGGGTCAGGTACACGCCGGCCTCCGCCACCAGCCAGCGTCCGAGCTCTATGGCGAACCGCGTGTCCGCAAGAACCGCCGGTCGCGACGCAAGCGCACCGGCCAGCCCTTCTCCGACCGCCTCGACGTCCAACGCCACGTCGCCGGAAAAGTACGGCACCCCGAACCCGCCGCCCAGATTGACCAGCGGCGGCGCGGCGCCCGCCTCCTCCGACAGGCACGCGGTCAGCGCCAGGGTCGCCGCCTGAGCCTCGATCAACGCGTCGGCCGACAAGGCCTGGCTTCCGGCATAGACGTGAAAGCCGCGCCAGTCGGCGCCCGCCGCGACCAGCACGCGGACCAGCGCGGCGGCGCGATCGGCATCGACACCGAAAGGCGAGGGGCGGCCACCCATCCGCATGCCGGACCCGCGCAGTTCCAGGTCGGGATTGACCCGCACCGCCACCCTAGGCCGCACCCCGATCGCTTGCCCCAGCGACAGCGCGCGCGCCGCCTCGCCCTCAGACTCCAGGTTCAGAATCACGCCGGACCGGATTGCCGCAGCGAGCTCCGCGTCGCGTTTGCCGGGCCCGGCGAAGCTGATCGCGTCGGCCGGCTTGACCCGAACCGCCCGCTCCAGCTCGCCGCCAGATGCGACGTCTAGGCCATCGACCAGCGGCGCGACCGCGTCGAGCAAAGCGGGCAACGGATTGGCCTTGATCGCGTAATGCAGGTCGACATTCGGAAACGCGGTGCGGAAACGCGCCACGCGTGCCGCGACGATCGCGCGATCGATCACGAACACCGGCGTGCCGTGATCCTCGGCCCATGCCGGCGCTTCACGCCCGGCGATGACCAGCACGTCCCTTTGGTCGGCGAACTCGGGCGGCAGCGGCCCCATCGGCTTCATACGCCACCCTCCCCGCGCAAGGTCCGGGTCAATGCGGCCCGGTCCAGCTTGCCATTGGCGTTCCGGGGCAGCGCGTCCAGCCACAGATAGCGTGCCGGCTGCTGAAAGCTGGGCAGCACCGCCTTCAACCGCGCGCGCAGGGCCGCCTCGCCAGCCGGGTTGCCGGCCACTGCGACCGCGATCGCCTGCCCCAACCGGTCGTCCGGCACGCCGACCGCCACCGCCTCGCGCGCCTCTGCACCGTCCAGCACCGCCTCCTCGATCTCGGCGGGGCTGATGCGGTTGCCGGCGGACTTTATCATCTCGTCGTCACGACCGACGAAGCGGAGCAGGCCGTCCTGCCCCTCCACCATCGTGTCCCCCGACCACACGGCGACGCCGCCGGCCGACGACCATTCGGGTGCGGGACGGAAGCGCAGGCCGGTACGTTCCGGATCGCGCCAATATCCTTGCGCCACCAGAGGACCGGCATGGACCAGCTCCCCCGGCTCGCCGCGGTCCGCCCGTGTCCCGTCGGGACGCACCACCATTACCTCCGCGAAAGGAATGGCGGTGCCGACAGCGTCTGGGTGGACGTCGACCAGCACCGGGTCGAGAAAGGTCGATCGGAACGCCTCGGTCAGGCCGTACATCGCGTACAACTCCGCCGCCGGAAAGCGACCGCGAAGCTCGCGCACCAGCCGGGTCCCCAGCGCCCCGCCCGAATTGGTCAGGCGGCGCAGCGGACGGATCGCCGCGTCCGGCCATTCCGCGTCCAGCAACTGCACCCACAAAGGAGGCACCCCCGCCAGCGTGGTCGCGCCGACCCGCTCGACCGCCTTCACCACATCGCGCGCGGTGAGATAGTCGAGCGGCGCCACCGCCGCACCGGCCGCCCATGTCGAGAGGAGCTGGTTCTGCCCATAATCGAAGCTGAGCGGCAGAACCGCGAGCACCCGATCGTCCTGGTCGAGTTTCAGATAATTCGCAACCGAGATCGCACCGAGCCACAGATTGGCGTGGCTCAACATCACCCCCTTGGGCCGCCCGGTAGAACCGGATGTGTAAAGCAACGCGGCCAGGTCCCGTGGGTCAGCATCGGACGGCGGCAAGGCGTCGCCCTCTCCCGCCGCCTCGTAGACGGACGCTCCCGCCGGCACATCGCCCGCCTCCAGCGTCGCGGCGCGCGCCGGCTGGGTCAGCAACGCCACCGCGTCGCTGTCGGCCAGGATATGCGCCACCTGCGCCCGGCGCAGCGCCGGGTTGATCGGCACATGCGCCATCCCCGCCCGCGCCGCCGCGAGCGGCAGCAGGCAGGCGGTTCGTGTTTTCGGCAGCCAACTGGCAATCCTGGCGCCCGGCTCCGCCAACGTGGACAGCCAGCCCGCGAGGCGCGCGACTGCTTGCTCCGCCTGCGCGAAGGTCAGCACATCATCGCGCTCGATCAACGCGACATCCTCCGGCCGGCCGCGGAGCAACAGGTGGTCGAGCGGCCGGGGAACGGGATCGAGCGGGATCATGCCGCCCTGTGTAGCCCGGCACCGTTGCCGAATTCACCCCCACAGATTATCGCGACGCATCGTTCATGGGGTGTGGGGGCATCGACGTTGATCTTCGAGGGCAGCAACGAGGTTGAGGCGGCCGTGCGCGGCGTGCTTGCCGATGTGCTGGGCCTGTTCCCCGAACGGGCGGCCGCGATGACGGATGTCACACCGCTGTTCGGTGCGATGCCCGAACTGGATTCCATGGCGGTCGCGGGAGTGCTGACCGAGTTGGAGGATCGGCTGGGCATCCTGATCGAGGATGACGAGGTCGATGGCGACATGCTGGAAAGCTTCGGCAGCCTGGTCGCGTTCGTTGCCGCCAAGAGCCTGACGTAAGGCGATCGGCCGGACATGACCGGCCATGCCGACAACAGGCTTCGCATCGACAGCTATGACTGGCGCGGAGGGCGGGAGGCGGTGTTGCGCTTCGGCCCGGATCATGGGCCGGCAGTGATCGTCGCGCTGCCGCTACTGGAAGAGGGCAACCGCACACGCAGCCTGGCCGTATCGGTCCTGCGCCTGCTGACGGATCGTGGCATCGGCGGCCTGCTGCCGGATCTTCCCGGCACCGGCGAAAGCATGACGTCGACCGAAGAGATGCGGCTGGCCAATATGCAGGACGCCTTTGCCGCCGCCGCCGCGACCCGGCCGGGTGTGCATGGCGTTGCGATCCGGAGCGGCGCGTTGATCGATCGGGCCGCGACACTTGCCGGACGGTGGCACCTGTCGCCGCAGGATGGAGCGTCCTTGCTGCGCGAGTGGCGGCGCATCGCCGGTCAGGGCGCGGACGCGCCATCCTTGGCCGTCGCGGGCAATGCGGTCGCGCCCGGTCTGCTGGAGGACTTGCGCGAGGCTGAGCCAGCGAAGCACAACGCGCGTACCCTGCGGCTCGCCAACGGAGCGGGTCGTGCGGACGGAACCCTGCCGGGATCGCCGGTCTGGCGCCATAGCGAACCACGCAACGACCCCGTGCTGGCGCAAGCCATCAGCGACGACATCGTGCGCTGGATTTTGATGTGAGGCGGCCTGTCACCTTCGACTGCGGCGGCGACCGGCTGGTCGGCTCGCTCGATCCCGCGGTTGGTCCGACCGGCCTGCTGATCGTGTCCGGCGGCAATGAAGTGCGGTGGGGAACGCATCGCGGCATGGCGATGCTGGCGGCACGTCTCGCCGCGCGCGGGATCGCCGTGTTCCGCTTCGACCGGCGTGGCGTCGGTGACTCGGAAGGGACAAACCAAGGCTGGGCCTCGTCACGGCCAGATATGGAAGTGGCGTTGGCCACCTTCCGCCGCGAACAGCCGCAGATGACCCGCGTTCTGGCGCTGGGCAATTGCGACGCGGCGACGGCGCTTGCCTGTTTCGGCGCGTCGCTTCCGCTCGGCGGGCTGATCCTGACCAACCCGTGGACCGGAGATGACGCGGACGGATTGCCGCCTCAGGCCGCGATCCGCGCCCGGTATCGTCAACGGCTGACCGACCCGATGATGTGGAAGCGCGCCGTGACCGGCCGCCTAGACTTTCGCCGGCTGTTCAGGGGCTTACGCAAGCTGTTTCATACCCGAGCACAGGATGTACCTACCCGCATGGCGACCGGCCTCCAGGCCTTCGCCGGCCCCGTTACGGTCATTCTCGCGCGAGAAGACGCGACCGCGATTGGTTTCCGCGCCTGCTGGACGCAGCACGCCTTTTCGGCCCTGCGCGACCGGGTGCACTGGTTGGAGGTCGCCACATCCTCTCACAGCTTCCAGCATGCGCCCGACACCGCCGCGCTCGAAGCGGCGGTGTACGAGGCGCTCGGCTGAGCTCCTATTCCGCCGCTTCCTTCATCTCCTCGAACTCCACCGCCTGCAGGAAGCGCTCCGCATCCAATGCCGCCATGCAGCCGGTGCCTGCCGCGGTGATCGCCTGACGATATACCTTGTCGGCCACATCACCGCACGCGAACACGCCGGGCACGCTGGTCCGCGCGGTTCCGGGTTCGACCTGGATGTAATGATCGTCGTCCAGCGCCAGGTGACCGCGGAACAGCTCGGTCGCGGGGTGATGGCCGATCGCGACGAAGCCGCCCTCCACGTCGATGCGGCTATGTTCCCCGCTCCGCGTGTCCTCCAGGTCCAGCGCGACCAGCCCGGCGGTGCCGCCGCCGTCGACGAACTCCCGCACCTCCTTGTTCCAAAGCACGGTGATGTCGGGATGCGCGAACAACCGCTCCTGCAGGATGCGTTCGGCACGCAGCGAATCGCGCCGGTGGATCAGGGTCACGTCGGGGGAATGGTTGGTCAGGTACAGCGCCTCTTCGACCGCCGTGTTGCCGCCGCCGATCACCGCCACCTTCTTGCCGCGATAGAAGAATCCGTCGCATGTGGCGCAGGCGGACACGCCCTTCCCCTTCATCGCCTCTTCTGACGGCAGGCCCAGCCACTTGGCCTGGGCACCCGTCGCGATGACCAGTGTCTCGCCCTCGTAGACGTCACCGCCATCGCCGATCAGCCGGAACGGCCGTGTCGACAGGTCGACAGAGATGATAGTGTCCCACATCATGCGCGCGCCGACATGCTCCGCCTGCGCCTGCATTTCCTCCATCAGCCATGGCCCCTGGATCACCTCGCGAAAGCCCGGGTAATTCTCCACGTCCGTTGTGGTCGTCAGCTGCCCGCCGGGCTGAATGCCCTGTACGACGATCGGCTGCATCCCCGCTCGCGCGCCATAGATCGCGGCGGACAGGCCGGCCGGGCCGGAGCCCAGAACAAGCATGCGGGTGGAATGGGTGGTCATCGATGGGTCCCGAACGAAAGAGTCGAATGATGATCTAGGGCACCGGGCCATCATTTTGAACCATACGAAATTCCTGTCACCGGGCATCCAAACCGCCGACGGCTCGTTCCCACGCGAAGCGGAGGATCAGGCGAATGAGCGGCAGCAAGATTCCGGCCGAGGGCGAAGGCCCGGTCGAGATCAAGGAATATACGGGCGCAGCGGGTGGCTGGGGCTCCATGAAGTCGTTGACGACAATCCTGCCCGAGGAGCGGATCGGAACCGACGCCCTCGACGCGCTTCGTCGGCAGAACAAACCCGAAGGGTTCATGTGCGTGTCCTGCGCATGGGGCAAGCCCGCCAAGCCGCACATCGCCGAGTTCTGCGAGAACGGCGCAAAGGCGACGGCGTGGGAGATGACCAGCTTCCGCGTCACGCCCGACTTCTTCCAGAAGCACAGCGTCAGCGAGCTAGACCAATGGCCGGAACATGACCTGGAACAGGCCGGTCGCCTGACCCACCCAATGAAGTACGACGCCGCCACCGACCGTTATGTCGCGGTCAGCTGGGCAGACGCGTTCGAGGGCATCGGCGCGGCGATGAAGCGGTCGGAAGCGAAGAAGGTCGTGCTCTATTCCTCCGGCCGCGCCAGCCTGGAGGCGTCGTACATGTACGCGCTGTTCGCCCGCATGTGGGGGCAGCAGAACCTGCCCGATTCCTCCAACATGTGCCACGAGACCACATCGGTCGGACTGAAGAACGCGATCGGCAGCCCGGTCGCCACCATCCAGCTGGAAGATTACGAGAAGTGCGACGCGATCTTCGCGTTCGGGCAGAATGTCGGCACCAACGCGCCGCGTATGCTCCACACGCTCAGGGATTGCGCGAAACGGGGGGTGGAGATCGTTACCTTCAACCCGTTGCGCGAACGGGGGTGGGAGCGCTTTACCGACCCGCAGAACCCGATCGAGATGGCGACCGGCAAGTCTACGCGGATCTCCAGCCAATATCACCAGGTCCGCGCCGGAGGCGACATCTCCGCGATTCTCGGCATCTGCAAGCTGAGCATAGAGGCGGATGATGCCGCCCTTGCCGGTGGCGGCGAGCGGGTGCTGGACCAGCACTTCATCGACCAGCATACCGTCCGCTTCGAAGAGTTCGCCGCCTTCTGCCGCGCCGCGGAGTGGGACGACATCGTGCGGGAAAGCGGCCTGACGCGTGCGGCGATCGAGGATGCGGCGCGAGTCTACATCAACGCCAAGGCGGTGATCGCGGTTTACGGCATGGGGATCACCCAGCACCGTTTCGGCATGGACAGCCTGTACATGCTGACCAACATGCTGCTGCTGCGCGGCAATATCGGCCGTCCCGGCGCAGGTCCGGGTCCGGTTCGGGGCCACAGCAACGTGCAGGGTCAGCGCACGGTCGGCATCACCGAAAAGACGGAACTCGCCCCCGTCGACCGGCTGAAGGCGCTGTACCAGTTCGATCCCCCGACCGAAAAGGGTTGGGACACGGTGGAAAGCTGTCGCGCGATCCTGTCGGGCGAGTGCCAGGGGTTCGTGCAGCTCGGCGGCAACTTCCTGCGCGCGATCCCGGATTACGGCCGAATGAAGGAGGCGTGGGCCAAGCTGCCGTTCACCGTCCACATCGCGACGAAGCTCAACAAGTCGCACCTCGTGCCGGGCAAGGAGAGCTGGATCCTGCCATGCCTCGGACGGTCTGAACTGGATATACAGGGCAGCGGCCGTCAGGCGGTGTCGATCGAGGATTCGTTCAGCCACATCTATGGCTCAATCGGGAAGGCGACACCCGCCGCCGACACGCTGTTGTCCGAACCGGCCATCGTCGCCGCCATCGCGAAGCAGGTGCTGCCTGAAAACTCCAACGTCCCCTGGGACGCCTGGGTGGCGGATTACGGCAAGGTCCGCACCGCGATCGAGAACACCTATCCCGACAAGTTCGGCAATTATAACGAGCGGCTGTTCCAGCCCGGCGGGTTCTGGAAGGGCAACCCCGCATCCCATCGCAAATGGGAAACCAAGAGCGGCAAGGCGGAATTCAACGTGCCGCGCGCGCTGAACTCCAGCGGGTTCCAGGACAAGGACGGGCGTTTTCGCCTGGTGACGTTGCGCTCCAACGACCAGTTCAACACGACCATCTATGGCTATGACGACCGCTTCCGCGGCATCAAGGGCACACGACAGGTGGTGATGATAAACGTCGCGGACCAGCAGCGCCTCGGCGTGAAGGACGGCGATATCGTGGCGCTGGTGTCCGACGCGGACGACGGGATCGAACGGATGGTCGACGGGCTGCGCGTCACCAACTACAACCTGCCCGACGGCACCATCGCCGGATACTATCCCGAACTGAACGAGTTGATCCCGCTGGAGCATCACGCACTCGAAAGCCACGTGCCGGCTGGCAAGTCGGTGCCGGTGCGGGTGCGGACCGGATCATGACCCGCCTGCTCGGCGCGGTCCTGGCCGGGGGGCGGTCGAGCCGGTTCGGATCGGACAAGGCGATCGCGTTATGGGACGGCAAGCGCCTGCTCGATCGGGCCCGTGGCCTGCTCGACCCGTGGTGCGACGATGTGGTCGTGGTCGGCCGGGACGGAGGTATCGCCGATCTGCCCAGTCCCGGCCTGGGCCCGCTGGGCGGTATCGCGGCGGCGCTGGATCATGGCGCGACACGTGGCTTTCGCTGCGTCCTGACCATCAGCTGCGACATGCCGCGCGTGCCCAAGGAGGTATTCGAAGCACTGTTGCGCCGCGGGCCTTCCTATTGCGTGGAAGCGCCGGTGCTGGGTCACTGGCCGGCTGCACTGGGCGCGCAACTGCTCTCCTATCTGGAAACGGGGCCTAGCCGCTCGGTCAAGGCCTGGGCGCAATCGATCGGTGCACTGCCGATCGATGCGGAGGTGCCGATCGCCAACATCAACACGCCTGCGGACCTGCTCGCCCTGTGACGGATCTGGGCGGCAGCGTCAGGACGGCACCCGTGCTGGTCCTGACGCCCGAGGCGAGCGCCGTCGCCGCAGAACGGCTCGTCGCGGAGGAGGCGCCGGTCGCGATCGAGGTCGACGGCATCGGTTACGCGGTGATGATGATGACCCCGGCCGACCTGCCGGCATTCGCCACCGGCTTCATCCTGACCGAACGGCTGGCCGACCACGCCACCGATATCCTCGACATCGACGTGTTCCAGGCAGAGGCCGGCACGATCGTCCGCGTGGCGTTGTCGGAGCGTTGCCGCGGTCGCATCCACGAACGGGTCCGCCACCGCAGCAGCGACACCAGCTGCGGCCTATGCGGGCTGTCCGGCCTGGAACAGCTTCGCCGTCCCGTCCCCGGTCGGCCGCCCCGACCCGATGTCGCTGTGCCCGCACTGTTCGCCGCGCTGGGGCGTCTGGGCGATCACCAGCCGCTGACCCGCGCCACCGGAGCCGCGCACGCCGCCGCCGCATGCGATGCGATGGGCCGTGTCATGACGGCCTTCGAGGATGTCGGCCGGCACAACGCGTTGGACAAGCTGATCGGCGCGATGGCGCTTGCGGGCATCTCGCCTGCGTTCATCCTCGTGACGTCGCGGATCAGTTTCGAGATGGTGGACAAGGCGCTGGTTGCTCGCGTTCCGCTGCTCGTCGGCATCTCTGCGCCCACTGGCCTCGCCCTCGATCATGCTCGGGAGCACGGCCTGACGCTAGTCGCCCTGGCCCGCTCCGACACGATGCTCGCGATAAACGATCCCTGGCGTGTGTTCGGGGACCTCTGAGCCCCACGCAGGGCACATGGTGCCACGTTAGAAGTAATGGCGACGAAGAACTGACCACACGGCCACCTCTTAGGCGGCGCGACTTGCTTTTGCGGGACAGGGCGGCAAGGCACGCCCATGGATATTCCCGCTCTCTATCATTCATTCATCACGTGGATCGGCGATGGCACAGGCCTGCCCGATTCGATCCTGCACATCCATGCCGGGCTGGCAGTGCTGCTGGTCACGCGCATCCTGACCCGTCGTTCGCTCGGCAGCTTCATCCCCTTCGCGCTGGTCGTGGTGGCGGAAGGAGCGAACGAGCTGCTCGACTATCTCCATTATGGCTGGCGCCCGGCCGACACCTATTCGGACATCGCCAACACGCTGTTCTGGCCGCTGGTCATCAGCGTCGCGGTACGCATGCGCCCGATGACGCTACGTGACAGGCGATCATCGTGAAGCGCCCAGCAGGGCGGTGGTAGCGGAGGAGGGACTTGAACCCCCGACACGCGGATTATGATTCCGCTGCTCTAACCAGCTGAGCTACTCCGCCGTACCTGCTGGGAGCGGCGCCTATAGAAACGCCGCGGCGGCCGGTCAAGCGAACATATGCCGCGACAGCGGTTCCCATGGGCCGCCCCGATACCACCAGGTACCGATCCCCGCGATCTCCACCTCGCGCGGGCGGAAATCGCGTTGCAGCCGCTCCAGCAACAACCGCGCGACGGCAGGTGTCACCTTGTTCTGGATGGTGACGTGCGGGCGCCAACCGCCCGCATCCTGCGGGGTCAGCAATCCCGCGAACGCCTCCGCCAACGAGGCGCGCAACGCGGTGAGTTCCGGCGATTCGATCCGGAACGCCACGCCCCGCCCCAACGACATCAGCCCACCGACCCGCGCGACCGGAGCCCGAACTCCCCGCGTTTCTCCGGCCAGACGATGCTTCAGTTCGTCGGCCGCGGACGGCGGCAGGTGGTGGAACAGCGTCAGGTGCGCGTCCAGCTGGTTGCGCTCTGCGGGGAAGTGCTCACGGCGCAGGGCGTCGAACCATGCCTGATCCTGGCGACCGAACAGGGCCGTCACGATGATCGGCGCGGGGGCAGACAGCTCGCTCAGATCTCGACCTGACTGCCCAGTTCCACCACGCGATTGGTGGGGAGGCGAAAGAACTCCATCGCGCTTTCCGCGTTGCGCAGCATCCAGGCGAACAGCTTCTCGCGCCAGATCATCATGCCCGGCCGATCCGATGCCAACAGGGTTTGTCGCGACAGGAAGAAGCTGGTGTCCATCATCCTGAACGACGCGCCCGACGCATCCACCCCCTTCAACGCGGCGGGCACGTCGATATCGTCCATGAAGCCGTAGCGGAGTACCATGCGGTGGAACCCCTCGCCCAGCGCCTCGGTCTTCGCGCGGTCTTCCTCGGGCCAATAGGGCTGGCCAGTGATCTTCACCGTCAGCAGGATCACCCGCTCGTGCAGCACCTTGTTGTGCTTCAGGTTGTGCAGCAGCGCGTGCGGCACCCCTTCCGCGCTTGAGGTCATGAACACCGCCGTACCGGGTACGCGGCTGGCGCTGTTGGCGGCGGAGGTGATGAACACCTTCACCGGCATGGCCGATTCGGTCAGCCGGTCTATCATCAGCTTCCGCCCCTTCGACCAGGTGGTCAGCAGGGTGAAGATGATGAAGCCGATCATCAGCGGGAACCAGCCACCGTCGGGGATCTTGGTCAGGTTGGCCGTCAGGTACGCACCGTCGACCAGGAAGAACAACGCCAGCAGCGGCATCGCGGCAAATCGCGGCCAGTTCCACAACCGGGTCAGCGCCACGCCCAGCAGGCAGGTGTCGATCGTCATCGCGCCAGTGACCGCGATGCCATAGGCGCTGGTCAGGTTGGACGACGTGCGGAAGAACAGCACCAGCAGGATCACGAAACACATCAGCGCCCAGTTGACGAGCGGGATGTAGATCTGGCCCGCCGTGACCGCGCTGGTATGCTCGATCCGCAGACGCGGCATGAAGCCGAGCTGGATCGCCTGCTGCGTCACGGAAAACGCGCCGGAAATCACCGCCTGCGACGCGATGATCGCGGCCATCGTCGCCAGCAGCACCAGCGGCAGCTGCAGGCCGTCGGGTGCCAGCATGTAGAACGGGCTTTCCAGCGCCGCCGTGCCCTCGCGGAACAACAGCGCACCCTGCCCCATGTAATTCAGCATCAACGCGGGCAGGACGAAGAACAGCCAGGACACGCCGATAGGACGGCGGCCGAAATGGCCCATGTCCGCGTACAGCGCCTCCGCGCCCGTCACCGCCAGCACCACCGACCCAAGCGCCAGGAAAGCGCGCAGCGGATCGAGCAGGAAGAACTCGACGGCATAATGCGGACTGAGCGCCCACAGCACGCCGGGCGTCTGCGACACGCTGAGCACGCCCAGCACGGCCAGCACGGCAAAATAGACCAGCATGATCGGGCCGAAGAACAGACCCACCTTGCCGGTGCCGACCGACTGGATCGAGAACAGGCCGATCAGGATCGCCACCGCGATCGGCAACACGAACAGGCCCAGCGTCGGCGATACGACGCCCAGGCCCTCCACCGCCGACAACACCGACACGGCCGGGGTAATCATGCTGTCGCCGTAGAACAGCGATGTTGCGAACACACCCAGCAGGATGATCCCGGCCGACCAGCGCCGCGTCTTGGTCTTGCCCGACACCAGCGCCAGCAGGGCCAGGCTGCCGCCCTCCCCCTTGTTGTCGGCGCGCATGATGATGGCGACGTACTTCAGCGTCACCACGATCATCATCGACCAGAACATCAGGCTGATCACGCCCATGATGTGCGCGGGGTCGAGCGTCAGCTTGTGATGGCCGGCGAACGTCTCACGAAAGGCGTAGAGCGGGCTGGTGCCGATGTCGCCGAAGACGATGCCGATCGCGCCGACCGCCAGCTTCACCAGCCCTTCGCTGCCATGACCATGGCCGTGGCCGTCATCCGGCGACTCCACCGCGCGCGCGGAGGGAAGGTCGGCGGCCGTGCTGGTCGTCGGAAGAGGCTCGGTGGTCACGGACGAGGGCGACCCGGCATGGCTGGTTCCATCTTGCTGGCGGTACGGGAATGTTCGCCGAAAGGACGAAACGGTGCCAATACCTGTGTGTTCCGGCGGGCGCAATCGATGCCGCCCGGGCCGATGCTCCAGTCAGGGACGCCGGATCACCTCGCGGATGACAAAATGGCTGGCCAGGCGGGTGACGCCGGGCAGGCGGGACAGGGTTTCGCGGTGGATGCGCTCGAAACTGTCGGCCCGCTTGATCTCCACATGCAGCAGGTAATCCGCCTCCCCGCTCATCAGGAAGCAATCGCGGACCTCCGGCACGGCGACGATCTCCCGCTCGAACGCGGCCATCGTTTCCTCGCGCTGGTCCTTCAACGTGACGTTGACCAGCACCACGCCTGGGTCGCCCCGCGCCGCCTTGGACAGGATGGCGCGAAAGCCGGTGATCATGCCGCTCTGGCGCAACTGAGCGACGCGGCGGTGCGCCGCGCTGGCGGACAGCCCCACCGCATCGCCCAGCTCCGCACTGGTCATGTCGGAATTCAGGGCAAGCTGGTCGAGCAGCTTGCGATCTAACGGATCGGGCAAATATCCCTCCAACGGCGCTCCCCGCGCTATAACCTACCGCGCAGGGACGCATCCGTGCGAAATTCGCACATTCCTCCCGCTCATTAGCCGGTACCCTGCCCGCAACAAGAGGAGAGTTGCGTCATGCGAGTCGGTGTTCCCAAGGAAATCAAGAACCACGAATACCGGGTCGGCCTGACCCCGCCGTCTGTCGCGGAACTGGTCGCCGCCGGCCACCAGGTGGTGGTGCAGACCGGCGCCGGTGCCGGCATCGACTTTTCGGACGAGGATTACCGCGCGGTCGGAGCGACCATCCTGCCCGACGCGGCGGCCGTGTTCGCCGGTGCCGACATGATCGTGAAGGTCAAGGAGCCGCAGCCGTCCGAGATCGCGCTGCTGGAGCCGCGCCACCTGCTGTTCACCTATCTCCACCTCGCCGCCGACAAGCCGCAGGCGGAGGGGCTGATGAAGTCGGGCGCGACCTGCATCGCCTATGAAACCGTGACGCAGGCGCGCGGCGGCCTGCCACTGCTGAAGCCGATGAGTGAGGTGGCGGGCCGCATGTCGGTGCAGGTCGGCGCGCACTATCTGGAAAAGGAACAGGGCGGCCGCGGCATCCTGCTGGGCGGCGTGCCCGGCGTGGCACCGGCAAAGGTCGCGATCCTGGGCGGCGGCGTATCCGGCATCAACGCCGCGCAGATGGCGGTCGGCATGCGCGCGGACGTCACCATCTACGACATCAACAACGATCGCCTGGCCGAGCTGGACATGTTCTTCTCCAGCCAGATCAAGACCGCCTATGCCAGCCGCGCCGCGATTGCCGCGGCGGTGAAGAACGCGCATCTGGTGATCGGCGCGGTGCTTGTTCCCGGCGCCGCCGCGCCGAAGCTGGTCACGCGCGACATGCTGAAGACCATGAAGCGCGGCAGCGTGCTGGTCGACATCGCCATCGACCAGGGCGGCTGCTTCGAAACCAGCCATGCGACCACGCATGAAGACCCGGTGTTCGAGGTCGACGGCGTGATTCACTACTGCGTCGCCAACATGCCCGGGGCGGTCGCACGGACCAGCACCTTTGCGCTCAACAACGCGACACTCCCCTTCGCGTTGAAGCTGGCGAATATGGGTGCGGAAGCGGCGATGAAGTCCGATCCGCATCTGGCGAACGGGCTGAACGTGTTCGGCGGAAAGATCGCGTTCAAGGCGGTCGCCGACGATCTCGACCTGCCGTATCAGGCATGGCACGGCTGACGGAACACAATACGAACATGTGGGTTGGGATGGTCCGAAAGGATCATCCCATGGCCGATACCGAAAACCCGAAGAGCAACCCGACCTCCAACGCCGTCAAGGACCCGGACGACTGGACCACCGGCGGAGAGGCGATGACCGGCGCCCAGGCCAGCTATCTGAAGACGCTGTCCGAGGAAGCGCATGAAGAATTCGACGATTCGCTGAACAAGGCGGATGCGTCGAAGAAGATCGACGAACTGCAGGAAAAAACCGGACGCGGCCAGTAAGCGTCCAGGCGTTTCAGCGCTGCTCGGCCATGGTTAGGTACCGGTCGAGCAGCGCGAGCCTTAAGGCGATATCGCGCTTGTACGACGCACCATCCGGCGACAGCGTCATCGCGCGGGCCCATAGCGGGCGCGCCTTCGCGAAGTCCCCTGCCCTGACATAGGCCAGCCCTAGGAAGAACGGCGGCGCCGGGTGTTCCGGCCCCAGTCGCGCGGCCTGCTGGAATGCGAACAGCGCCGGCGGCGATACCTGATTGCCGTCATGCGCGGTCAACGCCATGCCCAGGCCGTTCCACAGCAAAAGGCTGTTCGGTACGCGACGCAGTCCGCCCAGGATGACCTGCACCGCTGCCTTGTCATCCCCCGCACGCGTCATGGCATCGGCGGCGACCTGATAGGCGCCATCGCCGGTGTAGCGGCCCAGCATGCGATCGCGCAGGTCGGTCAGCGCCGGATCATCGGCCACCCGCTCCGCCGACGGTCGGGCGGCACGTGTCGGCATCAGCGGCGATCCCTGCACGGCATACCCGGTCGCGCCAAGCATGAGCGCCGCGCCCACCACCGACCAGAGCAGCCGGGGCACGCGCAATGTGACCAGTCCGCCAAAGCTGAGCAGCCCCAGCACCAGTAGCGCCAACCACCCCATCATCGCCTCCTTTTGCGGAAGCTCGCCCGCGCGATCCAGATCCCCGCCAGCAGCAGCAGGATGGGCGCCAGATACAGTGGCCAGGTCGCGCCCGACAAAGGCGGGTCGTAACTGACATAATCGCCGTAACGGGAGATCAGCCAGCGCCGGATCGCCGCCGGGCTTTCTCCAGCGGCTATACGCTGGCGCACCAGGGCACGCATGTCGCCCGCCATGGATGCGTCCGAATCGGCGATCGACTGCCCCTGGCACACCAGACAGCGCAGCGTTTCCATCAACGCCTTCGCCCGCGCCTCCTGCGCCGGATCGGCCAGCTGGGTGTAGGCGAGCGGCTGTGCGGGCAGCGGTGTGTCCGCCGCGAGAGGCGATACGCCGGACGCTGCCAGCAACGCGAGTGCCGCCAGTATCGCGCGCCTCATCGCAGCCCCCTCACCTTGGCGGCCAGTCCGTCGACCTCCTCGGCCCGAATGTCGCCGACATGCTGTTCGACGATCCGACCATTGCCGTCGACCAGGAACGTCTCCGGCACGCCCGACGAGCCAAGCGCGAACTGCACCGCGCTGTCCGGATCGCCCCCGATCGCGTCATAGGGATCGCCGTAGCGCGCCAGGAACGCCGCCACCGCCGCCGGGGTGTCCTTCACCGCGACCGCGTCGATCGGCACGCCCATCGCCTTCAGCCGCAAAAGCTGCGGCGCCTCCGCGGCGCAGGGGATGCACCAGCTGGCAAAAATGTTGACCAGCCGCGCCTGCCCCTTGGCGAAGCGGCCCGCCTCGATACCGGGCTTCCCCGCCACGACCGGTGCCAGCGCGATCCCCGGCATCGGCTTGCCCACCAAGGCAGACCGCACGGTGCGGTCGGCGGGGCGCCACAGTCCGATCGCGACGATCGCGAACAACAGCACGAAACCGGCAAGCGGCACCCAGATCAGGCGCGACCCGCCCGTGCGCTGCTCGGACGCGGCCGTGCTCATGCCCAACCGCCCCGTTGCGCGGCTCGACGGTCGCGCGCGACCCGGCCGATCAGCGACAGCGCCCCGCCGATCGCGATCAGCGCACCGCCCAGCCAGATCAGCGTGACGAACGGCTTCCACCACAGCCGCACCTGCCACCGGCCACGGCCATCCGGCTGGCCCAGCACGGTATAAAGCTGGCCGTCCCAGAAGCTGCGGATCGACGTCTCGTTCGTGGTGGTCGGCGGGTTGGCGAAAAAGCGTTGCTGCGGTTTCAGGATCAGCACGTCCTCGTCGCGGGTGGCGCGCAATTGCCCCTCCAACCCGGACCAGTTCTCCCCCAGCACCGGCGCGATACCGACCAGCGTCACGGTGAAGGGACCTACCCGCGTGGGCTCCCCCGGCCCGACCGCGACCAGACGCTCCTGCGTCCAGGCACTGCTCGCGGCCATGCCGGCCAGGCTGACCGCGACCCCCAGATGGGCCACCACCATGCCCCAGATCGCGAGTGGCGTCCGCCGCAGCGCGCGTCCCCACAGGGGTGCGATGCTCGCCACCGCCAGTCCCGCCGCCAGCGACAGGGCAAGCAGCGGCAGGATCGCCATGCTACCGCCAAGCGCGATCAGGCCCGCTGCCGTAAAGGCGGATGCCGCGATCGGCCAGGTCATGCGCGCCAGCACCGCCTGCCCATCGTCACGGCGCCACCGGACCAGCGGCCCGACCGCCATGGCGGCGACCAGGATCAGGGCGATCGGCCCCGCCGCCTTGTCGAAGAATGGCGCGCCGATCGACAGCTGCACACCGAAACCGGCGGCGACCAGCGGATAAAGCGTGCCGATCAGTACGATGCCCAGAATCACCGAAAGCAACAGGTTGTTGAGCACCAGCCCGCCTTCGCGGCTGACCAGGTCGAAGGTCGTACCCTGCCGCACCGTCCCGACTCGCAGCGCGAACAGCGCCAGCGCGCCACCGATATAGATGGCGAGCAACGCCAGGATGAACGCCCCGCGCGTCGGATCGACGGCAAAGGCGTGGACGCTGGTCAGGATGCCCGACCGGACCAGGAAGGTGCCGATCATCGACATGGAAAACGCGACCACCGCCAGCATCACCGTCCAGGCGCGCAGGCCGTCGCGGGTCGCCAGCACCGTCACCGAATGGAGCAGCGCCGTCGCGGCCAGCCACGGCATCAACGAGGCATTCTCCACCGGATCCCAGAACCACCAGCCGCCCCAGCCCAGCTCGTAATAGGCCCAATAGCTGCCCGCCGTGATGCCGACCGTCAGGAACGTCCAGGCGCCCAGGACCCAGGGCCGCATCGCACGTGCAAAAGCGGGACCCACGTCGCCCGTGACCAACGCGCCGACCGCAAAGGAGAAGGCGACGGACAGCCCGACATAGCCAACGTAAAGGGTGGGCGGGTGAAAGGCGAGGCCGGGGTCCTGCAACAGCGGGTTCAGGCCCAGTCCGTCGGCCGGCGCCGGCCATATCCGCGCGAACGGATTGGATGCGACCAGCAGGAACGCGTAGAATCCCAGCGCGATCGCCGCCTGCGCCGCCAGGGTCGCGATCAGCGTCCGCTCCTCCAGCCGCCGTTCCAGCAACGCCACCGCCCCGCCGGCCAGGCCGAGGATGGTGACCCACAACAGCATGGACCCCTCATGATTGCCCCAGGCGCCGGCGACCTTGTACATCATCGGCTTCGCGGATTGGCTGTTCTCGACCACCAGCTTCACCGTCATGTCCGACGTGGCGAATACCCAGATCAGGCAGAGCATCGCCACCGCGGAGAGCAACCCCTGCACCACCGCCACGGGCCGGACACTCCCCGCCAGCGCCGCGATCGACGCCGCGCGGCGTGGCGTCGCGTCGGCGCGGCCACCCCAACGGATGGTCAGCGCGCCCAGCAACAGCTGCAACAGCGCAAGCACCGCGGCGAACCACAGTGCGGCAAGGCCCGCCTCCGCCATCATTGCTTCAGCGTCTTGGTCTCATGCATCTTGCCGGCCATTTCCGGCGGCATGTACTTCTCGTCATGCTTGGCGAGCAGGTTGCTCGCGACGAAGCTGCCGTCCGGGCGGAACCGTCCCTCCGCCACCACGCCCGATCCCTCGCGGAACAGGTCGGGGACGATGCCGGCGAACATCACGGGCGTGGTCGCCTGTCCATCCGTGACGGTGAAGCGCACGGTGACGCCATCGGGTGCCCGCTTCACCGATCGTGCCGCGACCATGCCGCCCAGCCGGACGTCACGGTTCAGCGGCAATCCGTTCTTCACGACGTCGGACGGCGCGTAGAAGAACGCGGCCTGATCCTTCAGTGCCGACATGGCGAGCAGCGCCGCCGCCACCACCGCCCCCAACCCCAGCAGGGCGAGCGTCAGTCGTTGATGCTTCGGCTTCATTTCTCGGCCCGCACCATGGCAAGATAGCTGAGCAGCGCCAGCACTCCCGCCCCGCCCAGGGTGACGCCATAGGCGCCGATCACGAACGGCCACGGGTTCATGGCCGCGCCATCCTGCGCATCCGCGCCTCCGATTTCGCCCTCGCCAGCAGCATCCGCATCCGCATCAGCACGACACCGGCGAAGAACAGCGTCGCGCCGGCGAGCAGGATCGGCAGCGGCCACAGGATCGACCGGTCGATGGTGGAACTGGTCAGCCCGATCGACGGCCCCTGGTGCAGCGTGTTCCACCAGACCACCGAATAACGGATCACCGGCAGCAGCACGCTGCCCGCAATGCCGAACACCGCCGGCAGCCGCCCGTCCCCGCCCCGGTCCGCATCGGCGCGGGCCAGCGCGATGTACGCGCAATAGACGAAGAAGAGCAGCAGCATGGACGTCAGCCGCCCGTCCCACTGCCACCATGTGCCCCATGTCGGCCGCCCCCAGATCGCACCGGTCAGCAGGCAAAGCGCCGCGAATGTCGCGCCCGCCGGGGCGATTGCCCGCGCGGCGATAGCGGCAAGCGGGTGGCGCCACACCAGCATGGCGACGCTGGAGATCGCGATGCCGCTCCATCCCCCCATGCCCAGCCATGCGGCGGGCACGTGGATGTAGAGGATGCGCACCGTTTCCCCCTGCAGATAGTCGGGCGGCGTCAGCGTCAGCCCGGCCCAGCATCCGATCAGGGCAAGCGCCACGCCCAGCCAGATCAGCACCGGCGTCAACGGACGGGCGACCTTTAGGAAGCGGGCAGGATTGGCGAAGGCATGAAGAGCAGGCACGGTCGGGCTCGTGAATAAGCCGAAATGCCGGCCGCGTCACCCCGCTAGAACTTCTTAAGGATTGCCGGACATAGGTAATCCCCCGGAGGTTCCCCAATGTACCGCATTGCCGTCGATACCGTCCATGCCGTCGTCGAGGTGACATTGAGCGGGATGATGACCGTCGAGGAAGGCGCCGCGTACATCAACGACCTGAGACGCGCGCTCGTCGTAAACCGGCTGCGGTACGGTTATGCGATGGTGATCGACGTCAGCGAATGCCCCATCCAACAGCAGGACATCATCCAGACGATGCGGGCGCACATGGCCGAGATGCCGAAGGCCAGGGCGCTCGCGATCGTGACGGGCAGTTCGCTGGCCCGCATGCAGGTGCGCCGTCTGTTCACGCAAAGCTACGCGCGCATCGCCGCCTCGATCGACGAGGGACGGGCATGGGTCATCAACGGCGTCGAGCCCCTGGTGGACCGCCCGGTCGTCGCGATCGCCTGAGACCAGTCGAGGGGCGGCCCGGCCATTCTAAGCCGTCCGCACTTCGTCCGTGTAGGCGTCAGCCCCGGCCGATCAGCCGCTGGGCGATGCTATCCGCGACCTCGGCCGCCGGCTTTCCGCTTGCTTCGCTCTCGTCCCAGACCTGGTCCAGGCGCGACGGAATGCGTGCGATCCGCGCCATCACCTCCGCCTCGTCACCCTGGCCGAGATATTCCAGCCCGACATTGATGATGCCGCCGGCGTTGATGACGTAATCGGGCGCATACAGCACCCCCGCCTCGTGCAGGCGCGCATAATCCGCGCGCGTCGCGAGCTGGTTGTTGGCACCGCCCGCGACGATCTTCGCGCCTAGCGCCGGGATCGATTGCTCGGTCAGGATCGCGCCCAGCGCGTTGGGGCTGAAGATGTCCGCCGGCGTGGACAGGATCTCGCCTGCCGGAACGGCGGTCGCGCCCAGCTCCGTCGCCAGCGCTTCGGCACGCCCCGCATCCACATCGGCCAGCGTCAGCACGGCGCCGTCCTTCGCCAGCAGGCGCGCGGTGCCGCCGCCGACCGAGCCGACACCCTGGATCGCGACGCGCACGCCGGCCATGTCGTCGGTGCCCAGCCCGCGCTTCGCCGCAGCCTTTACGCCCAGATACACGCCATGCGCGGTGTAGGGGCCGGGGTCGCCCCCCGCCGCGCCGCTCGCCACCGGCAGGCCGGAGACATAGCGTGTCTCCCCCGCGATGACCTTCATCCGCGCCTCGGACATGCCGACATCCTCGGCCGTCACATAGCGACCGCCGAGCGATTCAACCGCGCGACCGAACGCCTTCAGCTGTTCGTCGGTGATGACGTCGCCGGGTAGTGCCGCCAGGACCACGCCCTTGCCACCGCCCAGTTCCAGACCGGCCATGGCGTTCTTGTAGCTCATGCCCCGCGACAGGCGCAGCGCGTCGGTGATGCCACCGCCGGTGCCGCCATAATGCCAGAACCGGACGCCGCCCGCCGCCGGCCCGAGAGCGGTGGAATGGATCGCCACGATCGCCTGAAGACCCGACGCCGGATCGGTGAAGAGGTGCACGCCCTCGTGATCGTCGAAGTCGGGAAAACCCCAGTCGGCGCTCATGCGAAGTCTCGTCTGTGGGAAAGGGAAAAATGGGGCGATCGACGGGACTTGAACCCGCGACCCTCGGTACCACAAACCGATGCTCTAACCAACTGAGCTACGATCGCCGCGAAGGCCCGAGCCAGTACGAGCCGCCCGGCGTTGCGTCAAGCAGTCAGAAACGCCCCTCGATCGAAAGCTGATGCCCGTCCGCCGATGGCGCAAATCCCGCCGCCTCCAGCTTCTGCGCCGCCGCCGGGTCGGACGGGCGCACCAGGAACCGCGCCGAATAGCTGCCCGCCGACGACATCCGCACCGTGACGCTTTCGCTTCCCGCCGTGCTGACCAGCGGGAGGAGCAGCGCCGTGCCGTCGCAGCGCGGCGTGCCCGTCAGCGTGGCGGGCAGCGCGATCCCGGCCGCGCCCGGTGACAGCGCCACCGTGACCCGTCCGACCGCATCGCGGCAACCACCATCGGCGAAATGGACGCTGACCGCATCCAGGTCGAGCCGCGTGACGGGCAGCGGCGCGAACAAGGCACCAGTCGCCAGCGACGCGGTGAAATCGTCCAGCCCGGCGCGGTGGCGACTGACCGTGACCGCGCCGCGCAGACGGTCCGCCGCATCGCCGCGCCCATCGAGCTCGACCCGAGCCCGCCCGATCAGCAGCGACCATGGCGACAGATGCGCCCGCAGGTCGCCAAGCGCCAGCCGCCCCAGATGCGCATCGGTCAGCGACCCCGCCCACACGCTGCCCCCCGCCGAGCGCGCGGTCAGCCCGACCGAACCGGCGTCGAGCCAGCCCAGCACCAGCCTGAGCGGCAGGAACAGCAGCAGCGCCGCCGCCAGCAACATGCCGAACAGCGCCGAGGGCCCCGCCCGCAATCGGATGCGCCTCATCGACCCTGCGCTTTCAGTACCAGGTCGGCCGACACCGTGCGGTCGCCATTGTCGGTCATCCGTGTCGAATCGATCAGCACACCCGCACGCTCCAGCCGCGCAAGCCATGCGACCAGAACGCCGGGGCGTGCCGAGGACAGCGTGACATGGACCCGGTCGTCCGCCTGGGGATCCAGGCTCGCCAGCGTGAACCCCGCCGCATCGGCGCGCGCGCGCACCGTGTCCGCCAGCGTTCCGGCCAGCGCAGGGCCATGCAGTGCCTGCGCGGTACGTACCGCCTCCACCTGCGCGCGCGTCTCGCCCAGCCGCGTGACGGCATCCGCCTGCCGCTCCTGCGCGCTCGACAGGGCATCGCCTACCGGTCGGATGATGCCCGCCCAGGTCACCGTCACGGCCAGCAGTGCCAGCATGACCAGGATCAGCCGCTGTTCGCGCAGCGAGCGGGCGGCGAACCACGGAAAGGCGCGGGTCATAGCGGTGATCCCGTCATCGCGCCCCGACCGTCATTTCGCCCGTGACCCGCCCGTTCGACGCGGTGAACGTGCTGGCGCTGACCGTCAGCCCCGCCGCCTCCAGCGCCCGCTTGACGTCTGTCGGACCCGCCTCGCTCTGGGTGGCGAGCCCGATGTGCAGGTCGCCGTTCGGCTCGAACGTCATGGCCGTCAGTTCCGCGCCCTGCTGCGCCTGAATGACTGCGAAAACTGCCGCGGCGCTTTCGCTGAACCCGCGCCCCGGCCCGCGCAGCCGCGACAGCCGCTCGTCCAGCTGGCGGCCCGCGTCCGTCACGGTTTCGCCGCGCGGAAGGCCCGTCCGCGCCAGGGCGTCCGCCTGCATCTCCGCGCGATCGGCGGACAGGTTCAACCGAACGATGCGCATCACATCGACGGCCAGCGTTAGCAGCAGCGCTATACCCGCCAGCACGACCAGCCGTCGCACCAGCGCCCAATCGATGGCGAAGCGCCGCCTGCGGGCAAACGCTCCCTGACGCAGGTCGAGGGGCGGTCGCGCGGTCGCGGCGATCAGGCCCGCTTCGCGTGCCTCGTCATCCAGGTCGACCAGGGCGACGCCGCCCGTGACCAGTTCGGTGAAACCTGGCTCGTCCGCGAAGCCGCTCGACGCGCCGCGCACCAGGCCGCGTCCGGCGATCGCGGCGCGGACGAAGCCCTGCTCCGGTTCCGGCAGCAGCAGCGACGCGGGTACGATGGCGTCCGGATCGACGCCGATCGCCGCAAGCTGAACCAGCCAGTCGCGCATGCGGCCGGCGCTGACCACTGCGACCGCGCGCCCGCCGGGGCCGCTATCCGGCTCCCCCACCGCGACATGCAGGTCACCGACCGGCTCCGCGCTGGCCTCCGCGACCAGTATCCGGGCGGCGGCGGCGGCCTGTGCCGGCGAACGGCTGGGCAATTCGGCCCAGTGCAGCGTCACGTCCTCGGCCGGAGCGACCGCGATCACCGCGTCCGCGATCTCGGGCACGCCCTCCCCCTCGCCGGTGGCCATGCCGTCGGCAAAACGCAGCCAGCGCCAGTCTGTACCGTCACCGGGGAGGAAGAGCAGCGTGGTCATGTCGCCTCCCCCCATTGCCGCGAGACGAGCTGCGCGGGAAGCCTTGTTGCGTCGATCAGGCCACGTTCGCTGCGTTCCGCGCCATTCACCGTCACATCGACGCGCAACGCGAACCATTTGGTGGTCACCGCCACCTGGCCGGTATTGCCCAGGCCGGTGTTCACGCCCGCCTGGTTCGCCTGCTGCCAAAATGCGTCGGCGGTGGCCCAGCCCTGTGGCGGGCGCCGCAGGATCAACTGGCGCGCCGTCTCCACCGACAGCGTGTCCGGCACCTGCATCGCCAGCAATGCAGCCTGTTCCGGCAACAGCGTGTTGATGTTGATCGCCACAGGCTCAGCGCGCGGCAACGTGCACAGAAACGGCCGCAGGCGCCGAAACAGGTCGGGCGTCACGCCCGCGACCGCGCGCAACTCGCTGACATCGGCCATCAGCGTGCCCGCGGTCCGATACGGCACCGCCAGCGACATATAGCTCTGGTCCTCGGCCCCGTTCGCCTGCTGATCGGAATCGCTGTCGATCCAGTCGGAGGCCGCCGCGGCGACCGGATCGCCCTGGCCCGGCAGACCGAGCAGCGCGATCAGCCGGGCAAGCTGCGCCCGTGCGAGCGGGTTGCTCGTGTAAACGCCCGGCCCGCCCGCGACGACCAGCCCGTTGAGGTTGAAGCAGTTCCCCCCGTCCGACACTCGCGCGGTCGCAATGCCGCCCGGCAGCGGCAGGGCGAACGGCCGTCCGCTCCAATCGCCGGCCAGGGTCACGCGGTCGCGGCTCTGCGACAGCAGCGCGTCGATCCGGGTCAGCGCCAGCGTCTCCGCCGCGCGGGCGAAGCCCTCGGCCGCCTGCCCGGCCACCGCGTTGCCGGCCAGCCGCGTGGTCAGGGTCAGCCGCTCCAGCGCGGTGCCGGCGATCACCGCGATCACCGCCACCAGCATCAGCACGGTCAGCAAAGCCGCGCCCCTTTCGCGCGGGTTGGTTGGATCACGAGACACGCGTCGACACCCCGGCCGGCCGGTAGCCGGTCCCCACCGCCAGCAACGCGCGATAGGTCACACCGTCGCGGCGCACTACCAACAGCTCCGCCGCATCGGGCAGCGGTTGATCCGGGCCACCCTGCCACACGTCGCTCCACGCGCCGTCATGGCGAAAGCGGAAGCGCAGCGACTTGAGATCGGTCATCAGCACCGCCGCAGGCAACGGCGCGGCTCCATCCAGGAAGGGATAGGCTGTACGCTGCAAGGCGCCGCCGTTCAGCACGTATGCAACCCGCTGCAATGACGGACGCGGGGCACCGTCCAGGTTGCTCCAGCCGCCCCGCACCAGCGTCATGCCGGCACCGTCTCCGGTAAAGGCAGGACGGGTCATACCGCCCTCGTCGCGCCACGGCCGATCCACCGCCTGCGCCAGGTCCGCCGACAGCACCGCCACCGTACGCTGCAACGCGGCCGCCTGATCCAGCCGTGCAGCGCTCACCGCGCCCGCACGCACGCTGAACGACAGGATCGCGACCCCGGCCACCGCCAGCATCGAAAAGATCAGCAGCGCGACCATGACCTCCACCAGGGTGAAGCCCTCCTCCCGCGCCCTAGCCGCGCGGATCACGTCACCACACCGACATAGGGTGGCCGGACCAGCGTCGCGCGCGCGACCACGCGACCCCGCGCATCGCTGACCGCCACGTCGACGCGCAGCACGCGGGCATTGCCCGTCGGCGACACGGTACGCGTCCAGGCCCAGCCGCGTCCGCCATTGACCTCCCGCCCCGTCTGCGCACCAAGCGCCGGGGGACGGGCGCTGGTCACCGCGTCCTCCGCGACGTTGTGCGCGACCAGGTTCGCCGCCGCCGTATCGTCGATGATCGAAACGCCCCGGATCGTGCCGCTTTCCAGCCGCAGCAGCGCAAGCACCGCCAGGCTGAACACGACCAGCGCGACCATGATCTCGATCAGCGTGAAGCCGTTCGGGTCGGAACGATCATCCATCGACCCGTGCGCTTCCGTCCGCATCGATGCTGACCCCCGCCTCCGCACCCCGTCGCTCCAGCCTCAGGTCGAAGGGCCGATCCGCGAGGCCGGTGGTGTCGAAGGTGATCCGGACGCGTCCGCTCGCATCGCCTACGGTCGCGCGCGTCCCCTCACGCCACCGCTCAAGCCGCAGGCCCTTTTGCGCGAACGGCACCCATTGTCCCCCGACACGCTGATCGAAGCCATAGCCGCCGGCGGTGACCCAGACGCTGACCGGACGCGCCAACACGATCGCCTGGTCGCGCGCAGTCCGCGTCCGCACCGCAAAGCGCGCCGCCTCGTCGCTCAGGCGTCCGCGCGGGTCGGGCATGGCCCACATCGCCGCCGCCGCGGCGAGCCCAATCACGGTGATGACGACCATCAGCTCGACCAGCGTGAAGCCGGCCGTTCGACCACAAGGGCGGCAAGGGTCGGGTTCGGTCACGGGCGTCACGATCGCGGTTCCGCCGCCTGGTCCGTTTACTGCCAGCTGCCGATATCAGCGTCGGCGCCATCGCCGCCATCCTTGCCATCGGCGCCCAGCGACCAGACGTCGACCTCGCCATGCTTGCCTGGCGACGCGTACAGATAGGCGCGGCCCCAGGGATCGGTCGGCACCTTGCCCCCCTTCAGATAGCCGCCGGGTTGATAGCTGGCCGAATTGATCCCCTGCGGCGCGCGGATCAGCGCCTCCAGGCCCTGCGTCGTCGTCGGATAGGCACCGTTCTGCAGGCGGTACATTTCCAGCCCGCCCTCGATCGTGGAGATGTCGGCCTTCGCCCGCACCGCCCGTGCCTTGTCGCCCGATGGCAACACGTTCAGCGCGACGATCGTCGCCAGCAGGCCGATGATGACGATCACCACCATCAGCTCGACCAGGGTGAAGCCGTCTTCGCGGCGCCGGCGATTGCGGCGGTTGGGATGAGTGGGCTTGGAATGCATGGGGGTCCTCATGATCCGGCTCACTGGCCGGCAAGGGTGCTGAGTTGCAGGATCGGCAACAGGATGGATAGCACGATGGTCGCGACGATGCCGCCCATGATGACGATGATCGCGGGTTCCAGCAGCGACAGCGCGGTCGCGGTGAAGCGGTCGAATTCCCGCTCCAGATAATCGGCCGCGCGTTCCAGCATCTCGTCCAGCCGCCCCGCCGCCTCTCCCGAAGCGGCGAGGTAGGTGAGCAGCGGCGGAAAGACCGCGGCCCGTCGCATCGCCGCCGACAGGCTGCCGCCGCCCCGGATCGCATCGACGATCTGGTCGGACGCCAGGCGCAGGCGCCGGTTGTGAATCGTGCCCGTGGTCAGCTCCAATCCCTCCAGAAGCGGCAGGCGGCTGGCCACCATGGTCCCCAGCGTCCGCGCCATGCGCGCCGCATGCAGGTCGCGCAGCAGCCGGCCGAGCAACGGGATACGCAACAGAGCGGTATCGAACGACAAACGGATCGCCGGCTCCTTCAACACCCGCCATCCGATCAGCGCGACCGCGCCCAGCCCTAGCAGCAGTGCCCACCACCATCCGGCCAGGAAAGCGGAGAGCCCCATGACGATCCGGGTCAGCAGCGGCAGTTCCTGTCCCACCGTGTCGAACTGCTCCACCACCTGCGGCACGACGAAGATCATCAGCGCGGCGACCACGCTCATCGCCACGAACGCCAGGATGGTGGGATAAGCCAGTGCCGTCAGCAGCTTGCCGCGGATCTCCGCCTGTCGTTCCAGCAACACCGACAGCCGCTCAAGGATCGCGGGCAGCGTGCCGGAGCTTTCGCCGGCGGCGACCATGGCGCGGTACAGCGGCGGAAAGCTTTTCGGCTCGCGTGCCATGGCATCCGCCAGCCGGCGCCCTTCGACAACGCCGGCATGGACCTGCGCCACCACGGCACGGACATGCTCCTGCTCCGTCTGCCGCGTTATGGTGCGCAGCGATTCCTCCAGCGGCGACACCCGGTTGAGCGTCGCAAGCTGCCGTGTGAACAGCGTTAGTTGCTTGCCCGACATGCGGCGGCGGGCGAGTTGCAGGCCGAACAGCGGACGCGACGTGGCGGTCGGCGGCGCGCCCGGCTCGATACGCACGACATACAGGCGTCGCGCGTCGAGCGCCCGGCGCGCGGCGTCGATGTCCGTTGCCGCGACATGCCCGCGCCGCTCACCGCCGCGCGTGTCGATCGCCAGATAATCGAAATCGGCCATGCCCGGCTCAGCTGTCGGGCGGCGGGGGCACCGCCTCGATCACCGGATCGGTGGCGTCGCGCCGTGACACACGGACCGCCTCCTCCGGCGTGGTCAGCCCCGCCTCGACCAATTCGCGCGCGGCCTGCGCAAGCGTCGGCGTGCGGGCAAAGGCATGGCGCGCGATCGCGGTTTCATCGCCGCCCTCGTTGATCAGGCGGCGCACCGTGTCGTCCACGCGCACCGCCTCGAACACCCCGATCCGGCCGCGAAAGCCGGTCCCGTTGCACCGCTCGCACCCTTGTGCCTCGTACACCGTCGTGTGTGGCGCGATGCCGAGCAGGCTGGCGACCGAATGGGCCGCCTCCACCGGTCGGCGGCAATGTTCGCACAATCGCCGCACCAGCCGCTGCGCGATCACCGCGCGCAATGTGGAGGCGAGCAGGAACGGCTCCACCTTCATGTCCCGCATGCGCGTGATCGCGCCCACCGCGTCGTTGGTGTGAACGGTGGACAGCACCAGATGCCCGGTCAGCGAAGCCTGCACCGCGATCTCCGCCGTTTCCCGGTCGCGGATTTCGCCGACCATCACCACGTCCGGGTCCTGGCGCAGGATCGCGCGCAGCCCGGCGGCAAAGGTCAGGCCGACCTTGGCGTTGACCTGGGTCTGGCCGACGCCCTCCACCGCATATTCGATCGGGTCCTCTACAGTCAGGATGTTGCGGCTGCCATCGTTCAGCAGGCGCAGCGCCGCGTACAGGCTGGTCGTCTTGCCCGACCCCGTCGGTCCGGTGACGAGCAGGATGCCGTTCGGCTCCGCCAGCGCTTCGCTCAGCAGCTGGAACATCGCCGGCGTCAGGCCCAGTGCCGGCAGGTCGATGCCCGCATTCTCCTTGTCGAGGATACGCAGCACCACCCGCTCGCCGGCCCGGCTGGGCAGCGTCGACACGCGCACGTCGAGCAGCTTTCCGCCCAGCGTCAGCCCCATGCGCCCGTCCTGCGGCACGCGCCGTTCCGCGATGTCCAACCGCGCCATGACCTTGATACGGCTGACCACCACCGGCGCGACGTGCGGCGGCATGCGCAGTGTCTCGCGCAGAACGCCGTCGATGCGCATGCGGACCACCAGCCCGGTCTCGTACGGCTCGATATGGATGTCCGACACGCCGTTGCGCGCCGCATCCGCGATGATTCCGTTGATGAGGCGGATGGCCGGCGCGTCGTCGGCGGTGTCGAGCAGGTCCTCCGCCGTCGGGATGCCGTCCGCGAGCAGGTCCAGTTCATCCCCCATGCCGACCGCCGCGATCGCCGTCGCCTGCCCGTCCATGGCATAGGCGTCCGACAGCAGCCGGTCGAACGCCGACGGCGCCACGATCGCCACCTCCAGCCGGCGGCGCAGGAACCGGCGCAGTTCCAGCAACGCGCGCGGATCGGCCCCCTCCCTCAGCGCGACGCGCTCGCCATCCATGACCACGCCGAACCGACGCGCGAAGGCATAGGGGATCGCGGGCAGCGGGTGATGCGTGACATCCCCGAACGCCAGCGTCGGAATGCCGTCCGCCGCCGCGATACCGCCCGCAGGCTCCAGCCCCTCGCGGATGACCGGGGCGTCGGTCACTTCCGCCTGCGCTGCCGGATGGTGGTGGTGGATGTCGAGTTGGTGACCACCGGGACGCCGATCCTGGGGTCCTCGATATTGCCGAGCCCGGGCGCGGCCGGGATCGGGGCCGCCGCACCCATGTAATCGCGCACCAGCTCATCGATCGTCGGTTCACGCGTAGGGTCCTGCAATCCCTGTTGCAGGCGCAGATAGCCATAGCGCTGTTCCGCGACACGGCGACTGTCGTCGGACGTACGCAGGATGCTGGGCCGGATGAAGATCATCAGGTTCGTCTTCGCGCGGGACTTCGCCTTGGACTTGAACAGGTTGCCCAGCACCGGGATATCGCCCAGCAACGGGATCTTCTCGATCGTGCGCCGTTCCTCGTCCGACAACAACCCGCCGATCACGCCGATCGCGCCATCGTCCAGCGTCAGCGTCGTCTCCACCTCGCGCTTGTTCAGGATCAGGTCCGAATTGTCGCTGGACACGGGGCCGGCGATGGAGCTGACCTGAAGGTGGATGTTGACCTTCACCGTGCCGGATGAATTCACCTGCGGCCGCACATCCAGGCCGATGCCGACATTCTCACGCTGCGTGGTGCGGAACGCATTGTCGAAATTGGTCGACAGCGCCTGGCCGGTGGTGATCGGGATCTCCTGACCGACAAGGCTGTGCGCCTCCTGGTTGTCCAGCGTGATGAGGTGTGGAACCTGAAGCAGGTTGGACGCGGTGTCGCTCTTCACCGCGTTGATGATGGCGCCGAAGATCGTGCTGCCGATCTTGCCGCCGAAACCGCCAAAACCGCCGGACGAGTTGATGATGGACTGGATCGCCGATTGGGTCAGCTGGTCCGCGCCGCTGGGATTGGTGCTGGTGGTGGTGCGGGTGCCGTCCGGCGCGACCACGGTGGTCGTGTTCGTCGCCAGTTCCCGCGCACCGAGTGCGCCGGCGATCTGAAGAATGTTGGGCGATGCGCTGGAAAAGGTCGACGCGCCGAATGCGCCACCCTTCGGGTCCGCAACGATGAACTGCGCGCCCAGCTTGTTCACCGTGGCATCCGATACCTCGGCCACGATCGCCTCAATCAGCACCTGCTCGCGCCGGGTGTCGAGCTGCCGCACCACCTCCGCCAACTGGCGCTGGATGTCGCCTGGCGCGGCGATGACGATCGCGTTGGCACCGGCGAAACGGGTGACGACCGCCGCCGTCCGCCCACCGGCCGTGGTCAGCGCGGGCTGGCCGCTGCCGGCCGACGCCGCCGCATTCGCGGACTGGACGGGCACGGGCGCGGCCTGTTGCGTCGGGAAGCCCGAGCTGGAGGCATTACCGCCCGAACTACCGCCCGTGGAGCCGAAGCTGGTCCGGCTGAGCTGTTGCGTCTGTGGCTGATCCGGCGTCTGGCCGACCAGCTGCTGGAGGACGGGCAGCAACTGCTCTGCGTCCGAATTCTCCAGGAAGACGACCCGGATCTCGGTGCCGTTCTTTGCCTTCAGGTCCAGATCGGCCGCGACCTGCGCCAACCGCGACACGGTGGACGCGTCGCCGCGCAACACGACGGCATTGGAGCCCTCCACCGCCACGACTGACGTGGGCGTGGCGCCGCCGCCGGGGCCAGCCGACGGTACTCCGCCCGTGCCGCCGCCGATCAGGCCCTGCAACGCCGTCGCGATCTCTCGCGCGGACGCGTTCTTCAACGGCACGACGCGAGTGGACGCGCTGTCGGTGTCGATCCGGGCCAGCACCTGCCGCACGCGCCGGATATTGTCGGCGAAGTCGACGATGACCAGGCTGTTGCCGCCGCGATTGGCGGTCACGGCTCCCTGCGCGCTGACCAGCGGGCGTACCGTCTCCACCGCACTTGCGGCGTCGATGGCGCGCAGGCGGACGATCTCCGTCACGAAGCTGTTGCGGTTGGCGCTGCTTGCGCCGATGCTGCTCGGCTGGCTGGCGGCGTTTTCCAGCGGCTGCACCCGCAGCGCACCGTTCGCGGTCGGCACCGCCACCAGGTTGTTGGCGCGCAGCGTCGACAGGAACACCTCGAAATATTCCGACCGGGACAACGGACGGTCCGTGACCACCGTCACCTTTCCCTGCACCCGGTTGTCAATGATGAAGGTGCGACCGGTCACCTTTGCCGCGTCCGCGATAAAGGCGCGGATATCGGCATCGCGGACGTTCAGGGTCGTCTGGGCATGAGCCCCCACGGCCAGAGCCATGGCTAGGGCCGGAGCAAGGAAAAGGCGCGTCATCGATCCTGCGGTCATGGGGTGGAGATCACCGGAATAGCGAGCGACAGAGTCTGGCGACCGCGCTCCACGGTGACGGGAATGCTGCCGGCGCCACGCAGGTCGCCGCCGACACGGTCGACATCCTGCGGACCGGTGACCGGGCGGCCGCCGATCGCCGTCACGACGTCGCCGTCGCGCAGGCCAGCCTGGCGGAACAGGGCACCCGAGCCCTGCGCACGCACGACCAGCCCACTGATCCGGCCATCGTCGATACGCGGGATGAAGCCGATCTCGCTGCGCAGGCGGTCGGCCGATGACGAGCCGAGGCTCGGTGGCTGCGCGGTCGGCATCGAGGGGGCGCCGATCGCCGAGGCGGCGGGTGTCACCGGTGTCACCGCGCCCGACTGGTCCAGGAACAGGTCCTCGGCTGCGCCACCGCGATCGATCGTGACATGATCGAACGCCACCGCCTTCAACCGAACGCCGGGCGAAACCTCCTCGCCCACCGAAAAGCTCTTCTGCACGCCGTCGGGTCCGGCCAGGATGGCGGAGCCACGGCCCATCGCCTCATCCACACGCGTGCCGAACAACGTCAGTTGCAGCGAGGTCACCGCTGCCGGCTGCCCCCCTGCGGACAGGCGGAAAAAGGGATCGAAGCCGGACAAGATCTCGGTCGATGGCGCCGTGGGCCTGATCGGACGCCAATCGCCAACCGGCGCGACCGGGGTCAGCGTCACCCAGATCAATCGCGCGGCCTGCACCGCCACCGCCGCCATCAGCGCCAGTTCCGCCACCGAGTACAGGTTGACGCGCGGCAATCGCCGCAGGATGCGGCGCGCGCGGGCATCCATCGTCAAGCGCATCGTGCAACCCACCCAAGCATTGGCCGCATCACGCATGGCAGGTTGTGCCGATGCGTCAACCGCTTCCCTGCCGATCCCACTGGCGCGGCACGAGATGCGCTGGCAATCTGCCGGCCATGACCGCCCCCGCCCCTCTCGGTTCCGGGCACCCGTCCGAACCCATCGTGCAACGCATCCTGGCGCAACCGGGCGTCCAGCGCGTTCCCTCGCCCAAGCTGACGCTGTTCATCAAGCGCGCGTTCCTGCCCGCGGACCTGTGCGAAACGCTGATCGCGCAGATCGATGCGGTGCGCCGCCCCTCCACCGTCAGCGACTTCAACGGCGACGCCGCCTACCGCACCAGCGAAACCGGCGACCTGAACCGCGACGACCCCGCGGTCGCCGAGGTGGAGGCCCGTATCGCCGCCTTCACCGGCCTCGACCCCGCGCATGGCGAACCGATCCAGGGGCAGCGTTACGCCGTGGGACAGGAGTTCAAGGGGCATACCGACTATTTCGAACCGACCGGCATCGACTATCACCGCTTCTGCGGGGTTGCGGGCAACCGGACCTGGACGGTGATGATCTATCTCAACGAACCCGAGGCAGGCGGCGCCACCCGCTTCAAGACGGTCGACAAGATCGTGCAGCCCGAGACCGGCAAGCTGCTCGCCTGGAACAACCGCCGCCCGGACGGCACGCCCAATCCCGCCACCATCCATCAGGGGATGAAGGTGCGGAGCGGCGTCAAATACGTCATCACCAAATGGTTTCGCGAACACCCCTGGCGCTGATGACACCCGACCGCGCAGGGGCGGCCGGGCGCATCGATCAGAAGGTGGTGCTGACGCCCAGGGTGAAGATGCGGCCCAGATTGTACCGGTTGATGAACACCTCGTTGCCGCTCGAAAAGGTCTGGCTTTCGCGATAGCGCGTCCGGGTCAGGTTGCGCGCCTCCGCCTTGATCTCGAACCGACCGCCGAACGCCTCGATACCCTGCCGCGCCACCAGGTCCAGCCGGATGCCCGGCCGTTCCACCACGTCCGGCTGGAACCCCACGCCCGACAGGTTCGCCGGACCACGATTGGTCACGCGGTCGCTGGCATAGTTGAACAGCGCCGTCAGCTGCGACAGCGACGCGGTGTCGTCGATGCCCAGTTGCAGGTTGACGAGATGGTCCGACTGGCCCGTCAGCGACGCGCCATCGCGGAATTGCAGGCTGGCCGGACCATAGCCGGTCGCACACCCGCCCAGCGTCTGGTTCAGCACGTTGGGCACGCACTGGCCGCCCGCGTCGATCTTGGACTTGGTGTAGGTGTAGTTGGCCAGCGCGAACAGCCGCCGGGTGGCGAACGCCTCACCCAGGCTGACCAGCGGCAGATATTTCTGCACCTCCACCTCGGCACCGTACAGCGTCGCCTTGGGCAGGTTGGTGAAGCCGGTCTGGAGCCGATCGTCGGCACCGGTGTAGAAACCGACCTGCTCGATCGGATTGTCGATCCGCTTGTAGAACCCCGCTGCCGTGAAGCGCTGATCGCGCCCGAAGAACCATTCGTACCGCCCCTCCAGATTGTACAACTGCGAATCGCGCAGCAACGGATTGCCGAAGAACAGCCGGTCGGAATCCGGATCGCGGAACTGCTGCGGCGCCAGTTCGCGGAACTGGGGGCGGGAGATCGTCTTGGAGAAGGACCCGCGCAGCTGCATGTTGGGCGCGAAGTTCCAGGTCAGCGTCGCCGCCGGCAGGAAGTAATCGCGCTTCAGCCGCGTCGTCGCGGTGTCGATCGGCGTCACCGTCTCCACTGCGTTCTCGTATCGCACGCCGATCACCGCGCGCAGGCCGTCCAGCGCCTCCGCCTCGGCCTGGGCATAGCCGGCATGAATGCGCAGGCCCGCGTCATAGGCATAGGCGCCGAGCGGCGTGTTGAACTGCAACTCGATCGTGCAGGCGCCGGGCCCGATCTGCGGACACGCGTTGAACAGCGCGTCTGGGCCGAGCAGATAGTCGGGACGCAACAGGTTGACCGGATAGCCCGGCGCGGTGCCCCCGCCCAGGCTGGTCTGGTAGTTGAACTGCAGCCGACTCGATTGACGATCGGTGTCCGAGTAGAAATACCCGGTCGACAGGGTGAAGGGCCGGTCGGTGTCCAGCTTGTACGACAGGTCCGCCTGCCCGGTCCAAAGATCCTCGTTCAGGTCGCTGAATATGATCGACGCGAACGGCGTGAAACGACCGGTGACCTGGTAGGCGCCGTTGCAGGTGAACAGGTCGCCGGGCACCGGTTCGTTGTTGTTGACGATCTCCAGCCCGTTGGTGGTGCGGTTGGAACACAGATAGTCGAATTGACGCTCGTAGGGGGCCTTGCGCTTGGAATTGGCATAGGCCCCGCGCGCGTCGACGCGCAGGCGGTCGGTCAGCTTGAACTCGCCGACCAGCTGCGACTCGATCAACTGACGCTCGAACCAGCTGGTGTTCTGCTGGAAGCGGAGGCCACTCGGGTTGTTGTACAGGGTCGCCGCCGCACCCCGCGCCTGCTTCAGCGTGTCGTGAATATAGACGTTGCTCCAGCGGATCGTGTTCTCGCCGAACTCCAGGCCCAGCCCGACCAGCGCGTTGGTGACCGCGCGATTGTCGGTCAGCAGGGTGCGGAAATCGTTGCGCAGCGTGCCCGCCTCGGTGACCGAGTCCTGTTGCGTGCTCAGGCGCGTGCGCCAGGTGTTGCTGGCGGACAGGGACGCGATCACGCCGAGCCGGCTCGATCCCACGTCGAACACGGAGCCGCCGGATACCTCTGCCGACCAGTTGGCGGGCAGCTGGTTGTTGCGCTGGAGCAGCGTGGTGGACGCGTTCGACAGCTGTGCGACCTGAGCGGCCGGGATCAGGCCGTTCCCCTTGGCGGCGTTGCGGATGAAGCCGGGCACGTCGCGCGTGCCGTCGTCGAAGCCGATCCAGTCCGCCTTGCCGCCATAATAGGTGTAGCCCAGCTCGCTCGTCGTCGCGTCGTCCGCGCCGATCGACGCGCCGGCGGACAGGAAGTTCTTGTCGGGCAGCGCCTTGGTGGTCAGGTTGATGACGCCGCCGCCGAACTCGCCGGGATAGTTCACCGAATAGGTCTTCTGCACCAGCGCAGAGCCGACGATCGTGGTCGGAAAGATGTCGAGCGGCACCGACCGCCGCAGCGGTTCCGGACTGGGCAGTGGCGATCCGTTCAACAGCGACGAGGAATAGCGGTCGCCCAGACCCCGCACGAAGACGAAGCCTCCGCCGACCACCGACAGGCCGGTGACGCGGGTCAGCGCGCCGGCGATGTCGCCCTCTCCCGTCCGCGCGATGTCGGCCGTAGAGAGCACCGACACGATCTGCGCCGTCGCCTTGACCGTGTTGGGGATGTTGCGGCCCACCACGACCACGTCGGCCGGCTCACCGGACGCGCCCGGCACCGACACCTCGACCGGCGCGTCGCCCTCTTGCCCCTGCGCTGCCTGCCCCTGTGCCGCCTGGGATTGCGGCGTGCCGCTCTGCGTCGTCGGTGTTTGCGCGTCGGTCGGCGCAGCCGTGTCCGGCTGTGTACCGGTCGTGCTGATCGGCGGGGTGGAAGGCGGCGTGCTCCCCGTCGGCGATCCACCGCCGGTCTGCGCCAGCACCGCCGGCGAGACGAGCTGCGACGTCAGGAGAAGAAGGGTGGCGTAGGCGTGGCGACGCTGCATGGCCGTATCTTTCGCGCGGATATGGAAAAGGACCGGGGCGGCGGAGATGCCGCCCCGGTGAAGGGCACCGAGGCGGGTCGCCTCAGCGGCCGTTGCAGGCGAAGTAGACGGAGTTGAACGAGGGTGGGCCGAAGTCCTGCTTGCTGTCGTCCTTCGGCCGCACGGTGGAGCGGTCCGATTGGCTCGCTTCCTGTGCGATGAAGTTGACGCAGGCGACGTTGCCCGGCGACTTCACGATTCCGTTGACGAAGCGCATGTCCGATCCGCCGCGCTGACGGATCGCAGCCGGTGCCAGCGCGGTCTGGATGAAGGTGAAGTTGGCGTAGCTGGCGAACGTACGCGGCAGCAGGTCCTCCGCACCGTTCGAGTCGATCTCAGTAGAGAAGCTGTCGGCGGTCGCACCCAGAACGCGCTGTGCCGCGATCATGAACTGCATGAAGCCGCGATAGCCGTTGTCGATGTCGAAGCCGTCGTCGTCCGCGCCGGTCACCGCGATGTACTTGATGTTGGTGGTGCCGCCGAAGATCTCGATGCCGTCATCGGCCGAATTGTGGCTCTGGATGTGATCCAGCACGGTTCCCGAGCCCGTGCCGCCCAGCGTCAGGCCCTGCAACTCGTTGCCGTCGCTGATCGCAATGCCTGAGTAACGGATCTGGACGTAGCTCATCTGGCCGCTCGAGTCCGCCGCGGTCGGGCCGCCGTAGAAGCGCCCGGTGACGCCCTCGATCGCCTGCTGGCAGGTGGTGGAGGTGCCGCCCGCATTGTTCGGCCCTGTGCCCGCCGCGCACACGCCGATCGGCGCGCGACCGAGCAGGATGATCCCGCCCCACTGACCCTGCGTCGCGTCCGACACGCCGTTGTTGGCGAGGTTCTGCTGCGAGGTGAAGATGATCGGGTTGTCGCGCGTGCCGACCGCCGAGATCTTCGATCCGCGATTGACGATCAGCAGGTCGTTGGTCGCCTCCGTCGAGTCGGCCGCGATCACGACGCCCGGCTGGATGGTGAGCGTGATCCCGCTGTCCGCGCCGGTAGTGCCGACATCGGTGCCGACCTCCGTCTGGCCACGCAGGCGATAGTACACGCCCGCGATCTTCGGCAGCGTCAGGCTGGCGGTGATGACCGTCGGCAGTCGGCACGCGCGGAACGTCTGCACCAGACCGTCGTCGATCGTCCCGGTCGGGCACGCCGCCGCGGAGCCGCCGGTACCGACCGCCGGCACCGCCGTGCAGCGCGCACCCGATCCGCCGAACTCCGCCGAGGTGGAGTTGCAGGTCCAGCCCTGGAAAGCGGTATCGCTCGCTCCGTTGAGCGCGCCGACATAGTTGGTCGAGGTGAAGAAGCTGTTCAGCGTCGACGGATCGGTCGCGGTGGTCAGCGATGTGCTGCTGGTCGGATAGACACCGTTGATGCCTGTGCCGACGCCATCGACATTGTTGTTGGTCCCGGCCTTCACGATCGCCAGCTGCTCGTCGGCGGTGATGCTGATCGTGGAATTGCCGCCCGATGTCGACGCGAACTGCGCGGCGGTGATGGCGCTGGGGGTCGGCGTCGGCGTCGGGGTGGGCGTCGGCGTCACGGCCGGCGGGTTGATGACGATCGTGCCTGCACCCGGCGACGCCACATTGTCCGCACCGCCGCAGCCCGCGAGCGCCGCGCATGCGGTGCTGACCAGAAGACGCGTCGCACTCCGCTTGAGGACCGCCATTGCCGTAAACTCCCTGTCGATCTGTGTCCGCCGGGCTGATGCCCAGTTGTGATCGACGCGAAAGTTCGCCCCGCCGCCGACCGCCGGACGCCGATCTAGGCGGCTCGTGTGACGGCTAGGTTGGCTTTGCGTGACGCCTGGATGACGCCGCGATGACGATATTGTGACAGCGGGAGGAACGGAGGCGCGTACCGACGCGCGACGCCCGGATGATGACGAACCTACGCTCCCCCTCCATAGCGCGGTCAGGCACTCTCACCCTGCAGGCGCCGAACGCCGCTAATCCAGCGTCAGGACGATCTTGCCGCGCGGATGACCGGACTCCTGGTCACGGTAAGCGTCTGCCGCCCGCACGATGGGAAACGTTTCGGCAACCGTTACCTTGACCGTCCCAGCGGCCATCAGGTCAGCGATCTGACCCAATTGAGCCGCGTTGGGCTCTGCCATGTAGCGTGGCGCGATCCGGACGTTGCGGCCCTGCTTTGCATCGTCAGCAGGCGGCTGCAAGGTCGACACCAGGATGCCCCCTTCGCGCAGGACTGCCAGGGAACGCTCCCCGGTCTCGCCACCGATCAGGTCGAACACCACGTCCACATCGTTCGCCACATCCTCGAAGCGATCCGCCTTGTAATCGACCACCGTGTCCGCCCCGAGCGATCGGACGAAGTCGAGATCGCCGGAGGACGCGGTCGCAATCACCGTGGCCCCTTTCCACTTCGCCAACTGCACCGCCAGATGCCCGACGCCGCCCGCGCCGCCATGGATCAGCACGGTCTGCCCGGCGTCCAGCCCGCCATGGTCGAACAACCCCTGCCATGCCGTCATCGCGGCAAGCCCGGCGCCGGCCGCATCGACAAAGGACACCCCCTCGGGCAGGCCGACAAACTCGGTTGCCTTGGCGACGACATATTCGCTCTGCGCGCCGCGATCAAAACCGATATGCGCCATCACGCGGTCGCCATGACGCACCATGTAATGCGCGCGCGTGCCCACCGCCTCCACCGTTCCCGCCAGATCGCGGCCCATGATCTTGGGCAAGTCGTCCTCGCCGACGGGTGGAAACTCGCCCTGCGCGATCTTGTAATCGACCGGATTGACGCTGGCGGCGCGGACGCGGACCAGCACCTCGTCGTCCCGGGGCTGTGGGATCGGCGTTCGCTCGACCGACAACGCATCCGCGCCGCCGAACCCTTGCAGCACGACCGACACTGCGGTCGTATCGGCATCGGACATGTTGCTGTCGGAGGAAGTGTCGGCGGGACTGGTCATGGGCACGCTCCTGCTTGTGCGTGCCGAACGGTTGAACGTCGCTTGCGGTCCCATGCCCTGCACGCACCGTTACTGGTCCGCTGCCGACCCGCCGATACCGGGTCTGAACGCCAGTCCGAACAACAGTCGCACTCTACCGCGGAATTGCCGCTGCGAACCGCGAACAGAAAAAGGCCCGCTGCCACCGGGCAACGGGCCTGTAGATGGTGGGCGCGACAGGGATTGAACCTGTGACCCCACCCGTGTGAAGGGTGTGCTCTACCGCTGAGCTACGCGCCCGATCCCCTGGATGGCTGACCATCCGCAAACCGGAAGCGGGCCTCTAGACGGCGCCCCGCCCCCTGTCCAGATCGAAAATCATCGACCCGGCGCCGGCACGCATCAGATGTTGACCGAGTCCTTCAGCACCTTGCCCGCCTTGAACTTGGGCTGGCTCGACGCCTTGATCGTCATCGGTTCGCCGGTGCGCGGGTTGCGGCCGCTCGACGCCTTGCGCTTGGAAACCGAAAAGGTGCCGAAACCGACCAGCCGGACCTCGTCGCCCTTTTTCAGCGCGCCGCCGATCGCGTCGAACACCGCCTCCACCGCCTTGACGGCGTCGCCCTTGGTCAGGCCCGACGTGTCGGCGACCGTCGCGATCAGCTCCTGCTTGTTCATCTACTCAAACCCCCGTGGTGGAACGCCGCGACTCCGCCGGAATCGCCCTGGCGGAACGCGGCGCAAGTAAGGCGATGGTCCTAACCTGAGTCAACAGCCACCGCCCTGATCGCGCTCAACCACCACGCCCACGGGCTCTAATGATGCAATTCACCACCCGCCGGTGCGATTGGCGCGGGGGGAAACGCAGCCAGTTCGTCCGCATCGGTCCAGTCGATCGCCTCAAGCGGCTCGGTGAGCGCGAGCCGCAGCACCTCGTCGACATGGCTGACCGGCACGATGGTCAGACCTTCCTTCACATTGGCCGGGATGTCGGCAAGATCCTTTTCGTTCTCCTGTGGGATCAGCACCGTCTCGATCCCGCCGCGCAGGGCCGCGAGAAGCTTCTCCTTCAGCCCACCGATCGGCAGAACCCGACCGCGCAGCGTGACTTCGCCGGTCATCGCCACTTCGCGCCGGATCGGGATACCCGTCATGGTCGACACGATCGACGTGACCATGCCGATGCCGGCGGACGGTCCATCCTTCGGGGTCGCACCTTCGGGAAGGTGGATGTGCACGTCCTTGCGATTGAACAGGCTGGGCTTGATGCCATAGCTGGGCGCACGCGCCTTCACGAAGGAGAAGGCCGTTTCGATCGACTCCTTCATGACGTCGCCCAGCTTGCCGGTCAGCTTCGCCGCGCCCTTGCCCGGCACGGTGACGCTTTCGATGGTCAGCAACTCGCCGCCCACTTCCGTCCAGGCGAGCCCGGTGACCGCGCCGATCTGGTTTTCCGTTTCCGACAGGCCGTGGCGGAACTTCTGCACGCCCGCGAACTGGTGCAAATTGTCCGGCGTGATCGTGACGCTGCTCGCCTTCCCTTCCAGGATCTGACGAAGCGCCTTGCGCGCCAGCTTCGCGATTTCGCGCTCCAGCGTGCGGACGCCGGCCTCTCGGGTGTAGCGCTGGATCAGCGCGCGCAGGCCCTCGTTGGTCAGCGTGAACTCGCCGTTCTTCAGCCCGTGCGCCTCGATCTGCTTTGCGATCAGGTGCCGCTCGGCGATCTCGACCTTTTCGTCCTCCGTATACCCTTCCAGCCGGATGATCTCCATCCGGTCGAGCAGCGGCTGCGGCAGGTTCAGCGTGTTCGCGGTGCACACGAACATCACGTCGGACAGGTCGATGTCGATCTCGAGATAATGGTCGTTGAACTTAGCGTTCTGCTCCGGGTCCAGCACCTCCAGCAGCGCGGAGGCGGGGTCACCCCGGAAATCCTGGCCCAGCTTGTCGATCTCGTCGAACAGGAACAGCGGGTTGGACGCGCCGGCCTTTTTCAGGTTGGTCACGATCTTGCCCGGCAGCGATCCGATATAGGTGCGCCGGTGACCGCGGATTTCCGCCTCATCCCGCACGCCGCCCAGGCTCTGCCGAATGAACTCGCGGCCCGTCGCCTTCGCGATCGACTGGCCCAGGCTGGTCTTGCCTACGCCCGGAGGGCCGACAAGGCACAGGATCGGCCCCTTCAGCTTGTTGGTACGCGCCTGCACGCCGAGATATTCGACGATACGGTCCTTGACCTTCTCCAGCGCGTAATGATCCTCGTCCAGCACGGCTTGCGCCGCGGCGATGTCGCGCTTGATCTTCGACTTCTTGCCCCAGGGCAGGCCCAGCAACACGTCCAGATAGTTGCGCACCACCGTCGCCTCGGCGCTCATCGGCGCCATCGACTTCAGCTTCTTCAGCTCAGACGTCGCCTTGGTCCGCGCTTCCTTCGACAGCTTCAGCGTGGCGATCTTCTGAGTCAGCTCGGCGATCTCGTCGCCATCGCCCTCCTCGCCCTCATTGCCCAGCTCGCGCTGGATCGCCTTCAACTGTTCGTTCAAATAATATTCGCGCTGCGTCTTCTCCATCTGGCGCTTGACGCGGCTCTTGATCTTCTTCTCGACCTGCAGGACGCCCAATTCGCCCTCCATCAGGGCGAAGGCCATCTCCAGCCGCTTGGCGGGATCGACCTCGACCAGCAGCGCCTGCTTGTCGGCGACCTTGACGTTGATGTTCGCGGCGACCGCGTCCGACAGGCGCGCGGCATCGTCAATCTCGCCCAACTGCACCGCGGTTTCCGCCGGCAGTTTCTTGTTCAGCTTGGCATAGCTTTCGAACTGCGACACGACGGAGCGCATCAGCGCCTCGACGTCGGTGCCCTGCGCCTCCACCTCGTCGATCGTCTCGACGGTGGCCGTCAGATATCCTTCGACTGGCGCCAGCTCGCCCAGCCGCGCGCGTGCCTTGCCCTCGACCAGCACGCGTACCGTGCCGTCGGGCAGCTTCAGCAATTGCAGCACCGACGCGGTGACACCCACTTCGTACAGATCGCCGCGCGCGGGGTCGTCCTCCGCCGGGTCGAGCTGCGCTACCAGAAAGATTTCCTTGTCGGCGGCCATTGCCGCCTCAAGCGCCGCGACCGACTTGTCGCGTCCCACGAACAGCGGAACGATCATCTGGGGGAACACCACGATGTCCCTCAGGGGCAGAACGGGAAAATGGGTCATGCACACTCCGGCGGGTGCCGAACGCGGCCACCCCTTACCGCTTGTATATGGGGAGGGTTGCCAGTCCATCAATTGCCCGACGACGCTTGACCGATCGACACCGATGCGGCGAACGACGGACATGCGCCTCCGCCTTCTCGCCGCCCTTTCCCTGACGCCCCTGCTGCTCGCCGGCACCGTGCCGCTGAAAAAGGGAGAGCCGGCAATCAGCGAACAAACGCAGCGATCGGGGGGCATGCGCCCGGCGGAGCAACTTGCGCTTCGGTTCGACTCGGCGGACCTGCAATTCGAGGTGCTACCCGATCGCCAGGCGCTGAACGGGGTCGCGACGCTGACCTTTACCGCCACCGCGCCGCTGTCGCGCCTGCTGGTCGACCTCGACCGCAACCTGCCGGTCAGCGCGATCAGCATCAACGATCAGCCGCTGGCACGATCGGCGTGGAGCAATCCACAGGGACAGCTCGCCATCCGCCTGCCGCGCCCGGCGGCCCGGGGGGAGCGGATCGTCGCACGGATCGGCTATGCGGGCACGCCGCACATCGCGGTCAACGCGCCGTGGGACGACGGCATGGTGTGGTCGAAGACGCCCGATGGACGCACCTGGTTCGCCACAACGGCGGAGGGCTATGGCTGCGACCTGTTCTGGCCCTGCCTCGACTTCCCGACCGGGGAACCGGCAGTCGCGACGATCCACATCACCGTGCCTGCGGGGCTGAAAGCACCCAGCAACGGCGTGCTGCTCGGCATCGATGCGCTGCCCGACGGGCGCACGCGGTGGAATTGGCGGGTGAAGCAGCCCAACACTTACGCCATCGCTCTCAACGTCGCACCGTATGAGGAGGTCGCGGGCGGCTATCGCAGCCGATACGGCAACACCATCCCCATGCATTACTGGTACCTGCCCGGCGAGCGGCGCCAGGCGGAGGGGCTGTTCGCCGAGTTCGCGCCGACCCTCGACTTCTTCGAGGCGAACATCGGCCCCTACCCCTTTGGCGACGAAAAGCTGGGCGTGGTCGAAACGCCGCACAAGGGCATGGAGCACCAGACGATCAATGCCTACGGCAACGGCTATGCCAAGGCGCCGGAGGGGTTCGACTGGCTGTTTCAGCACGAGTTCGCGCACGAGTATTTCGGCAACCAGCTGACCGCCGCGGACTGGGACGATTACTGGCTGCACGAGGGCTATGCCGAGTACATGCAGCCCGCCTACGCGCTCTGGCGGGAGGGCGAGGCGCGCTACGCCGCGATGATGCTCGACCAGCGCAACCGCATCCTGAACAAGCAGCCGCTGGTGCGCGGCCGCGAGGTCACGGAGGAGGAGGTCTATGAGGATGCGAAGGGCGGCCCGGCCCAGGACATTTATTACAAGGGCGCGTGGGTCCTGCACACGCTGCGCTGGTTGGTCGGTGACAAGGACTTCTGGGCGATCACCCGCCGCGCCGTCTATGGCCGACCCGATCCCAGACCCGGCAACTTCGCCCCGCGCTTTGGCTCCACGGCCGAGTTTCAGCGCATCGTTCGGGAGGTCACGGGCAAGGATTATGGCTGGTTTTTCGAAGTTTATCTGCGACAGGCCGCGCTGCCGGACCTGATCGAGCGCCGCACAGCCGGTCGCCTGTCGCTGACCTGGGCTGCACCGGGCGGCGGCGCTTTCCCGATGCCCGTCGACGTCGAGGTGAACGGGACCGTGCGGCGGGTCACTCCCCCCGTCAGCATCGACGTACCCGCCGACGGCCATGTCGTCATCGACCCCTGGGCGCGCATCCTTCGCCGCAGTCCGGCGGTTGAAGCATTCCAGGCCTATCAGGCGCAGCAAAGGGCGAAGAAATGAACGACAGAGACTCACCCACGCATGACGCCAACGATGCGGAGAGCAACCTGTCGATCGGTCTGAAGCGCGCGGCGGAAATGGCGGCCGTGTTCATGATCGGCGACGGCGCGCTGGGATTGATCCAGGCGGTACGTCACGTCGACCTGTGGCGGTCGGACGTCGCGGCGGTGGACGCGCTGGTGAAACCGTTTGGTGGGCGACCCGGCCGCCGGCGCCTTTACGGGGTCGCGCAGATCGCCGCCGGACTGGCCTTGGCCGCCAGCCTCCGTCCGCGCCGCAAGTAACCAGCCGCGCGGCTTATTGCAGGGCCAGCGTCAGGCGCCGCACCAACGTGCGGGCAATCGACCTTTCGAAACGGCATCCGGCCAGCCCCGCCTCGCGCCAGATCAACTCGATGGCCGCTTCCTCGCCATCATCGAAGCGCAGCACCAATCGGCTGCCCGCCTCCGACGCGCCGGCGCACAGCATGCGGCATCCGAAAGGCGAAATGTCGAGCAGCATCGCGGCCAAGGGCTGCGCGCCCTCTCCTGCCCCGATCAGCTGGACATGCGCGGTCGGTCGCCGCAACGCGGCGCGGTTTTCAACCAGCGCCGGGTGCACCCGACGATCAACAGTGAAACGCGTGGCCATGCCGCCCTCCCATGCTGCTCATGTAGCCGAGTCAAGATGAACGGTTGTTCAACTTCGCACGTCATGAGAGGGCGAAGAACAGGCCTGCACCTCCGCCTGTCCCGCGCCACGAACCGTTCAACTGTAATGCGTCCGAGGCGAACAGTTCAGCTTCGACGATATACGTAATAGCAGCCGATGTTCCGCCGCTTGACCGACTCGACTCGGGACGCGCCGGCCAGTGCTCACTTCTCGAAAGAGGCGTCAGTAGATGCCAGCATACGGTCGAAAGGCGCGTAGAGCCGTTCGGCCCACCGAACGAGATATCAGAGCAGGCGCGTTACGTTGGCCACGCCCACTTTGCAGGCGCCATGAGTACGCTTCCGACCGCGCACGAGGCGCTGATTAGCCAAGCGGGTTCCCAAACCGACCCTGTCCCAAGCTCCGCCATTTCGGGCCATGCCCTTCTGTCAGGGGAACCGGACGTGAAGCAGAGGGCGGCTAGAGAGAATTTGTCGCGCCGTTGCGCAGGCAGAAGCGCTCTATGAAGACCGTCGACCTAGTTCACGAACACGGCGGCAGAAGATCGGCATTGCACGCGTGAGAGGTCGGATACCGTGGCATGGATCATTGGCAAACGCGTCAGTCGACGGCGTCTGAAGAGAAAACATGCAGCTCAAGCGCCTCTCCCAAATTGTTCGACAATGCCGTCGAGGATTGTGCCAAAACACGGCAGAGCCTGATGCTCGTCGGACAGGTGCCAAACAAGTGATTGCTCTGCGTTCGCGAGCGTAGAGCAGGCAAGGTCACCCCCGCTCGCGGCGCATTGCGAGGGCATAGTCCTACCCAATTGCGAGACCGAACTATGGCCTAGGCTGCGGTATAGCACGCTGGAGCGTCGGTGCTTCGGTTACAGGCCGGGCCATAAGCCAGCGAAGTCTGCGCGATCCCGCGGGCGGTACCGCAGGCATCATGCCGACGGATAGGTCACGGTAAAAAGGTGACCTTACCCGTCTAGGTCGTGAACCCATAAACGCGTAGGTGGCGGATGGTGAGTGCGATATGATCATCGCACGTTGCGGATGGTCAGGCGGCCGATCGTTGCGTTGGTGGCGGGTGTAGCCGCCGTCGCTCTCTATGGTGCGCTTGGGCCGGCCGGCGCCGGTAAGTTTTAGTACATCGTCCGGGCGCTCATTTGGGGAGGCGTTTGTGCTCGGCGGCGGCAGGATATATCTACACGCCTAGCTTCCGGATCTAGCGAGATACAGAAACCGGACGAGAGTTCTGGTCTGCCTGGGGCGTGTCTTGCGTGCTGGCGCTGCTGGTGAGCTATCTGGCGCTTCGAGCTTCCGTTCCGATCCAAACAGGCGCTGGAAGCCATGCTTCAGCAAGCCGCTCTACCGCGGCGCAACCTGATCGAGGGGTTCTCCTCCAAGTCGAAGCACTTCAGCCGCGTAGCCACCCGCGACGACAAGCTCGCCGTCAACTTCCTCGCTATGGTCCAACTCGCCTCAATGAGGCTCTGGCTGCTAGCTTACGAGCCTACGGCCTAAGACGAGGCGAACTTCTTCCGGGCCGAAGCGGCCGCGATGCGAGAACAACACATCCCCCATCACGACCGCTTCAACCGGCAACCAATATCAGGCTGCGTCGCCCGCCTTCTTCTTCTCGGCATAGACCCGGATCGGTTCCTTGCGGCCTTCCACGACGTCCTTGTCGATCATCACCTCGTCCACGCCGTCCATGCTCGGCAGGTCGAACATCGTATCGAGCAGGATGCTCTCCAGAATGGAGCGGAGGCCGCGAGCACCCGTCTTCCGCTCGATCGCCTTCTTCGACACCGTAGTCAGCGCATCGTCGGTGAAGCCGAGATGCACCTCCTCCATGTCGAACAGCTTCTGATACTGTTTGACCAACGCGTTCTTCGGCTCCGTCAGGATCTTGATGAGAGCCTCGACGTCCAGATCCTCCAGCGTCGCGATTACCGGCAGACGGCCGACGAACTCTGGGATCAGCCCGAACTTCAGCAGATCCTCCGGCTCGGTCTGCCGCAGAACCTCACCCGTCCGCTTCTCTTCGGGCGCCGCGACATAGGCGCCGAAGCCGATCGACTTGCCTTGCAGACGGTCGCCGATGATCTTTTCCAGACCTGAGAACGCGCCGCCGCAGATGAACAGGATGTTCGTTGTGTCGACCTGCAGGAACTCCTGCTGCGGATGCTTGCGGCCGCCCTGTGGCGGCACCGATGCGGTGGTGCCCTCCATCAGCTTGAGCAGCGCCTGCTGCACGCCCTCGCCCGACACGTCGCGGGTGATCGACGGATTCTCCGCCTTGCGGCTGATCTTGTCGATCTCGTCGATGTACACGATGCCGCGCTGCGCCCGCTCGACATTATAGTCGCTCGCCTGGAGCAGCTTCAGGATGATGTTCTCGACATCCTCACCGACATAGCCGGCCTCGGTCAGCGTGGTCGCGTCGGCCATGGTGAACGGCACGTCGAGGATGCGGGCCAGCGTCTGCGCGAGCAGCGTCTTGCCGCAGCCGGTCGGACCGACCAACAGGATGTTCGACTTGGCCAGCTCGACATCCGCGCCCTTGGCGCCGTGGTTCAGCCGCTTGTAATGATTGTGCACCGCCACCGACAGCACGCGCTTGGCCTGCTTCTGGCCGATCACATAGTCGTCCAGGACGTTGCAGATTTCCTGCGGGGTCGGCACGCCGCCGTCCTTCTTGGCCACCAGCGCCGACTTCGTCTCCTCGCGGATGATGTCGTTACACAGCTCCACGCATTCGTCGCAGATGAAGACGGTGGGACCAGCGATCAGCTTGCGCACCTCGTGCTGCGACTTGCCGCAGAAGGAGCAATACAGGGTGCTCTTGGAGTCGCCACCGGACAGTTTCGTCATTCACTCACCTCTTGCGCCGAAGCGCTCATCGGGATGGGGAGTGTAGCGTTCCCACTCCCCGCTTCAATCGAAAGATTCGCCACGCGTCCGGCCCGTGCGTCGGGCTACCGCCAAGCGCCCCTCATATCATTATCGCCGACGCCGGCTTCAAGAAGCGTAAACACCCGGGCCGCTGCGCGCCCTCGATGCGGCTGACGGCGACTAATCCTCCATCATCGCGAGCAAAAGCCGCTCCCGAGTCATCAGGAAGGGAACAGCCGCCGACGCGCGGAGCCTCTCGCGCGTCGACAGGATCACAAATCAGGCCGCGGCAGCCGCCTCGTCGCTCGGCGCCGGACGCTTGTCGAAAACCTCGTCGATCAGGCCGAACTCCTTGGCCTCCTCGGCGCTCATGAACTTGTCGCGGTCCATCGCGCGCTCGATCTCCTCCAGCGGCTTGCCGGTGTACTTGGCGTAGAGCGAGTTGAGGAAGTGGCGCATGCGCAGGATCTCGCGCGCCTGAATCTCGATATCGGACGCCATGCCCTGCGCCCCGCCCGAGGGCTGGTGGATCATGATCCGGCTGTTGGTCAGCGCGACCCGCATGCCCGGTTCACCGGCGGCGAGCAGGAAGCTGCCCATGGACGCGGCCTGACCGACGCAGACAGTGCCGACGCGCGGGCGGATGTACTGCATGGTGTCATGGATCGCCATGCCCGCCGTGACGACACCGCCCGGCGAGTTGATGTACATGAAAATGTCCTTTTTCGGGTTCTCCGATTCTAGGAACAGCAGCTGCGCGGTGATCAGGCTGGCCATGCCATCCTCCACCCCGCCGGTCACGAACACGATCCGCTCCCGCAGCAGGCGGGAAAAGATGTCGAACGAACGCTCGCCGCGGTTCGACTGCTCGATGACGATGGGCACCAGACCGGCATTGGTCGGGCGCAGACCGAGGCCGGCATTCGCCAGGGGTGCCGCAAAGTCGCCGGTCTCGAACGGATTGTGCATGGAAGAACTCTCTTGTGCCCTTTGGATGCGCCTATGTCGCGCCGTCGCGAGAGGACTTCAAGCCCGCCACCCGCGCCATCGGCGAAGAAGGTGGCGGAACCGGTGCGCGTCAGGCGTCACCCGGCGCCGGAAGCTGCAGATAGGCGAGGCGCCGGACCTCTCGCCGCCCGCGAACCACCGTGTCGAGGATCAATCCCGCGAACAGGCACAGCGCCGCCAGGATCACCAGACCCGTTGCCCCGATCGCCGTCGGAAAGCGCGGGACCAGCCCGGTGCGGGCATAGGTCAGGACCAGCGGGATCGCGAGCAGCACCGCCAGCATCGCCAACGCCGCGCCGATGATGCCGAAGAACAGCAGGGGCCGTTCGATCCGGTACAGCGTGGCGATGGTGCGGACGATGCGCCAGCCGTCGCGATAGGTGGACAGTTTCGACGCAGACCCCTCCGGCCGCTCGAAATAAGGCGTCTCCACCTCCCCCACGGGCATGCGCAGCTCCAGCGCGTGAACAGAGATGTCGGTTTCGATCTCGAAGCCTGTGGACAAGGCGGGATAGCTCTTCACGAACCGTCGCGAGAACACGCGGTAACCCGACAGGATGTCGGAAAAGCTGCGGCCGAACAGCCGGGCCAGCATGCCTGTCAGCAGCCGGTTGCCGAACACATGGCCGCGTCGGTAAGCGGCGCTCGCCTGCCCCACCCGCGCACCGACCACCATGTCGAGTTGCTCCGCGATCAGCCGCGACACCATGGCGGGGGCGGAGGCGGCATCGTAGGTCGCATCGCCATCGGCCATGACATAGACGTCGGCATCCACGTCGGCGAACATCCGCCGCACCACCGCGCCCTTGCCCTGGACACGCTCCTGACGAACGATCGCGCCGGCCGCACGGGCGACCTCCACCGTCCGGTCGCGGCTGTTGTTGTCGTACACGTAGATCGCGGCGTCGGGCAGCGCGGAGCGGAACGCTCCCACCGTCTGCGCGATGGCGGCTTCTTCGTTGTAGCAGGGCAGCAGGACGGCAATGCGCGGGGTCATGCTGCGTTCCTTACCGCCGATCCGGGCGATGGCGATGGTCTTTTGCAGCCTGCAGTTCCCGCTCCTTTGACGCGAACCGGAGCGAACGTCACCATGACGCCCGAACAGGGGTGTGGCAGATGCTGGACAATCGAGGGTTGAGACGACTTGGCGGCGCAGTAGTCGCGATGATCGCGATCAACGCGCTGTGGACACCCATTATCCTGGGCACCAGCCGGGTCTTTCCGTCCTTCTACATGGAGCATGTTGCGCCCTTAGCCGGCATGATCGACGACGCCGCCGCGGTGTTCAAGCTCACCACGATGGTGATGTTCGCCCTGTGGCTGTATCAGGCGGGACAGAGGCTGATCGAGGCCGACCTGGATGGGCTGGAATTCAGCCCCGCGTCCCGCATCTGGTGGTTCTTCATCCCCTTCGCCAATCTGGTGAAGCCGTACCAGGGTGTGCGTGAGCTCTACAACGCCAGCCGTGGCCGCGTCCCTTACGACACGAACAGCGTGTTGTTGGGTATGTGGTGGGCATTGTGGCTGGCCAACAGCCTCATGGGAAGCCTGATGAACATCGCCGGGCAACGCGATCATATCGACCTGACCATGCTGGCGATCTCTTCCGCGATCGACATCGCGGTGGCGCTGGCGGCGATCCTGCTGGTCCGGCGGATCACGGCTGGTCAAGCAAGGATCGCGGAGTTCAACCTCGCAGCTATTTTCACGTAAGGCTGGCTAAACAGGGCGCCGTCGGTGGAAATTGGGTGAAGCCGCAGGACGTAGAACCTAAGGGCAAACCGATCGGGCCGCCGAGCAAAGCCTGAACCCGCCTGCATTCATCGGCCGCGAAGCCCGCCCCGGCGAACCGGAGCGGGCTGAACGCGATCAGGCCTCGGTCGGCTTGGCCTTCTTGGCGCGAGGCTTCTTGGCAGCCGCCGGCTCGGCGGCAGCGGCGTCACCTTCCGCAGCGGCGGGCTCGGCCTCGGCCACCTTCTTGGCGCGCGGCTTCTTGACCGGAGCGGGCTCCGCCTCGGCGCCGGCATTGTCGTCCTTGGCGACGGGCTTGGCAGCCTTCTTCGCCTTGGCCGGCTTTGCCTCCGCCTCAGGGGCGGCGGTGTCGGTGGCCGCATCGTTCACTTCGGTCGCGGTCGCCGCTGCGTCGGTCGCCGCATTGCCGTGATCGTGGTCGGCGTGATCGTGATCATGTCCATGATGGTCATGGTCATGGTCATGGTCATGGTCATGATCGTGGTTATGGACGTGAGTGCCCGTGGCAAAACCGTCCTCGCTCTCGATCGCGGCTTCAAGCTCCTCACGCGTAGTCTCGCGGTCGGTGATCTCCGCCTTGTCGAACAGGAAGTCGACGACCTTGTCCTCATACAAGGGCGCGCGGAGCTGGGCTGCCGCCATCGGCTCCTGCTGGATGTACTGGACGAAGCGTTGGCGATCCTCGGGACCGTATTGCTGCGACGCCTGCGCGATCAGGCGGTTCATCTCCTGCGCCGTCACCTCGACGCCGTTCGCCTGGCCGATCTCCGACAGCAGCAGGCCCAGGCGCACCCGCCGCTCGGCGATCTTGCGGTAATCCTCGCGGTCGGACTCCATGTCGGCGCGTGCCTTCTCCGGGTCGGCCTCATGGCCCGCCTCATGCTCCAGCTGCGCCCAGATCTGGCCGAATTCCGCCTCAACCATCGACGGCGGCACTTCGAAGTCGTGACCCTCGGCCAGCTGGTCGAGCAGCTTGCGCTTCATATAGGTCCGCGTCAGGCCATTATGCTCCTGCTCGATCTGCCCCTTCAGCAGCCCCTTGAGCTGTTCAAGGCTTTCCAGACCGAGGTTCTTGGCCAGCTCGTCGTCGATCTGGCTCTCGCCGGCGGTCTTGACCGACTTGATCGTCAGGTCGAACGTCGCCGGCCTTCCGGCCAGTTCCTTGGCCTGATAATCCTCGGGGAAAGTGACGGAGATCTGCTTCTCGTCGCCCGCCTTCACGCCGACCAGCTGGTCCTCGAAACCGGGGATCAGGCGACCGGAGCCGATCTCGACGGCCATGTCGGTGCCGGTGCCGCCGTCGAACGCCACGTCGCCGGTCTTCCCGACGAAATCCATGGTGACCAGATCGCCGGTTTCGGCCGCCTTGTCCTCGGCGTCGTCCCAGCGCTTGGACTGATCGGCGAACTTCTTCAGCTGCTCGTCCAGCGCCTCGTCCGCGACGGGCACGGTCAGCCGCTCCAGCTTCAGCGAATCGATCGCGGGCGCCGGCACTTGGGGCAGGACCTCCAGCGCGACCTTCACCTCGGCATCCTTGCCGCGCTCATAGCCTTCGCCCAGCTCGACCGACGGCTGCATCGCGGGGCGGAGGCCGTTCTGGCCGATCAGATCCTGCACGCCTTGCTGGATCGCGCTGTTCAGCGCGTCCTGCGCCAGCGCCTCGCCATGCATCTTGCGGACGAGGTTGGCCGGCACCTTGCCGGGGCGGAAACCGGGCATGCGGACCTGCGGCGCGACGCGCTTCACTTCCGCCTCGACCTTGGCGTCGATATCCGCGGCGGTGATGGTCAGCGTGTAGGCGCGCTTCAGCCCCTCATTCAACGTCTCGACAGTCTGCATGATCGGCCTTTGATCTGGAGAAATCTTTGTGGTCGAGTCCGCCTTGCGCCGGGCGGACACTGGTGCGGGCGAAGGGACTCGAACCCCCACATCTTGCGATACTGGAACCTAAATCCAGCGCGTCTACCAGTTCCGCCACGCCCGCACGATGGACCCGTCGTTTGGGTTTCCCGCGCGGTTGCGCCGTGCAGGGTTCCCTTGGGCGCGCGTGTATACCAGTCCGACGCGCGGGGGCAAGCGCGCAAGGCAACCCGGCTGCACGCGGCGCGTTGAGCGACCGAAGGAGAAGACATCATGGCTACCCAGCCTCCCGCCGAAAGCCCCATCCCCTCGTCGCAGCCTGTGGCGCCCGACGCCCCGCCCCCGGAAGTGACGCCGATCGGCCCCGACATCGACCAGCCCTCCCCCGGCACGTCGCCCAGCGATCCGGGCACCAGCCAGCCGGCGGAGATCTGACACCATGGCGACCAACGATCCCAACGCACCTGATCGCGAAGACGAGCGTCCCGACATTCAGCAGGCTGTCGAGGCGCGTTCCGACGCCGTAGCGCGCGGCGAAGGCGGCGAAGAGCCCGCCCGCTTCACCGACACAGGTGAATTCGACGGCAACAGCGGCACGGGTGGCGAGGTCAAGAATCAGGACCTTACCCAGCAGTGATACAATAGGGGGAGCGTGGCCGACCGGCCCGCTCGCCCGCCTCTTATGCGCCTGCCCTGATCCGGCGCGCCGTGACGATCCTTACCGCCGACACAGGCACCTCCCCCTTGAAGGCCCCGCGCAAGGTCGCCGTCGGTGAGACTGGCGCATCCATGATGGCCGTCACGACATCCATTCCCTCAACCACATGGCCGAACGCGGCATAGCCGAGATTGTCGCCCGGCTTTGTCGGGTCCGCATCGAAGCCGGGCTGATCACCGACCGCGATGGTGAACTCGCCGCGCGCAGTGCCGGGCGCGAGGCGCGCGGTCGAGACCGTGCCGCTGACATGCTTCAAGCCGGTCGCGGTCGTGGGCTCATGCTTGATGGGTGGCAGCGACCGTTTCGGGTCGCCGTTCGCGCCGAACTGGACGAAGCCGAAGTTGGTCTGGACCTTCACGTCCCTGTAAAAGGTCAGGCCATCGAGCCGCTTCTGGTCGACATAGCGCAGGAAATTTCCGGCGCTGATCGGTGCATGAACCGTGTCCGCCTCGATAACGATCCGCCCCGCGCTGGTGTCGAGAGCCACACGCGGCAACGGCGAAGGAGGCGGTACCGGCGTCACAGCAGGTTGCGGCGGCACAGCCGGCTGCGGCGCGTCCTGCTGAGCGACCACCGGCGATGCGACGACACCACATGCCAGCATGACTGCCCACATCTTGGTCATGGTGATTCTCTCCTTGGCTGGCCTGTGACCGTCTGCGCCGACCGCGCGCGAACGTGCCGTGAGGACAACGGCGACGGACTCGCCGATGCCAGATCATCGCACCCTCAAGGACCATCATCAAAGGTCCCCACCTGTAAAGACGATGATCCGAAACCGTTCGGCCGCGGTCTCCTGACCTTCTTACATCGTTCGGGCGCACAACCCCACAACGACCATTGGCCCCGCTCCGATCAGCCCAGCGCCTTCTTCAGCAGGTCGTTGACCACCGCCGGGTTCGCCTTGCCGCCCATCGCCTTCATCGTCTGGCCTACGAAGAAGCCGAACAGCGCCTGCTTGCCGCCGCGATACTGGTCCAGCTGGCCGGGGTTCTTAGCCAGCACATCGGCGATCACCGCCTCGATCGCGCCGGTGTCGCTGGTCTGCTTCAGCCCGCGCTCCTCGACGATGGCGGCGGGGCTCTGGCCGGTGTCCAGCATCACCTCGAACACCTGCTTGGCGAGACTGCCCGACAGGGTTCCGTCGGCCACCAGCGACAGCAGTTCCGCCGCCTGAGCCGGCGCAACGGGGCTATCCTCGATCCCCTTGCCCATGCGGTTGAGTGCCCCGAACAGTTCGGACGACACCCAGTTCGCCGCCTGCGCCGGCGCCGCACCTGCTTCGAGCAACGCGTCGAACCAGCGCGCCGTCTCCACCTCGGCGGTCAGAACGCCGGCATTGTACGGGGTGATGCCCATGCCCTCGTACCGCGCGCGCTTCGCATCGGGCAATTCGGGCAGGCTGGCCCGGCAATCCTCCAGGAATGCCTCGTCCAATTCGAGCGGCAGCAGGTCGGGATCGGGAAAGTAGCGATAATCGTGCGCATCCTCCTTGGACCGCATCGAGCGGGTCACGCCCTTGTCCGGATCGAACAAGCGGGTTTCCTGCACAACCCGGCCACCGCCCTCGATCACGTCGACCTGACGATTGGCCTCATGCTCGATCGCCGCCATCACGAAGCGCACGGAATTGACGTTCTTGGTCTCCGTCCGCGTGCCGAGTTCCTCGCCGGCGCGACGCACGCTGACGTTGACGTCGGCACGCATCGACCCTTCCTCCATGTTGCCGTCGCACGACCCGACATAACGGAGAATGGCGCGCAACTTGCGTAGGTAAGCCCCTGCTTCGGCAGGAGAAGCCATGTCCGGCCGCGACACGATTTCCATCAGAGCGACGCCGGACCGGTTCAGGTCGACATAGGAGCGTGTCGGATGCTGGTCGTGCATCAGCTTGCCCGCGTCTTGTTCGACATGGATGCGCTCCACCCCGATCCGCTTGGTCGCATCGGGGTTCTTCTCGTCCGGGCTGATGTCCAGATGCCCCTCGCCCACCAACGGGTGGTAGAGCTGGCTGATCTGATATCCCTGCGGCAGGTCGGCGTAGAAATAGTTCTTGCGATCGAAGCGCGACCAGCGGTTGATCGCGGCGTCGATCGCCATGCCGGTACGCACCGCCTGGCGGATGCATTCGCGGTTCGGCACCGGCAGCATGCCGGGCATCGCGGCGTCGACCAGCGAAACCTGCGTGTTCGGCTCCGCCCCGAACGCGGTCGCCGCGCCGGAGAACAGCTTCGCCTCGCTGGTGACCTGCGCGTGGACTTCCAGGCCGATCACGACCTCCCACTCGCCCGTCGCGCCCTGGATGCGATATTCGCTCATGTCCGTTTCCGATGATGAAGATAGGTGATCGCGGTCAGCAGGACATTGCTGCCGACCAGCGCGACGATCCAGCACCCGGCCAGAACGCGAAGAATGATGACCTCGAACCCCAGGATCGCGCCTTCATGATGCGCCGCGGTAGCGCCCCCGGCCGCCAGCACGGCGAAGATCAGCCCCAGCCGATACTCGCCGCGCAGGATCGCGCTGTTCGCGACGCACAGGCCCAGGATGAACACCGCCACCGCGATGAAGAACCGCGCCAGGGCATGATGATCGAACGGCCGGTTGTCGATCTCCGCCAGCGAGTTGCCCACATAGGCGCTGAGGATCGCGCCGAACGCGATGTTGAGCGCGTTCTGCGCCTCGCGCAGCACCTGGACGTTGCGCGTGCGGAAGCGGCCGTCCCCTACCACCACGCCTCCGGCCGGGCGGTGAAGCCGGCGCGCTCCTCGATGGCCAGACCGGCATCCAGCACGCCCTGCTCGTCCAGCGCGCGACCGATGATCTGCAGCCCGAGCGGCAGCCCCTGCGCGTCCAGCCCGCCCGGCACGCTCATCGCCGGCAGCCCGGCGAGCGACGACGGCACGGTGAACACGTCGTTGAGGTACATGGCGATCGGGTCCGCCGACTTCTCTCCCAACGCGAACGCCGCGGAGGGCGCGGTTGGGGCGAGCAGCAGGTCGCACGCCTCCCACGCCCGGTCGAAGTCGCGCGCGATCAGCGCGCGGACCTTCTGCGCCTGCGTGTAATAGGCGTCGTAGAAGCCGGCCGACAGCACATAGGTGCCGATCATGATCCGCCGCTTCACCTCGTCGCCGAAACCGTCCGCCCGCGTCGCGGCATACATGTCCTGAAGGTTCGCACCATCCGGCAGGTCGCGCAGGCCGTACCGGACGCCGTCATAGCGGGCGAGGTTGGACGACGCCTCCGCCGGCGCAATGATGTAATAGGCCGGCAGCGCATATTTGGTGTGCGGCAGCGACACTTCGACGATCTCCGCCCCGGCGTCGCGCAGCCAGTCGACACCTTGCTGCCACAACGCCTCAATTTCCTGCGGCATGCCGTCGACCCGATATTCCTTGGGAATACCGACCCGCTTCCCCTTCAGATCGCTGGAAAGTTCGCGATCCCAGGCCGGCACATCCAAGTCGAGGGACGTCGCATCCTTCGGGTCGAAGCCGGCCATCGCGCCCAGCATGATCGCACAATCGGTCACGTCGCGCGCCATCGGCCCTGCCTGATCCAGGCTGGACGCGAAGGCGATCGTGCCCCAGCGCGAACACCGGCCATATGTCGGCTTGATGCCGCTGATCCCGGTGAACGCCGCCGGCTGGCGGATCGAGCCGCCCGTGTCGGTTCCTGTCGCGCCGGGGCACAGCCGCGCGGCCACGGCCGAAGACGACCCGCCCGACGAGCCGCCGGGCGCGAGCGGCGCATGGCCGCCGTCGTTCCGGCGCCAGGGCGAGATCACGTTGCCGAAGAAGCTGGTCTCGTTCGACGAGCCCATCGCGAACTGGTCCATGTTGAGCTTCCCCAACATGCCTGCGCCCGCATTCCACAGGTTCTGCGACACGGTGGATTCGTACGGCGGCACGAACCCCTCGAGGATGTGGCTGGACGCAGTGGTCGCGACATCCTTGGTGCAGAACAGGTCCTTCATGCCGATCGGCACACCGGCCAGCGGCCCGAGCGTTTTGCCAGCGGCGCGCGCGGCGTCGGCGGCATCGGCGGCGGCCAGCGCATGCTCCGGCGTTTCCACAAGAAACGCGTTTAACGCCTTAGCCGCGCTGACTTTCTCGTTGAAGGCGGTAGCCACGTCGCGGGCGGAAAAGGTGCCGTCACGCACGCCGTCGCGGATCGCGGCGATGCCCAGGTCGGTCAGTTCGGTCATTCGGGTGTTCCCGCAGCAGCGGGAGCAGATGGTCCCGAATGGCTCTTGTCCTGAATCCCCGCTTGCGCGGGAATGATCGCATAATGCCGGTACGTCATTATTCGATCACCTTCGGCACGGCGAAGAAGCCATGCTCCCCCTGCGGGGCGTTCGTCATCAGCGCGTCGCGGATGCCACCGCCGGTCAGCGGATCGGCGTTCACCACGTCGTCGCGCAGGCGAAGATGGTTGGGGATCACGGCGGTCATCGGCTCGACCCCGCTGGTGTCGACCTCACCCAGTTGCTCAATCCAGCCAAGGATGTTGCCGAGTTCGGGCGCCAGCCGGCCCGCCTCGTCATCGGTGATCGCGATGCGCGCCAGGCTCGCGATCCGCTTCACGGTGTTGGTGTCTACGGACATGGAGATGCGGCTAGCCCGTGCCCGCGCGCCACGCAACCCGGCCGCGCCATCCGGCAGCGCAAGCCGATTGCCTCACGCGGTCGCATGCGGCACGAAGCGCGGCGATGGCCCGCAAATTCCTTTACGTGATCGCCGCCCTGCTGGTCCTGGTGATTGCAGCGGCGATAGCATACCGCCTGTACGGAAATCAGCTGATCCGCCTGTCGCTGGTCCCGCGCGAAGCATTCCGTAACGAGGCGGCGTTGGCCGCGGGACGGTACAAGGACCCGGCGATGTGGCTGGCGCGGCCGGGCCTGCCGAACGACCCCAGCCGCTGGACCCCGGCGGGCGAAGCGCCGGCGACGAAGCCCCAAGCCGCCGTGTTCTTCATACACCCGACGTCCTATATCGGCCGGGATCATTGGAACGCCGTGCTGGACGACGCGGAGACCAACGCGCGGGCCGCGATCTTCCTGCGGGGCCAGGCCAGCGCCTTCAACGCGGTGGGTGAGGTCTGGGCGCCGCGTTATCGTCAGGCGACGTTCGGCGCCTTCCTGACCAGCGCGGCCGACGCGAACCGCGCTCTGGCGCTCGCTTACCGCGACGTGGCGGCGGCGTTCGACGATTTCATCGCGGAGGTCGACCCGAAGCGGCCGATCATCCTGGCCGGACACAGCCAGGGCGCCCTGCACCTCACCCGACTGTTGCGGGAGAAGGTCGCGGGCACGCCGCTCGCGAACCGGGTAGTCGCGGCGTACGTGGTCGGCTGGCCCGTGTCGCGCACCACGGATCTGGCCGCGCTCGGATTGCCCGAATGCGGCGCGGCCGATCAGGCCCGGTGCCTGCTGTCCTGGGAAACCTTTGCGGAGCCCGCCGACCCGTCGCTGATCCTCGACACGTTCGATGCCACCACCGGGTTCGATGGACGCCCGCGCAAGAACACGCCGATGGTGTGCACCAACCCGCTGACCGGCACGCCGGACGCCGCCGCCCCGGCCGGCGCGAACCTGGGCACGCTGTTCCCCGACAAGGACCTGACCACCGCGACGCTGCGGCCCGGACAGGTGGCGGCGCGTTGCGGCGATCGGGGCCTGCTGCTGATCGGCGACGGGCCGGACGTCGGACCCTATGTGCTGCCGGGCAACAATTATCACGTGTACGACTACAGCCTGTTCTGGGCCAATGTCCGCGCCGATGCAGGCCGCCGGCTGAAGGCTTGGGAGGCGCTGCGGTGATCACGCTCGACCGAGCGGCGTTCCGGACCGCACTGCCGGATGGCGGTCGGCTGCTCGGGCTGGACGTCGGCACCAAGACGATCGGGACCGCGCTGTGCGACGCGGGCTGGAGTTTCGCCAGCCCTGCCCTGCTGGTGAAGCGTACGAAGTTCACCGCCGACAAGGCGCGGCTGGCGGAGATGATCGCGGCGCAGCACGTCGTCGGGGTGGTGATCGGCCTGCCGCTCAACCTGGATGGCAGCGAAAGCCCCCGATCGCAGTCGACCCGCGCCTTTGCCCGCAATGCCGCCGACCTGGGCCCGATCCTGTTGTGGGACGAGCGCTGGTCCACGGTCGCCGCCGAACGCGCGCTGATCGCGCAGGACATGAGCCGGGCGAAGCGCGCCGAGCGGATCGACAATCATGCCGCCGCCGTGATCCTGCAGGGCGCGATCGACGCGCTGGTGTCCGCCTGACGCTGGACGGGGGGCCGCCACGCCGTTACCCGGCGATTTCGATGCAACGATCGGATCACCGCCCGTCCACCCTTATCGAGGGTGGCGCCGTCTTCCCGCACCGGCACCTGACCGGGATCGAGGGACTTCAACCACACGAGATCAGCTTTCTGCTCGACGAGGCGGAACATTGGGTGGAGGCGAACCGCACCCATGCCGCGCCCGACAAGCGCATGGCCGGGCTGACGCAGATCAACGCGTTTTTCGAGAATTCGACCCGCACGCTGCTCAGCTTCGAGATCGCGGGAAAGCGGCTGGGCGCCGACGTGGTCAATATGCATGCCGCGCAGTCGAGCGTGAAGAAGGGCGAAACGCTGATCGATACCGCCCAGACGCTGAACGCGATGCGAGCCGACGTGCTGGTCATCCGGCACATGAGTTCGGGCGCGGTGCAGCTGATCGCGGACAAGGTCGCCTGCCCTGTGCTGAACGCCGGTGACGGCTGGCACGAGCATCCGACGCAGGCGCTGCTCGACGCGCTGACCATAAGGCGGCGGCGCGGGTCGGTCGCGGGGCAGCGGGTGGTGATCTGCGGCGACGTGCTGCACAGCCGGGTCGCGCGGTCCAACATCCTGGCGCTGACCGCCTTGGCCGCGGATGTGCGGGTTTGCGCGCCGTCCACGCTGATGCCGCCGGCGATCGAGCGGATGTTCGTCACCCCCTTCACCGATTTCGACCAGGCGATAGAGGGCGCGGACGTGGTGATGATGCTGCGCGTCCAGAACGAGCGGATGGACGGCGGCTACATCCCCTCCAGCCGCGAATATCGCATGCGTTACGGCTTGACCGCGGAACGGCTGGCGCGCGTGCCGAATGCACTGGTGATGCATCCGGGACCGATGAACCGGGGCGTGGAGATCGACTCGGTGGTGGCCGACGGGACGCAATCCGCGATCACCGAACAGGTGGAGATGGGCGTGGCGGTGCGGATGGCATGCATGGACGTGCTGACCCGGCGCGCGCGTGGCGTGGAGGGCTGGGCATGAGCCGGATCGCCTTCATCAACGCCCGGCTGGTCTGCCCGACCGCCGGCGTGTCGCATGGCACGCTGATGGTCGAGGACGGTGTGATCCGCGCATCCGGTGCGGTTGAGGTGCCGGGCGATGCGGTGCAGGTCGACTGCGGGGGCCGGCTGCTTGCACCCGCTCTGGTCGATCTGGGCGTGTTCGCAATCGATCGCGCGGCGTTTCGTGCCGGCGGTATCGCGCGCGTGGCGCTGATGCCGGACACGACCCCGGTGCTGGACGAGCCCGGCATCGTCCAGCGTTCGGCGCTTATCGGCAAGCCGGACCTGTGGATCCATCCCATCTCCGCCGCCACGAGAGGGTTGGCGGGTAAGGAACTGGCGGAAATGGCGATCTGCCGATCCGCCGGTGCGCGCGCGGTCGGCACCGGACGCGGCTGGATCGCCGATTCGTCGGTCATGCGGCGGGTCCTGCTTTACGCGCGCGATCTGGATTGCGCGGTGATCGCGCATGCGGAGGACGGTGGCCTGGCACGCGGCGCCGTCGCGACGTCGGGGGAAACGGCGACCCGGCTCGGCCTGCCCGCGGCACCGGCCTTGGCGGAGGCGCTGGCGGTGGCGCGCGACCTGATGCTGGCGGAGGAAACGGGCGCGCGGCTTCACCTGCGACAGGTGACGACGGCGGCGGCGTTCGACCTGATCCGTGCGGCCAAGCAACGCGGCGTTCGCGTCACCTGCGGCATCACGCCCGCGCACCTGCACCTGTCGGACATCGCGACCAGCGGCTTTCGCACCTTCGCCCATCTGTCGCCGCCACTGCGGGACGAGGCGGACCGTCAGGCCGCGCTAGCGGCGGTGCGGGACGGCACGATCGACGTGATCGCATCGGGTCACGATCCGCATGGTGCGGAGTCGAAGCGGCTGCCCTTCACCGACTCGTCGGCGGGCATGGCCGGGGCGGAGACGCTGTTGGCGCTGTCGCTGGGGCTTGTCCGGGATGAGGTGATCGGGCTGGACCGGCTCTGGTCGCTGCTCGCCGCGAATCCTGCCCGGGTGCTGGGTGTGGACGCGGGAACGCTGGAGTCGGGCATGGCCGCCGATCTGGTCCTGGCGGATGCGGACGCGCCGTGGCGAATCGGCACCGACACGCTGGTCGCGCGCGCCGGCAACACGCCGTTCGACGGCATGCCCGTTCAGGGGCGCGTGCTGCGTCTGTGGAAGGGTGGCCGGGAAATCGGCTGAGCTGTGCCCGCGCGGCCGGCTTAACCGCGCGAGGCGAGTTGGGTCTCTGTCGGCCGCGCCCATTGCGCGACGCGGTCGCCGGCGTTGCCGCGTACGAAGCACACGCCACCGCTTGCCCGATACCGGCGGCACAGCTCGTCCGCGTCGGCACGGTCGAAGCCGCCGACGGACAGGCGATAGAACTGGTCGCCTCGCGCGCGGAACGTCATGGCGCTGGGGCCATGCTGTGCCAGCACGGGCAGGCGCCGGGTCGCGCGGGCCCAGGCGTCGCGGGCGACATCGGCCGATCCGAACGCCCCGATCTGCACCACCCAGGCGCCACCCGTGGTCGCTGCCGGCCGTCGCTCCGCGCCCCGCACCGGCGCGGCGGCAAGGGCGACCTTCGTCGGACCGGCGTCGGACCGGATCAGAGCGGGGGCCAGCGATTGCACGACCTCGCGGCGGGGGCCGAATGCGACACCGGCGACCTCCACGGGCCGCGCGGCGGCGGCCGGCGTGACCGTCGCGACGGGCTGAGGCGGTATGGCCGTCACTGCCGTATCGGCAGCGGCGACCGCCACGGCTGGCGAGACCACGGCGTTCAGCGCCAGCGCAACCGGCTGGCCCGCGTCGCCAATGGCGTGCACGCCCAACAGGCTGGCGACCTGATCCGACGCGTTGCTCGGCTGCGCAAAGGCGGCCCATTGCTCGATACGCTGATCGACCTCGGCCGGGGCCATGTCGGCCGACGCGACCACGCGCGCCGCCGCCCATTGGCCTGCCAGTGCCAGCGCCAGCGCCAGGTTCTGCCGGGCCTTGGGCGATGTCTGCGGCGATCGCACCACATCGGTCAGGATGGTCACGCCGCCGGCAGGGTCACCCGCCAGCGCCAGCGCCAGGCCACGATCGCTCGCGGGCACCGTCGCCTGATTTGCCGTCAGAGTCGCACGCGCGGCAGCCCAGTCGCCCGTCGCGATCTGCGCCAGCGCCAGGTTCAGCGCGACGCGGCCGTTGGCCGGATCAAGCGCCAGCGCGTCCGTCAGCGCGGTGCGAGCGGACACGAAGCGTCCCGCCTCCAGATAGCTCTGGCCGAGCAGCAGGCGATATCCCGCATTGCGCGGCACCAGCGCGACAGCGCTCTCGGCCAGCGGCACCGCCGCCGCTCCGTCATGCCGGGCCAGCGCACGGGTCGCACGCGTCGCATTGTCCGCCGCTGCACGGGCATCGACCGTTGCCGAACGGGTGTTGGCAGAGGCGATGCCGCCCCTCCCCCCTTCGGCGGTGCAGCCGACCACCGATCCGCCCATCACCAGTGCGGACAGGCCACCGACCAGAAGCATGCGGGTCTTCATTGCCAGTTCTTCCTTCCTATCGACCGGCTTTGCGCGCCGGTGGCAATTGCGCCACGAGCAGCTCCACTTCCGGCAGGGTCTTGAGCAGCCCGTCGACCGCGTGCGTGACCAGTTGCTGCGCCGACTTGCCCGCCAGCGCGCTGGCCAGGCGAAGGCGAAGGTGACGCTCGCCATCCAGGCGCAGGGTGAAGGCCGCCTTTCCGGTCTTCTTCGTCTGCTGCGCCGACTCGCGCGCAAGGCGGGCGGCGGTGGCGACCGACACGTTGCGGTCCACGCGGGGCTCTTCAGGTTGGGGCTCTTCGGGTTGCGGCTCCTCGGCCGCCGGCGTCACGACGCCACCCAGCACCTCGCCCAACGCCTCGCGCTGGGTCAGCACGGCGGGCATCGGCACGGGTACGTCGGCGTTCTCGGCTGTGACAGGTGCGGGCGCAGGTGCGGGCGCGATGTGGACGTCGGGCACGGCTGCCCCCTCCCCGCTGCCCATGTCGTTCCAGCCCAGATCCTCCAACCCGCCGCCCACGCCGGCAAGAGAAGCATAACCCTGCGGCCGCATCGCGGGCCGCGCCTGTCCCTTGCGCGCGAGCAGCCCCGACGACAGGGAGGCGCGCGGTTTCGACGCGCCGAACATCAGCCCACCACCCGCCGGCCGAAACCGGCCGCCGACGCGCGCTGTCCGAAGCCTGCGCCGCTGGAGGGAACACTGAACACCGTGCGACGGAAATTCTTTTCCAGCCGATCCGAGATATAGGTCCAGAGCGCCGCGACCTCCGCCGCCGACTTGCCGTTCGGATCGACCTCCATCACCGTGCGCCCGTCGATCATCGACGCGGCGAAATCGACGCGGTGGTGCAGCGTGATCGGCGCCACCGTGCCGTGCTGCGACAGCGCCACCGCCGCTTCGGACGTGATCCGCGCCTTGGGCGTCGCGGCGTTGACCACGAAGATCAGTGGCTTGCCCGCCCGCTCGCAAAGGTCCACCGTCGCGCCCACCGCGCGCAGGTCGTGCGGCGAGGGCCGGGTGGGCACCACGACCAGTTCCGCCACCTGGATTACGCTCTGGATCGCCATGGTGATCGCAGGAGGCGTATCGATCATCGCCAGCTTGAACCCCTGCTGACGCAACACCTCCAGATCGGCGGCGAGGCGCGCGACCGTAGTCTGGGCGAAGGCAGGGAACTCCGCCTCGCGCTCGTTCCACCAGTCGGCCAGGCTGCCCTGCGGATCGATGTCGATCAGCACCACCGGCCCCTGCCCGGCCAATTGCGCCTGCACGGCCAAATGCCCGGACAAGGTCGTCTTGCCCGAACCGCCCTTTTGCGACGCCATTGCGAGAACGCGCATAAGCCCCCTGATCCCGTTAATCACGAAGGCGGATGGCACGCCGGGCGATAAGAAGCCGTTAACGCGCCGCCCGCCTGTCTCGCGGCGGGTCCGCATCGGCGGCGCTGGCCCGCACTCTTTGCCGGGCGCGCGTTTTGCGGCATGATCCGGCGCGACAGGCGGCGGGGCCGGGCAGATCGGGGTGTGGCATGAAGGCGGGATTGATGATGTCGGCACTGACCGGCGTGCTGCTGACGCTGGCAACGGCGGCCGGTGCCGACGTCAAGGCGGGCTGGGACGCCTGGCAACGCGGCGACTATCGTGCCGCGGTCGAGGAATGGCGCGCGCCCGCCGTCGCCGGCGATGCGGACGCCCAGTTCAATCTGGGCCAGGCGTACAAGCTGGGTCGCGGCGTCCCCGTCGATCCGGCCCTGGCGGAAAGCTGGTTCCGCAAGGCCGCGCTTCAGAAGCATCCGCTGGCCGAGGACAATTACGGGCTGGCGCTGTACCAATCGGGTCGCAAGACCGACGCCGTGCCGTGGCTGGAAAAGTCGATCGCCCGTGGTGAGCCGCGCGCGGAACTGGTGCTGGGTACGATGCTGTTCAACGGCGACGGCGTCGCGCGCGACGTGCCCCGTGCTTACGCCCTGATGACGCTGGCGTCGCAGTCCGGGCTGAAGTCGGCATCGGAGACGCTGGCGCAGATGGACGGCTATGTCTCGCCGGCGGACCGACAGAAGGGTACGGCGCTCGTCACCTCCATCGCCGCGCAGCAGCAACCGGCGAAGGTCGCGCCGGACGGCCGCATGCTGGTCGATGCCACACCCGCGCGCCCCTCGACCCCTTCACCGGCACCGGCACCGGCAAAGGCGAGCACGCCTCCCGCCCCAACGCCGAGCCGCACGGCGACACCCACCGTCCAACCGACAAAGGTGGCTGCGGTGAAAGCGGAGTCGACAGCGCCTGCCAAGGCAAAGCCCGTGACCAAGCCAACACCGGCCAAGGAACAGAAGCCCGCCGCCAAGCCCGAACGCCCCGGTCGCTACCGCGTCCAGCTCGGCGCGTTCCGGGACGAGGGTAATGCCCGCGCCTTGTGGGCGCGGGTAGGCAAGCGGATCGGCGGCAGCCCGTCCTATGCCAAGAGCGGCGGCCTGACCCGGCTGGTCGGCGGCGCCTTTGCGAGCGAGGCGGATGCGCAGCGCGCCTGTCGCTCCGCCGGCGTCACCTGCGTGGTGGTTCGCTAGGTCTCGCTCCGCGCCGTGACTGGGTGCGAGGTCACCGCATCCAGTCGTGGCGCGCTATGCCTTGCGCGTAGAGTAGCGCGGACAGGTCGCCATGATCGATGCGAGCGGCCGCCGCCGCCGCGACGATCGGTTTGGCGTGGTAAGCGACGCCCAGTCCGGCATGGCGGATCATGGCCAGGTCGTTGGCCCCGTCGCCCACCGCCAGGCTCTGTTCGGCCGCTATGCCCCGTTCGACCAGCGCGTCGAGCAGGGTCGACTCTTTCGTGTCGGAATCGACGGTCGGCTTCCGGACCTGACCGGTCAGCGCGCCGTCCGCGATCTCCAGCACGTTGGCGATGGCGCGGTCGAAGCCGATCTCCGCCGCCACCGGTTCGGCGAAGCGGGTGAAGCCACCCGACACCAGGATCGTCGCCGCGCCCCGCGCGCGCATCGTCCGCACCAGTTCTCGCGCGCCTGGCATTATGCGCACCCGCTCCGCTAGGCAGCGGTCGATCGCACCCGCGTCCAACCCCTTCAGCAAGGCGACGCGCGCGTCCAACGCGCCGCCGAAATCCAGTTCCCCGCGCATCGCCCGCTCGGTGATTGCGGCGATCTGGGGCTTAAGCCCGGCAAAATCGGCCAGTTCGTCGATGCATTCCACCGTGATCATGGTGGAGTCCATGTCGGCAATGAGCAGACGCTTCTCGCGCGTCGCCGCGGGCTGCACCACCACATCGGTCCGGGCTATCGCGCCTTCCAGCGCCAGCCGGGCAGCCTCGGGGGCAGAGGCGAAGCGCAGATCGCATGCGACGCCCGCCTCTATCCATTCCGTGCCGGACGGGCCGCAACCTGCCTGTGCCAGCCGATCGGTGGCATCAGAAATGTCACCCTCCGCCAGCCGATCCGCTGCTATCAGCGTCGCGATGAACATGGCCGCCCCTTTTCCCTGCCTTGTCGCGGACGCCGCATGAACGGCCCGCTGCCTCGGGTCGCGCTCATCGCAGGGCCGACCGCCAGCGGCAAGTCGGCGCTGGCGTTGATGGTGGCCGAACGGTTCGGCGGCACGATCATCAACGCCGATTCCGCCCAGGTGTACCGCGACCTGCGCATCCTGACCGCGCGCCCTTCGGACGAGGAGGAGGCGCGCGTCCCTCACCGGCTGTTCGGCCATGTCGACGGTGCCGAGCCCGGCTATTCCGCCGCGCGCTGGGCCGAGGAGGCACGCGGAGCGATCGCCGCGACCTTGAGCGAGGGGCGTTTGCCGATCCTGGTCGGCGGCACCGGCATGTACCTGCGCACCCTGCTCGACGGCATCGCTCCGGTGCCGGAGATCGATCCTACGGTCCGCGCTTCGGTGCGCGCCATGCCCGTCTACGCCGCATACGCAGCGTTGCGGAGAGAGGATCCAGACGCAGCAGCGCGCCTGGCCCCCGCCGACAGCCAGCGGATCGCCCGCGCTTTGGAGGTGGTGCGCTCCTCCGGGCGCCCCTTGGCCGCATGGCAGGCGGAGCGTGTTGGGGGGATCGGCGACACGATCGACCTGAGAGCAACCGTGCTGCTGCCGCCACGCGAGTGGCTGATCGCGCGTATCGACAGCCGGTTCGCGGACATGGCGGACGCAGGCAGTGAAGAGGTGGCTACCCTGCTCGCGCGCGACGACATCCCTGTCGATGCCCCGATCCGCCGCGCGATCGGGGTGCCCGAGGTTGCGAACTGGGTGCGCAGCGTCTGGTCGCGCGATGAGGCCGTGGCGGCTGGCGCGCTCGCCACCCGTCGGTACGCGAAACGCCAATATACTTGGCTGAGGCATCAAACGCCGGCGACATGGCTGCGACTGACAGACATCGCCGGCGAGGAGCGTGCGAGCCACCTAGAAACATTATTGCGTTAGTTTGGCTTGACGTATCATTTTCGTGCGAGTAGCCGGGCGCCGCGGTTCAGGTGCCGCTTTGAATGGAGAACATGATCATGGCGGGTCCCGAAACCGCTACGCACGGAGCCGAAATGGGCGGCGCAGAGATTCTGGTGCAGGCCCTGATCGATCTGGGCGTGGAGGTCGTGTTCGGATATCCCGGCGGCGCGGTGCTGCCGATCTATGACGCGCTGTTCCGCCACAATGCGGAGGCCGGCGAAGGTGCCCCGCGCATCCGCCACATCCTGGTTCGCCACGAACAGGCCGCTACCCACGCGGCGGAGGGCTATGCCCGCTCCACCGGCAGGCCCGGCGTGGTGCTGGTCACATCCGGCCCCGGCGCGACCAACGCGGTGACGGGCATCACCGACGCGCTGCTCGATTCCATCCCGATGGTGGTCATAACCGGCCAGGTTCCGACCGGCCTGATCGGCACCGATGCCTTTCAGGAGGCGGACACCGTTGGCATCACGCGCCACTGTTCCAAGCACAATTATCTGGTCAAGGACCCCGCCCGGCTCGCGGAGGTGGTGCATGAGGCGTTCCACATCGCCACGTCGGGTCGTCCTGGCCCGGTGGTGATCGACGTACCGAAGGACGTGCAGGTCGCGACCGCCCGCTACGCACTGCCCGGCCCGATCAGCCACCCGACCTATCGTCCGCAGATCGAGCCCGATCCGGCGCTGATCGAACAGGTCGTGGACATGCTGGCGGCGGCGGAGCGCCCCGTCTTCTACACCGGCGGCGGCATCATCAATGCGGGGCCGGCCGCGTCGGCTGCCTTGCGCGAGCTTGTGGCGCTGACCGGCGCGCCCGTCACCTCGACGCTGATGGGGCTGGGCGCCCTGCCCGCCTCGTCGCCGCACTGGCTCGGCATGCTCGGCATGCACGGCACCTATGAGGCGAACCACGCCATGAACCGCGCCGATCTGGTGATCGCGGTGGGCGCGCGGTTCGACGACCGCGTGACGGGCCGGCTCGACGCGTTCAGCCCGCACAGCCGCAAGGTGCACGTCGACATCGACCGGTCCTCGATCAACAAGACGGTGCGGATCGACTTGGCGGTCGTCGCCGATGCAGGCCGCGCGCTGGAGGCGATGGTCGAGATCTGGAACCGGCGCGGCCATCCCCGCCCCGACCTGTCCGACTGGGACGCGCAGATCGAGGGCTGGCGCGCCAAGCGCTGCCTCGACTTCCCGGAGGACAGCGAGACGGAGATCATGCCACAGCGCGCGATCCGGGCGCTGCACGCCGCGACCCGCGATCGTCAGCCGATCATCACGACCGAGGTTGGCCAGCATCAGATGTGGGCCGCGCAGCACATCGGTTTCGAGGAGCCGAACAAGTGGCTGACCTCCGGCGGGCTCGGCACGATGGGCTATGGCCTGCCCGCCGCGATTGGTGCGCAGCTGGGTGATCCCGATGCGCTGGTGATCGACGTCGCCGGTGAAGCATCGATCCAGATGAACATCCAGGAACTGGCGACAGCGACTCAATACCGGCTGCCGGTCAAGATCTTCATCCTCAACAACGAATATATGGGCATGGTACGGCAGTGGCAGGAGCTGACCTACCAGTCGCGCTACGCCGAGAGCTATTCGGACAGCCTGCCCGACTTCGTTGCCTTGGCAGAAGCCTATGGCTGGAAGGGCATCCGCATCGAGACGCTGGGCGAGCTGGACGACGGCATCCGCGCGATGATCGATCATCCGGGTCCCGTGATGGTCGACTGCCGCGTGTCGAAGCTTGCCAATTGCCTGCCCATGATCCCCAGCGGCGCGGCGCACACGGACATGATCCTGTGGGCCAACGAAGTGTCCGGGGAAATGGACGACGAGGCGCGCGCGCTGGTCTGATCGCGATCACGGCATAGCAAGAACAAGGGAGCCCCCGGCCGGCGTCGGGGTGAAGGCACAGTGCACATCAAGCAGGAAGCGGCCGAGCGGCATACGCTGGCGGTGATCGTCGACAACCAGCCGGGCATCCTCGCCCGGATCGCGGGGCTGTTTACCGCGCGCGGCTACAACATCGAGAGCCTGACCGTGTCGGAGATCACGGAGGACAAGGCGGTCAGCCGCCTGACCATCGTCACCAGCGCGTCGCCGCCGGTGATGGAACAGATCATCGCCCAGCTGGAACGGCTGGTGCCGGTGCACAAGGTCACCGACCTGACCGTGCAGGGCGCGCATGTCGAACGCGAACTGGCGCTGGTCAAGGTCGCGGGAACCGGCGACCACCGCATCGAGGCGCTTCGCCTGGCGGAGGTGTACCGTGCCCGCGTCGTCGACGCGACCACCGCCTCCTTCGTGTTCGAGGTGACGGGCGGCCGCGAAAAGATCGACAGCTTCGTCGAGTTGATGGCGGAGGTCGGGCTGGTCGAGGTGGCGCGTACCGGCATCGTCGCCATCGGCAGAGGCGCGGCCCGAACTTTTCATGCTTCCGCGGACGGCGGGAGCACCGGCCGGGGCCGCCGCCCCTGCCGCAACACTCAAGGGGACCAACGCAATGCGTGTGTATTACGACCGTGACGCCGACCTGAACCTCATCACCGACAAGAAGATCGCGATCGTCGGCTATGGTTCGCAGGGCCACGCCCATGCCCAGAACCTGCGCGATTCCGGGGTGAAGCAGGTCGCGATCGCGCTGCGTGAGGGCTCCGCCTCCGCCGCCAAGGCCAGCGACGCCGGATTCCAGGTGATGACGAATGCGGAGGCGGCGAAGTGGGCCGACATCGTCATGATCCTCGCGCCCGACGAGCATCAGGCCGCGATCTGGGATGCCGACCTGAAAGACAATATCCGCCCCGGCGCCGCGCTCGCCTTTGCGCACGGCCTGAACGTTCATTTCGGCCTGATCGAGCCATCGGCGGAGATCGACGTCATCATGATCGCGCCGAAGGGGCCGGGCCACACCGTGCGGTCCGAATATGTGCGCGGCGGCGGCGTTCCCTGCCTGATCGCGGTGCACCAGGACGCCAGCGGCAACGCCCATGACGTGGCGCTCGCCTATGCCAGCGGAGTCGGCGGCGGCCGGTCGGGCATCATCGAGACCAACTTCCGCGAGGAATGCGAAACCGACCTGTTCGGCGAGCAGGTGGTGCTGTGCGGCGGCCTGACCCACCTGATCCAGGCCGGGTTCGAGACGCTGGTGGAGGCCGGCTACGCCCCCGAAATGGCATATTTCGAGTGCCTGCACGAGACCAAGCTGATCGTCGACCTGTTGTATGAGGGCGGTATCGCCAACATGCGCTATTCGATCAGCAACACCGCCGAATATGGCGACATCACCATCGGCCCGCGCATCATCACCGACGAGACAAAGGCGGAGATGAAGCGGGTGCTGGCCGACATCCAGGGCGGTCGGTTCGTGAAGAACTTCGTGCTCGACAACCGCGCGGGCCAGCCCGAGTTGAAGGCTGCGCGCAAGGCGGCGGCGGCGCACCCGATCGAAAAGACCGGCGAGGAACTGCGCGCGATGATGCCGTGGATCGCGAAGAACAAGCTGGTCGACAAGGCCCGCAACTGAGCCTCATCCGGGCCGGCGCGCGATCGCGCCGGCCCGGAACCGGTTCGTTTCCCGAAACGCGCTTTTCGGGACGGCGTTCGTATGATCTACCCTGTCGGCTTCACCACAGGGGAATCCCATGCGCCTGCTCTTCGCCTCCGCCCTTGCCCTCGCGGCGGTTCCTGCCCTCGCCCAGATCCCGAACAGCCCGGCCCAGCCCGGCGCTGCACAGGCGACCCGCGTTCCCGCCGGCACCTATCAGGTCGATCCGGCCCACACCCAAGTGGCGTGGGAGGTCAACCATATGGGCTTTTCCATCCTTGAAGGGTTGTTCGGCGCGTCCGGTGGTTCCATCACCGTCGATCCGGCCAAGCCGGCAGCGGCAAAGGTCGACGTGACGTTCAACGTGGCGGACCTGTCCGTGACCAGCGGCGCCTTCGCCAACCATCTGAAGTCTGACCAGATCTTCGACGCGGCGAAGTACCCGACGGCGCGCTTCGTTTCGACTTCCGTGACGTCGCGCGGCGGAAACCGGGCGACCATCGCGGGCAACCTGACGATCAAGAACATCACCAAGCCGGTGACGCTGGACGCGACCTTCATCGGTGCGGGCACGAACCCGATGAGCAAGAAGCTGAACTTCGGCTTCACCGCCACCACCACGGTGAAGCGCAGCGATTTCGGCGTCGGCCTGGCTGCGCCGGTCGTGTCGGACGAGGTGAAGCTGCACATCCACGCGGCCTTCACCGCCGCCTGATCGCGTGAATCCCTGCCCGGATCAAACCCAGCGCTTGATCCGGGCAAATCCCTCGAACGTCGCGCGCACATTGGGGTCGACGCGACTGACCAGAGCATCGACATGGTCGAGGAACGCCTCGCCATCCTGCCCTGGCGTGCGGGCCGCCATCGCCCACTCCCCGAACTCACGCCCTTCGACCTCTCGGCGTGACAGGGTGACCAGCGCGCGATGCCCCGGATCGCGACTGATCCGCGCGAATGCGGCGGTCACCATGGCCTCGGGACCTTCCAGTGCCTGGAGGAAGCGTTTGTCATCGGCGTACAACAGGCCGGTGATGCCGTCGCGCCGGTTGTTCCGGCGGGAGACGGCGAGGATCGCGGACACGTCGATCCTGCCGACCGCGGAACTGATATAAACAAGCTGAAGCATCGCAAAATTCCCGTTGTCGCAGTGCGCTAACGGGAAAGCCGTTGACGCCCGGTAAAGTCGATCGCCCCGGCGCGGTATTCGCAGGCTGGACAAAGCGGCGCCCAGCCGGCAAGCCCTCCGCCGCATGACTTTGCTGGTCCCCGCGCTACGACTTATCCGCCCTTAGGCCGGATGGCGGGCGTGCATGCCCGGTTTGGCCTAAGGGGATCCCGATACGCCGCAACCGCCGACCGCCCGTAATCCAGGACAGCCGATCATGCTTCGCGACCCTTCGACCAAGTACCGCCCGTTCCCGACCGTCGACTTGCCCGATCGGCGCTGGCCCTCCCGCACCATCACCCGCGCGCCGCGCTGGCTGTCCACCGACCTGCGCGACGGCAACCAGGCGCTGATCGATCCGATGGATGCGGAAAAGAAGGGGCGGCTCTTCGACCTGCTGGTCCGCGTCGGATTGAAGGAGATCGAGGTCGGCTTTCCAAGCGCCGGCGCGACCGAATTCGACTTCATCAGCGGCCTGGTCAGGAACGGCCGCATCCCGGACGACGTGACGATCCAGGTGCTGACCCAGTCGCGTCGCGACCTGATCGAAACCAGCTTCGCCAGCCTGGAGGGTGCGCGCACCGCGATCGTCCACCTGTACAATGCGGTTTCGCCGGCATGGCGGCGGATCGTGTTCGGCATGACCCGCGACGAGGTGAAGGCGATCGCGACCGACGGCGCCCGGATGCTGCGCGACGAGGCGGCGAAACGACCCGGCACCGATTGGCAATTCGAGTACAGCCCGGAAACCTTTTCCACCGCCGAACTCGATTTCTCCGTGGAGGTCTGCGCGGCGGTGATGGATGTGCTGCGCCCCACGCCCGACAAGCCGCTGATCCTCAACCTGCCCGCCACGGTCGAGGCAGCGACGCCCAACGTCTATGCCGATCAGATCGAATGGTTCTGCCGCAACGTGCCGAACCGCGAGAGCGTGGTGGTATCGCTGCACACCCATAACGATCGCGGCACGGGCGTCGCCGCCGCCGAGCTGGGCATCATGGCCGGCGCCGACCGGGTCGAGGGTTGCCTGCTGGGCAACGGCGAACGCACCGGCAATTGCGACCTCGTGACGGTTGCGCTGAACATGTACACGCAGGGTGTCGATCCGCAGCTGGACCTGTCGGACATCGACGCGTTGGTGAACACCGTCACCTATTGCACCAACCTGCCCGTCCACCCGCGCACGCCCTATGCCGGCGACCTGGTGTTCACCGCCTTCTCGGGCAGCCATCAGGACGCGATCAAGAAGGGCTTTGCCGCGCGCGAGCAGCAGAATGACGAGGCGTGGCAGATTCCCTACCTGCCCATCGACCCGGCCGATCTGGGCCGCAGCTACGAGGCCGTGATCCGCGTAAACTCGCAATCGGGCAAGGGGGGCATCGCGTGGATCCTGGAACAGGATCGCGGGCTGAAGCTGCCCAAGCGGCTCCAGGCCGACTTCAGCCGCCACGTTCAGGCGCTGGCCGATGCGACCAGCCGCGAACTGAACGCCGACGACATCTGGCAGTTGTTCCAGAGCACCTATCTGCCCGGCGAGCACGACCGCTTCTCCTTGCGCGATTATCAGGAAAGTGGCGCGGCGGGCGACCGCCTGTTCGTCGGGCGCGTGTCAGTTGCAGGGGAGGATCGATCGATCAGCGGACGCGGCAACGGCCTGATCTCCGGCGTGATCGCCGCGATGAGCGAAGCGGGCGCGCCGGCGCTCGACGTGGCGGATTATTCCGAACATGCGATCGGGAAGGGGGCGGACGCGCAGGCGGCGACCTATCTGGAATGCCGCCTGGACGATGGCCGGACGGTGTGGGGCGTGGGCATCGACGCCGATATCGCCACGGCTGGCGTGCGCGCGGTGCTGTCGGCGGCGAACCGCGCCTGATGGCGGCGGGCCGGCTGCATGTCTGCGGTCGGCGCGACCCGCTGGTTGGGGAGCATTACCGAATCTAGACGGCCGCCAACCTGCTCGCGAAGGTCGTTGAAGTGACGCGGCTGCCGCTCTCGCGGATCAGCTGGCGTGGCGATTCTGGCCGGGTGCTGTGATCGATCGCTCGCGCAGCCGAGAAGCAGCGAGCGGCGCTATGCGATGTGAGGAGCGGATCCGGCTCGACGTACAGCCTCTGGTCGGACAGGCGCGGGTGTCCGGCCGTTGGCAGCCCGTGTGCATGAGCCGAAGTCAGTTCACCGCGCCGTGTTGTGGCCGGGATACGGCGTGCTGCCGCAGGCGGAAGGCCCGGCCGTGCCACTTCCGCCTCCGCCCCTCGAGGCGCTCAGCCCTCCCAACGCCCCTAGCGTGTCCGAACAACCTCGCATCCGACGGTCGCATCCGGATAAATATTCATCTTCTCCGACCGCACCCGCACCGACCGCACGCGCGGATCGCCGAGGCACAGCGAAGCCACCGCATCGACCAGCGTTTCCTGAAGCGCAAAGCCCTCCCCTGCCGCGATCCGGTGGACGCCTGCCCGAACGAAGTCGTAATCCAGCACCTCCTCGATCCGGTCGCCGGACGGCTGTCGCGAGTAGGACACGGTCATCCAGACCGACAGGCGCACGCGTTGCGGCGCCGCTTCATGCGGATGGATGCCCAACCGCATCGTCACCTCCAGCCCGTCCAGGATCGTGGTGTATTCAGGCATCGCGTCCCTCGAACATGACGTCGCCGTCCCGCTTCATGAAGCGCTGGCCGCAATCCACGAACACCGTCTGCCCGGTGACGCTACGCGCGCCCAGCAGCCAGACCACGGCGTCCGCCACCGCATCCGCACCGACGGGGCGTTGCAGCAGATTCCGGCGACTGACCCGGTCGAACTCGGCCGCGCTCTGGTCGCCGCTCGGCAGGGTCAGGCCGGGAGAGACCGCGTTGACCCGGACGCGGGGCGCGAAGGCCTGCGCCATCAGCGTCGTCGCCCCCTCCAGCGCCGTTTTCGCGAGTGTGTAGGAGAAGAAGTCCGGGTTCGGATTGGCGAGCTTCTGATCCAGGATGTTCACCACTGCGCCGTCAGTGATGGATTGCGCCGCCAAAGCGGAGGCCAGCAGGGTCGGCGCCGTGCAGTTCACGGCAAAGAGCCGCGCGGCAAGCGTCGGATCGATCCGCTCCGGCCGATCGAAGCTGAATTCGGACGCGGAATTGACCAGCGCATCGATGGGTCCACCGGCCAGCGCGACCGCGCGCGCGAACAGTTCCGCTGTCCCTGCAGTATCCGACAGGTCACCGGACACGACGCCGACAGCGCCGACCTCCTTCGCCAGGCTGGCCGCTTCGTCGGCGGACGCGTGGTGGTGGATGATCGTGTGATATCCCGCCGCCGCCAGCTGTCGGACGATCGCCGCCCCGATCCGTTTCGCGCCGCCCGTCACCAGGACGGTGCGGCTCACCCGCCCAGCCCCATCAGGGCGAGCACTTCCTTGCGGCTGCGGTCATCGTCGCGGAACACGCCCATCATCCGGCTGGTCGTCATCGCGACACCCGGCGTGCGCACGCCGCGCGCGGTCATGCACGCGTGGCTCGCCTCGATCACCACCGCGACGCCCAGCGGCTTCAGGTGGTTCCAGATGCAATCCGCGACTTCTGCCGTCAGCCGCTCCTGCACCTGCAATCGCCTGGCGAAACCGTGCAGCACCCGCGCCAGCTTCGATATGCCGACCACATGGTCGCAGGGCAGATAGGCGATATGCGCACGGCCGATGATCGGCGCCATGTGATGTTCGCAGTGCGACTGGAACGGAATGTCCTTCAGCAGCACGATCTCGTCATAGCCGCCGACCTCCTCGAACACCCGTTCGAGATGGCGCGAGGGATCGTCGGCATAGCCGGAGCAATATTCCTTCCACGCCTTCGCCACGCGGCGGGGCGTGTCGATCAGCCCTTCGCGCGTGGGGTCGTCCCCGGCCCAGCGGATCAGGGTGCGGATCGCCTCCGCCACATCGTCCGGCACCTCGGCGCCGGCCGGCGCCGCGATCAGGTCGCCGTCCTCCGGCGATGCCTCAGCCACGGGCGGACGTCCTTGGAAGGGCGCGGTCGATTTGGCGAACGATCATTGCTTCACTTCTCCCCGCCGCCGGATCGAACGGCCGCACCGCCCAAGTCAACAGCGTTCTGCAACCAACGACCGATGCGCCGGGTTTGATGCAGCACCACAATCGGGAGAGCGGACATGGCGGACGTGAAGACAGGCGACAAGGTCACGTGGAAGTCGCACGGCGGCGAGGCGCATGGCACGGTCGAGAAGAAGCAGACCAGCGACACCAAGATCAAGGGCCACACCGTGCGCGCGTCCAAGGACGACCCGCAGTTCATCGTTAAAAGCGACAATGGCGGAAAGGCCGCGCACAAACCGGACGCGCTGAAAAAGGCGTAGGTCTCGGACCGGGAGATCGATCAGCCCCCGGTGACACGCTCCACGGAGCTGTCACCGGTGCCGTTCGCGAGATGTGGTGCCCCTGGCCGGACTCGAACCAGCATGCCTTTCGGCGTTCGATTTTGAGTCGAATGCGTCTACCAATTTCGCCACAGGGGCCTGCGACGCCCGCTCGCTAGCCCAGCACGCACGCCCCTGCAAGCGGTGGATCAGCCAAACACCTCCGTCAGGTTTGCGCCCTTCGGATCCTGGCCAAAGCGATTGGGCCCACGCGTCCCTTCCTGGCAGTAGAATACCAAGAGCGCGATCCACCCCAGGATTGGGATAAAGATCAGCAACAGCCACCATGCGCTGCGGTCCGTATCGTGCAGGCGCCGAAACGCGACCGAGATGCTGGGAATGATGAGGCCGAGCGAGACCAGGCCGGAGATCGGCCCGCTGCTGGTCGCACTGGCGCCGATGCGGCCGGGTTCCGCATAGGTGGCGGCGGAACCGAAGCCGAGCAACACGTCGATGATACCCGCGATGATGCCCAGGATGATCGTGAAAAGGAAATACATCCAATATTCCTTGCGCCGCGAACGACCGCCGAAATGGAAGTATCGTTTGATCGGCAGGATCATCCAGCCCACTGCCTCGCCCCAATCCATCGCACTGCTCCCTGTTCATGCGTGAGGGGTGAACCTGCCGCGACTGGGCGTGGCAGGCAAGCCATGCGCAAGCGTCAGTTGGTCGGCGCACGCCGGCGGTAGCTGAGCGCCTCCGCAACATGCAGTCGGCCAACCTCTTCGGCGCCCGCCAAGTCGGCGATGGTCCGGCTCGTCCGGAGAACACGGGTGTAACCGCGGGCGGTCAACCGCATCGCCGCGGCAGCCTGAGCGAGCAATGCGCGCCCAGCCTCGTCCGGTGTCGCCGTGCGTTCGAGCAACGGACCATCGGCCTCCGCGTTGGTCCGCACCGGTTCATCCCGATACCGCTCCGTCTGGATGGCGCGGGCCGCCGCGACCCGCGCCGCGACCTCCGCCGATCCTTCGGCCGCCGGCGGCAACACCAGATCCGCCGCCGTGACCGCCGCTACATCGACATGCAGGTCGATTCGGTCGAGCAGCGGGCCGGACACCTTTGCCTGGTAGTCGGCCGCGCATTTCGGTGCCCTGGCACAGGCCAGGCTCGCATCGCCCAGATGACCGCACCGGCACGGGTTCATCGCCGCGATCAGCTGAACCCGGTTTGCGCGACACGTAAACTGACCGGCAACGCCATGTATGCGAGGGCCGGGCAATGCCTCAAACTGCGATCATCTATTCACGTTTCTCCAGTGCCGAGCAGAGCAAGGGATACTCCCTAGAACGTCAACAAACGCTAGGTGGGCAGTTCGCTTCGGAGAATGGCTGGACGGTCGAAGCAACGATCAGTGACGAGGGCCGCAGCGCGTTCCACGGCAGCAATCGCTTGGAAGGGTCAGCCCTCCACCAATTTGAGCTAGAAGCGCGTAACCAGCTTCATCGGGGCAAAGTGTTGGTAGTCGAGAATATCGACCGACTGAGCCGCCAGGGAGCCAAGGCCGCCGCGCAGCTAATCTGGGCGCTGAACGAAGCCGGTGTGGATGTGGCGACCTTCCACGACGCGCATATCTACCGGGCCGGCAATGAAGGCGAGATGATCGACCTGTTCAAGGTCATCATCCTAGCGCAGCAGGCACACGACGAGAGCGAGAAGAAGAGCCGCCGTACCAGCGCATCATGGCAAAAGCGGTTCGAGCGAATGGCCGATGGCACCCAGACCGCTCCAATTCCTCACCGGCCACATTGGGTCGATATGCTCGACGGAAAGATGGTGCTGAACGCCAAGCGTACCGCTCTCCTGAACGAAATCTACAACCTCTACATCAATGGCGTTGGCATCCATCGCATCGTGACGCTCCTCAATGCGCGCGATGAACCACGCTGGACCCCTGAGAAGAGTGAGCGCGCCAAGAACGGCTGGTTCTACAGCTACATCTATCGGCTGCTGACCAAGCGTACAGTCCTTGGCGAATATGTGACGATGGACGGCAAAACGGTCTCGGCCGACTTCTACCCCCAAGCGATCAGCGCCAGCAAGTTCAACCAAGCACAAGCCGCGCTGGCAATGCGTAAGGGAAACCAGAAGACCGAGAAGGAGAACTTCAATCGCAATCTGCTACAGGGCATGGTGTTCTGCGAGCAGTGCGGCGGCGGCGCTCATTTCCGGCACCAGATCGACAAGGGGCAGACCTATACCCGTAAGAACGGGGTGGTCGTGACCTACAAGCGCAACGACAACCGGCGTATGCGCTGTGATCGTGCGCGACGAAAGCACCACTGCGATAACGGGACGATCCTCAGCTACGACGTGATAGAAGCCACAGTGCTGAACGAGATGCTGCCGCAACTTGTTGACCGCCAGCTTGAGGACAAGCACCACGCCGCTGCCAGGGAGCGAGTTGCCGAAGCAGAGCGGCAGAAGGATGTCACGCAAGCCAGACTCAACAATCTGATTGAGGCGCTTGAGGAAGGTGGCTCCAAAACCGTGATGGCTCGCATCGCGACCCTGGAGGCGGAAGTCGAGCAGCAGACCGCACTTGTGGAGGAGGCGCAGCGCGCCATTGCCATTCAGCAGTCTCTCCCCTCCTACTATGACGATGCCACGCTGATCGAGTTAGTCAAAGACGAGTTGAACAGCGAGTGGGACGAGGTACGCTCCTATGCGCGCGGCAAGGCCAACATGGCCCTGCGCCGCCTTATCAAGCGCATTCTGATTACCAACACCGGATGTTTCCGCATCGAGCCTGACGATCATTCCTGGTGGCTGTTTGATGCGACGGGCAAGATGCTTGAGGGTCAGACCACCTACCAGCAAGCGACGGAATAAGCCCCTGTGAGGGGCAGACAGGAAGAGCGGGGTGCTGGTCCCCGCTCCTTCTCTCTGACCCTGTACGGGCTTTTGTGGGGATCAGCGGGGCAGTTGGAACGCCTCGCCAGCAACCTCTAGCTTGAAGCAGTTGCGGTGGCGTTCGCAATAGATGCGCGCACCGCGGAAGTCGAAGCAGAAGCAATCCTCTTCATAGTCGGCGCTGTAATCGAGCGTGGTGTCCACAAATTGGGCCAGTGCGTTGAGGTCGATCTGAGCGTGTACCATGTTGGGCAACTCCTTTGTACCCAATCCATCTGTAGCCAGAAGCCTGCCAGTGCGACCATAAAATCACCAGAGTTGAATTCTTCTTCCAGAACCAGAAAACTGGTTGTCCTCCCTACCCTGTGATGTCTTCTGTTCCTGTGGCCCGACAAATAGGAGCGCCACATGAAAGAAGTCACGGACACAATGCGGCTGGAAGCTGCCGCAGCACTCTGGGAGGCAGTGTTTGAACTGCTCAACAATCGCGGTGGGGTAAAGGGCAAGCGCGCCCAGGTACAAGCCGCTCGCGAACGACTGGGCACCAGCCACTTGCGGCTGACGGTGATCGGCTGGGTTGATGCCGCCTGTCAGGACTGGAACGAGGTACGCGAGGACCAGTGGGACAGGTGCTGGGATTGGGACTGGATACCGGAATGGTTGAGCCACAACGTGGTGTGGTCGGATCACAACCCCACGCTTATGCCCAAGCGCATCATTCCGGGGAAGGACGCATGATGAATCTCATTCGTCTGCTCGGCACCGATGCTGCTCAGCAACTCCTTGCCAATTACCGGGAGCAAGAGCCGCTAAAGGGGACGCGCAAGGAGCGTGACTTCCAGCCAGTCTGTAAGCTCTTTTTGCCGTGGACGAGCGGCACATGGCTGCTCTCGGAGATGGACGACGACTACCTGGCGTTCGGGCTGGCCGACCTGGGCATGGGCACGCCAGAATTGGGATACGTCGATCTCAACGAGATTTGGGAGGTGGTCGGACCGGGCGGCTTGCGAGTGGAGCGTGACATTCACTGGGCGGCCACGAAGACCCTGAGCGCCTACGCCACCGAGAGCCGACAACTGGGCTACATCAAAGCGTAACCGAGAAGCCCCGGAGCATCACTCCGGGGCTTCGCCATGTCAGCCGTGTCGCGCAGTAGCGGCCCGTTGACCACGAGCAGCGTTTGCGGCGCTGACCCACTTGGTTCCCTTGCTGTTGGGCACGTAGCCCTCGCCAGGAGCCTCACCATACTTCTCGATGAACTTGGCCATCCAGTCCGCATTGTCGGGCTGCGAACGCGACCCCAGACCGGTGCTGCTACGTGGCGCGCGGGTGGTAGAGCCAGTAGTCACCGGCTTCTTGCCATCGAGTGCGGCCTTGATTTCCTTGTCCAACTCACCGGCTTCGACCGCCGTTTTCAGGTGCTTGAGAAAATCCTGGAAGCGAGAGGCAGGAACGTAGACGGTGGCATCGCCATCGAGCAGCACGGGCTTACCATCTACCTTGGCGCTGTAGCGCACCGCTGGATCAGCCTCCGTACCACCAGCTTTCCAGCTACGTGACGGAGGGGTCTTGCCCTCGCTATGCTGCGATGCCGCTGTTTCGATCTGCTTGACCAGCTTGGCGCGGCCCTTCTTGGGATCGTACTGAGGGGCATCGAAGTTCGTTCCCAGCTTTTTGTCGATCAGGCTCAACCAGCTCATGCTCACCTCCATTTGATGCCGCGCAGTTAGGCAACAGCCCTTACCACTCTGTCAACAAAAAGGCCCCGGAGGTAATGCCGGGGCCGTGGTGTTGGGGGAGATGCCCCTGTTACGAGGGCTGCGCCTCCTTCTTGCCCTTGCGCGTCTCACGCATCTTGGCGGTACGCAGTGCCTTCTTGTCGGCTAGTCCGGTCAACTGGGCATCATATTCACCGGCCTTGATGCGATCGCCGTAGAAGTCGAGTGCTTCGATGAAGTTGGCCTTGGGGACGGTCATCTCCTTGACATCAACGTCGGTGTCCTGGACCTTCGTACGCTCCAACGTAAGCGCCGTGTTGCTGACGCGGATCGTGAACGCCACCCGATCCCCTGCGACCTTGAAGTTGACCTTGCCCTCGGCGGCATCGCCTGCGCCAAACTGCTCCTTCATCTTAGCGATGTTATCCAGGGCGACCTGCTGGACGGTGCGCGCTGCGCCCTGCTTGCTGAACTCCGCAACCTGCGAGGCCGGGATCAGCATCGAGGGGTTGAACTTGGCCATGTCGTAGTCTCCGATCTAGCAGTGCGCCTAGTTGCGCCCTGTTCCAATCGTCTGCTGCCGCATGACGCCAGTTGCGACCACAGATTGCCAGTTTTTCAACGGTTCGTCGCAAAGGCCCCTCTCCCAGAGTCTTTGCTAGAAAGGATGAACCGCTGACCGTACTGCCGTCTACACAAAGCGACCACAGGGACCGACCACATGACGGCTACTATTCTCACTTTCCCAATCCGACCACGCATTCAGCTAGAGTGTGCCGCTGATGCGCTGACCGAAGCCATCACTTTGCCAACTAGGAATGAGCAGTTGGCGCAGTTGTTCAGCGATATAGACGCGCTAACGCAGGGCTATGAGGAACAGCGGCTATATGACTTTCTGGCACGACTGGATGCCTGGGATGCGAGCAGTCATTGACCGTTCACTCCGGCTTCTGCCTGAACCCTCGCATAACCCACCGGAGTACCAAGAACCCCGCTACTAAGAGGCCAGTCAGGACCAGATCTACCAAAAAGAATAGTCCCAAGCCCTTTGCCCACCACGATACAGCCGTCTCGTTCTCATGCTGGTAGACGTTCTTGTACCCGCCGCGTGAGTGGATACAGTCGCCATGAGGATTGTAGTCACCAACAGCCTCGGCATCGCGCGCACATTGATCGTAGATCGACTGATTGATATCACCCCACAGGCGGCTGGCTTTGCTATAGTCCCGGATCGTCATCGCAGGGACGCCAATTAACGTCACCACCAGCCAAAGCCTTATCAACCCCTTCAAAGCCATTACATCCCCCGTGGTATTACGCGCTGTCTGGCATACCGCGCTGTCGGCGACAATGCCCACAGCCATATTCGGTGAATCGGTTGCCGCCCTATTCTACGCTCCGTCTAGCAAGAGCATGGGCTGCTAAGTAGAATGTGCCCACAAGAACGCCTCGTTTTAACATCGCGCCACAGAGCCAGCCAGCCAAAGTCAACTTGCTTATCGGTTATGGCAAGGAGTGGAAGGCGCTCCGCAATCGCCGCATCAATGCTGAACCCCTGTGCCGACACTGCGCGGTCAAGGGACTGGTCACGCCTGCCGTGGAAGTCGATCACATCAAGCCCAGGGCGTTAGGTGGGTTGGATCACTGGGACAACACGCAGAGCCTTTGTAAGCCCTGCCACCAAGACAAGACGCGGCAAGACATTCGGCGCATCAGGCGGGGGTACTAGGCCGCCATGCCGACAACAAAGGTTCGCCACCTCGTCAACATCAGCCGCATCACTCGCCTAACTTATAGCTGGCTGATCCAGCACGCTTGCCCAGCAGTGATCGAGCGGGAGGTCCGCAACCAACTGGCCCCACTCCGTCTACGGTTGCTCGATCATGGTCGCTCCACTTTACGCGACCATCTACGGCGCGATCCCCAGCACCTCCAGAACGTCTACCTGACATGGGATGGTCAGAGTGAAATGGCGGCGGCCACCTACGTCTTTGGCGACAAGACCACTGCCCTGCTGTTCCGGCTCAGCCTGCCCTAAGACGCCCTGTGAGGGGCAACACGGCTCCTCAGCAACCAGGACGCACTCTGGTTGCCCCTGCCCTGAATGAACCCGGTTTGGGCGTCCTGGTCGGTTCAGTTGAGGAGCGGTGACGAGGGGGCGTCATAATCTGCCAGATGCCCGTTCTGTGCCACAACCACCCCCTCAGGAAGGCGCGAATCTGAGATAAAATACCTCCTCATCTCAAGCCTGGCAGCGAACCATCAAACGACGTAAGAAGCTGTTCGTGTTGGGCGATTAGAACGCGAGCGCACAAATCCGACAAAAAAGCTACGTCGACAAATCTGCGCCACGTATCATGGGCGCTCACGTTCAGTGGATGGCGCCCCTTGAGATTGAAGTGAGCCATCGCATCTCGAAACTCCTTCTGTAAGAAATTGTCGAAGACGTCCTTGATTGGCTTACCAACGTAACCCTTAAGCCCGCTAGGCAAGTCCGGATGATCTGGTACAAAAGACTTAACTTTGTTGAGTTCCACCCCAGCACTTCTGGCACGCTTTCTCATCTCTGATCGTAGCGAAAGAAGTAGTCCTTCCATAATCTTGAATAGGCACAAGACCCTATAGTATGGACTGACTGAGTTTTGCGCCTCTCTGTACAAGGCATATACCGGAGCCATTTCTACGTGGAGTGTCTCACCTCCAGCGTTAATCTGCGACGATCGCGGCGGCGACACAAAGTACATCGACTGACGGTCAGTTGCCGGCTCGGCAACCACCACTAGGTCAACAAACAATGGTATTGACGCGAGGTAACTTAATCTGTCCAGAAAGGCCGTTAGCTGAGTTACAAAGAGGTTATGCGCTTCCTGTGACGATTCGGCTAACAAGTCAGCGTTTACTGTCGATAGTTCACCCAGCGAGTTCCGATGAAACTTGAGAAGACCGCCGAAGCCACCAACTTCCAGCCTAGCCACCTCGTTAGATACCGTGAGATAGGACTCCCCGTCGCCGAGTCCGAAGTCCCCCTTTAGGGTCAACTGACCCGGCGACTTAGCCAAGCGGGCTTTCACCTTAAACTCGTGAACCCCTTTCGGGCATTGTTTCGGCTCGGGTGCTTTCCCATGCTCATCTGTGAACAGTGGGACAATTTCAATGATACCGTGAACCCCCGGCGCGCCAAGCTGGTCGAGCGAAATGCTCATGTTGTTATCAGGAGTCTGGCCTAGCTGCCGCGAATTGCCATCACGTTCTTCCATTTAGCCAACGTATCGCCGTCTGTGGCAGGCGCAATAGCTGCGTCGCTAAGTAAAAGCGTAAGGGCAAGCGACGTTGCTTCATGGGGGTCGGTGGTCACGATCCCAGTAACGCCCATCCTGCTCGCTGCCGTGCCCCCGCCCGCGATTTGAAGTGAGAAGGCGCGCCAGCAATGAGTGAACGTCCCGCAACGTAGGCCATGGGTATTCTGGGACCAAGGATGGGAATAACTGATGGGGCGGCGTTTGCCGCCCCATGTCATCTAGCCCGCCGCTCGCCCACTACCGCCGCAACGCGACGGCTCAAACGAACGCGCAAATCGTCGGCGTCCGTCCACGCGATATGGTTGAACTGACGGGTGTCAAAGTGGACAAGGCCAATCTGGTCTTGGCGCACCGTCCAAATTACCGGCATACCGAGGCCCTGAGCGAAGCCCGCTTCATAATACACACCACCGCGCGGTACCCCAACAGCGCCTCCCTCTCCAGGAACAGTACCGCATGTGAAGTCCGCGACGACAAAGCGGGATCGTCTAATCTCCGCGATTATTTCATCATCGATCTTGTTGGCATGTTCCTTTTGATCGATGCGAAATGCCTTGTAGCCCACCTCGGCCAACGCCGGCACGATGCCTTTCTCGTACACCTCGCTCATCTCATCGCCAAACCACATCGCAACGAACACCTGATCCGTCTCCGCGCCGGTCGCATCAAGATCATCCATTCGGCTTAGGCCACGTCCAGTGAGCCGCAAACCATGTTGGTTCTCCATCAGCCCTTCGGAGACGAGAGTGCTGAACAGACCTCTCAATTCCCGCTCTGTCGCAGCCTCCGTCCAGCGCATGATCGCATGTTCGGCCGGATGATTGTCCGTGGAGTTCTCAACCTGGCTAGGCAGTATGTAATCACCGGGCCTGTAGCCAATGGATTGTAGATACCGAAAGAATTGGTCGACTTTTTCCCTAAACCGTTTGGGCTTGGCACTCCAAGCCTCTTCAAGCGCTTGGGGTAGCAACTTCGGAAAAGGTTCGCCGAGGCGGTTTTGTTCGTTGATCCACGATGTCAGATTGGCCTTCTTTTCCGGCGACCAATGCTGGATACTCTCGCGTAATCCGGGAGCGCACATGTACGTGCCGGACCTGTCGCTAAGCACAACCCATCCGCCTTGGACAGAGTTATACACTCGCGCAGGCTGCCCCCAGATCGGGTCCGCCTCATCAAGCTCTTTGTTGATGAGCAGATTCCGCTTCGTCCATTCATCCAAATCGCGCATGCCGTTCCACCTCCCGATCCTCGCATAAGTAGTAGGTGAAGCGAGGACCAAAACCAAAGCAACCCCATGATACTGGCCCTGCCAGTAAGCCCGTGATGCCCGATTACCTGACGGCAGCGGCCAAGGACGTGTGGTTCGAGGAGATCGAACACGTCGTCGCCAATGGCGTCAACAATAGCCACGCCAGCACGTTCGCGCGCTATTGCTCCCTGGAAGCGCAGTGCCGCGCCATCTTTGCCAGCGGTGATGTTCCCCGTGGCGCATACCTCAGCGAGGTCCGCAAGCTGGCTGAACTGCTGGGCATTAGCGGTCTAGCGGCTCGCACCACCACCGGCACGATCGCCAACCCCCTATCGGCAGAAGCTAACCCCTACGGCGCTCTGCCCGACGCCTAACCGTGCGCCAGGGCAAAGGGCATTTCGCCACCGTAGCAGTCCACTACGCGCAGCAGGTCGTCGCTGGCCTGATCCCTGCCTGCTGGCAAATCCGCACCTCCTGCCAACGCTTCCTCGATGACGTGAATGGCGACACCTGGACGCTCAACGCGGCCAAGGTGGAGCGCGTCTGCCAATTCGCGGAGACATTCCCATACTTGGAAGGCCCGCTGGCGGCCAAGAAGCTCAAACTCAAGCTGGAGCCGTGGCAGGTATGGATACTCACGGCGCTATTCGGCCTCGTGGATGCTCAGGGCCATCGCAAGCATCGCGAAGCCTTTATCTTCATCCCCAGGAAGAACGGCAAAAGCACGTTCGCTGCCGTGATCGCCCTCTACATGCTGGTCGCGGATTACGAGCAGCGAGCGCAGGTTTACATCGGCGCAACGGCCCTCAAGCAGGCCGACTATTGCTTCCAGCCTTGTCGAGACATGGCGCAGAAGGCTCCTGCGTTCGTCACCCACTGGGGCGCCAGGGTCACCAAGAAAAAGATCGAGACGCACGACGGCAGCTTCCTCGAACCCATGATCGGCAATCCGCCCGACGGATCGAACCCCCACCTCGCCATCCTGGATGAGGCGCACGAAAACGACAACTTCGCCCGTCAGCGCGAGACGATGCGAACCGGCATGGGAGCCAGAACCCAGCCGCTGCTCATTACGATCACGACGGCAGGGTTCAACGAGGCCGGTGACTGCCGATTGCTCCAGGCGCAGTGCGAGCAGGTGCTATCCGGTGAGTTGACCGATATTCGCCGTTTCAGCGCCATCTACACCATCGACAAAGACGACGACTGGCGGGATTTCGAGGTCTGGAAGAAGGCCAATCCCAACGTGGGCGTCAGCTTCACGGAAGCGCGCCTTCGCGAACTCCACCAAACCGCCCTTGATGTGCCCAGCGAGAAGCCCGGCCTACTGACCAAGCACCTCAACGTCTGGCAGTCCAGCAGCACCGCTTGGGTCAACATGAAGGATTGGGACGCCAATGGCGACGCGATCCCATTCGCAGACGCGGTTGGGCAGAACTATCGCGCCTGGATCGGTGCCGACCTTAGCCGCCTCCTCGATACCACGGCAATCGTGCTGCTCGTGGAGGTGCCCAGCGCCACGGGTGGCGAGCCAACCTACCACCTGTATCCCACGATCATGCTGCCAGAGATGGCCGTCCAGCGATCCCCCAAGAACGCCGTGGCATACCGGGAATGGTCCGCTGGCGAACGTCCGGACCTAATCCTCACACCCAACGACGAAACGGACTTCGCGGCCGTGGAAGCCAAGATCCTGGAGTTGTGCGGCCAGTTTCGTGTCGAGGGCGTAGCCGTTGACCAGTGGCAAGCCGCCAACCTCAGCCAGCGGCTTCGCGAACAGCACGACGTGCCAGTGCTGACCTATCCACAGAACTTCCAGAACATGAGTCCACCAATGGGGCGTTTCGAGAAGCTGATCGCACTGGGTCAACTCAAGCATACTGGCAATCGCATGATGCGCTGGATGGTGGGCAACGTGGTAGCCAAGCATCATGGAGAATTTATCAAGCCCATCAAGCCAGTGCGTCAGGATCACCTCAAGATCGATGGCTTCGTATCGCTGCTAATGGCGCTAGGTCTGGCATCTGTTGCCGCTCCCGCTCCGCAAGAAGTGTGGATCGATATCCTGGACTAGCCTATTTTCCCGTCGCATAGCCCGAGTTGTTCAACATCTGTGATGGCGAAGGCATGTTCCCTGTCTGGATAAAGCTATCCAACATTGCTGCGAGGAGAGGCATAAGTGGCCCTAGGGCGAGCAAGGCGGCGAGAAGGAGGAGCAGCTTGTAACCGATCTCGCCAGCGCGAACGCGCTCCCACTCTCCTTTTAGCTTGATTCGCGCAAGCCTGATTAGCTCGTTCTGTTGGTCGCCCAAGTTGTTGGATGAGGTTCCGAGAACGATGCCTCTGATGTCGTCGATTACGGCAATCGGTAGCGCCCATTCTGGCCCAACCGATCTGAAGGTAATTTTTCGGATCAGCCATCGTACACCTGTCTGAGGCGGCTTTTCACGAAGCTTGATGCGTGCGCTGGCCAGATCGAAGGCGCTCATGCTCCCCACCGAGACTGGCGACGTACCAGCCAACTTCGAGGATTCAGATATTACAACGGCTATGTCGCCACGCTGATCGTCAATCCACTTTTGTCTGAATTCCGAGACTTTGGTTCCGCGCACAACCACTAGAGCGAAGATAGCCATTAAAGTCGCAATCGATGGACCCACCAGTGACGCAAACTGGGCTAGGTTCATTCTTCCGTCCTTGCTAAGTAATGGATGGGCAAACTACTCCAGTATTTCGGGCTTGAACGCAAGAGCGATCAGGTCATTACCACGACAGTTGATCTACTCCGCGCCATGGGCAACGCCCGTGTTGCTGGCGAGGATGTCAGCGTATCGACGGCCATTGAAGTCGGAGCGGTCATCTGCTGCGCTCGTGTCATTGCGGAGGGCCTGGCACAGGTCCCTTGTAAGGTCTTCAAGGAGGACAGCGCGGGTTCGCCCGTTGAAGCCAAAGAGCACCCGCTGTTCTTCCTGCTAAACCGCAAGCCTAACGACTGGCAGACCAGCTTTGAACTACGCGAGCAGATCGGTTTTCACCTCGCACTGACCAACAATGCCTATGTGTTCAAGAACCGGGTTGGTGGCAAGGTAGTAGAGCTTTACGCGCTCCTGCCCAACAGTGTGTCGGTCAAGCAGGCCGATGACTTGTCTGTCAGTTACGACGTGACGTTCCAGGGTGGAAAGACCCTCAACGTCCCTGCTGACGACATCTGGCACATTCGCGGTCCATCTTGGGATGGCGTTCGCGGCATGGATGCGATCCGTCTGGCCAGTAAGGCAATCGGACTTAGCCAAGCCACTGAGCGGTTTGGCACCAGCTTCTTTGAAAACAATGGTCGTCCGGGTGGTCTACTAACCACTCGTCCCGGCACTCAGCCACTGACCAAAGAGCAGCGCGACGAGATCAAGACGCTGTGGGCTGCTCAGCATCAGGGTTCGGGCAACAGCCACAAGACTGTGATGTTGCCGTTCGACTTGGAGTTCACGGCTGTCACGTCCACGGCCAACGAAGCGCAGTGGATCGAGACGCGCAAGTTCCTCATCAAAGAAATCTGCCGTTTTATGCGTGTCCTGCCCATCATGGTCATGGAGGGCGAGGACAGCACCAGCTACAACAGCGTTGAGCAGTTGTTTCTTGCTCACCTCACCCACACACTGATGCCGTGGTACGAGCGGTTTGAGCAGAGCGCCGAAGTGGCGCTTCTTACCCGCGACGAACTGTTGGCTGGCTACAGCATCAAGCTCAACGCCAACGCACTCCTGCGCGCCAGCCACACCGAGCGAGCCACCTACTACCAGACGATGCGAACCATTGGCGCGATTACGGCCAATGAGGTTCGCGCCAAGGAAGACATGTCGCGCAGTCTTGATCCTGCTGCGGACGAACTGGCTCCAGCGGCCAACCTATTCGGCGGAGCCAACAAGGCCCCCAATCCCACCTCCCAGAACAACAACAATAACGAGGTAGCAGAGTGAACCCCATTGAGCAGAAGGCCATCGCGCGCCTGGAATGTAAGATCGACGGCGTAGACGAGGCTGACGGCAAGATGACGTTCAGCGGCTATGGCAGCGTCTTTGGTAACGTGGACAGCTACGGCGATGTCATTGCCGCTGGTGCGTTCGCGGAGAGCCTAGCAGAGCATAAGGCGGCTGGAACGCTGCCACTGATGCTGTTGAACCACGATGCCTGGGATAGCCTCCCCATCGGCGTGTGGACTGGCATGGAAGAGGACAGTCACGGCCTCAAGGTCACTGGTCAGCTTCTCGATACCTCGATGGGTCGGGACACCTACACGGCATTGAAGAGCGGCGCGATCAGCGGACTGAGTATCGGCTTCCGCGCCAAGTCCTTTGACTTACGCGCCACGCAGGATGACCCACTTCGCACCCTAACGGCAGTTGACCTCATTGAGGTCAGTGTCGTCACCCTACCAGCAAACGTCAAGGCCCGCGTCCAGGCGGTCAAGTCCGCAGGTGTGGATATGAGTGTCCGCGATCTGGAACAGCTACTTCGCGATTGTGGACTGTCAAAGAGCGAGAGCATCGCGGTCGCCAGCCAGTTCGAGAGCAAGAAGGAACTGGCGGACAAGAAGGCGGTCAGTGACGCAATTAGCAGCCTGATCGGTAAGATGCGCGCCGCATGATCGCTGTTTGATAAGTAGATTAGCAAACGAGGAACGGAGGGATTCTGGCGTCTCAGTTGCGTGAAAACAACCGAGACAAAGGAGCCCATAATGGCCGATCTCAATGACATTGCCTCGCTGGCCAGCGCCTTCGAGGAGTTCAAGAACACCAACGACAGCCGCATTGCTCAAATTGAAAGCAAGGGCAGCGCAGACGTACTGACCACCGAGAAGCTGGAACGCCTTAACGAAGTGGTTGCCGGTCTTCAGTCCACCGTCACTGACGTTGCGAAGAAGTCCAACCGTCCAGGCGCAACCGTCAACGCTGACGAGGACGCACACGCCAAGGCTTTCAACGGCTTCATGCGTAAGGGCATCGACAGCAACCTGGAGGCACTGGAGCAGAAGGCAATCACCAACACCGGCGGCACCCCAGAGGGCGCTAACGGCGGTTATCTGCTGCCCAAGCAGGTAGAGGCTGGTCTGTTTACCCAGCTTGAGTACCTCAGCCCGATCCGTGCGCTGGCAAGCGTCGTCCAAGTTTCCACCGACGATTACCGCTTCCTCAGCAATCTCCACGGCACCGAGGCTGGCTGGGTTGGTGAGACCGATGCGCGTCCTGAGACCGCAACGCCAACTCTGAGCGAGACCCGCGTCCCAATGGGCGAGATTTACGCCAACCCCGGCGTATCGCAGCGCGCTCTTGATGACCTTTCGGTCAACGTGGAAGCGCTGCTCACCGAGGAAGTGGCTCGTGTTTTCGCTATTAAGGAGAACGCAGCGTTCATCGCAGGCGATGGCGTCAACAAGCCCAAGGGCATTCTTGCCACCGACGGCATCGCACAGGTCAAGACTGGCGTGGCAGCTAACCTGCCCGCAAACGCGGACTTCCTGTTCAGCATGATCTACGGTCTGGCATCGCCTTACCGCCAAAACGCCCGCTTTGCTTGTGCGTCCAGTACCATGGCATCGGTTCGCACCCTCAAGGACAGCACCGGCAACTACCTGTGGCAGCCTTCGCTTGTCGCTGGTCAGCCTTCGACCCTGGCCGGTTACGCAGTGACCGAATTGGGCGAAATGGACGCTGTTGCTGCTGGCAAGCTGCCGATGATCTTCGGTGACTTCAAGCAGGGCTACCTGATCGCTGATCGCATCGGCGTTCGCGTCCTCCGCGATCCATTCACTAAGAAGCCCTTCGTGCTGTTCTACAGCACCAAGCGCCTGGGTGGCATGGTCAAGGACAAGCAGGCCTTCATCACGCTCAAGGTGTCGGCATAAGCTGAACCCCTAGAGAGAGGGGCAGAAATCCGCCCCTCTCTCTACGCTACTCTCGACGTTTCTATCAGTCTTCCTTCGCCGCGTGTTCACGCAGTTCCGCTGCTAGTTTTGACAGGTTTAGCTCGCGGCCATCCTCAGCGTAGAACTCCATCTTCGCACCAGGTTTGTCCATGACAGTATCCTCGTTGCGTCCTTCACGGATCAAGCGATCCATCTCAGTGAAGGCAAGTCGCAGTGTACCTTCCAGGGCTTCCAGGTCGTCGGCAATCTGAGTGACAGGGCGAGCCATAGGGCATCCTCATAAAGCTACAGGCTTGTGCCTGCGTCAAGGTAACGCGCGGTGAGGCTTGTCGCTCCTGGCAATTAGCGCGTTTGACTAAGTAGTGGATGGAAACCATCCCCGTCATTACCGCTGAGGAAGTCAAACTCTGGTGCCGCGTCGAGACTGACGATGAGGATAGCACCTTTGATCTTCTAATCCGCAGCGCCCAGGAACAGGCGGAAGCCTATACCGGCCTGATCCTCATCCCTGAGACATGCCCACAGGGCATCAAAGCGGCCATCGCCGTGTTCGTCGCTGACCTCTATCGCAACCGCGAGGGTCAGACCGTCGGTGAGAAGACCTTTCACCGCCTCCTGAACCCCTATCGCCTGGGTGTGCTGTGATCGACGCAGGGGCGCTCAATCGCCGCCTGACCCTCTACCGCCCCGTCGAGACGGTAAGCGACACCGGCACGACCAAAATAGGCTGGCGCAGCGGTGGAACGGTCTGGGCGGCACAGGAAAGCCTCAATCTGCGAGAGGCCACCCGCGCAGCGGGCATGACCGACGCCATTGAGGCCAAGTTCCGCATCCGATGGCGCCAAGACGTGACGGCCAGCATGGAGGTGGCGTGCGGTGATCGTCGCTACTCCGTCGTCCAGGTGGAAGAACTAGGTAATCGCGAGGGCTTGGCGCTGCTCGTGAGGGCGATCTGATGGCCAGCCGTCAGGACTTCCGCATGGACGGCTTCAAGGAGTTGGAAAAGGCTCTCAAAGAGCTTGGACCACCCGTGGCGACCAAGGCTGGCACAGAGGGCCTGCGTAAAGCTACCAACGTGATGCGGGATGCCGTTAAGGCCAAGGCTCCCAAGGGCGATCAACCCACCAAACGCACTTGGCGCAACAAGGACGGCACTCAGAACAGCGCCGACTATGGACGGCTCAAGCAGAACATCAAGACGCGCAAGGTCCGCAGCCGCAGGCAACACACAGTCAGCTACAAGGTCACAACTGGTAGCGCGTTCTGGGGTCGGTTCAGCGAGTTTGGCACTGAGCATGAACCCGCAAGGCCGTGGTTCAAGCCCGCTATCGATGAAGTGGCGGGTCGTGTCGTCCAGGCACTACAGGATGAACTCAAGAAGGCCATCGACAAAGCGGCCAGAAAGGCCCGCACATGATCGAGGCCAAGCTAACCTCTCTTCTACGTACTGTCTGTCCCAGCGTCTTCCCCGTGAATGCGCCACAGGGCGTGAAAGCGCCATTCGTCATCTACAGCCGCGTCAGCACTACCAGATTGCGCGACTTCGATGGCCCCACTGGCAACGCGATGCCCACGTTCAGGGTGGACGTGTACGCACTGGACTTCGACCTCGCCCGATCACTGGCCAGCAGCATCAGAAAGAAGCTGGATGGCTACAGCGATGACACATTGGATGATTGCCAACTGGTCAACGAGCAGGACTTGAGCGACCTCACCAACAATGTCGCACTCACCCGGATCAACTTGGAGTTCAAGGTCAGCCACAAGGAATAAGTAGATGGCAGTGCCCGTTTGTTGGCCTGCCCCATAAGGAGAAGCCAACAATGGCCACAGGAATCAATACAGCTAAGACCAAGCTGGAAATCAACACCTCGGGAAGCACCTACGTTCAGGTCAAAGGCTTCACCGACTTCAGCGGCATGGGCGGCGGCAGCGCGGCTGTCATCGACACCACGGACTTCGACAGCGATGCCAAGGAAAAGGCAATGGGCCTGCCCGATGAGGGTCAGGTCAGTGTCTCGCTGATCTTCCTCCCCAAGGATGCTGGTCAGGCCGCTATGCGCGCCGCTCGCAATACCCGCGCAGCTACCAAGTTCCGCGTCACCCTTAGCGACGGCACCAAGTACGAGTTCACTGCCTACGTGCTGACCTTTGAGCGTGGCGGCAATCAGGACGAGGTGGTCAAGGCCACCAGCAACCTGGAAGTCACCGGCGCGATGACCGAAACCGTAGCAGCAGGCGTCTAATGGCCCTATTGCTCAGCCGCTCTGCGCTTCTATCGGCTAAGCTGCCCACTCGTGACGTTCCGGTTCCAGAAATGGGACCGGACGCCGAGGTCCGCATCCAGCAGATGAGCGTCAACACCCGCACGGCGTACTTTGAACGCATCTGGGCATACCAGGACGCGGTACGTGACTGGGAGTTTGACCAAGCCCTGCCAGCCGATGAGCGGAAGGGCCTTACCGAACCAGCACCGCTGGATATGGCGATCCTCGCTATCGTCCACAGCATCATTGATGAGAACGGCCAGACCATCTTCACGGAGCAGGACATTCCCATCTTTGGTCAGTGGTCCAAATTGGCAGTCACGCGCATCTATGAAGCGGTCAACGAGATCAACCACTACGACAAGAATCCCAACGCGCTCATCGAGGCCGAAAAAAAAGACTGAGGTCTAATCCTCGAAAGCTGTTCCAATACCGCTTGGCTATGGGTCTGGGTAAGACCCTAGCCGAGTTGGAGAGCATGACAGCCGAAGAGCTTACCGGCTGGTATGCGTTCTATCAGCTAGAACCCTGGGGTTGTCTGGTCGAAGATCATCGCACCGAACTGGGTCTCAACCTCCTCTTCAACATAAACGCCAAGAAGGGCAGCAAAGCCCCGCGCTTTATCGAACGCGATCCACAACGCCACCAGACCATTGATCCCACGCCTGAGGAACTGGACGAAAACATCAAAGACTTCTTCATGGGCAAGACAGTCAGGTTGGAAGCCGATGAGGTGATTGGTGAGGAGGTCGTGGAAGTGGCCACACTGCCCGCGCCAGGGAAGACGCCACGCAAGCCCAGAACACCAAAGAAGGCCAAGCCAACTAAGTAGTTGGCGGCACGTCAACAGGACTCTCCCGCGTCAACATCACGACTCCGGGAGGGTCCATGGCTCAGAAGATCGGCGAACTATACGCCAATATGTCCCTTAACAGCGCCGCTTTTATCAGTGGGCTAGAGCGCGCTACCAAAAGCACAGATCGAGCAAGCCGCGCCATCGAGCAGGGCATGAACCGCGCATCGACGGCGGTCAAAGGCTTCGCCGCCGTGTTCGTTGCGGACAAAGCCATCGATGGTGCGAAGAAGTATCTGGAACTGGCCGACGCCTCCAAGAAGATGGAGGCGCAGACCCGGTTGGCAACTGCCACGTTTGGCAACCAGGGCATCGCAATGCGCGATGTCCGCGATATCGCCAAGGAGACGCGCAGCGGCATCAGCGACATCAGCGACCTCTACGCCAAGTTCATGCCCACCAGCAAGGAACTGGGTCGCAGTCAGGCTGACAATGCCCGCGCCGTCGAGACGTTCAGCAAGGCACTAAAGGTAGGTGGCGCTGACACCAACGCCGTCCAGTCTGCCACGCTCCAGATGGGTCAGGCTCTCAGCAGCACCAACGTCCAGTGGGAAGAACTGGGTCAGATTCTGGATGCCTCTCCCCGACTGGTTCGCGTGTTCACAGACAGCCTTGGTGTCAGTCGCGCAGAACTCAAGAAGATGGCTAGCGAAGGCAAGCTGACGAGCAAGATGCTCTATGACTCGCTCGTTGATACCAAAATGACCTCCCAAGTAGATAGCGAGTTTAAGGAACTGCCCGTTACCTTTGAGCAGTCCAAGACTCTCATGGAGAACAGCCTGATCGACCTCGTTAGCGCATTTGATCGCGGATCGGGCATCAGCAACGGCATCGTGGAGGGCCTGACTGAGGGCAACGACATGATGGAGTCGCTTACTCACGTCGCAGAAGAGGTTGGTGTCGATATCCGCGCCAATTTCGAGGGCCTGAACAACGTATTCAATCCTCTGGGTGACCATGCCGCCAACGTGTTCGATTTCATCCGCAGGGATGCCGCTAACACTCGCCAGACCATTGGCAACCTACTCCGCTTCATCGACAACGCCCACAACCTATATGCCGACGCCGACAATTTCGGCACTCGCATCGAGAATGGCATCAAGCGCGTCATCAATCGCGCCCAGGATCGCGCTGGCGGCAAGAACATGCCCCACTTCCACGAAACGCCACTCATCCAGCAGTGGCACATGGGCGATGATTACGAGGCGGGTTACAACCGCTCCAAGGTCCAGTCCGGTCGTGACAAGCTGATCCGCGCCATCCGCACTCACGGCGGCAAGGACTACAGGAACTTCACCGGCAAGGGTCTGACCGATGCCCAGCTACAGGGCGTGGGCAGTAAGGTACAAGCAGATATCAAGGCCGGTCGCAATATCGAGCGTGGCACTGGCAAGGCTCCGCCCAAGCCCAAGGACGAGAAGGCCGCAAAGTCAGCAGAGCGTGAGCGCAACAAGAAGCAGCGTGAAGCCGAGCGAGCACAGAAGCAGGCTGATCGCGAGGCAGAAGAGCAACGCCGCAACAACGAAGCGTTCAAGGCTGATAAGAACCGCAGTGAACGGGAAGAACTAGACACCAAAGCCGCTCTGGCCACCGTGGGCAAAGAGCGGTTCGACTTTGAGCGTCAGCAGCTTGAGCAGGACCGCAAGAGCCGCATCGACCAGATTGACAAGGACGGCCCACAAGGCAGCAAAAAGTACAGTCAGTCACAGGCCGATGAACTCAAGGCAATTGAGGAGCGCATCACCGCCAATCGCCGCCAGAAGATCACACTGGATGAAGCGGAGTTCAATCAGCAGGAGGCGTTGAAGCTAAAGAACGCCGACCTCTCCAACGCTGAGGAGTTGGCGCAACTTGAGAGCGGCATGGCTCGCACGGCGAAAGATCGTCGTGCTGTTGAGTACCGTTTGCTCGACCTCCGCATGGCGCAAGAAAAGCTGGCACTGGAAGCCATCATCGCCAGCCGTGACAGCACGGAAGCCGAGAAGAAGATCGCGCAAGCACGTCTGGACCTCCTCCCCAAGCTGCGAGCCGGTGAGGCCAAGTCGATTGATCGCCAGAACATGGGGCCGATGGCCGGTTATCTGGATAGCATTCCTCAGGGTGCCGACGAGATCAACGAGGCGTTGGAGAACGTCGAGGTTCAGGGCCTACAGGGTCTACAAAGCGGTTTGCTCGACGCCATCAAGGGCGTTCACAGCCTGGGCGATGCCTTCTCCAGCATGGCCGACACCGTGATCGATGGCCTGCTTCAAATCGCTCTCCAGCAGATGCTCATCAAGCCGCTGGGCAACCTCCTGTTCGGTGGCGGTACGAGCGGCGGCGGTGGCGGGCTGTTTGGCGCGTTGGTCAGCGGCATCACGGGCGCAGTCACCGGCAAGCCCGGTGTCACGGGCAAGGCCAACGGCGGCATGGGTAATCGTGGCCGCTACCTCGTTGGTGAGCATGGACCGGAAGAGGTCGATATTGGCGGTCCCTTCCACGTTACGCCCAACCATAAGCTGGATAGCGTTCGCGGTGGCGGTCAGCCTGCCATGAACGTGACCTTCGGTGCCATCACCAGCAACGATCCAGCGGCAGTCAAAGCCATGGCCACCGCTGCCATTGCGGAGATGATGCCCCTGATTAATCAGAACGCGGCCAATCACACCCTGAGCAAGCTACAGCGGCCGAGGATGTAAGCCACGGATTACAACCCGTCCACGTGTTCCACGGAGGAGGTGGTGGGGAGCCGATACGTCAGGTTCCATTTCCGGCCACCGATCTGAGACTTGAAAACAACAAACAGTTTTTCAGTCTGCCAGACATAGGTATCGTAGTCCTCGGATGCCATCAAGCTATTTCCCGGCTCGGTGATTACGTCTCGAGTAGGCGTTCCGTACTTCTGCTGGAGACTTGCTAGGATTGGAGCCGAGCAGTCGTTCTTGGCCAGTATCCATTTGGGACGCAAAACGACTGCCGACAGGCGGTTTCCGGCAAAGTCTTTTATGACCGAAGCGCGGCAATTTGATAGAAGATCAACTTCCTTCTGGGGCATGATCTCGTCGGCTTGCCCCTTTGTCATGCCGTAGGTCAGCCCCCTCCACAACTCAGGTCCGCCCATGCCGGATTGAGCTTGAAGGAGAATCGCCAGCGCCGCAGTCAACATAGCAGTGGAACCCCCCAAGTCTGTTGAGCAACTGTGCGGGGCGAAACGGTGTGGGTCAAGCTGAAAGCCAACGTACCGTACTGCTAAGTAATGGATGGCAACATATCCGCTATCCTTCCCCACGAAAGCCCCCGCACGCGAAAAGCTACAACTAAACCATCGTCAAGCGGTGATGGAGAGTCCTCACACCTATGCCACACAGGTGGTTCATACCGCGTCGCAGTGGAACCTGGATTTCACGTGGCCTCGGATGAACCTCGCTCAGGCCACTGTCATCCAGGCATGGCTTGATAGTCTGAGGGGACAAGCAGGCACGTTCCGCTACACACCCCGCGCTCGCACCAGAAACGCTCTTACAGGGCGGGTTCTAGCTGCGGCTGCCTACGCCTATGGCAACAACGTCAAGCTATCAGGCTGGGCAGCTAATGCGGCCAGCGGGCTATCTGTGGGGCACTTCTTTCAGCTTGGCGACCAGTTGCTCCGGGTCACGGCTGCGCCGGTCAACGCAGATGCCAATGGTCAGCTTCTTGTGGAGTTTGAACCCATGTTGCGCGCGAACTACGCCAACGGCGCAGCGGTCAACTTCGCCAATCCAAGCGGGCTGTTTCGTCTAACAACGTCGGACACCCCGGCGTTTGATTGCGACACAGACGGCTATCCCACATTTCCTTCCATCATTGCCAAGGAGGCCATCTAATGCGCTCTGGTACAAACGCTGAATTAGTCGCGCTACTTGAAGCGGCGGGTATCACCACGGCACTCATGGCCTCGCTGGAGTTCAAGAGCGAGACAATCAATATCTGGACTGGCTCGCACAGGCTGGAAGTTCAGGGCAGCACCGACAGTGTACTCAACGGCAAGGAGTTTGATCCGCTTGTTCACGGCGTCGTCCTCAACATCGGTGACAACAGCTTTTCGATGAGCGGCAGTGACGCACTGGAAATCAGCTTGGCCATTCCCAGCGCACCCAGCACCGCCATCAGCGCAGCATCGGTCTATCCCGATGAGTATCAGGGTCGCAACGCGACCCTGTGGCGCGCGCTGATGATCGCTCCATCGGTTCCTGGCACACCAGCGACTTGGGCATTCCGTCGCGTTCGTGTTGGCGCGATGGATACCATCAAGATCACCAACGATGGCCTGAGCCACCAATTCACCCTGGCCATTGAAGGTCACGCATCGCTCATCAGCAATGCCACGGGCAGCAACTACCTCGACCAGAGGCGCTTTGATGCCAACGACGCCAGTCAGGACTATACCACAAGCTGTGCCAACGGCGATCCCGCACCCACCAAGCAGAACTTGACCGGATGGGCAGTAGTACAGGCTCGCCTTGACGCAGGCGGCACGATGATTAATGGCGTGAACATCTACTGAGGAGTCACCACGCTTCGCTAAGTAGTGGATGGAAACATCTACACTTGCCCGCGCTCCAGATTGGGAAGAGCGTCTAGCCGTCCTACTTGATCGCAAGTCCGAGGAACCATTCAAGTGGGGTTCCAACGATTGTGCGCTCTTTGCCTGCGACGCCATCAAGGCGATGACTGGCAGCGATCCGGCTGAGGCATTTCGCGGCACCTACAATGATCGCGCTGGTTCGGCAGTTGCTCTTCGCGAGCATGGCGCAGGAACGCTGCTCAAGACGGCTACGGCCTGGCTAGGTCAGAGCAAGCATCCGGCATTCGCCCAGCGCGGCGATATCGTGATGAAGGACCGCAACACACTTGGTGTCTGCGTTGGCCTTCATAGCTGGTTCGTCGGTGAAGAGCATGGGCAGAACGGCCTAGTCGCACTGCCGACCGCCGACTGTAGCAAGGCGTTCACGCTGCCCTTCGCGGCCTCCACTGGTGAGGTGCGCTAATGGCGAAGGTACTCAAAACCGTAGCCGTCATCGCAATCGCCGTCGCGGTTGTAGTCTTCGCCCCGCAGATCGCAGGCGTCCTCGCCAGTGTCGCCGGCCCCCTGGGTGTGACGGTAGCGACGGCGGCAATCTCGTCCGCGCTGATCGGCATGGGTCTGACAATGGCCCTCACAGCCGCCGCCTCGATGTTCCGCAAAGCGCCCAGCATGTCGCAATCGCTGGTGGACAGGCTCAACACCAGCGTCGTTCCCACCGCCGCCCGCAAGATCGTCTTTGGTACGACAGCAGCCGGTCAGGACGTTCGTTTCTTCGAGGGCGACATCGATCTGCCGTCCACCAAGAAGGACGGATACGTCCAGGTCATCGCCCTGGCGTCCCACCGCATCAACGCGCTTCGCAGCTTCTACACCGAAAATGATCTGGTCTGGCAGGACGGTTCGTTCGTCAGCAAGCGCGACGGCTTCGCACCCAACAACCCCTTCCGTGTCGTAACCGAGGGCAAGCCCGGCAATGGCTTCTCCGTTGGTTCGGGTCGCTACTGGAACAGCGCCAGCACCTTCACGGGCTGCGCCTACTACGTGCCGTTCTGGAAGCTGGACGAGAAGGTCTGGGAAAGCGGCGTTCCCCAGCGCCTCACCGCGATCGTCGAGGGCTGTCCGCTCTATGATCCTCGCCGCGACAGCACGCGCGGCGGCAGCGGTTCGCATCGTGCCAGCGATCAGGCCACCTACGTATTCCGCGACGGCTCGGTTGAGCTTGGCCGCAATCCCGCGCTCGCCTTGCTCACATACCTCCTGGGTTGGAGGATCAACGGCAAGCTGGTGTGGGGCATGGGCATCCCCGCTCACCGCATCGACTTCGACAATTTCCGCACCTACGCCAACCTCTGCGAAGAGCGCGTGGCCACGCAGGCTGGCAGCACGGTCCAGCGTTACACCGTGGACGGCATCTTCTCGACCGCGGACAGCCACGAGACGGTCATCAACGGCATCACGGCTACGATGGGTAGCTGTAAGCTGACCGATCGCGGCGGCACCTACTGCCTCGTCGGCGGCTACGACGACACCGCAGGTCCCAAGATCAGCTTCACGGCTGACGACCTCGTTGCCCCTGCCAACGGCAGCAGCCCTTACGTTTGGAACCCCGCTCCCCCATCGCGCGAACGCTACAACATCGTTCGCGGTCGCTACGCCAAGCCCGAAGAACTCTACCAGCTCGCCGATTGGGGCGACCCCATTGAGCAGCCGCCGCTTGCCGATGGCATCCCCCGCACGCTCAGCCTGGACCTGGGCGCGGTATCCAGGGCGGAAACCTGCCAGCGCATCGCCAAGCAATTCCTGCTTCGCGAATACCTCTGCCCCGGCATGTTCAGTGCCACCTTTGGCCCAAAGGCGTTCGCCGTGGAGATCGGCAGTGTCATCACGTTGTCCCTTCCTGCCGAGGGTTGGAACAACAAGCTGTTCCGCGTCATGGAGCAGGCCGAGACGCACGACCTGTTCTTCCAGATGACGCTCCGCGAGGAAGACCCAGCGATCTACGCATGGGATCGCGAGGAGAAGCCGCTACCCGCTTCGATCCGTCCGCAGGGCTATGACGCCAGCACGACGATCAGCCCTTCCGGTCTGACACTGACCAGCGACAGCTACAGTGGTGCCAATGCCGTCAACGTCTCGGAGGTCCACGTCAACTGGACGCCTGAACTCAGCGGTCGCGTCTCGGGCATCCAGATTCAGAGCCGCCCTCAGGGCACCGACGCCTGGACTGAACAAGCTGCGCTCTTTGATCCCAAGCTTGGCATGTTCACTTTCACCTCGAACGCTCCCGGCATCACCGTGGAGGTTCAGGCACGCTTCCGCATGAGCAGCGCCGTCTACTCGCCCTGGGTCATGGCCAGCGTGAAGACTGCCGAGGTCATCACGGTCACCGACTGGAAGAACGTCACCGACACTGATGGCAAGCGCCCGCAGGACAACGCCACTGTTGGTGCCCAGCTTGGCAATAACCTCACCAACGAAAACGGCAACGCGCTTGGCCGCGATGAGGTGCTGAACGCCAGCGGTGCCTACAGCGCCACCGTTACCTACGGCTTCGATGACAACACGGTCCAGGGTTTCACTGGCTACACAGCGAACCTTAGCGTGTCGAATGGGGTTCTGAGTGTTACCGCCACCTCTAACGATCCCATTCTTTCGATTGCGCTTAGTCAGCCCGGTAAAAGCATCTCAGTCATTCGCGCAAGGGTGCGCTCCACCGCCGCCAAGCCCAGTTGGCAAGGACAGGTCTATTACGGCACCTCTAGCCATTCTGACAGTGAGGGTTACACCAAGCGCATTGTCAATCCCGGCTTCGTTCAAAACGAGTGGAGGATTGTTGAGTGGGACATGAACAGCCTGACGGCTGGCGGCACTGACTACATCAACAACACAATCACTCGTCTGCGTTTCGATCTTGGCCAGACGAACGGCGAGACGTGGGAAGTTGACTGGGTTCAGCTAGGCGCGCGTCTCAACGCCACCTACGGCGCTCCAGCGGGTTCCAGCGTGGGAAGCGTGGCCGTCAACGATCTGGTTGCCAAGCTGGGCACCCTCGATGCTTCGGGTTTCACGGATACCACCGCTCCAGCCGTTCCCACAGGCTTGGCCCTGAGCAGCACGCTCAGCGATGCGGGTGTGACGTTCAACGCCGCTTGGAATGCGGTCAGCGCCACCGATCTGGCGGGCTACATCATCGCGATCCGCGAGGGCAGCGGCAACTACGTGGAGTTTACCACTACCTCGGCCAGCTACAGCCGCACGGCTCTGGCCCGCAATACCAACTACACGGCCAAGGTAGCGGCCTTCGACAAAGCAGGTAACCGCAGCGGGTTCAGCGCAGAAGTGGCAATTACCACGGCCAAGGATACGATCGCTCCCGGTCTGGCCACGGCTGTGTCGGCCAAGGACATAACCTATGCCGGTGCGACCATCGAGTTCACTGCTCCCGCTGATAACGACCTAGCTGGTGCGCGCGTCCGCCTGCTCCTGAACGGCACGGTCATCAGCGACAGCAACGTCAACCTAACGGCTAACCGTGTGTCGCGTGTTCAGTTGAGCGGGCTGACCAAAGCGACCGCATACAGTGTCACTGTCTCGACCTATGACACCAGTGGCAACAGTTCGGCAGAAACAGCCGCAATCAGCTTTACGACCGCTGGTGGTATCGTGGTCAGCGACTTCGCACCCAACGTGTCGCCCATCCAGACCGTCACCAGTCTTCCAACTCCGTCGACTTGGACGGGGGGCAGCGTGGTTATGTTCGGCGGTGAACTATACCGCTTGAGCAATGGCGCATGGACCAAGGCAGTTGGTTACAGCGATGTATCCGGTAAGCCTACCAGCCTCAGCGGTATCAACTCCACGGAAGCGGCCAAGCTGAGTGGTATCAAAGAAGGCGCTGGTTCGATTGCTGACACCCGCGATGCCAACGAACTGCCCAGCTACTACTACGCCAAGGGTCGAGGCGAATATCAGGAGTTCAAGTCCTCCAGCTTCGCAGCCTCCGGGTCGTCGGGTTACGGCCACCTCGTCACGGTGGTCCAGTGGGGTGATACCAGCGGCGGTCCAGTCAAGCAGACGCTGACTGACAGCCTCAACAACATCTACGAGCGCTACGCAATCACGATGTCTGGGTGGAGTGCTTGGGGTAAGAACTTCAACTCGTCGTCTAAGCCCAAGCTGGGTGGCGACATTCTGGATAGTGCGGGGGCGACGTTGAAGGATAGCGACGTTCGCAACAACAGCGACGGCAATATCCGCCAACCAGATGGCGGCATCTACCAGACCACTGACAGTTCCAAGACCGGCGCTCTCAAGATCACACTCCCGCAGGGCTTCATCAATACGATGATGAAGTTCACCGTGGACATCTACGAATACCAGCAGGGCCTAAGCTGTACCCTCGACATCGCTGGTTACACCTACAGCACGAACACTTGGTATAACGTGTCGGCCAAAGTCGTCGGCGGTAGCAACGTGGAGTACCCGGTCCGCTTTGGCATGACCACTGACGGCAAAGCGGCTATCTGGATTGGCGAGGCCAACGAAAGCTGGTCCTATCCACAGGTGCGTGTCCGGGACTTTCTGGGTGGTTACAGCGGTTACAGTCGCGCCAATTACGAGAAGGGCTGGAGCATCAGCTTTGATACCGCCGCGCCCACCAACGTCACGCAGACGGTCCTAGACACCTACCCCGCCGCCGATTGGCGCAAGGTCACAGGTACTGGTCGTCCTGCTGATAACGCAGGTACGAGTGTCACCTTCTACGACGCGCAGAGCGGCTTTAAGACGCTTGGCAACAGCATCACCAAGTCGGCATTCAATAATAGTTGGCAGGTCAACATCTGGACCCGTGAGAGCTACACGGGCAGCGCCATCGTTTCCGGCGAGTTCGTCGGAGGAGACACCTTCATCGGTTTGTCCTACAACGGCCAGAACATCGACAGCTATGGCCAACTTGAATACTCCGCCTACCAACGCGGTGACGGACAGGTTGACATCTATGAGAGTGGTGCGCGGATCGCTGGTCCATTTGCGGGCGGTGCTGGCGTCTACTCCATCGCCTACGATGGCGTGAACGTCCGCTACTTGAAAAATGGTGTGGCGTTCTACACCTCGACTTCTCTGCCATTGGCGGGCTGGACGATGTACGCAGGCTTCAATGCCTACGCCGTCGGCAACGGCGTCAAGAATATCCAGTTCCTGCCCTACATGGACAACTCGCTGAGCAACACTGATCCAGCAAAGCAGATCAATCGCAACACCACAACGATTGACGGCGGCAAGCTGACTACCGGAACCGTTGATGCGATCAAGCTGGTTGCCAAGTCAATCGGCACTGCTCAACTGGCAGCGAGTTCAGTAACAGCCAACGAAATCCTCGCGGGCACGATTGGGGCAGCGCAGATTGCTGCTGGTGCCATCGGGGCGACGAAGCTGGCTGTTGGTAACACGGACAACGTGTGCGCTGATCCGTTCTTCCGTGACGTGAAGTATTGGAGGAACATCGGCGTCTATACCGGTGACCTATCCCCTGGCTCTGGTGGCGGTGGTTGGTATCAGGAGTCCACGGACTACCAGCCTGCCATGAACGAGGTTGGCTCTAGCCAGAGTATCTGTTTGTGGAGTGGTTCAACAGCCGCTCCCGGCGCGGCACGCCAGCACGCTTGGACGAATAGGATCAACAGCATCAAGGGTGGCACGAACTACTCCCTGAGCGTCGACTGCTTCAATGCCAGCAACCAAGGCATCAATCTATACGCTCGTTGCTACAACTCAGACGGTGGTATTTCCGGAGACGCCGCACTGGGCTTTCCTGCTCAGTCGGGCCTAACGCGCGGCACCACGTCATTCACCACAGGCCCCAACGTCGTCGGTGTGGAGTTCATCGTCTTCAACAACGCCGATAGCACCTACAATGGCTATGCGCGCGTCTCGGGTCTGCGCTTGCTCCAGCAGGCCGGTGCTACGTCTATCGAGAATGGTGCGGTCACCACGGATAAGCTGACCGCCGAGGCCGTCACCGCTGACAAGATCAAGGGCGGCACGATCACCGGCGACAAGTTCAACACCGCGACCAGCCTTCCCGGCACGATCACCGTAGGCCAGAGCGGTGTCAGCATCGCGACACTGAACGGCAACTTGGACCTCAAGCCTTACGGCACCCTGCGACCAGCGGAGTTCGCGATCACCGGTAGCAGCGTGGCGCGCATCGCGGGTGGAGAAAACTGGAGTTCCGCCTACTACAGTGCGGAAGCCTTCACGGGCGGCGCTTCCATCAGTGGTCGTCTGGTCACTCCAAGGACCACCTTTGGCTTGGGTGTTCCCGGCAGCGCAGGCAGCAACGCGGACGATTGGAATTATGGCGTAGCGTTCCGTGTCCACTGGAGCGGTGACGGTGGCTGGTATGTGGGTGAGGACGGCAGTTGGATCAGCATTGGCAGCAGTCAGGCTGGCGTCAGCTTCTCTGCTAGCACCGTTTGGGCGATCACCTACGATGGCCGCTACGTTCGCTGGTATGCTGATAGCAAGCTGTTCCGCACCACCGCTACCACGGCCAACAGGCCGTTTCAGGCTCGCGTGCTAGCAGGACTTGCTGGCGCGAGGGTCACCAACCTGGACTTCACCAGCTACGCGGACAACAGCCTTAGCCAGACCGATCCGGCAGCGCGCATCAACGAAGCTGCCACCACGATCAATCCCGGTCGCATCCTCATCCAGGGCGGCACGACCCTTGATAGCTGGAGGGACAGCACGGAGATCAAGGGCAGCGCGATCAAGACCGGCTCGATTACCGCCAACAAGCTGACCCTCAACAACCGCATCGACGGCACCATTGGTCTGAATTTCGAGTGGAATCCCACCAACAACTGGATCTACTGGGATCAGGGCTATATCTACTGGTTCGATGACAACAACAACCGCGTCGTCACCTACATCAACCAGGGCAATACCGGCGGCGCAGGCGCTCACCAGTTCTTCTACTGGTTCCCAGGCCAGAACAACATCTCGTTTGGTCAGGTTGACCCCGGCTTGCCAGACCGCGTTCATATCGGTTCCTGGTGGGGCGGTAGTAACCTGAACATCCACTACGGTGGAACGATCATGAACGGCAACAGGATCACGACTGGCACTGTCACCGCCGACAAGATGAACGTGGGGTCGCTGAGTGCGATCAGCGGCAACATCGGAACCGTCACGGCTGGGCTGGTGCGGAGCACTAGTGGCAAAGCCTACTTCGACCTCGACAACGCCCGCATCGTGTTCAACAACGGCTCGGTAATGAAGGTTCAGGGCGTGGGGTTCGGGTCCAGCAACCAGTTCATCGAATGGTTTGGCCCCGTCCAGAATAGCTTCTCCAACTGCTCTGAAAGCAATGCCACTTACTACCTCAAGACCGATGGTTCCGCCTACTTTGGCGGCTCGCTGAGTGCGGGTGTGTTGAAGAACTCCGTTCAGACTACCGCAACGGCAGGCAACGCAAGCGTAACGACCGGGACCTTTGGCAGCAATGGTCGCAGTCGCGTGGTCACAGTTGGTTACAGCTTCAATGGCAACACGCGCATCACTGGCGGCTGTCCTACACCCTATACCCCTTATGCGACAGTTCGCTTGTATCGCGGCACCGATGCCAACGGCACGTTGCTGGCGGAGCAGAGGATCAACGGTAGCAATAGCTGTAGCCCTGGTGCTGGCCAATACGAACCGGGCAGCAACAGCGACAACATCGGCGGCAGCTTTACCTATACCGACAATACAGGTGGTAGTCAGAGTGCCTACTACGTGGTCTTGGTTGACCGCTACATAGGTACGAACATCCAGGGGCAATCGCTGGGTGTAACATCGGTGGAGCAGTGACGCTCCACCGCTAATTAAATGGAGATCATAACAGAAGGGAAACACCTCACATGGCAAAGACCATTGATATCAACGAAGCAGCGACGGTAGTTAAGGAGAGCGAAAAAGCAGCTCTCAAGGCTGTCCAGGATAAAATCTCTCAATTTGACGCCGACTTGGCTGAGATTGAGTCCACGTTGGCAGCGGACCTGCCATTGGATGCCCAGCGCATCATCAACAGCATCCGCAACAATCTGAGCAGCGCACGGTATGAGCTTCCTCAGTTGATGAGTCGATACACGCCAGCAACGACCATCAACTACAATCCGATGCCAACTCCTGTGACGGACAGCACCAATGCTGGATAAGCTGCTCAAGGCGGCGAAGAGCCTCATCAGCAATCCCGTGGTCAAGTCAGCCGTCGCAACCGTCATCGCTGATGCCGTGACGGAGAAGCTGCCCCGGAGGCGCGATGCCTGACACCAGCGCGATCATCGAGCATATGGTGACATCACCATACCCGCCCAGCTTCCAGGGGTCGGGTTGGTGGTACGCCGCCGCGCTGTTCAGCCTCATGCTCATCAGCATGATCGGCGGAGGGACGGTTTTCACGGCGCTTCGAAATCTAGTGCGCCAGCGGCTTTTCAGTATCGATTGGTGGCTCCACCTCGCGTTCACGCTGGCCGGTATTGGTGCCAGCGTTCGATGCGCCGCCGATGCCGCCTACATGATGGCCTGGGGCGAGACATCCACCGAGACACTGGAAATGCTGCTGGCGCTCAAGAACGGCGTCAACAGCGTCATCGCTCTCCCGGTTATCGCCTGGATGACCATCTACACGCTGAAAATCAGCACCCTCAACAAGAACAAGCACCGCGTCCTACGCTTCTGCTCCTCGGCAGGCATCCTTGCTGCGATCAGCGCGATTATCGCGTTCCACAAGGTCTGAGGCCAATGAGCCTCCGCGCGCTACGCAACCTCGCCACCTTCCTCGTCGTGGCCACCGCCAGTAGTGCGGCATACGCGGCAGAAACCGCAGCCAAACCCGAGACTATCGCAGGCAGCGGCATCCCCTGGACCGTAGTGGTGGCGGCGCTGGCATGCCTGCTTGTCCGCATCGTCGTGTTCACGGAAAGCAAGAACAAGCTACTGGTCTACAACATCGCTATCAGCGGCATCGCGGTCCTGGGCAGTGTCGTCTACACGATCGAATACGTCACGGGCCTTGCGGCCGCTTTTGGTGTCGGGCTGAGCATGGGTGCCGGTGCCGTGGGCTTGGTGGAGTTCGCCAAGAGCAAGCTGCTCACGTCGATCAAGGACGGCATTGTAAAGGGGCTGACCGCCAGCACGCCGGATAGGGCCTAACCGGGCCGCGACGACGCACGATCGGTCACGGATAGCCTAGGCTTGCCGACACGGCGAACCTCGACCATGCTGCGAGACATGCCTGACGCACCTGAATTCCCACTCGATCTCAAAAGCATCATCCGCGACTGTATCCTCGCCTTGTTCTGGCGGAAGGCGGATATCATCAAGTTCATGGATCAATCTGGCTGCCAAGCAACTGACCTGTCCATCGTGCGAGCGCCCAATTCTGAGTTAAAGCGGCACGAGATTGTTGCCGAGGTCTTTGACCGGCTGGGAAGGCGTTCGGATCGAGGTTACACCACATTCCAGACGATGCTTAGCCGCCTCAATGAGTGGACGTACTTCGATCCCTACTGGTTCGACCAGCAAGCTAAACTCGATCGCAGTCATGCGGAAGAGAGATTGGCTGAACTCCGCCGTATGCTGGCCGCGCGCAACGCGGCCACTCGCGCACAGCGTCATGCGGCCGACAAGGCATCCAAGGTCCATGAGGCCGCGCAACAGCGTAGCGCCCTGCTCGCTGAGTTTCAGCAATTAGCACTCGGCAAGATCAAACCACAAAAGCGCGGATATGAGTTCGAGAAGCTCTTGAAGAAGCTGTTTGATGAGCAGGGCGTCGCGATGAGCGAAGGCTTTCGCCTAGTCGGTGAGCAGATCGATGGCGCGTTCAAGTTCGAGGGTGAAAACTATATCACTGAGGCCAAGTGGCAGGATGCTTCGATCAGCACTGAGGCTTTATACAAGTTTGCCATGAAGGCCGAAGGCAAGATGTACGGCCGTGGAGTGTTCATTTCGGTTAACTCATACTCCAACGAGGGCATACGCGCGATCGTCACGGGCAAGATGATCCGCACGATCCTGGTGGATGGTGAAGACCTCACCATAGTCATGGAAGGGCGACTGCCGCTGGCCAAGATGCTCGACGCTAAGATACGCGCGGCCCAGCTACGAGGTGATGTCTACGTTCACCCCATCACGCACGCCAACAAGCTGTCGTAGAAGATGGATCAGCTATCCCACCGGGACATCCTAGGGATGATGGAACCCGTGGGCTATCTTACCGCCACGTCTATCGGCTCCCCTCGCACGCCTTGGTTCGCGTTCCATCATGGTCGCCCCAAATGGGCAAGCGAAGACAAGGTGCCTGCCGTTTACGCCTGGGTGGTCAGGGCTGATACTACCAGCCCAGAGATTATCTACCTGGGCAAGGCGGGCAAAGGTCTGGTTGCTCGCTGTCGGCAGCACGAGCAAGGCTTCAAGGGCAAAGACGGCAAAGGCAAATCGAATGGCGACAAGCTGATGGCTTACATGGCCGTCGGCAGGGTGGATGTCTACGCCATGTGGCCGGAACCGGCGCTGTTCAGGGCTATCCCCATCCCCAGCCATTCGGCGGTCGAAGACTGGCTGCTCAGTGCCATTGATCGGCCGCCTGCGCTGAATAGAGAGGCTGCGGCAAAGGCACGAGCTGAGGCGCTTGCGGCCGGCACCCACGTTCCCAAGCGACGCAAGTCCGCCCCCGCCCCGTAGCGCCCCGTACAGGGCCAGAGAGGGTTGCCACATACAGCGAGGCTCCGGAGATGCCTTCGGGGCTTCCTGCGCTTCTACGGGGCTATTGCGAACCGCCAAACGTGAGCTTGAACAGCATAGCTGGAGATTGATCCTCAAGGTACACGTTGAGGATATACCCGTAGGTGACGCAGTGACCTCCGATCAGCCGAGAGGCAAAGCTATCACCTGCCTCCTTCCACTTCCATTGCGCTTCGATGCGAAACGGGTGCCACTGGTTCTTGAGCCACTGATAGCCCCCCTCAGGAAGCCGTGCGAGTAGGTCAGATGCGTACTGCGAAGCGTCGGGATTAGAACTGTACGTGGCGGTGGCGATTAGGTCTGGGATAGTTGGACAAGTGAGCTTCACCAGACCTATTTCGTTAAAAATCTGGGTCCCGATTACGTTACCGTAGGAAGCGGCGTCTCGCCCCAGTTCGATTTTATAGGTCATTGGTTTTCTCCTTCGCGGCATTGTTGGCAGCGCGGGTGGAACGGAGTTTGGCTTTCGCCTCTTCCGACATTGGACCGCGCTTCTTGCCGATCTGCCCCGCTGTGCGCTTCTTCACATGCTCTTCGCTCTGAGGTTTGCCGCGCTTGGCGTCACCAATGCTGGCGCGAGCCGAAGCACCATGCTTGTCACCAACCTGGAACTGGAACATGCGCTTGCTGTCCTCGGCCTTCATGATCTTGGCATCAGCCACCGTCATTGTGCCGCCTAGAATGCGCGCCTCACGGCTGACCCATCCGCAGACTGGTCCGTACAGCTTGTTCTTCATGTAGTAGTCGATGGACTTCTGACCCATCTCTATCTTCTTCGCCATCGTGTTGATGCGCGTCATAGACCAGAGGCTCAGGTACTCGTCGAAGTTCATCGTGACCTTGATGCTGTTCTTCTCGCGCTGGTACTTGATGGTCGAGCAGTACTCGTTCCAGAGCAGTTCCAGCACGGGTTCGGGGATGTTGGTGCGAGTAGCCATTACGCCGCACCTCCAAAGGTCAGCTTGAAGAGCAGGAACTTGTTCAGGTCCATGTTCCAGAACTCCATGCTGTGAAGCACCGCTGGGCTGTTTCGCATGTACTCCACGCTCGTTGCCGCCGATCCAGGGCGCAGCCATTCAAGGCGATCAGAGATGAAGTCGGCATCGTCAGTGCGAACATCGAACGTAAGTCGAAGTACACGCTCCTCTTTGTTGTAGGCGATCCTCATGCCGCACCTCCGAACGCAAGGATGTTCCAAGCAACGAAGCACGTAAAAGACGCAGCTAGAAGCAGACCGCAGATGAGGTTTGCGTGTCGCGTACCGGGTGTGACGGGCTTGCCGATTAGAATGAGGTACTTGTAGGCGGCGAGCGCGATGAGTGCTGCCAACAGCGAACCGCTGATATGGTCGTTCATGTGATGCTCCAATCAAAAAGAAACCCCGAGGGAGCATCACCAACCTCGGGGTTCCCACAGAGACCTCCCATTAGGAGGAGCGCGAAAACTGGTTCAGGACACTTGTGTGATGCTCTGCGTCCGATCTATTTATCAATAAGTGCGAAAAACGGCTTCAAACGCCGCCTACAGAACCACTATGCTGCCTGAGCGAGTGACCTGTCATTATTTATCGGGCCTACCTTGGTAAGACCCATATAGAGTAAGAAGCGCAGCGGCGGCAGCTTACTTCCTCCCCTACCTTGGTAAGAGCCATATCTACGATAGTAGATATGTTTCCCTTCCCAAAGCAGGAGACTAACTAAACTACCACCACTACTCAGACGCTTCACGTTCGCTCGCCCTTCGTGCCTTCAGCACTCCAGGCGGCTCACGCTCGCGTCAGGCAGTTCCAGGGAACTTCGTTCGTCCTGGCCTTTGGCCCAGGAGTAGTCGTCTGCGACAGCCACTCGTCCTGCGGACAGCCAGGCGCTTCGCTTGTTGGGTCATTGGTCTGCGACGCCAGTCGAGGGAAATGGAGCGCACGGCCCACAAGTGTGGTGCGAGGCTCCCCAGGTGCTTAGACACCACTCAGGCACCCAGGGAACCCCGCTCAGGGCCATCCAGGAAGGTAGTGAACCGGACAGCCCTGATCCCGTCATGGCCCTGGTTCACACACCTGTGGGCCGAACCGATCTGTACAAGCCTGAACCGCCCACTCGAACATGGTAATCTGCCTGACTTTGTGCGGCGGCAGATTGGGTGCCCACTGATTAAACGGATAAGGGGCCTCAAGTGGTAGATCACAGGCCCATCGAATGACCGGCGGCACCTCGCCCAGCCAGACCCACTGCTCATCAGGAACCGAGTTCAGGCCCTTAACTCCGCTTTCCCGGTACTCCCACAACATCTCGCGGTGAAACCGGCCCATCCGCAGCACTTCACGTTCCTCCGCACTTAACGGTGGATCGAACGTGCCGCGCGCAGCATCCCTGGCCAGCAAATCCTTCTCTCGTTCGAGCATGTTCCGCAGACGGTTGTTGTGGCTGGCACTCTCCCGCTGGTACATCCGCACCCAGTCCAGGTAGGACGAAACCTCTGCGGGCATTCTCGGTGTCTGAATGGGTGTCAGCGGGTTCTTGGCGATCTCGATCAGCATCCAATCCTTGGTGGACTTTCGCCACTCGTAGGGGAGGCCAGCGTCGATCAACTCCTGCTCGCTGAATAGCAGGAACCTCTCTTCCCGCAGTCGGGCCAGCATCGCGCTGGCCCGAACACAGTTTGGCGTCCACATTATGCCGCATCCGAAGGGACGTTCTGCGCCTTCTTGGCCGCCCAGGCATTAGCCGTGCGCTCCGTCAGGGCATCGACCTTCTCCAGCTTCTCCAGCAGGTCCAGCCCCTTGGGCGTGACCTTGGCCAGCACCAGCACGTAATCGCCAGTCTTGCCCCACTCCTGGCTATTCGCCTCGACCCTGGTCAGCGGTGCGATCGTGGCGGCCAGCGTGTGGTTTTCAGCAATCTCCTCCTTGCTGACCTGAACCGCCTTGGGCTTGGCGTCCTCCAGAATACCCCCGGTGCGCCCCGGATAGTTGAGGATGGCCTGACGCATCCCATCGACGTTCCACTTCTGGTCGAAGAAGATGCCGTAGAAGCGACCCTGACGCTCATTGCGACGACCCGGAACGCTCCAGACGGCCTTGCCCTCCTCCTTTTCCTTCCAGTTACCCAGCTGGAGGCGGGCGATCTGCGCCAGTAGCTTGCGATCCTCACTTTCCGGCTTGAGGCCGATCTTAGTGAGGTTGTCGTACAGCAACGGCTTGTTCTGGAGCCACGCCAGGGCATTACTGTACCCCAGGCTCAACAGAGCAGCGTGGCGTTCCTCGGCGGAATTGTAGGCGTCCGCTTCATCCACCAAGTTCTGGCGGAATTGGTCACGGACTAGCAGAAGACCTGCCTCAAGCATCTCCTGCGTGTAGATGTTGCCATCTTCCATACTTGCGGGCGCCTCGACTGCCGGTGCGATGGTGAGGTCGGCGGCGTTGTTGGCGATTGCTGCGTCGATCATTGTGTAGTCTCCTCATTTCCAGGAAAGCGTCAGTGCGTCCTGGTGAGGATTTGGTAGGCTTGGGTCGTGTAGGAGCGTGATTAGCTAGATGCCAAAACGTAACGAGACACCCTTTTGACCGATTTCAAGCGGCGTTCGACCGTCACGCAAACCGATGATTTTTGGGCCTCGCCAGAGCAGGCTACGTTCGCGCAACTTTGCTTCGCCTATCTGCTCATCAGCCCCAGCTACGACCTCGCGCGCAGGCACCGGCTGGGACTGCTCAGTAATGCCGATATAGCCGCCCTGCCCGCTGACATGGACGTGGTGCTTGGTGTGTACGACACGCTGGGCGATCTAAAGCAGACGAGTTTTGAGCAGTGGTGGCCGGCCCTGGGTATCGCCGCGTTTGGCAACGAGGGCGCAAAACCCATCGTCCATCCCATCGACGCGATATGGCCGACAAAAGCCAATTTGGCGGATGGCTTGGAGAAACGCATGGTGGGCTATCTGGATGGCCGGTTCAGGCAACAAGACCCTCAACCCTGCCTCGTCATTTCGGTGCCGCTGTCGTTGACCAAAGCGGACATAGCTGACCAAATCAAAGAGTTTATTGATGCCGTACCAGAGGGCTTCAAAAGCACCCAGCGCCGGGAACCCGTTTATCCCCTATATGGCCAGAAGCGTGACCTGAGCGGACTGATCCGTTATATAAAATGCGCGATGTGTAGAGCAGACGATCCCAGCCTAAAGCTGTGGGAGATAGGCGTGATCGCAGAACTCAGCAGCACCTACAGTACCAGAATTGCGCTGGGCAAAGGCACACCAGAGGATCAGCAATCTTTAAAGATGCTGGCCAGTCGCGCCCTTAATCGTGCCGCTATGATTGCTGAGAACGCTGCTCGCGGCCTGTTCCCCACCTATGACAAGTGCGAACACGCGATCACGCCTGATTGGAAGGCCATGGGTAACGTGTTCAACGACTTCGAGGGATGGTCGAGCGGGCTGGAGGAGACCGACGATTAGCTTTAATAGAAAAGCACCGCCCCACAAGTGCGGAGCCGACGCCTCTGTTATGACCAGGGATTGAGCAGCCCTTTGCGGGGCACAATCCTCATCTTGCGGTGAGACAGCACAACTCAGTGTTGTCCGGGTAGATCTCTGTACCGAGTTTCCGGCCGTACCGTCATGGCGTTATGCTCCGACCATCCTAGGACGTGAAGGCGGAAGCTGATGAGGCGCGGCGTGATCCTCGTCTTCGCTGTCCAGTCTGCCATGGTCCACACCTTGCCCTCGTGAACGATCCATCCCGGCTTCCAAGTGTCCTGATGCTTGTAGGCATGTCGCCTACCGGTCACTGCTCTTGTCCTTTACGCACTACGATGCCCTCTCCGTTGTTGTTGTTTATGCCAGTAGTTATCTGGCCGCGAGCCCATAACGTAGCAGTTAACTCCTCGAACTATCGGGTAAGTAGTTATGTAGAAAACATAACAACCAGGTGAGGAGAATGACTCTTACGTTCAAGCAAAGGTACAAAGCGGAATACGACGCACTCAAGAATGCGATTGATCGCTGTTATCGTCCCAGCCACCCGCAGTATGACGATTATGGCGGCCGGGGGATTACGGTAGCAGATGAATGGCTAGACCCGCAAACTGGCTTCCAATGCTTCTTCGACCACATAGGTCCAAAGCCAACACCACAGCATACCCTAGATCGCATCGATAATGACAATGGCTACGTTCCGGGTGAACCATCTAACGTCCGCTGGGCCACAAGAAGCGAACAGTCAGCCAACCGCCGTCCACAGCGACTCAAAGGTGACCTCGGCTGGGGCATGGGCAGGTACAGCTATCTGGACAAGCACGGTTATCGTAGAACTCAGTCCAGTCCGCTGATCACACTAGAAGATCGTACCCAGACGCTGATGGCCTGGGCGCAGGAGTTGGGACTGGACACAGCGACACTACGCCAGCGGTTTGAACGCGGATGGTCAGCAGATCGGGCACTCGTAGCAACGCTCTACAATCCGCACGGCAACCCACGCATCAACTAAAACAGAGGGGGACAACCCACATGGAATACCAGGACAACAACAAGCCACTGGACGAGCTATCCACGCTCAAGCTGATGATTGAGACACTGACCAATCGCCAGAACGAGCAGAGCCTGACCATTGCGGCACTCCGCGCAGAAATCGCCGTGGTAGGGCAGGCCATGGACGAGGCCACGCACATGACCAGCGATCAGTATGGCCAGCAGGTCATCGAGCAGATCATGGCCGCACTACCTAGCATCCAGGCAGCGGCGATGAAGAAGGCCAAGGGTGGCCGTCGATGAACGACACCCTCAAGAGGATCAAAATGGCCACCGAGTTGGCCATCGAAGCCATCACCCTTCTCCATTCGGAACTGGAGAAGCAACAGGCTGAAGTTCAGGCGATGCGCGATGAACTGGTAAAGCGGGACAAGGCTCGCATCACCCGTCGCTATCCTTGGATCAAGTGGCGTCCATAATGGATCACGCCACTGACCTCCATAACGTGCTGACCGAGGACGAGCAGCGGCTCGTGCTCCGCGATACCGTCATCCACTTCCTCAGCCTCGACCCCCATCACCCTCTTGCCAGCTTCTTTGGACAGGCACTGGCAGACCTAGACTGAAGTAACCGGCCACAAGAAGCCGGAGAAAGCGATCAACAATGACCATTCCAACTATCCAGATTACCGTTGACACCAAGGATGCCGTCCAAGCCGTCAACGACCTTCATCAGGCCATCGAACGTGTCAATCTAGCGCTTCGCAACCTGAACGTCACCGTCAGTAACCGGATCGACAACTCCGTCGTTGCTCGGGAGAAGTGGAGTGACGGTCCGGTCGTGGCATCGCGCAACACATATGCGACCAGTTCGCATTCTGGGCTGCGCTGAAAAACTCATGGCCGGGATCGCCCCGGCCATGCTTTGGTCACCTCATAACGCGGTTCCAATCGATCTCATATCCTGCCGCCTGTAACTCGCGAGCCAACTCCTGCCGCCAGCCCCCTCCCTCATCGAACTTGGTGTAAGCAACACCCATATAGTCCGAGGGAATTTCCAGGCTTCCACGGACAAGAGCGCAAACCCGCTCCCTGCCAAGCGCGCCGACGAAGTAGCCAAGCTCAAGAATGACGTTCTGGCGCGCCCTAGGATTATCGACCGTCTCGCTCTTTTCACGGCCAACATCATCGGGTGTAAGCAGGACAACAGCGAACCCCACGTTCCCGTTGGCAATCAGCTTTTCAGTTATCGTCATCCCACGATTTGCCTGCTCGTGAAGGATCACCGGCTCCAGGCCAATGTTAGTGATGAAGCGAGCTACCGTTTCGCGCGGGGCTTCATCACGACCATGTACGATAAAGACCCTGTTGAAATCTGACGGCTGGGCACGATTGAGGGCGGTTTTTGAGGCGTGCTGATTAACATAGGCTGCGTAGTCGCGGGCAAAGGGAATTATGACTTGCGAAGTCATCTTCCGAATACCAGCAATCAGCTTGCTGCCACTGTAGTAATAATGGTGCCCAAAGTTCATGAACCAGTCTGGATCACCTGCGCCTCGCTCAATTAGAGCGATAGTTAGGCCCAATTCTTCCTGTTGGTCAGATGGCCAGTTCAGGCTAGCGCTGCCCATCATACTGCCGCCTTGATTCGCGGCCTCCACGAATTTGTCGAAGTCAGCTGTCGAGCGCAGCTTGTCGGTAAACTCTTTTAGATCCTCCGACTCCAGCACTGCCGCTAAGCGCTTCAGCGGGCGCTCGTATGTATTGTAGTCGGCATTCTGAAGATCAAGAACGGCATTGTTCAGGTCAGTGAGAGCGGACTTGATCGTCATTCGCTTTGATCCCCTTCAAGCCGAGCAGCCGCGGCACGTTCCAAAATCGTCTCGCGCCCTTGCTCCTTCACCCCCTCGGCTATCTCGGCAACGAGATCATTGTGGGCATAGGCTGCCACACGCTCATCTACCGCTGCGTTAAGCTGCTGAATGGCCTGTTCGATGCTCGCCGGATCATGCGGGTCGAAGTTCAAGCTAGCGATATCGCCGTCCAACTCCGCCATCGCCTTTTCCAATTCGGACATTTTCTTTGTCAGCGCATCTAGCCCAGTGATTTTTATCATCTGCTTTCTCTCCCCTTATAAGGTGGTTGTTCACGGCTCTAGAATATGCCCCGCAAGCGGAACCATTCAATTACGAACCCTCCAAACCGCTTGCCGAATCGTTCCCCGTATGTTCCACTGCGTACATGAACCATGTCGACCCCCAGCAGATCGCAGCCGCCCTCCTCAACGATTGCGCGGGCTGGGCGCGAGTGGGCCTTACGGCTCCAGTTCAGCGCATTCGCGAACAAGCGGCAGACGAGTTAGCTGCGACGATCTGCCACCGGCTGAACGCATCACCTCCCTTGGACCGGAACCAGCTACCCCTGCCCCTGTGACGTGGGCCACCTGGGCAATCTCAAATGGGATGATCTTGGCCGGTTCACCTCGCGAGGGGCGAATATCTACGCCCGTTGCCTGCGATGCCGACGACGGACCACGCTGGATGCTGCGCGGCTACATCGTTACTTTCTGGCCAAGCGGTGGCGCACCAACACTGAGACGGTGTGGCGGCATCTCTATTGCGTCAAATGCCGCCGCCGACCGGACAAAATCGGACCCTCGCGTGATCCCCACAACGCTCCACCCTTTTTGCCCCCTGATGAGGCGGACTGGAAACGCCTCGTTCGACGATTGCGAGGCTAGGAACCCCAGAAAAGCGAGGGTCAGGCCCCCGGCACTTCAGTTTACGTGCCTTACAGGCTTGACGCGGGCGGGGAACGTGACGTGCGCGTTCGCCCGCGCCACGCTGACCGTGCCGGTTTCGAGCGGCTGGCGCAGCGAGTCGAGCACGGTGCGCCCGAATTCCGGCAGCTCGTCCAGGAACAGCACGCCGAGATGCGCCATGCTCACTTCGCCAGGCTTCACCTTCAACCCCCCACCGGTCAGAGCGGCCATGGAGGCGGAATGGTGCGGGCTGCGAAAAGGCCGCACCCGCGTCAACCGGCCGCCGGCCAGCGTTCCCGCAACCGACTGCACCATCGACACCTCCAGCGCCTCGGTCGCGTCGAGCGGCGGCAGGATGCCGGGAAGACAGCTGGCCATCAGCGACTTGCCGGATCCCGGGGGTCCGCACATCAGCAGATTGTGCCCGCCAGCCGCCGCGATCTCCAGCGCACGTTTGGCCACTTCCTGTCCGCGCACCTGGCGAAGGTCGGGCCCATGACCACCCTCCTCCACGTCGCCGGGTTCGGGCGCGCGGAGCAGTTGCTGCCCTTTCAGATGATTGAGCAAGGACAGCAGGTCGGGCGCGGCGAGCACCTCGACGCCACTCGCCCATGCCGCCTCGGGCCCTTGCGCTGCGGGGCAGATCAGCCCCTTGCCGAGCCCGGCGGCGTGCAGTGCGGCGAGCAGCACGCCCGGCGACGGCGCGATCCGCGCGTCCAGCCCGAGTTCGCCGACGATGACATATTCGGACAAGGCCTCGGCATCGACGACGCCCATCGCGGCCAACAGGCCGAGGGCGATCGGCAGGTCGAAATGCGCGCCCTCCTTGGGCAGGTCGGCGGGACTCATGTTCACGACGATGCGCTTGGGCGGCAGCGCAAGCCCCATTGCCGCGATGGCACCGCGCACCCGCTCGCGGCTCTCCCCCACCGCCTTGTCCGCCAGCCCGACCACGTTGAACGCGGGCAGTCCGGCGATCAGTTGCACCTGCACCTCGACGGTGCGCGCTTCCAATCCCAGATACGCCACCGTGGCTACGATCGCCGTCATTACGCCCCCAGAAAGCGGGACGGCACGCGCTCACCCCGAAACATTCACCCCTGTCAGCCGATGTTCATAGCCGCTTTCCCATGCGAGGGAACCGGCAGCGATACCCGCAACCATCCGGAACAGCACAGGAGTCCATGCCAGCATGGCGGTCCCCCGCCCTCCCCACCCCGCGAAGCGGATCGCGATGCTGTCGCTCGGCATCGTGCTGATCGTCGTGTCGCCGGTCCTAGGCGCGTTGCCGGGGCCGGGCGGCATCTTCGTCTTTGCGGGCGGGTTGATCCTGGTGCTGCGATCGTCGCGCTGGGCCCGGACGCGCTGGGTGCGGATCAAGCGACGCTGGCCACGAATGGGCCATCTGGTCGATCGGGCCATGCGTCGGGGCAGCACGCAGCGACGGCTGGCGCGGGCACGGGAGGAGGCATCGGGCGAATTGACTTGAGCGGGACGCTCGCTTATGCGCCCAGCCATGTTGTGGCCGTCCGCTGGGCGGCCCATTTCGTTTGAACTGAGGTATGGATCATGAAGCGGACCTTTCAGCCGAGCAACCTGGTGCGCGCCCGTCGCCACGGCTTCCGCTCGCGCATGGCGACCGTCGGCGGTCGTGCGGTGATCCGCGCGCGCCGGGCACGCGGCCGCAAGAAGCTGTCGGCGTAATCGGTGCGGGCGCGGATGCGCGCCCGGTGATTCGCACGCTGACCCAGCGGCGGGACTTCCTTGCCGCCAATGCGGGAAAGCGGGCACCGATGCCCGGGTTCGTGCTGCTGGTACGGGAACGGGAGGATGGTGAGGCGACCATGCGGATCGGCTTCACCGTTACCAAGAAGATCGGCAACGCCGTGGTCCGTAACCGGATGAAACGCCGGTTGCGGGCCTTGTCGCGTGAGCTGCTGCCGACCCTCGGCATTGTCGGCGCGGACCATGTGCTGATCGGTCGCGAAGGCGGGATCGAGCGGCCCTATGGCGACCTGCATGCCGAACTGGGTAAGGCGTTGCGCCGGATCGCGGCGGGCCACTCCGCCCCGCCTCGGCCGCCCCGTTCCAAGCCATCCGGATCGCGTGGAAGCGGGTCGGGACGCGGCAAGTGATCGCGCGACTGCTCATCCTGCTGGTGCGCGGCTGGCAACTGGGGCCGTCGGCGGTGATGCCGCCCACCTGCCGTTACCAGCCATCCTGTTCGGCCTATGCAATCACCGCGCTTCGCCGCTATGGCGCGCTGAAGGGTGGCTGGCTGTCGGTGAAGCGTATCGCGCGATGTCATCCCTGGGGCGGGTATGGTCCCGACCCGGTTCCCTGACCGGAACCAGAATGTTTGGGGCAGATAGACTTTGACCGACGACCGTCGCAATTTTGTCGTGTTCGCGGTGATCGCGGCATTGATCCTGTTCGGCTATCCGCTGGTGCAGCAGCGTTTCTTCCCAACGGCGAACCCGCCAGTCACGAAGATCGAGGGCGGCAAGACCAAGGTGGTGAACAACCACGCCGCCGATCCGACCGCCGACACCCCCGGCGCGATCCGCGACCGCAAGGTGGTATTGGGCCAGACCCCGCGGGTCCGTATCGAGACGCCCCGCCTGAAGGGTTCAATCAACCTGAAGGGTGCTCGCATCGACGATCTGGTGCTCGCGCAATATAGCGAGACCATCGCGAAGAACTCCCCGCCGATCCGGCTGTTGTCGCCGGGCGGCGCGCCGGAGGCGTACTTCGCCGGGTTCGGCTGGCAGGACAACGGTTTGAAGCCGCCGGCCAGTGACGCGGTCTGGACCGCCTCCGCCCCCGTGCTGCGGCCCGGACAGCCGGTGCATCTGGACGCGGCCAACGCGCAGGGCCAGCGATTCCGCATCGAGATCGCGGTCGACGACGGCTACATGTTCACCGTGCGCCAGACCGTACTGAACGCCGGCGCGGGTGCGGTACCGGTCGCCGCCAATGCGCTTGTCAGCCGTGTCGGCGTGTCCAAGGACCCGTCGAGCTGGACCATCCACACCGGTCCGATGTCGGTGCATGAAGGCAAGGCCGACTACGACACGAAGTTCAAGGACATCGACGCTGCCGCGCAACGGTTCACTTCGACCGGCGGCTGGCTCGGCTTCACCGACAAATATTGGCTGACGGCGCTTGTGCCGGATCCGGCGCGTCCGTTCGACGGGCAGTTCCATTCGGGCAACGGCGTGGGCACGGACCGGCTGTATCAGGCCGACTACGCCACCCAGCCGCAACTGGTGCAGCCCGGTCAGTCCGTCACGCAAACCAGCCGCTTCTTCGCCGGCGCCAAGGAGGTGAAGACCCTTCAGCGCTACGAGGATCAGGGTGTCACCCGGCTGGACAATGCGATCGACTGGGGCTGGTTCTCCTTCTTCGAGCGGCCGATCTTCACCTATCTCGATTGGCTGTTCCGCATGGTCGGCAATTTCGGCGTGGCGATCATCCTGCTGACCGTGACGATCAAGCTGCTGACCTTCCCCATCGCGCAGCGGCAGTTCGCGTCCATGGCGGCGGTGCGTGCGATCCAGCCGAAGATGAAGGCGATCCAGGAACGCTACAAGGACGACAAGGCGCGCCAGCAGCAGGAGATCATGGCCCTGTACAAGCAGGAGAAGGTCAACCCCGTCGCCGGCTGCCTGCCGACGCTGATTCAGGTTCCGATCTTCTACGCGCTGTACAAGGTGTTGCTGCTGACCATCGAGATGCGGCACCAAGAATTCGTGCTGTGGATCAAGGATTTGTCCGCGCCTGACCCGCTGACTCCGGTCAACCTGTTCGGCTTGCTCGCCTTCACGCCGCCGCACTTCATTGCGATCGGCGTCGTGCCGATCCTGCTCGGCATTTCCATGTTCTTCCAGTTCCGGCTGAACCCGGCACCGATGGACGACGCACAGAAGCAGGTATTCGCACTGATGCCGTGGGTCTTGATGTTCATCATGGCGCCGTTTGCGGTCGGCCTGCAGGTGTACTGGATCACCAACAACTGCCTGACCATCCTGCAGCAGCGCGTCCTGTATGCGCGCCACCCGCAGCTGAAGAACGCGCCCGCCAAGTGAGCGAGGACACGATCTTCGCTCCGGAGCGTATCGAGGCGGCGCGAAAGATCTTCGCGGGGCCGGTGACGTTCCTGAAGTCCGCGCCGGCACTGAAATTCCTGCCCGACGCGGATGTGCCGGAGGTGGCGTTCGCCGGGCGGTCGAATGTCGGCAAGTCGTCGCTGTTGAACGCGTTGACCAACCGTAATGGGCTGGCGCGGACGTCCAACACGCCGGGCCGGACGCAGGAGCTGAACTTCTTCGACGTCGGGGAGCCGGTCGGCTTTCGCCTGGTGGACATGCCCGGCTACGGCTTTGCCAAGGCGCCGAAGGACATGGTCAAGCAGTGGCGCTTTCTGGTCAACGACTTCCTGCGCGGGCGGCAGGCGTTAAAACGCGGGCTGGTCCTGATCGACGCGCGTCACGGCATCAAGGATGTCGACCGCGAGATCCTCGACATGCTCGACAAGGCGGCGGTGGGATACCATCTGGTCCTGACCAAAGCAGACAAGGTCAAGGCGACCGAACTGGCCGACGTGATCGGCCGCACGACGGAGGAAGGGCGCAAACGCCCCGCCGCGCATCCGGAAATCCTCGCCACGTCCTCCGAAGGCGGCATGGGCATCGCGGAACTCCGTGCGGCCGTGCTGGACGCGGTCGTCGCCTGAGCCCATCCGGTTGGGCGGGGACGATCGGGTCGGAGCCATTCGGTAACGAATGATGCGCTATGGGGAGGTACCCCCATCGGATCGTCCACGCTGCATGAACCACGTCACCCTGGCCATCGGTCCGTCACGCACGCGCGACGCGGTCAGCGGCGACGTACCGCCGTCGCGGTACATCCACCATCTGCACCTGTTGCGCGGCATCGCCATCATGCTGGTGGTGGGCGCGCATTGCTGGCCCGACTTCGCATGGAGCGCGACCGGTCACGCCCTTGCGCTCACGATGTTCGACAATGTCACGGTGGTGTTCGTCTTCATCTCCGGGCTGTTGTTCCAGCACCTGTCCGGTCGGTTCCGCTATCGCCGCTACGTCGCGCATCGGTATACCACGGTGATCCTGCCTTATGCGGTGGTGTCGATCCCGGCGATCGTCATGGTGGTCTTCGTTCACCATCGCGGTGACATCTGGCCATGGGTGTACCAGTTGCCCGTGTGGCAGCAGGTCGGGTTCTTCCTGGTTACCGGAAAGCATCTGGCGCCGTTCTGGTTCATTCCGATGCTGGCGCTGTACATCCTGATCTCTCCCGCCTTTGTCGCGATCGACCGACGCAACTGGTATCCCGTGGCGCTGCCGGTCCTGTTCACGCTGGCGGTCCTGCTTGGCCGGGACAGCGTGAACGGCATGGCCAATGTCTTCGGCAAGGCACTGTTCATGGCCCCCGCTTATGTCGCCGGCATGGCCTTCAGCCGGTATCGGCAGGCCTGTGAGGCGTGGTGCGTCGCGCACCGCGGGCTATTGGGTGCAGCCTTCCTGCTGCTGTCCGCACTGATCTTCGCCGGCCACATACCAGGCGACATGGCGCTGCCGCAGAAACTGGCACTCGCCTGCTGGCTGGTCGGCATGCTGGCGGATGCGCGGTTGCCGAACCGGGCCGACCAGGTGTTGGCCGAACTGGCGCGGCTGAGCTTCGCGATCTATTTTGTCCACGGCTATGTGATCGCCAGCATCCGAATGATTGGTCAGCGGGTGGAGGGCACCGCGTCGGACGAGATCTTCACCGGCTCCCTGCCCGGTCTGTTGCTGGAAATCGCGGTGGTGCTCGCGATCTCGGTCGCCATCATCAGGGTCGCGCAGATGCTGTTGGGCCGGTGGAGCCGCTACCTCATCGGTGCGTGATGCGATTGCCCGGTTCGCCCGGCACGTCTAGGCGTCGGGCATGAAGCTCATCATCGGCAACAAGGCCTATTCCTCCTGGTCGCTGCGCGGCTGGCTCGCGTGCAAGCAGTCCGGCCTGCCTTTCGAGGAGGTCGTGGTCCCCCTGTACGACGCCGACTGGGATCGTCGTCGCGAAGGGGCGGAGTTCGCGCCCTCCTCCGGCAAGGTGCCGATCCTGTGGGATGGGGAGGCGGTCGTCTGGGACAGCCTGGCCATCATCGACTATCTGGCGGACAAGGTGGGGCGGGATCGTTTCTGGCCAGCCGACGACGCCGCGCGCGCGATGGCGCGGTCGATGGCGGCGGAAATGCATTCCAGCTTCACCGCCCTGCGTCGCAAGCATGCGATGAACGTGCGTCAGGTCTTCCCCGCCCGCCGTCCCGACGATGATGTCGTGGCCGAACTGGCGCGGATCATGGAATTGTGGGCGCAGGCGCGCGCGCGCTTCGGCGGCGATGGCGATTTCCTGTTCGGGCAGTTCGGCGCGGCCGACATCATGTTCGCACCGGTGGTAACGCGCATCTTCACCTATCAGCTGCCGATCGCCCGCTTCGCCGCGCCCTATCTGGACGCGGTCGTGCAGCACCCGTGGATGCAGGACTGGATCGCCTCCTCCCAGGAAGAGGACTGGGTTATCCAGCAGTACGAACAACCGGTAGGCTAGATCCGGCGGGCGGCGTAATCGACACCGTCCTTGGTCTCGTATCGGCCATCGGCGGTAAAGCGCATGTCGATGTCGGAATATTCGCCGCCCATCTGCCTGCCGCCGCCGACCACCACAAAGACGCACGGCACGCTGCCCCGGTTCTGCAGGTGATGGCCGTTGCCGTCGTTCTTCGGGAACGCCGCACAGTCGCCGGCCCGCAACAGCGTGTCGCCATCGTCATCGACCAGAACCGCCTCGCCGGACAGCATCACCAGGAACTCGTCCTCGCCGGCGTGCCAGTGCCGCTGGGACGACCACGCCCCCGGCTCCAGCGTCACATGGCTGGCGCCAAAGTCGGTCAGGCCGCTGACCGGGCCAAGACGCCGATACCAGCGTCCCTGCACCGGCTCATCGAAGGGCGCCGGGTATCCGGTCCGGTTTGTCGGTGTCAGCGCGTCCAGATCGACCTTGGGCACTTTGCTCTTCTCCCCTTCCCCGCTAGCGCTACGGCACCATGGATGTCGTCGAGCTAACCCGCGCCCTGATCGCCTGCAACAGCGTGACGCCCGCGCGTGGCGCCGTGTTCGACGTGTTGGAGGCGGCACTGGTGCCGCTCGGCTTTTCGATCGACCGCTTCGTCAGCGGGGAGGCGCCGGACGGGCCGGTCGAGAACCTGATCGCCGTGCGCGATCGCGGCGGCACCCACCTCGCCTTTGCCGGACATGTCGATGTGGTGCCGGCGGGCGAGGGCTGGAGCGCGTCGCCATGGGGCGGAACCGTTCGCGACGGCGCGGTGATCGGGCGCGGAGCGGTGGACATGAAGGGGGCGGTCGCCGCCTTCGTCGCCGCCTGCGCCGACGTGCCGGAACATGGTACGCTCAGCCTGCTCATCACCGGCGACGAGGAGGGGCCGGCGACATACGGCACCCCTGCCCTGATCGATCGGATGGCCGCCACCGGCGTACGCCCGAACCTGTGTCTGGTGGGCGAGCCGACCTGTGTGTCGCGGATCGGGGACACCGTGAAGATCGGCCGGCGCGGATCGGTCAACATCTGGGTGGAGGTTGCCGGGCGCCAGGGTCATGTCGCCTATCCTCATCTCGCCGACAATCCCGTGACACGGCTGGTCGCCATCCTGGCGGAGGTGGACGCGCTGGTGCTCGACCGGGGCAATGCATGGTTCCAGCCGTCCAACATCGAGGCGACCGACCTGCACGTCGGCAATCCCGCGCACAACGTCATTCCCGGCCGGGCGAGCGCGCGGCTGTCGATCCGCTTCAACGACGAGCAGCGCGGCGACGATCTGATCGCGCTGATCCGCTCGGTCGCGCATCGCCATGCGCCGGATGCGGTGGTGACCGGCCGCGTATCCGGCGAAGCGTTCCTGACGGAGCCGGGGCGGCTGTCCGCATTGGTGTCCGGGGCCATTCACGACCGCACAGGCATCGTGCCCGAGCTGTCGACCACCGGCGGCACGTCGGACGCTCGCTTCCTGTCCCGGCTGTGCCCGACGGTCGAGTTCGGGTTGGTCAATGCGACCATGCATCAGGTGGACGAGGCGGCGTCGACCGGCGACCTGCGTCTGCTGACCGACATCTATGCCGGGATCGTCAGCCGCGCGCTCGCCTGAGGATGATGTAAAGCGCGCCCTGCCCGCCATGCCGAGGATGCGCGCCCCGGATCGCGGCGATCCGGTCGGCATGTCGCGATGCGCCCAGCCAGTCCGCTACCGCAGCCCTGATCGCGCCACGCGCATGCGGCCGCTCGCTTTCGGGACGCGGCGGACGTCCCGTGACCAACAAGATCACCCGGCACCCGCCCCGGATCGCGCGATCGATGCCGGTGTCGAGCAGGGCATGCGCCGACGCCAGCGTATGGCCGTGCAGGTCAAGCGTCATGTCCGGTTGCACCGTGCCCCGCGTCAGCCGCTTGTCCCACCCGCCGTCCAGCGTCTCGCCGGGCGCGGTGCGCACCTTCTGTAAAGGCTTTGGCGCGACGGGCGCGGGTGCCGGCGCGTCCAGACGAACCTTGCGCTGAAAGGTCGGAGCCGGCCCGATCGGAAGCGGTGCGGCGGCGCGCAACGGGCGCACGGACGCCATGACGCGGCCCCAGAGCTGCGCCTCCTCAGGGCTGAGCAGACGGCTCGTCATCGCGCGGATCGACATTGGGTGGGGCAAGGAGCGGGCGTGGTGCGGGCGGAATCGTCGCCGCCGGCCCGGCAGGCGAATAGCTGTATGGCGCAACCGACCTGCCACCCGTCAGACGGGTGAGCGTACCGCGTGGCAGCAGCAGGAATGCCGTACCCCGTGCCGCCATGCCACCAGCGGTCGCGGTCGCCTCCGGCCCGGCGCCCCAATAGGTGTCGAAACGGTTGGCACCCTTGATCGCGCCGCCGGTATCCTGCGCCACCCACAGGCCGGTCGCGTCCCGCCGATCGGCCGACAGGAAGAACGGCGCGCCGAGCGGTACGAACTTGGGATCGGCCGCCGCGCTGACGCCGCCGCTGACGACATAGCCCATCGCTCCGACCGGCGGCGTGTCCAGCCGGCGGAAGAAGACGAAGCTGCGGTTCTCGCGCATGATCGCCTCACCCTCGGTCGGGTGCGCGTGGATCCATGCGACGATCCCCTGCATGCTGGTCTGGCCGGGACCGAGCAGCCCCCGCGCCTTCATCAATGCGCCGATCCCGGTGTAATCGCGGCCGTTCTGGGTGTCGTATCCAACCCTGATGAAGTCGCCGCCCGGCAGGCGCAGTCGTCCGGAGCCCTGAACCTGAAGGAAGAAGACCGCCGCCGGGTCGGCACCCCATGCAAGCACGGGCGCGGTGGCGGTGATCGCCCCCGTCTCGATCGCGGTACGGTCGTAGTAGGGCACGAACTTGCTGCCCTGCACCCGGCCCCGGATCTTGCGGCCCTTCAGGCTGTCGGAGAATTGTCCGAGATCCACGTCGATCAGATCCGACGGACGCCCGTAGATCGGCACCTCATAGCCCGACCGGCGGTCGGGCGAGGCCGCGATCTCCGGCTCGTAATATCCGGTGGCGAACGCCCGGCCGTCGCCGACCTGGACAGCCTCGAAGTAACGCGCGAAGAAATCCCGTGCTCCGTTACGCCCGACGCTGGCGGCGGCAGAGCAGGCGGCGGACCAATCGGCGCCGCGCGTCAGTCCGCTCGCGTCGGTCCGACGCATCAGGCCGGGGCACGACTGGCGAAACGCGGCACGCGCCGCCTCTGCCTGACGCTCATCGACCAGCAGCGTCGACAGGTCCGGTCCCGCCGTGACTCCGGCGCCGGACGCCATGGCCGCCCCGGACGTGACCACCGATGGCACACCCGCGAGCGGCGTGGCGCCGACAATCGATCCGTTGAAAGCCCGGCCGCTCGGCACGGCATAGCCTGCCGCAGGCGTGCCGGCCGACGGTGGCGGAGTGGACGTGCTGGGCGCGGGATGAACCGGCACGCCGGTCGACGTCGAAGGAGGCGGCGTGACGCCTCCCACGCAGCCGGCTAGCATCGTTCCGGCCGCCAGTGCGACCAACCCCCGCCCCATCACGATGCGCATCAGGCTTCGTCGGTGTCCGACAAGGTCCAGTTCGGATCGGCACTCTTCAAGGTGCGGGAGAACGTCCAGACATCGTGCGTCTCGACCGCGTCCGTCATGGAGCCGGCGATCACCTGACCATCGGCATCGCGCGTGATCGCGACGATATCTGCATCGAACCGCACGGCGATCCAAGCATCGCGCCCGCTGACACCGGCATCGGCGATACGCGCGGACTCGATCGACACCAATCGGTTCTCCAGCGTCTCGCCAGCCTCCCGGCGTGCCGCGATGGCCTGACCGAACGCGTCGCGGACGTCGGGCGTGGCGAGTTCCGTCAGCGTCGCTTCGTCGCCACTCCAGAACGCTTCCAGCGTCATCCGATATGCGGATTGCGCACCGGCAACGAAGCGGGCGACATCGAAGCCCGGCTCACCAGCGATCACCGCGCGCAGGCCGGCCTCCGCCTTCGCATCGATCGGGCGCACCACGTCCTCGCGCGCCTCGGCCTTTGCCTCCACCACGCGCGGGACGGTTACCGCCACAGCGCGATCCTCCACTGGCCGCGCGATCGGCTGTTCATGCCCGGTCCGCTTGCCCAGAACGCTGTAAAGCCGCAGCGCCAGAAAGGCGGTCACCATGGCGAGAAGGACGATATATAACACGAGGCCTCCGATCCGTGGGCCAACATAGGCCTAAGCGGCTTCCACTTCAAATCATCGCGCGGGAAACGGGCACGATCCGCGCCCGTTGTGTCCCGGTCGACCCGCTGCTACGCGGCCGAGCGCCGTTTCCACGCGCCAACGCACCGACGTGGCGCTTCGCTCCTCGATTATTCCACAAGGATGAACGCTTCATGGCCGACGATTTCGATTTTGGCGCTTCCACCGGACAGACGCCGCTGGCGAACGGTGCGGACACCTCCCCGGCGGCGGGCCTGATCTCGCAGTACATCAAGGACCTGTCGTTCGAGAACCCGAACGCACCGGCCGTGTACCAGAACCAGAACGCACCCGCCGTGGACGTGCAGTTCAACATCGGCGGCTCCCAGGTCGGCGACGAGGTGCACGAGCTAATCCTGAAGATCGAGGTGCGCGCCGAGTCCGATGGCAAGGTCGCCTTCATCGTCGACCTGTCCTACGCCGGCCTTTTCGGGTTCCGCAATGTGCCCGCCGACCAGATCCAGCCGTTCCTGCTAACCGAAGGGCCACGCCTGCTCTTCCCGTTCGCCCGCCGGGTGCTGGCCGACGCGGTGCGCGATGGCGGCTTCCCGCCCCTGCTGCTGGAGCCGATCGACTTCAACGCGCTGTACATGCAGTCGCAGGATGCGCAGTCGGGCCAGACCTCCGGCACGATGGGCCAGGCCTGACCGACCGCGGGCGGGACGCGACACGATGAAGCTGGGCAAGGCGCTGGGATCGGTCGGCGGGCTGACGCTCGCCAGCCGCGTGCTGGCGCTTGTCCGCGACTCGCTGCAGGCGACGTTCGTCGGCGCGAGCTTCGCGTCCGACGCCTTCTTCGTGGCGTTCCGCCTGCCCAACATGTTCCGCGCGCTGTTCGCGGAAGGGGCGTTCGCGTCCGCGTTCATCCCGATGTTCAACCGCCACGTCAGCGAGGGCGGAGAGGTGCGCGCCGGCCTCCGCTTCGCCGAACAGGCGCTGGCAGTGCTGTTCCCGGTGCTGCTCGCGCTGACCGGACTGATGCTCGTCGCGGCGTGGCCGATCACACTCGGCCTGTCGGGCGGTTTTCACCGGCAGCAGCCGACGCCCGACCAGTTCGCGTTCGCCGTTGAGCTGTCGCGCTGGACCATTCCCTATTTGATGCTGATCTCGCTGGCGTCGCTGCTCGGCGGAATCCTCAACTCGCTGGACAAATACTGGGTCAACGCCGCGGCACCGATCCTGCTCAACGTGTCCATGGTCACGGCGCTGTTCTTCTTCCACGGCGCCGACGCGTTCCAGACGGCGCGCGTGCAGGCGATCTCCGTCACGGTCGGCGGCGCGCTGCAACTCGCCTGGCTGATGTTCGCCTGTCGCCGGGCGGGCGTCAGCCTGCGCCTTCAGCGTCCGCGCCTGACGCCGGAGGTGCGGCAGCTGATGCGCCTGATCCTGCCGGCCGCCACCGGGGCCGGCGCGTCGCAGATCAACCTGGCGATCTCCACCGCGCTCGCAGGCCGGCTGCTGGGCGAAGGGTCGCTGTCGTTCATCAATTATGCCGACCGGCTGAACCAGTTGCCGCTGGGCCTGATCGGGATCGGTCTCGGCACCATCCTGCTCCCCACCGTATCGCGGCAATTGTCCAGCGGACGCGATGCGGAGGCGATGGACACGCAGAACCGGGGCGTGGAACTGGCCCTGTTCCTGACCCTGCCGGCAACCGTCGCCTTCATCGTCGCGTCGGTGCCGATCATCCGCGGCCTGTTCCAGTTCGGCCATTTCTCCGACGCGGCTACCCATGGCAGCGCGCTGGCCCTTTCGGCATTCTCCATTGGCCTGCCGTCCTATGTGCTGGTCAAGGTGCTGACCCCCGGTTTCTACGCCCGCGCCGACACCCGTACGCCGGTCCGCTACGCCCTAATTTCCGTCGGCATCAACCTGGTTGGCAACCTGATCCTGATCCCGACGGTCGGCCATGTCGGGCCGCCGCTCGCCACCGCGTTGGCGTCCACGATCAATGTCGCCATGCTGTATGCGACATTGCGCAAGCGGGGCCACTTCGCACCCGATCGCCAGCTTGCCCGTCGCATCCCCCGCCTGGCGATTGCGGCGGTGATGATGGGTGTGGCGCTGTGGCTTGTCACACCGCTGGTCGACGCGCGCTTGTTCGGTGGTCGCATCGAGCGGTTCGCCTGGCTGGGCTTGCTGGTGTCGGGCGGCATCGCGACTTATGCGGTGGCGTGTTTCGTCACCGGGGCATTCCGCCCGTCCGACCTGAAGGCGCTGCTGCGCCGCCGGGACACCGCGCCTGCCGGAAAGCCCGTTCCTGCCCCCAACCCCGCAAAGGACTGACATGCGCGTCGTCTCGGGCATTCAGCCCACCGGAAATCTGCACCTCGGCAACTATCTCGGCGCGATCAAGAACTGGGTCGCGATGCAGGATGCGATGGCAGGGGGCGACACGTGCCTGTTCTTCCTGGCCGACCTCCATGCCCTGACCCAGCCCGTCGTCGCGGCCGACATGGCCGCGAACACGATTGAGATGGCGGCGACGCTGCTCGCATGCGGCATCGATCCCGATCGCTCGATCCTGTTCAACCAGGCGCGGGTTGCGGCGCATTCCGAACTCGCTTGGCTGCTCGGCGGTACCGCGCGGGTCGGCTGGCTGAACCGCATGACCCAGTGGAAGGACAAGGCCGGCAAGAATCGGGAGGGTCAGTCGATCGGGCTGTTCACCTATCCGGTGCTGCAGGCGGCCGACGTTCTGGTCTACCAGGCGACGCATGTGCCGGTCGGCGACGATCAGAAGCAGCATCTGGAATTGGCGCGCGACATCGCCGCCAAGTTCAACACTGATTTCGCGGTGGACCTCTTCACCCTGCCGGAGCCGTACATCTCGCCCGCCGCGCCGCGCATTATGTCGTTGCGCGACGGAACGGCGAAGATGTCGAAGTCCGACCCCTCCGACGCATCCAGGATCAACCTGGTCGATAGCGACGACCTGATCGCGCAGAAGCTGAAGCGGGCGAAGACCGATCCCGAGCCGCTGCCCGACACGCCAGCGGGTCTGGAGAACCGCCCGGAGGCCCGTAACCTCGTCACCATATTCGCTGCCCTGTCCGGACGAACGCCCGCCGACGTGCTGAGGGAACATGCCGGCCAGGGTTTCGGCGCGTTCAAGCCCGTGCTGACCGATCTTGCCGTCGCGACGTTGGCGCCGATCCGCGAACGGCTGACCGCGATGCTGACCGACCGCGAGTCGGTTGGCGTGGTGCTGCGGAACGGGGCCGAAAAGGCACGTTCGCTGGCGGCACCAACGCTGCTCGCCGCCCAGCAGGCGATCGGCCTGCAAGTGTGACGATCCCTCCGGAGGGATAAGGGCAAGCTTGCTGCGGCCCGATCATATTCGGCTGACTGCTGGGTAAGTTAGACGCGCCGCTTTATCGCCTACTCGAGCCATGTCCGTACGACCGGTAGATGGCACTGACCGCACGCCACGGCGGATCGGTCGGATCAGGCTTCCAGTTCGCGCAGCAGCACGCGGACGGCAGCATCGATCTCCCGGTCCGTGTCACGCAACTCCTCGACCTTGCGCACCGCATGGATCACGGTGGAATGGTCGCGACCGCCGAATTTGCGCCCGATTTCCGGCAGGGAGCGCGTAGTCAGCCGCTTGGCCAGATACATCGCGATCTGTCGAGGCCGTGCGACATTGCGCGAGCGGCGTGCGGATACAAGGTCCAGCGGCTTCAGGTCGAAATGGTCGGACACCAGCTTCTGGATCTCATCGATCGTCACGCGCCGCTGGCTGCCGCGCAGCACGTCGCCCAGCGTGCTGGTCGCAAAGCCCAGATCGACCCGGTCGCCGGTCAGCTGCGCATAGGCGACGACGCGGTTCAGCGCGCCCTCCAGCTCGCGGATGTTGGAATGGATGCGTCCCGCCAGCATGTCCAGCACATCGGCGGGCACCGGCGTGTCGGGCATGTCCGCCAGCTTGCGCGTCAGGATCGCACGACGCAGGTCCATGCCCGGCGCCTTGATATCCGCCACCAACCCGGCACTCAGCCGGGACACGATTCGCGCCTCGACGCCGTCCAGCGCCTGGGGGCAGCGATCCGCGGTGATGACCAGCCGTTTGCCGGCGGCCATGACCTCGTTGATCGTGTGGAAAAACTCCTCCTGTGTGGAGTCCTTGCCGGCGATGAACTGAAGATCGTCGATCAGCAGCAGATCGGCGGAACGCAACCGCGCCTTGAACGCGAAGGTGTCGCGCGCCCGCATCGCCGCCACAAATTCGAACATGAACCGCTCGGCCGACATGCACAACACCCGCGCCTGCGGTCGCATGTCCAGATAGGCATGGGCGATGGCATGCATCAGGTGAGTCTTGCCCTGCCCGGTGCCGGCATGAAGGAACAGCGGCGAGAAGCGGGCCGGCCCATCCTCCGCCATCAAGCGCGCGGCATTGAAGGCGACCCGGTTGGTCGCATCCACGACGAAGCGATCGAACGTGTAGCGCGAGTCGAGGGTCGGACGCTCCGCCGCGGCAACGGGCTCCGCCACGGCGGGACGTGCGGCGACAAGCGGGAGAGGAAGCGCCGAAGTGGCTGTCTCGACCGGCGCGGCGGCGACGGCTTCCGCTGGCGTGATCTGGCTTGGGGGTGCGCTGACCATGGCCAGAACCTGTCCCGGTGCCCGCGTCTCGATCGACACGCTGCGCACGGCCGGCAGGACCTGCCGGAATTCGAGCAGCAGCCGATCCTGATAATGATTGCGGACCCAATTCGTCATGAACGGCGACGGCAGTGCGAGCCGGACCGACTCCGCGTCACCGTCCTCGATCATCTCCATGGGTTTCAGCCATTGATCGAACAACCGGGCACCGGCCGACTCACGCAGGGAGGTGCGCACACGGGTCCAAGCCCGCTGCGCGTCGCTCCCCTGCAAGGCCGGCCCAAACGTCACGCACACTTCCCCCGTGCTCACGAAACCCTGTTCCGCGAGAGACAATGTTGACACAAACCATCACCGGACGCGGCCAGCCAAGGGCCACGCGGCATGCTCTTCTGTGATCGAACGCATCGCCGGCTGGCGTCTGCGGAGGTTGATTATGAAGCCTCGTCTGAGTCGATCAAGGCCGGGGACGGACGCATTTCTGAAATAAACCGGGTTGACAGGTGCAAGCCTCGGAAATCCGTCGATCTTTTTTATAAGTCACTGACTTCACACGATTTTAACCAACGCCGCTCGTATGGTCGATGCTCGAATCGCGGTAAGTCCTGCGTTTGCCAAACTTGCTTGCGGCCGCGGGATCGCGGGCACGAAAAAAGGCCCGCCGGTGGAACCGACGGGCCTTTCGGAATGCGTGTCGCGGGCGATCAGCCGAGCGTGGCGAGCCGCTTGGTCAGGCGCGAGAACTTGCGGCTGGCGGTGTTGCGGTGAAGCACACCCTTGGCCACGCCGCGCGCCAGTTCCGGCTGCGCCTCGGCGAGAGCGGTGGTCGCCGCCGCCTTGTCACCCGCGGCCAGAGCGGCCTCCACCTTCTTGATGAAGGTACGGATGCGGCCGACCCGGTTGCCGTTGACCACGGCGCGGGCCTGGTTGCGACGGATACGCTTCTTCGCTTGCGGCGTGTTCGCCATTCTTGCCTCTGATCCCAATGAAAAGCGGGGCGTGGGACCAGGCCCCTACCCTCGTGAAGCGGCGCCCCTACCCGTTCGGGCGGGAAAGGTCAACCGCACAGGCTCGATCACGGGAGCGTGTCCACGCTCGCGATCAGCCGCGCTGACACCGCGGACAGTAGAAGGTGGAGCGACCCGAATCGACTCGCCGACGCACCGGTCCGCCGCATGCGCATGCTTCTCCCTCGCGCCCATAGACGCGCCATTGCTTCGAGAAGTAGCCCAGCTCCCCGTCAGGCCGCACATAGTCGCGCAGACTGGAGCCCCCTGCCTCGATCGCGGCAAGCAGCACCGTCTTAATCGCGGCCGCCAGCCGATCGAGTCGCACGCGGGCGATCTGTCCCGCCGACCGCCCGGGTGCGATCCGCGCCATATGCAGCGCCTCGCACACATAGATGTTGCCCAGCCCGGCGACGATCCGCTGATCCAGCAGCATCGCCTTGATCGGCGCCGCGCGACCGTCCAGCGCCCGTTCCAGATAGGCTCCGTCGAAATCATCGCCCAGCGGTTCGGGCCCAATCGCGGCAAAGGGCGGATACGCGGCCAGTTCCGCCGTCGGCACGAGGTCGAGAAAGCCGAAGCGACGCGGGTCGTTGAGCGCCAGGCGGCGCCCTTCTTCCGTCTTCAGCAGCAGGTGATCGTGCGGCAATATCTCTGCCGGATCGACTCGCCAGCGACCCGACATGCCGAGGTGGAATACCAGCGTGTCGCCGCGATCGGTGTCGATCAGCCCGTATTTGGCGCGCCGGCCAAGCTCGACGACCGTGGCACCCGTCATTCGTTGTCGCAGGTCGGCGGGTATCGCCTTGCGCAGGTCGGCGCGGCGCGGCTCCACACTGGCAAGCCGCTGACCGGTAAGCACCGGCGCAAGGCCACGAACCGTGGTTTCGACTTCGGGAAGCTCTGGCATGAGCATCAAGAGCTAGGTTGCGTTTGCCCCTGCCACAAGCGGCGGCTAGGGCGGTCGCCATGACCGACACCGTATACTTCGGCTATCAAGACGTCGCCCCCGAGGAAAAGACCCGCCGTGTGGGTGGCGTCTTCACCTCCGTCGCATCCCGCTACGACCTGATGAACGACGCCATGTCGGGGGGCATGCACCGTTTGTGGAAGGACCGCTTCGTGCGCCGGGTCAAACCTCGCGCCGGCGAGCAGGTCCTGGACATGGCCGGCGGCACCGGCGACATCGCGTTCCGCCTGGCGCGTTCGGGCGCGTCGATCACGGTCGCCGACATCAACCCGGCGATGCTGGCCGTCGGCATGGAGCGGGCGCAGAAACGTGGCATCGACGGCCTTGTCTGGTCGGAGGCGAATGCGGAAACGCTGACCTATCCCGATCGCTTTTTCGATGCGTACACGATCGCGTTCGGCATCCGGAACGTGACCGACATCCCCAAGGCGCTGCGTGAGGCGCACCGGGTCCTGCGCCGGGGCGGCCGGTTCTTCTGCCTGGAATTCTCGACCAATCAATGGCCGGGCTTTTCGGACGTGTACGACGCCTATTCGCACAAGCTGGTGCCCAAGGTGGGGCAGTTGCTGGCCGGCGACGCCGACAGCTATCGCTACCTGATCGAATCGATCCGCCGCTTTCCCGACATGCCGACGTTTGAGGGCATGATCCGCGACGCAGGATTCGTGAACACGCGCGTGGAGCCGATCCTGGGCGGGCTGGTCGCGATCCATTCGGGCTGGAAGATCTGATCGGCCTGTGACGTCCTCCATCGTTCATAGCTGGCGCCTGCTCCGCTGGGGCCGGACGCTTGCCCGGCACGGCGCGCTGACCGGGCTGGAGCGCGATCCCAATACGCCGACGCCGGTGAAGCGCCTGGCGCGCATCGCACGCATCGGTGCGCGCGTGCCAAAGGTGCCGCGCTACGCCGACGCCCTGCAGGCGATCGGTCCTGCCGCGATCAAGCTCGGGCAGACGCTCGCCACCCGGCCCGACCTGGTTGGCGAAGCGGCGGCGCGCGATCTGTTGCGGTTGCAGGATCAACTGCCCGCCGTGCCGTTCGAAACGATCCGCGCCGCGGTGGAGGCGAGCCTGGGACGCCCGCTGGAACAGCTGTTCGCGTCCATCCAGGAGATGCCGGTCGGGGCGGCCTCCATCGCGCAGGTGCACCGCGCGGTGATGCCGGACGGCAGGCAGGTCGCGGTCAAGGTGCTGCGCCCCGGCGTCGAGGACGATTTCAAACGCGCCATCGACACCTATCAATGGGCCGCCGCACAGCTGGAGGGCATGGGCGGAGAGGCCGCCCGCCTGCGTCCCCGGCTGACGGTCGAGAACTTCCGCCGCTGGACGCTGCGCGAGTTGAACTTCATGCGAGAGGCCGCGTCGGCGTCGGAACTGGCGGAGGCGATGACCGCCGAACCCGATTTCGTGGTGCCGGCGATCGACTGGAGCCGCACCAGCGGCAAGGTGCTGACCATCGAATGGATCGATGGCATAAAGCTGTCGAACAGGGAGGCGCTGATCGCCGCCGGCTACGACCTGCCGCGGCTGGCGCGCACGTTGGTGCACGCGTTCCTGCGGCAGGCGATCGCGGAGGGCTTCTTCCACGCCGACATGCACCAGGGGAACCTGTTCGCCCTGCCCGGCAATCGGATCGCGGCGATCGATTTCGGCATCATGGGCCGCATCGACCGGCGTGCGCGGGTGTGGCTGGCGGAGATCCTGTACGGCCTGATCACCGGCAACTATCGCCGGGTCGCGGAAATCCATTTCGAGGCGGGCTATGTCCCCGCGCATCACAATGTCGCGGAATTCGCCACGGCACTGCGCGCGGTGGGAGAGCCGATGCGCGGCCTGCCGGTCAAGGACATGTCGATCGGCATGATGCTGGATGGCCTGTTCGCGATCACCCGCGATTTCGACATGGTGACGCAGCCTCACCTTCTGCTGCTGCAGAAGACCATGGTGATGGTGGAGGGTGTGGCGACCGGTCTGGACCCCGACATCAATCTGTGGGACGCGGCGGCGCCTTTCGTGCGCGAATGGATCCGGTCGGAGCTGGGGCCGGAGGCGGCGCTCGCCGACCGACTGGTGACGGATGTGCGGACGCTGGCTCGGTTGCCCGAGCTAGTGCGGCGGATCGAGGCGCGCTTTCCCGCACCCGGCGGAGAGCCCCCCGCCCCGCCGCTGCGCGATGTGACGCTGGTGCGGGTCGGCGGCGGCTGGCGCTATGCCGCGGTGGCCGCCGCGACCGCGCTGGCGAGCATCGCGGGCAGCTGGGCCGTGATGCACTAGGGCCGGCCAAAGGATGCGCCGTCCCGCCGACCCTTTCTGGCTTGCCGCTCCTACCCGCTTCGCCGGCATGTCCGTGCGTGCGGCACGGATGGCGCTGGCGCTTGCGGTGTTGCTGCTGCTGGCGAGTTGGGCGGGGCCGCCACAGGGGATCGCACGGGCTGCCGCCGATGCCGGCGCGGGTGACAATGCGCTTTATGGCGCGATCGTCGACGGGGTTCGCCATGGCGGTTCCTACTATCCCGTCGCCGCCGAGGCACTGCGGGCCGGCGATTACCCGTTGAAGCCGTTCGTCACCTTCCGCCTGCCGACGCTGGCGGTGGTGGAGGCGCACCTGCCCGGCTGGCTGGTGGGAGGATTGCTGGGAGTACTGGTCACGGCCACGCTGATCGCGTGGTTCGGCCGCCTGTCGCCCGCGCTGCCGCGTCTGGCGGCCCGTGTCGCCGCGGCCCTGCTGATCGCGGGTGGCCTGATCGTGTACGCGCAGGCTTCGCTGGCGACGTTCCACGAGATCTGGGCCGGGCTGTTCATCGCATTGTCGCTGGCCCTGCGGCGGCCGGGCCGCTGGGTCGAGGCGGTGGCGCTGGGGCTGTGCGCGATGCTGGTCCGCGAAACCGCAGCGTTGTTCGTCGCGATCATGGCGGTAGTGGCATTGTTAGAGGGAGAGCGGCGGGAGGCGGCGACCTGGTTCGCCTCGCTGGGTGTCCTGGCCCTGGCGGTGGCGCTGCACGCTCACGCCGTCGCACAGGTCGTGGGGCCACTCGATGCCGAGTCGCCCGGTTGGACGGGGATGCTCGGTTTCGGTCACTTCGCGCGTACCATGGCGCGTTCCACGGTGCTGGACATCTTCCCGCCGGCACTGGCCGCGCCGCTGGTGGTGCTGGCCATGCTCGGGTGGGCCGGATGGCGCGACCCGCTGGCGACGCGGATCGCCGCGATACTGGCTGCATATGCGGTACTGCTGTCCCTGTTCGGCAGGGCGGACACATTCTACTGGGGCCTGTTGGTGGCGGCGGTGCTCCTGCCCGGCCTGGTCATGGCACCGGACGCGCTGCGCGACCTGTTCGCGGCCGCGTTGGACAAGCGGCGCATCACTGTGCGACGGGTGGTGCGATGAAGCGGGTCCTGCTGATCGTCGGCGGCGGCATCGCGGCCTACAAGGCCTGCGAACTGATCCGCCTGCTCCGGAAGCGCGGGCATGCCGTGCGGTGTGTCCTGACGGAGAGCGGCAGCCACTTCGTCACCGCCATGACACTGGCCGCCCTGTCGGAGGACCAGGTGTTCACAACGCTGTGGGACCTGAAGGACGAGGCGGAGATGGGCCATATCCAGCTCAGCCGACAGGCGGACCTGATCGTGGTCGCGCCCGGCACTGCCGACCTGATGGCGCGGATGGCCGCCGGCATTGCGGACGATCTGGCGACGACGCTGCTGCTCGCCACCGACACGCCGGTCCTCGTCGCGCCGGCGATGAACGTCCGGATGTGGAACCACCCGGCCACCGCTCGCAACGTCGCGACACTGAGAGCCGACGGTGTGGAAGTGATGACACCGGACGACGGGGCGATGGCCTGCGGCGAATACGGGCCGGGCCGCCTGCCGGAACCGGAGGCGATCGCCCAGCGAGTCGACCGGCGTCTGGGCGCGCGTTCCGTATCGCAGAAACTGGCCGCGCGACACGTGCTGGTCACCGCCGGCCCCACGCATGAGCCGATCGATCCGGTACGCTACATCGCCAATCGATCGTCGGGCCAGCAGGGCTTTGCGATCGCCGGGGCGTTGGCGACGCTGGGGGCGCGGGTCACCCTGGTTGCCGGCCCCGTTCAGCTGGCCACGCCACCGGGCGTCGAGCGCATCGATGTGGAAACCGCCGCACAGATGGCGGCAGCCGTGGACGAGGCCTTGCCGGCCGATGCGGCGGTGCTGGTCGCCGCGGTCGCCGATTGGCGGGTCGATGTTGCCGCGCAAAAACTCAAAAAGGGCATGGGCGCGCCGGAACTGGCTTTGCTGCCCAATCCCGACATTCTCGCCGATCTGGCGCGCGATCCGCGCCGCCCGGCCCTACTGGTCGGCTTTGCCGCCGAAACCGAGCGGGTCGTGGAAAATGCGACCGACAAACGGCTGCGCAAGGGAGTCGACTGGATCGTGGCAAATGACGTATCGGGCAATGTAATGGGCGGAACGGCGAACACGGTACATCTGGTCACGGCTGCTGGGGTCGAAGATTGGCCCTTGATGTCCAAGCAGGACGTGGCCGCCCGGCTGGCCGAACGCATCGCCGATGCGCTGACACAGGATCCAGCGGCATGACCCCAGTTCGCATCGCGCTGCAGCGCCTGCCGCATGGCGACGGCCTGCCCCTGCCAGCCTATGCGAGCACCGGCGCGGCGGGGCTGGACATCGTCGCGGCGGAGGCAGTGACCCTGAACCCCGGCGAACGTCATGCCGTTGCCACCGGCTTTGCCATCGCCATCCCGGCCGGCTTCGAGGTTCAGGTACGGCCGCGTTCCGGCCTGGCACTGAAGTACGGCATCACCTGCCTCAACACGCCCGGTACGATCGACAGCGATTATCGCGGTGAGATCAAGGTCATCCTGATCAATCTGGGTCAGGAGCCGTTCGCCGTCGTCAGGGGTGAGCGGATCGCGCAGCTGGTACCTGCCGCCGTTCAGCCGGCCAGGTTCGAGGAAGTGGATCAGCTGGATGCCACGGATCGTGGCGCGGGCGGGTTCGGATCGACGGGCCGATGATGCTGGCGGCGCTGGCCCTGATGATCCAGGCGCCCGCGTCGGTCGCACCGCCGGTGCAGCCGGCGGAATGGGCACAATTGCCGCCGCTGCCTTGGCGCGTCCCACCCCGGTATGACGGGGAAATGGCGCGGTTCGTGATGGAGGAGGTGCGTGCGGGTCGATGCGTCGCCGCCGTGACCACGGCGACCGGCCAGGCCTTGCAAGTCGATGTCGCGCTGTTGATCGCATCCGATGGACGTCCCCGCGCGATCGTCCCGCGCGCGATCGGCTGCGCGACAGTGGAGCAGTACACCTCCGGCCTGATCTCCCGCGCCGTCCGCGAAAACCTGATTCCGGACGTGGAGCGCGACACCTGGTACCGCGCCAGCATAACATTCCACTGGCCATCATGACCGCCAAGCCATGGTAATGCTGTCCGACGAGGAGCTGGACCGCTATGCCCGCCATGTCGTCCTGAAGGAAATCGGTGGAGCGGGTCAGGTTCGCATGAAGGCCGCGCGCGTCGCTGTGATCGGTGCCGGCGGCATCGGCTCGCCCGCGATCCAGTATCTGGCGGCGGCGGGCATCGGTCGCCTCGACGTGATCGACGACGACCGTGTCGACCTGTCCAACCTGCAACGCCAGACGATCTTCGCCACCCACGACTCCGGCGAGCCAAAGGCGCAGGCCGCGGCGCGCAGGGCACGGGCGATCAACCCGCATTGCGACGTCCACGCGCACGTCGTGCGCATCGACGCGCACAACGTCACTGCCCTTTTGCAGGACGCGGACGTGATCCTGGACGGATGCGACAATTTCGCGACGCGGTTGCGCGTGGCGGACACCGCGCTCACGCTGCGGCGGCCGCTGGTATCCGCCGCGATCGGGCAGTTCGAAGGACAGCTGGCGGTCTATCGCGGATGGCAGGCGTCCCTCCCATGCTACCGCTGTCTGGTCGGCTCCCCGCAAGAGGTCGACGGCACCTGCGCGGCGGACGGCGTGCTGGGTCCGATGACCGGCATGGTGGGCAGCATGGCCGCGCTGGAGGTGCTGCGGGCCATCGTGCCGTTCGGCATCGATCCGGCCGGACTGCTGATGGTGCTGGATACGCTCGACTGGCGTTTTCGTACGATCCGGGTGCCCAAGGACCCCGGCTGCCCTGCATGTGGCGTTACCCACATGGCGAACGTCGCAGAGGTCGATTGAGGTAGAAGCTCCAGGACGATCGGGCCCGATCGTTGCGGATCAGGCCCGACCAAACTGTCCGTGTCGACCGGATCAGCGGCCGAGCTGCGCCTCCGCGAATGTCCGCACTGCCGGACCGATGTCGTCCCGCGCCAGCGCCAGCGCCAGGTTCGCCTGGATAAAGCCGGCCTTGTCGCCACAGTCGTAGCGCTCGCCATCGAAGGTGAAGCCATGGAACGGCTGCGTCCCGATCATTTGAGCCATCGCGTCGGTCAGCTGGATTTCCCCACCGGCACCCTTTTCGCCACGCTCCAGAATACCCATCACCTCCGGCTGGAGGATGTAGCGGCCGGGGATCATCAGGTTGGACGGTGCCTTGCCCTTCGGCTTCTCGACCAGGGCCTTCACCTCGGTCAGGCGGCCATCCACCGCACCGGGCGAGATGATGCCGTACTTGTCCGTCTCGCTGGCCGGCACTTCCAGCGCGCCGATGACGTTGCCACCGACGCGGTTATACGCCTCCACCATCTGACGCATGAAGCCGCCGACCATCAGTTCGTCCGGCAGCAGGACCGCGAACGGCTCGTCGCCGACGATCTCGCGCGCGCACCAGACCGCATGGCCGAGGCCCAGCGGCTCCTGCTGGCGAACATAGACGGGGCTGCCCGGCTTTTGCCGGATATTGTCGATCAGCGACAGGCTCTTGCCCCGCGCCTTCATCGTCGCTTCCAGCTCGTAGGAGATGTCGAAATGATCCTCCAGCGCGCCCTTGCCGCGTCCGGTGACGAAGATGATCTGCTCGATCCCCGCCTCCAGCGCCTCTTCGACCGCATACTGGATCAGCGGCTTGTCGACGACGGTCAGCATCTCCTTCGGCATCGCCTTGGTCGCGGGCAGGAAACGTGTGCCGAGACCCGCGACGGGGAAAACGGCCTTGCGGACGGGCTTGATCGACATCGTTCTTCGCGCTCCCAGCGTGGTGCGCCGCCGCATAGCAACCCGGCACATGCCCCGCAACGACGCCCCGATCTTAGCACGCCCTTAAATGGCACGCTGGCAGGACGCGGACATGACAAAGCCCCGCATCCTCGTCGTGTTCGGCACCCGGCCGGAGGCGATCAAGCTGTTTCCCGTCGTGCGCACCCTTACCGACCGGGGCGACGTGTCGGTGCGGACCTGCGTCACGGCGCAGCATCGCGGGTTGCTGGATCAGGTGCTGGAGATCGCGGGTCTGGTCCCCGACATCGACCTCGACCTGATGGAACCGGGCCAGACGCTGGACCGGCTGACCGCGCGGCTGCTGACCGGATTGGGCGCGGTGCTGGACGCGGAGCGGCCCGATATGGTGGTGGTTCAGGGCGACACGGCGACCGCGATGGCGGGCGCCATGGCGGCCTATTATCGCAAGGTGCCGGTCGCCCATGTCGAGGCCGGGCTGCGATCCGGCGACATCTACCACCCATGGCCGGAGGAGGTGAACCGGCGCATGATCGCACCCATCGCCGCGCTGCACTTCGCCCCGACGGACACCGCGGCAGAGGCGCTGCGGCGCGAGGCGATCGACCCGGCCAGGATCCATGTCACCGGCAACACCGTGATCGACGCGCTGCACTGGACACGCGACCGCATCGCACGGGAACCCGCGCTCGCCAGCGGCCTGCTGCCGATCGCCGATCGGGTCCGGGACAAGCGACTGGTCCTGGTGACCACGCACCGACGCGAGAATTTTGGCGACGGCATGACGGCCATCGCCCGCGCACTGGCCCGGATCGCGGCGCGGGAAGACGTCGCCGTGCTTTTCCCGATGCACCCAAACCCCAATGTGGGCGGCGTGATGGACGCCGTGCTGGGCGACAATCCCCGCATCCTCCGTATCGATCCGCTCGATTACCCGCACTTCGTCGCAGCGCTCGACCTGGCGCATCTGGTGCTGACCGATTCGGGCGGTGTGCAGGAGGAGGCTCCGGCGCTCGGCAAGCCGGTGCTGGTGATGCGGGAGACGACCGAGCGGCCGGAGGGCGTGGCCGCCGGAACCGCTCGGCTGGTCGGCACGGACGAGGACCGCATCGTTTCCGAAATCTTCACGCTGATCGACGATCATGCCGCCTACGCCGCCATGGCCCGCGCCCACAATCCGTTCGGCGACGGTCATGCCAGCAACAGGATTGCGGAGATCATCGCGGATGCATGCCGAGGCTGAACTGAAGGTCGCCGTATTGGGCCTGGGCTATATCGGCCTGCCCACCGCCGCGGTGATCGCGCGCACGGGTGCACGGGTGCTGGGCGTCGACGTCTCCGCCGACGTCGTGGAGACGGTCAATTCCGGCCGGGTCCATATCGAAGAGGTCGATCTAGACGGGCTGGTGTCCGGCGTGGTCACGCGCGGCGCCCTGCGTGCCTCGACCATCATCGAACAGGCCGACATCTTCGTCATCGCCGTGCCGACCCCGTTCGATGCCGATCACGCGCCGGACATCGGCTATGTGTTGCAGGCGGCGACCACCGTCGCGGCCGCGTTGAAGCCGGGCGATACCGTAATCCTCGAATCGACATCGCCTGTCGGCACGACGGAGAAGGTGCGCGACCTGCTCGCCCAACTGCGCCCCGACCTGAAGGTACCCGGCCGCACCGGCGACCAGGCGGATATCGCCATCGCCTATTGTCCGGAGCGTGTCCTGCCCGGCCGCATCCTGGTCGAACTGATCGACAACGACCGGGTGATCGGCGGCATCACGCCGCGTTGTGCGCGCAAGGCACTCGCTTTCTACCGCCGGTTCGTCCGCGGTGCCTGTGTCACCACCACGGCGCGCACGGCCGAGATGACGAAGCTGACGGAGAATGCATTCCGCGACGTCAACATCGCCTTCGCCAACGAACTCAGCCTGGTCGCGGACACGGTCGGCGTCGACGTGTGGGACGTGATTCGGCTGGCCAATCGCCATCCGCGCGTCAACATCCTGAACCCCGGCCCCGGCGTCGGCGGACATTGCATCGCGGTCGATCCGTGGTTCCTGGTATCCGCCGCGCCCGACCGCACCCCGCTGATCCGCACTGCGCGTGAGGTCAACGACGGCAAGACCGACCATGTCATCGCCGAAGCCGCCAAGCTGATCGAGGTGACGAGCGGGCCGGTGGCGTGCCTGGGTCTGGCGTTCAAGGCGAACATCGACGACTTCCGTGAAAGTCCCGCCTTGCGGGTGACGGACGCGCTGGCCGCCCGGTTCGGGGAACGCATCCGCGTAGTCGAGCCGCACATCGCCAGTCTGCCCGAGCCGCTGTCACGGTCGGGCGCGACCCTGATCGACATCGACACCGCGATCGAGACGTGTCCGGTGATGATCGTGCTGGTCGACCATGACGTGTTCCGGTCCGTGCCGCTGGAGGAACGTGCGGACAAGCGGGTGCTGGACACACGCGGCATCTGGTCGGATCAGCCATCGCCATCGAGCCGAACCTCGCTACGCCTCGCGAGTTGAGCAAAGGCGACGCTTTGCTCTTGTTGCAGCGCGGTACAGCGCCGATTAAGGGCGAGTGAGCGTTTGTTTCTTCCCATGATGGCACGGTTCTTCAAATCGCGGCAGCGTCCCGCTGTCGCCGGCCCCTTTCTGCCGGATGGCGAGCGCGTGTACGCGATCGGCGACGTCCATGGCTGCCTGGGCATGCTCGACGATCTGCTGGCGCGGATCGAGGCCGACGATGCTTCGCGCGACGACGCCGCCACCACCATCATCTTCCTGGGCGATCTGGTCGATCGCGGCCCCGATTCGGCAGGCGTGGTGGCGCGTGTGCGCGAACTGGCACGGACACGCCCCGTTCGCGTGCTGAAGGGCAATCACGAAGAGATCTTCCTGCGTGCGATGGAGGGTGAACGCGATGCGTTGCGACTGTTCTGCCGGGTCGGTGGACGTGAAACGGCGCTAAGCTACGGCATCGACGACGCGGCGTATGAGCGGTCGGACTTCGACGAGCTGGCGGACCTGCTGGCGGCGCATGTGTCGCCGGAGGATCGCGCCTTCATCGACGGCTTCGAGGATATGGTCGTCGCCGGCGATTATGTGTTCGTGCATGCCGGGGTCGATCCGCGCGTGCCGCTGGCGGAACAGACGCCTGCGCAGCTGCGGTGGATTCGGGATCGCTTCCTGGACCATGGCACGGCGCTGGAGAAGCATGTGGTGCATGGCCACACGATCAGCGAGACCGTCGAGTATCGCAGCCACCGCATCGGCATCGACACTGGCGCATTCTCGACCGGGCGGCTGACGGCCTTGGGTCTGCAAGGCTCTGACAGCTGGGAATTGACGACCTGAGACCTGCCGAAAGGTGGAACGTGCGAGGCGTTGCCAAGCTCAAGCCGGCTATTTGCGGCGTGGGGGGGGGGAAGTTGGTTGGGAAGCCGCTACGGACCGGGCGGCTCCACTGTTCTCTAGCAACCTACTGGAGACGTGCCCCGATCCCCGACGCTGACGCCGAAGATTCGGATCGATCAGCGCCCGGTCGGCGGAGCAGTCGGCGCGCCAGGACCGCCCGGCATGCCGCCAGGTCCTGCGCCACCCATCATGCTCTGCTGCATCTGGCGCAGTTGCGCCTCGGGCAGGAAGTCGAGCAGATCGACGTCGAACACCAGCGTGGAGTTGGCGGGGATCGGACCGGTCGCCTTTTCGCCATAACCGAGGCTTGGCTTGATCCAGAACCGGGCCTTTTCGCCCTTCTCCATCGTCTTCAGCGCCTCGGAGAAGCCGGGCACGACGGCCGCGACCGGCATCGGCGTCGGCTGCTGAGATTTGTCGAAGGTGGTGCCGTCGAGCAGCTTGCCCTCGTACATGACCAGCGCGACATCGGCGTCGGTCGGACGCTGTCCGCCCTTGCCGGGGGTCAGCACCTTGTACTGCAAACCAGACGGGGTGGTCACCACGCCCTTCGCCCGCGCATTGCGGCTCAGGAAGTCGTCACCCTGCGCCGCCAAGGCGACCGCCGCCAGCGCGGCGACGACGATGCCCAGCCACAGCCAGACCAGATAACCCCGCTTGACCGGCTGAAGCGGAACGGCGGTCACGGTCGACATGGGTTGGCCCCTAACGGCAAGGATGGAGCGCGCAGGCCCGGGATACCGACCCGCGCTCCCCCAAAGTTTACGAAGTTCACGGCATCGCGCCTAATTTTCGCGATGCCCGTCACGGTAAGCGAGTGCTTACCGGGCGCCGTCACGCTCTGCGCGCTTGCGCTCCAGCTTGCGAGCGCGGCGCACGGCGGCCGCACGCTCACGAGCACGCTTTTCCGACGGCTTCTCGTAATGCCGGCGCAGCTTCATTTCGCGATACACGCCCTCACGCTGCAGCTTCTTCTTGAGCGCGCGCAGGGCCTGGTCGACATTGTTTTCGCGAACGATGATCTGCATAAAACCGACGAACTCCGATCGAATAGCTTTGGCGGCCGCGAACACCCGGTTCCAGCCGACGAATGCGGCCCCTTACCAGCGCCCCGCCCGGATAGCAAGTCGTGCGACAGGCGTGCGAACCGCCCGGACCGGCCGCTGTCCGCGGGTTTGCGGCCCCGCCAGCGCCCGTCTAAGGCACGGTGATGCACGGCACCCCGCTCACCCTGTTCAATTCGCTGACACGCGCGCTTGAGCCGTTCCAGCCACTCGATGCGGCCAATGTGCGCCTCTACACCTGCGGGCCGACGGTCTATAACTACCAGCATATCGGCAACATGCGCGCGTTCCTGTTCGCGGACACGCTGGGCCGGGTGCTGCGGTGGAAGGGATGGCCGACCACGCACATCATCAACATCACCGATGTGGGCCACCTGACGTCCGACGCCGATCAGGGCGAGGACAAGATGGAACGCGCCGCCGCACGCGCCGGCCAGTCGATCTGGGACATCGCCGCGCACTATACCGAGGTGTTCAAGGCCGACGTCGTGGCCCTCAACATCGAAGCGCCCAGCCGCTGGTCGGTGGCGACGGACCATGTGGAAGAGATGATCGCCTTCGCTAGCGCGATCGAGGCGGAGCATTGCTACCGCCTTCCAGGTGGCCTGTATTTCGACGTGTCCACGGTGCCGGACTACGGCCGGCTGGCGCGCGGCAACGCCCCGGCGGAAGAGCCTGCATCCGTCGAAGGCCGCATCGACGAGGTCGAGGGCAAGCGTCACGCGGCAGACTTCGCGATCTGGCGCACCAGCCCGGCGGGCGAGCAGCGGCAGATGGAGTGGGACAGCCCCTGGGGTCGCGGCGCGCCCGGATGGCATCTGGAATGTTCGGTGATGAGCCGGAAATATCTGGGCAACCGCTTCGACATCCATACCGGTGGGATCGATCATCGCGAGATCCACCATCCCAACGAGATCGCCCAGAATCAGGCGCATAACCAGGCGCATTGCGGGTCGTGCGAGCCCGGCTACACCGGCGCCACCCTGTGGATGCACAACAACTTCCTGGTCGAACGCGCGGGGAAGATGTCGAAATCCTCCGGCGAATTCCTGCGGCTGAAGACCCTGGTCGATCGCGGGTATCACCCCCTCGCCTATCGGTTGATGTGCCTGCAAGCGCATTACCGTTCGGAGCTGGAATTCGGCTGGGAGAGCCTAGCCGCCGCCGCCACGCGGCTGAAGCGGCTGGCGCAGACGGTGGAGGCGCTGAAGGCCAGACCGGCGATGCCATCGTCGGGATCGGCATCGGCGTATCGCGAGCAGCTGGATGCCGCCGTGTCCGACGACCTGAACACCGCACGCGCGCTGACCGTGCTCGACACGATGCTGGCGGACAAGCGGATCGCACCGGCCGATCGCATCGCGGCACTGACGGACTATGACGCGGTGCTGGGGCTGTCGCTTGGCGAGATCGGCCGCGCCGACCTGCGCGTGCGTCCAGCCGACGCGACGCTGACCGAAGAGTCGATTGCGGAGCGGCTGGCGGAACGCCGCACGGCGCGTGCCGAGAAGGACTTCGCCCGATCCGACGCGATCCGCGACGAATTGCTGGCGGCTGGTGTGGAGGTGATGGACGGCGATCCGCTGGGCTGGGACTGGCGCCCGACGGCCTGATCGGAGCCGCCGCTCAATTCATCGGCTGGGTCCGGGTCGCGAGCACCGCGGGAGTGTAAGGCCGCGCTGCACCGGCGGGTATCGCCGCGACCTCCGCATCGATTGCCGCCGCGCGCGCCTTTGATGGCGGGTGTGTGCGGCTGCGGAACAGGCCGCCATCGACATCGCCGCCATGGTCCCGCCAGAAGCGCGCCGCCACGGCCGGATCGTAGCCGGCGTTGTATAGCAGCGCGACGCTCAGCCGATCCGCCTCGTCCTCCGCGCGCCGGTGCAGGCGCCCGCTGCGACCGACCTCTGCGAGCATGCCGTCCTTGACGCCTGCCGCCTCCAGTTGCTCGCGGTGATGCAGGACGACGTGCGCCAGTTCATGCGCGACGACGGCGGCGACCTCTGCGTCCGAATAGCGGGCCAGGAAGCGCACGCCGATCTGGACCCGGCGACCATCCGACGACGCGTCCATGCCGTTGCCAAGCAGCACCTCGAACGACGCGGCGCAACCGGGGGTCGCGGGCACGGTGACGCGACGCTTTTGCCCGCCGCGCGACAGCGCCACATCCAACGGTGCGTCGGCGGGCTGACGCATCACCAGCGCCTCCGCCGCATCGCGCTGAACGGTGTTGGCGGCATTGCCGGGTGGCGACTGGTCGATCGCCTGCCCGTTCACCGACAACAGCGCATCGCCGGCCACTATCCCGGCAACCGCAGCGGGCGATCCGGGAACCAGCGTCTCGATCGCCACCGGCCCGTCGAATCCGAACCGCGCGCGCGCCGCATCGCGCAAGCCGGGCTCATACTGGCCAAGTGCGTGTAGGACCCACCCCGGTGCCGGCCCGTGGCGGTCGCACAGCGCCACGTTCGCGGTCACCAGTCGCTGACCAATGGTGGACAATTGCGTGTCGACCGCCGCGAGCGCGGAGAAGGTCGCGGCGGGGTCGTCGGCCGCCGGCGGTGCGGCCGCGAGCAGCAGCGGAGGCAGCAGGCAGGCCATGATACGGGAAAAGCGCATGATTTCGTCCATAGTCTTGCCATCCGACGGCAACCATCCACCGGTTGCCGCGTAAAAGGGCTGCTATACCATTGTCATATTGCGCGGATCATTCGTCCCCTTAATTAGCCGATTCCGGTTCGACACGAGAGAGTTGAGTGGAGCTTCGTCTCGCCATTTCCTATGGATTGCTGGCCGGTCTGGCCGCGGGCATGTTGATCGGAATGCTGGTGTCTGGTGTATCGCAGCAAGCGGGCGAAGCGCTGCGCGCCGCCTGCGCGGCATCAAGACGGATGAAGTTGTGCAGATGCAGCGTCGCCGCGCCGCCTGACCAATCGCGAACCCTGGTCGTGCACGCAGCCGGGCTGTGCACGGACGAAGCGATCCTTGATTGCCTCGACAGCCGAACGGGGGCATGACGACGCCGCAATCGTCGCACAAGAACCGGAACCGAGCATCATGGCTGCCAGATGGGCCCCGGACAGCTGGACCAGGGCCGAGGCCCGCCAGCTTCCCCATTATCCCGACCCCGCCGCGCTGGACGCGGCCACGAACACGCTGCGCAACTTTCCGCCGCTGGTCTTTGCGGGAGAGGCGCGCAACCTGACCGCCACGCTGGGCGAGGTTGCGGAGGGTCGCGGGTTCCTGTTGCAGGGCGGCGACTGCGCCGAAAGCTTTGCGGAATTCCACCCGGACAATATCCGCGACACGTTTCGCGTGATCCTGCAGATGGCGGTGGTCCTGACCTTCGCCTCCAAGCAGCCGGTGGTGAAGCTGGGCCGCATGGCCGGCCAGTTCGCGAAGCCGCGCTCCGCCGACATGGAAACGGTCGGCGGCGTCGAATTGCCGTCCTATCGCGGTGACAACGTCAACGACATCGCGTTCACCGCCGAGTCGCGGGCGCCCGATCCGCAGCGGATGATCCGTGCCTATTCGCAATCGGCGGCGACGCTGAACCTGCTGCGCGCGTTCGCTCAGGGCGGCTATGCCAATCTTCATCAGGTCCATCGCTGGACGCTGGATTTCCTGGGGTCGAGCGCCTGGGCCCGGCGCTATCGCGAGATGGCCGACCGGATCGGCGAGGCGCTGGAATTCATGGCCGCGTGCGGCATCGACCCGCAAACCGTGCCGCAATTGGCGCAGACACAGTTCTACACCAGCCATGAGGCGCTGCTGCTGCCGTTCGAACAGGCGATGACACGGCAGGATTCGCTGACCGGCGACTGGTACGACACCTCCGCGCATTTCCTGTGGCTGGGCGACCGGACCCGCTTCGAGGGGTCGGCGCACATCGAATATCTGCGCGGCATCGGCAATCCGGTGGGGATCAAGTGCGGCCCGACGCTGGAGCCGGACGCGCTGCTCCGCTTCTGCGACACGCTCAATCCGGGGCGCGTTCCGGGACGACTGACGCTGATCACGCGGTTCGGGCACGACAGGATCGAGGCCGCCCTGCCCCGCCTCGTGCGCGCGGTGAAGCGGGAGGGGCATCCGGTGGTCTGGTCGTGCGACCCGATGCACGGCAACACCGTGAAGGCCGCGACCGGGTACAAGACGCGCCCGTTCGACCGCATCCTGGCCGAGGTGCGCGGCTTCTTCGCCGTTCACCGCGCGGAAGGTACGCATGCGGGCGGCATCCATGCGGAGATGACCGGGCAGAACGTCACGGAGTGCACTGGCGGCGCGGTGGACGTGACGGAACAGAGCCTGGCCGACCGGTACCACACCCATTGCGACCCGCGTCTCAACGCCAGCCAGAGCCTGGAGCTCGCCTTCCTGCTGGCAGAGATGCTGAACGAGGAGATGCGCCAGCGCCAGGCGGAGGCGGCCTGACCAACCGCGGCGGCCGGCTCTGCGCGGGCCGCCGCGGGTAACGTGGCTCGCGGGTAACAGTCGCCGGAACCGCTCGGCGAGAATGTGTGTCGAGAGGCCCTTGACGATCCCACCGGGGTCCCGTAGGTGCCCGCCTCCACCGCAAACGGCCCCTTCGTCTAGCGGTCTAGGACGTCGCCCTCTCACGGCGAAAACACGGGTTCGAGTCCCGTAGGGGTCACCATCGTCAAGCGGAAATCGGCGGATTACCGCGATTTTCAACGATGAGAGCGAATTCACCTCCACATTTCGTCCCACAGTTATTCCCGGCTTTAATGGAACGCGTGGCATGCCTTGCCGACTGCAATCGCTCCCTCGCCAAAATTTAGGTTGAATACACCACCCTTTGGTCGGTTATTGGGCCGTTAGCCGACTGTCTGCTTCCAGTCTCGCACCTTGCTTGAGCGGTCTTTAGTTCTCGTTGCCGCGGCATCGCGCTCCGATCATGCCCGCGATAGACTGGAGCACGCCTTTTCAAACGCTTCTTGGCAACCAAACGCGAGCTGCTTGAAATGCTCTTTTAGACTTCCGTTTTTGGTGCGCGCTTCCTTAATTAGCTGTTGCCGCTGAGCCTCGGCCGCGTGATAGCCCCGCTTACAGTGGGCGCTTGCTTTATTGGTTTGGGGCTACCGCGCTCACTTCGGAGTGGTTCGCAGAGCAATTTGGAAAAGCCCGCGAGGCCCTGGGCTCGCGCTATACACCCGACTCCAATGTCGAATTGCCGATCCGCAAGACTTTCATGGCATTTGCCCGTGACCCGTCGCTGGATGGAACGGTGCTAGAATGGTCGCTAGCCCTAGGCGATCGTGGCAGTAGGGCCCTCAAAGCTATCGCGCGCGCGCTTGGCGAGAATGACGAACCTCAAGAGATCACCGCGCTGGGCGAAGCCCTATCGTCGTTCACCCAAGCGCTGGATATCGAGCCCATTGGTCCCGAGAGCCAGTTTCCGCTCGCGGCTTGGCAGGTGGCGGCGCAAGCATGCTCTTCGGCCTGCTACGATGCGCTAAACTGGGTCTTCACTCTCCCCGCCAGCCAAGCCGAGCATGGCGTCACCAGAGAAGATTGGGCGCGAGAAGAGCTTTACCGCCTCATTGATGTCGTCCGGGACATTGAGGCAGAGTTAGAATCCGACGATTGGCGGCTGGCGAATGCCCATGCCGTATTGCTGCAGGGCAAGGCTGGAACGGGCAAGTCGCATCTACTCGCGGACGTCGTGGAACATCAGATCCACGCCAATCGGCCGGCATTGCTGGTGCTGGGTAGCGCGCTGGTTGAAGGGGAGCCCTGGAAGCAGATCATGGCGCAGCTGGATATGGCGCCGGACCTACAAGCCAAGCACTTCCTCGGAAGTTTGGATGCTGCCGGGCAAGCGGCCGGCGTCCGCGCCATCATCTGCATTGACGCCATCAATGAACGCCACGGTACGGATATTTGGCCGGATCGGCTGGCCGCGTTCCTCAAAATGGCCGAACCTTTCCCGCATGTGGGCATCGTGCTGTCCTGCCGATCGACCTATGTGCAGCATGTCGTGCCAGAATCCCTGAATGACGACCGTCTGGCGCGGATAACTCACCAAGGCTTCGCCGGCCGCGGCGGCGAAGCCGCCAATGTCTATCTGGCCAAGCGCAGCATCGTCCGCCCCGGCGCACCCAATCTGGTGCCAGAGTTTCAGAATCCGCTTTTCCTGAAAACCTGCTGCGACTTCCTCGAGAAGGAAGGCCAGAATGAGCTTCCACGCGGTTTGCGCGGCGTAAGCGCCATTTTTGGCTTCTACAACGAAGCGGTTGCTCGTGCCGTCACCCGGCGCATGAAGCTCGACCCGCATCTCGATCTGGTCGCGACTGCGCTGACCAGCTTCACCGATATTCTGGTCAACCGTGGCGAAGGTTATGCTACCAAAACCGAGGTGATCGCCGCATTCGAAGCGATTCTGCCCTCGGGTGGTTCTCTCGATAAGAGCCTGCTTTCTCAATTTGAGAGCGAGGGCGTTCTGGCGATCGAACTCATCCGTGACGATGATGACAAGATCGTGCCGATGGTCCGGTTCACTTTCGAGCGGTATAGCGATCACGCCATCGCGGCGCGCCTGCTGCGGGAGCATGCGAATTTTGGGGATGTGAAGGGTTCATTTGCTGACGGCACCGTGCTGGGCGGGTTGGTTTTCGGTGAAGAATATTACCGTGTCGCCGGCATCATCGAAGCGATTGCGATCCAGTTGCCCGAACGCTGCGGCGTGGAGATCGTAGATCTTCGGCCGGAGATTAACTGGGCGATCCGGCAGGCATTTCTCGACAGCCTGCTATGGCGCGAGCAGCGATTTTTTACCGACCGAACCTTTGAATGCCTTCGGCTTTTCGAGAACGACGATGGCGTTCGCGACCTGCTCATTTCGGTCGTCACCGAGCCCGACAACAAATTCAACGCGCTTTATATGCATGAACGCCTTTCCGCGCGCTCCATGCCCGAGCGGGATGCCAACTGGTCGGTGTTTCTGAATGATCGCGGCAGCGAAGATGATCCGGTTGAGGTCGTGATCAGCTGGGCCATGCAGAACGGTATGGGCGCGATTGACGATGATCGTGCCAAGCTAGCTGCGATCACCCTTTCCTGGTTTCTGACCACTTCGCACCGCACCGTTCGGGATAAGGCGACCAAAGCGCTGGCGTCGCTCTTTGCCACGCGCCTGACTCTTGCTGCGTCCACGCTCCGCCTGTTCGCCGAGGCGAATGACCTCTATCTCAGGGAGCGGTTATTTGCCGCCGCCTACGGTGCGGCATTGCAGGGTAAGACAGCCGATGGCCTGTCCGAACTCGCCGCCACGACCAACGCGTTGATATTTGCGGCCAGCGAGCCACCACTCAATGAGCTACTTCGCGACCATGCGCGCGGCATCATCGCCTATACGGAATTCCGTGAGCAGCTGCCGTCCACCATAGATCTAATGAGGGTGCGCCCGCCTTATAAGAGTCCGTGGCCAATCGAGTACGTGTCGAAGGCAACGATCGAAAGCTACAAGCAGAATTACAACGGCGCTTACTATGGCGACTCCACCGTCAGCTCGGTAGTCAATGACGGCGATTTCGCGCGCTATGTGATTGATCACACGATCGACAAATGGGCGCCGGTGCCCATCGACGCAGAAGATTGCCCAAGCGCCCATAGCTTGGCGCGCGACTGGCTCGAACAGTTTATTGCTCAGGCCAGCGAGGAGCAGCTTACCGCATTTGAGGCCGTAGCGGAGGCAGCCAAAGCCTGCGACGGCGACCTTAGCTATAAAGAGACGCCCGAGCGCACCGCGCTGAAGGCTGCCGAAAAGACATTCCAAGCGACGTTACCGTCCCAGAAATGGGAAGAATACCGGGTAACGGCGCAGACGTTCGTTCGGCATTCCCTATATTCGGAACAGCCACACGATTATTCTGCCCGCTTCAATCGAGGCTGGGGGCGGCGCTGGATTTGCATGCGCGCGCATGAACTCGGCTGGACCCAGGAGCGGTTTGCAAAGTTGGAGCGCGGTTACAGCGGCGATCGCCACGAGCATCGCGTTGAGCGGATCGGGAAGAAATATCAGTGGCTGGCCCTGCGCGAATTGGTCGCGCGGATGGCGGACAATCTGCTATTTATGGGTCAGGGCTATGGGGATGAGCGCCGTGCCTATGAAGGCGCGCGCGATGTGGGTCTGCGAGATTTGGACCCATCGCTGTTGGTCACGAAAACCCATTATGACGGTTGGAAGCAATGGGATCGGACCTGGTGGGTTCCGGTCCAGCCCCGGCTACGACAAGTTGAGCCGCTAGAGCGCCTCGCCTGGCTGGATAGTGACAGTGACCTACTTAATGATGCTTCGCTTATCGACCTGACCGACCCGAAGACCAAACGCCGTTGGTTGCCCTTGCATAGCTTTGCTTCGTGGCGGCAATCCGGTCTCGACGGCGATAACAAATCCATGCAGCGCGAGACCTGGTATCGCGTCACCTGCGTCGTCGTCGCCAAAGGCAATGTGGCCAAGGCAATAGAGGACTTTGGTAGCCAAACCCTCGTCAATCCGCACGCGCTGCCTGAATTCCATCTTGATAGTTCGTATTTCCTCGGCGAATATCCGTGGCATCCGATGCTGCAGGATCAGGATGACTGGGTAGAGGGTGACGGTTGGAACGGCTTGTCAGTCTCGGTCCGCCCGACCACTTCACATTACCTGTCCGAACGGGGTGGTTACGACTATTCTGTCGATGAGACGGTCAGGATCGAGTTGCCTGCGCCCTGGCTCGCCAAAGCGATGGGCCTGCGCTTGCAGGATGGTCAAAAACCAACCTTCGTGGATGCGGGTGGCGAAATCCGCTTTTTCGATCCGTCTGTGATCGAGCCGGGATACCAAGCGGCGCTGGTCGATCGGGATGCTTTCCTAGCCATGCTCGATCGTGAGGGATTGGCAGCCATCTGGGTGGTCGCTGGCGAGAAAGGTGTTTTCGGCGGCAAAGACGCCTACCGTGGATTCGGCGGTCGGGTCTTGCACACGGGCATCTACACGCTGGAAACGGAATGCTTTGTTCGCTCCATGCATTTTGATCGGGAGAAGCCGAGCGCGGAGCAGCTGGAGGGATTGCTCGGAGTTGCCCCAACCGAGGAGCTCCTCTCGCGGTACGCAAGGGGGTGATGTTGGCTTGACACCCGATGAATCTCTACACTCGGGGCGTTAGGGGATGTCGCTTTGCCACATGAACGAACGACGGCTTTCGGAATAGCTAGTCGCCGATTGGAATGACGGTAATTAGGGCGCAAAGCGGCCGCTACTCTCGTTTGACTGGCTGCTGCCGCCGTTCGTGGACGACAATCTGTTCCCAGCGCTCTGGGTTGGCCTTCGCCATCATCTGCTGACCTGCCTGCCACATATCGGCGCCCAGCATCCGTGCCGCGATCCGCTCGGGTACCGCCCAACTGACCGGCAACGATCGCGCGACAGCGCCGGGCAGAATCGCAAACGTCACCATACCAGCGACAGCGAAGGCGACGCGGTTGTGCAGCAACTCGCGGCTCTGCTCAGCAGCCGATCGCGCGCCCGCAAGCGCAGCGCTGAGATTAACGGCGGCCCCGTTCATGTTGGCGACCGCACTCTGCAACATCTCCCGGTCGCGTTCCCGGCTTGCGGTCGCCGCCGCCGTGATCTCCCGCGCCATAGCTTCGGGCGTAAGCTTCAGCGCCGGTCGCTCTGATAGCCGCTGCACCGACGCGCAAACATCCTCCAGCCGCTTGGCAATTGCCTCAAGGCTCGGTGCATAATCCGGCTGAGATATACGCTCGTCGGTCAGCCGCTCGACGGCGCGACGCAGCAGGCTGATCTCTGCACGCAGTTCGCCGAACGCATGGGCGGCAAGACTGGTATCGACTTCGCGGGTGGTGTCCTGATCCATTCGCGCAGGTCTATCGCTCTAGCCCGCGGCTACGCGAGAGGCCGAGCCATTCCTGCACGTTGTGGGATATCGAATTACCTCCGCTGGCCGGGATCCTCAGTTTCGGCAGGCGCTTTCTGACCAGCGACTCGACCTGGGCATCGCGTTCGAGGCTTTTGCCCCAAGCACCCATCTGCTGGCCGATGGCACGAGCCCCGGCGTCGTCGCCGGCGTGGCGGAATGTGCGATGCGCCTTGGCCAGCGTCTGCCAGTCCTCGACGAACCGATCTGCGCGCTTCTCCGGACTGGCGCGCAACTCCGCCTCCAACGCCATCGCGCGAAGGGCGGCGCTGGTGCGGCCCTGCGCGGCTTCGCTGATCATGCCGGGATCGCGCGCAAAGGCTGCGCGTAGGTCGCGCGACGCTTCCGGCCGCGCAGTGTCCAGAGCCTCGCGTGCCTTGTCATAGGCGATCCGATGGTGCGGCAATTCGGCATATCCGTCGTTGCGCATCCGCAGGATATCGGTCGCCGCTCGTGCGAAGCGCTGCACTGCGGTTTCAAGACCGATCGATAGGGGCGCACGCACCGGCTGAGGTACCGCAATCCGCACGCCATCGAACATTCCGCGCGTCGGCGGTGGCGCCATGGGCCGCAGGTCCAGCCCTGCGAACGGATCGCGCGTCGGCGTGGGTCTTGCTTCTATCACGACCGGCTCGGGCAACCGGATCTGCCGGCGATCGGCGAAGTCGCGCGTGTAATCCGGGGCCATGTCCTTGGCACAATCGCGCGACAACGCGCGGACCAGCTTCGAGGGCTCGGCGAAATCGTCGCGGCCATAATGCAGGCCCACAGTGTCGCGATGCCGGGACAGCGCGACATAGGCGGCATGCCGATCGAGGCCCGGTGTTGCCAGCACATGGGCACGATCGACCGTGACGCCCTGCGCCTTGTGAATGGTCGCGGCGTAGCCGTGATCGACATGCGCATAGTCCTTGAGGTCAAACGCGACCATGCGACCATCATCGAGCGTCACCGCCATGCGGGCGGCGGTCACGCTCTGGACGATACCGAGCGAACCGTTCTTCACGCCCATACTGCGTTCGTTCTTGAGGAACATGATCCGGTCACCCGAGGCGAAAGTCCGCTGCCCACGCTCGGCGCGGAGCGCGGTATCCTCACCGAGCTGCCTCGCGATACGCAGCCGGTCGCGCGCGGCATGGTTGAGCGCCTGCACCTCGTCATTGGTGTGGGTAAGGATGATGCGGGTGGCAGCCGGCATCGCCTGACGATCGCGATCCCAGCGATCGATCAGACCGGCACGCGCCTGCTCGCGAGTCTCGCCGACATGGACGCGACCGGCATCCGCAAGCGCATCAACTCGCACATCTGCGGCACTGCTTGGCTAGTCGCCTGCCTGAACAGAATGTCGACATCCGCGTGAGCCAAGCCCTACTTGGTCACAGCAAGCTGGAGACGGCGGCGCTTCACACCAAGGTCGCCGCGCGCACGATCCGCGCGGTCATCGGCCGGCTCGACCAGTTGCTCGCGCTGATGGAGCGGAAGACCTCGCCAAGGTGACGCAGCGTGCGTGCCTCTCTCGAGATCGCGGATATTTACGCAGCGCCGGTTAGCATAAGGGATCGCGAAGCCGGGCACCTCAGCCTCGCACAGCTCAAGGTCATGTCGGCGGTCGAGCAGTTGCTGGCCGTGGGCACTCGGCGGGCACGTCGTAGCCTGCACAAGACGCTGGATCAGCGTGACCTCCTGTGCACTCACTCGCAGACGTCAGGCCCCTCGCGACCGAAACTCAACAAAAAAGAGGGAGGCGTTATGCCCCCCTCTCGAAGTGTAGCGGATCAGAACTGGATGGTGGTGCTGATCGCGATGTTGCGGCCCAGGCTGTCATAGCGCTGGGGGATGGTGTTCGACCGCGCCAGGCTGATGTCGTAGGAGTTGGCGACGATCGGCGGGCTCTTGTCCAGCAGGTTGTTGGCGATCAGGCGCAGGCTGTAGCGCTGCGCGATGTTGAAGGTGAGTGCCAGGTCGAAATAGCTCTGCGGCGCAATGTGGTAGAAGGTGGTGCGCGCCGGGTTTGGGTTGTCCGTCGCCGAATAGCCGTTGATCGCCGGATCGCCCGAGTTGGTCGCGCTGGTCAGCGACCCGACATAGCGCCAATTCAGGGATGCGCTGAACACGTTGTCCGGCAGCGTGTAGGTGGTGCGCAGGGTGTGCGTCCACTTAGGCAGCAACTGGTTGCAGCCGTTACGGAAATAACCAACGCAATTTCGTTGCGGCTGCACCGGTGAGTCCTGGCTGCCGGCAAAGGTGGTCAGCGACCCGTTGAAGTCGAAGTCCATCCGGCCTGCTCCGCCGAGGCCGAGTGCATAGTTCGCCTGGAAGTCATACCCGCGTGCGATGGAGAAGTAATAGTTGCTCGTGCCCTGGCGGATATAGCCACTGGTCGGGTTGCTGGACGGCGGCGAGTACAGCGTCCCGTCGGGCGCACGCACGATGCCGGAGCAGAAGAAGGCGTCGCCGCCCGAGCGCAGGCACCCATCGGTGTAATAGGTGTAATCGTTATAGCCGAGCGAGTTGTTGATCTTGATCCGATAACGGTCGACCGAGAAGGTCAGGCCACGGATGAAGCGCGGCTTCACCACCAGGCCATAGGTCTGGGTATAGGCCGTCTCCGGATCCGCGGTGAAGCCCCCCGAACGCGTGGTGCACTGATTGTCCGGGCACAACAGGGTCCTGCTGCCGTACAGCGCGTCCGACAGGCCGGTGGCGCGACACACGTCACGCGATGCGATGGGCGCACCGTAAAGCTGCTGACCATTGCCATCGGTCTGCGGCAGCCCGGTCTTGGGATCGGTCAGGGCCGTCGGCGCGCAGAAGTCGTTCTGCGATCCCCCCTGACGACCATAGCTGATGTTGCTCGCCTGGAACGCCTCGACCACGGTTGGCGCGCGCTGGGCCTTGTTGAACGATGCGCGCAGGGTGAGGTCGGGCACCGGCGCGTACAGCCCCTCCGCCTTCCACGTGGTGAATGTTGACGGGTTGGAGCTGTATTTGGACAGGCGGCCGCCCAGATTGGCCTGCAGCAGATGCGCAAAGCGCTGCTCCTGCACCAGCGGCAGCTGAAGCTCCGCGTTCGATTCCCAGACATGCTGGCTGCGATCGGAATCGGTGCCGCCGTAATCTTCCCGGAATCCCGGCGTGGACGTGGAGAACTGGCGGTCCTTCCGGAACTCAGTTCCCAACGCGATCGCGACCCCGTCATGGGCGAAAGGCGAGGTGATCCCATACTTGCCCAGGTCACCGGTCATGTTCGCCTGAAAGTCGTACAGGATGCCAACCGTCGTCTGGATAGCCGGATCGACGCCACTGTAGAAATAGTCGACCAGTGCCTGGTTGTTGTTGCCTGCACTGAACGCGTCGAAGGGGATGCAGTTCGGATCGGTGCCGTTAACCTTGGATACGCAGGTCGGCGTGCCGTTGACGTTGACGACGTTCAGCGAGCGGTTGACGTTGGTGTAGTTGCTCAGGCGCGACGAGTTCCAGTCCTGCTGGTTGCGCGCGTACACGCCGCCCACGTCATAGGTCCAAACCTCGTCCACCTTGCCGCGAATGCCGCCGGTGGCACGGATGCCCTTGTTGAGATAGCTGTCGACCTGATACGGCAGACCGTTGAAGCGATAGCGTATGTCGAGCGGCACCAAGCCCGTCGTCTGCGCGCCGCAGAGCACCGTCCGCTGGCTGGCGGACAGGAACGGGTTGTCGCAATTCACCTGATACACGCCGGCATCGTAATTGGCGGCAGCGAACACACGGGTCGGGTACCGGTTGATGGATTTGTCACGGAACCACAGCGCGGACCCGTACACCTCATATTCCGGCGCGAGCTTCAGCGTGACGAAGCCGCCTGCGTTCAGGCGGTTCAGCTGCCTCTGGTAGGAATAGCCGTCATACGGGTTTGCCGCATTGCCTACGCCGACGCCATAAGGGACGAAAGTGCGCGCGCCGTTCGGATCGTTGATATAGGCGCGACCGCTGTTGGCGCCCGCGCGCGGCGAGATGTAGCCGCTGATCGAATAGGTGGACAGAGAGCAGGACAGCGGGCCGTCCTTTGACGTCTGTCCGATCTGGCAGGCGGAGGTCGATCGCGAGTCGTACGGGATCAGGTCCTGATGCTTGTAGTTGACGAAGCCGGACAGGTTCAGCTTGCCGTCGAACAGCCGCTTGCCGACCGTCAGCGTCACATCCGCGCGGCCGCCGTCATTCACCTTCCCCAGCAAAGGCGAGAAGCCGCTCGCCTGCGCCACCGGCGTGACGATGTTCGCCTTGTTGTCGTGGTTGTAGAAATTGTAATTGGCGTCGATCCGCACGCCGTCGAAATCAGGCTTCAGGATGAAGTTGACGACGCCGGCCACCGCGTCCGAGCCGTACACGGACGACGCACCACCGGTCAGGATGTCGACCCGCTCCAACAGTGAAACCGGGATGATGTTCGTATCCTGGCCGTTCTGCGTTCCGATCCGCTTGCCGTCGATCAGCACCAGCGTGCGCTCGAAACCCAGGCTGCGCAGCTTGATGCGCTGACGACCGTCCGAGTCCTGATAGGTCTGCTGGTTGTCGGGCGCGACCTGAGGCAGGCGGTTCAGAACCTCCTCGACGTTCACCGGTGCTTGCGCCTTGATGTCGGCGGACGTGACGGAAGTGATCGGCGCGGCGGAGGCGCTGTTCGGCCGCTGGATTCGCGTACCGGTGACCACCACGTCACCGACCGACGACTCGGTTGGTGTGTTCGCCACACCGGAGATAGCGTTGCGACGCGTGGCGGAGCTGTTGGGGACCTGCTGGCCAGGGGTCAGGCCATCGGGCGTCGGTGCGGTCTGATCGGTCGCCGCGCCGTCACGAGATGAGGCGGCCGCCGCCTGCCCGTCCCCAGCCGTGTCGACTGCCTGCTGGGCTGTCGCGGGAACAGCGATCCCCAAAGCCCCGCCCAACGCGATCAACGAAACCGAATGCCGCAACATCATGAAAGCCCCCACTGTGTCCTCCGCACGATCGTTATCGTCGCGCCGGTGAAATCATGGTTTACCAATGAAGGGCCTTCGTCAATACCCGAATAGGACCTTTCCGCCGCGATTTCACGTGTGCCATCGCTTTGGTGACACACATTGGGGAAGCACCTATGACCAATAGACGTTCTCTGCTCTCCGCCATGGGCCTGTTGGCCGCGACGCCTGCCGCCGCGTTGCAACGGCGCAAGCGCGCTGCGGGGCCTGGCGCGACGGTCCTGTCGACTTGGGATTTCGGCGCGGCGGCCAATGCGGCGGCGTTTGCGCGGCTGAGCGCGGGCGGTTCCCTGCTCGACGCGGTGGAGGCCGGCGGCATGGTGCCGGAGGCGGATCCCGCCAATCACTCGGTCGGCTATTCCGGCTATCCCGACCGCGACGGGCATGTGACGCTCGACGCGGTCATCATGGACGATACCGGTCAGGTGGGCGCAGTCGCGGCGCTGGAAGACACGGTGCATGCGGTCTCCGTCGCGCGGCGGGTGATGGAAAAGACGCCGCACACCATGCTGGTGGGAGACGGCGCGACCCGCTTCGCCCGCGACCAGGGCTTTCCACAGCGCGCGCTGCTCACCCCGGAGGCGGAAAAGGCGTGGCGCGACTGGCTGCGCACCGCGAACTACCGGCCGGAGGCGAATGTCGAGAACCGCGTGTCGCGAACGCCTGGCGGCGCGCTGGACCATGACACGATCGGCATCCTGGCGCGCGACGCGGCCGGGCGGCTCGCGGGCGCCTGCACGACCTCCGGCATGGCGTTCAAGATGCGCGGCCGGGTCGGCGATTCGCCACAGGTCGGCTGCGGCCTGTTCGTGGAGCGCGGTGTGGGTGCCGCGACCTCCACCGGCCTGGGCGAAGAGGTGACGCGCGTGGCCGGCACCGCACGCGTGGTCGCCTCCATGCGCGCCGGCCTGTCCCCGCAGGCCGCCTGCGAAGAGGTGGTGCGGCACATCGCCTCCCTGCGCGGCGACGCGATCCGGGGGGTTCAGGTCGGCTTCCTGGCGCTTGGCCCGCAAGGGGAAGTGGGCGCGTTCTGCCTGTTGCCGGGCTTCACCTATGCTGCGACAGACGCCGCCGGCCGCACGGTCGTCCACAAGGCCGGATCGCTGTTCCGGGCCTGAGGTGACACCGACGCCAGCAAAGCCCCCGCGCCGCCTGTTGGAGGTGTGCGTCGATTCGGTCGCGGGGCTCGTCGCGGCCACGCAGGGCGGCGCCGACCGGATCGAGCTGTGCGCCGCGCTGGGCATCGGCGGCCTGACCCCGCCGGAGTCGCTGATCCGCGCCGCCGCGGCGGGGACCCTGCCCGTCCACCTGCTCTGCCGCCCCCGCGAAGGGGACTTCATCGCCTCCACCGCCGAACGGGCGCTGGTCGCCGACGACATCCGCCTCGCGGCCGAGGCGGGTCTGGCCGGCGTGGTGATCGGCGCGAGCGAAGCCGACCGGCGGCTC
>NZ_FOCF01000014.1 GCF_900110035.1 Sphingomonas gellani | reverse complement strand
TCACAGCTTGCTTGTCAGTTCGGGGATCAGGGTGAAGAGGTCGCCGACCAGACCGATATCGGCGACCTGGAAGATGGGGGCGTCGGCATCCTTGTTGATGGCGACGATGACCTTGCTATCCTTCATGCCCGCCAGATGCTGGATCGCGCCGGAGATGCCGACCGCGACATAGACTTCGGGTGCGACGATCTTGCCGGTCTGGCCGACCTGATAGTCGTTGGGCACATAGCCTGCGTCCACCGCCGCGCGGGAGGCGCCAATGCCGGCGCCCAGCTTGTCGGCCAGCGGCTCGATCAGCTCGGCGAACTTCTCGCCCGAGCCGAGCGCGCGGCCGCCCGAGACGATGATCTTGGCGCTGGTCAGCTCCGGCCGCGCATTCTCCGCCATCTCGGAGGAGACATGGCTGGACAGGCTCTTGTCGCCGGTCGAGGACACCGCCTCCACCGTGCCCGTGCCGCCCTGCGCGTCCGCCTTGGCGAAGGCGGTGGTGCGCACCGTCACCACCAGCTTGGCGTCACGCGTCCTGACGGTCGCGATCGCGTTGCCGGCATAGATCGGGCGGGTGAAGGTGTCGGGTCCCTCCACCGACAGGATGTCGCTGACCTGCTGCACGTCGATCAGCGCGGCGACACGCGGCGCGATGTTGCGGCCCGTGGTGGTCGCGGGCACCACGAACGCGTCGTGATGGCCCATCAGATCGGCCGCGAGCGGCGCGACATTCTCCGCCAGCGCATGCGCGTACGCCGCGTCGTCCGCGACATGCACCTTGCCCACGCCCGCGATGCTGGCGGCGGCTTGCGCCACGCCGTCGACACCCTGGCCGGCGACCAGCAGGTGCACCTCGCCCAGCTTCGCCGCGGCCGTGACCGCCGCCAGCGTCGCGTCCTTCACGGCGCCGCCGTCATGCTCGACCCAGACCAGCGTCTTCACTTCGCAATCCCCATCGCCTGCAGCTTCATGACCAGTTCGTCGACATTCGCGACCACCACGCCCGCCTGGCGCTTGCCCGGTTCGACCACCTTCAGCGTCTCCAGCCTGGGCGCCACGTCGACGCCGTAATCGGCCGGGGTCTTGTTCGCGAGCGGCTTGGCCTTCGCCTTCATGATGTTGGGCAGCGAGGCATAGCGCGGCTCGTTCAGGCGCAGGTCGGTGGTGACGATCGCGGGCAGCGTCAGGCTGACCGTCTCCAGCCCGCCATCGACCTCACGCGTCACCGCCACCTTGCCGTCCGCCACCTCGACCTTGCTGGCGAACGTGCCCTGCCCCCAGCCGAGCAGGCCGGCGAGCATCTGGCCCGTCTGGCCCATGTCGTCGTCGATCGCCTGCTTGCCCAGGATCACCAGGTCCGGGCTCTCCTCCGCCACGATCGCCTGCAACAGCTTGGCGACGCCCAGCGGCTCCACCTTCTGCTCCGCCACGACCAGGATCGCGCGGTCCGCACCCATCGCCAAGGCGGTGCGCAGCGTCTCCTGCGCCTTCGCCTCGCCGATCGACACCACCACGATCTCGCCCCCGCCCGACTTCTCGCGCAGGCGGATCGCCTCCTCCACCGCGATCTCGTCGAACGGGTTCATGCTCATCTTCACGTTCGACAGGTCCACACCAGACCCGTCCGCCTTCACACGCGGCTTCACGTTGTAGTCCAACACCCGCTTCACAGGTACCAGCAGCTTCATGACGTCATCCTTTGCCCGGCCGGCTCGAAGCGGCCGGGTTCACAGGTCTTCAAAGCGAAAGGGCCCGGACGTCGCCGCCCGAGCCCCTTCAACGATCGACGCGATCGAAAAGGCTCAGGCGGCCTTCTTCACCTCGGCCACGATCTTCTGCGCGGCATCGCCCAGGTCGTTGGCGGGCACGATGGCCAGGCCGGAGTTGGACAGGATGGCCTTGCCCTGCTCGACATTGGTACCCTCCAGCCGGACGACCAGCGGAACCTGCAGGTTCACTTCCTTCGCGGCGGCGACGATGCCCTCCGCGATGATGTCGCAGCGCATGATGCCGCCGAAGATGTTGACCAGGATACCCTTCACGTTGGGGTCGCCCAGGATGATCTTGAACGCCGCCGTCACCTTTTCCTTGGACGCGCCGCCGCCGACGTCAAGGAAGTTGGCCGGGAACATGCCGTTCAGCTTGATGATGTCCATCGTCGCCATGGCGAGGCCGGCGCCGTTGACCATGCAGCCGATGTCGCCGTCCAGCTTGATATAGGCCAGGTCGTACTTCGACGCCTCCAGCTCCATCGGATCCTCTTCGGTCTCGTCGCGCAGTTCGGCCAGGTCCTTGTGGCGGAACATCGCGTTCGAGTCGAAGCCGACCTTGGCGTCCAGCACCATCAGGCGGTTGTTGTCGGTAACCGCCAGCGGGTTAATCTCGATCTGCGAGGCGTCCGTGCCCAGGAACGTGTCGTACAGCTTCGCCGCGACCGACTGCGCCTGCTTGGCGAGATCGCCGGTCAGGCCCAGCGCGTTGGCGACGGCACGGCCGTGATGCGGCTGGAACCCGGTCGCGGGATCGACGTCGAAGGTATGGATCTTCTCCGGCGTGTCATGGGCCACCGTCTCGATGTCCATGCCGCCCTCGGTCGACACCACGAACGCGACGCGGCCGGTGGCGCGGTCGACCAGCGCGGCCAGGTAGAATTCCTTGGCGATGTCGACGCCATCGGTCACGTACAGGCGATTGACCTGCTTGCCCGCGTCGCCGGTCTGCACCGTCACCAGTGTGTTGCCGAGCATGTCGGTGGCCGCGGCGCGGACCTCATCCTCGGTCTTCGCCAGCCGCACGCCGCCCTTGGCGTCCGGGCCCAGTTCCTTGAACTTGCCCTTGCCACGGCCGCCGGCATGGATCTGCGCCTTCACGACGTAGAGCGGCCCGGGCAGCTTCTTGGACGCCTCGACGGCTTCCTCGACGCTCATGGCGGCGAAGCCGGCGGGGACCGGGACGCCGAACTTGGCCAGCAGTTCCTTGGCCTGATATTCGTGAATGTTCATGGGGCCTGAGCCTTTCGGACAAGATCGGAGGTTTGCAGTGCCTTTTGCACAGCAGCATCACCGAATCCACCCCGGACATGTCCCGCCTCGCGCGCCGCGCGGATCGCGCCTATATGCGTGGACATGAGCTGGCCGCTGGGAATCCTGTTGTTCGTCCTGACCGTTATCGGGATGGAGGGATTCGCCTATGGCGCGCACCGCTGGATCATGCACGGGCCGGGCTGGTTCCTGCACAAGAGCCACCACCGGCCGCGTACCGGCAATTGGGAACTGAACGACCTGTATGCCGCGATCTTCGCGGTGCCGTCGTTCGTGCTGCTTCTTGGCGGGGTGCAGCTGGGCTGGTGGCCGGGCTGGGCCTGGATCGGTGCGGGCATCGCCGCATACGGTGCGATCTATTTCGGATTCCACGACATCATCGTGCACAAGCGCGTGCCGACCCGCTACCTGCCACGCTCCACGTACATGAAGCGGATCGTGCAGGCGCACCGGCTGCACCATGTGGTGGAGACGCGCGAGGGCAATGTCAGCTTCGGCTTTCTGGTCGCGCCATCGCCGGAGTCGCTGAAGGCGCAGCTGAAGCAGCGCAACCGCGCCGGGGTGCGCGCGCCGGCTGCGCGTGTCGACCAGATGTTATCGGAACGGTAACCAATTACGCTGTATCGCGGGCGGCATGGAAAACCCGACTTTCAATCCGCCTTTCACGCCGGTCGAAGGTGAACACCGCCAAGCGCTGCGTCGTGCGGTCAAGATGCGCGCGCATCTGCGCGATCGCGGCCAGACGCGTTTCGAGATCGACGTGGTGGACCTGTCGCAGTCGGGTTTCCGGGCGGAAACCAGCTTCACGCTGTGGCCCGGCACGGTGGTCTGGCTGACGCTGCCCGGCATGGCCTCCCTGGAAGCGGTGGTCGCGTGGCGCGACAAGGTCCGCTACGGCTGCGCCTTCGCCAAGCCGCTGCATCCGGCGGTGTTCGACCACATCGTCGCGCTGGGTAATCGTTAGGCTCCGCATCGCCGGAACCGGTTAGCGCAGCGCGACCGTTTATCGAGCCGGCGAGTGGCCGCATGGCCCCTCTACCAGACGTTCAGCGGACATGACCGCACGGCTTCGTCGGATGAGCCCGAACCGCAGCGTTCAGCGCGTCGCTGCCGACGCGCTCCAACGACCCGAACTCAATCGAACAGGCTGCTGACGCTGGTCTCGTCCGCGATGCGCTTGATCGCCTCACCCAATAGCGGCGCGATCGGCAGGTGGCGGATCTTGGTGTCCGCGCCGATCATGTCGTGATTGCCGAGCGAATCGGTGATGACGAGTTCGGACAGCGCCGAGCCCTTGACCCGCGCCACCGCGCCGCCGGACAGCACGCCGTGCGTGACATAGGCGACAACGTCCTCCGCACCCGCTTCGCGCAGCGCCGCCGCCGCGTTGCACAGCGTACCCGCCGAATCGACGATGTCGTCGACCAGCACGCAGAAACGCCCCTCGACGTCGCCGATGATGTTCATCACCTCCGACTCGCCGGCACGCTCACGCCGTTTGTCGACGATGGCGAGCGGCGCGTTGTGCAGCCGCTTGGCCAGCACGCGCGCGCGCACCACGCCGCCCACGTCGGGGGACACGACCATCAGGTTCTTGCCCTGGAACCGCGCGCGGATGTCGGCCGACATCACCGGCGCGGCGTAGAGGTTGTCGGTCGGGATATCGAAGAAACCCTGGATCTGGCCGGCATGCAGGTCGACCGACAAGACCCGGTCGGCACCCGCCACGGTGATCAGGTTCGCGACCAGCTTCGCCGAGATGGGCGTACGCGGTCCGGGTTTGCGGTCCTGGCGCGCATAGCCGAGATAGGGGACGACCGCCGTGATGCGCCGCGCCGACGCGCGTTTCAGCGCATCGATCATGATCAGCAATTCCATGAGATTGTCGTTGGCCGGATATCCGGTCGACTGGATCACGAACACGTCCTCGCCGCGGACGTTTTCCTGGATCTCGACAAAGATTTCCTCGTCGGCGAAGCGGCGGACCAGCGCCTCGGTCAGCGGCAGGTCGCAATAATCGGCCACCGCGCGGGCGAGCGGCAGGTTCGAGTTGCCGGTCATCAGTTTCATGTTCGTGCCGATCTCCAACGCCGCCGACCCGGGGCACCCCGTTTTCGAGAGACGCCGCCTTAAAGCGCGTGTCACGAAACCGCAAAGACGTTTGCCGGGACGGGTGCGCACGCTATCGCGGGTGCCATGACCTCTCACCCATCTGCCGTGACCCGCTTTGCGCCCTCGCCCACCGGGCGCCTTCATGTCGGCAACATCCGCGCGGCGCTGGGCAACTGGTTGTGGGCCCGCAAGCATGGCGGGCGGTTCCTGCTCAGGCTAGACGACACCGACACGGAGCGTAGCGAGGAGCGGTTCGTGGACGCGATCCGCGCCGATCTCGACTGGCTGGGCCTGGTGCCCGACGCCGAGGTCCGTCAGTCGGAGCGTTTCGCGCTGTATGAGCGCCGCTTCGACGAACTGGTCGAGGGTGGCCGCATCTATCCCTGTTACGAAAGCACCCAGGAACTGGAGCTGAAGCGCAAGGTGCAGCTGGGGCGCGGCCTGCCGCCGGTATACGACCGTGCGGCGCTGGCGCTGAGCGACGCCGACCGCGCGCGGCTGGAGGGGGAGGGGGTTCGGCCGCACTGGCGCTTCCGCCTGGATCACGACGCGGCGATCGGGTGGGACGACCTGATCCGCGGACCGCAGAGCTTCGACCCCGCGACGATGAGCGATCCCGTGGTGCGACGTGCCAATGGCAGCTGGCTGTACATGCTGCCGTCCGCGATCGACGATATCGACATGGGCGTTACGCTGGTGCTGCGCGGTGAGGACCATGTGTCGAACACCGCGTTGCAGCTGCAGATGTTCGACGCCATGGGCGCGACCCCGCCCTCCTTCGCGCACGAGGCGCTGTTGACCGGCGCGGAGGGGAAGCTGTCCAAGCGACTCGGCTCCGTCGGGGTCGACACGTTCCGCGAGGCGGGGATCGAGCCGGAAGCGGTCCGGGCGCTGCTTGCGCGGATCGGCACCAGCGATCCCGTGGAGCCGATCCGGGATGCCGGGCAGCTTGCCGAGACGCTGAACTTCGCCCGTTTCGGCCGCGCCCCCGCCCGTTTCGAGGAGGCGGAATTGACGCAGCTGAACGCGCGGATCGTCCATCAGCTACCGTTTGACGTCGTGGCGGCACGCCTGCCGGACGGCATGGATGCCGCGGGATGGGACGCGATCCGGCCCAACCTGTCGACCGTGGCGGAGGCGGCGGACTGGTGGACGGTCGTGGAGGGTCCCGTGATGGCCGATATTGCCGCGGAGGATCGCGAGTTCCTGGTGGCCGCCGCGACCGAGGCGGCCGCGATCGACTGGGCGGGCGATCCCTGGCATGCGCTGACGGGCGCGTTGAAGGCGGCAACCGGACGCAAGGGACGCGCGCTGTTCCTGCCGCTGCGCCGCGCACTGACCGGACGCGATCACGGTCCCGACATGGCGCAGCTGCTGCCGCTGATCGGGCGTGAGCGGACGATCGAGCGGCTGACGGCCTAACTGTCTCCGCGGCCGGCCATCGTCGTTCGTGGCCGCTTGCCGGCTGTATGAAATGATGTAACATCCCCCTGCCGGGTGTCAGGCTCGGCCGTGAAGAAGGAGAGGGAACGATGTACGCGGATCGTCACGCCCGGCCGGGCGGTTTCACTCCAGGCAGAATCAACCCGGTCAGCCTTGCCATCGCCGTGGGCGTCAACGCGGCGGTGGTCGGTGCCCTGCTGCTCGCCGCGCCGCAGGTGTTCACGCATCCGGCGGACCCGCCGCTGAAGGTGGTCGACATCCTCGACCCGCCACCGCCCGAACCGATCAAGCAACTGGATCCGCCCAAGGCGAAGGCCGCACCGCAGCAGCGGATCGAAACCGTCCCGCCCCTGGTCGAGGTGCCGCCACAGACCAGCTTCCAGCTCCCGCCCATGCCGCCCCAGCCGCCTGTGAGCGTCGACACGGGAGCGTCGGGCGGCACGGGCACGGGCGCCGCCACCGTCGAGGTCGCGAAACCCGCGTTGCCGTTGCTGGTGCAGCCCGGCGTCGATCCGCGCTATGCCGACCAGTTCCAGCCGCCCTATCCACCCGCGGAGCAGCGTGCCGAGCATCCGGGCAAGGTGGTGGTCAGGGTGCTGGTCGGCATGGACGGGCGGGTCAAGGCGGTGGAGCGCGTGTCGGCCACCAGCGACGACTTCTTCCGCGTCACGGAGCGGCAGGCGCTGTCCCGCTGGCGGTTCCGCCCCGGGACTCGCGACGGCATCCCTTTCGAGGCGTGGCGCACGATGAGCGTCACCTTTGTCCTGCAGGAGTGATCGGAACGAGGCGTGGAGCCGCCGGGCGGGACTGTTCGCCGCGGCTCCATCCTCCTATCTTACGCCCATGCAGTTCTTTGCCCGCTTCTCCCCCTTGCGCGCCTATCGCGACCTGCGGATGTTCCTGGCCAGCCGGGAGCGGTACGAACTCGGCTTCTTCGCGCTGGCGGTCGCGATCACCGGGTTCGTGATCTTCGCCTTTGCTAGGGACAGCAGCTTTCCGACCGAATACCGGCGCGACATCGTCTATGTGGAGCAATGGCGCGCGGACCGGACCGATGCGGATATCCGGGCCCAGCAAAAGATCGACGCGCCGATCAAGGAAAAGCGTGTGGCGGAACAAAAGGCCGCGCAGGAGCGCAATCGCGCCGGGTTCAAGAAGGTCGATGATGCGATGACCCGGTGGGGGCTGTAGAGGCCACGGACGACGCCCGCTGGATGGCGGCGGCGCTGTCGCTGGGTGACCGTGGCCGGGGCCGTACCGCGCCCAATCCCAATGTCGGCTGCGTGATCGTGATGGACGGCGTGGTGGTCGGGCGGGGCTGGACGCAGGCGGGCGGTCGTCCCCATGCGGAGGCGATGGCGTTGGCGATGGCGGGCGACAAGTCGCGCGGCGCGACTTGCTACGTGACGCTGGAACCCTGTGCGCATGCCAGTCCTCGCGGACCGGCGTGTGCGGACCTGCTGATCGCGGCCGGCGTGGCGCGTGTGGTGGCGGCGATGCGTGACCCCGACCCGCGAACGGACGGCGACGGTCTGGCGCGACTCGCGGCGGCGGGTGTGGAGACACGCTGCGGTGTGCAGGCCGATGCGGCGAGACGCTCCATGGCGGGGTGGCTGACCCGGCAGCGGAAGGGGCGGCCGTTCATCACGCTGAAGCTGGCCATGTCGCTCGACGGGTGCCTTGCGATGGCGGATGGCCGCAGCCGGTGGATCACCGGTCCGCAAGCGCGCGCGCATACGCATCTCGAACGCAGCCGGCATGAGATGATCCTGATCGGCGCACGCACGCTGGCCGTCGACGCGCCGGCGTTGGACGTGCGGCTGGACGGGCTCCATGCGCATTCGCCGCGACGACTCGTCCTGACCCGCGACACTGCCGCCCCACCCGATGGCTGGCAGGCGATCGATTCACCGGAGCAGGTCCGCGCGCTGCCGGGCGATCACCTGATGGTGGAGGGTGGCGCGGGTGCGGCCGCGGCGTTCCTGGCGGCGGACATGGTCGACCGGTTGTTGCTGTACCGCGCGCCGATCCTGGTGGGTGGAGGGTTGACGCTGCCGGCGATCGGCTTGGCCGATCTGGCGCAGGCGCATGGCCGTTGGCGACTGCTCGACGCCCGACAGCTTGGCGTGGACCGGATGGAGGCATATGAGCGCGCCTGATGTTTACGGGTATCATCACAGATGTGGGGACCGTCCGGTCCATTGAACGCCGCGGCGACCTGCGCGTCGTCGTGGACACACGGTTCGACAGCGGCGGGATCGATCTGGGCGCGTCGATCGCCTGTTCGGGTGTCTGCCTGACGGTCGTGGACAAGGGGCGGAACGGGGATTCCGACTGGTTCGCGGTGGACGTGTCGGGGGAAACGATCGCCCGCACGGCCGGCAGCCAATGGGCCGAGGGCGGTCGGCTGAACCTGGAACGGGCGATGAAGCTGGGCGACGAACTGGGCGGCCATATCGTCACCGGCCATGTCGACGGGGTGGCGGAGGTCCTGTCGGTTGAGCCGGACGGCGACTCGCGCCGCATCGCCTTTCGCGTCGACACGGATGTGGCCGCGTTTCTGGCGCCCAAGGGATCGGTGACGGTCAACGGCGTGTCGCTGACCGTGAACACCGTGGCGGACGATGCGACCGGCACCGAGTTCGCGATCAACCTGATCCCGCACACCCAGGCGGTGACGACTCTGGGTGCGCTGCGGCCGGGCGACCGGGTCAATATCGAGATCGACGTGCTGGCCCGCTACCTCAAGCGGATGGAGAGCTATCGTGGCAAGGCCTGAACTGGCGCGACTGCGTCATGCGTTTCTGTCGTCGCCGGAAGAGCTGATCGACGAGGCGCGCAACGGGCGCATGTTCATCCTGGTCGATGACGAAGACCGGGAGAATGAGGGCGATCTGGTGATCCCCGCGCAGATGGCGACGCCGGAAAAGATCACCTTCATGGCGGTGCACGGCCGCGGGCTGATCTGCCTGGCGCTGACCAAGAAGCGGGTGGGCGAGCTGGGACTCCAGCCGATGAGCCGCAACAACGGCACCCGCTACGAAACCGCGTTCACCACCTCGATCGAGGCGCGAGAGGGCGTAACCACCGGCATCTCCGCCGCCGATCGTGCCCGCACCATCGCGGTGGCGATCGACGCGGGCCAGCCGGCGGAGGCGATCGTGACGCCGGGTCACGTCTTTCCCCTGATCGCGCGCGACGGCGGCGTGCTGGTCCGCACCGGCCATACGGAGGCGGCGGTGGATGTCGCGCGGCTGGCCGGCCTCAACCCCTCCGGCGTGATCTGCGAGATCATGAACGAGGACGGGACCATGGCGCGGCTGGACGACCTGGTCGCCTTTGCCCAGCGCCACAATCTGAAGATCGGCACGATCCGCGACCTGATCGCGTATCGCCGCCGCCACGACCATCTGGTCGAGAAGCGGGCGGAGGCTCGCTTCACCAGCCGTTGGGGTAGCGACTGGACGGCCATCACCTATTGGAACAAGGCGACGGGGTCCGAACAGATCGCGTTGGTGAAGGGGCGCGTCGACCCGTCGAGGCCGACGCTGGTGCGGATGCACGCCCTGTCGACCTTTGCCGACATCTTCGGCGAGGACACGGATCGGGGCGACCTGTTGCGCCGGTCGATGGAGATCATCGGCGCGGAGGGTGCGGGCGTCGTGGTGGTCATCAACCGCCCACGTCCCGACCAGTTCACCGTCGCGTTGCAGGCAAAGGCCGGAACGCTGGCCCCCGCCGAGATGGAGGAGCTGCGCGATTACGGCGTCGGCGCGATGATCCTGACGGAACTGGGCGTGGAGGAAATGGTGCTGCTCACCAACACGCATCATACGCTGGTCGGTCTGGACGGTTACGGCCTGTCGATCGTCGGCGAGCGGCCCATCGACTGATACACGGGAATTGGAAACACGGATGGCGAAGGTTCTGCTGGTCGAGGCGCGTTTCTACGACCACCTCAACGACATGCTGCTGGCCGGCGCACGCGCCGCGGTGGAGCGCGCCGGGCACAAGCATGAGACGTTGACCGTCCCCGGCGCGCTGGAAGTGCCCGGTGCGATCGCGCTGGCGGCGGAGACGGGCGAGTACGACGCGTTCGTCGCGCTGGGCGTGGTGATCCGGGGCGAAACCTATCACTTCGAGATCGTCGCCAATGAAAGCGCGCGCGGCATCATGGCGTTGACCATGGACGGCATCGCGATCGGCAACGGCATCCTGACCACCGAGGACGAGGCGCAGGCGATCCTCCGCGCCGACCCTGCTCAGCTGGACAAGGGCGGCGGGGCGGCGGAGGCGGCGCTGGCCATGCTGGACCTGCGCCGCCGCTTCGCCTGAAGAATCGCGGCTCGCCCAATCAGGCGAGCTGCGGTTCCAGCGCGGGATAGTCGGTGTAACCCTTGGTCCCGTCGGTGTAGAAGGTCGACACGTCCGGCGTGTTGAGCGACGCACCCTGGCGCAGCCGCTCCGCCAGGTCGGGATTGGCGATATAGTCCCGTCCGAACGCGATACCGTCCGCCAGCCCGGCGTCCAGATCGGCCTGCGCGCCGGCCAGGTCGTAATCCTGGTTCAGGAACAGCGGGTTGGTGAACACGCGGCGGATGGCCGGCGACAGCTTGGGCACGTCCGATTTGCCGAAGCTGCTGGTCGGATTCTGTTCGCGCATTTCCAGAAAAGCGATGTTCTTTTGCTGCAGCATCGCGGCAGCGGGTACGAAGATCGATTCGGGATCGCTGTCGTCGGCGCCCTGGCTCTCGCCATTGGGGGAAAGGCGCACGCCGGTGCGGCCGGCGCCCAGTTCCGCGACAAGGCGGTCGACCACCTCACCCAGCAGGCGCATGCGGTTTTCCGGCGTGCCGCCATACTGATCGTCACGGTGGTTGGTGCCGTCGCGCAGGAACTGGTCGATCAGATACCCGTTCGCGCCGTGCAACTGCACCCCGTCGAAGCCGGCGCGCAGCGCGTTGCGCGCGGTGGCGGAGAAATCGTCCAGCACGCGGTGGATGTCGTCCAGCGTCGCGGCGCGCGGTTCCGCATAGGGATTTTGTGGCTTCGGATAAGGCGCCTTGATCGCCGACGACGACAAGGGGGTCATCCCGATCACTTCCGGACGCGACAGCCGGCCCATGTGCCACAGCTGGGTGACGATGCGGCCGCCGGCGCGGTGGACAGCCTCGGTCACCGGCTTCCACGCCTCCACCTGCTCGTCGCTCCAGATGCCGGGCGCCTTGGGCCAACCCATGCCCTCCTGGCTGATGCCGGTCCCCTCCGTAACGATCAGCCCGGCACCCGCGCGCTGCCGATAATAATCGACCATGATCGGTGTAGGCACATGCGCCGGGGTCGACCGGCCCCGCGTCAAGGGCGCCATCATAATGCGGTTGGGGGCGGCGATGTCGCCGATCTGGATAGGGTCGAACAGGCTGGTCATGGAAAGAGGCGATCCGTCAGTTTGTCAGCGGGGGAGATAGGGCGGTAGGGAGCGGCATGCATCCGCGCACCGTGCCAAGTAAAACTGTTGCCGAGGCAAATGTTTCACCGGTCGCGCTGATCGCGGTCGCCGTCGCGAACATCGCGCTCGCCTTCGGGCCATGGTTTGTCCGTCTGGCCGACACCGGGCCGGTCGCGGCGGCCTTTTGGCGCATCACGCTGGCGACACCGGTGCTGGTGGTGCTGTCGCTGGGAAGCGGCGCACGGCCGGCGCGCCTGCCGTTCGGGCTCGCCGCGCTGGTGGTGGGCGGAGGAGTCGCCTTTGCCGCGGATCTGGGCAGCTGGCACGTCGGGATCCTGCATACCACGCTGGCCAACGCGACCCTGTTCGGGAATTGCGCGACGCTGATCTTTCCGATCTACGGTTTCTTGGTCGCGCGGTCGTGGCCGACCCGGCATCAGGGCTTGGCGCTGCTGCTGGCCGCCGCCGGCGCTGTGCTGTTGATGGGACGGTCGTACCAGATGGATCCGCGGCATCTGCTGGGCGACCTGCTCTGCGTGCTCGCCGGCCTGCTCTACACGGTCTACTTCATCACCATGGCGCGGGTCCGGGCGGTGCTGACGCCGCTGCCGGCGCTGACCTTGTCCAGCCTGGCGTCGATCCTGCCGCTTCTCGTCCTGGCCGCCGCCCTTGGGGAACGGATCATGCCGGGCGACTGGTGGCCGCTGGTGGGACTGGCGCTGGTCAGCCAGCTGATCGGGCAGGGGTGCATGATCTACGCGCTTGGCAAGCTGTCGCCGCTGGTGATCGGCATCGCGCTGCTGATCCAGCCGATCGTCGCGGGTGCGATCGGGTGGGCGATCTATGGCGAGCGGCTGGGCGCGCCCGACCTGATCGGCGTGGCGATGGTCGCCGCCGCGCTGGTGCTGGTCCGGCGCGGGCCGCAGGTTGCGCCCGCGCCGGGGAAGACTAGGTTGGCGGGATGACTCCGCACGCCGACATTCAGTCGCCCGCCGATCCCCTGAACCCTGGCGCCGGCGTGTCCTCCGCCGAGACCGTCGACCTGACGCTGGACGAGGTGCGCGCTCTGCTTGCGCCGGACATCGCCGCCAACGCGGCGTTCGACGGCTGGGGTGACGAGGCGCTGCACTATGCAGCGGATGCGAAGGGCGTGGACCGGGACGTGGCGCGACTCGCCTTTGCCGGCGGCCCGACTGCGATGATCGATGCGTGGTTTGCGGCGATGGATGCGGCGATGGACGCAGCATTGCCGGCCGAGGCGATCGCCAGGATGAAGATCCGGGAACGGATCACCCGGCTGGTGGAGGCGCGGCTGACCTTCGCCGCGCCGCATCGCGACGCGCTGCGGCGCGCGCTCGCCATCCTGGCGTTGCCTACCAACGTCGCGTTCGCCACCCGGCTGGGATGGCGCACGGTGGACCATATCTGGCGCCGCGCCGGCGACACCGCGACCGATTACAACCACTACACGAAGCGGGGCATCCTGCTCGGCGTGTACGGCGCGACCATCACCGTGTTCCTGGACGACGAGAGCGAGGGATGGGCGGACACCCGCGCGTTCCTGGCGCGCCGGATCGAGGGCATCATGCGGTTCGAAAAGGCGAAGGCCGGCTTCGTCAACCGCGCCATCTATCGCCCCAGCCTGTCGCGCTTCGTTGGGCGGCTGCGTTATCCGGTCGTTTGAGTTTTCGCGAACGCGACGCATTTGGGGCTGGCGTGCGGGGTCAGTTATTGATAATCAGTCGCAGTCATGGATCTGTCCACTCCCATCCGCGCTGCGCTGACCCTCGAAAAGCTGCCCCGTCGGCAGCGAGGTACGGTGGCGTCGATCGACTGGAACCGCCTGGCTGAGGCAGAGGCGCGCCGCCTGCGCGAACTGGGTTTCGACGAAGGCGTCGGGATCGAGGTGCTGCACCGCGCCAGCCTGGGCCGAGGGCCGATCGCATGCCGCATCGGTCGCATGACCGTCGCGCTGCGTCGTGCGGTCGCTGACACGATCCACGTGGCGCCCCTGTCCGTGGCGGCCATCGCCTGACATCATGAATGCGGCGCCGCTGGTGGCGCTCGTCGGCAATCCGAATGCCGGCAAGAGCGCGCTTTTCAACGCGCTGACCGGCGCGCGGCAGAAGGTCGGCAATTATCCCGGCGTCACCGTGGAGCGGAAGTCCGGTCGGTTGGTGCTGGATGACGGTCGCCCGGTGGAGCTGGTCGACCTGCCCGGCGCCTATAGCCTTGAGCCCTCGTCCCCCGACGAACGCGTGACCCGCGACGTGGTCACCGGCAAGGGGTCGCTGGAACGGCGCCCGGATGCGCTGGTGGTCGTGATTGACGCGGCCAATCTGGACAACCACCTGCGCTTCGCACTGCAACTGATCGCGCTGGGCCTGCCGGTCGTGGTGGCGCTCAACATGGTCGATCTGGCGGAGCGGGACGGACTGGTGCTCGACCCCGCCGCGCTGTCGCGCGACCTGGGCGTGCCGGTGATCCCCACGGTCGCGGTGCGCAAGCGCGGTCTGGACGATCTGAAGGCGCAATTGACCGACACGATCGGCGGCGGCGCCCCGCATGCCGAACCTCGCACGCTGGAAACCGGCGGCGCGTTGCAACGACGCGCGCGGCAGATCGCGGCGTCGGCCGTGGTGTCGGAGGCGCCAGCGCGCCGCTGGGCCAACATGGCCGACTCGATCGCGCTGCACCCAGTGATCGGCCCGATGCTGCTGGTCGCGGTTCTGTTTGTCATGTTCCAGGCGGTGTTCAGCTGGGCCGCGGTGCCACAGGACCTGATCGATAGCGGCTTCGCGTGGCTGGAGGCGGCGGTGAAGGCGGCGTTGCCCGACGGCTTCCTGCAATCGATGTTGGCGGACGGGTTGATTGCCGGGGTCGGCGCGGTGATCGTGTTCCTGCCCCAGATCCTGATCCTGTTCCTGTTCATCCTGGTGCTGGAGGCGTCGGGATACATGGTCCGCGCCGCGTTCCTGATGGACCGGCTGATGGCGACGGTCGGCCTGTCGGGGCGGGCGTTCATTCCGCTGTTGTCGTCCTTTGCCTGCGCGGTGCCCGGCATCATGGCGACCCGCACCATCGAGGATGAAAAGGACCGGCTGACCACCATCCTAATCGCGCCGTTGATGACCTGTTCCGCACGCTGGCCGGTCTATACCCTGATTATCGGCGCGATGATTCCGAACCGGGAGGTGATGCCCTTCGTTCGGTTGCAGGGGCTGGTGATGTTCGGCCTGCTGGTGATGGGGATCGCGGGCGCGTATTTCGCGGCGCTGGTGTTGCGCCGCACGGTCACGAAGGGCGCCTCTTCTGGCTTCATGATGGAGATGCCCAAATACCAGATGCCGCAGCTGAAGGACCTGGCCATCGGCCTGTGGACGCGCGCGGTCATCTTCCTGAAGCGGGCGGGGACGATCATCGCCGCGACCACGCTGGTGCTGTGGCTGCTGCTGTCCTTCCCCAAGCCGCCGGCGAACAGCGGCATCTCGCCGGTGGATTACTCGGTCGCCGGCCGGATCGGCGACGGCATCGAGGTGCTGGTGCGTCCGATCGGCTTCAACCGCGACATCGCATTGGCCCTGCTGCCCGCGATGGCGGCGCGTGAAGTGGCGGTGTCCGCGATCGGAACGGTGTACGCGATCGACGACACCTCCGCCGGTGGCGAGGACAAGATCACGGAGAAACTGCGCGGCCGCTGGACGCTGCCGACGGCGCTCGCGTTCCTGATGTGGTTCGTGTTCGCGCCGCAGTGCATCTCCACCATCGCCGTGACGCGGCGCGAGACGAACGGGTGGAAGTGGCCGGCGTTCATGGTTGGCTATTTGTTCGCCGCCGCCTACATCATGGCCGGGATCACATATTGGCTCGCGGTCGCCGCGGGCCTTTGAGGGGCACATGGCAGGCAGCGTCAACAAGGTCATCATCGTCGGCAATCTGGGGCGCGACCCCGAAGCGCGGTCGTTCCAGAATGGCGGCAAGGTCGTGAACCTGCGCATCGCCACATCCGAATCGTGGAAGGACCGCACCTCCGGCGAGCGCAAGGAGCGCACCGAGTGGCATTCCATTGCGATCTTCAACGAAGGGCTGGCCGGGGTCGCCGAACGCTATCTGCGCAAGGGATCGAAGGTGTACATCGAGGGCCAGTTGCAGACCCGCAAGTGGCAGGACCAGAACGGTCAGGACCGCTATTCGACCGAGATCGTGTTGCAGGGGCCGGGATCGGTGATGACCATGCTCGACGGGCCCGGCGGTGGTCAGGGCGGCCAGGGCGGCGGCGGTCGTGACGATTTCGGCGGCGGCAACGACTTCGGCGGGGGCAGCGGTGGCGGCGGCTATGGCGGCGGACGCGGCGGCGGGAACAGCGGCGGTGGCTCCGGTGGTGCCGGCGGCGGTCGCGGCCAGAACTTCGGCGGCGGCTTCGCGGACGACCTCGACGACGACGTGCCGTTCTGATGAGCGACACGGGTGTCGCGGGCATGAGGGCCGGCGACTGGGCGTTCGATGAGGCGGCGCGCGCCGCCCTGATCGCTGCCTATGACCTTCAGCGCCTGAACGACTCGCGCAGCCTGACGCAGATCACCGACTTCGCCGCGGCGCTGTGCGGCGTGCCGATCGCGCTGGTCAGCGTAGTGACCGACGCGCGGCAGCTGTTCCTGGCGCGCACCGGACTGGACGTGACGGAAACCCCGCGGGAGCAGTCCTTCTGTCAGGAGGCGATGCTGGGGCGCGAGGTCATGGTGGTGCCCGATGCGTCCGCCGATCCGCGATATGCCGACAATCCGCTGGTGACGGGCGATCCCGGCATCCGGTTCTACGCCGGGGCGCCGCTGGTCACGGACGCCGGCGTTCCGCTGGGCGCCTTGTGCGTCATCGACAGATCACCCCGGCCGGAGGGTTTGACTCCGCTACAGCGGCAGGGACTTTCGACTCTCGCCTCCGCGGTGCTGGCGCGGCTGCGCGAGACGCGCGACGCCACGGCGTGGCGGCATGCGGAATATGATGCGCGGCGTGCGCTGGGCGACAGCGAGACGCGGTTCCATACTCTGGCCGACACCATGCCGCAGATGGTCTGGTCGACGCTGCCCGACGGCTATCACGATTACTACAACGCCCGCTGGTACGAGTTCACCGGCATGGCACCGGGGTCGACGGACGGCGAGGCGTGGAACGGCATGTTCCATCCCGAGGACCAGGATCGGGCATGGGCGCGGTGGCGGCACTCGCTGGCGACGGGCGATCCGTACCAGATCGAATATCGCCTGCGTCATCATGACGGGACCTATCGCTGGGTGCTGGGCCGAGCGCTGCCGATCCGTGACGCCAACGGCCACATCACCCGCTGGTTCGGGACGTGCACGGATATTCACGAACAGAAGCTGGCGGCGGACGAGCGGGAGATCGTCAGCCAGGAACTGTCGCACCGGATAAAGAACATCTTTGCCGTGGTGTCCGGGCTCATCACCCTGGCGGCGCGCGCGCGTCCCGACTTTTCCGGCGTCGCGGCCGATCTGCGCGATCGGGTCATTGCACTCGGGCGCGCGCACGACTTCGTGCGGCCGCACAGCCCGCAATCACGACCCACTGCGCGACAGGACAGCTTGCACGGGCTGCTGCGCGAACTGATCGCGCCCTATGGTGCGGGCGAGCGGCTGGCGGTGACCGGCCCCGACATTTCGATCGACGACCGTTCCGCGACGCCGCTGGCATTGTTCTTCCATGAGCTTGCCACCAACGCGGCGAAATACGGTGCGCTTGCCACGGCAGACGGGCGCGTCACGGTGGCGACCCGTCGGGACGGTGACCAGATCGAGCTGACCTGGCGCGAAGAGGGCGGCCCGGTCGTCACGCAACCGACCGGCAAGACCGGATTCGGCACGCAGTTGATCGAATTGTCCACGGTGCGTCAGCTGGGCGGAACGCTGACCCGCAACTGGCACGCGAGCGGGCTGGAGGTCGTGGTGCATGCGCCGGTGGCCTCGTTCAGCCGCCAGCCGGTCACGCTGTAAACGGTCACAAGATCAGGCTGGCGATGATCGGCCAGCGTGACGGTCAGCCGGCGTTCGACGCCTGTAGGGGGATCAGGTCGTCATTCGCGACGGGTGGTCCCTCATCCGCCAACCGTGCGGCGGCAAGGATCGCGGCCTCGCTGAACGGTTTGCGGATATAGCCCAGCGCACCGTCCGGATCGCCGATCTGTGCCGGGTTGGCGGTGACGAACACCACCTTGATCCCGTAATCGGCGGCGATCCGCTGCGCGATATCCGGCCCGGTCGGCCCGTCGCGCAGGTTGACGTCCACGAAAGCGAAGTTGGCGAGCGGAGCCGCCTCCAGAGCACTGGCGCGATCGGCGGCTATTCCTGCGACCTGATAGCCGGCGTCGATGAGGATGCGTTCCAGATCGAGCGCCACGAAGATCTCGTCTTCGACAATAAGAGCCGTCTTTGCCACAGTGGCCACCCAACCCCCTCGACGCTATCTGGTTCCGGTCTGTTGTCGATCAGTCCGGGCGGCGTAGCAGAAATACCGCATGTTCGGCAAAGGCGTTGGCAGCGGCCGATGTGGTGCGGCGGCCACGCGACAGGAACCAGGCCCCCTCCACCGCGATGCCGCGCGCTTTCAGAAAGGCGCGGAAGTCGTCGATGGTGACGTGGTGGATGTTGGGCGTATCGTACCATTGTTCCGGCAGCAGCCCCGTGACCGGCATCCGCCCGCCCCACAATAGGCTGAGCCGAACCCGCCAGTGTGCGAAGTTGGGAAAGCTGACGAACGCGCGCCGGCCGATACGCAACAGATGGTCCAGCACGACGTCGGGCGCGCGGGCGGTCTGCAGCGTCTGGCTGAGGATCGCATAATCGAAACTGGCGTCTGGATAGTCGGCCAGGTCGCGGTCGGCATCGCCCTGGATCACCGACAAGCCGCGGGCGACGGCGGCGGCGACGTTGCCGGGGTCGATCTCCAGCCCGCGTGCGTCCGCCTGCTTGTTGTCCCGCAACGCGGCCATCAACTCGCCATCGCCACAGCCGACGTCCAGCACATGCGCGCGGTGGCCGATATGATCGGCGATGATCGCGAGATCGGGACGAAGGCTCATGCGTGCGTCCTCAACCCTGCGCCGCCAGCGCGGCGGCGGCGTCTGGCGACAGTCGCTCCATGTACCGGCCTGGGCGCAGAAGGGGCTGGAAACCGAGCGCGGCATAGACCCCGTGCGCATCGGCGGTGGCGAGCGCAATGCGGCGCAGTCCGGCGAAATCGGGATGATCCAGGAACCATTGCACCATGCGCCGCCCGATGCCGCGCCCGCGCCAATCCTCGTCGACCCAGACATCGGCCAGCCACGCGAAGGTCGCATGGTCGGTGATCATCCGGGCGAACGCGACCTGGCGGTCGCCGGCATATACGCCCAGCGGATGCGATCCGGCGATCGCCCGGTCGACCAGCGCCGGCGCAATGCCTGGCGACCAGTAGCTCGATGCCAGCCAGCCATGCACCCGGTCGCGCTGCAACCGGGCGGGATCGTCGGAATAGGTCAGGTCGCTCATGCCGCCGCCTTCAGAAAGCCGTCGACGACCCGGTACAGTCCCGGCGTGTCGAGCAGAAAGGCGTCATGGCCATAGGGGCTGGACAGCTCCACGAAACTGGCCGCCGCGCCGGCCGCGTTCAGCGCCTGCACGATGCGGCGGGATTCGGCGGTGGGATACAGCCAGTCGGTGTCGAAGCTGACCAGGCAGAACCGGGTCGCGGTGCCCCGAAACGCATCGGCAAGGCGTCCGCCATGCTCCTCCGCCAGATCGAAATAATCCAGCGCGCGGGTGATATAGAGGTACGAATTGGCGTCGAACCGGTCCACGAACTGGATGCCCTGATGACGCAGATAGCTTTCCACCTGGAAGTCCGCGTCGAAGCCGAAGCTCTTGGCACCCGTCGGGTTGTCGGGGCGGGCCTGTAGACGACGCCCGAACTTCTCGGTCAGCCCAGCCTCCGACAGATAGGTGATGTGCGCCGCCATGCGCGCCACCGCCAATCCGGCTGCCGGCTGATCACCGGCCGCATAGTAATCGCCGCCGCGCCATTTCGGATCGGCCATGATCGCCTGGCGCCCCACCTCATGGAACGCGATGTTCTGCGCCGAGTGGCGCGCGGTGGAGGCGATGACGACGCAGGACCGCACCCGGTCGGGAAAGGTCGCGGCCCAGGACAATGCCTGCATCCCGCCCATCGAACCGCCGACCACCGCCGCCAGCGTGCCGACGCCCAGATGGTCCAGCAGCATCGCCTGCGCGCGCACCATGTCGCGGATGGTGATGACCGGAAACGCCATGGCATAGGGGCCGGTGCCGGCCGGATCGGCGCTGGCCGGACCCGACGATCCCATGCAGCTGCCGAGCACATTGGCACAGATGACGAAGTGCCGGGACGGGTCGATCGGCTTTCCCTCGCCGACCATGCGCGTCCACCACCCGGGCTTGCCCGTGCGCGGATGCTCGCTGGCGACATGCTGGTCGCCGGTCAGCGCGTGGCAGACCAGCACCGCGTTGCCGCCGTCCGGCCTGAGCGCACCATAGGTTTCGTACGCGATCTCGACGGGCGACAGCCGGCCGCCCCCGTCCAGCAGAAGCGGCCCGGGCAGGGCGACGTGGCGCTGAAGGCCGAAGCGCTGGTCGTGGATCATCGTGCCTGAGCGTCTAGCGTCCGTGCGCCGCCGGTCAAACACGCGCGCCCGCTTTGCGACGGGCCGGGCGGATCAGCCCTTCGCGGCGAGCACCCCGTCCAGCATCGTCTGGCATTGCAGCGTGACCCGCACCAGGCCGTCCGGGGCGATTGGGGCGTCGTCCTCCGTCTCGATCAAGCCGCGCATCCGGCACACTTCCAGCCAGCGTAGCGTCATGTCGATCGTCAGATGCACGCGGTCGGACAAGTCCTCGCTGCTGATCGGCTCGCCCTCCACCTCGGCCAGATAGAGTTGCAGCAACAGTTCCCAGGGCGGCGAGACGATCAGGTCGGCGCCGAACGCCCGCTTCGCCCGGTCCAGATCGCGTAACTGGCGCCTTGCGGCCGCCAGATTGCGCCCGATCAGGCCGACGGTGATGGGACTTTCCACCTGCCGGCTGGTTGCGATGATCCGACGCAGACCGGTCCCGTCGCTGACGGCCGCGACGTGGTTGGTGACCCACAACAACGTCCCGTCGGCGCGTACAAAGCGCTTCGTGATGGTGAAGGGGATATCCTCGCGTCCCAGCCGTTCGAGCATGGGGGCGTTGACCGTCCGATCCGGGGCAAAGGTGAATTCCATGGCGTGACGCCCGGCAACCTCCTTCGCATCGCGGCCGAGCAGATCGAGAAACGTCGCATCCGCCGCAAGTATGATGCCGTCCGCATCTGAGAGGCATTGGCCCAGCGTCTGTCCTTCGGCGTACATGGGTTTCGGATGTTCCCGAAATGTTGAGCAGGATCAAGACTCTAAGCAGCCGACATTTCGTTTGTCGGCCAACAACGTTGTCTTTCGCTTGCGGTGATCTTGCCGCGGCGGGCGGAAGCAGGTCGAGGCGAACCCGGCAACGCTTTCCTGCGACGCCGCACCGCGTTAAGCCCGCGCCATGACCACACCCGCTCCCAAGCCCTGGATCGCCGCCATCGCTCCCTATGTTCCGGGGCGCGCCACGACCGATGACGGGCGCAAGGTCGTCAAGCTGTCGTCGAACGAGAACCCGCTGGGCACGTCGCCCGATGCGGTCGCCGCGTTCGAGGGCGCGCGCCGCGACCTGGCCCGCTATCCCGACGCCGGCGCGACCATCCTGCGCGAGGCGATCGCGGCGAAGTACGGGCTGGACCCGGCACGCGTGATCTACGGCACCGGATCGGACGAGCTGTTGCACATGGCGGCCGGTGCCTTTTCCGGAGTCGGCGACGAGATCATCCATGTCCGCTACGGCTTTGCCGTGTACGAGATCGCGACCCGCCGGACGGGGGCGACGGTGGTGATCGCGCCGGACAAGGATTACGCCACCGACGTCGACGCGATCCTGGCGGCGGTGACGGAACGGACGCGGGTGGTGTTCGTCGCCAACCCGAACAACCCCACCGGCACCTTTGCATCGCGGCAGGAGATCGCCCGTTTGCATGCCGGGCTGCGCCGCGACATCCTGCTGGTGGTGGACCAGGCCTATGCCGAATATCTGGAGCCGGAGGAGGACGATGCCGGCCTGGCGCTGGCGATGACGGAGCCCAACGTGCTCGTCACCCGCACCTTTTCCAAGATCCATGGTTTGGCCGCCGAACGGATCGGCTGGGGCTATGCCGCGCAGCCGATCGTGCAGGCGCTGCACCGCATCCGCGCGCCCTTCAACGTCACGTCCGCGGGCCAGCATGCGGCAGTGGCCGCGCTGGCGGACGACGGCTTCGTCGAGGAAACGCGTGCGCACAATGCGCATTGGCGCGACTGGTTCGCGAACGAGATCGCGAGCATGGGCAATGCCGGCCTGCGCGCGGTGCCGTCCAAGGCGAATTTCGTGCTGATCGTGTTCGAGGGTGCGCTGACCGGCGAGGCGGCCTACGCCGGCCTGATGGAGGCGGGGTATCTGGTCCGCTGGCTGCCGGGACAGGGGCTGGGCCATGGCCTGCGCATCACGATCGGTACCGAGGACGAATGTCGGGGCGTGATCGCGGCGCTGCGCGCCATGGTGCGCGACACGGTGGCCGAGGCGGGTTGATGCTGCCGTTCGGGCGTGTCGCGATCATCGGATTGGGGCTGATCGGATCGTCGGTGGCGCGGGCGGTGCGGGCGACCATGCCGACCGTTCGGCTGACCGGACATGATGCCGATCCGGCGGTACGCGACACGGCGCTGCGCATCGATCTCGTCGACGATGTCGCGGAAACGCCCGGCGCGGCGGTGATCGACGCCGATCTGGTGATCCTGTGCGTGCCGGTGCGCGCCATCGCGGCGGTGGGGACGGAGATCGCGCCCGACCTGCCCGCGGAGGCGGTGATAAGCGACGTCGGCAGTTGCAAGGCGGAGGTCGCGCGCTCTCTGGCGGCGGCGCTGCCCGACCATGCGATCGTGCCCGCCCATCCGGTTGCCGGCACCGAGCGGTCCGGGCCGGAGGCGGGCTTCGCGACGCTGTTCCGCCATCGCTGGTGCATCCTGACGCCGGTCGACGGCACGGCCGAGCCGGCGGTGGAGCGGGTGGCGGAATTCTGGCGCAGGCTGGGCGCCACGGTGGAGCGGATGACGCCCGACCATCACGACCGGGTGCTGGCGATCACCAGCCACCTGCCGCACCTGATCGCCTATACCATCGTCGGCACCGCGTCCGATCTGGAACAGGTGACCGAAAGCGAGGTCATCAAATATTCGGCCGGCGGCTTTCGCGACTTCACCCGCATCGCCGCGTCCGATCCGACCATGTGGCGCGACGTGTTCCTGACCAACCGGGAGGCGGTGCTGGAGATGCTGGGGCGCTTTTCGGAGGATCTCGCCACGCTCCAACGGGCGATCCGTTGGGGGAAGGGGGATGAGCTGTTCGACCTGTTCACTCGCACGCGTGCGGTGCGCCGGTCGATCGTGGAACAGGGCCAGGATGACGCGGCCGCCGATTTCGGCCGCACCCACGACTGATCCACGGGCGTCGCGGCGGCCGCGCGATCAGCGTCCCGGCGTCACTGACAACAGCTGCGCAACCCGCGCCTTCAGCGCCGCCAGCTTCGCGCCGGACAGGCGCTGAATCGAGTCGAACGAGATCGAGCGCGGATTGATCGACTGGCCGTTCTTCCACACCTCCCAATGCAGGTGCGGGCCCGTCGACAGGCCGGTGGAGCCGACATAGCCGATCACCTGACCGCGTGCGACGCGCTGACCGGGGCGCACCGCGATGCGGCTCATATGGCCATAACCGCTGGCGAGACCCGACTGGTGCGCCAGCTTGACGAAGTTGCCGTACCCGCCGGCGCGACCCGCGAAGCTGACCATGCCGTCGATCGCGGCATAGATGGGGGAGCCATAGGCGGCGCCGATGTCCATCCCCTTGTGCAGCTTCGTGAAGCCGAGCAGCGGATGCATGCGCCAGCCGAAGGCGGAGGTGATGCGCCCCGCCACCGGCATGCCCATCTGTCCGCGCCGTTCGACCTCCCCATTGGCGTCGAACCAGCCTTCCTTTCCGTCCAGGGTCCAGCGGACCAGCCGCGTCCGGCTGCGTGCGCCATCGATGCCGGCGTAAAGCAGCTGGCCGGTACGTGTCTCGCCGGTGGCCGCGCGTTCGCGTTCGATCACCATGTCGAACCGGTCGGCGGCGTGGATGTCGCGTCCGATCGACAGGCGGTCGGCCAATGCCTTCAGATATGTTTCCACCGCCTTGGCCGGTGCGCCCGCCGCGCGTGCCGAGCGATACAAACTGTTGCCGACCAGCCCCTGTAGGTGGAGCGGCGTGCGGTCGATCGCGATCGGCTGACGCGTCATGGCAAGGCCCGATGCGCCGCGGTTGATCGAGACGTTCAGGTCGAAGCGCGCGCGCATCCGCAACCCCTCGAGCGGGCGCGGCACCATCTTGCTCGCCCGCCGGCCGAGTACCAGCGCCACCCGCGTGCCCGGCGCGATATCGCCCAGCTCGCCGGTCTGTCCGACCAGCGCAGCGGCGGCGGTCGCGTCGGCACGACCGACGCCCGCGCGTTCCAGCATGCGGCGGAAGTCGTCGCCTTCACCCAACGTAGCGGACAGTTCGATCTGCGGTCGCTCCGGCGCCTCTGCCAGCGGCACGGCCAAGTCGTTGGCGGCCATGCGCCGGCCGGTGTCGGCACCCATGGCCAGCGGCGCGATCGCCTGCGCCCGCGCCTCGTCCGCGGTGGTGCCGCCGAGCGGCGCGGGTACGTCGCCGATCACCGGCCGCAGGCCCGGCGACAGCGCCCAGGTCGCGGCGCACAGTCCGACACAGGTGAGCAGGCCCCGCCACCAGCCGGCGCTGCCGATCTGGCTGCCCAGGTCGGGGACCCAGTCGACCCGCTGTGCGGCGATGCGCAGACGCTCCAGCGGGTGCAGGTCCTGCTTGCGGACCAGGGCGCGGCCGAACGGAGAGGCAGCCGGCGTCACCGGGCGCGATGCGCCCGCCCCGGCCAGTTCCAGTCCATGCTCGTTCCGCAGAAACACTTTGGGTGACCGCCCCCCGATCGATGCACTTTGCGTGTGGAGCCGAGTCGCTAAAGTCAAATTAACCGCCGCTAATAGGGGCGGCCGCTGCGACGGGCCGTGGCGCCCATGCGCCGGATGCAGCGATTGCGCATAAGCCATTGCAACCGCTCGCCGGATTGCCAATGTTGCGGCCATGGCCAGTTCCCGCCCCGCCCATTTCGCATCCGGGGGCGTGTCTGCGGTCCTGGGGCCGACCAACACGGGCAAGACGCATCTGGCCGTGGAACGGATGTGCGGTCATTCCAGCGGCATCATCGGATTCCCCCTGCGCCTGCTCGCGCGCGAGGTGTACGACCGCGTGGTCGCGATCAAGGGCGCCGACCAGGTCGCGCTGATGACCGGCGAGGAGCGGATCGTGCCGGCCAAGGCGCGATACTTCCTGTGCACGGCGGAGAGCATGCCGACGGACCGCGACGCCGCGTTCCTGGCGGTGGACGAGGCGCAGCTGGGCGCGGATCCGGAACGCGGGCATGTGTTCACCGACCGGCTGCTGCACGCGCGCGGGCGTGAGGAGACGATGATCCTGGGCTCGGAAGCGCTGCGCCCCATGGTGCGTGCGCTGGTGCCCGAGGCGGAGATCGTCGAGAGGCCACGCTTTTCGACGCTGAGCTATGCCGGCGCGAAGAAGATCAGCCGCCTGCCCAAGCGCAGCGCGATCGTCGCCTTCAGCGCCGAGGAGGTCTACGCCGTCGCGGAGATGCTGCGCCGCCTGCGCGGCGGTGCGGCGGTGGTGATGGGCGCGCTGAGCCCACGCACGCGCAACGCGCAGGTGGCGATGTTCCAGGCGGGAGAGGTCGATTACCTGGTCGCCACCGACGCGATCGGCATGGGCCTGAACATGGACGTGGCGCATGTCGCCTTTGCCTCGCTGCACAAGTTCGACGGACGCCGCACCCGCCGGCTGACTGTGGCGGAGATGGCCCAGATCGCGGGTCGCGCTGGTCGTCACCAGCGCGACGGGACATTTGGCGCGGTCAGCGAGGAAGGGCCGGGCGCGTTCACGCCCGAAGAGGTGTTCGCGATCGAGGCGCACCGATTTCCCCGGATCGAGACCATGTTCTGGCGGGAGGGCCGCCCCGACTTGTCCAGCGTCGACGCGCTGATCGCCGACCTGGAACGCCGGCCGGAGCCGGGGGTGTTGCGCGCCGCGCCGCAGGCGGTCGACCTCGCCGTGTTGAAGCGCATGGCCGATGAGCCCTGGGTACGGGATCGTGCGCGGACCCCCGCCGGGGTCGCGCGGCTGTGGGCGGCATGTGGCCTGCCCGATTTCCGCAAGCTGGGCCTGGACCCGCACACCCGGTTCGTGGAGCGGCTGTTCCGCAACCTGACGGAAGGCAACGGGTACGTCCCCCATCAATGGTTCGCGGACGAGATCCAGCGGCTCGATACGATTGCAGGCGATGTGGAAACGCTGGCGGGGCGGGTCGCGGCGATCCGCACCTATGCCTATATGGCGCACCGTGCCGACTGGCTGACCGATCCGGCGCACTGGGCCGCGCGCACCCGCGCCATCGAAGAACGGCTGTCCGATGGTCTGCACGCCAGCCTGACCCAGCGTTTCGTCGACAAGCGGACCACGGCCCTGATCCGCCAGATCGGCGCCGACGCGTCGCTGTTGCCGGTGGTGATCGGACCGGAGGGGGAGGTGATGGTGGAGGACCATCCGATCGGCACGCTGGCCGGTTTCCGCTTCACCGTTTCCCCGGACGCGCGCGCCGCGGACAAGCGGTTGTTGCTGGCGGCAGCGGAAAAGCGGCTGGGCGGCGAACGGGCGAAGCGGGCGGAGGCGCTGGTCGCGGCGGACGACGCGGATTTCGCGCTGGACGGATCGACGATCCTGTGGGCCGGGCAACCGGTCGCCATGCTGGAGGCAGGACCTTTTGTGACGCGCCCGCGCCTTGTGCCTGATCGGGCGCTCGACGCGCTGTCGCCGGCATCGCGACAGGCTGTGGCCGCCCGACTGGAGCGGTGGCTGGCCGCCAATGTCGCACGGCACCTGCCGGCTCTGTCAAAGCTGGCGGCGGCGGCGCGTGATCCCGCGGCCACGCCCGCGCTGCGCGTGGTGGCCGCGGCGCTGGAGGCGCGCGGCGGGCTGGCCGAGCGGTTGCCGCTGCGCGCGTCGGTGGAGGCGCTGACGCCCGAGGAGCGTCGGCGGCTGCGCGCCATGGGGGTGACGATCGGCGCGCTCGACCTGTTCGATCCGCGCCTGATGAAGCCGGCGGCGGCGCGCTGGCGGGCGGCCCTGCTCGCCATTCGGGGCGATCGGCTGGCTCTGCCGCGCGAGGGCGCTTCCGTGCTGCCGCGGGGAGCGCCCGGCGCGATGCTGGCGAGCGGGTTCCGGCCCTTGGCGGCGCAGGCGGTGCGCGTCGACCTGGTGGAGCGGATCGCACGCGGCGCCCATGACGCACGGCAAGGGCGGCGACCGTTCGCGCCCGATCAGGCGCTGGCGACATCGATCGGGCTGGAGCCGGCGACACTGGCTCGGTTGATGGCGGACCTCGGCTTCAAGCCGGTGTCCGACACCGATGAGGGCGCGCCGCGATGGGTGTGGCGGGGGCGTCCGCCCGCGCCCGCCACCCCGCGCGTTGCGCCGACGGGGACCTGGGCTGCGCTGGCGGCATGGGGCGATCATGGCTGACGCGAACGCGGTCACCATGCGCCTCGATCGGTTTCTGTGGTTCGCGCGGCTGGCCAAGACGCGCACCGTCGCGCAGGACCTGGCCGCGACCGGTCGCCTGCGCTGCGACGGGCGGCTGATCGACCGGGCGCACGCGCCGGTCCGGGTCGGCAACGTGCTGACCTTCGCCGCGCACGGCCATGTCCGCACCGTGCGGGTGGAGGCGCTGCCGGCCCGGCGCGGCCCCGCGCCCGAGGCTCGCGCGTGCTACAGCGAATTGTCCACGGAACCGGACGGCAAAGATAAGAACCGCTCGCATGAACCAGCGCTTGATTGACGTGGACGTGCAACGCGGCATAGCAGCGGCCGCAACATATCTCCGAATGCGGCCCCAGACGCGGCCCAAGGACCTTATCCCATGACCTATGTCGTCACCGACGCCTGCATCCGCTGCAAGTACATGGATTGCGTGGAAGTGTGCCCGGTGGATTGTTTTTACGAAGGCGAGAACATGCTCGTCATCAATCCGTCCGAATGCATCGACTGCGGCGTGTGCGAACCCGAATGCCCGGCAGAGGCGATCCTGCCCGATACCGAATCCGGTCTGGAACAGTGGCTGGAACTGAACGCCACCTTCTCCGCGCAATGGCCCAACGTCACGCGCAAGCTGGACCAGACGCCGCCGGACGCGGACGCGATGAAGGGTGTGGAGGGCAAATACGACAAGTTCTTCTCGCCGGAACCGGGCACGGGCGACTGATCGCCTGACGCGCCCACACAGGGCCCCGATTCGGGACCGCTCGCGACAGCGATGCTGCCCGATGCGGGCTGGCGAAAATCTTGCCGTTGTGGTACAGAGGCTTGCAGCGGGCGTGTATCGTCTTGCCGTCCGCGTGGAGTGAACTCGTACCACCTTTCTCTCCTGCCCGATCCGGCGGCCTTCGTGTCGCTTCCGGTGGCATGGGGGATGACCCGGAAAGGTCCTTGAATGGCTGCCAAGGCACTGTCCTTCGACGTCGGCGATTATGTTGTTTATCCCAAGCACGGCGTCGGCCGTGTCATCGAACTGCAAAAGCAGGAGATCGCGGGCACCTCGCTTGAGCTCTATGTCCTGCGGTTCGAAAAAGAGCGCATGACTCTGCGCGTCCCCACCAACAAGGCTGAATCGGTCGGAATGCGCAAGCTGTCCTCCGACAAGACGATGCGCGAGGCGATGGAGACGCTGAAGGGCAAGCCCAAGGTCAAGCGGACCATGTGGTCGCGCCGTGCGCAGGAATATGAAGCGAAGATCAACTCGGGCGATCTGGTTTCGATCGCCGAGGTGACCCGCGACCTGTTCCGCGCGGACGACCAGCCCGAGCAGAGCTATTCCGAGCGTCAGATCTTCGAGGCTGCGTGCAGCCGCCTCGCCCGCGAGCTGGCGGCGATGGAGGAGATCGACGAGCCGAAGGCGCAGGAAAAGATCCTGGAGATCCTGCGCGCCGCGGCCGCCATCTACAACAAGGAAAAGCCCGCGGCCTGATCCAGGGTGCGGTGCAGAACAAGAGGGGCGGTCCGGCGACGGGCCGCCCCTTTTTGTTGGCTGGCGGCTGAAAAGTACCTGCTAGCCGAGTCGGCGCAGCAGCAGGTCGCGCGCGGCGTTGACGCGGCGGGTCAGTTCGGCCGATCCGCCGCGATCGGGGTGGACCTGCGCCACCAGCCGGCGGTGCGCGGCGCGGATATCATCGGCATCGGCATCGCGGTCGATGCCCAGCACCTGCCGCGCCTCCACCTCGTCAGCGATGGCGGGCCGCACCTTTGCCCGCGATCGGCCCAGAAAGTGCCAGGCCGCCCAGATGACGACCAGCGCGAGGAGAAACTTCATGCGGTCGCTGCAAGGGGCGCGGAGACGGGCAGCGCGGCGGGATCGGGCAGTTGCAGCCCGGACATCATCTCACGCAGCTCCTGACGCGCCGCGACATGGCCCAGGCCCATCGCGCCGAACTCCCGGGAGTCGATCATGGTCAGGCCCGCCGGGAACATCTCGCGGTAGATCACGCGCTCACCCAGGCCCGGAATGATGCGGAACCCGACCCGCTTCGCCAGCTGGCCCAGCGCATCCGACACGCGGCGCATGTTGCGCGCCTCGATATGCTGCAGGCGGTTACGCAGCACCACCCAGTCGATCGTGGCGCCATCGGCGCGGGCGCGGGTCTTGCGCGCGTCCCAGATCAGTTCTGAGTAGAAGGAGGGGCGCGTCACCTTGTAGGTTTCGGGATCGACCTGTCCGATCAGGTCGAAATCGACGAAGCTGTCGTTCATCGGCGTGACCAGCGTGTTGGCCAGCATCGCCGCGGTGCGCGCGAAGGGATCGTCGCGTCCGGGCGTGTCGACGATCAGGAAGTCGGCGTCGGCCGACAGGTCGTTCCACGTCTCCTCGAATGCGTCGTCGCTCTGCGCGGCATGGGTTGCATGGCGCGGCATGGGCAGCGCGGTGCCGCTGCGCCGAACCGTTTCCGCCCGGTTGTCGAGGTAACGGCCGACCGTGCGCTGGCGCTGATCCAGGTCGAACACGCTGACCCGTGCCCCCTTCGCGGCGAGCGCGATGGCGACGTGGACGGCCGTGGTCGACTTGCCGGTGCCGCCCTTTTCGTTGGCGAACACGATGACATGCGGCTTGCCGGCGTCGGGCAAGGGCTGCTGGTCGGTGACAGGTTTCTGGTCGGGCCCGCTGGGCACGCGTTGTTCCTTGTTGATCCGTCGGACGCCCTTCCATAGAAGCCCGCGGCCTTGGAAATAAGGGGGAATCGCGCGTGCAGACGATACGGCGTGTCGCCGAGCTGAAGGAAGCGGTGTCCCGTTTCCGGGCAGAGGGCTCACGCGTGGCGCTGGTGCCGACGATGGGGGCCCTGCACGCGGGGCACATGGCGCTGATCGACGCGGCGCGCCGGCCCGGCACGCGGGTGGTCGCATCCATCTTCGTCAATCCGCGTCAGTTCGGCCCGAACGAGGACCTGTCGCGCTATCCCCGGCGCGAGATGGCGGACGCGCGGATGCTGGCGGAGGGCGGCTGCGACCTGTTGTGGGCGCCCGACGTGGAGGAGATGTACCCGGCCGGTTTCGCCACCTCCATCTCCGTGGCGGGCGTCAGCGAGGGCTTCGACGGCGCTGCCCGGCCCGGCCATTTCGACGGTGTCGCGACGGTGGTGACCAAGCTGTTCAACCAGGTCCGGCCCGACGCCGCCTATTTCGGAGAAAAGGATTTCCAGCAGCTGGCGGTGATCCGCCGCATGGTGGCCGATCTCGACATGGGGATCGAGATCGTGGGCGTGCCGACCCAGCGTGAGGACGACGGCCTGGCCCTGTCGTCGCGCAACATCTACCTGGACGAGGGCGACCGCGCGCGGGCGGTGGCATTGCCCCGTGCACTGGGCATCGCGGCGCGAGCCATCGGACGCGGCGAGGACCCCGTCACGGTGCTGGACGAGGCGCGCGGCACCCTGGCGGCGGCGGGGTTCGATGTGGATTATGTCAGCCTGGCCGATGCCGAGACGCTGGGCGAGGATCCCGATCCGTCGCGCCCGCGCAGGTTGCTCGCGGCGGCACGCATCGGCAACACGCGACTGATCGACAATCTCGCCATCGAGGTGCCGGCCGCTCCCGAATGACTCAAGTCGTTGGCGTGCGCCGATTTTTGGAAGAAACGCGCGAACGCCGTTAACCAAATCGTGACGCCCGGTCGTCCAATGTGCCTCCATGGTTAACGAGGCACATCATGGGCAATTCTCTCAAAACCGCGCAGTTCCTGATTGAAAGCCGCCTGCGCGACGCGGCGCGCGGCAATTCCGACGCCCTGTTCGATCTAGGCGTCTGCTACCAGACCGGCACCAAGGGTGTCGCGATCGACCTGATCGAAGCGCACAAATGGTTCAACCTGGCGGCGGTTGCCGGCGTGGAACGCGCGCAGGACGCGCGTGCCGAGGTGGCCGAGGACATGTCGGCGCGGCAGATTGCCGCGGCACAGGCGTCCGCCCGCGCATGGCTGTCCGCGACCCGCGCCCGCGCCGCCTGATCCCTCGCTCCTGAGGCCCCGATCGCGAAGGGGGTGAGCGAGCCGAGCGGTCGGGGGTCCGATCCTCAGGCCTCGCCCGTCGCCTTCTTGGGAGCCGTCTTCTTGGGGGCCGCCGCCTTTTTGCTCGCAGCCGGCTTGCCGTCGGCCTTGGCGGACGTGGTCTTCTTGGCCGGTGCAGCCTTCTTGGCCGGCGCCTTCTTCGCCGCCGTCTTCTTCTTGCCCTTGACCGGTGCCGCCGCTGCGCGCGCATCGATCAGTTGCGCCGCTTCTTCCAGTGTCAGCTGGTCGGGGGTGATCGATTTCGGCAGGGTGGCGTTGGTCTCGCCGTCGGTGACGTACGGGCCATAGCGCCCCTCCATCAGCTTGATCTCCGCCTCGGTGCGCGGATGCTTGCCCAACTCCTTCAACGGCGCGCGAGCGGCGCCGCGCTGCGGACGTCCACCGCCGGCCGCCGCCTCGGCCAGCTTCACCACCGCCGCGTTCATGCCCGTCTCGAACACCTCCGCGGTGGACGACAGCCGCGCATATTTGCCCGAATGGGCGAGATACGGGCCATAGCGCCCGATCGAGGCGGTGATCGGCTCACCCGTCTCGGGATGCTGACCGATCGTGCGCGGCAGCGACAACAGCTTCAGCGCCAGTTCCAGCGTCAGTTCGCCCGCATCCTTGGGGATGGAGGCACGCTTCGCCTCCTTGCCCTCGCCCAGCTGGATGTATGGGCCGAACCGTCCGGACTTGCGCTCGACAGGCAGGCCGGTTTCGGGGTCCTGGCCCAGCTGCTCGGGGCCGGAATCCCCGCCATCTTCGCCGCCGGCTTGCGCGAACCGGCGGGTGTATTTGCACTCGGGATAGTTGGAGCAGGCGATGAACGCACCGAAGCGGCCGCCGCGCAGCGCCAGCTGGCCCGCGCCGCAATTGGGGCACAGGCGCGGATCGCTGCCGTCTGCCTTTTCGGGAAACAGATAGGGGGCGAGGAACTGGTCCAGCTCTGCGGTGATCGCGCTTGGCTGTTGTTCCATCACCTCGGCCGTGCGCGGCTTGAAGTCGCGCCAGAACGCTTCCAGCACCGCCTGCCACTGGGCACGGCCGCCGGACACGTCGTCCAGCTCCTCCTCCAGCTCGGCGGTATAGTCGAACCCGACATAGCGTTCGAAGAACCGTTCCAGAAATGCGGTCACCAGCCGGCCCGATTCCTCGGCGAAGAACCGGTTCTTCTCCACGCGGACATAGGCGCGGTCCTTCAGCGTCTTGATGATCGACGCATAGGTGGACGGGCGGCCGATGCCCAGCTCCTCCATCCGCTTGACCAGCGACGCTTCGGAGAAACGGGGCGGCGGCTGGGTGAAATGCTGCTCGGCGGTCACGCCCTTCTTCGCGGGCCCATCGCCCTCACGCATGCGGGGCAGGCGGCGCGACTCCTCGTCCTCGGCATCGGGCTGTTGCCCAGAGCTGCCACGGAAACCCTTTTCGTCGGACCCTTCCTCGTACAGCGCCAGATAGCCGGGGAAGAGCACCACCTGACCCGTCGCGCGCAGCACGTGGCGGCCGGTGCCGTCGGCCAGTTCCACCGTGGTCCGCTCCAGCCGGGCGGAGGCCATCTGGCTGGCCAGCGCGCGCTTCCACACCAGCTCGTACAAACGCGCATGATCGCCGCCGCCGACGCGGTCGCGGCCGAAATCGGTCGGGCGGATCGCCTCGTGCGCTTCCTGCGCGTTCTTGGCCTTGGTCTGATACTGCCGGGGCGAATCGGGGACGTAGCTGGCGTCGTAGCGATCGGCGACCGCCTTGCGCGCGGCGGAGATGGCGGACCCGTCCATCTGCACGCCGTCCGTCCGCATATAGGTGATCGCGCCATCCTCGTAGAGGCCCTGCGCGATCCGCATCGTGTGATCGGCGGAGAAGCCGAGCTTGCGCGCCGCCTCCTGCTGCAGGGTCGAGGTAGTGAAGGGCGGCGGCGGGTTGCGGGTGCCGGGTCGGGTCTCCACCGATTGGACGGAGAATCGCCCTGCTTCCACGTCCGCCTTTGCACGGTTGGCGTCGCCCTCGTTACCGATCGACAGCCGGTCCAGCTTGTCGCCGTTCCAGGTGACCAGCCGCGCGACGAAGGGCGTGCCGTCCTGTTCCAGCTGCGCCGATACCGACCAATATTCCTGCGCGCGGAACGCCTCGATCTCCCGCTCGCGCCCGACGATCAGGCGCAGCGCCACCGACTGAACCCGCCCGGCCGACTTTGCGCCGGGCAGCTTGCGCCACAGCACCGGCGACAGGGTGAAGCCGACCAGATAGTCGAGCGCCCGGCGCGCCCGGTACGCGTCGATCAGGTCGGTATCCAGCTCGCGCGGGTTCGCCATCGCGGTCAGGATCGCCGGCTTGGTGATCGCGTTGAAGGTGACGCGCTGCACGTCCTTGGGCAGCGCCTTGCGCCCGCGCAGCACCTCCTGCACGTGCCAGCTGATCGCTTCCCCCTCGCGATCGGGGTCGGTCGCCAGGATCAGTCGGTCGGCCTTTTTCGCCTCGTCCGCGATCGCCTTCAGCTGCTTCGTCTTGTCGGCATAGGTCTCCCAGTCCATCGCGAAGCCCTCGTCGGGCTGAACCGACCCGTCCTTTGGCGGCAGGTCGCGGACATGGCCGTAGCTGGCGAGAACGCGGTAATCGCCGCCGAGATACTTCTCGATGGTCTTCGCCTTGGCGGGGGATTCAACGATGACGAGCTGCATGGGGGAGGATTCGTGTCCTTACGTGTACGCGCGAAGATGAGGGGCGTGGCGGGCGCGTCAAGAGAGGCCGTCAGGCGAGCGCCACCCGTCCGCCGGCATGGCGGTCCAGCCGCCCGGCAAGTTCCAGTTCCAGCAGCACCATGTGGACCACGGCCGGTGGCCAGTCCGATTGGCGAACCAGCTCGTCCACCGCGACCGGCACCGGCCCGAGCAGCGATGCTATCCGCACGCGAGCGGCATCGCTCGCGTCCTCGGGCGGGGCGCCGTGAAAGCCGTCGACGGGGGATCGAACCCCGTGCAGCGGCAGCACGCGCGAATCGATCGGCCGGATCTGGTCCAGCACGTCCGCCGCGGTCTGTACCAGCGTCGCCCCGTCGCGGATCAGCAGGTTGCAGCCCTGCGCACGCGGGTCGAGCGGACTGCCGGGCACCGCCATCACCTCGCGACCCGCCTCGCCCGCCAGGCGCGCGGTGATCAGGGAGCCGGACCGGGGCGCCGCCTCCACCACCACCGTACCCTGCGCCAATCCAGCGATGATGCGGTTGCGATGCGGGAAGTGGCGCGCGCGCGGCTCCGTACCGGGTGGCATCTCGGCCAGCAGCAGGCCACGCTCCGCCACCTCGTCCTGCAGCCGCGCGTTTTCGGGCGGGAACACGACGTCGATGCCGCCCGCGATCACCGCGATCGTGCCACCACCGCCCTGCCGACCGAGCGCGCCGACATGCGCGGCCGTGTCGATGCCGCGCGCCAGCCCCGACGCGACCGCTGCCCCGCCGGCCGCCAGCTCCTGCGCCAGCCCGCGTGCGAAGCGGCATGCGGCGGCGGACGCGTTGCGCGCGCCGACCATCGCCACGACGACGGACCGATGCGCCAGGCCGATGTCGCCCCGCGCTGTGATCGCAGGCGGCGCGTTCTCCATTTCCGCCAGCAAGGGCGGGTAGTCCGCATCGCCCAGGAACAGGTAGTGCGCGCCGAGCCGTTCGACCTGCGCCATTTCGCGCGCGATCTGTTCGGCCGGGGGGATGACGGGCGCCTTGCCCCCGCCGCGCCGCGCCAGTGTCGGCACCGCCTCGATCGCCCGCGTGGCGTCGCCGAAGCGTTCAACAAGCTGTCGGTAGGTGACCGGGCCGATGCCGGGCGTGCGGATCAGCCGCAGCCGGCTTTGCGCGTCGCTGGCGGAGGAAGCGACCGCCCGTGCGGCGTCAGTCACGCGGTTCGCCGATGCGCGGCTCCGTGCCAGTCAGCAACCGTTCGATGTTGTCGCCATGTTTCCACAGCACGATGAGCGCCAGCGCGAGCAGTAGCAGCACCAGGTCGAACCGATCCGTCAACGCCGCGCTGACCGGCGCGCTGACCGCCGCCGCCATGCCGGCGACCGACGAGATGCGAAGCGTGGCGAGCAGCCCCAGCCACGCCGCGGCATAGACCAGCCCGGACGGCCAGTGCAGTGCCAGCACGACGCCCATCAGCGTCGCCACGCCCTTGCCGCCGCGAAAGCGCAGCCAGATTGGATAGCAATGGCCGACGAACGCAGCCGCCGCCGCGACCGGACCGTGGCCGGGCCACAGCCATTCCACCAGCAGCACGGCCACCGCGCCCTTCGCCATATCCAGCAGCAAGGTCGCCGCCGCCAGCCCCTTGCGCCCGGTGCGCAGCACGTTGGTCGCGCCGATATTGCCGGAGCCGACCTGGCGCAGGTCGCCGGCACCGCCGATCCGCGTCAGGATCACGCCAAACGGGATCGAGCCCAGCAGATAGCCGAGCAGCAATGCCCCCGTTGGCGGTAGCCAGACGATTTCGGTCTGCAAATGTTCGCTCCCCAGATCGTGTGTGGGATAGACCCGATCACGCCTTGTTCGCAATAAGCTGCATTAAAGGTCACCGGGCACCGGGTCGCTCCGGCCCTGCTTGCCGCATTGACCCGCGCATCCGCTTTGGTCATCGCCGGCGCGGATGAGCGACGCGCAACCGATCCTGTTCTTCGACTCCGGTGTCGGCGGCCTGTCGGTGGTCGCGCCGACGCTGGACCTGATCCCCAATACCCCGATCGTCTACGCGGCCGATTCGGCAGGGTTTCCCTATGGGACCAAGAGCGAGGCGGAGATCGCGGCGCGGGTGCCGGCGTTGCTGGGGCGGCTGGTGGAGCGTGTTCGCCCCCGCCTGGTCGTGATCGCGTGCAACACGGCGTCAACCATCGCGCTGCCCGCGGTGCGCGCGGCGCTGGACGTGCCGGTGGTCGGCACGGTCCCCGCGATCAAGGTCGCCGCACAGTTGAGCGTGTCGCGCGTCATCGGCGTGTTGGGAACGGAGGCGACGGTGCGGCAGCCCTATGTCGACGACCTGGCGGCACGCTTCGGCGGGGATTGCCGGGTGCTGCGCTACGGCTCGGCGGCGCTGGTCGACATGGCGGAGGCGAAGCTGGCCGGCGAACCGCCCGATCCGGAACGTGTGGCGGCCGAGTTGCGCGGGCTGACCGGACAGGCGGGCGGCGACCGCATCGATGTGGTGGTCAATGCCTGCACGCATTTTCCGTTGTTGCAGGACGAGCTGGTCGCCGCCGCATCCGATGGCATGCGCTTCGTGGATGGTGGCCCGGGCATTGCGCGCCGCATCGCCTCGCTGACCGCAGGGCAGGATTGGCCGGTCGAACTGCCGCTCCACCGCCTGATCTTCACCGCGCTTGGACCACGTGAGGCGCTGATCGGCGCGGCGTTGACGGCGCGCCGGTTCGGCCCCGCGGAGGTACTGTAGCGGGGCCACTGGGACAATTTGTCCAACCCCTCGATCAGTGTGGCCGGTCAAATCCGCTGGAAAGCGCCGCTTTTGCTGCCTATGCCCGCATCCCATGACCATCGAGGCCACCGACGGGCCGCGAGTCGACTACTCGCGTGTTTTCACCCAGGCGATTGACCGGCTGCATGCCGAGGGTCGGTATCGCGTGTTCATCGACATCCTGCGCAACAAGGGGATGTTCCCGAACGCGCGGTGCTTTGCGGGGCATAACGGGCCCAAGCCGATCACGGTGTGGTGTTCCAACGACTATCTGGCGATGGGACAGCATCCCAAGGTGATCGCCGCGATGGAGGAGGCGCTGCACGATGTCGGCGCAGGGTCGGGCGGCACGCGCAACATCGGCGGCAATACGCATTACCATATCGACCTGGAAGGCGAGCTGGCCGACCTGCACGGCAAGGAAGGCGCGCTGCTGTTCACCAGCGGCTATGTGTCGAACGAGGCGACCTTGTCGACGCTGGCGCGGGTGCTGCCGGGGTGCATCATCTTTTCGGACGAGCTGAACCACGCCTCGATGATCGCAGGGATCCGCAACTCGGGCTGCGAGAAGCGGGTGTTCCGGCACAACGACCTGGACCATCTGGAGGAACTGCTCAGCGCGGCCGATCCGGCGGCGCCCAAGCTGATCGCGTTCGAGAGCGTGTATTCGATGGACGGCGACATCGCGCCGATCGCGGCGATCTGCGACCT
>NZ_FOCF01000011.1 GCF_900110035.1 Sphingomonas gellani | reverse complement strand
GCCGATCGCGGCGATCTGCGACCTGGCGGACCGGTACAACGCGCTGACCTATCTGGACGAGGTGCATGCGGTGGGCATGTACGGCCCGCGCGGCGGCGGCATCTCCGAACGCGACGGCGTGGCCGACCGGCTGACGATCATCGAGGGGACGCTGGGCAAGGCGTTCGGGGTGATGGGCGGCTATATCGCGGCGGACCGGCAGGTGATCGACGTGATCCGCTCCTATGCGCCGGGCTTCATCTTCACGACTTGGCTGTCGCCGGTGCTGGTCGCGGGCGTGCTGGCGAGCGTGCGGCACCTGAAGGGCTCCAGCGCCGAGCGCGATGGGCAGCAGGCGGCGGCGGCCCGGCTGAAGGCGATGTTCGCCGACGCCGGCCTGCCGGTGATGGACACCGCCACGCACATCGTGCCGCTGATGGTCGGCGACCCGGTCAAGGCCAAGAAGATCAGCGACATCCTGCTCGCCGAATACGGCGTGTACGTGCAGCCGATCAACTATCCGACCGTGCCGCGCGGCACCGAGCGCCTGCGCTTCACACCCGGCCCCGCCCATGACGAGGCCATGATGGTCGAACTGACACAAGCGCTGGCGGAAATCTGGAGCCGGCTGGAACTGAAAAAGGCCGCCTAGAGCAGCCCGGCGACGATCGTCAGCGCTCCCAGCCCGATGGATAACGGAACGCGCAGCGCCATCCATCCGGCTGGCGCTTCGCCGATGCGGAACAGGTGGTAGTCCACCACCAGGGTCAGCATCACGGTGACGCCGAGCACGATCAGCGCGACGTCAGGCTGATCGAACAGGAAACCGCCAAGCCCGATCGCGACCACGGCAAGCGAGGGCAGGATCGCGACCGTCGCCAGACGCGCCTGAGACCGGCCCGCGCGCAACATCGCGAATCCCCACCAGATGCCGCCCAGAAAGCTGACGATCACGCTGGCATAGAGGAACGCCAGGAACTCGCCGACCCCGACGCCCGGATCGCGGACAGCCAGCCACACGGCCGCGATCTGCGGCAACAATCCGGCAATGCCAAGTCCGCGAGCGACGGCACACACCCGACCGGTTTCGCGTGAATTCTGGCGGTGGACATGGTCGATCATGGCCCCAAGAACGTGACCTGGATCAATCCGATCCAACCGTTGCACCTGCGTGACGGTGACAATCGCCGGGATGGCAATCCGAATACCGATCGGGTGTGGTCATGTGCGTCGCGGCATTGTAATGGGCCGGCATTCCCCAGCCCAGCCAACCGGAGCGTTTCCGCGCCGATGCGCATCGCCCTTGCCGCCGACCACGCCGCCGTTGCCATGAAGGACGCGCTCGCCGCCTGGTTGCGGGCGGATGGACATGACGTGCTGGACCTCGGGACGCATGGCGACGCACGCGTCGACTACCCCGATTTTGGCTTCGCCGTGGCACAGGCGCTGGCGGATGGCCGGGCGGAGCGGGGGATCGCCTTGTGTGGGTCGGGCATCGGCATCTCGATCGCCGCGAACCGTCATCCGGCCTGCCGCTGCGCGCTGGTGGCGGAGCCGGTGTCGGCCGCCCTGGCGCGGCAGCACAACGACGCCAACGCCATCGCGCTGGGCGCCCGCCTGATCGGCGAGGAGATGGCGCGCGCCTGCATTTCCGCTTTCCTGTCCGCCTCGTTCGAGGGCGGTCGTCACCAGTCCCGTGTCGACAAGCTTCAAAAGGTTTCCGCATGAGCACCCAGCCTGCCCAGAGCCAAGATGTCCAGCCCGACGGCTTCTTCACGCGCGATCTGGCCGATGCCGATCCCGCCGTGTTCGCGGGCGTCGAACATGAGCTGGAGCGCGAGCAGACGCAGATCGAGCTGATCGCCAGCGAGAACATCGTGTCGCGCGCGGTGTTGCAGGCGCAGGGATCGGTCTTCACCAACAAGTATGCGGAAGGGTATCCGGGCAAGCGCTATTACCAGGGCTGCGCACCGTCGGACGAGGTGGAGAGCCTGGCGATCGACCGGGCGAAGCAGCTGTTCGGCTGTGGCTATGTCAACGTCCAGCCGCATTCGGGCGCGCAGGCGAACGGCGCGGTGATGCTGGCGCTGGCGAAGCCCGGCGACACGATCCTGGGCATGAGCCTGGATGCGGGCGGTCACCTGACCCATGGCGCGCGGGCGGCGATGAGCGGCAAGTGGTTCAACGCGGTGCAGTACGGCGTCACCCCCGACACGCACCTGATCGATTACGACCAGGTCGAGGCGCTTGCCATCGAGCACAAACCGCGTGTCATCATCGCGGGCGGTTCCGCCTATCCGCGCCACATCGATTTCGCCCGCTTCCGCGCCATCGCGGACCAGGTCGGCGCGCACTTCATGGTCGACATGGCGCATTTCGCCGGCATCGTCGCGGCGGGGCTGCACCCGACCCCGTTCGGCCACGCGCATGTCGTCACCACCACCACGCACAAGACGCTGCGTGGCCCGCGCGGCGGCATGATCCTGAGCGACGACGAGGCGATCGCGAAGAAGATCAACTCGGCCGTGTTCCCCGGGCTGCAGGGCGGTCCGCTGATGCACGTCATCGCCGCCAAGGCGGTGGCGTTCGGCGAGGCGCTGCGCCCCGACTTCAAGACATACATCGCCGCGGTGGTGGAGAATGCGAAGGTGCTGGCCGCCACGTTGAAGGAGCGTGGCAGCGACGTGGTGTCGGGCGGCACCGACACGCACCTGGCGCTGATCGACCTGACTCCGCTGGGCGTCACGGGCCGCGACGCGGACGAGGCGCTGGAACGGGCGGGCATCACCTGCAACAAGAACGGCATCCCCAACGACCCGCTGCCCCCGGTCAAGACCAGCGGCATCCGCGTCGGATCGCCCGCCGGCACTACGCGCGGCTTCGGCCCGGCGGAGTTCCGCGAGATCGGCAACATGGTCGCCGACGTGCTGGACGGTCTGGCGAAGAAGGGCGAGCATGGGGACCCGGAGGTCGAGGCGGGCGTTCGGACCCGTGTGCGCGCGCTGTGCGCACGCTTCCCCATCTATCAAGGATAAGCACATGTCGAAGGTCGAAGAGGTGCAGGACACCGTCAAGAACACGCCGGGCCTGGGTAAGAAGATGGCCAAGTACGGCGCGATCGGCGCAGTGATCGCGATCCCCGTTCCGTTCGTCGGCCCGGTGCTGGGCGCGCTGGTCGGCGCGGGCGTCGCCTATGCGAGGCGCGACAAGATCTGATGCCGTCTGGCCGCGTGACCACATCCCGCGCCATGCCGGCGGGCCCGGCGGCGGTGTCCGCCGGGTCGGCGGGCGCGGTCGCGAAGAGCGTCGCCGCCTGGGCCGCGATCGGTCTGGCGCTGGGCGTGGTCGTGCCCTGGCCGGTACTGGGCGCGGCGCTGGGTGGCGGTTTCGGCTATCTGCGCGCGAAGAAGCAGGCCTGATGCGCTGTCCGTTCTGCGGTCATGAGGACAGCCAGGTAAAGGACAGCCGCCCCACCGAAGACGGGGCGGCGATCCGGCGGCGGCGCCAGTGTGAGGGATGTGCGGCGCGCTTCACCACGTTCGAGCGCATCCAGTTGCGCGAACTGACGGTGGTGAAGTCCACGGGCACCGAGGGGCAATTGCGCCGCGAGCCGTTCGAGCGCGAGAAGCTGGTCCGATCCATCGCGATCGCCACGCGCAAGCGGCCGATCGATCCGGTGCGCATCGAAAAACTGGTGTCGGGCATCCAGCGCCAGCTGGAAACCAGCGGCGAGGCGGACGTGTCGTCGAAGCGGATCGGCGAGTTGGTGATGGACGGGCTCAAGGCGCTGGATCCGGTCGCCTATATCCGATTCGCCAGCGTGTACCGCGATTTCAGCGAGGCGCGCGATTTCGAGGCGTTCGCGGGTCAGGTCGGGGAGGCGGGGCGCGAATGACGGTGCTCAACCCCGTTATCGTCCCCAACCCCGTGGTCGTGCTGGTCCGGCCGCAACTGGGCGAGAATATCGGCAAGGCGGCGCGGGCCATGCTGAATTTCGGGCTGACCGAGATGCGTCTGGTCACCCCGCGTGACGGCTGGCCGAACCCACAGGCAGGACCGGCGGCGTCCGGTGCCGACGTGGTGCTGGAACAGGCGCGTGTGTTCGACAGCGTGGCGGACGCGGTGGCCGACTGCGCGCATGTCTATGCCACCACGGTGCGCAAACGGGGCGTGACCAAGCCGGTGATGACGCCGGAGGCGGCCGCTCGTGCCATCCATGCCGGACCGGAGCGGAGCGCGATCCTGTTCGGGCCGGAACGCTCCGGCCTGGAAACGGACGATGTGGCGCTCGCCCGCACCATCCTGACCGTGCCGATCAACCCGGAGTTTGGCAGTCTGAACCTCGCCCAGGCGGTGATCCTGGTCGCGTATGAATGGTCGAAGGGCCGCGATCTGGCCAGCCCGCCGCTGACCGACATCGATCCGCCCGCCCCGCACGAGGAGCTGGAGGGGATGATCGGTCAGCTCGACACGCTGCTGGAGACGACCGGTTTCTTCTTCCCGCCCGATCGCACGCCGGCGACGAAGCGGACGCTGCGCACGCTGCTGACCAAGCCGGGCTGGTCCAGCCAGGAGGTGCGGACGCTGCGCGGCGTGCTGTCGGCGCTGGGCGGAGCCAAGCGGCCGCGCTGAGCGCGCGTGCCGCCGGGTCATGCCGTGCGGCTCGATAGGCCGCGGTGAAGCGCGTGCGGCTGTGGCGATGCCCTTCGAGTTCGTCGACCATGGCGATCGCATAATCGGCGAAGCTGATACGGCTGTCGCCCGCTTCATCGGTGACGAGTTCGTCCTTGCCGAGCCGGAACGTGCCGAGGCGCGGCCCCTCGAACAGGTCGGCGGCCGGCGAGAAGTAGGTCCAATCGATGTCCCGCACGCCCCGCAGGTCGTGCAGAAAGGCGATGCCGCCCATCGCGAAGTCCTTCCATTCGGCGGGGAAGTCCGGCGCATCGATCAGCGGTCGACCCGATACCGTCAGGCTGGCCGCGCCGCCGGTGACCAGCAACCGGCCCACGCCTGCTTCGCGCAAGGCGGTGAGCACAGTCGACGCGGCTATGTCGAAGTGCAGCGCGCTGATTACGGCATCGTTGCCGCGAATCAGTTCGGCCAGGGCGGACGGGTCGGCCGCGTCGCCGGCTACCGCGCGAACCCCGGGGGCGTCGGGAATGGCACCGGGGTGCCGGGCCACGGCCAGCACGGTGTGCCCAAGCGCGGCCAGTTCGCGCGTGATCTCCGACCCGGCGCGTCCGCTCGCGCCCAATACAGCAACCTTCATGTCCTGCTCTCCGGTTTCAATCACCTCCTAGGTCTCTTATGGTGACCCTCTATGCAAGAAGGCACCATGCCCTGCCTTGGGCACCCTAAGGAAACCGACCTGCCGCGTGGCAACGTGTTCGCCGCCGATTGTCCGACTCGTCAGTTGCTGGATCGTATCGGCGACAAATGGAGCGTGCTGATCCTGCTGCTGCTCGGCGAAGGGGACATGCGCTTCAACATGCTGAAACGGCGGATCGGCGGCGTGTCGCAGAAGATGCTGACCCAGACCCTGCGGTCGCTGGAACGCGACGGGCTGGTGACGCGCACAGTCGAGGCGACGGTGCCCGTCACCGTGACCTACGGCGCGACGTCGCTCGGCCGCGAACTGTTGACCGCCTTGCGCTTCACGATGCATTGGGCGGAAACCCGCATGCCCGCGGTCGCAGCCGCGCAGCGACTGTACGACATGCGCGAAGGCGGCTGAGCGGCCGGGTCAGGTCACCAGACGTTTCAGCACGTCGATCCGATCGGCCTCCGCCGCGGGTTTGTCGGTGCGGATGCGGGCGATGCGGGGGAAGCGCATGGCCAGGCCGGATTTGTGGCGCGACGATGCGTGGATCGAATCGAACGCGATCTCCAGCACCAGCGTCTTTTCCACCTCGCGCACTGGCCCGAACCTGTTCAGCGTGTGATTGCGGACGAAGCGGTCGAGCTGTTTCAACTCCTCGTCGGTGATGCCCTGATACGCCTTGCCCACCGGCAACAGCTCACCGTCGTCGGTCCAGCAGCCGAAGGTGTAATCCGAATACCAGGAGGATCGTCGACCGTTGCCGCGCTGGGCATACATCATCACGCAATCGGCGGTCAGCGGATCGCGTTTCCACTTGTACCACAGGCCGGCGCGGCGGCCGGTGACATAGGGCGAATCGCGCCGCTTCAACATCATGCCCTCGATCGCGGCATCGCGCGCGCCGGCGCGGATCGCCTCCAACGCGGTGAAGTCCTCCGCCTCCACCACTTGCGACAGGTCGAAGCGTTCGGAGTCGAGGCGGGGCATGAACGCCTCCAGCCGCGCGCGCCGATCGGTCCAGGGCAGTGCGCGCAGATCCTCCGCGCCGTCGAACAGGATGTCGTACAGGCGCACAAAGGCGGGGTAGTCGGCCAGCATCTTTGCCGACACCTGCTTGCGCCCCAGCCGCTGTTGCAGCGCGTTGAAGCTGGCCGCGCCGCCGCCCTCCTCCAACGTGCCGCCCTGGAACGCGCCCTTCACCAGCAACTCACCATCGACGGCGCCGGGGGTGGAAAAGGCGCTTGCCACTTCGGGGAAGCTGCCGGTCACGTCGTCGCCGGTGCGGCTGTAGAGGCGCGTTTCGCCGGCGACATGGACGATCTGGACCCGGATGCCGTCCCATTTCCACTCGGCGGCATATTCCTGGAGGTCGACGCGCAGGTCCTCCAGCGGGTGGGCGAGCATGAAGGGGCGAAAGACGGGCACGTTGTCGGGCGTCGGTTGCTCGCCCGTGCCCGCCGCCCAGGCGAACAGCGTCGGATAGGGCGCGTGAATGCCGTGCCACACCTCCTCTACCGCCTCCACATCCAGCGCGAACGCCTGTGCCAGCGCGGTCTTCGCCAGCCGCGCGGACACGCCGATGCGCAGCGAACCCGTCGCCATCTTGAGCAGGGCGAAGCGCTCCTCCGCATCCAGCCGGTCTAGCATCGCCGCCAGCGCGGCGGGCGCATCGGACCGCGACAGGGCGCGCAGCCGCTCCACCGCATCGGTCAGGCCGAGCGGTTCCGGGTCGGCCGGCAGATCGGGCGCGGGCCACAACAACGCCACGGTTTCGGCGGTGTCGCCGACATAATCGCGGCTCATCCGGAACAGTATGGGGTCGATCCGCGCCTCGATCAGCGCGCGGATCAGTGCCGGCTTCACCGCCGGCAGGTCGAGGTCGCCGGTCAGCGCGGCCATCGCCCAGCCGCGGTCCGGATCGGGCGTGGCGTGCAGGTAATCCGCGATCAGCTTCAGCTTCGCATTGCGCGAGCGCGTGTAGATCAGGGCGTCGAGAAGCGCGGCGAAGGCGTACATGCCGGTGCAACACATGGGCAAGCCGGTTCGCTCCGGCTAAGGCGCGCGGCATGACCCGTGCCGCCAAGTTCCTGATCATTCTGTCGCTCATTCTGGCGGCTGCCCTCGCGTTCGCGGGCGCGATGTTGTGGCAGGCGCGGGCCGATCCGGTGGTGCGGCGGGCGGACGTCACGCTGCCGGGGCTGGCGCCGGGTGCCCGCGTGCGCATGGTGCTGCTCAGCGACATTCATATGGGCACACTGGCGATGGATGGCGGCCGCCTGCACCGCATCGTGGAGCAGGTGAACGCGCTCCATCCCGATCTGGTGATGATCGCGGGCGACTTCATCTTCGGCAACGCGCCGGGCAGCGCGGACCGGCTGGGCGCGCCACTGGTCGGGGCGTTGCAGGCGTTGCGCCCGCATTTGGGAACCGTGGCGGTGCTGGGCAACCACGATCATTCCACCGGGCCGGAACAGGTTCGGGCGCTGTTGAAGCGAGCCGGCGTGACGGTGCTGGACAATGCCGCGACCGTGCGCGGGCCGATCGTGATCGGCGGCATCGGTGACGATTACAGCCACCACGCCAAAATCGGTCCGACGCTGGCGGCGACGCGCGCGACCGGCAGGCCGTTCGTGCTGCTGACCCACTCTCCCGATCTGGCGCCGCAACTGCCACCGGACGCAAGGCTGTTGCTGGCGGGGCATACGCATTGCGGACAGGGGATGATCCGGGGCCATGTCCTGGCGCCGGAGGTGAGCCACAGGGGCAGCCGGTATCGTTGCGGGCTGGTGCGTGACGGCGCACGCACGGTGATCGTGACGGCGGGGCTAGGCACCAGCGGCGTGCCGTTCCGGTTCAACGTGCCGCCCGATATGTGGCTGGTCACGTTGAACGGCCCTGAGTCCGATGCAGGGGTAGCCGGCGAACGCTGAACGCATCCGCCGGCGCGCGGGATCAGCCGTTGCGGCTGGCCTCGAACAGGAACCAGGCGCGTTCTTCGGCCTGATCGGTCCATTCGTCGACGATGCCGCTGGTGGCGTTGTCGCCAGCCGACTCCGCCGCAGCTTTCACCGCGCGGAACTGGTCGACCAGCTTCAGATTGTCGTCGCGCAGTTCGGACAGCATGTCGCCGGCACCGACGAACTCACGGTCGTTGTCGGCGATGGTCTGGCGCCGCGCGATGTCGCCGATGGAGCGCAGCGTGGTGCTGCCGATCTTGCGCACACGCTCCGCAATGGCGTCGGTCACGCCCAGGATCTGCGCCGCCTGATCGTCGAGCAGCAGGTGGTAATCGCGGAAATGCGGACCCGACACGTGCCAGTGGAAGTTCTTGGTCTTGAGATACAGCGCGTACGAATCGGCCAGCGACGCGTTGAGTGCGTCCGCGACCGAGCGGACGTCGTTGCGGGCGAGGGACGTGGGCGTGTCGAGGTTGGGCACGGTGTCGGCCATGATCTGCTCCGGTTGAACTGGTACGCCGTCGCAACGAGCAAAATGGCGTAAGGCTCCGCCTGACCCTCAGCGAATCAGGCGAGCGCCAGTGCCTGCACCCCGATCACGATGCCGGTCACCAGGAACAGGATGGCGATCGCCAGCCGGCCCGGTTTCAGCGGCAGGCGCATCCAGGCCGCTTCGCCCAGCATTGCCGCCGGGGCGATCACCGCGAGCGAGCCCATCGTCGCGCCGACCGCCGCCAGCCACGGGACGGATGCGCGCGCCGCGAGCGCCACCACGACGAACTGGATGCCGTCGCCGAACAACAGGATGAACAGGCCGAGGACCGACGTGACGAACGCACCCAGTCGCCATCGCTCCAGCCGGTCCGGCACCTTGGCCGGGAACAGCGCGCCGCCGCCCTGCAGGACGAGCGCGAGTGCCAGCATCAACAACCTGGCCTCCGGCGTCATCATCGGTGCGAGCAGCATGCCCGCAACCACGGCCAGCGCCGATGCCGCGGCGAGTGCGACGGCCGCGGCCAGGATCACCGCGCCCGGCCGTCGGTACCGATCGGAGAGAATGGCCGCGAGCCGGGCGGGGGCGTCGCCGATCCCGGCCAGCGCCGCCGCGACCAGCGCGGCCATCAGGGCGTCCACTGATTATCCGGCGAGCCGCACCGAACAGGCGGCTGCATAAGCGTCGCACGCGGCCAGGTCCTGCCGCTCCGAGCGGACCGCCTCGCCCAGCATGATCAGCCAGTCATGGACCAGTGCGCCGCGTTCGCCGCGCGACAGGGCCGAATCGAGGAAATGGGCAACCGTGACGGCGGGGTTCAGCCCGTTGCGATGGGCAATCAGCCGGATCGCATCCACCTCCGGTGCGATCTCCTGCGGGCGGGCAATACGGGACCGCGCGTCGATGGCGGCGATCCTGGCGGTAAGTTCCTGTTTTACCTCGTTGAGATGAACCACGCGTCCTGCTCCTCTCGTTTGACGGCACCATGCCTGCCTGAGGTTGCAGTCACGTTAATCCGGCGCGCGCGGTGGCCGCAAAAGACTGGCGCGGTTGACTTTCCCACAGGGTTCCGCCATGCGGCCACCCGATCGAGCGGTGGCGACTGACGCCGCCGCTCTCCTTGCTTTCAGGAACAGGGCTCATGGCCAAGCCGACTACCGTCAAGATCAAGCTCGTCAGCTCCGCCGACACCGGCTTCTTCTATGTCACAAAGAAGAACCCGCGCACCAAGACGGAAAAGCTGTCGTTCAACAAGTACGACCCGATCGCGCGCAAGCACGTCGCGTTCAAGGAAGCCAAGATCAAGTGATCTGACAGGGTCGGGCGCGGTTCGCGCGCCGGCCCGGCCGATTGCATGATGCCGCTGCGGGCGTTCGGCGTATGCGTCGGGCGCCTTTTTGCGTTGACGCCGGCTTCGGCTCAGCATCTATGACGCGCGATTGCAGAACCCCGTCGCAGCGCACCGACTCGCGACTGTTCGGTGCGCGGCGTGAGGCGGGGCGCGCAGGGGTCGCGTGTCCCGGACCCACGATCCCGGTCGCCGAGGCACGCATCGTCGGATTGCCAATCGCTCCGGCGGCTGCAACTCTCCCCATTCGCGAACAGGGGACGGGGTGGCATGCGGATCTGGATTTCGATGATGGTGGCCGCGCTGAGCGTGCCGGGCGTGGCACAGGCGCAGGCGCGGCCCGATCAGCGGGCGTTCTTCGGCCTGTACAAGGAGCTGGTGGAGACCAACACCGCGCTGTCGAGCGGCAGCTGCACCCAGGCTGCGGCGCAGATCGCCACCCGGCTCAAGGCCGCCGGGTTCGCCGATGCGGACCTGACGCCGTTCTCTGTGCCCGACCATCCGCGAGAGGGCGGGCTGGTCGCGGTGCTGAAGGGCAGCGATCCCGCCGCACGCCCGATGCTGCTGCTCGCGCATCTGGACGTGGTGGAGGCGAAGCGGGAGGACTGGACCCGCGATCCGTTCAAGCTAGTCGAGGAGAACGGCTATTATTACGGCCGTGGCACCGTCGACGACAAGGCGCAGGCGGCGATCTGGGCCGATACTTTGATCCGGTTCAAGCAGACCGGATACAAGCCGAAACGGACGATCAAGCTGGCGCTGACCTGTGGCGAGGAAACGACCTATGCGTGGAACGGCGCGGAATGGCTGGCCGCGAACAAGCCGGATCTGATCGCGGCGGAGTTCGCGCTGAACGAAGGCGGCGGCGGGCGGCTGGACGAGAACGGCCGGCGGCAGTTGCTGGCCGTGCAGGTCGGAGAAAAGGCGGCGCAGAACTACACCTTCACCGCGACGAACGCCGGCGGCCACAGTTCACAACCGGTGCCGGACAACGCGATCTACGAACTGGTCGACGCGGTGAAGGCGGTGCAGGGGTACGAGTTCCCGGTGCGCTTCACCGACACGACACGCGCCTTCTTCACCGCGACCGCCGGATCGACCCCGCCGGAAACCGGCGCGGCGATCCGGCGGTTGCTGGCCGATCCGACCGACAAGGCAGCGGACGCGATCGTCAGCCGCGACAAGGCGCTGCATTCTACGTTGCGCACCACCTGCGTCGCCACGCTGTTGAGTGCCGGCCATGCGGAAAACGCGCTGCCGCAACGGGCGACGGCCAACGTCAACTGCCGTATCTTCCCCGGCGAGACGGTGGACGGCACCTTGGCCAAGTTGCAGGAACTGGCGGGTGCCAAGGTCAAGGTGACGGCGAACCAGCCCGTGCGCCCGCTGGCCAAGCCGCCGACGCTGGACCCGAAGATCATCGGCCCGATGGAAAAGGTCGCGGCGCGGCATTTCCCGGGGCTGAAGCTGATGCCGCTGATGTCCACCGGCGCCACCGATGGCATCTTTCTTGAGGCGATCGGCATCCCGGTCTATGGCGCGCCGGGCGTGTTCATCGACAAGGACAGCGGCGGCATCCACGGCCTGAACGAACGCATCCGGGTGAACTCTTTGTACGACGGACGCGATTACCTGTTCGACCTGGTGAAGGCCTATGCCGGATAACGGCGCACGGGGCGGGCAGGCCGCTAGACCGTGACCTGTTCGCCCAGTTCCAGCACCTTGCCCGGTGGGATGCGCAGGAAATCCGTCGGGTCGCTGGCGTTGCGCTGAAGGAACATGAACAGCCGGTCCTGCCAGGGGGGCATGCCCTCCTTCGCCTCCGGCTTCAGCGTGTTGCGGCCGATGAAGAAGCTGGTCCGCATCGGGTCCAGCCCCTTGCGGTCGCCCTTGCCGCCGACGCCCAGATCGCCCGGCACGTCGGGCGACTCCATGAACCCATAGCGCAGCACGACCGTGGTGAAATCGTCGTTCAGGCGGCTGACCTTTGCCCGGTCGGCGGTGGGGACGAAGGGGCGATCGGCGCTGCGGATCGAGACGATCAGGTTGCGCTCATGCAGCACCTTGTTGTGCTTCAGGTTGTGGAGCAGCGCGCCGGGTGCGGCATCGGGGTTCGCGGTCAGGAAAACGGCGGTGCCGGGCACCCGTTCCGGCGGCCGCTTCGCCAGCGCGGACACCAGATCGGCGAGCGGAATGCTCTGGCGCTGTTCGAACGCGCGCACGATGCCGCGCCCGCGCACCCAGGTGTAGATCACGAAGCCGATCAGCCCGGCCACGACCAGCGGCACCCAGCCCCCCTCGATCACGCGCAGGATGTTGGCGCCGAAGAAGACGAGGTCGAGCATCAGGAAGGGCAGGATGGTGGCGATCGCGCGGGGGCGCGACCAATGCCAGCTGTGGCGCACGACCAGATAGGCAAGGCAGGTGGTGATGACCATCGTCCCGGTCACCGCAATGCCATAGGCGGCGGCCATGTCGGACGATGTCCGGAACTGGCTGACCAGCAGCAGCACCCCGAACAACAGCATCCAGTTGATCGCCGGCAGGTAGATCTGGCCCGCGAAATCGGCCGAGGTCTGGCGCAGGCGCAATCGGGGCAACAGGCCCAGCTGCACCGCCTGCTGAGTCAGCGAGAAGGCGCCGGTGATGACCGCCTGGCTGGCGATCACCGTGGCCGCGCCGGCGAGCACGATCAGGGGTGCGCGGAGAGAGGCGGGCGCCATCAGGAAGAACCAGTCCTGATTGGTGAACGCCGGGCCGCCATGCTGGCTCGCCTCCAGCGTCGCGAGCGCGAATGCGCCCTGCCCCAGATAGTTGAGCGCGAGAGCGGGGAATACCAGCACGAACCAGCCCCAGCGGATGGGCGGGACGCCGAAATGGCCCATGTCCGCCGTCAGCGCCTCCGCGCCCGTCACGGTCAGGAACACCGCGCCCAGCGCGAACAGCCCGATCGTGCCGTGCCCCGCCAGGAAGTTGACCGCATAGCCCGGCCAGAACACGCGCAGGATCGAGATCTCATCGGCGATATGCCACAGGCCCAGCGCGCCGATCGACACGAACCACAGGATGCAGATCGGGCCGAACAGCCGGGCGACATGCGCGGTGCCGCGTTTCTGCACCAGGAACAGCGCGATCAGGATGGTGATGGTCAGGGCCCGCACCGTGCCCTCGTCAAAGGTCGCCGCGGCGCCCGGAATGGTGCGCAGGCCCTCCATGGCGGACAGCACCGACAGCGACGGCGTGATGATCGCATCGCCGTAGAACAGGGCCGCACCCGTCGCGCCCAGCACCAGCGCCACCCGCGACCGGATACCCAACGATCGGCGGGCAAGCGCCGCCAGCGCCAGCACCCCGCCCTCGCCCCGGTTGTCGGCGCGCATCAGGAACAGGACGTACTTGACCGTCACCACCAGGATCAGCGCCCACAACGCCAGGCTGAGCACGCCCAGGATCTCGCTCGCCACCACACCGTCGGCAGCGGTCTGACCCAGCGCCTCGCGAAAGGCGTAGAGCGGGCTGGTGCCGATATCGCCGAACACCACGCCAATCGCGCCGACGGTCAGCCAGGCGACCGAATGCCCCTTGCCCGGATGGGTGGCCGGAAGGTCGGTGGCATCCCGGTCGGTCGCATGGGCGGCCGATCCTGCTGTGCCTGCGGGCAGATCGATGAGCGTTTCAGATGTTGATGACATGCCGATGCGGTGCCTCGACGAAGGACGGCGCGCTTTACGCCCTTTTCGGCCCGAAGCAAGATGCATCCGCTGCGCCGCACAAGCCCTTGAAAACCATCGGCCGGCCGGGCAGAGGGTGGGCATGGTTCCCTTTTCGTTCGGCGGCCACGACCTGATGGCATTGCCCAGCGGTGCGCTGTTCTGGCCCGCGCGGGCGGCGTTGCTGGTTGCCGACTTGCATCTGGAAAAGGCGAGCTGGTTCGCCAGCCGGGGACAGATGCTGCCGCCCTATGACTCGATCCAGACGCTGGGCGAACTGACGCAGGTGGTGGAGGCGACCGGCGCGCGCGAGATGTGGTGCCTGGGCGACAGTTTCCACGATGCGAAGGGTTGCGAGCGGTTGCCGGTCGAGGCGCAGGCGCGTCTGCGGGCGCTGACCAGTGCGCTGCGCTGGACCTGGATCACCGGCAATCACGATCCCGTGATCCTGGATCGCTGCGGCGGCGATGTCGTGGAGGAGGCGGTGGTCGACGGGGTGGTGCTGCGGCACGAGGCGGCGCCCGATGATCCTCGCCCCGAACTGTCGGGGCATTTCCACCCGAAGCTGCGCATCACCGTGCGCGGGCGTGCCGTGGCGCGGCGATGCTTCGTCTCGACGGAAAGCAAGCTGGTGCTGCCGGCCTTTGGTGCGCTGACCGGCGGCATGGACCCGGATCATCCCGCCATTCGCCGCGCGGTCGGACCGGATGCCCAGGCGATGATCCCGGTGGAAAACCGCATGCTGCGGTTTCCGATCGCCGCCTGAACGTCAGGGGTCGGGGGGCGTCAGCGCCTCAGCTGGGGATAGGCCGCGCGGAAGGCGGCGACCTTCGGCTTGTCCCAGGCGACGATGTACGGGTGCGTCGGATTGCGGTCGTAGAAATTCTGGTGATACGCCTCCGCCGGATAGAAGGCGCCGTCCTCGATCCGGGTGACGATCGGGCGCGGAAAGGCGTGCGCCGTGCCGAGTTGCGTCAGGTAAGCGCGCGCCACCCGCGCCTGATCCGGCGTCTGCGGGAAGATCGCGGAGCGGTAGCTGGGGCCTGAATCAGGACCCTGACGGTTCAGCTGGGTCGGATCATGCGCGATGGAGAAATACACGCGCAACAGGGTGCCGTAGCTGACCTGGCGCGGATCGTAGACGACCCGTACGGCTTCTGCATGGCCGGTACGTTCGGTCGAGACCTGATCGTAGCTGGCCGTGGAACGCGTGCCGCCCGCATAGCCAGCGGTGACGGCGCGCACGCCCTTCACCTGCTCGAACACCGCCTCCATGCCCCAGAAACAGCCGCCGGCGAACACCGCCGTCTGCGAACCCGCGCTGGGCGCGACGTCAGCGCGCGGCGCGGGCAGCGGCACCGCGCGCTCTGCGCCGGCGAGGCCCGGTGTGGCGATGGCGAGAAGAGCGGTGCCCGCGACCAGCGCGGCGGCGAAAACGTGTCTCATGTCAGACAGATAGGATTGGGTAGTGTGATCGCCAAGACGGGCGCTTTGCCGGTCGTGCAAGGGCACATCACGCGCGCCGCTCACTCAGCGCGCGGCGTGGGTGTGCGGAGTGATCCGATGCACCATCGCGTGCGTCGCCTCCGCCGGCTGCAACGCCACCAGACCGACGGTGCCGAGGATGAATCCGCTCGCGACCTGCCATGCGACGCTGGTCTTCAGGGCTGTCAGCATGATCGTCGCCTTCCGCATCGTGCCCGGCCGACCGATTCGACCGGGCGTGATGCGTCTATGACTCCGGGCGGCTTAATCGCGGCTGGGCACGTCGTTCATCGCGTGGAAGGGTTCGGCGCCGTTACCGCAGGTCGGCGCAGGCCGACTGGATGCGCGCGCACGCCTCCCTCAACAATTCGTCGGAAGTGGCGTAGCTGATGCGCATGGCCGGAGACAGGCCGAACGCCGCGCCATGCACCGCCGCCACGCGTGCATCGTCGAGCAGGTAGCCGACGAAATCCTCGTCCGTGTCGATGCGCCGCCCCTTTGGCGTGGTGCGTCCGATCAGGCCCGGCAGGCTGGGATAGACGTAGAACGCGCCCTCCGGCTTGGGGCAGGTCACGCCGTCGATCTCGCTCAACATGCCGACCACCAGGTCGCGGCGGCGCTGGAACGCGGCGGCCCGCTCCTTCAGGAAATCCTGAGGCCCGTTCAGCGCCGCCACCGCCGCCGCCTGCGCGATCGAGCAGGGGTTGGAGGTGGACTGGGATTGCAGCTTCGCCATCGCCTTGATGAGCCAGGGCGCGCCGCCGGCGAAGCCGATGCGCCACCCGGTCATGGCATAAGCCTTGGAACAGCCGTTCACCGTCAGCGTGCGTTCGTACAGGTCGGGGCAGACCTGCGCGATCGTGGCGAAGCGGAAATCGTCATAGACGATGTGCTCGTACATATCGTCGGCGAAGATCCAGACGTTGGGATGCCGGCGCAGCACCTCGCCCAACGCTTCCAGTTCCGCGTGCGTGTAGGCGGCGCCCGTCGGGTTGGAGGGCGAGTTCAGGATGACCCAGCGGGTGCGCGGGGTGATGGCGGCATCCAGCGCCTCGGGCGACAGCTTGTAATTGGTGTCGGCGCCAGCGACCGCGAAGACGGGCGTGCCGCCCGCGAATTGCACCACGTCGGGATAGCTGACCCAATAGGGCGCGGGGATCACAACCTCGTCCCCCGCCTCGACGCTGGCGACGATGGCGTTGAACAGCGTGTGCTTGCCGCCGACGTTCACGCTGATCTGATCGGGGGTGTAGGTCAGGTGGTTGTCGCGCGCGAACTTGGCGACGATCGACGCCTTCAACTCGGCGGTGCCGTCGACATTGGTGTATTTCGTCTTGCCGGCGCGGATCGCCTCGATCGCGGCGTCCTTGACGAAATCGGGGGTGTCGAAATCGGGCTCACCCGCGCCCAGGCCGATCACCTCTATGCCCTGACGCTTCAGCTCCAGCACCCGGCTGGTCACCGCCAGGGTTGGCGACGGGCTGATCCGCTGAAGCGCGGCGGACGGGTGCAGGGCGTGGGTCATGGGGCAAGCCTTTGGCCGGAGGGCAGGGGCGCTATAGCGAAGCGGCCGGTTGTTTCTCAACCGCAACGGAGCTTGGGACGAGGAAAGCGTGGATAAGGCCGCGCAGCGCGTTGCCGACGAAGAACGGGCCGGCCAGGTCGTCACGGGTCAGCGTCGCCTCGCGCGCGCGACCGGTCTGGATCAGGTCCGCGCGCAACACGCCGGGCAGTAACCCGTCCGCCAGCGGCGGGGTCAGCAGCACACCGTCGCGTTCCACGAACAGGTTGGTGTAGCTGCCCTCGGTCAGGCGGCCGTCGGATCGCTCGAACAGCACCTCCGCCGTGCCGGCGGCATGGCGTGCGGCGTCGTAGAAGCCACGGTCGCTGGTCTTGTGCCTCAGGCGCATGTCGGCGGGTGTGACGGGCAGCGGCACCACGGTCACGCCGATCGCCTGCGAGATGTCGGGCATTGGGCCCATCTCCACCGCAATCGCGCCCGACGCGGCGAGCAGCAGGCGGATGCGGGCGGTGCCGCGCAGGCGGAATGTCGCCGCCTGGAGTTCGTTGCGCGCGGCATGCCGGTCGAACGCGAACCCCAGCGCCTCCGCACTGTTCTTCATCCGCGTCAGGTGCCCTTCCAGCAGGAACAGCCCGTCCTCCGGGTCGAAGGCCATGGTTTCGATCAGGTCGAATCCTGGAAGTGTCGCGACGAACGCCCCCTTCGCACAAGCCTCGTCCCATTCGGCGTCGGCGCTGCTGTCGGCGACGACGCCGCCGCCCAGGCCCATGGTCGCATGGCTGGCATCGGCAGCGATGTGCAGGGTACGGATGGCGACGTTGAACGCGGCATCCCCGTTCGCGTCGATGCGCCCGATGGAGCCGGTGTAGATGCCGCGCGCGGCCTGTCCCTCGATCGCCGCCAGCGCCTGCATCGCCCGCACCTTCGGCGCGCCGGTAATGGAGCCGCAGGGGAACAGCGCCGCCAGCATGTCGACCGCGTCCTTGCCGGGCGCCAGCCGGGCCGTGACGTCGGACACCAGCTGGTGAACGGTGGGATAGGTTTCGACCCGGAACAGATCCGGCACCGCGACGCTGCCCGGCGCGGCGACGCGGGCGAGGTCGTTGCGCATCAGGTCGACGATCATCAGGTTTTCCGCGCGCTGCTTGGCATCGGTTGCCAGCTCGGCGGCGGCGCGAGTGTCCGATGCGGAGTCGTCGCCGCGTCGTGCGGTGCCCTTCATCGGACGGCAGAGCAGGCGGTCGCCATCGAGACTGGCGAACAGTTCGGGCGAGAAGGAGAGGATCGTCTCCTCCCCCGTCTCCACCAGCGCCCCCCAACCGCCGGCCGCACGGCGGCGGAGCTGGGCGTAAAGCGCCCTTACGTCCCCATCGAACCGCGCGCGGGCGCGAAAGGTCAGGTTCGCCTGATACAGGTCGCCGGCGCGGATCAGGTCCTGAACCGCCGCGAAGCGCGCATCATAGGCGGCGCGGTCGATATCCGGTTCCGGCGCGCCGATCCATGCGCCGGCCGGATGGGGGAGCAGGGCCGCGACATCCGCCACCTCGTCCCAGCGATCGAACAGCCCGAACCAGAGCAGCGGGCCATCGCTATGCCCCAGCGGTTCGGCGGCCGGCTCGAACGCCGCGCCGGCCTCGTAGCGTAGGAAACCGGCGGCATGCAGGCCATCCCGCTGTGCATCGCGCAGGTCAGCGAGCGCGGGCATCACCTCCGCCGCCGTGCCCGCGCGCACGATCCGCGCCGGACGGCGATACAGTCGCGCGGGCGCACCACCCGGGCGGGCGTCGTCGAGGAACACAAACGGTGGGTCGAGCCGCATGGATCGCCGCATGCCCCGCCACGCTGCCGACGACAAGCGCCCTTCCGCTCCGGGGCCGCTTGCGGGTAAAGGCTGGTGCCATGACCAGCATCACCGTGGCGGCGATCCAGCTCGCCTTTTCGCCCGACATCGACGCCAACATCGCCAAGGTTTCGGCCGCCGTGCACGAAGCCGCGGATCGGGGCGCCCAGGTGATCCTGCCGCCCGAACTGTTCGAGGGCGAGTATTTCTGCCGCGTGGAGGACGAGGGGTTGTTCGCCAACGCCGCGCCGGTGACCGAGCACAAGGCGGTGCTGGCGATGCAGGCGGTGGCGGAGGCGCGGGGCGTCACCATTCCGACCAGCTTCTTCGAGGCGGATGGGCCGCACCATTACAACAGCCTGGCGATGATCGGCCCGGACGGCGAGGTGCAGGGCGTGTACCGCAAGAGCCACATCCCCGACGGACCGGGATATGAGGAAAAGTTCTATTTCCGGCCCGGCAACACGGGTTTCAAGGTGTGGCCCGGTCCGCGCGCGGCCCCGGCAGCGAAGCTGGGTGTGGGGGTGTGCTGGGATCAATGGTATCCGGAAACCGCGCGCGCGATGATGCTGATGGGTGCGGAACTGTTGTTCTATCCCACCGCGATCGGATCGGAGCCGCACGACACCAGCCTGGACACCGCGCGGTTGTGGCGGCGCGCGATGGTCGGCCATGCGGTGTCCAACGTCGTGCCGGTGATCGCCGCAAACCGGGTGGGGACGGAACATGGTCAGACATTCTACGGCACCAGCTTCATCACCGATGAGCGTGGCGACATCCTGGCGGAACTGGACCGCGAGGAAGAGGGCGTGATCGTCGCGACGCTGGACCTGACCCGCGTAAAGCGGCACCGTGCCGCCTTCGGCTTCTTTCGCGACCGCCGGCCGGAATTGTACGGGCGGCTGGTGGAGGACATTTGAGCATGGGGGCGGAGGGCGAGACCGATGCCGGCCAGCTGATCGCGCAGCTTGGCCTGTCGGCGCATCCGGAGGGCGGATGGTACCGCGAGACATGGCGCGCGGACGCGGATGCGGGTGTGCGCGCCGGTGCGACGGCGATCCTGTTCCTGCTGGAGGCAGGCCAGCGGTCGCATTGGCACAGGGTCGACGCGGCGGAGATATGGCTGTGGCACGCAGGGCATGCGCTGTCCCTGTCGACCGCGGCCGATGGCGCAGGGCCGGTGACGTCGGTGACGCTGGGCCCCGACGTGCTGGCCGGGCAAACGCCGCAGCACGTCATCGCCCCGCATCACTGGCAGGCGGCGGAGGCGGTGAACGGCTGGGCGTTGGTGTCGTGCGTCGTGTCGCCGGGTTTCGAGTTCGACGGTTTCACCCTTGCGGCCGAAGGGTGGGCACCGGGCGGCTGAGCGACGTCGAAGCGTTCGGGCTCCGGTCGAGCGATATGCTCAGAGATCGCGGACGAGGCGGACGGCCAGGGCGATCCAAGGCGCGTCTGTCACGACCTGCGGACGGTTGCCAGCGCCGGGGGGCAGGATGTTGAGATCGTCCCCGCCGCCACCCGCGCGCCCGTCGAGCCCGATCAAGCGCCCGAACAGGAAGCGGCCGCCGGGGCGCGGGACCAGCACGTCGCGGTTCATCGCCTGGGCAAAGGACGCCGGTTCCAGCGGCTCGCACCAGATCACGTCACCTGCGCGGTAATCGCCGACGCTGCCCGACACGGTGACGGCCACAGCGCCTGCGGCCGCGACGGGCGGGGGCAGGGCAGCAGGGCGGCTTGGCGCATGGGCGCCGTCGCCATCGAGGGTCGCCGCGAGCGGCAGCTCCGCCCGGTCGGGCAGCTTGACCAGATCCGCCGCCGCCACCCCCAATGCCGCAGCGATGCGGTTCAGCCAGCCGACCGACACGGTGCGCGTGCCGGTTTCCAGCCGGCCGATCGTCTGAGCGGTGGTCGGGGGCACGCAGGCACGCGCGACATCGTCCAGGGTCATGTTCTTGGCCCGGCGCACTTCGCGGATGGCGGTTATCATCGGCTTCGTCCTGTTTGCGAACCAGATCGGTTATTGTCCTGTCCTACAAACGTGCGCCTGTGGCAAGTGCCCCCGCATTGGTGACAGGAAGGAACGGCGGATGAGGGAACTGGCGGAGCGGGTGGTCGACACCCATGGCGTGACCGATCGGGCGCCGTCGCGGCGGAGTGGCCGGCGCAGTGTGACGGTCAACCTGGCCGAGTCGCCGCTGGGATGGCTTGCCGCGCGCGGGCTGGTGACGCCGCGGCAGGTCGAGGCCGGGGAGCGGTTGCGGCGCGATTACGAGACGGCGATGCTGGGGCCGCGCGTCACGATGCGCTGGGGCGGGACGCGTGTGGACGGCGGTGGCGGCGACGGGCTGGATTCCACGACCGCGCAGATCGCGGCGAAGCGGCGCTTCGACGCGGCGATCGCGGCGGCGGGGCCGGGACTGTCCGACATTCTGTGGCGGGTCGTCTGCGCCAACGAAGCGCTGCCGGTGGCGGAAAAGGGGCTGGGCTGGCCGGCGCGCGCGGGCCGGCTGGTGCTGACGCTGGCGCTGGACCGGGTGGCGGTGCATTACGGGCTGCGATAGGGCGCGGTCGCAACTCTTGATCGAGGCCGGGCGAACAGATGCGTTTCGACATCATCCATTGTCACGGATCGGGCAATGACTTCCCGTTGATCGACGCGCGCGCCCTGGCGCTGAGCGACCAGGAATGGGCCGGCGTGGCGCGGGCGTTGGCGGATCGGGCTGGGCCGGTCGGTGGCGACGGGCTGTTGCTGCTGACCGGCGGCGATGCGCGGCACGCGTTCGGCATGCGGATGTTCAATTCCGACGGATCGGAAGCCGAAACCTGCCTGAACGGCCTGCGATGCGTCGCGCGTGCGGGGTTCGAGGCGCTCGGCATCGAGCGGGCGGAGGTGCGCCTGGCCACGTCAAGCGCGCGGGTGGTGCGGGACGCGGACATCGCGCCAGGTGTGTGGACGGTGCGCGAAACCGCCGGACCCGCGACACTGGAGGTCGCGGCATGGCCGACGCGGGCCGGGGTGGAGCGGGTGGTCGATTCGCCGGTCGTCCCGCTGGACCCGGAGCGGCGCTTCACGGCGGTGGCAATCCCCAACCCGCATCTGGTCCACGTCACCGACCGGATCGACGAAGCGGCGCTGGTTGTGCTGGGCGAACGTTGTGAAGCGGCGCCGGACTGGTTGCCGAACCGCGCCAACGTGTCGTTCGTGGAGGTGCGCGCGCCCGACACGATCTTTGTCCGGACGTTCGAGCGTGGGGTCGGGCTGACCAACAGCTGTGGCAGCGCGATGGCGGCGTCGACCTATACCATGGGCCTGACGGGTCGCATCCCGTTCGGGACACCGATCACGGTGCTGAACGCAGGCGGGCTGGTGCGGGCCGAGGCGACGTCGGACGCCATGGTCAGCCTGTCGGGCAACGCCACCTGGGAATGGGCCGGGTCGGTGACGGTGGATTCGGCAGCGGGGCGGGCAGACAACCTGACCGTGACCCGCCGGTTTGATGCGGAGGTCGCAGCGTGGGATGCCGTGACGCGGATGGCACGGGCCGGCTGACGCTCCCCGGAAGGTGCAGCGGTCAGGACGCGGCGATCACAACTTTCCGAATACCGATTCGAAGCCGGCGCGGTCGCCGGCGGCCAGGAAGCGGGCCTGTTCGATCCACCGATCGCGCGCCATGCGTCCGCGGAAGCTGCCCAGTTCGGCGTCCAGTGCCTCCGCCTGATCGTCGCTGAGCGCGGCGATCTGACCCACGGTGGTGATGCCGAGTTCCGCGAGGCGCGCCGTCACCTTCGGCCCCAACCCCTTCAGCTGGGTCACGGGTCCGTCCGCCGGGCCGGATGCGCGCGCCGGTGCCGGGTGGGAGGCCGCTTCGGCAGCGGGGCTGGCGGTCAGCGGTGCGGCGGCGACGATCGGTTCGGCGTGGTCGTCATCGCGGTCGCCCGGTTCATCGTCGCGTGTGTCGACGGGTACAAACCGTGTCGGCTCCGGCGCAGCGGCGCGGGGCACGCCCTGCGCGGCAGCCGGCGTTTCAGCCGACCGGGCATCCGCCGGCAGGCTGTCGCCGGGTTCCGCCGCGGGCTGGGTCGGGACGCCGGCCTCCGCCGCGTTCTCCGCCACTTCCTTGTCGGCCTGCACGCGCCGACGCTTCAGCCGGACGCCATAGCCGATCGCGATGATCACCAGCACGGCGAAGACCAGCATCAAGCCGAGATGGATGCCGGTCAGCAGGCCGTACGAGCTGCCCGCGAGCAGGGAGGTCTGATTGGCAGCGGCGGCCATGGTGTCGTTCATGGAGCGATCCTAAACGGCTGGACGCTCGCGCGCCACCTCCCGCCATCCGATATCGCGCCGAAAAAATCCATGTTCCACATTCACATGCGCAAGGGCGGCATAGGCGTTCGCCTGCGCGGCGGCGGTATCGGTTCCGCTCGCCGTCACCGCCAGGATGCGGCCTCCCGCGCTGACCAGCGCGGGTCCATCGTGGCGGGTGCCGGCCTGGAACACGCGTGCGCCCGACCGTTCCGCCTCGTCGATGCCGGTGATGGCGCCGCCGGTGCGCGGCGTGCCGGGATACCCGTCGCCGGCCACCACGACGGTCAGCGCCGCATCGTCGGAAAACGCCGCGCCCTCTCCCGCCAGACGTCCTTCCGCGACCGCCAGCATCAGGTGGAGCAGGTCGCCGCCGAACCGCATCATCAGCACCTGGCATTCGGGGTCGCCGAAGCGGGCGTTGTATTCGATCAGCTTGGGACCGTCCGCGGTCAGCATCAGTCCGGCGTACAGCACGCCGCTGAACGGGGTACCTTCCTCCGCCAGCGTGCGGATCGTCGGCGCGACGATCGTGTCGAGCGCCTGTTCCTCCAGTTCGGGCGTCAGCACCGGCGCGGGGCTGTACGCGCCCATGCCGCCGGTGTTGGGGCCCACATCGCCCTCGCCCACGCGCTTGTGATCCTGAGCGGTGCCGAAGGGGAGCATGGCGGCGCCGTCGGTCAGCACGAACAGGCTGACCTCCTCCCCCGACAGGAATTCCTCGATCACCGCGCTGCCGCCGGGCTGCACGAAGATCGCGTCCAGCGCCTCGTCCGCCTCCGCACGGGTGGTCGCGACGGTGACCCCCTTGCCGGCGGCCAGGCCGTCCGCCTTCACCACCACCGGCAGGCCAAAGGTGCGGTCGAGCGCGATCGTGGCGGCACCGCGGTCGGTGACCCGGACATAGCCGGCCGTCGGAATGTTCGCGCGGGCGCACAGGTCCTTGGTGAACCCCTTGGACCCCTCCAGCTGCGCGGCCGCCTTGCTCGGGCCGAAGACGGGGACGTCCTCCGCGCGCAGCGAATCGGCGAGGCCGTCGACCAGCGGCGCCTCCGGCCCGACCACGACCAAGCCGATCCCGTGTTCCCGCACAAAGGCGATCACCGCGTCGTGATCCGCGACCGTCAGGTCGACGCAGGTCGCATGCGCGGCGATGCCGGGGTTGCCCGGCGCGGCCCAGAGCGTATCGAGCCCAGGCGATTGTGCCAGCTTCCAGGCGAGCGCATGTTCGCGTCCCCCCGATCCGATCAGCAGGACGTTCATGACCGATCCCTTTTCCGAAACTTCCCGGCTGGTAGCCGAGGCGACGCCGGGGGACAACGCGCTGGCTGTGTCGGTCAGCGAACTGTCCGGGCGGCTGAAGCGGATGGTGGAGGGCGAGTTCGGCCATGTCCGCCTGCGCGGCGAGATTTCCGGATACAAGCGCGCGGCGTCGGGCCACGCCTATCTGTGCCTGAAGGACGATGCCGCGATCATCGACGGCGTGATGTGGAAGGGGTCGGCGGCGGGCCTGCCGTTCCAGCCGCAGGACGGGATAGAGGTGATCGCGACCGGCCGGCTGACCACCTATCCCGGCCGGTCCAAATACCAGATCGTGATCGAGCGCATGGAGTTGGCCGGGGCCGGCGCGCTGATGGCCCTGTTCGAGAAGCTGAAGGCGCAGCTGTCGGCCGAGGGTCTGTTCGCGCGGGAGCGGAAACAGCCGCTGCCATACCTGCCCCGCGTCATCGGCGTGGTCACGTCGCCGACCGGCGCGGTGATCCGCGACATCCTGCACCGGCTGGAGGATCGATGCCCGACCCATGTCGTGGTGTGGCCGGTCAAGGTGCAGGGGCAGGGGGCGGCGGCGGAGGTCGCTGCTGCCGTACGCGGCTTCGATGCCCTGCCAGCGGATGGATCGGGCGGTGTGCCGCGCCCCGACCTTGTCATCGTCGCACGTGGCGGTGGGTCGATCGAGGACCTGTGGGCCTTCAACGAGGAACCGGTGGTGCGCGCGGTGGCGGAGTGTCGCATCCCCGTGATCTCCGCGGTCGGGCACGAGACCGACACGACGCTGTGCGACTATGCCGCCGACCTGCGCGCGCCGACGCCGACCGCCGCGGCGGAGATGGCGGTGCCGGTGCTGGCCGACCTGCGGCTGACGATCGAGGGCTATGCCCAGCGCACGGAGCGGTGCGCCCGCCGCTATCACCAGCGTGGCGGCGAGAAGCTGGCCGCGGCAGCGCGTTTGCTGCCCCGGCGCGACCAGCTGCTGGGTCCGCAGCGTCAACGCGCGGACGATCTGGCCGGGCGGCTGGACCGTGCGCTGGAGCGGCGCGTGATCCAGGCGCGGGGCACGCTGGACCGCCAGGCCGGCGCGCTGCGCCCGGCGGTGCTGACGCGCAGGGTCGAGGCGGCGAGGGCGCGCCTGTCCGACCTGTGGCGGCTGGTCGAATCGCTCAATCCAGACCGGATCCTTGAGCGGGGTTACGCCCGTGTCGAGGCGCGCGGCGACGGGCACACCGTCACCGATGCCGCCGCCGCGCGGGCCGCCGGCGCGTTGCGCCTGGTGTTCCGCCAGGGGCAGACGGTGGACGTCAAGGTTGAGCGTGGCGGCGGCCGGACGTATCTGGCCGGCAGACCCGAACAGCCGACGCTGCTCTGATCCCCGATCCCCGATTCACGCAGGACCCTGCCATGCTGATGTCCAACACCGACCGACCCGCGCGCCTCCACTTCCTGATGAACGGCTTTCGCGTGCTGTCGCCGGGTGATCATGTGATCTGCGCCGCGTCGGGCGGCCGTATCGCACTGGACGAGCTGCGGTATTGGAGCGTGGCGCGGCAGGAGCCCTACGCCACCGCACAGCTCGCCAGCGAGGCGATGGCGCCGCGATGACGGGCATCCGCGCGGGCAGTGCCGTGGCCCTGATGCTGGTGGCGGTGACGGGCGCGTGCGTCCCCAACGTGCAGCCGCCGGCCTCACCTCCGCCGGCACAGTCACCGGTCACGCCGCCCGCGCCGCCGCCGGTGCCGGCACGCGCCGCCAGTGCACCGAGCCTGTCTGGGCAGATGATCCAGGGCGGGTTGATCACCGGCCAGGCCGCACCCGGCACGGCGGCGCTGTCGTTGGACGGCAGGACCGTCGCGGTGGCACCCGACGGGCGTTTCGTCTTCGGCTTCGACCGCGACGCCACGCCTTCCGCGACGCTGACGGTCACCGGCACGGATGGGTCGAGAATGACTGTCCCGCTGACGGTCGCTCCACGCGCGTGGGACATCTCCCGTCTGTCGAGCTTGCCGAAGGTTCCGGTGCCCCAGCCCGAGTTCGCCGCGCGCCGGCCGGCCGAGCTTGCCCGTATCGTCGCCGCCCGGGCGCTGACCACCGACGCGGCGGGGTGGCGGCAACGCTTCTCCTGGCCCGTGACGGGGCGCATCTCGACGCTGTTCGGGTCGCAGCGGATCTACGCCAATGGCGAGGCGGGGTCGTACCATTCGGGCATCGACATCGCGCGGCCGACCGGAACGCTCGTGACCGCCCCGGCCGATGGGGTGGTGATCCTGGCCGCCGACGCGCCGTTCACGCTGGAGGGCAACCTGCTGATGATCGACCACGGCATGGGGCTGAACAGCGCGTTCCTGCACCTGTCGCGCATCGACGTGGCGGTGGGCGACCGTGTCCGGCAAGGCCAGCCGATCGGCCTGGTCGGCGCAACCGGCCGCGCGACCGGTCCGCATTTGCACTGGAGCCTGCAATGGCAGGGCGCGAAGCTCGACCCGCTGCTGGCCGCGGGGCCGATGCGGTAGCAGAGCGTAACGGCTTCGTTCTGTGCATATGATCGGTGAGAAGGCGGGCGGCTGGCTGACAGTTTCTGTGCGTCTCACCCGTTGACCAGTAGGTCCCATGCCCTGCGCCGCTGCGGCCAGCGTGAGGCTTGGCAGTCGCACACGGCACACTGCCTGAAGTCTACGAGTACCGATACACTTTAGGCATCGTCCGTACCTAGCGCGTGCTAGCGTTCGATTTCGCTGGTTGTGTGGAAGGACGACCGCCTACTTTAAGCTGTCTTCCAATTGATCGCCCTTCCCGCCGCCAATCAGACGTAGTGCGAGGCCTGCGGAAGATGGCGCAAAAAAGGGCGACTTCCGAAGGAGCCGCCCCGATCATGCAATCTCGAACGCTTTAAAAGTCGACCTTGGCGCCGACGCGGATGAAGCGGCCGATGAACCCCTGCGCTTCCCATGCGACGTTGTACCCGAAGCCCGCGTCATACGTCTGACCAGGATTGAAGTCCGGCTTCACGTCGAACACGTTCAGGACGTTCGCGTATAGGGTGAACCGGTCGCTCACCTTGATGCTGCCGGTCATGTCGACATCGATGAAGCGCTTGGCGCGGCACTTGTATGGGTTGCCGTTGTAGGTCCCGTACACCGACGATCCGATGCTCCCCTTGCAGTCATCCGGATCGCCGCCGTAGTCGACCGAAGCCATGCTGTAGCCGCCGGTATAATAGGCGGTGGCGCTGAGCGTGCCACCGCCGAAGTCCAGCGTGTTCTGCCACGAACCACGCCATTTCGGTGCGCCCGAGCACGAGGTGATGTTGCAGGGGCTGAGCGATCCATCGAACCGCTGCACGTTCCCGGCCGGCGTCGTCGTCTGCAGCTTGATCAGATAGGACGCGTCGACACGGCTGGTGAAGCTGATGCCGTCGGTGAGCGGCAACCGCACGGTGCCCGAGAAGTCGAGGCCGGATGCAATCTGGGACGTCGTGTTGACGAACGAGTATTGGATGAAGCCCAGCGCCGGCAAGGCACCCGGGTGATCCGGGTCTGCGACGCCCGGAACCACGGTGATGCCGGGAAGGTTCACCGCGCCGTTGTTGGCATAATAGGCTTCTTCCACGCCCGAATAATCAGGCGCGCCGATCAGGCCCTTGATCTTGATGTGGAAATAGTCGGCCGTGAACGAGATGCGGCGTGTGGGTTCGAACACGATGCCGCCGGTCAGGCTGGTCGACTTCTCCGGATCCAGGTTCGGATTACCGCTCGACGTCAGGCCATAGCTGTACGGCAGGGTCGCATACCCGTTGCCACCATGGGCCGCGATGTAGGCGGCACCACCCGGCTGGTCCGGCGTAACGGTGGCGTTGATGTAGCCTGTGGTCGGCTGTCCATAAGCTTCGTTGAAGCTCGGGATGCGGAAGCCGCGCGAGTAGGTTCCACGCAGGCGGATCTGCTCGATCGGCCGGAAGATTGCCGTGATCTTCGGCGAGAAGTTCTTCTGCCCGGACGAATAGTTGTCGTAGCGACCCGAGGCGTTGAGGCTCAACATGTTCAAAACCGGAGCGTCGATCTCGAAAAAGGCCGAACGGACGTTGCGGCTTCCCTGCGTGCTGACCGCGTTGATGCTATAGTAGCGATCGGCCGGATTTGCTTCGTTGGGCGGGTTTGCGCTGGGGTTGTACACCGACTCATGGCGATAGGACGCACCTACCGCGACGGTCAGGTCACCGCCCGGCATCGTGACCAGCGCCTTCGACAGGGTGCCTTGCACCTGCCACAGCTTCGAGTTGGAGTTGGTGACGTTCGTCGGCGCGATATAGTCGCGGGTGTCCTGGGTATTCAGTGAAGGGTCGACGAAGTTGAACGACCCGTCGTTGATGACGTCAAGCAGGCGCTGGGCAACGAAGTAGTTCTTCTGCTTGATACCCAGGTTGATCCGCGAATAGGTGCCATCTGCGCTGTAGTTCCAGCCTTCGCCGAACGAGCCGGAGATGCCGGTCGCAAAGCGGTAGGTCTTGGCGTTGGTCAGCGTCTCACGCGGCTGATCGTACCGGTAGTTGACGCGCGCCTGCTGACCAGCGGCCGCAAACGGGTTGTTCGGGTTCAGCGTGCCGTTCGCGGCCGTGCAGGTGACCGTTCCGCGTGGGCAGACATAGACGGGGAGCAGAACCGGGCTGAGCGTGTACTGCGTACCGCCGGCTGCCGTCTGTCCCGCGAACGTCAGCGGCGCGATGCTGCTGCTCGTCTGCGTCTGATAGTAATTCGCCATCGCGTAGAACTGGGCATTGCTGCCGATGTTCGCGGTGACGTGGGCAGTGGCACCGAAACGCTGCTGCTGCGGAATCTCCATCAGATAGTCGTTGATGTTGTCCTGCTGACAGATCAGCGACCCGGTCGGTGCGCCCTTCCCGGCAAGGTCGGCCTGTTGGGCGGGGGTCAGATTGATCGCGGTGAGATCGCGGCACCCGGCCGCTCCGTTCAACAGCTGCCAGCTTCCGACCGGCTGACCGTTCAGGTATGGACGCACTGCCGGCACGCGCGTCGAGCCGAATGCGGAAACCGTTCCGTCGGGCTGGACGCCGTTGATGGTCTCGTTGGTCAGGCAGTCGCCCGATGCCACGCAAACGCGGCTGTAATCGTTGGTGTTGAACGGGTAGCCGCGATCCCGTGCGTAGATCGGGTTGCTGCGCTGGTATTCCGCGTTGACGTATACGTTGAAGCCCTGCTCGCTGAGCCGGCCATAACCATAGGTCAGGTCCGCGCGCTGCTCGGCACCGTCGCCGCGCTGCGAAATGCCGGCCGATGCGTTGGCGTGGAGCCCCTCGATCTGCTTCTTGATGATGACGTTGACCACGCCCGCGACCGCGTCCGCGCCATAGGTCGAGGATGCGCCGTCCTGCAGAACGTCGACCTTTTCGACGATCGCCTGCGGGATGGTGTTCAAATCGACGAAGCTGCGCTGCCCGTCGTCGCCCAACGGATAGATCGCAGAACGCAGGCCATCGAACAGCGTCAGAGTGTTGCCGGTCGTCAGGCCGCGGAGCGACACGGCGGTTGCGCCCGATGCGAAGCCAAAGCTGTTCCAGGCGCGCGTCATGGTGCCCGCGCCATTGGCGGGAATCGTCTGCAACGCTTCCGCGATCGTGTTCTGACCACGATTGGCAAAGTCCTGCGCGCTGATGGTGGTCACAGGCGCGGCGGTGGCGGTGGAGCTGTTGCGGATCAGCGTGCCGGTGACGACGATGTCGTTGGAGCCTGGCTGATCGTTGATGTTGCTCGGGGTACCAGCTTGCTGAGCCTCCGCGGTCATCGCGCCGCCCTCTGGCGCACTGGCAGACGTATTGGCGGGGGTGGCGGAGTTCTGTTGTGCGGCGCCAACAGGCGCGTTGGAACTGTCCTGCGCCAATGCAGGAGCCGCAAACAGGCTTAACGCGAGCGGAGCGGCCGTACCGAGCAACGCCATCCGGTAAAACTTGCTGGAGGATTGATGCACGATCTTATCCCTTTTTTGTAGCCGCCGTTTCGCAGCAGCCTTACGCGCCGAGCTGCCCTCAAGACATGATCGAACGCTAAGTGGCCTGCATGCGTGGGGCCAATGGGTCTGTAAAGCTGTCGGATTTTGCCACAATGCGATTGCTTCAGATGTGTTGCAGAATCGCACCGTTTAGCCAGGCGCGATGCGTAGGATCCGCTCGAACCGCCATTTTCATGCGTGAGATCAGCATGGTGGGCATGCTGCGTTGCACAACTGTCACATAGGCGACATAAACCGGCGAGCTGCGCTCTACCGAAATTGTGCGTCGAACCTTCCCCTTATACCAGCCGCGCAACGGCGACCGGATCTCAACCGGAGGTCGGACAAGGTAATCAGGGAACCCATATGATCAACTTCAAGAAGTCGGGCCTGCTCGCCTCCACGGTCATGGCGAGCGCCATGTTCGCGGCGCCGGCGCTGGCGCAGGATGCGGCGGGCCAGACCCCCGGTGTCGATCCGCAGCAGACCACCACCGCGCCGGCAGAGGCAGTTGCGCCGACCGACCAGGCGCAGTCCGGCCAGGACGTGGTCGTCACCGGCACGCTGATCCGCAACCCCAACCTGCAATCGTCCAGCCCGGTCACGACCGTCGGCCAGCAGGAACTGACCCTGCGTCAGACGAACGTCGCCGAGGAAGTGCTGCGCACCCTGCCTGGTGTCGTCCCCAACATCGGTTCCGCAGTGAACAACGGCAATGGCGGCGCGTCGTTCGTCGACCTTCGCGGCCTGGGTCCGCAGCGCAACCTGGTGCTGCTCGACGGTTCGCGGATCGTTCCCGCCGGCTTCAGCGGTCAGGTCGATCTGAACAACATCCCGCTGGCGCTGGTCGAGCGTGTCGATGTGCTGACCGGCGGTGCGACCACGACCTACGGCGCCGACGCGGTGTCGGGCGTGGTGAACTTCATCACCCGCAAGGATTTCACCGGGCTCGAGCTGAACGCGTCCGAGCAGATCACCGAGCAGGGTGACGGCAACGTCTTCCGCGTCGACGGAACGATCGGTGCCAACCTAGCGGACGGCCGCGGCAACGTGACGTTCAGCATGGGCTATCAGAAGGCAAAGCCCGTGTTTCAGGGGGATCGTGACTTCGCGGCGGCCCAGATCGACTCGGTGACGGGCGAGGAAAGCGGTTCGGGCACCACCGTGCCGCTGCGCATCAACCTGGGCAACGGCACCGGCACGCGTCAGTTGAACCCGGCGACGGGCACGCTGGTGCCGACCTACCAGCTCTTCAACTTCAACCCGTACAACGTCTTCCAGACACCGTTCGAGCGGTACAACCTGTTCACGACCGCACGCTATGAAGTGTCGGACGGGATCGAGGCCTATGCCCAGGGCATGTTCTCGAAGAACAAGGTGTCGACCGTGATCGCGCCGTCGGGCACGTTCGGCAACTCGTTCGCCATCCCCTATGCCAACCCGTACCTGCCGGCCGGTGTCCGCGCCGCGGCCTGTGCGGCCAATGGCGTCGTGGATTGCGCCAACGCCACGGGCAGCTTCAACGCCACGCTGTCGCGTCGCTTCGTCGAGGGTGGTTCGCGTATCTCCGAGTACACCACGCAGCTGTTCCAGCTTCGCGGCGGTGTGCGCGGTGACCTGTCCGAGCACCTCAGCTTCGACGTGTACGGTACCTATGGCGAGAGCGAGAACAACGCGCGCAGCACCGGCCAAGGCCTGCGTTCGCGCGTCCAGGCGGCTCTGGACGCGACCAGCACGACCGCCTGCCTGAACAAAGACGCGGCCTGCGTTCCGCTGAACGTGTTCGGCGCGGCGGGAAGCATCACGCCGCAGATGTTCGCCTACCTGAATGTGCCCACCACCGCTGCGACCAAGACGTCGCTCGGCACGGTGCGCGGCGTGATCTCCGGCGATCTCGGCTTCACCAGCCCTGGTGCGACCGAGCCGGTCGGCATCGCGATCGGCGGCGAATATCGTCACTACACCGCCGAAAGCTCGTCCGACCTGCCCAGCCAGACCCCGGACGAGGTGCTGGGTGCCGGCGCGGCCAACCCGGACTCATTCGGCAAGTACAACGTCAAGGAAGCCTTTGCGGAGCTGATCGCCCCGCTGCTGGCCGACAAGCCGTTCTTCAAGGCGCTGACGCTGGAACTGGGCGCGCGTTACTCCGATTATTCCACGTCCGGCGACAATTGGACCTGGAAGGCCGGCGGTAACTGGGAGCCGGTGAGCGGCGTCAAGTTCCGTGGCAACTACCAGCGTGCGACCCGTGCGCCGAACATCAACGAGCTGTTCTCGCCCACCGTCACCGGTCTCGACAACTTCGCGACCGATCCCTGCCAGGGTGCGGCGCCGCTCGGTAACGCACAGCTGCGCGCGATCTGCATCGCGCAGGGCGCGCCCGCGTCCAGCATCGGCAACATCGAGGCCGAGCCGTCGGCACAGCCGAACAACCGGACCAGCGGCAACATCAACCTGGGCGTGGAAAAGGCGACCACCTGGACCGCGGGCGTCGTGTTGCGTCCCGACTTCGTGCCGGGCCTGACGATCACGGCCGATTACTACAACATCAAGGTTCGTGACGCGATCAGCCAGCCGTCGTTCGGCGATGCGCTGAACGCCTGCTTCCAAGTCGCCAACAACCCCGGCCTCAGCGCGACAAACCCGGCCTGCACCGCGATCCGCCGCAACCCGCTGACCGGCGGTCTGTTCGGCACCGCCGATGCCTATGTTCCGCTGGACTATTCGAACTCCGGCCGGATCTGGACGGACGGCGTCGACGTCGCGATCAACTACCACCGCGAGCTGAGCTTCTCGAAGCTCGACCTCAGCTTCAACGGGAATTGGACCAACCGGTCGCGTTTCCAGGCGACGCCGGTGTCGGTGGTGCGCGAGTGCGTCGGCTACTACAGCAACAGCTGCGGCAGCCCGGGCGCAGGCAGCCTGTTCCGTGGTTCGATCCAGCCGGAATTCAGCTTCAACCAGCGCACCACGCTCGGCTTCGACGGAGTGGACGTGTCGCTGCTGTGGCGCTTCCAGGACTCGGTGAAGTATGAGCCGCTGGCGGTTCAGGAGCTGCTGAACGACAACAATGCCGACACCGATCCGCCCCTGGCACAGTTCCAGCGCATCGGCGTGCAGCACTATTTCGATCTGTCGAGCCGCATCCAGGCGACCGACAATTTCGAGTTCACGGTGACTGTGGCGAACCTGTTCAACAACAAGCCTCCGGTTGTCGGAAACACGCTGGGTTCGACCTCGTTCAACAGCGGCAACACCTATCCGTCGACCTACGACGCGCTGGGCCGCCGTTATGCGATCGGCGCGAAGCTGAAGTTCTGATCGAAGTTCCGGGTAACGAAGAAGGGGCGGACCGATGGTCCGCCCCTTTTTTGTGTCGACTGGGAACCGCCCCGGCCGGTCTCAGCTTCCCAGGGGGCGGGCCGAGTTGATCGGCGTGCGGTCCCTGAACCGATCCATTTCCAGCGAATTGCCGCGCTCGATCTCCCGCCATTCCTTTTCGGTGTGGCAGATGCGCGTGGCGCGGACATAGGACCCCGTTTCCGCCTGACGCTTGCACCGCAGCTTGGGAGCGGCCTCCTGGGTAGGTGAAGGCGCAGTTGCCGGCGCAGGTGCGGCTGTCGGCGTGGTGCCTGCCTGAAGAGCGGCCGACAGCACGAAAAGGGTAATCATTAACGACCTCCTGTACGAGACGATGGCGGCAGGCTGACGCAACGCGCGGGTCGACGCCAGCCCTTTCTAACCCGCCTTATTCCACGCTCAGCGCCAGTCGCCCGTCACCCTCGTCCACCCGAACGCTGCTGCCGTCCTTGACCTCGCCCCGCAGGATCATGTCCGCCAGCGGATCCTGGAGGTGACGCTGCACCGCGCGTTTTAGCGGGCGAGCGCCGTAGACGGGATCGTACCCGACGCGGCCTAGCCAGGATCGTGCGGCGTCGGTCAGGTCCAGCGTCACCTTGCGATCCGCCAGCAGCTTGCCGACGCGGCCGACCTGGATGTCGACGATCGGTGCCATGTGCCCGGCGCCCAGCCGGTGGAACAGGATCACCTCGTCCAGACGGTTCAGGAACTCGGGCCGGAAATGGGCGCGGACGATGTCCATCACCTGCGGCTCCACCGTCTCGACATCCTGTCCCTCCTCAAGGTTGGCGAGATACTGGGAGCCGAGATTGCTGGTCAGGATGATGAGCGTGTTGGAGAAGTCCACCGTGCGGCCCTGGCCATCGGTCAACCGGCCGTCGTCCAGCACCTGGAGCAGCACGTTGAACACGTCGCCATGCGCCTTTTCGACCTCGTCGAACAGCACGACCTGATAAGGCCGGCGCCGCACGGCCTCGGTCAGCACGCCGCCTTCCTCATAGCCGACATAGCCGGGAGGAGCGCCGATCAGACGCGCCACCGCATGCTTTTCCATGAACTCGCTCATGTCGATGCGGACCATCGCGTTCGGATCGTCGAACAGGAACTCGGCCAGCGCCTTCGTCAGCTCCGTCTTGCCGACACCCGTAGGCCCTAGGAACAGGAACGATCCGAGCGGCCGGTTGGGGTCCTGCAGACCCGCACGCGCACGGCGGACGGCGGTGGAGACGGCACGCACCGCATCGGCCTGGCCGATCACCCGCTTGCCCAGCACCTCTTCCATGCGGAGCAGCTTGTCGCGTTCGCCCTCCAGCATCCGATCGACGGGCACGCCGGTCCAGCGGCTGACCACCGCGGCGATGTCGTCGGCGGTGACCTCCTCGCGCAGCATCGCGCCCTGGGTGGTCGCCTGCGCGTCCGCCAGCTGCTTCTCCAGCGCGGGGATGCGACCATATGACAACTCGCCCGCGCGGGCGAGGTCGCCGGCACGCTGCGCCTGGTCCAGCTCGATGCGCGCGGCGTCGAGCTGTTCCTTCAGCTTGGCCTCGCCCGCGATCTTGTCCTTTTCCGCCTGCCAGCGCGCAGTCAGCGCCGCCGACTGTTCGTCCAGATTGGCGAGTTCGCCCTCGATATTCTCCAGCCGATCCTGCGACGCGGCGTCGGATTCACGACGCAGCCCTTCGCGTTCGATCTTCAGACGCAGGATGCGACGGTCGAGTGTCTCGATCTCCTCCGGCTTGGACTCCACCTCCATGCGGATGCGGCTGGCGGCCTCGTCCATCAGGTCGATGGCCTTGTCCGGCAGAAATCGGTCGGTGATGTAGCGGTTGGACAGCGTCGCCGCCTGGACCAGCGCGGAATCGGTGATCCGCACGCCATGGTGCAACTCGTACTTTTCCTTCAGCCCGCGCAGGATGGAGATGGTGTCCTCCACCGTCGGCTCTCCGACGAACACCGGCTGGAACCGCCGCTGGAGCGCGGGATCCTTTTCGACATATTTGCGGTATTCGTCGAGCGTGGTGGCGCCGACGCAGTGCAGCTCGCCGCGCGCCAAGGCTGGTTTCAGCAGGTTGCCCGCGTCCATCGCGCCCTCCGACTTGCCGGCGCCGATCAGCGTGTGCATCTCATCGATGAACAGGACGATGTCGCCCTCCGCGGCCTTCACCTCGTCCAGCACGCCTTTCAGCCGCTCCTCGAACTCGCCGCGATATTTCGCGCCCGCGATCAGCGCGCCCATGTCGAGCGCCATCAGGCGACGGTCCTTCAGGGTGTCGGGCACGTCGCCATTGGCGATGCGCAGCGCCAGACCCTCCGCGATCGCGGTCTTGCCGACGCCGGGTTCGCCGATCAGCGCGGGGTTGTTCTTGGTCCGGCGGGCGAGGATCTGGATGGTGCGGCGGATTTCCTCGTCACGGCCGATCACCGGGTCGAGCTTGCCGTCGCGCGCCGCCTCCGTCAGGTCGCGAGCGAACTTCTTCAGGGCGTCGTAGCGGTCCTCCGCGCCCGCCGTGTCGGCGGTGCGGCCCTGGCGCAGCTGGTTGATCGCGGCGTTCAGGCCGTCTGCGGTGACGCCCGCGGTCTTGAGCGCGCGACCGGCGCCGCCGCTCGACAGCGCCAGCGCGAGCAGCAGGCGTTCCACGGTGACGAAGCTGTCGCCGGCCTTTTGCGCGACCTGTTCGGCCTGGTCGAGGACGCGCACCGTGTCGTTGTTCAGGCCGGGTGACTGTTGCGCGCCGGAGCCGGTGACCGCAGGCAGCTTCGCCAGCGCGGCGTCGGTTTCGCTCACCGCGCGACGTGCATCGCCACCAGCGGCACCGATCAGCCCGGCGGCCATGCCCTGATCGTCCTCCAGCAGCGCCTTCAGCAGATGTTCGGGGGCGATCTGCTGATGGTTCATGCGGATCGCGACGGTTTGCGCCGATTGGAGGAAGCCCTTGGCGCGGTCGGTGAATTTCTCGAGGTTCATGGGCGGTCCCTGTTGTTCCTTGCCCCTCATGTGGTGTTGCCGATATGCCACACAAGGGCGCGCCGCGACGATGAAGTGGAGAAAGTGCCGGGCTGCAACGCCCTTTGTCGAGCCCTTCCCGCAATCGGCCATTCTAGAGCAGGCACCCCTGCCGCAGCGGTCACGTGCAGGGCAGCGCGGGCGTCCGATCCGGATTGCAGGCGGCGGGCAGCGTGCGTACACCCGGCACACATCGTCAGGGGGTTTCAAGATATGACCTACAAGGCCGTGGTGCTGGGCAGCGCCGCCGTTCTCGCGTTCGTGACTCCGGCCACCGCCCAGGACGCCCGGCCGGCACCGGTCGCGGAACTGGTCAAGGCGGTGGACATCCCGTACCAGCAATTCAGCCTGCCCAACGGCCTGCGCGTGGTCGTGCATACCGATCGCAAGGCGCCCGTCGTCGCGGTCAGTGTATGGTACAATGTCGGATCGAAGTTCGAGCCCAAGGGCAAGACCGGCTTCGCCCACTTGTTCGAGCATCTGATGTTCAACGGCACGGAGAATGTGCCCGGCGACTTCTTCGAACCGCTGAAGCAGATCGGCGCGACCGACCTGAACGGCACCACCTATTACGACCGCACCAATTATTTCGAGACGGTGCCGACCGGCGCGCTGGAAAGGACGCTGTTCCTGGAATCCGACCGCATGGGTTATCTGACCGGCGCGGTGACGCAGGGCGTGCTCGACGAGCAGCGCGGCGTCGTCCAGAACGAGAAGCGGCAGGGCGACAATCAGCCCTATGGCCTGACCGAATACAAGATCACTGAGGGGCTGTTCCCGGCGACGCATCCGTACGGCCACACCACCATCGGTTCGATGGCCGACCTGGACGCGGCATCGTTGCAGACGGTGAAGGACTGGTTCCATGACCATTACGGCCCCAACAACGCGGTGCTGGTGCTGGCCGGCGACGTCGATGTCGCCACCGCCAAGCGGCTGGTCACCAAATATTTCGGCGGCATCGCCAAGGGTCCGGCCAGCGTCGCGCCCGCCGCGCCGATCCCGACGCTGCCGCGCGCGGTGAACGAGACGATCAAGGATCGTGTCGCGGCGGTGATGATCAGCCGCAACTGGGTCGTGCCGGGCCTGAACGACAAGCAGGCGGCGGGGCTGGATGTCGCGGCGGGCGTGCTCGGCGGACTGGCGTCGAGCCGGCTCGACAACGCGTTGGTCAAGCGGGAGAAGCTGGCGGTCAGCGTGTCGGCGTCGAACAGCAGCTTTTCTCAGCTGGGCATGTTCACCATCCAGGCGTACGTGAAGCCGGGGGTCGACCCCGCGCTGGTGACGCGGCGGATCGACGAGATCGTCGCCGACTTCCTGAAGACCGGGCCGAGCGCGGATGAGGTCGCCCGCGTGGTCACCCGCAACACCGCGCGCACCATCGGCGGCCTCGAGTCCGTCGGCGGCTTCGGCGGCAAGGCCGTCGCGCTGGCGGAGGGCGCGCTGTATTCCAACGATCCCGGCTTCTACAAGAAACAGCTCGCCGCGCTGGCCACGCAGACCCCGGCAAGCGTCAAGGCGGCGGCGGACGCATGGCTGGCCCGGCCGGCCTATACGCTGACCGTGGTGCCCGGTCCCCGCGACGCCTATGCCGAGGCGCAGGTGCCGCCAAAGGCGGACGTGCCGGCGGCGGCGGAGGTTCCGGCAAAGGGTACGCGCGGCGACCTGCCGACGGTCGGCCAGCTGACGCCGCTGACCTTCCCGGCGGTGCAGCGCGCGCGCCTGTCGAACGGTATCGAGCTGATCTATGCGCAGCGGACCGCCGTGCCGATCACCCAGGCGGAGATCAGCTTCGACGCGGGTGCGGCGGCGGACGTGCCGAACAAGCTGGGCACGCAGCAGCTGACGCTGAACATGCTGGAACAGGGCACCACCCGCCTGGATTCGATCCAGATCGCCGAGGCGGAGGAGCGGCTGGGCGCGGACATCAACGCCGGCTCCACCGCCGACCGCACCGAAGTGTCGCTGTCGGTGCCCAGCGCGAACCTGCAACCCGCGCTGTCGCTGTGGTCCGACATCGTCCGCAATCCGGCCTTTGCCGATGCGGAAGTGGCGCGGGTGAAGGCGCAGCAGCTCGCCGGCATCCAGCAGGAACTGACCAGCCCCAACGGCCTGGCGGCGCGCGTCATGCCGAAACTGCTGTACGGACCCGCATCGCCTTATGCCAGGCAGAGCGGCAGCGGCGATCCGGCAGCGGTCGCCAGCCTGACGCCGGCCGACCTGAAGGCGTTCCACCAGGCATGGCTGCGTCCGGACAAGGCGAAGATCTTCGTCACCAGCGACCGGCCGCTGGCGGAGGTGCAGGCGGCACTTGAGGGGGCATTCGGCACCTGGCGCGGCACCGGTGCGGCGGCGACCAAGGCGTTCGGCGCGGCGTCCCAGCCGTCACGGCCGCGCATCGTGCTGGTCGACCGGCTCGATTCGCCGCAGTCGCTGATCGTCGGCGGCATCCCCACCAGCCTGACCGGGACGCAGGACCTGTTGCCCGTCGTCACCGCCAACGACTCGCTGGGCGGCGACTTCCTTAGCCGGATCAACATGGACCTGCGCGAGACGAAGCACTGGTCGTACGGCGTGTCGGGCAATTTCCGTCAGCTGGAGCATGCCGCCCCCTACACCATCGTCGCCCCGGTGCAGGCGGACCAGACCGGCCCGTCGGTAAAGGCGCTGCAAGGCGACCTGAGCGACTATCTGGGCGCGAAACCGCTGACCCAGGCGGAGTTCGACCGCACCATCACCGGTGCGATCCGGTCCCTGTCGGGCGATTTCGAGACATCGGGCGCCGTGTTGCAGGCGATGGAGAACAACGACCTGCTGCGTCGCCCCGACGATTATTACGCGACCATCACGCGCCGGTACCAGGGGCTGACGCTGCCGCAGCTGAACACCGCGATCCGCGGCGCGCTGGACCCGGCGAAGACCGTGTGGGTCGTGGTCGGCGATGCCAAGGTGGTGAAGCCGCAGCTTGACTCGCTGGGCCTGCCGGTCGAGGTCGTCCCCGCCGCGTCCGTCGCCACGGCGCGCTGATTTTCAAGGAGTTTCGTGAACATGGCACAGGTCGACGGCAGCTGGGATTGCGTGGTCAAGTCGCCGCTGGGCGACCAGAAGATGACGGTGACCATCCGGTCGGAGGGCGCGACCTTCACCGGCACCGCATCGGGCGCGATGGGGACGGCGGAGCTGTCCGGCGAGGTGCTGGGCGACACGATCAGCTGGAAACAGTCGATCACCGTCCCGATGCCGATGACGCTGGACGTGGAGGCGACGGCCGAGGGCGACACGCTGACCGGAACGGTCGGCGCCGGCGGCCTTGGCAGCTTTCCGCTTTCGGGAACGCGCGTCGGCTGATCCGATCACGTTAAAGGTACCGGTGGCGGCCCGTTCCTCCGATCGGGAGGGGCGGGCCGTCCGCTTTTCAGGCAGGGCCTGCGCCATCCAGCCAGCCGCGCGCGCGCAGGTCCGCGACATTGGCACGCGCCACCGGCACCTCGCGCCCGTCCACCAGCAGCAGCCGGACGTTGCGATCGTGCCGCACGCTGCCCACCACCGCGCGGCGCGCCACCCACCAGCTGCGATGCACACGCGACCCATCCTCCTCGCCGAGCTGTTGCGCCGCGTCGCGCATCCGCATCAGGATCAGCGCGCTGCCCAGCGGGGTGTGGGCGCGGACATAATGATCCTCGTTTTCCAGGCAGATCAGGTCGCGGCCGAGATGCGGTGGCAACAGGTCGAGGATCGCCGCTGACGGTACCGGCGGCTGATTTGGCGCCGTGATCGGGTGAGGCATCGGCGGGCAATCGGCCGGAGTGGGCGGGGACAAGTCTTCGACGCCAGCGTGAGGGGTGTCGCCCGGCAAACCGCGACCCCGCTCCACCAGCGCCTGCACTAACGTCACGGTGACGCCGACGATCAGAACCTGGACATAGGTGGCGGCCAGGTCGGCGACCGTGATGGACCGCCAGCGATACCCCACGAACACCAGCGCGACCAACAGCGTCGTGGGCAGCGCACCGAACAGGCATGCGGCCGCCACCGCCATCGGCTGCGGCAACCCAGACTGCCGCGCCAGCGCCCGCCCGGCGGCCAGCACGGGGCGGAAGAAGACGTAACCGCCCAGCAGGAAGGTGCCCCATTGCAACAGGCGGCTGGGCAGCGGCGCGGTGTAGGTACCGAACGGCCCCAACACCGCCAGCAACAGGATGCCGGCGGCCAGTACCGCCAGTTCGGTCGTCACCTTGCGGCCGATCGTCACGCGACGAGCCCGCTCATGCTTCGCGAACGGTACATGCGCCGTACGGGCGTTCCGCCGACGAACGCGGTCGTCCGGTTCGTGTATGCGTGGTGGCGCGGGAAAGGCCCGGCGTCACAATCGGCCGCATCGAACGACCCCGCATCGGGGCGATCAGGGGATATCAGCATGACCCTTTCCACCACCATCGCATCCACCCCGCCATTCTCCCCAGCGCGCCGCGACCGGACCATCGTCGCGCTGGGCGCGGTATCCGGCGGCGCGATCCTGCTCGCCCTTGCCCATGGCATGACCACGGGGGCGGTGGCGAGGGGGCTGTCCGAACGCGGTGACATCGGCCCCTGGCTGGTGCTGCACCTGGTGTCGGTCATCCCGGCGCTGCCGCTCGGCGGCTATGTGCTGTTGCGGCGAAAGGGCGATGCGACGCACCGGATGCTGGGGCGGCTGTGGGCCGGGCTGATGCTGATGGCGGCGCTGTCGAGTTTCGGGCTGCGCGGCATGACCGGCAGCTTTTCCGTCATCCACCTGTTGTCGATCCTGGTGCTGGTGATGATCCCGCGCGGCGTGATGCAGGCGATGCGGCGCGACATCGCCGCGCACCAACGGACCATGGCGCTGACCTATCTGGGGCTGGCGGTGGCGGGTTTCTTCACCCTGTTGCCGGGTCGGTTGATCGGCGGGTGGCTGTTCGGATAAGGGGTCAGCGCCGGACGCGGGTGATGTGGCCCATCTTGCGGCCGGGCCGCGCGGCGCCCTTGCCGTACAGATGCAGGTGTGCGCCGGCCTCCGCCAACACCGGCTGCCACGGATCGTCGCCGATCAGGTTCTCCATCGACATCGACGTGCCCGTCAGCGCCGTCGACCCGAGCGGCAGGCCGCAGATGGCGCGGATGTGATTCTCGAACTGCGAGGTTTCCGCGCCCTCGATCGTCCAATGGCCCGAATTGTGGACGCGCGGGGCCATTTCGTTGAACACCGGGCCATCCGCGGTCGCGAAGAACTCGCAGGCGAGCACGCCGACATATTCCAGGCGCGCCGCGATGCGGCAGGCCAGCTCCGTCGCCTCCTCCGCCTGGCGCAGGATCTCGGCCGGCGCGGGGACGGTGGAGGTGCGCAGGATCGCGTCGCGATGGACATTGTGCGGGGGCGCGTAGCGGACGGTCGCGCCGTCTTCCCCGCGCGCGATCACGATCGAGAATTCGTGGCTGAAATCGACGAACGCTTCCAGCACGGCGGGCCCGCCGATCGTGTCCCATGCCGCATCGACGTCGCCGGAGGAGGACAGGCGGACCTGGCCCTTGCCGTCATAGCCGAAGCGCGCGGTCTTCAGCACCGCGGGCGTGCCGACGGCGGCGACCGCCGCCTCCAGCTCCTCGCGGCTGTGGACGGGGGCCCAGCGAGCGGGGCGTCCGCCGACGCTTTCGACGAAGCGTTTTTCCGCGATCCGTTCCTGCGCGGCGGCCAGCGCGCGGGGATGCGGGTGGACGGGCACGCGCTCCGCCAGCCATTCGACCGGCCCAATCGCGACATTCTCGAACTCGTAGGTGACGACGTCGCAGGCGGCGGCAAAATCGGCCAGCACGATGCGATTGTGGTAATCGGCACGGGTCAGGCTGGTCGCGGTCTGCGCCGCCACGCTGTCGCGGTCTGGCGCGAGGATGTGGGTGCGATACCCGAGCTGCGCCGCCGCGACGCCCAGCATCCGGCCGAGCTGGCCACCGCCCAGGATGCCGATCGTGCCGCCGGGTTCGATCACGGGGTCGGGCTCAACGCCGGGGCGGATGACGGTGCGTCCGAGACACCCTCCGTCTGTGCCGCACGCCATGCCTGCAACCGCTGCGACAGCGCCGGATCACCCAATGCCAGGATCGCGGCGGCGAGCAGGCCGGCGTTGATCGCGCCGGCCTTGCCGATCGCCAGCGTGCCGACCGGAATGCCGCCGGGCATCTGCACGATCGACAACAGGCTATCCATGCCCTTCAGCGCGTGGCTTTCGACCGGTACGCCCAGCACCGGCAGGTGGGTCATCGCCGCCGCCATGCCCGGCAGATGCGCCGCGCCACCCGCGCCCGCGATCACCACGCGGATGCCACGATCGGCGGCGCCGGTCGCGTAGTCGTACAGGCGCTGCGGCGTGCGGTGTGCGGACACGACGCGCGTTTCATGCGGGATATCCAGCGCCGCCAGTGTCTCGGCGGCATGGCGCATCGTCTCCCAATCGGAAGTGGACCCCATGATGATGCCGACGAGCGCGTCCGTCATGGCCGCGCCGGTAGCCGCCCGAACGGCGAAGGGCAACAGCACATGGTCGCCCTGCGGCCGGTTCGCACGTACATCAGGTGAATGCCGTCACGACGGTGGTGCCGGCCAGGAGCACGCCGGGCAGGTTGGCGATCACGATCGGCCAGTCACGATCCCGGCGCATCAGGCCGTAGCACATCCACAACAGCGCACATCCGGCGGCGCAGGCGGGCTGGATCACCGATCCCTTGTCGCCGTGCAGGTTGCGGGCGATCTGGTCGATATAGAGACGTACATCGCGATCGATCCCAGCGTGGCGGTCCAGCCCAGCCGGGCGATCGCGCGGTCGTCCAGTGACGGCAGCGCCACGCCTTACCGCTCCGACAGGTAATAGCGGTCGGTGGCGGTCAGGTCGGCGTCCAGTTCGTACACGATCGGCTGTCCGGTCGGGATTTCCAGCCCGGTGATCTCGTCGTCGGGAATGTTGGACAGGTGCTTGACCAAGGCGCGCAGGCTGTTGCCATGGGCGGAGATCAGCACGCGATTGCCCTCGCGCAGAGCCGGTGCGATCCGGCCGTTCCAATAAGGCAGGACGCGCGCGATGGTGTCCTTCAGGCTTTCCGTCGCGGGCACGTCGATATCGGCATAGCGGCGGTCGCTGGACAGGTCGTACGCGCTGCCGGCCTCCTGCACGGGCGGCGGCACGTCGAAGCTGCGGCGCCAGATCTTGACCTGTTCGTCGCCGTGGCGCGCTGCCGTCTCCGCCTTGTCCAGGCCGGTCAGGCCGCCATAATGCCGCTCGTTCAGGCGCCAGTGCTTTTCGGTGGGAAGCCACAGCCGGCCCATCGCCTCCAACGCCAGGTTCAGCGTCTTGATCGCGCGGGTCTGGAGCGAGGTGAAGGTCAGGTCGAAGTCGAGGCCCTTGGCCGCCATCAACTCCCCGGCCGCGCGCGCCTCTGCGGCACCCTGTTCCGTCACGTCGACGTCCCACCAGCCGGTGAAGCGGTTTTCCAGGTTCCAGGCGGACTGGCCGTGGCGGATCAGGACGAGGGTTGGCATCGGCATTTCCTTGCTCGGGTTCGCCCGCCGTCCTAGCGACTGGTGCCGCAGCGGCAAGGAGGCAGGCGATGGCGATCGTGCGTGAGACACTGGTGTATGACGGACCCGGCGGCCCGTTCGAGGGTGTCGTCGCCTATGAGGACGAGGTGGAGACGCCGCGCCCCGGCGTGCTGGTCGTGCCCAATATCCTGGGCCAGAAGGACGCCGACGTCGACAAGGCGGCGGCGCTGGCCGCGCTGGGCTATGTCGGATTCGCCTGCGACCTGTTCGGGCAGGGCAAGCGCAAGACGCGCGATTCGGAGAACCAGTCCGAATATATGGACGCGCTGAACGCCGACCGCGCGCTGCTCCGCGACCGGCTCGCGGCCAGTCTGGCGGTGTTGACCGGCATGAACCGGGTCGCGCCCGGCAAGGCGGCGGCGATCGGGTTCTGTTTCGGCGGCAAATGCGTGCTGGACATGGCGCGCGCCGGGTTGGACGTGGCGGGGGTGGTCAGTTTCCACGGGCTGTACGACCGGCCCGATTACGCGGCCGTGCAGCCGATGCTGGCGAAGGTGCTGGTCTGCCATGGCTGGGACGATCCGCTGGCGCCGCCCGACACGGTGGTCGGCCTGGGCCGGGAACTGACCGCGGCAAAGGCGGACTGGCAGATCCACGCCTATGGCGGGGCTGGCCACGCCTTCACCGACATCGCGATGAAGGGGCGAGAGCCGCGGCCGGGCATCACCTATGAGGAAAAGGCAGACCGCCGCAGCTGGCGTGCGATGAGCGATTTCCTGGCCGAAATGTTCGTCTAGCCGGCGACCGTCAGGCGGCGATCATCCACACCGCCATGCCTACCATGAACAGGTTCTCGGTCAGCGACACGAAGCCGAGCGGGACGTTGGAGCCGCCGCCGACACAGGCGCATTTCAGCGCCCGCTTGTCGAGGTACACCGCCTTGAACACCGACACCGCGCCAATGCCCCCGATGACCAGCGCGACCGGCACCGATAGCCAGCGCGCGACCCCCGCCGTCATCAGCACACCGGTCAGCCCCTCCAGGAACGGGTACAGATAGGCATAGGGCACCCAGCGTCGCGCGAGCAGATCGTAGTTCAGGAACATGGTGGAAAAGCGTTCCACGTCCTGCAGCTTCAGCAAGGCGAGCACGCACATCGACAGGCTGACGAACCAGGCGAGCGCCTGCAGCGTCAGCGGGGTGCCGAACACGGCGGCGCTGACGGCAGCTGCCATCAGCGCGGTCATGGCGAACAGCGCGGCGACGGGACGATAGCTGGTCTGATCCTTCGCCGGCACGGACCCGCCGAAAAACCGCGTCAGGTCGTCATTGCCGCCGATACGCTGGCCATCGACAAAGGTCTGGGGCGTGGTGGCGACGCCGTGTTCGGCCTTGAACGCGTCGACCTCTTCGCGGGTGCGGAGCCAATGGTCCTCCACCGTGTAGCCGCGCCGTTCCAGCTGCCATTTCGATTTTAGGCCGAAGGAACAGACATGGCCGGGCATCACCATGCGATACAGGTCGGCATGCTTGCGATGCGCGTGGAGCGGGGACGTTGCGGAGGACATGACCGTCAGATGGGGCCTGACACCGTGTCAGGGTCAAGGGGGGCGCCGCCTGGGCACCGCCCCCATCCGCCTCAGATGTCGTCGATCATCTCCGCCAGAACCTCCAGGCACGACACACCCAGGCGCCGCGACCGTTCCGCCGACCAGCCGAATTCGGGATCGGGATTGGGATAGTGATCCTTGAACGGCATCTCCAACGTGACCGACACGGCGCCAAACCGCTCTGCCAACTGGTTGGTCGACATGGACAGGTTGGCGTTGCCGGCGCTCGCCTTTTCATACCCGCGTCCGACTTGGAAATCGGGCGTGTGCGCCGCCAGTCGATCGCCGAACGCGTAGAATTTTGCGCCGTGATCCTCCGACCAGGATGGAATGCCCTCATATCCGGCGATGAAATTGGCGGGGATCGCCTCGTCGCCATGGACATCGATGGCGAAGTGGACGCCGGTGCGGTCCATCTCGTCACGGACGCACAGCACCTCCGGGCTCCGCTCGGCGGAGGGCGCGTTCCATTCGCGGTTCAGGTTCACGCCCGCCGCGTTGGTGCGCAGGTGCCCGCGCCGGGTGCCGTCCGGGTTCATGTTGGGCACGACATGCACCGTCGCCTTGTCCAGCAGACCCGTTGCCGCGTCGCTGGTCAGCCATTCGAGCGCGCCGTCCATCCACCATTCGGTCATCGATTCGCCGGGATGCTGGCGGCCGTACAGCCACACCTGCTTCGCGCCGGACCCGATGCGGAAATAGTCGATCGACTGGCCGTCGAGCGTGGTGCCCAGCTGCCGATGCGTGACCCCCGACCGCAATGCGGTGCGGGCGACCAGCGCGTGGTGCATCTCCATGGTATAGGGCGCGAAATAGGCGAACCAGGCCAGGTCGCCATCCCCCTGCCACTGCCATTCCAGCACGCCGTCCGTGTAGCGCGTATCGGTCATCCGCCACGTCGCGCGGTCGACCGAGGCACGCACCCGGTAATCCGGCCAGCCCATCGGATAGGCGGACTGGCCCGCGTTCAGGATGCGGAACGTCAGTGACCGACCCCGCGCACCGGCGACGCGGAAGAAGAACCATTGGAAGAAATCGGACTGATGGTCGCGAACGATTTCCAGCTCCACCCGGTCCCCGTCCACCGACAGGACCCGGATGTTGCCGCCGTCGAACCCGGCGTCGATGTGCAGGCTCATTTCACCTCGACCGTGCGGCCCGATTCGCCGGGGAAGCCCATGAACAGGGCGGCGGCGATGCGGCGGGCCTGGGCGTCGGCATCGGCGTCGCTCGCCTTCAGGTCGGCGAAGCCGCGCGCGCTGCCGTCCCACAACTGGCCGGCACCGGCCGCGGCACCCGGTACGGCGCGGCGGCTGATGATCACCTTCAGCTCCGTCACGATGACGCTGTGCGCCTTGTTGCCGCCTATTGGAAAGGACAAACCGCCGCCCAGGCCGACGCCGCCGCCACGATATCCGCCGCTGTAGCCGCCACCGCCCAAGCCGATCGAAACGGGCGAGCGACGCGGCGGGGCATCGGCCGTGGAACGATGGAAGTCCACCGTGGCGACGAAGTCCGAACGCGTGCCTGGTGCCGCCAGCGTGTAGCCGTTGCGCAGCAGCTGGTCCTGTACCGCCGCCGCATAGCTGGCGAATTCCAGCGAGGCGGGCGCGCCGCCGGGCAGCGGTTCCACGGCGATCGTGCCACGCGCGATCGGGGTGGACGGGCTGGCCAGGTGGTAGCGGATCACCTGTGTCGGCGGCAGGGGGCTGGTCGTGGTGCAGGCGGCAAGGCCGAGGCCGGCGAGACCCAGAACGACGAGCGGACGGAGCATTTGACGGGGTTCCTCCAGGAATGTTGCGGTTGGGAAACGCTTATGCGCGCGGGAAGGGTCCGGCGATACCCCGAACGCCCGAATCCTTGACTCTGCGCGGACCGCTGGCTAGGCGGCGCTGCTTTCCGGCTCGCAAGGGCCTATTCAATCTGCGCGAAAAGAACCCGTCATGAAGATCGTCAACTCGCTGAAGTCGCTCAAGGGTCGTCACCGCGACAACCGCGTGATCCGCCGCCGCGGCCGCACCTACGTCATCAACAAGACCCAGCGCCGGTTCAAGGCCCGCCAGGGCTGATCCGGCGGCCGGTTCGGCCAGGATGGGCGGCGTGCCCGCTTCCCATCGCCTGACCGCGGATCGGCCGAGTGCCGTCGTCTTCGACGTCGGCAACGTCCTGTACGATTGGGACCCACGGTTCCTGTACCAGCGCCTGATCGGGGATGATCGGGCGCTCGACGCGTTTCTGGCGGACGTCGTCACGAAGGAATGGCATTTCCAGCACGACGAGGGGCGCGATTTCGCCGATACCTCAGCGGAACTGGTCGCGCGCTTTCCGCACCATGCCGAACTGATCGCGCATTGGGGTCCCCGCTTCAACGAGACGATTCCTGGCGCCATTCCCGGCATGGACGATCTGGTGGGCGAACTGGACGCGGCCGGCGTGCCGCTGTTCGCCATAACCAATTTCTCGCATGAGTTCTGGCCGCCGTTCCGGGCGCGGGAGGCGGCGATGTTCGACCGCTTCCGCGATATCGTGGTGTCGGGAACGGAGCGGATGGTGAAGCCGCATGCGCCGATCTACCGACTGGCGCTGACACGGTTCGGGCTCGATCCGGAAGAGGCGCTGTTCATCGACGACCGTGCCGACAATGTCGCCGGCGCGCAGGCGGTCGGCATGGACGCGGTCCGCTTCATCGATGCGCCGACGCTGAGGGCGGATCTGGTCCAGCGGGGCCTGCTCCCGGCACGGTGACGGCGGCCGGGGTCAAGGCTCGCCCGAGGGTCAGGGCGGGCCGCTCATCAGCCTCGTCAATATGGCCGTAGCATAGCGCGCAGGCGCGCCCTTACGCGTGAAGGTCAGCCGGGTCCGTGAAAGAAGCCGTCCGCAAACCCGGCGATCAGCTGCGGCGCGATCCACAGCACGACCAGCGCCGTCGCGCCGATCAGGACCAGCCGGAACACTGGCCCGAGCGGGCCGCGAAGGGCGCGGCGGTCCGCTTCGGCCGCCGCGCTCCTTCCGTTACTCCGCGGCGAGGTCGTAATTGTCCAGCTCGTCGCCGACGATCCGCACCACGTGCAGCACGTTGGTCGATCCCGGCGTGCGGAACGGAACGCCGGCCATCAGGATGACGCGGTCGCCCGCCTCCGCGATGCCCGAACGTAGCGCCATCCGCTTCGACTTGGCGACCATCTCCTCGAACGATTCGACGTCGCGGGTGTGGATCGCGTGGACGCCCCAGAGCAGGCCGAGCCTGCGGGCGGTTTCCGCCTGCGGGGTCAGCACCATGATCGGCACCGGCGGCCGCTCGCGCGCGACGCGACGGGCGGTGGAGCCGGACGAGGTGAAGCAGATGATCGCCTTCGCCGACACGGTCCCGGCGATGTTCTTGGCCGATTCCGCTAGCGCGTCGGCGGTGGTGGGGTCCGGGCGCATCACGGTGAAGTGGACGCGGTCGCCGTGCATCGGATCGCTTTCGACCGACACGCCGATGTCGTTCATCATCGCGACCGATTCGACCGGCCAGCTGCCCGCCGCGCTTTCGGCGGACAGCATGATCGCGTCCGCGCCGTCGTAGATCGCGGTGGCGACGTCCGACACCTCCGCCCGCGTCGGCGAGGGGCTGGTGATCATCGATTCCAGCATCTGCGTCGCGACCACCACCGGCCGGCCGAGGCGGCGGGAAACCTCCACGATCCGCTTCTGCAGCGGCGGCACGGTTTGCGGCGGCAGTTCGACGCCCAGGTCGCCGCGTGCGACCATAACGCCGTCGCACTGCTCGACGATCTCGTCCAGCCGCTCGATCGCGGCGGGCTTCTCGATCTTGGCGAGCAGCGCGGCCTTGCCGCCGATCAGCTTGCGCGCCTCCATCAGGTCCTCGGGCCGCTGCACGAAGGACAGGGCGATCCAGTCGACACCCTGTTCGACGGCGAAGGCCAGGTCCGACCGGTCCTTTTCGGTCAGCGCCGCCATCGGCACCACCACGTCGGGGACGTTCAGGCCCTTGTTGTTGGACAGCGCGCCGCCGACCTCCACCGTGGTGACGATACGGTCGGCGGAGTGTTCCGCGACGCGCAGCACCAGCTTGCCGTCGTCCAGCAACAGGCGCGCGCCCGGCTCGATCGCCTCGAAGATCTCACGATGCGGCAGTTCGACACGGGTCGCGTCGCCGGGCGCCGTGTCGCGGTCGAGGATAAAGGTCTGCCCCTTTTCCAGCATTACGCGCCCCTCGGCGAAGCGGCCGACACGCAGCTTCGGACCCTGAAGGTCGGCCAGGATGGTGCTGGGCCGGCCGAACCGCTTTTCCAGCGCGCGGATCGCCTGGATCACCGCGACCTTGGACTGCTGGTCGCCATGGCTCATGTTGACGCGGAACGCGTCGGCGCCCGCCTGATACAGCGCCGCGATCATCTCCGGATCGTTGCTGGCCGGTCCCAGTGTCGCGAGCACGCGCACCTTGCGGGCGCGGGGGGCGATGGGTTTGGTCATGGTAACTCCTGGACGGAAGGGGCGACGAGGATAGCTTTCGGCTCGAGCCTCTAGCCCTTAATGGCGCGCGATCAACCTTGGAGGCGCATGACATGGACGATCTGGACCGACTCGACGACGCGGTGGCCGCCACGGCGTTCCGCCGGCTGGTGCGCCACCTGCGCCACCGATCGGACGCGCAGAACATCGACCTGATGGGACTGGCGGGCTTCTGCCGCAACTGCCTGGGCGACTGGATCGCGGAAGCGGGCGATCTGGACAAGGCGGCGGCGCGGGAGACGATCCACGGCATGCCGTCGGCCGAGTGGAAGGCGCGCCACCAGAGCGATGCGACACCCGAACAGCTGGCCCGCATGGCCGAGAGCCTGAAGAAGAACGCCTGATCGACCGCCACGGTCGTCGGGGTTGAGCGCGAAGGGGTTAACGCCTAGACGCGCGGCCCTGTCGCCGGCCGGCCGGTCGGCGCGCTATTTCGAATCGAACAAAGGGAGCGGCGGGCGAAAGGCCTGGCCGGGTGGGTATGGCGGCGGATCGCGAGGAACGGAACGAAGGCATGGGCGGCGGTCACGTCGCCGCGGAGGAACTGCGCCTGCTGATCGAGCGCGCCGAGCGCCTGGAAGAAGAGAAGAAGGGCATTCAGGACGACATCAAGGACGTGATGGCCGAGGCGAAGGGCCGTGGGTACGACCCCAAGGCAATTCGCAAGATCATGTCGATCCGCAAGAAGAAGCGCGAAGAGTATCAGGAAGAAGAAGCGATCCTGGAAACGTACATGCAGGCGCTTGGCATGCTGTGATGGCATGGCGCGGCCGGTCTGTCCGCCGTGCCGGCTGTTTGTACATTACGCTTCGACACAGGGCGAACGGATCGCCCGGGACATTCGCGTAGACACCGTAACCGTCCGCCTGGCCGGCTTGGCCGAGCGGACGGTGTGAACGGTCAGCCGTCACGAGGGGTGCTGCATCCATTCGGGTAGCGGCCCCACATCCTTGCCGGCGCTTCGAGCAGCGGCGGCCGCGTCGCGCATGAAGTCCCAGACTCGCTTCGAGAAGCCGGCATCGACCTTCCCTTCCCAAGCGCCCATGTCGTCATAGAGCCGCATGGAGCCGGCCCACATCGTCGGGGTCGCGGCGCGGCTGAACGGTTCGAGCAGGCCGAACCACTCCCGCACGAACGCGAGGGCAATATCGCTGGCCGGGTCGAGCGGCAGGGACGCCTCGATGCGTGCGCTCAGTTCGCGCCATTTGTCCAGATAGGCTGTCTGCGAGAACTCGGGGGAGGCGGCCATGTGCTCTTTCCACTCGGCCTGTTCCTCGGGCGTGTAATAGTCGCCGATGATCTCACGCCACGCATTGGCTTGGTCCGTCATGATCGTATCTCCATCATGGATCAGCGAGCAAAGCGTCGCGGCATCGAGCGGCTCGCCTCGGCCGATGCGTGACAATGCGGAATCGATGAGGCCGATCGCGTCGGCGACCTCGCTGACCTGTTTGGCCAGACGCCTGCGTTGCGCCCGCAACAGGGTTTCCAGGTCGACGGGCTTGCGGTCGAAGAGGCGCTTGATGTCGCCAAGCGTCAGCCCGGCCTTTTTCAGCGCGACGATGCGATGGATCCGCTCCAGCTCGGCCGGGCCGAACCAGCGTCTGCCGGCGCCCGTCCGGAGCGGGGAGATCAGGCCGCGTGCCTCGTAGAAGCGCAGCGCGCGCGACGTCAGGCCGGTTCGGCGGACCACTTCATCGATGGGCAGCGAATCATCCATGCGCTCCTTATGCCGCTTGACCCTGCGTCAACATCAATGGGCATGATCGACCGCGGCGCGACATTGGCCGCAAGAGAGTGAGCGCCTACGCCGCCTCACTCGCCGCCGTGGTCCAGCCCAGGCGCGGGATGGTGATGGAGCGTTTGCCCGACAGGTCGGTGCGGGTCACGAACAGGTCGCGGCTTTCGATATAGCCGAGCAGGCGGCGCACCCGGCCGAGCGAGCTGGTGCCGTAGGTGCGCGCGATCGCCTCGTCCGGGGGGCAGGGCTCCCCCTCTCGCGCGGCGCGTGCGACCAGCAGGAACGCGCCCAGCATGTCGTCGGGCAGCGTGTGCGCGAGCGCCATTGCGTCGGCCCACTCCTCCGCCTCGGGCGTGAAGATGCCCGCGCGGGCGGCGGACAGCCGGCGAGTGAAGCCGGGCAGGTCCAGCGCCGGACGCGCCAGCCCGGCCATGCGGCACCGCACCTGGAAATCCTGGAACAGCACTCCGGCGGGGCGGAACGTCGATTCGGCATCCTCCACGATCGCGCGCAGCACGTCGGCGTAGATCGCCTCCACCTCCTCGTCCGTCTTGGTCGGCGGAGGCGGCGCGGCGGTGGTCGGCAGCGGCGGACGCGCGATGGTGTGTTCCAGTTCCTCAGCCGGTACACGGCGGGGCCGGGGATCGAAGTCGAACGGCAGCGCGGGCGCGGTGTCGGGTTCCGGCTCCGCGAACAGCAGTTCCTGCATGTTCTCCACCGGCGCGCTGGGCAGCGGCGTCAGCTTGGGACTGGAGGAGCGGGCGCTGGTCTCCACCGCGCCGATGCGGACGGTCAGCGGGCGACGTGATACGGCGGGACCCAGCGCCAGGAAAGCGCCGCGCGGCAGGTCGCGGATCGCGTCCGCCTGGCGCCGGTCCATGCCGAGCAGATCGGCCGCGCGCGCCATGTCGATGTCGAGGAAGGTGCGGCCCATCAGGAAATTGGACGCCTCCGCCGCGACGTTCTTGGCCAGCTTCGCCAGCCTCTGCGTGGCGATGACGCCGGCCAGGCCGCGCTTGCGTCCCCGACACATCAGGTTGGTCATTGCGGACAGCGACGCGCGGCGCACCTCCTCCGCCACTTCGCCGCCGGCGGAGGGCGCGAACAGCTGCGCCTCGTCCACCACCACCAGCGCGGGATACCAGTGTTCGCGCGGCGCATCGAACATCGCCGACAGGAATGCGGCGGCGCAGCGCATCTGCCCCTCCGCTTCCAGCCCCTCCAGGCTGAGCACCACGCTGGCGCGGTGTTCGCGCAGGCGGGCGGCGATCCGCGCGATCTCGCGTTCCGAATAATCCGCCGCCTCGACCGCGACATGGCCGTAGGCGGACAGGGTGACGAAGTCCCCTTCGGGATCGATCACCACCTGTTGCACTTGCCCGGCGGAGCGTTCCAGCAGGCGGCGCAGCAGGTGCGACTTTCCCGACCCGGAATTGCCCTGCACGAGCAATCGGGTGGCGAGCAGTTCCTCAAGGTCCATGGTCACGGGCGCCCCGCGCTCGTCGGTGCCCATGTCTACGCGTACGGTCATGATCGACACGCGTTTGGCCGATCAGGAGGGGCGGGGGCAAGCGCTTTGCGGCGGGCCGGGCGTCGGCTAGGGGCGCCGCAGTTCCGATTCATCGCACCGTTCAGGATGCCCGTTCATGGCCAACCATCCGCCCCAGGCAGAATTCGCCCGCCACCTGATTCCCGCACCGGCGCTGGGCGGGGAACTGGGCGAGGAGGAACGCCGCGTCCTGGACAGCATCGAGGCGGGCACGCCGGTCAGCCGCGACGCGGCGGACGAGGCGGACCTGCGCGCCGGATATGGCGACCGGCTGGCCGATCGGGTCGCGGCGATCGGCGGGTCGTGGAGCTTCATCATCGGGTTCAGCGCGGTGCTGCTCGGCTGGATGCTGCTCAATTCCGATGTGCTGGCGCATTTCGGGATGGCGTTCGACCCGTATCCGTACATCTTCCTGAACCTGATGCTGTCGACGCTGGCCGCGATCCAGGCGCCGGTCATCATGATGAGTCAGAACCGGCAGGCGACGAAGGATCGGCTGGCCGCGCGGCTGGATTACGAGACCAACCTGCGCGCGGAGCTGGAGATCCTGCGCCTTCATGCCAAGATCGACAATCTGGTGGTGGAACGGCTGGGCGGGCTGGAGGCGAAGATCGATGGCATCGCCGGCGCGCGCGCATTTGCGAAGGACGGCGGCGCGGATTAAAGGCGGGCGCATCTTCTCAAAAGGCGCACCATGGCAGGCCATTCCAAGTTCAAGAACATCATGCATCGCAAGGGCGCGCAGGACAAGAAGCGCTCCTCCATGTTCTCCAAGCTGTCGCGAGAGATCACGGTGGCGGCGAAGATGGGCCTGCCCGATCCCGACATGAACCCGCGCCTGCGCGCCGCGATCAACGCGGCCAAGGCGCAGTCGGTGCCCAAGGACAACATCCAGCGTTCGATCGACAAGGCCGCAAAGGGCGACACGGAGAATTACGAGGAAATCCGCTACGAGGGCTTCGGTCCCGGCGGCGTGTCCCTCATCATCGAGGCGCTGACCGACAACCGCAACCGCACCGCGACCAACGTGCGCACCGCGGTGTCGAAGAACGGCGGCAATCTGGGCACCGCCGGATCGGTCAGCCACGGTTTCGACCGGATGGGCCTGATCAACTATCCCGCAACCGCCGGCGACGCCGAAAAGGTGTTCGAGGCGGCGCTGGAAGCGGGCGCGGAGGACGTGACGTCCAGCGAGGACGGGCACGAGATCTGGACCGCGCAGGGCGACCTGCACGAAGTGGCCAAGGCGCTGGAGCCGGTGCTGGGCGAGGCGGAGGGCGCGAAGCTCGCCTGGCGGCCGCAGACCATGGTGGCGGTCGAGGAAGGCGATGCGGCGACGCTGTTCAAGCTGATCGACGCGCTGGACGACGACGACGACGTGCAGACCGTGTGGGGCAATTACGAAGTGTCCGACGAGGTGATGGAGAAGCTCTCCTGATCGCGCTCCCGATCGGGTTGGCGTGATAATCCTCGGCCTGGATCCCGGCCTCGGCACAACAGGCTGGGGCTTGATTGCGGCCGACGGCAACCGGTTGCGCCATGTCGGCAACGGCCAGATCAAGACCGAACCGTCGATGCCGCTGCCCCGGCGCCTGTCCAACCTGTACGAAGCGCTGGGCGAGATGATCCGCGTGGAGCGGCCCGACAGCGCGGCGGCGGAGGAGGTGCTGGGCAACACCAACGCGCAATCGACGCTCAAACTGGGTCAGGCGCGGGGCGTCGTGCTGCTGGCGGCGGCGAGCGCCGGCCTCGCGGTCGGCGAATATCATCCCAGCGTGGTGAAAAAGGCGGTGGTCGGCACCGGCGGCGCGGACAAGCGGCAGATCCAGGCGATGGTCGGCCATCTGCTGCCGGGCGTGAAGCTGTCCGGACCGGACGCCGCCGACGCGCTGGCGGTGGCGATCACCCATGCGCACCACCTGGCCAGCGCGCAGGCACGCGCGCGGCGCAGTACGGGAATAGGCGCGTGAACGCGCGAGGGGGGATCGGCGCATGATCGCGCATCTGAAGGGGCGGCTGGACTCCACAGGCATCGACCATGCGGTGATCGATGTCGGCGGCGTCGGGTACCTGGTCGGCGCGTCGTCGCGCACGCTGGCGGCGCTGGGCGCGGTCGGAGAGGCGGCGACGCTGTTCACCGAAACGCTGGTGGGTGAGGACTTCATCCGGCTGGTCGGGTTCGCCCGCGCCGATGAGCGCGACTGGTTCCGGCTGCTGACCGGCGTGCAGGGGGTCGGCGCACGCGTGGCGCTGGCGATCCTGTCGGTGCTGGAGCCGGCGGAGCTGAACCGTGCGGTTGCCGCGCAGGACAAGGCGAGCGTGGCGCGGGCGAACGGCGTCGGACCCAAGCTGGCCGAGCGGATCGTGCGTGAGTTGAAGGACAAGGTCGGCGCGATCCCCGCGCTCGGCCCGGCGGCGTCTGCGCAGGCGCTGCCCGTCGGCGCATCGGCGGACGCGGTGTCGGCGTTGCTCAACCTGGGATTCCGCCCCGCGGAGGCGGCCAGCGCGGTCGGCGCGGCGGAGGAGGATCTGGGGCCCGGCGCCTCGCTGGACGCGCTGGTGCGGTTGGCCCTGAAAAAGGCGGCCAGGTAGCGGGTCGATCCAGGGACGTGCGTCGCCTGGGACTTGGCGTTCATCAGGCGCGACAAGGGAGTTGACGGGATGATCGGCAACCGGACGAGGATGGTGGCGGCGTTGGTCGCCCTTTGCCGCGCGCTCGCGACGGCAGCCCTGCTGCTGTGCGGCGCCGGAGTTGGCGGAACGGCGGCGGCGGAGTGCATCCGACCAGAGGGTGCGGGAGGCTTTGCCCCGGCGTCGCTGCACTTTCCGGCCGACGCCACTCGGCACGCGCCGATCCCGCTGCTGGTGCTGCTGCATGGCAGCACATCGACGGGGCGCGACATGCTGAGGGAAAGCGGGCTGGCCGCCACGGCGGACCGGCACGGCTTCATCGTCGCCGCGCCGGACGGCGGTATCCGTTCAGGCAACGGGTTCGTGTGGAACATACCGGGCGTCCCCTCCGTCAGCGGCGCGATGCCGGGGCCGGGCGATCGTGACGACGTGGCGTTCATCCTGGCCGGCATCGACCAGCTGATCCGCGCCGGCTGCGTCGACGGCACCCGCGTCTATGTCACCGGCCTGTCGGGTGGCGGGCGCATGACGTCGTGGCTCGGCTGTGTCGCGGCCGATCGCTTCGCGGCAATTGCGCCGGTGGTCGGTCTGCGTGCCGGCAGGCCGTCGAAGGAGGACGCGGCAACCCCCGATCCGGCGACGTGCCGGCCGGTGCGCTCGATGCCGGTCATCGCCTTTGCCGGGGATGCCGACACCACCAACCCGATCGCGGGCGGCGGCGCGCCTTACTGGCAATATTCGATGCAAGCCGCGGAGCAGCGCTGGGCGGCGCTGAACGGCTGCACGATGCCACGTCCGACCCGCTGGCTGGACCAGCGCGTCTATGAGGAGGGCTATGCCGGCTGCCGCGATGGGGCGGAGGTGGTGGGCCGCGTCACACGCGGGGGCCCGCACAGCTGGAGCACGGTCGACAACGAGGCGATGTGGGCGTTCCTGTCGTCGCACCATCGTTAGCGGCTGCGGGTCGCGCGGCGTGACGGGGCGGCGTTGTTCGGCGCGACACCTTGCCGCGTGGCGACGGGTCGGGGTACGACGCTGGACGTGACCGACGACCGCCTTCTTTCCGCATCCCGCCGGCCCGAGGACGTGGACGCGGCGCTCCGACCAAAGAGCCTGGATGACTTCGTCGGGCAGCGTGCCGCGCGGGACAATCTGCGCGTGTTCATCGAGGCGGCGCGCGCTCGGTCCGAGGCATTGGACCATGTCCTGTTCTTCGGCCCGCCCGGCCTGGGCAAGACGACGCTGGCGCAGATCATCGCGCGCGAGATGGGCGTGGGCTTTCGCGCCACGTCCGGTCCCGTGATCGCGAAATCGGGCGACCTGGCCGCGCTGCTGACCAATTTGGAGGACGGCGACGTCCTGTTCATCGACGAGATCCATCGCCTTCAGCCCGCCGTGGAGGAGGTGCTGTACCCGGCGATGGAGGACCGCGCGCTGGATCTGATGATCGGGGAAGGGCCATCGGCCCGGTCGGTCCGCATCGACCTGCCCCGCTTCACGCTGGTCGGCGCGACAACGCGGCAGGGGCTGTTGACGACGCCGTTGCGTGACCGGTTCGGCATTCCGGTGCGGCTGCAATTCTACACGGTGGACGAGCTGGAACGCGTGGTGACGCGGGCCGCCGGTCTGCTGGGGCTGGGCATCGCGCCGGATGGGGCGGTGGAGATCGCGCGGCGGTCGCGGGGCACGCCGCGTATCGCGGGCCGGTTGCTCAGGCGGGTGCGCGATTTCGCCGACGTGGCGGGGGCGAGCGTGGTGGACCGGCCGGTGGCGGACCGCGCGCTCAACCGGCTGGAAGTGGATGGGCTGGGGCTGGACGCGATGGACCGGCGGTACCTGCACATGATCGCCGACATCTATCGCGGTGGCCCGGTCGGGGTGGAGACGCTGGCCGCCGGCCTGTCCGAACCGCGCGACACGATCGAGGAAGTGATCGAGCCGTACCTGATCCAGCTGGGCCTGGTGGCGCGGACCGCACGCGGGCGCGTGCTGAATACGGGCGGGTGGAAGCATCTGGGCTTGAACCCGCCGGCCGGGTCGCAGGAGGGTCTGTTCGACGGGTAATCGGGCGGCCCTACGCCTCCTCGATGCGCTTTTCCTCTTCGGGCACCAGGGTCAGCGCGCGCCAGTCCAGTTCCTCCTGCAACTGGTAGAACACCTCCGTCCCGATCGTCTCGTCGCGGCGCAGGCGATCGAGTTCGTGACGCTGCGCATCGACCACGGCCAGCATCGCATCGCGCTGTCGGTCCAGCCATTCTGCGCAATCGGGATCGTCGTCGGCCCGCTGCTTGGCGGAAAAGGTGGCGTGCAGTGCCTTCGCGTCGGGAAAGTCCTTCAGCCGGGTCAGCGCCGTGTCCGTCAGCCGCCGGCGAGCCTCCGCCACCTCCTCCTCCGGGTCTTCCAGCCGGTCGAGCTTGAGCAGGCGGATCAGCGGCGCCAGTGTCAGCCCCTGGAACACCAGCGTCGCCAGGACCACCGCGAATGCGGCGAGCACGACCATGTCGCGCTGGGGGAAGTTGGGCGGCAGCGCGAAGGCGGTGGCGAGCGACAGCAGCCCGCGCATCCCGGCCCAGCCGACCAGCACGCCCTGGCTCACGGTCGGCGGCTCCAGCGATCCGCGCACCCATGCCCAGCGGCGGGAGGCGACGTTCCAGGCCATCACCACCAGCATGCGGGCGATCACCACGCCCGCCACCACGAGTCCGACGATACCCAGCTGGCCGGGCAGTTCGCTGGCCGGCAGTCGGCCGAGGATCACCCTGGCCTGCATGCCCATCAGCAGGAACGCGACGACGTTGAGCAGGAACACCACGGTCGTCCACACCGCAAAGGAGTGCACCCGCACGCGCGGTGACGTGTCCCGGTGCGCGGACCGGGCGATGGTGACGCCGGATGCGACCACCGCCAGCACGGCGGACAGCTCCAGATGCTCCGCCACCAGCCACACCACGAACGCGCCGACGAACTGGAGGATGTTGCCGCCCAGCGTGCCGGCGACGAACCTGTTGACCCGCTGCAACAGCCATCCCGATGCCACGCCGAGCAGGAGGCCGCCGGGAACGGCCAATGCCAGGTGCAGGGCGATCTCCCCATTCGATCCGTCCGCCGTCTGGACCGCCAGCGCGCCGTTGAACAACAGCAGGGCGGTGGCGTCGTTCAGCAGGCTCTCCCCCTTCAGCACGGCGACCGTGCGGCGCGGCAGCGACACCGAATTGGCGACTGCGGTGGCGGCGGCGGCGTCCGGCGGTGCGACGATGGCGCCGAGAGCGATCGCGGCGGCGATGGGCAGGTTCGCGAACCACCATCCGATGCCGGCGATCGTCGCGGCAGTTACCAGCACCGCGCCCAGCACCAGGATAGTCAGCGGTCGCCACAACCGGCTCGCCGCATCCAGGGGATAGTCATAGGCCGCATCGAGCAGCACGGGCGCGATGAACAGGGCAAGCGCGGTGTCGGGGTCGATATGGATCGGCGGAATGCCCGGCAGGAACGCCACGCCCACCCCCGCCAGCGCCAGCATGGACGGATAGGGAAGCCCGAGGCGCCGGGCCACCTGCAACAGCACGATGGCGACCAGCAGCAGGCCAAGCAATATCTCGAAAAAGGTCAAGGTGCGCGTGCCGTCATGTGGGTGGATCAACCCGGTGCATGGGCAAGCTGTTCCGCCGCGAAGATTTGCCACGTGACGCCGTGGCCCGTGACCTGCTAGCCATTCGCGATGCCCGTCTCGGCCGCCGCCTCCGCCCGCGAGATCCTGACCCGCCTTCACGACGTGATGGCCGCCCGCAGCACGGCGCAGGCCAAGCTGAACAGCGTCACCCAGATCATCGGCGAGGCGATCGACAGCGAGGTGTGCTCGATCTACCTGCTGCGCGAGGGGGTGCTGGAACTGTTCGCGACGCGCGGGCTGGACCAGGACGCCGTGCACGTCACCAAGCTGGCGCTGGGCGAGGGGCTGGTCGGCACCATCGCCAAGCATGTGGAGGTGCTGAACCTCGACGAGGCCGCGAGCCATCCCGACTTCGCGTACAAGCCGGAAACGGGCGAGGACCGATTCCACAGCTTCGCCGGCGTGCCGATCATCCGGCGGGAGCGGGCGGTGGGCGTCCTGGCCGTCCAGCACACCGACCCGCGCCGCTATGCCGATGTCGAGATCGAGGCGTTGCAGACGGTGGCGATGGTGCTGTCAGAACTGATCGCCAATGCCGGGCTGATCGACGAAAGCACGGGCGGGTCGACCCGTCCGGCGCAGTCCACCCAGGCGCTGCGTGTCGGCGGGCAGAAGCTGGTGGAGGGCATGGCGTCGGGCCATGCCGTGTTCCACCAGCCGCGCGTCGTCATCGAACACACGGTGGCCGAGGACATCGATGCGGAACGGCACCGCGTCTATGCCGCGTTTGATAAGATGCGCGAACAGATCGACCGCATGGCGCGGGAGGCGGAGTTCGGCGTGGGCGGCGAGCATGTCGAGGTGCTCGAGACCTACAAGATGTTCGCCTATGACGAGGGCTGGGCGAGGCGGATCAACGAGGCGATCGATTCCGGCCTGACCGCGGAGGCGGCGATAGAGCGGGTGCAGCAGCGCACGCGCCAGCGCATGCGCCAGATCGACGACCCGCTGCTCGCCGATCGCATGCACGATCTGGAGGACATGGCGAACCGGCTGCTGCGCATCGTGTCGGGCCAGATGGGCACCGCGGCGCAGATGGGATTGCGCCAGGACACGATCCTGATCGCGCGCAATCTGGGTCCGGCGGAGCTGCTGGAATATGACCGGCGGCGGCTGAAGGGCGTGATCCTGGAGGAAGGGTCGCTGACCGCGCATGTCACCATCGTCGCACGCGCGATGGGTGTGCCGGTGCTGGGCCGGGTGCGGGACGTGAAGCGACTGATCGGCGAAGGCGACCTGTTGCTGCTCGATGTGACGGAGGGGGTGGCGTTCGTGCGGCCCTCGACCGGCATGGAGGAAGCATTCGAGGCGCGGCTGCAGTTGCGGCAGAAGCGTCGCCAGGCCTTTGCCGCGATGCGCGACCTGCCGCCGGCGACCCGCGACGGGCAGCGCGTCACGCTGATGGTCAATGCGGGTCTGAGGGACGACGTGGCCGCGCTGGATATGACCGGCGCGGACGGCATCGGCCTGTTCCGGACCGAGTTCCAGTTCCTGGTGTCCGCCACCCTGCCCCAGCGCGAGCGGCAGCAGCGTCTGTACCGCGAGGTTCTGGATGCGGCGGGCGAGCGGCCGGTCATCTTCCGCACCGTCGATATCGGCGGGGACAAGGCACTGCCTTATCTGACGCACGACGACGGGGAGGAGGAGAACCCCGCAATGGGCTGGCGCGCGCTGCGCCTGGCGCTGGAACGCGACGGGTTGATGAAGGCGCAGGCGCGCGCGCTGATCGAGGCGGCGGCCGGTCGGACCCTGTTCGTGATGTTCCCCATGGTGTCCGAACCCTGGGAGTTCGACGAGGCGCGCGCCCTGTTCGAGGCGCAGCGCGCGTTCCTGGCCGGGCGCAACAAGCGCCTGCCCGCCGACATCCGCTATGGTGCGATGCTGGAGGTGCCGGCGCTGGCCGAGCAGCTGGACCTTTTGTTGCCGCGCTTGGATTTCCTGTCGATCGGCACCAACGACCTGACCCAGTTCCTGTTCGCGGCGGACCGCGCCAACCCGAAGCTGGCCGAACGGTACGACTGGTTGTCGCCGTCGATCCTGCGTTTCATCGCCCGGATCGTGGGTCCGGCGCGGCAGGCCGGGGTGAAGCTGGCGGTGTGCGGCGAGATGGGCGGCCGGCCGCTGGAGGCGATGGCACTGATCGGACTGGGAATAGAACGCCTGTCGATCACTCCGGCCGCCGTAGGCCCGGTCAAGGCGATGATCCGGTCGTTGGACCAGGCCGAACTGGCCATTTATCTGCGCGAGCTGCTCGCCGCGCCGCCGCGCGACATGCGCGGGGCGTTATCGGACTGGGCGGAGCGGCACGGCGTCGAACTGGCCTGAGCCGGCGATGAAAGACTTGGGCGGGCGCGTTGACACGCTTGCGCCGCCCCGGCCATGAAAGGGGCAATACCGTCGCGGGGGAGTTGCGAGCTTGATGGATAACGCCGCCACCGGCGCGGGCACGCCGCCGCCACCGCTTTCGGGCGGTGAGACGTTGCGTGCGCAGCGCAGTTCGATGGGCCTGTCGCTGGAGGAGGTGGCGGCCCGCACGCGCATCCCCGTCCGCCATCTGGAGGCGATCGAGGCGTCCGATTACTCCCGCCTGCCCTCGCCGACCTATGCGGTGGGCTTCGCAAAGGCCTTTGCCCGCGCGGTCGGGGCGGACGAGGTGCTGGTCGCGGGACGCGTCCGGGACGAGGTCGCCCGGCTGGGACGCCGCCAGCCAGATTACACGCCGTTCCAGGTCGCCGATCCCGCGCGGGTGCCGAGCCGGACGGTCGCCGTGCTGGGCATCGGCGCGGCGCTGGCGCTGCTGGTGCTGGCCGTCCTGTGGTTCGGCACGTCGATGCTCCGCGACGGCACCGGCTCCGCGCCGTCGGCCGCTACCCCCGCGGCGGGCCCTGTCGCATCCGCCCCGGTGCCGGCGGTCCGAACGACGCCGCCGAAGACCGGGCAGGTCAGCCTGCTGGCGACGGATCAGGTGTGGCTGCGCGTCTACGACGCCGACAACAAGTCACTGTACAATGACAACATGAAGCCGGGCGAACGCTTCGACGTGCCTGCCGATGCCAAGGATCCGAAGATCACCGTCGGGCGGCCCGACAAGTTGCAGGTGACGTTGAACGGGTCGGCGGTGCCGCCGCTCGGTACCGGAGAGCGACCCATCCGTGGCGTGTCGGTCAGCGCATCCGCGATTGCCGCGCGCCTGTCCGCGGCGGGGACTTCCGCGTCCGGAGGGCCTGCCGCTTCGTCGGCGCCTACCGGACCTGCGCCAGCACCGCCCGCCGGCGCGTCCGCGAGTAACCGCTGATGGCGCGCCGGTCGCTTGCGTCGGCGCGTGGGCCGGGTGCGACTAACCTCAAAGGGGGGCTGGCACCGCTCCACGCGCCTTCGCTATAGCCCGTGTCGTTAACCACCAATCCTCTGGGGTGTTCTTTGCATGCGTAAGCCCTTGATCGTGGCGTGTGCCGCGACACTGATGCTTCCGGCCGCGGTTTGGGCCCAATCGCGGGCGGACGACCGCTCCAATCTGGACGGCCGTGTCGGCAAGCTGGAAGGCGAGATGCGGGCCGTGCAGCGCAAGGTTTTTCCCAACGGTGGCGGCACCCTGATCCAACCCGACGTGCAGGCGCCCGTGTCCAGCGCGGCAGCGCCCGGTGCGCCCGCGACCAGTGCCGTCGCGGACCTGACCGGCCGCGTCGCCGCGCTGGAACGTCAGGTTGCGAACATGACGGGCCAGGTCGAGCAGAACGGGTATCGCATCCGCCAGTTGCAGGACCAGTTTGACGCGTACAAGCGCGGCACGGACGCGCGGCTGACCGCCATGTCCAGCGCCGCCGCACCACTGGCGCCGCCGGATGTCGAAGAGGGCACGACCACCCCGACGCGTACGCCGTCACGCCCCGCCGTCACTTCGCCCGCGGCGGCGACACCATCGCGCCCGTCCGCGACGCCGGTCGCTGCACCCTCCGACGCCAGTGTGGAAAGGCCGTCCACCGGCGACGCGCCCGAGGACGAATATCTGTACGGATACCGTCTGTGGGCGGCGAAGCGGTATCCGGAGGCGGAGGCGCAGTTGAAGAAGGTGGTGGCGCAATATCCCAAGAACCGCCGTGCCAGCTATGCGCAGAACCTGCTCGGCCGGTCCTATCTGGACCAGGGCAAGCCCAGCCTGGCGTCGATGGCCTTTTACGACAATTACAAGAAGATGCCGGAGGGTGAGCGCGCCCCGGAAAGTCTGTACTATCTCGCCCAGTCACTGATGAAGCTGAACAAGCCGGCCGACGCGTGCAAGGTCTATGGCGAGTTGACCGACGTGTACGGCGCCAAGATTTCCGCCACCATGAAGGCCGATGTGACCCGGGGCCGTGCCGCCGCAAAGTGCCAGTGATCCGGGCGCGGCGGCGGCGGATGAGCAGATTGAACGGTTCCGCCGCGACCTGACGGCGGCGCTGGGGCGGTCGCTTGCGCCCGGCGATCGGATTGCCTGCGCGGTGTCGGGTGGGCCGGACAGCATGGCGATGCTGTGGCTCGCGACGCAGGCGTTTCCCGGACAGGTGCTGGCGGCGAGTGTGGATCATGGCCTGCGCGCCGATGCCGCGGCCGAAGTGGCGATGGTCGCGCGCTGGTGCGCCGGAGCGGGCGTCCCACACGCCGCTTTGGCGATCGCCACGCCCGCGCCAGCGTCAGGCAACATCCATGCCTGGGCAAGGCGTGAACGCTATCGCCTGATGGTCGCATTTGCCCATGGCGCGGGTGCGGCGGCGCTGTGCACTGCGCACCATGCCGACGATCAGGTGGAGACGTTCCTGATGAGGGCGGCGCGCGGCGCGGGCCTGTCGGGGCTGGCGGCGATCCGTCCGCGCCTGTTGGCCGGAGTCGGGGGGGAGGCGCAGGGCGTGCCGATCCTTCGACCGTTGCTGGCGTGGCGGCGAGCGGCGCTGCGGTCGGTGTGCCGGACTGCCGAGCTGCCCTTTATCGACGATCCGAGCAACGCCGATCCCCGGTTCGAGCGGGCCCGGTTCCGTGCCTGGCTGGCCGATGCACCGTGGCTGGACGCAACGGCGGTCGCACGCGCGGCGTCGCAGCTGGAGGAGGTGGATGCCGACCTGACCAGCATGACCCGCTGGTTGTGGCGCGAGCGGGCCAGCGAAGCCGCGCTGGGCCGTGTCCGGATCGATGTCGCCGACCTGCCGCGCGAGATGCGCCGACGACTTGCGCGACTCGCAGTCGCTCACGTAGCGGACATCGACGAATCGGGAGCCGGGCTGAACGTCGAGCGGCTGCTGGATGCACTGGAGGCGGGCGAACAGGCGATGCTGGCCGATGTCCTGGCCCGCGCGGAGGGGGCAAACTGGCATTTCAGCCGCGCACCGGCGCGTCGTTCGTAGCGAGGGGCGCACCGATCGACGAAAGCGCCACCACGTTCCATTGCCATTAACTCTGCCGCGCTTATCTTGGCGCCATGAGCGACGACAACAAGCGGGCCGGCGGCTCGGGCGACAATAACGGGCAGGGCGGTGGTCCGGGCAACGGTCCCAGAGCCAATCCGTGGATGAAGAGCCTGTTGATCTGGGTCGGGGTGCTGGTCACGCTGGCGCTGTTCGTGACCGTGATCGATGGTCGCGGCAGCCAGCAGGGCGGCAACACGATCCCGTATTCGGCGTTCCTCGACAAGGTGGACGAGGGCACGGTCAAGGACGTCAACATCTCCCGCGACCTGATCTCGGGCACGCTGACGAGTGGTGACAAGTTCCGGTCCTATCCCATCCAGGACCCGACGCTCGTCCCCAAGCTGCGCGAAAAGGGCATCGCCATTTCCGCCAAGCCGGAGGAGGGGCCGTCCGTCTGGATGGTGTTGCTGTACAATTCGCTGCCTTTCCTGCTGTTCATGGGCATCGCCTTTTTCGTCCTCAGGCAGATGCAGAAGAACACCGGATCGGGTGCGATGGGCTTTGGCAAGAGCCGCGCCAAGATGCTGACGCAGAAGGAGGGCAAGGTCACCTTCGACGACGTCGCGGGTATCGATGAGGCGCGCGAGGAGTTGCAGGAGGTTGTCGAGTTCCTGAAGGACCCGACCAAGTTCGCGCGGCTGGGCGGCAAGATCCCGAAGGGCGCGCTGCTGGTCGGATCGCCCGGCACCGGCAAGACGCTGCTCGCCCGTGCGATCGCGGGTGAGGCGGGCGTGCCGTTCTTCACCATTTCCGGCTCCGACTTCGTGGAGATGTTCGTCGGCGTCGGCGCCAGCCGCGTGCGCGACATGTTCGAACAGGCGAAGAAGAGTGCGCCGTGCATCGTCTTCATCGACGAGATCGACGCGGTTGGCCGCCATCGTGGCGCGGGCCTGGGGAACGGCAATGACGAGCGCGAGCAGACGCTGAACCAGCTGCTGGTCGAAATGGACGGGTTCGAGGCGAACGAGGGAATCATCATCGTCGCCGCCACCAACCGTCCCGATGTGCTCGATCCCGCGTTGCTGCGTCCGGGCCGCTTCGACCGGCAGGTCGTGGTGCCGCGTCCGGATATCGAGGGCCGCATCAAGATCCTTGAAGTGCACATGAAGAAGGTGCCGCTGGCTCCCGACGTCGACGCGCGAGTGATCGCGCGCGGCACGCCCGGCTTCTCCGGCGCCGACCTGGCGAACCTGGTCAACGAGGCGGCGCTGACCGCGGCGCGCAAGTCCAAGCGGCTGGTCGCCATGGCCGAGTTCGAAGAGGCCAAGGACAAGGTCATGATGGGCGCCGAGCGCAAGTCCATGGTGATGACAGAGGACGAGAAGCGCATGACCGCCTATCATGAGGCGGGCCACGCGATCGTCGCGCTGCATGAGCCGGCGTCCGATCCGATCCACAAGGCGACGATCATCCCGCGCGGCCGTGCGCTGGGCATGGTGATGCGCCTGCCGGAGCGTGACAGCTACAGCTACCACCGTGACAAGATGTATGCGAACCTGGCGGTGTCGATGGGCGGCCGCGTCGCGGAAGAGATCATCTTCGGCTATGACAAGGTATCGTCGGGCGCGTCGGGCGACATCCAGTATGCGACCGGACTGGCGCGCGACATGGTCACGAAATGGGGCATGTCGGACAAGGTCGGCCCCGTCGAATATGCTCAGCCCGAGGGCGAGTCGTTCCTGGGCTATTCCTCGTCGCAGCCGGTGCGCATGTCGAACGCGACCGCGCAGCTGATCGACGACGAGATCAAGGGCATCGTTCAGGGCGGGCTGGACCGCGCCAAGCACCTGCTGACCGATCATGTCGATCAGCTTCACCTGCTGGCCGGCGCACTGCTCGAGTACGAGACGCTGTCTGGCGAGGAGATCAAGAAGCTGATCGCGGGTGAGGAGATCGGCAAGATCGATGCCGGTCCGAAGCCAACCGTGCCGCGCGCGGGCACGTCCATTCCGAAGACGCGCCGGCCGTCCGGCCCATTCGGGACGCCGTCACCCCTCGGGGCATAGGTTTCGGCCTTTCAAGATCTTGCGTCGGTTCACCGGCGCTTCAGGACGGGCGGGGTATGGCGACGGTCATGCCCCGCCCTTCCTTTATGTTCGTCCCCGCGACCCTGATCGCGGCATGTCTCGCCGCCGCTCCGGCCGATGCCGCGATGACGGTCTCCACCTTCCTGTCGCGCGCCCAGCCGTTGCGGGATCAGGGCATGATGGCGGTGCTCGACCCGGACTTTCAGGTGCTGAAGGCCGAGGCCGACAATGCCAAGCATCAGCTGCGCGCCGAAGATGCCCAGCGCCGCGCAGCCGGCAAGCCGCCGATCGCCTGCGTGCCAGAGGGCGAGAAAATCGGGATCACCGACATGCTGGACGGGCTGGCGGCGCTGCCGGCGCGTGACAAGCGCCTGCCGCTAAAGGACGGCTATGCCCGCGTCCTTGCCAAGCGTTTTCCCTGCCGCTGACGTGACCGGCCGCTGACGCTGGTCAGTCGGCGGTGCCCAGATAAAGCAACATCGTCACGAACAACGTGCAGGTGATGGCGGCGAACAGCAGCATGCAGCAGGTCCGCCAAAGCGCGCCGACACGCGACAGGCGATACGCGCCCTTCAGCTGCTTGTAGATGTGCAGCGGCGGGATCACCAATGCCGCCAATGCGATCCACCCGCCCGACAATCCCAACGCGCCCAATATGGCGAGCGTGATGAGCAGCAGCGACATGAAGCTGAGCGAATAGGTCGCGAAGACCGCATGGTCGTACATGCCGACGCTGCGTCGGAATGGGAACAGCAGCCAGATGAAGGGCAGCGACAGCGGGATGAGGACCCAGCTGAACTTGTAGGCCGAACTCTTGACCTTGTAGAGCAGCAGCTGCGGATTCTCCCGCGCGTGGCGCCATTTCGCCTGGATCCAGTTGTCCGCGTCAGCGTGTGTCTCGTTCTCCGCACCCGGCAGCAGCGACGCGGTGCGCGCGATGTTCGCCTGTTCCGTGCGTGCCCGTTCCAGCTTTTCGGTCAGCCTCGCGATCGCGCGTGTGTCGGGTTCGCGTTCGGCACGCTGCTGCGCCAGATCGCGCGAGAGTTCGCCGACCCGGTCGGCCGCGTGCTTTTCCGACTTGGCGAGCGCGATGCGGGCGTCGGCGATATTGTCGTCGCTCAACCATGCGGTGTCGCCGAGGTGCCAGCCGGGCAGGTTCGCGACCACGGCGAACAGAAGAAAGACCGAGAACAGGAAGATGCCCATCGGCGACACGAAGCGGGCGCGCTCCCCCGCGACGTAGCGCCGGGTCAGGTCGCCGGGGCGCCACGCCAGCATCGGCAGCGTGCGCCACATCTTGCCCTCGAAATGGAAAACGCCGTGCGCGATCTCATGCCCGATCGCGCCGACGGTGCGATGGACATGCCCGTTCTGACCGCAGCGATGGCAATGCTCCGCGATCAGGCGCGTGCCGCAATTGAGGCACAGGGCACCATCAACGCGATGCGCATGATGTCCGGCCGCCTCGCCGGCGAACGGCTCCACCGTGCGGGCCAGCATCAGCCCGTCACCCACTTCCCCGATCGCCGCCAGATCCGCCGACATGTTCGATGCTCCCCCAAGCGGTGACGGGTGTAGCAGCGCACCGGCACACCTGCTAGCCGTTCCACGATGACGGAGGATACGCGCGTGCAGGAGATGATGGACGGCATGACGGCCCGCGCGCGCGATGCGACAAGGGCACTGGCGCGGGCATCCGGCGCCGACAAGGCACGTGCGCTTGTCGCCGCCGCCGCCGAGATCCGCCGGATGGGGCCGGACATCCTCGCGGCGAACGCCCGCGACGTGGACGCTGCTCGGGCGAACGGGCTGTCGCCGGCGATGATCGACCGGCTGCGGCTGGATGACGACCGGGTGGCGGCGATCGCGACGGGTGTGGAGGCGGTGGCCGAGCTGTCCGATCCCGTCGGCGCCGTGATCGACCGGGCGGTGCGGCCGAATGGGCTGGCGCTGGAGCGTGTGCGCGTGCCGATCGGGGTGATCGGCATCATCTACGAAAGCAGGCCCAACGTGACCGCCGACGCCGCTGCGCTGTGCCTGATGGCGGGCAATGCGGCGATCCTGCGCGGCGGGTCGGAGGCGGTGGACAGCAACCGTGCGCTGCACGCGGCGATGGTGGCGGGGATCGCACGGGCCGGATTGCCGCAGGATGCGGTACAACTGGTCGGCACCACCGACCGGGCGGCCGTCGGGGCGATGCTGGGCGCGCAGGGCGGCATCGACCTGATCGTCCCGCGCGGGGGCAAGAGCCTGGTCGCGCGCGTGCAGGCAGAGGCGCGGGTGCCGGTGCTGGCGCATCTGGACGGCATCAACCACGTCTTCGTCCACCGGTCAGCCGATCCGGACATGGCCCGCGCGGTCGTGCTGGACGCCAAGATGCGCCGCACCGGCATTTGCGGGGCGATGGAGACCCTGCTGATCGACGTCGAGTTCCCGGACGCGGCCGCGCTGGTCGAGGCGTTGGCCGCGACGGGATGCGAGGTCCGCGCGGAAGAGGTCCTGCGCGAACGCCTGCCCAACCTGCCGGCCGCAGACGAGGCGGACTGGGATACCGAGTATCTCGACGCGATCGCATCGGCGCGGATCGTCGCGGGGATGGACGAGGCGATTGCGCATATCGCACGCCATGGTTCGCACCATACCGATGCGATCGTCGCCGCCGACGCCGAAGCTGCCGAGCGGTTCCTGGCGGAGGTCGATTCGGCCATCGTGCTGTGGAACGCGTCCACCCAGTTCGCCGATGGCGGCGAGTTCGGGCTGGGGGCGGAGATCGGCATCGCGACCGGTCGGCTGCACGCGCGCGGCCCCGTCGCGCTGGAAGGGTTGACCACGTACAAATGGGTCGGGCGCGGCACCGGGCAGGTGCGCGGGTGACGGGATGGTGAGCCAAGGGCGAACCCGCACCGGCCTGCGCACGGGGCTGCTCGGCGGATCGTTCAACCCGGCGCATCGCGGCCACCGCTTCGTGACGCTGGAGGCGATCCGCGCGCTGGGGCTGGACGAGGCGTGGTGGATGGTGTCGCCGGGCAACCCGTTGAAGGCGTCGGCGATTGACATGGCGCCGCTGGTCGCGCGGTTGGCATCGGCACGGGCGATGGCCCGGCGCGCGCCGATCCGGGCCACCGCGATCGAGGCGCGCATGGGTACCCGCTATACGCTGGACACGCTGCGCCGATTGAAGGCACGGTATCCCAAACGGCGCTTCATCTGGCTGATGGGGGCGGACAATCTCGCCCAGTTCCACCTGTGGCGCGGCTGGCGGGGGATCGCACGCGCGATGCCGATTGCGGTGGTGGCGCGTCCGTCGTATAACCACAGCGCCCTCGCGGGTCCCGCGATGGGCTGGCTGCGGCGTTACCAACGGCCCGCCGCCACTGCGATGCGTTGGACGACGTGGAGTTTGCCGGCACTCGTGCTGCTGCGCTTTCGCCCCGACCCGACCTCCGCGACGGCCGTTCGCGCGGCCGATCCCGACTGGCAGCGGCATTTCGCCCCGGCCGTCGACCACTGACCCAGGAGCTGACTTGGCGACCCAACCGCAATCGTTTCGTGCCCCCGATCCCCAGGAAGTAGAGGCGCTGCACAATCTGGTGCTGTCTTCGCTGGATGACGATCAGGCGGTGGAAACCGTGTCCATCCCGCTCGCCGGCAAGTCGACCATCGCCGACCACATGGTCATTGCATCCGGCCGCTCGACCCGCCAGGTCGCGTCCATGGCGGCGAAGCTGGCGGAAAAGATCAAGGGCGAGTTCGGCCGCAGCGTGCGGATCGAGGGGTTGCCAACCGCCGACTGGGTCCTGATCGACGCGGGCGACGTGATCGTCCACCTGTTCCGTCCCGAAGTGCGATCCTTCTACAATCTGGAGCGGATGTGGGCGTTCGGCGACGCGCCTCCCCCAGCCGCCGACGTTAAGCCAGCCACCGACGCGCAGCCTGCGCCGGGACAGGCCTGATCCTTCTTCACATCGTCGCGCGTGGCAGGATCGGCCGCTCGCCCGAGGGTGAGCTGGTCGACCGCTATCTGAAGCGGATCAACTGGCCCACGCGCATCACCGAACTGCCTGATACAGGCGGCCGCATACCGGCGCAGGACCCCGGCACCCGCCGCGTCGTGCTGGACGAAAGCGGCGAAGTGCTGGGATCGGTCGCGTTCGCACGGCGGCTGGAACGGTGGCGCGACGACGGCGTACGCGAGGCGCGGTTCCTGCTGGGCGCGGCGGACGGGTTCGACGACGCCACGCGGGCCGGCGCGGACATGCTGCTGTCGTTCGGGCGCGCGACCTGGCCGCACATGCTGGCGCGCGCCATGCTGGCCGAACAGCTGTTCCGCGCGACCAGCATCCTCGCCAACCACCCTTATCATCGCGAGGGTTGAGCCCATGCGAGGGCGGGCGATCGTTATGGGGCTGGTCGGGGTGGCCGCGCTGGCCGTGACGGCTGCCTCGCTGGCGGCACGCGCTCCGGACTCAGCCGCCAACGAACCGCAGGCAGGACAAGGTCAGGCGCAGGTCGCCGCGACACGCCGCGCGGCAGAGGCGGCGGCCGCCAGGGCGGATCGCCTAGCCCGAGCAGCGGCGGCGGAGAGCGATGCGGCCCGGCGCGCGGCGGCGGAGGAGCGTGCGCTGGCTGGCAGGGTCGACGCGGCGGAGGCGGCACTCACGGCGGCACGGGCACGGGCGACCGCCGTGGAGGCGCGGCTGGCGTGGCAGCGCGCCCGGCTGGGGCGGGCGCAGGCGCCGGTGGCACGATTGCTGGCGGCCTTGCAGGGGCTTGCCCGTCGCCCCGCAGTGGTGACGATCGCGCAGCCGGGATCGGTGGACGACATGGTGCACGTCCGCGCGGTTCTGGGCAGCGCCTTGCCGGTGGTGCGGGCGCGCACCGCGGGATTGCGCGGCGAACTGGTCACCGCACGCGCGCTGGCGGCGGAGGCGCGGGGGGCGGCGGACGACCTTCGCGGTGCGCGCGGCCGGCTGGAGGGGGAGCGGACGCGGCTGGCCCGGCTGGAGGCTGCGCATCGTGAGCGGGCGGGTGCGCTAGGTCGCGGCGCGATGAGCGAATCGGATCGCGCGCTGGCGCTGGGCGAGCGGGCGCGGGATCTGGTCGATCGCCTGGACGAGGAGGGGACTGCCGCGGCGATGGCGAGCGACCTGGCCGCGTTGCCCGGACCAGTGATGCGGCCGCTGCCGCCCGGTGCGGTCGTGCCGGGCGCAGCGGCGGGGGCGTATCGCCTGCCCGTGTCAGGCCGGCTGGTCACCGGGATGGACGAGGTGTCGCGCAACGGCGTCCGGTCGCGCGGGCTGACCTTTGCGGTCGCACCGGGCGCGATGGTGGTGGCGCCGGCGGGCGGAATGGTGCGCTATGCCGCCCGCTTCCGCGATTACTGGACCATCGTGATCGTGGACCATGGCGACGGCTGGTCTACGCTGGTCACCGGGCTGGGCGAGGTGCGGGTCCGACGCGGCGCGGTGGTCGCACCCGGCGCGCCGATCGGCCAGGCAGTGCGAGGCGACGAGCCGCTGGTCACGGTGGAATTGCGCCGCCGCGGTAGGCCGATGGACATCACGGCGCTGCTCGGCTGACGCGGCGTTCTGCCCGGTTTCCGCCGGTCAGCCGCGAGCTGCCGGCGAGATCGGCCGCCGGGGTCGGGCGCGCAAACGTGGAACCGCGCCACCTCGTTGCCGAGCGTGTTGAGTGATTTGCTTGGCGGCTCTCAGCCGGACAGGCGCCAGTCTCTTCCGGGATCGGCCAGGACGGGCCGGGGGCAGCGTAGAACCGTCACGGCAGAGCGCGCCGGCCAAGTCCGCCTGACCGGTTTCAGCCGGTCAGGCCCGAGCCCCGGTGGGATCGGCCGCTGGGATAGGGGCGGGAGGTCGAGCCACGTCACCTCGCCGCCGAGCGCGTCGGCGTAATCCGGCCGCCCGGTTTCAGCCGGCCGGCCACCACCCGCGGGTAAAATCGACCAGGATGGTGCGATCGTCGGCCGCGGCGGAAGCGTCGAACCGCGTCGCTTCGCTTTCTAGCGTGTCGGGGTGGTCCGCCCGCCTACCCTCAGCCGGCCATTCGCCAGCCGCCGGCGGGATCGGCCGGCACGGCGCGGGCGGTGGGTGGGGCGGCAACCTCGAACCGTGCCACTTCGCGGCCCAGGGCGTCGGCCTGATCCTTCAGGCCGCGGGCGACGCTGGTCACCTGATCCGCCATGGAGCCGTTCTGCTGGGTCACGCTATCCATTTCGGCGACCGCCTGGTTGATCTGCTGAAGCCCGTTGGCCTGTTCCTCCACCGAGGCGGCGATTTCGCGGACAAGGCCGCCCACCTCGTCGATGCGCACGATGATGCGGTCCAGCGCGGCGCCCGTTTCGTGGACGAGGCCGACGCCGGTTTCGACCTGGTTGCTGCTGACGGTGATGCGTGCGCGCACGTCGCGGGCGGCGTCGGCGGAGCGTTGCGCCAGCGCGCGGACCTCCGACGCGACAACGGCGAACCCCTTGCCCGCATCGCCCGCGCGCGCCGCCTCGACCCCGGCATTGAGCGCCAGCAGGTTGGTCTGGAACGCGATGCCGTCGATCAGGCTGATGATCTCCGCGATCTCGCCCGAGGATTCCTCGATGCGCTTCATCGCGTCGACCGCCTCGCGCACCACCTCTCCGCCGCGCGCGGCCTCCTGATGGGCGTGGCCGATCAGGCCGCTGGTCCGGCTGGCGCCGTCCGCCGTGCGGCGCACCGTGCGGGCGATCGCGTCCATCGCGGCCGATGTCTCCTCCAGGCTGGCGGACTGGTGAGCCGTGCGCTGGCACAGGTCGTCGGAGGCGGCGCTGAGTTCGCCGGTATGGCCGTGCAGTTCCGCGCTGTTGCTGCTGATGACGCTGACCGTGGCGTGGATCTCGTCCAGCGCGGCGTTGAAGTCCTGGCGCAGCTTCGCATAGCTGGGCGGGAAGTCGTCGCGGATGCGGGTGGTCAGCTTGCCGCGCGCGACCGCCGACAGCTTCGCGGCCAGGCGATCGATCGCCTCGCGCTGTTCCGCGTCGGCGCGCGCCTTGGCGATCCCCGCCTCCCGGAACACGGCCACGGAGCGAGCCATGGTGCCGATCTCGTCATGCCGGTCGGTGCCGGGCACCGCGACATCGTGATTGCCGCGCGCGAGCTGTTCCATCGCGCCGCGCATGCTGTCCAGCGGGCGGAACATGCGCCGGGTCACGACCAGGCACGCCCAGGCCGCCGCCACCGTCACCACCAGCGCGACCAGCAGCAGCGTACGTTCCACCGCGCCGATATCGGCCAGGAAATCCTCCGCCGGGATGCCGACATACAGGACTCCGATCACCTTGCCGGCCGGGTCCAGGATAGGGTCGTACGCGGTGAAGAACGGCCGGCCGAGAATGTCGGCCCGGCCGCGATAGGGCTTACCCTGGCGCAGTACGGTGTCGCGCACCGCGTCGCTGGTCAGGGTGGTGCCGACCGCGCGGCTGCCGTCCGGATTCTTGACATTGGTGGAGACCCGCCGGTCGCCCAGGAAGATGGTGGCGGTGCCGCCGACCAGCCGCTTCACCCGGTCGACCGGCGCGGCGAAGTCGTTCAGCACCCGGTCGCCGATCCGCAAGCGGTCGCCGTCCACCGAAAAGTCGCGGCCGAACTGGTGCAGCACGTTCCAGGCGACGCGCATGTTCGCCTCCTGTCGCTCCGCCGCATTGCGTTCGGCATGCGTCTGCAGAACCCATTCGGTAGCGCCGGCGGTGATCGCCGACAGCATGCACAGCGCCAGGACGATGAGCAGCGTCACCTTTGAGGAAAGCCGGGTCGTGCGCGTCTTGGTCATGGTGTTCCGGATCAGCCGTTGAAGGACGTCAACTTCGCTGATGGCATGTAAAGCTTAACAATCGAGTCCGCTGTACTTGCCGAGACGGGGCCTGGACCGGTCAGGCGCGGTTCAGCGCGCGCCGCTACCATCGTGGCGCAGTTGGGGCTACATGAGCGGCCACAGTTTCGAGTTTCAGGATCCGGCGATGCCCCGTTCCCCCTTTTCCGCGACCGCGCCCATGATCGCCATCGTCGGCGCGCTCGCGCTGGTGCCGCTGGCGACCAGCGCCATGGCGGCCGCCGACACCAGCAGCTACCGCGAGTTCGACGAGTTCCTGGACGTGTTCAACCGGGTCAAGGCGGACTATGTCGACAAGGTCGATGACAAGACGCTGATCAAGGGCGCGATCCAGGGGATGCTGGCCAGTCTGGACCCGCATTCCAGTTATGTCGACGCGACCGATTACGACAACCTCAAGATCATGACGGAGGGCAATTACGGCGGCTTGGGGCTGACCGTGTCGATGGAGGATGGCGCGATCAAGGTCATCGCACCGCAGGAGGACACTCCGGCGGCGCGCGCGGGGGTCAAGGCGGGCGATTACATCACGCACATCGACGGCAAGCTGATCTACGGCGAATCGCTGGACGAGGCGATCAACGGCATGCGCGGCAAGCCGGGCACCAAGGTGTCGCTGACCCTGGTCCGGCCGGGGCGCGACAAGCCGCTGGACGTGACCATGATGCGCGAGGTGATCGTGCAGCGCCCGGTAAAGTGGGAGGTGCGCGGCCAGGTCGGCTACATCAACATCAACACGTTCTCCGAGAACACGGGCGCCGACACGCGCGCCGCGATCATGGCGATCGACAAGTCGCTGGGGCATCGGCCGCTGGGCTATGTGGTCGACCTGCGCGACAATGGCGGCGGGTTGCTGACCCAGGCGATCGCGGTGTCGGACGCGTTTCTGGACCATGGTGAGATCGTGTCCCAGCGCGGCCGCGAGAAGACGGACATCGAACGCTATTACGCCAAGCCCGGCGACGATGCGCACGGCCTGCCGGTGGTGGTGCTGACCAATGTCGGCACCGCGTCGGCGTCGGAGATCGTGGCCGGCGCGTTGCAGGACCATCACCGCGCGCTGGTTATGGGTGACAAGACGTTCGGCAAGGGATCGGTGCAGACGGTGCTGCCGCTGGGTCCCGACACGGCGCTGCGCCTGACCACGGCGCGCTATTACACCCCATCGGGGCGCAGCGTGCAGGAGGGCGGAATCGAACCCGACATCCGCGTCCCGCAGATCAGCGACCCGGATTACAAGACGCGGCCCGTGTTCCGGGAGGCGGACCTGCGCCGGCACCTGATCAACGAGATCAAGGCCGACAATGCGGTACTGGAAGAAGATACCAAGGACGATCCGCGTTTCTCCGCCACGCCGGACGCGCTGAAGAAGCAGGGGATCGACGATTTCCAGCTCTACTACGCGCTGAAGACCGTGGCGCGGTTGGGTGGCCCGCAGCAGGTCGCCGCCGCGACCAGGCCGAAGGTGGTGCCGGCAAGCGGACCGGCGACGAAGTGATCGCGGGCGGCATGACGACGCGGCTGTCCCGGGCGCGGTGGCTGGCCCTGCTGTTGCCGGCGGCTCTGCTGGCGGGGGCTTGGGGGTTCCAGCTGATCGGCGGGCTCTACCCGTGCGAGATGTGCCATTGGCAGCGTTGGCCGCATTACGCCGCGGTGGCAGTGGCGCTGCTCGCCTTTTTTGCGCCGCCCAGGCCGGCCCGGGCGCTGGTGCTGCTCGCGGCGCTGCTGATCGCCGCGTCCGGCGTGATCGGCGCGCTGCATGCGGGGGTGGAGTATCACTGGTGGCAGGGGTTCACCGGCTGCACCTCCACCGTCAGCATGACGGGAATGACCGCCGCGGAACGGTTGGACGCGATCATGCACGCGCCCATGGTCCGCTGTGACGCGGCGCAATGGACGCTGGGCGGTGTGTCGCTGGCGGGGTTCAACGCGATCGTCTCGCTGCTTGGCGCGGCACTGGTCGCCTGGTTGGGAGTTAAAGCGCGATGAGCCGTTTGCCGGGCGATCGAGCCGAAAGCACGGACGCGATGATCCGCGTCGACCAGGCGGGCGAATTCGGCGCCACGAGGATCTATCAGGGTCAGCTCGCCATCCTGGGCGATCGTCACCCGGCGGCGCGCGCCATCCACCACATGGCGTCGCAGGAAGAGCGGCACCGCGCCTTTTTCGACCGCATGCTGGCGGAGCGGCGCGTGCGCCCGACGCTGTTGCAGCCCTTTTGGAGCGTTGCGGGCTTTGCGCTGGGCGCGGTGACGGCGGCGATCGGGCCGGAGGCGGCGATGGCCTGTACCGCCGCGGTGGAGACGGAGATCGACAAGCATTACGCCCAGCAGCTGGATGCGCTGGGCGACAGCGACCCCGAATTGTCGGGTGCGATTGCCGAGTTCCAGGCCGAGGAACTGGAGCATCGCGACCATGCGTTGGCCGCCGGGGCGGAGAACGCGTTCGGCTATCCGGTCATGAGCGCGGTGATCCGGCTGGGGTGCAAGGTGGCGATCGCCGCCGCCACGAGAATCTGACGCGGGAGAGAGTGATGCGTAGCGCTTTGATGATCCTTGCCCTGGCGGGAGCGACCGCGGCGCCCGCCCTGGCACAACAGGCGGCGCTGCCCGGTGCGGCCAAGCCGCGAACGGCACCCTCCGGCCCGGCGTCCGTGTCGCGCAATGCGCCGGTCAACGGCGTGCTGGTGCTGTACGGCAACGAACGCTGCCCCACCGACAATGACGGCAACGAGGTGGTGGTGTGCACCCGCCGGTCCGCCAACGAACAGTTCCGCGTGCCCAAGGAGCTGCGCGAGTTCCAGATCACGCCGCAGAACGAAAGCTGGGCGGTCCGGGCGCAGGGGGCGACCACGGAGGGCGTGGGCGCCAATGCGACCGGCAGCTGTTCGGTGGTGGGGCAGAGCGGGCAGACTGGCTGTTTCAACCAAGCAGTGCGCGCCAATCGCGCCGCGAACAAGGCGCGTGCGGCGGATCAGACGGACACGGATCGGATCGTCAAGGGCTACTGATGAACCGGACCGTGCGCGCGGTCAGGCGCGGTTCTTGCGGATGCCGCGGATCCGGTGCCACACGTAGAAGGCGACCGCCGCGACCAGCAGCACGCCGATCACCGCGTCCAACCGGTGGAACGCGGCCTTCAGACGCGGATCCGTGTGCCACTTGTCGCCGAGCGTCATGCCGACCCAGGCGAGGAAGAAGCAGAACGGCCACGATCCGATAAAGGTGTAGATGTGGAACGGCACCAGCCGCATCCGCGCCATGCCGGCGGGAAAGGCGATGAACGTGCGGATCACCGGCAGCAGTCGCCCGATCAGCACCGCCCATTTGCCCCATCGCTCGAAGAAGCGGTCGGCCATGTCAAGTTCGTCCGCGCCGATCAGGAGATACCTGCCCCAGCGTTCCACCACCGGCCGGCCACCGCGCTTGCCCACCTCATAGGCGACGATCGAGCCGAGATTGCAGCCCAGTGCGCCCGCGGTGGCAGCAAGGAACAGCTCGAAACGACCGGTCGACACCAGATAGCCCGCGAACGGCATGATGAGTTCGGAGGGCAGCGGCACGCAGGCGCTTTCGATCGCCATCAGCAGCATGATGCCCAGATACCCGCCGGCGGAGATCACCGCGATCACGAAATTGGCGAGTGCGCCGAGGATGGTTTCGAACATGGGCGCGGGGCTTGGCCGAAGCGGACCGAGTGGTCAACGGCGGCCCCGCTCGTGGAACCGCCGTCGCGGGTGGACGGTTGGCTGTGGATGCAGGATTTCACACTGAACGATGGTCGCTCCATGCCCCGGCTGGGCATGGGCACGTACCAGATCAACGACAGCCAGGTGGCGGCGATCGTCCGCGACGGGCTGGACCATGGTTTCCGCCTGGTCGACACCGCCGCGATCTATGGCAACGAGCGCGGTGTCGGCGACGGGCTGAAAAGCAGCGAGGCGTTCTTGACGACCAAGCTGTGGAACGACCGGCACGGCGATACGGCGGCCGCGCTGGACGAAAGCCTGGCCCTGTTGGGTGTCGATGCGGTCGACCTGTATCTGATCCACTGGCCGGTGCCGGGCGACGACCGCTATGTCGAGGCGTGGGAGGCGCTGATCCGGTTGCGCGACGCAGGCAAGGCACGCTCGATCGGTGTATCCAATTTCCTCCTCGACCATCTGGAGCGGATCATCGGGGCGACCGGCGTGACCCCGGCGGTGAACCAGATCGAGCTGCATCCCTTTTTCCAGCAGCACGAGGCGCGGGCGTTCCACGAGGCGCACGGCATCGTGACGCAGAGCTGGAGCCCGATCGGCCAAGGCAAGGACGTGTTGCAGGACGACACGATCGCACGGATCGCGGCGGCGCATGGATGCTCCGCGGCGCGCGTGGTGATCGCCTGGCATCTGGCGCACGGCCTGTCGGTGATCCCCAAGGCGTCGAGCGCGGACCATCTGGCGGACAATGTCGCCGCCGCCGACCTGTCGCTGAGCCCGGAGGACGTGGCGGCGATCGATGCGCTGGACCGGGGCGAGCGGATGGGACCCGACCCGGCGACGTTTTGAACGTGTCCGGGTTTGCCGTCTGCGCGCTTAAGCGCGGACGGCGGTCACCAGATAATCGAGCGCGGTGGATTCGCTGAGTTCGAACCCGCGCGTCGGGCTGAACGACAGGCCGCGTATGTCGCGCACCGCCAGGCCGGCCTCCACCAACAAGCCGGTGAGGTCGTCCGGTGTGAGGAAGCGGTGCCAGTCGTGCGTGCCGCGCGGGATGCGGCCGGTCCCCTCCGCCAGCGTGATCATCGCCAGCCGCGACAGGGGCGTGCGGTTGGGCGTCGACAGGATCATCAGCCCATCATCGGCCAGCGCCCCCGCCAGACCACGGACGAAGGCGGCCGGATCGTCGACATGCTCGATCACCTCCAGGCTGGTGACCAGGTCGAAGCGCTGCTCCCCGATCGCGGCGATGCTGCCCGCGCCATAGGTGATCGGCAGGCCGGACAGGGTCGCATGGGCCTGTGCCGCCACGATATTCTCCGGTGCGGCGTCGATGCCGGTGACGTCCGCGCCCAGCCGCGCAAGCGGCTCGCACAGCAAACCGGCGCCGCAGCCCAGGTCGAGTGCCGTACGCCCCGCCAGCGGCCTGAAACCGGACGTGTCGGTGTTCCAATGCGCGTCGACGGCGGCGCGGATGTACGACAGGCGCGGCGGGTTCAGCCGGTGCAGCATCGCCGACGACCCCTTCGGATCCCACCAGTCCGCCGCCATGCGGCCGAAATGCGCGGCCTCTCGCGGGTCGATCGTCGTGCCGGCAGAGGTTTCGGAAGGAACGGGCGCGGTGCTTGCCATGGTCATGCCCGGTTCCTATCAGGGCCGCCGCTCTTTCCCAAGGAGGACCCTGACACGCCATGGCGCGGATCGTGATGAAGTTCGGCGGAACCTCCATGGCGGGGATCGAACGGATCCGGACGGTCGCGGCGCGCGTCAAACGCGAGGTGGACGCCGGGAACGAGGTCGCCGTGGTGGTGTCCGCCATGGCTGGCGAAACCGACCGGCTGGTCGGGTTCTGCCGCGAGGCGTCGGCGCTGTACGATCCGCGCGAATATGACGTGGTGGTGTCGGCGGGCGAACAGATCACCAGCGGGTTGCTGGCCATCGCATTGCAGGCGATCGGCGTGCCGGCACGGTCGTGGCTGGGCTGGCAATTGCCGGTCCATACCGACGAGGCGTTCGCCAAGGCGCGGATCGGCACGATCGAGACGGACGCGCTGCTCGCCGGGCTGATGTCGGGCGAGGTGGCGGTGATCCCCGGCTTCCAAGGCGTGGCGGAGGGCAACCGCATCACCACGCTGGGCCGCGGCGGATCGGACACGTCGGCGGTGGCGGTGGCGGCGGCGGTGAAGGCGGACCGGTGCGACATCTACACCGATGTCGACGGCGTCTACACCACCGATCCGCGCATCGTGCCGCGCGCGCGCAAGCTGAAAAAGGTCACGTACGAGGAGATGCTGGAGCTCGCCTCGGTCGGGGCCAAGGTGCTCCAGACCCGGTCGGTCGGGCTGGCGATGAAGGAACAGGTCCGCGTCCAGGTGCTGTCGTCCTTCACGGGCGGCGCCGACGTGGAGGGGGCACCCATGGCGGACACATTGCCCGGCACGATGATCGTGGGGGAAGAGGAGATCGACGAGGTGGAACGGCAGCTCATCACCGGCATCGCGCACGACAAGAACGAGGCCAAGATCACGCTGACAGCGGTGCCGGACAAGCCGGGTGCGGTGGCCGCGATCTTCGAGCCGCTGGCCGCCGCCAACATCAACGTCGACATGATCATCCAGAACATCGCGCACCAGAGCAACGGCGGCGGTTCCGCGAGCGCGACGGACGTGACCTTCACCGTGCCGGCGGCCGACCTGCCCCGGTCGCTGGAGGCGCTGAATCAGGCGCGCGAGGCGATCGGCTTCGGCGACCTGATCCACGACACCCGCGTGGCGAAGATCAGCGTGGTGGGGGTCGGCATGCGCAGCCATGCGGGCGTGGCGAGCCAGATGTTCACCACGCTGGGGCAGCGGGGCATCAACATCCTCGCCATCTCCACCAGCGAGATCAAGGTGTCGGTGTTGATCCACGAGGACGAGACGGAACTGGCGGTGCGCGTGCTGCATACCGCGTACGGGCTGGACGCGGAGGTGGCCTGACGCCGATCCGGTCGTGACGGGCAGCGCAGTGTCGCTGTCCGTCGCCGTGAGGTGGGCGACCGCGAGGTGACTCCTATCGGCCCGCTGGCCGGCGGCCTTCATCGGCGGCGGGGGCGATCGACCTGTTCTCGTTGAGCGCTGGGATCGCGGTCGCCTGAACGTGGTACATCGGGCAGACAACGCCTTGCCGCCAGTGGGCGTGCGCGATGACTCTCAGGCCGCGCGCCGCCTCAACCGTCGGTCTTCGGACGCGGCAGGCGGATCAGCACCGGCAGCACGACCAGTGCGACGACGGCGATCATCGCGCCGGGTGCCGGTGCCCAGCCGGTCCGCTCCGTCAACAGATGCGCGCCGAGCGGTGTCAGGCCGCCGAAGATGGCGGTCGCGGTGGTCGCTCCGAATGCCAGGCCGCTCAGGCGCCCTTCGCCGGGAAACTGTTCGGCCGTCGCGACGGCCCCTACCGCGCTGACCCCGCCGGCCAATGCCGCCAGCAGCAGCGCGCCTGCGGTCACCTCCGCCGCCGATCCGCCTGCCATCCAGCCGAACAGGGTGAGCGGCAGCACGGCGGCGAGCAGCGCGAGCGCGACCAGCACCGGCCGCCGCCCCCAACGATCCGACAGCGCGCCGACCAGCGGCGTCACCGCGATCACCACCACCGCGGCGACGGTCGACAGCCACAGCGCCCGTGTCTCCGCCAATCGGCCGACCGTGGTCAGGAAGGCCGGAACATAGGTGATGCCGACATAATAAGTGATCGATCCGAGCGCGGAGATGGCGAAGCCGCGGGCAATGCCGGCGCGGTGATGGGTCAGCGCCGTGCGTAGCGGATTGTCCGGCACGGTTCCCTCCGCCCTCGCGCGTTCCCAATCCGGCGACTCGTCCATGGCAGAGCGGGCGATCCACACCACGGCCGCCAGCGCAGCGCCGACCAGGAACGGGATGCGCCAGCCCCAGCCATCCAGCGCGGCCGTGCTCATCGCACCGACGGTCAGCGCCGATATGCCGACCGCGGCCAGCCCGCCGACCTCGCTGGCGGCGGCGGCGGTGGCGGTGACCAGTCCGCGCTGATTCGGCCGCGCCCCCTCCAGCAGATAGGCGACGACGCCGGTATATTCCCCACCCACCGCAAAGGCCATGACGCAACGCAGCGCCAGCAGCAGCCAGCCCGCCGCCGGGCCGATGGCGGCATGGGTGGGGAGCATCGCGGTGGCGAGCATCGCGCCGGTCATCAGCGCCATCGACAGGAGCAGCGTTCGGCGGCGGCCGTAGCGATCGCCGACATGGCCGAACACGACCGCGCCCAGGGGCCGCATCAGATAGGCGATGGCGAACCCGCCAAGCGTCGCCGCCAGCGACGTGCCGCCCCCGCCATAGAAGACCCGGGCGAGTACGGTGGCGAGGTACAGGTAGACGGTGAAGTCGTACCATTCGACCACCGTCGAAAAGGCCGCGAGCGCCATCGATCGGGTGGTGATGGCGGGCGGCGCCTTTGGCATCGGGCTACTCCTGAGAGACGAAGGCGGCAGGGTCGGCTGTTCGGCGGATGTCCTACACATGTGCCGACACGTCGTCGCCTGGATCGTTCGCCTGCGCGAAAGGCGCGGAAGTCGCGCGGCGTGTCCTGCACGACCTTCGATGGCCGGCGGCGCTTTCGGGGTGCCTGAGCGTTTTACGGAGAGGTCCGTCACTTCGACTGTGCAGACCAATAAAGTGCCAACTGTCTCCCGCAAGTCACAGCGGGCGATGTTTTCACGCGGCGGCGATGTGAACGCTCATTGTAGCCTTGACTGTCACGCTTCGTTACACGGATGTTACAGGCAATTGGTATGTGAATGTTCTGCCATTGGTCATAGCGGTAAGAACCGGGTGGGCTGTGGCAACTTTGGGGAGATGCGACATGACCAAGATCCGCCTGTATTCCGCCTCCGTCGCCGTTCTTGCGCTGGCATCGCTCGCCGCGCCGGCCGCCGCGCAGACCGTTCCAGCCGACCAGGTCCCCACCGACACCCCCCAGAGCGGCCAGCCACAGGCAGGCGCAGGACAGACCGACACGGCGGCGGCCTCGACGGGAGAGCCGGGCGACATCGTGGTCACAGGCATCCGCGCATCGATCCGCAAGTCGATCGACGCCAAGCGCCAGTCCACGGTGATCGCGGACGTGCTGTCGGCCGAGGACATCGGCAAGTTTCCGGACAAGAACGTCGCCGAGGCGTTGCAGCGGGTGCCAGGCGTGGTCATCAACCGCACGTTCGGCGAGGGTGAGCGCGTGTCGGTGCGCGGCACCAACGTCAACCTGACCAAGACCCTGCTGAACGGGCACAATGTCGCCACCGCCGACTGGTTCATCGAGGATCAGCTCGCCGCCACGCGCTCATTCAACTACCTGACGCTGCCGGCGGAGATCGTCGGCCAGCTCGACGTGTACAAGTCGCCCCAGGCGGACGTGGAGGAGGGCGGCATCGGTGCCACGATCAACGTCCATACGCGCAACCCGCTCGACCTTGCCCGCTGGACGGTGTCGGGGTCGGCGCAGGCGGTGTATTCGGAAAAGTCGGACAAGTTCGACCCGCAGGCATCCGCGCTGGTCAGTTGGAAGAACGACGCGGAGACGTTCGGCATCCTGGTCGGCGGCGTGTACCAGAAACGCCGCCTGCGCCGCGACGGTGCGGAGGTGCTGGGCTATGTGGATGGGGTGGTGAACGGCCAGGCGGTGCAGGTGCCCAACCTGATCGGCTCCGCATTGTTCAAGCAGGATCGCGAGCGCTTCGGCGGCAATATCGGCGTCCAGTTCCGGCCGTCGGAATCGCTGGAGGTCAACCTGACCGGGCTCTACTCCCGGTTTAACGCGGACAATTTCAACCAGAACTTCATGGCCTGGACGTCGAACGCGCTGGGCAATGGCGGCACGCTGACCAATGCGGCGGTGAACGCCAACGGCACGGTGACATCGGGCACCGTGACGTCCGTGCCCGGTGGTCGTGCGGTGGTCTTCGACGCCATCGCCCGCGAAGCCTATGCGCAGGTGTGGTCCGGCGATGCGGACGTGTTGTGGAGCCCCGCCGAGGGCACGAAACTGCACCTGAAGGGCGGTTACACGAAGGCGGTCGGCAACACGTCGTCCCAGCCCTTTTACGAGGGTGGCGCGCCGGGCAGCTTCACGTTCGACATCACCGGCCGGGTGCCGCAGGTCCGCTATGGCGGCGGGATCGACCCGACCAACCCCGCATCGCTGGCATTCGACTTCGCCTCGCTGAACCGGATCACCAATTCCGACAACGAGACCTATGCCTATGTCGATCTGGATCAGGACCTGCACTTCGGCGCGATCAGCGGCTTGAGGGTCGGGGGCAAGTTCACCGATCATAACCGCCGAACCGGCTTTTTCGGCACCACCTACGGCAATTTCTTCGTGCCGCTGTCATCCAGCGGGTGCGGTGGCCGGGCGTGTACGTCGGCGGATTTCGCGGGCGGCCTGACGCCGGACGATTACCTGGACGGATCGGCGCTGCCCGGCACGCTGACCAGCTATTTCCAGATCGACCAGGGCAAGCTGAAGGACATCCTGAACGCCCTGCCGGCGGCGGCGCGCGCGCGGATCATCAACCCGCCGGAGAATTACGCCATCAAGGAGCGGACGTATGGCGGCTATGCCATGCTGAAGCTGGGCGGCACGGACGAGCAGTATAGCGGCAATGTCGGGGTGCGCGTGATCCGCACCGAACAGCGTTCGACCGGCAACCAGGTCGGCACGGGCGGCGCCGGTTCGATCGACAACGCGTTCGGCAGCTACACGCCGATCACGGTGGAGCGGGCGTACACGGACATCCTGCCGTCGTTCAACCTGCGCATTCCGCTGACCGACCAGGTCACGTTCCGCTTCGGCGCGGGCCGCACCGTGACGCGGCCCGATTACACCGACATCGTGCCGCGGGTCAGCCTGAACCCCGGTGCGCTGACCGGCGATGGCGGCGACCCCTATGTGAACCCGTTCCGCGCCAATCAGCTCGACATGTCGCTGGAATGGTATCCGGATCGCGAGACGATCGTGGCGGTCGCCGGATTCTACAAGCAGCTGAAGTCGTTCATCGTGAACACCACCGATCGGGAGGTGTTTCCGGTGCAGACCACCACGCCGACTCTGTCGCGCTGCACCGTGATCCCCGGCGGCGACAACCTGTACAACTGCGCGTTCGACATCAATCGCCGGTCGAACGGCGCCGGCGGCACGATCAAGGGCGTGGAGGTGCAGCTGCAACGGCCGCTGTTCGCCGGTTTCGGCGTGCAGGCCAACTACACCTATGCCGACGCCCAGGCGGATGACGGGACGCAGGTGCCCGGCAGTTCCAAGCACGCCGCCAACCTGGTCGGCTATTTCGAGAATGACTGGCTGTCGGCGCGCGTCGCCTACACCTATCGCTCGAAATTCTTCATCAACATCGATCGCGCAGTGGCGTTGAACCAGCGGGCGACGGAGTCGCTGGACGCGTCGATCAACCTGAAGCTGACCGACAACGTCACGCTGACCGCGGATGCCGTGAACCTGACGAACGAGAAGATCCGGCTGTATTCCGGCACCACGGATCGCTTCCGGGCCTTTTACGACAACGGCCGCATCTTCTACCTGGGTGCGCGGTTCAAATATTGATGGGAAGGCCGGGCGTCGGAGCCGGATCGTTCCCGCTCAACGCCCGACCCCCCGCAGTGTTTGAGCGGGGGTCGGTGGCCGCATCGTCGGACGAGCATCGGGGGGGCGTCGATCCTTGCGCCCGCCCCGATTGCGCGTATCTCCTGACCCGATCGACGGCGGCGCGATGGAGCCGCCGGCGGTGGGGAGATGGACCGGTCAGATGGGCGCGCGCGGGACGATGGTGGAGATCAATTTCGACGGGCTAATCGGACCCAGCCACAATTATGCCGGGCTGTCGTTCGGCAACGTCGCATCCGCCACCAATGCCGGCGCGGTTGCCGCGCCCCGCGCCGCCGCCCTGCAAGGGCTGGCCAAGATGCGGCGCATGATGGCGCTGGGTCTGCGCCAGGGCCTGTTGTTGCCCCACGACCGTCCGCACGCGCCATGGCTGCGCGCGCTGGGCTTCGACGGCGATGACGAGGCGGTGTTCGCGGCGGCGTGGCGGGAGGAACCGGCCCTGCTGCGCAACGCCTTTTCCGCATCCGCGATGTGGACGGCCAATGCGGGCACGGTGTCGCCGGGGCCCGACACCGCCGATGGGCGTTGCCACCTGTCCGTCGCCAACCTGTCCACCATGCTTCATCGCGGCATCGAGGCACAGGAGACGGCGCGCCAGCTACGGCTGGCCTTTCGGAACGAGCGGTTCTTTGCGGTGCATGACGCGGTACCGGCCGGGCTGGGCGATGAGGGCGCGGCCAATTTCATGCGCCTGTGCCCGCGCCATGACGCGGCGGGTGTGGAGGTGTTCGTGTATGGCGAGCGGCACGAGGGCGGCTTTCCCGCGCGCCAGAGCCGGGCCGCGAGCGCGGCGGTGGCGCGGCGGCATGGGCTGGACCCGACGCGCGTGCTGCTTGCCCGGCAGAGCGAGGCCGCGATCGCGGCAGGCGCGTTCCACAACGATGTGGTCGCGGTGGCGAACGAGCACGTGCTGTTCGCGCACGAACAGGCGTTCGAGGATCGCGGGGCGGTGCTGGACGCGCTGCATGCCGCGATGCCGGGGTTGATCGTGGTCGAGGCGCCCGCAAACCGGATCGGGTTGGAACAGGCGGTGCGGACCTATCTGTTCAACTCCCAACTGATCACGCTGCCGTCCGGAGAGATGACGCTGGTGCTGCCCGCCGAGACACGCGACGCGCCGGAGGTATGGCGCTGGCTGGAGGAGGTGGTCGCCGGGCCGGGCCCGATCGATCGGCTGGAGGTGGTGGAGGTGCGCGAATCGATGCGCAACGGCGGCGGCCCGGCCTGTTTGCGGTTGCGCGTGGCGGTGGACGAGGCGGCGGCCGCGGCGATCGATCCGCGCTTCCTGTTGGACGAGCGTGTCTGCGACGACGTCGAGGCGGTGGTCGCGCGCCACTGGCCGGAGGCGATCCACCCCGACGACCTCGGCGACCCCGACCTGTGGCGCCAGTGCCGCGTGGCGCGCACGGCGTTGCTGGACAGGCTGGGGTTCTCGGCCGGAGAGGTCTGAGACTCCGGCAGAGAAGGGCGATCAGTTGGGCGCCTGCCAGGCGACGCATTCCTGTCGCTGTTCGCCCAATCCCGTGATGCCCAGCGTAACGATGTCGCTCGCCTTCAGGTAGCGCGGTTGCGGCTTCTGACCCATGCCGACGCCGGGCGGCGTGCCGGTAGTGATGATGTCGCCGGGTTCCAGTGTCATGATGTTCGACAGATAGGCGACGATCTCCGCCACGGCGAAGATCATGGTGCGGGTGTTGCCGTCCTGCATCCGGGTGCCGTTGACGTCCAGCCACAGCGCCAACGCCTGCGGGTCGCCCACTTCGTCGGCGGTGACGAGCCACGGACCGACGGGCCCAAAGGAGGGAAACCCTTTTCCCTTGTCCCAGGTCGCGCCGCGTTCGAGCTGCCAATGGCTTTCGGACACATCGTTGACCACGCAATAGCCAGCGACATGGTCGAGCGCGTCCGCCGCGCCCACGCAGGAAGCGCGGGTGCCGATCACCACGCCTAGCTCCACCTCCCAGTCGGTCTTGACCGAGTCGCGCGGCAGGATGATCGGATCGTTCGGGCCGCCGATGCAGCTGACCCATTTGTTGAAGACCACCGGCTCCTGCGGGATGGGCAGGTTCGATTCGGCGGCGTGGTCGGCATAGTTGAGGCCCACGGCGACGAACTGGCGCGATCCGGCAACACACGGTCCATAGCGGGGATCGCCGTCCACCAGCGGCAGAGAGACGGGATCGATCCGGGCCAGCGCGGCCAGCGTCTCGCGGGCGAGGACCGGGCCGTCGATGTCGGCGACATGGGCGGACAGGTCGCGGATCCGGCCATCGGTGTCGATCAGGCCCGGTTTCTCGGCACCTTTCGGGCCAAAGCGGCAAAGCTTCATGGGAACCGCATCTTCTTCGTGGGGCCATGCCCCGTCGCGCGCAGGCAGCCTTGCACGGCACAGGCGCCGATGCGCAAGCCGGTTGGTGGGTGCCGGTCGTCAGCGTGCGAGGTCGGCCGATGGCTGTCGCGAGCCCCTCTTGCAGTTCGTCAGTCCATGATGTAAAAGTGATATCATATTAACGGAGGGCGTGATGGTGCAGCAGGGGCGGGAACAGGGTCTCAGTCGGTCGGAGGAGCGGCGGGCGGCGACGGCCAGCGGATACGTGATGCTGCTGGCGCTGGCCGCGTTGGTGGTGCTGGGGCTCGTCGGTGGCGGACTGATCGATTCAACGCGGGTCGGCGCCGGTCTGCTGATCGTGGTGGCGGTCGCCGCGTTCGTGTTCATCGCCTGCGGGTTCTACATGCAGCAGCCCAATCAGGCGACGGCGATCACCCTGTTCGGCAGCTACAAGGGCACGGACCGCGTATCCGGCCTGCGCTGGGTGCTGCCCTGGATGGGACGGCGGCGCATCTCCACCCGCGCGAACAACATCATTTCCGAACGGATCAAGGTCAACGACTTGCGCGGCAACCCGATCGAGATGGCGGCACAGGTGGTGTGGCGCGTGACCGACACCGCCCAGGCGCTGTTCGACGTCGACGATTACCGCGCGTTCGTGCTGGTGCAGATCGAGGCGGCGGTGCGGACGATCGGCTCGCGCTATCCATATGACGATTTCGAGCATCTGGAGGTGACGCTGCGCGGCGCGCACGACCAGGTCGGGGCGGAACTGCGCACCGAACTGATCGCGCGGCTGGTGGTCGCAGGAATCACGGTGGACGAGTGCGGCTTCACCCACCTGGCTTATGCGCCCGAGATCGCCGGCGCGATGCTGCGCCGGCAGCAGGCGGCGGCGGTGGTGGCGGCGCGCACCACGCTGGTCGAGGGCGCGGTCGGCATGGTCGAGCTGGCGCTGGCGCAGCTGTCGGCGAAGAACGTGGTCGAGCTGGACGACGAACGGCGCGCGGCGATGGTGTCCAACCTGATGGTCGTGCTGTGCGGGGAGCGGGAAACCCAGCCGGTCGTCAATGCGGGTACGTTGTACCAGTAAGGCGTGGCGTGACGGTTCCCCCGAAAAAGGCCTTTCCGCTCCGCATCGATCCCGCGCTGTACGCGGCGATCGAGCGGGCGGCGGCGTGCGACCTGCGCAGCGTCAACGCCCAGGTCGAATGCCTGTTGCGGGAGGCGCTGTCGCGGCGTGGCGTGAAACTGGAGCCGCCCGAGCGGGCGCGACGGGGCCGGCCGCCGAAGGAGGAGACCGACGATGCGCAAGCGTGAGGACGGGCCTGACGCGAACAGGCGCGACGAAGCAAACGGGTCCGACGACGGGGCGTGGTTCGCGCCCAAGGCGTTCGGATATGGCGCGGGCCTGCCGATCGCGTGGCAGGGATGGGTCCTGATCGGCGTGTACAGCGCGGTGATGATAGTGTTGGTCAACACGCTCGCGAAATCGCATCCCGTGCTGTTCTACAGCCTGACCGCGGTCCTGACGGCGGGGTTGATCGTCCTGTCCGCCCGCCACACGCGCGGTGGATGGCGGTGGCGCTGGGGCGGCGATTAACCGAGCGCGCGGTCGAGCAGCTTGGCGAGGCGCAGGCCGCCGCGTTCCACCTCAAGCCGGGCGACGGGCACCAGCCGCTCGATCGTGACGTTGTCGAGCACCGCCTTTGCAGGGGCCGGCTGCCCGTCACACGGATCGTGGCCGAAGGCGCTGGGGTACACGACGGTACGCGCGACCTGATAGGATTCGCGGCTCCAGTCGGTGACGGTGCCGGCGGCGATGCGTGCCTTTTCGGCCGGTGAGTAACGGCGCACCAGCGACGGGCCGGTGGTGATCGCGCGTTCCGCGAGCGTGCCGTCCCAGATGGAATGGAGATTAAAGCGCGCGGGCGAATAGCCGCCATAGGACGCAGCGACGTCGTTGCCGCCCTTGTCGTCATGCTCGCCCGCGTGGAGCGGCTGGTGCAGGTCGCCGACGAAGTGGATCAGGAACACCAGCGCCTGCACCCGATCCTTCGCGCTGGTACGACGGTCGCGCAGCGCGGCGACGTCCTTTTCGATCTGGGCGGATACGCAGTTGCCGTCCTTGCACGCCGATACCAGCTCGAAGGGGCGGCAGATGTTCACGTCCTGGAAGTGCCAGTTATAGGCGTAGCCGAAGCGCGACTTTCCCTCCGCGTTCTTGAGCGGCTTGACGCAGTCCGCCCAGGTGGAGGCGCCCTCGATCGTATTGGCGGGGCAGGTCGGCGTGTCGAGCAGCGGCGCGGTGGCGAGGATGCGATCGATCCGCGCGCGCGTCGCGGGCCTGACATTGGCGTATGCGATCCGTGCCACCGTCTGATGCCCATATTCCCAATAAGCCGAGGCCGGCGCGGCAAAGGCGAGGGGAGCGGCCATCAGGGAGAGGCGAAGGAGCAGGCGGGTCATGCGCGCGCCCTTACTCCCCTCGCGCGCCTGCACAAGGGCATCATTCCGCGCCGAAGATCGCCACCTGGCGTGTGCCGTCGCCGTTCGCGCGGGCGCGGTACATGCCGGGCGTGGTGAAGTGCCAGACGGCGCCTCCGTCCGCATCCACCGCGATGACGCCGCCGGTGCCGCCCAGCGCCCGAACCTCCGCCAGCACGTCGCGAACCGCCGCATCGAGCGCTTCGCCGGACAGGCGGATGCGGGCCGCTATCTCATGCCCGACGCCGACCCGCAGGAATTGCTCACCGGTACCCGTCGCCGACACGGCGCAGGCGCGATCGTCGGCCCAGGTGCCCGCGCCGACGATCGGCGAGTCGCCGACGCGGCCCCAACGCTTTCCCGTGACGCCGCCGGTGGAGGTCGCGGCGGCGAGGTGCCCGGTCCGGTCGCGTGCCACCGCGCCGACCGTGCCGTATTTCATGTCGGTGTCGAACACGCCGCCGGGCGCGGCCTTCATCGCTTCCAGCTGGGCGGCGCGCTCCGGGATCACGAACCAGTCGGGCGCGACCTGTTCGAGCCCCCGTTCGGCGGCGAACTCGTCCGCGCCCCTTCCGGCGAGCAGGACATGGGGGCTGTCGTCCATTACCGCGCGGGCGAGCGACACGGGCGCGCGGGTGCAGGTGACCCCGGCGACTGCGCCCGCCGCGCGCGTGTCGCCGGTCATGATCGCCGCGTCGAGCGTCGCGACGCCGTCGAGACCCAGCGCCGCGCCCCGGCCTGCGTTGAAATGCGAGTCCTCTTCCAGAACGCGGACCGCCGCCTCCACCGCGTCCAGCGACGACCCGCCCGAATCGAGGATCGCGGCACCTGCATCGAGCGCGCGGTGCAATGCCGCGCGGGCCCGCTGTTCCCCATCCGGCGCGAGCGTGTCGCGGGTGATGATGCCGGAGCCGCCATGCACCAGCAGCGTCCAGTCCTGAGCCATGACGAATCCTCTTAGATAATGGCCGGCTGCGGCTCGCGCGGCCGCGACGGGGGAGCGGGGCGCAGACCGATCAGCGGCCGCAGCCACGGGATCGCGCGGCCGCACAGATAGAACAGCGCGCAACCGGCGACCGTGGCGACGAGCAGGACCGTGAACTCCGCCCAGCCCGGCAGGTTGGCGGGAAGCAGCGCAGCCATCGCGACGACAATGATCGTCTGGTGGATCAGGTAGAAGGGGAACACCGCCTCCGTCAGCGTGGCGCGCAGCGGATGGTCGCGGCGGCCCCAGCGTTCCGCCAGGCCGATCAACGCGACGATCGCACACCATTGCTCCAGCGCGTGCGCTATGCCGTAGGGGCGGAACATCCAGCGCGGGGTCGGATTGGCCGGCGAGTGCAGCATCTCGATCGACAGGATCGTCAGATAGGCCGCGATCGCGACTACCGCGGCCGGCGCCCACAACCGCTCGATCGCGGCCATGGCGGGGCGGGAGCGGGCCAAGCCGAAGCCGAACAGGAACGCCGGCAGGAACGTCAGATGCCCGACCGGATCGGCGAACAGCCGGTGCGATTCCACACCCATCAGGTACCACCAGCCGTGCACGCATACCAGCCAGACCACCGGCAGGACCAGCACCGGCCAGCCGCCGAACACGCGGTCGAACCAGCGTTGCGCCGCGGGCATGCGCACCAGCATCGTCGCCAGCGTCAGGATAGCGGTATAGACCCACAAATAGGCGACGAACCACAGATGGTTCCAGCTGGGCAGCGCCACCCCGGCCAGATGATCGAAGCTGAAATAATCGCGCAGCCAGAAATCGGGCAGGCTTGAGGCGTAGCCATGCTTGGTGACCAGCTCCACCCAGGTCTGGGGCGGGACGATCACGACGATGCCGAACAACAGCGGCAGCAACAGACGCACGCTGCGCTGGGCGACAAAGGCACCCGGTCCGGGCGAGCGGGCGAGCAGGAAACGGCTGGCATAGCCGGACACCAGGAACAGCAGGGTCAGGCGCCACGCGTTGGTCGCCAGCATCGGCAGCACCACCCAGCGCGCCTGGTGCGTGGATTTGACGTGGAAGTCCCACGGCACGAACACCATGGCGATATGGTACAGGATCAACAGCGCGAACGCGCCGATCCGCAGCCAGTCCATGCCGTAATGCCGCTGCGAAGGGGCCGGGGATGACGTGCCGGTCATGCGGCGCCCACTTAGGGACGGAGCCATCGATGCGCCAGTCGGGGAAGTCCCCCTGTGCATGCGCCCTTTCGGCGGGAGCGGGGGAGGCGTATAGGGCGCCCCATGTCCTCCGTCCGTCCCTGGCGCGACATCGTCCGCCGCCCGAGCCGCCAGATCATGGTCGGCAACGTTCCCGTCGGCGGCGACGCCCCCGTCACCGTGCAGACGATGACCAACACCCCCACCAGCGATGCCGGCGCGACGATCGACCAGATCCGCCGGTGTGAAGAGGCGGGAGCGGACATCATCCGCGTATCGTGTCCCGACGTCGAATCGACCGCCGCGCTGAAGGGGATCACCCGTGCCGCGCGCGTGCCGATCGTCGCGGACATCCACTTTCACTACAAGCGCGCGCTGGAAGCGGCCGATGCGGGCGCGGCGTGCCTGCGCATCAATCCGGGCAATATCGGGTCGTCGGACCGGGTCGCGGAGGTGGTGCGCGCGGCAAAGGCGAACGGCTGCGCGATCCGCATCGGCGTGAACGCCGGCAGCCTGGAACGCGACCTGCTGGAAAAATATGGCGAGCCGTGTCCCGATGCGCTGGTCGAATCGGCGCTGGACCATATCAAGCTGCTGCAGGACCACGACTTCCACGAATACAAGGTGGCGGTGAAGGCGTCGGACGTGTTCCTGGCGGTGGCCGCCTATCAGGGGCTGGCGGAGGCGACCGACTGCCCGCTGCACCTGGGCATCACGGAGGCGGGCGGCCTGATCGGCGGCACGGTGAAATCGTCGATCGGCATGGGTTCGCTGCTGTGGTTCGGCATCGGCGACACGATCCGCGTGTCGCTGTCCGCCGAGCCGGAGGAGGAGGTGCGCGTCGGGTTCGAGATCCTCAAAAGCCTGGGCATCCGCAACCGGGGCGTGCGCGTCGTGTCGTGCCCGTCCTGCGCGCGGCAGGGGTTCGACGTGATCCGGACGGTACAGGCGCTGGAGGAGCGGCTGGTTCATATCCGCACGCCCATGTCGCTGTCGGTGTTGGGCTGCGTCGTCAACGGACCGGGCGAGGCGCGCGAGACGGACATCGGGATCACCGGCGGCGGCAACGGCCGGCACATGGTGTACCTGTCGGGTGTCACCGACCATCATGTCGAGGACGCGGCGATGATCGATCATATCGTACGGCTGGTAGAGGCCAAGGCGGCGGAGATCGAGGCGGCTGACGCGGCCAAGGCGCAGGCCGGAACACAGGCGGCGGCGTGATCGCGCGCCTGCTTGCCGCGATGGTGGCGGCGCAGGCGACTGCCGGACCGCCCGAGGTGCGGGTCGAGAGCGTCGACGACCGGTGCCGGATCGTGGTGGGAGGTCAAACGGCCGACCTGGCTGATGCGGCCGCGTCGCAAGCGGTCCTGGCGGCGCTTCCCGACGGACCGGTGACGATCGTCGGCCGGATAAGCGACCCGCACCCCTATCGCTGCCTGGGCGGGGTCATCTACATGCTCCAAGTGCAAGGGCGTCAGACAATCCGGAGCAGGTTCGAGGCTTCGGCGAAGTAGCCGATTCCGCCGGACTGCCCTAAGCGGACGGGATGATATCCGTTCCGTCACGTCCCGTGTCGCCCGGGCTCGCCTTTGCGGTGGCGATGGCGGGCATCGGGCTGTTCTCGGTCATGGATGCGTTCATGAAGTCGCTGGTGCTGGCGATGGGCGTGTACAATGCGCTGATCTGGCGCACCGGATTGAGCATCGTGTTCGGCGCTGGGCTGTGGATCGCGAGCGGCGCGCGGCGGCCGAGCGCGCGGGCCATGCGGCTGCATCTGGCGCGTGGGGCGGTGACGGCGGTGATGGCGACCCTGTTCTTTTGGGGCCTGGCGAGGGTGCCGATGGCGCAGGCGATCACGCTGACCTACGTCTCGCCGATCCTGGCGCTGCTGTTGGCGGCGGCGGTGTTGCACGAGCGGGTCGGGCGGCATGTCGCGATTGCCTCCGCCGCCGCATTCGCAGGGGTGTTGGTGGTCCTGGCCGGACACGCGCGGATGGCGGCGGGGCCTGCCGTCTCGACAGGTGCGGCGGCGGTGCTGGTGTCGGCGGCGCTGTATGCGGTCAACCTGGTGATCGCACGAGTGCAGGCGCAGGCGGCTGGTCCGGGCGAGATCGCCTTCGTCCAGTCGATCGTCATCACCGGGGTGCTGGCGATCGGCGCGCCATGGCTGCTGACCGTGCCGGACAGCGGGCAATGGCCCAAGATCGTGGTCGCCGCGCTGCTGGGCACGGGGTCGCTGGCGCTGCTGGGATGGGCCTATGCGCATGGCGAGACGGGGTATCTGGCGACGACGGAATATACCTCGTTCCTGTGGGCGGCCGCGCTGGGATGGGCGGTGTTCGGGGAGCGGGTATCGCCCTTTACCCTGGCGGGCGCCGCGATCATCGTGTCCGCGTGCCTGTATGCGGTGCGCAGACAAGCGGTTGCCGGTGGTGGCGCGGAGGGCGCGGCATGATCCGCCCCGCGACGCCGGACGATATCGGCACCATCCTGCGCTTCGTGCGCGAACTGGCGGCGTTCGAGCGGGAGCCTGACGCGGTGGAGGCAGACGAGGCGTCGCTGCACGTCGCGCTGTTCGGAGAGCATCCGGCGGCGGAGGCGGTGGTCGCGGAACTCGACGGCGCGGCGGCGGGCTTCGCCTTGTTCTTCCACAATTTCTCGACATGGACGGGAAAGCGCGGGCTGTACCTGGAAGACCTGTATGTCACCCCGGCTGCACGGGGTAGGGGCGTTGGCGCGGCGCTGTTGCGCCATCTGGCCGGGCTGGCGCTGGATCGCGGTTGCGGGCGGTTCGAGTGGTCGGTGCTCGACTGGAATGCCGAGGCCATCGCCTTTTACCGGGCGAAGGGCGCGGTCGGCATGGAGGAATGGACGGTGCAGCGGGTCACGGGCGATGCGCTGACCCGGCTGGCGGGACGCGGCTGATGGCGGCGGACCCGGCGCTGATCGATTGGGTGGCGGAGGCGATGGCGCCGCTGGGCGTGGTGAGCAGGCGGGCCATGATGGGCGGTGCGACGCTGTATTGCGATGGCGTGGTGTTCGCGATCGTCGGCGGCGATGGGCTGTGGTTGAAGGCCGATGCCGCGAGCGACGCCGAATGGGACGCGGTGGGGGCGGAGCGTTTCACCTATGCCAAGGCGGACGGCGTGGTGGCGTCGATGAATTATCGCCGGGCGCCGGAGGATTGCTACGACGATGCCGACGCGCTGCTGCGCTGGGGTGCGCTGGCGTTGGAGGCGGGACGCCGGGCGCCGCCGAAGCGGGCCCGGCGCCGGTAAGCGCTTTAGGCTCGGAAGGGCGTCACGCCTTATCCATGCCGGGCGCGTCCTCGCCCTGCTGCTTGGCGTCGTTGTAGCGGTCGATCGCCTCCAGCGTGATGCGGCGTGCCTCGTCGCGGCCGCCCCAGGTGCCGATGCGGACCCACTTCTTCTTTTCCAAATCCTTGTAGTGGGTGAAGAAGTGCTCGATCTGCTCGAACACGATCTCGGGCAGGTCGTCCTTCTCACCGACGTTGGAATAATAGGGGAAGGTCGAATCGACGGGCACGCAGACCAGCTTCTCGTCGCCGCCGGCCTCGTCCTCCAGGTTCAGGACCGCGATCGGGCGGGCGCGGACGACACAGCCGGGCACGAAGGGCGAGCGCGCGACGACCAGCGCGTCGAGCGGATCGCCGTCGGGCGACAGTGTGTGGGGGACGAAGCCGTAATTGGCGGGATAGCGCATCGGCGTGTGCAGGATGCGATCGACGAACAGCGCGCCCGACGCCTTGTCGAATTCATACTTCACCGGCTCGCCGCCGACCGGCACCTCGATGATGACGTTGAGATCGTCGGGCGGGCTCTTGCCGACGGGGATCAGGTCAATGCGCATACGAATCCCATCCTTGGAAAAAGGGTGAAGGTCGGAAAAGGTAAAGACGGGGCCCGGCACCGCCGGACCCCGCCATTGTCCCTCCCGCTACCGTAACGAAGCGCGATAGTCGATGTCATTTCCGTCCAGCGGGGCATCCGCTCCGCTGGACGGATGCCCCGTTCGGGGGTGCCCCGTCAGACCAGGCGTACGGCCAGCCCGTCAGGGGCGGGCGGCGAGCAGCCGGTCGAGCCCGCTGTCGCCGGTGCCCACCTTTTGCAGGCGCGGGTAGCGGGCGCCGCCATGGTAATCGACCGCCGTCTCGCGCACCTGATCCTGGCTGCGCACGGTCAGGCGGATCGGGTCGCGCGTGCCCTTGGCCGCGTCCACCGCCGCCTTCAACGCGTCGGCACTGAAGGCACGGCCGTTTACCGCGACGATGCTGGTGCCGACATCGATCCCCGCCTTGAACGCGGGCGAGTCCCAGATGGTCGCGGTGACGTCGCCGTCCTTGTTGACCACCAGACCCAGCGAATAGCTGAGGTCGGTGCCGCCGCGCGCCTTTTCCGCCTGTTTGAAATAGGGCGTCGGCTCTGCGGTGTAGACCAGCTTGTAACCGTTCATGGCGAAGCCCTGGATCGGGGCGGGCTGGCCCGTCTCCGTCAGGCGCTTGTTGAGGAAGCCGGCCCAGTCATAGGGCACGATGCCGTTCAGCGTCTGGGCGACATCGTCGAACGTGTAGGTCACCTCGCCCCAGTCGCCGTCGCGGATGCCGAAAAAGGCGCGGGCGAAATCGTCGATCGACTTGGTCCCGCCCGACTTCTGGCGGAGCATCGCGTCGACCTCCATCCAGACCATCAGGCCTTCGTTGTAATAATCCTCCGACCGCTGCCAGCTGGTCCAGCCCTTGGGCCGGCGGGCGGAGATGACTGGATCGTTGGTGGTGTCGATGAGGTTGCGCCACTGACGCGCGGGCGCGGTGTCGTACGCGCCCAGGATCGTGGCATAGGCGTCCAGCGTATCCTGTTTCGACACGATGCCGGAGCGGGCCTGGAGGACATAGCCCCAGAACTGCGTCTGCCCTTCATATACCCAGAGCAGCGAGTCGCGCATGGGCGCACGGAAATCCGGCGTCCAAAGGTCGGCGCCGCGCCGGAACTTGCCGTCCCAGCTGTGGGTGAATTCGTGCGGCAGCAGGTTGCGACGGCCGGCGCCCGAATCCCAGTCGGTGAAATAGCCGGGGCCGACGCCGTTTTCGGAACTGCGGTGATGCTCCAGCCCGATGCCGCCGAGCTGATCGGTGATCGACAGGAGGAATTCGTACTTGTCGTAATGCTGGGCGCCGAAGGTCTTCACCGCCTGATCCACCAGACGCTGGTGCGCGGCGATCTGTTCGGGCTTCGCCTCCAGTTCCTTGGGATCGTCGGCGAAGACGTTGAGGTTGACGCGCGGGCTGAGCGGCCAGGTGCGGCCGTAGCGGCCGGCCAGCATCGGGGAATCGACCAGCACCTCGTAATTCGCCTGGTCGTAGGTGTAGGTGGACGCGTTGGCGCCGCTGCCCCGCTTGGCGGGGATCGCGCCGGCGGCGGTCCATCCGTCCGGGTACTTCACCGTCATCTTCACCGGGATCTGACGGGTGTAATAGCCGGCGGGATAAAGGCTGACCTGGTTGGGTTCGAGCGAGATCATGGTCGGGGTGGAGACGATGCGGCCCTGATCGCCCTTTGTCGCGGAGATGAACTGGAATTCCACGTCCAGCCGCTTCACGCCCGAGGGCACGTCGATGTGGAAGGCGTAGACGTCGACCGGATCGCGCGTCCACGGGATGACGCGCCCATTGGCGCGGATCACCAGGCCGGCGACCTTTTCGATCTCGCCGCGCGGGGAATGCGCGCCGGGCAGCCATTTCGGATAAAGCAGCGCCATGGGGCCGGCAGCGGCGACGGGGATCGTCTCCCTGACCCGGAAGATGCCGCGAACATTGTCGGTCGCGTCCACGTCCAGCGCGATCACGCCCGAATACGGCGTGTCGCGCGCGTCGGGAATGGTGTCGGTGAAGGGAGCCTGAGCCCGGGGCGCGGAATTGCCCTGCGGCACCTGGGCCAGGGCCGGCGAGGCGGCGGCGGCGAGAAGAAGCGCGAAACGACGGAACATGCGGGCCCCCTGTTGTGGTGAAGGGGGTCTTGGCGGCGGAAAGGTCAGTCGTCCAGTCCTTTACCGGCAGCGGGGATCATCCCCGCGCCGATCACCCGCCGCCCAGCACGTCGATGGTGAAGGCGAGCACGCCCAGGTTGAACACGAACGCGGCGAGGCAGTGGAAGATCGCGACGCGGCGCACCTGTCGCGCGGTCATCTCCACGTCCGACGTCTGGAATGTCATGCCGAGCGTGAAGCTGAAATATACGAAGTCCCAATAATCGGGCTCGTCGCATTTCGGGAAGTCGAGGCCGCCCTGATCCTTCGACCCGTCGCCGTCCGCCGCATCATCGGGCGAATAGAACAGATGCGCGTAGTGCAGCGCATAGATCATGTTGGAGAACAGCCAGGCGAGCGACAGCGTCAGGATGACCAGCACGATCGCCACCGCGTCGTTCTTTCCCTTCAGCTCGCCGGCGACGGCGACCAGGATGACGAGCATGGTCGCGCCCGTGATGCCCAGCAGCACGGCACGGTTGGCGTCGTTGGCCACCGCCGCGCGCCGCATCTGTTCGGCCTCCCCGCGGCGGAACAGGGATGCCATCGAGATCAGGAACACGGCGGCGGCGACATCGAACGCGGTCATGATGCCGCGGCCCGCGCCGATCGTCGGGATCAGCGTCGCCAGCCCGACCGCGAACAGCGCGGTGAAAAGGAGGAAGCGCGGGGGTGCGATCCGCTTGCCGAGCTGCCAACCGCGTGATGTGTTCGCCATGGAACGGGTGCTAGCGCTCCGCCGCGCCCTCGCCTAGAGGCGGCGGGTTATGGCTCGCAACGAAACTTCGGCCCGCACGGCTCGTGTGCAGACACCCAATCGTGTCCGCGGCACCCAGGACATCATCGGCGACGAACAGCGCCGTTTCGCGCATGTGCTGTCGACGTTTGAACGGGTGCGGGCGCTGTACTGTTTCGGGCGCGTCGACGTGCCGGTGTTTGAGGATACGGCGGTGTTCGCGCGCTCCATCGGCGAAACCACGGACGTGGTGTCGAAGGAGATGTACACGTTCCAGGATCGGGGCGGCGATTCGATCACGCTGCGGCCGGAATTCACGGCCGGCATCGCGCGCGCCTATCTGACCGAAGGGTGGCAGCGCTTCGCACCGATGAAGCTGGCGACCAGCGGGCCCGTGTTCCGCTACGAACGGCCGCAAAAGGGGCGGTTCCGCCAGTTCCACCAGATCGACGCGGAGGTGATCGGGGCGGCCGAGCCGGCGGCGGACGTGGAGCTGCTGGTGATGGCGGACCAGCTGTTGCACGAGTTGGGGATCGCAGAGGGCGTAACGCTGCAGCTCAACACACTGGGCGATGCGGCAACGCGGGATGCGTGGCGGGCGGCGCTGGTGGCGCATTTCGAGGCGCATCGGGACGTGCTGAGCGAGGAAAGCCTGGTGCGCCTCGACAAGAATCCGATGCGCATCCTGGATTCCAAGGACCCGCGCGATCGGCCGGTGGCGGACAGCGCGCCGGACATCGACGCCTATCTGACCGACGAGGCGCGCAGCTTCTTCGATGCGGTGACGGCGGGACTGGACGCGGCGGGCGTGCAATGGACCCGCAACGCGCGGCTGGTGCGCGGGCTGGATTATTACCGCCACACTGCGTTCGAGTTCGTCACCGACCGCCTGGGCGCGCAGGGCACGGTGCTGGCTGGCGGGCGCTATGACGGGCTGATCGGCAGCCTGGGCGGGCCGGAGACGGCGGGCGTCGGCTGGGCCGCGGGGGTTGAGCGGCTGGCGATGCTGATCGAGGAGCCGAACGCGGAGGCGGCACCCGTCGCGGTAGTCGTCGAGGATGATGGCGCCCTGACCACAGGATTTCGCGCCCTTGCCCTGTTGCGCCGCGCGGGCGTGGCCGGTGAACTGTATGCCAGCGGGTCGCCGCGCAAACGCTATGACAAGGCGGTCAAGGCGGGTGCTTCGGAGATCGTCGTGGTGACCAGGCAGGACGGTGCGCTGTCCGTGGTGCCAAAGGGGGAGGCTCCGCGCAGTTCGGCAGTGCTTCATGATGTGGACTGGGCGGGAGAGCGGGCCGCATGACCACCATCTCGCTGGAACGCATCCGGCAGATCGAGGCGCGGCGCGACGAACTGCAGGCGATGATGGCGACGGGGGACCTGCCATCGGATCGCTTCGTGCAGGTGTCCAAGGAATATGCCGAGCTGGAGCCGGTCGCGGCGGCTGCGTCGGAGGTGCGGCGGTTGCGGCAGGAGGCCGAATCGCTGCGCTTCATGACGCAGGAAAGCGACGCGGAGCTGCGCGCCATGGCGGCGGACGAGCTGATCGCCAACGACGCCGCGCTGGCGGAGGCGGACCGGCGGCTGGCGCTGGCGCTGCTGCCGCGCGACGCGGCGGACGAGCGTGCGGCGATGCTGGAGGTGCGTGCGGGCACCGGCGGCGATGAGGCGGCGCTGTTCGCGGGCGACCTGCTGCGCATGTATCAGCGCTATGCCGAGGGGCAGGGGTGGCGTGTCGAGCTGATCTCCGCCAGCCCGTCCGAGGTCGGTGGATACAAGGAAGTGGTCGCCTCCGTCGCGGGGGCGGGCGTCTTCGCCAAGCTGAAATTCGAGAGTGGCGTGCACCGGGTCCAGCGCGTGCCGGTGACGGAGGCGGGCGGTCGCATCCACACGTCCGCTGCGACGGTCGCGGTGCTGCCCGAGGCGGAGGAGGTCGATGTCCAGATCGAGGACAAGGACCTGCGCATCGACATCTATCGCTCGTCCGGCGCGGGCGGCCAGCACGTCAATACCACCGATTCGGCGGTGCGCATCACGCATATCCCGACCGGCATCGTCGTGATCCAGCAGGACGAGCGGTCGCAGCACAAGAACCGCGCCAAGGCGATGAAGGTGCTGCGGACCCGCCTCTACGAAGCGGAGCGTGAGCGGCTGGCGAACGAGCGTGCGGGCACGCGCCGGTCGATGGTCGGGTCGGGCGACCGGTCGGAGCGGATCCGCACCTATAACTTCCCGCAGGGTCGCGTGACGGATCACCGCATCAACCTGACGCTGCACCGCCTGCCGGAGATCCTGGAGGGCTCGTTGGACGAACTGGTCGGCGCGCTGGTCGCGGAGGACGAGGCGGAGCGGCTGGCGCAGCTGGATGCCTGATCGACGGGCGGCGCCCCTGGGTGAAGACGTTCGGGCGGCGATCGGGGCGGCGGCGGCGCGCTTCGGCTTCTCGGCGACGCCGCGGCTCGATGCCGAGTTGTTGATGGCGCATGCGCTGGGCATCAGCCGGGAGGCGATGATCCTGACGCGGCTGGGTGATCCGGTGCCCGATGGCTTTGCGGCGCTTGTGCTGCGGCGGGAGGCGCATGAGCCGATCGCTTACCTCACGGGCAACCGCGCGTTCTGGACCATCGAGCTGACGGTCGGGCCCGGCGTGCTGGTCCCGCGTGCGGACAGCGAGACGCTGATCGAGGCGGCGGTGGCGCATTTCGCAGGGAGGGCGGGGCCTGCCAGCGTGCTGGACCTCGGCACGGGATCGGGCGCGCTGTTGCTCGCGGCGCTGGCGGAGTGGCCGGAGGCGCGCGGCATCGGCCTGGACGCTTCGGAGGCGGCGATCGCGGTCGCGCGCGACAATGTGCGGCGGCTGGGCATGGCGGACCGGGCCCGCATCGAGACCGGCGGGTGGGACGGCATGGACGGTCCGCACGACCTGATCCTGTGCAACCCCCCCTATATTGCCACCGACGCTGTTTTGCCGCTGGAGGTTCGCGTTCACGAACCGGCAACCGCTCTGTTCGCGGGCGACGACGGCCTGGACGATTACCGCCGCATCGCGCAGGTCCTTCGTCCGCAGATCGCCCCCGCCGCCGTCGCATGTATCGAGATCGGATCGGATCAGGGGGACAGCGCGTCCGCCCTGTTCCGGGCGCAGGGCATGTCCGTCGAGGTCAGGCAGGATCTGGGTGGGCGCGACCGTTGCCTGGTGGTCACGCCTTGAAACGGGGCGGTGCGGTCGCCACATTTCGCTTGTGCCCCCACGCCATGGATCGCTAGAGCGAGGTGGGGCAGGTGTTTCGACGCAGGATGTTGAACGGTCGGGCGCGCAAGGCCCGTGACGTTGCCGCTGATCGGCCAACGTCAACCGTCCGCACTGTCGCGATAGGCCTAGGTGCCGCCGACATACACCGGCTTTGGTCCAGGATTGACGTGAGCCCAGGACAGATCACCCAGGATAAGGGACAGGATTTTTGATCAACAATCGGCAAGCCGGCCGCCGTCGCGGCCGTGGCAATGGTCAGCGTCAGGGTGGCAATCCGGGCCGGCCCGATAATGGAAACCGCATCGACTCCCGCGCACGGGGCAACGCGAACCAGCTGTACGAGAAGTACAAGAACCTCGCCTCCGACGCCCAGCGTCAGGGCGACCGGGTCAACACCGAATATTACCTCCAGTTCGCCGACCATTATTTTCGCGTCCTGAGCGAGAGCCGTGGGCGCTTTGAGGAGCAGGGTCAGCGTCGCCAGCGCGATGACAATTTCGTCAACGGCTTCGACTCGGACTTCGATGGCGACGAGGAGTTCGGTGACGAGGGCGAGTCGATCCGCGCCGGCGAACAGGGCGGCGACGAGCAACCACGCCGCGAGGCCGGTGCGCGCAATGATGGCCAGTCGCGTCGTGAGGACGGGCAGTCCCGCCGCGAGGAAGGCCAGCCGCGTCGTGACGAAGCCCGGCGTGATGGCCGCCGCGATCGCGAAGCTGGTGGCGAGCGTGACGGCTATCGTGACGGCGGCCGACGTGGCGATCGGCGGGGTCTTGTGTCGAACGGCGAGGGCCGTGAGGCCGCTGACGGTCAGGCCGTCGAGACGGCGGAGGCCGCTCCGGCACTGTCCGCCTCCGCACCGTCCGCCGGGATGATGGTCGCCAACGATGTGGGCGACACTGACTCTGTGCAGGCGGAGCCGCGGCGTCGCGGACGTCCTCGGCGCGAGCGTCCGGTGGAGACCGTCGAAGCGGATGCTGCGGTGATCGAGGCCGAGCGCCTGCCCCCGTCGCTGAGCGCGGGCAACGATGTCGGCCCGGCCGAGGATGCGCCGAAGCCGCGTCGTCGCCGCACTCGTACGGTTGAAGGCGGCGAAGTGACGTCCGCAGGGTAAGGATTCGAGGCGTCTGCCTTGGTGATGAACAAAAGGGGCCGGGTCGCGAGTGGCGACTCCGGCCCCTTTTTCGTTGTCGGCCCGTGGACGGACCGGTTGATGGCCGAGCGGACGCGTGTTGTGTCGGGTGTGTAGGGACGGTGCGTACAATGTGTGGTGCGATAGAGGAATGAGAGGCTGCTGGGCTCGCTCCGGCGATCATGTTCTTCAACGTGCTGCCGGCTGAGCCCACCAGAGAGGCCAATCCCATGTCCGGCTGAGCATCGATTCGGCCGGACAAGCGGGGACGGTGTTGCCGGGAAGCAATCCGATGGAGGGCTCCACAACGCGCAAACACCAGCTTTTCTGCGGGTTTTCACGCCGGGCGAAAGAAAAATGTAAAAAAGGGTTTGACGGCCAGGGGTGCCCTGCGTAGAGAGGTTTCACCGCAGCGGTGGCCCGGACGGGTTGCTGGAGTGGTTCTGGAAACGGCCGGTGTGCAGGCTCTCTTGAGGGGGAGTTGATGGCGCGCCGGGGTTTTTGGCTCTTTGAC
>NZ_FOCF01000012.1 GCF_900110035.1 Sphingomonas gellani | reverse complement strand
GTGGTCATGATGTATGTGCGCTTTCCGCTCAGCTTGAGGAACGTTGAGGACCTGCTGTTCGAGCGCGGCATCGACATCTGCCACGAGACGGTGCGCCACTGGTGGAACAGGTTCGGTCTGCGGTGAGCGGACGACATACGCCGTCAACGGGTGAGCCGGATACGGGGCTTTCGCCAATGGCGCTGGCACCTGGACGAGATGTACGTGAAACTGAACGGTGAAATGGTCTACCTGTGGCGAGCGGTGGATCACGAGGGCGAGATCCTTGAGAGCTTCGTCACCAGAACCCGCGACAAGGCAGCAGCGCTCGGCTTCATGAAGAAGGCGCTGAAGCGCCACGGCTCACGGCAGGTGATCGCCACTGATGGGCTGCGCAGCTACGGCGCTGCCATGGATGAGCTTGGCTGCAGGGACCGGCAGGAGATCGGTCGATGGGCCAACAACCGGGTCGAGAACTCGCACCTGCCGTTTCGACGACGCGAGCGGGCGATGCTGCGCTTCCGACAGATGAAGACGCTCCAGAAGTTCGCCTCTGTCCACGCCAACATCCACAACCACTTCAGCCTCGAACGCCACCTCGTTGATCGTCAGACCTACAAGCACCGACGTTCCGCCGCACTGGCGGAGTGGCAAACGCTTGCGAGCTAGTTTGTGACCTACAAAGGCCGGAGTGCATCGTGCGAACAGCGGTTCGTCTTGGACTGACGGCACCCAGCCGCCAATCCGACCGCTGTTCCGCTTCTCATCTAATCGGAACAGGCGGCCACGGCAGCGACCGCCTTTTTCAACAGCCCCGACCCTATACCGTCATCTTCCCGCGCCGGAACAACATGCAATCAACGCGGAAGGGGCGGGGGCGTCCTTTCGCGGCAAATAGCTCACGACGCCAGATTAGAAGCCGAGCCGTGCTCCCAGAGATACGGAACGGTAGTCGCCGGTCCGTGAGCCGGTGGTGGTACTTGCTGACGCGTCGATCCAGAGCCGGGGTGCGATCTGGAATGAGCCGGACGCACCTGCGATGAACCACGCGTCAGCAACATCGGTTGCCTCCGCTGGCAGTCCACCCATCCCGCCCGAAGACAGCACCGTCGCTCCGTTGCTGCTCTGGACGCGGCTGAGGGATACGCCGACGATATGGCGATTGCCGGAGCCGAAGAAGCGGTCGACGCGCGCGGTGGCGCTGCCGGTCCAGGCACGCTCGCGCGTCTCATAGTCGAGCGGTGCCGCCGGAGTCAGCGCCGAGCGCAGGGCGCGGCTACGGCCGTATTGAACCGCTAGGTTGGGCGTGACGTAGAAGCGCGGAGACAGCTTAATAAAATGCCCGCCGCTCAACGCCGCACCATAGACGCTGCTGGCGCTGCCTACCTGAGCGGAGCGAGTTCCGAGCGGTGTCGTGACGCCGGTGTAGTATTGGCGACCCGCCGACAGGTAGCCGTCGACGAACCAGCGCCCGAATGTGCCGCCCGCGCCCACCGAGCCAATCACGAAATCAGACGGGAGCGCTGCGTCCACCTGGCGCACCACGCTTCGGAAGCCGGTCGCGGCGACCCTGACATAGCCTCGACCCATCCGGCGGCTGAGCCCGGCCACAACGAACGGACGCACGGCATCGCCGTCGCGCGCCAGCACGCCGGATGAGAGCGTCGCGATCCAATCGGGCGCGGGCGGCGTGGCTGGAGCGGAGGAGGCTGACGGCTGCTCCTCAACCTTGGCGGTTTCCGCTCCAACCTGCGCAGCCGCCCGTTCCGGCGACGCCACGACGAGCGCCAGCGGAACCAAGCTAGAGACGATCCTATTTCTCGATCCCATCACCCGACCCGGCAGTCGTTGGGAAAGGCCAACGGCAGGGTGACGCGTGCGGTGAAACCGTTGGGCGCGCGGAACAGCGCGACGTCGCCGCCGTGCGCGCGCGCAATGGACCGGCAGACCGCGAGCCCAAGCCCGCTACCTTCGCGCCCTGAGCGGCGCGCCGCCTCCGTTCGGTAGAAGGGCTCGAACACCCGCTCCAGTTCGGCGTCGGGCAAGCCGGGTCCGTCGTCTACTATTTCCGCAATGGCGCAGGCATTCTCGACGCGAAGCGCCACGCGGGTGTGTCCACCACCATATTTCATGGCGTTGGTGAGAAGGTTGTCGAGCACGCGCCGGATGCCGAGCGGGTCGACATCCACGACTGCGCTCTCCACCCGGTCGGCATGCACATCGCCGAGCAGTGTCGCGTCCTCCACCACCTCGTCGACAATCTCCGCCAAGTCGCGCCGTTCACGTGCCGCAGGCGTAGAGGCATCCCGCATGAAGGCAATCACGGAGGTGATCATCTCCTCCATTTCCGCCACCTCGCCACGTAGCCCGTCCTGCTGGTCCTCGGGCACGTCCTCGATCCGGAAGCGCAGGCGAGTGAGCGGGGTGCGAAGGTCGTGGCTGATCGCCCCGATCATCGCCGTACGGTCGTCAACGAAGCTGCGCAGCCGGCTCTGCATCTGATTGAAGGCGTGGGCGGCGCGGCCGATCTCGGCCGGACCGTCGAGCGGTAGGACCGCCGCGCCGGGATCACGACCGAGCACGTCGGCAGCATGGGCGAACTCGTTGAGCGGGCCCACGATCCGCCGCATGAAGATCCATGCGATCGGCGCTACCGCGAGCAGCGACAGCAGGAACCAGAGCGCAACGCGGCGCTGCCACGCGTTCGGAAATCCTTCGGCGCGGGGCGAGACGACCGCCCAACGGCCGTCCGGCAACTGCAAGCCGGCGACGAAGTCACCTTCCACGAACGGAGCGGGCGCGAGCCCGAAGAGGCCGGTGGTCGGGCGTACGATCGGGACCGGCCGGCCCGCGGGCGGTGGCGCAACACCTTCGACGGCGTCCGAGGTACCATCCGCATCCTGCGGCGGCGCGATTCTTTCCGCGCCAGTGGTCGGTGCAGGGGTCGTCGGTACCGCGGGCGGGACTGATGGCGCGGGGTTGGACGCAGCAGCAAGAGGAGCTGTATCTTGAGGCTGCGGTTCGGGCCGACGAGGCGGTGGCAGCGAGCTGCTCTCCGGGGTGCGGGGCAGCGCGCCTCCGATGCCAGGGGCTGTGAGCTGCGGCAATCCAACCCCCGGTGGCAGCGCGCTGCGCAGGGGTGGCTGCGGGCTGGTCCCCGGCGCGAGGACGGCACCAGGGGATCCCGGCTGCATGCTCGCCGGCGGCTGCGCCGTCGGTGCCAGTGCTTGAGGCTGAGCCTGCGGCTGTGGCTGCGTAGATGGCAGCTGTGGAGGGGCCTGCCGCGGCAGCGTCGGCGGAGGTTGGGGCAGTGACTGCGGGAAGCCACCGCCCGGCAGGCCGGCTCCTGGGAACCCACCGCCTGGCGGTCCGCCGCCGGGGAAGCCGCCGCCCGGCGGACCGCCCGGTCCCTGCTGAAATAGCGCCGCACGGATAAGACGCGGGCGCTCCGCTTCCACGGACCACACGACCGCTTCAAGTGTTACCGCATCATCGGTTTCCGCACTGAATTGCCCTCCACGCATCCGCTCCGCATCGCCCGGCAATCGCTCGGGCGTGGCCACGGGGTCGACCGCGCCGCCCACGGGCAGCTGCGTGTAGAAGCCGAGCGCGACCTGCCGCACCGGTGCATGCAGCAGCCCGGCGAGCTTGCCGCGCGAGCTTTCCGAGACAAACCAGCCGCGCGCGGAGAGGTCGGGTGGCCCGGATTGGATCACCCGATCGAACCGGTCATCGCCACTGCCCTGCTGCCGGAGCGAGGCGGCGATGTCGGCGAGCGCGTATTTGCGAGGGGGCGCAGGCGGCAACACCAGGGTGAGCAGCAAGGTGACCAGCTGCGCCGCGACCAACGCGCCGACCAGCAACCCGATCAGCTGCACGATCAACGGCGGCCCGCCGAGTCTGCCAAGGCCGCGGGCCGACGCCTGTTCCGTGTCCCTACTCAACCGCATGTTGCCGACGCTATCAGCGCTCGCCGGGTGCTTCCAGCCTCGGCGCCGGGGCCGCTTCCGCGTCCGCCATCTCGCGGCGGAACGCCTTCAGACCCTTGCCGAGGTCACCCATGCTGTTGGCAATACGACCGCCACCGAACAGCAGCGTCATCGCCGCCACCGCGACCAGCCAGTGCACCATGCTCATGGAACCCATATCACTTCTCCTTTCGCAAGCGCGGCCTTGCCGCCCTGATATGTCTCAGAGATTGCTCGTGTGCGTCACCGCGGCGATGCCGCGGCTGCCGCCCTGACGGTCGAGCTGGACCACCACGTCGATCACCGAGCGCGCGTAGGCCAGCGTGTCCTGGCGGCTGAGCCCCAAGCCCGCCTGCATGACCATCAGCGCGAGCTGCTCCAGCGCGCCGGCCGGGCTGTTGGCGTGGATGGTCGAGAACGAGCCGGGATGGCCGGTGTTGATCGCGCGCAGGAAGCTGACCGCTTCCGCTCCGCGCAGTTCCCCCAGCACGATGCGATCGGGCCTGAGGCGCAGCGACGCCTGCAGCAGGTCGTCGGTGGTCACCCTTGCCTCGCCGGTCTCGCCCTTGACGGCGAGCAGACCGACGCCGTTGCCGCATGCGAGCCGGATCTCCGGCGTGTCCTCGACCACGACGACGCGCTGGTCGGCGGGCACCTCGCGCAGGAGCGCGTTGAGGAACGTCGTCTTCCCCGACGAGGTGCCGCCGCTGATCAGCACCGTGTTGCGCGTCGCGACGCAGAAGCGGAGGTACTCGACAGGATCCGTCTCGGGATCGGGTTCGAGCACCGCCAATACCGGCGCGCCCGGCGGCCGTGCATAAGCGTCGAGCGTGGTTTCGACCAGCCGGTGGCGGCGCATCGCCATGGCCCAATGCCCCCGCGTCGCTGGCGGTCCTGCGAACTGGACGCGCGCGCCGTCGGGCAACGTCGCCGCGAGCAGCGGCCGCTCGCGGTTGATGCCTTGGTGGCTGACCCGAGCGACCTGCTCGGCGAGCCGGCGGATCAGCTGGTCGTCGATCGCCGGCACCTCCTCGCGCCGCATCGTGCCCGCGGCCTCGACCCAGACTTCGCCGGGTCGGTTGACAAGGATTTCGGTCACGGCCTCGTCGGCGAGCCAGCCGGCGAATGGGGCGAGGTAGGCCGCCAGGTAGACGTCCGTCGTTCCCTTAAGCGGAACCACATCCGCCGTTTGCTCCTGATGTATGGTCCTGAGGATCGTCTGGGTCATGGCTGGATGCTCCCGTTTGCGATGGAGAAGTCGAGGTCGCGCGCGGTGAAGACGCGGATGGGCTGGCCCACACCGATGCGAATGGTGGGCGGGATTTGCGCGTCGCGCTGCGCCGCCACCGACGCTGCGCTGCTGCCGCCCGAGAGAACGAGCGACGTGCCGCCGGTCGCGAGCGCGCCCAATCCACCGATCACCGACAAGAGCCCGGCCGCGCCGAACCGCTTCATAAAGTGGCTGTTGACCTCGCCGGTGAGGCCCGACGCGCCGGAAAACTCGATCGCGGGCGAGGCGAGCTGGACGGTGACGCCGTCCGGCCGGATCAGCCGCGTCCACATGACGTAAGCGCGCGTCTGGCCCGCCGCGAACCCGCTCTTGTATTGCCCAATCAGCCGGGACGAGCGCGGAACCAGCACGCGGCTGCCGTCAAAGGAGCGCACGTCCTGGCTGACCACCGCCCGCGCGTAGCCGGGCAGGTCGCTGTCGATCGCGGTTTCCAGCACTGCCGGGATCAGCGTGCCCTGGGTCACGGTATTGGCCGGATTCACGATCCGGGTCGCAGTCGCCACATCGCCGGTCCCTTCGCCCATGCGGCTGGCGAACGATTCGTTCTCCGAGAGGGGCTGAGGCGCCGTGACCTTGGCCGGCGCGCCGGGAACGGGCGCAGCAGGCGCGGCCGCCGCGATCTCGGGCGCGCCAGACGTGTCCCACACCATGACCGGTGCGTGGGCCGCGTCGATGCCGGTCCGCGGCGCGGTCGCGGGCTGGATCACCCGTGCGATCGCCACCTCCTGCGCCGGTGTCGCAGGCGGAACCGGTATGGTTGCCGGCGGTGCAATCGGGGCGGCAACCTTGATGGGGGGCGCCGGCCTGACCGCGGGTGCGCGGGGCTGCGGCGCCGGACCGCTGATCGACCAGAAGGTCAGGCCACCGAGCAAGATTGCGCCCGCGGCGCCCGCGGCGAGCCCGGCCCGGTCGCGCCGCGCGACGCGGGTCGCAACGATAGGGAAGCCGTTGGTGCTGGCGGCGACCAGCGCCTGATTGTCCAGGCTCTCGCGCGGGTCCTCCTGCGCGATGAAGGGAACGAGGCCGGCCGACCGTTCAAGGGTGGTGGTGCTCATATCAGCGCTCCGCCGTCTGGGTGATCGGCTTGGCCGGGATGGGCCGGGCGGCGCGCGGCTCGGCGGCTAGCGTCAGCGCGGCCTTGCCCGCGCGCAGCACCACTCGGCCGGGCACGCCCTCGACGACGATGTAGTCGCCGCGAACGGCGAAGTTGGTCGGCCCTTCGCTACCGTCCTGCCCGATCGTCAGCACCGCGGGCACCGGCCGGTCGTGCGGCCAAGACAAGTAGAGCGACGTACCATCGTCAAAGCTGCGCTCCGGCATCAATGTCTTATCGCCCTTCGCGGTCCAGCCGAAGTTGAGCTGGAGCGGGGCCGGCGGCCTCGCGGCCGCCGCGACGAGCGTGGGCGCCTCGGCAGGTTGCGGGGCCGGCGGCGGGGGTGGCGGCGCAGGATAGGTGAAGCGCAGCAGATAGGTGGAGGGCGCCCGCGCGCTAGCGACGAGCTCGAACAGGTAGGTGCGTCGGTCGGTGACCACGGTCATGTTGGTGCGCGCGGGGATCGCGACCGGCTTGATGAACAGGAGGTTTGCCCGCTTGTTGGGCGTCACCTGCCAGCGCGACGAGTCGCCGATGGCGACGTTCTCGATCCGCTCGCCGTCTTCGAAGGCGATGGTGGACTGGAGGTTGGCCCGGCCCTCGAACCGCACCACGCGCGCCTCATCGTAGAAGCGCGTGGCGATACGGCCGTCCGGGCTCGCCATCGCCGGAACCGACACGCTGGCCGCCAACGCGAACAGGATCGTCTTCATGGCCGTGCACTCCTTCGCTTCAGCCGTTGATCGCAGGCTCTCCACTCGACCCGAGCTTTGTCTCGGGCATTGCCGGGCATCAGAAATGTTGTGTCCGAGTGGACGTGACCCTCACGCGAAGCGCCCCGACCTCTTGGTGGAGACCGGGGCGTGTCAGACCGGGTTGATGCGCGAGATCAGCGGGGCAGCGCGCTGGTCCGGCCCGGGCGGGCGTTGCCGAGGGAGCGGCCGAGCGCAGTGGCTCGGCCCCGCGCTGCTGCCCCCGGCGCGAACGGCACCACGTTCGCCATCTGGCCGGCAGGAGCGACGATGAGGCGCTCGCGCTCACGAGCGCCGGACTCGTGCCCGCCCGCGTCGACAGGGGAGCCGGCAGGCGCACGGGGTGCCACTGCGGCGGCCAGAGCGCGAGCTCGGTCGTTGAACGCGGGCAGGGCCGACGGGCCCGGAGTGGCAGCAAAAACCGTGCTCCTCGCCGAGGCGGCCGTTGTATCCGGCGCCCCGACTTCAGCCTTCCCGGCTTCGCCGCGCCCGCCCAGCCGCCAGCCTGCGACCAGTGTGCTCGCGACCTTCAGCACCATCGCCATCAGCGCGCAGTAGACAGCGGCGCCCAGGAACACGGTCGCAGCCTGGCTCATGGTCGGCTCGGCCCCGAGGTTTTCGGCGATGGGCGTCAGGATGACGATCGCGCCACCGCCGATCAGAACGGAGGAGAGCGGCACGACCGCAAACAGCACGGCAGCCTTCAGCCAGCCCTCGAACAACCCGCGGGTGCCGCGAAAGATCGACAGGACCAGAAACACCGGCCCGAGCGCCAACAGCGCGGCGAGCGCAATGCGTGCCGTAATGAGCACGCCTGCCGTGCCCAGCAGAAGCAGCATGGTCGCCGCCCACAGCACGTCCGCCGACTGCCAGCCCTTGGCGTCGGCTCCTTGCGCGTTCTGCGCCGCCTGCGCTGCTTCCGCTACCGCGCCGAACAAGCGATCGAGCCGGTCCGCGAACAGGGTAGTCGCCGAGCCGCGGGTGCCGAGCAGCAGTCCGGCGATCTGGTCGGGCGCTCCGACCAGCAGGTTCCAAACAACGCTCTGATACGCTGCCCATGACGTGGCGAAGGTCAGCGCCACGCCCAAGGTCAGCATCCGCGGTGTCAGCCCGGAAATGCCGATGCGGGCACGCCCGGTGAGCAGTTCCACCGCGGTCCACGCGACGTAGAGCGTCAGCAGGATGGTGAGCGCGGGCAACAATCCGCCCTGAGCACCGAACAGCCGCTCGAAGGCGTGCGCCGTTCCCTGCGCGGTCTGGCAATCGACGCTGCGCAACGCCGCGCCGATGCCGTCGGGACCGTCGGTCCCGAAAGATGGACAAGTGCTCATTCCGCCGCCTCCATGAACCAGTCGTGATCCTCAGGCCTGCCGCCCGGCCAGGGGGCTCCGGTCAACAGCGGGTACCAGCGTGCGGGATCGTCGCCGACCTCGGCCCGGATCCGGTCGAGCCGCCGCACGCTCGCCTCGCGGCCCGACAGCACCGCCAGCATCTCGCCCGTGCCTGACAGGTCGAGCCTGACCACCACCGAGTGGTTGGCGTGGCGCACGAGGAAGCAGCGGCTTTCCGCCGGCAACGCCCGCACCAGCGCCAGCTCATGTTCGCTCAGCCCGAAGCCAGAACAGTAATCCTCCGCCTTCGCCTTCGCGTTTGGCATGAAGATCGACGTCGCGGTCTGCTCCACGATCGCGGACGCGATCGAACTGCCGAGCGCGTCTGCCGCGGACTGGGTGGCGAAGCCCACCAGCGCGTTGCGCTTGCGCAAAGTTTTCAGCCAGTCGCGGATGCGGCCCGCGAAAACGGCATCGTCCAGCGCCTTCCAGCCCTCGTCGATGAGGATCATGGTCGGCTCCCCGTCCAGCCGCTCGTCGACGCGGTGAAACAGGTACATCATCGCCGGCGTGCGCAGCCGCGGGGTGTCAAGTAGCTGCGTCATATCGAAGCCCAGCGTCTGCGCGTCGAGGTCGAGCCGGTCGACCGGGTTGTCGAACAGCCAGGCGTGCTCGCCCGCCCCGATCCACGGTTGCAGCCGATGGACGAGGTCGCCAGCCTCCGGCCGCCGTGCGCCGCCCAGAAGCTCGCCGAGATGGCGCAGCCGCCGGAACGCCGGGTCATGGTCGTAGGCCGCGGCCACCGCGCCCGCGATCGTCGCCAGCTCCTCCGGCCCGTCCGCCTGGAGCAGCACCGCCAGCCAGTCGCGCAGGAACGCCTGGTTGGCGGGCGTGTCAGGCAGTGCGAGCGGGTTCATCCCCGTCGGCTCACCCGGCGTCAGCCGGGCGTAATGGCCGCCGATCGCGCGCAGGAAGATCTCGGCGCCGCGGTCCTTGTCGAAGAAGACGAGCCGCGGTCCGAACCGCTGCGCTTGTGCGGCGAGGAAGTTCAGCGCCACCGTCTTGCCCGAGCCCGACGGCCCGATCACAGTGAAGTTGCCGAGGTCGCCTTCGTGAAAGTTGAAGAAATAGGGCGTGGCGCTGGTGGTCTCGAGGACGCCGACCGCGTCGCCCCAGTGATTGCCAGCGGCCTTGCCGCCCGGAAAGCCATGCAGCGACAGGAAGCCCGCGGCGTTGGCTGTCGAGATCAGCGAGCGGCGGACCACATAGGCCTCGTTGCCGGGGAACTGGCCCCAGAAGGCAGGTTCCATGCCGGTGTCCTCGCGCACCGCGACCGCGCCGGTGTCGGCGAGCGCGGCGCCGGCTTCGGCCGCGGCGCGCTCCAGCGCATCCAGGCTCTCAGCGCGGACCAGCAGCGAGAGGTGGTGGTCGCCGAAGCCGACCTGGCCCGCTCCCAGCCCGTCACGCGCGGCCGCCATCTCGGCCCGCTCGGCCGCCGCCTCGGCGTCCGCGGACTTCAGCCGCCGGATGGCGAGGTCGATCCGCTCGCGCGCGACCTGGCGATCGGCGGGCGCGAAGCTCTCGGTCAGCACCATCTCGTGCGGTAGGCGTAGCAGGTTGTCGACGATACCGGCGCGAGTCGCGTCCGGATACTCCTTGACGGACAGCAGCGCCGCAAAGCGCCGCCCGCCGGGCAGCCGCGTCTCGATCGCGTCCAGGCCGAAGCTGACCCGAGCGTAGGGCAGGTGGTGGCCGACGTCCGTGCCCTCAGCCGGTGCCAGCACCGGCCTGGTCTCGCCGTTGTAGAGCGCTGAGAGCAGCTCCAGCGGCTCGGAGCAGCGCCCGCCGGCCGCGCCGTCATAGCCGCCGAGCACCCGGGCACCATAGGGCGCCAGCCCGGCCGCGAGCGCGGTGACCGCCGCGTCAAGCTCGCGCAGGGTGGGTGCGTCAACCTCGCCGGCGCCGTTCATCCGGCGGCCGACCCGCTCGGCCCAGCCGGTCTTCCCGCGTGCAGGGCGGCGAAGCACCGTCAGATACTGGTCGTTGACGTACAGCCGCCGTGCCGACAGCGCGGCGCTCCACCGCCGCCCCAGCTCGCGCGAGAAGGCGTCATCGCTCGCATCCGACGCTGCCACCTCGACGCGACGGCGCACGACGTGGTGGTAGATGACGAAGCGGGCATCGAGCGCGCTCCTGAGCATCGTCTCGCGGACGGCCAACATGTGGTCAAGCTGCTCAGTTTCCTCGGTCTCGAAGGCGATGCCGGGCACGGCGAGGACGCGCATGACGCCGCCGTCGCGCAAGGCCAGCGTCTGCTCGCCGCGCAGCCGCGCATAGGGCAGTCGGTCGCCGGCCCGGGCTTCGCGCTTGCCCCACACGGCGGGGCCGATCCACTTGCTCATGACGCTTGTTCCTTCACGGCTCGTAGGAGTTCATGCCCCAGCGCTTCCAGTTGCGGACGCGCGGGGTCCGGCTGACCCTGGTCAGCCAGAGATCGAAGATGCGCGGCTCGCGCAGGCAGGCGAGATAGCCGATGCCGTGGACCAGCAGCGCGATGGGCAATGCCCAGAAGCTGCCCGTCACCAGGAACGCCTCCGTCGTCACCGCCATGTTGACGATGAAGAAGGAAAAGGTGACGCCCCCGAACATCTGTGGTCGGGTGAGCGCCCGGAACACGGGCGCCCGGTTCAGCCCGGCCATCCTTCAGCCCGCCATGCCGGCGGTGGACTGGATGCCCGCCACGATCGCGGCCGAGCCGAACAGCACGAAGCAGCCGATGATGACCGTACCGCCAAACTTCCAGTTCAGCCGGCCAGTCAGCATCATGAAGCCGACCATCGCGACCGCGATCACCGCCACGGTGGTGGCGACATGACCAAGCAGCGTGCCCTGGAGCCAACCGAGCGCGGCGACGATCGGGCCGGAGCCCTGCGGGTCAGCGCCGGCGACCTGCGCGAAGGCGGCGGAAGGCGTGAGGGCGGCCAAAACGGCCGGCACGGCGATCAGGTGCTTCTTCATGGTCACTTCTCCTTGGGGGACAGGCGCGCGAGGATCGCGGCGACGTAGGCGCGGGTCTCGGCAATGTTCGGGATGCCGCCGGCGCGGATCACGCGGCCGGGACCGGCATTGTAGGCGGCGAGCGCGCGCTCGACGTCACCGTCGAAGCGGTCGAGCTGCTGGCGCAGGTAGCGCGCGCCGCCCTCGATAGCGGCGACCGGGTCTCCCGGATCGACGCCCAGCGAACGGGCGGTGGCCGGCATGAGCTGGGTGAGCCCTCGCGCTCCCACCCGGCTGACTGCCGCGACGCGCCAGCGGCTCTCCTGCCAGATCAGCGCCTCCAGCAGCGCAGGGCTGATGCCATGGGCAGCGGAGACACGCGTGACAGTGTCCGCATACGCGGCGGGCACCGCAGGCAACCGAGTGGTCAACGCTGCAACCGGCAGCGATGAGGGTGAAGACGTATTCTCATTCCAGTCGATCAGACCGGCGCCACTGCGGGTCAGCACCGTGCCGTTATCGGCGACCTGCATCACCTGGGCATGCGCGCTGGTGGTGCCGAGCAGGGCTGCGGTGGCCGCGAAGCCGGCTGCGGCGAGGAACACGGGATGGCGGATGTCGATCTTCATGTCGGTCACTCCAGTGACGACGTGATCGACCCCGGCCATTGCCGGCGAATGTCCCGCAGATATCCGTGGCGGACACGTATCGTATAAGGCCGTAGACATGTTGCGGACACGCGGCGGCAAAGGAGGGCTGGCAATCAGCCACCATGCTCGCCAATGTAATCCGCATGGATCTCGCCACCCGCATCCTGATCGTCGACGACGACGAGGGCATCCGGAGCCTCATCTCGTCTTTCCTCGGAAAGAACGGCTTCCTGACGACAGTCGCCAGCGATCCCGTCGAGATGCGCGCAGCCATGGCCAAGCAGCGGCCAGACCTCATCGTGCTGGACGTGATGATGCCCGGCGAGGATGGGCTCACAGCGTTGCGCGGGCTCCAGGCAGCCGGCGCCCCTCCCGTGATCATGCTGTCGGCAGTGGGTAGCGACGTTGACCGGATCATCGGGCTGGAGATCGGCGCCGAGGATTACCTGGCGAAACCGTGCAACCCACGCGAGCTTCTCGCGCGTATCCGGACGGTGCTGCGCCGGCGCGAAGCGACGTCCGCGCCTAGTCCCGCTGCGCTCGCGCTGGCAATCGTCGCCGAGCCGGTAGGCGAGGGTCGCCCCATGCTCCGCTTCGGCGACTGGTCGCTCGACGCGGAGGGGTTCACCCTTTACGCGCCCGACGGCGATCCCGTGCCGCTCACCGAAGGCGAGTTCCAGGTCATGCGGGCGCTTGTCGAGCATCCGCGGCGCGTCCTCACTCGCGACCAGCTGATCGAGTATGCGCGCGGCGGCGACAGCGACAGCTTCGACCGCGCGGTGGACGTCCAGGTGAGCCGCATCCGGCGGAAGCTCGCGGCGAAGGACGGGCAGGAGCTCATCCGCACGGTCCGGAATGAGGGTTACATGTTCACCGCCTCGGTGGTGCGGCGCTGAGGGATCCGAAAGGGGGCGGGCGCCGGGACCACCCGGCGCCCGCCGATCTCACAGGGCCAAGCCGATCTTCGCGGCCGCCGCGTAGCCGCCGCTGACACTGCCCGACATGGTCGGCGTCTGCTGCGCGAGCTGGGCGCTCGTATTGTCCCCGAACACGTTGTCCGACGACAGGCGGACCGACCGGAAGTTGGACACGCTGCTGCTGTAGAGGGACGATCCCGAGTACACCGTCGAACAGACGGCGCTCGGCATCGCGACCTGCCCGATCAAGCTGGCGTAGCGCGCGCCGGTGGCGGTTGAGAGGCTTGAATACACCTCGAAGTGGATGTGCGGCCAGCGGCCCGAGTAGCAGCCCGGGAAGATGGTCGTGAACGTCACCTCGTCGTTTGCGTCGGTCACGCCGACGCCGCGCAGGTAGCTCTCCTTCGGGGCGGTGTAGAGCGAGTAGGGGCCGGCCGCATCGCACTGCCAGATATAGACCGCGTAGCCCGCCAGTGGCGCGCAAGACGAATTTACGTTCACCAGCGTCAGCGTGATCGTCATCGCAACGCCTTGGGCAGTCGTGGTCGAGCTGACGAAGCTCGGCCGGATGTCTGTGCGCACGATGCCGCTGGTGGTAAGCACGTTCGAGGTCGATCCGGACGACGTGTTGGTGCCGTCGGCAGGGTAGGGGACGTTGGTTTCGCTCGCATCCGCCACGCATCCGGAGGAACTGCTGGTAGTCGTGATCGTGGTGGTCGTGGTGCCGGTAGACGGTCCGCCCGAGCTTCCTCCGGATGTGCCACCAGTCGTCCCCGGCCTGCCGCCACCGCCGACGGTAATGACGCCGCTCCGCGTTGCACCGCCGCCCTTGCCGCCCCGGCTCATTTGGGCGGCCGCTGCGACGGCGGTGCTTGCCGCGATCGCCGCGCCACCGGCCGGCGCCAGCCAGGCTAGCGCGCGGCGGCGCTCCATCATCCGCTCTCCGATGACCTGCAGGTCGTGGGCGAGGTCGCGGTCATGATCATCGTCATCGTGTTGCATCGCTCTTCTCCACGCTACCGGTTCGCTAGGCGCGGGCCGGGGCTAGGATGAGGTGCAACACCAGCTTTGCTCGGCTATGTCCCTGTTTTCACTGGCAAGTGATTACGCGGTAGGCGCTTTCCACAAAGAAACCCCGGCCGGGTTTGAGCCCGGCCGGGGCCGCACGGTGACAGGGGAAGCACCGTGCTTCGGGGAGCCCCGGCCGGGACCAACAGGGAGAAGTCGGCCGGGGAAGCGCGGTGACAGGGGACCACCGCGCATCCGTGGAAGGGTTACAGCGCCAAGCCGATCGTGGCCGTGCCAATGTAGCCGGCACTGGTGCTGCCGGTGAGAGCTGGGGTCATCGCACTGTTCTGCGCGGTTGTGTTGTCACCGAACACGTTGTCGCTCGACAGCGAGCCGATCTGCGTGAAGTTGCGCGAGCTTGAAGGATAGGTCGTCGTGTCCGCGTAGACGGTGGTGCAGATATCGGCTGGCAACGCCAACTGCGAAATCAATGTGGCATAGCGGCCGCTCGTGGCGTTTGTCAGGCTCGAATACACCTCGAAGTGGATGTGCGGCCAGCGACCCGAGTAGCAGCCCGGGAAGATCAGCGTGAAAGTGACCTGCCCGTTGGAATCTGTCACCTGGACACCCCGCAGGTAGCTTTCGGCCGGGAGGGTGTAGAGCGAGTAGAGCCCCTGGCGATCGCAGCACCAGATGTAGATCGCATAGCCCGACAGCGGCGCACACGACGAGTTGACGTTCACCAGCGCGAGCGTGATCTGGAGCTGGACGCCAGTCGCCGTCGTCGTGGACGAGATGAAGCTCGAGCGGATGTCCGAACGCACGATCCCGCTCGAGGTCAGCACGTTGGAGGTCGAGCCCGACGAGCTGTTGGTGCCATCGGCAGGGTAGGGGCCGTTAGTCTCCGATGCCGCGGCAACGCAGCCGGACGAGGATGTCGAGGTTGCGGTTGGCGTGGGCGTCGCGGTAGGAGTAGGCGTTGAGGTTGCCGTCGGTGTGGGCGTTGCAGTCGACGTCGAGCCGCTGACAACGCTCACCGAGTCCGAGCTGCTGGAGCCGCTACCGCCGCCGCAGCCGGCGACCAGCGCGGCGGTGCCCGCGCCGGCGAACCACTGGAGCATGCGCCGGCGAGCGAGCAGCGCCTCGAAGCGCGGCAGGTCTTCAGCCATGCCGTGGCCGTGGCCGTGATGGTCGTCATGGTGGTCGTGGGCCATGGGGTCCTCCTGTGATCCGATGATCCTCTTCTCTCCCTGGCTTTTGTCCCGGAGATTGCAGCAACACGGAAATGTTGTGTCTGGCCGCTGCCGCGAAGGGAGCGGCGCCGACAAAGCTCGATCCTCTCTGAAAAATGGCGGCAAAACAGGGAGAGGAGATGACGCTATCGCCCATGGTCGGGTGACCTCAGCGGAGACGCGATCACCGTGAGAAACAACCTGACGATCGCGACGCTGCTGCTGGCCGCGCCGGCGAGCGCTCAGCAGCCCGCCGCCGACTGGCCACTTCCGCCGGGCCGCGACGCGGCCGGCCGCCACGGCGAGGCGGCCGACCTTGCGCTCGTGCTCGAGCTGTCGGCGGCCCAGCGTCCGACGCTTGACGCCTATCTCGCGGCAGCGGGGCCGCCGATTCCGCCCGGCCCTCCGCCGGCCGAGGTCGGCACCGGGGGCGAGCGTCCGCCCCAAGCCATGGTGGAGATGGTCGTGATCGGTAACGCCGACAGGTGGCGGCGACTGCGTTCGCGGGCAAGCTGAACGAGCGACAGCATGCCGTGTTCGCGGCCGGCGAGCGGCTGCGGCAGCCCGGCCCGGACGGGTCCCGGCCGCCGATGCCGTCCGGCGACGGTTCGGCCGCGCAGAGCTGAGCGCGAGCGGTGCGGACGGTTCAGAACCTGAAGACAATGCTAGCGAGCAACCGGTGTCGGCTGAACCCGGCCGCGTAGTCGTCGCGGCGCCACTCGCCGTTCAGATAGTTGTCGCGCGTCAGCGGTAACTCTGCGCCTACACCGGCCAGAACGCTTCGATGTGGCAGCGTGACTCACAACCCCACACTTCCGGCAGACCCGGCGCGTTTCATTGTCCGCTCGTTTGCAGGACGGTGGTGCCCGTCGATCAATCTTGCGAAAACGACGAAGTGAGTTCGGTGACGAGGAAGTCCGCGAGAAGCGATACGCGGCGCCAACCTTTGCGTGAAGCAGGATAAAGGACGCTGACAGGGAGCGGCGGCGGCTCGTGGTCCTGCAACACCCGCAGCAACGTGCCGCCGGCAAGATCGTTCGCCACCTGCGATGACAGCACCGCGACGATGCCTCGGCCATCTCGCGCGGCTGCCACTGCAGGTTCGGGGCGGTTCACGGCCAAACGACCGCTGGCGGCAACCGGGAGGATCGCACCGCCCGCCTTGCCAAAGGTCCAAGGGGCATCGTTTCCCCCATCGCCGTGCTGGATCAATTGATGGGCAGCCAGATCGGTAAGGCTACGCGGGACGCCATGCTCTTGCAGATAGGCCGGACTGGCGACGAACGATCGGCGGAGGACGCCGGCCGACCGCATGATGAGCGTGCCTTCGCGCGGACGGCCGATGCGTACGGCGAGATCGAAATCCTCCTCGATCAGATCGACTACCCGATCCAGCAGACGCAGATCGACGCTGATGCCAGGATGCCGGTCGAGGAAGCGGAGCAGCAGCGGCGCGACCTGCTCGGCGCCGAAGCCGGTAGGTGCCGTTACGCGGAGAGAACCCACCAGCGCGGCGGCGGCCTCCGACGGCAGGCTGATCGCGCCCTCATAATCTTCGATCAAGCGACGGGCGGTTTCAGCAAGCCGTCTTCCGGACGGGGTTGGCTTGCAGCTGCGTGTAGAGCGCTCGATGAGTCTGACGCCCACGCGGTTTTCGAGGTCGGCAAGGGCGCGCGTGACAGCCGCCGGAGAACGGCCAAGCCGCCGCCCGGCAGCGGCCAGGCTGCCGGTATCGACGATGGCCAGCAGCAGCTGGAGTTGGGCGAGACGGTCCATCCGGTGTTCCACTTGGCGGAAGATTGGGTTGCGCCTTGTCGGCATTCACCGCCTGTCCCGCAAGGGTTAGGCAGGGGCAGTTGACGCACAGCACGTTCGGAAGCCGTTATGTACCAGGAACAGAATGTCCGGCCGTTCACCATCGAGATCGACCAACTGGTGCTCGATGATGTTCGTCACCGCTTGCAGGCGACGCGCTGGACCGACGAGGTCGAAGCGGAGCCATGGCATTATGGTCCGCCGCTCGCTTATATGCGCCGCGTGGCGGAGTATTGGCTCCACGACTTCCACTGGAGGGCGCAGGAGGCAGCGTTGAACCGCTTGCACCATTTCCAGACGGACATCGACGGTCTACCGATCCACTTCGTCCATGAAGAAGGCGTCGGCCCGGAGCCGCTACCCCTCATTCTGACCCATGGCTGGCCCGGCAGCTTCATCGAGATGCGGCACATCATCCCGTTGCTGACCGATCCGGCGGCCCATGGCGGTCGCGCGGAGGATGCGTTCACCGTCGTGGTGCCCTCGCTTCCCGGCTACGGCTTCTCGGGCCGGCCGACCCAGCCGGGCATGGACTATTCTGTCACGGCGGACATGTGGGTGACGCTTATGGCACGCCTCGGCTACGACCGGTTCGGCGCTCAGGGCGGGGATTGGGGATCGTGGGTAAGCACGGCGCTGGCTCGCCAGCATCCTGAACGGATAATCGGGCTTCACCTCAATTACCTTTCGACCCGCTTCCGTCCGGCGACCAGTGCATCCGATGCGCCCGTCACAGATGAGGAGCAGGCGTATCTCGACCGGGTTGCGCGATGGAGCGAGGAGGAAGGCGCATACATCGCCATCCAAGCGACCAAGCCGCTGACGCTGGCCTACGGCCTCACGGATTCGCCGATCGGCCTGGCGGCGTGGCTCATCGAGAAGTTCAAGGCATGGAGCGACAGCGACACGTCGCCGGAGGATGCGATCGCCATCGACGACATCCTGACCGACGTCATGATCTACTGGGCGACGAACACGGCGCATTCCGCAGCACGTTTCTATAGCGGTTCGCGCGAGAACCCCTTCCACCTGAAACCAGGCGAGCGTATCGTCCCACCTTGCGGCGTGGTGACGCTGCCGCGCGAATTACCTACCCCGCCGCGCAGCTGGGTCGAGCGCGCCTTTAACATCGTTCACTGGACCGACCTCCCCCGCGGCGGGCACTTCGCCGCGCTGGAGCAGCCAGAGCTCCTTGCCGCCGACATCCGGGATTTTTTCCGGCCGTTGCGAATGCAATAGTGGGATTCTCGATCCACCATCCCGGCCACATCCTTCGACGGCAGCCATTCCTCTGTCGTCCAGAATGTCTCCTTGAAGTCGCTGCCGCTACCGACCCCTGCTGACCAGCGGCATTGCTATGAAGCCGGGGAGCGCGGCCAATCGGCCGAGCCACGTCTGGATGTGCTCGTATTCAAGGATCGGCAGGCCAGCTCCCGGCGCGACCGCGACGAATGGAAAAACGGACACGTCCGCCAGCGTGGGCCGTCCGAGCTCAAGGAACGGTCGCGCGGAAAGATGGGCATCGAGATAAGCGAGCGCCCGCTCGCCGCGGGGCGCTGCGTAGTCGCCTGCCGACGGCACGCCGAAGGCTCGGTCGTTCCGTGCGAGACCGATGCCAAGCAGGGAGAGACACAGCGCGATGCGATGACTATTGGCTGAGAGGGGAAAGCAGAAAAGCTGGATGGCACTCACCTTCCTCTCCCTTAATAACGCCTATATGAATGCGGACGACCGTATATTTATTGACTTCTTCGCTGGTCAAGAGGAAAGACATACGGTCGAACGGATTGGATGGGCTGAGTTGATTGTCTGATGGTCGGAAAACCGACGGTCGCCGCGACAGGGGCAATGCGTCCCGCAGAGTGGCGATGACGCATGCGCGCCGGATCGCGTTGGCGGAAGGTCTGGAGGGATTGAGCTTCGGACGCGTCGCGAAAGATGCCGGGATGGCAAAAAGCAGCCTGCAGGTCCTGTTCGGCGACCGGGAGAAGCTGCAGCAATCGACCCTTACGGACGGGGTGGAGGAGGTCGCAGTCAAGGTGGCGGCTCTGGTACGCGCCGACCCCGACGCGTCGTCCCATCCGCTGACAGCCTTGTGTGACGCCTGGTTCTCGATCATCGCGCAGGACCAATGCGGCGGATGCCTGCTGACCGCCTCGGTGGCCGAATATAGTCTGCGAGCTGGATCGGTCGCTACGGCGGTGCGCAGCTCCTATGACCGCTGGCGCGATGCCTTGCTGGCGGCGGCAGAACGCGGTGTCGAGCGTGGCGAGGTGGCGCGAGGCACCGACCTGCCGCAGCTCGTCTTCGAGGTTCTATCGCTGCAGACCGCAGCCAATATCGGCATCCTGGTCGGTGATCAGGGCGCCATCGAACGGGCGCGAGAAGGCGTGCGGGCGCGGATCATGGGTGCCGGCGACGTAGTCCGGTTCAACAGGCCGGCGGGCTCGGCAGTGGACGATCAAGTAAGGGCGTAGACGACGAGTAGAGAGAAGGCGGGTGCTCCACGCATAGATTTGACAGGACGCGACATGGCGAAGCTCAATGAGAGGTGGATAGTTCAGCCGCATTGCGACTTGGTGGAGGTCGCGGACGGTATCATGACGGTCGAGGGATCGATCGTGATGCCGCTGGGCAGTTTCCCTCGACGCATGACCGTGCTGAGGTTGCAGGACGGCGGGAGCGCGGTGTGGAGTGCCATCCCGCTGCACGAGCAGCAGATGGCGCGGATCGAGGCGCTGGGCCCCGTGCGCTTTCTGATCGTGCCCAACAAGGCGCACCGGCTCGATCTGAGGCCGTGGCATGACCGCTATCCCGGGGCGCAAATCATCGCCCCGCCCGTCGCGAGGGAAGCGGTCACGGAAGCAGCACCGGTCAACGCCACTGAGGATATCCTTCGCGATCCGGCTATCGGTCTCCAGCCGGTCGACGGCACCGAGGCCGGCGAGTTCGCACTGACGGTGAAGCGGCGCGACGGTACGACCCTGATCCTCAACGACGTCCTGTCCAACGTACGCCACCCGAACGGGCTCGGCGCGCAGATCATGGCGCGCCTGTTTGGTTTTGGTGTGACGCGGCCGCAAATCTCGCGACCGGTCCGACGCATGTTGGTAAAGGATCCCGCGGCCCTGGCGAGCCAGTTCCGTGCCTGGGCTGCAATTCCGGATCTTCATCGCATTCTGGTGTCGCACGGCGACGTGATCGACCAGTCGCCCAAGGAGACGCTAGACCGGGTCGCAGCGGACCTCGCCGGTTGACCCCAAGATCGGAGAATAGCTGAGGGCGACGATGACCCCATATGTAGCACTACTTCGCGCCGTGAACGTCGGCGGCACCGGCAAGTTGGCGATGACGACACTGACGCGGATGTGCGAAGCTGCAGGATTCGAGAAGGTGAAGACCTACATCGCCAGTGGTAATGTCGTCTTCGCGAGCAACAAGTCGGAGGCTCAAGTCCGGTCCGCCCTGGAGGACCAGCTCCATGCTCATGCCGGCAAGCGCGTTGGGGTGATCGTGCGCACCGCCGCCGAGATCGCCGCCACGCTCGCCCGAAACCCCTTTGCCGATCAGCCCGGCAACCGCGTCATGGCGCTGTTCGTGGACGATAAGCTGCCGCGCGAGCCGCTGGAAGGCGTGACCGGGATCAAGGACGAGGAGGTGCGGCTGGGCAAGCGCGAGCTGTTCGTCCACTACCCGGACGGGATGGCGAAGACGCGCCTCAAGATCCCTGGCGAGAGGACGGGAACCGCACGTAACATGAATACGGTCGCCAAGCTCGCCGAGTTGGCCGCCGCGATCGCCTGAGCGGCGCGGTCGGCGCATCGTCGCAACGCCTTGTCGCGTCCAGCAAGGCCAAACAGTCTCATCACCCCTGATGGCTTTTGCGACGCACCGTACGTGAAGGAGCGGCTAAAGTTGGACAGCCGCAAAGCCGCTCGGGATGTCAACTTTCGGGTCAGCGAAGACGATGGCTATGCGTTGGCTTGCTACCAATCATGAGCTGCGATGGTAGCGAAACCGAGGGGTTTAGACGCCCCGGCATATAACTTAGTGCTGGCGAGCTATCTAACCAGCGCAACGCCGTCAGAACCCGCCCTTCAGGCCCATAGCGGCTGCGAACAACACCTTTTGATGCGGCAATCGACATCGCTTTTCGGGTCGCCGGATTGCGGCACGAACTCAATCCGCTCATATCTTGGACAGCCCTAGTGAGTTGCTTCCAATGCTCGAAACCGAGCCGCTAACCATCGACCCTGCTGCCCGAAACTCGTCTGTCGGGCTGAAGGCTTATCTCGACGGGGTGGCCGCCGTTGTGAAGCGTGTGCCCGCCGCTTGGGTCCGGTGCGAGCTTCATGCGCTGAAAGTCAGCGAACGCTTCACTAGAATGGAATTCATCGAGGTCGATTCCGACGGCAAGCAGATCGCCAAGGTCCAGGGTGGCTGCTGGCCGGCAGTGTGGCATCGCATCGATGAAGAGTTCAGGGGGGCTGGCTTGGCCCTTGAGGCTGGATCACAGGTTCTCGTCAAACTGCAAAGCAACCTCCATCCGACGTTCGGATTCCAGATCGTCGTCACCGACATCGACCTGACATTCGCGCTGGGCGATCTGAATGCGCGCATGCACTCAATTAGGAAGCATTTGCAGGAAGCAGGCATCTGGAACCAGAACAGGTCACTGCCGCAACCGGCGGATTTCGTGCGTGTGTCGGTGATTGCGCCGGCAGGTGCAGCAGGCCTCGGTGACTTTCGCGCGACCGCCGACCGGCTCAGCAGTGCCGGGCTGGCAGAGTTCGTGTACCTTGAGGTGCCGTTCCAGACCCGTGACGCACCGGCGCGGATCGTCGCCGCGCTTCGGGACATCTACCGATCATGCAGCGCGGAGGAGACACGTCACTGTGCAGTAGCGATCATCAGAGGGGGCGGCGCGTCAGCTGACCTCGCCTGGCTGGTCGATCAAAAGCTCGCGGAAGCGATCTGTCGCATGAATGTGCCGGTGATGACCGGCATCGGTCATGAGCGCGACCGCAATCTGCTTGACGAGATCGCCTGCATCCCGTGCGATACGCCCTCCAAGGTCGTCGAACATATCCGGTCCACCATCACCCGTGCCGCACTTGACGGGCAGCGCGCGCAAGAAGCCATCCGTACCCATGCGGCGCAGATCGTAAATCGCCACGATACAGCTATTGCCCTTGCCCGGACCGCTATCGACCGCGACGCGCGAGAAACCGTGCGGCTAGCCGAAACGACCGTCCGGGTCACAGCGACGGCACTACAACCGGGCGCACGTGCCTTGCTCGACAACACGCAAGCCGCTGTGACATCCGCCCGCACGGCCATCGACCGCCATGCTCAGGATACCGTACGGCTTGCTGAAACAACCATCCGGACCACCGCAACTGGACTGGAACCCGGCGCCCGCGCATTCCTCGATGAGACGCATGCTGCGGTTACTGCAGCCATGGAACGTACGCGAGCTGGCTCGCGCCAGCGCAGGGAGCTTGCAGCAAACGCCGTCCATAACCTGCAACGATCTATGACCCGTACCGTCGAAGCAGCAATCCGCCCACTGGAACTGGGCACCGGCAAGGCACTGAGCGAGATCCGAACGCGGCTCGATGCGGTGCCTCAAAGCGCGTCCGACAAGGTCACTCGCGTACACCGGCAGATCGCCGACGACGCGGAACGCTCCGTCCGCCTCCTGAGCGAAAAGATCACCAGCCTTGGTCAACAGGCGATCCAGGATGCCAAGCGTGGTCTGGATGACTGCCAGTCCGCCATCGCTATCATTCGTGAGCGCGCAGAGACACTCCATCCGCGAACCGTTCTCGCCGCAGGCTATACCATCTTGCGTGATCAGGCAGGCGAGCCGCTGACTGGGATAGCCGCGGTGAGAATGGCGGATCTGGTCACAGCGGAAATGCGCGACGGAACGACACAGCTACGAAGCACCGACCAGCAAGGAGATAAGCCGGAATGAATACCAGCGTGATGATCAAAGGAGCCAACGAGCCGGCGCCTGCCAAATTCGCAGATGCCTATGCCGAATTGCAGGCGATTGCCGCCAAGCTGAAGCCAGAGCAGGGGCAGATTCCTGACGTGGACGCGATCGAACCACTGGTGAGGCGAGCGAATGTGCTCGCGGCACATTGCCAGGAGCGCATTGAGTCCGTCCGCAAGCTGATTGGGGAGCAGGCGTTATCATGATCGCCTGGCTTGACGGCGTAGCGCTTCTGTTTGCCTTCGTTTGCTCGACGGTTAAGCTCGGCGTGGATGAACACACCACGTCCCTATGCCGACCTGGCTATCGACCAACTTGAAAAGCTGGTCACCGATATCTCCGGGTCTCATCCCATCAATGATCAGATCCTGGCTGAGCTGGGGCATCGCAATACCCAACGCGCGCTCCGCCTGCGCGGCAGGCTGGAAAAGATGCGTGGCGATTCCAACGCGTCGGCAGAAGCTCAGATAGCGAAGCAGCAGCCGACACCAGCAAACCTATCACCATCGCGTGCGGCCAGCTCGCCTAGACGTCCCGTGTCGCCGCCTCCCAGAAGCACCGATCCGAACGATCCGCAAAACATATTACGGGCCTGGACGGTGTTGGAAGTCTTGTCACCGGCATCCTTCAAGACCCCGGCTGATCTAGCAGCCGGCGATGGTCGCCGTGTCGCCCGTTTTGAAAACGGGCTGCCGTGGGCAGATGGGACGGCCAAATCTCCTCACAACACGCGACTCTTTTTCCAGATAGTGCTTGGCTCGTTGGCCATGCAGCCTGCCATGGAGCAACTGCTTCAGCGCTTCGCCGACAATCGTCCCGAGCGACCAAGTGCGCGTGGTGAAACACCCCTCGCGGTCGTAATCGTCGATCGCGAAGGCCGACCAATTCCGGATAACTGTGCTGTGATATCCAGCTTTGCATGGGGTCTGCCGCTTGCCCTGACGGACGACCCGGCAACGCTTAGCGAATGGCAGGCCATAGGCGAGGGTTTACAAGAAACGCTGCATGATCGGCTGTTTCGTGAAGGTCCGGACGGCAGGCCCAAGCCTCTAGACATGGCCGCCATCACAGATGCCCATCACTGGCTGGTCGACGAGCTTGGCGTCGATCGGACCATGGTCCGCCCACCAGTCTTTGCCGTGCGCAGCCTGGTGGCTTTCAAATCAAAAAATCCACCCGAGCCGTTGCTGCTTAACAGCTTCTTTCTCAAGGATTTGCACGCCGCCACTCTGCTGTTCCGCGACAAACAGGCTCCACCGGCACTCCAGCGGTTCATAGGAGCGCTGGCACCCTCATCACGCCGCGATCTGCTGAACGACGAGACGGCGATCGAGCACGCAGTCGCACCTGCACGATTCCCGACCGCACGCTGGCCTGGCCCCGGCCGACATCCGCTGGTTTTGATGCAACAGGCAGCCGTCAACCTAGCCATCGAGCAGGGCAGTGGTGAAATCTTGGCGGTCAACGGCCCGCCTGGCACCGGTAAGACGACGTTGCTGCGTGACGTTGTCGCCGCTCTCGTCACCCAGCGTGCAAGCGCCATGGCTGCGCTAGACGATCCGGAAAAAGCATTCTCGTCGTCTGGCCATAAGCTGCAAGCCGGCAACGGCTGGCTCCAGCTTTATCGCATCGACAAGAGCCTCAAGGGGTTCGAGATGCTGATTGCATCGTCGAACAACAAGGCTGTCGAAAATGTCAGTGCCGAGCTGCCGGCGCTGGGAGCGGTAGCCGATGATGCGCCCGACCTACGGTATTTCAAGCCGCTTGCTGACGGGCTGCTCGGAGCCGAAAGCTGGGGCGCCATAGCCGCGGTGCTCGGCAACGGTGCCAACCGGGCCGCCTTCAAAGATAGTTTCTGGTGGGACCCGGATACCGGTCTGTTCAACTATTTGAAGGCAGTCGACGGACGTAAGCCGGAGGTTGAACAAGCTGACGGCAGCAAGCGCCCACCGATCATCGTCACTGAACTTGATCCGCCAGTCGAACGACGTGAAGCCCTGCGCCGCTGGCAGGCTGCCCGCACCCGCTTCCGCCTGTTGGAGAAGCAGGTCACCGAGACCACGGCAGCCGTAGAAGCCTTCCGTCAGCGTTGGCGTCACCTTCCGGCCGTCGAGCGATCGTTCAACGCTGCACGCGATCATGCCATAGGCCGACCAGGCTGGGTGCAGCAGCTTTTTCGGCTAGCCAGTTACCGCCGCTGGAAAGCCGAGCATTTACCGCTATCCTCAGCACTGGCCGCAGACGCCGCGGCAGCATCTGATGCCGGCGTAATCTCAAAGCCGTTGGCTGGATTGGTCGCGTCCTCCCCATGGCTTGGGTTCGGCGGCGCGTCCCGTGCTGCGAGCATTGAGCAGAGCTTACGTCCGCTGCTGGAGCAGCTTCGGCATGATCGGGCGGCACGTCAGGCTCCGATTATCGACGACGCCTTTTTCGATCAGGCAAACGAGCAGCGCCAGCCGACCGCGCCATGGCTCACCGCTGAAGAGCACCGTCAGCGTGATGCGCTGTTCCAGGCGGCGTTGGACCTGCATCGCGCCTTCATCGACGCCGCCGCGAAACCGCTGCGCCACAACCTCAACGTCATGTTGCAAATGCTCGACGGCAAAGGCTTCGCAGACCAAACCAAGGACGTGATGATCCCGGACCTGTGGTCCAGCCTGTTTCTCGTTGTGCCGGCGGTATCGACCACCTTCGCCTCGGTCGGCACAATGCTCGCACGTGTTCCGGCAGAAGCATTGGGCTGGCTACTCGTCGACGAAGCCGGCCAAGCCGCGCCGCAGCAGGCCGTCGGTGCGATCATGCGCGCCAACCGGGCTATTGTGGTCGGTGATCCTGTTCAGGTGCAACCCGTCGTTCTCCTGCCCGATCGGCTGACTGCGGCGATCTGTCAGACGTTCAATGTCGACCCTCAGCGCTTCGGCGCACCTACTGCCTCGGTGCAGACACTCGCCGATGATGCGACGGCATGGTTTGCCGAGTTTCCGGCTCGGATCGGTAGTCGAACAGTCGGCGTGCCGCTGCTGGTGCATCGCCGATGTTCGTCTCCCATGTTCGATATTGCAAATCGGATCGCCTACGAGAACCTGATGGTGCAGGCCAAAACCGAGCGAGCGTCGGCTATTCGCGACCTTATCGGACCATCCCGCTGGATCGATGTGATCGGATCAGGCGAGGACAAATGGTGCCTGCGGGAGGGACAGGAAGCACTGGCGATGATCGAACGGATCGTCAGCACCGGTATCAAGCCCGACCTCTATATCGTGACGCCGTTCGTGATTGTCGCAAATGGCCTGCGACGGCTGTTTCGCGACAGCCCCTTACTCGCCCATGCCATTCCTGAGCTTGATCGTTGGACCCGCACCCACATCGGCACGATCCACACCGTGCAGGGCCGCGAAGCTGAGGCTGTGATCTTTGTTCTCGGCGCTCCGAACGAGGACCAGCCGGGCGCTCGTGCCTGGGCCGGCAAGGATCCCAATCTCCTCAACGTCGCCGTCACGCGGGCAAAGGAAGCGGTTTACGTCATTGGCAACAAGGCACTGTGGCAATCGGCTGGGGTGTTTGCAGATCTCAACTCGGTAATGTCGAGGTACTGATGACAGGATCAAATTTCGGCATACCGCGTCCGATCAGCACCGGGGTTCCGGCCGAACAACCAGTCCTGCTGACCCACGCTGCCAGCACTTTTCTCGATGCCCATGCGCGCATCGTGGCCGCAAGCAAGGTGATCAAAGCAAAGATAGACAAACGCGAGACGCGGATGGTGGCCGTGCCCGGCCTTATTGCCCTGGCGACCCTGCTGTATTGCGTATTCCACGGCTACATCGTGTCAGGTTTTATTCTGGCGGCGATCGTCGGATTTGGAGCACTCTGCCTGGCAGGCATGGTCTCGGCGGTCATCGGCAAGCCGACCGATCCGACGCCTGCGCAGTTGATTGCCATTGGCGTCGAGGAGGTGAAGCGCTTCGTCCCACTCATGAACCGGGGACGCTACCAATGGGTTCGTCGCGACTATGATTTCGTCGGCGTGTTCCCCGATACGGGGTTCATCTATTATTTCGGTCCGACAACCCGCTGGCAGCATCTGCTGATGGCCGGCCGCCAGACCGTCCGCCAGGTCCGGGTCAACATAACGACAAAAACCAGCCAGACATCCACCAGCACGACCGAGCACGGCCGGCGCTATGCCGTGGCACCCACCCGCAACGTCGCGGTGCTGTCCAAAGGCAAATCGACCACCACGCACCAGACATCGACTACCACGCACACCAGCCATGTGCTGGAGATTCAGTATCAGGCGGAGCAAGGGGCGGCGCCGGCCTGGTTGTCGGTGAACTTTGGCGAAGACGGGCGACTGGCCGAGGATTGGCGGCTGATGATCGCTCAGACAGCCGGGCTGACCTAGTTCCAAGCTACCATCCCGGTTGGACGACTGCCCTGATGCTGGCCGGCTGACCGACGGCAAGGTCATCTCCTGCCACCTCCGTCTACCGTTCAGCTTCGCCCCGTTACAAAGCCGGGCAGACTTCGCTGACGGAGAAACGATGATGAGAAAGAACGTGGCCGGCATGCTCGTGCCGGTGTTGGGACTTGCCGGCCTTGGTGCTTGCGCAACGACCGGGACCACCGAGCCCGGACGGAAGGTCTGCCGCCCCGCCGATGCCGCAGCCCTGGTCGGCAAGGCCGCTCCCGACGATGCTGCCATCCACCAGGCGACCGGAAGCTCGATCGTTCGGCGTATTGCCCCCGGTGATGCAACCACGAAGGACTTCCGCGAAGAACGCGTCACGGTCACGATCACCGAAGGTCAGGTGGTTGCCGCATCCTGTGGCTAAGCATGGCCGATTGGTGAGAATGGCAGTAATCGTTCCGATCATACCGTTTCTCGCCGGCTGCGCTTCTACCCGCCCGGTGGAAGGGCCGGTACGCCTGGGGCAGATGACGGCCGTCAACGGTCCTCGGGTTCGAGCGGATCGCGTGATCGAGGACAGCCGCTGCCCGGCCGACGTGCTGTGTATCCAGGCGGACCGTTTGATCGTGCAGGTGACCGTGTTCGGAGGCGGGTGGTCGAGACAGTTCGATCTTCAGCCCGGCGTGCCCGTCCATGTCGCGGACGGCAATCTGACGCTGATCGAAGCAACTCCGCTCCCGCGCACGACACGACCTCGAACCAGGATGCGATCGTACCGCTTCACCTTCAATTTTCAGGGCGGGTTGTGACAACAGGCGTACGGCAAGAGCAGCTAGCCTGCTACCGATGCCGGCCGGACGTACTTCGCTGATCTGCCGGTGCATAGCAGACCAAAAAAAGGGCCGGTCGGGCCGGCCCTGAAGTTTTTAGGAGAGGATGCCTGAAAGGCACGACGATGGTGTGCCGACTGCCCTCACCACGCAAGCAGTTTTTGTGCGCCGCAGCAGAAATTAGCTAGCTGGTCGCGCTATTGCAGATGAATAGGCCGCGCTACCTTGCCGTGCCGCAGCAGCCACCTTCGACCGTTCGGCCTGATCCGCCAGCTCCTCCCAGCGTCTTGCCGCATGGAGAGCCCTGTCGCGAACATTCGGCAATATCGTACCGTCAGCGATCTGACGTTCGGCCGTGGCACGCTCGCGGTACAATCTCGCTTCGTCTGCCATTTCCAAAGCCGTCCCTTGATCCACCATAGCTGTTTGACAGGGACATTCGGACTATTCGCTCCGTTGATCACTCCCGATCCTGAGTGGCAAACTATCTAATCTCCTCGATCTTTACGATCGTCGGAATCGAAGACCCACCATGTGCGGTCGCTTCCTGTCCCAATGCCGCGTCACGCGCACCCTCTTCGGTGGCGTGATGGACCTCGAAAACCTTCTCGATCGGCTTTCCCATCGGGAAGAGGCAGCTCACTGTCACCTTCCAAAGCCTGTCCGTCATCGTGCCTTCTCCCTTGACGCCTGATCCTGCCTGCCGCTTGCAGTCGGAGTATCGAGCCCAGACAGGGTAGGCCACTGGAGCCTCAAAAGGCCGCGTCGGGCGCGTCGGCGGCCCGCGGTCAGCGTCTTGAATAGGCACATGAACAAACGGCGGAAGTCGGGAAGCCGATCAGTCGCCTTGAACGTCGGATTATGGGTCACTCCGGAAGCGCGAACTTGCGGATGCGATACCGGCGGCGACGCGATTTCGATGAGGACGTCGGCTTTGAGGCAGGGTCTCGAGGACCAAATAGCGCCAGAAGGCGCGAGCAGTCTGGGGTCGCAAGGGCGATGGTGCCTGTCCGGTAAGGGCTGATGGCCACTTCGCGCATACAAGGCGGCAATCGCGTGATCCAGTCGCTGTGCAGCCGGCTGGGGGGGCGCTTGGTCTTGCCCGATCGAACCGGCGTGAATGGTCGCGCGGGATACGGGATTTCCGGCCCCGATCCGCGATGGGCGCGACCCGCAGCGGTCGCATCTTGCATGGCCACACATGCTGCCAGCACACGCTGCACGGCAGGGGTATCGCCTGCCTCCCGGGACGCTCGAAGCGCACGCAGATGTGGATCGGCACACCGCGCCTTTCGCCTGGCGGCGGCTCTTGTGGCTGCGCTGTCGAGGGCGACATCGATATAGAAATCAGGATCGTCCTGCCAGCGGGCGAAGGCGGCCGCGAGCGTCGGTGGCACGGCATCGAGCATGACCTTCGGGCGCACCGCTCCGCCATCGATCGAGACGAGGCGGCGGTTCACTCTGGCCGTGCCATCGGCAACGGCGGCCAGGCATTCGACCCGCTCCTCCTGCTGCTCGCGCCAGCGGACGATCAGGTCGTGCTGGACGCCCGGATGGAGCAGGCGGACGAGGTCGGCATCACTGAGGCGCAGCACCTGCCGCAGGTCCGGGACGATGAGATCCTTCATACGGTCGAGGATGGGCGGGGGCGCCCCGGCGGGCGCGAGTGCCTCGCGGAACCGAGTATCACCTGCGGCCCAGCCGTCGCGGGCCTCGGCCGCGCTGCGATGGCCGTATCGCCCCGGCTCGTACCGCCACATTCCGTGTGCCAGTTCGTCGGGCCAGGCGGTGCCCGGATCGTAGGTCCGTTCGAACAGATTGGTTACCTGACGCTGCACCGCGGGGTGCTGCATATAGACGGAGAAGCGGTCACGGAACGCCTGATCGCCGCCAGCGATGACCGGCGCGCGCCGCTTGCCTCCCTTGTCCAGTTGCCAGCGCAGCAGCGTCGGATCATCGCGGATGGCCAGCAGGAAGGCGGCGTATTCCGGCGTCGGTTCGCGGGTGTCGCCGCGCTGGAAGAGGTGCTGGTCGAGCAGGGTGCGACGCCGTTCCGCCAAGGCATCGCGCTCCTTTTTCTGCGCGGTGCGCAGCTGCAATAGCATCAATGCATCGTCGATCCCGGATGCGTTAGCAGGCGGTTCGACCGCAGCGGGCAGGGTGGCCTTCGGTACTGCGAGGCGAATGGTCGGACGAGGTGCCGGAGCTATAGGCATGCTCGCTGTCGGTGGTCCGTTTGAACCGTCGCTTCTGCCGGCCACGCAGGCCGTTTTCGCGCATCAGTCGGGCTGTGCGCCGGCGACCGATGGCAAAGCCGTCATCCTGCAGCTCGCGCGTCATGCGCGGACTGCCGTAGGTGCCGTTCGACAGCGCGAACGCCGAGCGGACATGCGCCAGCATCACCATGTCGTAGCGTTGCCGCCGGCTGGCTGGCCGATCCTTCCAAGCGAAATAGCCGCTCTGGCTGACACCGAGCACCTGGCAGAGGCGGTGTACCGGGAAATCCTTCTTAGCCTGATCGACAAGCGCAAACCTCATCGACTTTCCTCCCGGGCAAAAAAGCGGTTGCCCGCTTCAGTATGTCGCGTTCCTGCCGGAGGATCTCGTTCTCCCGCCGAAGGCGCTTCAATTCAACGGCCATGTCTGCCTGCGGCGCTGCGTCGGGTATCTCCGCCAGACGATCCCGGCTGCGGCTGATCCAGCGAACCAGCGTCGATAGCCCAACCCCCTCCGCTATCTCGCGCTGCGTGCGTCCGCTGGTCGCCACCAGCCGCACCGCCTAGTCCTCAAAATCCTTCGTAAACCGTCGCTGCTTCGTCATCGAGTTCGCCTTTCGCGCAACGAGCCTGTCCGGCACGACAAGTGCCGCTACCGCCGCTGCAACCGCATCGAGATCTTGTTCGGCCGCCTCAAGGACTGGCGCTGCGTCACTACCTGCTACGACCGCTGCCCTACCGTCTTCTTCTATGCGATCGCCCTCGCCGCTACCGTCATCTTCTGGCTGTGATCAACGAGTCCTGACCCTACGACGCGGACGACCAGCTTGACCGGTGCAAAGCAAATCTTGCAATTCCTATCGGCTCGATAGGGTATAGCTAGCTGACGGAGGCTCATGATGTCGCTCGAAGCTGCAGCTGTTACCGGCGGAGTTTTCCCCGTATCGTCCGCCACGAGCGACGAGACCAGCGATCGTGCCATGGCGACGTCGGCCGTCGATGGCGCGGTTCAAACGCTGCGTACGGTCCGCCTCGAATGGCGCGCCCGGCGGGAAGAGGGGCGTGATACCGCGAGCTTTCCTTCGCGCAGCCAGCTTGCCGGCGTCGTCGAACTGCTCGCCGGCGCGCTCTATCCACGCCGGCTGGGCCGCTTTCGCGGCAGCGATCGCGAGGAAGACGCGTTTGTCGCCGCCAAGCTGATCGCCGCCCTCGCCGCCCTCGAACGCGAAACCGCTGTGGAGTTCGGCTACTGGCAGGGCGAGGCGGCGGGGTCGTTCGATGCGGATCAGGCGACAAATGTGGTCCGCCTGTTCGCCACCACGCTGGGTGAGGTACGCCGGTTGATCGACAGCGACGTGGAGGCAGCGTTCCTCGGCGATCCGGCTGCGCGCAGCGTCGACGAGATCCTGGTCTGCTATCCCGGCGCGATCGCCAGCCTGCACTACCGCATCGCCCACCAGCTCGACCGGCTGGGGGTGCCCATCGTCGCCCGGATCATTTCCGAACTCGCCAACGAACGCACCGGCATCGACATTCATCCGGGTGCAACGATCGGCGACAGCTTCTTCATCGACCATGGCACCGGGGTGGTGATCGGCGAGACCGCGATCATCGGCAACCGCGTGCGATTGTATCAGCACGTCACGCTCGGCGCCAGGCCGCTGGGTGCGGCTCAGCACAGCGTGCTTGGGCGCCATGCCCGGCATCCGATTGTCGGCGACGACGTGGTCCTCTACGCCGGGGCAACGATCCTGGGCCGGGTACGGATCGGCGATCGGGCGACCATCGGCGGCAACGTGTGGCTGCTGACGGACGTGGCGCCCGATGCGGTCGTCGCGCAGCCGGAGGCACGATTGCTGGCGGCAGCAGCCGGCATCGCGCCGGATGACAGGCTGTGATCGCGTCGCGCCGCCCGGTGATCGGGGTGTTGTGCTGCAACGAAGTGGCGTCCCGCCCGGTACAGGTGGTGGCGAGCCGTTTCGTCGATCCGTTATCGGCGCTGGCCGGGGCGGCCGTACTGCTCGTGCCGGCGATCAGTGGCGCGGCCGACGTGCCACTGCTCGCCGACCTCCTCGATGGGTTGTTGCTCACCGGCTCGCGTTCGCATGTCGCCCCGCGCCGCTACGGCGATAGGGCGGGGCACGCCCATCACCTCGACGAGGAACGCGACGAGGTGGCGCTTGCGCTCGCCGATCGCATGATTGAGGCGGCCAAGCCGGTGTTCGGCATCTGCCGTGGGCTTCAGGAGATCAACGTACTGTTCGGCGGCACGCTGTCGGCCAATCCATACCGTGAGCGCCACCATGCCGGCGCGTGGGATGGCGATTATGCGCAATTGTTCGATCACTGCCACGACGTTTCCCTCAGCGCTGGCGGGAGGCTGTCGGCGGCGACCGGCGTGCGGCGCCTGACGGTCAATTCGGTCCACGAGCAGGGTATCGACCGGCTGGGCGGCGGTTTGGCGGTCGAAGCGATTGCCAGCGACGATGGGCTGGTGGAGGCGATTTCCGCCCGACCGTGCGGTGCGCCCGTGCTGGCGGTGCAATGGCACCCGGAATGGAACGCAGGCCAGTCGGTAGGCGGTCGCGCCTTTTTCGCACTGGTCCGGGAGGCGTTGCACGACGCGGTAGCCCGCCGGCCGGTTGGCGGTAGAACCACGGGTGCGTTGCACCACGCCCCTCGTCGCGGGCCGAGCGCGAGACAGTTGCGGGGGCATTAGCTGACGATGGATAGATTGACCGCTGTGGCGCGAGGGGATTGCCGTTGTCGCGTCGGCAACAGCGGCGTTTGCGATCGCATTAGGGATGTCTAGGCGCGATGGGCCACCCCACGTGCTGGGGTCCTCCTCACCCAAGCTTTCAAAGTACGCAAGGTGAAGCTCCCTGGCGTAACCTTCGGCCCGGCGAGCGATCGTCGGGCCGCCTTTTATGGGCGTGGGATCGTGACGTCTCACGAGGCGGGGCAGCAAAGGTCCATCGTTCAGACCGTATTGTCGGCGTACAACCGGGCTAAGTTCAGCCCTTGAGGCCCAGCGTACGCAATTGAACCTGCACCATTGCCACCGGACGGCCGAGCAGAAACGCGATCTCGGCAACCGAATGACCTTTCCACATCATCGCTCGCAGGCGACGATTGGCAGCCTCGCTCCAGCGCAAGGCTGCGGGGCAATCCGGCAGCAAGGTCAGGACGGGTATGCGGGAGGCGGTCATCACGCCGCACCCGCGTTGCTGGCGGGCAGTCCGTTCGCCAGGACCGTTCGTGCGGCGCTAGGCGTCAAGCTGGTGCCGTTCCGATCGTATCCGGCCGCCAGTACGCGCTCCAGCAGGTCCTGCCCTTCTTGCCACAAACCGATGCCGCTGGCCGCGTTAAGGTGGCCATAGCTGCCGACGTCGATCAAGTGGCTGCCCCAGCTCGATGCCAGATTGCGCGCCGCCAGCGGTGTTGCCCAAGGGTCATCGCTCGATGCAACGACGATCGAAGGGAAAGGAAGGATCGCGCGCGGGCTGGGGGCGAACCCACGAAGCTCCTCGCGGACGGTGGGCTGGTCGACATCAGGGGGCGCCACTAACAACGCCCCGGCGACCGGCCAGCCCCATGGTTGCGGTGACAGCGTCGCCCACCACGCCACCGCCAGGCAACCCAGGCTGTGCGCCGCGAGCACAACTGGCGCCTGCGCCCGGCGGATCGCTTCGTCGAGCCTCGTCACCCAGCTGTTACGTTTAGGGCGGTCCCACATGCCAAGGTCTGCACGCACCGTGTCCGATCTCGACTGTTCCCAAAGCGTCTGCCAATGCGCAGATCCTGACCCGCCGAGACCAGGTACGGTCAATACCACTGGGTTGCCGGCGAGGTGCGAAGTAAAGGTGTCCATCGTGCGCCTCCGATGCCAGGAGCGCGGTCGATCGGCGCTTGTGCCTGAAGCCGATCAACCGCCTTCCTCAACAGGACGGTAATCCTATCGATCTGGTAGACAATCAATTTGCGGTAAAGCGACGTTTTCGCGCGCTATCGGGGCAACAGGTGAAGGGGGCCGCGCCGGCACATCGCCATCGTATGCATCGACGCCTCGTGGCTGTGCCTTGCCATTGGGCTCCACCACGGTCCGAAGCTTGACGGATGTCGGGTTCAGGAAGCTGACGAGGCCACGGGAACGGCCGTCTTCGCCCTGACCCACTACCCCTCCGCATTGTTGCGCCGCTGATCCGTCGTTTCGTCGATGAGGCTCAAGGTGATCTCATGATCGGCAGGCTGCAAGATGTTTGCCGCCTCGTGATCCTCACGAGACGGAAGAAGCGGGTTATCGCGCCGATGCTCCTCGGTCGATTCAACTATCTTGGCGATCTTCGGTTCACTCATCATTACTATGTGCAATTTAAGCTGCGCTTGATGCCCAGCCGATTGCTCGGCTCCCGCTGAGATGAGCAGATGGCGGCTTTCGGCGCCCAGGAATCGGTCCTGAGTGACCGACTATGGGTCTCATCAGCAGCGGAACTAGGCTACCAGATTGGCAGGCAAGATCAGCGTGGCGCATGTGCCGTCTCGCTGCTCAAGACGAAAATGGCCTCCCTGTCCCTGCGCCAGGCTGGTCGCGATCTTCAGTCCTAGGCTGGTCTGCTCGGGATCAAACCCGGGCGGCAGACCCCTGCCGTCGTCGTGCACGGTGATGGCGAGATCGCGGCGTCCGGCTGCAGGCGCAGGCGTTCGTTGCCGGAAAGCGTCAGGGTCAGGTTGGTTCTTCCGCTGGCGTCCAGTACGTCGCGGCACAGCGCGCCGAGAAAAGGCACGAGTGGCTGGGCCGCCCCGGATGGATCGTAAAGCTGGCGGCTGATCCGCCCGATGAGGTTGAGCCGGTTAGCCGCCTCGTCCAGTGCCGCCCTCGCTTCAGCGTCATCGAGCCGTCGCTTCTGGACGGTCAGCAAGCCAGCCGCGACCTGGAGGTTGTTGGATACGCGATGCTGAAGTTCGCGGAACAACAGCTCGCGCGTGACGGCGAGCGACCGGCTCAACTCGCGCTCGCCGGCGAGCTGCCGGTTGGCGGCCTGCATCCAGTGCACCAGCGCCAGGTCGGTACCAGCGACGAACACGTAGAAGCCGAGCGCGAAGCCGGCGCCTTGGGTCAGCACGAAGCCGCGGGCCGGGGGTATGAACCAGTACCAGGCGAGCAACCCGCAGAGGATAGAGGCCACGCTGCCGAGACGCACCCCGAACAAGAACGAGGTGACGATCACGGCCGGGAAGAAGGTGACGTACGGAAAGCCGGACGGCAGCAACGGGTCGACGGCCGCGCGTAGCGCCCAAGCGACCGCTACGATCACGAGGGTAGCGAGCGTGCCGAGAACCGGGCGGTCGCGAGCGACGGGAAGCCGCTCGATCCAGCGGCGGCGCCTGTGAGTAGCAGGTTGGATCGGAACTTCCATCATAGCAGAGGCGGTACGACCGTCAGCTCGATCCGTCACGCGGCATCCAGGGTGCAATCGAGCTTGCCAGCTTTATAAATGCCGTGATCATACCAGGCGCGCCGAGTGAAGCCGCCGCTCGACAGTGCCGGCTCTTTTTGGGAGCCTTTTCTACCACAGGCGAACTTGGCTCTTCGAACCTGCAACGTCATGCGGCAACGATGAAGGGCTACGCAGCCTTGATAGATGCTGCCGACGCGGCATCCTGCTCCGCTAGCCACGCGACCAGTGCTGCGGATTCCAGTGGGCGCGAGAACAGATAACCCTGACCTTCCTCGCAGCCCATCCGTGCCAGCAGTGCTGCGGCTTGCTGCGTTTCAATGCCCTCGGCGACTACGCGGAAGCCCAGCTTGTGAGCCAGATCCACCATGGTTTCGACCAGCACTGCGTCGCTGCTATCGCCAGACAAAAGGCTGCGCACGAACGCCTGATCGATCTTTACCACATGAGCGGGCAACCGTTGCAGGTACGCGAGGCTACTCTGCCCGGTTCCGAAATCGTCGATCGCCAGGCACACACCGGTCTCCGCGAGCTGGTGCAACATGACCAGCGCCCGATCCGGCTGATCCATAATCGCGCTCTCGGTCAGCTCGATTTCAAGCCGCTCGGGGCGTAGGCGACGCTGTAACAGGCCCAGCTGAATGCGCTCGACAAGGTCGGCCTCGCCGAAGTTGGTGGCCGAGATGTTGATCGACAGGTTGAGCGAGGAACCCGATCGTTGCCACTCGGCAAGCTCGTCGAGCGCTGCGTCGAGAACCCACTGGGTGGTCGCACGCGCCAGCGACGTTCGCTCGACGATCGGGATGAATTCGCCAGGGGAGACGTCGCCCAGGTTCGGATGGCGCCAGCGGAGCAGGGCCTCCACGCTGGTGCAGCGACCCGTCGCCAGATCCAGGCGGGGCTGGTAAACGAGCCGGAGCTGGTCGTCGGCCTCCAGAGCCGCCCCGAAATCCTGTAGCAGGCGGTAGCGACGCCGATGAGCCATGTCGTTGGCAGCGGAGAAGACTGCGATGGCGCCGTCCTCTCGCCGGGCGTCCTGTGCGGCGCTACAGGCACCCCGCAGAACGTCGTCGGCCGACACATCGCCCAAGGTGAAAGGGCGAACGCCGATAGCGACGCTGGTTACGAACCGGACCGACGAGACCGCACGGATGGCGCCAAAGGTCGAGCGCAGGAGGCTCAGGTAAGCATCCTGCTCAACGTTGGGCGGTGACAGAAAGGCCAACTGCGCCGCACCGACCTGATAGGCCGTCCGCGCAGGTTGCAGCGCTGTCTGCAACGCCAGTGACGCTTCCCGGATCATGTCGTCGACCCGCGCACCACCCATTGCTTGGCGGAACTGGCTCAGTTCGTCATCGCGCGCGAGATCGACGACGACGGCAAACCGCCGCTCGCTTGGGTGATCGCGGGCGAGGTCCAGGAGGTCGTCGCGGAACTGCGTTTGGGTCGCCAGGCCGCTGACCGGATCGATACGTCCAAAGGCATGCTGCAGCTCGATCTGCGCCATCACCATGGCAGCAAGGTCGGTCAGAGCCGCGATTTCTGACTGAGTTACCTGACGTGGCTCTGTTCCGAGGACGCACAAGGAACCCAGACCATAGCCGTCGCTGGTGACCAGCGGCGCGCCGGCGTAGAAGCGCGTACCCGCGCGGGCCAGCAGGCTGTCGGCGTAACAGGGACTGATGGCGAAGTCCTCGATGACGAGCGGCTCAGTGGTCTCCGCCACCTGGGCGCAAGGCGCCTTCTCTCGCGGGATGCTGCAATGGTCGATGCCAACCCGCGACTTGAACCACTGTCGATCACGGTCGGTCAGGGAGACGGCGGCGATTGGCAGGTTGAAGATCTGGCTTGCCATGCGCGTGATGCGGTCGAAGCTCTCGCTCGCCGGGGTATCCAGCAGCTTGAGCTGGCACAAGGCTGCGAGTCTGGCTTCTTCCTGATATTTTTGCAAACGGATGCTCCCATCAGGAGCATTGCCATCAGAGTGTTAACAAGTGCTTCCAAATGAGGATCGAAGCCGTCTCCCAGGGTTGTTGACGGTCGGCGGACTGGGGCGCGTCGCGGTAGAGCGGAGCGGCATCGTTCAGGGCGACGCGCACGGGCGCCTCCTCGCACTCGGAATGAATGAAGGCATGGACGAGCCTCCGCATCCGCACGAGCGGTGGATCAGCGACATCTTCCATGATATCGCGGAGCAGCTCCGTCGGCTGGCGCCACTCATCGCTTTCCAGGCGGAAGAGGATATCCGTTCAGCGAACATGACGGGATCGCCGAAGTTGAGGAGCCTCGAACAAGTCCTGAGTGTCGCATTGTGGGTCGGGGCAGCCAAGATCGGCCGAGCCGATCACGCCCAAAGTCGGTCGCTCAGGACCGGTTTTCCGCTGCGACACCAGCGCAGCCGTTTCACGCCGCCAGGAAAGCCCATCGCGGCGGTTTGCGCGCGATGATCCAGTCGGCGATCGCCGGCCGAATGAAGAAGGCCAGCACGTCGATCACCGCATGCGCAATCATGACTCGCAGTAACGATCGATGGTGGAGATAGTAGAACGTCAGCAACGCACCGGCGGCCATGGTGGCGAGAACGCCCTTCCACCCATAGTGCGCGTGCGCCAGCCCGAAGCACAGCATCGACACAGCCAGCGAGGTTGCTAGCGAGCCGGTGACATGGAAAAGAAGCAGCGGCAGCGCCAGGCGGAAGAATAGTTCTTCGCTGAAGCCAGCGTTGAGGCTTAATAGCAGGGCGAGCGCGGCCTCGCGCCGGTTGCGGGGGATCAGCGCGGCATCCGCGCCGGGTTGGGGAGAAAGCGCCGCCTTGAGACGGCGCCACTGGATTGCGACCGATATTGCGATCCCCGCCGACAGACCCACGGCCATGGGCAGCCAATGATCGCCGGACGGGTGGCCACGGGACTGCAATGCGCGGTTCGCGGGCGCGAATGCGTGAGGAAAGGCGCTGAAAGGTGACAGCGCGTCTGCCAACCAAAGGCTGATCACGCTTGCGCCCACCAGAACGGCAAAGCTTTCGACGAGCCATCGACGGTAGAATCGCTGCCGGTCGCTCGTGTTGGACAGCGCCTCGAACCGCGCAAAGGCCGTAACATCGCGCCGCACCCACCATGTACCACCCGCAGCCATAACGGCCATCCACCCCAAGATCAGCATGACGGCACTTCTCTGGACCTTGTTTCCAAGCTGGAAAGTGACAGTTGTTTTCCAAATCGTCAAGTCGTAAGTTGCCTATCTGGAAAACGGATGGTGGTGTTGGGAAAATGGACATGGACGAACAGGAGGCAGCGCGGACACTGGACATGATGCGGGCGACGCGCGGCGTGTTGGCCACGCGGACTAGGTGGTCGCTTGCCCGGCATGCCGCGGTCGGAGTGCTGTTGGGCAGTCTGATCGCAGGCTATGCACTGCCCGGCTCCTGGCCGGTGGTAGTGGTCATGGTCTGTCTGGCCGCCACCGTTATGACCGTCGCGCGGGACCGTCGGCGTGATGGGTTCTTCGTCAACGGCTATCGCATAGGCCGCACAAGACGGATCACGTTCACGCTCGTGGCGATCGCGTTCGCCGCTCTGGTGAGCGCGATCCTTCTGAAGGAGCGATACGGCCTGGACTGGGCGCCCGTGGCGATCGGGATCGTGCTCGCCGTCGTAGCCACAATCGTGAGCATCGTATGGGAACGCGTGTACCGGCAGGAATTGAAGGAACCGGGTCGTGAGCGTTGAACGGCTTGATCCGCTGATCCACCCGCCGGCACGGCTTCAACTCATGGCGCTGCTGGCGGATGTCAGCGAGATGGAGTTCGCGACGGCCCGCGAGATCCTGGGCGTGAGCGACTCCGTCTTATCCAAGCATCTCGCCCAGCTCAGCGATGGCGGGTATGTCCAGCTACGTAAGGCGACGCTTAACACCCGCCAGAGGACCTGGATCGCCGCGACAGCCGCGGGACGATCCGCCTTTCAAGGCCACGTAGCTGCGCTCCAGGCACTTGCAACGGGCAGATCACCTACCGCATGATCAAACGGTTTCCCGCCCAGCAATCTTCGTCAAGAAGGCCGAATGGTACCTACCCTCTGGTTGCTTGGCGGTCCGTCACCCCAATGTCGCGAATGCCTTGTATGCGCGAGTGGTGTTAGCGCGTGGAACGACTTGTAATGTCCGTTGCCGCCAGTCTGGCCCATAGCTGCCAGTCCGCGATCCACCCACCTCACGATACATAGCCGACTGACCCGACCCACCGAAAACTGCCGTCAAGCCGAACTGAATGAAAGGCCGAAGTTGAGGAAGCGAAAAGAGGCCGCGAATGACCGCATGTGGGTCGCCCCTACCGAGGAGCAGCTGGGCCGCTCACGCCCACAGCCTGACGTACAGCCGGGCAACCGCTGGAAAGAACCTTCCGCCCGACTGCCCCTTGCCGCCGCTCCAGAACGCGCTCACTCATACTTCGTGCAAGCGACAAGCCTTCCTCACTCACCCGTGCACCTCCCGCCGTTGCCCGCTGGTTGGCAGCTAGTCACGATGGCAGTGCTACCTGATGGGGCGCTCGGCCTACTGGGCACCAATGTCGATCTCGCGGGCGCTTGGGCGCGGGTGCGGCGGCAGGAGACTGAGCCGCTTGCGGCTGACTCGCCGGAGCGGCCGCAGTCGGTCGCGGCGCGTGGTATCGCCCGCCTGTGGCGGTTCGACGGCACGACGCTCCATCATGGCCCGACGGTCCCGCTCGAAAGCCCCTCGCTTGCACTCGCCGGGTTTCCGGATGGTCGCTGGTTGATTGCCGCCACGAATGGGCGCGATGAGCCCAACGGCCGGCTGTTCACGTCCGATGGCACGTTGCTCGTACGCCTCCATCTCGGCGACGCTATTGAATACGTAGGTGTCGATCTCGCCGACCGTGTTTGGGTGGGTTGGTTCGACGAGGGCATTTTCGGCAACATGGACCGCTTCCCCGAAACTATCGATCGGACGGCGGTAGTTGCGGCCTGCTTCGCCGCCGATGGCGCGACGCTGCCGGTCGGGCCAGTGCCAGACGATGCCGGGTTCCTGGCGGACGTCTATGCGATGACGGTAACTGAAGATGGCGCGTGGGTGTGCCCCTACACTGAATTTCCGCTGCTTCACCTACGTCCCGGCCAACCGGTCCGGTGGTGGCGCAACGGACTGTCTGGAGTGAATGCAATCGCCACGGACGGCCGCCACGCGCTGCTTGCGGGCGGTTACGGAGACGACGCCGCGCGGCTTGCGCTGGTTGAGTTGGGTGGCGATGGTCAGGGTGAAGAGGTGAGGATGCTCGCTTCGTGGCGGTTGCCACTCATCGAGCGTTTTTCGCCAGACCACGAGCACTCGTCGCTTGCCGAGCACTTCATCTGGGAGCGACCGGCGCTGCTCGCCGGCAGGGGCGACATGCTCAACCTCATCAATGATGGCGTTTGGTATAGTTGGCAGGTTGGAGATGCTGTCGAGGCTCTTGGTCGGATGTAGCGTCATGGCCGCCGGCCACCATACCATGCCCGTCGCAATGCCGAAGAACGTGCTCGAAAGTGGCTCTGCGTCAGATTAACAAATGACCGAAGCTGGGATGCGGAAAGGCCGGCCCGAACGACCGGAAATGGGTCGGCTCGCACCTTACAGGAAGTGCGATGTGTTCCCCAGTTTCAGTTGAACGCCCGTTTAGCGCATCTTTCGATCATCACGGTTGTCGAGCAACGGCACCGATGGCAGAACAGGCAGATCGTGCGGCGCAGCTGGGTCCTGAGCTTCGAGGAACGATCGATGTGGATCCGGCGATCAGCGTTGCCAAGGCGTTATCTGCGCTGGTCTCTGATCGCAGCGACCGCGCTCGGGTTGCTCCTTCTAGCTGCGTTCGTGTGGCTGCTATGGGGAACGGGGGACCTGATCCCCTACCCGGATGGGCCTCCACCTGGCCCTGCACGGCCATCTGAGCAGACACAGCCGTGAATGCCGGGGCCATCCGTCACGCGGTAAGTGTCGGCAGGCTCAAGGTACATCCGGCTATGGTAGAAGTGGCTTGTGGCCGAGCCACCGGTTCGTGAGCTTCTTGAAGAAGATGTAGAACGTGATCGTCAGGAGAGGCACGCAGAAGAAGGCGCCGATGTACCCGCAACTCCCCTCGAAGCAGGAGCCCAGTGCGCCTTCCTGAGCGAGCAATGCCGAGCAGACGGTCGCAAGAATGAGGCTTAGAATGAGCAGCGCGGTGACGCGAGCCAGGCGCGCGAACACCGTAAGCCATCTCCTTTGGCGTTTCACGCTTGCTGTGCCTGCAATGTGGCCCGAAACCCTGTTTCGGCCGTGAAAGGATCTCGATGGCCTGCCGTCAAGCCGAAGGTGAGCGCCATCACAGCGGTTTGCCGTCTTTGTCGAGCATTTCGAACCTGTAGGAGCAGCCGTAAAAGGTCTTGCCCGGATGGGTGGTGGCGTTGGAGATCGTGCGCGCTACGACAACGTGGCTGCCGAAGTCCTCGCCCTCGCGGGCAGGCTCGGTCTTGTCCTGGATGATCCGCTCGCCCAGGAATTTGCGGAAGGGCATGTCCGCCTCCGCTTGAGAGCGCGTGCGCTTGCCTGTCGCGACGATGGCGTCGATCACCGGCTGGGCGGTCACCACATTGTCGACATGCTCCGCGCGCGCGATGATGGCCGGATCGGGAACGTCCAGAATGGCGAGGATACCGTTGCCGGTGAACCCGATATGTCGCGTGCTGTAGGAACCGGCAACGACGATCGGCTGCGGCAATTCGTACTCGTCGATGAACGAGTTTCTCGGCGCGACCTTCTTCCAGTGCCGTTTGCGGGCAAGCTGCTCCTCGCCCGCGACTGCCATGGCGAACTGCATGTAGCTCGCCTGGTCGAGGCGGCAATCGATGGCGTCAACTTCCGCTACATCGGCAGGGTTCGTCGGCGCTTTACCGGCGGGCTGCAGCGTCAGGGCGAGCAGTAGAGCGGGGACGAGGTACATGCGGGGGGAAATCCTTGTGATCGGTAACGGTCGGGCAGAAAGCGTCTTGCGGATCGTGCCTCGTGGTCATCGATCGCGCGGACGTATGATCAGCACATCCAGGTCACGGTCGGGACGCCAGTTCGTTCGGCGCACTTCGAACCGCGTGGGGGAGATCTTGCGCACGCCCTCCGCGCAGAAGCTCACGAGGTTTTCCGGCGCACCCTTGTCGATTACCAGCCGGAAGCTCGCGATCGGCTTGCGCCAGTTGGCGGCTGTCCTGAGGATGTAGCTTACCCGTTCCTCGGGCAGGGCCGCTGCTTTGTCCGGCCCCGCCAGCCGGGCAAGGTGATCGATACCCGCCAGGAACGTCGCGTCCGTGCAATAGCGCGCGGCAAAGGCCCTGCCATCCGCACTTCGACGGAAGCCCGGCAAGGTGAGATCCGTACCGACACTCCCGCCTGTGCCGGGCTGATAGCGATGCTCCACAAACAGGTCCTGACCTGCCGGAAAGACCTGATCCCAGTGCCATGTCTCCTTCACCGTCCAAAGCGGCGTCAGGTGCCCAGCGGTGCCTTGGACGCCGTCCTCCGCCGTGACGAGCCCGGCCGCGATCAGCCGTCGGCGCCCATCCTGGCCGAGCCGATCCAACTGCGTATCCATGTCGCCGGTGACGGGAATGCCGAGCGAAGCAAGCAGCGCGCTATGGTCCTGGCCCTTCACCATCGCCTTGCGCTCGACCGCCATCCTCACCGGCCTGCCATCGACTGCTGTCGCAAAGCCGCGGGGGACGGCCACATCGCCATATTCACGCTGTGCAAGATCATCGTCCGGCATGGGAAAAGCGACGGTGGTACGGATGTCGGCCGGCGTACGGTTGCGGAAAACGTAGCGTACCCGCACCAGCGTGGCGGACACGAACAGGTCTTCCGCCACCATGTCGATCGCGTCGGTGCGGGTGAGGACCAGGCCGCCCGCCGCTCTCTCGGCGGTGCTGTCATTGGCTTGCACGGGTCCGATGAGAAGCCCCGCAACCGCCAAGGCGAGCGCAATCTGCTTGATCATCACTCTTTCATCCATGCAGGACGGACAGATCGCAACCTTTTCCACGAGGCCTGATCCGTCTGGAGCCTCTGCAACAATCAAGAGGGACGTAGATGACAGCGATGTTGCGCCTTGGACTGTCGGCGCTGAACCTCACTGCACTGGCCGTGCCCGTCACGATCACTGCGGCGGCACCGGTTCGAACCATAGCGGTCATCGATCTGTCCCGGCCTTTTTCAGCCCGCTCGCCATGGCGGTTCACGGCCACGCAGGGGCCTGAGGTGGAGGGGCTGTCCGGTGAACCGCAGGACGGCAGAATTGCGATGTGCATCAGCAACGACCAGGCCCGCTCCTGTCTTGCGGGGCTCAACGACAGCCTGGTCATGGGAACCGGCCCGGACCTGTTTTCTGAGCCGCACTTCCTCGACAAAGCGTTGCTGGTACATCCGAGCGACGCGGCGACGCTGCTGCTCGTGCAGGTCGCCAGCCTACCCGCCATGAACGGCGACCAGCGATCCGCAACGCTGCTGTTCGGCTATGATCGTGCAAAGGATCGTGTTTCGCGCGTGTATGCGCATGTCACCGGCAGGAACAACAACCAGGAAGTCCGCTACGTCGTCAAGGGCATCCTTCGGGGTGCGGTCATCTCGGCGGAGCCGACCCGCGACGCACCGTTTGCCTTCTGGGTAACAGTGAACCGCTTCGTAGCGCCAGGACGCTATACGCAGGTGCTACGCTACCGTAGCGCGACGACCTATGGCGACGGCAATCGACTGGCGGTGATCGATTCCGAGATGCCGAACATCCAGCAGCGGCTCGGCCTTTGGCGACAGGGGCAACCCCTGCCGCTGCCCGATGGCGGATGTGTGCGGCCGCATCTCGAACGGGATGCATTGTGGTGCTGAGACAAGCTCGTGCGGCTTGAGCGCAAGGCCACCTGCTTGCGCAACTTCAGCCGCATTCCTTACCTCTACACAGGATTTGGTCCATGCCGTGCGGCAGTTTGATGGTTTGGTGGAGAGGGTGGAGGGTGGCAAAACGGCTTCTATCAGTGATTGCGGCCACCGGATCGCTAGCATGTGCCGGAGTGTCCACCGCGTCACCTTCACTGATCGATTTGGAATGCAGGGTGGTCGAAGCGCGCGCTTGCGGGGAGGGGAAGATCTGCCAATCCGCCAAGGGCGATGTCGGGCAAAGCTATAGCTTCGATTTGGCCGCGATGACGTATCGGGCGCCGACGGATCAGGGCGCGATCACGGACGTGAGAACCGATGACAAGTTCATGACGTTCGAGCTGGGCGGCGGCCGACTCTACGTGCACAAAGATGTCGGGGAGGGTGATGCGTTTACGTCATACTTGTACTTGTCGCCGCAGGACATGCGCAAGCTTCAGTGCACCGCAAGCTATGACCTTACGGTCACCGAAGCAGAGGCCAGCGCGCGGCGCGGACTGGCTGGTCATTATTACCTGTCGGGCGTGATGGAGACGGGATCGGAGCTGCTGCTCCGCCCGGATGGAAGCTTTGCCTGGCTCATGAGCTACGGCGCGGTCGATCAGGAGGCACAGGGCAAATGGCGGATCGATGGCGACGCCGTCCTGCTGGACGCCCGATCGGGCGGTGACGGGCAAAAGGCCTTTCGGCAGCTGCGGCTGCGACTTGATCATGGTGCGCTGCTGCTGAACGGTGCGGTGCGCGGTCGGTACGAGCGGCATCCGTAACTGATGCCATCCAGGAGGATGGCACGACCGGCTCAGCAGGCCACGCCCCAACGCCCGCGCATTGTTGCCACCACGCCGCGGCGATCGATCGTGAGGACCGCGTTCGTGCTGCTGCTGTCCGATGCGGCGTTTGTCGTCGCCTGGCCGACTGTCCGGACTTGCAGGCGGTATTGTGAACACGCGACATTGGCCTTCCCGGTCTCGAGCGCCTGGGTACCCGCTTTGGTAAGCCGGCAGGCGTGAAGCCCATGCATGTCGCGAAGCATCACTTCGGTGCCAACAAGCTGGAGGTAGTCGCGCCTGCCGACATAAAAGGTCGAGGTGCAGCCGGTCTCCGTCGTAGACTCCTCGTCGCTGTTGCTCAGCGCGAGGAGCGGGCTGATTGCGCGATCGACTGGCGCCGAGTGAACGGATGCCGCCGCGAAATTACCGAAGCCGAGAAGAACGGCGAAGAGCGCCACGCGGATCAACAACATTATGGCCTCCTGACGCGGGATCGTGTTCTTGTGTGCCGCGGAAACGGCCGCCGCTCTCCGAAGCACACCAACTCTCTCGCGCGCGATGCGTTCACGGCAAAGGCTCGCGCTATGGGGCTTTAAAGGCGAACCCGCCTTGGTTCGAGTTCGGAGCACTCGAACCGGCCAAATTCAGTGAGTAAGGATTAAACGTCGGGAATGACAATGCCCCGGGCAATCGCGCATTGCGCGTCGACCTAACCTATTCCCAACGATCATGTGTGGCATACCTACGCGTTGCTGCGGCGGCTGGAGGGCTGACGACGTTTCGCAGCCGGCAGCTTCTCTAGGCCGACAAGGTCAATCACAAGGGGTGTACGCCATGATTTCAGGACGAAGTGGTCGGACCGGTGACGGCGGGGACGTCAAGGCCCTGTGGGGCGCCCGCCAGCTGTGCGTCCTCGCCTCGCTTGTCGTCTCGATGTTGACCACGCTTCCAGCGCGCGCGGCCGGCGCCGAGGCGCTGTTGCACCGAGCGCTTGCCTGCAAGCTGACGGATGGCGAACTGGCGGGTGTTCCCGCTGCCCTCGCAAAGGCCGATCCCGCTGCTTTCGCCCGCGCCAGCGAATATCACGGCGCTCCGACGTACAACCTGTTCGCCCTCACGGCCCCGGTTTTGGCGTTTGGCCGGCAGACAACCTCAATCGTGCTCCAGCCCGGGCGGGTGTTGGCGCTACTGCCAATCGCCGATCGGGCTGCCGTTGAACGCGCGCAGGGCATCACGCCCAGCGGCAATGACTACATTCCCGACGAACGTGAACTGACCGAGACGCGGCACTTGGTTGCCTATGCAGCTCCGGAAGGGCGGCTGGCTGGAAAGCTGTTGATCGGATGCGAGTATCGCCGACCGGAGGCCGCCACTTGGTCAGTCGACAGCAACGATCAGTTCGAGCTGCTCGATCGCGGCAATTGAGGGACGTCCGATAGCAGCCAGTCCGAGCCGACGTCAGAGCCCGAGCCAAACGCTGATACTCGGAAGCGGTCGAGTTCCTCTGAACGGCGGAGCTTGGTCCGGCTTTTTTTTCCGCTCACATTATTGCGTGGACCTGAAAAGCACTGGCCAATCGCCTGGTTCACTCCCGCCACATGTTTGTTGGAGTGACATCGCCGACAAGTTGAACGCCTTACCGTTCCAAATCCAGCTCGCGGCGACACCACAATCTGCAAGCCCCCGTCCTTTTGCAGCCATGCTCAATGTGCCGGTCGCGGGATCGAAGCTGCCTTCGGTGAAATAGTCGGCATTGGCGCGATCTCGATCGTTGCCGAGATAGGGCATGGGCGCGATCAGCCGCTGGGCTCGGCCGCTGCCCCGTCGTGCGATAAAGGCAAGCGATGATCCCTGGTAGGCGCCCATGATGCAGGGGACCAGAACAAGCGCCTGAGCCTGATCAAGCGCGAATGCTTCAGGTGTCTGCTGTGTGTCCTGGCATTCCTCTTTGGCGAACAATGCCTTCTGATCGGCACGAACAAGCGCGATAAGCTTCGTCTCCTCACCTGGCCTGAAGCGCGCGTTGATTGGATGGCTGGGAATGTGCGGCAGCGGCGGGGCGGCTGGAACAGACGACGCCGGTCGAGAGCCGGATTTGAGCAGCGCGGTGACGCCATCGATCCTGCCCTGGCGATCTTCGAGGCGCAGCATCGCCGCGCTGAACCCGGCCAGGGGTATAGCCTCTTCACTACCCATCGTCACGTGCGTCGCGTTGCGCAATTTCCGTATCAATGCGCGGATTGCGGTGAAATCGCTGCTGGTGATCGAACTTCCGTCCGACGAACTGGTGTATTCCCAAGCCGCTCCTCCCAATCCGGCCGGCTTACCGTCGATCCTGATATCCGATGGCGTAAACCGCTCGTTGCTGCTGATCGACGCCACAAGCTCGCCATCTGCGCCGGCATGGCGCTCAATCCGGATCTCCGCGCCACCACTTCCATCATCGAACCCTTTGGCGACACATGTTAGCGTATTGTCACATGCAACGAACCAGCTTTGATAGCTGTCATAAGACTGGATAGGCTCGACGCTCAGTGATCCGCTGAGACCTGCGGTCATCCCGAAAGCGAGCAGCACGGCGCTAGTCACTTCTGACACCATCCTGTTTGCCGTCTTATCCCTGCTGATCGATTGCGCGTGCTAACTACCGACAATGCATCAAGCTGCAACCGCGTTGGGCGACCCACGCCTTTCAGCTCGCCTGCCGCGACTAGCGCGAGGTTGTTTCCGTGCGCGATGAACGGGCGTCCGCTTCTGGGAAGCGGTCTGGCTGCGTTGAATGGCCGACTGCGGGTCGCAGCCGGCGCTCGCGTGGGTCTGGGAGACCCTCATCTAAGGCGGCTGCGACTTTCCCCTTTCTTCATCTCCATTCGCCTGTTTCGGGAAAACGCAATCGGGAACGGATTTCGGGAAAGCGGCACTCTCAGACGGTAGCCAGCACCGCCCGCGACGCCGCTTTCCCGCCGTTGGTTCGTTTCTGGGAAACACTGTAATGGCAGAGAATGATAGAAGGCCGGCATTTGAGCTGAGCGGGTTTCGATCGAGAAGCGAGTGGCAACTCTCGTTCGGAACTTTCCACCATGACCCTTCGCAGCGCCCGTGCCCGCATCATTATGCTTTCCGCAGCGAGCCTCATCGTCGGTTGCGGCTCGGTCGCTACCGGTCGCACGTCTGCCGCGCCGCAACAGCAGAGCATCGCTGCAAAAGCGGGCGACGAACGCATCACGCCCTACCATGCCCGCTTCGGCAGAACGCGGCCGGTCATAGCAATCGTCGGGGAGAACAGCGGCACCGAGCTGACCGACTATGTCATTCCTTATGGTATCCTGCGCCAGGCCGACGTCGGCGAGGTCGTGCCTATCGCGACTAAGGCAGGGCCGATGACGATGCGGCCCGCGCTGCGTCTCCAGCCGCAGGGCTCGGTCGCCGATTTCGATGCACGCTATCCCGAGGGTGCCGACTATGTGGTGGTGCCGGCAGTGGTTCGGCGCGATGATCCTGCCTTGCTCGCCTGGATCAGGGAGCAGGCGGCGAAAGGAAGTACGCTAGTCAGCATCTGCGACGGCGCGCTGGTGGTCGCCGGCAGCGGTATGATGGACGGACACCGCGCCACGGCGCACTGGGCGACGGCGGGCTACCGTCGCAAGCACTACCCCAACATCCGTTGGGTCGATGATCGACGCTATGTCGCCGACGGGACCATCGTCTCCAGCGCCGGGATCAGCGCCGCCATCCCGACCTCGCTTGCACTGGTGGAGGCGATCGCCGGGCGTGAACGCGCCGCCACGGTCGCGGCCGAGATCGGCACGCCCGATTGGAGCCCGAACCATGACAGCCGGCGCTTTCATCCCAAGCTCGGCCGCAACCTGTCCGCGTTCGCCACCACCCAGTATCTCAACGGCTGGTTCCACAAGCCTCAAGCCTTGGGCATTCCGGTCGACGCGGGCGTGGACGAGGTCGCCCTGGCACTTACGGCAGACGCCTACACGCGGAGCAATCGCGCCCACGCCTATGCGCTCGGTACCAATCAGGAACCGGTCGAGACTCTGCACGGGCTGCGCGTACTTCCTGAGCGTACCGACGCACGATCCCTCGACCGCCAGGTGGCGGTTCCCACCGGCAGACCCGGTTTGGCGCTCGACCGCGTGCTGACGGACATCGCACGGTCTTACGGCCGGCAGACGGCCTATGGTGTCGCGCTCGACTTCGAGTACCCCGGCTTCAATGGCTGATGGAGCAATCGACAGGCCGGCAGGACCGGCAAAACGGCCCGTGCGCGTCGTGCTGCTCGCCTATGATGGGATGAACCTGCTCGACCTCGCAGGACCGTTGCAGGCGCTCACCACTGCCAACCGCAGTGTCCGGACCGGCGATCCCGCAAAATACGAGACGATCGTGGCCTCTGGCAGCGGTGGCACTGTCGTCACCAGCTCGGGCCTCCCCCTCGTCACGGTCCCGGTGTCGGCGCTCGCCGACGTGCCGATCGACACGCTCATCGCGCCGGGTGGCTGCTGGGGCGAGGAGTATGAGGTTGAACCAGCCTTGCGGGACTTCATCGTCGCGCGAGCCGGCTCGGTGCGGAGACTCTGTTCGGTGTGTACGGGTGCCTTCCTGCTCGCGGCTGCGGGCCAGCTCGATGGGCGCAGGGTGGCAACGCATTGGGCATGGCTCGACAAGCTGAAGGCCCGGCACCCCGCGTTGGAGGTCGATGCCGACAGCATCTTCGTTCGCGACGACACGCTATGGACGTCCGCAGGCGTCAGCTCCGGCATCGACCTCACGCTGGCGCTGATCGAGGAGGATTACGGCCCCCGCATCGCGATCGATGCGGCACGACAGATGGTCGTTTTCATGAAGCGAGCGGGAGGGCAGTCGCAGTTCAGTGTTCCGCTTGCCGCCCAGACGAGGGATCACGGCTTCGTCGAGCTCCACGCCTGGATGGCCGCGAACCTCGGATCGGACCTGACCGTCCCCCGCCTGGCGGCACGCGCGGGCATGGCGCCGCGCACGTTCGCCCGCAGCTACGCGGCGAAAGTCGGCTGTACGCCCGCCAAGACGGTCGAGCGGATGCGGTTAGAGGCTGCGTGCCGGGCTCTCGAAGAAACCGGCCTTCCCTTGAAGAGCATCGCCGTTCAATCTGGCTATGGCGATGAGCAGAAGCTGCGTCGTGCGTTCCAGCGCCAGCTCGGCACCAATCCGGCAACCCATCGAGCCCGCTTCTCTCGTTACTGAGTGGAGGCACGGTCTTACGGGATCGTCGAACGAGCTTCTCGAAACACCATCCTAATGGGATGGCCCTTCGGTCAGATCAGGTGCGCGAGGTCCGGCCAACCATATGCCACCTCGTGCAAGGTCGTATCGCCTTCCGCGACTTCCTTCTCAGTGATGATCGCGCCCCCCAAGCCGTCATAGAAGCCCCGTGCTCTCACATTTTCGCGCAGCACCCAAAGGCTAGCGCTTGGTATCGGCCGCTCCACTAGATCGCGCGCTATCAGGCTCATGAGCGCTCGCCCCACGCCAGCACCTTGTTGCGAGCGAAGGATATAAATCGCGCCGATCTCACCGGTGAAGCCACTCTCGCGCATCACATCGTCTCGTTGGCCGCCACATGCCCCGAAACCCACGATCCCGGCCGCGCCTTCCGCTACATACACCCGTGTTCCATTCGAGTTGGTGGGGGCGTCGAGAACCGTAGCCCACATCGCAGTCCGGCTTTCAGCCGACAAACCGTCCAGCATGTCTTGAGGAAGCAACCCGGAATAGGTTTCATGCCATGACGTGACGTGCAGCGCGCCGAGTAACGACGCATCTCTAGCCGTTGCCGGGCGGTAGTTGACCGTAGACATCCACTCCCCCTTCTCAAAGACGGATCAGCATGACGCCGATCAAGGGACCGAACAAGGCGAGCCTCGCCCGTTTCGCGTGCCGTTCGCGAAAAGGCTGATTAGCTTGAGCGGTGATCTAGCCGCCAGGCAAGGAGACGGGTGAAAGGCTCCGGATCATCCAGGCGGAACGCAACACGAACGAAGGGCTCTCGCCTTTTCAGAAGTGAGCGACGAGGCACAGGGCGATCCAACCGCAGCATAATGTTGGGCCAGGCAAGCAGCGCCGCATTGAGGGTCGCGGGATCGCGTACCTCCTCGCCAGTGAAGCCGCCTTCTATGGCAACGATCGCATCGAGCGGCACGAGCTGGTCGATCAGGAAGCCGGCCCGCACGCGCACACCCTCGGGTGTCAACAGCACCGGCCTGAACCTGAACGACTTGATGAGGCCGACCAGATATACGAACCCCACGTCGCTCAGGACGAACATGACCAGCGTGGCGGTGCGGCTCCAGTGTCCGACCAGCAGATGGTAAACGGCGATCTCGATCGCCGACAGGATCAGCAGCGTCGCGCACATCGGCGTCAGGTGCCTGTGGTAGGCGAAAGCGCGGGCGTTGGCCGGCACGTCTGCCGGTCCGCCCCAGCGAAACAGCGCCATGTGGATCACCGTCATCTCCGCCACGGCCAAGCGGACCAGGGCCGGCGGGAATATCTCGGATGCGGCCGACACCCATCGCTGCTTCTGGTCGATGCCTTTCTTGCCCACCGCCTGGCGCGCTCGGGACGTGGCCCAGGCGACATGACCCAGAACGACGGCCGCCATCGTCACTACCAGCGCTGGAGTCTCCAATAGCGCTTCCCGCATCGCCGATGGCGAACCAAGCCAAACGGTGAAGCTGGCGCCGGCCAGCACGCCCAGCACGGCGCTCCATGGCGGCTTTCCTTCTGATCGGGCGATCAACGACAGCATCAGCGTGTCCGCGACCACCCACAGGAACAGCAATAGCGCTGCAAACGGATAGGCATTCGTCAACGGCGTCCGTACCGCCATTCCAGCAAGCGCGACGATGATGGCGGGTGTGATGCTTGCGGCGACATGTCGGCGACCAACGCCGTTACTGGTCTGGGCTACCATAGTAATCCCCGTTCGCCCGCGCGAACGACCGGATGCTGGTCTGGCGCAGCGTCACCCGTGCTTATACGCTGGCTTTGCGAGCGATCACCAGGGTCACCATCTTCTCGGAATAGCCTTTCTGACCAGATTTGAGAACGTCTCTGCCGTTCTCTTTTCCCGATCGAAACCGGGAAGGCGGTTGAGCGGCGAGGCGCACCCACTAGCATGGGTTCATGAGCGACGAGGCCCCCTGCACCATTCGAATAGCTGCCGCCCTGATAGATGACGGTGCCGGACGCTTGCTGTTGGTACGCAAGACAGGAACCGAATGGTTTATGCAGGCCGGTGGCAAGATCGAGGATGGTGAGAGCCCTGTAGGTGCCCTGCGTCGCGAGCTGAGGGAGGAAATAGGGCTGGTGCTGGCCGCTGACGATGATGCGCGGCATCTCGGCCGCTACTCCGCACCCGCAGCGAACGAGCCCGGCCATACCGTTGAGGCTGAAATCTTCCATGTGCGGATGCGGCACGCCCCCGCTACGCGATCAGAGATCGAGGAGGCCGTCTGGGTCGATCATGTTGCAGCAACGGCGCTGCCCCTCGCCCCTTTAACCCGTGACCACATCCTCCCCCTATCTCGCGCGCTCTGATCCGCGTTTCCGATCAACGATCGTTGGCGGGACGGCCGGCGCTATAAGAGACCGATGATATTCAATCCGGTCCTCTCAGCGTCGTTGAAGGCGATCGGCAACGTGATGGCAGAAGCGCATGATCCTTGGTGGATCATCGCCAGCGCAGCCGTTGCCCTCCATGGGGCTGATCCCGGCCATGTCGCCGACGTGGATGTGCTGTTGAGCGTTGCCGACGCACGACGCATCCTGCCGGCGATCGGCATTGAGCTTCGGCCATGATCGCCGCACGCGGCGTTCCGGTCGAGCATCTTCGGCACTTGAACCGCGACCACGTTGCCGGTCGAGTTTATGGCAGACTTCCAACGTCGATCAGGTGAAGCATGGTTGCCGGTGCGACCGGCGACGCGACAAAGCGTCGAGGTCGAAGGTGCCGTCGTCTTCGTCCCCGAGAGGATGGAGCTACAGGCCAGGCTCACCGCTTTTGGCCGCCCCAAGGACATTGAGCGTGCCCGGAGCCTCGCCGCCGTGACGTAGCGCCTTTCCCGATCAATCATCGATATCGGGACGGGTGCACCGTCGCGTTGGCCGTTCCCAATCTAGATTTCGCAGATGCAGCTACTCACCGCTGAAGGCTCGGACCGCTTCGCACGTTTCGAACAGGAGTGTCCGAGCCCAGCGCTGCCCGTCATCATTGTGCGTCCGGCCATGCCAGACGGCGAGCTTGGTGAAGCCCGGCACGGAGACGGGAGGCTCGACGAGCGCCAATCCGTCCGCACCGGCCGCGAGGCGGCGCGGGACCACTGCGATCAGGTCGGTCGTGCGCAGCACCTCCGCAAGCGCCAGGAAACTGTGGAAAGATAGCGCCACACGCCGCTCCCGGTGCAATCCGGCGAGCACCTCATCGGTGACGCCGTGGAATGCGCCGCCCGAGAAGGACACGAGCGCGTGATCGAGCAAGCAGAAGCGATCAAGCGACAGGGCGTCACCGGCCGCATCCGGGTGCCCGACACGGAGCGCACAAACGTAGGTTTCGTCGAACAGCCGGCGCGCGTGGAGATCGAGCGGGGCGGTGTCCGGCGTCATGAGGGCGAGGTCGAGTTCGCCGCGCTCGAGCTGTCGGGCCACGAGGGCATTGTCGACCGGCCGCGTCGCCACCCGGATGCCGGGCGCCTGACGGCGCAGCGCGGTGACGAACGGCACCACCACGGCTTGCAGTGCATAGTCGGTGGCCGCAATCGTCAGCGTGAAGGCTGCCGTCGCCGGATCGAAGGCAGCCGGCCGCAGCAGCGCCTCGACCTCCGCCAGGATGTGCTTGACCGGCGCCGCCAGTGCCAGCGCCCGCAACGTTGGCTGTACGCCGCGCTGCCCGCGCACGAAGAGCGGGTCGTCGAAGCTCTCGCGCAGCCGTGTAAGCATGCCGCTGACCGCCGGCTGGGTAACGCCGAGTCGATGGGCTGCCTTGCTGACGTGTCGCTCGTCGAGCAGCGCATCAAGCGCACGAAGCAGGTTGAGATCAATCGTCCTGATATCACGCACGCTGATACGCCCGATAGTTGAGGCTTATTGGCGTTATCATGGCACGATGGCCATATGTTGGGAAGCGGCAGCATGCCGACGCAACAAAGCAGGTCCGACATGAACTCGATCCATTGGCCTGAAGGCTATGTTCCCGGTTTCACCGACAATTTCGCTTCCAACGAGGTCATCGTCGCGGGGCTGTCCGCCGCGGAGGTCTGGCCGTTCCTCGCCGAGGCGCCGCGCTGGCCGGACTATTATGCCAACAGTGCCAACATCCGCTTGCCCGAAGGGGCCGGCCCCGAGCTGGCCAACGGCATGCGCTTCTACTTCGAAACCTTCGGCTTCCCGGTCGATGCCGAGGTGGTGGAGTATGTCGCACCCGCTGGCAACGAACCCGGTCGCGTCGCCTGGCACGGCTGGTCGGGCGAGGGCGACACCCGCCTCGACGTGCATCATGTCTGGCTGGTGGAGGACCTGTCGGACGGCCGCGTCCGCATCCTGACGCAGGAGACGCAGAACGGGCAGCCGGCCAAGGACCTGGCGACCACCAAGCCGAACCCGATGATTAACGGCCATCAGGATTGGCTCGACGGTCTCATCTCCGCCGCGCGAAAGGCGAAGGGCTGAGCCCTACGACGCCCAACCGCACTGAAAATCACGAGGAACCGCCATGTCCGCTCTCTTCCAGCCCTTCACGCTCAAGGGCGTGACGCTCCGCAATCGCATCGCGGTGCCGCCGATGTGCCAGTACAGCGCCGTTGATGGCGTGACCAACCGCTGGCACTGGGTGCATTACCCCTCGATCGCACGGGGCGGCGCGGGGCTGGTGATCGTGGAGGCGACCGGCGTCTCGCCCGATGGCCGCATTACCCCCGGTTGCACCGGCCTGTGGGATGACGGGCAGATCGAGGGCATGGCGCGGATTGCGGCTGAGATCAAAGCCGAAGGGTCGGTGCCCGGTATTCAGATCGGCCATGCCGGGCGCAAGGCGAGCGCCAACCGACCGTGGGAAGGCGACGATCATATTCCGGCGGGCGATCCGAACGGCTGGGAGACGATCTCGCCGTCGCCGATCGCATTCGGTGGTGGCCTGTCGCGAACCCCGCGCGAGATGACGCTGGCGGACATCGAGCGGGTCAAGGCCGACTTCGTGTCCGCCGCCAAGCGGGCACTCGCGGCCGGCTTCGAGTGGCTGGAACTGCATTTCGCGCACGGCTACCTCGCGCAGAGCTTCTTCTCGGTTCACGCCAACAAGCGAACGGACGCCTATGGCGGCGACTGGCAGGGTCGTGGACGCTTCCTCACCGAGACTTTGGAGGCGGTGCGCGCGGTGTGGCCCGAGCACCTGCCGCTTACCGCCCGCTTCGGCGTGATCGAGTTCGACGGCCGCGACGAGGAGACGCTGGAGGACTCGATCGCGCTCGTGAAGGCGTTCCGCGAGCGCGGGCTCGACATGCTCAACGTCAGCATCGGCTTCTCGACCATCGAGGGCAGAACGCCTTGGGCGGAGGGCTTCATGGCGCCCTATGCTACGCGGGTGCGGCAGGAGACCGGCCTCCCGGTCGCGACCGGCTGGTGCATCGACGATCCCCGGGTCGCGGACGCGGCGGTCGCGGACGGCCAGCTCGACCTCGTGATGGTCGCGCGCGCCCACCTCGCCGATCCGCACTACCCCTATGTCGCCGCGCTGGCGCTGGAAGAGGATCGGCCGTCATGGGTGCTTCCCGCTCCCTATGCCTATTGGCTGGAGCGGTATCGCGGCATCGGCAAGGCCGCAGCGCAATAAGCTGCGTGGGTTATCGAAATCGATCAATTCCGAGAACATTCGCGCCGTCTTGCCGGCCGCTTCCAATCGGGGCGCGCGCTGACCCTCGACATACAGGGCGACGGGCTTAGCCGTGTACTTGGCCCGCCATGCCCACCTGTGCGAGGTATGCGTCCAGCACCGCATCCGCGTCAGTGGAGACGATCGCGCCGACATAGCCGTCCGGTCGCACCAGCACCCGATCGCCGGCCTCAACGCCATAGGCGGCCTGGAACTCGCCGGCATCGTCCGCAAGGTCGCCACGCTGGCCGATGGCGTGGACGTGCAGCCCCGGCCGCGTTGCCATGGAGCCATCGCCATAGGCGAGCAGCGTCCAGTGGGGGCCTTTGAACAGGTCAAACAACCGCCGCGGCTGTCCGGCTGCACCCCGTACTAGTGCGTCGGGGGCGCGGTCCCCGGCGAGCAGGACGCCGTGCCGTTCAGGCGTTTCCACGGCCAGAGGGGAACCCGGATAGCCGATGTCGAGCTGATGCGTATCGCGCCCGCGCCGCATCTCGCCGCGTTTCATGGCGTCGAGCAGGCCGGTAGCAAGACCGAGCATGGCTTGGGCGACGGGGCGGCGCTCTTCCTCGTAAGTGTCGAGCAGCGCATCGGGAGCGCCGTGCACCACCGCGGCGAGCTTCCAGCCCAGATTATAGGCGTCCTGTACGCTGGTGTTGAGGCCCTGCCCCCCGGTCGGAGGATGGGTGTGCGCGGCATCGCCTACGAGCAACACGCGACCGTCGCGATAGCGATCGGCAAGGCGCGCGTTCATGTGAAAGGCGGATGCCCAGGATACCGAGTGGACGATCAGATCGTCACGCCCGGTCCGCTCGCGCAGCAGCGCCGTCAGCCCCTCGGCCGACAGATCGACATCGCCTTCTAGCGGGATCGGTCCCTGGAGCTGGAAAAGGTTGGTCCCGGCGAGCGGGCAGGCGGAAATCTGGCGCTGCATGTCGCCTTCTCCGAAGCGGTGCCACACGTCGCGCGACAGCCCCGACAGGGTCACGTCGGCGACGATGGCGCGCACGCCCAGCGTCTTGCCGGGGAAGCCGATGTCGAGCGCGTGACGGACGAAGGAGCGTCCGCCGTCGGCGCCGACCAGCCAGCGGACGCGGATCGCCTCCTCGCCAATACTGGTCGCGATGCGTGCCGTTACCCCTTCACCATCCTGCGTGAAGCCGAGCAGTTCACAACCGAACTCGGGCACATGGCCCAGTTCGACCAGCCGCTCGCGCATGACACGCTCGGTCAGGAACTGCGGCACCATCAGCGGCAGGTGGTACGGCTCTGCGGCTGTGGCAGGTTCGGCCTCCACCACGTCGGTGTCCGTGAAGCTGCCGTCGTCGGCATATTCGCGCTGCTGCGGGTAGAAGCCCCCTGCCGCGACGATCCGGTCGAGGATGCCGAGATCCTCGAACACCTCCTGCGTGCGGGGCTGGATGCCCTTGCCGCGCGAACCGCGGAAGGGATCGTCCAGCTTCTCGATCAGTCGGAACGAGACGCCGCACCGGGCGAGGTCGATCGCCAGCGTCAGGCCAGCCGCGCCCGCGCCGCAGATGAGTACATCCGCTGCGAAACCGTTTGTCATGCCATGCTCCATATGTGTAATACGCACATAGATGGAGCGACGTGTTGGAGTCAATCAGAAAAGTGCATAATACACCCACCTCGACACTGCTGCGTGAATTGCACGGGGCGCTGATCGATATCGTCAGCGTCATGAACCGGCCGCAGCGCGACGAGGCGATGGTCCGCGAGGCAGGGATCGCGCTCGATCGCGCGCTGTTCCCGCTGCTGGTGATGGTGGAACGGCTTGGGCCGATCGGCATCGTCGATCTCGCCGATCGGGTCGGGCGCGACTACACGACCGTCAGCCGACAGATCACGAAGCTCGAAGGCCTCGGCTTCGTGGAGCGCCGACCGACGGCGGCGGATGGGCGTGTCCGTGAGGCAGTAGTGACCGCCAGCGGCAAAGCCTTGACCGACAGGATCGACATGGCACGTGAGGGAATGGCGCGCACGATCTTCGCCGACTGGACGGATCAGGACGTCGCCGATCTTGCCCGGCTGATGCGCCGCTTCGCCGATGCTGTGCAGCACGACCCCGCCGAGCAAGGCTGACACTGTTGCTCAAGACACTATCCCGACGGGAACGTGGTCGGGCGGCGGGATGACAGCGCGGTGACCGGCTATGCCCAGCCGGCGAGGCGCGCGGCGTAGCGATCGCCGGCTGCCGCCAGTTCCTCGGGCGAGGACTTGTTCGCGCGGTAGATCAGGAATGGCTCGTGCCAGCGCCAGAAGCAGCGGTGCGCGGTCGCCTGTAGCGGCCGCAGGAGGTCGGGCAGCGGGAAGAGATTGACGCCGTCCGCCGCATAGGCCGACGGATCATTGCCGGCGGTCGCTGCGACCATGACCGGCAGGTCGCGCAACCGCTCCCCCTCGGTCGCGGCGTTGACGTAGTACATGCGCGTCAGCACCGTGTCCTGCCATGCCTTCAGGAGCGGCGGGGTCGAATACCATTGCACCGGAAATTGCAGCACGAGCCGCTCGACCGATAGCAGGCGCCCCACTTCCGCCTCCACATCCAGTTCTCCCGACGGGTAAAGCGCGTCCATGACGACCAGATCGACGTCGCCGGTCGCGACGGCGGCGTCGGCCAGCGCGCGGTTCGCCTTTGATCGGGCGAAAGCCGGATGGAATAGCAGGATGGTCGTCCGCATCGTCTATCTCCTTGCCGGCGACATGGAGGCGGAGCGGGACACCTTCCAATCAATATGTTACATATGGCATCATCCACCGCATGAATATGCGTGGTGTCGATCTCAACCTGCTCACGATCCTCACCGCGGTGCTGGAAGAGGGCGGCGTCTCGCGCGCTGCGAGCCGGCTCGGCATGTCGCAGCCGGCAGTATCGAGCGCGCTGGAACGATGCCGCCACCTGTTCGGCGATCCGCTGCTCGAACGGCATGGCAACGCCATGGCACCGACCGCCAGGGGCGCTGCACTACGCCAACCGCTGGCGGAGATCATGGACACCATCGCCGGCTTGATCGGTCTCGATCCGCCGCCGCTCTCGGAGGTCAAGCGGGTCGTCCACCTCGCCATGGCCGATGCGGTCGCGACCCGGCTCGGCCCGATGCTGCACGAGGCGCTGGCCGCGCAGGCGCCGGGCATCGTGCTCGCGTTGCACCCCTGGCGCGGTGGATCGGCGGCGTTGGCGGAACTAGCGCGTGGTCCGCTGGACCTCGTCATCTCTGTGCTGCCGGCATCGAACGATCCTGCGATCCACAGCGAGATCGTGTTGCGCGAGCGTTACCTGGTCGCGATGCGGCGCGATCATCCGGCTGCCGACCGGTTCGATCTCGATACGTGGCTGGCATGGCCGCACCTGATCGTCTCGGCGAGTGGCGCGACCGATACGCCGGTAGACGCGGCCTTGCGCACGATAGGACGCTCGCGCTCGATAGGGATGGTGGTGCCGAGCTTCGTCATGGTGCCGAACCTGCTGGCGGGTTCCGACCTGGTCGCTCTCGTGCCGGCCTTGATGATGGACGGAGCCGTGACGAACAGTGTCGTCACTTTCGAGCCGCCACTTCCGATCGACGGTTTTTCCCTGCGCCTCGCCTGGCATCGACGTAACACGCACGATGTTGCCGTTCAGCATGTCGCTAGCGAGATGATGCGCTTGGCCAATACCACGAGGTGAGCAGTGCGGTATGTCTCATCGACCGTCGTTTGCGAGGACGACGGCCGTGCCACGGGTGAGCTCCGGGACTCGTCAGGGCTCCGCTCTGAACATGAACAAATGGCAGAAGTCGGCGAGCGGAAAACAAGCCGCGAATGGCCGGGATTGGGTCGTCCTGCCGCTTTAGGCTCCACGCCTGAAAGACCTGGGTAGCGGCCATGTCAGGCGTCCCCACGTTTTCAATCTCTATATCATAGGCGCAATGATCGTGGGTGCGGTGATACTCTTGCGCTTCGCCCAACGCTCGATCCCCTCGCAGCCGTTCTCGCCGTTCCAGCACGCCGAGAGGTACATGCACACCGACCCAAAAAGTATCGAAGGGATGCAGCAGTTTTCTGAGCTGGTCCGCCCACGATGCTCGCTCGACAATATGCTCAACCAGCAGATCAAGCCCAGCTTCGGCGAAGGCTGCAATGGAGCGATGAAACCCCGAAAAGAAGGTTTCGCGTCCTTCCCATCGTGCAGGCTCGGTGAGCGGCCGAAAGGCAGCGTCGGCGAGCTGGTCGGACGCATAGTAGCAAAACGTCTTAGGCAGCAGCGGGCGGAGAGCAGTCGCCAGCGTGGATTTACCGGCGCTAGAGGTGCCGTTGAGCAAGATGATGCGTGCAGCCATACCGGTCGTTCCGCCCAACTTGCGGCGTTTTAAGGCCTACCTCGCAGCATGGCGAGTTGGCCTCCCGCCAGCAACAGAGGCTTTCCCGATCAACGATCCAGACCGTGCGGGACGGGCGGCCGGGGCAGCGTCGGGCCTTTTTCAACAGCCCCGGTCGTTTGCCGCACAAGCCAGTTTAGGAAACAGAACGTAACCGGTACAATCTCGCCTTGTCATTTCATCGGTGCTATCCGGCATCATCGCCAGCCACGGGGGCTCGCGTATCCGCGAAGCGCCCATGGACAGGACACGAACATCGCCAACGATCGACCGGCTGCTCGCCTGGTCAATTCGTCACCCACTATCGCCTGTTGCGGGTTACCTGACGGCCACCGTGGCGCTGATCGTGACAGCGCTGATCCGTGCGCTGCTTGTCACCAGCCTGCTGCCGTACCTGCTGTTCATCCCCGTCGTGCTGCTGATCGCGCTGTTGCTGGGCAAAAGCACCGGCATCTATGCGACCTGGGTATCGGCCCTGCTCGCCGCGCTGACGCTGATCCAGACCGGCCACGCAGGGGGCCTGACCCTCACGCAATGGGGCGCTACCCTGCTCTACGCGATCGTCATGACAGGCGTGTCGTTGACGGCGGCCGAACTGCGGGCGGCGTTCCAACGGTCTCAACAGCTCTCAGCTGAGCTGGAGCAGGCCAATGCCGGACTGGCTGACGCCAACAGGCGATTGAGCGAGCACGACCAGCATCTCCAGCTCATCAATCAGGAGCTTGGCCACCGGCTCAAGAACCAGCTTTCGATCGTGCAGGCCGTCGCCGGCCAGACGCTCCGGCAATCGAGCGACATGAAGACCGCGAGCGAAGCGCTGGGCGCGCGCCTGGCGGCGCTCGGTCGCGCGACCGATATGCTGACCGCGAGCGAATGGCGGTCGGCCGATCTGCATGCGCTGGCACATTCCGCCTTCGCGAGCCGCTCGGCGGTGGTCGATCGACTGCGGATCGATGGTCCGGCGATCCGCTTCAACCCGCAGGTCGCAATGGGGCTGACGCTTGCCTTGCACGAGCTGATGACCAACGCCACCAAATACGGTGCACTCTCCAACGATACTGGCCATGTCGATCTGAGCTGGACACTGAACGAGGGACCCGATCCCAATCAGTCACGTTTCTGCCTGACCTGGCGGGAGACTGGCGGGCCCGTGGTCAAGGCGCCGACACGGCGCGGATTCGGGTCCGTCATGATCGAGCGCTCGCTCCGGTCCTACTTCCGGGGCGAGACCTCGGTCAGCTATGACCCCGCCGGGCTGGTGTTCAGGATCGATGCGCCTGTGGAAGCGGCGCATTTCGACGGGAAGTAGGTGCTCAATGCGAGAAGCAAACAGTCCCAATCGTTCAATCCTGGTCGTCGATGACGAGCCGCTGATCCGGATCAACCTCGCCGACTTCTTCGAGGATGAAGGCTTCAGCGTGTTCGAGGCAGAGGACGCCGACACCGCTATCGCTATCCTCGAAACCAACCCGTCCGTCCGGATCGTGCTCACCGACGTGCGGATGCCTGGCTCGATGGATGGGGTAAAACTCGCTCATCACGTTCGCGACCGTTTTCCCCCGACCCTGCTCGTGGTCGCCTCCGGCGCCGTGAAGCTATCGGCCGACGAACTGCCGGACCGCACCATGTTCCTGTCCAAGCCATTCGATCCACGCTTTGTACTCGACGAGATTCGACGCCTGAGTTGACCCTCTCCAGAAAACGGCCGGAGCTGTTTAAACATTTCTCACGCTCCGCAAGCCGCAGCCTTCATGGGATGGATTTAGGGGGAGGCCAGTGCCCGAGGTGCAACAATCCCCTCGGCTGCCAACACCTGGAGGGCTTAGCGATGCTGGGCCGCGGCACCTCTGCGCGACCACCTTCCCGATTTCACACCGATGCTGATTTCTTTTCGTTCCTACGTCTCTCCATCGCGTTCACGACGCGGTTGGCCAGTTCCTCCAGCCTGACTTGCTCGGCTGGGGTTAGGCTCCTCCCGACACGTGTGTCGATAACGCACAATGTTCCCACCCTGCTGCCGTTTGAGGTCTTGAGCGGGGCACCCGCATAGGACCTAATGTTTGGACTTCCAGTCACCAGTGGATTGGATGCGAACCGCTCGTCCTGGGTTGTGTCGGCGACCGAGAACACACCGCTTCCACGAACCGCATGCGTGCAGAAGGAGATGGATCGCGGTATTTCGGAGGGTTCGAGTCCAACCTTGGCTTTGAACCATTGGCGATTTTCATCGAGCAGCGAGATCAGCGCGATGGGGAAGTCGAACGTTCTTGCCGCCTCTTTAACGATGGCATCGAATTCTGGCTCGTTGGGTGTGTCGAGAATGCCGTAGCCGGCAAGAGCGGAAAGACCCTGCTTCTCTGCCTCGTCGAGTTGGTGGCGCGACCTGACCATGGATCAGTCCTACGTACCGCCTGCTAACGGTTGGTTACTGCTGGTGTCGATGTCAGAACACGCATGCATTGCCATTCGGGTCGCCGCAGGTCGGAGGCGAATCGTATGCCCCGCAGACGTCCTCAGTCCCCCGTCGTTTCTAGCGGTGCGGCGGTAACCAGGGAAGATCCGTGCGTAGCGTCCGGTGGGGACGGACAGCGAGGCGGACGAGGGCTTGACGGTCAAGGATCCGCACGACCTGCCGATCGCGTGCTATCAAACCCAGTTCCTCCAGATCGCGCAGCAGACGATTGACGTGGACACTGGTTAACCCGAGCACATCCCCGATCTGCTCCTGCGTGAGCCGCATGGTGAAGCTGTCCTCCTTTACGGCCGCCAGGCGTCCGAGCCGTTCAAGAAGGTCGGTAAGGAAAGCGGCAAGGCGAGACTGCGCTGACGTTCGTCTCATCGCACTGAGCTGGTCCATCAACGCCACGCGTTCACGTTGCACATTGAGCAGAAACTGAGCCGCCACCCGGGGATGCTGCGCCAGCAGACTGCCAAAACGGTCGAACGACACGGCACTGACACTCACCGGTGTGATCGCCGTCAGGGCTTCGGCTGTATGTGTCATGCACATGCTTGGCGTTCCAAGGGCGTCGCCAGGAAGGTGTACCTTCAGGATCTGACGCCCACCGTTGGGGAGCGTTTGGGACGCGGCAACCCACCCTTAAATCAGCAGGTAAAAGCCTGTTGCGGCGACACCCTCGTCACGAATTGTGGCATTCCGCTCATATCTTTCTGGTGGTCCCCCTAAGCCCTTAACAGCCGCGGCTTCAGCAGAACTGAGACAACCGAACTCCTCCAGCCGATGGAAAGCCCTACACGGCACAGCACGGACTGTTGCGTTCATTACCTGACCTACCCCCCCCCTGCACCCGATCACATTTAACCATATTACACAACAGCTTCGAGCAGCATCGTCGGGATCGGCCGTGATCCTCTTCTGGTGCGACAGGGTTGCGTTCGATACCGCCAAGTTGCGGACACCCGATCCTCTCGATATCGTCGCGGCGTGACTGCGGGGGAGGTTGACGGCAATGAGGGCCTTGGATTGGGTTCTAGACCATAAGGTTAGGACCGGTCTGATCGTGGTTGCGCTTGCCAACCTCTGCTATCTTCTCTGGTGCGCGATGACGGACATTCCGACGTCCTCATTTTCAAAGCTGCTCACCCCAATCGTGATTTTGTCGGCCGTGACTCTGGGCAGTTCGGAAGGTCGCAATAGCAGCTAACCACCATCACAGGCATCCGCGCGGGCCGACCGTACCGACTGGTTCGCACTGCGGTCCTGTTAGCCGTCCCGCCGACATGCAGCGACGTTCACCAGCAACGCCGCGCTTGCACCAGAAGCACGGGCAAGCAGCGTTGCTCGATCATTGGCATTGCCTGTCAGCCCATTGTGCCTGTCTGCCGCCCTGGGCGCAGTTCAGCGTTTTCGGATCGCCCGAAGACTGAGACCTTTCGCTAACGCCCAGCGGCGGACGCTCGTCCTAATCGTCGGGTGCTGGCACGACGTACGGTCGACGTGCGGCGACGCGTATGCTAGCTAATGCAAAGCAGAAGAGGGTAGCTATGAACGGTGCCACCACGACGGCTGATCGCAGAAAGAAGACTGTGCGGATTATCCTGGTTGTTGCTGGTTTAGCGCTCGCTGTCTGGGCTGGTCCCGACTTCATCTCCGGTTTTCTACACGGCTTTTGGCAGGGACCGGCTAATTTGACGTCTTAAGGTTTAAGTGCCTCCGCTCAGCGTCCGCTTCTCACATCTTCGGGCATTTCACCGTGCCGTGAAACCGCCAAAATGCGCAATGCCGGGAAATCGCACTTTTGCGATAAGGCAGCTGTAAACGTTGGAGCTGTAGCCTTGCCCATTTCTTTGGAATGAATCGCTTTTAAAGCGCCTTCAGATCAATCGTGAGCAAACAGCCACGTCTTCGCCGCATCGGGAGATAAAAACACCATTATGGTATCGGGTAACCCTTCGCGCACTGCCTGTTGTTTTCGAAGGCTCGAAGGTGTGACGATGGCCAGGCGATCGCCTAGTTGATTGAACAGCGTCCCAAGACTGCCCAGAAGTCGGCTAACTGCAACATCATTGGTAGCTGCCGCTCGACCATCGACGAGCACACGGGCACAGCCGAACCGCTCACGCGCCACTGAGAGGTGGCTGCAAAAAGCCTGCTTGTAACGTTCAGCCTGTTCTAACGTCCATGTGCCGTGGCTCAATACGCGAAGTGATCGTGTTGGCTCGTCAAAACCGAAGCTGTATCGGGCTGTCATCACGCCTCTTGTGCTAGGTGTAGATCTGTAATTTGCGTCCGCTCGGCGGTTGTCCCTTGAGGGTATCAAGGATCTGTCCGCACTCACCGACCCGGAGGTTGGCGGTGCTGTATCGGGTCTCACAAGGTCGGACGTTGCATTGACTCGAAGCGGGCTCTGGAGCCCATCTGATAACCTTCGCAGATCGTCCGTCCCTGCGTTCCCTCGCGGGACACCGCCATCGGGTCAGCTGGAGAGCATCACCGCTGGCGAGGGGGAGCTTATCGCATTTCAGGCCTCGAACAAGGTGCCGTCGCGCAGCATGGCATGCATGATGACGGCCAGGCGGCGGGCGAGCGCGACCCGGGCTTTCTTGAGGCCGCGCCGTTTCGCGATCTTCAGCGCCCAGGTCTTCAGCGCGAAGGTCTGCCGCGTGCGCGTCAGGATCGAGTTCGCCGCCTCGTAGAGGAGCTTGCGGACGGTGCCGTCGCCCTGCTTGGTGATCCGGCCGGTCCAGTCTAGCTCGCCGGACTGGTGCCGACGTGGGACAAGGCCGAAGTAAGCGCCAGCCGTTCGCGACCGCTTGAACCGGTCTGCCTCATCGACGGCGGCGGCGAACGCGGCCGAGGTCTGCACACCGACGCCCGGGATGCTCATCAGCGCCTGACAGGCCGGAGACGCAATGCTGATCGCCTTGAGCGCGCGATCCATCTGGCGGATCTCGTCGACCAGGCCGGTCCGCGCCCGAAGCGGCGAGGCTACTGCCTCGCCGAGACCCGGGATCGCGACGGCGGCCTGCACCCGCGCGAGGAACCGCTCGCCCTGGCCGGCTCCCGGCCTGATACCGAAGGTGGCGCACAGGCCGCGGATGGTGTTGTCGAGCCGGACGCGCGCCTCGACCAGGTGCGCGCGGGCGGTGATCACCGAGCGCACGCCATGCGACGTCGGCGACTTGACGTGCACCTCCTTGTAGAAGCCCGTTCGAGCCAGCTGCGCGAGCCCCGCCGCATCATGCGGGTCGGTCTTGTTCGCCTTCATCGCCTTCAGGCTCTGGTGCGCCTGCCGTGCATCGATGCACACGATTGCGACGCCCAGCTCGTGCAGGCCCCGCGCGACCCACGGCGTCATCCGACCGGTCTCGATCACCACGCGTTCCACCGGCCCGTGGCGCTCCAGCAACGCCGCGATCGCCTCGGGCGTGCTGTCCACGCATTGCGCCGCGACCTTGCGCCCTTCCGCGTCGACGACGCAGACGTGCGAGGTTTCCATCGACAGATCTATTCCGGCATAGTGCTTCATGGCTGCTTCCTTCCTTCAGGTCCGACAACCAGAAGGTGCGCCGCTCAGCCGGCCCGAGGAAGCAGCCACAAATTACACGATGACTTATAAAGCTGCCGGTCAGCGACCGCTCGGTTACGGTCATAACCTGACAGATCAGTGGAATTTCTCCACTTTTAAGAAAGTACGATGAGCACTGTACTCGATCCGCATTGCCGGGGTTGAGCTCGCAGACATCCACACCAATGTGCGCCTTGAAGTGAAGAACGTCGCTCGAAACCATCAAGATCATCGCGGCAGAGGTTCTGAACAGCCGCCCCGTCAGTTCCACGATATGAGCGGCTTCTGGTATTGAGTCAGCGATGTCGTAGTCGGCGATCGTCGCCGATCGTCCGAGATCATGATCAGCGACCTGATGTGCGCTGATCGTGGTCATGCTGGGGACCTCTAAACTCCTGCTACGGCACGATCATTCGCCCCGGAAGGAAGGGTAGCCTTAGGACCCTTTACGAGACCTAAAAAACTCAAAAAATGCAGGCTGTTACGCTTCTGGAACATCAAACGTTGGAAGTTGGCCTAATCAGAGACGGACTGGACGCGCGCACAACCCGAACAGCATGGGCGAACCAAGACGGGCCCAGCCTCATACGCGTGCGAGGATAAAGGCTTCTGACGGATCGTATACCGGCGCTCGGCGTTCGCCTGCGCTGGATATCAGGAATTCCCAATGGACATCGTCAAGCTCCCGGTAGGTGAACAGGCGCCGATCGACGTGGATTGGATCCGCATCGAAGAGCAAGCCGATGGGACGTACACGCTGACCGCATCCGCACTGTGTCGCGGGTCCGACGACGGCGACTCCGTCTCGATGGTCGACGGCCCACGCTTCTCGAGTGTCGCCGATGCCGAGGCTGACGGCTTTGCATGGGCCGAGAGCGTAGGCGTTGAGCGTCTTTTTGTCAGCACAGGTACATTGACGCACCCGCTCGAAACGCTTGAGATCGATCGGCCTCTGTAACTCGCCAACGCGCCGGTTGTTGGCGAAGCCGCAAGAGTCGATCCCTGAGCACTTGATGAGCCATGTGAGGTGGGACGCCGCCAATCCGAACAGGGCAACGCGGCGACGTCCTGACCGGGCTTCTAAGTCGGGATTGTTGCTATATCCTTGTCGCACCAAGAGAAGCTTGCGGACGCCACCGTGCGCAAGACGTCGATTTTGCGCACGGTATCGAGGGTCGATATCATGCCGGATCGGCGTTTTCCGCTGGCGGCGTGTCGTAGTTCTGCCGTGCCTGTTCGATCAGGACGGCGCGGCTGGTTTCGGGCCGAAACTCGGTCTTGTAGTGATCCAGCACCGCTTGCTTCGCGCGCTCGCGATCGTGTCCCACCGCGTTGCGGGCAGCTTCGCGCAGCTCGGCAAGCTCGATCGCCCATCGCTCCTTGTGCAGGTAGGGCAGGTGCCGGTCGATGCCTTCCACGATCTGGTGGAAGCCGACCCTGCTCATGGCTTACCTTCCTTTCAACAGGGTGTGCGGCAAACGAGCGAGGCTGTTGAAAAAGGCTGGGAGCTGCACGCCCACTCGCCCGGCCTACTTCTGCAGGGGTGGAACCGGACCCTTGATCGGCAGGATTAATGATCGCGTAAAGCGGTCGGCGGCTGCATGAACTCGATTGTCGCGCCGTCAGGGCCAACGACGTAAATCACCTGCGTTCCAGCCCGCTCGCCACCCGCGATCGGCTGGGGTGTGCCTTGCGCTTTCCAGCCATAGGCGGCGATCCGCGCCAAGAGCGCCTCAATGTCATCAACCACTAGGGCGAGATGCGCGAAGCCTGGGTCGAACGGCTTGGCCGGTGCGCTCGGCCGAGCCACGCCTTGGTACTCTAGGAGTTCGATCGTCTGATCTGCCAGCGACACGATCGCCATACGCACCTGCGCCCCATGTGCCCCGGTCACTTGGCCAAGGAACTCGCCCCCCATCTTGCCCGTCCGCACGAGCAGCGCGCCGAGCCCTTCAACCCAGAACCGAAGCGCCTCGTCGAGTGAGGCGACCGCGAAGCCGACGTGGTCGGCTCGCCGTATCTGGAAGTTTGCATGCTCAGTCATGTCGATTGTCCTACTGGCAAACGGGCTGCTCGGCTGCTCTGGGTCACCACCGGTCGAGTAAGCTTCCTCGCGAACGATCGAATGCGGGACGGTCTGTCCTCGGTCTCAAGAGTTCGTCGATGACGTAGAAGGCCGGGGATATACCGAACAGGATCAGATATGGGCGAGGAATAACGCTGGCGGCAGGCAGGCAAACCAGCCCCATGCGACCAGGAAGATGCCGGGCGCGTGTAGTGGGAATTGTTCCCCTGCGCGCCGTGCGGCGGACGCTTCTGATCGGGAGATATCGGGCCAGTGAAGCAGGTGGGGATGCTCCGTGATGACATGATCCCCTCGCTCCTGCCAGCGACACGAAGCGGCAGCAGCGGCCTTTATGCCTCGCCGCCCCTCAATCGCCAGTGCAATGCCGAGCAGCGCCAGCACCGGCGGGATGGCCAGCGTGAACGGTTCATGCCAGCGTCCATGCGCGCTTGCCATGCTGGTCGCATAGGCGATCAGCAAGAACGATTGTGACGATAGCAGCGCGGTCAACCGCGACAGCATCAAGCCTGTCTCACGATGGGCGTTGTCCCGGCAATGGGCGAGCAAATCTTCGGGGTCTGGCATGATATCATAACTGCGAGGCGATATCCTTGCTCCGTAACCCCACTTATCGTTAACGATGAAGCGGTCCGAGGGTGTTCCGCATGAAAACGACCTGTGAGGCGGCCGAGGCATTCCCAATGGGACGGTGAAATAGGAAAGCACTTCTACCCACGGTTCACGCCAAACCGCACAGGGTGTACCACTGCGAGCTAGTCAGCGGACCACTACGCGAGAGAAGCGCACCGTCACAGAACCAGCGTTGGCATAGGCATAAGGCTGGGCACTGCTGTAGATCGCGAAGTCGCCCGCCTCGATAGTGATGATGCCATCGTACTTCTCGAGCCGCAGGCGGCCCTCACTGACCGCGATCATCTCGTGCCAGCCCGCCGGGTCGGGTTCGGCTTGATACCGTTCGCCCACCGCGAGCGTCCACGACCAAAGCTGCGCCTCACTGTTCGCCGGCACGCTGCCCAGCAGCACGCCGCGGCTTGCCGCGTCATCGCCGCGCCATGCCACCGCCTCGATCCGACGACTGCTGGCGGCGGGATCGGCGACCATGGCCACGAAGTCGACGGCCAGCGCTTCGGCGAGCTTGTCGAGGCTGGTGAGACTGATGTTGGTGTCGCCACCTTCCAGTTTGGCAATCATGCGTCGGCTGATGCCGGATGCTGCGGCGAGCGCATCCTGGCTCATACCCGCCGCACGACGCAGACGGCGGAGGTTGCTGGAGACATGCGCCAGCACCTCGGCTCGCTCTGATTGACCATGCACTATATTACTCATATTAACGCACTATGCTGCATACGCCACCTCCACGCAAAAGCTTCTTCTCCCGCCAGGAACTGGCGCTGGTCGGCATCACCATGTTGTGGGGTGCGACCTTCCTGATCGTACATGTCGCGGTCGGGCATGCGGGACCATTGTTCTTCGTCGGCCTGCGCTTCGTCACGGCCGGGCTGCTCGGCCTGCTCGTCTTTCGCAAGGCGCTATCAGGCCTCACACGGCGCGAGCTGATGGCGGGCGCCGCGATCGGCGTCACCATCTTCCTCGGCTATGCGCTCCAGACCTACGGCCTCCAGACGATCAACAGCAGCACGTCGGCGTTCCTGACCGCACTCTACGTGCCAATGGTGCCGCTCCTCCAGTGGCTGTTCATGCGCCGGGCACCGCAGATGATGGCCTGGGTCGGCATTGCGCTCGCGTTCGTCGGCTTGGTGTTGCTCGCGGGGCCGCAGGCGCTGCATGTCGGGCTTGGTCGGGGCGAAATCGCGACGATCGTCAGCGCCGTGGCTATCGCGGGCGAGATCATCCTGATCGGCCGCTTCGCAGGGGACGTGGACAGCAGCCGGGTCACCGTGGTGCAGCTACTCAGCGGCGGACTCCTGTCCCTTGCGGCGATGCCGCTGGCGGGCGAGGCCGTGCCGGCCTTCTCCTGGGTCTGGCTCGCGGCCGGACTAGGACTGGGCGTCGCCAGCGCGCTGATCCAGCTGACCATGAACTGGGCGCAGAAATCGGTGTCGCCGACGCGTGCCACAATCATCTACGCCAGCGAGCCGGTCTGGGCCGGCGTTGTCGGCAAGCTCGCGGACGACCGGTTGCCGGCGCTCGCCGTGCTGGGCGCCGGTTTCATCGTCGCAGGCGTGATCGCGAGCGAATGGAAGCCACGCCGGCTCCCATCGTCGGGCAGGACCGACGATGGGCTGGTCGCGGACCGGGCGGGTTAGGCGGGCAGGCGCGCGATCGACGCGGCATGGTCGGCGATCAGGCGCACCGTGCTGTCGCCGTCGAACACGCCGTACCAGCCCTGCGGCTCGTGCGGCGGGTCGCCCATGTACTGGCGATCGCCGGGGTGGAAGACGTAATCGGCGTGCTGCGCGCGCGCCTCACCGTTCCATGCCCAGAAGTTGGTACCGGCGATCGGGCCGCCCGCCCGCATGTCATCGAGCGCGGCATCGTAGATCCGGCGGTAGAAACGGTCCTTGTAGGTGGTCGCGACCTTCGGATCGTTGCTGCCGCCGTCGCGCGGATAGCCGAACTCCTCGATCACCAGCGGCTTGCCGAGCTGGCGGGCCATGCTCACGTGACGCGCGATATAGTCGTCGGTCAGCTCCTCGCCGCGCGCGAACGTGCCGGGCAGATCGGTCTGCTTCACCCAGTCCCAATTGTTGGGCCAGATATGGCAGGTGAGATAGTCGATCGACGCGAAGCGATGCTCGGCGAGCACGATACTTTCCTGCTCCAGACAGCCCTTCAATCCCTCGCTGCCGGTGCAGACGAGATGGTCGCTGTCGATCGACTTGATGAGGCGCGCGGTGCCATCGATCCAGGCATAGAAGCGCGGCAGGTCGGCATGATCGAGGTCGCCGGCCGGACGCGGCTCGTTGGCGAGCTGCCACGCCACGATCGTGCCGTCGTCGGCGTAGCGCGTGCCGGTCACGGTGTTGACCCGGCCGACCAGGCTGCGGACATAGGCGTGGTACAGCGCCACCGCCTTGGCATTGCCGTAGAATTGTGCGTTAAAATTGGCAAAGGCCGGCCACGGGTGCGCGGGGTCGTGCGCGTCGATGTACCGGCCGCCGTTGACGTAGGACAGGTAGGTCATCATGCCCCCCGACCATTCCCAGAAGTTGGTCAGGTGGAGAACGGCGCGCAGACCCCGCTTGCCCATTTCGGCAAGGGCATAATCGAGCCCGGCGAGCAGCGTCTGGTTGTAGTGAGGGCCGGGGCCACGGAAGCCCGGCTTGATCGAGCCCTTCAGCGGCCCCTCCTCGCCCGACGCGCAGATGCGCAGGTTGGTGACCCCCATCGCCGCCAGTCGGTCGAGCTCGCGCCCCAGACGCGCGCGGTCGCCATAGACGGCGTCCGCCCCCAGCCACGCGGCATACCACATGTTGGTGCCCGCGAAGCGGTAGGGCCGGTCGCCCAGCATCAGGCGCATACCTTCCCGCCGCACGAAGCGGTCGGGCGCCTTTCCGCCGGCCGCGAACGCGGGAAGCGCCGCGCCGCCCGCCATGGCCGCGGCCGCACCCAGCAGGTGCCGGCGATCGAGTTCCAGGGTCATGTTCTCCATCCTCTTCAGAACCGGCCGTACCGGATTGTGCCGCCCCTTACTTCGGGCAGACCACATTCGACTGATCGGCATCGAGCTTCAGCCCAACGATCGACACGCCGAACGGCGCGTCGGCGCGCAGCGCGAAAGGTGCGGTCACCCGCCGCAGGTCCGCGTCGGTCGCGCCCATGCAGGCCAGCGACACCTTGACCGTGCGCCACTGCCCGACCGGACCCGCGAAAAGCGACGTCGCATCCACGCCCCGCGCCGCATCATCGAACCCTAGTCGCACCCGACCCTTGAGTGCGGCATCGACGCGGTAGTCGATGCGCAGCGCCACCTTGGCATTCGCCTGGCGGCGCAGGTCCAGCGTGGTGCCCGTCACGCGCACCACGCCGGGGCCGGTCCAGGCAAAGGCGCGCGCCCCCTCCTGCCGCCCGCCGCCATCGACGTTGCGCATCGTCACCGCACCCTGCGTGCCAAGCGTCCACGGTTCGGGCGCGCGGCCCGGCACGAAATAGGTGTCGATATTGGCATAGGCCGCCGACACGCCCGGTGCCTCGCCATAGCGACCCTGCTCGGCCGCGCGCGCGTAGCTCAGGCCATAACCGACCTGGTAGAGCGGGTCGTAGCCGGGCTTGCCCTGATTGAGCGCGAACTGACCGGCGGTCTTCGGCCAGGAGAAGGTGAGCTGGCCGTTGAAGTCGTGCGCAGGGAGCCCGTCCTTGCCCGCGACCAGCACGTCGGCGACGCCGGCGCCCTCCGTCCCCGGCCACAGCGCCGCCACGAACGCGTCCGACTGGTTGAGCTCGGGATTAACCCAGAGCGGACGGCCGCTGATGAACACCGACACGGTGGGGATGCCCGCCGCCTTCAGCGCCTTCAGCCGCTCAAGCGCGGACTTGTCGGACGGCGAGAACTCCAGCGTGCGGATGTCGCCCATCAGCTCGGCATAGGGCTGCTCGCCGAACACCACGATCGCAACGTCGGGCTTCCTGCCCTGCCAGCGGCCATCCGGGCTGAGCGTCGCGGTGCCGCCCGTCGCGGTGATCGCCTGTCGCAGTCCGCTCCAGATCGACTGACCGTTCGGGAAGTCGGCATTGGTGTTGCCCGTGCCCTGCCACGACAGCGTCCAGCCGCCCGACTGGAGACCGATATCGTCGGCGTGGCTGCCCGTGACCAGCACGTTGGCGCCGGGCCGGATCGGCAGCGCGTGGCCGTTGTTCTTGAGCAGTATCAGCGACTTCGCCACCGCCTCGCGCGCCAGCGCGCGGTGCGCGGCCGAACCCATCAGCTCGGGATGGGCTTCCAGCGGGCGGGCGGGATCGAACAGCCCGAGCTTCGCCTTCACCCGCAGGATGCGGCGCACCGCGTCGTCGACGCGCGCCATCGGGATGTCGCCCGCCTTCACATGCGCGACCGTGCTGTCGAACAGCCCCTTCCAGCTGTCCGGCGCCATCGCCATGTCGAGCCCGGCGTTGAAGGTCTGCGGGCAGTCGGTGGTGGTGCAGCCCGGAATCTGACCATGACCGTTCCAGTCGCCCACCACGAAACCGTCGAAGCCCAGCCGGCTCTTGAGCACGTCGGTCAGCAAGCTCTTGTTGCCGTGCATCTTGATCCCGTTCCACGACGAGAAGGAGGCCATCACCGTCATCGCCCCCGACCGGATCGCGACCGGGTAGCCGGCAAGATGCGTGGCGATCAGCGCGTCCTCGCTGACCTGCGCGTCGCCCTGGTCGACGCCGTCGGTGGTGCCGCCATCCGCGATGAAGTGCTTGACCGACGCCGCGACATGGCCCTGCTGGATGGTGCCGCGACCGGGCGGGCCTTGCAGCCCCTCCACGATCGGCGCCGCCATCGCGGCGACGGTGCCCGACTGTTCGCCATAGCCTTCGGGCGAGCGGCCCCAGCGGTCGTCCTGCGGCACGGTCAGCATCGGCCCGAAGGTCCATTCCATCCCCGCGACCGCCATCTCCTGCGCGGTCGCCTCGCCGATGCGCCGGACGAGCTCGGGATCGTGGGCGGCGCCCAGCGCCTGGTTGTGCGGAAAGATCACCGCGCCGACGACGTTGTTGTTGCCGTGCAGCGCGTCGACCCCGAAGATCAGCGGGATCACCGGATGGTTCGCCGGGCGCTGGGCATTGGCGGCGCGGTAAGCCTGCGCGGTCTTCACCCAGTCGCTCAAGGGCCCGCGCTCGTTGCCCGACAGGGGCGGCGCGCCCCCGCCCGCCAGGATGCTACCCAGCGGGTACTTCTTGAGGTCATCGGGCGTGATGCTGGACAGGTCGGCCTGCACCATCTGACCGACCTTTTCCTCCAGCGTCATGCGCCGCATCAGGTCGGTGATGAACGCCTCGGTCTTGGGATCGACCAGCCCGACGCTGCGGCCCGCCGGCCACTTCTCGGGATGGATGGTGGTCGACCCGGATTGGGCGACCGCAGCCGTGGTCAGGGCCGCGGCCAGGGTGACGCCACCCATCAGAACGGACTTGAACTTCATGAAAAACCTTTCGGGCGCCGGTCGATGCGGCGCATGACGGTGGAGCGAGCGGGCGCTGGGCCCGGATGGTATCAAAGGTCGCGGATCGGGCGGCAGGGCGATCCCACCGCGAGGACGTTGGCGGGGAGGTCGTGGACGACGACGCTGCCGGCACCCACCACCGTGTTCTCGCCGATGGTGACGCCGGGACAGACCACCGTGCGACCGCCGAGCCAAACGCCGTCGCCGATCGTCACCGGCTGCGCGCACTCCAGCCCGGACCGCCGCGTCGCCGCGTCGAGCGGGTGGGTGGCGGTGTAGATGTGGACCCCCGGCGCGATCTGCGCCTCCTCACCGATGGTGATGCGATTACAGTCGAGCAGCACGCAGTCGTAGTTCAGGAAGCTGCGTGCCCCGATCGAGATGTTGAAGCCATAGTCGCAGCGCAGCGACGGCTTCACGATCGCGCCCTCACCCAGATGATCGACTAGCTCGCTCAGGTGCGCGGTGAGCATGTCGACGTGGTCGCCCCGCGTCGCGTTGAACCGTGCCAGGATCGCCTGCGCCTTCGCATAGGCGGCCGCCAGTTCCGGGTCGTCGGCCAGGTACAGCTCACCGGCGAGCATCTTGTCCTTCTGGCTGGCCATCAGCTGAGGTCGTGCAGTGGCTTGTTGAGCGGGGGTGTGAGCTGCCAGTCGGAGAAGCGGACCTTCAACCCCTCGCGCTCGGGCGTACAGGTCATCGGGCCGACCAGATACCGGTCCGCGACAGGGAATGGGCACAGTCGGACAAGCGGCCATGTCCGGCCGTCCGCAGACACCTGAAGCCGCAGCACGCCCTTGTCGACGGTCGCCCGCATCCAGAAATCGCGCGGGTTCCCCTGGTAGGGCGCGGTCGCCCAGTCCGACCGGCCGTCGGTCAGCACGCTGCTGAGCATCGCGCGCCCGTCCGACAGCTCCACGCCAGCCTTGACCCAGCGCGTCGCGTCGATCCGCACCATGATCCCGGCCTGATCGTAGAGCTGCTGGTAATCACCGCGAATGCGCAGCTGCGCGGTGAAGCGCGGACCGGTCGCCAGGCCCAGGAAGTGGCCGCTGTCGCGCGTAAAGCCGTAAAAGGTCTCGCGCCAGAAATCGGTGCCCTTGTTGGTGACGACGTCGAGCAGGTCGCCCGCCGCGATCGCCTGACGCGGCCGGTTGAGCCATGTGCCCGCATCCCACGCGCTGGCGCTCGCCGCGACAGCCGGTCGCGCCAGCACGGCTCCTGCGACCGCACCGCCGACCACGGTCCGGCGCGTCATTCCGAACGGCATGTCCGCCACGGCCTCACTCTCCAGCTTTTCTGTCATGCCGCCGTTATGTACAGATGTACGTACAACGCAAGCCTTGTGGATGATGCCGATGACCGATGAGCCCAGGCGACGACGCCACGATCCCGACCGGCGCCAGCGCATCATCGACGCGGCGGTGGAGGTGATCGCGCAGCACGGGGTGACTGGCACCACCCATCGCAAGATCGCGGCGGAGGCCGGCGTGCCGCTCGGCTCGCTCACATATCATTTCGATGACCTCGATGCGGTGCTGAGAGCCGCCTTCGAACAGGTCGCGGAGGTGGGATCGCGCGCTTCGCTCGCTCGCCTGGCGCAGGCGTCGACCCGAGACGAGGCGATCACGGCGACGGTGGACGTGATCGCCGGCAATCTCTGGTCCACCTCCCAAACGCTGCTGCTGAGTTACGAGCTCTACGCTTACGCGGTTCGCCACCCGGCGATGGAAGCGGTGATGCGGGACTGGATGGACCAGACCCGCACGGCGCTGGGCCGGCATTTCGATCCGCTGACCGCGCGGGCGATCGATGCGCTGATCGAGGGCATCGGCATCCACAATTCGGTGGACGCGGAGCCGCTCGACCGCGAGCAGATCGAGCAGATCCTTCGTCGCGTGGCCATGCCGCCCGAATGACCGTGCGGCTCCGGGTGACGGAGCCGCACGATCCTACAGTCAACGTGGCGAGCAGATCGGCCGTCCGGCCTGGTTACGCAGCGCCTCACGACGGACCCGGCCATCCGAAGCGGTGCCCTGGTACACCGCGCAACCCCTGGCATCGCGCTCGATGCGGGCATTGCGGTAGCGCAGGCGTGCATCTGTCTTCTGGAACGCCGTTACCTCCGCGCTCGGCAGGGCATCGTTGCCGTAGGAATGCTCCTGCGCGGGCAGCATGTCCCGGCCATAGGGATGGTCGCCTGCATGGGCGCTCAGTTCGGCATCGATCGACACTACCAGACGATCATAGGACGCTAGTTCCGCGGCACTGACGAAGCCCCGGCGCCGCGACGACTGGGTCATATCCTGTCTTGCCGCTGCGATCTGCCGGCGGAGCGCAGCGGCACGGGCCGCCGGCAGCTTGCCGTGCTGCTGCGCCGACACGATGCGGTCGTCGGCCGCAGCCAGGCGTGAGCGCATGTCGGCCGTTGCCCGGAGGTTGATCCTTTGCGGCGACGGCATTCCGGGTAGCGCTGCTTCGACATTGGAGAGCTGCCGATCCAGCCGATTCAGTTCGCCGGCCGGGATGCCGCCGTTGCGCGCTTCGTAGTTTCCGGCCGAGGTCTGGACGCGACCAACCGCCGTGTGCAGCGTCGTCGCCCTGCTGCGCGACAGACGCCCGCTTTGCAGGGCAGCATCGATGCGCCGATCAAGAACCGTCGCTCGCTGGTGCAGCGCGGCGACCGCCGGCTCCGGGGTGCCTTGCGCTGCGATTGGCGCGCCGAGGGCGAGGAACGAAGCAAGCGCGAGACATGGAAAGGCACGACGCATGACGACACATTGCTCCAGAGAGTATCAGGGTGCCCCGAAGAGCAGGGCAGTCATGTACGATGGAGAAGCTGAATGGCTCCCGTCCGTCCAACGTCATTCAGCGGAGCTATCGTCCCTATAGAAAAGGTTGGTTGGGAAAGGTCATCCAACGCCCCGATGTGCTATCCACCCCGATCGTAAAAAAGAGCCGAGGCATGGCGGTCAAGCGCGTCGTAGCGAACATCGCAACTGACCAGATGGACGCAGCCAAGGCATTCTATGGAGACGTGCTGGGCATGTCGCTTGGCATGGATCACGGATGCCCAACCGCCGCCTCTGACATGACCAGTCACACGTCGAGGGCCTTGGACAAGAACTCGACGAGCGGGGCTGGCGCCTGCTCGCCAAGCAAAAGCTCCAGCATTTCGTGTCCGTCTGCCGCAGCTTTCGCGCCTCGCGGGAACATCGCGGCCTCATAGGTTGCGAGTGCCGTTTCGGTGTCGCCGGGATTTGCAGCGATCGCCAGGCCAAGCTCGGCACCATCGAGCAGCGCCAGATTCGCGCCGTCGCCTGCTGGCGGCGCGAGGTGTGCCGCATCCCCGACCAGCGTCACTCCCCGCACGCGGTCCCATCGATGGCCCATTGGGAGCGTGTGGAGCGGTCGCGCCACAGGAGCTGTCGCACTTTGGGTGATCAGAGCCAGGAGAGCAGGGTCCCAGCCTCCGAACTCCGCCGCGACGCGCGCAAGAGCTGGGGCGGCGTCATCGGTGTCCAGGCCTGCGATCCACTCGGCCGACCTTTTCAATGCAACATAGGTGTGGAGGATGCCACCCGCCTCGCGGTGTGCCAGGATGCTTTGCCCGGGCGCAACGGCGAACAGGGAGCCCATGCCGGCCGCTTGCGCCGTCGCGGGATGCCGAGCGTCGACATCGTGGAGATACGTCTCGATGAAGGTCGTGCCGGCATATTGCGGTACCGCATCAGACAGTAGCGGACGGACCTTCGACCAGGCGCCGTCGGCGCCGACGAGAAGATTGGTAACCACGCTGGATCCGTCGGTGAACCGCAGTGCATGCCGCCCCTCGCCAACCGCCGTGACGCTGGTGAGCTTCTTGCCCCACTGGATGGTTTCGTCAGGCAGCGACTCCAGCAATATGCGCCGCAGGTCACCGCGCAGCACTTCGGGACGACCGCCCCTGCCGTTGTCGGGAATGTCGAGCAGCACCGCGCCGCTCGGATCGAGCACGCGGGTCGCTTCTGCGCCGGGATGGATGATCGCGCGAAATTCGTTCGTGAGCCCGGCAATCGCAAGCGCGACCTGCCCATCCTCTTCGTGAATGTCGAGCTGGCCGCCCTGACTGCGCGCCATCGCACCCGCTTCGGACTCGTAGATCGTGGCAGCGATGCCGTGAATGTGGAGGACACGCGCCAGGACGAGACCACCCAGGCCCGCCCCAACGATCGTCACGTGAGTGGTCATAACTACCTTCCAGAGCCGCTGGAACAACATTCCATTCTCGCGCTGTTGGAACACGGTTCCAGATCTGTCAAGGGAGCGTCATGGCACTCAGCACCAAGCGCACCGACCGGCGCACCGAAGCATTGTCGAAGGAGCGGATCGTGGAGGCGGCGATCCATATCCTGGACGCCGAGGGCGAACGCGCCCTGACCTTTCGCGCGCTTGCTACGCGGCTCGCGACGGGCAGTGGCGCGATCTACTGGCATGTCGCCGACAAGCAGGCGCTGCTTGCTGCGGCCACCGACCATATCCTCGCCAGCGTCATGGCCGAAGTGGCAGAGCGATCCACGCTTAACCATGACGCGATCCGCACTGTCGCGCTGGGTATGTTCGATGCCATCGAGGCTCACCCATGGATTGGCGCCCAGTTGTCGGGCGATCCCTGGCAGCAAGGGCTGCTGCGGATATTGGAAGGCATTGGCAGGCAGGTTCAGGCGCTCGGTGTGCCCGAGAGTGCATTGTTCAATGCCACCACCGCGCTCTTGAATTGCATCCTTGGCGTGGCGGCACAGCACGCCGCCGCCGAACGCCTGCCGCGGGGAACGGAGCGAAGCGTCTATCTCGCCGCCATTGCCGAGAGGTGGACCCAGCTCGATTTAGCCGAATATCCGTTCGTGCATCACCTGGCGGCGCAACTGCCCGGACACGACGACCGCGAGCAGTTCCTTGCCGGTGTAAACCTTGTCCTGGCCGGCATCGAAAGCATCCGGTAACCGACCAAGGATCGCTTCCCACCAACGACGTGTTCGGCGCATCCGGCATCAACTCTCGGACCGCTGATCCGTGTTCGCCTCGCCCCGCCAGTATGCCAATAGCGCCCGCTTCAGCTCCGGCATGAACGGAGGATGCATCCGCGCCCTCGTCTGTCCGTCAATCAGCAACGATGGGTCTGCCCCACCGAATGCCTGCCACAGTCCGCGTGCGAATGCATAGCTGTTCATCAGCAATCGCTCGGCCCCGGTCGCCGGCAGATCAAGCGCTTGCTCAATGCTCTGCGCAGCCTCCGCGATGCGCGCCGTCAAGGCCGTCTTGAACACCCGCAGAGCATCTGGATCGGCCTGCTTCTCCAAAACAGCGCCGAAGCTGTCCAACCTGAGCAGATCAGGCCGCTCGCCAAGCGCGGCAGCCAGCGCCGTCACGATCCGGCCGGCATCGGTGGGGGACGCGCCTGCCGCCGCCGCGACGCGGGCAAGCACAGCGCTCCACCCCTCCAGCAGCAAAGCCAGATAAATCTCAGCTTGCGAAGCGAAGTAGAGGTACACCGTGCCCTTCGCCAGCCCCGCCCCTGCGGCCACCTCGGCGACGGTGGGAAGCGCATCGCCGGTCTTTGCGAACGCTTGTTCGGCGGCGCGCAGGATCACCTCGCGCCGTGCCGCCTTGCCGTCCGCGTCGCGCGCCCGCCGTACGCCCGCCGTCCTCATCGCATCATCCGCCCGGCGACCTTCGCCTGCACCATGCGTGGCGTAAACCGGTTCGCGAGCGCAATCACGCGATTGGCCATACCCGCGATCACGCTTGCACGGCCCTTGAACAGCGCATCCACCCCGAGCTTCGCCGTACCTGCGACGGGGCTCATCATCCGGCGCAGCGACGCGCTGGACTCCTGTCCGGCAGTGCTGAGGAAGCCTGTGTCCATCAAACCCGGCGAAAGCACGGTCACATGGACCTTCCTGGGGGCGAACTCGACGTGGAGCGCTTCGCCGAACGAGCGCACATAGGCTTTTGCCGCGGCGTAGGCGGCATAGCTGGGAATCGGCTGAAACGCGGTAAGGCTCGCCACAAGCAGGATGCGGCCGCCACCCCGTGCCACCATCCGCTCGGCAAGAAGGCGGGTGAGCAACGTCGGCGCGATCACGTCCACCTCGAGCATGGCGGTCACCGCGTCCGGCTGCATGTCCATGAAATCACCATGCAGTCCATAGCCCGCGTTGTTGGCCAGCACCTCGACGTCCAGATCCGCGATGTCGGCGGCGAGTGCAGTAACGCTTGCCCGATCGGCGAGATCGGCGACGATCACCCGCGTCGCGATACCGTGAGCAGTGCGAAGCTCTGCCGCGAGCGTGTCCATCGCCTCCTGCCGCCGTGCGGACAGCACGAGATTGTAACCCCGCTTCGCCAGCTCCCGTGCAAGCGCCGCTCCGAGGCCGCCGGAAGCACCCGTGACGACCGCCCATGATCCACTCGTTGCCACACCATCCTCCTTATTGACCAGCGGTCATTTGTATCTGACCGCTGGTCACTTCAAGTTAGCGGTCTGAGGCCTCGGACCTGATCTCGCATTCCCGCAAACGACCGGCGATCGAGGCGGCATAGGCGTTCTCGAAATCGATCGTTGATCGGGAATGGAGGCGGCTTCCCAAAACCTGTTGGAGTCGATTTTTGGGAACGCCACTTGAGCAGGTGGAGGTGTGACGTGCTCCCCTGAAACTCCGCCACTTTGAGCTAGAGTCCGCCTTCGTGAGGAGACGGACGTGAAGAAGACCAGGTTCAGCGAGGAGCAGATCATCGCGGTGCTGCGCGAGCAGGAGGGCGGGATGAAGACCGCCGACGTGTGCCGCAAGCACGGTATCAGCAGTGCCACGTTGTACGCGTGGAAAGCGAAGTATGGCGGCATGGACGTGTCGCAGGCGCGCAAGCTGAAGGTGCTCGAGGAGGAGAACGGTCGGCTCAAACGGCTGCTGGCCGACGCCATGCTCGACAATGCCGTGCTGAAGGAAGTCGCGGCAAAAAACTGGTGAAGCCCGCCGCTCGGCGGAAGGCTGTCGAGCATGCTCGGCAGTTGTTCGGCATCAGCGAGCGTCGGGCGTGTACCATCTTCGGCGTAGATCGAACGTCGGTGCGCTACGCGCCCCGGCGTAGTGATGATGGCGACCTACGGTCGCGGCTGCGCGAGATCGCGGCCGAGCGTCGGCGCTTCGGCTACCGGCGGCTGGGGATCATGCTGGCCCGTGAGGGGCTGGTCATGAACCACAAGAAGCTGCTGCGGCTGTACCGCGAGGAAAACCTGCGGGTCAGGCGCCGGCGTGGCCGTAAGCGAGCGATGGGCACCCGAGCGCCGATGACGCTGCCGCAAGGACCGAACCAGCGGTGGAGCCTCGACTTCGTCAGCGACACGCTGATCAGCGGCCGACGCATCCGCATCCTGGCGGTAGTCGACGACTTCACGCGCGAGTGCCTGGCGCTGGTGGTCGACACCTCATTGTCAGGCGCGCGTGTCGCCCGCGAGCTCGACGCCATCATCGCGGCTAGGGGCGCGCCGCCGCTGATGATTGTCAGCGACAACGGCACCGAGCTGACCAGCCTAGCGATCCTGAGATGGACGCAGGAACGCCCGGTCGAGTGGCACTACATCGCACCCGGCAAATCGCAGCAGAGCGGTTACGTCGAGAGCTTCAATGGCCGACTGCGTGACGAGTGCCTCAACGAGACGCTGTTCGTGTCGCTCGGCCATGCCCGCTCGGTGCTGCGGCTCTGGCGCGACGACTACAACCACGTGCGACCGCATAGCGGTGTTGGCGGGCTGACGCCCGCCGATGCTGCCAGATGGGTTGTGCAACACCGCCCCGAGGGGCACCATACCAACCCCGGACTCCAGTTATGACTGGTAGAGCTTCGGGGAGCACGTCAGGTGTGCTAGCCGGTAGAGGACTGTGGCTACGGCGAAAGCGGCTGCTGAACAGTCGGCAGATCTCGTCCGACCCTGAAGTCCGCTAACCACCCAAGCCGGACATTCCCGAAATTCGATTCTAACGGGGACGCGCCGGCCATCTCGCTGAACCTTCCTTTCTGGGAAAGGCCGGTTGGACCACTTACGGTCACTGGCAGGTAGCGAGCCGTTATGTCGCATCCTAATGTGGCCGGCATGAAGCAACTGGCCGCCTCTGTGCGCGATAGGATCGCGACCCTGACCGAGCGGGAGAGAGAAACGCTACGGCTGCTCCTCAGAGGGTATGATGCGAAATCGATCGCTCGCCACCTCGATCTTTCGGTTCACACGATTAACGAGCGGCTGCGCGATGCGCGCAGGAAATTGTGCGTCGCGAGCAGCCGCGAAGCGGCAAGGCTCCTTGCCGAGGCGGAGCGAGCTGACCCCGAACACATTGGGGACGAATTTTTGGGGGTGACCGCTAACCCTGCCGAAGTGCTCTCCGCTCCACCGGCAGGCCACCGGCAGGGCACGGCTCACCGGCTCGCCTGGCTCAGCGGAGGAATGTTGGTCATGTCACTTTTAATAGCAGCGGCTGTCCTCGCGACGGCTTTTCATGGGGATGCCACGTCGACCGCGCATAGTGCGGGATCGAGCATTACGACCGTCGATGCGTCTGCCTCGATGAGCCAAGGCGCGGCACGCCAATGGTTAGCCCTACTGGACAAGGGAAATTGGGAAGCAAGCTGGCGCGCTGCCGCTGGCGTTTTCAAATCCCAAATATCGGCGTCACAATGGGCTACGACGATCCAGCCGGTTCGCCTGCCGCTTGGAGCCGCGTCCTCGCGCACCTTCCAGAGCGTTACGAAGACCAACTCGCTTCCTGGCGTGCCACCCGGAGACTATGAAGTCATCCAGTTCCGGACAGACTTCGCCCACAAACCCGGTTCTATCGAGACCATCACGCTCGCTCACGAGAGCGACGGATGGAAGGTCGCAGGATACTTCATCAAGTAGGGCGCCGCTGCACCTCCACCTGCTCAAGTGGCGTTCCCAAAATCGACTCCAACAGGTTTTGGGAAGCCGCCTCCATTCCCGATCAACGATCGAATTTCGGGAAAGCCGCCCTCATCCTTGTGCAAGGACCGAACGCCTGATCGTCAGGCGGAATTGTCCAGATAGCCATAAACTGCCCTGCCTACGCGCGAGCCGTAAGCGTCCGGCCACCTCCGTCGGGCGGGGGGACGGTCGGCCGGCAGACTGCCTAATTACAGCCCTAGGAAAGGGCGCTACGATCTCGACGAGGGGAGCTGCGAGTGATCGATCGGGTGATTGTGCGACGCACGTTCAAAGTTGATGGACGCGATGCCGAGTGCCGTTTTCTGAGACCGGAAGAGGATGGTGGGAGCTTCTTCTGCCGATATGAGATTGACTGGCCTGAGGGCGTCGCGGGCCACAGGGTCGGCGGTGTCGACGAAGTGCAGGCCGTTTTGCTTGCCATGATGGGCGCACACGCAAATCTGTTAGCCGCGCGGAACATGGATGGGCGGAATGTTGAGTGGCTGGACGGGCGAAGCCTCGGAATGCCCATCGCGCGAACCATTCGACACTGGGATCCCGAGAACGAAATGTGACATCGGAAAGCGGACCGTCCGCTTACGCGTTCCCATTCGGGACTACTACTCGCCGGGCTTACGGCAACCTACGAAGTCGAAGAACTGTCTGTTTAGGAAGGCAGTATCCCCAGAACCTGCGGAATTTGGGAAAAGCATGTGAGCTGGTGCACGCTCTCCCAACGTCGGAACATGGTTCATAATATTATAGGCGTCGTCAGTGACGATATACTGCCGGTCTCCGAAGGGGCGAGGTCCCCCATCTGGGTCTGGAGGTCTCCAATCCTTCGCTGTAATGTCTTCCGTAGAGGCTACGTTTTGCAGGCCGTCCGAGCCGCCGTTCCATGGCAGCCACCAAAAGGTTCTTCCTGTTTCCTTATAGTGTACTGCTAAAGCAATGTGGCTCGGCCAATCTGGACCGCTATCAACAGAGCGAAAATAAGCGATCACGCTTGGATCATTGCGGAAAGCATACTTCGCCCGCTCTACCGGACAGAAAGCTGTTGAAGCTGCCGCAACTAGTAGGAGGCCAATCATTGAGCGTCTCCTGTTTCTAAATCCCACCAAGTTCTAGCACGTGAACGAGGGGCGGCAATCAGGATTGCCTGGTGGGCGCTGCTACGGCTGGGTGTGGGCGATGTCGGACGGTCACTCTACTCACTTAAGAACCGAACCTTTGCCCCGCCGGGTACTGCGGCCGCGATCCGCTTTGCGAGGTTCGCGCCGTCCGAATTTAGGCGAGCCAATGCGCTGGTCGCCTCCGCAGTTGCAAGCACCGCGCCGGCCATTTGCTCGTTCCAAGCCAGCATATCCGTGACTAGATCCGGAGGGAGGCTGACCGACATGGTATTCCCGTGCACCTCGTCCTCTTCCCAGAGAACACGATCTCCAACGGGGTCGCATCCAAATACCAAATACATCATGATCGCCCTCCGCATTCTGTGATGCTCGCCCATCCCAACGTCGACAAGTGGGCGCTTCTTGCCGTTCCCAAAAACGAACGGCCAGCGAGACGGCCGACGCCGTCTCGGATGGGATGGTTGATCGGGAAACGAGGGTCGAATGGGATTTTGCCGACCAGCTCGCTATGCAGTGGGCTATGAACAACCAAGGCGTTGATCCTGCGGTTCTGGAAGCATGGCTTTCGGCCAGATCAATCGCTCGTGGGTTGCCGTTGCCGATCCCGGACCACGGCGGCTTCCGCGTCGATACTAATTCGGATGCTGAAATTGCTCGCTGGGTGTTCCCCAAGGCAAGCTCCGGCCTCGAACACCTTGCTCGTTCCATCAGCGATTCCCGCTATTTATTGAAGCTGTGCGGCACGGCCGATGATCTGCAATCAGCCCTCCCGAGCGGCTGGAAGCTGCACGCTCCCGGCTATTTCATGCGGGCTGCATCCAAAGCCCCCATCGGACATCTGCCGCTTGGATACACGATTGAGGTCAAGCGAACCGGCATGGTGTCGGAAGCACGGGTATTCACAGAGGCAGGCGCGCTTGCAGCAAGCGGTTACGCGGCAGAAACCAACGACGTCTTCGTGTACGATCGGATCATAACGGAGCCTGACCACCGCCGGAGAGGCTTGGGGCGAGCCCTTATGCAGACGCTACATGACGCTCGGCAGAACCCCAGCGCCACGGAATTGCTCGTTGCCACCGAAAACGGCCGAACCCTCTACTCA
>NZ_FOCF01000017.1 GCF_900110035.1 Sphingomonas gellani | reverse complement strand
GGCCCCGCGTCGTTGAACGCCACCTCCACTACCATATGCAAGCTGGGTGCTCCAAAGCGAGCGGAGCATTCTCGCCAACAATGAAGCAGATATGGTGTCAGAACCGAGCGGTTGTGACCCGCTCAGGTGATGTGCTTGCCCTTCAGCAGGAACCCGACCAGCTCGATCGGCGGGCAGGCGGGGAACAGCAGAGCGTGCTCCGCCAGATACCGATCCCGGATCAGTGCCGCCTCCTTCTCATGGCCCATCTTGGCCAGCACCGGCACGGCGACCCCGAGCAGGACTGCGATCAGCAGGATGGTGAAGCCCGCCTTCTCGGAAAAGGCATGGGTGGAAATTAGGACGGCGGTCGCCGACACGAGGACCGGGAGCACGACCCATGCCTGAATCGGCGCCGTATTCAGGGCCGTAACCTGGCCCTGGTAGAAGTTAGCTAGCTCCCGCCGCTGACGATAGCGATCCCGGAGCGCATCAAGGTCGACGGCGGCATCCACTGGCGTCCCCACACCTTCACCGGCATGCCCGGAGAGCATCGTTGCAGGCTGATCCGTCAGCGGGTGAATCCCAACGTAATGCCGCGTGCCGCCGCCCGCACCGTTTGCTGGGCCTGCTGAAGCTGCTGCGGGCTGAACCGCGAAAAGGCCCTCACCACGCCCGCGTCGACATGGCGGACGAACTGTCGGGCAGTCTGCGGCTTCACCAACCTGGGGATCGTGTTGACCCCCAACTCCTCGGCCATCTTCAGACGCTCCCGGACGATCCCGACCGCCTTGGCGTGCTTCTCAACGCGACGGATTTTCCGCTCCAGGGCCCGCACCTGCTGCTTGGCCGGCTGGGCTGCGGCATAGGATCGATCGATCTGCTTGAGGATGTAGGCCTGCCCCTTATCGCTCCTCAGCCACTGCTCACGAACCCGCACGGCTGTACGCTGTCGCGCCAGCTCCCGCCGGGCACGATCCACGGCATGAACCTCCCTGATCTTTGCCCATACCCAGCGTTGTGGATCGCGAACGAAGCTGGCGAGCTTCTCCCGCTTGAAGCCGATGCGCTGCACCCGTCGCTCGGTCACCGCCAGGTGGTGCGCGGCAGTGTCTCGGAGGCCGTAGGAGGTCAGCACGATGTCCTGACGAACGTCGGATTTCTTAAGCACCTGCGGCACCCGGATCGCTTGTTTCTCAGCTCTCCAGCCGGCAAGCTGCCGCTGAAGCGTAGCCTCATGTTCGGCCAGCTCCTTCTGGATCGATTGGACCCAGGCCGAGTGCTGGTCTGACCTCGCGGAGAGGCGGTCCTGGTCGGCCTCGTTCGCCTTCACCAAGGCGCGTCGCTCTGCGTTCGACGCCCGTATCTCGCGGTTCACATCGCCGCGTTCGCTCTGCTCCCCCTTACGCTCGATGGCGCTCGCGGTCGGGCCGAGATGGATCGTAGCTTCGCGGTCAAGCCCGCGGTCTGCGAGGCTCTTGTGGGTCACCTTCGGCGCCTCGGGGCCAAGCGCATGGACAAGATGCCGGTTCTGGGTCTCGGCCCATGATTGACGCCATTCGGCGAGCTGCTCGCGGCTGTTCCACTCGCGCGCCTTGGTGCCGAACTGAGCCGCATCGGCATGCCTGGTGGTGAGCATGATGTGGGCGTGGAAGTTGCGGTCGTCGCCATGCTTGTCTGGCCGGTGCATGGCGATGTCGGCGACCATGCCCTTGTCGACGAAGGCGGTCTGGACGAAGTCGCGGACCAGCTCACGGCGCTGCTCGAACGACAGCTCATGCGGCAGCGAGATTTGTACCTCGCGGGCCACCTGGGCATCGCCCCGCTTCTCGGCCGCCTCGACCGCATTCCACAGGGTAGCGCGATCCGGGAAGCACGCCTTCGTACCTTCCGGCGCCATGATCTCGGTATGCTCGACGCCGTCGCGGCTGCGGTAGTCGAACGGCATGTCGAGCCGCTCGTCCACCAGGCGCTCGCCGGCACGGTAGGCGGCCGCGGCAACGGCGCTGCGGCCGTCCGACCGCTTGATCACCTGCGCCGAGAACCGATACTGCGCCACGCTAGCTCTGCCTTCTCCTGCCTCACCTTCGCGGCACCGGCGCCGGATCGCTAAGGGCTTGCCCTTGGCTCAATCGCTCCCCGGCGGTTGACGGGTGCCGGGCAGGCCCGGCCGCACACGTCGCGAAGCGATGTATAAGTGCGCCATTTGCATGGAGCTGACAATCTCGGCCGGACTCAGGATCGGATCAGCTCGTCGGTTTCTTTGCTGGGATCGGTGAGCTTTGGGGCTGGATCGCTGCGACTACCGAACGATGATGGCGCGCGTTACTGGCCGTTACCCTGCGCGTTGCTCATGCCCCGCGGCCCCAGATTGACCGGCGATTTGTCGTTCGGATCGCGCCGCACGAAGGTGAACTGATCGCCGACGAGCTTGTCGCCTTCGATCTTGTAGGTGCCCGTCACGGACATGCCGGTGAGGATCACCGTGTCGCCGCTGACCTCGTAATTGCCCGACGCGCCCGACGAGAAGGTGAAGCTGTTCTTACCGAAGGTGGCGACGATCCCCGGCACCGGCGCCTTGGTGACGTTGTACGTTCCTTCGACCGATTTGGAGCCGCACGACGCCAGCGAAACCGCCGCGATCGGCATCAGCATGGCGGCAACAAAATGAGTCCGGATCGTCATCGAAAGCTCCCTTTGGCGAGACGATATGGGCATGGTCAGCACCCGTCCAGCGCGCGCTCCCGACACTCCGATCGATGCCCGATGGTGCCGCCAGAAACGATGATCTGCTGGCGCTTCTTGCGATCCATCAGGCGGTTCCCACTTTCGCTGGAGGCGCCGGCTTGGGAGGGCACCATGGCCAAGAACACGGGTGAGAATTACCGCAAAGGCTCGGTCGACGATCGCACCCAGACCAAGACACCTGGCGGCGATTTCGTGAAGCGCGACACCGACACCGGCCGCTTCATGGATCAGAAGAAAGGCGGCAAACCGTTCAAAGGCGTCGCCAAGGAAAAGGACGGTCGCCGCTCATAAACCGGTCGTGCCTCCCCTGCCCCGATCGGCATCGCGCGTCGGTTCACTACGGCGGTTAAGCGGCTTGGCGGCGTCGATCGATGTTCTGCTAGAGGGCATTCCAAGCGCGCAACGCGACGATAATAATCACCTCAATGCCGACGACGGTGAGGACGATCGTCTGTATCCTGAGCTGGCGACGAAGGCCTGCGGTCGCGGCCAGCATGCGCGGACTGGGCGCTTCTACACACATGTTCCGATCGGCTTTCCGCATCACTTTTCCTGCTCGTTTTCGATCGCCTCAAACGCGTTCAGCATCCGCCGGAACAGCTCACCCTTCGCCAACCTATGCCGTTCGGCACAGGCGTCAAAACGATCCCGATCCTCATCCGTGATGCGCAGGCTGTAATGCGCCGGATAGAGTGCGACGCGCCGTTCCCGCTTGCGTCCGGTGCGTGGTTGTGATGGCGCCTCGGGTGAGGTTTGGGGTAGCAAAACGGGCGTAGAACTTGCCGGCTTCCGCGCCCTGATTTCGTCGACGAGTGCGACGGCGATGCGCTCCAGCGGGTCGGTTTCCATGCGGCCTCCTCGTGTGATGATGGAGGCAGGCCCGGCCGGTGAGCCGGGCGTTCGTAACCCCGCGCGCAGCACGAGGCGCTGCCGCCTTTGGGCAGAGCCTTGGACATGCGCGACAGCCACCCGGCCGAGAAGCTCTCGACCGGCTGCGCATCCAACGGGGTTACGACGCCCCACGGACGGGATTGACCGTGCCGCACCCTTGGGATCGCAAAAGCGTTGGGCCTGCGCAAGGCATGCTTCATGCTGGGTCCGATCGGCATGGGGAGAACGACATGAGCGGCAAGGCTTACGGGGCATGGCTGACCGCAGGGTTCGACATGTGGATGCTCGGCGCCGAAGCGGCGTCGGTGATGGCACTGCGCACGGCCCGCATCGCCGCCGGTGGCTCTGCTGGGGCGGCTGAAGCCGAGCTGATGGTGACGGAGAAGGTCCGCGCCGCGATCGAGCTTCAGGGCCGCCTCATGACCGGAGCGCTCGGGCACACACCGCTGAGCGGTACGCAGGGCGCGCTCAAGCACTACCGGCGTAAGGTCGCCGCCAACAGCAAGCGGCTGAGCCGGGCAGGCTGATGATCGAACGCACTCGGTAATCCCCACATTCGGCCAAAGGTGAGTTTTGGGGCTGATGCTCACTGCTTCTGCCCCCTCGCCGGGGCATTACGTCGCATCAGGCACACACCGGTCGCGCTTGGCTTCTTTCCGGAAGCCCGCGGCCGTTAGGCCGCTCTGGTGACGGCGTTAGCCGGCACGGAACGAAGGTATATTGGCCAGCAGGCCAATTCCGGCTTGCCTCTCATCTGTTCGCTCGCCTGAAGTTATCCACATATGGGCCTACCCCAAAGCTCACCTTTTCCCTTCAGATTCTAAGATTCTTCTAGATTCAAGATTCAGGCCTGCGAAAGCCGCGGAATACTGCCGAAAACCGCGCTTAAAAGTGAGTGTCGGGGCCGATTCGCGTGAGCGTTGGGGTATGCAACGGTGAGCTTCGGGGTCGGTTGAGGTGAGCGTTCGGGTCGGTTTCGGTGAGGGTTCGGGTAGCCTCGCCTATGACGGTGAGCTTTGGGGTATCCACGTACGGGGAGCTAAACAGATTGCTCAACTCACCGATCCAGCATAAGGTGAGCTGAGAAGGCGCTTACCGCTCACCTTTGAGACCTTGCTATGTCGTCACCCGCCATTGTCGATGGATCGATCCGCACACTGACGCAGCGAGGCCGGGGCGACCCCTTCGATCCCGCGCATTATAGCGAGATCGTGAAGCCTGGCGAGTTGGTCGACATCGTCGAACTAAACCCCCTCACCCTTGCCGATCGTCGAACCTACAACCTGCTGATCGCCAATGCCTGGGACCGCATCGGCGAACCGATCGTCCACCGCATCGCCAAGTCGGCCCTAAAGGGCACGCATCAGGGCAACGAGCGGATTGAGGCATCGTTGCTCCGCTTGATGGGCACGATCGCGATCGTCACCATCCGCAAGGGTGGGAAGAGCTTCAAGCGGCGTGTCCAGCTCCTCGGCCCGAGCGATGAGAGCCTGGAGAAGGACGGCTTCCTTCACTACCGCATTCCCGAGGAGCTGATCGAAATCCTGCGGAACAGCGAGGTCTATGCCCGGCTGAAGACGCAGGTCATGTACTGCTTCGAGTCCAAATACGCCCTCTGCCTGTACGAGATGATCGAGCGCCGGATCGGCCTCGATTACAAGCAGACCGAGGATTTCACCATTGACGAGCTGCGCGGACTCCTGAACGTGCCTGAGGGTAAGCTGGAGAGGTTCGCCGACCTCAACAAATACTGCCTCAAGGTGGCCGTCGAGGAGATTAACAAGCTCTGCCCTTTCTATGTCGATTTCACGCCGATCAAGAAGGGCCGCAAGGTCGAGCGGATTTCGCTCCATTGGTTCCCCAAAACCTCCAGCGGCAAACGCGACGCCCAGAGCCTTATCGAGCAGCACAGCGTCGTCCGTCGCGCCAAGATGCGGGGGCTGGCGGCCGAACTGCCGGTGCTGGTCGATTTCGCCACGCCGGCCGCCGAAAGGTGAGCCCCTACCCCAAAGCTCACCGTCAAAGCGTTTAAACGACTTGGCGATCCTGAATGCATTCACATGTAGTCGTGATGCCATGTGAGCGTGTGGACACGTTGGAGTACTATGTTTTTGCCGGCACCTTCTCGGCCTTGGAAGGGCATCCGCCTACCGTCAATCAGTCACCGTGCATGAAGAAACCATGCGCGAACATCGCGTAGAGGACCGCCGCCACAAGGGCTGCGACGACGAGACACCCGACAAGCCGTATGTGGGTCGCTTGATGATCACCTAGTTCGATCTCTCTCGGATCGTAACCAGCGTCGAGCGCTTCCAAGTCACTCAGCGCTTCCGTGACGTGTTGCCGTTGCATGTCGGCGTAGGCTTCATCCCTGGCGCGGATATCATCATCATCCGCCCATTGGCTGAGCCTCTGCCATGCCAAGCGCTCCATCTGATCCAAATCCGTAGGATCAGGTATCGAGGTGAGTAGGTCGCTGTTCGAAACCTCACCTCCAGCAAGCACCCGCTTCATCATCTCGATCAGAGCATGCCGAGTGTCCATTCAGCTATCGTGGCATTGCAGGGCAGCATCAGCAATGAGGCTGGCTGGTTGCATGCTGCTCCAGAAATTGGGCGCCAGCAGACCTTACCGCTCGCCGAATGGGTGCTTGCCGTACTGCCGCATGAGAAGGTCGATCGCCTCGCCCAGAAGAGCCTGGAGGGTGGTTTCATTCTCGGCAGCGAGGACGTTGAGCCCTCGGCTTACCTCGGAGCTGAAGTAGGCGCTGACCGCCTTCTTGCCCTGCCGGGCCGCAGCTCGCGTCGGCGCCGGCGCTGGTGCAGATTCATCCGACCCGGATGGGGGCGCGCTTGCCTCCGGCACCCTCGCCCGCTCGGCCCGCTGCTGCTTCATCGCACCAAACTTGCTCATGGTCAGGCCTGCCTCTTCCTGCTCTGCTTACGCGTGGATATGTTCACATGCTCACGTATCCACGTCCAAAGTGCGGCAACCTCCTCGGCCGCCTTCCCGTCCGGCTCCGCTTCGGCTGCGGTTTTCCCCTGCGCCGTGCTGTGGTGGTAGATCGCGCGCTGCGTGAGCATGACAGGCGCGACGGGCACGCCCATGCCCTCCAGCCCCTCCCCGCCCTCGATCAGCTCTCGCGCGTCCTTGTAGGTCGCCGGCGCCCGCTGCGGGCCTCCCATGAACAGGACGAAGGCCGGTTTGCCTGCCGCCTTCACCAGCTCGGCCGTGGTCTCCACCGCCGACAGGTCGAAGGCCTGGGGACGGCAAGGAATGAGGATCAGGTCCGCCAGCTTGCATGCCTCCCGCGCCATGATGTCGGCGTGGGGCGGCGTGTCGATGATGACCAGCTCCGCGCCGAGGTCAGCCGCTTGCTGAACCTTACGGGAGAGGAGAGTAGGGGAGGCGCAGTCCACCACCTCTGGATCGGCTCCACCCCGCCAGTGACTCCACTGGCTGGCCGTAGCCTGCGGATCGGCGTCCAGGATCAGCGCGGACAATCCGGCGCTCGCGCCAGCACCAGCCAGATGGATGGCGAGGGTCGTCTTGCCGGCGCCGCCCTTCTGGCTGATGACAGATATTGTTCGCATGCTAGCACCGCTACGTGTCTTCGTGTGAACACGTTCGGTAGCCTACATGCCAACTTGATGGCAAGCCCACGTGTTTGCAGCGCCGCCAACGGGATGGTTGCGCGGGACTGACCGCCCGCTAGTCTCTGGTGATGCCTCTGATTTCCATCTTCGAGAACGCACCCGAGAGCGTCGCCAAGTTCAGCATTGAGCAGGTGGTGTCGACGGCCGGCGACGGTACGCTGAAGGACGACAGCACGTGCTCCGCTGAGCTACGCGAGTATCTAGGCAAGGTGGGTACGGGCGAGATCGCGCGGTATGTGGATCACTGCCTCTCCGTGGCCTTCCCGAAGAACGGCATGGTGCTCCAGGACCTGGTGAACGAACTCGGCCGCCGCCTGGACTACGTGGCGACGAACGGGCGCTATCAGGGAGTTCAAGGCAAAATCGGCTTCGACGGGCTATGGCTGTCGCCGGAAGGGCATACGCTCGTTGTCGAAGTGAAGACCACGGATGCGTATCGGCTCTCCTTGGACACGTTGGCGACCTATCGCGCCAGGCTCGCGGAGGCCGGCAAGCTATCGGCCGAGTCCTCCATCCTGATCGTGGTCGGGCGCCAGGACACGGGGGAGCTGGAGGCGCAGATCAGGGGTTCCCGCCACGCCTGGGACATACGCGTCATCAGCGCGGAAGCGCTCATCAAGCTGGTGCTGCTGAAGGAGAACACGGAAGCGGCCGAGACCGGGCTGAAGATGCGCAGCCTGCTGACGCCGATCGAATACACCCGCCTCGATCGCATGGTCGACGTGATGTTCACGACCGCCACGGACGTGGAGGAGGAGCCCGAACCGGACGAGCAGGCCGGCGACGAGCCCATATCCGCCACGCCCGCTTCTGACACAACGAAGGCCGCACCGGCGATCGTGACCGCGGCCGACCTGGCGACGACCGGCAAGGGCACCTGGCACTTCACCGACGCGCAGCTCCTGCAAGCGAAACGCGAGGACGTGATTGCCGCCCTAGGTCGCCGGGAGACGGCCAGCTTGGTGCGCAAGAGCCGCGCCCTCTACTGGAACGCCCAACGGGACGTGCGGGCGGCCTGCTCCATGTCCAAACGGTACGCCGGGAAGAACCAGGCTCCGTACTGGTACGCCTACCATCCGCAGTGGGACACGTTCCTCGGCGAAGCCGATCGCGGCTTCTTCGTCCTCGGCTGCATGGACCTGGAAACGGCGTTCGCTGTTCCGCACGCGGCCATGCAGCCGCTGCTGTCGTCACTGCATACGACCACCAACAAGGGCGGCACGACCTACTGGCACATACATTTGATCGAGCAGGACGCGGGGCTTGCCATTTCGGTGCCCAAGTCGGCAGCCCTAGACCTAAGCCCCTTTCAGATAGCTGTCAGCTAAGGGCGATACGGTGTCGCGGATGTCCTAAGTTTCGCGACAACGCCTTCGACGTTTGCACTTCCTCAGGTGCCGCTGTCGCAAAAGTCGTTTGCATAATGCTCTAGTTATGATACAGTTTTGCGACATGCTGATCGGCTACGCCCGTGTGTCCACCGATGACCAGGACCTCCGGCTGCAACGCGCCGCGTTGAAGGAGGTTGGATGCAAGCGGACGTTCGAGGAGAAGGTGTCGGGCGCGAAGCGTGACCGGCCCGAGCTGGCCAAGATGATCGAGCAGCTGCGCGATGATGACACGGTGGTGGTGACGCGGCTTGATCGGCTGGCGCGCTCCACCCGCGATCTGCTCGACATTGCCGAGAAGCTGAAGGAGGCCGGCGCCGGCCTGCGCTCGCTAGCCGAGCCCTGGGCGGACACGACCTCGCCAGCAGGCCGCATGGTGCTGACGGTGTTCGCCGGCATCGCCGAGTTCGAGCGCGAGCTAATCCACCAGCGCACTAGCAGCGGGCGGGTGGCGGCGAAGGCAAGGGGGGTCCGGTTCGGCCGCCCGCCCAAGCTCACCCCCGATCAGATCACGCTAGGCGAACGGTTGGTGGGGGAGGGTACGTCGGTGCGGGAAGCCGCCAAGCTGCTCAAATGCCACCATGCCACTCTCTATCGAGCTTTGTCCACTCCCTCGCTAGGCATCCAGCAGCTCCGATGAGATCGCTTGATGCAAACATGCTCCACCCTGTATCGGCCAGCGATGATGTGCGCCCCCACCATGAAGCGTCGCGATGCATGACGCGAGACAGGTAGCTAACTTCCTGCTCGATTACGCGGAAGAGCGCGGGATCGCGCTCACCAACATGGCCGTCCTGAAACACATCTACTTTGCGCATGGATGGCATCTCGCGACGTGCAGCCAGCCTCTGATATCAAATCGGATTGAGGCATGGGAACATGGGCCGGTTATTCGGTCGGTCTACGACTGTTTCAAAGCATTCGGCTCGGCCGCTATCACGTCGCGGGCGACAACGATCGATTGGGAAACCGGCGAGGTAGTGGAAGCTCGCGCTACCTTCTCTGGCGAGACGCAAGCCCTGCTGCATTGGACGCTGAACTATTACGCCGGGTACGGAGCATTCGAACTCTCGGCAATTACGCACGAAGCCGATGGACCATGGGACCGCGTTTGGAACGCTCGTGATGGCAAGGTTCGCCTAAATATGGAAATCTCCAACAAGGCGATCCAGGACCATTTCGTCCACCAGTTGAAGACCGCGAGCGTCCAGTAGGGCGCTTGCTCGAATCCAAGTCGTTGCGGTAGAATTAGGCATGCCTCTTCCGATCCCCCCGCTTCAAGATGTGGTCAGGCTTACCGGACCCGACGTTGCCACCACCGCAGCGAACTTTCGCAAACACCTACTCAGCCAAGGTCCGGCATGGAGCTATGATCCCAGCAAGCGCCTCGCCAAGGCGGTGTTCGCCGCAGAGATGTCGAGAAGGGCAGCTGTCGCCGCCTGCGGACATGGAGGCCATGTCCTAGGCCGACCCTACAACGCCTTGGTCGGCGGCCTGATCTGGGATGCTGCACAGGACCGTGGGCGGTTCATGTGCCACGACTTGGCAGCGCGCCACCTTCATCTCCGTTCGGACATGGCAATCAAGGTCAACCCGAGTTTCTTCTTCATCGAGGGTGGCCGGCCAGTATTATTCTATCTTCAGCCCCGTTCGGGGCACGTGCCGTCTAAGGACGGCCTGCGTGTCATCGCTAGCGCGATCCACTCCTTGTATGCGATAGATGAGTGGGCAAACGCTGACATGCTGCTCCTTGATCTCAGCAAACCTGAGGGGTGCAAGGAACGTGCGGTGGCGCCCTATAGCTTTGCCGATCTGCCTCCGCTTCCAACGGCTGAACTGGAGAGGTTTTTTCAGCGCTTTGTTGATGCTTACGACCTCCTCACCTCGGAGGGGATCGAGCGGGCACCTCGGCGACCGCGGCCCCCGAGGGATCGCGGCGATGGGCTGTTCAATCCTCCCCCCGCTTAGTTGGCGGGGATGACGGGCATAGCAGGATCATGTGGCCCAGGGACATGCCCCGCTGGTACGACCGTTGCAGCCCCGAGCACATGCTTCTCTTGGTCATCAAAGAAGATGTGGGCCCCGAGTGCCCGCAGGATTGGCGCCTTTGACCGACTTCCGACGAAGTGAGCTTCATCGGCCGGCGTTCCCCATGCTCTCAGAGTACGTACAACCCTTTCGTGTGCCGGTGCATTGCGAGCCGTAACAAGCGCGATCCGCACTTTGCTAACATCGGCATCGGTTAGATATACCTGGCGTAGAGCTGAGAGTTTATGAAGGAAGTTTCCGAATGGACCGCGCGCCATTGGGTTGTCCGCATTGGCAACCTCGTGGGCTAAAAAGGCGTCAAGCCCCTGCTCTTTATAGACCGCATCGGACTCTGGGCCGAACACGACTGCGTCACCGTCAAACGCAACTCGTACCTCTCCTGCCAACGTCTCGTTACGATCCTTAGGAACATTACCGAGGCGGGCAGCCGCAGCGCCACCTTCCACCGCTCCTTTAACGTCTGCATCTTCGTTTGAGAGGAAGAGATCAATACCCCATGCCGGTACAAAGGGCGCAAGTGAGCGACCGCTGGTAAAGCTTCCAGTTTTTATTCCAAGCTTGTACCGGTCGATCGATTTAAATGCTCGCAAGGACAGATCGGGCGAGTTCTGCGACAACAGGATGACCTCGACAAATGGGACTTTACCTGGTTGATTTAGAGCAAGAAGCCGTTCCACTACCTCAAAGCCCGTGCCTTTTCCAAGCACGGTGTCTTCACGCGCAAGCTGCATTGAGGCGTATGCCTTGACGCCTTCCGTCTTGAATACCCGATGCTCTTCCTCAAGGTCAAAAAGCGCACGGGTAGAGATACCAATGCGCAAAGGGTTTTCCCTAAGTGTTGAGACGTAAGGACAGCTCTCGTTTACTGCCATATGGCCGTGTGGCGGGCTTGCCGCACTTACAGTTGTTTGATCAACAGGGCCCGCCATACAACTACCTTAGTTATACAATTGCAGGCAGTTTATTGCCTGAGTCCATAGCGCGGAACTTCTTTAGAAGGTCTTTTGATCTCTGGAGCTTTCCATGCGCGGCCTTATCGGGTTTCCTGACTTCTGTCTCTTTCCAAGGGTCGGGTTCGCCTTCAATGGCTAACAAAACCGCTGTAGCCGCAAGTTCCAGCTCTACAGGGTCAGCGGAATTTCCAAGCGCTATGGCCACTGCTCGGCTTTGATCGCTTGTCACTGGCCTAACCCCGGCTCCGGCTTTGAATATCGAGTAGAAACCACCCCACGCAGTAGGCTTTACATCTTCATGCACAAGCTCAAACAGGTCAGCATATTTAATAGCTGACGTTAGCCGTTCGCTGTACGGGCCATAGTGCTTATACTCAAACTCAAACCCACTACCTAGTTCCATTACTTCAAGCAGAAAGGCTATTTTCTGTAGTCGAGTGCGGCCAACGATCTCGCCACCAGCATCGACTACGAGCTGCGCAGCATACTCCGCTTCACTTCTCACGTTAGAGGACATTCTTAATCTCCTCATTGAGAACGTCTTTTAACATAGTCGCCACGCCGACCTGCTCCCTGTCAAAATAATATCGTGAAACTTCGAATGTCGGGATTGAATTCACCACTGGAGAAAACTCCCCGAGGTCTGACATACCGCTCCCCGTTCTAACCATAATCTGGTTAAGTGGGCCCTTTGATTCATCAAATCTCTTATATGGAGGTCGAGATGCTTTATCATATAGAATATGAACCTCAGGACTCGACTTTCTCCATAGTTCTACTTTCTCCACCACTCGAATACTGATCTTACTGATCATTCTCTCAGCTTCTTGGACATTAACTGAGCTGCTTATACAGGCCCTTGCCTGCTCTCTAATGTCAAAACACTTGAAGAGTTTTCTGTCCCTTATTCTTGTCGCAAACTCAGATATGAGCGGGTCGCTAGCCTCGGCTAATTGCGCAAGCGCACCGAACACGACAGCGTCATCGAGGTTGAGCGCAGCTCCGAGATTATCTGCGTCCTTAGCAAAGGTCACAAGGGGATGATCTTTACTCAGACCTGTAGCGTCTACAGCTGAGTCCTTTACTAGGGTAAATACCCTCACCAACATTTCTGTAAATAGCTTCTCGACCCCACGAGTTGCCTTATGGAAGTATATAGTCGGATAAAGCTGGAACAGCCCTAGTACGTAGGCCTCGGCCGCATAGACTCCCTTCGGGCCTATTACAAATGTCTGTAGCTCGCCGACCTTCTGATCATCGACGCCAACGCTAACTGTCTCAACCTGTAGATTTGATACAAGCCAATCATAGTCGATTACGCCATGTGAAGAACCAGCCATAAACCGATCTCTTCGCATGTAGTCTAGTCTATCAGCATCAAACTGACTCGATACTACGGCGTCATACACTGTTTGCGGTGCCGATGCCTTGATTACATCAGCAACGTCGTTCGCGAACCCGCTTCCCATCTCCCTAAGGGGCTGGGCGATATGACTCTCGCGAATAAGCAGGTCGCTGACGTGCTCATGGTGAGCCAGCTTGAGCTGGAGGCGTTTGCCTACTTCCTCAAAGGCATGGCTAAACGGCCCGTGCCCAACATCATGGACCAAAGCGGCGGCAAGGGCCGCATTGGCACGAGCCTCATTCCATTGACCTGTACCGACAGACTCTCGGATGATCTGCATGAGCTGGCGAGCGGTATGGAAGACCCCCACGCTGTGAGCGAAGCGTGAATGCGTTGCTCCAGGATATACGAGGTCCGAGAACCCGAGCTGCTTGATGCGACGCAGCCGCTGGAAAGGACGTGTCTGCATCACTTGCCAGATCATGTGCTCGAACTGCGTCGGCCGAAACGGGATCAGATTGTGGATCGGGTCTCGGACTCGCTGGGAAACGTACAATACGTGTTCCTACTCTGTTCTCATTGGCCGTCAATGCTGAAAGCGCCGCTCATCCCCGAGCTGCCTCAGCCGCGATATGCCCCGCGAACGTGGAGACGAATGTTTTGAGTCCCGTCAGCTCGGACATGGCGCCAAACTCGCCGGTCGCAGCTGCCTGACGCGGCGAAGCGAGGACCGACGCGGCGCTATAAAGCTGCTCCTGAACAAGCCGCTGACAAAGCACGTCATAGCGTTTCAGGTACGATGCCCCCTGGAATGCCTCGAACACCGGGAAATGGGGGGAGCGGTCCGTCACCTTTCGTCGGGACTCGGGTGCATCCTCCACCATCATGAGCCAGCCCACAAAGGGGCGAGGCTGCTGTCCAAAAGCGCCTTCCCGGTAAGCCGTCCATAGGTCGTGGGCGGTGCCGATTGCCTCCTCGGTACGATTGTTGAAGTTGTTGCCGAACGATGGCCCAACCTGGCTTTTCAGCTCGATCGCGGCGACGAGGTGGCCGCGATGGATCACCAGCACGTCCCATAGCTTCGTCGGTCGAAAATAGCCTGGCAGCGTCACCACGGCGCGCTTCTGATGCACGTCGGCATGGCCAAGCCCGTTCGCCTCCACAAGGTCGATCAGGAGGGCAAGGAAGCCATCCATGTTCTTGCCGGCCGTCACCCCGGCGCGCTCGCCCTGATCGGCTCGGCCTGCCTCAATCTGGGCCTGACGCGCCTTCTCCCGGTTGCCCCAGAACGCCATTGTGGCTTCGCGGGCCTTCTCCTCATAATTGGCTAGATCGAGCGCCATCCTACTCCCCGTTGCCCCCCAATGCCGCTTGTTCGGTATCTGACAGCCCGTAGAGCTTGAACACGGCGCGATTGCACGCCGCCACGTCCTGCTGCTCGGCCGCATCGATCAGCTCGCGCTGTAACGCCGGCGCCACCTTACCCCATTCGGGAAGCCGGATGCGCCGAAGATACTGCGCTTGGAAGCGCAGATAGCCCCCGCGCATCTGGGTCGAGTAGATCGCCACGAACAGGCGAGCGATGCCGGATAGCAGCACGGCTTGCAGCGCCCGCACGTTCCAGCTCTCGGAGGTGATGAAGTAGAGGTTGTGATGAGGGTACAGCTCGCCGGCTTCATAAACGACGTGCGCCTCGCCCTTAATATCGGGAATGAGCAGCTTCGGCTTGGCCGCGATTGCCGGGTAAATGCGGTCGATCGTGCGATACCAGTTGACCGGCGCCTTCTGCGCGACGTGCCGGCGTGCGATCTGGTCGCGCCGCGCTTCTAGGTATCGCCGAAGCTTCGGGAACTTCGCCAGCTCCACCAAGCGGCCGTCATCGGCGAACGGATTAATAACCCCGAACCCGCGCCATGCGACCTCCCCGCTATCGATATCGCGGGTCATGACAAGGGGGAGCTTGCGGCTGGGCTCCACGTCCAGGGCGTCATAGGGACCGATGAACGCCTTGTCGGCGCCGGTCGCAACGCCGATGCTTACCTTACACCCGGCATCTTCGATCGCTGGAAACTCGGCTTCCAGCCGCCGCACAAGCGCGAGCTGGTCCGATGATTCCAATATCCACGGCTCAGCGCCCACCGTTACACCCTGCAACTCACGCACGCCGCTCGACATGTCGGGGAGGCGCTTGGCAGTCATCTGCGCCGCCAGCGTACCAAGGGCTGCACGATCGATGGGCGGGCGGTGCGCGATGCGGGTGCCGGTTGCCTTCTCGCGGGCGATGATGGTGATCGCGGGATAGGCCACAACTTCAGCGTGGAAGGCCGGCGTGTTCACCATGTCCACGTAGGTTTTCAGATGATAGCCACCTGCCACCAACGCGCGAAGCGGACCGCCGTAGCGATTCTTCATCCAGCGATCGGAGCAGATGAACCCGCATTGGCCGCCTTTGGCGAGCAGGCTGAGCGACCGTTCGATAAAGGGTACGTAAATATCGGCGCGGTCGTAGATCGTGCGGTAGCGGGCGCGATATTCCGCCATAAGGGCGTCGGGTATCAGCTCCTGACGGACGTAAGGCGGATTGCCGACAACAACATCAAAGCGGCCTTGCAGCTCGGTAAGCAGGAAGTCCCCCTGGGTAAGCCAACGGTCGGCCAACGCCTCGGCCACCTTGGCGGACAGCCCCTCCTGGATCAGCCGGTCTACCACGCTGATCGCAGTGCGCGCCATAGAAGCGCGGTGTAGCTCTACCGCGCATATTGCATTGCCAAGGTTCGCGAGAGGATCGGGTTTCCCGCCAGCTCGCCACGCTGCCAAGAGCCTGTCGATCGCCGGCAACAGGAAGTCGCCTAAGCCGAACGACGGCTCCAGCAAGCGCAGCTCGTGAAGCGGGCGGTCAACGGTGTATCCCGACAGATCGAGGATGAAGTCTACCACCTCGCGCCGGGTGAAGATTGCCCCCCGTTCCTCGATCCCTGCATCGGCCATCGCGTCCACGGCGGCCGTGACGGGGCAGAACGCCGGGAACGACGGTTGGCGCAACACCGGCATGATCGTCGCCGTGGCCATCAGATCAACCTAGCCTGCTGCTCAGTCGGCCTGCTTCCAACGGGGATGACGTTCAGGGTCGCCGCCCGCTTTTTGGCCTGGCTGAGATCGTAGGTGAGTTGGTGCTGTAGCCACGCCTCAGCGTCGGTATCGAACGCCTTTGCGAGACGCAGCGCCATCTCGGGCGATATGCCACAGTGGCCGTTCACGAGGTTGTTGAGAGCCTGGCGGGTCACTCCAAGCACGCGCGCTCCATCCGCGACGGATAGTCCGTGCGGATCAAGGCATTGCCCGCGGACGAGGCGGCCAGGATGGACAGGTTCAAGCGCCATGGGAGCAAAGGATGGCCATGCCTCGAGGGATGCGTCAATAGACAAGTTGCTGTTGTCACGCCTCTCGAGGATAGGCGCTACAGCTAAACAGTTTGACGCGTTGGTTAGGCCTTCGGCGGAGCCTTGCGCGTCCTCGAACGCGCACCGCTCGACAAACTCCGACTTGGGTCCACCCTTCGGCGGATCGGCGCCTTGGTTTTCGGCTTCAGGGGCGGTGATCCAGCTACCGGGGGAGATGCGGGTTTAGACGCAGCGCGCTCCGGCTTGGCGGCCTTCAGCGCCAGCTCGCGACGAACCATCTTGACCACCTCACCGATACCCTGAGCAACGTTAACGAACGCGGCATCACTGCACCTGCTCGTACAAGCTTGGGCCGCCGCAAGTTCGGGTATTTTCATTGCCGATTTGAGCCGCCAGTATGGGTCTGCACATCATGCGTCGCTGAGCTATCGTAACACCCGGCTTGAGCATGATGCCGCAATCCACATCACCGTAGTTCGCCGTCCTCATTGGGGTTTACGCTTTGAGGCAGTCGGGCTTTACCCTTCTCTTGGTACTCTGCCAGCGTTCGCACCCGCCTATAAATGCTGAACAGGATTTTCATCGCAATGAGAGGATGCTCCGCCCGCTGTTCGATCACGTTTGCTGAATCGAGCTTGAGAAGTTTTGCCATTTTTTCGTTCGCATCGAGGATGAAATCCATCTGCTTATTGGCTAGCTCCAGCTCTTTCGTCTGAATGTCTACGCTAAGCAACTTGCGGTTCTGAGCGTCCTTGTAGATTGTGCTGTATACCTTGTTACAGGCCAGAATGGAGCCTGTGACTGCCGACACAACACTAGCGATTTGGAGCGCCAGTTGCAGGTTTAGCATCAGGTCAATAAAACCAGGCGAGGCATATTGAATGGCCTGGATGGTGGGCCGCTTATTTCTAGGCGTAGCGTACTTTAATTGGTTGTAGAAATTAACCGCGCTGTAGCCTCCACGCCAGGGGTAAGCTCTGAATGCTCGATCAATACGAGCGTCAACGATGTCGTCAGGAGCGGGCAACAATGCCTCATAGGCGAAGTATACTTGCTCAAATGCCCGGGGAAATACGTAGAGGTCTTCAAGCGACCAGCGCTTATCAATGAGAATTATGTATTCGCCGTAATATTCCATCAGCCCCTCCCGAGCGACCAACACTAGATACGGGATGGAAGAAGATAAAGACAGGCCCCGCGTCGTTGAACGCCACCTCCACTACCATATGCAAGCTGGGTGCTCCAAAGCGAGCGGAGCATTCTCGCCAACAATGAAGCAGATATGG
>NZ_FOCF01000020.1 GCF_900110035.1 Sphingomonas gellani | reverse complement strand
CCGGGCGCCCCAGCACGTCGGACCAGATCGCTGCCACGTCAGCGCCGGTCAGCGTATCGGGGCCGACCAGGTTGATCGTCTCGATCGGGAGCTTGTCCGGCGCGTCGTGACGGCGGACCAGCTCGATCGCTGCGACCTCGGCGATGTCGCGCGCGTCGACCATCGCCAGCCCCTTGCCGCCGATGGGCATGGGATAGACGCCGTGCTGGAGGATCACGTCCTTCACCATCGCCTCGTTGTCGATGAAGTAGGTCGGGCGCAGGATGGTAGCGCCGAAGCCCATCGCTTCCAGCATCCGCTCCGCGCCGTACTTCACGGCGAAGTGAGGGACGTTCACCGCAAGGTCGGACTGGAACACCGACAGGTAGACCACCCGTTCGACGCCGGCTTCACGCGCGACGTTCAGCGTGATGATCGCCTGGGTGAACTCATCGCCGGTCACCGCATTGAGGAGGAACAGCGTGCTGACGCCGGAAAAGGCGGCGCGCAGTTCGTCGATGTCGAGCAGGTCGCCCTGCACCACCTCGACACCGGCCGGGAACGCGGCCTTGGCGGGATCGCGGGTCAGCACGCGGACGTCCGCCTCGCGCTGCACGAGTTGGTCGACGACGTGGCGGCCGACGCGGCCGGTGGCTCCGATTACGAGAATGGTCATGGGTTCGCTCCTTCATTCGGTCTTGCTGAGGAAGCGAAGATGGTCGATCCATGGCCGGTAAAATAGCCGCACAATCTGGACGCGCCGTCTCACTGGTGGAACGACATGGACCTGCTCGCGCTAGCCGACTTTACGCTCGTCGCCCGCCACGGCGGTTTTGGTGCAGCATCGCGCGCCGCCCACCGGCCCAAGGCGACCTTGTCCCGGCGCGTGGGAGAGTTGGAAGCGGCACTGGACCTGCGGCTCTTCGAGCGCGGCCGACGCGACCTCAAGCTGACCGAGGAAGGGCGGGCGCTGTTCGAACGCGCCGGGGCACTGCTGACCGAACTAGAGGAGACGGCGACTGCCATCGCCTCCGGCAGCAGCCAGGTGCGCGGCCGGCTTCGGATCAGCGCGCCGCTGCTCTTCGCGCAGACGGCGATGGGACGGCTCGCGGCCGAGTTCGCGCGGGCGCATCCGGAGGTGCGGCT